>CP018783.1:0-2400000 GCA_002025645.1 Curtobacterium pusillum
GGATCATCGCGGGACTCTGCGTCGCCGCGGGTGTCGGACTCTTCTACCTCGAATGGATCGCACGAGTTGGTTGACGCCCGCCTGGAAGGTCTGGACAGCTGGTACGCCGAGGGCTGGAAGGGGCTGAACGTCGCCGTCCTGGGCCTCGGCGCCACCGGGTTCTCGGTCGCCGACACCCTCGTCGAGCTCGGCAGCGTGGTGACGGTCTACTCGACCGACGCCCCGTCCGACAGCGTCGAGCTGCTCGACGTGATCGGCGCGCAGTTCGTGCAGACGCCGCTGGACTCGGTGCCCGACGCCCTGCGGACGCAGGCGCCCGACGTCGTCATCGTGTCGCCGGGCCTGCCGCCGCACAACGCGACCGTGCAGTGGTCCGTCGCCAACAGCGCCGTCTGGGGCGACATCGAGCTCGCCTGGCGCGTGCGCGACAAGGTCGTCGCCGGCCGGTCGCCGCCCCCTGGGTGACCATCACCGGCACGAACGGCAAGACCACCACGACGCAGCTGACCACGGCGATGTTCGAGGCCGGGGGACTCCGTGCCGTGTCCTGCGGCAACATCGGCGTGCCCGTGCTCGACGTCGTCCGCGACCCGGACGGCTTCGACGTCCTCGTGGTGGAGCTGTCGAGCCACCAGCTGCACTACATGCCGACGTCCGGTGACGGTGCCGTGGTGCCCCTCGCCAGCGCGTGCCTGAACATCGCCGACGACCACCTCGAGTGGCACGGCTCCTCCGAGGCCTACCGCGCCGCCAAGGCCAAGGTCTACGAGCGCACCGTGATGGCGTGCGTCTACAACACGACCGACGAGGTCACCCGGCACATGGTCGAGGAGGCCGACGTCGTCGAGGGCTGCCGTGCCGCTTCGCCCCGGCATCGGCCGCCCGGTGACGTCGGGGTGGTCGAGGACGTCCTGTGCGACCGCGCGTTCGCCGAGAACCGGCAGAGCAGCGCGCTCGAACTCGCGACCGTCGCCGACCTCGAGCAGGCCGGACTCGCGAGCCCGCACATGACGATGAACGTCCTCGCCGCCGCCGCGCTCGCCCGCGCCGCTTCCGTGCAGCCGAGCGCGATCCGGACGGCCGTGCAGGGCTTCCCGCGGACACCACCGCACCGAGCTCGTCGCCACCGCCGACGGGATCACCTGGGTCGACGACTCGAAGGCGACGAACCCGCACGCGGCCACCGCGTCGCTCGCGTCGTTCGACACTGTCGTGTGGATCGTCGGGGCCTGTTCAAGGGCGTCGACGTCGACGGACTCGTCGAGCGCTTCGGGCCGGACGTCCGCGCCGTCGTGGTGATCGGCACCGACCGTGCGCCCGTCCTCGAGGCATTCGCGCGACACGCGCCCGGGGTGCCCGTCCTGCAGGTCGAAGCAGCGGACACTGATCAGGTCATGCCCGAGGCGGTCCGGCATGCCGCATCGGTCGCGAGGCCGGGCGACACGGTCCTCCTCGCCCCCGCCGCGGCGTCGTTCGACCAGTTCGGCTCCTACGCGGACCGGGGCGAGCGCTTCGCGGCCGCGGTCCACGAGCACCTGGGAGGCAACGCCGATGGCGACGACGGATCTTCCGCAGGGGCGTAACGGCCGCGACCGGGGCGCTCGGACGACGTCGAGCACGAGCGCGGGTACCGCGCCCACGCGCACCACGAACCGCGCCGTCGTCGCCGTCAAGAACGTCTTCGTCGCCGAGTCGAGCACCTTCTACACGATCCTCGGCGTCACGCTCTTCCTCGTCGTCTTCGGTGTCGTCATGGTCCTGTCGTCGTCGAGCGTCGAGCAGTACGCCGCGACGCACGACTTCTTCGGCGCCGCCTCCCGTCAGGGCCTGTACGCGGTGCTCGGCGTGCCGCTCATGCTCATCGTCAGCCGGGTGCCGGCGCGGCTCTGGCGGAAGTGGGCCATGCGGCTGCTCGGCGCTGCCCTGGCACTGCAGCTGCTCGTGTACACGCCGCGCTCGGCATCGACGTGCAGGGCAACCGGAACTGGATCGGCATCGGCTCGTTCACCGCGCAGCCGTCCGAGGTCGTCAAGCTCGGGCTGGTGCTCGGCATCGGCGCGATCATGTACGTCAAGCGGGACAAGCTCGACGACTGGAAAGAGGTCTTCATCCCGGTCGGGATCGCCTCGCTCCTGTCCCTCGGGCTGGTGATCCTCGGTGGCGACCAGGGCACCGCGATGATCATGCTCATCCTCGTGCTCGGCGCGCTCTACGTCGGCGGGGGCCCGGCGAAGCACCTGCTCGTCGGCGTGGTCGCGATGGCCGTGCTGCTGCCGTTCGTCACGATGGCGTCGTCGTCCCGCCAGGTCCGCATCAGCGCCTGGCTGTCCGGCTGCACGGACTCGAACCAGTACGCCGACCTCTGCTGGCAGCCGTGCACGGCATGTGGGCACTGGCGTCCGGTGGCGTGTTCGGCGTCGGGCTCGGCAACTCGAAGGCGAAGTGGTCGTGGCTGCCCGAGGCGGACAACGACTACATCTTCGCGATCATCGGCGAGGAACTCGGGTCATCGGCGCGTCGTGTGGTCCGCGCTGGTGCTCGCCGTCAGCATGATCAAGGTCATCCGGCAGTCGAAGGACCCGTTCGTCAAGACCGTCACGGGCGGCATCCTCGCCTGGATCATCGGCCAGGCCCTCGTGAACATCGCCGTGGTCCTCGGCCTGCTGCCGGTCCTCGGCGTCCCCCTCCCACTCATCTCGGCCGGTGGGTCCGCGCTGATCATGACGCTCGTCGCCATCGGCGTGGTCCTGTCGTTCGCGCGCGACCTCCCGGCAAGAACGGCCCGTCCGGCCGTGATCCCTCGACGGCCCGACGGGCCGCAGCACCCTGAACGGAACACTCCGGTGAGCACGTACCTCTTCGCCGGCGGCGGCACCGCCGGCCACGTCAACCCGCTGCTCGCGGTCGCCGATCGGCTGACCGAGCGCGACGCGGACGCCGAGGTCATCGTCCTCGGCACCGCCGAGGGCCTCGAGTCCCGGCTCGTCCCGATGCGCGGGTACGAGCTGCTGACCATCCCGCGCCTGCCGTTCCCGCGCAAGCCGAACGCCGCCGCGCTCCGCTTCCCGCAGCGCTTCTGGGGCGCCGTCAAGCGCACCGAGCAGATCATCCGCGAGCACGACGTCGAGGTCGTCCTCGGCGTCGGTGGGTACGCAGCCGCCCCGGCCTACATCGCGGCGAAGCGCACCGGCACCCCGATCGTCGTGCACGAGCAGAACGCGAAGCCCGGCCTGGCGAACCGCCTGGCGGCCTTCCTCACCGAGCACGTCGGCTCACCTTCTCGAACACCCGGCTCCGGCACGGCCGGCTCGTCGGGATGCCACTTCGCCGCGAGATCGAGTCGCTCGACCGTCGCGCCAGCCGCGCCGAGGGGCTCGCCGAGTTCGGGCTGGACGCCGACCGTCCGGTCCTGCTCGTCACCGGCGGGTCGTCCGGCGCGCGCAGCATCAACCGCACGGTGAACAAGGCCGCGGCGACGATCGTCGGTGCCGGCTGGCAGGTCCTGCACGTCGTCGGCGGCAACTCGGACCTCGGCCCGAGCGACCTCGACGGCTACCACGTCCTGCAGTACTGCGACCGGATGGACCTGGCGTACGCCGCGAGCGACTTCGTGGTCTCGCGTGCCGGTGCCGGCATGGTCTGCGAGCTCACCGCCGTCGGGCTGCCGAGCGTCCTGGTGCCGTACCCTGTCGGCAACGGCGAGCAGCGCCACAACGCGAAGGACGTCGTCGACGCAGGGGGAGCGGTCCTCGTGGCCGACGCGGAATTCGACGAGGACTGGGTGACGTTCCAGCTCCTGAACATCCTGCAGGACCGGGCCCGGATCGCGGACATGACGGTGCGCGCCGGCAGCGTCGGGCACCGCGACGGCGCCGACCGGATGACCGACCTCGTCCTCGACGCGGCGAAGCGCGCACGAGGCGCGAAGGACGCGCCCACCGCGCAGGACGACAGCACCACGGAGGAACGATGACCATCAAGCCGGACCTGACGCAGCCGATCCCGGACGACCTCGGCACGGTGCACTTCGTCGGCATCGGCGGCTCCGGCATGAGCGGCATCGCCCGGCTGTTCCTCGCCGCCGGCCACCGCGTGACGGGCAGCGACTCCCGCGAGACCGCCACCACCGGCACGATGCGCGACCTCGGCGCCGAGGTGCACATCGGCCACGACGCCGCGAACGTCGGCGACGCGGACACCATCGTCGTCACGAGCGCGCTCTGCCGGACAACCCCGAACTCCTCGAGGCCCAGCGCCGCGGCCTGCCGCCGGCTCGCCCGAGCACCGCCTCGTCGCGGTCGCGGTGCCCACGGCAAGACCTCCGCCACACGGCCTGGTCGAGCCGGCCTGGAGAGCCGTCGCGCGGGGTCCGTCACCGGGTTCACCGTCGGTCGCCGAGCGACGAGTCGACGGCGCGTGCTGTACGACGTCGTCGGTCGCGCTCATCACGAACGTCGACGCCGACCACCTCGACCACTACGGCAGCGAGGAGGCCTTCACCGAGGCCTTCGTGGAGTTCGCCGCGAAGGCCTCCGAGCGGGTCGTCATCTCGAGCGACGACGCGGGCGCGAAGGCCGTCACCGCCGGTGTCCGCCAGCGGGAGGACGCCCCCGAGGTCGTCACCCTTCGGCGAGGCCGTCGACGCCGACGTCCGCATCGAGGGCATCACCGAGTCCGCCGGGGTCGAGGTCGACTTCCGTGCCGACGGTACGGCGTACCCACCTGACCCTCCGCGTGCCCGGGCGCCACAACGCGATCAACGCCGTCGGTGCGTTCGCGGTGCTGACCGGACTCGGCGTCGCCCCGGCGGACGCCATCCGCGGCATCGGAGTCCTTCGGCGGCACCCAGCGCCGCTTCGAGCTGCACGGCGTCGAGCGCGGCGTGTCCGTGTACGACGACTACGCCCACCACCCGACCGAGGTCGCCGCGGCGCTCAGGGCCGCCCGGAACGTCGTCGGCGACGGTCGGATCATCGCGATCCACCAGCCGCACCTGTACTCCCGCACGCGCCTGATGGCCGGGGACTTCGCGAAGGTCTACGAGGAGCTCGCCGACCACACCGTCGTGCTCGACGTCTACGGCGCCCGCGAGGACCCGGAGCCCGGCGTGACCGGTGCCCTCGTGGCAGGAGCGCTTCGGCCGACCAGTCCCGCGTCGAGTTCCTGCCCGACTGGGACGAGGCCGCCGCCGCGCTGCCGCCGTCGCGCGCGAGGGTGACATCATCATGACCCTGAGCTGCGGCGACGTGTACCGGATCATCCCGGCAGGTCATCGGCGCGCTGCAGAACGACGAGAGCGCGCTCACCCGGTGAAGCGTCCGGAGGGGTTCGACGAGCGCCCGGCGCAGCCGGACGCGTCCGCCGGTGACGCCCAGGCGCCCCGGCAGCGCCGTGCCCCGCTGATCCCGCGGCGTCCGTCGCGGGATCAGCGGCAGGACGTCCGGGAGGCGCAGCCCGACCCCGCCCCGCAGGACGCGGTCGACGAACCGGTCGCCTCCACCTCTCCGGAAGAGCCCGGCACGTCGGCTCGCGACCGGGCAGGGGCGTTCGCCGGAGCTGCCGGTCGTCGGCTCGGTGCCGGTCTCGGCGCAGGGTTCTCGACCGTCAAGGACCGCCTCCGCGAGTACACCCCCGACGAGGACCACCCCGAGTCGCGCCCGGCGTCGGACGCGACCGTCGACGACCTGCACGTCGACGCGGACCAGCACCACGACGACCACGAGGCCCCCGATCGGCGCCGGCGTCCGCGCTGCCGAGACCGCGCGTGAGGCCCGGGTCGCGAAGCGCCGCCGTCGCCTGCTCGAACGGGCCGAGGTCCGTCGCTTCACCCGTCGCAGTCGGCACCGCCGCGCGGCCTGGATCACCGCCGCGAGCATCGTCCTGGTGTTCGGCGTCTCGATCCTCGTCGCGGTGTTCTCGCCGCTGATGGCCCTGCAGACGATCGAGATCAAGGGCACGAACCGCGTCGACGAGACCCAGCTCCGGCAGGCCCTCTCCGACCAGATCGGCACCCCGCTCGCCCGGCTCGACTTCGACGCCATCAAGCAGGACGTCGCGGGCTTCCCCCTCATCGAGAGCTACGTGACCGAGGAAGCGCCGCCGCACACCCTCGTGGTGACGGTGACCGAGCGCACCCCGGTCGTGGCGGTGCAGTCGGGGAAGTCCTTCGACCTGGTGGACCCGGCCGGCATCGTCGTGCAGTCCTCGCCGAAGCAGCCCGCGAACATGCCCGTCGCCGACGTCGGCAACGCGAAGCTCGGCTCGTCGGTGTTCCGCACCATGACCGAGGTCGTGCTGGCGCTGCCGTCGACGGTGCGGGCGCAGGTCACGAGCGTGAAGGCGTCGACCGCCGACGACGTGACGCTCGCCCTGAAGGACGGCTCGAGCGTGGTCTGGGGCAACCCGGAGCAGTCGGACGCCAAGGCCGCCCTGCTCGCTGCCCTCGTCAAGGACCACGCGGCGCGGAACCCCGGCGTCGTCGTCGAGTACGACGTCAGTGCACCGGACAACGGCATCATCCGCGCGAAGAAGTAGCGGAAGAAGTCGCGGAATCGCGCGACACGCGGCGTGGCGGGGCGACAGTGCCCGGAGCGCACCCGTAGCGTCGAAGCCAGCACCACATCTACCAGCATTGCCCCTGAACTTCAAGTAGAGGTTGAGGGTTCGACCGGAGGCCTGACTGACGTGACCACGAACCACAACTACCTCGCCGTCATCAAGGTCGTCGGTGTCGGCGGCGGCGGCGTGAACGCCGTCAACCGCATGATCGAGCTCGGCCTCCGTGGGGTCGAGTTCATCGCGATCAACACCGACGCACAGGCCCTGCTCCTCAGCGACGCCGACGTCAAGCTCGACGTGGGCCGCGAGATCACCCGCGGCCTCGGCGCCGGCGCGGACCCCGAGGTCGGCCGCCGTGCCGCCGAGGACCACGCCGAGGAGATCGAAGAGGCCCTGGCGGGCGCCGACATGGTCTTCGTCACCGCCGGCGAGGGCGGCGGGACCGGCACGGGTGGTGCGCCCGTGGTCGCCCGCATCGCGAAGTCGATCGGTGCGCTCACCATCGGTGTCGTCACCAAGCCGTTCAGCTTCGAGGGCAAGCGTCGTCAGTCCCAGGCCGAGAACGGCGTCGCCGGGCTCAAGGACGAGGTCGACACGCTCATCGTCGTGCCGAACGACCGCCTGCTCGAGATCAGCGACCGCGGCATCTCGATGGTCGAGGCCTTCGCGACCGCCGACCAGGTGCTCCTCGCCGGCGTGCAGGGCATCACCGACCTCATCACGACCCCGGGTCTCATCAACCTCGACTTCGCCGACGTCAAGTCGGTCATGCAGGGTGCGGGTTCCGCGCTCATGGGCATCGGGTCCTCGCGGGGCGCCGACCGTGCCATCAAGGCCGCCGAGCTCGCCGTCGCGTCCCCGCTGCTCGAGGCATCGATCGACGGTGCGCACGGCGTCCTGCTCTCGATCCAGGGTGGCTCGAACCTCGGCATCTTCGAGATCAACGACGCGGCCCGCCTGGTGCAGGAAGCCGTCCACCCCGAGGCGAACATCATCTTCGGTGCGGTCATCGACGACACTCTCGGCGACGAGGTCCGCGTGACCGTCATCGCCGCGGGCTTCGACGGTGGCGAGCCGCAGCAGCAGCAGAAGGAACGCCGCTCGAGCTACGTCGACCCCGAGGCCGGCGCGACCCTGCCGGTGGCCTCCGCCGGCGGCACCGGCTCGATCGAGGACTCGTCGCCCTCCTGGGCGTCGCAGGAGCACGAGGCGCCGGCGCAGCGCGCCGCCGACCCGGCCTTCGACGACGATGACGACGAGCTCGACGTCCCCGACTTCCTGAAGTAAGCAGCGTTGTCAGACGACCCGCGCCTCCAGACCGACCCGTCACCAGACGGCGGACTGGAGGCGCGTCTCGCGTCCGTCAGGCAGGGCATCTCCGACGCGGCGCGAGCCGCAGGGCGGTCTGCGGACGAGCTGACGCTCGTCGTCGTCACGAAGTTCCACCCGGCGTCGCTCGTCCGTGCACTCGCGGCGCTCGGCGTCACCGACGTGGGGGAGAACCGCCACCAGGAGGCGCAGGCGAAGGCCGCGGAACTCGCCGACCTGCCGCTGAGGTGGCACTTCGTCGGGCAGCTGCAGTCGAAGAAGGCACGGCAGGTCCGGCGCTACGCGCACGTCGTGCAGTCGCTCGACCGCACCTCGGTCGTCGACGCCTTCGCCCCGAACGAGGCCGAACCGGAGCCACCCGTGGTCGACGGGTTCGTGCAGGTCAACCTCACCGACGACCCCGGTCGCGGGGGCGTGCAGCCCGACGACGTCGAGGCCATGGTGGCGCGGGTCCTGGCGACCGGCACGATCCGGTTGCGGGGCGTCATGGCCGTGGCGCCGCTCGACGAGGAACCCCGTGCGGCCTTCGCCCGGCTCCGGTCGATCTCCGAGCGGGTGGTGTCGCTCGCGCCGGATGCCACGGACATCTCCGCTGGGATGAGCGGCGACTACGCCGAGGCGATCGCAGAGGGCGCGACACACCTCCGGATCGGCACCGCAATCACGGGAGAACGGCCGGTCACGCCCTAGCCTCGTCCCAAGGGCATCCACGAGCACGAACTCCGGAGGAACCATGGCCAACCCGCTGAAGAAGACGATGGTCTACCTCGGCCTCGCCGACGAGGAACTCGAGTACGAGGACGAGCAGCCGCAGCAGCAGCCCGCGCGGCAGCAGTCCGCTCCGGCCGCGGCGCCGACGCCGGCTCCGGCTCCGGTCGCACAGGAGGCCCCCGCGCCCGCCGCGGCCCCTGCTCCCGTCGAGACCAAGACGCACACCCACCAGCGCGGCGCCCAGGTCACCCCGCTCCGCCGCTCGCACACGACCGCACAGAAGGCAGCACCGGTCCAGGAAATGAACGAGATCCTCACCGTCCACCCGCGCGAGTACAAGGACGCCCAGTCCATCGCCGAGAGCTTCCGCGACGGCATCCCCGTCATCATCAACCTCTCGCAGATGACCGAGGCGGACGCCCGTCGCATGATCGACTTCGCCTCCGGCCTGTCGCTCGGCCTCTACGGCAAGATCGAGCGGGTCACCAACAAGGTGTTCCTCCTCTCCCCGGCGCACGTCGCGGTGAGCGGTGAGGCGCCTGAGGTAGAGTCCGACATCGAGGCGTCCTTCTTCGCCCAGTCCTGAGTCCCTCAGGCCCACCCGCCCCGTGAGCGTCGTCACGTGACGACGCTCACCCGAGCCGAGCGAGCCCCATCGTGTCCGCGATCTTCACGATCCTGTACTTCCTCCTCCTGCTCTACTTCTTCACGATGTGGGGGCGGTTCGCGCTCGACATCGTGCAGGCGTACAACCGCTCCTGGCGGCCCCGCGGGGGACTCCTCGTGGTCTCCGAGTTCGTCTACACCGTGACCGATCCGCCGATCCGCACCGTCCGCAAGGCGCTCCCGCCGCTGCGGATGGGGCCGGTGGCGCTCGACTTCGGGTGGACGATCGTGATGCTCGTCGTCATCATCGCGATGACGGTCGTCCGCTACTTGATCTAGTCGCGGTTCAGCCGCGACACGCGCCACGCCAGGGCACGGTTCACGATTCACGGTCACCGTCGGTGTACGGTGGTCGGGATCGATGCTCGCCCCGGCGTGGCATCCGCACCGCCCGGTACGACTGGTACATTCGGTCGGACCGAGACGGTTCCACACGTTCAGCAGTTCTATTGAGGTGACGGCAATGGCTTTGACGCCGGAAGACGTAGTCAACAAGCGGTTCCAGCCGACGAAGTTCCGCGAGGGCTACGACCAGGACGAGGTCGACGACTTCCTCGACGAGGTCGTGGTCGAGCTGCGCCGCCTGACGGCCGAGAACGACGAGCTCCGTCAGCGCCTGCAGGCCGCCGAGTCGGCGCCGAAGCCGGCCCAGGCCGAGCAGCCCGCTCCGGACGCGACCCCCGAGCCCGAGCCGGAGCCCGCCCCCGTGGCCGCCGCGCCGGAGCCGGCTCCGGTCGCCGCCGCCGCTCCGGCCACCACGGTCGCCGCGGACGAGGACACCGAGGGCACCACCAACCTCCTCACCCTGGCCCGCCGTCTCCACGAGGAGCACGTGCGCGAGGGCGTCGAGAAGCGCGACGCGCTCATCGCCGAGGGAACCGCCCAGGCCGCGCGCCTCGTCTCCGAGGCCGAGGCCAAGCAGCGCCAGATCATCGCCGACACCGAGAACACGAACCGTCAGCGTGTCGCGGTGCTCGAGCAGGAGCAGCGCCAGCTCGAGGGCAAGATCGACGAGCTCCGCACCTTCGAGCGCGACTACCGTGCGCAGCTCAAGAGCTACATCCAGGGGCAGCTCAACGAGCTGGACGGCTCGGCCCCCGAGCAGTCCGGTCTCACCCCCGCGCCGGCATCGGCGCAGGGCGTCGGCAACTGACGTTGTCGCGACCAGCTCCACGAGCGAAGGTCAGTGTCCGCGCAATCGCGGCACTGGCCTTCGCCGCTGTCGTGGTGGTGGCACTCGACCAGGGCGTGAAGGCGCTCGTCGTCGCCAACCTGCCGTACGGCACCGTCGTCCCCGTGCTCGGCAACGCACTGCAGCTCCTGTACGTGCGGAACCCCGGCGCCGCGTTCTCGTTCGCGGTGAACATGACGTGGGTGTTCTCGATCGTGTCGACCGCCGTCGTGGTCGCGATCATCGTCTTCGCCCGGCGCATCCGCTCGATGTGGTGGGCGCTCGTGCTCGGCATGCTGCTCGGCGGTGCCCTCGGGAACCTGCTCGACCGGCTCTTCCGTGAACCCGGCTTCGGTCGTGGCCACGTGGTGGACTTCATCTCGACGCCGTGGATGATGCCCGCGATCTACAACATCGCCGACTCGTTCATCTGCATCAGCATGGTGATCTTCGTCCTACTCGTGATCTTGGGCGTGAACCTCGACGGCTCCCGCGCCCTCACCGCGAAGCAGCAGCGCGCGGCGGACGCGGCGGCGACCACGTCGGCACCCGACGGCGTCACGCCGGACGCACCCCGCGACGCAACGGCGGCAACAGTGACCGACGACCCGCGCGCGCCGCGTGACGGGCGGGACACCCTCGGGCACGACGCCACGTGACCGAGTCGCGTTCCCTGCCGGTCCCGGACGGGCTCGCCGGTGAGCGTGTCGACGCCGCCATCGCCAAGCTTCTCGGGTTCAGCCGCTCGTTCGCGGCCGACGTCGTCGCTGCCGGTGGCGTGACCGTCGACGGGGTCACCGTGGACAAGTCCGACCGGCTGCACGCCGACTCGTGGCTCCAGGTCGAGTGGACCCCGAAGGAAGCCCCCCGGATCATCCCGGTGGAGGTCCCCGGCATGACGGTCGTCCACGACGACGACGACATCGTCGTGGTGGACAAGCCCGTTGGCGTCGCCGCGCACCCGTCGCCCGGCTGGGACGGGCCGACCGTCCCGGGTGGACTGGCAGCGGCCGGGTTCACGATCGCGACCTCCGGCGCCGCCGAGCGTGCGGGCATCGTGCACCGGCTCGACGTCGGGACCTCCGGTCTCATGGTCGTCGCGAAGACCGAGCTGGCCTACACGCACCTCAAGCGGGCGTTCAAGGAGCGCACGGTCGAGAAGGTCTACCACGCGCTCGCGCAGGGGCACCCCGACCCGACCTCCGGCACCGTCGACGCGCCCATCGGCCGGCACCCCTCGAGCGACTGGAAGTTCGCGGTCACGGCCGACGGCAAGCCGAGCGTGACGCACTACGCGACGCTCGAGGCCTTCCGGTCTGCGACCCTCCTCGAAGTCCACCTGGAGACCGGGCGCACCCACCAGATCCGGGTGCACATGGCGGCGACCCGGCACCCGCTCGTCGGCGACACGATGTACGGGGCGGACCCGGTGCTCGCGAACGAGCTCGGGCTGACCCGGCAGTGGCTCGACGCGGTGCGGCTCGGCTTCGAGCACCCGCGGACCGGGCAGTGGGTGTCGTACTCCGCGGAGTACCCGGACGACCTGCAGCTGGCGCTGGACCGCATCCGCGCCGCGTAGCGCGCGCGGCGGCGGGCGCTTCGCGCCGGTGCGCGAGGTCGCACGAAGTGTCGCCCGGAACGCGCCGGAACGGCAGTTCTTGCGACCGGCGCGCCCGACGTGCGGCGTGTCTCGCGACCTCGCGCCGTGCCCTGGGCGTACTACGTACCGGCCTGGAGGCGCGTGGCGGGGCCGCCCCGCGCCTCCAGGCCGTCGTGGGCCGCGCCCACCCCCGCATGGTGAGCAGAAATGGTCGGCTCACGTCACGCGACCCGACCATTCCTGCTCACCCGGTGCGGGTCACTCGGCGGTCGCGGCGACGGGTTGCGCGACGGGAGCGGCTGGCGTGGCGGCGGCAGGCTGCCGGCCGGGCAGCAGGAACGCCATCGCGGTGGCGAACGCCGTCACACCGATCGCCCACCAGAACGCCTGCTGGAACGCCGTGGCCGGGTCCCCTCCAGCGGCCGCCCCGGCGAGCACGACCGCGAGCACCGCGGTGCCGAACGCGCCGCCGAGCTGCTGCGCGAGCCGCGTGATCGTGCTGGCGTGCGGCATCTCCGGTCGTGCGAGCCCGACGAACCCGACCGCCATGATCGGGATCATCACGGCGCCCAGGCCGATGCCACGTACCACGAGCACCAGGCCGATCCACCACGGGCTCGTCGAGCCGTCGGCGAAGGCGAAGGGGACCGTCGCCAGGAGGACGACCGCGAAGCCGACGACCGCCACGGTCCTCGCACCGATGCGGTCGGTCAGGCGTCCGGCCAGGGACCGGCTGAGCAGCGACCCCACGCCCTGCGGGATCAGGAGGAGGCCGGCACCGAGGGCATCGGCGCCGCGCAGCTCCTGGAAGGACAGTGGGAGCAGGAGCATGCCGCCGTAGAGTGCCGCGCCCATCAGGAACATCAGGGTCGACGCCGCGGCGAGGGGGCGGTGCCGCAGGAGTGCCAGGTCGACCAGGGCACGGTCTCGCCGCCGGGTCGCCCAGGCCACGAACGCGACGAGCAGGACCAGCCCGGCGGCGAGCGGGGCCCAGACGTCGAGTCGGGCGAACCCGTCGCTCCGGCTGGCGTTGCTCAGGCCGTAGAGGACCCCGACGACGGCGGGGGAGAGGAGCGCCAGGCCGACGGCGTCGAGGCGGGCCGTGCCGACCGGGCCGTCCGCGGGGATGAACCGCCACGCCAGGACCAGCCCGACGACCGCGAACGGGACGTTCACCCAGAACAGCCACGGCCAGCTGCCGGCTCCGAGGATGAGGCCGCCGATGACCGGGCCGAGGATCGGGCCGAGTGCGGTGGGCAGCGAGGCGACGGACATCAGCTTGCCGACGTTCCGCCCGCCGGCCGCCTGCATGAGCAGGGTCGTCAGCAGCGGCATCATCGCGCCGGCGCCGATGCCCTGGACGACCCGGAACACGATGAGGCTGGAGACGTCCCAGGCGAGGGAGCAGAGCACGCTCCCGACCAGGAAGACGACGAGCGACGCCATCCAGAGCCGGCGCCCACCGAGGCGGTTCTGCAGCCAGCCGACGATCGGCACGGTCACGCCCATCGCGAGGAGGTAGCCGGTGCTCACCCACTGGATCGTGTCGACGCTGGCGTGCAGGTCGTGGCTCAGGGTGTGCAGGGCGACGCTGACGATCGTCGAGTCGAACAGCGGGGCCATCGCGCCGACGATCAGGGCGATGGCGAGTCTGGTGAGGTTCCGGTCCACGGTGCTCCTTGGATACGTGATCGTTTCTTAACGAGCATGACGGTAGCCCTCGGGGTTAAGATACGCAAGTGGATCTTGTGAAGACGCGACGGCGCGGTGCCGAACTCGAGGAAGCGCTGCTCGACGCCGCGTGGGCCGAGCTGCAGGAGGTGGGGTACGCCGCGCTGACCTTCGACGGGGTGGCCGCCCGGGCCGGCACCTCGAAGCCCGTCCTCTACCGGCGCTGGCCGGGCAAGGTCGACCTCGTGCTCGCGGCGCTGCAGCACGGCGGCCTGTTCTCGCGGCGGGAGCTGGTCGACACCGGCTCGCTCCGCGGCGACGTGCTCCGGGCACTCCGGGACTTCAACGCCTACCGCTCTGGCTTCATGGCGGCGATCAGCGTCTACATGGCGAGCATCAACGTCGAGACCGGGCTGTCGCCCGCCGACCTCCGCGACCGCCTGCTCGGCGGACGGGAGACAGTCGGCCGCGTGATGCTCGAACGCGCGGTCGCCCGTGGCGAGATCCCGGCGCGGGACTGGCCCGACGGGATCGCCTCGCTGCCGTCCGACCTGGTGCGCCACGACCTGGTGATGTCGCTCAAGCCCCTGCCCGACCGTCGGATCATCGAGATCGTCGACGACATCTGGCTGCCCCTCGTGCGCTGACCGGGGCGACGCGCTCGACGCGCCCGGGAATGTGGGTGGGCGAGGTTAGGCTGTTCCCACCCCGCAGCAGACCGTACGAACCGGAGGTTCCGTGTCGGATTCCGACTCCTTCGTCCACCTGCACGTGCACAGCGAGTACTCGATGCTCGACGGTGCCGCCAGGCTCTCCGACCTCGTGGCGGAGACCGCCGCCCAGGGCATGCCCGCCGTGGCGGTGACCGACCACGGCAACATGTTCGGCGCGTTCGAGTTCTGGAAGGCCGCGAAGGCCGGCGGCGTCAAGCCGATCATCGGGACCGAGGCGTACATCACGCCCCGCACGCACCGGTCGGACAAGACCCGTGTGCGCTGGGGCGACGGCGGCGGCGACGACGTGTCGGGTTCCGGTTCGTACACGCACATGACGATGTTCGCCGAGAACACCACGGGCATGCACAACCTGTTCCGGCTGTCGTCGAAGGCGTCGCTCGAGGGGTACTACTTCAAGCCCCGCATGGACATCGAGCTGCTGCAGGAGTACCACGAGGGCATCATCGCGACGACGGGCTGCCCCTCTGGTGAGATCCAGACGCGCCTGCGCCTCGGGCAGTACGACGAAGCACGCCAGGCCGCGGCGGACTACCGCGACATCTTCGGCAAGGAGAACTACTTCGCCGAGGTCATGGACCACGGGCTCGAGATCGAGCGACGGATCATGAGTGACCTGATCCGCCTGGCGAAGGACCTCGACATCCCGCTGGTCGGCACGAACGACCTGCACTACACGCACTCGCACGACGCCAAGTCGCACGCGGCGCTGCTGTGCGTGCAGTCCGGCTCGACCCTGAACGACCCGAACCGCTTCAAGTTCGACGCCGACGAGTTCTACCTGAAGACCCCGCAGCAGATGCGCCACGTCTTCCGTGACAACCCCGAGGCCTGCGACAACACGCTGCTCATCGCCGAGCGCTGCAACGTCGAGTTCGACACCACGGCGAACTACATGCCGAAGTTCCCGGTGCCCGAGGGCGAGACCGAGCACTCCTGGTTCGAGAAGGAGGTCGCTGCCGGCCTCGAGTACCGCTACCCGGGCGGCATCACGAAGGAAGTCCAGGAGCGCGCCGACTACGAGGTCGGGATCATCAACCAGATGGGCTTCCCGGGGTACTTCCTCGTGGTCGCCGACTTCATCAACTGGTCGAAGAACAACGGCATCCGCGTCGGTCCGGGTCGTGGTTCCGGTGCCGGCTCGATGGTGGCGTACGCGATGCGCATCACCGACCTCGACCCGATCCGGCACGGCCTGATCTTCGAGCGGTTCCTCAACCCGGACCGCGTCTCCATGCCCGACTTCGACGTCGACTTCGACGACCGGCGCCGCGGTGAGGCGATCAAGTACGTCACCGAGAAGTACGGGTCGGAGCGCGTCGCGCAGATCGTCACGTACGGCACGATCAAGGCGAAGCAGGCGCTGAAGGACTCTTCGCGCGTCCTCGGCTTCCCGTTCGGCATGGGCGAGAAGCTCACGAAGGCGATGCCGCCGCCCGTGATGGGCAAGGACATCCCGCTCACCGGGATCTTCGACAAGGACCACCCCCGCTACAAGGAGGCCGTCGACGTCCGCACGGTCGTCGAGACCGACCCCGAGGCGAAGACGGTGTTCGACACCGCGCTCGGGCTCGAGGGCCTGAAGCGCCAGTGGGGCGTGCACGCGGCCGGCGTGATCATGTCGAGCGACCCGCTGATCGACATCATCCCCGTGATGAAGCGCGAGCAGGACGGCCAGATCGTCACGCAGTTCGACTACCCGGCAGCGGAGTCGCTCGGCCTGATCAAGATGGACTTCCTGGGGCTCCGCAACCTCACGATCATCAGTGACGCCCTCGACAACATCAAGACGAACCGTGGGATCGAGCTCGACCTCGAGACCATGGGGCTCGAGGACCCGGAGGCCTACGCGCTCCTGCAGCGCGGCGACACCCTCGGCGTGTTCCAGCTCGACGGTGGTCCGATGCGCGGGCTGCTCCGCCTGATGAAGCCCGACAACTTCGAGGACATCTCGGCGCTCATCGCCCTGTACCGTCCGGGGCCGATGGGTGCGAACTCGCACACGAACTACGCGCTCCGCAAGAACGGCGAGCAGGCGATCACGCCGATCCACCCGGAGCTCGCCGAGCCCCTGCAGGACATCATCGGCACGACCTACGGCCTGATCATCTACCAGGAGCAGGTCATGGCCATCGCGCAGAAGGTCGCGGGGTTCTCCCTCGGCCAAGCGGACATCCTCCGCCGCGCGATGGGCAAGAAGAAGAAGTCGGAGCTGGACAAGCAGTACGCCGGCTTCGAGAAGGGCATGCAGGACAACGGCTACTCGGCCGCTGCCATCAAGACGCTGTGGGACATCCTGCTGCCGTTCTCCGACTACGCGTTCAACAAGGCGCACTCGGCGGCCTACGGCGTGGTGTCGTTCTGGACCGCGTACCTCAAGGCGCACTACCCGGCCGAGTACATGGCCGCGCTGCTGACCTCCGTCGGTGACGCCCGCGACAAGCTCGCGCTGTACCTCAACGAGTGCCGACGCATGGGCATCAAGGTCATGCCGCCGGACGTCAACGAGTCGATCGGCTTCTTCGCGGCCGTCGGCGACGACATCCGCTTCGGCATGGGCGCGATCCGCAACGTCGGCTTCAACGTCGTCGACGACATCGTGAAGGCCCGCACCGAGAAGGGCGCGTTCGAGTCGTTCCACGACTTCCTCCGCAAGATCCCGATCTCGTCCGCGAACAAGCGCACGGTCGAGTCGCTGATCAAGGCCGGAGCGTTCGACGAGTTCGGCGACAGCCGGCGTGCGCTCGTGGAGATCCACGAGGGCGCGGTCGAGGGTGCGGTGAAGGTCAAGCGCGACGAGGCCCACGGCAACGTCGGGTTCGACTTCGACTCGCTGTTCGCCGAGGTCGCCGAGGAACAGCCCGAGACGGCCGCCGTCTCGCAGGTCCCGGACCGCCCGGAGTGGTCCAAGCGCGACAAGCTCGCGTTCGAGCGCGACATGCTCGGCCTGTACGTGTCCGACCACCCGTTGGCCGGGCTCGAGATCGAGCTCGCGAAGCACCAGTCGATCACCATCGCCGACCTCATCGGCGCGGACGACTCGGTCGAGGGCGAGACCGTCACGGTCGCCGGCCTGCTGACGAGCGTGCAGCACCGGGTGGCGAAGACGAGCGGCAACCCGTACGGCATCGTCCAGATCGAGGACTTCGGCGGCGAGATCGGCGTGATGTTCCTCGGCAAGACGTACCAGGAGTTCGGGCCGTCGCTCGTGGCCGACTCGATCGTGGTCCTGCGCGGTCGTGTCAACGTCCGCGACGACGGCAAGGCCCTGCACGCCGTGAGCATGTTCCAGCCGAACGTCGGCGACGCGATGGGGTCCGGCCCGCTCACCCTGAGCCTGCCGGAGCGCCAGGCGACGACCTCGACGGTGACCGAACTCGCTGCCGTCCTCGGGCGGCACCAGGGGGAGACCGAGGTCCGCCTCAAGCTCCTCAAGGACGACGTCGCTCGGACCTTCGAGTTGCCGTTCCCGGTGAACCTCACACCCGACCTGTTCGGCGAGCTGAAGAGCCTGCTCGGCCCGCGCTGCCTGGTGTGACGACGGCCGGGCCGCCCGTCGGCGTGCTGCGCGCCTTCGGGGCGGACGGAGCGTCCCTCGAGCGGCTTGCCGGCGGTCGCGGGCTGACATGGCGCGCCGGTGACGTGGTCTTGCGCCCGCACGACGGCGCGGCCGTGACCGACTGGCGCGCGACCGTCCTGGCCGAGCTGCCGCACACCTCGGCGTTCCGGACTCCGCGGCCGATCGCCACGTCGGACGGCGCCTGGCGGGCGGGGGACTGGGAGGCCTGGGAGTTCGTGCCCGGTCACTCCGACGAGCGCCGCGTCGAGGACGTCCTCCGTGCCGGTGAGGCCTTCCACCGCGCGCTCGCCCACCTCGACCGCCCGGCGTTCCTCGGTGTCGGGTCGGATCCAGACCGGCCCGACGACGCCTGGAGCCGAGCCGACCGGATGGCGTGGGAGGAGGAACCGCTGCCCCGTGACCCGTCGCTGGACCGTCTCGCCGCCGCCTTCCGGCCGGTCCGGGCGCCGTCCCAACTCGTGCACGGCGACCTGCTCGGCAACGTCCTGTTCGCCGACGGGCACCCGCCGACCGTCATCGACTGGCCGCCGTACTGGCGCCCGGCCGGGCTCGGCTCCGCCATCGCCGCGGTCGACGCCGTCTGCTGGCACGGCTACCCGCTCGGTCGCCTCGGCGCGCTCGGCGACGGGGTCGCGGAGTGGTCACAGCTGCTGGTCCGCGCGCTTGCGTTCCGCATCGCGACGCTGCACGTGCTCGGCGGGTGGGACGCGGCCGGGGCGGACCGGCACCGGCCCGTCATCGATGCCCTCGTCTGACGGCCTGGAGGCGCGGGGCGGGGCCGCCACGTGCCTCCAGGCCGGTGGGTGGTCGCGTTCGCGGTCGTGCGTCAGCCGGTCACGGTCAGCCGGCGGTGCTGCTCCACGATGGATCCGGAGCGAGGAGTCCAGACGGCGAAGCCGTCGACGCTCGTGCGGCGGAGGTCCCCGCGGTGGTCGCGCAGGAACGTGGTCACCTCGTCGGAGGGCGGGAAGCGCCGGTCGTCCCCGACCACGAGGGCGACGAACGGACCGTCGTCGGTCTCCATCGAGCCGCGACCGCCGAAGTACGGGTCCGTGAGCGTCGGGGTCGCCGCGGCGAACAGGACACCGCCCGCGGATCGATCATGGTCGTCGAGCCACCGGGCGACGAGGGCGATGCCCGTCGGGTGCGTCCGAGCGATCGTGACGCTGTCAGCGGCTGCCGGGACCGCCAGCGCCACGACGAGGACGGCAACCGCGACCGCTCCGATCGGAGCCCGGACGGCCGTGGCCACGCGACTGATCCCCAGCGCCGCGAGTGCGATGAGCAGTGGCATCCAGGCGGCGTAGTAGTTCGCGAGGGCGATGTGGGCGACGAACGTGTAGAAGACCACGAGCAGGCCGAGGGCGGTCCCGAGGAAGGCGACGAGCCGCCCGGGGCGCAGGAGCAGGGCCGCCAGGAGGCCCAGGACGAGCACGACGGCCGTGACCGTGCCGACGCCGTGCCACAGGAAGTACGCGTTCGCCCACCACGGCGCGAACGTGTGGACCTCTCCCGCGATGCTGAGTGGGTGTCCGTTCTCGTTCTGGCCGTTCTGGAACCGGACCATGTGGACGATCGCGGACCGCATGCCCATCGGCGCGTAGAGGGCGACCACTGCCAGCACGAAGGCGATCAGCCACGCGACTCCGCCGGTGAGGAGCCGCCGCGGCTGCCGGAAGAGCAGTGGCAGAAGGACGAACGCCGGCAACAGCACGATGGTCGAGGCCTTCGACGTCACCGAGAACGCGAACAACACGCCGGAGACCGGGGCGAGCCACGGTCGACCGCTGCGGATCCAGGCCCAGGCCGTCGCGAGGGCGAGGACGGCGAACGCGATCATCACCGGGTCGAGCAGCGCGTAGCGATCGACCCGGGTGCCGAGGAAGTCGCGCGGGGTGAGCAGCCAGACCGCGGCGACGAGCACACCCGTCCAGAAGCCGATCTCCTTCCGGAACCACCAGAACAGGGCCGCGCCGACCAGCACGACCAGGACCCCGACGACGATGCGGGGCCCGAGGACGCCCTGACCGAACAGGACCTGCGCGGCGCCGAACAGGTACTTCGCCGTCGGCGGGTGCTCGCGGTTCGCCGAGAAGTCCCCGTGCAGGTAGGACCAGCCCGCGCGGACGTAGATCGACTCGTCGCCGTGGACGTTCTGTCCGAGGAGGTTCCAGAAGCACTGGTACAGCGCCCAGACGCCGAGCAACGGCACCACGGCCAGCCGGAACGGCCGGGCGGCCGTGACACCGGTCGGCCAGCGGCGGGGACGGCTTTCAGGCACCGCGGCCGGTGATGGAGCGGATGCGTGCGACGAGCCGCGGGTTGCGTGCTCCGAAGGTGAGGGCGGTGAGCCGCCGGATGGAGACGGTCGCCCGGTGCACGAGGAGCCCGGTGGCCTCGGCGATGTCCGACACCGCGTGCCAGCGGGCCCGGAGCGCAGCCGGATCGATGTCGGTCGCGACGGCCGTCCGGATGAGGCGGACGAGCTCAGCACCGTCGTGCCAGCTCGTGCTCTGGTTCTCGAAGCGGCGGAGGATGCGGTCGATGGCGGAGGCGCGGTGGTTCGCGACCGCGTGCGACCAGCGGAGGTCCTGCGACACGGGGTCGACGAGGATCCACCGCGGCGCATTGGCGTTGAGGGCCGATAGCTGCGCGAAGGTCGTCAGCGCGCCGAGCGCGACCGCGACGTCGAAGATCTGCCGCGGCCGACCGCCGACCGCGATCGCGGACCCGGGGAAGGCCTGGCGTGCCACGCGCACATGCGCCTTGGGGACGATGATCGTCACGACCACGTCGTCCGGCGCTGCCTCGAGCGTGGACCGGACCCGGGCGACGACCTCGTTCGTGAGCTCCGACGGGACGTGCAGCGCGACCCGGACGACGTCGTCGTCGGGCAGGAACGCGTCGGCGAAGACGTCGACGGCATCGCGGTAGCGGGCGAGGAACAGGGCGATGGCGCCGCCGTAGAAGGGGTAGCGCTCGAGCAGGATGCGCTCGTGCTCCAGCCGGAGGGACGGGCCGCGGTCACCGCTGAAGCTCGTCGATCCGGTGTGGAGCACGAGGGCGCGGTTGGCGAGCACCGACGTGTAGCCCTGCTCGTTGATCCGGAGGCAGAAGTCGTTCTCCTCGCCGTACCCGGGGGAGAAGGCCTCGTCGAACAGGCCGAAGCGGTCGACCATCTCGCGGCGGATGAGGAAGCAGAAGCCCATCGCGACCGGTGACACCGTGTAGCGCGGCAGCAGGTACTTCGTGCGGCCGTGCAGCTCACGCGTGCGGCGCGGTGCGAGGTTCGCCCGCGGGTTGCGGCGGGCGTAGGGGAAGGACGCGATCGTGGCGTTGTCGCTCCGGGCACAGACGACGCCGATCGTGTCGTCTGATCCGAGGACGGCGGTCATCTCGTCGAGGAAGCCGGGCATCGGGACCGTGTCGCTGTTCAGGAGCAGGACGTCGTTGCCGGTCTGGTCGAGCTCGAGGACGGCACGGTTGCAGTTGCCCACGAAACCGAGGTTCTTCGGGTTCCGGGTGTACTCGAAGCCCTCGTGGTCACCGATCAGCTCGAGGACCCGCTGCTCGATCGCATCGACACGGGGGCCGACGTCGTTCGCGAGCAGGACCCGGTCGACCGAGAAGTCGACGGTCTCGAGGAGCGCTTCGATGCAGCGTTCGAGGCCCGGCAGGTCGTCGTAGATCGGGACGACGATCGTGACCGGACGGCGGTCGCGGCTCACCGGCGGGCCAACTTCCGGACGACGACACCGGGGCGGGCGAGGAGCCGGCCGACGGCACCGGAGCGCGAACGCACGCGGTTCGCCAGCAGGCCCACGGCGGCACGGGCGCTCGTCGCTCCGAGCGACGCGTACGCGCCGGGCAGCTCGAACCAGTAGCGGGCGGCCTGTGGGAGCTGGTAGCCCTCCGTGCCGACCAAGGCGACCAGCCGTGCGATCGCAGCCGCGTTGTCGTGGCCCGTACCCGTGACGGCGGTGAGGCGACCCGGGGCAGCCGCGCCGTGCCTCCTGGCCGAATCCGGGTCCGCCGCGTAGGCGGCGAGGGCGTCCGCGAGTGCCGCGGTGTCGTCGGCGTCGACGAGCGCACCGGTGACGCCGGGCTCGATGAGTTCGGCGCTGCCGCCCTGGCGGGTGGCGACGACCGGCTTGCCGAGGGTCATGTACTCGGCCGTGGTGCGGCCGAACGCCTCGATCGTCGACGGTGTGACGCAGACGTCGGCTGCCGCGATGAAGGGAGCCGGCGTGTGCTGCTCGCCCGCGAAGACGACGTGGTCGGCGACGCCGAGCGCACGGGCGCGGTCCGTGAGGCGCTGGTCCTCGCCGGGGCGCTTCCAGCTGCCGACGAAGCAGACGCTCGCGGTGACGCCGCGAGCACGGAGCTCACCGAGGGCGTCCACGACGCGGTGCTGGCCCTTGGACTCCTCGACCCGTCCGAGGACCGTGATGCGGAGACCGGGGTCGGCCTGCGGGAAGGGCGCGACCGCTGGGGTCTCGTCCTTCGTCGCAAGCAGTCGCTCGGTGTCCACCGTCGGGTAGGAGACGGAGAGCTTCTCGGCCGGGATGTACTGCTCCAGGTGGGCGCGCATCGCCTCGGAGTTGGTGACGACCGCACCGGACAGCAAGCCGATGTCGCCCAGGACGCCGGCGCGGCCGGTCTGGAACTGCAGACCGTGGTCGAGGTCGCCGTACTCGCGGACGAACCAGGCCTGTGGGATGCCGAGGACCGCGGCCGCGAAGGAGGCCCACGGCGCGACCAGGGTGTTCGTCACCACGAGGTCGGGGCGCTGGCGTTCGTACAGCCGGATGATCGCGTTCACTGCGGCGTAGTCGACGGTGGCGAAGGCCGCGCGCTCGGCAGCGGGTGCTGGTTGCGGGCTCGGCAGGGCCCAACCGCGGAAGCGCAGGGCGTCGTACGACCACCCGCGCTCGTCGAGTGCCTCGATGAACTTGCCGCGCGGGGCCTTCGTGACGAAGGTCGGGGTCATCGTCGGGTCGATCGCCAGCCAGTCCTCCACGAACCGGAGGAGGGACCGCTCCGCGCCACCGAGGTTCACAGGCGCTGTGGAGTGGTTGGCGAAACTGACGATCACCGTGTAACTCTACAAAGGTTTCGGCGAGGGTTCGTCATATCGACACCCGGTGTGGACAACTGTCACCGGGTCGAACGTGCGTCCTGCAACCTGTGTGCGAGAATGTCTCGTCCCCGAAACCCTGTGAGGAGCGCCGCGTTGCGCCCCGGAGGAGCCAGCACCCGAAGCATGACGTACCTGAACGAGCTCATGTCCTCGCGCGAGCTGCTGGCGAACCTCACAGCGCGAGAGGTCAAGGGCAAGTACCGCCGCACGGTCTTCGGGCAGCTGTGGTCGCTGATCAACCCGCTCGCGACGATGCTGATCTACACGATCGTGTACTCGTTCATCTTCCGGGCGCGGCTCGAGGTGGGCGACCCCAGTGGGCTGAACATCTACCCGCTCTGGCTCATGTGCGGCCTGCTGCCGTGGATCTTCGCCCGGAACGTCATCAACTCCGGCATGACCTCGATCGTGTCCAACGGGTCGCTGATCAAGAAGGTCTACTTCCCGCGCATGACGCTGCCCCTGGCGGCGGTCGGGTCGTTCGGGTTCACCTGGCTGGTCGAGATGGGCGTGCTGCTCATCGCCCTCGCGATCGCCGGCTCGAACTTCTGGATCTACCTGCCGGTCATCGCCCTGACCATGGTCTTCCTGGCCATGTTCGCCGCCGGCCTCGGACTCATCCTGTCGATCGTCAACGTGCACTTCCGCGACATGCAGCACCTCGTCGGCATCGCCCTGCAGATGTGGATGTACCTGTCGCCGATCATCTACCCGCTGTCGCTCGTCGAGGACGCCGCGAACAAGGCGGGGCACCCGTGGATCATCCACGTCTACAAGCTCAACCCGATCGAGCGGTTCTCCGAGGTCTTCCGGAACCTCATGTACGACAACCGACTCCCGAACTGGACCGACCTGGTCGCGTGCGCCATCGCCGGATGCGCTTCGCTCGCACTCGGCTACTTCGTGTTCTCCCGCAACGAGAAGAAGCTGGCTGAACTCCTGTGACCGAAGCTGCCGTCACCGTCGACCACGTGTCGAAGCGTTTCCGCATGTACAAGGAGCGCAACGACTCGCTGAAGAGCATGGTCATGCGCGGGAAGAAGTCCGTGCACGAGGACTTCTGGGCGCTCAAGGACGTCTCGTTCGAGGTGCCGCACGGCACCACGTTCGGCCTGATCGGCAAGAACGGGTCGGGCAAGTCCACGCTCCTGAAGTGCCTGGCGAAGATCCTGTGGCCCGAAGAGGGCTCGATCACCGCCCGCGGCAAGCAGGCATCCCTGCTCGAGGTCGGCTCCGGCTTCCACCCCGAGCTCTCCGGCCGCGAGAACGTCTTCCTGAACGGCTCGATCCTCGGCATGAGCCGCAAGGAGGTCACCCGGAAGTTCGACGAGATCGTGTCGTTCTCCGGTGTCGGCCACTTCATCGACCAGCCGGTGAAGAACTACTCGTCGGGCATGTACGTCCGGCTCGGGTTCTCGGTCGCCGTCGCGGTGACGCCGGACATCCTGGTCGTCGACGAGGTCCTGGCCGTCGGTGACGCCACGTTCCAGAAGCGGTGCCGGACCAAGTTCAAGGAGATGAAGGAGGAGGGCCGCACGGTCATCCTCGTCTCCCACTCGATGAACACGGTCAAGGACATGTGTGACGAGGTGGCTTGGCTGAACGAGGGTGAGCTGAAGATGATCGGCAAGACGAACGACGTCGTCAAGGCCTACAACGAGACCGTCTGAGCGTGAGCTCGACTGCAAGTGAGGGGACAGACGTGTCAGAAGTGACCCCCGCGACGTCGTCGTCGCAGCGCCGCTTCACGGTCGGCGCAGTGTTCGCTGTGTACAACGTGGCGCGCTACCTCCCGGATCTGCTCGCGTCGCTCGAGCGTCAGACGCTCCCGATCGACCGAGTCCAGTTGGTGTTCGTCGATGACGGCTCGACTGACGGCAGTCTCGAACTGCTGCAGCGCTGGGCCGCCGCCCGGCAGGAGCACGTCACCATCGTCGGGCAGGCCAATGCGTGGGTCGCTGCGGCACGGAACGCTGGCCTGGCACACGTCGATGCCGACTGGGTGACCTTCGCCGACCCCGACGATGTGTTCGACGACCGGTACTTCGAAGAAGTCGTGAAGTTCATCGACCTGCACGGCGCACCGCGAATCGGCATGCTCGTCGCACACCAGTTGCGGTTGAACGAGCGGCTGGAACTCGTCGACTCGCATCCCCTGCGGGTCAAGTTCGCCAAGGGCTCGCGCATCGTCGACCTGGCACACGAGCCGGTCATCCAGATGGCCGTCAACTCTGCCTTCTTCCGCACTGACGCGATCCTGGCGAACTCCGTGCAGTTCGACGGCCGTATCCGCCCGGTCTTCGAGGACGCGCACTTCATCGCCTCGTACTTGTTGCGAACGAGGTTCACCGACGTCGGTGTCCTCGCTTCAGCGAAGTACCACTACCGGGTTCGTGGCGACGGCACTTCGTTGATGGAGTCCCACTTCGACCACCCTGGCAAGTACACGGACGTGCTCCGCCACGGGCATCTCGACCTCGTGCGATCGGCCGAGGACCAGCTCGGGATCGTTCCACGGTGGCTCGAGTACACGCTGCTGTACGACCTGTTCTGGTACTTCAAGAACGAGCGTGCCTTGAATTCGGCTTCGGCACTCGCGCCCGAGCACACGTTCGACGAGTTCCACGACCTGGTCTCCGAGATCCGCTCCGGCATCTCCGACGACGCGATCCACACGTTCGACGCGATGGGAGTGGAGTTCGCGGTCCGGAAGGCACTGCTCATCGGCTACACGGGCCGGGCAGTCCGTCCCTCGTACGCGAAGCTCGAACGGGTGGACGAGACACGGCAGCACGTGAAGTTCACGTACTGGTTCACCGGCGAACTTCCCGTCGAGCGGATCGCAGTCGACGGCCGTGACGTGGTGCCGGTCCATGCCAAGACGCAGGACCTGGTGTTCTACGGTCGGGCCGTGCTCCGCCAGCGGCACATCTGGGTCGAACGTGGGCGGCAGACGCGCTTGTGGCTCGACGGGGCAGTCGTCCCGTTCAGCCGAGGCGAGCGGTACGAAGCGGACGAGGCGCTGACGATCAGGCAACTCCGGCCGCAGATCCTCGGGCAGCGCAAGCGGTTCGAGGGCCGATGGTCGGACGTCTCGACTCCGGCGCTCCAGCACGTGAAGCGCCATGCGCGCGAGGTCTACGACGGCGTGCGGTCGGGCAAGTACAAGCGCCGGGCTGAGGACGCACTGCTCGGCGTGTCCGTTCGTAGCCGCAAGACCCGCGAGAAGTTCGCAGGCGCATGGGTGTTCATGGACCGTGACACGGACGCGAACGACAACGCGGAGCACCTCTACCGGTGGGTTCGGAAGAACCGGCCCGACATCAACTCCTGGTTCGTCCTTGCCCGGGATTCGAAGGACTGGGACCGGCTGCAGGCGGAGGGCTTCCGGCTGGTCGCGCACAGATCCGGCGACTGGCGGAAGCTGATGCTGCACGCGGCGCACGTCGCGTCGTCACACATCGACGTCTACGTGGTGAATCCGCTCCCGAAGTGGCGCTACGGCGACCCACGGTTCACGTTCACCTGGCTGCAGCACGGCGTGACGAACTACGACATCTCACGATGGGTGAACAACAAGCCCGCTGAGTTGTTCGTCACGGTCACTCCGCAAGAGAAGGAATCGATCGCCGGCGACGGCCCGTACACGTTCTCCGACCGCGAAGTGGTGTTGACGGGATTCCCTCGCCACGACGAACTGCTCCGGAAGCGACGAGGAACGCCCGAGCCGGCGCGGGACCTGATCCTGATCATGCCAACCTGGCGGAAGAAGCTCGCTGGCGCGCAGATTCCCGGAAGCAACGAACGACTGAAGAACCCGGCATTCGGGTCGAGCGACTACGCGCTCGAGTTCAACGCCCTCATCGGGTCGGAGCGTCTCCGCGATGTCGCGCTCAGCACCGGTAAGCGGGTCGTCTTCATGCCGCATCCGAACATGCGTCCGTACCTCTCGGACTTCGATGTGCCCGATTGGGTCGAGATCTGGGACTTCGGCGCGGTCAACGTCCAGGACGTGCTCGCCCGAGCGGCCCTCGTGGTGACGGACTACTCTTCCCTGGGCTTCGAAGCCGCGTTCATCGATGTGCCGCTCGTGTACTTCCAGTTCGACGCCTCCTCGTTCTTCGACGGCTCGCACGTCGGACGTCGCGGGTACTTCAACTACGAACGCGACGGCTTCGGGCCGGTCGCGACGACCGTTGCTGCGGTCGAGGCTGCGGTCGAGACGATCGGTGAGCGAGGCTTTGTCTCATCACCCGAGTACCTCGCCCGCACCGAAGCCGCATTCATCACCAGAGACGAGGCCAACTGCGAGCGGGTGGTCGGTGCGATGCTCGCTCTCGACGGATCGCCGAGGATCACCGAGCCTCGGCGATCCGTCGACCGCGTTGAGACGGCTTGACCCGTCAGCGCACCACGGGGACGTGCACGCGGGTCTCGACCATGTTGTGGTCGGAAGGGACGACCGACGTACCCGGGTTCCAGTTGTTCACGAACTCGTCGCTGCCTTGGAAGCCCTGCGTGAGGATGTAGTCGATGCGCTGCCCGTCCTTGTTCGGGTCGTCGGCCTGCTGCGACGGAGGTAGGGAGTTGTTGTAGGTCGGCTTCGCGGTGCCGTAGCGGTGCTGTGAGGCCGACGCGTCGTAGAAGCCGCCACGGATGAGCGTGGGTTGCGCGCCGTCGCTCGCGTCCTCCGGGTAACGGTTGTCGTTCAGGTCCCCTCCGAGGATGACCGGGAGTCGTTTCCCGGATGCGTTCGGGGTGTTCGCACGGTTGAGCGCGCTCAGGAGCTGTGCGGAGTTCTGGCCGAGCAGCGTCTTGCGGGGCTGGCTGTAGGAACTCGATGGAATGCCGTAGTGGGCAGCAACGACGTAGAACGCGGTGCCACTACCGTCTCGGGACTGCAGTTTGGCCCATGGGGTGTTGGTGTCCGGAGCCGCCGATTCCGGGTACACCTCGTAGTCCTTGATGCCCGACAGGACACCGTGGTCGAGCACTGTGTACTTCGCGGGGTTGTAGAGGATCCGGTTGCCCTGATGCGACTTGCTGACCGTCATCGTCGAGGCGTCCACCAGCTCGAGGTTCGGCAGACGCCCGTCCAGGTCGAGGTACGCCTGTGACGAGCCGCTGCCGTTCGACAACCCGCTCGCTTCGAGGACGGTGAGGATGTCGGGGTCCTTCGCGTTGATCGTGCTCGCGATGGCGGGAGCCCGTGTCGACCAGCTCGGTGTGCCCGCCTTCTCGCATCCCGAGCACAGCACGTTGTAGCTGGCGAAGTGCACGGCGAGATCCGAGGCGATCGGCTTCGTTGGCGTCGGCCACGCGCTGACCTGGTCGGACTTCCTGACGTAGGTCGAGTTGAAGTACGTGTTGCGAGCCATGGCGCGGACGTAGATCGGGTTGCCGTACGCGACGGAGGTCAGGTCGCTTTCCGACCCTGCCAGGGTCCAGGTCCTCGTTGCGGGATCGAATGCAGACGACCAGGGCGTGAAGTGCGGTGTCCAGCGGTCGGGTGTCCGGTTCTCGTTCGCCCCCGCCGACCAACGGATCTGGTAGTCGCTCGCGTTCGCTACTTCGGGAATCGAGACCGAGACCCCGTTGGCAGCGGGCTTCGCACTGATCGAGCCGAACGTGGACACTGCGTTGGGTTGCAGCGTGGTCGTCACTGCCTTCGCCCAGACGCCAGCAGTCGTGCCGTTCTTCGCCGCGACCGTCACGTAGTACGTCGCCCCAGGCTGCAGTGCTGTCATCCACGCACCGACGACCGCGCTGTCCTTGTACTTCGGGCTGCCGAGATCGGACCTTGTCGACCACTTCACCACGTAGCTGGTGGCGTTCGACACGGAGTTCCACTTCACCTTGACGCTCTTGCCTGCCCAGTCCTGCGTGGCCTTGGCCACACCCGTCACCTGAGCCGGTTTCGTCGCGGCAGTGGCTGGGAGCGCTGACGAGAGTGGTAGCGCCGCCACCATCGAGATGGCGATGGCTACTGCGAATCGGCGCGCTGCACGGCTCATTGTGGCTCCCTGTCCTGGTGCAGACAGGTTAGTGCACCCCGGCGACACGGGCCGAGATGTGAGAAGGGCTTGATAGTCGATTACAGTTCCGGAGTGCCGACTCCGCAAAAGACGACTGTGCGCGCCGACATCCAGGGGCTTCGAGCGCTTGCGATCGGACTCGTCGTCCTCTACCACCTCTGGCCGAACCGCTTGACCGGCGGGTTCGTCGGCGTCGATGTCTTCTTCGTCATCTCTGGCTTCCTGATCACCGGCCACCTCGTGAAGGCGATCGGTGACCGCCCTCACCCTCGACTCCTCGTCGGGTTCTACGCACGGCGTATCCGCCGGCTCGCGCCCGCAGCGGTCGTCGTGCTCGTGTTCGTCCTGGCCGTCTCGCTCGCCGTGTTCCCTGCGGCGAGCTGGGCGCCGACTGCCTGGAGCGTGCTCGCCTCGACGTTCTTCGTCGAGAACTGGCACCTCGCCGCTCAGTCGGTCAGTTACCTCGAGACCGCGTCCCAGCCCAGTGCGCTGCAGCACTTCTGGTCACTCTCGGTGGAGGAGCAGTTCTACATCGTCTGGCCGATCCTCCTCATCGGCGTTGCCCTCGTTGCCCGGAAGCACGCATCGCGGGCCATCCCGATCGCGATCCTCATCGTGGGCGTCCTGAGCTTCGGATGGGGCATCGTGCACACCCGCATCGACCCGGATGTCGCGTTCTTCGACACCAGTGCACGTGCGTGGCAGTTCGCGGTCGGAGGACTCGTCGCTTTCATGCCCCTGCCGACTCGGCTGTTCCGCGGTGCGCTGCCCTGGATCGGGATCGCAATCATCGCGGTAGCGACCCTGACCTTCTCGGACTCGACTCCATTCCCCGGGTTCGCAGCAGTCCTCCCGACGGTCGGCGCGGCGCTCGTCATCGCTGGGCGATCAGACGAGGGATCGAACTGGTCTTGGGCGTTCCTCTCGCGGTTCGGTCCGGTGAAGTGGTTGGGCGACGTCTCGTACTCCGCGTACCTCTGGCACTGGCCGCTCATCGTTCTGGTCCCGCAAGTGCTCGGCCGGGACCTGGACCTGCGGACGAAACTGGCCATCCTGCTCGCCACACTCGTGCTCGCAGCGCTCTCGTACCGTTTCGTCGAGAGTCCGGTGCGGAAGAGCCGCGTCCTGACGGCGCGACAGTGGAGGAGTTTCGCGGCCGGTGCCACTGCAGCTGCCGTCCTGGCCGCCGGTGCATTCGGCTCCGTCGGCGTCGCGAACGCGGCCACCGCCGCCGCGAACGCTGCGATCATCGCCAAGGTGTCGAACGGGGACTCCTGCTATGCGGCTGCGGCGCTCGACAACGAGAAGTGCGCTGATCCGCTGGGTGTCATCGACAAGGACCACCTTCCGGCGTCCCTCGCCGACAAGCCGTTGGCGTGGCAAGACAACTGCATCGATGACGTCACGGAGAACACGAACAAGCTCTGCGAGCTGGGTGATCCCAACGGAGCGCAGACCGTCCTGCTCTGGGGTGACTCCCACGCCGGAGCTTGGTCGTCCGCGTTCGACATCGCGGGGAAGATCAACCACTGGCGTGTCATTGTCGCGGCTCGCAACAAGTGTCCGTCCTCGCTGGTCGCTCCTGACGCAACAGCGTTCGGAGACGAACTGCCCAAGGACCAGCAGTCCTGGTGCGGTGCACGGAACAAGTGGGTGCTGGACGACGTCGCGCCCCGCGCTGACAAGGTGGTGCTCGCGAATCTGTGGGCGAACTACGTGTTCCCCGGCGGGAACCAGGCGCAGGACGCCGGGTACGAGGGCCTCGTCAAGGGCGTCGAATCGATCGGACGAGACGTCACGGTGATGCAGCATGTCCCGCTCACGGGTCCCACACTGGAGAAGAAGGTCTGGGGGCCCGACTGCCTCGCAGAGAAGGCAGCAAAGGAGTGCTCTAACCCCGTAGGGCAGGCGTACCCGGCATCGACGAGTGCCGTGTTCTCGGCACTCGTCGAGGACGGCTACGGTCGACAGGTTCGCTACGTCCCGGTGTTCGATCGCTTCTGCGACGACGAGCGGTGCTACTCCGCGGTCGGAGGTGTCTCCGTCTACTTCGACGGCTCGCACCTGTCGCACTCGTACAGCAGTTCGCTGGGCCCGTGGTTGGCCGACTCTCTCGGCGACGCGAAGCCGCTCGCTGAGTCGGACTTCCGGGCGCCTGGCAACTGAGGCAATGTCAGAGAAGATGCACTCGCACTCCCTCTCGGTGATCGTCCCGACTCGGAACGCGCGTCCATGGGTCGGCGAACTGCTCGACAGTCTTCTGGCGCAGGACGCCGAGGATGTCGAGATCATCGTCGTCGACAACGGTTCGACCGATGGCACAGCGGCATTCGTCGAAGAGGCAGCCGCATGCGATCCGAGGGTTCGCCTGATCACTTCAGAGGCGACGAGCGCTGCAGCAGCGCGGAACGAGGGCGTCGACGCCGCGACCGGCGAGTACCTCGTCTTCGCCGACTCGGACGACATCGTGCCGGACGGCGCCTACAGGACGATGCTCGACTCGCTCGAGGCCAGCGGCTCCGACATTGTGATCGGTGACCACCTGAAGTTCTCAGTGGACCGAACCTGGAGCCCGACTCGCCGTTGGCATCCTTTCGACGCCGCGCGGGTCGGTGTTGCTCCCACCGAGGTCCCTGAGCTCCTGTCGGGTCGACCGTGTTGGAACCGCATGTTCCGGCGGTCGTTCTGGGATCAGGCCGGGCTGCGGTTCCCGGAGGTCCCGAGTGTCGAGGACATCGAACCGATGACCCGTGCGTTCGTCGCAGCACGCTCGATCGACGTCGTGCCCGACTGTGTGTACCTGTACCGGGACCGCGGCGATGCGACATCGTTGTCCGTCCGTGCGGACGCCGATGTCACGCGTCGCTACCTCGAGCAGGAACTCGCATGCGCCGCGCTCGTGCGTCACGACCCGGTGCTGCGGTCGCAGCACGCAGAGATCGTGCTCGACGCCGATGGATGGGCTCATCTGCAACGCTTCCTGCTCTCGGCGCCCAGCGACGAAACGATGTCCGACATTGCCGAGTCGACGGCAGCGTTGCTCGACGCGATCCCACACGACGGACTCGGTCGGGTCGGTCCGGTGCGTCGCGTGCTCTGGCTCCTGGTCCGACTCGGCGACTGGGCCGCGGCGCGTTCGTTCGTCTCCGGGACTGCGAGTGCCTCCGAAGCTGATCGGCTGGCGGCGTGGATCGACGCAGTCGCCGTGATCCTCCCGGTCGATGGGTCGGCTGCGGGCTCGCTCGCCGTCGACGGGCTTGTACCCGCGTTCGTGAACGGTGCGGATCGTCTGCCCGCAAAGTGGTTCGCGCAGCGGTTGGGCGCGATCGACGGCGTCGACCTCCTGGACACGGGCTCCGTTCTCGCCGACGCGATGATCGCAGCGGTGCGCGCAGGGGACAGTGTCGCTATCCCGAAGGTCTCGGCCGTGCGCGAGGTCGTGCCGCTGGTCGTGGACCGCGTCAATGCGTCGGACCGAGGGCTCCTCGTTGGCGGTCCGGCGGACCTCGACGCGCTGGGCATCGGCGCTGAGGTCGTTCTCACCGGGTCGACGCGTCAGCACACGCGCGTCGCGACGGACCCGGGGATCGGGGGCTGGCGGTCCGAACTGATCGCCGATCCGCTCACGCCGGGTCGGTACGTTGCGACGGTGGCATTCGCGGGCATCTCGGGTGATTTCCCGGTCGTGACCGCTCGCATGCCGCTCCCGCCCGTCGACGACGGGATGCCGATGCAGCCGCTCGCGGATCGGAAGGACGGCTGGCGATTCCTCGTCGATCGCCGACCGCCCCGCGGCCGTGGCATCGGCGGACTCGTTGCGAAGGTGCGGCGGAAGCTGCGGTGACGCCCACTGGTGAGACCGCGGGAGCCCGCGGTGTCAGGACGACACGTTGTCCAACAACTCCGCGTACTCCCTCGACCGCGCGAACGGCGCCAGCCGCCGGCTGAACGCCTCGGCCCCCTCCGCACTGCCGGCAGGTCCAGCGAGCACCGCAGCGAGCGACCCCGCAGCGTCACCGGTGTCGAACCACCGGATCCACTCCTCGCCCCCGAACTCCGCGCGCAGGTGCGCTTCGTCGGGCAGCACCGAGGGAACCACGAACGACGCCGCCAGGTGCAGGCTCCCCGAGTTCAGCACCCGACGGTAGGGGAACACCGCGACGTCGGCAGCCCGGAACCACCACTGGACGTCGATGTCCTCGACGTGGTCGTGCTCGCGGACGGCCCGGACGTCGTCGCCGAGCAGCACGTCGATCGACGCGCGGTCCTCGTCCGACGTCCGACCCGCCAGCAACAGCACCGGGCGGTCCGCTGCCGGGATCCGGCGCACGGCGTCGACGAGCACGTCGAGGCCCTTGTACGGCCGCATCTGCCCGAACGCCAGGACGGCCCGGTCGTCGTCGCGGAGGCCGAAGCGTGCCCTCGCCTCGGACCGCGACACCGACGACGGGTACACGCCCTGGTAGCTGGGGTGCGGGATGTGCACCACGCGGTCGGTGTCGAGCGTGTAGTGCGGCGCGACGGCTGCGGGTGTGTCGCGGTTCATCACGTGCACGGCGTCGGCGGTCGCGGCGAGGTACCGGTTCAGTTCGAGTTCGAGCTCGAGGTGCCGGGCGTCGTGGGGCAGGACGTTGTGGATCGTCCACACGAGGCGTGCGCCGCGCGAGCGTGCCGCGTCGACGGCGCTGCGGAAGCGGTCGAGACGCGCGCCCGCCGAAGCGAGGTCGTCGTCGGTGCGCTGCACGATCGGGGCGGTCCAGTGCATGTGGAACACGTCGCCGGAGCCGAGACGTCCGAGGTGCTGTTCGAGCTGCTCGAGCCGGAGGCTCTCGAGGACGTTCCAGCCGCGGGCCCGAGGGGCCAGCAGCATCAGGTTGAGGTACGGGTTGTCCCGGTAGGCCGGGAACACCACGAGGGAGCGATCGGGCACTGCCCGATCCTACGGGGAGACGTCAGTCGGCTGTGGCGACGATGTACTCGGCTTCGTGGAGGACCGAGCAGAACGCCAGTCCTTCGTGGCCGAGCGCATCGCGCTTCCGGATGACGGCACCGCACACGGAGCACTTGGTCGTGAAGGTCGACCGCATTGCATCGGAGAGGAGCGACATACAGATATGTTCGCCCCCGAAGATGAACAACGGGCTGCGTCCGGCTTGGAGAGGGGTGAACGTACCCCCAGAAAGGGCCACAGAGACGACGGGCGCTCACGTCACGCGAGCGCCCGGACCACCTGCTCCGCCCCGCCCTCGGCGTCCACGACCGCGGCGAAGTCCCCGTCGGCCACGACCTGCCCCGGCGCGAGCCACACGACGTTGAACGCCCCGGGCTGCGGCACGAACGACGGAACCCCGGGCCCGGACGACGCCCCGGAGACCAGCACGGTCACCTCGTCGATCCCGCTCGACCCCCGGTACCAGGACGTCGGCACGTCGACCTGCACGGTGTGCCCTGCGCCCTCCAGCGCAGCCACCAGCGCCGTCACGTCGGCCACCCGGGTGCCGTCGTGCTTGACCGCGACGCGGAGGCCCACGGCCCCTTCCTCACGGACGACGACCGGACGCGAGGACCGCACCATCACGGCGTGCCCCTTGGGCAGTCCGGGTTCGACCCCGAGCCAGCGCAGGCCGGCAGCGTCGTACCGGTCGACGGCGTCGGCAGCCGGGTACCGGCCGCGCCAGCGCTCGTCGAAGATCCGGCGGTTGTCGACCCGGGCGTCGTCGCGACCGGGGGAGCGGCTCTCGTGGTGGACCACCACGGAGGACGGCACGACGACGAAGGTCGAGCCGGCCGGGGACGACGCCAGCGCGCGAAGGCACAGGTCGACGTCCTCCAGGCCGTTCGCGTACACGGGGTCGAACCCGTGCCAGCGGATGAGGTCGGCGGCCCGGAACGCGGCAGCAGCAGCTGTGATGGCCGAGAACCGCAGAACCGACGACGACGCTCCGTCCGGAGCACCGAAGTACCGGTCCGCATCGTGCCGAGGGTGGTCGCCGAGGAAGTGCCACGGCAGCACCTTGTCGCCGCCGAACACGGTGCCGGCGGTCTGGACGACGCCGTCCGGGTAGACGAGGAGCGGCTGTGCCCCGAGGACGGCGCGGTCGTCCAGCGCTTCGACGAGCGGCCGGAGCCACCCGGTCGTGACCTCGGTGTCGTTGTTCAGCATGACGACGATCCCGCCCGAGGACCGCGCGAGGCCGAGGTCGCTGCCGAGGCCGAAGTTCCGGTTGCGGTCCTCGCGCTGCAGGACCACGCGCGGCTCGTCGCGGAACCACGCGCCGAGGATCGCGGACACGGATCGCGGTGAGCCGTTGTCCACGAGCACGACCTCGACCCTGTCGCCGTCGTGGTCGGCGGCACCGAGGACGGCGTCGACGGCTCGACGGGTCATCGTCCAGTCGCGGAAGGCCGGGACGACGACGGACACCAGGGCCGCGTCACGCGTCGGAGCGGCGGCGGCGAGGGCGTCCCAGTCGATGCGGTGCCGCGCGAGTGCGACCTCCTGCCAGGACGCCGGCTGCGCGGACGACACCCGGCGCGGGTCGCGGACGTTGTCGTAGTCGACACCGATCACCGGCACGTACGCGGGGACGCCGAAGCGCTTCCCGATCCGGAGCAGCCACTCCCAGTCGATCCAGCGGCGCAGGGTCTCGTCGAAGGGCCCCACGGCCGCTGCGACGTCGCGCCGCACGACGAGGGCGTTGAGGTCGATGAAGTTCCCGGCGAGCAGGTCCTCGAGGGTGCCGTCCTCGCCGCGGTACGTCTCGACGGGCGCGGTGGAGTCGTCGGCGTTGTTGGCGCCGATCATCCGGACGCCCGTGTGGACGCCGGGGCCGTCGGTCTCGAGCAGCGCGGCGAGGGCCGCGGCGAGGTGCTCCGGTCGCCACGTGTTGTCCGCGTCGAGGAACGCCACGAAGTCGCCGCGGACCGCCGCGAGCCCCGTGTTCCGTGCGGCGCCGGCTCCGCCGTTCTCCCGCTCGATCAGGTGGATCCGGGCGTCGTCCGCCGCGGCTCGGCGCACGACGTCGACGGTGTCGTCGCCCGAGCCGTCGTCGACGACGACGAGCTCCCACGCGGGGTGCTGTTGGGCACGGACGGACGCGATGGCCGCGCCGACGACGTCAGCGCGCCGGTGCACCGGCATCACGATCGAGACGAGCGGCTGCTCGGCCTCGCGTCGGGCCGCCCCGCGCGGGTACCGCGCGAGGACGTCCGCGGTCTCCGGACCGTCCCAGGTCGACCGGTAACGACGCCGGGTCCGGTGCTGCGCGGCAGCGAACTCGCGGGCCGCCAGCACGGCCGACTCCCGGACTGCGCCCCACGTTGGTGCGGGTCCGCGACGGCCTGGAGGCACGGGGAGCGCGGTCGTGTCCGTCGCGTTCCGCAGGAAGTGGCGGAGTGCATCCAGGGTGGACGTCGGCCGGTCGGCCGCCGGGAGCGACGCCACGTGCACGCCGGCGTCGAAGAGCGGCCCGGTCTGGAAGAGCTCTGGTCCCTCCTGGTGCAGTGCGTCGTACCAGGACATCGCGGGCACGGGCTGGTGCTCGCGCATCCACTCGTGCTCGACGAGCGGGCTGAGCGAGAGCCCCCGCTGGCCGTCGTTGTGCACGTAGAACGCGATCGCCTCGTCGTCGGTGGCGAACGTCCGACCGGTCTGCGCCTCGAGGTACCCGCGGTCGAGCACGCCGAACTCGCCGATCCGACGGGCCCACCGGTCGAGCCGGTCGGTGACGGTCAGCGGCTTCTCGGGGCCGCGCAAGCCGCGTGCGAGCCGCCGTGCGACCCGCCCGATGCCGGAGCGGTCCGCCATCAGCGGCGCCCCGGCAGTCGTGAGGCGACCTTGGCGATCGCCTGGCCGGTGCGGAAGGAGCGGCTCGTGCGCAGGTCGTCGAGCTCCCGGCGCAGACGCGCGACCTCGTCGGAGGCGTCGTCCGCACCGACCTCGGCGGCGGCGAGCTCGAGGGGGAGGAACGCCGCCCACCGCTGCTCCAGGTGCGCGGACGTGCCGTCGAGCGGCGCGAGCATGCTGTTCTCGAGGCCCTCGCGAGCGCTCTCGAGTTCGTCGGGCGTGACGGAGTCGGCGAACGGGCGTGCCAGGTCGACCACCCGGTCGGCGCCGGCGCGGTACCGCGCTGAGGACCAGGGCGGCGTGGTCGACCCGGTCCGCACCACCACCCAGAACGCGGCCCGACGGTTCGCGGTCACGAGGTCGCCCGGCGTCGGGTCGACCAGGATCTGCGCCGTCACGAGGTCGTCGGGGTTCGGGTCGTCCGAGGTGACCGCCCACCCGGCGGGGGCCGACGTGCCGGCGGGGAGCCGTGCCTCCAGGCTGAAGCCGTCCCCGAAAGCCGCGTCGATCTGCCGGGCCAGCCCCGCGGCGTCCTCGACGTGCCGCAGGTCGACCGCCAGCCGGGCGGCGGGCCCGGCGGGGACGAGCACGTCGGCGAAGCGCTCGGTCGCGGTCATGCCGTGCCGCTGGTAGGCGGCCACCGCCTCGGGCAGGAAGGGGTACCGGCGTTCGAGCTCCCGCTGGTGGGCGGCGCGGAGCGCGGACCGGTTGCCGGCGAAGCTCTTGCCGCCGGCGTGCAGGACGAGCGCCCGGTTGGCGATCTTCGCCAGCCAGCCGTGTGCGGCGATGCGGAGGCAGTAGTCGTTCTCCTCGCCGTAGCCGGGGGCGAACGCCTCGTCGAAGAGGCCGTGCTCCGTGATCAGCTCGCGGCGTGTCAGGAAGCAGAACCCCATCGCCACGGGGAGGACCTGGGACTCGGGCAGGAGCGGGGCGATCTCGGACCAGACCGCACGGGTGCGCGCCTCGGTCCGGGCGGCGCCGCGGTTCGTCAGGCGGTACGGGATGCTCGCGATCGTCGCGTTGTCGCTGCGGGCGGTGACGACACCCGTGCGTTCTTCGTCGAGCACGGCGAGCATCGCGTCGAGGAAGCCGGCGGTCGGCACGGCGTCGCTGTTGAGCAGGAGGACGGCCTCGGCCCCGGTGTCGAGCTCGAGCACGGCGCGGTTGCAGGTGCCGACGAAGCCGAGGTTGTGGTCGTTGCGCTCGTACCGGAAGCCGGGCCGGTCGGCGATGCGGTCGAGCAGGGCCCGTTCGATCGTGTCGACGTCAGGGCCGCAGTCGTTGACGAGCAGCGCACGGTGGTGGTCGGTGTCGAGGTGCTCGATCAACCCGTCGACGCAGCGCAGCAGGGAGTCGAGGTCGCCGTACACGGGCACGACGACGAGGGTGGAGCGGGTCATCGGGTGGACTCCTGGTTCGGTTCGGTCGCCGGCTGCTCGTGCTCGTGCTCGTGCTCGTGCTCGTGCTCGAGCTGGGCGGCGAGGGTGTCGACGGCGCTGTCGAGTGGGCCGCCGAGCGCGTCGTCGTCGAGCGGGACGAACCCCGTCGGGCCGTCGGCCGCGGCGGCACGGACGGCGTCGGCGACCGCGAGCCCGAGGGACCGGGCGTCGGCGGGGACCGCGGCGAGGTTCGGGTGCAGGTGGCCCCGGGTGTCGCGGAACTCGTTCGTGACGACCCGGGCGCCGGAGATCGCACCGTCGAACGGCGGGTGGCTCGGGTGCGGGCTGTGCTGCAACGACAGGACGACGTTGGTCGAGGCGATGAAGCGGAAGTAGTCGTCCCACGGCATCGTCCCGTGGCTCACCAGCTTGACGTCGCCCCGGCCCCCGTCGAGCTCCACGTCGCCGTGCTGCTCGCCCGCGGAGTGGAACTCCACCCGGATGCCGTCGTCGGCGAGCTCCTGGACGGCGACCCGCAGCGCCGCGACGCCGAGCCGGAACAGGTTGCGGTGCTTGCTCGGGCGTCCGTAGAAGAGGACGCGGACGGTCGACTCGTGTGTGCGGGCCCCAGCGACACGTTCGAGCAGCTCGAGGTCGAGGTGCGGCGCGAACGTCCGCTCCGTCGGGACGTCCAGGCCCTCGACCTCGGCGAGGTACTTCCGGAGCGGTTCCGAGTTCACGAGCATCCGGAAGCCGGCGCGGTAGGTCGACGCGGCGACGGCGTACTCGGTCGACCACGGGCTGAAGCCGGGTTCGTAGTCCTGCACGAGGTACACGACGCGGTCGCGGGGGACCACTCCGGCGGTGACGGCGACGTCGATCGGGTGCGCGGTCTTCCAGTGCGTGGCGATCCACACGTCGTCGCGGCCGAACGCGGTGTCGAGCACGTCCTCGCGGCGGACGACGCGGACACCGGGGCGGCCGTCGACGCGGGACTCCGGGAACCGGTCGGCGACCAGGGCCTCGGCGGCGGCCGCGCTGTTGCCCGGGGTCGTCCAGCGCACCATGACGACGCGGACCGGGCGGCCGAGCCGCTCGCCGAGCGCGAGGGCCACGGCGAGGGCGGTCTGCACGCCGGCGAACGCGGCACCCTCGCGGAGCTCGTCGACCACGAGGACGACCTCGGGCGCGCGGTCCACGGTGCGGATGCCGGCGAGCGCCAGGCTGGTCTCGACCAGGCCCTCGAACGGGCGGGCGGTGAGCGGTGCCCGGTCGCGTTCGCGTCGGGCCACCCCGACGTCCACCCGGGACACCGTGCGCCCGAGTCGCTCGCGGACGTCGTTCCGGTAGTGGCCGTCACGTGCGTACCGCTCGTTGACGCGGACGAGGTCGCTGACGAGGCGCCGTGCCTTCTCGAAGTTCATCGACCCTCACGTTACTGGGCGCGGGGCACGTTCCGTCCGACCCCCTCGGTAGGCTTGGCCCCCTGATGATGCAGCGAATCGACCTCCGCGGCGGGCTCCCCGCCCGTGCCGACCTCCTCCGACTCATGCCCCGCGCCGCCGGTGACGTCTCGCACGCCGTCGACGCCGCACGGGAGCTCGTGGACGCGGTCCGCGAGCACGGCGAGTCGGCGCTGCGCGAGCAGGCCGAGCGGTTCGACGGGGGAGCGCCGGAGCACGTGCGCGTGCCGGCCGCCGAGATCGCCGCCGCCGTCGCTGGGCTCACCCCGGCGCTGCGCGCGTCCCTCGACGAGGCGATCCGCCGCGTCCGGGCCGCGAGCGCCGCACAGGTGCCCGCGGCGTCCGTCACCACGCTGGCCGACGGTGCCGAGGTGCACCAGCGCTGGCAGCCGATGCGCCGCGTGGGGCTGTACGTCCCCGGTGGCAAGGCGGTGTACCCGTCGAGCGTGGTCATGAACGTGGTGCCCGCGCAGGTCGCCGGCGTCGGGTCGATCGCCCTCGTGTCCCCACCCCAGCGGGACCACGGCGGAGCGGTGCACCCGACGATCCTCGCGGCCGCCGGGCTCCTCGGCGTCGACGAGGTCTACGCGATGGGCGGTGCCGGGGCGATCGGCGCGCTGGCGTACGGCGTGCCGTCGATCGGGCTCGAGCCGGTCGACCTCGTCACGGGTCCCGGCAACAACTACGTCGCCGCGGCGAAGCGCCTGGTGCGCGGGGTCGTCGGCATCGACGCCGAGGCCGGGGCCACTGAGATCCTCGTGATCGCCGACGACACCGCCGACGCCGGGTTCGTGGCCGCCGACCTCATCAGCCAGGCCGAGCACGACGAGCAGGCCGGCAGTGTGCTGGTGACGACGTCGGCGACGTTCGCCGATGCGGTGGAGGCCGCCATCCCGTCGCGGGTGGCTGCGCTGGGGACTGCTGCGCGCCTCCAGACCGCCCTGGACGGACCGCAGTCCGCCCTCGTGCTGGTGGACTCGCTCGCCGACGCCGCGACCGTGAGCAACGCGTACGGGCCGGAGCACCTCGAGATCCAGACGGCCGACGACGACGCCGTGCTCGCGCAGATCGACGCCGCCGGCGCGGTGTTCGTCGGGCCGAGCACGCCGGTCAGCCTGGGGGACTACCTCGCCGGGTCGAACCACGTGCTCCCGACCGGCGGTCAGGCGCGGTTCGGCTCCGGGCTGTCCGCGTCGACGTTCCTCCGGCCGCAGCAGGTCATCCGGTACACGCCGTCGGCGTTGTCCGAGGTCGCCGGCCACATCGTCGCCCTCTCCACCGAGGAACAGCTCCCCGCGCACGGCGCCGCCGTGACGGAGCGCACGAACCGATAGCCTGGGGGACGCCATGTTCTGCCCCTTCTGCCGCCACCCGGACTCCCGCGTCGTCGATTCCCGGACGAGCGACGACGGAACCTCCATCCGTCGCCGTCGTCAGTGCCCCAACTGCGGGCGCCGCTTCTCGACCACCGAGACCGCCTCGCTCAACGTGGTGAAGCGCAACGGGGTAACCGAGGCGTTCAGCCGCGACAAGATCGTCTCCGGCGTGCGCAAGGCGTGTCAGGGCCGCCCGGTGACGGACGGCGACCTGGCGGTGCTCGCGCAGCGCGTCGAGGAGACCGTCCGCTCGTCCGGCTCGAGCCAGATCGACGCGAACGACATCGGCCTCGCGATCCTCGACCCGCTCCGCGAACTCGACGAGGTCGCGTTCCTGCGGTTCGCGAGCGTCTACCAGGCCTTCGACTCGCTCGAGGACTTCGAGGACGCCATCGGGCAGCTCCGCATCGACCACCACGGCGGGGCAGGGGCTGCGTCGCCGGCCGGGGCCGACGCGTGAGCGGCATCGCGGAACGCATCGTCCGCGGCGGGTACGCCGTCGTCTTCCGCTCCGTGTTCGCGAACATGGACCCCGAGCGCGCACACCACATCGCCTTCGCGGTGATCAAGACGCTGCCGCACGTGCCGATCGTCCGCGGTCTGGTCGAGCGGTACTCCCGCCCCTCAGCGATGGACGGCGTCACCACGATGGGGATCCACTTCCCGTCGCGGTTCGGCCTCGCCGCCGGGTTCGACAAGGACGCCCGCGGCATCGCCGGACTCGGGGTCCTCGGGTTCGGGCACGTCGAGGTCGGCACCATCACCGCGAAGCCGCAGCCCGGCAACGAACGACCGCGGCTCTTCCGGATCATCCCGGACCGCGCGCTCATCAACCGGATGGGCTTCAACAACCACGGTGCCGCCGCGGCCGCCCGCAAGCTCGAACGCGCCCGCCGGAACCCCGGTCGCCCGGTCATCGGCGTCAACATCGGCAAGAGCCGGGTCGTCGACGTCGCCGACGCGATCGACGACTACCTCGAGTCCACCCGACGCCTCGCACCGTTCGCCGACTACCTGGCCGTCAACGTCAGCTCGCCGAACACGCCTGGCCTCCGTGGCCTGCAGGAGCTCGACCAGCTCCGCCCGCTGCTCACCGCCGTGCGGGACGCCGCCGGGAGGGTGCCGGTACTCGTGAAGATCGCGCCGGACCTCACCGACGAGCAGGTCGACGCGATCGCCGAGCTCGCGGTGTCCCTCGGGTTGGCCGGCGTCATCGCGAACAACACCACGATCTCGCGGGCGGGCCTCGTGACCCCGGATGCCTCGGTGTCCGAGATGGGCGCTGGCGGTCTCTCCGGGGCACCGATCGCTGCCCGTTCCCTCGAGGTCCTGCGGCGCGTACGCGCGGCCGTGCCGGCGGACTTCTGCGTCATCGCGGTCGGGGGCGTGACGAGCGAGCAGGACGTGCAGGACCGCATCGACGCGGGGGCCACGCTCGTGCAGGGCTACACGGCGTTCCTCTACGAGGGGCCGACGTGGGCGACGCGCATCAACCGGCTGCGGCGGCGGCGCCTGCGGCGCGCTGCGCGCTGACGCTGACGCGGGCGCGCTCGCGCTAGGCCGCTCGCGCGACGCCGAGATCGCACGACGTGTTGCTCGGCGCGCCGCGGAGCAGCACTCTCCGCGATCTCGGCGGGCCGGACGCGACAAAGCGCCGCCCGGCGAACCGGACGGCGCTTCGTGGTGGATCAGACGGCGGGGTACTGGCCGCGCTTGACCTGGGGCTTCGGCAGGCGCAGGAAGCGCAGCTGCCACGCACGCGTGAGGATGTAGAGGAACGTTCCGCGCTGCATCGCGCCGAACTTGTTCGTGAGCTTCTTGCGGAACGACAGCCAGAGGATGACGCAGTCGAGCACGAAGAGCGCCACGAACGCCCAGACGAGCAGGAGCGCGTACGACGCGATGACGGTCTGCGAGGCCGCGAACCCGACGATCAGGAACAGCACGAGCACCGGCATCATGATCTCGCCGACGTTCCAGCGGGCGTCGATCCAGTCGCGCACGAACTTGCGCTGCTCGCCCTTGTCCTTCGCGGGGAGGTAGCGCTCCTCGCCGTTGGCCATGCCGACGCGGGCCTTCTCGCGCTCGTTCGTGAGGCGTGCGCGCGCGGCCTTCTTGTCCACCGGGCTGTTGCCGACGAGGGGGCGGCGGTTGGCGGCCTCACGCTCGCGACGGCTCGGGGTCGGGCGACCCTTCCCCTGCTCGAGGAGCTCGGCCTCGGTGGGGTTCACGGTCGTGTTGGTCTTGGGGGCTGCCTTCGCCACGGTGCGTTCCTAACGGCGGTGTGCGTGCTGGATCGTCCTCTAGATTACCGGGCATGACCGACACCGCACAGCACAGCCCCGCGACCGACCCCGCACTGCTCGACGCCCTCCGCGAACACGTGCAGGGCGCGCTGCCCACGACGATCGCCGACCTCTCCGCGCTCGTGCGGCTGCCGTCGGTGTCCTGGTCGGCCTTCGACCCGGCCAACGTGCGGGCCAGCGCCGAGGCCGTCGCGGATCTCGCGCGGTCGACGGGCGTGTTCGCGGACGACGCCGTGCGGATCGTGCGGTCGGCGGTCTCCGGGGACACCGCCGACGCCGAGTCCACCGGTGGCGAGCTCGGACAGCCCGCGGTGCTCGCGGTCCGCCCTGCCCGCAACGGCAAGCCGACGGTCATGCTCTACGCCCACCACGACGTGCAGCCGCAGGGCGACGACGCGCTCTGGGAGACCCCGCCGTTCGAGCCGACGCTCCGCGGTGACCGCCTGTACGGCCGCGGTGCCTCGGACGACAAGGCCGGCGTCATGACCCACATCGCCTCGCTCCGGGCGGTGCACGCGCAGTTCGGTGACGACCTCGACCTCGGCGTCGTGTTGTTCGTCGAGGGCGAGGAGGAGTTCGGCTCCCGGTCGTTCCGCACCTTCCTCCGCGAGCAGAAGGAGCACCTGGCGGCGGACGTCATCGTGGTGGCGGACAGCGACAACTGGTCGACCGAGGTGCCGTCGATCACGGTGTCCCTCCGCGGCAACGTCACGTTCAAGCTCACCCTGACGACCCTCGAGCACGCCAGCCACAGCGGCATGTTCGGGGGAGCGGCGCCCGACGCCATGATCCCGATGGTCCGGCTGCTCGCGTCCCTGCACGACGACGACGGCTCGGTCGCGGTCGAGGGGCTGACGTCCTACGACGCTCCCGTGCCGGCCCGCTCCGAGGACGAGCTCGCGACGGACGCAGCGCTCCTGCCCGGCGTCCGACCGGTAGGCCGCGGCGACGTCCTGTCCCGCATGTGGTTCCAGCCGTCGATCACCGTCACCGGCATGGACGTGCCGAGCGTCGCGAACGCGTCGAACACGCTGCTGCCGACCGTCTCTGCCCGGGTCTCGGTCCGGGTCGCCCCGGGGCAGGACGCGTCGGAGGCCGCCGCCGCGGTCGAGCGTCACCTGCGCGAGCACGTGCCGTTCGGTGCGCGGATCGAGCTCACCGAGCCGGACGCCGGCGACGGGTTCCTGGTGGACACCGCCGGTTGGGCTGTCCAGGAGGCGCGGACCGCGATGCGCGAGGGCTGGGGCAACGACGCCGTGGAGCAGGGCATCGGCGGGTCGATCCCGTTCGTGTCCGACCTCGCGGCGGAGTTCCCGGAGGCGCAGATCCTCGTCACCGGCGTCGAGGACCCGGACACCCGTGCGCACAGCCCGAACGAGTCGCAGCACCTCGGTGTGCTGCACCGCGCGATCGCATCGGAGACGATCCTGCTGGCGCGTCTCGCGACTCGCGGCTGACGGTGCTTACAATCGGACCAGGAGCGGTGAACCACACCGCCCGGAGGGAGACGCGCGGATGAGCGACACCATCACCGAGAACGCACCGGCGACCGAGACGCCCTCGCACGGCGTCCTGCTCAGCGACGCGGCCGCGGCGAAGGTGGCGAGCCTCCTCGAACAAGAGGGCCGCGACGACCTCCGCCTGCGTCTCGCCGTGCAGCCCGGCGGCTGCTCCGGTCTGATCTACCAGCTCTACTTCGACGAGCGGCTGCTCGACGGCGACGCCACGGCCGAGTTCGAGCCCGGTGTCGAGGTCGTCGTCGACAAGATGAGCGTCCCGTACCTCGACGGTGCCTCGATCGACTTCGAGGACACCATCCAGAAGCAGGGCTTCACGATCGACAACCCCAACGCGCAGGGCAGCTGCGCGTGCGGTGACAGCTTCCACTGATCACCCGTCGATCCGACACGAGCGGGGAGTGACCGACACGGTCGCTCCCCGCTCGTGCGTTCCCCGGGCGTGGCATCCCGCACGACCAGGGAAAACGCGTCCGGAACGGGTGCGGATCGCGGCCGAGTGCGTGTCGCGTGTGCGCGAGCGGTCTCCAGCTGCGAGTAAGCTAGGAGTGTTCCAACCAAGCTGGGAGCGGGCCATGAGCGACCTTCGCGTCGCAGGCTCCTCCGGTTTCACGTCTTCCGAGAGGTAACAGTGCGTTCGAATCGCCGTATACGTTGGGCGGCCGTCCCGGTGGCCGTCGGTCTGGTCATCGCACTGGCTGGCTGCACGCAGCAGCAGCTGAACGGATGGCTCCCCGGCACGGAGGAGACGAAGGACGTCACCAACCACACGAGCCGCATCGTCGGCCTGTGGACCACCAGCTGGGTCGTCCTGCTCGCGGTCGGTCTGATCGTCTGGGGCCTCATCATCTGGGCCGCCATCGTCTACCGCCGCCGCAAGGGCCAGACCGGCCTGCCGGTGCAGATGCGGTACAACATGCCGCTCGAGATCTTCTACACGATCGTGCCGCTGATCCTCGTCCTCGGCTTCTTCGCCTTCACCGCGAAGGACCAGGCCGCGATCGAGAAGCCGTTCACCAACCCGGACGCCACCGTGCACGTGTACGGCAAGCGCTGGGCATGGGACTTCAACTACATCGACCAGAAGAACCCCGGCGAGAGCGTCTACTACCAGGGCATCCAGGCCCAGGAAGAAGAGAACGCCAAGGGCGCGATCGACGAGTCGCAGCTGCCGACCCTGTACCTGCCCCAGGGCAAGAAGGTCAAGATCGAGCTGTCCTCGCGCGACGTCGACCACTCCTTCTGGATCATCGACTTCCTGTACAAGAAGGACATGCTCCCGGGCAAGACGAACTACGAGTACTTCATCCCGGAGAAGCTCGGCACGTACCAGGGCAAGTGCGCCGAGCTCTGCGGTGAGTACCACTCGCTCATGCTCTTCCAGGTGAAGGTCGTGACGCCGGCGCAGTACCAGGACTACCTCGACACCCTGAAGGACCAGGGCAAGGTGGGTCTGCTCGGCAACGAGTACAACACCAACACGAACGAACCGGACAACAAGGCGCCGGTGGCGTCGAGCGAGAACGAGTAGGGGCTCCGAAAGATGACAACGTCATTTGTCGGCCAGCCGACTGCACAGACCACGACGCCGGACTTCCAGGCGTCGAAGGTCGGTCGGAAGGGCAACATCATCGTCCGGTGGATCACCTCCACGGACCACAAGACCATCGGGTACATGTACCTGATCGCCTCGTTCATCTTCTTCCTGCTCGCGGGTGTGATGGCGCTCGTGATCCGCGCCCAGCTCTTCGAGCCCGGCCTGCACGTGGTCGCGACGAAGGAGCAGTACAACCAGCTGTTCACGATGCACGGCACGATCATGCTGCTGATGTTCGCGACGCCGCTGTTCTCGGGCTTCGCGAACGCGATCATGCCGCTGCAGATCGGTGCGCCGGACGTCGCGTTCCCGCGTCTGAACGGTTTCGCCTTCTGGCTCTACCTGTTCGGCTCGCTCATCGCGGTCGGTGGCTTCCTCACCCCGCAGGGTGCCGCGTCCTTCGGGTGGTTCGCCTACGCGCCACTGAGCGACACGACGTTCACACCAGGGCTCGGCGGCACGTTGTGGGTCTTCGGACTCGGCATGACGGGCTTCTCGACGATCCTCGGTGCGGTGAACTTCATCACCACGATCATCACGATGCGTGCCCCGGGTCTGACCATGTTCCGCATGTCGATCTTCACGTGGAACACCCTCGTGACGGCGCTCCTCGTGCTGATGGCCTTCCCGGTCCTCGCCGCGGCGCTCTTCGGCCTCGGGCTCGACCGCGTGTTCGACGCGCAGATCTTCAACCCGGCCAACGGCGGTGCCCTGCTCTGGCAGCACCTGTTCTGGTTCTTCGGGCACCCCGAGGTGTACATCATCGCGCTGCCGTTCTTCGGCATCGTGTCCGAGGTCTTCCCGGTCTTCAGCCGCAAGCCGATCTTCGGGTACAAGACCCTCGTCTACGCGACCATCGCGATCGCGGCCCTCTCGGTCACGGTGTGGGCTCACCACATGTACGTCACCGGTGGCGTCCTGCTCCCGTGGTTCTCGCTCATGACGATGCTCATCGCGGTCCCGACCGGCGTGAAGATCTTCAACTGGGTCGGTACGATGTGGCGTGGTTCGGTCACGTTCGAGACCCCGCTGCTCTGGGCCGTCGGCTTCCTCATCACCTTCACGTTCGGTGGTCTCACCGGTGTGATCCTGGCGTCGCCGCCGCTCGACTTCCACGTGTCCGACTCGTACTTCGTCGTCGCGCACTTCCACTACGTGGTCTTCGGAACCGTCGTCTTCGCGATGTTCTCCGGCTTCTACTTCTGGTGGCCGAAGTGGACCGGCAAGATGCTCAACGAGCGCCTCGGCAAGATCCACTTCTGGCTCCTGTTCATCGGGTTCCACACGACGTTCCTCATCCAGCACTGGCTGGGCGTCATCGGCATGCCGCGTCGGTACGCGACGTACCTGCCGAACGACGGCTTCACCTGGATGAACCAGCTGTCGACGATCGGCTCGATGATCCTCGCGATCTCGTTCCTGCCGTTCATCTTCAACGTCTACGTCACCGCCCGGAACGCACCGAAGGTCGCCGTGAACGACCCGTGGGGCTACGGCCGCTCGCTCGAGTGGGCCACCAGCTGCCCGCCGCCGCGCCACAACTTCACGTCGATCCCGCGCATCCGTTCGGAGTCCCCGGCGTTCGACCTCAACCACCCCGAAGCGGGTGTGCCGATCGGTGTGGGTCCCGCGAAGGACGCTCCCGATGCCCCGACCTACGACGCCGCGAAGGGCGAGGTGAAGTAAGGCGATGCGCGCCAACACCAACCTGTTCTGGATCCTCTTCGGGTTCTTCATCCTCGCGGACGCCGCGTACACCATCTGGTCGCTGATCTACTACGGCGAGCCGGAGTGGGTCGGCACCGTGGCCATCGGCCTCACCGGGATCATGTCCGCGTTCATCGCGTTCTACCTCGGCAAGGTCATGTCCTCCCAGGGCGGCGAGCTGCCCGAGGACCGTCCGGACGCCAACATCGAGGACGGCGACGCCGAGCTCGGGCACTTCAGCCCGTGGTCGTGGTGGCCGATCCTCCTGGCAGCCTCGACGGCGGTCGTCTTCCTCGGCGTCGCAGCCGGCCTCTGGATCGTGCCGATCGGTCTCGCCCTCGTGGCGATCACCCTCGTCGGCTGGGTCTACGAGTACTACCGCGGCAACTTCGGTCACTGACCTGAACCTGCAGCGCACCTGACTTCGGGCGGCACCACACCGGTGCCGCCCGAAGTGCGTCCGGCCCCACGGCCGGTAGCGCAGCAGGAACCCCGACGAACCGGCCCCGCCCGGGAATCAACCAGTCCGCCCCCGCCCGGGAATCAACCAGTCCGCCCACGGCTTGGCTTCAAGCGGACCACCCCCACCACAGCGAAAGGAGTCACCTCCGGTGACCGACAAGCGCACTCTCATCATCTTCGGCGCGACGGGCGACCTCGCCTCCCGCCTGCTGCTGCCGGGCCTCGGCACGTTCCTGCAGAGCGGTCGAGCGGTTCCCGTCCAGCTCATCGGCACGGGCCGCAGTGCCCGCAGCGAGGAGCAGTGGAAGGACGTCGTCACGAAGTCCTTCGCGTCGCAGGACGTGAAGGGCGCCGAGGTGGACGCAACGCTCGCCTCGACGCAGTTCATCCAGGGTGACCCGACCGACCCCGAGCACCTCAAGGCGCTGTTCGCCGCCGCGGACGCCGACGCCGAGCCGATCCTCTACTTCGCGCTCCCGCCGCAGATCGCCTCGGACATCTGCGAGGCCCTGCAGCAGGTCGAGCTCCCCGAGGGCACCACGCTCGCGTTCGAGAAGCCCTTCGGCACGGACGTCGCCAGCGCGCGGGCGCTCAACGAGACCGTCCTCAAGCTCGTCCCCGAGGAGCGCGTACACCGCACCGACCACTTCCTCGGTCGCACCACGGTCCTGAACATCATCGGCCTGCGCTTCGCGAACCGCCTGTTCGAGCCGATCTGGAACGCCGAGAACATCGAGAAGGTCGACGTCTTCTACGACGAGACCCTCGGCCTCGAGAACCGCGCCCAGTACTACGACGAGGCCGGCGCGATGGTCGACATGATCCAGTCGCACCTGCTCCAGATCCTCGGCATCGTGACGATGGACGCCCCGGCGGACATCGACTCAGTCGAGTTCCGCTCCTCCCTGGCCCGCGTCCTCCGCTCGACCGAGCTCAAGGGCGGGGACCCGAAGATCGCTTCGCGTCGCGCCGTCTACACGGCCGGCACGATCGACGGCAAGGAGCTGCCGTCGTACCAGGACGAGGACGGCGTCGACAAGTCGCGCAGCACCGAGACGCTCGCCGAGATCTCGGTCGAGGTCGACACCGCCCGCTGGAAGGGCGTTCCCTTCACCCTGCGTTCCGGCAAGGCGCTCGGCGCCAGCCGGAAAGAGGTGCTCATCACCTTCAAGCCGGTCACGCGCCTGCCCTCCGGCCTCTCCGGTCGGCCGAAGGCGGACACCCTCCGCATCGTGCTGAACCCCGACGAGATCGAGCTGACCGTGTCGGCGAACGGCGGCGGCAACCCGTTCGAGATGGGCCAGGTCACGCTGTCCTCGTCCTTCGCGGACGGTGAGCTGACCCCGTACGGCGAGGTCCTCAACGGGATCTTCCACGACGACCCGCTGCTCTCCATCCGCGGCGACGTGGCCGAGCGCTGCTGGGAGATCGTCGAGCCGGTCGTCAAGGCCTGGAAGGCCGACGAGGTCCCGCTCGAGGAGTACCGCGCGGGTTCGCGCGGCCCGGCGGACTGGGAGTCCTCGTCCTGAGTTCCTGACGGACGTGAGGGTCGCGCCCTGAGCGGGCGGACCTGACGGACTGGAGGCGCGGTGCCAGCTGGCACCGCGCCTCCAGTCCGTTCGTGCGTGCGTTCCAGCCCATCGCGCGCGACCTGGCAAGCGGAATCGCGCGTAGGAGGCAGGAAGGAACGGCTCCCTACGCGCGGAACGGCCCGCTACGCGCGGAACGACCACCTACGCGCGGAACGGCCACCCACGCGCGGAACGACCCGTCAGGCGGGCGTGCCCGCCCGCTCACCCTCGCCGGTCCAGGACCGGGTACCGCCGTCGTGCACGGGCAGGCGGGTGCGGTGCCCCGCGGCTGCTCCGCGTGCCCGGGCGATGGCGTCCGCGGCCGACACGAGCGTCAGGTGCGAGAGTGCCTGCGGCGTGTTGCCGATGTGGTGCCCGGTGGCAACGTCGATCTCCTCGGAGAGCATGCCGACGTCGTTCGCGTACCCGACGAGCACATCCATGAGCCGTTCGGCGTCCTCGATCCGATCGGACGCGGCGTACTGCTCGACGAGCCAGAACGAGCACGCCAGGAACGGGTGCTCGCTGCCGGAGAGCCCGTCGAAGCCGGAGGACGTGCGGTACCGCAGAACGAGTCCGTCGGAGCCGGTTCGGAGGTCCTCCTCGATCGCCCGGACGGTTCCGGTCATCCGCGCGTCGTCGGCCTTGACGTAGCCGATCTGCGGCAGGACGAGCAGGCTGGCGTCGACCTCGTCGGTGTCGTAGTGCTGCCGGTAGCTCCCGCGCTCGGCGTTCCAGCCGTGCTCCTCGATCTCGGCCCGGACCGCGGCGCGCAGGGTCCGCCAGCGTTCGACGGGGCCCTCGAGCCCGAACTCCTCGACGGCGGCGACGCCACGGTCGAACGCCGCCCAGATCATCGCCCGCGAGTGCGTGAAGTGCCGACGGGGTCCGCGCATCTCCCAGATGCCGTTGTCGGGTTCCTGCCAGTGCTCCTCGACGAATCCGAGCAGGGCGCGCTGCAGGGCCCAGGAGTCCGCGTTCTCCTCGACCCCGAGCTCGCGGGCGTCGTGCAGTGCGGCCAGGACCTCGCCGAACACGTCGCCCTGGTACTGCGTGTACGCGCCGTTGCCGACTCGCACCGGGGTGGATCCGGCGTACCCGGGCAGGTCCGGGAGCTCACGCTCCGGGAGTTCCCGCTCGCCGGCGATGCCGTACATGATCTGGACGTCGGCGGGGTCGCCGGCGATGGCACGGAGCAACCAGCCGCGCCAGTGCGCCGCTTCGTCGCGGTACCCGTGCGCGATGAGCGAGGCCAGGGCGAGTGAGGCGTCGCGCAGCCACACGTACCGGTAGTCCCAGTTGCGTTCGCCACCGGGGTCCTCCGGCAGGCTGGTGGTCGCTGCCGCCACGACGCCACCGGTCTCGGCGTGGGTCATCGCGCGGAGGAGCAGCAGGGAGCGTCGGGCCGGCTCGGCGTACCGGCCGTCGGTCCGCGCGGTCGCCATCCAGTCCCGCCACCACTGCACCGTGCGGCGGAGGGCGGCGTCCACGTCGAGCGGCTCCGGCGGTTCGCGGTGCGACGGGTACCAGGTGAGGACGGTGTCGAGGAGGTCGCCGTCGTGCACGGTGCTCGTCGCGGTGTGCCGGTGGTCGTCGGCGTGGAACCGCACCCCGCGGACGATGACCGACCCGGGCCCCGCGGTGGCGAGGAGCGCCGGGTCCTCGTCGCCGCCGATCTGTCGGACCCAGGGGAGCGCCCGCGCGTAGTCGAAGCGGATGCGCAGGGTCTGCCGGAGTTCCACGGACCCGCGGAGGCCTCGCACGCGACGGACGATGGTGGCCCGGTGCGCGCCGATCGGCATGAACTCGGTCACCTCGACGATGCCGGTGCTCGTCGTCCAGACCGTGGCGAGCACGAGCGTGTCGTGGTCGTACCGGCGGGTGGCGGTCGCGTCGGGGTCGATCGGCCGGAGGGTCCAGTGTCCGTGGTCCTCGGTGCCGAGGATCGACGCGAAGGTCGAGGGGCTGTCGAACCGCGGCAGGCAGGCCCAGTCGATCGTGCCGTCCCGCCCGACGAGCGCGGCGGTGTACGTGTCACCGATCAGCGCGTGGTCCTCGATGCGGTTGGTCGGTGGGGTGGTCGTGCTCGCCGCGCTCATGGGGCGATCCAACCACCGCCGGATCGGGGAACGGGCGCGGTTGCTGAGGGATGCCTCAGGCGGGGTCGGTCGGGTCGGCCTCGGTGATGCCGACCCGGGCGAGCTCCGACCACATGCCAGCACCGTCCGGGGCGTACACCCAGGGCGCCGACGAGTCGCGGGACCGTTCCTGCGCGCGGGAGCGTCCACCGGCGAGGACGGCCTCGCTCGTGGACAGCTGGCGGATCGCGACGCCGGCGACGTTCTCGGGGTGGGCTCGGGCGAACTCGCCGTACAGCGACTCGTCGTGCTGCCCGTCGTCGCCGACCAGCAGCCACTGCACGTCGGGGAAGTCCTTCGCCAGGCGCTCGAGGTTCTGCTGCTTGTGGAGCTGCCCGCTGCGGAAGAAGCGGTCGTGCGTGGGGCCCCAGTCGGTGAGCAGGAGCGTGCCCGACGGGTAGAGGTTCCGGCTCAGGAAGCGCTGCAGCGTCGGCGCGACGTTCCAGGCGCCCGTGGACAGGTACACGGTGGGCGCACCCGGGTGCTGGGCGAGGACGCGTTCGTACAGGACGGACATCCCCGGGACGGGCCTGCGGGCGTGTTCCGTGAGCACGAAGGAGTTCCACGCGGCCAGCATCGGGCGGGGGAGCGAGGTCACCATCACGGTGTCGTCGATGTCGGAGAGGAGCCCGAACCGGGTGTCCGGGTGGACGATGAAGACGTCGGCCTCGACGTCGCGCATGCCACCCGCGGACAGCTTGATCGTCCGCCAGCCCGGCTCGAGGTCGATCGGCACGATGGTGTCGACGACGCCCCCGCGGTCGGACTGCACGACGTGCGTGGTGCCGCCGGCGGTGATCGTGACCTCGGCGTCGTCGACCGCGACGCTCGTGAAGCTCTTCCACCCGCGGACGCCGTAGAAGGACGCGTCGGACGCCAGCCCGCGACGGGTGAGCAGGACCCGGCAGAGGACACGGACCCACCCGGGGGCACCGTAGCCCATGTACGGGATGACGGTCGGCACGAGCCCGCGGCGCCGTGCGCGCTGTTCGCGGAACTCCTGGACGGCGTCCTCGATGCGAGCAGCCCGGTGGAGGATCGGCTCGGCCAGCGACGGCTCGTGGTGCGTCGGGTCGGGCATCGCCCCATCATCCCACGTCGGACCCCGCGCACCTACGACCTCGCAGGTGCTTTGGGAGAGTCGCAGCGATATTCCAGCCGGTCTCTGCGACAGTTGGTCAGTCACATCCCACATGACCGCGCTGTCGGCGCAAGAGGAGAACACGTGCTCGTCACCGAGGTATCGAACGCACTGCCGGGGGGATCATCACTGCTCAGGAACGAGCCGGTCCAAGCCCGCAGTTCGGCGCGCCTCGCCGGTCTCCTCGACGCCGCTGCCGCGGTCATCGACGAGATCGGTTTCGAGCGCCTGACGACCGCGATGGTCGCCGAGCGGGCCGGGGCGTCCATCGGCACCGTCTACCGCTACTTCCCCGACCGCATCGCCGTGGTCGAGGCCCTCGCGATCCGCAGCACCCAGCGGCTCGCCGAGAAGTTCATCGTCGCCCTCGACGCGAGCGACGGCACGACCTGGCAGGACGCCTGCGACGCGCTCATCGACGTCACCGCCGAGATGTACCGGACGGAGCCGGGCTTCCGCGCGATCCGGTTCGGCGACGCGGCCGACGTCGGTGCCGGGGCGGGCGACGGTGAGGACCGCATGGCCGCACTGGGGAGCGCGGTCGCGCAGATCATGCACGAGCGCTTCGACCTGCCGACCGGCGAGCGCATCGAGCGGACGTGGGTGGTCCTCGCCGAGTCCGCGCACGCGGTGCTCGCTCGGGCCCACCGTGACCCCGCGAACCCCGACTCGGCCCTGGTCGAGGAGTACCGCGCGATGAGCCGGATCCACCTCGAGGCGGTCCTCGCCGCGAACTGACGCACGAACGGCGGCCAGGCGCGACGCGCCGCGCCGGCCACCAATCCCACGACGCCCGCACTCCGAACAGGAGGCGCGGGCGTCGTCGTGCGTGCGGCCGGCGGTCGCGTAGACGGCCGTCCCACCGCGTCATCCGGCTGTCCGGGACACGTCACGGATCGTCACGGCCGAACCGGTGTCGGACCCGACGGGTACTCTCACTCGGAGTCGGGCTACCTCCGAACAGAAGGGCACCCATGATCGAGTTCCGCTCGGTGCGCAAGACCTACCCGGACGGCACCAACGCGGTCGACGACTTCAGCCTCGTCATCCCCTCGCGGACCACCACGGTCTTCGTCGGGTCGAGCGGCTGCGGCAAGACCACGCTCCTCCGGATGATCAACCGGATGGTGGACCCCAGTGCGGGCGCCGTCCAGATCGACGGCGAGGACGTCGCCGGGGTCGACCCCGTGCAGCTCCGCCGCCGCATCGGCTACGTCATGCAGAACGCCGGGCTGCTGCCGCACCGCAAGGTGGTGGACAACATCGCCACGGTGCCGCTGCTGACCGGTGTGTCCAAGGCCGAGGCCCGCGAGCGTGCCCTCGAGCTGATGGACACCGTCGGGCTGGACCGCGCCTTCGCGAACCGGTACCCCTCGCAGCTCTCCGGCGGGCAGCAGCAGCGCGTCGGTGTCGCCCGCGGTCTGGCCGTCGACCCGAACATCCTGCTGATGGACGAGCCCTTCGGCGCCGTCGACCCGCTCGTGCGCAACGACCTGCAGGACGAGCTCATCCGTCTGCAGCGCGAGCTCGGCAAGACCGTGGTCTTCGTGACGCACGACATCGACGAGGCCTTCAAGCTCGGCGACCAGGTCGTCATCCTCAAGAAGGGCGGCGAGATCGCGCAGCTGGGCACCCCGGCGGAGATCCTCGCCGAGCCGGCCGACGACTTCGTGGCGAACTTCATCGGTGCGGGCCGTGGCCGTCGTGCGCTCCGGGTCGAGCAGACCCCGACCGGCCCGATCGTCGTCGACGGCGAGGGCCGCGCCGCCGGTGTGCTCACCGGTCCGGTCCAGGTGGTCGACGCCGCACAGGCCGTGCCGCAGGAGCAGCGGGGCGACGCGTGAACTGGGTCCTCGGCAACACGGACACGATCAGTGACAACCTGATCGCGCACGTCTGGCTGTCGATCCCGCCGATCGTGATCAGCTTCCTGCTGTCGGTGCCGATCGGGCTCCTCGTGTCGCGTCTGCGGAAGCGCAGCGGCGTCGCGCGGGGCACGGCCTCGACCATCGTCGTCGTCGCGAGCCTGCTCTACACGATCCCGGCGCTGCCGTTGTTCCTGGTGCTGCCCGCCATCATCGGCACGAGCACGCTCGACCCGGTGAACGTCGTCATCGCGATGACCATCTTCGGCGTCGCGCTCATGGCCCGGTCCGCGGCCGACGCCATCGACGCGGTCGACCAGGACGTCGTCGGTGCGTCCGAGGCGCTCGGCTACTCGCCCGCGCAGCGGTTCTTCAAGGTGGAGCTGCCGCTCGCCGGGCCCGTCCTGCTGGCCGGCATCCGCGTGGTGTCCGTGTCGACGATCAGCCTGGTGACGGTCGGCGCGCTCATCGGTGTCCCGAACCTCGGGTTCCTGCTCACCGACGGCCTGAAGCGGGGCATCAGCGCGGAGATCCTCACCGGCATCGTCCTGACCATCGTGCTCGCGCTCGTCATCGACCTGGTGCTCGTCGCACTCGGTCGGCTCGTGATGCCGTGGACGCGGGGGAGCGGGCGCTCCGCCCGGGCCGTCCGCCGCCGCGCCGCCGACGACGTCCGCGCGAACGAGGTGTCCGCATGAACCTCTTCGCACAGGGCTTCGCCTGGATCTTCGACCCGGCCAACAACGTCGGCAGCAACGCCATCGGCATCCGCCTGTGGGAGCACGTCTGGATCACGCTGCTGGCCGTGGCCATCGCCGTCGTGATCGCGGTCCCGATCGGGCTGCTCATCGGGCACACCGGCAAGGGGCGCTCGATCGCGGTCGGTGTCTCCGGCGGCATCCGCGCGCTGCCCACCCTCGGCCTGCTGACCCTGCTCGCGCTGGCGATCGGTCTCGGGCTCGGCGCGCCGCTCATCTCGCTCGTCGTCCTCGCGATCCCGTCCGTCCTGGCGGGCTCGTACTCCGGTGTGGAGGCGATCGACCGCGTCGTCGTCGACGCCGCCAAGGCGCAGGGCATGACCGGGTGGCAGATCCTCGGCAAGGTCGAGATCCCCCTGGCGCTCCCGCTCATCGTCGGTGGCATCCGGGCGGCGGTGCTCCAGGTCGTCGCCACCGCGACCCTCGTCGGCTACATCAACGCCGGAGGGCTCGGCGGCTACGCCTTCTCCGGCATCGCCAATTCGGACTACGCAGAGGTGCTGGGCGGTTCCATCCTGGTGATCGCCCTCGCCATCGCGTTCGAGATCGTCTTCGCCGCACTGCAGCGGCTCGCCGTCCCAGCGGGGGTCTCCCTCGGGTCGGCGCGTCAGTCGCGTCGGAGCACCCGCAGCTCAGCACCACGAGCATCAACCCCTGTGGAAGGAACCCACCCGTGATCACAGCTACGACCCGGCGCCTCGCCGCGACGATCGCCGTCGCGTCAGCGGCCGCCATCGCCCTCGCGGGCTGCTCCTCGAGCGACCCGCTCTCCTCCGGCTCCGGCGGGGACTCCAAGACCATCGTCGTGGGTTCGCAGGCGTACCCGTCGAACGAGATCATCGCCGAGCTCTACGCACAGGAGCTCGAGCACGAGGGCTTCACCGTCACGAAGAAGCTCAACATCGGTCAGCGCAAGGCGTACTGGCCCGAGGTCGCGAAGGGGAGCATCAACGTCTTCCCGGAGTACAACGGCAACCTGCTGAACTACCTCCTGCAGGAGGACGGCAAGGACACCACGACCGAGACCACGACGGACGGCATCAACTCGGCGCTCAAGTCGGCGCTGCCGTCGGACGTCAAGGCGCTGCCCTCGGCCGACGCCTCGGACGCGGACACCTACACGGTGACGCAGGCCACGGCGGACAAGTACGACCTCAAGACGATCGCCGACCTGTCGAAGATCGGTGGCACCATCTCGATCGCCGCCAACCCCGAGTTCGCGACGGCCGCCTACGGCCCGACCGGTCTCAAGGCGAAGTACGGCATCACCGGTGAGGTCAACCAGCAGAACGACTCCGGTGGCCCGCTGACGATCAAGGCGATCCAGGACGGCGACTCGCAGGTCGCGGACATCTACTCCGCCAGCGCCTCGATCAAGACCGAGAAGCTCGTCACGCTCGAGGACCCGAAGCACCTCGTGCCGGCGAACAACGTCACGCCGATCGTCTCGAAGGACCTCGACTCGAAGGCCGCTGACGCCATCGAGAAGGTCAACAAGCTCCTGACGACCGACGCGCTCATCGAGCTGAACCGTCAGAACTCGGTCGACCAGAAGTCGGCGGCCTCGGTCGCCAAGTCGTTCCTGCAGGACAACGACCTGCTGTAGCGACCAGTCGCAGTAAAACGACAGGTGTCGGGCAGTCGCCCGGCACCTGTCGTCGTTCGTGGAGAGGACGTGCGGCACGATCGTGCCGCACGGTTGTGCCGTGCAGTACCCCTGCACGTTCGTGCAGACGCCAGTTCTACAAATTGTCGAATCGGGTGTCCGCGCGGTAACGTGTTCGTGTCCCAATGGTTGTGACAGCAGAAGTTCCACCTTCCACAGGAAGCAACTGACGTGCACGAACAGCGCGCGGCGACCCGGCTCGGACACGCCGCATGAACGACATCCTCGACCCGCTCATCCTGTCGCGGTGGCAGTTCGGTCTGACGACGATCTACCACTTCCTCTTCGTCCCGCTGACGATCGGCATGGCCGTCGTCGTGGCCGTGTTCCAGACGGCCTGGTACCGGACGGGGCGCGCGCACTACCTCCAGCTGACCCGCTTCTTCGGACGCATCTTCCTCATCAACTTCGCGATGGGGGTCGTCACCGGGATCGTGCAGGAGTTCCAGTTCGGCATGAACTGGTCGAACTACTCCCGTTTCGTCGGTGACGTGTTCGGCGCTCCGCTCGCGCTCGAGGGCATCCTCGCCTTCTTCTTCGAGGCGGCGTTCATCGGGATCTGGATCTTCGGGTGGGACCGCCTACCGAAGGGCCTGCACCTCGCGAGCATCTGGTGCGTCAGTGCCGGCACCATCATGTCGGCGTACTTCATCATCGCCGCGAACGCGTTCATGCAGCACCCGGTGGGCTTCTCCATGAACGAGGCCAAGGGTCGCGCCGAACTCACGGACATCTGGGCCGTGCTCGGCAACAAGGTCGCGCTGGCGGCGTTCCCGCACACGCTGTTCGCCTGCTTCATGGTCGCTGCCGCCGTCATCATCTCGGTCGCCGCGTACCACCTGGCGCGCAACCAGAACCTCGAGACGATGATGCCGGCGCTGAAGTTCGGCATGTGGACGATGCTCGCGGCGGGGGCGCTCACGGTGCTCACCGGGGACCAGCTCGGCCTCACCATGGTCGACACGCAGCCGATGAAGATGGCCGCGGCCGAGGCGCTGTACAACACCGCCACCGGCAAGGACGCCTCGTTCTCGATCTTCACGCTCGGCACCCCGGACGGCGTCCACGAGCTGTTCTCGATCCGCGTGCCGTACCTGCTCTCGTTCCTGTCGACGCACACCTTCAACGGCACGGTCGAGGGCATCAACGACCTGCAGGCGCAGTACTCGCAGGTCTACGGCCCCGGCGACTACAAGCCGATCATCTGGGTGACCTACTGGTCGTTCCGCTGGATGATCGCCCTCGGTGTCGGCGCGGTGCTGGTGTCCCTCGTCGGGCTCTGGCTGACCCGCAAGGGCCGGTTCCCGACCAAGCGGTGGATCTGGCGCGTCGCCACGTGGACCGTCCCGCTGCCGATGGCCGCGATGATCGTCGGCTGGATCTTCACCGAGATGGGTCGCCAACCGTGGCTCGTGTTCGGGTTGCTCAAGACGAGCGACGGCGTCTCGCCGAACGTGACCGGGATCGAGGTCCTCATCTCGCTCGTCGTGTTCACGCTCATCTACGGCAGCCTGGCGGTCGTCGAGTTCCGGCTGATCAAGAAGGTGGCACAGGAGGGCCCCGCCGCCCCGGCGGAGGTCGACGAGGAGACCGGCGAGGTCAAGCACGAAGTGACGGTGTACTGAGATGGACCTGCCCGTTCTCTGGTTCGCGATCGTCGGCCTGTTCTTCGTCGGCTACTTCGTCCTCGACGGCTTCGACTTCGGTGTCGGCATGTCGCTGCCGTTCCTCGGCAAGGACGACACCGACCGCCGTGTGCTCATCAACACGATCGGCCCCGTGTGGGACCTCAACGAGACCTGGGTCATCGTCGCGGGCGCCTGCCTGTTCGCGGCCTTCCCGGAGTGGTACGCCACGATGTTCTCCGGGTTCTACCTCGCGCTGCTGCTCATCCTGGCGGCGCTCATCGCCCGCGGCGTCTCGTTCGAGTACCGGCACCAGAACAAGCACCTCGAGTGGAAGCGCCGCTTCGACCTGATGATCATCGTCGGCAGCGCCGTGCCGTCGTTCCTCTGGGGCGTCGCGTTCGGCAACGTCGTGCGGGGCATCCCGATGGACTCCGGTCACAACTACACCGGCACGCTGTTCGACCTGCTCAACCCCTTCGCACTGCTCGCCGGTCTGGCGACGCTGCTCGTGTTCTTCACGCACGGAGTGGTGTTCGTCGCGCTGAAGACCGAGGGTGACATCCGGGTCCGTGCCAAGCGCCTCGCGACCCGGGCGGGCATCGTGACGATCGTCGTCGGTGCCGCGTTCCTGGTGTGGATGGCGTTCGTCCGGGCCACCCCGACGTCGCTGGTCCTGTCCGTGGTGGCCGCGCTCGCACTCGTCCTCGCGGTGCTCTGCAACGCCTGGGGCAAGGAGGGCCGGGCCTTCACGCTCATGGCGGTCACGATCGCCGCGATCGTCCTGGCGATGTTCACGGCGATCTTCCCGGACGTCATGCCAGCGACGAACGACCCTGCGAACAGCCTCAACGTCTACAACGCGTCGAGCGGTTCGTACACGCTCGGGGTGATGAGCTGGGTGGCGTTGATCTTCGTGCCCCTCGTGTTCGCCTACCAGGCCTGGACCTACTGGATCTTCCGCAAGCGCGTCTCGCGGGCCCAGGTCACCCAGGCCGCGCACTAGGCGGCGACGGTGAAGCCGCTCGATCCGCGTCTCCTGCGGCTGTCGCGGACGGCTCGCGGCTTCATCGTCGCGGCCGCCGGCACCGGCGTCCTCCGCACGCTCGCGACCATCGCGATCGCGTGGGGGATCGCCGCCGCCGTGACCCTCGGGGTGGACGCCGTCCGAGACGGCAGCGTCCCGGCCGCGTTCACCCCGGCGCTCGCGCTGCTCGCCGGCGCGTTCGTCATGCGTGCCGTCGCCGCGTGGGCGACGGACGACCTCGCCGCGCGCGCCGCCGCGAAGGTCAAGAGCGAGCTGCGGGCGACCGTGCTCGCCCGGGCCGCCGAGCGCGGGCCGTCGTGGCTCGCGGAACGGTCGAGTGCGGGCTTCTCCACGACGTTGGGCCCCGGGCTCGACGCGCTCGACGCCTACTTCGGGCGGTACCTGCCGCAGCTCGCCCTCACCGCCATCGCGACACCGATGCTCCTCGTGGCGATCGGCCTCGGCGACCTGACGAGCGGGATCGTCATCCTGTGCGCGCTGCCGGTCATCCCGGTCTTCATGATCCTGATCGGCCTCGCGACGCAGGCGCTCCAACGGAAGCAGTCGGACGCGCTCGCGAAGCTCGGCGGCGCCTTCACCGAGGCGGTCGAGGGGCTCGCGACGCTCAAGGTCTTCGGTCGTGCGCGTCGCCAGGTCGGCCGGATCGGGGCGGTCACCGACGAGTACCGGAAGGGCACGCTCGGGGTGCTCCGGCTGTCGTTCGTGAGCGGCTTCGCCCTCGAGCTCGCGGCGAGCCTGTCGGTGGCGCTCGTCGCGGTGTCGATCGGCATCCGCCTGGTCGACGGCTCGCTCGGTCTCGGCGCCGCGATGTTCGTGCTCGTCCTCGCCCCGGAGGCCTTCGCCCCGATCCGGCAGGTCGGCGCCGACTTCCACGCCGCCCAGGACGGCGTCGAGGCCTCGACCGCCGTGCTCGACGTCCTCGACGACACGACGCCGGCCCCGGCAGGCCCGGCTGCGGCACCCGCCTCGACGGACCTGGTGCTCGACGGGCTGACCGTGCGTCGGCCGGACGTCGTGATCGGCCCGCTCGACCTCCGCGCCGGGCCGGGGACGATCGTCGTGCTCGCCGGCCCGAGCGGTTCCGGCAAGTCCAGCCTGATCGCCGCGATCCGTGGCGTCCTGGCGCACGACGGCACCGTCACGGTGCCCGGCCGCGACGGCACCACACCGACCCAGCGGACCACCTGGGCCGACCAGTGCCCCCGTCTCGTACGCGGCACGATCGCCGAGAACGTCGCGCTCAGCGCGACCCCGGACGACCGCGACGTGCGGACCGCGCTGGGTGCGGCGGGGCTGGGACTCGACCCGCGCCTCCCGGTCGGATCCGGCGGCAGCGGCCTGTCCGGCGGCCAGGCGCAGCGCGTCGCGGTCGCCCGCGCCCTCTACCGCGTCCAGCGGGAGGCGACCCCGTTGGTGCTGCTCGACGAGCCGACGTCGGCACTCGACGCCGACGCCGAGGCGCACGTCGTCGACACGCTCCGCGGGCTCGCCGCGGACGGCGCGGTCGTCGTGGTCGCGAGCCACCGCCCCGCCGTCGTCGCCGTCGGCGACGTCCGGGTCGACGTGCGGTCCGGCGGATCGGTGACGGTCACCCAGACGAGCGGAGCGCGGGCATGAGCCGGGAGGCACGACACGCGTCGGTCCTGCGGCTCGCCATGCCGCACGGGGCCGGTTGGGGCAGGGCCGTGGCAGCCGGCGCGCTCAGTGCGGTCTGCGCGGTCGCGCTGCTCGCCGCGAGCGGCTACCTCATCACGCGCGCGGCGGAGCACCCGCCGATCCTGTACCTGACGCTCGTGATGGTCGGCGTGCGGGCGTTCGCGCTCGGGCGCGCGGCCCTGCGCTACGTCGACCGGCTCGCCGGGCACGACGCCTCGTTCCGGCAGCTGGCGGTCGTGCGGACGGAGATGTACCGGCGGCTGTCGTCGGTCGCTCCGGCCGGGCTCGGGTCCACCGGGCGCGGGGACCTGCTGACCCGGCTCGTCACCGACACCGACCGGTTGCAGGACCTGCCGATCCGGGTGGTCGGCCCGCTCGTGTCCGCCGGCGTCGTGGCGGTGCTCTCCGTCGTGGCGGTCGCGTTCGTGTCGGTACCCGCGGCGCTCGTGCTGCTCCTCGCCCTCGCCGTGGCCGCGCTGCTCGGGTCGGTCGTCACGCTGTCGATCGCGAAGCGCTCCGACGAGCAGACCGCTGCCGAACGCGGACGCGTCGCGGACCTCGTGCTCGACACCGTGCGGACGCTCGACGTGTTCGCCGCGTACGGCACGCTCGACGAACGGCTCGCCCACATCGCCCGGCTCGACGCCCGCGTGACCACCGCGGTCCGTCGTCGCGGCACGGTGGAGTCGCTCGTCGGGGCGCTCGTCGGGCTCGTCGGCGGCGGGGCCGTCATCGGGATCCTCGCCGTCGGCGCGCCCGCGGTCGTGTCGGGGGCGCTCGACGGGCCGCTCTGGGCTCTCGCGGTGTTCGTGCCGCTCGCCCTGTTCGAGGTCGTCGGCGGGGTCCCGCTCGCGGTGCTGACGCTCCGGCGGGTGCGCGCGGCGGCGGACCGTGTCGAGCGGGTCGTCCCGGCGTCGGTCCCTGTCGGGATCGTGCCGGAGCCGGACGAGCCGGCCGCCGCGGACTCGCTCGTGGTCGACGGACCCGTGGCGGTCTCCCTGCGTGACGTCTCGGTGCGGTGGCCCGGGGCCGCGACGGACGCCGTCGACGGGGTCTCGCTCGACCTCCGTCCCGGCGAGGTCGTCGTGCTGCAAGGGCCCAGCGGCGCCGGCAAGTCGACCCTCGTGGACGCCCTGGTCCGGTTCGTCGACCACCGAGGCTCGTACACGCTCGACGGCGTCGAGGCGAGGGACATGCACCCCGACGCGGTCCGGGCCCGCATCGGCCTCATCGAGCAGGACCCGTTCGTCTTCGACCAGACCGTGCGGCAGAACCTGCTCTTCGCCCGCGAGACCGCGACCGACGACGACCTGCTCGCCGTGCTCGACCGGGTCGGCCTCGGCGCGTGGCTCGAGCGCCGTGGCGGACTCGACGCCGGCGTGGGGGAGCGCGGCGTCCTGGTGTCCGGCGGGCAGGCGCACCGGCTCGCACTCGCACGGGCGCTGCTGCACGCGTTCCCGGTGCTCGTGCTCGACGAACCGACCGCCGACATCGACCCGGACCTCGGCGAGGCCGTGCTCCGCGACCTCGTCGGCGCAGCGCGTCAGGACGGACGCTCGGTCGTCATCGTGTCGCACGTGCCGGTCGCGGCGGACCTCGTCGACCGGACCGTCCGGATGCGCGACGGACGGCTCGTGACCGCCTGACCAGGCGGGCCGACGTCGGTGGGCCGAGCCGTGCCTCCAGGCCTTGTAATCTTGTTGACCGTGACCACCGAGCAGACCGTCGACGACCCGAACGCCTACGACTTCCGTCGTCTCCAGGAGAAGTGGCAGCCCCGCTGGGAGGAGCTCGGCCTCTTCACCACGGACCTCGACGACACGCGTCCGCGGAAGTACATCCTCGAGATGTTCCCGTACCCGTCCGGCGACCTGCACATGGGGCACGCCGAGAACTGGGCGCTCGGCGACTTCGTGGCGCGCTACTGGCGGCAGCAGGGCTTCAACGTGCTGCACCCGATCGGCTGGGACTCGTTCGGACTGCCCGCCGAGAACGCGGCGATCAAGCGCGGGGTCGACCCGAAGGAGTGGACCTACGCGAACATCGAGCAGCAGAAGGCGTCCTTCAAGCGCTACGCGCCGTCGTTCGACTGGACCACCGAGATCCACACCTCGGACCCCGAGTACTACAAGTGGAACCAGTGGCTGTTCCTCAAGATGTACGAGAAGGGGCTGGCGTACCGGAAGGACAGCTGGGTCAACTGGGACCCGGTGGACCAGACCGTGCTCGCCAACGAGCAGGTGCTGCCCGACGGCACCTCGGACCGCTCCGGTGCCGTCGTCGTCAAGAAGAAGCTGACGCAGTGGTACTTCAAGATCACCGAGTACGCGGACCGGCTGCTCGACGACCTGAACCAGCTCGAGGGGCGGTGGCCGGCGAAGGTCATCGCGCAGCAGCGGAACTGGATCGGCCGCTCGGTCGGCGCCGACGTCGACTTCGTGATCGAGGGCCGCGACGAGCCCGTCACGGTGTTCACCACGCGGCCGGACACGATCCACGGGGTGACGTTCCTCGTGGTGGCGCCGGACTCGGACCTGGCTGCTTCGCTGGTCGAATCGGCCGACGAGTCCGTGCGGTCCGCGTTCACGGACTACCTGACCGCGACCCAGAAGACCTCTGAGATCGACCGGCAGAACGCGGACCGCCCGAAGACGGGCGTGCCGCTCGGTCGCTTCGCGATCCATCCGCTGACGGGGGAGCGCCTGCCGATCTGGGCCGCCGACTACGTGCTCGCCGACTACGGCCACGGCGCGGTCATGGCCGTGCCCGCGCACGACCAGCGCGACCTCGACTTCGCGCGGGCGTTCGACCTGCCCGTCCGGGTCGTGGTGGACACGAACGCAGCGGTGACCGGGGCGATCCCGGTGATCTCCTCCGAGACGGAGCTGCCGGACGTTGATCCGGTGTCCACCGGGGAAGCGCTCACCGGCCAGGGCCGGATGATCAACTCCGGCCCGCTCGACGGCATGTCGAAGCAGCACGCGATCTCGGCCGCCATCAAGCTGCTCGAGGAACGTGGCACCGGCCGCGCCGCGAAGACCTACCGCCTGCGCGACTGGCTCATCTCCCGCCAGCGCTTCTGGGGCACCCCGATCCCGATCATCCACGGCGCCGACGGCACCGAGCACCCGGTCCCGCTCGACCAGCTCCCCGTGCGGCTGCCGTCCACCGAGGGACTCGACCTCAAGCCGAAGGGCACCTCGCCCCTCGGCGGCGCGACCGACTGGGTCAACGTCCCGAACCCCGTCGACGGCACCCCGGCGCTCCGGGACACCGACACGATGGACACCTTCGTCGACTCGTCCTGGTACTTCCTGCGCTTCCTGGCAGCCAACGACGACACGCAGGCGTTCGACCCCGCCGTCGCCCGCAAGTGGGCACCGGTCGACCAGTACATCGGAGGCATCGAGCACGCCATCCTGCACCTGCTGTACGCCCGCTTCGTCACGAAGGTCCTGTTCGACCTCGGCTACCTCGACTTCACCGAGCCGTTCTCGGCGCTGCTCAACCAGGGCATGGTGCTGTCCGGCGGGTCGAAGATGTCGAAGTCGAAGGGCGGCGTCTCGCTCGGCGACGAACTCGACGCCAACGGTGTCGACGCGATCCGCCTGGTGATGGGCTTCGCCGGCCCGCCGGAGGACGACATCAACTGGGAGGACGTCTCGCCCTCCGCCTCCGCTCGGTTCCTCGCTCGTGCGTACCGGCTGGCACTCGACGTCACGTCTGCTCCGGACGTGGTGTGGGCCGAGGGAGACCGGGCGCTCCGCCAGGTCACCCACCGGTTCCTCGCCGATGCGCCGGGGATGATGGAGGCGTTCAAGTTCAACGTCGTGATCGCGCGGCTCATGGACCTGGTGAACGTCACCCGCAAGGCGATCGACAACGGCCCCGGCGCCGGTGACCCCGCCGTCCGCGAGGCCGTCGAGACGATCACGCTCGGCCTGAGCGTCTTCGCGCCGTACACCGGCGAGGAGATGTGGGAGAAGCTGGGCTACGAGGCCACCGTCGCCACGTACGGCTGGCGGAAGGCCGACCCGACCCTGCTCGTGCAGGAGACCCTCACCGCCGTCGTGCAGGTCAACGGCAAGGTGCGTGACTCGTTCGAGGTGTCGAAGTCGATCGACCCGGCCGAGCTCGAGTCGATGGCCCGGGCGTCGGCGAACGTGCAGCGGTACATCGGCGACCGGGAGATCGTGAAGGTCATCGTCCGGGCGCCGAAGCTCGTGAACATCGCGATCAAGGGGTAGGTTCCTCCTCCTTCATCCCTCCACAGTGGGGCTGCAGCAGCGGTCCTCCACCAGTGTTCGTCGCGGAGCCCGGCCGGTCGGCCGGGCTCCGTAGCGTTCCGGCATGGTTTCTCCGTCTGGGTCCGGCTCCCGGTTCGCTGCGTTGGCGCTGTCGCCGCGGGCTGCGGTGGTGCTGGCTGCGGTGGTGGTCGTGGCGGCACTCGTGGTCGTGCTGCTCGGCTCGCGGTCCGGGGTCGGGGTCGGGGTCGGGGCCGGGGCCGGGGCGGGCGGGGCGACCGTCAGCGTGACGGGTGGTCCGTCTGCGGCCGTGGCGACACCGTCCGCGTCGGCGTCCGGGGCGTCGCCGCCGCCCGCAGGGGTGGTCGTCGTGCACGTGGTCGGTGCGGTGCAGCGGGCGGGGGTCGTCTCGCTCGGAGCCGGCAGCCGGGTGTCGGTCGCGATCGACCGGGCGGGTGGAGCGACGCCGGACGCCGATCTGGCGCGGCTGAACCTCGCCAGGGTGGTGGTCGACGGGGAGCGGCTGTACGTGCCGAAGGTGGGGGAGACGGAGGTCCCGGCGGCGCTCGACGATGCTGGTGCCGTCCCCGGCGCAGGCACTGGTGGAGCGGCTGGCGGATCGGACGACGGCGTCGCGGTCGTGGACCTCAACTCCGCCGACCAGGCCGCGCTCGAGACCCTGCCCGGGATCGGGCCGTCGCTGGCCGGACGGATCCTGGCCTGGCGGGAGGAGCACGGTCGGTTCGGTTCCGTGGAGGACCTGCTCGACGTGAGCGGCATCGGGGACGGGCGGTTCGCGGACCTGCGCGACCGCGTGCGGGTGTGAGGCGTGGATCTCGCACCCGGCCTCGCCGACCTCCGCGTCGCCGTGCCGGTCGCGGCCGCGTGGGTGTGCGCGGCGCTGCTCGTCGGCGTGCCCGGCATCACCGTGTGGGTGCTGGTGTGGGCGACGGTCGCGACCGGGACGAGCATCGTGCTGCTCGCCCGCTGTCGTGGGTTCCGTGTGGCCCTCGGCCTGGTCCTGACGGCGTCGGCGCTCTGCAGCCTGATCGCCGTCGCCGTACTGGTCGGGGACGGTCGGCGGAACCCGGTGGCGCTGGAGGGTCGCGGTCCGGGCGCGGTGCAGGTGTCGGTCGTCCTGAGCAGGGACCTCGTCGAGGGTGACCGCTCCGTGCTCGGCACCCTCGAGCGTGCCGGCGAGGTCGACGGGTTGCGGGTGCCAGTCCGCCTGGTCCCCGCCGCCGGTGGTGCTGGCGGTGGTGACGGCGGGACGGTGCCGGCGGGGACGACTGTGCGGGGCTCGGCGACGCTGGAGCGCGACGAACCGGGGAGCACGACGTCCTTCGTGGCGTTCCTCCGTGGGACGAGCATCGACGTCCCGCCGACCGGACTGCTCGCCGCGACGGACCGGGCGCGTCAGGCGTTCGTCGCCGCGACCCGGGCGCTACCGGAGCCCGGCGGATCGCTGCTGCGTGGCCTGGCGATCGGCGATCGGAGCGGGTTGGACGCCGCGACCGAGGCGGCGATGGAGACCTCTGCGTTGACGCACCTCACGGCGGTGTCCGGCGCCAACTGCGCGGTGATCGTCGGGCTGGTCGTCGTCTGCGGGCGGGCGCTGGGGTTGCCACGGGTCGCACGTGCCGGCGTGGCCGTCGTGCTGCTGCTCGCCTTCGTGGTGCTCGTCCGGCCCGACCCGTCGATCGTCCGTGCCACGGTGATGGCCGTCGTGGTCCTGGTCGTGCACCTGGCGGGTCGGCCGGTCCGGGGCGTCCCCCTGATCGCCCTCGCCGCGATCGGGATGCTCGTCGTCGACCCCTGGTACTCGAGGTCGTTCGCGTTCGCCCTCTCCGTGCTCGCCACGAGCGGGATCGTGGTCCTCGGTCCGCCGCTCACGACGCTGTTCGCCAGGCGCCTGTGGACGCCGTTGGCCGCGGTGCTCGCGGTCCCCGTCGCTGCGCAGCTCGCGTGCTGGCCGGTGACGATCCCGCTGTCCGCGGCGTTGCCGACGTACGCGGTGCCGGCGAACCTGCTCACCGAGCCACTCGCCCCGATCGTGACGGTGGTGGGACTCGCGGCGTGCGTGACGGCCCCGGTCTGGCCGTGGGGCGGGTCGGTGCTGGCGGCGGTGGCCTGGGTGCCGGCGACGGCGATCGGCGGGGTGGCGCACGGCGCGGCGGCGCTCCCGTACGCCTCGGCGCCGTGGCCGGGCGGTGTGGGCGGTGTGGTCGCCGCGGGCCTCGTGAGTGCGAGCCTCGCGGTGGCAGTGCTCGTCCCGAAGCCAGCGGGGTTCCGGCTGCTGCTGCTCGCCGGGGTCGTCGTGCTGATCGGGATCGTGGTCGTCGCGGTCCCACGGCTCGTCGTCCGCGCGGCGCTCCCGGACGACTGGGCCGTCGCGGCGTGCGACGTCGGGCAGGGCGATGCCGTCCTGCTCCGCGGCGGGGGCCCGGGCGTCGCCCTCGTGGACACCGGCGACGACCCCGAACGGCTCGGCGCCTGTCTCGACCTGCTCGGCATCGGCCGGATCGACCTGCTCGTCCTGACCCACTTCGACCGTGACCACGTCGGCGCGGTCGACGCCGTGGCCGACCGGGTGACGACGGCGCTCGTCGGGCCGGTCGGGCGATCGGAGGACGAACGGGTCGTCCGGACGCTGCATCGCGCGGGCGTCGACGTCCGCCAGGCCGACGACTCGACGTCCGGTGCGTTGGACGGCCTGCACTGGCGGGTGCTCTGGCCGCGTGCGGGCGCTCGGGAGGCCGGCAACGACGCGAGTCTCGTCCTCCGGACGGCGCCGGGAGTCGGGTGCGCCTCGTGCGTGTCGAGCCTGCTCCTCGGCGACCTGGGGGAGTCCGCCCAGCGCCGCGTCCGTGCAGGGGCTGCCGCCGTCGGTGCGGATGCCGGCGCCGGCTCGGTCGACCTCGTCAAGGTCGCGCACCACGGATCCGCCGACCAGGACTCCGTGCTCTACCGCCAGGTCGCCGCAGCAGTCGGGCTGATCGGTGTCGGCGCCGACAACACCTACGGACACCCGACCCGTTCGGCGCTCGGCATGCTCGGCGACTCCGGGACCACTGCGTACCGCACCGACCAGCACGGCACGGTGGTCGTGGGGCGCGGCGACGACGGTGCCCTGCGGGTGTGGACGGAGCGGTCGGGGTCGGCGGTCGCCCGTAGGATCGAGGCATGGCCGCCAAGAAACCCGCTCGCGCCACCGCGAAGATCGACCAGGTGCCGTGGTCGGGGATCCGTCCGGCGCCCGTGGTGCTCGTCACCGGCCCCGAGACGTTCCTGGCCGAGCGTGCGAGCAGTGTCCTCCGTGACCTCCTCGTCGGGGAAGACCCTGCGCTCGAGGTGCACGACCTCGAAGCCGACCAGTACGCCCCCGGCCTGCTGGCGACGCTCGCGAGCCCGTCGCTGTTCGGGGAGCCCCGGCTCGTCCGGGTGACCAACGTCGAGAAGTGCACCGACGCGTTCATCACCGAGACGATCTCCTACCTCGGTGCGCCGGCGGACGACGTCACGCTCGTGCTCCGCCACGGTGGGGGCGTCCGGGGCAAGAAGCTCCTCGACACGATCCGCAGCGGTGTCGGTGGCGGGATCGAGGTGCAGTGCGACGAGCTCAAGCGCGAGACCGACCGCATCGACTTCGTCCAGGCCGAGTTCCGGGCAGCCCGGCGGAAGATCGCGCCCTCGGCGGTCCGCATCCTCGTCGCCGCGTTCGCCGACGACCTGGCCGAACTCGCGGCTGCGTGCCGGCAGCTCCTCGCGGACGAGGCCGAGGAGATCACGGACAAGGTCGTCGACAAGTACTACGGCGGTCGCGTCGAGACGAACGCCTTCAAGGTGGCCGACATCGCACTCGCGGGCCGATCGGCACCGGCGATCGTCGAGCTTCGGCACGCCCTGTCGACGGGCGAGGCCCCGGTCCCGATCGTCGCCGCCTTCGCGAGCAAGGTCCGCACGATGGCGAAGGTCAGCGCGTTCCGGGGGCCGAGCGGGCAGGCTGCGTCGGCGCTCGGGATGGCGCCGTGGCAGGTGCAGCGGGCACAGCGTGACGTCGCCGGGTGGAGCGAGGCCGGGTTGGCCAACGCCATCATCAGCATCGCCGAGGCGGACACCGCGGTGAAGGGTGGCTCGCGGGACGCCCACTACGCACTCGAGGTCATGGTCCGGACGATCGCCCGGCGCGGCGAGGCCCGCTGACCCGTCCGAGACTCGCCTGCTCGCCGGTCGAGGTCGCACGACATGCCACGTGCTGTTCGCCGAGGTCGCGCAACCTGCCGCGTGAGTCGGCTGTCCGCGGCACTTCGTGCGACCTCGTCGAGTTCGCCCCGGGCGCCGGGCGCCGGGCTGGCCGGGTAGCCCGGACGCCCGGGCTGCTCGCCGAGCGGGCGGAACATGCCGCTCAGCTTCGCCGAGGGGGCAGAAGGTGCCGGCCGGAGACACCGAGCGTGACGAATAGTGGCATCTCACGCCCCCGCCCCCGCGCGCACCCCGCCCCGCACACGACGAAGGCCCCGCACCGAACGGTGCGGGGCCTTCGTCAGCAGGTCAGTGCGTCAGAGCGACGCGACCTTCTTCGCGATGGCCGACTTGCGGTTCGCGGCCTGGTTCTTGTGGATGACGCCCTTGCTCACGGCCTTGTCGAGCTTCTTCGAGGCGAGGGTCAGGGCCGCGACGGCCTTGTCCTTGTCGCCGGCGACGACGGCCTCGTTCGTGTGACGGATGACCGTCTTGAGCTCCGAACGGTAGGCCTTGTTGCGCTCCTGGGCCTTGAGGTTGGTCTTGATGCGCTTGATCTGCGACTTGATGTTCGCCATGTGTTGCTCCTGTTGTCTCTGACGGGTGGTCGCGACCGCTGGGTAGAGGGGCCCTTGGTCGCATCGCGTTCCACCCGTGGGCGACGGAACGCGGAAGTCCAGCCATCTACGTTACCAGGCCGACCGGGCAGGACCAAAGCACCGAAACGCCGGGAAACCGCACCGCAACACGGATTCGCTACCGTGACGAGCATGCCATCCCTCGCACCCCGGATCGAGACCGTGCCCGCCTCCGGAATCCGCCGGGTGTTCGAGCAGGCCGCGGTCCTGCAGCAGGACGGGACCGACGTCGCGATGCTCGTCATCGGCGAACCCGACGTCCCGGTCGCCCCGCACATCGGCGAAGCCGCCCGCCGCGCCTGGTCGGAGGACCGCACGGACTACACGCCGAACGGCGGCATCGCACCCCTCCGTGAGGCCATCCGCGAGAAGCTGCGCCGCGAGAACCGGATCGAGGTCGACGTCGAGCAGATCTGGATGACGATCGGCGCGACGCAGGCGCTGTTCCAGGCGATGACGCTCGTGCTGTCCCCGGGCGACGAGGTCCTCGTGCCGGATCCGGGCTACACGACCTTCACGATGAACGCCCACATCATCGGGGCGACGCCGGTGCCGTACCAGCTGTCGCCCGCTCACGGCTTCGAGCCCGACCTGCAGGCCCTCGAGGCGAGCATCACCGAACGCACGCGGGCGATCGTCGTGAACTCGCCGTCGAACCCGCTCGGCTCGGTGTTCGGCGAGCAGACCCTGCGCGACCTCCTCGCCCTCGCGAAGCGGCACGACCTCTGGGTGATCAGCGACGAGGTCTACGAGTACTTCACCTACGGCACCCGGCACGTCAGCCTGGCCAGTCTCGACGAGGACGACCGGGTGTTCACCGCGTTCTCGTTGAGCAAGACGTACGCGATGACCGGGGTGCGCGTCGGGTACCTCGTCACGCCGAAGGGACTCGGCCCGGTCATGCGCACCACGCAGGAGGCGATGATCAGCTGCGTCGCCGAACCCGACCAGTGGGCGGCACTCGCGGCGATCGTGGGGGACCACTCCGCGGTGCAGGACGCCCGTGAGCACTACCGCGCCAACCTCGGCATCGCGAAGGAGGTCCTCGACGCCGCCGGCATCCGCTACCTCGACCCGCGCGGCGCGTTCTACCTCTGGGTCGACGTCTCGCACGTCTCGCAGGGCGACGTCGCCGAGTGGGCGCTCGGCTTCCTGCACCGCGAACGGGTCGCGGTCGCACCGGGCAGCGCGTTCGGTCGCACCGGCGAGGGCTGGATCCGCGTCTGCCTCGCGGCGACGCCGGCGGACCTGCGGCGCGGCCTCGGCGCGCTGCCAGCGCCCGCCAGGGCGACCGTCTGACGGCCTGGAGGCACGGTGCGGGCCCGCCACGTGCCTCCAGGCCGGTCCACCACAGCGCCCACCGCACCACGACAGTCCACAGGCGGCCTGCGGTGCGCGCCGCCGGCGCGCGGACGTGGGACAATCGTTCGACCGTCCGACCCACCTGAGGAACCGTGAGCCCACAAGCATCCGCGCCGCTCGAGCCCGCCGCGACTCCGGCCGAGTCGATCCGCAACTTCTGCATCATCGCGCACATCGACCACGGCAAGTCCACGTTGGCCGACCGCATGCTGCAGATCACCGGCATCGTCGAGGACCGCGCGATGCGTGCCCAGTACCTCGACCGCATGGACATCGAGCGCGAGCGCGGCATCACGATCAAGTCCCAGGCGGTGCGCATGCCGTGGGAGCTCGACGGGCAGACCTTCGCGCTGAACATGATCGACACGCCCGGACACGTCGACTTCTCGTACGAGGTGTCCCGGTCGCTGGCCGCGTGCGAGGGCGCGATCCTGCTCGTCGACGCCGCGCAGGGCATCGAGGCCCAGACGCTCGCGAACCTCTACCTGGCGCTCGAGAACGACCTCGAGATCATCCCGGTGCTCAACAAGATCGACCTGCCAGCGGCCGAGCCGGACAAGTACGCGGCCGAGCTCGCGCAGCTCATCGGCGGCAAGCCCGAGGACGTCCTCCGCGTCTCCGGCAAGACCGGTGTGGGCGTCCCCGAGCTCCTCGACCGCGTGGTCCGCACGGTGCCCGGCCCCGTCGGCGACGTCGACGCCTCGCCCCGCGCGATGATCTTCGACTCGGTCTACGACAGCTACCGCGGCGTCGTGACCTACGTCCGGATGATCGACGGCACGATCCACCCGCGCGAGAAGGTCCAGATGATGTCGACCAAGTCGACGCACGAGATCCTCGAGATCGGTGTGTCGTCGCCGGAGCCGAAGCCCACGAAGGGGCTCTCGGTCGGCGAGGTCGGCTACCTCATCACCGGCGTGAAGGACGTCCGCCAGTCGAAGGTCGGCGACACGGTCACGACGGCGCAGAAGCCCGCGACCGAGGCACTGCCCGGCTACACGGACCCGAAGCCGATGGTGTTCTCGGGCCTCTACCCGATCGACGGTTCGGACTACCCCGACCTGCGCGAGGCACTCGACAAGCTCAAGCTCTCAGACGCCGCACTGGTGTACGAGCCAGAGACCTCCGTCGCACTCGGGTTCGGCTTCCGCTGCGGGTTCCTCGGCCTGCTGCACCTCGAGATCATCACCGAGCGCCTGAGCCGCGAGTTCGGACTCGACCTCATCACCACTGCGCCGAGCGTGATCTACGAGGTGACGAACGAGGACACCACCGTGACCGAGGTCACGAACCCGTCCGAGTTCCCCGGTGGCCGCATCGTCGAGGTCCGCGAGCCGATGGTGCGCGCGGCCATCCTCGCCCCGAAGGACTACGTCGGCGCGATCATGGAGCTCTGCCAGTCACGGCGCGGGTCCCTGCTCGGGATGGAGTACCTCGGCGAGGACCGCGTCGAGATCCGCTACGAGATGCCCCTCGGTGAGATCGTCTTCGACTTCTTCGACCAGTTGAAGAGCAAGACGCAGGGCTACGCGTCCCTCGACTACGAGCCCACCGGCGACCAGGCGGCAGACCTCGTGAAGGTCGACATCCTGCTGCAGGGCGAGCAGGTCGACGCGTTCAGTGCGATCGTGCACCGCGACAAGGCGTACGCGTACGGCACGCTCATGACCGAGCGCCTGCGCAAGCTCATCCCGCGGCAGCAGTTCGAGGTCCCGATCCAGGCGGCCATCGGCGCACGCATCATCGCCCGCGAGAGCATCCGGGCGATGCGCAAGGACGTCCTCGCGAAGTGCTACGGCGGCGACATCACCCGCAAGCGCAAGCTCCTCGAGAAGCAGAAGGAGGGCAAGAAGCGCATGAAGATGGTGGGTCGCGTCGAGGTCCCGCAGGAAGCCTTCATCGCGGCGCTCTCCGGCGATGTCGAGGAGAAGAAGAAGTAGCTCGGGATCCCGCCCGCTACGCGCGGCGCGCGCGGGTCCGCAAGGCGGCCAGGGCGAGGGCCGGGAGGCTCGCGGCAGCCAGTCCGGTGAGCGCGGTCCGCAGGATGACGAGTCCGGCGGCCGCGTCGTAGTCCGCCTGTCCTGCAGCGGCGAACCCCGCCACCACGGCGCCGATCACCATCGCGAGCGTCGTGAACCCGAGCACCACGGACAGCCCGCGCGCCCGGTGGCGACGGACCGCGAGCACGAGTGTCGCCCCGAAGAGCAGGACCCCCGCTCCCGCACTGCACGCCCCGAACGCGGCGATGGCGTTGGCGGTGTCGAACACGTCCCAGTCGCTCGGCGGCGCGGACACGTACCGGGCGGGGGAGTCGAGGCCGGCGGTGGCCCACTCGACCGCGGCGCGGGCCGTGGCGGCGAGCCCGAACGCCGCGAGCGTCAGGACGGCGAACGCGGCCGTCGTGCGGTCGACGGACCGCGTGTGGGCGGGGGTGGAGCGGCGCACGGACCAAGGGTAGGGGCGTGGCGGACGCGTGTCGGGCCTCCAGTTCGGGGTGCGCGGAAAGCGGATCGCGGAGCGCTCCGCTGCGTCGACCTCGGTTCGATCGTGAGCACTGCTGGCAAGTAGGCTGACGGCATGAGTTCCCGCGGCAGCTACCGGACCGCCCTGACGTACGGAGCCGTGGGCGCGACCCAGGCGTCCGACCTCATGACGTACCCGCCGGAGGGGTTCACCCCGACCGAGTCACGCGCCCGGATCGGGCACGGCGACCAGCGCTTCGAGACCGCGGTCACGCAGGCCCTGACCTGGCAGATCCAGGAGCGCAGCGGCATCCGCGTGCAGGTCGAGGACCAGCCGGACGACGACGAGGTCCGCTACAACCCGGTGACGTTCGACGAAGCGGGGGTGCCGATCGCGCCCGCCTCGATCGGGACGCCGCGGGTGGAGAAGTTCGCGCCGGACGGCACCCCGCTGCTGACGGCGGGCACGAGTGCGACGCTGACGATGCACGCGTTCGGGCAGACGGTGCACGCGCCGGTCCGGGTCGTGTCGATCATCGACGAGAACGACCGCAAGGGCTTCGCGTACGGCACGCTCGAGGGGCACCCGCTCTCCGGCGAGGAGTCGTTCGTCGTCGAGCGGACGCCGGACGGTTCGGTGTGGCTGCAGATCCGGCAGTTCTCGCAGCCGTCGAGCCGGAAGTGGCAGTTCGTCGCGCCGCTGCTGCGTCGCCAGCAGAAGGTGATGGCGGAGAAGTACCTCGGGGCCCTCCGCGGCGACTAGGACCGTTCGTCGACCGGACGCAGCGGGGGGAGCGCCGCGATGGCGTCCTCGATGAGTGCGGCGTCGTCGACGCAGTTCCGGGCGATCGTCACGGCGCCGGTGGCCCGCAGCGCTTCGACGTCGTAGACCCCGGTCGCCACGGCGAGGAACGGGATCCCGACGGCGTCGGCGGCCTCACCGTCGCGCGGGGTGTCCCCGACGATGACGGCACGTGTGCCCGCCAAGCCATCGGCGGCGCGGGCGGTGACGCCGGTCCGCTCCACCTCGGTGTCGCCGAAGTACGAGTGCTCCCAGTCGAACGCGTCGACGTCGAACCCGGCGCCCTGCAGCTTCACGCGGGCGCGGTAGGCGGAGTTGCCGGTGAGCAGGCCGTTCCGCCACCCGAGCTCGGCGAAGCGCTTCACCAGAGCGATCGCGCCGGGGGCCGGGCTGCGGTGGTCGCCGGAGCGGTGCCGCTCCTCGGTGAGGTCGCGCAGATGCCCGCTGACGACGGGGATGAGGTCGGTGTCGAGTTCGTGGGCACGGACGTGCTCCGCGATCAGCCCGGCGTCGGTGCGGCCGTGCTGGTGGCCGACCCGCAGCACGAGGTCGCGGCCCACCGCCCGCTCGAGCGCGAGGTGGTACAGGTTGCCCGGCGACGAGGCGTTCATCACGAGGGTGCCGTCGATGTCCCACAGCACTGTGGTGGGGACGGTGTGGTGCTCCATGCCTCCATCATGACGGACAATGGAGTCCATGCCGAGTGCTCTCCCGATCGCTGATCCCGCACCGTCGGACGGCTTGATCTCCCCGGCCTCCGGCGCGGGCGACGTCCCGTTCGGCGTGTACGTGCACGTGCCGTTCTGCCGGGTCCGCTGCGGCTACTGCGACTTCAACACCTACACGGCGTCCGAGCTGCGCGGGGTCCGACGTGACGACTACGCCGGGCACGCCGTGCGCGAGATCGAGTGGGCGGCGTCCGTTCTCGACGCGTCGGCAGTGCCCCGTCGCCCTGTGTCCACGGTGTTCTTCGGCGGCGGGACCCCGACGATGCTGCCGGCGTCCGACCTCGCGATGATCCTGCGCGCGATCGACGACACCTGGGGGATCCTGCCGGGCGCCGAGGTCACGACGGAGGCGAACCCGGACTCCGTGGACGCCGCGTCCCTGGAGACCCTGCGGGCCGGCGGGTTCAACCGGGTCAGCTACGGCATGCAGTCGGCCGTGCCGCACGTGCTCGCGACACTCGACCGCACCCACGACCCCCTGCGTGTGCCCGGCGTCGTCGACCTCGCGAAGCAGCAGGGCCTCGACGTGTCGCTCGACCTCATCTACTCGACGCCGGGGGAGTCCCTCGACGACTGGCGCACCTCGCTCGACGCCGCCCTGGCGTGCGAGCCCGACCACGTGAGCGCCTACTCGCTCATCGTCGAGGACGGCACGGCGATGGGTCGGATGGTCGCGCGTGGCGAGCTGCCGGCGCCGGACGACGACCTCGCGGCGGACATGTACGAGCTGGCCGACCAGGTCCTCGGCGACGCCGGGTACTCCTGGTACGAGGTCTCCAACTGGTCTCGTGGCGACCAGCACGCCAGCCGGCACAACCTGTCCTACTGGAAGGGGCACGACTGGTGGGGCGTCGGCCCCGGTGCGCACTCCGCGGTCGCCGGCACACGCTGGTGGAACGTGAAGCACCCGGCCGCGTACGCGAACCGGGTGCTGTCGGGGGAGTCTCCGGCCGCCGGCCGCGAGACCCTCGACGACGAGACCCGCTACGTCGAGCGCGTCCTGCTCGCGGCACGCGTCCGTGGGGAGCTCGCCACCGCGGAACTCCGCCAGGAGGCCCGTGGCCGGGTCGCGGGGCTCATCGCACGTGGACTCGTGGACGGCTCGGCCGCGGTGCGGGGACGGATCGAGTTGACCCTGCAGGGTCGCCTGCTCGCGGACGCGGTGGTCCGCGAGCTGCTCGACTGAGGGCTGTCGACCTACTGCTTGATGAACTCGATGGAGAGCGGGTAGCGGTAGAACTCGCCGCGGTTCGCGGCGACGGCGGCCATGATGCCGAAGACGAGCGACAGTACGCCGGCGGCGAGGGCGATGAGGACGCCGATGCCGAGCCAGACCGTCAGCGTGCCGACGGCGTAGGCGATCGCCATCGTGATGTGGAAGTTCAGCGCGACGCGGGTGTGCTCGCGGATGAACCCGCCGCGGTCGCGCAGGACGAGGTACGCCACGAGCGGTGCGATGAAGTTGAAGAAGATCCCGCCGATGTGCGTCAGCGTGGCCCAGAGTCGCTGGTCCTCCGGCGACATCGGCTGGGGCGGCTGGTACCCCGCGGGGTACTGCGGTCCACCGGGGTGCTGCGGGCCGCCGGGCTGCTGTCCGTAGGTCATGCGGGAAGCGTACCGACCGGGTGTGCAGAAGTCCCGGTCCGTCGGCGGTCGGGCGTAGGATCAGCAGTCGACACGTCCGAGTGCCAGAACGAGTGGAAGGGGTCCGGGTGGTCAGCGAACGCAGCCTCGAGGTCCTCAAGGCCATCGTGCGGGACTACGTCGCGTCGCGCGAACCGGTCGGCTCGAAGACGATCGTCGAGCGGCACGCCTTCGGGGTGAGTGCCGCCACGATCCGCAACGACATGGCCCAGCTCGAGGACGAACAGCTCATCGCCGCCCCGCACACCTCGTCCGGCCGCGTGCCGACCGACAAGGGCTACCGGGTGTTCGTCGACCACCTCGCCGGTGCCAGGCCGCTCTCCAGCGCCCAGCGGCACGCGATCGAGACGTTCCTCGGGGCGCCGAACGACCTCGACGAGGTCCTCGGCCGCACGGTCCGGCTGCTCAGCCAGCTCACCAACCAGGTCGCCCTCGTGCAGTACCCGTCGATGGTCCGTGCACGCGTGCAGCACATCGAGCTCGTGCGCCTCGGCGACAACCGCCTCATGGTCGTGCTGATCACCGACACCGCCCGGGTCGAGCAGCGCGTGGTCGAGACCGACGTGACGCTCGACGAGGGCGCGCTCACCGAACTCCGCGCGGTCGTGAACGGCGCCACCGTCGGGCTCCTGCTGCGGGACGTCTCGACCGCGCTCCGTGCCGTCCCGCAGCAGATCCGCCCGGACGCCCAACCGCTCGCCGGGGTCGTCGTCGCGACGCTGATCGAACAGGTCGCCGCCAACCGGCAGGACCGCCTCGTGATGGCCGGCGCGGCGAACCTCGCCAAGAGCGAACAGGACTTCTCCGGCGGCCTCTTCCCCGTGCTCGAGGCGATCGAGGAACAGGTCACGCTGCTCCGGTTGTTCGGTGAGATGCAGATCGACGACGTCGCCGTGGCGGCCCGGATCGGTGTGGAGAACGCCGAGTACGGGCTCGACGCCACGAGCATCGTCGCCGGTGGCTACCTGGCCCGCGGCGAGGTCGCCCGCCTCGGCGTGCTCGGACCGACCCGGATGGACTACGGCACGAACATGGCCGCCGTGCGCGCCGTCGCACGGTACCTGTCCAAACTCCTGGGCGAACATTGACCCGGCGGCACCCGCCGCACCGAACCAAAACCGACTGAGGGATACGTGGCAGACCACTACGACGTCCTCGGCGTCCAGCAGGACGCCTCCGATGCCGACATCAAGAAGGCGTACCGCCGTCTGGCGCGCGAGCTGCACCCGGACGTGAACCCGAGTCCGGACGCCGCCGAGCGCTTCAAGGACGTGACGCACGCGTACGACGTGCTGAGCGACCCCGAGCAGCGCCGCCGGTACGACGCCGGACCGCAGGCCGACAGCCCGTTCGGCGGCGGCGCCGGTGGATTCAGCGACATCTTCGACGCGTTCTTCGGCGGCGGTGGTGGTGGCGGCCGCGGCAGTGGTCCGAGGAGCCGCGCCGAGCGGGGCCAGGACGCCCTGCTCCGCATCGACGTCGACCTCGACGAGGTCGTCTTCGGCACCCACAAGGACGTCGAGGTCGACACCGCCGTGCTGTGCGAGACGTGCAACGGCTCCTGCTGCGCGCCCGGCACGAGCCCCCAGACCTGTGACATCTGCGGCGGTTCGGGCCACATCCAGCGCCAGGTGCGCTCGCTGCTCGGCAACGTCGTGACGAGCGCGCCGTGCGGCACCTGTCGCGGCTACGGCACCGTCATCCCGAACCCGTGCCCGACGTGCCAGGGCCAGGGCCGCATCCGTGCCCGTCGCACCGTCCCGGTCGACGTCCCCGCCGGTGTCGACTCCGGCCTGCGGCTGCAGATGCCCGGCCAGGGTGAGGTCGGTCCGGCCGGTGGCCCCTCTGGCGACCTGTACCTCGAGATCCGCGTGCGGCACCACGACGTCTTCAGCCGCGACGGCGACGACCTCCTCGCCACGCTGGAGGTCGCGATGACGGACGCCGTGCTCGGCACCACGGCGACGATCGACGGGCTCGACGGTCCGGTCGAGCTCGAGATCCGCCCGGGCGTGCAGAGCGCCGACGTCCTCGTGCTCAAGGACCGCGGGGTCACGAAGCTGCGCGGGAACGGGCGCGGCGACCTGCGCATCGGCGTCCAGGTCGTGACGCCGACGAAGCTCTCGCACAAGGAACGGCAGCTCGTCGAGCAGCTCGCGAAGTCGCACAAGGCCGCGGCACCGCAGTTGTCGCGGTTCCAGCAGGGCATGTTCGGCAAGCTCCGCGACCGGTTCTTCAACTTCTGATGGCGTCGCTCTACCTCGTCGACTCGCTCGACGGCGTCACGGTCGGCGACACCGTCCCGCTCGACGGGGCAGAGGGACGCCACGCGGTCGCCGTCGCCCGGGTCCGGGTGGGGGAGACCCTGCGGTTGTCGGACGGCCGGGGCACCGTCGTGACCGGGACCGTGACCGAACTCGGGCGGGACTCGCTGTCGTTGGCGGTGTCCGAGGTCGCCGTCGACGCGGCACCCGCACCGAGCCTGACGCTCGTGCAGGCGCTCGCGAAGGGCGGCCGCGACGAGATGGCGGTGCAGGCGGCGACCGAGATCGGCGTCGACCGGATCGTGCCGTGGTCGGCCGCGCGCAGTGTCTCCCGGTGGGACGGCGCGAAGGTCGAGAAGGGCCGGTCCCGCTGGGCGGCGATCGCCCAGGAGGCCTCGAAGCAGGCGATCCGCTCGCGTGTGCCGGCGGTGGACGCCCCGGTGACGACGGCGCAGCTCGCCGGCAGTGCGGGATCGGACTCGTCGCGCGCGGTGCTCGTGCTCGACCCCGTCGGGGACGTCCGGCTGTCGTCCTGGGAACCGCCGGCCGACGTCGCCGAGATCGTCCTGGTCGTCGGACCAGAGGGCGGGATCGACGGTTCGGAGTTCGACCGGCTGGTGGCGGCGGGTGCCGTGCGGGTCCGGCTCGGCGACACCGTGCTCCGGACCTCCACCGCCGGCCCCGCGGCGTTGGCCGTGCTCCAGACGCGGCTCGGGCGCTGGTAGTCGGCGCGCTCGTCCCGGATCGGGAAGGCCCGGCGTCGGTCCCGCGTTCTACGATGGGTCCATGAGCACCAGCACGCCCAGCGTCTTCTCCAAGATCATCGCGCGCGAGATCCCGGCGACCGTCGTCGCCGAGGACGACCGCGTCATCGCGATCGAGGACATCGCACCGAAGGCCCCCGTCCACGTGCTCGTCATCCCCAAGACCGAGGAGTACGCGAACGTGTCCGAACTCGCCGCAGGCGACCCGGACCTCCTCTCCCACGTGGTCGCCACCGCGCAGCGCATCGCCGACGAGCGCGCCGACGGCCAGTTCCGACTCGTCTTCAACACCGGCGAAGCAGCCGGTCAGACCGTGTTCCACGTGCACGCGCACGTACTCGCAGGTGAACTGCAGGAAGGCACCCTTGCCGGCTAACGAACCAGCACCCTCCCCGATCGACCCCGCCGAGTCGGAGTCGACCGTCTCGATCCAGGTCGACGGCATCGCCATGGTGCAGCTGCTCGGCCCCCAGGACCGACTGCTCAAGACCGTGGAACGGCAGTACCCCGGTGTCCGCGTGCTCGTGCGCGGCAACGAGGTCTCGCTGACCGGACCCGAACGCGACGTCGCGCGCGCGAACGCCCTGGTCGACGAACTCGTCGGCATGGTCCGGCGCGGACAGGACATCGGCCCGTCGGACATCCCCGTGTCGGCGAAGCTCCTCGACGAGGACCGCAAGCCGTCGGACACCTTCGGCACGCCGATCGTGTCGAGTCGCGGCAAGTCCGTGCGCCCGAAGACCGACGGGCAGCGCGCCTACGTCGACGCCATCGACGAGCACACCATCACGTTCGGCATCGGCCCCGCCGGTACCGGCAAGACGTACCTGGCGATGGCGAAGGCCGTGCAGGCCCTGCAGCGGCGCGAGGTGACCCGGATCATCCTCACCCGCCCCGCGGTCGAGGCCGGCGAGCGGCTCGGGTTCCTGCCGGGCACGCTCACCGACAAGATCGACCCGTACCTGCGCCCGCTGTACGACGCCCTGAACGAGATGATGGACCCCGAACTGGTCCCGAAGCTCCTGGCAGCAGGCACGGTCGAGGTGGCACCGCTCGCGTACATGCGCGGCCGGACGCTCAACGACTCGTTCGTGGTCCTCGACGAGGCGCAGAACACCACCCCCGAGCAGATGAAGATGTTCCTGACGCGACTCGGCTTCGGGTCGAAGATGGTCGTCACCGGCGACATCACCCAGGTCGACCTGCCCGGCAACCTGTCCGGGCTGCGGCTCGTCACGCGGATCCTCGACCGGGTCGAGGACATCCACTTCTCCCGGCTCACGAGCGACGACGTCGTCCGGCACACCCTCGTCGGCCGCATCGTCGACGCCTACACCGTCTACGACGAGGAGCGCCTCGCCGAGCAGTCCGGGTACCGCCCGGGCGGCCGCGGCAGCGCTGCCACGCCGAACCCCGCCGGCACGAACCGTGCCGAGCGACGGGGGCGTCCGCCGCAGGACCGCCAACGCTCCCCGTACCCCCAGAACGACGCCCGAGGAGGCAACCGGTGAGCATCGAGCTCAACAACGAGTCCGGTGTCGAGGTCGACGAGGCAGCCATCCAGCGCCTCGCCGCCTTCGCACTCGACGCGCTGCACGTCCACGCCGACGCGGAGCTCGCCATCGTGCTCGTCGACGAGGGCGCGATGGAGCAGCTGCACGTCCGCTGGATGGACGAACCCGGCCCGACCGACGTCCTGAGCTTCCCGATGGACGAACTCCGCCCGGGCACCGAGGACGAGCCGACGCCCGCCGGCCTGCTGGGCGACATCGTGCTCTGCCCCCAGGTCGCCGAGGAGCAGGCGAAGACCGCCGGGCACTCGAGCACCGACGAGATGCTCCTGCTGACCTGCCACGGCATCCTGCACCTGCTCGGGTTCGACCACGCCGAACCGGACGAGAAGGCCGAGATGTTCGGCCTGCAGGGCGAGATCCTCACCGCGTTCGCCGCCCAGCGCCGAGGACGGTGAACTGATGCTGCTCGTCGCCGGCCTGCTCGCGGTGGCGTTCGTGCTGGTCGTCCTCGGCGGTCTGCTCGCCGCCTCCGACGCCGCACTCTCCGTGCTGTCGCGCGCCGACCTCGACGAGATCGCGCGCGGGAGCAAGCACCGGCGGGCGATCGAGGCGATCGGTGACGACGTCGGCGCGCACGTCAACGCGCTGAACTTCTTCCGGGTCCTCGCCGAGACGGCGGCTGCCGTGCTCGTCGCGATCGGCCTCGTGATGGTGTTCGACACGTGGTGGGTGGCGCTCATCGTCGCCGCGGCGATCATGACCGCGGTGTCCTTCGTGCTCGTCGGGTCGAGCCCGCGGAGCGTCGGCCGGGCGCACGCCGAGGGGCTCATCGCCTCGACGGGCGGCCTCGTCCGGGGCGTCCGGATCGTCCTCGGCCCGCTCGCCGGCCTGCTCGTCGTGATCGGCGACAAGGTCACGCCGGGTCGTGGCCGGAGCGCCTCGACGGTGTCGAGCGAGGAGCAGCTGCTGTCCCTCGTCGACGAGGCCACCGAGAGCAACGTCCTCGAACAGGACGACCGCGAACTCATCCACTCGGTGTTCGAGTTCAGCGACACCCTCGTGCGCGAGGTCATGGTGCCGCGCACCGACATGCTCACCGTCGACGGGGCGGACACGCTGGCCGCCGGCATGGAGCAGTTCCTGGCCGCCGGGGTGTCCCGCATGCCCGTCACCGGCAAGGACAGCGACGACGTGCTCGGGGTGCTGTACCTCCGCGACGTCGCCCGCGCCCTCTACGAGCGGCCGGGTTCCGGCGCGGAACGCGTCACGACGCTGCTGCGACCGGCCCAGTTCGTGCCGGAGTCGAAGGCCGCGGACGACACCCTGCGGCACATGCAGGCCGCCAAGAACCACCTCGTGCTCGTCGTCGACGAGTACGGCGGCGTCGCCGGGCTCGTCACGATGGAGGACCTCATCGAGGAGCTCGTCGGGGACATCTCCGACGAGTACGACCGCGCCGTCGTCGACCGTGTCGAGGTCGAACCGGGGCTCTGGCGGATCTCCGCCCGCCTCCCCGTCGACGAGCTCGGCGACCTGTTCGGCATCGAGCTCGAGGACGACGACGTCGACACCGCCGGTGGCCTCCTCACCAAGGAGCTCGGCCACCTGGCGGTCCGCGGCGAGACCGTCACCGTGTCCGGCGTCGTGCTGACGGCCGACCGGGTCGAGGGCAAGCGCCGCCACCTCATCTCCGTGCTCGCCGAGCGCACGCCCGAACTCGCCGGCGTCGAGGACGCCTTCGAGGACGCAGCACCCACCACGACGGGAACCCCGCACGCATGACCGACACCACCACGCCCGCCACCGGCGACGCCGCCCAGCCCTACCGCGCCGGGTTCGTCTCGTTCGTCGGCCGTCCGAACGTCGGCAAGTCGACGCTGACGAACGCCCTGGTCGGCGAGAAGGTCGCGATCACGTCGTCGAAGCCGCAGACCACCCGCCGCGCCATCCGCGGCGTCGTGCACCGGCCGAACGGGCAGGTCATCATCGTGGACACGCCGGGCGTGCACCGTCCGCGCACGCTGCTCGGCGAGCGCTTGAACGACCTCGTGCAGTCGACCCTCGGCGACGTCGACGTGATCGGTTTCTGCGTGCCGGCGAACGAGCCGATCGGGCCCGGCGACAAGTTCATCAACGACACCCTCGACCAGTACCCGCGCGCCAAGAAGGTCGCGATCGTGACGAAGATCGACCGCACCGCGAAGGACGCCGTCGGCGCGCAGTTGCTGGCGGTGTCGAAGCTCCGCGAGTGGGACTCGATCATCCCGACGTCCGGCACGAAGGGGATCCAGCTCGAGGTCCTGCTCGAGGAGATCACGAAGCTCCTGCCCGAGTCGCCGCAGCTCTACGACGCCACGACCGTGACCGAGGAGACCGACGAGGAGCGCATCGGGGAACTCATCCGCGAAGCCGCGCTCGAGGGCGTCCGCGACGAACTCCCGCACTCCCTCGCCGTCGTCATCGAGGACATGGTCGAGCCCGACGAGGACGACGACCCGGACGGCCCGCTGCGCATCTTCGCCAACCTGTTCGTCGAGCGCGACAGCCAGAAGGCGATCGTGATCGGCCACAAGGGTGAGCGGCTGAAGGACGTCGGGTCACGCGCCCGCGTCGAGATCGAGTCGCTGCTCGGTGGCCGCCACGTGTACCTGAACATCCGGGTGAAGGTCGCGAAGGAGTGGCAGCGCGACCCGAAGCAGCTCGGGCGCCTCGGCTTCTGAGCCGACCGCCTCCGGACGTCACTCCACAGGCGGACGCGCGCCGTGCCTCCAGGCCGTACCGTGGTGTGGTGTTCCGTCCCATGCTGCGCGCGCAGATCGTCACCGACGTGGTCGTGGCGATCGTCCTCGGCGCGCTCGTCCTGGTCGCGACGGCGCGGGGGATGGACTCGCCGCTCGCGCTGATCACCGTCGCCGGCATGACCGGAGCGCTCGCGCTCCGTCGGCTGTCGCCGGGTCTCGCGCTCGGCGTCGCCTGGGTGTTCGCCGTCTTCGAGATGGTCACCGGCCAGCAACCCGACCTGTCGAACGTCTTCATCGCGGCCGTGATGTACACGACGAGCGCGTACGGCAGCCGTCGCGTGCGGTTCGCCGGCCTCGTCTCGGCGATCGGCGGTCCGGTGATCGCCGCCGTGTACCTCGGGGTCGACGACTACGAGTCCCGGCTGGGCATCGACACGGCGACGACGCCGGCGCAGGAGTCGCTCAAGGTCGCGTTCTCCTACTTCGCTGTCGTTCTGCTCCTGCTGCTGTTGCCGTGGCTCGCCGGACTCGTCCGCCGGGTGCGCCGGTCGGCGAGCATGAGCCGCGAGGCCCAGCTCGTCGCCGAACGCGACGCCGCCCGGGCCGACCGCGCCGTCGCCGTGGAGCAGGAGCGCGTGCGGATCGCGCGGGACATGCACGACATCGTGGCGCACTCGCTCGCGGTCGTCATCGCCCAGGCGGACGGCGCCCGGTACGCCCTCAAGGCCGACCCCGCGATCGCCGACGAAGCCCTCGGCACGATCTCGACGACCGCGCGGCGTGCCCTCGGCGACGTCCGGGAGCTCCTCGGTGCCCTCCGTCACGAGCAGGGCACCGCACCGACGCCCGAGATCGACGACATCGAACGACTCGTGGGGGAGATGCGCGGCGTCGGGCTCGACGTCCGGGTCGAGCGCGAGGGCGACCCCTCCGGACTGCCCACCACCACCCAGCTCGCGGTCTACCGGATCGTGCAGGAGAGCCTGACGAACGCGTGGAAGCACGGAGAGCCGGGCACTCCGGTGCACACCGCCCTGACGTACCGACCGGACACCGTCGAGATCAGCGTGGTCAACCGTCGGGCGGATGACGGCACCCGCGGCCCCGGGACCGGACACGGCCTGGTCGGCATGCGCGAACGTGCCACGATGACCGGGGGCACGATGACCGCAGGACCCCGCGGCGACGACTTCGCGGTCGCGGTCCGGATGCCGACCGTCCCCGCCAGCGGACAGATGCCCAGGGGCCTGGTGCCGACGACCGGCATGCCCGCACCCCGCACCACCCCGACCAGCCAGGAGCACACCGGCCGATGAACGACACCCCGATCCGCGTCGCCCTCGTCGACGACCAGGCACTCTTCCGCACCGGCATCCGGATGCTCATCGACTCGCAGGCCGACCTGCAGTTCGTCGGTGAGGCCGGCGACGGTGCCGAGGGCGTCGAACTCGTGCGCCGTGGGCGTCCCGACGTCGTGCTCATGGACGTCCGCATGCCGGTGATGGACGGCATCACCGCGACCTCCCGCATCGTCGAGGACAGCGGTGCGGACGGCGCGAAGGTGCTCGTGCTCACCACCTTCGACTTCGACGAGGCCGCGGCCAAGGCGATCCGCGCGGGCGCGAGCGGATTCGTGCTGAAGGACGCCGACCCGGAGTTCCTGCTCGCCGCCATCCGCACCGTGCACGCCGGGACCGCGGTGTTCGCGGCGTCCGCCACGCGTGAACTGCTCCGCCGCTACGAGGACTCGAGCGAGCAGGCCGCATCGGTGCCGGCGGCCTTCTCCGACCTGACACCGCGGGAGCGGGAGATCTTCGACCTGGCGGCGCGGGGCTTCAGCAACAGCGAGATCGCCCAGCACGAGTACGTCAGCGAGGCGACCGTGAAGACCCACATCTCGCGGGTCCTGACGAAGCTCGAGCTCCGGGATCGCGTGCGCCTCGTCGTGTTCGCGCACGAGCACGGCCTGGTGACCAAGGCCGAGTGACCCTCATCCGCTCGGATGACTTCTGCACAGGGAGTCGAGCCGAGCGGACGATCCACAGGAGCCGCCGGACCGACGCGGGGCGTGCCTGCCGACCGTCATCGTGGATGCATGACCACGAGCCACGCACCGATCATCCGTCTCGACCACGTGTCCAAGCACTACGGCGATGCCGCCCGGCGGGTGACGGCGCTCGACGACGTCAGCGTCGACATCGGGTCAGGGGAGTTCACCGCGGTGATGGGGCCGTCCGGTTCGGGCAAGTCCACGCTGATGCACGTCGCGGCCGGCCTCGACCCCGTGTCGACGGGCCGGATCCAGATCGACGGCGTCGACATCACCGGCCTGGCCGACAAGGAGCTCACCGAGCTCCGCCGCCGTCGGCTCGGGTTCGTGTTCCAGTCCTTCAACCTCGTGCCGACGCTCGACGTCAGCGAGAACATCCGGTTGCCGTTCCTGCTCGGCGGGCACAAGCCCAGTCGCGAAGAATCCGCGTGGATCGACCGGCTCGTCGAGATGCTCGGACTCGGGAACCGTCTGACCCACCGGCCGCACGAGTTGTCCGGTGGGCAGCAGCAGCGTGTCGCGATCGCCCGGGCGCTGGCCTCGCGTCCCGCGGTGGTCGTGGCCGACGAGCCGACGGGTGCACTCGATTCCCGGACCGGCCGCGACGTCCTGCAGATCCTCCGCGGGGCCGTGACCGAGTGGGGCCAGAGCGTCGTCATGGTGACGCACGACCCGGTCGCCGCCGCCAACGCAGACCGCATCCTCTTCCTCGCCGACGGCCAGGTCGTCGGCGACCGCCCCGCGATGGACGCGGCCGAGATCTCCACCACGATGCTCGGGATGGAGGCCGCAGCGTGAACGGCATCCGCTCCTTCGCCCCCACCGTCCTCGTCGCCGCACTCGGGACCACCTTCGGGTCGGCGCTCGTCATCGCGCCGGGCATCGTGACCGAGGCCCTCGCCGCCGCCGGCCTCTCCGAGCTCGGCCCGGTCAAGGCGATCCTCTCCGTCGTCGGATGGCTGTTCCTCGGCATCGCCCTGTACGTCGGTGCGATCGTCACCGCCAACACCTGCGCGACGCTCATCGCCGGGCAGACGCGGATCATCGCCCTGCAGCGGCTCGTCGGCGCGACCGGTGCCACCCTGCGTGCCCGGATCACCCGCACCGGTCTCCTGGTCGGGGTGCTCGGCGGGCTGATCGGTGCCGTCGCGGGCACCGGCCTGACCGCGCTGTTCGTCGTGGTCCTGCGCGGCAACGGCTTCCTGCCCGACACGACGTACACCCTGCTGCCGTGGGAGCTCGTGCTCCCGGTCGTCGCCGTCGTGCTCGCCACGTGGGGCGCCTTCGCGGTGGGGTCGCGCCGGGTGCTCACGGTGACGCCGCTCCAGGCGCTGTCGTCGAGCGTCGAGCCCAGCCACGAGGACGTCCGCTCCGGAACCGCCCGGAAAGTCTGGTCGATCCTGCTGATGGCCGGTGGTGGGCTCCTCATGATCGTCGGGCTCCTCGGCAGCGCGGCGTCCCCGATCGCCGTCCTGCCGGCGGCCCTCGGCGGTTTCGTCTCGTTCGCGGGCGTCGCCGTCGGTGCCACGATCGTGATGCCGCCGGTCCTGCAGCTCATCGGGCGCATCGGTTCCCGCGACCCGGTCGTCCTGCTCGCCGGCCGGAACGCCATGCGGGCGCCGGGGCGGTCCTCCCGCGCGACCATCGGGCTCGTCATCGGGGTCACGCTGCTCGTCACGTTCGCGGTGGCGCTCGGCATCATGCAGCACGTGCTCGAGGCCCAGCTCCGCGGCCAGCTCGACGGTGGCAGCCCCGAACAGGTCCAGGGCATGCGGGACTTCTTCGTGCAGCTCAACGCCGTGATCAGCGTGATCGTCGGGTTCTCCGCCGTGATCGCCGCCGTCGGGGTCGTGAACGCACTCGCCCTCGGGGTGCTGCAGCGTCGGCGTGAGCTCGGGCTGCTCCGTGTGCTCGGGCTGACCGGGGCGCAGGTCCGTCGGATGATCGTGACCGAGGCCGTGCAGATGGTCGTCGCGGCGGTCCTCACCGGGCTCGTGCTCGGCACGTTCTACGGGTGGGTCGGCGGGCAGACGCTCCTCGGGTCGCTCGGCACCCCGGTGGCTCCGGTGCTGCCGCCGCTCACGATCGGGATCGTCGTGCTCGGGGCGCTCGTCCTCGCGGTCGCGGCGACGATCGCGCCGGTGCGGCGCGCGATGCGCGTCCCGCCGACCGAGGCGCTCGCGGTCGACTGACGCCCGGCTCTGGTCGTGACCCAGGACGGACGGGAGGCGCGGTGCCAGCTGGCACCGCGCCTCCCGTCCGCCCTGTCGGTGCGTTGGTGCGGCCGGGGCGCGGTCACGGTCGCGGTCGCGGTCGCGCGACATGCCGCTCGCGTTCGCCGAGAGGGCACAAGAGGTCGCGCTCGGGCCCGCCGGGCGGCACATCGTGCCCCTTCGACGAACGACCGACGGCGTGTCGTGTCCACTCGCCGCCCGCTCCCCGCCCGCACCAACCCCACCGACGGACCGTCGCCCTGGACGGTTGCGCCGTGCTGGTACACCAGTGCTACGGTGGTCGGGACATGTACTCGGCGCTCCTCCTCCTTCGCTGCCGCGACGAGGCCTGACACAACGGCCCACCTCGTCGCGGAGTCCGTCGTGGCCGCACCCACGCAGAGCACACGAACACCGCGACGAAAGCGACGAAACGATGCAGAACACGCAGCGCCCCTCGGGGATGCCGATCCACAAGTACGTTCCCTTCCACGAGCAGATCCGCGTCGAGCTGCCCGACCGCACCTGGCCGACGAAGCGCATCGACAAGGCGCCCCGCTGGTGTGCGGTCGACCTGCGTGACGGCAACCAGGCCCTCATCGACCCGATGGACTCCGAACGCAAGCGCGCCATGTTCGACCTCCTCGTCCGCATGGGCTACAAGGAGATCGAGGTCGGGTTCCCGAGCGCCTCGCAGACCGACTTCGACTTCGTCCGCTCGCTGATCGACGAGGGCGCGATCCCCGACGACGTCACGATCCAGGTGCTGACCCAGGCGCGCGAGCACCTGATCAACCGCACGTACGAGGCGATCGACGGCGCGAAGCAGGCCATCGTCCACCTGTACAACTCGACGTCGATCGTGCAGCGCGAGGTCGTGTTCCGCACCGACGTGCAGGGCGTCGTCGACATCGCGGTGTCCGGCGCGAAGCTGTGCCGTGCGGCCGAGGCGAACCTGCAGCACGACACGAAGGTCTTCTACGAGTACTCGCCGGAGTCCTACACGGGCACCGAGCTCGAGGTCGCCGTGCAGATCTGCAACGCCGTGCTCGAGGTCTTCGAGCCCACCCCCGACCGCAAGGTCATCATCAACCTGCCGGCGACGGTCGAGATGGCGACGCCGAACGTCTACGCCGACTCGATCGAGTGGATGTCGCGCAACCTCGCCCACCGCGACGACGTCATCCTGTCGCTGCACCCGCACAACGACCGCGGCACCGCCGTCGCGGCCGCCGAGCTCGGGTACATGGCCGGTGCCGATCGCATCGAGGGATGCCTGTTCGGCAACGGTGAGCGCACCGGCAACGTCGACCTCGTCGCGCTCGGCATGAACCTGTTCACGCAGGGGATCGACCCGGAGATCGACTTCTCGGACATCGACCAGATCAAGCGCACGGTCGAGTACTGCAACCAGCTGCCGGTCCCGGAGCGTCAGCCGTGGGCGGGCGACCTCGTGTACACGGCGTTCAGCGGGTCGCACCAGGACGCCATCAACAAGGGCTTCGACGCGATGCAGGCGAAGGCCACCGCCGCGGGCAAGTCGATCGACGAGATCGAGTGGGCCGTGCCGTACCTGCCCGTCGACCCGAAGGACATCGGCCGCTCGTACGAGGCCGTCATCCGCGTGAACTCGCAGTCCGGCAAGGGCGGCGTCGCCTACCTGCTCAAGACCGACCACGCGATCGACCTGCCCCGCAAGCTGCAGATCGAGTTCTCCGGGGTCGTGCAGCAGCGCACCGACGCGGAGGGTGGCGAGTTCTCCTCCGAGCGGATCTGGGACCTCTTCCGCGACGAGTACCTGCCCGCGGCCGACGAGTCGGACAAGTGGGGGCGGTACGAGATCACGAAGACCGCGACGTCGAGCGACTTCGACGGCACGACGAAGCTCTCGGTCGCGATGCGCGTCGACGAGGGCGCGGTCGAGGCCGACGCCGTCGGCACCGGTCCGATCGACGCGTTCTTGTCCGTGATGCGGGGGCAGGGCGTGGACGTCACGCTGTACGACTACTCGGAGCACACGATGAGCGCTTCCGGCGACGCCAAGGCCGCCTCGTACGTCGAGCTCGACGTCGACGGCGTGCGGCTGTGGGGCGTCGGGATCGACGCCGACATCTCGACGGCGTCGCTCAAGGCGATCGTGTCGGCGGTGAACCGCGCGGTGCGCGCGGGTGCCGCGTCCGGCGCGTCGGAGCTGGTCTCCGCCTGAGACGCGACCCCTCCTGGAGGCGCGGTGCGGGTCCGACCCGCACCGCGCCTCCTGTGCGTGGCCGGTCCTTCCCCCGTCACGCGCGATGGCAGGGTGCGCTGCGCTGCGCTGCGCTGCGCCGTGGTGTCGGTGCGGAGGGGGATACTGGAGCAATGCCGCTGTACCGGGACGAGTGCGTCGTGTTGCGCACCCACAAGCTCGGTGAAGCCGACCGCATCGTCACGATGCTCAGCCGGCAGCACGGGAAGATCCGGGCGGTGGCGAAGGGCGTCCGGCGGACCGCGTCGAAGTTCGGGTCCCGGCTGGAGCCGTTCATGGTCGTCGACGCCCAGTTCTACGAGGGCCGTTCGCTCGACATCGTCACCCAGGCGGAGTCCCTCGGGTCGTACGGTGCGCAGATCGTCGCCGACTACGGGGCGTACACCGCGGCCAGCGCCATGGTCGAGACCGCTGACCGCCTGAGCGAGGCGGACGCGGGACTCCAGCAGTACCTGCTCCTCGTCGGCGCACTGCGCTCCCTGTCCCGCGGCGAGCACGTGTCGAGTGCGACGCTCGACTCCTACCTGCTCCGGGCGATGAGCATCGCGGGGTGGGCGCCGTCCTTCTCGGACTGCGCGGTGACCGGGGAGCCCGGACCACACTCGGCGTTCGTGGTGCAGCTCGGCGGCGTCGTGGCGGACCACGCCGCGCCTCCGGGCACGCCCCGACTCGATGCGGACACCCTGCAGCTGCTCGGGTCGTTGCTGGCGGGGGACTGGCTGGTGGTCGACGCCGCCGACGAACGCACCCGCTCCCGGGCGTCCGGCGTGGTCGCGGCCTACGCCCAGTGGCACCTGGAACGATCACTCCGGTCCCTGCCGCACGTCGACCGGTCGGAGCACCCGCTGCCGGTGCCGCTGACCCACGACGGACCCGAGGCCACGGCACGCGCCGTCGCCTCCACCCCGGCACCGACCGTGCCCGACCCCGACCCCGCTGCCGAAGGAACCCGCACCGCATGAGCCCCCGCCGCCACGACGACGCCGAGCCGTTCCGCCCGATCGACTGGACCGGCGAGACGCCCCCGGCGATCCCGGCCCGGTTCGTGCCGGAGCACGTGGCGATCGTCATGGACGGCAACGGCCGGTGGGCGAACGGCCGCGGACTCACCCGCATCGAGGGGCACAAGGCGGGCGAGGCATCGTTGCTCGACGTCGTCGCGGGCGGGATCCAGATCGGCGTCAAGCACATCTCGGCGTACGCGTTCTCGACGGAGAACTGGAAGCGCTCCCCAGAGGAGGTGCGGTTCCTGATGGGCTTCAACCGCGACGTCATCCGGCGTCGGCGCGACCAGCTCCACGAGTGGGGCGTCCGGGTGCGGTGGGCTGGACGTCGACCGCGCCTCTGGCGGAGCGTCATCGACGAGCTCGAGCAGGCCGAACGGATGACGGCGGGCAACGACGTCCTCACGCTGACGATGTGCGTCAACTACGGCGGTCGGAACGAGATCGTCGACGCCGTGCGGGCCATGGCGGAGGACGTCGCCGCCGGGCGCCTCAAGCCGAGCCAGGTCACCGAGAAGGCCCTGGCGAAACGGCTCTACGTGCCGGAGATGCCGGACGTCGACCTCTTCCTCCGGAGCTCGGGGGAGCAGCGCACGTCGAACTTCCTGCTCTGGCAGTCCGCGTACGCCGAGATGGTGTTCCTCGACCGGCTCTGGCCGGACTTCCGACGCACCGACCTGTGGGGAGCGATCGAGGAGTACGCGCGCCGCGACCGACGCTACGGCGGCGCCGTGGACGCGCCAACGGCCTGACGGACGGGCGGTTCTCCACCGGGGCCGAGCCGCGCCTCCAGACCAACGCGAACGCCGGTACGCTTGCCCGGTACGTTTCCGCACCGAGCACCCAGCTCGGCGACCTCTGGAGCACCCTTTGGCACAGCCCTCCCGTCTCGACAGCGTCATCGCCCTGGCCAAGCGCCGCGGCTTCGTCTTCCAGTCGGGGGAGATCTACGGCGGATCCCGTTCCGCGTGGGACTACGGGCCCCTCGGTGTCGAGCTCAAGGAGAACATCAAGCGCCAGTGGTGGCAGCGGTTCGTCCGCGGCCGTGGCGACATGGTCGGCCTCGACTCCGCCGTCATCCTGCCCCGCAAGGTGTGGGAGGCCTCCGGCCACGTCGCGACCTTCACCGACCCGCTCGTGGAGTGCCTGCACTGCCACCACCGGTTCCGCGCCGACCACCTGACCGAGGCGTTCGTGGCGAAGAAGGGCCGCGACCCCGAGGGCGGCATGGCCGAGATCGCCTGCCCGAACTGCGGCACCCGCGGCGAGTGGACCGAGCCGCGTGAGTTCTCCGGCATGCTCAAGACCTACCTCGGCCCGGTCGAGTCGGAAGAGGGCCTGAACTTCCTCCGCCCCGAGACCGCGCAGGGCATCTTCGTCGACTTCGCGCAGGTCGTCACGACCAGCCGCATGAAGCCCCCGTTCGGCATCGGCCAGGTCGGCAAGGCGTTCCGCAACGAGATCACGCCCGGCAACTTCATCTTCCGCACCCGTGAGTTCGAGCAGATGGAGATCGAGTACTTCGTGCCACCGGCCGAGGCGCAGGAGCACTACGAGCAGTGGATCGCCGACTCGGTCGCGTTCTACACCGACCTCGGCATCGACCCGGAGAACCTCCGCCGCTTCGACGTGCCGGACGGCGAGCGGGCGCACTACTCCGACGCCACCGCCGACATCGAGTACCGCTTCGGCTTCACCGGCTCCGAGTGGGGCGAGCTCATGGGCGTCGCGAACCGCACGGACTTCGACCTCAACAACCACATCGAGTCGTCGGGGCAGGACCTCCGGTACTTCGACCAGGCCGCGAACGAGAAGTACGTGCCGTACGTCATCGAGCCGTCCTTCGGCCTGACCCGTGCGCTCATGGCCTTCCTGCTCGACTCCTACCACGAGGACGAAGCCCCGAACGCGAAGGGCGGCGTCGACAAGCGCACCGTCCTGCGGCTCGACCCGCGCCTGGCGCCCGTGAAGGCCGCGGTGCTCCCGCTGTCCCGGAACGAGCAGCTGTCGCCGGTGGCCCGTGGCCTCGCGGACGACCTGCGCAAGCACTGGAACGTCGACTTCGACGACGCCGGCGCGATCGGTCGCCGGTACCGCCGCCACGACGAGATCGGCACGCCGTTCTGCATCACGGTCGACTTCGACACCCTCGAGGACAAGGCCGTCACCGTGCGCGAGCGCGACACCATGTCGCAGGAGCGCGTGGCGCTCGACCAGCTGCAGGGGTACCTCGCGCAGCGGCTGCTCGGCGCGTAGGCGCTCCACACTCCACGACGCGGTCGCGCCCGGGAATGCCCGGGTCGCGGCCGCGTTGTCGTTGAGCATGAACGACAGCGCTCTCAACGACACCGTGAAGGTGGATGTCTGGTCGGACATCGCCTGCCCCTGGTGCTACATCGGCAAGCGGAAGTTCGAGGCCGGCGTCGCCGCCTTCGCCGCGACGGACTCCGGCCGGTCCGTCGAGGTCGAGTACCACTCCTTCGAGCTGAGCCCCGACACCCCCGTGGACTTCGAGGGCACCGAGGCCGAGTTCCTCTCGAACCACAAGGGCATGCCCGTCGAGCAGGCCCAGCAGATGCTCGACCAGGTCACCGGCATCGCCGCGTCCGTCGGCCTCGACTACGACTTCGAGTCGATGCACCACACCAACACGGTGAAGGCGCACCAGGTCATCCACCTCGCGAAGCAGCGGGGCAAGCAGCTCGAGATGGTCGAGCGGCTCTTCACCGCCTACTTCGAGCGTGGTGAGCACGTCGGCGACGAGGCCACCCTGGCGGACCTGGGCGCCGAGATCGGCCTCGACCGCGACGAGGTCCTCGCCACCCTGCGCGACGACGCGCAGCTCGCGGCCGTCCGTGCCGATCAGGCGCAGGCGCAGTCGTACGGCATCAACGGCGTCCCGTTCTTCGTCATCGACGGCAAGTACGGCGTCTCCGGTGCACAGGACCCGGCCGCCTTCGAGCAGGTGCTCACGCAGGTCGTCGCGCTCCGCGAGACGACGCCGTCCGACGTCGCGGACGCCCAGCAGCGTGCCGCGGAGGACGCGGCAGCCGACGCGGAGGCGACCCGATGACGGACGTGCGCATCGACGGCGGGGCCGAGCCGCGCCTCCGGCCGGACAGCCTGGAGGCGCGCCCCGCCTTGCTCACGCTCGTCACGTCCGGCGGTGCGCCGGTCTGCGAAGGCGACTCGTGCTTCGTCCCCGGCGCAGAGGGCGACTGGACCGAGGTCCCCGACTGACGCGTCCTAGCGGACGGGTTCCTCGTCGGTGATGTCGGCGACCGTCGCGGCGTAGGCCGCGATGAGGTCGTCGGCGGCGACGAAGGCGCTCGCACCGTGGCGGCCGGCGCCGAGTGCGACCCGGCGTCCGACGATCCGCTCGTCGGCGTAGACGGGGAGGTCGCCGGTCGCGCCGATCGGGGTGATGGTGCCGCGTTCGTAGCCGGAGGCCTCGAGCGCGGTGGTGGCGTCGGGCATCGAGAGCTTGTTGACGCCGACGACGGTGCGGAGCTTCTTCCACGCGATGCTCCGGCCGCCGGGCACCAGGGCGAGCAGGAACCCGCCGTCGTGCCGCTTGACGACGAGGGTCTTCACGATGTCGCCGGGTTCGATGCCGAGGAGCCCTGCGGCCTCGTGCAGGGAGTTCGCCGCCGGGCGTTCGACCACGTCGACCCGGAGCCCGCGGGCGGTGGCATCGGCATCGAATCGGGAGGTGTCGAATCGGCTCGTGGCGTCGGTCGTCATGTGGAGAACGCTACCGGCGGGCACCGACGTGGGAGAATGGGAGACGTATGACGATCACTGACGCACCCGGGACGGCGACCCGTCCGGCGAAGCCCCTGCGCATCGGCCCCATCGAGGTCGACGTGCCGGTCGTGCTCGCGCCGATGGCGGGCATCACGAACATGGCCTACCGCCGGCTCTGCCGCGAGTACGGCGCCGGCTTGTACGTCTGCGAGATGATCACCTCGCGCGCGCTCGTCGAACGGACGCCCGTGTCGATGCAGCTCATCCAGCACCACGAATCGGAGACGCCGCGCTCGATCCAGCTGTACGGCGTCGAGCCGAACACGGTGGCCGAGGCCGCGACGATCCTGGTGGGCGAGGACCGTGCAGACCACATCGACCTCAACTTCGGGTGCCCGGTGCCCAAGGTCACGCGGAAGGGCGGGGGCGCGGCGCTGCCGTGGAAGCTCGACCTCTTCAAGGAGCTCGTCACGAAGACGGTCCGTGCCGCCGGTGACGTCCCCGTCACCGTGAAGATGCGCAAGGGCATCGACAGCGACCACCTCACGTACCTCGACGCCGCCCGCATCGCGCGGGACGCCGGCGTCGCGGCGGTCTCCCTGCACGCCCGCACCGCCAACGAGCACTACTCGGGGCACGCGGACTGGTCGGCGATCGCCACGCTGAAGGAGACCATCACCGACATCCCGGTGCTCGGCAACGGCGACATCTGGTCCGCGGCCGACGCGCTCCGCATGGTCGACGAGACCGGGGCCGACGGCGTGGTCGTCGGGCGCGGGTGCCTCGGCCGGCCGTGGTTGTTCGGCGACCTCGCGGCGGCGTTCCGCGGCGAGGGGCTGCGCTACATGCCGACCCTCGGCGAGGTCGCGGTGGCGTTCAAGCGGCACGCAGAACTGCTCGTCGAGTTCTTCGGTTCCGAAGAGCACGGCTGCCGGGACATCCGGAAGCACGTCGCCTGGTACTTCAAGGGGTACCCGATCGGCGGCGACGTCCGGTCCGGGCTCGCGATGGCGTCCAGCCTGGACGAGATCGACCACCTGCTCGGGCAGCTCGACCACGACGCGCCCTACCCGGGTGCCGACGCCGAGGGGCCCCGAGGTCGTGCGGGCCACCCGAAGCGCACCGCCCTGCCCGACCGCTGGCTCGAGTCGCGCGACGTCGACAGCGAGTTCCGCAAGGTCCTCGCCGCCGCCGAGCTGCACCACAGCGGCGGATGAGCGCCACGAGTTCGTACGGGCCGGCCGATGCCGAGCGCTGGCTGCCCGAGACCCACGGCAGCCGCCGGTCCGACTTCGCCCGTGACCGCGCGCGTCTCCTGCACTCGAGCGCGCTCCGACGGCTCGCCGCGAAGACCCAGGTCCTCAGTCCGACGACCGGCCTCGACTTCGCCCGGAACCGGTTGACGCATTCGCTCGAGGTCGCCCAGGTCGGCCGGGAGCTCGCCGACTCGCTCGGCCTCGACCCCGACGTCGTGGACACCGCCTGCCTCGCGCACGACATCGGGCACCCGCCGTTCGGGCACAACGGCGAGACCGCGGTGAACGCCTGGGCCGCAGGGATCGGCGGGTTCGAGGGGAACGCGCAGACGCTGCGGCTCCTCACCCGGCTCGAGCCGAAGGTGTACGGCGACGCACCGGACGACGACCGGCCGTACGGCCTGAACCTCACGCGGGCGTCGCTCGACGCGAGCTGCAAGTACCCGTGGCCGGCCGCCCAGGGCGTGTCCGAGGCCTCGTCCGGCCGCACGAAGTTCGGCTTCTACGACGACGACCACGACGCCTTCGAGTGGCTCCGCGCGGGCGCTCCCCGGCGGCAGCGCTGCATCGAGGCGCAGGTCATGGACCTCTCCGACGACATCGCGTACTCGGTGCACGACTTCGAGGACGCCGTCGTCGCGGGCTTCATCGACGTCGCCGCCCTCGGAGACCGCGTCGGCGAGAACGACATCGTGTCGGCCATGCACGCGTGGGTCGGCTCGGACCTCAGCCGGGACGAACTGCTCGAGGCCTTCGACCGGCTCCGCTCGCTGCCGCTGTGGATGACGTCGTACGACGGGTCGCGGCGGGACCTGGCGCGGCTGAAGAACCTCACCTCGCAGCTGATCGGTCGCTTCGCACGGACCGCGACCGCGGCGACGCGGGAGTCCTACGCCTCGGGGTCCCTCGTGCGGTTCGCCGCCTCGGTCGTGACCCCGCCGGAGATCATCGGCGAGATCGCGGTGCTGAAGGGCATCGTCGCGGCGTTCGTGATGACGCAGGGCGACCGGCAGCCGGTGTACGAGGAACAGCGTCGGATCCTCACCGAACTGCTGGACGCCCTCGCGGCGAGCGGCAGCGCGGACCTCGAGCCGGGGTTCGCCGCCGACTGGCGTGCTGCGTCCGACGACACCGGGCGGCTGCGTGCGGTGGTCGACCAGGTCGCGAGCCTGACCGACCAGGGCGCGTTGGCGTGGCACCGGCGGCTCGTGGCCGGCGAGCACGAGAGCGTCCACATCCCGGTCTGAGCCGGAGTCCGGGGCGTCCCGGGGTGTGTCGGGCGATCGAGACACGGTTCCGGCCGCGAGACGCCCGGCAGGTGGCGAGACACCGCCGGTTCCGGCGGCGTCTCGGCGGCGGGGCGGCGTCTCGCACGAGCGCCGGTGTCTCGCCCGAGCGCCGGCGTCTCGACGACGCACCCCGCGCGTCGGACGCGACCCGATGCCGTCGAGCGCACCGCCCCGGTGACGCGCGCCGACGGACGGAGCCGAGCCGCGCCTCCAGGCCGTGGGCCGTCCACAGGACGCCCGTTCGGTCGGGCGGTGTCACCGCCACGAACTAGGATCGAGGGGTGGCTGGCAGGATCGCGCGTAACGACATCGACGAGGTCCGCTCGCGTGTCAACATCGCGGACGTCGTCGGCGACTACGTGACCCTGAAGTCCGCCGGTGTCGGCTCGTTGAAGGGCCTCTGCCCCTTCCACGACGAACGATCGCCGTCGTTCCACGTCCGGCCGCAGGTCGGTCGGTACCACTGCTTCGGCTGCGGCGAGGACGGCGACGTCTTCGAGTTCATCATCAGGCAGGACCACACCACCTTCCAGGAAGCCGTCGAGCGGATGGCCGCGAAGATCGGCTTCACGCTCCACTACGAAGAGGGCGACGGTCCGCGCACGGACTACAACCAGCGCGCCCGGCTGATCGCCGCGAACGAGGCCGCGCAGCAGTTCTACGTCGCGCAGCTCACCACCGCGGCGGCCGAACCCGCGCGGCAGTTCCTGGGGGAGCGCGGCTTCGACCCGGCGGCGGCGCAGCACTTCGGTGTCGGCTTCGCACCGCAGTCCTACGACGCCACGCGCGAGCACCTGCGCAGTCGCGGTTTCTCGATGGACGAGATCCTCGCCGCGGGGCTCGCCGGGCAGGGCGACCGTTCCCCGTACGACCGATTCCGCGGGCGCCTGATGTGGCCGATCCGCGACGTGACCGGGGCGACGATCGGGTTCGGCGCGCGCCGGCTGCTCGACGACGACAAGGGCCCGAAGTACCTCAACACGCCGGAGACCCCGATCTACCACAAGAGCCAGGTGCTCTACGGGATCGACCTCGCCCGACGGGACATCTCGAAGCAGAAGCAGGTCGTCATCGTCGAGGGCTACACCGACGTGATGGCGTGCCACCTGGCGGGCATCACGACCGCGGTGGCCACGTGCGGGACGTCGTTCGGCGTCGAGCACATCAAGGTGCTGCGACCGATGCTCGGCGACTCCGCCGGGCGTGACTTGTCGCAGCTCGGCAACATCGTCTTCACGTTCGACCCGGACGAGGCCGGGCAGCGCGCTGCCTCCCGTGCGTTCGCGGAGGAGAGCCGGTTCGCCTCGCAGACGTACGTCGCTGTGGCGCCCGGCGGGCTCGACCCGTGCGACCTGCGACTCGCGCGTGGCGACTCCGCCGTCACGCGCCTCATCGAGACCAAGCGCCCGATGTTCGAGTTCATCATCCGGCGTCGCCTCGCGACGCACGACATCGAGACCGCCGAGGGTCGCGTCGCCGGGCTCCGCGACGCGGCACCCGTCGTCGCCGGCATCCGCGACCGCACGCTCGCGACCGCGTACACGCGCGAGACCGCGAAGTGGCTCGGCATGGACATCCCCGACGTCCGCCGAGCCGTCGAGAACGCCCGTCAACGAGCCGGGTCCGGCTCCGGTGGGCGGCACGACGACCGGACAGGAGGCACGGTGCCGGTCGGGCAGGCCGGTCCGGGTGGCGAGCTGGTCACCCCGCCGGAGGAACCGGTCGCCGGACTCCGGCTCCTCCCGAACGACCCGATCACGCGCATGGAACGCGACGCCGTGATGGCGATGGTGCAGCAGCCCGGGCACGTCGGTGCGCCCCTGCTCGGCCTGGCAGCCGCCGCCACGTTCTCGGCGCCGATGCTCTCCGTCGTCCGCGACGCAGTGGTCGCGAACGTCGACGCCGTCGGCGCGGGGGACTGGCTCGAACGGTTGCTCCAGGACGTGCCAGCGCCGTTCCGCGGCCTCGTGCAGGAGCTCGCGCTCGCGCCGATCCCGGCCCGTACCGACGAAGACCTGGCGATCTACGCCCGGAGCATCGTCGTGGCCCTGGTCGAGCGGGACCTGCTCGCCCGGAAGGCATCGTTGCTCGGGCAGCTGCAGCGGGCGGACCCGAACGAGCATGCCGATCGTCGGGCGGAGATCCAGCGGCAGCTCGTCGACATCGACGCGCAGCGGATGCGGCTGCGCGCGGACGCCGAGCCCGCTTCGTAGCGAGTCCGCCGGCCGGCCGGCTGTCGGGCCCGAAGTCGCACGACGTGCCGCGTGCGCTGCACCGAAGTCGCCCGATCCGTCGGTCGGGTCGCGTCGAAGCGGCCGTTCGAGCGATCTCGACACACGATTCTGCGGGCGGCGGCGGGCGGCCGTGGGGGCCGGTGCCGCGCCTCCGGGCCGGCTTCCGAGGTCGCACGACTTGCCGCGTGCGTCTCACCGAGGTCTCACGACGTGCCGCGTCCGGCCCGCGAGAGCGGCGTTTCGTGCGACCTCGGGGACCCGAGCGGGGGACCCGAGCGGGGCGCCGGGCGGTGGAGCGCGACACGACCGCCCGTTGCAACGCGCAACTTTCGTGCGCGACGCGCCGCGATCACACGCACGGATGATGCAACACACGACGCACTCCTGCATTACAGCGGTGTAAACAAATCTCCCTCGGTTCGTGCAGTTCCGTGACAGGGTGATAGCAATGAGCGTTCCTGGCCGGGCACACAGACGATCCACCTCCGGCGCAGGACCCTTGCATTCACCACCAAGAGAGGCATCGAACATGGCATCCGTGTTCAAGAAGCACACAGCGAAGTGGGGCAGGCGCGGCATCGCGCTCGGCGCCGGGGCAGCAGCGACGGCGCTGGTGCTGACCGGCTGCGCGGGCGGCAGTGTCAGCGACACCGCCCTCGACGGCATCAGCATCGGCACGACCGACAAGATCACCTCGCTCGACCCGGCTGGTTCGTACGACAACGGCTCGTTCGCCGTGCAGAACCAGGTCTTCCCGTTCCTGATGAACACCCCCGTCGGCAGCCCGGACGTCAAGCCGGACATCGCGACCAAGGCCGAGTTCACGAACGACACCACGTACACGGTGACGCTCAAGAAGGGCCTGAAGTTCGCCAACGGACATGACCTGACGTCGAGCGACGTCAAGTTCTCGTTCGACCGCGAGCTGAAGATCAACAACGAGAACGGCCCGCAGTCCCTGCTCGCCAACCTCAAGAGCATCGACACGCCGGACGACACCACGGTCGTCTTCAACCTCGACCACGCCGACCAGACCTGGCCGCAGGTGCTCTCCAGCCCCGCCGGCCCGATCGTCGACGAGCAGGTGTTCTCCGCCGACAAGCTGACGCCGGCGGCCGACATCGTCAAGGGCAAGGCGTTCGCCGGCCAGTACTCGATCAGCTCCTACAAGGAGAACGACACGATCCAGTACAAGGCGAACAAGAACTACGACGGGCTCCTGGGCAAGCCGAAGACCGACGAGGTCACGGCCAGCTACTACACCAAGGAGACCGACCTCAAGCTCGCCGTGCAGAAGGGCGACGTCGACGTGGCGTACCGCTCGCTGACGCCGACCGACATCGCCGACCTCCGCAAGGACGACAAGGTCAAGGTCACCGACGGCCCCGGCGGCGAGATCCGCTACCTGGTCTTCAACTTCAACACGCAGCCCTACGGCGCGAAGCAGTCGGACGCCGACGAGACGAAGGCCCTCGCCGTGCGCCAGGCCGTCGCCGACGTCGTGGACCGCGAGAAGCTCGCGAAGGACGTCTACAACGACACCTACTCGCCGCTCTACTCGATGGTGCCGGACGGCCTGACGGGCGCAGCGAAGCCGTTCGAGAAGCTGTACGGCGACGGCGACGGCGGTGCTGACGTCGACAAGGCGAAGGACACGCTGTCGAAGGCCGGCGTCACCGGCAAGGTGCAGCTCGACATCCAGTACGCACCGGACCACTACGGTTCGACGTCGGACGACGAGTACGCGGAGCTCAAGACCCAGCTCGAGAACTCCGGCCTGTTCACCGTGAACATCCAGTCGACGGTCTACACGACGTACGCACAGGAGCGCACGAAGGACGCCTACCCGGTGTACCAGCTCGGTTGGTTCCCGGACTTCTCGGACGCGGACAACTACCTGTCGCCGTTCTTCACGAAGGACAACTTCGTCCAGAACCACTACGACGACTCGACGATCCAGGGGCTCATCTCCGACGAGCAGCAGGAGTCCGACAAGGACAAGCGCGCCACCCTCATCGAGCAGGCGCAGGAGCGTGAGGCGACGCAGATCTCGACGCTGCCGCTGCTCCAGGGCAAGTCCGTCGCCGTCGCGGCCAAGGACGTCAAGGGCCTGACGCTCGACTCCTCGTACAAGTTCCGCTACGCGACCCTCTCCAAGTAACACCGACGACGACCAGGGGGCGTTCCCACGAGGGACGCCCCCTGGTCACGTCCACGAAAGGCACCCCTCCCCGTGACCCTCAGCACCCCCGAGGCGACGCAGGACGTGAACGGTTCCGACCCCACCAAGCCACAGGCACAGCGCAGTGCCAAGAGCAGTGGTGGCGGGCTCGGCCGGTACGTCCTCGTCCGGTTCCTCCTCATCTTCCCGACCGTCTTCATCCTGGTGACGCTCGTGTTCTTCCTGATGCGCGTCATCGGGAACCCGATCACCGCGTCCGTCGGCGGTCGACTCACCCCGAGCCAGCTGCAGGAACGCCTGCACGCGGCCGGGTACGACCGACCCGTGCTCGTGCAGTACTTCGAGTACCTCGGCAAGATCGTCCGCGGTGACTTCGGCACGACGGCGACCGACAACCGTCCGATCACCGAGATCATCGTCACGTACGGTGGCGCCACCGCGGAGCTCGTGTTCTACGCGCTCATCGTCGCGCTGGTGCTCGGCATCCCGCTCGGCATGCTCGCCGCGTACATGCGCGACAAGTGGCCCGATGTGCTGTTCCGCGCCCTCGCCATCCTGACCTACGCCACGCCGGTGTTCTTCGGCGGCCTGCTGCTGAAGCTCGTCTTCTCGGTCTGGCTGGGCTGGCTGCCGCTCGGTGACCGCGCCTCGACACGGGTGTCACTCGTCCTCGACAACATCCCCGGCGCCACCGGCATCTACATCATCGACGCACTGCGGACCGGCAACGCCCAGATCATCACCGACGTCCTGGCGCACGCCGTGCTGCCCGCGATGACGCTCGGCCTGCTGACCGCCGGCATCTTCCTCCGCCTGGTGCGCGCGAACATGATCGGGTCGCTCGGGTCGGAGTACGTCGACGCGGCCCGCTCCCGCGGCGTCCGCGAGTCCCGTCTCGTCCGGACGCACGCGTTCCGGCCGGCCCTGGTGCCGATCATCACCGTGATGGGGCTGCAGATCGCGATGCTCCTGGGTGGGTCCGTCCTGACCGAGACCACCTTCGGCTGGCGCGGGCTCGGCTTCGAGCTGAACCAGTACCTGTCGGCCCGCGACTTCGTCGCCGTCCAGGGCATCGTCGCGATGCTCGCCGTGATCGTCGCGGTGACGAACTTCATCGTCGACGTCGTCGCGGCACTGATCGACCCGAGAGTGAGGTTCTAGAGATGGCTGACACCTCCCTCGTCGACCGCCACGAGCCGCTCTGGAAGCGGCTGCCCGTCGTCCTCCAGCTCCGCAAGAGCACGGGCTGGCAGCGCGCCATGCTCATCACCGGCGTGGTCATCTGCGCCCTGTACCTGATCGTCGCGATCGCCGCGCCGCTCATCGCCCCGTACGGCTTCGGCCAGCTGCAGGGCGCCGACGGCCAGAGCTTCCCGCGCACCGGCGAGCCGAGCTCCGTGCACATCTGGGGTACCACGGTCGGTGGCTTCGACGTGTTCAGCCGTGTGGTCTACGGCGCGCGCACCGCGGTGCTCGTCGTGATCGTGGCCGTCGTCGTGTCGATCATCATCGGCGTCATCCTCGGCATGGTCTCCGGCTACATCGGCGGCTGGCTCGACCGGGTGCTCGTCGTGGTCGCGGACGCGATCTACGCGTTCCCGTCGCTGCTGCTGGCGATCGTCGTCTCGATCGTCATCTCCGGCGGCAACTCGAGCTACTCCGGCGGCATCATCGCCGCGGCCATCTCGATCACGGTCGTGTACGTCCCGCAGTACTTCCGGGTCGTCCGCGCCGAGGCCGTCCGCCTGAAGAACGAGGCGTTCGTCGAGTCGGCGCGCGTGATGGGCACGAACCCGTGGCGCATCATGACGCGGCACGTGCTCCGCAACTCGACGCGCTCCCTGCCGCTGATCCTCACGCTGAACGCGAGCGACGCGATCCTGACGCTCGCGGGCCTCGGGTTCCTGGGCTTCGGCATCGGCCCGACCAGCGGCGCCGAGTGGGGCTACGACCTCAGCCGCGCGCTGTCCGACGTCGCGAGCGGCGTCTGGTGGACCGGTGTCTTCCCGGGTGTCGCGATCGTCGTGCTCGTGCTCGGCGTCACGTTCATCGGCGAGAGCCTCAACGACATCTCCGATCCCCGTCTGCGCGCGCGCCGGCGGCTGAAGCAGCTGGTGTCGCGCAAGCAGGCCGCCAGCACGGAAGGGGCGGCAGCATGACCGACACCACCACGGAACCGGTCGTCGTCGTCGACGACCTCACCGTCACCTTCGCGACCGACGGCGGCGCCGTCGACGCGGTCAAGGGCGTCAGCCTGGACGTCCGCCCCGGTGAGGTCCTCGCCCTCGTCGGCGAGTCCGGCTCCGGCAAGTCCGTGACGGCCCGCAGCATCCTCCGGCTGATGCCGGAGACGGCGACCCTCGGCGGTGCGGTCTACCTCGACGGCACGGACGTCGTCACGGTCGGCGCGCAGAAGCTGCGGAGCCTCCGCGGCACCGCCGGCGCGATGGTGTTCCAGGAACCGTCGACAGCGCTCAACCCGGTCTTCACGGTCGGGTGGCAGATCGCCGAGGGGCTCCGCGCGCACGGCGGTGTCTCGAAGAAGGAGGCCCGCGCGAAGGCGATCGACTACCTCCGCCGCGTCGGCATCCCCGACCCGGAGACCCGCGTCGACCACTACCCGCACCAGTTCTCCGGCGGGCAGAAGCAGCGCGTCGTGATCGCGAGCGCGCTGGCCCTCGAACCGTCGGTGATCATCGCGGACGAACCGACGACGGCGCTCGACGTGACGGTGCAGGCCGAGATCCTCGACCTGCTCCGCCGCTGCCGCGACGAGTTCGGCGCCGCGATCGTGGTCATCACGCACAACATGGGCGTGGTGGCCGACCTGGCCGACCGGGTCGCCGTGATGTACCAGGGCGAGGTCGTCGAGGAGGCACCGGTCCGCGAGCTCTTCGCGGACCCGAAGGCCGACTACACGAAGCGGCTCCTCGCCGCCGTGCCCCGGCTCGAGGCCTCGACCGGAGTCGCCCGTCGCGCCGCGATCACGTCGGATGTCGAACCGCTGGTGTCGGCGAAGGGACTCGAGATCGAGTACCCGGGCCGGCTCGGTGCGCACGCGTTCAAGGCAGTGAAGGGCGTCGACCTCGACATCCGCCCCGGCGAGGTGCTCGGCCTGGTGGGGGAGTCCGGCTCGGGCAAGACCACGATCGGCCGGGCGATGGCCGGTCTGACGCGGGTCACGGGCGGATCGCTCCGCGTGCTCGGCACCGAGATGCTCGGGTACCGCGAGCGGGACTTCAAGCGGCACCGCAAGGACATCGGGTTCGTCTTCCAGGACCCGGCGACCTCGTTCAACCCGCTGCTCACGATCTCGGAGTGCGTCGCCGAACCCCTCGTCGTGCACGGCGAGGTTTCGAGCCCGCGAGCCGCCCGGAAGCGGGTCGGCGAGCTCCTCGAGATGGTGCAACTGCCGGCAGCGTACGGCGACCGCTACCCGCACGAGCTGTCCGGTGGCCAGCGCCAGCGTGCGTCGCTCGCGCGGTCGATCGCGTTGCGTCCGAAGCTGCTCATCGCCGACGAGCCGACGAGTGCGCTCGACGTGTCGGTGCAGGCACGCGTGCTCGAGCTGTTCCTCGAGCTCCAGCAGGACCTCGGGTTCGCGTCGCTGTTCATCAGCCACGACCTCGCGGTCGTCGGCGCGCTCTCGGACCGGATCGCGGTGCTCTACCGCGGTGACCTGGTCGAGACCGGGACGACGGCCGAGGTCCTCGGCGCACCGCAGCACCCGTACACGCAGCGACTCCTGGCGTCACTCCCGGTGCCGGACCCAGCGGAACAGGCCGAGCGACGGCGTACGCTTGAGGCACTGGAGCAAGCCGGGTCCTGACCCGACGCGACCAGCCTGGAGGCGCGGCGTGCGTCGACGACGCACGCCGCGCCTCCAGGCGGTCACCTCCACCGCACCACGCACGACGGCCGGTGCACCCGGCCCGTCGCGAACCGCCGCCAGGGGGCGGCGTGGAAGGGGACCCATGATCGCGGTGAACGGACCGGCGGTCGTCGCAGACGACGTGTCGATCGAGTACCGGAGCGGACGGGGGACGGACGCGATCCGTGCCGTCGACGGCGTCAGCCTGACGGTCCGCCAGGGGGAGATCCTCGCCGTGCTCGGCGAGTCGGGGTCCGGCAAGTCGACGTTCGCCGCGGCGATCGCGGGGCAGCTCGGCGCCACCGGCGAGGGCGAGGGGGCCCACCGTCGACACATCGTCGGGGGCGAACTCACCGTGCTCGGGCAGAAGACCCGCGGGCTGCGGACGACCTCGCGGAAGGCCGAACGGCTCAGCGGTCGCATCGGCTACCTGCCGCAGGACGGCGCCGACCGGCTCAGCCCGGACCTGACCGTCGGCGAGGCCATCGCCGAACCGATCTACGTGCGCGACCGTCGTTTCGACCGGAAGGAAGCCGGCCTCATCGTCGCGCGCCTGGTCGACGCCGTACACCTGCCGCTCGGCGTGATGCGGCTCAACACGTGGGAGCTCTCGAGCGGACAGCGGCAGCGTGTCGCCCTCGCCCGGGCGCTCGTCCTCGAGCCGCAGCTCCTCGTCGCCGACGAACCCGCGCGCGGCGTGGACGTGCTCGTGCGCCAGTCGGTGCTCGAGGCACTCGCGACCCTGCAGCGGAACCGGCAGTTCTCGGCGGTCGTCGTGTCGAGCGACCTCCGCGAGGCCCGGGCCCTCGCCGACCGGGTGGCGATCATGGCGGAGAGCCGTCTCGTCGGCCTCGGCACCTTCGACGAGGTCCTCGACAACCCCGTCGACCCCTACGTCAAGACGCTCGCGGCGACGGCGGCCCGGCCGGTGAAGCGACGCCCCGTCGCCGCGGCCGTGAACCCGGCCCGTCGCTCGTCGGCACCCCGCCGGCCCGTCTCGGCCGGCACCGGACCGCGTTCGGAACGGCAGGAGAACGCGTGAGCGCGGGGTCCGGTGCCCGCGGGCACCGCGCCGTCGTGACGGACGCGGGTGCTGCACTGCCGATCGCGCCGCCCGCCGCTGGTCCGGTCGCGATCGCGCCCACGACGTCGTCGGCGTCGTTGCACGAATCCGCGGTCGCGTCCGCCGGGGGGACGGTCGGCCCGTTGGACGCCGAGGCCCGCGGGCTGGTGTGGCTCGACCCCCGCGACCCCGCCGGCCTGTCGGACGCGTTGGAGTCCGCTCCCGGCGTCGGCTGGGTCCAGCTGCCGTTCGCCGGCGTCGACGCCTTCGCCGCGCTCATCCAGTCCTACGGTGACCGGGTGCTCTTCACCTCCGCCAAGGGGGCGTACGCCGAGCCGGTCGCCGAGCACGCGCTCGCCCTGACCCTCGGGACGCTCCGGGTGCTGCAGAAGCGTGCTCGTGCGCGCTCCTGGGCGACGGAGCCCGAGGGTGTCTCGCTGTACGGCCGGAACGTCGTCGTCATCGGTGCCGGCGGGATCGCGCAGGAGTACATCCGGTTGCTCGCGCCGTTCGAGGTCTCGGTGACCGTGGTGCGGCGCTCGACGTCGCCCGTCGACGGTGCCGACCGTACCGTCACCACGGACCAGCTCGACGAGGTCCTGCCCGATGCCGACGTGGTGATGATCGCCGCCGCCATGACGTCCGGCACGGCGAAGCTGTTCGGGCCTGCGCAGTTCGCGCTGATGAAGCCGTCCGCACGACTCGTGAACATCGCCCGCGGGGGACTCGTCGACACCGACGCCCTGGTGGACGCACTGCGCGACGGCTCCATCGGGGCCGCTGGTCTCGACGTGACCGATCCCGAGCCACTGCCCGACGGCCACCCGCTGTGGGACGAGCCGGGCGCGATCATCACGCCGCACCAGGCCGACACGCCGGAGATGGTGGCGCCGCTGCTCGCTGAGCGGGTGCGGCTGAACACGGCTGCGTTCCTCGGTGGCGCCGGCTCGGGGTTCGTGGGGGTCGTCGACCCGGTGGCGGGGTACTGAGCCCTGTCGGGCGCGGCGTGCCCGGTCTCGCGGGCGGCGCGCCCGTTCCCGCGGGCGGCACGCCCGGGATGCATGCCGGATGCGTGGGGTGCCTCCGGGTTGCTGCTATGCTGTTACCCGTTGTTCGCACGACATTCGCCAGCGGACAGTGATCCTCGATAGCTCAATTGGCAGAGCAGCCGGCTGTTAACCGGCAGGTTGTTGGTTCGAGTCCAACTCGGGGAGCAGGCAGGCCCTCACCTTCGGGTGGGGGCCTTTTGTGTGCCCCGGTGCGGGGTGGCCGAGTGGCGGGCGGCGGGCGAGTTTCGCGCTCGGCGACCCTTCTCGGGCTCCGGAGCGCGAGAACTGTCGCTGGGGCCGAGTCTCGCGGGGCACCGGCCGCGTGCCGGACTCGCAGCGGACGCTTGGGCGGAAGCTGTTAGCGTTCACAGGTGATCACCGTGCGCCGAGCCTTCGCCATGGGCGTCGTCGTCGCCGCGGCGATCGGCCTCGTCGGCTGCACGACCGGGGCGGAGTCCGAGCCCGAGGACTCCCTCGACACCGGAGCGACCTCCGGGGTCTCGGCCTCCGGGACCTCGCCGATCGTGTTCGCGTTCGTGTGTGCGGACGGTTCGTCCGAGCGCACCGAGACGTACACGACCTACTCGGCGGTGTGGGAGGACGACCGCACCGACTGCACGGCCGAGCGGATCACCGGGACGGAGATGTCGTCGCAGCAGCGTGCCGCCGTGCAGGCGACCGACGGCGACGCGACCCTCGAGGAGCTCGCGTCCGGGTGCGCCGTGCGGGGGAGCGGTCCGTGGGTGGACGCAGTGACCTCGGCGGCCCAGGCGCACGTCGCGGCCGGTCTGCTCGAGTACTGCCCCGGTCATCCGGAGACCGACCACCTGCGCGACGCACTCGCTGCCTGGCGGGGCTGACCCGCGCCTCCAGGCTCGGCGGAGGGCGTCAGCCCGCGGCGTCAGCCCTCGGGGTGGTCGCGACCCGGCAGCCAGGACTTGCCCGGCCCGCCCCAGCTGTTCTTGCGGATCGCCTTCGCGACCTGCTTGCCGTAGGGGTGCACGAGCCGGTCGGCGTAGAGGTACCCGTCGAGGTGGTCGTACTCGTGCTGGAAGATGCGGGCGAGCCAGCCGTGCGCCTCGACCTCGAACGGCTCGCCGTGCTCGTCGACGGCGCGGAGCAACGCTGCCTCGGACCGGCGGAGCGGGAAGCGCTCACCCGGCACGGAGAGGCAGCCCTCGGACTCCTCGTCCTCGTCGAGCTCCTCCACAGCCTCGGGGACGGCGGGGGTCGTCCACAGGACGGGGTTCACGGCGACACCGCGGTGCAGGACCTCGTCATCATCGGTCCATGAGTACACGAAGAGCCGCTTGCCGACGCCGACCTGGGGTCCGGCGAGACCGACGCCCGGCGCCAGGTCCATGGTCTCGAACATGTCGGCGACGAGGGAACGGAGGTCGTCATCGAACTCGGTGACCTCGGCTGCACGCTCGTGCAGGACGGGTTCGCCGGTGATGCGGATCGGGAGAACGGCCATTCACCCAGGTTATCCGGCGGGGGACGGTAGCCTCGACGCGTGACGACGGACCTCCAGCTGCCGGACGCGGTGAACCTCACGCCGTTCCAGGCGCTCATGATCCCCGTCGCGCTCATCGGCGCGGTGTTCCTGTCCCTCGGTGCGCAGTTCCAGAGCCGTGGTGTGCAGCGGGTCGAGGCGCGTCTCGGTCGGCAGTCGAAGGGTCTCAGCGTCCGGCACGTGGTCGGGCTGGTGTCCAGCGGCTACTGGGTGCTCGGCACGCTCATGCTCGGCATCGCCGTCGTGCTGCAGCTCGTGAGCATCACCTACGCCCCGCTCATCGTCGTGCAGCCGCTCGGCGCGGTCGCCCTGGTGATCACCACGTGGTTCTCCTCGCGGTCCTCCGGCGTCCCACTCGGTCGGCGCGCCCGTCGGGCGGTGTGGACGTGCATCATCGGTGTCGCGATCTTCGTCGGCATCGCGGCGTTCGTCGGCCACGAGAGCGCCATCACGCGGCAGCAGCTCGTCACGGTCCTGGTGATCCTGGCGGTCGTGCTCGTCCTCGTGCTGGTGTCCTTCCGGGTCGTGGCGAAGCACAAGAGCGCGCTCTACTACATCGTCGGCGCGGGCATCCTCTACGGCTTCGTGGCGACGCTGGCGAAGGTCACGCTGAACCGGTTCGTCAACCACACGTTCGACTGGCTGACGGTCCTCGCGATCGTCGGGGTGATCGTCGCGGCGTCGCTCGGCGGGTACTTCGTGCAGAACGCGTACTCCGCCGGCTCGGCCGACCTGGTCATCGCGGGCCTGACGGTGATCGACCCGATCGTCGCCGTCGGCATCGGCGTGATCGTCCTCGGCGAGGCTGCGGGTGCGCCGTTCATCGCGGTCGCGGGCTTCGTGGTCGCCGCCGCCATCGCGATCACCGGTGTGTTCCTGCTCGCGAAGCACCACCCGCAGACCCGGGCGTAAGCGGCAGCCGGGCCGGCGGGCCGGGGCCGGGCCCGGGGCGCCCGTCATACCTGGGTAGGGCCGGGTCCGCCGCGAGGCGGACGCACACCGTCGGGCCCCTGCGGTACCGTCGGAGACCGACCAGCAATCGCCCACGAGAGGACGACGCCCGCCGTGTCACAGGACGCCACCACCGCCACCGCCGAGCCGACGGGTGCGACGGGGGGTCGACGACCGCTGCGTGTCCTGATCGCCGCGGACACCTTCCCGCCGGACGTCAACGGTGCCGCCACCTTCGCCGAGCAGCTCGCCGTCGGCCTCGCCGAGCGTGGGCACGAGGTCCACGTCGTCGCCCCCGCGTCGAGCCGCCACTACGGCACCTTCGACGAGGAGCACCGCGGCGTCACCCTCGTCGTCCACCGGCTGAAGTCGTACAAGTGGCCGCTGCACGCCTGGCTGCGGTTCGTCTGGCCGTGGAGCGTCCGCAAGTGGACGGCGCCGATCCTGGACGCCGTGAAGCCCGACGTGCTGCACATCCAGTCGCACGTGGTGATCGGGCGCGGCATCGTGCACGAGGCGCACGACCGCGGCATCCGGGTCGTCGCGACGAACCACTTCATGCCGGAGAACCTGCTCGAGTACACGCCGTTCGGCAAGCGCACCCTGCCGATCGCGCTGAAGATCGCGTGGAACGACGCCGCGAAGACCTACCGTCTGGCCGACACCATCACGACGCCGACGAACCTGGCGGCGGACTACCTCCGCCGCGCCATCGCCGGGCAGCGCGTGCTCGCGATCTCGTGCGGCATCGACGCGACCCGGTACGTGGCACGTGAGGGCCGTCCGGCGCATAACGACATCGTCTTCGTCGGCCGGGTCGCCCCGGAGAAGAACCTCGACGTCCTCGTCCGTGCCCTCGCCGCCCTGCCCGCCGAGCTGGAGGCGACGCTCACCATCGTCGGCGACGGCGAGATGATCCCGAAGCTCAAGGCGCAGGCGAAGGAGCTCGGGCTCGAGGACCGCATCCGGTTCCTCGGGTTCGTCTCCGACGAGGTGAAGCGGCAGGCACTCACGAACGCCACGGTGTTCGCGATGCCCTCGACAGCTGAACTGCAGAGCATCTCCTCGCTCGAGGGCATGGCCTCCGGGCTCCCCGTCGTCGCGGCGGACTCGATGGCGCTGCCGCACCTGATCGACGGCAACGGGTACCTGTTCACGCCTGGTGACGAGCAGGACCTCGCGGCCAGGCTGACGGCGGTGCTGACCGCCTCCGACGAGGACTACGTGGCCATGCGGGAACGCAGCTTGGCGATGATCGAAGCACACGACATCAACCGCACGCTCTCGACGTTCGAGTCGCTGTATCGTGGGGAGCCGGTGGCCTGACGGTCCCCGGCGAGGGGCGGTAGCCAAGCTGGTCAAGGCAGTCGGCTCATAACCGAACGATTCGCGGGTTCAAGTCCCGCCCGCCCTACGTGCACCTGCCGAGAAAGCGCGACACACCGCAGCAAGAGGACCACAGCCCGACGCCGAACGTGACGTTCGAGGTGACCCGTGGCGGTACTGGCGTGCGCGTCAACGCCTTCCGGATCGGCTTCATGGGCGCGATCGGTGTGCTCGTCGCCCTCGTCGCGGGCTCCATCGTGCACCAGCTGTCCACAGTCCTCGTCTACATCGGCGTCGCGCTGTTCCTGGCGCTCGGCGTCGACCCGCTGGTCTCGTTCCTCGAGCGCCTCGTCCCGCGCTGGGTCGCCATCACGGTGGTCGTGGTCGGTGTTCTCGCCGCCTTCGCGGGCGTGGTGTTCGCGGTCGTGCCGATCCTGGTGCAGCAGGCGACGAACCTCATCCAGAACTTCCCGGACATCGTCAAGGACATCTCGAACCAGGAGTGGGTCCAGAACCTCTCCGACCAGTTCTCCGGGTCGTTCGACATCGACCACGCGCTGCAGTCGGTGCAGTCCTTCGTCGAGAACCCCGGCAACCTGCTGAGCCTGGGCGGCGGGATCCTGGCGGTCGGCAGCGGCATCCTGTCCGGGCTCACCGGCGCCGTGATCGTCATCATCCTGATGCTCTACTTCCTCGCGTCGATGCGCGGGATGAAGTCGATGACCTACCGGTTCGTCCCGGCCTCGCGCCGGCAGAACTTCATCGACGTCAGCGAGCAGATCACCCAGGCCGTCGGTCGTTACGTGGTGGGCCAGATCTCGCAGGCGCTCATCAACGGCATCCTGAGCCTGGTGTTCCTGCTCATCATCGGCGCCCCACTGCCCGTGCTGCTCGCGTCGTTCGCGTTCCTCGGCTCGCTCATCCCGCTGGTCGGCACCCTGGCCGCGGCGATCGTCATCTCGCTGCTCTGCCTGTTCGCCTCGCCGGCGACGGCCCTCGCCGCGGCGATCTACTACCTCGTGTACATGCAGGTCGAGGCGTACGTGATCTCGCCGCGCATCATGTCCCGCGCGGTCCAGGTCCCCGGCGCCCTCGTCGTGATCGCCGCCGTGGCCGGTGGCACGATCGGCGGGGTGCTCGGCGCACTCGTCGCCCTGCCCGTCGCCGCGTCGGTGATCATCATCGTGCAGAAGGTCATCTACCCGCGGCAAGAGCAGTCGTGACCGCGTACCAGGACCACGTCGCGGGCCGTGCGCGCTGGGCGACGAGTCCGCGTGGCCCGTTGGCGCTCGTGAACGCCCAGCACGTCGACCACGCCCAGCCGGTGTGGCCCGTCCCCGGCACCTGGGCGCCGGCGCCCGGCGGCCTGACCGTCACAGCAGCTTCTGACGACGGAGTCGTCGTGGACGGTGTCGCGGTCGACGGCGAGGTCCTGGTCGCCGGTGACGGGGCAGTCGTCCCGTCGACGGTCGCGTTCCCCGACGGCTTCGCCGGGACGGTGTCCGGCGACACCCTCCGCGTGTGGGACCCGGCATCCGAGGCGATCACCCGCTTTGCGGCGATCGCCCGCTTCGACCGGTCGGACGCCTGGGTCACGTCCGGCAGGTACACACCCATCGACGGTCTGGAGGCGCGGGGGAGCGTCCTCGACGCCGCCGGCGATCCGCTCGAGGTCGCCGGGCACATCGAGACGGCCTTCGGCAGCACGACCGTCCGGCTCGTCGCGGTCCGGTCGGCACCGTTCCAGGGGTCGGCGCGGCTGCAGCTCATCGTGCAGGACGCCACGAGTGCCCTCCCGGAGGACGAACCGGGCAGCACCTACTCGATGGGGCGCTTCCTGTACCTCGACGATCCCGGCACCGCCGCCGAGGTCGAGCTCGACTGGAACCTGCTCGTCCTGCCGCCGTGCGCGTTCTCGTACCAGTTCGCGTGCCCGATCCCGCCGGAGGAGAACCGGATCCCGGTGCCGATCACCGCGGGGGAGCGCCACCCGGTCGACACCGCCGGACACGTCTTCCACTGACTCCCGACGCGGTGTCTGGCGTTCCCAGCGCCCAGGCTGCATAATGGGCGTGTCCGCAAGGACATCACAATCGCATATCGATGGTTCCGAACGAACACTCCGAAGTCCAGGTCGATGGGGAAGTCGCACCTGACGAATCGGAGGAATCGTGAACGGAACGACCACCGGGGTGCTCTACGTGCACTCCTCACCACGCGCGCTCTGCCCGCACGTCGAATGGGCGGCAGGTCGCGCCATGAGCCGTGCCGTGAACTTCTCGTGGCTCGACCAGCCGGCGCAGGACGGCGCCCGTCGCACCGAGTTCACCTGGACCGGCGCGGTCGGGACCGGTGCCGCGATCGCCTCTGCCCTCCGCGGCTGGGAGCACCTCCGCTACGAGGTGACCGAGGAGCCGACCTCGCAGTCCGACGGCGGCCGCTGGATGCACACGCCGGACCTCGGCGTCTTCTACGCCCAGACGGACGTCACGGGCAACATGGTCGTCCCCGAGGACCGGGTCCGCTACGCGATGGAGGTCGCCGGCAGCAACGCCCTCGAACTCCACCGTGAGCTCCGCCTGGCGCTCGGTCAGGCGTGGGACGACGAACTCGAGCCCTTCCGGCACGCCGCCGAGGGCAACCCCGTCGTCTGGCTCCACCGCGTCGGCTGACCCCGCACCGATCCCTCCGCCGCGAACGCCGCCCCTCGGGGCGGCGTTCGTGCGTCCGGGCGCGAGACTCGCACCCAGCGACGGTTCTCGCGGCCGCAGGCCCGAGAACGGTCGCCCAGCGCGAGTCTCGGGCGAGTCTCGGGCGCGTCTCGGGCGCGGCAGAGTGGAGCGCACCGCGCCCGGGCCGGTCACCGGAACGACGGAGGCCCGCCCCGGCGACGCGGGACGGGCCTCCAGGCCGGGGTGGACCGGATCAGGCGGTGCGGAACGCGACCACCGCGTTGTGCCCACCGAAGCCGAACGAGTTGCTCACCGCGAGCAGGTCGCCCTGCGGCAGCTCGCGCGGAGCCGTGGCGACGTCCATCACGATCTCCGGGTCCTGCTCGGTGAGGTTGATCGTCGGCGGGGCGACGCGGTTGTGGAGCGCCAGCACCGTGAAGGCCGCCTCGATCGCGCCGGCACCACCGAGGAGGTGACCGGTCGACGCCTTCGTGGCCGACACGACGATCTGGTCGAGGTGGTCGCCGAACACGCGGCGCATCGCGTGGTACTCGGCGATGTCGCCGACCGGTGTCGAAGTGGCGTGTGCGTTGACGTGCACGACGTCCTCGCGAGCGGCACCGGCGTGCTCGAGCGCCTGCAGGACGGCACGGGCGGCGGCGCTGCCCTCGGGGTCCGGGGCGGTGATGTGGAAGGCGTCCGAGGTGATGCCGGCACCGGCGACCTCGGCGTAGATCTTCGCGCCGCGGGCCTCGGCGTGCTCCTTCGACTCGAGGATGAGCGCCGCGGCGCCGTCGCCGAGCACGAAGCCGTCGCGCGTGACGTCGTACGGACGCGACGCAGTCTCGGGGGAGTCGTTGCGGCGGGAGAGGGCCTGCATGGCGGCGAAGGCCGCGAGGGGCAGCGGGTGCAGGGCGGCCTCGGCGCCACCCGTGATGACGATGTCGGCGTCGCCGCTCGCCACGTGACGGTAGGCCTCGGCGAGGGACTCGGTCGAGGACGCGCACGCCGACAGGTAGGTGCGGGCGCCACCACGGGCGCCGAACTCCATCTCGATGGCGGCGGCCGGGCCGTTCGCCATGAGCATCGGGACCGTCATCGGCATGACGCGGCGTGGGCCCTTCTCACGCAGGGTGTCCCAGGCGTCGAGGAGCGTGTTCACGCCGCCGATGCCGGTCGCCCAGTCCACGATGAGGCGCTCGGGCACGACGGACTCGTCGTCGATGCCGGCGTCGGCCCAGGCCTCGCGAGCGGCGACGAGCGACAGCTGCGACGACGGGTCGAGTCGCTTCGTCTCCGGGCGGGTGAGCTGGTCGGTGAGGAACCGGCGCGCCTGGCCGGCGAACTCGACGGGGAGTTCGAGCTCGGCGTAGCGCGGATCCTCGATGCGGGTGATGCCGGACTTGCCGGCGAGCAGCGCCTCCCACGTTTCCGGGGCGGTCGCGGCGAGGGGCGTGATGGCACCGATCCCGGTGACGACGACGGTCTTGTTGGTCATGGAACGACGAGTTCTTTCGTGTGGATGGAACGAGATGAGCGCCGCGGCCGTCGGTTCGCCGGGGCCGCGGCGCTCAGGAAGTTCGCGTCAGGCCTGCGCCTTGACGATGAAGTCGACGGCGTCGCCGACGGTCTTGAGGTTCTTGACCTCTTCGTCGGGGATCTTGACGTCGAACTTCTCTTCGGCGTTGACGACGATGGTCATCATCGAGATGGAGTCGATGTCGAGGTCGTCGGTGAACGACTTGTCGGCTGCGACGGTGTCGGTCGCGATGCCGGTCTCGTCGTTGATCAGCTCGGCCAGGCCGGCGAGGACTTCTTCGTTGGACAGGGCCATGGGGATTCTCCTTGAGGGGGGTGTCGTTTGACCGTGGACCAGCCTAGGGCACGAGCGGCGCGCGCGCCCGGAGGCTCGTCGGGATGGACTAGGGGAGGACGACGACCTGGGCGCCGAAGACCAGACCGGCACCGAAGCCGATCTGCAGGGCGAGGCCGCCGGACAGCTCGGGGTTCTCCTCGAGCAGGCGGTGCGAGGCGAGCGGGATGCTCGCCGCGGAGGTGTTGCCGGTGGTGGTGATGTCACGTGCGATCACCACGGACTCGGGCAGGCCGAGCTGCTTGGCGAACTCGTCGATGATGCGGATGTTCGCCTGGTGCGGGATGAAGGCGGCGAGGTCCTCCGGCCGGACACCGGCGGTCTCGAGGGCTTCGCGGGCGACCTTGACCATCTCCCAGACGGCCCAGCGGAAGACCGTCTGGCCGGCCTGGCGCATCGTCGGACGGGGTGCGCCGGCTTCCCACTCCTTGTAGGTCGCCGTCATGCCGATGGCGTCCCACTTCGAACCGTCGGACCCCCAGATGCTCGGGGCGATGCCGGGGAAGTCGCTCGGGCCGATGACGGCGGCGCCGGCTCCGTCACCGAGCAGGAAGGAGATCGATCGGTCGGTCGGGTCGACGACGTCGCTCAGCTTCTCGGCGCCGACGACGAGCACGTGGTCGGCGAGTCCGGACTTGATGAACGAGTCGGCCTGGGCGATGCCGTAGGCGTACCCGGCGCAGGCGGCACTGATGTCGTACGCGGCCGCGGGGGTCGCGCCGATGCGCTCGGCGAGCAGCGATGCCATGGACGGCGTCGCGACGGTGTGGGTCACGGTGCTGACCAGCACGACGCCGATCTGCGAGGGTTCGATGCCGGCCTTGGCGATCGCCTCGCGCGCAGCGGTCTCGGCGAGGTCGACGGCCTCGACGTCCTTGCCGGCCCGCATCCGGGTGATGATGCCGGTGCGCTGACGGATCCACTCGTCGGACGAGTCGATCGGGCCGACGAGGTCGTCGTTCGGCACCTCGTTCTCGCCGCGGGCAGCGCCGAAGGCGAGGATGCGGGTGAACTCGTGGCCGCGTCGCTGGGCGAGCGTGGGACGGTCGGTCATGCGGTGGCGTCTGCTTCCTGGCCCGCTGCGTCGGCGTCGCGCTCCAGGAGCTCGATCGCCGCGGGCAGGTCGTCGGGGGTCTTGATGGCGACGGTCGGCGTGCCGCGGAGTCCGCGCTTCGCCAGGCCGACGAGGGCACCGGCGGGTGCGAGTTCGATGATCCCGGTCACACCGGCAGCCGCGAACGACTCCATCACGGCGTCCCAGTGCACGGGGTTCGCGATCTGGTTGACCATGAGGTCGACGAAGCGACGGCCGTCCTCGACACGGGAGCCGTCGGCGTTCGTCCAGATCGGGAGGGTTGGATCCTGCACGGTCGCAGCGGCCGCGACCGGGGCGACGCGCTCGACGGCGGACGCCATGTACCGGGTGTGGAACGCACCGGCGACGGCGAGGGGGATCACGCGGGCCTTCGCCGGTGGGTTCGCCGCGAGCTCCTGGATCGCTGCGGCGGCACCGGCGACGACGGTCTGGCCGCCGCCGTTGTGGTTGGCGGGCACGAGGCCGAGCTGCTCGAGCGCCGCGGCGACCTCGTCCGGGTCGCCGCCGAGGACCGCGGCCATCGCGGTCGGCTCGAGCGCGGCGGCGTCCGCCATCGCACGGCCGCGCTCAGCGACCAGGGCGACGGCGTCGGTCGGCTCGAGGATCCCGGCGACGCCGGCAGCGGTGAACTCACCGACCGAGTGACCGGCGACCCCGCCCACGAGGGCACGGCGGCCGTCGGCGAGCAGGGCGTCGGCGGTCACGAGCCCGGCGGCGACGATGAGGGGCTGCGCGAGCGCGGTGTCCTTGATCGTCTCCGCGTCGGACTCGGTGCCGTGCTTCGCGAGGTCGACGCCGATGGCCTCCGACCACGCCCCCACACGGTCACGAACGGCGGCGTCCTCGAGCCAGGGGACGAGGAAGCCGGGGGTCTGGGAGCCCTGTCCGGGCGCGACGACGACGATCACCGGACAATCCTGCCTGTCGACCCGTGTCGGCCCCGTGTGGACTTCCCACAGCGATGTCGGCCCGACATTGTGCACTTCCTAGCGGCGGCGCGCGGTGCGGTGGCGCTCACCGACGGTGCGGGATGCGACGCCGCCCGGCGGTCGACTCGGACATCGCGCCGAGGATGAGCGCCGACTGCACGATCAGGGCGTCCCGCGCGTGCGTGGCGTCCCAGCCGATGATGTCCGCCACGCGCCGCAGCCGGTAGCGCACCGTGTTCGGGTGCACGAAGAGCTCGCGGGCGGTCGCCTCGAGCGAACGCCCGGTGTCGAGGTAGCACCAGAGCGTCTGCAGGAGTTCGGTCGACTGGTCCTTGAGCGGCACGTAGATCCGCTGCACGAGGGCGGACCGGGCGAGGGGATCGCCGGCAAGGGCCCGCTCGGGGAGCAGGTCGTCGGCGAGGGCCGGACGGGGTGCACCGCGCCAGGCGCGTGCGACCGCGAACCCGGCGAGGGCACCTTTCGCGCTGGTCGAGGCGTCGACCACACCGGGGACCTCGTTGCCGAGCACCAGGTGGCCCTCGCCGAACGAGGGCTCCAGGGCCTGCGCGATGGCGGTGAACGAGACGGGCTCCTCGCCCTCGGGCACGTCGTCCCGCGGGGTGGCCCGGCCGATCACCACGACGAGCCGGGACCCCTGCACGCCGATGAGCACGTCGGCGTCCATGTGGCGGGCGGTCCGGCGGATCTGGTCGACCTCGAGCTGCTTCGGGGCGTTGCCGACCAGGACCGCGACCTCGCCGTGGCCGTGCCACCCCAGGGCGGCGATGCGGGACGGCAGTTCGTCGTCGTACTCGCCCGAGAGGATCGAGTCGACCACGAGCGCTTCGAGCCTGGCGTCCCACAGACCGCGGGCCTCGGCCGCGCGGGCGTAGACGTCGGCGGCCGCGAAGGCGATGTCCCGTGAGTACTTGAGGATCGCCTCCTGCAGCATCTCGTCGTCCTTGGCGCGCTCTTCGACGACCGTGACGACCACGCGGATGAGCTGGAGCGTCTGCTGCAGGCTCACCGATCGCAGGAGTTCGCGGGGCGCGGAGCCGAACACGTCGGCGGCCGCGATCCACGGGGTCGACGCGGTGCCCTCGAGCCAGCTGATGAAGGACGTGATGCCGGCCTGCGCCACGAGGCCCACGGCGGAGCGGCGGCCCGGTGGCATCTCGCTGTACCACGGGAGGGTGTCCTCGAGCCGCTTGATGGTGGCGGTCGAGAGTTCGCCCGACACCTGCCGGAGCCAGGAGAGCGCCCGTTCACGGTCGTTCTCCCGGCCCACGGCAGGGTCGGTGCGGGGTGTCGTCACCGGGTGATCAGCTCTCGCCGCCGGCGCTGCCCGTGGTGCCGGCGGTCACGTCGTGCAGGCGGTACTTGTCGATCGCCTGCTGGACGAGCGCGCCGTCGACCTTGCCCTGGCGGGCGAGCTGCTGCAGCGTCCGCACGACGACCGAGGGGCCGTCGATGTGGAAGAAGCGGCGAGCGGCCGGACGGGTGTCCGAGAAGCCGAAGCCGTCGGCGCCGAGCGTGGCGTAGTCGGTCGGCACGAACGGGCGGATCTGCTCCTGGACCTGGTGCATGAAGTCGCTCACGGCGACGACCGGACCCTCGGTCGCGAGCAGGCGCTCGGTCACGTACGGCGTGCGTGGGGCCTCGTTCGGGTTGAGGAACGCGTGCTGCTCCGCGTCGAGACCGTCGCGGTACAGCTCGCCCCAGCTCGTGACGCTCCAGACGTCGGCCGACACGCCCCAGTCCTCGGCGAGGAGCTGCTGCGCCTCGAGGATCCACGGCACGGCGACACCCGAGGCGAGCAGCTGGGCCTTGGGGCCGTCGTGCTCGCTCGGCTTGAGCAGGTACATGCCCTTGACGATGCCGTCCACGTCGATGCCCTCGGGCTCCGCCGGCTGGACGATCGGCTCGTTGTAGACCGTCAGGTAGTACATGACGTTCGGGTCGGCGTGCTTCGGCGAGCCGTCCTCGTTCGTGCCGTACATCCGGTCGAGGCCGGCCTGGACGATGTGGCCGATCTCGTAGCCGTACGCGGGGTCGTAGGACACCACGGCCGGGTTGGTCGTCGCGAGGAGCAGCGAGTGGCCGTCGGCGTGCTGCAGGCCCTCACCCGTGAGCGTCGTGCGACCGGCGGTGGCGCCGATCATGAAGCCACGGGTCATCTGGTCACCGGCGGCCCAGATGGCGTCGCCGGTGCGCTGGAACCCGAACATCGAGTAGAAGACGTAGACCGGGATGAGCGGCTCGCCCTGCGTCGAGTACGAGGTGCCGACCGCGGTGAACGCCGCGAGGGCACCGGCCTCGTTGATGCCGACGTGGATGATCTGGCCCTGCGGGCTCTCCTTGTACGCCAGGAGGAGCTCACGGTCGACCGACGTGTAGTGCTGGCCGTTCGGGTTGTAGATCTTCGCCGTGGGGAAGTACGCGTCCATGCCGAACGTGCGGGCTTCGTCCGGGATGATCGGCACCACGCGGTCGCCGAAGTCGGGGGAGCGCAGCAGGTCCTTCAGCAGACGGGCGAACGCCATGGTGGTGGCGATCTCCTGCTTGCCGGAGCCCTTCTTCACGACCTGGTACTTCGAGTCCTCGGGGAGGGTGATCGAGGTGTACTTGGTCCGGCGTTCCGGCACGTAGCCGCCGAGTTCACGGCGACGCTCGTGCATGTACTGGATCGCCTCGTCGTCGTTGCCCGGGTGGTAGTACGGCGGCGTGTAGGGGTTCTCCTCGAGCTGCGCGTCGGAGATCGGGATGCGCATCTCGTCGCGGAACTGCTTGAGGTTGTCGAGCGTGAGCTTCTTCATCTGGTGGGTCGCGTTGCGGCCCTCGAAGCTCGGGCCGAGGCCGTAGCCCTTGACGGTCTTCGCGAGGATGACGGTCGGCTGGCCCGTGTGCTCGGTCGCGGCCTTGAACGCGGCGTAGACCTTGCGGTAGTCGTGGCCACCGCGCTTGAGGTTCCAGATCTGGTCGTCCGAGTACTCCGACACCAGCTCGAGCGCCTTCGGGTCGCGCCCGAAGAAGTTCTCGCGGACGTACGCGCCGTTCTCGGCCTTGTACGTCTGGTAGTCGCCGTCCGGCGTCTGGTTCATCAGGTTGAGGAGCGCGCCATCGGTGTCGCGGGCGAGCAGGTCGTCCCACTCGCGGCCCCAGACGACCTTGATGACGTTCCAGCCCGCGCCGCGGAAGAACGCCTCGAGCTCCTGGATGATCTTGCCGTTGCCGCGGACCGGGCCGTCGAGACGCTGCAGGTTGCAGTTGATCACGAAGTTCAGGTTGTCGAGGCCGTCGTTCGCGGCGACCTGGAGCTGTCCGCGGGACTCGACCTCGTCCATCTCGCCGTCGCCGAGGAACGCCCAGACCTGCTGGTCGGAGGCGTCCTTGATGCCACGGTTGGAGAGGTACTTGGCCTGCTGCGCCTGGTAGATCGCGTTGATCGGGCCGATGCCCATCGACACGGTCGGGAACTGCCAGAAGTGCGGCATGAGGCGCGGGTGCGGGTACGACGACAGACCGCCGCCGGCGTGCGACTTCTCCTGGCGGAAGCCGTCGAGCTGGTCCTCGCCGAGACGCCCCTCCATGTAGGCGCGGGCGTACATGCCGGGGGAGGCGTGGCCCTGGAAGAAGACCTGGTCGCCACCGGACGCGTGGTCCTGCGCACGGAAGAAGTGGTTGTAGCCGACCTCGTACAGGGCGGCGCTCGACGCGTACGTCGAGATGTGGCCGCCCACGGCGATGCCCGGACGCTGCGCACGGTGCACGGTGATCGCGGCGTTCCACCGGATCCACCGGCGGTAGCGGCGCTCGAGCTCCTCGTCGCCCGGGAACTCGGGCTCGTTCTCCGGCGCGATGGTGTTCACGTAGTCCGTGGTCGGGACCATCGGCACACCGAGGTGCAGTTCCTTGGACCGCTTGAGCAGGCTCAGCATGATCTCGCGGCCACGCTGGTGGCCGTGGGTCTGCACCAGGCCGTCGAGGGACTCACGCCACTCGGCGGTCTCCTCCGGGTCCTGGTCGCTGCTGCCGTGGCTGTACGGGTCCTGGTCGTTCACCGTCACCCTTGACCTCGTTCGTTCTCGTGGTGGTGGACATAGGTGGTCCACCGATCGATCGGGTCGCGACCGGCGGTGGGAACCGCAGTCCACTCTAGGCCCCACCGCCGACGAGTCACCTGACGGAGCGCAACGTGACCGGTGCTTGCATTCACGACGCGTCGGCGTACGATTGCCGATCGTGCACACGCGACCCGTGCGTGCGCGAGGACACCGGGCACACCCCACGCCCGAGGAAGAAGCAACGCACTGATGGCACTGGAGATCGGCTCACTCGCGCCGGACTTCGAACTCCCGAACCAGTTCGGTGAGCACGTCCGCCTCAGCGACTTCCGCGGTTCCCGCCCGGTCGCCCTCGTCTTCTTCCCGCTCGCGTTCTCGTCCACGTGCACGAACGAGCTCTGCGCCCTGCAGGACAACATCGCGATGTTCCAGGACCAGCGCGTCGAACTCATCGGCATCTCGGTCGACTCGAAGGCGACGCTGCGGTCGTTCGCCGAGTCGAACGGCTACGATTTCGAACTGCTCGCCGACTTCTGGCCGCACGGCGCCGTCTCCAAGGAGTACGGCGTGTTCCTCGAGAAGAAGGGCTTCGCCACGCGCGCGACCTTCGTGATCGACGTGCAGGGCCGCATCAAGGCCTCGATCATCTCCGAGCCGGGCGTCGCCCGGGACGTCACGGAGTACAAGGCGGCGCTCGACCGGCTCGCCGCCTGCACGGCACCAGTCCCCGTCGGCTAGCGTTCCGAATCCCTCCGGCAGACGCTGACGCGTCGGACTGGAGGCACGGTGCACGCCATCGACACGGGGTCGCGCGAGCGCGTGGTCACCGTCGACCCCTACGCGCCCTTCCCGGTGTCCGCGGACCCCGGCAGGTGGTCCCTCACCCGGACGGTCGTGCCGACCGCCGTCGGTCCCGTCGTCGTCCACCACCGGGCCGGTCCCGACCCGCTGCTGATGCTGCACGGCGTCGCGGGCTCGTGGTCGACGTGGACGCCCCTGCTGCAGGCCGCCGGGGGTGTCACCGGGCGGGGCCTCGTGCTCCTCGACCTGCCCGGGTGGGGATCGTCGCCGGCACTCGCGGCGCCGCTCGACATCGACGAGGCGGTCGACGTGCTGACCGAGGTGCTCGACGCGGTCGGGGTCGACACGGTCGACGTCGTGGGGCACTCGATGGGGGCGTTCGTCGCGATGCACCTCGCCGTGCGCGTCCCCGGACGGGTGCGCTCGGTCGCGCTCGTCTCCGGCACGACGGTCGCCACCGCTGCCGCGGCGCGGCACCCCTGGCGCGGTGTCGTGCGGCTGCCCGCGTTCACCCTGCTCCGTGCGGGGCTCGCCGTGACGCGGCAGGCGGCGCGGCCGGTGCTTCGCGGACTCGCGCGGGTGGGACTGCTCCCGCTCCTGGCGGCCCCGGTGTTCACCCACGTGCTGCGTCTCGACCGGAGTGTCCTCGACGCCTTCGTCGACGAGCTCCGCCCGGACGCGTTCCTCGGTGCCGCACGGTCGGCCGCCACCTACGACCTCGACCGTTGGCGCGCGGTCGTCTGCCCGGTCACGGCCGTCGCCGGGCGGGACGACGTGTTCGCCCGGGTGTCGGACCTCGACGCCCTCGGTGCGCTCCTGCCGCAGGTGCGCACCGTCCTGCTCGACGACTGCGGACACTTCGCGCACGTCGAGCACCCCGACGCCGTCGCCCGGGAGCTCGGCCTCGCCTGAGCCGGTCAGGCGTGCACGGGGAATGCCGCGGCCACGCGGGAGCGCACCTCGGCGAGGGTCACCTCGCGCATCACGGGGGAGAACATGGCGTGGTCGCCGTCCTCGACGCGGACCACCTGCAGGCGGCCGGACCGTCCCTCGCCGGACCAGCGGCGCTCGGCGCGTCGGCCGCCGAGGCGGTCGAACAGCTCGGCGTCCTCGGGTGCGGCGATGACGACGACGTCGGTGCCGTGCTCGACGAGCGGCCGGACGTGCCCGACCACCCCGCCGTGGCTCCCGCGTCGGGCAACGCGCTCGCGCACCGGTTCCGGGACGAGTGCGTTCCACCAGCCGCGGACCCGCAGGCGGAGTGGCGAGGGACGGGCGACGACGCGGAGCGCCTCCGCGTAGGTGCCGGGCTGTGCGGTGTTCCGGCGGTAGTCGTTCGGGCTGATCTCCACGACGAGCCGTGGCGGGTCCTCGGTGTCCCGACCGGCGAGCCAGGCGCCGGCGCACATCCCGACGAGCACGAGCTGCTCCGCCGGGGCGCCCAGCGCGTCGAGGACGGCGGACTGGTCGTCGAGCCACTCCTGCGTGTAGAACAGCGCGCGTTCGTCCGCGGCCACCGCGGAGCTCTCGCCGGTCCCGCGACGGTCGACCCGCACGACGCGGGCACCGTCGCGCGCGAGACCCCGGGCGAGGGCGACCTGGAAGTCCGCGACGCCGACCCGGTGTTCGGCGCCGCCGTTGTGCAGCACCACCACGGGCGCGTGCTCGGACTGGCCGGAGCCGACCGTCTCGATCGCGAACAGGTCGTCCGGGCCGAAGCGCACGATCCGCTCGGATACTCGGGCGTCGACGTCGAGGACCTCGTGCAGGAGCGGCGGCACGACGGGCCGTGCACCGGGCGGGGCCCAGGCGTCGACCCACGCCACGACCGCCTCGACCGCGGATCCGGGGATCACCGCGACGAGGCTCGAGCCGTCGAGGAGCTCGGCGCTCCCGGTCACCTCGGTCGTGTCGACCGCGCCCAGCCCGCGCGGCGGACGAGCGCCGGGGCGCACCAGCGCCACCGTGGGACCCTGCCGAGGGGCGAACGTCAGCGCTGCGAGTTCGTCGGCCTCGGCGGGGTCCACGTCGATGCCGATGAGGCTCTCGACGCCGTCGACCACCCGGTCCGGACCGATCGTCATGGCCGCGAGGGCGCGCTGCCCGCGCAGCCACGCACGACCGGACGCCGGGGCGTCCCAGACCACCAGGCCGTCGCCGTCCGCCGCTGCAGCGGCGGCGACGAGCGCTGCCGACGCGAGTCCGACGAACGTCACGTGCTCGACACCGGCCGACCGCAGCAACGCTGCGGCGTGCTCAGCCGACCTGACCTGCGCGTCCGGACGCGTGTCGGGCGCGGCGTCTCCACGTCCGGACGGGTCGTAGCGCACCGAGGCCACGCCACGCGCCTCCAGGCCGTCCGCCAGCAGGCGCAGCGTGCGGTACGCGATGATGCCCTCCTGCCCGAGCGGCGGGCAGATCACGACACCCGCGCGCGCCGCGGGCGGCAGCTGCACCGCCACGCGGAGCGCGGGCGACCCCGACCAGCCGTGGTGCGTGCTCACAGCGCGAGGGCCGTGCGGACCTCCGTCGGCCACGAGTCGGGGTCCGTGCCGTGGGCGGCGAACAGGGCGATCGTGATGCGCTCCAGACCGAAGGCCAGGCAGGCGCTGTGCGCGACCTCGCCGTCCGCGGTCCGGATGCCGAACGACGTGCCGAAGTGGTCCTCGTGCAGGTTGGCCGAGCTGATCGCCGTGGGCTCGTGGTCGGGGCCGTACACCGGGGTGACGAACTCGAACTTGAGGGACTGCTCGACCTGGTTGCGCGCGAGCATCTGCCCGACCCGACCGAAGAAGGGGTCGTTCGCGGGGACGACGTCGATCTCGAGCCCGAACGACTCGAGCAGCGCGCGCATCACCGGGATCCGGCCGTCGCGGTGTTCCTTGGCGGACGCCGGGGTGCCGATGTGCACGAACTCGTGCATGTGGAAGGCCTGCAGGCGCATCGGGTCGAGTGACGGCTCGCGGCGGAAGGAGTCGCCGACGATGTCGAAGGAGCGGCCTTCCTGCGGGACGGTGTCGCCGACCAGGCCGTAGACCGGGTGGCAGACGGCCGGGGTGAGCATGAGGTCGGCCGGCTGGAGGAACGACTCCCAGCGTTCGCCGCGCTCCCGGGCCGCCAGCAGTGCGCGGTGGGTGCGGTCGTCGCCGGTGAACCCGGAGATCGACGCGGCGAGGTCCGGGAAGGACGCGATGTAGTCGGTGCGTTCGAACGCGGCGAGGGGCTCGACCGGCGGGAAACGGAGGACCTCGGCGTCGAGGTCCTCCTGGCTCCGCACGGCGGCGGCGTCGACGGCGGTGTACACGCGCTCGAAGACGCCGGTCCGCCCGTAGAGGCCGGGGGAGCCGAGGTCGATGAGGACGCCGTCGGCGAGCAGCCGCGCTCGCAGCGCGGCCCGAGCGGCGTCGAGGGCGGTGGCGGTGTCGGCGACGGCGGTGTCGGCGGTGGTGGTCGTGGGGTGTTCGGTGATGGTCACAGGATTGCTCCGGTCATGAGTGCCAGTCCGGCGTCGTTCTGGAGGAGACGGTCGTTGCTCACCATGACGGCGGCCCCGTGGGCGTCTCGGAGGTGCCGGGCCACGCTGAGCGGTCCGGTGGCGGCGAAGCCGGCGATGCCGACGATCCGCATCGCCTTGGTGACGAGGTCGGTGACCCGTTCGGAGGCACCGATCTTGAGTGCGTTGGCCGCGAGGGCGTAGCTGCTCGACTCGAGGACCGCGCCGTCGTCGGCGACGGCGTCGAACCGGGCCGCAGCGTGACGGACCGTGTCCGCGAGCGCCTGCAGGTCGACGAGGAGCTCGGCGAGCCGGAGGGCCCCGGGCGGCGTCTGACCGACCGTGGCACGGGATTGCTTCCGGACGGCCCGACGGGCACGGTCGGCGGCGTCGGCTGCGATGCCGAGCCACACCGACGCCCACAGCACGTGCGAGACCGGCAGGACGGTGCGGGCCGAGATCGTGGCGTAGTCGTCGCGGAGGACGTTGTCCTCGTGGGTCTCGGCGTCGAGCGTCCAGCCGTTGCTGCACGTGCCGCGGAGCCCGAGGGTGTCCCACGTCGAGGTCTGCGTCAGCGTGGTCTCCGACGGCAGGCAGATCACGAGCCGCTGGTCGGAGGCCGCGGCGTCGAGGCTCCGTCGTGCGGTGACGAACACGGCGTCGGCCTCGGTCGCGTACGAGATCACGGGCGCGTCCTTGCGGAGCCGGATCCGTCCCGCCGTGTCGGGCTCGATCGCGCAGGTGCTCCGGCGGGCGTCGCCGCCGATGCCGCGCTCGGTCGTGGACGAGGCGACGAGCGCGCCGGCGCGGACCGCCTCGATCATCGCGGTGACACCGCACGAGACACCGCCGTGCCGCCACAGCGCCATCACCTGGCCCTGGTGCATCGCGAAGACCATCGCCGTGGCTGCGCAGGACCGCCCGAGCTCGGTCGCTATGACGGACAGCTCGGCGAGGGTCGCACCCTCGCCGCCGAGCTCCGTCGGCACCGCGGCCGCGAGGAGACCGTGCTCCTTCATGGCGGTGATCGCCTCGCGCGGGGGTCGGGCGTCGCGGTCGACCTCGTCCGCGAAGCGTGCGGCGATGTCCGCCACGAGCGCGGTACGGGCGGCGAACCGGTCCGGAGCCGTCGTGGTCGTGCTCGTCGGCGTCGGCGGCGTGGCCGTGGGTCGTTCGAGGACCGGGACGATCACGAGGCCAGCTCCGCGGCGGCCGTGATCGACTCCACCGTCGCGAAGGTCGAGCGGTTCAGCACGGAGTCGGGGAACTCCACGTCGAGTTCGTTCTCCACCGCGAGCATGACGTTCACGGTCGCGTGCGAGGTCAGCCCGAGCGCGTAGAGGTCGGCGATCGACGCCACGTCCATGGCGTCGACGGTGAGGCGCCCGTGGTCGGCGAGCGCGCGCCGGACGGCCTGTTCGGTCGTCGGGTCGGCGAGTGCGACGGGGGTCGCGGAGGTGGTCGGGTCCTGGTCCATGTCCGCAACCATAAGGAGGACGGCGGCCCGGAAAACCGCTGTGCGGGTGCGCGAAACCGCACGGCCGTCCGCGGGGCTGTGCGGGCGTACAGGCGGGGTGCGCAACGGCGGTGTCTCGCGACTCCCGCGGTGTCTGACTGACCACGCGGCGCGTCACGTGCCTGAGACGCCATTCGTGACGGACTGGAGGCGCGGGTCGGCCCCGCACCGTGCCTCCAGTCCGCCCCGGCGCAGGTCGTGGCCGGCGCCGGCGGCGTCAGGAGGCGGTCAGGGCGACCGCGGTCGCGAGGGCGAGCCCGCGCTCGTGGGAGAGCGAGATCGCGATGGTCTCGCAGCCGATCCGGCTGGCGAGCTCGGCGGCTCTTCCGGACAGCTCGACCACGGGCGCTCCGGCGGCGTCGTGCACGATCGCGACGTCGGTGAGCGGGACGGCATCGGTGGTCGCGGGGCGGAGGAGCTTCAGCACTGCCTCCTTGCCGGCGAACCGGGCGGCGAGGCGCTCGGGGTCGTCGCCGGCGTCGGCACGCTCGCGGGCGGTGAACACCCGGGACAGGTAGCGCTCACCGTGCGCCGTGATGCCGGCGATGACGTCCTCGACGGCGGCGAGGTCGGTACCGGTCCGGATGCTGCTCACGGCAGCAGGCTACGCGACGGTGCCGCAGGCCTCAGCGGTACTGCGGCGGCCAGTCGAAGGCCGGACGCAGGTGCGGGACCTCGCCGACCGTGGTGACGTCGAGCACGATCTCACGCCGGTTCGTGAGGTCGATCGAACGAGGGTCGCCGATGTACCGGCGGCCGTCGACCCACACCGTCAGTTCGCCACGGAGGCCGCCGACCCTCCACGCGGTGAGCGGCACGCCCCACTCGTCGAAGAACTGCCCGAGCGTGAACGTCTCCCGAGTGGGCGACTCGACGTGCACGATGCCCGAGGTGTCGTGGGTGTGGAGCTGTGCCGCGAACCGTTCGCGGTCCGAGTGTCCGACGTTCGCGGGGACCGTGACCTGCTCGTCGCCGTCGAGGATCGTCAGGTGGGTGTGGACGTGCTCGGCGAGCCGTTCGCCCCAGACGTTGCGCAGCCCCGCTGCGTCGGCACGCGCGGACAGGTCGGTCGGAGCCGGCCACGGGGGAGCGGAGCGGGTCGTGCCGACAGCCGGGTTCGTCCCGCCGACGACCAGCGCCAGGACGGTGAGCGCCGCCAGCGCCAGCCCGACGACGGTCGACTTCACCACTTGTCGTGCACGCTCGCGCGGAACCACTCGTCGTAGAGCTCACGGACGGTCTCGTCGAGGCCCGGGACCTCGGGCAGGTCACCGGCTCCGGCGTTCGAACGAGCCTGGTCGGGATTGCGGGCGCCGGGGATCGCGGCCGTCACGCCGTCCTGGGCGATGATCCACGCCAGCGCGGCCTGCGGCACCGACACACCCTCGGGCAAGGCCGCCGCGAAGGCCTGGGCAGCGCGGACGCCGTCCTCGAAGTCGACGCCGCTGAACGTCTCGCCCTGGTCGAACGCCTCGCCGTGCCGGTTGTAGTTGCGGTGGTCGCCCTCGGCGAACGAGGTCTCCGCCGTGTACTTGCCGGACAGCAACCCCGAGGCCAACGGGACGCGCGCGAGGATGCCGACCCGTGCCTCCAGGGCGGCCGGCAGCACGCGGTCCAGCGGCTTGAGACGGAACGCGTTGAGGATGATCTGGACCGTCGCGACGCCCGGGCGGGCGATCGCGGCGAGCGCCTGGTCGGCGGTCTCGACGCTGACGCCGTAGGCGGCGACGGAGCCGTCGGCGACCAGCGCGTCGAGGGCGTCGTAGACCGCGTCGTCCTCGACGACCGCGGTCGGTGGGCAGTGCAGCTGGACGAGGTCGAGGGTGTCCTGGCCGAGGTTCCGGCGGGAGCGGTCGACCCACTCGCGGAAGTTCGCGGCGACGTAGTTCGCGGGGACCTGCTCCGCTCGCCGACCCATCTTCGTCGTGATCGTCAGCGGGACGTCGGGGTTCGCCGCCCGCCAGGCACCGATCAGCTGCTCGCTGCGGCCGTCCCCGTACACGTCGGCCGTGTCGAAGAGGGTCACGCCGGACTCGACGGACGCGTCCATCACGGCGTTCGCGTCGGCGTCGGAGACGGGTCCCCAGTCGCCGCCGAACTGCCAGGTGCCGAGGCCGACGACGGACACGGGGCGGCCGGTACGGCCGAGGGTGCGACTCTGCATGACCGTGAGCGTAGTCACCCGGCGCTCGGACGACGGTCAGTTCGTCGTGGCGACGCCGTTCCGGAGCAAGGCCTTCGCGGCGCGGGCACGTGGGATGACCCAGGCGGCGCTCCAGAGGCCGAGCCCGACCCAGAGCGCGATCAGCATCGTGGTGATCAGCGGGCCGTGCTGGTCGCGCATCGACCAGGTCATCGCGATCCACAGCGTGCTGAGGATGATCTTCCCCCAGCCGGCGGCCTCGCGTTCGGCCTGCGCCTGGACGAGGGGGATCCACTCCGTCGCCGGGACGCCGGCCGGCACCTGTCCGTCCACGATCCAGTTCCGGACGACGACCGAGCGGGCGTACCCGCCCTCGGCACGCCACTCGCGGAACTGGAGGACCACGGCGATCGCGATGCCGGCGAGCGCTGCGGGGATGGCGATCGAGACCACGACGGCGGTGCTCGAGCCGGTCCACGACGAGATGACGAGGGTGGCGAGGACGACGGCGAACGCGGCGCCCGTGACACCGGCACCGAGCAGCCGCAGCCGGCCGGCTTCGTCGAGGGGTCCGACTCCGTTCACGGGGGTGACGGTACCCGGTGACGGCGCGGATCAGCTGGTACTCGTGCTGGCCGGGTCGCGCCCGGTACGGTCTCGGCATGGCGCAGGTGATCGTGTACGCGCGGCGGACTTCCATCGACGCGCGGCGGCAGCAGCTGTCCGACGCGATCCACGGCGCGGTGGTGGCAGCCCTCGACTACCCGGCGGAGAAGCGGTTCCACCGGTTCGTCGGGCTCGACGCGGCCGACTTCGTGTACCCCGAGGACCGCGGCGACGACTACACGATCATCGAGGTCTCCATGTTCGAGGGCCGATCCGCGGAGGCGAAGCGGGAACTCATCCGACAGCTCTTCGACCGGATCGCGGCCGAGGTGGGCATCGCGCCGCACAGCGTCGAGATCACGATCACCGAGACGCCGAAGGTGAACTGGGGCATCCGCGGGGTGAACGCCGAGGACCTCGCGCTCGGGTACCGGTTGGACGTCTGACCCCGTGCTGATCGTGATCCGTGGGAACTCGGGCTCCGGCAAGTCGACCGTCGCGGCCGCGCTGCAGCGTGCGCTGGGCTGGCCCACGGCCGTCCTCGGGCAGGACCACTTCCGGCGGATCGTCTACAAGGAACGCCAGGACGCCGGCGTCGCGGACGGGATGGCGCACGCGGCCCTCCTCGAAACGGCCGCGCTGCACTGCCTCGCCGCGGGGCACCACGTCGTGCTCGAGGGCATCCTCCGCGCAGACCGGTACGCGGCGATGATCGAGCGGATCGCGGGTGCTGCCGACGACGCACGGTTCTACGCCTTCGACCTGACGTTCGACGAGACCGTGGTCCGGCACGGCAGCCGCCCACAGGCCGCGGAGTTCACACCCGAGCAGATGCGCGAGTGGTACCGCGGCTGGGACCCGCTGCCCTTCGTCACGGAGCGACCCCTGCGGCCGGACGAAGACCTCGATGCGATCGTGGAGCGGGTCCTGCGGGACCGGTGACCGACGGGCCGCTCCGCCGTGAGGGCTGCCGGGCGCCCGCGCGTACAACGGCGTCAGAGGCCGCACCCCGCGGCCGGAGACGAGACGGCAATGGCATCCGGAGTGGCATCCGTGTGGGTCCCCGTGACCGACATGCAGCGTGCGGTGGCGTTCTACCGCGACACCGTCGGACTGACGGTGACGAACGAGAGCGACGAGTGGAGCGAACTCGAGGTCGGCGGACTGATGATCGGCCTGAACGCCCGCGAGGACGCGAGCGTCTCGTCCGCCGGCGGCGCGGTGATCACCTTCCAGCCGGACGGCACCATCGAGGACGAACTCGCCGAGCTGCGGCAGCGCGGAGCGGACATCGAGGGGGAGATCAGCGAGCACCCCTGGGGCCGGATCTTCCCGTTCAAGGACTCCGAGGGCAACGACCTGCAGTTCTACTCGCCGCCGCAGTCCTGACACGTGTGCGCGACGAGGGCCGTCCCGGGGAACCGGGGCGGCCCTCGTCACGTGGTTCAAACACGACGAGTGAATGAAAACATCGTGTTACGAGTCGTGCGTGACGCAAAACACGCATTGACGCTCTTCCGGTGACGGAATACGTTAACCGGCATGACCTTGACGGATGCTCGTCCCACCGCCGCCGACGAGGTCGACCGCGCCGTCCTCCGTGCCCTCGCGTACGACGGCCGTGCCTCCTGGGCGGCGATCGGCGAGCTGGCGGGCTGCTCGCCCTCGACCGCGCAGCGCCGGGTGACGCGCCTCGCCGACGATGGGGCTGTCCGGATCATCGCCGCGTCGGACGTGCTCGCCGCCGGCTTCGGCGTCTCCACGAAGGTCCGGATCAAGTCCGGGGCCGACCGTGCCGACGCCCTGGCGGATGCCCTCGCCCGACGCCCCGAGGTCCGGTTCGCCGCGACCCTCACGGGCTCGGCGGACTGCACGGCCGAGGTCGTCCTGCCCCGGGTCGGTGACCTGACCGCGTTCCTCAGCACCATCGAGGTCGACGGGCGTCCGGTCGAGACCGAGGCCCTGCCGATCGTGCGGACCTTCACCGCCCCGTTCACCGTGTTCCCCGGCGACGGACTCGCGGCCGCCCCGCGATCGGCGACCGCGAACGCCCCCGCGCCCGATCCGTCGACGGGCGAAGGCGTGGCACCGCTGCACGCCGACGCCACCGCTGAGGAGCGGTCCGTGTTCGCGGCCCTCGTGCGCGACGGCCGGAAGCCCCTCACCGATCTCGCACGCGAGGTCGGTCGGTCCGAGGCGGCCACCCGCCGCACCCTCGAGGACCTGGTGCAGAGCGGTCGACTCCGGATCGGCCCGCTGGTGGCCCCAGCGCTGCTCGGCCGGACGACCGAGCTCGAGGTGTGGATCTCCGTCGCACCCGACCGGCTCTCCGCCGCGGCCGCACAGCTCGCCGGTCACCCCTCCGTGCACTACGCCGCCGCGTCGCTCGGACGGTACAACCTCATCGGCCAGGCGTTCCTGCCCGACTTCGCGTCCGTCTACACCTTCACGACCGACGTCCTGGGCGCGCTGCCCGGCGTGCGCGAGGTCGACGTGACGGTGCAGCTCCGCACCGTCAAACGGATGTGGAGCCGGATCGAGGACGGCCGGTTCGTCCCGGCCAGCGACGCCTCGGCCCCCGCGATCCCGTGACCCCACCACCTCAGGAGGACACCATGCCCCAGTCCGACCCCCAGCAGCCCTGGCAGTGGGACGAGCCCACCTGGCGTGGCCACGTCGAGGAGGTCCGCGCCGGACGGAACCTGCTGCCGCCGGAGGGCCCCGTCCGCTGGCCCGGCGGCGCCCGTGTGGCGGTCGCGATCTCGTTCGACTCCGACCACGAGACCCCGTCACTGCGCGACGGCGAGACGTCGCCCGGCCGGATGGCGATGGGGGAGTACGGCGCGCGCGCAGCCGTCCCGCGCATCCTCCGGCTGCTCGACCGCTACGAGGCCCCGTCCTCGTTCTACATGCCCGCGGTGTGCGCGCTGCTCCGCCCCGACGAGGCTCCGACGTACGTCGCACACGGCCACGAGGTCGCGGTGCACGGCTGGATCCACGAGCGGAACACCCTGCTCGGCCACGACGACGAGCTGGACCTGCTGAGCCGGGCGATCGACGTGCTGACGTCCCAGACCGGTGTGCGCCCGACCGGCATCCGGACGCCCTCGTGGGACTTCAGCGACTCCACGCTTGACGTCGCCCGCGAACTCGGCTTCCGCTACGACTCCTCGCTGATGGCCGACGACGACCCGTACGAGATCCTGCACCGCGGCGAGCCGACGGGCATCGTCGAGATCCCGGTGGACTGGATCCGCGACGACGCACCGTACCTGATGATGGAGCGCTTCCAGTCGCTGCGGCCGTACACGCCGCCGCACGAGGTGGGCCGCATCTGGCGCGACGAGTTCGACGTCGCGCGCGCCGAGGGCGGCGTCTTCCAGCTCACCATGCACCCGCACTTCATCGGGCACCGGTCGCGCCTCGTCGTCCTCGAGGCGCTCCTCGCCCACATCCGCTCGTTCGACGACGTCTGGTTCACCACCCACGCCGGCCTCGCCGAGCACGTCGCGACCGCGAGCGGTCTCGACCCGGTCGGTGCGTCCGCCACGGACGCGACCGTCTGACGGCCTGGAGGCACGGGTCGACCCCGCCCCGCGCCTCCAGGCCGCTGCTCCACCCGTTCCGCACCCCCGTTCCTCCCACCCAGGAAGTCGACGCAACGATGACAGCAGAAGCAACCAACCCGAGGCTCGGCGCCGCCGGCACCGCGCCGGACGCCGTGCACGAGACCCGACTCACGGCCCGCGGCCGGAAGGCGATCATCGCCGGAGGCATCGGCAACGTGGTCGAGTGGATCGACTGGGCCGTCTACACGACGTTCTCGTCGGTGTTCGGCCACCACTTCTTCCCGCCGGGCAACGACGCTGCGGCGCTCCTCGCGACGCTCGCGGTGTTCGCGGTCGGGTTCGTGATGCGTCCGATCGGCGCAGCGGTCCTCGGCGCGTACGCCGACCGGCACGGCCGCAAGAAGGGGCTGATGCTCACGATCGGGCTGATGGCCGCCGCCTCGCTCGTCATCGGCATCACGCCCGGGTACGCGACGATCGGGATCGCTGCCCCGATCGTGCTGCTCCTCGCACGACTCGTGCAGGGCTTCTCGGCGGGAGGCGAGTTCGGCTCCTCGTCGGCGTTCCTCGTCGAGTCGGCCGCTCCGAAGCGCCGTGCCTTCGCCGGATCCTGGCAGCAGGTGTCGGTCGGTGCGGGCGTGCTGATCGCCTCCGGGATCGGCGCGATCATCACCTCGGTGCTCTCACCCGAGGCCCTGGACGCCTGGGGATGGCGCGCCGCCTTCGTCTTCTGCGCCCTGATCGGCCTGGTCGGCATCTGGCTGCGGACCTCGGTCGAGGAGACCGAGTCCTTCACCGCCCAGCGGGACCGCGACGCGCAGGCGGCCGCCCCGAAGCGCAACGCCGTCGTTGCGATGTTCCGCGACCACCCGGGTGCCACCGCACGCGTGTTCGGGATCACCATCGCCGGCACGCTGCTCTACTACATGTGGGTCTCGTACATGCCGACCTACGCGCACGTCACGACCGGGCTGCCGCTCAACCAGGCGCTCCTCGCGAACGTGATCGCCATGGTCGTGTTCCTCGTGCTGCTGCCGTTCGCCGGCATCCTGTCGGACAAGATCGGACGCAAGCCCACGATGTCGATCTTCGCCGGCGGGTTCCTGCTGTTCGCGTGGCCGGCGTTCACGTTCCTGAGCGGCACGTTCTGGTCGTTGCTCATCATCCAGGTCATCGGCATCCTGTTCCTGCTCGGCTACTCGGCGAACTGCGCGGTGATCATGGCCGAGCAGTTCCCGCCGGAGGTCCGTGCGACCGGCATCGGCCTGCCCTACGCCCTCGCGGTCGCGATCTTCGGCGGTACCGCGCCGTACATCACCACCTGGATGAGCGGTGCCGGGTACGGGAACCTCGTCTGGGTGTACTGCGCGGTGGCCGCGGCGATCGGACTCGTCGTCTACCTGACGATGCCGGAGACGAAGGGGAAGGTCCTCCGATGACGCGGCACGTGCTCGTCACCGGTGCGGCCAGCGGGATCGGGCTCGCCGTGGCCCGGTCGTTCGCTGCCCTCGGCGACCGGCTCACGCTCGTCGACCATCGTACCGACGCACTCGCCGCGGCCGCAGGGTCGATCGGTTCCACGGATGCCGTCGGCACGGTCGTGGCGGACCTTCGTGACCCGGACGCCCCGACGCGTGCCGTGACCGCCGCGTGGGAGCAGGCACCCGTCGACGTCCTCGTGAACGCCGCCGGTGTCTACCCGGCGACACCCTTCCTCGAGCTCGACGCCGCGACGTGGGACTCCGTGCAGGACGTCAACGTCCGAGCGCCCCTGCTCGCCACCGTGGCACTCGGCCGCCTCGCCACCCGGGTGGGTCGGACCCCCACCGTCGTGAACATCACCTCCGGTGCCGCCCTCCGTGCCCGCCCCGGTGCCGCTCCGTACAGCACGTCGAAGGCCGCGCTCGAGATGGTGACCCGTGCGAGCGCCCTGGAGCTCGGGGCCGCCGGCATCCGGGTGAACGCCGTCGCGCCGGGGTTCGTCGTCGTGGACAGCGAGGTGAACCGCGTCAGCGACGAGTACGCCGCCGCCGTGTCGCCGAACCCGCTCGGGCGACCAGGCGACCCGTCCGACATCGCGAAGGCCGTCGTCTGGCTGGCCGACCCGGAGCAGTCCGGATGGGTCACCGGGACCATCCTGCGCGTCGACGGCGGATCGTCCACCGGCGCGCACAACCTGCCGCTGAGCAGCAGCACCACCCGAGAGGAAGTCTCCGCATGACCGACCGCACTCCGTACACGATCGTCGGTGCCGGCGCGATCGGCGGCACCCTCGCCGTGCACCTCGACGCCGCCGGTGTCCCCGTGCAGCTCGTCGACGCCGACCCCGACCACGTCGCCGCGGTGCGCGCCGACGGACTCCGTCTCCGGACCGCCGACGGCGAGCGGGTGGCCCGGCTCCCGGTCTGGCACCTCGACGACCCCGACGCACCGACCACGCTCGGACCGGTCCTGCTCGCCGTCAAGGCGCTCGCCACCGACCCGGCCTCGGCCTGGATCGCACCCCGGCTCGCCGACGACGGCTGGGTCGCGTCACTGCAGAACGGTCTCAACGAGGCGACGATCGCCCGCCACGTCGGTGCCGACCGCACCGTCATCGCGTTCGTCGACCTGTTCGCCGACGTCGTCGCTCCCGGTGTCGTGCAGGACGGTGGCCTCGGCGCGATGGCGCTCGGCGAGTACGCCGGCGGGACGAGCGACCGCAACCGGCAGCTCGCGGAGGACCTGCGCCGGTGGGGGACCCCGGTCGTCACGGACAACGTCGCCGGCTTCCTCTGGTCGAAGCTGGCCTTCGGCGCGATGCTCACGGCGACGGCCCTGGCGGACGAGGACATGAGTGTCCTCATCGATCGCAACCGCGACGTGATGGCCGCGCTCGCACGCGAGGTCCTCGCCGTGACCGACGCCCAGGGCATCACGGCGGAACCGTTCGACGCGTTCGAGCCGAGCGCGTTCGCCCCCGGCGCCGACCCCGCCGCGACGACCGCGGCGCTCGACGGCCTCGTCGCGTGGCTCGCCACCCAGTCGAAGACCCGCTCCGGGATCTGGCGCGACATCGCCGTCCGGCACCGGAAGACCGAGGTGCCGCTGCACTACGGCCCCGTCGTCGAAGCCGGGGAGTCGCTCGGCATCCCGACGCCCGGCATCCGCGCGCTCGTCGACGAGATCGTCGCGGTCGAGGACGGCGCCGCGATGGACGAGGACCGGATCCGTGGCCTCGTCGCGGCGGTCGGGGCGGCGCGGTGACGGCCACCGTGGTCGACGTCGACCTCCTGGAGGCCGCGGTCGCCCGGCGCGCGCAGATGGTCGACGACCTCGTCGCGTACGTCGAGACGGAGACCCCCTCCGACGACCTCGCCCTGCTCCGTGTCGGGCTCGACCACGTCGAGCGGTTCCTCGCCGCCACCGTCGGCCCCTTCGCCGAGCGCACGCTGCTCGAGTCCGGGCAGCACGGCCCCGTCGTCGTCGGTGACCTCGTGGCACCCGACGCGACGGAGTCCTGGGTCGTCGTGCTCTGCCACTACGACACCGTGTGGGCCGCCGGCACGCTCGCCGACTGGCCGGTGCGGATCGACGGCAGCCGACTGACCGGCCCGGGCGCCTACGACATGAAGGCCGGGCTCGTGCAGTTCGCCCACGCGGTCGCGCTCCTCGACGGTCTCGGTGTCCCACGGCCGAACATCCGCCTCGTCCTGAACGGGGACGAAGAGGTCGGCAGCATCGGTTCCCGCCCGGTCATCGAGGACGTCGTCCGACGGACCCCCGGCCCCGTCCTGGTCTTCGAGGCCTCGGCCGGCCCGGACGGCGCGCTCAAGACCGCACGGAAGGGCGTCGGACTGTTCGACGTCCACATCCGCGGGGTCGAGGCCCACGCGGGTCTGCACCCGGCCGGGGGCGCCAGCGCGGTCGACGAGCTCGCCCGGGTGGTCCTCGCGCTCCACGGCGCGGCCGACCTCGACGCGGGCACGTCGCTGAACGTCGGGGTCGTCACCGGCGGCACCCGGCCGAACGTGCGGGCCGGTGCCGCGACGGCGGCACTCGACGTCCGGGTGTCGTCCGATGCCGAGTCGACACGGATCGACGAGGTCCTCGCCGGTCTCGAGCCGGCGAACCCGGCGGCGTCGATCTCGGTGACGGGCGACTGGAACCGACCCGTGATGGCGCGGACCGACCGCAACGTCGAGCTGTTCCGGGTCGCCGAGACGGCCGCTGCCGCACTCGGCCTCACCATCGCGGAGACGAGCGTCGGGGGCGCGAGCGACGGCAACTTCGCAGCCGCGCTCGGAGCGGCGGTGCTTGACGGTCTCGGCGCGGTCGGCGACGGGGCGCACGCGCGACACGAGTGGGTCGACCTGGACCGCATGGTCGAGCGCACCGCGCTCACCGCGGGGGTGCTGCGGCGACTCGTCTAGGATCGAGGGGAAGGGCCTTTAGCTCAGCTGGTAGAGCGCCACGTTTACACCGTGGATGTCGTCGGTTCGATCCCGGCAGGGCCCACCGCAGCAGACGTGATCTTCCTGGTCTGCTCCGTGACGAGGGCACGCATGCGTTCGGCCTGGCCGTCGTCGAGTTCCGTCCACGCGGTGTCGGCGCGGTCAGCGACTGCCTCGTAGACCCAGCGCACCTCGGCGCGGGCGCGGTCGACGTCGAGACCAGACCTGCGCGCGAGCTTCGACCAGTGGTCGAGCGTCAGCTCGTTCGGGTGCTCCGCACCACCGATGCGCATCGCGAGCGTGTCGTCGTACGCGGGCCAGAGCCGGGTGGGCAGGGCGTCGTAGAGCGGGGAGAGCTGGATCGCCGTGGGCCGCAGGAGGACGGAGTAGTTCTTCGCGTGCGCATCGGCGTTGCCGATGGCGGCGTTGAAGGCTGCCTGCTTGAGGAAGGTGTGAGCGGCCTCGCCGGTCGGGTCGTGCCGCAGCAACAGCTCGATGATCGGTTTCGCGCCGATGGCGTACTTGCTCGCGCCCGCCTGACCGAGGGCCTGGGTGAGGTCCTCCACGTGGATCCGTGTCGCGATCCCGTTCGGCTGCGTTGCCCGGTCGAACCGCTCGACGATGTAGGCACGCTCGCCGGCCACGTCGAGGACGTCCGCCCGCGGTGCGACGAGGCCGATGTCCGCGGCGAGCCGTTCAGCCGCGACTTCTGCCTGTTCTGCACCACGGTTCGTGGAGGCTGCGGGCTTGATGATGTGGGTCGACGGAACGGACGCGTTCGACCAGAACCAGGTCCCGCCGACGTCCGCGAGCGCGAACTTCGGCTGGCTGCCGGCGAGGGAGAACCGTGCCGGATCGGCGCGTTCCCACCAACGGTCGGGGTCCTGGTGCAGGCTGCTGATCCGGAAGGCGATCGCATCGTCGTCCGCAACGAGGAGCGCCGTCGCGGCGGACTCGGGAAGGTCCTCGGTGGGGAGGAGGACGAGACCGCCCGCAACGTCTCCGCCGACCTCCGCGAGGAGGTCGAACGTGCTCGTCGACCTCGCGTCGGTGATGCGCCGCATCCACTCGCGGGCCTCGGGCCGGTCCGGGAGCAGGTTGTCGAGGAACCGACTCGCGGCATGCTCGGGCACCGTGCCGTGACGCGGGATCGACAACGACACGGGAGTGTCCGGAGCATCGCTGTCGTAGCGCAGGGTGACGCGCCCGCTCCCGGCGTCGACGAACTGCCCGACGTACCGACCTTCGAGCCAGGCGTGCAGGACCTTCGTCACGCTGAGTCCCTGACCGCGGCGGTTGGCACCGCGAGCGGGTGCACGTCGAGGGCGTTGACGACCTGCAGGACGGTGACGAGCGAGTCGACCGCTTCGCCGGACTCGACGGCCTTGACGTCGTGCTCCGTCGTGCCGGCACGGGCGGCGAGTTCTGCGCGGGTGAACCCGTGGATGGCCCGCTCGTCCGCGACCACCCGAGCCAGGCGGTCGGGCGAGTTCAGGAAGCGGCGTTGGGGGCGGGCGAGGCGCTCGGAGACGATGTCGTCGTCACCGTCCATCGCCGCACGCACGAGCAGCTCGCCGAGGGAGAACCCGCTCGGCGTCACGGCCCCACGGAACCACGCGCGCAGCAGTGCGGCAGGGTGCTCTGCCTGACGGAGTCGGTTCAGGTAGCCGGCGATGCGCCGACGGTCCGAGCCGGTCAGCCCGCGGACGGACTGGTCGGAGAGGGCGCGGAGGAACATCACCCTGGTCCGCGGACTCATCGGGCGGGTACCGGTGACCGGTGACGTCGTGGCGTCGTCGTCCAGCACCCACGCGCGTCCGATGCGTCGAGCGGGAACGCGACCCTGCTGCACGAGCGTCCGTGCGCGACGCGGCGAGATGCCGTGCTCGGTCGCGTACTCGGCGATGGTGACCACGCGCCCATGCTACGTCTCGCGGAACAGGAAGTGCAATGGAATGGCCGGACCGGATGACGGACGGGAGGCACGGTGCCAGCCGGCACCGTGCCTCCCGTCCGTCAGTTGCGCGTTCCGTGCGTCACTTGATGGCGGCGCGGATCTCCGCGGCCGCGGCCGCGACGTCGTCGGCGCTGTAGATCGCGCTGCCAGCGACGGCGACCCGTGCGCCGGCGTCCTGGACGGACGCGACGGAGCCGGCGTTGACGCCACCGGCGACCGAGAACGGCACGCCCGCGGACTCACCGTCGCGCAGCAGGGTCTCGAAGGTGAAGCCCGGCTCGGCCTGCTCGTCGAGGCCGGCGTGCATCTCGACGAAGGTCGCGCCGAGAGCGACGACCTGCTTGGCGCGGGCCGGCTTGTCGGCGACGCCGATCAGGTCGACGACGATGCCCTTGCCGTGCTTCTCGGCGGCCTTCACCGCGCCGACGATGGTGCTGTCACCGGCGGTGCCGAGGACGGTCACGAGGTCGGCGCCCGCCTGGAACGCGATGTCGGCCTCGAGCTCGCCGGCGTCCATCGTCTTGAGGTCGGCGAAGACGATCTTGTCCGGGTGCGCCTGCTTGATCGCGGTGATCGCGGAGAGCCCTTCGCTCTTGATGAGCGGGGTGCCGAGCTCGAGGATGTCGACGTGCGGTGCTGCTGCGGCGGCGAGCTCCAGCGCGGCGTCGGTGGTCAGGGTGTCCATGGCGAACTGCAACTGCATGATGTGCTTCTTTCCTGTCGTGCGGGTGGGGGTCGTGGCCGGGGTCACTCGATGTTCGCGTGCCGGGGCCACAGGTCGTCGGCGCTCTGACCGCTGCGCTGCCAGAGCGTGTGGAACAGCGCGTCGCCGAGGAGCGCGACACCCTGTTCGAAGAGGGAGCCGGCGTACTGCGCGGAGGCGACGCCGGACCGGTCGGTCTTCGTCGCGGCTGGGAGCAGGACCGTCATCCGAGCGGTGCGGGACAGCGGCGCGTCGTCCGTGGTGGAGATCGCGGCAATGGTCGCTCCGGCTGCGGACGCGGTCTCCGCCGCGCGGACGATGCCGCTCGTCGTGCCGGACCCGCTCGCGGTGAGGAGCAGGTCACCACTGCCGATCGCGGGGGTCGTCACCTCGCCCACGACGTGGGTCGTGATGCCGAGGTGCATGAGCCGCATCGCCGTCATGCGGAGCGCGATGCCGGACCGGCCGGCACCGTGCACGAAGACGCGATCGGCCGTCGTCACGAGGTCGGCGAGGTCGTCGAGCTGGCCGCCGGCGGTCTCGACGAGTCGGTCCAGGAGACCGGCGACCTCGTCGGCCACCGTCCGGAGTGCGTTTCGACCGTTGTGCTGCATGTCGACGAGTCTGGTTGGTCGCCGATGGCGTCGCAGCTACCCGGTGAGCGGGCGTTCCCATCCGCCCGGGTAGGGGAGTGGCGCGCGGGTAGTATCGCGCCATGGTCGACTCCGCACCGCTCGCCGAACCCGCCACCCGCGCGCTCGTCGTGCAGCACGCACGGCTGGTCGCCGAACGCGCCGATCAGCACGCCTTGACGCTGGAGTCGCTGCTGGCGGTACTCCGATCGACGCGCGTCGACGACCGTGCCGCACGCGTCGAGGCCGCCGAGATCGCGTCGGCGGCACTGGTCGACCTCCGGACGAGCAACGACGAGGAGCGGAACGCCCTGGTCGAACCGGTGTCCCGGGCGTTCCTCCGGCTGCGGAACGACCTGCGGCCACTCGTGCGCTTCGGATCGATCGACATCCAGTTCGTCGAGCCACCCGCGACCGGGCGTGCCCTGCCCGGTGAGGTCGCCCACGCCGCCCGTGCCATCGTGCGCACCGCGGTGCTCGCACACGTCGACCGGGGGACCGCCGAGCGGGTCCGCGTGCAGTGGGACTGCGACGGACGCAACCTGCTCGTCGAGATCCGCGACGACGGCGACGGGTCGCTCGACGTCCACGACGACACGGTGCGTCCGATCGCCGAGCGGGTGTCCGCCCTCGACGGGGACTTCCGGGTGGAGTCGACGGACGGGTGGGGCTCCACGATCTCGATCGTGATGCCGTTGGACCCGCCAGCACTCGCCGACCGCATCGAGGACGCCGAGGCACTGACGCCCCGTGAGCGCGACGTCCTCCGGCTCGTCGTCGCCGGGGCCCCGAACGCCGACGTCGCCGCCCAGCTCGGCATCACGGTGAACACCGCCAAGTACCACGTCGCGAACCTGCTGCGGAAGTACGGTGCGCGGTCCCGGGCGGAGCTCTCCGCGCTCGCTCGCTGAGCCACGGCCTCGTCCCGCCCGGCTGCCGATACCGTGGACCCATGGCCCGCTTCACGCCCCCTGCCGCCGACGCGATGCGCGCGCGACTCCTGCTCGCCGCCCGCGACGAGTTCGCCGCCGCCGGTCTCGTCGGCACCCGCCTGGAACGCATCACCGCAGCGGCGGAGAGCAACAAGGCGCAGGTCTTCCACTACTTCGGCAGCAAGGAGGGCCTGTTCGACGCGCTGATCGCCCAGACGGTCGCGGAGACCTCGGACGAGGTCCCGATCGACACCGACGACCTGCCCGGGTACGCCGCACGCCTGCACGACTCGTACGTCCGACGCCCGTGGGCGCAGCGGCTGCTCACGTGGCACCGGCTCGAACGCGGTGACGCCGCTCCGCTCGAAGCCCTGATCGGCGCTGACACCGAAGCGGTCGCCGCGGTCGAGCACGCCCAGCGCGCCGGAGTCCTGCCCCGCTCCTACCGGCCGGCGGTCCTGCTCGGACTGGTCGTGCACGTCGCCGCGTTCTGGAGCGCGACGACGCCCGAGTTCGACACCCTCGTCGCGGCGGTGACCCCCGCTCGCCGTCGGCAGATCGTCGTGGACGCGGTCACCGCCCTCGTCGGCGCCTGACCACGGTCAGTCCCGGTCGAGCGACACCTGGTCGAGGTCGCACTCGTCGATCCGGCCGGCCGCGGCGACACCGAGCGTCGCGGGCAGCACCGTGCTGTGGATCGTCCCGAGCACAGCGCGCTGGTCCAGTTCGAGGCCGCCGATCGCACCGAAGGGCGCGCCGTCGCTCCGGGCGATCGTCGCGATCACCGTGGAGGTCCGGTGCGCGGGCAGGACCGCACCGTCGAGGGGGATGGTGCGGTGGCCCTCGGCGAGCTGACTGAGAGTGCCGAACCCGTTGAACCCGAACGAGCGACCCGGCGCGACACGGAGGTCGACGTCCGCCGTCCCGACCTGCCCGAGGGCCCGGCTCCCGACGACCTCGATGTCGCCTGCGGAGTCGTTCTGCACCGGGATCGTGACGCTCATCGACGTGGACGTGTCGCCGGCCGCGTAGCTGGCGCAGGTGCCGCCCACGAGGCGGTCGGTCCGCAGCGGTGTCGACGGCCAGGCCACGACGGTGACCGCTGCTCCGGCCACGATCGCCAGTGTTGTGGAAGCGGCCAGGACCGCAGGTCCGGAATGCACCGCACCAGCATACGGAGTCCCGCGTGCGCTACCGCTTCCGCAGGTCCTGGGCCAGCATCACGATGATCCCGCTCGGCCCGCGCAGGTAGCTCAGCCGGTAGACGTCCTGGTAGTTCGCCACCCCGCGCAACGGGACGCACCCGTGCCGCGCGGCGATCGCGAGCGCGGCGTCGATGTCGTCCACCTGGAACGCCACCCGGTGCATGCCGATCTCGTTCGGCAGCGTCGGCTCGGTCTCGATCGCGTCGGGGTGGATGTACTCGAACAGCTCGAGCCGCCCGTGCCCGTCGGGGGTCTGCAGCATCGCGATCCGGGCGTGGTTGCCGTCGAGTCCGACGGCCGTGTCCGCCCACTCGCCGCTGACGGTGTCCTGTCCGACGACCGTGAGTCCGAGGTCCGTGAAGAACGCGACGGTCTCGTCGAGGTCGCGGACGGCGATGCCGACGTTCTCCAGCGTGATGGCCATGGCCAGCAGGCTAGCGGGGTGGTGCTGCCGGTGTCCGGACTGGAGGCGCGGGGCGGGGCCGCCACGTGCCTCCAGTCCGCTGGGTGTGGGCCGTCAGAGCCCGAGTTGCGCCCGCAGGTACGGTGCGGTCCGACTGGCGGCGGACGCCGCCACCTGCTGCGGCGTGCCGGAGGCGACCACTCGGCCGCCCTCGGCGCCGCCGGAGGGACCCATGTCGATGACGTGGTCGGCGACGGCGACGACGTCCATCGCGTGCTCGACGACGACGACGGTGTTCCCGGCGTCGGTGAGACGGGCGAGCTGGTCGGACAGCAGTTCGACGTCCGCCGGGTGGAGTCCCGTCGTCGGTTCGTCGAGCAGGTAGAGCGTGTGGCCGGACCGGGCGCGCTGGAGCTCGGTGGCGAGCTTGATGCGCTGCGCCTCGCCGCCGGACAGCTCCGGTGCGGGCTGTCCGAGTCGGAGGTACCCGAGACCGACCTGGCGGAGGGTCTCGAGGCCACGGGCGGCCGCCGGGAGGTCGTCGAGGAACGGAGCTGCCTCGTCGACGGTCATGCCGAGGACGTCGGCGATCGTGGCGCCGTTCCACCGGACCTCGAGGGTCTCGTCGTTGTAGCGGCTGCCGTGGCACTCCGGGCACGGGGCCCAGCTGCCGGGCAGGAACAGGAGCTCGACGGACACCGAGCCCTCGCCCTGGCAGACCTCGCACCGGCCGCCGGCGACGTTGAACGAGAACCGGCCGGCGGTCCAGCCGCGCTCGCGTGCGGCATCGGTCGCGGCGAAGGCGGTCCGGACCGCGTCGAACAGGCCCGTGTAGGTGGCCAGGTTCGACCGCGGCGTCCGTCCGATCGGCTTCTGGTCGACCTGGACGGTGCGGGTGACGAGCGGGTGGGCAGCGGCCGCCTCGGGGAGCACACCGCCGACGAGGGACGACTTGCCGGAACCGCTGACACCGGTCACCGCGGTGAGCACCCCGAGCGGGACGTCGACGTCGAGGTGCCGGAGGTTGTGCAGCGTCACGTCGCGGAGCTCGAGCGTGCCGATCGGCGTGCGCTCGGAACGGTCCGGAGTGCGGTCGCCCGGGTAGAGGAACCGCCGGGTGACGCTCGCCTCCACGTCCGCCAGCCCGTCGACCGGCCCGCTGTAGAGCACCGTGCCGCCGCCGGAACCCGCGCCGGGACCGACGTCCACGATCCAGTCGGCTCGCCGGACGATGCTCATGTCGTGCTCGACCACGAACACGCTGTTGCCGCTCGCACGGAGGTCGTCGAGGACCTGCACGAGCGACTCGGCGTCGGCGGGGTGCAGCCCGGCGCTCGGCTCGTCGAGGACGTAGACCACGCCGAACAGGCCGGACCGGAGCTGCGTCGCGATGCGGAGTCGTTGCGTCTCGCCCGGCGACAGTGTCGGTGTCGCCCGGTCGAGCGCGAGGTACCCGAGCCCGAGCCCGACGAGCACGTCCACACGCGTGCCGAGGTCGCCGGCGATCGCGACGGCGACCTCGGTGTGCTCGCCCGACGACGCCCGCGAGGTCGCGGCCCCCGCGTCCGTGATCGACGCGATCGGCCGGAGCACGTCGGCCAGCGCGGTGAGCGGCAGGCCGTTCAGCTCGGCGATGCTGCGGCCACCCACGGTGACCGCCAGCGCAGCACGGGTGAGGCCCGTGCCGCCGCAGAGCCCGCACGGGCCCGACTCGACGAACTGCAGCGCGCGGTTCCGCTGGGTCTCGCTCTGCGAGTCGGCGAGGGTGTGCAGGACGAACTGCCGAGCGCTCCAGAACCGACCGCGGTAGGGCTTCGCCACACGGTCGCGCTTCGGGTGCACCTCGACGACCGGCTGCTCCTCGGTGAACAGCAGCCAGTCGCGATCGGCACGGGGGAGTTCCCGCCACGGCCGTTCGATGTCGTAGCCGAGGACCGCGGTGACGTCGCGCAGGTTCTTGCCCTGCCAGGCCCCGGGCCACGCGGTGATCGCGCCGTCCCGGATGCTCAACGAGTCGTCGTGGACCGCCGAGGCCTCGGTCACCTCGTGGGCTGTTCCGAGCCCGTGGCAGCGCGGGCAGGCACCGGCCGCGGTGTTCGGCGAGAACGAGTCCGACTCCAGGCGCTCGGCTCCCGCCGGGTAGGTGCCCGCGCGGGAGAACAGCATGCGCATCGAGTTGGACAGGGTCGTCAGCGTGCCCACGGTCGACCGGGCGCTCGGCGCACCGCGGCGCTGCTGGAGCGCGACGGCCGGCGGCAGCCCCGTGATCGAGTCGACGTGCGGCGTCGACCCCTGTGCGATCAGGCGTCGGGCGTAGGGGGCGACGGACTCCAGGAAGCGGCGCTGCGCCTCGGCGAAGACGGTGCCGAACGCCAGCGAGGACTTCCCGGAGCCGGAGACGCCGGTGAAGGCGACGATGCGGTCGCGGGGGATGTCGACGTCCACGTCGCGCAGGTTGTGCTCGCGGGCGCCGCGGACACGGATGAAGTCGTCGTGACGAGGAACGGGCATCCTCACGATGCTAGGCGCGGGCGGCTGGGTGCCCGGTCGTCACGATGCCTCATCCTCCGTCGAACGCGATCCGGAGGCGATCGATCGCGGTCCGGTCGACGCCGGCGGCACGGATGATCGTCGGATCCCGATCGATCAGCGCGGCAGCCGCCGAGATCCGCCGCCGTTCCGTCGGCGTGATGTCGTCGGCGACCCGGTCGCGTCGGGTGATGAGTGCTGCGAGCGTCGCGATGTCCGAGAGGTGCCGCGCGGGATCGTCACCGACGATCTCGACCGCCGCCGCCTTGGACAGGAGGGCGCCCTGCAACGTCGGCCGGAGCACCGTCCCGATCCGACCGTTGACCTCCAGCGTCACCGGGGCGGCACGCCACAGAGCACCTTGTGCGCCCGGCGCCGCGATCGTCGTGCCGCCCGTGACCCCTCGGCGCCGTTCCGCGCGCTCCCCGAGGAACCGCGGGATCAGGACGTCGATCTGCGCGTCACCCCGGACCCACCGGTGCTGGTGCCCCTCGAAACTCGTGCCGTCGGGACGGAAACCGAGATCGCGGAGCGCCCCGGTGAAGGTCATGAGCATCCGGGGTCTGGCGCGGACGTCGAGTGCGGTGTCGGCGTCCGTCGTCGGGCGGCTCGGTGCGGCACCGCGCTCCCAACAGAGCGACTGGACCATCTGCCCGCCGACCAGTGCCCAGCCGTCCGACAGCCGCTCGTGGAGGTCGAAGAGCGCATGCCAGGCGCCCGCCTGGGCAGGGCGCAGTGGAGGAGCCGCGAACATCAGAGGGCGCTGTCGAGCAGTGACCGGGCCGCGGCGCGTTCGCGGGCGCCGTCGTGGTGGGCCAGCTCGATGATCAGCGTGCCGAGCGGCAACGGGTCCGAGGGTCGCTCGGCGCTGATGTGGAGGAGGACGTTCGGTCGAGTGTCCGTGGCGACGAGGAGGTACTCCCGCTGGACGGCGGCGAGGTCGTCCTCGGCGACGTGTGCTTCGAGGAACCCGGCGTCGCTGATGCCCGATCGTGGGTCGCTGACGCCCGCGCGGACGAGTCGACCGTCGGCACGGAGGTCCTCGAGATCAGCCGCAGGGAGCTGGTACCCGCTCGGCTCCCGGTACTCGGTGCGAGTCCAGTTCGCGATGCGTCGCCACGGCATCGGATCGGCGCGCAGCTCGGCGATGCGTTCCTGGATCCGGCCGCGCTCACTGCGGGAGAGCCCGTTCGCCCAGTCGGGACTGCCAGAGAGACAGCACTCGACGGCGCGCACCGACCTGCGGGAGAGGGGGCGGCCGGGGCGTCCCTGATGCGGTGTGGCGTCGTCGACCAGCCATTGCGCACCGACGCGGCGCGCGGTCAGCGTGCCGGCGGCCGCTGCTGCCTGTACTCGCCGTCGGGAGACACCGTGTTTCGCCGCGTACTCGGCTGTGGTGATCTCTGCCATGGGTGCTCCGTCCTGCCCGTACCACAACCATACGCCAATGCGAACGATTGTGGTACGCGTCAGCGAGCGAGCCGGAGCCGCTCGTCCGCCGCGGCGAGCGCCACCCGCATCCGCTCAGCGTCGCCCTCCGCCCATCCGCCGGAACTCGCGAGCGGCAACTCGGTCATGTGCCGGCGGAGGTGCTCCGGGTAGTCGCGCACGATGCGGTCGGGATCGCTCCGGACGGTGGCGTAGAGCGACGGCCCGTCGGCGTAGAACAGGTCGGCGACGACGAGCCGGCCGTCGGCGCCGCGCATGACGTTCGCGGGGTTGTCGTCGAGCGGACCCCACCACGGCTGTTCGCGGGCACCCCGGGTGTGCACCGCCTCGATGTGGTCGGCGAGGGCTGCGACGGCAGGGTCCCGTCGGGCGATCGACTGCTGGAACGCGGCGCCCTCGGCCTCGGCCACCGGGGAGAGGTACTCCATCACCGTGAGGTCCGCGCCTCCGGACAGCACGCGGTGCTCGACCAGGGCCGGCACCTGTCGGGTGTGCGCGGCCTCCCGGTAGAGCATCGCGGAGTACGGTCCTGCCGGGTCGAACGGGCTGATCCGCGCGGCGAGGGCACCGGACGGTGACCGGAGGGCCGTCGCCCAGTCGCCGGTGCCGCACGGCGTCCACCCGTGCGTCTGCAACGCGGACACCACGTCGGTCCACGGCATCGCTGCGTCCAGGAGCTCGTCGTACCGGTCGGCGTCCATCGCCCCATCCTGCCCGACGACCCAGGGGTCTTCCGGTCCGCCCACGGCGATGGGACGATGGGCGCGACACGGGCGACGACGCCCGTGCACACCCCCGAGGAGTCCACCATGGCCGTCCGCCTCAACCCGTACATCAACCTCCGCGACCGGGCGAAGGAGGGCCTCGAGTTCTACCATTCGGTGTTCCGCGGCGAGCTCACCCTGAGCACCTTCGGCGAGGCCGGCATGGCGCAGGACCCCGCCGACGCCGACAAGGTCATGCACGGGCAGCTCGAGGGCGAGAACGGGCTGCTGCTGATGGCCTCCGACGCCCCCACCGGCATGGAGGGTCCCGAGGTCAGCAACATCTCGGTGTCCCTCAGCGGGGATGACGAGGAAGCGCTCACCCGCTACTGGAACGGCCTGGCCGAGGGGGCGACGACGGTCATCGAACCGCTCACGAAGGCACCGTGGGGCGACACCTTCGGCATGCTCACCGACCGCTACGGCGTCACGTGGCTCGTCAACATCAGCGGCGCGGCGGACTGATCGCGTCCGCGGGGGCGCTCGCCGGGATCGGCCACCGCGGCACCCAGCAGCGCACCCGGGCGGCGTAGCGGCGGAAGTCGTCGCCGAAGCGGTGCTCGAGGTCGGCCTCCTCGAGCGGGCGGACGATGCAGTTCCACACGATCGACCCGGCGAGCGCGTACACGACGACCATCCACGAGCTCAGGAGCAGGCCCACGGCGACGCCCTGGGTGATGCCGGCGAGGGCCATCGGGTTCCGGACCGAGCGGTACGGGCCGGCGACGACCAGTCGGTTCGGCATGGCGGAGGGGAGGGGTGTGCCGGCCCCCTGGGTGGACATGGTCGCAGCCGACGCGATGCCGAGCGCGCTCGCGAGCACCAGGACGACGGCGCCGGTGACGACCGACGTGGTCACGAGGGGCCCCGGCAGCGGCGGGTGCAGGCGCCACCGGTGCTCGGCGAGGGCGATGACCAGGGGGAACACCCCGAGGAACAGTCCCCAGAAGACGACGATCTGCGCGGCGGTGCCGAGGACGTGCCGCCGCGGTCCGCCGTCGGGGTCGGCGGTCCGGAACCGCAGCGGACCGGAGGTCACGAGTTCGGTCGGGATCCGGCCGAGCAGGACGAGCGACAGCGCGAGGACCGACCCGACTGACGCACCGATCATGATGAGGACACCGAGTCCCGCCTCGGTGGTGACGGTCGCCCAGACGACGATCGCCGCCGTCACCGCGACCGTCCAGAGTGTCGCGACGACCGCTGCCGCGCGGACGCCCGCGGCGGCGAGCGCCGACGCGACGACGAACAGCGGGACGTCCGCCAGTGCGACCAGGAACGGTTGCAGGGACCCGAGGGTCGCGGTCTGGACGGCCGGCAGCGTGAACACCACGATCCACCACGCGGCCCCGCCCACGGCCTGGGCCGCGAAGTACCACCGGCCCCAGGACATGGGAGCACGGTAGCAGCGCGAGACGGACTGGAGGCGCGGTGCCAGCTGGCACCGCGCCTCCAGTCCAACTGCCGTCACGTCTCGAGCACGTGGGCCGGCGTGCTCAGTCCTGACGGTTGATCTGGCCGAGCCAGCGTCCGAAGGACGGCTTGCGCTCGTCGTGCAGGACCGAGACGGTGCTCGTCGGCAGGCAGGTGCGCTCGTCGTCGAGGCCGGTGCTCTTGTGGAGGTCGTGGGCCATGGTGTGCTCCTTCGCGTTCGTGACGAGTTCGACACCGGCGAGCCGCCGGGCATTCCCAGGAGTCAGGGCGTGACCATGCCGCCGTTGACGTTGAGGGTCTCGCCGACGACGTAGCTCGACTCCTGCGACGCGAGGAACACGTAGGCGGGGGCGAGTTCGGCGGGCTGCGCCGCGCGTCCCATCGGCGACTCGCTCGACCCGAAGTCCGGCAGGGACTCGGGGTCGACGCCGCCGCTCGGCTGCAGGACGGTCCAGGTCGGCCCCGGAGCGACCACGTTCACCCGGATGCCGCGTTCGACCAGGGCCTGCGAGAGCCCCTTCGACAGGTTGTTGATCGCACCCTTGGACGCGGCGTAGTCGAGGCGGTCGGGTGCGGGCTGGTACGCCTCCATCGACGCGGTCGTCGTGATCGTCGATCCGGGGTGCAGGTGCGGGAGTGCGGCGCGCACGAGCCGGAAGAGCCCGAAGACGTTGACGTCGAAGGTCGCCTCGAACTGCTCGTCGGTGAGGTCCTCGACGTTCGGCTGCCAGCGCTGCTTGCCGGCGACGCTGACGAGCGTGTCGAGGCCGCCGAGCTCCTCGACGGCCTGGTCGACGAGCGTCTGCGCGTACCCACGGTCGCGGAGGTCGCCCGGGATCGGCACCGCGGTGCGACCGGCGGCCCGGACCTGCTCGATGACGTGGTCGGCGTCGGACTGCTCCTCGGGCAGGTATGCGAGCGCGACGTCCGCGCCCTCGCGTGCGAAGGCGATCGCGACGGCGGCGCCGATGCCGGAGTCCGCGCCGGTGATGAGCGCCTTCCGGCCGTCGAGGCGGCCGGTTCCGCGGTAGGTCGCCTCGCCGAGGTCGGGGACCGGTCGCATCTCGGACTGGAGGCCCGGCTCGGCCTGCGTCTGCGGCTCCGGTCGCACGTTGGGGTAGCGGGTGCGCGGGTTCGTGGCTTCGTACTGGTCGCGGGGTGCGTTCATCGGGTGCTCCTGTGGTGCGTTCGTGGTCCCTCCCACCGAACAGGGTGCGGTCTGGGATCACCTGCAGGAGTGCGGAGTTCGGTCAGCACCACCCGTCCGCCACGGCGCAGGAGGAGCACGGTCGGACCGGCGGTGCGTCGGACACCGCAACGATCCCGCAAGGCCGTCGCGACCTCGTTGTCGTGCACCGGGACCGCGTCCTACGGTCCCGGTGTGCGCGAGGCCGTGCACGTTCCGTCGTGAAGTCCGGAGGGCCCATGGCCGCACGCAAGGTTCCGTCGCCCACATTCCTGTCCCGTCTGCGGGAGGACGTCCTGTCAGCGGGTGAGTACGCCCTGTGCACGCTCCTGCTCGGGACCCCGTTCCTGCCGCGCGCCGTGCGTCGGTTGGTCCTGGTCGCCGGAGGAGCGGACGTCCGGTCGAGCCCGGGGATGTCGATGTCCCTGACGGGGTCGCCGCGGAACCTGACGATGGGTGTCGGGGTGTTCTGCAACCGGAACGTCACGATCGAGGCGGTCGCGCCCGTCCGGATCGGATCGCACTCGGCGCTCGGTCCCCAGGTGCTCGTCGTGACCAGTCACCACGCGCTCGGCGACGACGGCGTCTGGAACGAGCACGCCACCGGTCGCCCGGTGGACATCGGCGAACGGGTCTGGATCGGCGCACGGGTGGTCGTGCTGCCCGGGGCGGTGATCGAGGACGACGTGGTCGTGGCGGCGGGCGCCGTCGTGAGCGGCCGACTGACGTCGCACGGGCTGTACGCGGGCGTGCCGGCGAAACGGATCCGCGAACTCGCTGCGGCGGGCTGATCGGTCGGTCGGCCGCGCCGTCGGACTGGGCGCCGTCCGGAGGCACCGCGCGTACCCTGCGGGCCATGCCGAACCAACTCAAGAAGCCGGACATGTACGACGAACTCCGCAAGGAGGGCAACTCGAAGGAGAAGGCCGCCCGGATCAGCAACGCCGCCGCGGCCCGTGGCGAGGAGGCCGTCGGTCGGAAGGGCGGCGAGTCGGGGTCGTACGACGACTGGACCGTCGCGGACCTCCGGAAGCGCGCGAAGGAGCTCGGTCTGACCGGCTACTCGTCGAAGCGGAAGTCCGAGCTGATCGAGGCGCTCCGGGACCACTAGCCGCATCGGGCAGAATGGTGTCCGTGAACGAGACGGGCATGCCGCGCTTCCGACGGATCTGGTCGACGGTGCAGGTCGGGGTGCTCGCCGTGGCGGTCGTGTTCTGCATCGTGATGCTCGTGATCGGCCAGGGCAAGCTCGACCGGGTCTACGCCGTCGCGGCGGTGTTCTTCGGGCTGGCGCTCGTGGGGCACAGCACGTACCTGTGGCTCGTGGCCCGGAACGCCCGCGAGCGTCCCTGACGGCCCCCGTCAGCCGAACCGCACGGCGAGCGGGACGAGCAGCCCCGCCACCCAGACGAGCACCAGGAGCAGCGCGCCGACCGCGATGAAGCGACGACGCCGACGGAGCTTCGGACTCCGCTCCTCGCCCCACATCTGTGCTCGGACGAGCACCCGGTTCGCCTGCTCGACGACCTTCCGGACCTCGGGGTCCTCGAGTTCCAGCACGCCGTCGCGGGCGTGCTGGGCGATCACGGTCGCTTCGTCGACGGTGAGGTCGTCCTTGCGCATGTCCCCATCGTGACACCCGGCGCCCGTCGGCGCACCCCACCGCGCGGGACCCGGACCCCGGGGTACGCCCGCCTGTGCCGGCCACGAGCACCGACCGCGTACCAACGAGGACATGGCACATCGGTTCCGCGGGAAGATCGTCGTCGTCACCGGAGCATCGAGCGGCATCGGGAGGGCCGCGGCACACGAGTTCGCCCGGCAGGGGGCGACGCTGGTGCTCGCCGCGCGCAGTCACGACAGTCTCGAGGCAGCCGCAGCCGAGTGCCGGGAGCTCGGCGCCGAAGCGATCGCGATCCCCACCGACGTCGCCGACGAGCACCAGGTCAAGGACCTGATCGGGACGGTGACGAGCCGCTTCGGCCACATCGACGTGTTCGTCGGCAACGCAGCGCTCTTCGTCTACGGGCTGTTCGAGCAGACCCCCACGGAGGCGTTCAAGCGTGTCGTCGACACGAACCTCTACGGGCACCTCAACGCCGTCACGCACCTGCTCCCGCACTGGAAGCAGCGCGGGAAGGGCACCTACGTCCTCGTCGGGTCGATCCAGTCGCTGCTGTCGGCGCCGTACCAGTCGGCGTACGTGACGAGCAAGCACGCGGCACTCGGCCTGGTCGACGTCCTCGGCGACGAGTTCGCCCACACCGGGATCCGGTTCACGACCCTGCTGCCGTCGACGATCGACACCCCGATCTACCAGAACGGCGCCAACTACACCGGGAAGAACTCACACCCGCTGCCTCCGACGGTCTCCGTCGGACGGGCCGGGCGTGCCGTGGTCCGGGCGGCGCTGCACCCGAAGCGCTACCGCTACGTCGGGCGCATCCAGGCGTCGCTCGTGCCGCTGCAGTACGTGTTCCCCGGGCTGTTCCACAAGCTCACGAAGCCGATGGTGGAGACGTTCGCGCTCCGCGGGTCCGGCGCTCCGACCGACGGCAACCTCTACAGCCCCGCCGACGCCGGCAACGCCACCGACGGCGGTTGGGTCGCGAAGCGACGGCGCGTCACGCGCCCGCTGCTCGTCATCGGGGCGGTCGCCGCGGTGGCGGGCGTCGCCCTGGGCCGGCGCCGCTGACGATCCAGTCCACAGTGTGCGAGGTTCCGCACTCCGTGACACGCGCTGCGGGTCGCACGGTGCGCGAGACCTCGCACGCTGGGTCGGCAGCGCCTGCGCACTCCGCGAGAATGGGTCCGCCATGCCACGACCCACCACACGCATCCCGCTCAACACCCTCGCCGTGCCGTTCGGTCTCGCCGGGTTCGCCGAGACCTGGTCGTACGCGGCCCCCGTGCTGCACCTGCCGGCGTTCCTGCCGCAGGTGTTCTGGGTGATCGCCGCCGTCGCCTGGCTCTGGCTGCTCGGTGCCCACGTGGTCCGCGGCGTCCGGGTGCGCGCGCACGAGCGGCTCGTCGACCAGCTCCGGCACCCGGCACAGGGTCCGCTGGCGGCTCTCGTCCCGGCGACGGCGATGCTACTCGGCGTCGACCTCGCGCACTTCTGGCCTCTCGGTGGGCAGGTGCTCGTGCTCCTCGCCGTCGCGGTGGCGGCCGCGTTCGCCGCGTGGCTGCTGAGCACGTGGTTCGAGGGACGGCTGGCGCTCGAGTCGGTGCACGGCGGCTACCTGCTGCCGACGGTCGCCGCTGCCCTGGTCGGCTCGGTGGCGACGCACGAGGTCGGTGCGACCTGGCTGTCCTGGGCGTGCTTCGGCGTCGGCGTGTTCTTCTGGGGCGTGATGACCGGCCTGCTCCTGCTCCGTCTGTGCTTCCGCCCGGAGCTGCCCGGTCCACTGGTGCCGACGATGGCGATCCTCGTCGCGCCGCCGGCCGTCGCCACGGTGTCGGTGTTCGCCCTGACGGACGACGTGGTGACGCTGCCGGTGCAGGCGATCGCGGGGCTCGGTGCCCTGCTGTTCCTCGTGCAGCTCGCGCTGGCGCCCCGGTACGTGCGTCTGTCGTTCTCGCTGGGGTTCTGGTCGTTCGTGTTCCCGGCCGCGGCCGTCGCGACGGCCGCGATCGAGTGGCTGCGGGTGCTCGACCCGTCGTGGGCGTGGATCCCGGTCGTCGCGGTGCTGGCGCTGCTGTGCGTGCTCGTCGCGGTGGTCGGGGCGCGGTCGATCGGGTTGGCGGCGCACCACCTGCTCCGGCAGGCGGAGGGCGTCCTGCAGGCCGCCGACGACCAGGACGCGGAGCCCGGCCCCGTGACGGGGGCGACGCGGGTGGTCTGAACGCGACGACGGACGGGAGGCACGGTGCGCGTCGGACGCGCACCGTGCCTCCCGTCCGTTGGTCGCGGTGGTCAGGCCGAGACGGCCTGCTCGGCCGTCAGCACCGGCGCGATCGTGCCCGTGCGCGCACCCTCGTAGGCCGCGAGGATCATGCCGAGCACCGCGATGCCCTCGCGCTCGGTGTGGATCGGGCGCGTGCCGTCCCGGAGGCAGACGCCGAACGCCTCGATCTCGGCGGCGAACGTGTCGACCTCGTCGAAGGTGACGGTCTCGCTCGTGCCGTCGAGCAGGTCCCACCGCAGGGTCGTGCCGTCGCTCGTGAGGGCGCCGAGCTCACCGACCGCACTGAAGCGCTCGGTGCCGGCGGCCGGCTGGTACGCCCAGCTGGTGACGAGCTGCCCGACGGCGCCGTTGTCGAAGCGGAAGAGGGCCTGCGCGGAGTCCTCGCCCTCCATGAACTTCAGGCGGTGGGTGGAGAGCAACGCCGTGGCCTGCGTCGGCACGCCGCCGGCGAGGTGCATGAGCAGGTAGCTCGGGTGGTAGCCGGTGTCGATGAGCTCGCCGCCACCGCTCTGCGACGCGTGGGCGCGCCAGCCCATGTTCGACGGGTCGAACTCGTTGCGGAACGAGTCGGTGGTGCGGACCTCGTACACGGTGCCGAGCGCGCCCTCGTCGAGGAGCTGCTTGGCCTTCGCGACGGCCGGCATGAACAGCTGGTTGTGGGCGCACATCAGGGTGACGCCGGCCTCGGACACGGCTGCCTGCACGTCGCGGGCCTCGTCCGGGCTGAGGCAGAGCGGCTTCTCGCAGAGGACGTGCTTGCCGGCGCGTGCCGCGGCCACGATCGCGTCGCGGTGCAGGTGGTGCGGCAGGCAGATGTCGACGGCGTCGACGTCGGCGCGCTCGAGCATCTCGACGTAGTCCGTGAAGAACGGCACACCGAGCTCGGCGCCGCGACCCTCGGCGGTCGCGGGGACGGCGTCGGCCACCGCGGCGATGCGGATGAGGTCCGGGTGCTGGGCGTAGCCGGCGATGTGGGCGGAGGCGATGCCGCCGCCGCCGATGAGACCGACGCGGATGGGTGCAGTGGGCATGGTTGGTACTCCTGGCTCTGGTCGTGCTGGTGTTCGTGGTGCTGCTGGTGTCCCTGGTCCCGCCGGTCAGGCGGGGACCGGCACCCGGGCGGCCTGGTTGGCGGCCACCACGAGGCGGGTGAGTTCGACGGCGCGGGCGAGGTTGTCGTCCGCGCGCGTGCCGGCGGTGATGTGGTCCACCCACTGGCCGAACGCGTCCTGGGTGTCCTCCGGGATCGGGAGGGTGACGGGCTGGTCGCCGTAGGCCGGTCCGCCGGCGGTGAGGACCCCCTGCTGGTCGGAGTAGGCGAGCCAGCCACCGGTCCCGGCGACGTCGATGGTGAACGGGGTGCCGGCGACGAAACCGGCCTCGATGACGCCGATGGCCTGCGAGGGGTAGCCGACGGTGACGACGGCGTGGTCCTCGACCGCACGGCCGGTGACCGAGCGGTAGACGGCGTCCACGGTGTCCGGGCGGGCGCCGAGGAACATCTGCGTCAGGTACACCGGGTGGCAGCCGAGGTCGGTGAGGGCCCCGCCGATCGCGGTCTGCGGGTCGAAGAAGCGCTCGGGCAGCCACGGGGCGATCGCGCCGTCGTGGGACAGCCGGACGCGGGCGTAGTTGACGTCGCCGAGGCGGCCCTCGTCGATCTCGCGCCGGATCGCGGCCGTGTAGCCGTGGTAGAGCCGGGGGAGCGAGACGATGAGCCTGACGCCGGCGGCGTCGCACGTGGCGATGATCTCCTCGCACTCCTCGACCGTGGGGGCGAGCAGCTTCTCGGTGAAGACGTGCTTGCCGGCGCGGGCTGCACGGGTGATGACGTCGCGGTGCACGTCGGTGGAGGTGGTGATCGTGACGGCGTCGACGTCGTCGCGGGCGAGGAGCGCGTCGAGGTCGTCGGTGTACTCGACGCCGAAGCGCTCGGCGCCCTCGCGGCCGCGTTCGACGTCGTCGTCCCAGACGGCGACGAGCTCGGTGCCGGGGTGCTCGACGGCCTGGCGGGCGTAGTCACCGGCGTGGACGTGCCAGAAGCCGAGGACGGCAACACGGATGGGGGTGGCGGGCACGGTGGTGGTCCTTTCGTCGGGGCCCGGATCAGATCCGGACCTTGTCGTAGTCCTTGGGGAGCTTGAAGGGCGAGTAGGTCTGCATCATCGGGCCGACGCGGGCCTGGGCTCGCTCGACGGCCTCCTGCGGGCTCGCCGTGCCGAGCAGCACGCTCGACCGGGCGTCCGCGAGGGAGTCCCACCACGCGCCGCCGACCGGCAGCGGTGGACGGCAGCTCGACGCACCCATCGACTCGACGAAGAACCGGATCGACTTCGCCGAGCCCTTCGGGTCCTTCAGGGCGGCGATGTTCGAGGGCACGCTGGTCGCCGGGACGACGTAGGTCTCCTGACCGCGCTTGCTCGTGAAGTACTTCATGAGCTCCCACACGGCCTTGTTCTTCTTCGAGCCCTTCGGCAGGCAGAGCGCGAACCCGCCGGACCACGTGTACTTGTCGTCGCCCGCCTGCTGCGTCGGCAGGTACGCCGTACCCCAGTCGAGGTCCTTCGGGCCGTAGTTGTCGAAGGTCTGGATCGTCGACGGCACGCTCACCATGAACGCCATCCGGTCCGCCATGAACGCGGTCTGGCCCGGCGGGTGGCCCGTCGGCTCGTACGTGGCGATGAAGGTGTCGGCGTCCTTGTAGCCGTACCGCTTCGCCCAGTCCTCGTAGAAGTCGAAGATCCCGCGGACGCTCTTCGAGTCCATCGTCATCCGGGAGTCCTGCTGGTCGAAGTACGACGCCCCGAGCCCGAGACCCCAGGTGAACGGCCACCCCTCGCCGTACCAGGGGAGCAGCCCCATGTGGGTGTAGTTGCCGCCGGACTTCTTCGTGATGCGCTCGCTGACCTCCCACACCCGGTCGAGCGTCGCCGGGCCGTTGTGCTCCCAGTCGAACTCGTCCGGGTCGACCCCGGCACCCTTGAGCATCTTCCGGTTGACGAACATCCCGCGGCAGTCGGTGTCGTGCGGGAGCCCGTAGGTCTTGCCCTCGTAGGTCACCTCGCCGATCGTGAACCCGAGCCACTGCGCGAGGAACTCGTCCTTCGGTTGGTCCTCGAACTCCTCGATGAGGTCGTCGATCGGCTCGATCAACCCGATCGCCGCGTACTGCGCCGCACTGAACCGGTCGAGCAGCCACAGGTCCGGGGCCGTCCCACCGCGGACCGCGGTGATGATGCTCGTCGCGTCACCGGTGCCCTGCGACGGCACCACGTTCACCTTGACGTCGATGTCCGGGTGGAGCGCCTTGAACTGGTTGATGACCTTCGTCTGGAACGGCACGAACGTCCCGGTGACGCCCCAGATCGTGACCTGGTTCGGGTTGCTCCGCGCACCGGACCCCGAGGCGCAGGACGCGGCGAGGAGCGCGAGGGCTCCGGCGCCACCGGTTGCCGCGGCACCGCGGAGGAACGTGCGACGGTCGAATGCGCTGCTCACTTGAAGCTCCCGATCTGGACGCCCTTGATGAACGTCCGCTGGAACACGAAGAACAGGACCACGAGCGGCAGGATGATGAGCACCGACGCCGCCATCAGCTGGTTGAACTGGAAGTCCTGCGAGTTGTTGAGACGGAAGATCTGCAGACCGATCGACAGGGTCTGCACGTTCTCGTCCTGCAGGTAGATGAGCGGCCCGAGGAAGTCGTTCCAGGCCCCCACCGCCGCGAAGATCCCCACGGTGACGAGCGCCGCGCGGGCCTGCGGGAAGACGATCCGCCAGAGGATGCCCCACTCGGACGCGCCGTCCATGCGTGCCGCGTTCAGCAGGTCCTTCGGGATCTGCAGCAGGAACTGCCGCAACAGGAACACGTAGAACGCGGACCCGAACAGGCTCGGCACGATCAGCGGCAGGAACGTGTTGATCCAGCCGAGTCGCGCGTACAGGTCGAACATCGGGATCAGGGTCACCGGGAACGGGATGAACAGCGTCGCCAGGACGACGTAGAACAGGCGGTCCCGCCCACGCCACTCCAGGCACGCGAACCCGTACGCGATCACGAGGTTCGACACCATCGAGAACAGCGTCACGCAGACCGTGATGATCAGCGTGTTCCGGAAGAACGTGAAGAACGGCATCGCGTTCACGGCGTCGGCGAAGTTCGACCAGTCCAGCCACTGCGGGAACCACGTGGGCGGGAAGGCACCGAGCTCCGAGTTGCCCTTCAGTGCCGAGATGACCATCCAGTAGATGGGCACCAGGAACAGCAGGCTCATCGCGATGAGCACAACGCGGGCGAGGACGGAGGACCACGGCGACCGGATCGACCCGTCGGCGTTCCGGGAGCGCTCGCCGCGGCGGCCCTTCGGGTTGACCGTCTCGACGCTCGCGGTGACGGTGGGCGAGGACTTGGTGTGCAGGCTCATCGGGTCACTCTCCGGTCACGTCGTAGTTCACGAACCGCTTCGACAGCCAGTACACGAGCCCCGAGAGGAGCATGCCGGCCAGGAACAGCAGGACGGCCATCGCGCTCGCGAACCCGAGCTGCGCGTAGCTGAACGCGTTCTTGTAGAGGTAGAGCATGTAGAACAACGTCCCGTTGTCCGGACTGCCGAGGCCACCCGTGCCGGACGAGATCACGTACGCCTCGGTGAAGACCTGCAGGCCGTTGCTGATGCCCGTGATGAGGTTGAACAGGATGACCGGGGACAGCAGCGGCAGGGTCAGGGCGAAGAACTGCCGCACCGGACCGGCACCGTCGACGCGGGCCGCCTCGTACAGGGTCTTCGGGATCCCACGCAGTCCGGCGAGGAAGATCAGCGCCGCGTTGCCCGCACCCATCTGCGCCAGGGCGACGATGACGAGCTTCGCGGTCGTCGGGTCACCGAGCAGGTTCGTCGCCGGGATGCCGACGAGCTTCATGACCTGGTTCACGATGCCGGTCTGCGGGTTCACGAGCACCACGAAGATGAACGCCAGCGCGAACGTCGGGATGAGCGAGGGGATGTACAGCGCCGTGCGGTACCAGCTGATCTCGCGGACGTCCTGGTTCATCGCCATCGCGATGACGATGGCGACGACGATCCCGACCGGGACCGCGATCACGGCGTAGAACAGCGTGTTGCCGACCGCGGTGTGCACCAGGGGATCGATGAACGCGGCGACGTAGTTGCCGAACCCGACCCACGTCGCACCGTTCATGCCCGAGTACCGCGTCAGGCTGATCGCGAACGAGTACACCAGCGGGTAGCCGATGAACACGAGGACGCCGATGATCCACGGCGAGATGAAGGCGAGGCCCACCCGGAGCCGACGCTTCTCGGCGACCGTCCACGGGTGTTTCTCCCGAGGTCGCCGTCGTGGTCCCGGGACCGCGGTGGCGCGGTCCCGGACGGACGGTGGAGCTGCGGTGCCGGATCGTGTCGTCGTCGTCACGAGCGTCCCTTCGCGTCGTGGCCACACCGGTGTGGCCGTACGATTCAATCAAATTGATTGATGAAACCGAGGTGATGCGATGCTAGGGACCATGGACGATCCGCGTCAACCACCAGCGCGCCCCGTGTTGCACCGCGGAACGAACAGCGCGCGAGTCGGCACCCTCAACCGCGCCCTCGTCCTCGACGTCGTCCGCCGCCAGGGACCGGCCACCCGGACCACGATCGCCGCGACCACCGGCCTCACCGCGCAGACCGTCTCGAACATCGCCGCCCGGCTCCTCCGCGAAGGGCTCCTCCGCCAGGAAGCACCCACCGCACCAGAGGGACCCCGCGCACTCGGCATCGCCCCCGACGCCCGGTACGCCATCGGCCTCCACCTCGACCCCGCACGCGTCACCGCGGTCCTGGTCGACCTCGCCGGCACCGTCCTCGCCACCGAACACCGCGAAACCGGCCCCGTCGACGACCCCACGGCGACCCTCGACACCATGGCCGCGATGACCGAACGCCTGCTCGCCGGACGCACCCGCCAGCACCGCACCACCCGGGAACGCCTCGTCGGCATCGGCGTCGCGGCACCAGGACCCCTCGACCCGGCACGGGCGGCGCTCGCCGCACCCGTCCAGCTGCCGGGCTGGGCGGGGGTGCCCCTCGCCGAGGAGCTCGGCCGTCGCGCCGGGTTGCCCGTCCTGCTCGAGAAGGACGGCGTCGCGGGCGGGCTCGGCGAGGCCTGGACGACCACGAGCACGGCGGGCCTCGTCACGGTCACGCTCGGGCACGGGATCAGTGCGGCCGTGGTCGCCGGGGGCGAGGTCGTCCGCGGGGCCACCGGCAACGCCGGCGAGTTCGGCGGGATGCCCGTGCACGCCCACGGTCGGTGGACCGCCGTCTGGGAGGCCTGCCAGCCCCTCCAACAGGTCCGGCGCGCGATCGACGCCGGACTCCTGCCGGCCGACACCGGCACCGACTGCCCGGCCGCGGTCCGTGCCTCGTACGAGTCCCTCTGCGCCGATCCCGAGGGTGCACCACTGGTCGCGGCCGGGGGAGCGGCCCTCGGCTCGGCGCTGGCCCACGTCGTCGAGCTCCTCGACGTCACCGACGTCGTGATCGGCGGCAGCGCGGCGATCGCGGGCGGCGAGGTGTTCCTCGACGCGGTCCGTGCGAGCCTCGCCGACCGCCTGCCGGACGCGCCGCGGATCGCCGTCGAGCCGACCACGCACGGCGAGGCGGCCGTCGCCCGCGGTGCGGCGTGCGCGGTCCTCGCGACGGCGCTCGACGCGCGGGCGCCCGAGGCGACGGTGTCGCCGGTCGCGAGGGCCCGCGGGCCGCGGGCCCGCAGCATCGCGCACCCCTGGTGAGACGGCGCGGCCAGCGTGCGTGCTGCCCTGGTCCGGCACCGGCCGGGAGGCGCGGTGCGCGTCCGACCCGCACCGTGCCTCCCGGCTTGGTCGCCGTCACCGCCCCGTCCACGTTCGCGGACCGCGTGACGTCCCGAGACGGCGGCCGTCGCGACGCGACCCGCGGAGGACGTAGCGTCGTCCCATGACCACGACGACGCCGACCGCACCCGACTTCCAGGCCGCGTGGAGCGCCTGGCACGACGCCCACGAGCGCGCCAGGGCGAGCGAGCACGGGTTCCTGGCGATCACGAGCATCCGGTGGCTGACCGGCACGCCGGAGCGGTTCGACGACGCTCCCGGGACGTGGTCCACTTCGGACGACGGGCCCGTGGTGGTGCTCGCCGAGGGGGAGTCGATCGAGGTGGACGGCGTCGGGGTCACCGGGACGCACCGCTTCGGCCCGCTGCCGGAACGGTCGAGCACGTCCGTCGTGTGGCAGGACGGGGACGAGACCGTGGTCGTCGAGGTCGCCCGCCGCGGTGGCAGTGACGTCATCCGCCCGCGTCGCCCCTCGAACACGACACGGGTGTCGTACCCGGGGACGCCGTCGTACGAGCCGGACCCGGCCTTCCTGGTCGACGCGCACTTCGAGCCGTTCGAGACGCCGCGCTCGGTGACGGTGGGCTCCGTCGTCGACGGGCTGCAGCACGTGTACGAGGCGCCGGGCGTGCTGACGTTCGACCTCGACGGGCCGCGGTCACTCCTGGCGTTCAACGGGCACGGGGACGGGTTGCACGTGCTGTTCACCGACCGGACGAGCGGGGTGACGACCTACGCGGCCAACCGGAGCCTGGACATCGCGGCGCCGGACGCCTCGGGTGCGACGACGATCGACTTCAACCGGGCGACGAACCTGCCGTGCGCGTACACCGTGCACGCGACGTGCCCGCTGCCGCCGGCGGAGAACCGGCTCGACGTGGCGGTGGAGGCGGGGGAGCGGCTGCCGGTGTGAGGCGGCGGGCGGGCGCGGCGCGGGCGGCGCGGGTGACGCGCGATGTTCGACACGGCACTCGTCGATCGACTCGCGCAGTGTCGAATCGTGCACGCGCATCGGATGCACGGGCATCGTTCGACGTGGCACCACGTGATCGACCGGTGCGGTGTCGGAACATGCACGCGCACACGTCGGCCGGCGCGCCCGTCCGACCGCCCGACCGGTCAGGGCACGCGGACGCGTGACCACCCGCGCGTCGCCCGCCACGTCGACGGGTCGAACGTGAACACGCTCCCCATGCCCGGCTGGTCGAGCGCTCGGGAGATCGGTACGCCCCGCAGGTCGGCGAGCAGCAGTGCCCCGACCGCACCGTGCGAGACGATCGTGACGTCGCCCTCGGCGGTCAGCGCCCGGACCGCACCGACGATGCGCGCCTGGGCGTCGACGGCCCGCTCCCACCCGCGTACCGAGTCGTCCGGCGTGGCGAAGAACGCGTCGACGACCACGTCGAACTCTTCCAGCGGCAGGTAGCCCGTCGCGCTGCGGTCGATCTCGCCCAGTGCGGCGTCCGTCGAGGGGACGAGTCCCACCGTGTCCGCGACGATGGCGGCGGTGTCGATCGCCTTCTGCTCGGTGCTCGACACGATCCGCCGGACCCCCGGGTGCCAGGCCACGGCAGCGGCCCCGGCCGCGCGGGCCCGACCGTCGGCGGAGAGCCCCCACGACTCGATCGGCCGTGCGGGGTCGACGACGACCTCGGCGTGGGTCAGGAAGAACGAGACCACGGCGTCACTCCAGGTCGTCGGCGGCCGACGGGTCCACGATCCGCACGCCGTCGACCTCGCCGATCCGGGCGATGAGCGAGGACCCCTCGGCCCGGCCGGCGACGTCGATCCGGACCGCGGTGGCGTCGGCCCGGTCGGTGTCCTGACGCACGAGCCGGGCGACCCGCCACCCGCCCGCGGTCACGAGGGCGAGCACGTCCGGCAGCACCCCGCGTCCGGCGTCGTAGACCACGTCGAGCGTCATCGACTGCTCGGCGGAGCGGGACAGCGCCCGGACGATCGCGGTGTAGCCGAACACGACGACGAAGTGCAGGGCCGTGACGACCAGTGCGAGCAGCCAGAGCCCGGCACCCGCCGCCATGCCGATCGCCGCCGTCTCCCACACCGCGGCCGCCGTGGTCAGCCCGCGGACCGCTCCGCGTCGGGTGAGGATGAGCCCGGCGCCGAGGAAGCCGACGCCGGAGACGATCTGCGCCGCGACACGGGACGGGTCGAGCACGACGTGGTCCGGCACGAGGACGTCGCTGAACCCGTACTTGCTCACGAGCAGCATCAGGGCGGACGCGGTCCCGACGATCGCCTGGGTGCGGATGCCGGCGCTCTTCGACCGGAGCTGGCGCTCGAGGCCGATGAGCGAGGCGAGGGCGAACGCGAGCAGGACCTCGCCGATCTGCACCCACCCCTGCCCGGCGAGCGGTTCGGTGAGGTGTTCGATCGTCACGCGCATCGACGCTACTCCCACCGCCACGCGGGGTAACACGTCGTCGTCGTTCGCAACAGACGATCGGGGACGGCACCGTGCTGCCTAGGGTCGCTCCAGACGGACCCCGGGAGGAACGATGACCACAGCCCCGTTCGCGATCGCGATCGAACTCGACGGCGACGGCGCACACCCCGCAGCGTGGCGGGCGGCCGACCACGCGCCGGCCGACCTGCTCAGCGGGAAGCGCATCGCCGCCACCGTGCGGGCGGCCGAACGGGCCGGGTTCACCGCCGTGACCTTCGAGGACGCCGCCGTCCCGCCGGGCACGCCGACGGGCAGTGGTGTCGCCGGCAGGATCGACGCGGTCCAGCGTGCGGCCTTCGCGGCCCCGCTGACGTCGGCGATCGGTCTCGTCCCGGTCGCACCCGCCGTCCACACCGAGCCCTTCCACGTCTCGACGCAGCTCGCCACCGCCGACCTGGCGTCCGGCGGCCGTGTCGGGTGGATCGCCGCCACGGACCACGACCCGCGCTCCGCCGCCGTGTACGGACGCGCACCGGTCGACACCGCCGAGGCCGTCGCGACCGCCGCCGACGCGATCGAGGTCGTCCGGCAACTCTGGGACAGCTGGGAGGACGACGCCGTCATCCGGGACACCACGACCTGGCGGTACGTCGACCGGGACCGCCTGCACCGGGTGACCGCCGTGTCGCCCAGGCTCTCCGTCGCCGGACCGAGCATCATCCCGCGGCCGCCGCAGGGACAGCTCCCCGTCTTCGCCCCGTTGGCCGGTGGGCTGCCCGCCGGCACCGACGTCGCCCTCGTCACCTCGAGCGCGCAGGCCACCCGTCGGGTCGCGACCGAGGCCGGCGCCGCGCAGGTGTGGCTCGAGCTCGAGGTCGCCCTCGACCGTGCCGGTGTCGCCGCCGCCCGCCGGGTCGCCGACCTCGACGCGCACGAGCCGTGGTCACCGGGAGCCGTCGGGCGGTACGTCGGCGACGCCGCCGGCCTCGTCGACCTGCTCACCGACCTCGTCGGCCAGGTCGATGGCGTGCGGATCCACCCCGCGGTCCTGGACGACGACCTCGACGAGATCGGCCGCGCCGTGCTGCCCGCGCTCCGCGAGGCCGGGCTCTTCCGGTCGCCCCGGCCCGGTGACCGGCTGCGCGAGGTCCTCGGACTCCCGGTCGCGGTCAACCGCCACACCGCCGCCCGCACCGCCGCCCTCGAGGAGGTCACCGCATGAGCACCACGACCCCGCGCAACCAGATCCAGTTCGGCGTCTTCTTCCAGGGCGTCAACTCGACGACGATCTGGACCGAGCCGGAGTCCGGCTCGCAGACGGCGTTCGAGTCCTTCCGTCGCATCGCGCAGACCGCCGAGCGCGGACTCTTCTCGGCCTTCTTCCTCGGCGAGGGGCTGCGTCTCCGCGAACACCTCGGGCAGGTGCACGACCTCGACGTCGTCGGCCGTCCGGACGCCCAGACGCAGCTCGCCGCCCTCGCCGCGATCACCGAGCAGATCGGTCTCGTCGCCACCCAGAACACCACCTACAACGACCCGGTCGACCTCGCACACCGTCTGCAGAGCCTCGACCTCCTGTCCGGCGGGCGGGCGGCCTGGAACGTGGTCACGACCGACAACGCGTGGACCGGTGCGAACTTCCGCCGCGGCGGCTACCTCGACCACGCCGACCGGTACACCCACGCCGAGCGGGTCGTCGAGACGGTCCGCGCCGTCTGGGACTCGTGGGACGACGACGTCGTCGCCACCGACCGTGACGCCGCGAGCTGGGCGGACCGGTCGGGCGTCCACGTCGTCGAGCGCGACCTCGGGCACTTTGCCGTCCGCGCCGAGGGACGACTGCCGCGCAGCGCCCAGGGACATCCGGTGCTCTTCCAGGCGGGCGACTCCGACGAGGGCCGTGACTTCGCCACCCGGGCCGCCGACGTCATCTTCAGTGCTCACCCCGAGTTCGAGGACGCCAAGGCCTTCGCCGCGGACATCCGCCGCCGCACCGTCGCGGCCGGCCGCCCCGAGGACGACGTTAAGATCTTCCCCGGCCAGCAGTTCGTCCTCGCGGACACCGACGCCGAGGCCGAGGAGAAGGCACGCTGGGTCGCCGAGCACCAGATCACGCCGGCCACCGCGATCGCCTACCTCGAGAACATCTGGGGCACGTCGCTGCAGACGTACGACCCGGACGGCCCGCTGCCGGACATCGACCCCGTCGTCGAGGTCACCGGTTCGACGCGCGGCTCCGGCTTCCAGTTCCAGAAGTCCCAGGAGCTCGCGACGCAGTGGCGCGCACTGTCCGAGGCCGAGGGGCTCTCGATCCGCCAGCTCGTCACCCGCGTCGGCGTCCGTCGCGGCGGCATCGTCGGCGGCTACTCGAGCGTCGCGGACCGGCTCGCCGAGTACGCCGACGCCGGGGCCGTGCACGGGTTCAACGTCTCGCCGTGGCTCGTCCCGTCCGGCCTCGACGACATCGTCGACCGCCTCGTGCCACTCCTGCAGGACCGCGGCGTCTACCCGACGGAGTACCGGGGCGACACGCTGCGCGAGCACCTGGGCCTGCGCGGTCCGCTGACGCGACGCGCGGCCGCCTGACGCGGGCCGGTCCCGGGGCGCGGCGCACGGTTGTCGCGGCGACCGACCGACGGACGGGAGGCGCGGTGCGGGCCCGCCCCGTGCCTCCCGTCCGTCAGGGGGTCACCGTAGGGTGAGCGCGTGGAGTTCCCGGGGGAGGCGGCCGACGCGTGTGACGCGTCGACCTCTCCGGGGTCACCCCGGGGCACGCAGGACCAGCAGGACGACACGCCCCGAGCGGGACGGCGCGCTCCGCGCGCGACGCCGCACGGAGGCACCGACGGGTCCCCCGGGAACCCCACGCCCCTGTCCGTCGTCGCCGGCGCCCTCGCGGACGCGTTCCTGACCGCGGAGCACTGGGGACCGGACGACCTGACCGCCGCCGGCTGGGCGGTGGTGGGCGTCGAGCGCGCCTACGTCGGGCTGGCGGTCGCGGCGGCCCTCGCGGCGTACCCGCGGCCACCCGTGGACGCACCGCGACAGCTCGCGGCGGTGCTCGCAGCAGCACCGCGGCTGGCCGAACTGCACCGCGCCCGCGAGTCACGCCGACCGGTCCGGATCACCGCGCGCCGGGCGACCGCGGTCCGGGCACGTCCGGAGACCGCGAGCCGCCTGCTCGTCGACACGCTGCCGGAGCTCGCGCGCGAACTCGACCTGACCGTCGGGCGGCTGCTCTGGCTCGCGGACACCCGTGCGTGGAACCGACGACCGGGTCCGTCCAGCCCCCTCCACCACCACCGGCACGAGTGGATCCGTCGACCCGGACGCACGCCGCGGTTGCTCGAGAAGCCGATGGACATGCTCCGCCGGACACAGCGGACCATCCTCGACGAGCTCCTCACCGCGCTGCCGGTGCACGACGCGGCGCACGGCTTCATCGGTGGTCGGAGCGTCGTGACCGGAGCCGCAGTGCACACCGGGCAGCAGGTCGTCGTCACGGCCGACCTGACGTCGTTCTTCGCGAGCATCACGGCGCCCACCGTGTACGGGGTCTTCCGTTCGGCGGGCTTCGCGGAGCCGCTCGCGCACGTCCTCACCGGCGTCTGCACGCACCGGGTGCCGGTGCACGTCCTCAGCGCGATGCCGGACGGCGGCAGCCCCGAGGAACGGCAGGTGCTGCGCGGCATGCTCCGAGCGGCCCACCTGCCGCAGGGCGCACCGACCTCGCCGGCGCTGGCGAACACCGCGCTCCGGCACCTGGACGCGCGGCTCGCAGGGTGGGCGGCCTCGGTCGGCGCCGGCTACACCCGCTACGCCGACGACCTGACGTTCAGCGGCGACGACCGACTCGCGGCACGACCGGACGCGTTCCTCCGCGGGGTCGACCGGATCGTGACGGAGCAGGGGCTCCGGCTGAACCCGTCGAAGACGCGCGTGCGGCGACGGGGCTCGCGGCAGTCGGTCACCGGGGTCGTCGTCAACGACCGGACCGCACCCGGTCGGCGCGAGGTCGACCGGCTGCACGCGATCCTGCACAACGCCGCCGAGCACGGCCAGGCCTCGCAGAACCGCGCGGGTCACCCGGACTTCCGGGCTCACCTGCTCGGGCGGATCGGGTGGGTCGAGCAGGTCCACCCCGGACGCGCGCGGCGGTTGCGCGACGAGTTCGCCCGCATCACGTGGTGATCGGCGCGTCCTCGTGCGGGTGTGACGCCGGGTTGCGGTGCGCACGAGCAGGACGCCCGCCCGCCGGTAGCGTGCCGCCATGTGCCCGAGTGAGATCCCGGCCGACGCCCGCTACGAGGAACTGATCGCGCCGCTGCGACCGGTGATCGACCGGATCGCCGTCGACGCCCGGCAACGGGAACGCGAGGAGCGGCTCGCCACCGACCAGCTCGGGTGGCTCGTCGACGCCGGGTTCGCCCGCTGGCGCACCCCGGTCGAGTGGGGCGGGGTCGGTGCCCGGCTGTCGGACGTCTTCCGTGCGATCGCCGAGATCGCCGAGGTCGATCCGAACCTCGCGCACGTGTGGCGGAACCACTTCTCGTTCATCGAGGACCGGGTGCACGCCGAGGGGAGCCCGTTCGACCGGGAGATCGTCGCGCGACTCGGTGGCGGCGAGTTCGTCGGCGGCGGGTGGAGCGAGACCCCGAACACCGCCGGCGTCGACATCACCACCCGGATCACCCGCGACCCGGACGGCGGCTGGCGCGTGACCGGCCGGAAGTTCTACTCGACGGGCAGCGTCTACGCGCGGTGGATCACGGTGCTGGCACTCGACGACACCGGATCGCGGTTCGTGGCCCTGGTGGACGCCCAGGACCCGGGCGTCCACATCGGCGACGACTGGGACGGCTTCGGGCAACGGATCACCGGCAGCGGGAGCGTGGCGTACACCGACGTGCGGGTGCCCGACGAACGGGTGCTGCCGTACGCGACGCGCTACCCCTACCAGGAGCAGTACTACCAGACGGTGATGCACGCGATCCTCGTCGGCATCGGGCGGGCGGCGCTCCGTGAGGGGATCGCGGCGCTGCGCTCCCGGGCCCGCGGGCACCACAACGGCACCGCCGAGGACCCGACGCGGGACCCCGAGCTGCTCGGCACGATCGGCACCGTCGCCGCCCGGGTGTACGCCGCCGACGCCGCGTTCACCGCGAGCCTCGGCCCGGTGGACGCCGCCGTCGACCGGCACGCGGAACTCCGGGCGACCGGGGCGGACCCGTCGACGGACCCGGTCCTGCGCGCCGCCCTCGAACGGAGCTGGATCGCGGTCGCCCAGGCGCAGACGGTCGTCACCGACGCCGTGCTCGACGCGACCACGCTCGTGTTCGACGCCCTCGGATCGAGCGGCACCTTCCGGTCCCTGGGCCTCGACCGGCACTGGCGGAACGCCCGGACCCTGGCGTCGCACAACCCGCGCGTGCACAAGCGACGCATCGTCGGCGACCTGCTCGTGAACGGTGCCAGTCCGCTCGACCGCGCGTAACCCGCCGTCACGAGGCGCAACCCGACGACACCTGCACCCGGCGCGCGCGCTCCGCCCCGTACGGTCGTCGGCAACGGCCCGCCACGGACGCAGGGGAGGCGATGGTGGCGGGCCGCTCTGCACGCGTACGGAGGGACCACCGTGACCGAGACACCCGCACCGACGATCGTCACCGTGCCGGACGCCGACCTCGCGGCGGCCGTCGCCCGACCCGGCGGGATCGCCCGGCTCGCCGACCGGATCCGGGCCTCGGGCGCCGTGGCCGTCGCGATCGGAACCGACCGCTTCGACGCCGAACACGGTCGTGGCCACCGGCTCGACCCGACCACCGCGGCGCTCGCCCTCGGCCGAGCACTGCCCACGCACGGGTTGCTCGTCGCCGCGGCCCCCACCCGGGAGCACCCGTACAACGTCGCCCGACGGGTGCTGTCCCTCGACCACGTCCTGCACGCCCGGGTCGGACTCGTCGTCGGCGCGCGGGACCACGGGCTGCCGGCGACGGGGGAGCAGCACGACCCGGCCGAGTTCGCCGAGGTCGTGCGCGGCCTCTGGCGGACGTGGCCGCTCGACAGCATCATCGGCGACCGCGAGGCCGGACGGTTCGCCGACACGACCCGGATCCACCCGCTCGACCACGACGGCGGACCGGGCGGGTACCGGGTCCGGGGGCCGCTGACGACGCCGTCGAGCCGGCAGGGCGAACCCGTCCTCGCGGTCTGGCACGACGTCGCGTACCCGGGTGCCGACCTGGTGCTCGGTGCGCACCGGGACGACGCCGAGGCCGCGCACCCACTCGTCCCGTTGCCGGCCGCAGCCGACGCGTCGGAGCCGAGCCGCGCCTCCTGGCCCTCCACCGGTCCCGCGACCCACCGACGGACACTCCGTGACCTGCTCGGCCTGCCCGTCCCCGCGACGGTCGGCGCATGAGCGCCGACGCCGGGCTCGTCCTCGGGGTCAACCTGCAGGGCTTCGGCCAGCGGCCGGCGGCCTGGCGGACCCAGGACGTCGAACCGACCGACCTGCTCACCGCCGAGTTCTGGGGCGACCTCGGCAGGATCGCGGAACGCGGGCTGCTCGACATGGTGTTCTTCGCCGACCACCCCGCGCTCGGCGACCCGAACGTGCGTGCGTACGGGCTGCTCGAACCGTTCGTGGCGCTCGGAGCGATCGCCGACGCGACCACTCACCTCGGGCTCGTCGGGACGGCCTCGACCACCTACAACGACCCGGTGGACCTCGCCGAGCGGCTGCTGTCGCTCGACACGGTCTCGGGCGGCCGGGTGGCGTGGAACGCGGTGACGACCTACGACCGGTCGGTGTCGGCGAACTTCGGCGTCGCGACGAACCCAGAGCGACCCGAGCGGTACGCCCGTGCCGGGGAGGTCGTCGACCTCGTCCAGGCGCTCTGGCGGTCCGCCGCCACCGGGGTCCCCGTCGACCACCACGGGGAGTTCACCGAGTTCGCCGGAACGATCAGCGTCCCGCCGTCGGCGCAGGGACACCCCGTGGTGTTCCAGGCCGGGGGATCGCCGCACGGCCGGGACCTCGCCGCCCGGGTCGCGGAGGGCGTGTTCGCCGTCGAACTGACGCCCGAGCCGGCACGGGAGCACTACCGGGCGGTGAAGCAGGCCGCCGAGACGTACGGCCGGCGTGCGGCGGACGTGGCGATCGTCCCGGGGCTGTCGCTCGTGCTCGGCAGCACCGAGGCCGAGGCGCAGCGGCGGTTCGACGAGCTCGAGGCCCTCGCCCCGGACGGCTACTCGCTCCGGGCGCTCGGGACGCACCTCGACGCCGACCTCACCGACCTCGACCCGGACGCGCCGATCCCCGCGGCGATCCTCGACCGCGAGGTCGACCCCGTGACGTACGGCCCGTCGCTCGGCTACCACGAGACCGTCGTGCGCTGGGTCCGCTCGCACAACACGTCCCTGCGCGAGGTGCTGCGCGGCTTCGGCGGGTACGGCGCCCGGATCGTGGTCGGCACCCCCGAGCAGGCCGCCGACACCATCGAGGAGTGGTACCGGACCGGGGCCGCCGACGGGTTCAACCTGATGATCGACGAGTTCCCGCGGGGCCTCGAGACCGTGGTCGACGAGGTCGTGCCGATCCTGCAGCGCCGCGGGGTGTTCCACCGCGAGTACGAGGACGTCACGTTGCGCGGGCGGCTCGGCGCGCGGGCGCGCGGGCTGTAGCCGGCGGCGGCCTGGAGGCGCGTGGCGGCGCCGCCACGCGCCTCCAGTCCGCAGTGTGCGAGGTCTCGTGCACGGTGCGAGCCGCGCGGGCCCGCACACTGTGCGGAACCTCGCACGGTGCGTCGGCCTCGCACGGTGCGAGGGCGCGCACCGCGCGGCGCGCGTGACGCCGTGTGACGCCGCGGCGGCGGCGCCGCGTCACACGACGCAACGCCCGGTCACGCTCCGCAACACCCGTCGTCCCCGGGCCCGGTCGGTCATAGCGTCGCCACCATGACCGACTACCTCGACCGCGAGCACGACAAGACCTTCACGAAGGTCTACAAGCAGCAGACCCCGGACATCCTCAAGGCCTTCGTGCAGTTCGACGAGTCGGTGTTCCAGGCCGAGGGACGCGAGATCCCGCTCAAGTACCGGGAGCTCATCGCGCTGGCGGTCGGCATCACCACGCAGTGCGTCTACTGCATCGACGGCCACAGCCAGCGCGCGGTGAAGGCCGGCGCGAACGAGGCCGAGCTCGCCGAGGCCGCCTGGGTCGCCACGGCCATCCGCGCCGGCGGCGGGTTCGCCCACGGCCGCCTCGGCTTCAAGTTCGGCGCCGACGCCGCGGCTCCCGCCCCGCACGAGCACTGACCACCGCCCACCGACCACACCCGACGGAAGCGCACCCCATGCCCGACCGCACCACCCTCGTCACCGCCCTGCAGGGCGCCGGCTGGCACCCCGCCGCCTGGCGCACCGCCGGCCCCGCGGCGCAGCGCCTCACCAGCCTCCGGCACTGGCGCGACGTCGTCGTGGAGCAGGACCGACTCGGCGTCGACGCCGTCACGATCGAGGACTCCTTCACCGCGGGTCCGGTCGACGCGACCGGCGAGCTCGACACCGGCAGCGTCGTCGGCCGCCTCGACGCCCTCCTCGTCGCGAACGCGGTCGCCCCCGCGACCCGCGCGATCGGTCTGGTGCCGACCGTCTCGGTGACGCACACCGAGCCCTTCCACGTCGCCACGGGCCTCCAGACCCTCGACCACGTCTCGCAGGGGCGAGCCGGGTGGCGGGTCCAGGTGAGCCCGACGCCCCGCGAAGCGGCGCTCTTCGGGCGCCGTCCAGGCGGCGACGAGGCCGCGGTCCTGTTCGACGAGGCGCGCGAGGTCGCCGAGGTCGTCTCGCGACTCTGGGACAGCTGGGACGACGACGCGATCATCCGTGACGTGACCACCGGCCGGTTCATCGACCGCGACCGCATCCACAACGCCGAGTTCGAGGGGTCCTTCGTGTCGGTGCACGGCGCGTCGATCGTGCCGCGGTCGCCGCAGGGCCGTCCGCCGGTCTTCTCGCTGGCGCACCGCGCCGACGCGGCCGCGTTCGCCGTCGACGCTGCGGACGTCGTGCTGGTCACGCCCGGCTACGGCGGTCTGGGCCCACGCCGGCCGGTACCCGACCGTCGCGGAGCGGCGGGCGGGCCGAGCTGGTGGGGAGAGGCACGGGACACGCTGGCACTCGTCCGTGACGCTGAGCAGGCGGCCGGCTCCGACGTCCGTCGTCCGGTCCTCGCCGACCTCGCGGTGCTCATCGGGTCGTCGTCGGCCGCGGCCGCGGACGCGCTCGCTGCGCTCGACGCCGCAGCCGGAGCCCCGTACGCGTCGACGTCCGACACGTCCGTGCTGGCGACGACCGTGCCCGAGCTCGTGACGCGCATCGGTGACCTGCGGGACCTCGGGTTCGCCGGTGTCCGGCTCCGCCCGCTGCGCATCCCGCTCGACTCCACGGCGATCGCCCGCGAGCTCGTCCCCGCGCTCGTCACGGCCGGCCTCCGCGCCGACGTGGCCTCGCGTCCCACCGCCGACCTGCGCACGCGGCTCGGCATCGCCCCGGCGGTCAGCCGGTACGCGTCCGTCTCCGGTTCCGCCCCCGTGGAGGTCTCAGCATGAGCGCCAAGCGTCAGGTCCACCTCGCCGCCCACTTCCCCGGCGTCAACAACACCACGATCTGGAGCGACGACCGGGCCGAGAGCCAGATCGCGTTCTCGTCGTTCGAGCACTTCGCCCGGAACGCCGAGCGCGGGCTGTTCGACTACCTGTTCCTCGCCGAGGGCCTGCGACTCCGCGAGCAGAAGGGCCGCATCCACGACCTCGACGTCGTCGGGCGCCCGAACACGCTCGCGATCCTCGCCGCCCTCGCCGGGGTCACCGACCACATCGGCCTGGTCGGCACCCTGCAGACCACGTTCAACGAGCCGCTCGAACTCGCGAAGCAGCTCGCGACGCTCGACCACCTCACCGACGGACGGGCCGGGTGGAACGTCGTGACCAGCTCGGACGCGTTCCACGGCGCGAACTTCCGTCGTGGCGGGTTCCTGGACCACGCCGACCGGTACACGCGGGCGGCGGAGTTCATCGAGCTGTCCCGCGAGCTCTGGGACTCGTGGGAGTCCGACGCCGTCGTGGCGAACGCTCCGGCCGGGGTCTTCGCCGACCGCTCCCGGATCCGCGACGTCGACCACCACGGGCCCCAGTTCGACGTCACCGGGACGTTCCCGGTGCCGCGGAGCCCGCAGGGGCACCCGGTGGTCGTGCAGGCCGGCGACTCCGACGTGGGGCGCGACCTCGCCGCGGCCCACGCCGAGGTGATCTTCTCGCTGCACACCGAGTTCGACGACGCGAAGTCCTACTACGACGACATCACGGCGCGGCTCGAGCGCGTCGGCCGCTCGAAGGACGAGCTGCACATCCTGCCGGCGTCCACCTTCGTCCTCGGTGACACGCCCGTTGACGCCGCAGAGAAGGCCCGGGCGATCCAGCGCGCCCAGGTCAGCCCGGCCACGGCGATCGCGTTCCTCGAGCAGGTGTGGAACCGCGACCTGTCCGGGTACGACGTCGACGGGCCGCTACCCGAGGTCGAGCCGGACCTCGAGGGCGCCGCGATCACCCGCGGCCGCGCGCGGCACACCCGTGACGTGCCGGCGCTCGTCAGGTCGTGGCGCGACCTCGCTTCTGCGGAGAAGCTGTCGATCCGCGACCTGGTCATCCGCGTGTCGACGCGCGGCGGGTTCGTCGGGACGCCGTCGCACATCGCCGCCGAGATCGACCGGTACGTCCAGGAACGTGCGACCGACGGGTTCGTCGTCGTCCCGCACACCAACCCGTACGGCCTCGACGAGTTCGTCGACACGGTCGTCCCGCTGCTGCAGGAGCGCGGCGTGTACCGGGAGTCCTACACCGAGGGTGCGACGCTCCGCGAGACGCTCGGTCTGCCCGGGAACATCCGGGACCGCCGGGGGGTGCTCGCGTGACGGCGCTCGGCCGGACGCCCGCGCGGGCGGTGGTGGCGGCGTGACCCGGTACGTGCTCTCGCGCATCGGGCAGGCGGTGCTCGTGCTCTGGGCGGCGTGGACGATCTCGTTCTTCGTCCTGTACGTCCTGCCGAGCGACCCCGCCCGCATCATGCTCGGTCCGGACGCCACCGACGTGACGCAGGCGCAGCTCGAGGCGCTGCGCCACCAGTACGGACTCGACCAGCCAGTGCTCGTGCAGTACTTCCAGCACCTCGGCTCCCTGCTGACCGGGGACCTCGGCCGCTCGATCGGCGTCGGCCGACCCGTCACCGAGGTCATCGGCGAGGCCGTCGGCCCGACCGCGCAGATCGCCGTCGTCGGCCTGCTGCTCGCGATCGTGTTCGGCGGCGGACTCGCAGTGGTCGCGACGTGGACCCGGAACCGTGCCCTCGGGCAGTTCCTGCTCCAGCTCCCTCCGGTCGGGGTCGCCGTCCCGGGCTTCTGGTTCGCCCTGCTGCTCGTGCAGTGGTTCTCGTTCGGCCTGCACGTCTTCCCGGCGTTCGGCGGTGAGGGACCGTCGTCGGTCGTCCTGCCCGCGATCACCCTGGCGCTGCCGACCGGTGCGACGATCGCCCAGCTGCTGTCGAAGTCCCTGGTCGCGACGCTCCGTGAGCCGTACGTCGACACCGCGTACGCCAAGGGCGCCGGACGGTGGCGGGTGCAGCTCCGGCACGCGCTGAAGAACGCCGCACTGCCGGCCCTCACCGTGACCGGCCTCATCGTCGGACAGCTGTTCTCCGGCACCGTCGTCACCGAGACGGTGTTCTCCCGCCCGGGCCTCGGCCGTGTCACCGCGACCGCCGTGCAGGGGCAGGACATCCCCGTCGTGCAGGGCATCGTGCTCGTCGCCGCGGCGATCTTCGTCGTCGCGAACCTCGTGGTCGACCTCGTGTACCCGCTCCTCGACCCGCGGGTCGTCCTGGCGGGGAGCCGCCGGAAGCTGCGGGAGCAGGACGGTGCGACACCGGGCGGCCCGGCCACCGGCTCGCCCGCGCCCGCCGCCCCGACCGCACCCCAGGGAGCCACCGCATGACCGAGACCACGCAGCTCGCGATCGGCCGTCCCGCGTCGCTCGTCACCGACCGCGTCCCCGGCGGCGCGACCGCACTCCGGGGCCTCGTCGCCCGGCCGACGCTCACCGTCGCGGTCCTCTGGCTCGCGATCGTCGTCCTCGCCGCGCTGCTCCCCGGCGCCCTGACCCACCACGACCCGCTCGCCGCGGACCCGGCCGTGAAGCTCACCGCGCCGGACGCCGCGCACTGGTTCGGCACCGACCAGCTCGGTCGCGACCTGTACGCCCGGGTCGTGCACGGCACCGCGCTCACCCTGCAGGCCGCGATCCTCGCGATCCTCATCGGGCTCGTCGGCGGCTCCGTGATCGGGCTCCTCGCCGGGTTCGTCGGCGGCGTGGTCGACACGGTGCTCATGCGCGTCGCGGACGTCCTGCTCGCCATCCCGAGCCTGCTGCTGTCGTTGACGATCGTCACCGTCCTGGGCTTCGGCACCGTGAACGTCGCGGTGGCGGTCGGCGTCGCGAGCATCGCCACCATCGCCCGGATCATGCGCTCCGAGGTCGTCCGGGTCCGCACCGCCCAGTACGTCGAGGCGGCCACCGCGAACGGGAACCGCTGGTGGCGGGTGCTGCTCGTGCACGTGCTGCCGAACGCGGCCGGCCCCGTGCTCGTCCTCGCCGCGCTCGAGTTCGGCACCGCGATCCTCGCCGTCTCGAGCCTGAGCTTCCTCGGCTACGGCGCCCAGCCGCCCGCACCGGAGTGGGGCTCGCTCGTCGCCACCGGCCGCGACCACATCGCCACCTCGTGGTGGCTGACGACCATCCCGGGTCTCGTCATCGCGGTCACGGTGCTCGCCGGCAACCGCGTCGCCCGGGCCCTCGACACCGAACGGCGGGCCGTCCGATGAGCCTCCTCAGCATCCGCGACCTCACGGTCGCGTACGGCCACGGTCGGCACGCGCGCACCGCACTGCACGGCGTCTCCCTCGACGTCGGTCGCGGCGAACGCGTCGCGATCGTCGGCGAGTCCGGTTCCGGCAAGTCGACGACGGCGCACGCGGTCCTGCGGCTCCTGCCCGCAGCGGCCGACCTGACGGGAGGCACGGTGCGGCTCTCCGGGACCGCCGCCGGTTCCGCGGACCTCGACCTGGTCACCGCCTCCGACGCCGAGGTGCGTGGTGTCCGCGGCGTCCGGATCGGCTTCGTCCCGCAGGACCCCACCGTCTCCCTCAACCCCGTCACGCGGATCGGCCGGCAGGTCGCCGAGGTGCTCGAGATCCACGGCATCGCGACGGGGGCCGACGCACACGAGCGTGCCGTGGAGGAGCTCCGCCGGGCCGGGATCGACCGCCCGGAACTGCGCGCGAAGCAGTACCCGCACGAGCTGTCCGGCGGCATGCGGCAGCGCGTGCTCATCGCCATCGCGCTGATCGGCGACCCGGAGCTCCTCGTCGCCGACGAGCCCACGAGCGCCCTCGACGTCACCGTGCAGCGGACGATCCTCGACCACCTCGACCGGCTGGTCGCCGAGCGGGGGACGAGTGTCCTCTTCATCACGCACGACCTCGGGGTCGCCGCGGACCGGGCCGACCGGATCGTCGTGATGTCCGAGGGGCGGATCGTCGAGCAGGGCACCCCCGCCGAGGTGCTCGGCGCACCCCGCGAGGCCTACACCCGCGCGCTCATCGCAGCGGCGCCCAGTCTCGACGACGTGACCGTGTCCGTGGGAGCCGCACCGCGCCTCCAGGCCGACCACGCCGACCCGCTCGTCGTCGCGACGGGCCTGCGGAAGTCCTTCGCCCGCGTGGCCGCCGTCGACGGCGTCGACGTGACCGTCCCGCGCGGCCGCACCCTCGCACTGGTGGGGGAGTCCGGGTCCGGGAAGTCGACCACCGCGCGGCTCGTGCTCGGTCTCGAGCGCGCCGACGCGGGCACCGTCCGGTTCGACGGCGACGACGTGACCGCGGCCCGCGGTGCGGCGCTGCGGGCGTACCGGCGCCGCGCGCAGATCGTGCAGCAGAACCCGTACGCGGCCCTGCACCCGCGGCTGTCGGTCGGGGCGGTCATCGCCGACCCGCTCGCGGCGTTCGGCATCGGCACCCGGCGGTCGCGTGCGGCCCGTGCGGCGGAGCTGCTCGACCTCGTGGCCCTGCCAGCCTCGGCGGCGGGGCGGCGACCGTCGGAACTGTCCGGTGGCCAGCGGCAGCGCGTCGCCATCGCCCGGGCCCTCGCGCTCGACCCGTCGTTCGTCGTCCTCGACGAACCGGTGTCGGCGCTCGACGTGTCCGTCCAGGCGCAGATCCTCGACCTGCTCGCGTCGCTGCAGGAGACGCTCGGCGTCTCGTACCTGTTCATCTCCCACGACCTCGCCGTCGTCCGCCGCATCGCCCACGAGGTCTCCGTCCTCCGGGGCGGGCGCGTGGTCGAGCACGGCGGTGTCGCCGACGTCCTCCACCACCCGCAGCACGACTACACCCGTGCCCTGCTCGACGCGATCCCCGGACGATCCCGGCGCGTCGCACCCCTCACCCCCTCCGAAGGAGCCTCATGACCATCCACCGCACCCCGATCCGTCTGGTGGCCGCGATCGCGGCCGGCACCGCGGCGGCCCTGGTGATGGCCGGCTGCTCGTCGGGCAGCACCGCGTCGTCGTCCTCGTCGTCGAAGCCCGTCGACGGCGGTTCGCTGACCTACGCGATCGCCAACGACCCGATCACGCTGAACCCGACGGGCACCGGCGCCGGCAACGACACGCTCGCCATCACCCGGCAGCTCGTCGACTCGCTGCTCTGGCAGGACCCGTCGGACGGCTCGCTCAAGCCCTGGCTGGCGACGAAGTACTCGGCGAACAGCGACGCGACCGCGTTCACGTTCGACCTGCGTTCCGGTGTGACGTTCTCCGACGGGTCGACGTTCGACGCCACCGCCGTGAAGGACACCTTCGACGACATCGCGAAGGCCGGGGCGTCCAGCACCGCCGCCGCGTACTTCTCCGGGTACAGGGAGACGAAGGTCATCGACGACGACACCGTCGAGGTGGACTTCACGACGCCGAACGCCGCCTTCCCGAACGCCACCGCATCGGTCGCGCTCGGCATCGTCGCGCCGAAGACCACCGAGACGCCGTTCGACGACCGGGCCGACGGCAAGGCCGTCATCGGGACCGGGCCGTTCACGCTGTCGTCCTACACGAAGAACACCTCCACCGTCCTCACGAAGCGCAAGGACTACGACTGGGGCCCCGCCGCGCGGTCGAACCCCGGGGCGGCGCACCTGTCCAAGGTGACGTTCCAGGTCGTCCCGGAGGCGAGCGTCCGCACCGGCAGCCTGCAGTCCGGTCAGCTCGACGCCATCAGCAGCGTGCAGCCGAGCGACGTCGACACGCTGAAGTCGCAGTACGAGCTCGTCACCCGCGCGAACCCCGGGCAGGTGTTCGGTCTCACGTTCAACCAGAAGCGCCCGCTCGTGTCCGACCTCGTCGTCCGCAAGTCGATCGCGCAGGCCGTCGACCCGAAGACCGTGCGGGACACGTCCCTGAACGACCTGTTCAAGGTCGCGACCTCGGTGCTCGGCTCGACCACGCCCGGGTACACCGACACGTCCGCCGCCCTCGACCACGACCCGACCGCCGCTGCGTCCGCCCTGGACGCCGCCGGGTGGAAGAAGGGCTCGGACGGCATCCGGTCGAAGGACGGCACGAAGCTGCAGCTCAAGCTCATCTGGATCACGAACTTCGGGCCGAACCAGACCTCGCTCGAACTCATCCAGCAGGAGCTGAAGAAGGTCGGCGTCGGCCTGACGCTCGAGAGCGGCACCGTCCCGCAGTACCTCGCCAACACGACGAGCGGGGACTGGGACATCGCGTGGGACAACAACTCCCGCGCCGACGGCGACGTCCTCCGGTCGAAGTTCTCGAGTGCCGGCGCCCAGTCGATCGGTGCCGGCGACGGCACGCTCGACGCCCTGTTCACGAAGGAGCTCTCGCAGTCCTCCGCCACCGACCGCACGGCCACGTTCGCCTCGATCCAGGAACGCATCGCCGCGCAGGTGGACTTCGTCCCGGTGCACGAGCTGACCAGCATCATCGCCACCGCGAAGGACGTGCACGGCATCGCGTTCGGTGCGGACACCCGCCTCGACCAGCTCACCGGCGCCTGGAAGGACGCAGCATGACCGCCGTCCCCCTGTCGATCCTCGACCTCGTGCCGGTCAGCGCCGGGTCCAGCGCGGCGCAGGCGCTGCACCGCACGATCGACCTCGCGCAGCACGCCGAGCGGGCCGGGTACGCCCGGTACTGGCTCGCCGAGCACCACCTCAACCCCGGCGTGGCCGGCAGCGCACCGAACATCGTGATCGGCGCCGTGGCTGCCGCGACGTCGACGATCCGCGTCGGCAGCGCGGCGACCCTGGTCGGCAACGTCCGCGGGCTGCAGATCGCCGAGACCTTCGGCACGCTCGCCGCGCTGTACGGGCCGCGGATCGACCTCGGTCTCGGCCGGTCCGGTGCCCCCGCGCCCGGTGCACCGAAGCCGCCGTCGCTCGCGCCGCGCGAGGACGAGGTGGTCGACGGGCTGCTCATCCCGGCACCGTTCGACTTCCGGATCGCCCCGCGCAGCCGGTTCGCGCTGCAGGGCGAGCTGCTCGGCCGGGTGCCGGGCGACGTCGACCGGTTCGAGGGCGAACTCGAGCTGATCCGGGCGCTGTTCGCCGGCACGTGGTCCCACGACGGCGCGGTCGTCGAGGCGCCGCCCGCCGCCGGCACCCCGGTCGAACTCTGGATCCACGGCTCCACCGGGGGTGCGAGCGCACGAGCCGCCGGCACCCTCGGCCTGCCCTACGGTGCGAACTACCACACGTCGCCGGGCACGGTCCTGGCGTCGGTGCAGGCCTACCGCGACGCGTTCCGCCCCGGCGTGCTCGACGCTCCGCACGTCATCGTGTCGGCGGACGTCGTCGTCGGCCGGGACGCCGCCGAGGCCTCCGAACTCGCCCTCGGCCACGGCCAGTGGGTGCACTCGATCCGCTCCGGTGTCGGCGCGATCGAGTACCCGACGCCGGACTGGGCGCGGGAACACCCGTTGGACGACGCCGCGGCGGCATCAGTCGCGGACCGGATCGCCACGCGGTTCGTCGGCGACGCCGGCACGGTCGCCGACCAGCTCGAGACGCTGCGGCGCGCGACCGGGGCGGACGAACTCCTCGTCACCACGATCACGCACGACCACGACGCCCGGGTGCGCTCCTACGAGCTGCTCGCGGCCGAGTGGGCGCGGCGTGCCGAGCGGTCCGTGCCGGTCGGGGCGGTGCGCTGATGCGGTTCCAGCTGCTCGACATCGTCCCGTACCAGGAGGACCCGGTCACCGGGCACATCGTGCCGCCCTCGGAACGCCTGGCGTCGGTCGTCGAGACCGCCCGGTTCGTCGAGGAGCTCGGGTTCGACTCCTTCGCCGTGGGGGAGCGGCACGCCGGTCCGTTCCTGTCCGCCGCACCGACCGTGCTGCTCGGGGCGATCGCGGCCTCGACCTCACGCATCCGCCTGCAGACCGGCGTCACCGTGCTGTCGATCCTCGACCCCGTCCGGGTGGCCGAGGACTACGCGACCGTCGACCAGCTCTCCGGCGGCCGGCTGGAGCTGACGGTCGGCAAGGGCAACGAGGTGCTGCAGTACCCGATCTTCGGGCTCGACCTCGCCGACCAGTGGGACCTGCTCGCCGAGAAGTACGCGGCGCTCCGGGCGTTCTGGGGACCGGCACCAGCTGACTGGGCGGGCGGACCCGCCACACATCCGCAGCAGGGCATCACCACGCTGCCGCGCCCGTTCCGCCCGGGAGGCCCGCGCGTCTGGCACGGTTCGGCGTCGTCCACGGTGTCGGTCGAACTCGCCGCCCGGTGGGGCGACCCGCTGTTCAGCGCCAACGCGATCCAACCCCTCGAGGCCTACGGCGTGCTCGTCGACCGGTACCGGCAGGCGTTCGCCGAGGCCGGGCGGCACACCGACCGGACGCCGTACGTCGGCGCCGGGGCGGGCGCCGGCGGGATCTTCGTCGCGTCGACGTCGCAGGAGGCCAAGCGGCAGTACGGTCCCGTCTACGAGGGGCTCGTGGCACGCCGCAACGTGCCGGGGAACAACACGCCGTTCCGCGACATCGACCACGCCGTCGCCGAGGGCCCGGCGCTCGTCGGCAGCCCGCAGCAGGTCGTCGACAAGATCGGGCGCTTCCACGAGCGGCTCGGGACGGACCTGCAGTCGGTGTCGTTGCCGACGACGCTGCCGCTGGCGGACCAGTTCGCGACGCTCGAGCGGTTCGCCGCCGAGGTGGTGCCGGTGGTGCGCGCGGCGTACCCGACGACGCTCTGGACGGCTGCCGACGCGCACGGCTCGACCGTGCCCGCGGAGCGCGTCGCGGCCTGAGACCCGACCCGCCGACCGACGGGAGGCGCGGTGCCGGCTGGCACCGCGCCTCCCGTCCGTCGGGTGCGCGCGTCCGGCGCGTGCCTGCCGGGCTGCCGACTCGGTGCGACGGATCCGCTGTCGTACGACGTCGGCGTTGTCGCACCGAGTCCGGCGTGCCTGCCTCTACGCGCGGGCTCCGACACCGCACCAGTCGATCGACGCGTGCGGTGTCGATCCGTCGGTGGGCCAATTCGATCGACCCGGGCGCGGACTCGGTGCGACGGATCCGCCCCACGCACGACGACACCCCCGCGGCCAGGACGGCCACGGGGGTGTCGGACGGAGCGTGCAGCGTCAGCTGGCGTCGAGTGGCAGGCCCTCCGGGTTGAGCTCGGACTGCTTCACGGCCTCGTTCGACAGGTTGTACGCCTTGAGCCACTTGGCGTAGGTGCCGTCGTCGATGAGTTCGTTGATGGCCTCCTGGATCGGCTTCGCGAGCCCGTTCCCCTTCTTGGTCGTCGCCGCGATGAGCCCCTGCAGGTCGGCGCCCGCACCCGAGTACGTGCCGGCGGTCGTCGTCGCCTTGGCCGTCCCCGCGTTCTGCTTGTTCTGGTACGCGATCGTCGGGTTCGGGCCGAGGTAGCCGTCGACCTTGCCGGACTGCACGGCGAGGAGCTTCGAGTTCGCGTCCGGGTAGTACTTCACGGTGATGGTCTTGCCCTGCTTCTCGAGGTCGGCCTTCCACCCGAGCAGGATCTTCTCCTGGTTCGTCCCGGAGTCGGTGGCGATCGTCTCGCCGGCGAGGACGGACGGGTCGCCGTCGAACTGCAGGCTGCTGCCCTCCTTCACCTGCAGGGCGAGGTTGTCCTGGCGGTAGGACGCGAAGTCGTACTTCTCCTTGCGCTGCTCGGTCACCGTGACGTTGGACAGGCCGACGTCGATCGAGCCGCCGTCGATGCCGACGAACAGGTTGTCCCAGGTGGCGTTCTTGACCTGGGGCTCGAGGCCGAGCTTCGCGGCGACGAGGCGGCCGATGTCGGGCTCGGAACCGGTGAGGGTCTTCTGGTCGTCCCCGGTGAAGGCGAGGGGCGGGTACCCGGACGGCAGGGCGCCGATGCCGATGACGAGCTTGCCGGACTTCTTGACGTCGGCCGGGAGCTCGTCGTGGAGCTTCGAGTCCTCCTGCACGGACACCTTCGTCTCGGTCGCGGCGCCGTTCGAGGCGGCTCCGATCGTGACGGTGCCGTCGTCCGAGCCGGTGCCGGCGCTGGCGTTCGCGGCGCAGCCGGCCAGGGCGACGACGACTCCGGCGGCGAGGACGAGGGCGCCGGCGCGGTTCCGCCAGCGGGAGGGGGTGATCGGGGACATGGTTCTCCAGGGTTCGGATCGGGTTCTGGTGCGGGTTCTGCGGGGTGGGGAGTTCAGCGGACGCGGGACAGGAAGTCGCGCGTGCGGGGGTGCTGCGGGTCGTCGATGAGCTGGGCGGGCGGCCCCTGCTCCACGATGCGGCCGTGGTCGAGGAACACGACGTGGTCGGCGACCTCGCGAGCGAAGGCGACCTCGTGCGTGACGATGACGAGCGTCGTGCCGGACTCGGCGAGGTCCTCGATCACACCGAGCACCTCGCCGACCAGCTCCGGGTCGAGCGCCGAGGTCGGTTCGTCCAGCAGCACCACCGAGGGCTCGAGGGCCAGGGCCCGGGCGATCGCCACGCGCTGCTGCTGCCCGCCGGAGAGCTGGCGCGGCCGGGTGGCCCCGCGGTCGCCGAGGCCGACGCGTTCGAGCAGGGTCTGCGCCCGCGCCTTCGCGGTGGCGGCGGGGACACCGGAGGCGATCGGTCCCTCGGCCACGTTCTCGAGCGCGGTGAGGTGCGGGAACAGGTTGAAGTGCTGGAACACGAAGCCGATCCGGGAACGCTGCCGCAGGATCAGCCGCTCGGGCAGCTCCTTGTAGCGGGGGACCCCGTCGCGGCCGGTCCGCACCCGGACGCCGATGGTCTCGCCCCCGACGGTCACGACACCGCGGTCGAGGGGTTCGAGGTGGTTGATGGCCCGCAGCAGCGTGGACTTGCCGGACCCGGACGGGCCGAGGATGACGGTGACGCTCCCGGACGGCAGCGACAGGTCGACGCCGTCGATCACGACGTTCTCGCCGAAGGCCTTCACGGCGCCGTGGATGCCGATGGTCGCACTCATCAGATGGCCCTGTCGTTCGTGGTGGAGGTGCCAGCGGCGACCGCCCGCTCGGCGGCGGCAGCCTCGGCACGGCGATCCGCGCCTCCAGGCCGGCGACCCGCGCCGTGCCGGACCGCAGCCCGCAGTCGCTGGAACGGCGTCGGCGGCAGCGCGCGGACCGAGCCGCGTGCCGTCCAGCGCTCGACGTAGTACTGCACGACCGACACCGCGCTCGTGAGCGCCAGGTACCAGAGCGTCGCGACGACGAGCAGCGGGATGATGTCCGTCGGGTACGTGCTCGACAGGTTCTGCACGACCCCGAACAGGTCGAGCAGCGACACGTAGAACAGCAGCGACGACGCCTTGAGCAGGCCGACGATCTGGTTCACGAACGCCGGCACGATCGAGCGGAGCGCCTGCGGCAGGATCACCCGCACGAACTGGCGGCGACGGGGGAGCCCCAGGGCCTGTGCAGCCTCGTGCTGCCCGTGATCGACGGCGAGCACGCCGGCACGGACGATCTCGGAGGCGTAGGCGATCTCGCTGAGGCTCAGTCCGATGACGCCGATCGCCAGGTCGCCCAGGACGTTCGCGGTCGGGACCTCGAGCTGGGGGCCGAACGGGACGCCGATGCCGATGGTCGGGTACAGCGACCCGAGGTTGTACAGGAAGACGAGCACCAGGATGAGCGGCACCGACCGGAACAGCCACACGTAGCCCCACGCGAGGCCGGACAGCACCGGGTTGCGCGAGAGCCGGGCGATCGCCACGACGATGCCGCCGGCGAAGCTGATCACGGCGCTCAGCGCCGTCGCGACGAGGGTGAGCTGCAGGCCGGTCAGGATCGCCGGGCTGAACAGCCACTTGCCGACCGCCGGCCAGCCCCACTGCTCGTTCGTGAAGAGCGTCTCGACGAAGTTCAGGAGCACGACGAGGACGACGGCGGCGGCGATCCAGCGCAGCGGGTGGCGCAGCGGGACGACCGGCCGGTCGAGCGCGGCGCGTCCGGCGGCGTCGATGGTCGCGTCGACCGGGCTTCCATCCGGACTTCCGTTCGGACTTCCGTTCGGACTGGAGGCGCGGTGCGCGTCCGTCCCGCTCCTCGCGCCGTCGGGGCGGGTCACGGCGTCCCGCTCCGTGTCGGTGGTCTGGGTCATGTCGCGACCGTAGGAGGTGCGCGGGGATGCGACAACGCGGGGTGCAACACATCGGCACGGGACGGAACGCGGCGTCACACACCGGGTGTGCATGACGCTCTGTGACGCGATGCGGCGGCTATCGTGACCGGCATGACCGCACATCGAGTGACCGCACCGGAGCCCCCGGCCGACGGCACCAAGCCCAAGGGGCCGGCGTCCTACTTCCCGAGCATCGAGAAGACGTACGGCCGCCCGGTCCAGGAGTGGCTCGACCTCGTCGCGGACCGCCTGGACGACCACAGGCACATGGAGGTCGTCGCCTGGCTCAAGGACGAGCACGGTCTGGGCCACGGGCACGCGAACGCGCTGGTCGCCCACGTTCGGAACGCGCTCGCGGGCTGATCAGCTGTCGAGGCAGCGGAAGTGGTTGACGTGGTTGTCGTTCGTGCGGCAGAATTGGTTGACACGGTTGACGCCGTGCACCCGATCAGCAGGAGGCCCAGGATGGCGACGACGGCACGGGCACACACTTGTCCCGGGCGACCGACCGACCGGGTCGAAGCGCTCCTGACGGCACTCCGCAGCCGACTCGCACTCGACCGGGTCGACGGGGCGCTCGACTCCGGTGCCGACATCGAGGTCCTCGCCGACCGCATGGTGGCGGCGCTGCCGTCCGGCAAGCACGAGGCCGACGCGCTCCTCGGACCGTTCTACGACACCCCGACCCTGGCTGCCTGGCGCGGCGTGACACGGCAGGCGCTCAGCAAGGCGACGGCGAAACGGGACCTCATCGGCCTGAAGATCGGCGACGGCAGCCTGGTGTTCCCCTCGTTCCAGTTCGGCGTGACCGGGACGCCCCTGCCGAACCTGCGGCAGGTGCTCGCGCTCATCGACCCGGACCGGATCGACCCGTGGGGCAGCGCGCTCTGGCTGAACACCCCGTCCGACACGTTCGGCGGCACCACCGCTGCCGAGGCGCTCCGCGACGGCCGTGACGAGCAAGTCCTCGCGGCGGCGCGTCGGGCGGCGCACGCCTGGGCAGCGGACGCGTGACGCCGAGCCGGAACGAGGTCGCCCAGCGTCCGCCGCGCGACGACCTCGACCTCGCCGCGTTCCCGACCGAGGAGTCGCGGGGCACGACCTTCTACCGAGCGAAGCGGCACGACCGCGGCGCCTGGTGGTTCGCGAGCACCGAGCCCGACGCCGACGGGGTGGACGGCGGCCGGTTCGACCTCGCCGTGCCACGGGGCACCTGCTACTGGGCGGACTCCGTCGAGGTCGCCGTGCGGGAACGCCTGGCGCACCACGTCCTGCACACGAACACCGTCTTCGCACCCCGGGCGCGGGAGATGGTCGTGGTGGCGGCCCGAGCATCGCGCGGGCGGGCCTTCGCCGACGTCACGCACCCCGGTGCCGTCCGGTTCGGTGTGGGGGCCGAGCTGCAGACCATGGGCGACTACCGCGTGCCACAGGCGTGGGCGAGGGCGTTCGACGCCGCTGGGTTCGCCGGTGTCCGGTACAGCACCCGGTTCACGAGTGCGGCCCCGGCGAACGCGTGGGCGGTGTTCGGCGCGGCCGGCATCCCGAAGCGACCACGACCGGAGCGTGTGCACCGCGACGGTGTGACCGCCTGCCGCGAATCGGGCATCCGGGTGCTGGACGACGGGTCGGACGCCGGTCCCGAGCGCTTCACGTTCGCCGAGCCGCCCGGGTCCTGACGCGCTTGTCGGTGGTCGTGCCTAGCGTGACGGCGTGGCCGAACCCGTCGACGCGTGGTGGCGCCGCCGACAGTGGTCGCGCGGCGTCCCGGTGCCGTACGCCGTGGGGGAGTTCCGTGCCGAGTGGGCCTCGTACCCGGTGCTCGTCCGGCAGTACCACCCGGACTGGAACCACGGCCTCGTCCTGAGCCAGGTGCCACCGGCGGCAGAGGTCCTGCTGACGTGGGAGTGCGACGTCGGGCACGTGTTCGTCGCGACCCCGGCCGAGCAGCGCTCCCGTCCGGGTCGTGAACGGCGGCGGTCCGTCTGGTGCCCCGAGTGCGCCGTCCAGGCCCAGCCGCAGCGGTGGCCCGTCCTGCCGTCCGACTGGCCGACCGCGGTGCCCGTGCCGCAGCGGGTCGTGCGGGTGACCGGTCGACAGACCCTGCCCGCCGCACCGGCACGGGGGACCCCGGCCGGCGCGGTCGCCTCGACGCAGACCCGTGCGCGGCGTCCGGAGCCCGGTGCTGCCCGGCGGCCCCGACCCGCGGCGGTCCCGCGGTCGATCTGCCCGAAGACCCCGCAGCTGCCCTCGGGGGAGTCGTTCACGAGCGTGTGCGCCCCGGCGACGGCCTCCGCGGTCGAGGCGGAGCTCCGGGCCGCCCTCGCCGAACGGTTCGCCTTCACGTTCGACCACTCGGCGATCCGCCTCGACCGGCCGTTCTTCGACCACGTCGAGGTCTGGCCGGACATCATCCTGCCGGAGCTCCGCGTGGCGATCGAGTACGACTCGACCGGGCGGCACGGGCTCGAGCACGTCGGACCCCGGCAGGAGACCGACCGGCGTAAGGACCGCGCGGTGCGGGGCGTCGGGTGGGAGGTCGTCCGCATCAGGACGGGTCGGCTGCAGGCGCTCGGCCCGTACGACCTCGAGGTCTCGGGCATCTCCGGCCGGACCGTCGCCCGGCTGGCGGACACGCTGCGGGAGATCCGCGGCGCGCTGTTCGTCGACGCCTACGCCCGCTGACTGGGCGAGTCTCGGGCCCAGCGACAGTCCTCGGGGACCGGGGCACGAGAACTGTCGCCCAGTGTGAGACTCGGCGCGGCGGCGCTCCCGTCAGCCGCGCAGCGCGAGTGCCTCGCTCCTCCACCGGGCGTGCAGCTCCCACGGGTCGCTGACGCCCGCGGCCACGGTGGCGACGTGCTCGAGCAGCTCCGGCGTCACCCGGAACCACTCCGTTCCCGGGTAGCGCGTCGCGGCGAACTGCGCGTGCCGCCGGCGCTCGAGGGTCCGGTCGCCTCGCTCGAACCCGAGCAGGTCCTGGTGCGGGATCGCCGCGAGCCGCTGCCGCGGGTTCGTCGTCGTCCCGATCTTGATCCGGTCGCCGAAGTCGTCGCGCATCCGCAGGTAGTAGACGACGTCGACCCGCGGGGGAGCGAGGTCGCCGTCGGGCACGTCGCCCCACCGCCACTCGCACGTCGCGCACACGGCGCCGGACGGGAAACGCACGCCGATCCGCGAGCCGCACACCGGGCACGGGCCGGGCAGCGCGTCCTCGACGCCGACGTGCTCGGCGGCGGCGTCGACCACGAGCGCGACGTGCCCCGCGCACAGCGGCACCGCGGGCACCGTGGACCCGAGAATCGCACCGGCGTCGCAACCGGGCGCGCAGCACGAGAGGGCGACCATGCCGGGAACGCTAGCCCGACCCACCGACGCGCGCCGCGCCTCCAGGCCGAACGGACGGACGCCCGCCTACTCGGTGAAGATGACCCCGATCGGTTCGCGCTTCTCCTCCTGGAACCGGTCCTCGGCGCGGCCGAGTGCCCAGTAGGCGGACAGCGACATCTCGGACTTCTCCAGCCCCCAGTCGTCCTGCAGCAGCCGACGGATCGCCTTCATCGCGGTCCGCTCGCCGTGCGCGAAGACCTGCACCGGCCGGGAGGCACGCTCCAGCGAGCGGGCCGCGTCCAGCAGGAGCGTGCCCGGCTCGGCGCCGGTGGCGTCGCGGTGCAGCCACCGCAGGTCGACCCCGGTCGGGTGCGCGATGGTCTGCTCGTCGGCGGGGCCGGCCACCTCGACCATGGCGACGCCCGTGGCGGACTCGGGCATGGACTCCAGGGCGGCGGAGATCGCGGGCAGCGCGCTGTCGTCGCCGAGCAGGACGTGGGTGACTGCCGGGTCGGTGGACGGTGCGTAGCCGCCGCCCGGGCCGGAGAGGGCGAGCAGGTCACCGGGCTGCGCGGCCGCAGCCCAGGGACCGGCGAGTCCGTCGTCGCCGTGCACCACGAAGTCGACGGCGATGGTCTTCGCGTCGTGGTCGACGGCACGGACCGTGTAGGTGCGGCGGGCGGGGCGGTCCTGCTTCGGCAGGGTCTCGCGGAGTTCCTCGAGGTCGTACGGCGGCGTCAAGCCGAGCGACGGCTTGGCGAGCAGGAGCTTCACGTACTTGTCCGTGGCGTCGAGGCGCTCCGGGTCGGCGGTGCCGATGAAGTCGTCGAAGGCCGGGCCGCCGAGGTGCACCCGGACCATGTGCGGTGAGAGGCGCTCGGTGTGGTCGACGACGAAGACGTGCTGGGGGCGTTTGGGCTTGGAACTCACGGGACCAGGTTCCTCTTTCCGGCTTGGCGTTCGGTTCTTGCTTGACCTTCGTGGAACTAAGGTTAGCCTTACCTCATGGACACGACCGTCATCCCGTTCTCCGAGCTGCTGCGCAAGCGCACGCGTCGCTCGCACGGATCCTCGGCCGGGAACGGCTTCATGCACGACCTGCTCGGTGGCGGGTGCGATGTCGCCGACTACGCCGCGCTGCTCGGACAGTACTCGTTCGTGTACGACGCCCTGGAGCGCGCCGCCGACCGGATGGCCGACCACCCCGTCGCCGCCCCGTTCGTGACCTCGCAGCTCACCCGGATGCCGGCGATCCGCGCCGACCTCGAGTACCTCGTCGGACCGGACTGGTCGGAGCTCGTGTGCCCGCTGCCGGCGACGACGGCGTACGTCCGACGCCTGAACGAGGTCGCAGCCGAGTGGCCCGGCGGGTTCGTCGCGCACCACTACACGCGGTACCTCGGCGACCTGTCCGGCGGGCAGATGATCGGCCGCATGCTCGCGGAGCAGTTCGGCTTCGAGACGAACGGGATCCTGTTCTACATCTTCGACCAGGTCGCGGACCCGAGCGCCTTCAAGGACACCTACCGTGCGCAGCTCGACGCCGCGCCGTGGTCGCCCGAGGAGCAGGAGCGCGTGATCGCCGAGGTCGAACTCGCGTACTCGCTGAACAACGGCCTGCTCGAGGGGCTCGACGCCACCCGGAGCCCGGGCGGCACCGACACCGGGAACGTGACGGTGATCGCGTGACCGACCCCCTCGACGACGATGCCCGCCGCGCCATCCTGCGGCACATGAACGGCGACCACGGGACGGACAACCTCGTGATCGTGCGGGCGAACGGTGCGGCCACGGCGGTCGCGGCGACCATGACCGAGATCGACGCGATCGCCGGGGTGTGGATCGCGCAGCTCGACGACGGTGCCGAGGAGCAGGTCATCGTGCCGTGGAGCACCCCGCTCACCGATCGGCGGTCGGCCCGCGTGCAGATCGTCGAGTTGCACTCCGCTGCCCAGGCCCGGTTGAGCGAACCGAGCTGACCCCAGACCCGCCGGGATCGCGGAGCGCGTCGCAACAGCAGGGGTGCTTCCGCCACGCGTCGCGATCCCGGCGTTCCCGCGGTGGTGGTCCCGACCACGGCGCTTCGTGAGCAGAAGAGGTCGGGTGCGGTGCGCGCACTCGACCATTTCTGCTCACCGAACGCCCCGCGCCGCGCTCAGTGCCGCATGCGGCGCGTCAGCTTCTGGATCGGGCCGGTCTTCGGCGCGCGCTCCGCGGGGTCGACGACCTCCTGCTGGTAGAACTCCGCCAGGTCCGCCATGAGCGCCCGCCGCTCGGCCCGGACGTACGCCCGACGCTCCCGGGTGAACGCGACCACGGTGGACCAGCACATCAGCACCATCACGATGCTGAACGGGAGCGCCGTGGTGATGGCCGCGGTCTTCAGGGCGTTCAGGCCCCCGGCGAGCAGGAGCGCCACCGCGACGAGGGCGGTCACGCCGGCGAAGAACACCCGGATCCAGTTCTTCGGCTCGATCTGCCCGCCGGTGGCGATCATGCCCATCACGAGGGCGCCGGAGTCCGCCGAGGTGACGAAGAAGACCCCGATGAGGATGATCGCCCCGATGACGAGCACCGAGCCCGCCGGCATCGCGCCGAGGAGCTGGAACAGGACCTGCTCGACGGACACGCTGCCGTCCGCCCCGACGAGGTCGCCGGTGCCGTGCAGTTGGTCGTAGAGCGCCGTGCCGCCCATGATCGCGAACCAGAGGAACGTCAGGAGCGTCGGGACGAAAAGGACGCCCAGCACGAACTGCCGAACGGTCCGGCCGCGCGAGATCCGCGCGATGAAGATGCCGACGAAGGGTGCCCACGACATCCACCAGCCCCAGTAGAACGTGGTCCAGGCGCCCTGCCAGTCCTGCCCGGCCTTGCCCGCGAAGGCACTCGTGTCGAAGGCCAGGCCGACGAAGCCCTGGACGTACTGCCCGATCGACTGCACGAACTCGCCGAGCAGGAACTGCGTCGGCCCGACGAACAGGACGAAGACGAGCAGGACGGCGGCGAGCCCGAGGTTGATGTTCGACAGGATCTTCATGCCCTTGCCGACACCGCTGAGCAGCGACCCGATGGCGATCAGCGTGACGACGACGATCAGCCCGATCTGCAGGCCGCGGGTGTTGTCCGCGACGCCCGTGTACTCCAGGCCGGACCCGATCTGGAGCACCCCGAGGCCGAGCGACGTCGCGACGCCGAACAGGGTCCCGATGAGGGCGAGCACGTCGATGAGGTTGCCCCACCCGCCGACGACCGGCTTGCCGAGCAGCGGTTCGAGGGCCCAGCGGATCGACACCGGCCGCGACCGCCGGTGGATCGCGTACGCCAGGGCCAGTCCGACGACGACGTAGATCGCCCACGCGTGCAGCCCCCAGTGCAGGAAGGTCTGCGTGAGTGCCTGCTGCGCGAGGGCGTCGTCGTCACCGCTCACCCCGGGGCGCGGCGAGGCGAAGTGGCTGAGCGGCTCGGCGACTCCGTAGAACACGAGCCCGATGCCCATGCCCGCGGCGAACAAGAGCGACAGCCACGACAGGGTGGAGAACTCGGGCTTCTCGTCGTCCTTGCCGAGCACGATGTCGCCGAACCGGCTGAAACCGATCCAGATCGCGAAGACGACGAACGCGGCGGCCGCGATCACGTAGTACCAGCCGAAGTCCCGCACGATCCAGCCCTGCACGGCGGCGAAAGCGTCCTCGGTGGCGCGTGGTGCGATGAGCGCGACGGCGACGAACGCCAGGACGATCCCGGCCGCCGGCCAGAACACCCAGCGCTCCACGGGCGGCTTCGCCGGGGCGGGGCGCGTCCCGACGTCGTTCTGCGGGTGGCCCGTGTCCGGGGCTCGGTCGGTTGGTTCGACTGGTTCGGCTGTCTCGCTCAAGCGGTCCCTCCACCCCGGTCCCTCCGCCCACGGCGGCGGAGCATCCCTGGCCGGATTCTACGAACGCACCCCGAATTCCGTCCGGATGCGATGGGAACCGACGGGAGGCGCGTGGCGGCGCCGCCACGCGCCTCCAGGCCCGCAGACGGCGCCACCACGGCGCATCGTGAGCAGAAACGGTCGGGTCCCGTCCGCAGAGGCGACCTCTTCTGCTCACGAAGCGAGCGCGCCGCGCCGCGCGCCGAGCGCCCCGCGCGCGCCCGGCACCGCGGTCCGTCCAGACGGTTGTCGTCAGCCGTCCCGACGGGCCGATACGCTGCTGGGATACCGGGAGGGCACTCCCGGCAGACCCGGAAAGGACCACATGACGGCGATCGATGGATCGACGCGCCACGGGCGCGCTCGGGACGACGTCAGCGGAGCGGTCGACAGCGACCTGCGTTCGGACGTGCGGTACCTCGGCAACCTCCTCGGGCGGGTGCTGCGGGAGACCGGCGGCGAGGACCTCCTGCACGACGTCGAGAGCCTGCGTGCCGCGGTCATCGACGCGTTCGAGGGCGGCGAGACCGAGGGTGCAGCACGCGCCGAGGCGATCGTCGCGGGGATGTCGGCCGAGCGGGCCGAGGCCGTCGCGCAGGCGTTCACGACCTACTTCCACCTGACGAACCTGGCGGAGGAACACCACCGCGTCCGTGTGCTCCGGCACCGCGGCGACGACGGCGGGCTCGCGGGGGACTCGTTCCCCGCCACCTACGCCTCGCTCGTCGAACAGGTCGGTGCCGACGAAGCCGCAGCACGCCTCCGTGACCTCCGCTTCCACCCCGTGCTGACCGCGCACCCGACCGAGGCCCGCCGCCGCGCGGTGACCACGGCGGTGCGCCGGATCACCGACCTCATCGACGAGCGCGACCGGACGACGAACGCCACCGCGCTGGCCGAGAACGAGCGCCGGCTGCTCGAGGAGATCACGACGCTCCTCCGCACGTCGCCGCTCCGCACCACCCGGCCGACCCCGCTCGACGAGGTCCGCACCGCGATGAGCGTGTTCGACCAGACCCTGTTCGAGATCGTGCCGCAGGTGTACCGCCTGCTCGACGACCGGCTGCTCGGCGACGACGCCGGCCGTGCCCCGGTGACCGCACCGGCGTTCGTCCGCTTCGGCACCTGGATCGGCGGTGACCGCGACGGCAACCCGCACGTGACCGCCGACGTGACCCGCCAGGCGGCCGAGATCGCAGCGGAGCACATCCTGCTCGGGCTGTCCCGCGCCGCGACCCGCATCGGCAGCACGCTGACGCTCGACGCCAGCGAGACCCCCGCCGACGCCGGGCTCACCGCGCTCGTCGCCGCGCAGGAGTCCCTCGACGCCGGCATCGCGGAGCGCATCGGCGTCCGCGCGCCGAACGAGACCCACCGCCGCGCGCTGATGTTCGTCGCCGCCCGGATCGACGCGACCCGGACCGGTCAGGAGGACCTGGCCTACCCCGGCCCCGAGGCCCTCTTGACCGACCTCCGCACGATCCAGACCTCGCTCGTCGAGGCCGGCGCGACCCGTCCCGCGAACGGCGAGCTGCAGAACCTGATCTGGCAGGTGGAGACCTTCGGGTTCCACCTCGCCGAGCTCGAGGTCCGGCAGCACTCGCAGGTGCACCGCAACGCCCTCGCGGAGATCCGTGCCGGCGGCGAGCTGAGCGAGATGACGCAGGAGGTCCTCGAGGTCTTCCGCACCATCGCGTCGCTGCAGTCCCGCTACGGGGTGCGCGCCGCCAGCCGGTACATCGTCTCGTTCACCCAGTCCGCAGCGGACCTGGCGAACGTGCACGAGCTCGCGGTCGCCGCGCTCGGTTCACCCGAGGCAGCCCCGGTCCTCGACGTCATCCCGCTGTTCGAGACCTTCGCGGACCTGCACGCGAGCGTCGACATCCTCGACGAGGCCGTGCGCACCGAGACGTTCCAGCGCCGCCTCGCCGCGACGGGCCGCAAGCTCGAGGTCATGCTCGGCTACTCGGACTCGTCGAAGGACGTCGGCCCGGTGTCGGCGAACCTCGCGCTCTACGACGCCCAGGCCCGCATCGCGGACTGGGCGAAGGCCAACGACGTCGAACTGACGCTGTTCCACGGCCGGGGCGGTTCGCTCGGCCGCGGTGGCGGACCGGCGAACGAAGCGGTGCTCGCGCAGCCCCGCGGCTCGATCGACGGCCGGCTCAAGCTCACCGAGCAGGGCGAGGTCATCTTCGCCCAGTACGGCGACAAGGACATCGCCGCGCGGCACCTCGAGCAGATGGCCTCGGCCACCCTGTTCGCCTCGTCGCCGTCGAACGAGGACCGCACCGCCGTCGCCGCTGCACGCTTCGCCGAACTCGCGCAGCAGCTCGACGACGTGTCGCGTCAGGCGTTCTACGACCTGGTGAAGGCGGACGGGTTCGCGCCGTGGTTCGCACGCGTGACCCCGATGGAGGAGATCGGTCTCCTGCCGCTCGGGTCCCGCCCGGCGCGCCGCGGGCTGAGCGTCGAGTCCCTCGAGGACCTCCGGGCGATCCCGTGGGTGTTCTCGTGGACCCAGGCCCGCATCAACCTCGCCGGGTGGTACGGCCTCGGCTCCGCGCTCGAGGCCGTGGGGGACGTCGAACTCCTCCGCACCGCGTACGCCGAGTGGCCATTGTTCGGCGCGATGATCAAGAACGTCGAGATGTCGCTCGCGAAGACCGACGAGCACATCGCACGTCGCTACCTCGAGCTCGCCGACCGCGACGACCTCGCCGCGAAGGTCCTCGACGAGATGCTGCGCACCCGCGACTGGGTGCTCCGGGTCTCCGGCGGCAGCGACGTGCTCGAGGACCGCCCGGTCCTCGCCCGCGCCGTCCGCCTCCGCAGCCCGTACGTCGACGCCCTGTCGCACCTGCAGCTGCGCGCGCTCCGCGCGATCCGCTCCACGGGCAGCACCGACCCGGAGGACGGCGACCACCGTCTCCTGCTCCTCACCGTCAACGGGATCGCCGCCGGCCTGCAGAACACGGGTTGAGACGGACTGGAGGCGCGGTGCGGGCCCGCACCGCGCCTCCAGTCCGCCCGGGGGCTGACCACCGCCCCTGCCGCACCCGCCCTTGTCGAATCGATTCGGGTGCGCGTAGCGTGGCCGCGTGACGACGGAGCGCATGCGGACCCCGGTGACGTCGAGCGTGCTGCCGCCGATCGTGCCGCTCGCGCTCATCGTGGGCGTCTCGCCCTTCGCGACCGACATGTACATCCCGGCGCTGCCCGCGATCGCACGTGACCTCGGGACGACGCCGGGTGCCGTGCAGCTTTCGCTGACGGCCTTCCTGGTCGCGTTCGCGGTCGGGCAGCTCCTCGCCGGGCCGGTCAGCGACGGCATCGGGCGTCGACCCCTGATGCTCGTCGGGACGGCGGTGTTCGCCCTCGCGTCGGTCGGGTGCGCGCTGGCGCCGGACGTCGTGACGCTCGTCGTGGCACGGGTGTTCCAGGGGCTGGCCGGTGCTGCGGGTGCCGTCGCCGGACGCGCGATGGTGTCCGACGTCACCGGTGGGCCGCGCATGGCGAAGGTGTTCGGCACGCTCGCGGCGATCAACGCCATCGGGCCGGTCGTGGCCCCGCTGGCCGGAGGAGCGGTGCTGACGATCGGGACGTGGCGGCTCATGTTCGTCGTGCTCGCGGTGCTCGGCGCCGTGTTCTTCGTCGCGGTCGTCGTCCGGTTCCACGAGACCCTGCCGCGGGGGTCGCGCGGTGGCGTCGGCTTCGGTGCGAACTGGCTGCGCATCCGCGAGCTCATGGGCATCCCGCGGTTCCGGGCGTACGTGCTCACCGGGGTGCTCTCCACGATCGGGTTCTTCGCGTACATCGCGACGAGCTCGTTCGTGTTCCAGACCGAGTACGGCTTCTCGGAGGGCATGTACACGCTCGTCTTCGCGACCAACGCCTCGATGATGATCGTCACGACGCTCGTCTTCCGTCGAGTCGTCGGTCGGTTCTCCGAGGACGCGCTGCTGTCGTTCGGCCTCGTCGTCGGGACGGTCGGCGCGGCCGGGGTCCTGGCGTCCGCGCTGCTGGGGCTCGGCGCGGTCCCGGTGTGGTGCTCCCTCGCCGTCGTCACCGCTGCGTGGGGTTTCGTCCTGCCCGCGGCGATGACGCGGACGCAGCACGTCGGCGCTGCCCACCCGGGGACCGCCGCGGCGCTGCAGGGCGGTCTGACGTTCGGGCTCGGCGGACTCGGCACACCGCTCGCCGCCGCCCTGGGCGGCACCGCACTCGCGATGGGCTCCGTGATGGCGGCGCTCATGGCGGCCGCCGTCGTCGTGCAGCTGGTCGCCACCCGGCGGGGGCGGATCGCCTCGTGAGCGTGACCCGGTAGGTTGCTTGGTGCACGCCGCACCGACCTGAGGAGGCACCGGCATGGACATCGTCGTACACGAGGCAGACCCGGACGTCGCGGTGCTGGAGTGCAGCGGCCGGCTGAACATGGTGTCGGCCCCGACCTTCCGCGAGACGGTGGCGCAGGTCGTCACGGGCGGCCGGCCCAAGGTCGTCGTCGAACTGTCCACGGTCGAGTTCATGGACTCGTCCGGGCTCGGGGCACTCGTGGGCTGCCTGAAGACCGCGCGCCAGGCCGGCGGCGACCTGCGCATCGCGGCTCCGTCCGACCAGGTCGAGATGGTGCTGAAGCTGTCCAACATGGACAAGATCCTCCGCACGTACCCGGACGGGGACGCCGCGGTCAGCGACTGGGGATGAGCACCGCGGTGGGCGGGCACAGCCTCGACCTGGCGTGTCCGCCGGACGACGTCACGGCGGTGCACACGTTCCTGGCCTCGGTGTGGGACTCCGAGCCCTCGGTGACGTCGGAGGACCGGATGGCGCTCGAGCTGGCGTTGGTCGAACTCACCTCGAACGTCATCGAGCACGCGAACGGTGGCGGCGGGGTCTCCTGCTCGGTGCGCCTCGACGTGGGCGAGGACGCCGTCGAGGTCAACCTCACCGACGACGGGGTCCCGGTGCCCGTCGATCCGTCGGCCGCCCGGCTTCCCGACGCCCTCGCCGAGAGCGGCCGGGGGCTCGCACTGGTGCAGATGGTCGTCGACGACCTGCGCTACGAGCGGATCGCGGACCGGAACCGCTGGACCGTTCGTCGCGGCTTGACCCGAGGCTGAGCCGCTTCGTCCGCATCGCGCAGCGCCTGAGCCGTTATCCGCAAGGCGCACCGCCGCGGCACCGGAGTGCCGTGCCGCCGTGTCACGATCCAGTCGATGACTGTCGAGCCCGACCCCAGGATCAGCTTCGAGACGTCCGGGGACGACCTCGCGGCGGCGATCCAGATGTACGAAGACGCCTACGACGGCGCCGGGTTCCGTGCTGCGCAGACCGAGCGGCCCTTCAGCTACCGGTTCCGGGTCGTCGGCGACGACACGATGTCGTTCCGCTCGACGCGCTTCGACGCCCGGATGGAGGGCGAACTCGAGGCACGTGACGAGTACGTGGTGATGTGGCTCGCGGACGGTGGTGGACTCGTCGACGTCGGCAGGGAGGAGGTCGCCTTCGGCCCGGGGACCCCGATGATGTTCCCGACCGGTCGGCCGTTCCGGTTCGACCTGCAGGACGTCCGGCAGAGCCTGGTGCAGTTCGAGCGGACCTACCTCGAGGGCATCGCCGCCGAGGAGCACGGCACCCGACCCGCGCCGCTGGTGTTCGACCACACGCAGACTCCGCGCAAGGAGGACCTGCGCGGCTGGAACGCTCAGGTGCAGCGTGCCGCCTCGACCGTGCTGGGCAACGCGCCCGTGTCGCCGATCGTCCTCGCCGAGACCGCCCGCGACACCGCGCTCGCTCTGCTCCGGACGTTCCCGCACACCGCGCTCGCGCCGGACGTCTCCCTGCCCCAGGGAGCCACCGGCCGCGTCCGCGAAGCAGTGGAGTACATGCACGCCTTCGCGCACACCCCGATCTCCACCACGGACGTCGCCGAGCACGTCGGCCTGAGCGTCCGCGGGTTGCAGCAGGCCTTCCAACGGCAGGTCGGGACGGCGCCGAACACGATGCTGCGGGGCATCCGGCTCGACCGGGTCCGGGACGAGCTCTGTCGGGCCTCGGCCGGCGAGGTCACCGTCGCCGCGGTCGCCGTGCGCTGGGGCTTCGCGCACCTCGGGCGGTTCTCCGGCGCGTACGCCAGTCGGTTCGGGGAGTACCCGCGCGACACGCTGCACGGCTGAGCCCGGGTGCGTCGTCGTTCGGCGGCGCTCCTCGCTACGATCTGGACCGTGCGCAGACCTCGACCGTGGGTGATCGTCCCCGGGATCTGGAACTCCGACCCGGACCACTGGCAGTCGCGGTGGCAGGCCGAACGCGCCGCCGTCGACCCCGAGGGCGTCGTGCGCATCGAGCCCACGTCGTGGAGCGACCCCGACCCGACCGACTGGTCCGCGGCGATCACCCGCGCTGTCCGGTCCGTCGACGAACCGCCCGTCCTCGTCGCGCACAGCCTGGGCGTCCTCGCCGTCGCCGGGTGGTTGGGGGAGCCGGGGCGTCCGTCAGTCGCCGCGGCGTTCCTCGTGGCGCCGCCGGACCCCGCCGCACCGGGCTTCCCCGCCGAGGCTGCGGGGTTCGCCGAGCCGCGCGCAGCGTCCGCCGTGCCGACCGTGCTGGTCATCAGCGACGACGACCCGTACTGCTCGGCCGAGCGGGCCGTCGGGTTCGCCGACGTCCTCGGCGCCGAGGCGGTCCGGATCGGTGCGCGCGGGCACGTGAACGTCGCGAGCGGGGTCGGCGACTGGCCCGCCGGGTGGTCCCTGCTGGCGGACTTCGAGCACGCGCTCTGACGCAGCCGGGCGGCCCGGCCGACACGCCGTTCACGTTCGACGCGATATGGCAGGGACTCCAGCGACACACCGCGGATGTCCACGGATCTGAGCGTTGCGATATTTATGCTCCGACCATGGAAACGCAGTCCGGTGCACGCACCCCCCTCGTCGACCCCTTCGGTCGCGAGCTCGAGGAGTGGCTCCGTGACGCCCCGGCGACGCGCGCCCCGTACCTGGCGGACCTCGTGGTCCCGCCGTTCACCGGCCCCGTGCAGCGACCGGACGCAGCGTCGGACGCCGCAGTCGAGCCCGCCAGCACCGTCCCCGCGCCGGAGGTGGACGCCGCTGCGCCGGCGCCTTCGGCCGCGACGGACGACTCCGCCTTCCGTCGGCCCCGCGACCGTGCTCGGCACGCTGCTGCCTGCGCTCCGTCGTTCCCCGAACCCCCGGAGCGCCTCGCCCTCCGCATCGAGGACCTCGCCGTCGAGGTGTCCGCGTCGAGCGGTCGCACCACGATCGAGCGCATCGTGATCCTCGAGGACGAGGTCCGCCGCCGTGACGAGGACCTCGCACGCCTCGCCGCGTGGGAGGCCACCGTCGCCGACCAGACTGACCCCGAGGTCGAGGCCGCACGGGCCTTCGCCCACACCGTCTTCGCCGACCTCCTCGCCGACGCGGCGCTCGAGTCCGACCGACGCGAGCGTGCCGCCGCCCGCCGTGCCGCCACCGGCACCGTCCCGGTGCAGCGCGTTGCTGCGCCGACCGTTCCGGCCCCCGCGTCAGCGGTCCCCGCTCTCGTCGAGGCGACCGAGGTCGTCGACGCGATCGACGCCCCGGAGCCGACCACGTCGGGACGTGACGAGGTCGCGCGACCCGGGCTGTCCCTCCCGGTCGTCTCACCGGTGTCCGCGAACACGCGACCGACCCCGCTCATCCAGCCCGCCACCGGACCCACGGTCATCGACCGTGCCGCGTTCGCCGCCGCGCTGACCGCGCACGTCGGCACGACCGCGAGCACCCCGGTGGTCCTGCCGGAGGCCGTGCAGCCGCCGACCGTGGCCGACACCGACGCCGTCGAGCCCTCGGACGCACACCGCGCCGAGCAGGACGAGGCGGAGCAGGCCGGCTGGTGGGCACGACTCGTCGCCCGCATCCTGCACGCGTTCGGCCGTCGCTGATCCACCGGCGAACCTCGGACGCACCGCCCGCTCGGTAGACTGACGTGATGCCGACGCTCCGCGAACTCCAGGCCGTGATCGAAGACCTGTGGCCCGCCGCAGGGGCCGAGTCGTGGGACGCCGTCGGCCTCGTCGCCGGTGACCCCGACCAGACGGTCGAGCACGTGCACCTCGCCGTCGACGCCGTCCCTGCGACTGCGGACGAGGCCGTCGAGGTCAGGGCGGACCTGCTCCTGACGCACCACCCGCTCCTGCTCCGTGGCGTGACGACGATCGCCGAGTCGACCTACAAGGGCCGCGTGCTCGCGACGCTCGTCCGCGGCGGCACCGCACTCGTCGCCGCGCACACGAACGCCGACGTCGTCACCACCGGGACCTCGGCGGTGCTCGCGGACCGCCTCGGCCTGACCGACCAGCGCCCCCTCGAAGCCGGGGTGGATCCGTCGACGGGCATCGGCCGCGTCGGGACCCTCACCGAGCCCACGACCCTCGGCACCCTGGCCCGTGCGCTCGTCGACCTGCTGCCCGGTACCGCCACGGGCGTCCGGGTCTCGGGCGACTTCGAGCAGCCGGTCCGCACGGTCGCGCTCTGCGCCGGCGCCGGCGACGCCTACCTCCGGAACCCCGCCGTCCTGGCGGCCGACGTGTACGTCACGAGTGACCTGCGGCACCACCCCGCGTCCGAGTTCCGCGAGCAGGCGCTGCTCGGCGGGGGCCCGGCGCTCATCGACACCTCCCACTGGGCCACCGAGTGGCTCTGGCTCGACGTCGCCGCCGAGCAGCTCCGTGCCGCCGCCGGGGTCCGCGTCACCGTGAGCGACCTCCGTACCGACCCGTGGGACTTCGCCGTCCTGCCGGCCGCCGAACCCACCACCGAAACTGAAGGAGCCTGACCATGAAGGCAGCACCCGAGGACCAGGTCATCCTCCTCGACGTCCAACGACTCGACAACGACGTCACCCGGATCGCCCACCGGATCACGTCGCTCCAGAAGGGCGACCGCCTCACCGAGCTGAGTACCACTGCGGCCGGCCTGCGAGCCTCCCTCGCCGCGGCCACGGGCGAGGTCGAGGACGCCGAGCGCGAACTCGCACGCCTCGAGTCCGACACGGCGACGGCGCAGGCCCGGGTCGAGCGCGACACCACCATGCTCCAGAACGTGTCGAGCGCGAAGGACGCCGCCGGCCTCCAGAGCGAGCTCGACTCGCTCCAGCGACGCATCGGCGACCTGGAGACCGCCGAGCTCGAGGTCATGGAGACCCTCGACGGCTTCCGTGCCCGCGTCGGTGACATCGAGGCGCAGCTCGCCGACGTCGAGGCCTCGCGAGCCGGACTGGCCGCCGAGCGCGACGCCGAGATCGCCCGGCTCGAGGCCGACCGTGCCTCGGCCGTGCAGAGCCGTGCGGACGTCGCCGCGAAGGTGCCCGCCGAGCTCCTCGCGCTCTACGACCGGCAGCGTGCGCGCTACGGCTTCGGCGCGTCGCTGCTGCAGGGCGGGGTGTCGACGGCGTCGGGCGTGACGCTGACGAACTCGGACCTGCAGACGATCCGTCGGGCGGCGCCCGACGACGTCGTGCTCTGCCCCGACAGCGACGCGATCCTGGTGCGGACGGCGGAGTCCGGGCTCTAGTCGCGACCCACGGACGGCCTGGAGGCGCGGTGCCAGCTGGCACCGCGCCTCCAGGCCGTCGGCGCGGGCGTCGCGTGCGTCGCGGGCGTCGCCTCGCACCGTGCGATTGCGCGTACCGTGCGACGGGGCGTACCGTGCGAGGTTCCGGCCTCGGTGCGAGGGCATCCGCGTCGCACACAGCGCGGCACCTCGCACACTCGCGCGCGCGCCTTGCACACTGGCGCGCCCGCCTCGCACGGTGCGAGGCGCACGTCGTGCGTGAGAGGTGCGAATGGGCCGGCCGTACGCCGGGTTCTGTCCCGTCACTTGCGTGGCGGTGACGGCCATCTCTCTCGGACCGACGTTGCCGTCGGCCTCCAGCGGTCTACCCGAGGACTCGGCGAGCAGCCTCAGCGTCCTCTGTCTGACCTTGCTCCGGGCGAGGTTTACCGAGCGGATCCGGTCACCCGGACCCCTGGTGGTCTCTTACACCACCGTTTCACCCTTACCGACGTCGCCGCCGGCGGTCTGCTTTCTGTGGCACTGTCTCGCGGATTGCTCCGGGTGGGTGTTACCCACCGCCCTGCTCTGTGGAGCCCGGACGTTCCTCGGCACTCCCGGGGGAGTGACGCGACCGTCTCACCGACCCATTCGCGGGACTCAGTGTAGCGGCCCGGACGGGGCCGAGTGCGTCGCGCTACGACTGCGAGCGCGCCGCGAGGGTCGCGGCGCCGATGATGCCCGCGTTGTTCCGGAGGGTCGCCGGGATGATGTCCGCCTGCAGGTCGAGCAGGGGGAGGAACTCCTCGTACTGCTTCGACACGCCGCCGCCGACGACGAAGAGCTCGGGGGAGAGCAGCGCCTCGAGCGTCGAGTAGTACTTCTGCAGCCGCTTCGCCCAGTGCTTCCAGGACAGGTCGTCCCGCTCCTTGGCCGCGAAGGACGCCCGCGACTCGGCGTCGTGCCCGTCGATCTCCAGGTGCCCGAGCTCCGAGTTGACGATGAGGACGCCGTCGTTGATGAGCGCGCTGCCGATGCCCGTGCCCAGGGTCGTGACGACGACCAGGCCGTCCTTGCCCTTCGCCGCCCCGAACTGCTGCTCGGCGAACCCGGCGGCGTCGGCGTCGTTCACGAAGTGGATGGAGCGGCCGAGCTCCTTCTCGAAGAGCGCCTCGGCCTCGAAGCCGATCCACTTCTTCGACACGTTCGCTGCCGACATGGTCTTGCCGTCGCGGACGATCGCGGGGAAGCAGACGCCGACCGCGACGTCCGCTGCCGGGGCGAGCTCCTCGACGATGGACTTCGCCACCGCCACGATGTCGTGCGGCTTCCCACCCTCGGGCGTGGCCTTCTTGATCCGGTCGGTGGTGAGTTCGCCGGTGGAGACGTCGACGATCGCGCCCTTGATGCCCGTACCGCCGATGTCGACGCCGACTGCGAGGGAGGTCATGAGGAGCCTTTCGGTAGGGGTGTCAGGAGACGGTGAGGAGTTCCGCGCCGCGCTCGGTGACGACGAGGGTGTGCTCGAACTGTGCGGTCCACGACTTGTCCCGCGTGGACACGGTCCAGTCGTCGGCCCAGATGTCCGCCTCGATGCCGCCGAGCGTGAGCATCGGTTCGATCGTGAAGACCATGCCGGGCTCGATGACGTCGTCGAAGCGGGGTGCGTCGTAGTGCGGGATGATCAGCCCGGAGTGGAAGGCCCGCCCGACGCCGTGGCCGGTGTAGTCGCGGACGACGCCGTAGCCGAACCGCTTCGCGTACGCCTCGATCGCGCGGCCGATGACGTTGACCTGGCGGCCGGGGGCGACGGCCTTGATGCCACGCTCGAGCGCGGTTCGGGTTCGCTCGACGAGGTCGCGGACCTCCTGCGTGCCCTCGCCGACGATGAACGTCCGGTTCGTGTCCCCGTGCATCCCGTCCTTGTAGGCGGTGATGTCGATGTTGACGAGGTCGCCCTCCTGCAGGACGGTGTCGTCGGGGATCCCGTGGCAGATGACCTCGTTGAGGCTCGAGCAGAGCGACTTCGGGTACCCGCGGTAGCCGAGCGTCGAGGGGTAGGCGCCGTGCGACACGACGAACTCGTGGCCGATGCGGTCGAGCTCGTCGGTGGTGACCCCCGGGCGGATCGCTTCGCCCACGGCGTCGATCGCCTGCGATGCGATGCGGCCGGCGACCCGGATGCGCTCGACCTCGTCCGGCGTGTACGTGTCGCCGAGCCCGTGCTCGTGCGGCTCCGCCCGGCCGACGTACTCGGGGCGTTCGATGTCCTTCGGGACGGCCCGCTGCGGGGAGATGCGGCCAGCGGTCAGGTGTCCGTGTTCGTCCCGGGGCATGCGGACCACTCTAGCCGCGGCGCACCGCGGTGCGCGCCGCGCCGGAGACTCGCCGTCGCCGACGCGAGACTCGGTGTCAGCGACGGTTCTCGTGGCTCGTGCCGCGAGAACCGTCGCCCAGCGCGAGACTCGGCCGCGGGGCGCGTGCCGCCCCGCGTGGGTACGGTGGCGGCATGAGCGACGAACGCATCGAGTCCCAGTGGTGGTTCAACGAGAAGACGCACGCCGTCGAACAGGGCCCGCAGTCCCCGCAGCGCGACCGCATCGGCCCGTTCGACAGCCGTGAGGAAGCGCAACACGCCCTGGACCGGATCAAGGCGAACAACGAGCGTTGGGACGACGAAGACCAATAGGCTGAGCATCCCAGCTGCACCACGGAAAGGGCGTCAATGGACAAGCAGACGGACTTCGTGCTCCGCACCATCGAGGAGCGGGGCATCAAGTTCATCCGACTCTGGTTCACGGACGTCATCGGGACGCTGAAGTCGGTGGCGATCGCCCCGGCCGAGGTCGAGGGTGCGTTCGCCGAGGGCATCGGGTTCGACGGCTCCGCGATCGAGGGCCTGACCCGTTCGTACGAGGCCGACGTCCTGGCCCACCCGGACCCCTCCACGTTCCAGATCCTCCCGTGGCGCGGCGAGATCGACCCCACGGCGCGGATGTTCTGCGACATCACGACGCCGGACGGCCAGCCCGCCGTCGCCGACCCCCGCAACGTGCTGAAGCGCACGCTGGCGAAGGCGAGCGAGCGCGGGTTCACGTTCTACACGCACCCGGAGATCGAGTTCTACCTGCTGAAGAGCCGAGACTGGCAGGACGGCGGCCCGCAGCCCGTCGACCGCGCCGGCTACTTCGACAACGTCCCCGGCGGCAGCGCGCACGATTTCCGTCGCCGCTCGGTCCGCATGCTCGAGGACCTCGGCATCTCGGTGGAGTTCTCCCACCACGAGGCCGGCCCCGGGCAGAACGAGATCGACCTGCGCTACGCCGACGCGCTCACGATGGCGGACAACATCATGACGTTCCGCACCGTCGTGAAGGAGGTCGCGATCGAGCAGGGCGTCTACGCGACGTTCATGCCGAAGCCGATCTCCGGCCAGCCCGGCTCGGGGATGCACACGCACGTCTCGCTGTTCGAGGGCGACCAGAACGCCTTCTACGAGGCCGGCGGGCAGTACCAGCTCTCCGAGACCGCGAAGCACTTCATCGCCGGTGTCCTCAAGCACGCGCCGGAGATCACGGCGGTCACGAACCAGTTCGTGAACTCGTACAAGCGCCTCTGGGGCGGTGACGAGGCCCCGTCCTTCGTGACGTGGGGCCACAACAACCGCTCGGCGCTCGTCCGCGTCCCGCTGTACAAGCCGAACAAGGGCCAGTCGGCTCGTGTCGAGTACCGCGGGATCGACTCGGCCGCGAACCCGTACCTGGCGTACTCGCTGCTGCTCGCCGCCGGCCTCAAGGGCATCGACGAGGGCTACGAGCTCCCGCCAGAGGCCGAGGACAACGTGTGGAGCCTGACGGACTCCGAGCGCCGCGCCCTCGGGTACAGCCAGCTGCCGGCGAGCCTCGACCACGCCCTGAGCCTCATGGAGGACTCCGAGCTGGTGGCGGAGACGCTCGGCGAGCAGGTGTTCAACTTCGTGCTGCTCAACAAGCGGCAGGAGTGGAAGCGCTACCGCGACCAGGTCACGCCGTTCGAGCTCGACACCAACCTCGGCGCGCTCTGACGGTCCGCGGGACACGCACCAGATGACCGGCCGGACGACGACGTCGCGTTCCGAGTTGGCCCGCCTGGGCTTCGCGGAGCTCTCGGAGAGCCTGCAGCGGATCGCCGACCTGGAGGCACGGTTCGGCTCAGACCTGCAGGTCCCGGTGAGCGACGCCCCGGCCCTGTGGGAGTCGACCGCCGATCCGGACGGCGCGCTCCGCGCGCTCGAGCGGCTGCTCGAGCGCGCGCCGGACGAGCTGCGTCCGGTGCTCGCCGACGAGGCCGCCACCGAACGCCTCGTCCGGTTGCTCGGCGCGTCGGTCGGACTCGGCGAGTTCCTGCACCGTCGTCCGGCCGAGATCGCGCTGCTGCTCGACCCGGTGACCGAGCCGTGGTCGCAGGAGCGGTACACGGAGTCGCTGGTCGCCGCGATCGACGGTGCCACGGGTGAGGACGCCCGGCTCCGGCTGCGGGTGCGCTACCGCCGGCACCTGGCGCAGATCGCCCTGTTCGACGTCCTCAACGTGTCGCCGACCGAGGCGTTCCCTGCCGTGGCCGCCGGACTGGCCGACCTCGCGGGCGCTGCGCTCGAGGCCGCGGTCGACGTCGCTCGGCGCGAGGTGCCCTTCCCGGCCGCCGACGTCGCCGCGACCCCGCTCGCCGTCATCGCGATGGGCAAGGCCGGTGCTCGGGAGCTCAACTACGTCAGCGACGTCGACGTCATCTTCGTCACGGAGTCCACCGACACCATCGGTACCGACCGCGCCGTGCTCATCTCGACCCGCCTGGCGATCGCCGCGACGCACGCCATCACCGACCTCGCAGCCGAGCCCGGGCTGTGGGAGGTCGACGCGAACCTCCGACCGGAGGGCAAGGACGGCGCCCTCGTCCGGACGCTCGACTCGCACGTGGCGTACTACGAGCGCTGGGCGAAGGAGTGGGAGTTCCAGGCCCTGCTCAAGGCGCGGCCGATCGCCGGGTCCGCCGACCTCGGGGAGCGCTACGCCGCCGCGGTGGGTCCGTTCGTGTGGAACTCCGCGAAGCGACCCGGGTTCGTCGAGTCCGTGCAGCGCATGCGGGAGCGGGTCACGGAGCACATCCCGGACGCGGAGGTCGACCGGCAGCTCAAGCTCGGTCCCGGTGGCCTGCGCGACGTCGAGTTCACCGTGCAGCTCCTGCAGCTCGTGCACGGCCGCGACGACGAGTCCGTCCGGGTCCGCTCCACGCTCGAGGCGATGGACGCCCTCACCGACGCCGGCTACGTCGGCCGACCAGAGGCCGCGCGCTTCGGCCCCGACTACGCCCTGCTCCGCGTGCTCGAGCACCGCATCCAGCTCCGGCGGCTCCAGCGCACCCACCTCATGCCCTCCGACGAGGAGGAGTTGCGGGTCCTGGCCCGGTCGAGCGGCCTCGCGAAGTCGGCGTCCGCGCTCGAGACCCGGTGGCGTGGCGTGAAGCTCGAGGTCCGAGGCCTGCACGAGCGGCTGTTCTACCGTCCGCTGCTGTCCGCCGTGGCCGCGAGCGACGGCGACATCGTGCTGACGAGCGACCAGGCCGTCGACCGCCTCGGTGCGATCGGGTTCGCGGACCCGGCCGGCGCGCTGAGCCACATCCGGGCCCTGACGCAGGGTACGAGCCGTCGCGCGGCGATCCAGCGGAACCTGCTCCCCGTGCTCCTGCGGTGGATGGCGGAGGGACCGGCCCCGGACCGCGCGCTCCTGGCCTTCCGCCGGCTCAGCGACACCCTGGGGGAGTCGAGCTGGTTCCTCCGCATGCTGCGGGACTCCTCGGGTGCCGCGCACTCGCTCACGACCGTGCTGTCCGAGTCGGCGTTCCTGTCCGGGCTGCTCGAGCGCTTCCCCGAGGCCGTCGCCTGGCTCGACGAACCCGACACCCTGCTGCGCCCACGGCCGATCGAGTCACTCCTCGCCGAGGTCACCGCGACCACCGCACGCCACGGGGACGACGTCGACGGCGCAGCGGCGCTCGTGCGGTCCGCTCGACGCCGGGAGACCCTGCGCCTCGGCATGGCCGCCGTGCTCGGCCAGCTCGACGTCGACGCCCTCGGCCCGGCGCTGAGCGACGTGACCGAGTCGACCCTCGCCGGCGCGCTGACCCTCGCCCGACGGGACGCCCCGGACGGGCTGGAGTTCGGCGTCATCGCGATGGGGCGGTACGGCGGGCGGGAGCTCGGCTTCGGGTCGGACGCCGACGTCCTCTACGTCTACCGGGCCCCGGCGGAGATCCCCTCCGAGCAGGCCTCGCGCGCGGCCCAGACCATCGTGCGGGAACTCGCCCGACTCACCGACGACGCGATCCACCCGTTCGACCTCGACATCGACCTGCGACCCGAGGGCAAGAACGGCCCCGTGGTCCGCACCCTCGACTCGTACGGCGCGTACTACGCCCGGTGGTCGCTGACGTGGGAGGCCCAGGCGCTCCTCCGTGCACGCGGCGCCGTGGGGGACCAGCAGCTCCTGCGCGACTTCGAGCACCTCGCCGACCGCACCCGGTACCCGGACCACATCGACGACCAGGAGATCCGTGAGGTCCGGCGGATCAAGGCCCGCGTCGAGTCCGAACGACTCCCGCGCGGCGCCGATCCCGCACGGCACCTCAAGCTCGGCCGGGGCTCGCTGAGCGACGTCGAGTGGTTCGTCCAGCTGCTGCAGCTCCAGCACGCGCTGACGGTGCCCGGGCTCCGGACGACGTCGACGCTCGAGGCCCTGGACGCCGCGACCGATGCCGGGTTCATCGGCGCCGAGGACGCCGAACGCCTGGGCGCCGCGTGGCGGTTCGCCTCCCGGACCCGCAGCGCGCTCGTGCTCTGGTCGGGGAAGACCACCGACGTGCTGCCCGTGGACCGCATCCAGCTCGAGGGCGTCGCACGGCTGATGGAGTACCCGCCGGGGTCGGCGTCGCAGCTCGAGGACGACTACCTCGGCGTCACCCGGCGTGCGCGGCAGGTGTTCGAGCGCGAGTTCTACGGCGCCTGACACGACACCTGTCGTGCGCGCGACACGCCCGGACCGACGTGTTTCGCGCCGAGTTGAAGCGTCCTCGGAAGTGAATTCGGCGTAACACGAGCCGTCCCCCGTTCGCGATGCTGTGTACCCCGACACCGCCGACGCGGTGCGTCGTTACCGCGCCGTGATCGATGGGTCGCGCCGTCGCGGTGGCGGCCCCGCTCCGCATGCGCGCCGCGCCCGGTGACCACGCTCGGACCAGGGCTTTCCTGCATGCGTGATCCGTGCCTCCAGGCCGTCGCTCGACGCACGCAGGGTGAGTGGCAGGGTGAAACGCGTCCACCGGAGTGCTGTCAGCAGCAGTGCGGACACGATCGCGACGGCGAGAGGGGGACCGGGACGTACCCCGTAACGTCCCCGTAACGCCCCCGGACGGGGGTCGCGTTGCGGCGCCGGTCTGCTTTCTGCATCAATGGGGTCACCCGAACCGACCCCGATTTCCCGATGGCGCGGAATCACCCACCTCGAACGTTGAAGCAGGGATCGATGTTCACCTTCATTCTGCAGATCAGGCAGATGGTCGACGGGCACCCCGAGTTCTACCTCTTCGCCGTGTACTCCGCGGTGATCTGGTTGCTCTGGTTGCTCAAGGTCGTCCTCTCCGCCCGCTACCGCCCCTACACCGGCACCTACACCGGCACCACGAGCGTCGTCGTCCCCGTCGTGGACGAACCGCTCGACCTCTTCCGAGACGTCATCGGCCGCATGGTCGAGCAGCGTCCCGGCGAGATCATCGTCGTCATCAACGGCGCCCGGAACGAGGCGCTCGAAGCGGTCTGCGACGAGTTCGCCCCACTCGTCCGCTGGACCCACACGCCCATCCCGGGCAAGCGCAACGCCGTCAAGGTCGGCACCGAGATGTCGAACGGTGACATCACCGTGCTCGTCGACTCGGACACGGTCTGGACGCCCGGCACGCTCGACGAGCTGCTCAAGCCGTTCGCCGACGCCTCCGTCGGTGGCGTGACGACCCGCCAGCGCATCCTGGAGCCGGAGCGCAGCTGGATCACCCGCTGGGCCGACTGGCTGGAGAACTCCCGCGCGCTGTACTCGATGCCCGCGCAGAGCGTCCTCGGCCAGATCGGATGCCTGCCCGGACGCACGATCGCCTTCCGCCGCGACATCCTCGTCCGCGTCATGGACCGGTTCATGCACGAGAAGTTCATGGGCGTGTTCCTCGAGGTCTCCGACGACCGGACGCTGACGAACCTCACGCTCAAGGAGGGCTACCGGACCGTCTACCAGTACACGTCGCTGGTCTACACGGACGCCCCGCTGCAGGTGAAGAAGCTGTTCAAGCAGCAGCTCCGCTGGGCACGCGGCTCGCAGTACAACACGCTGCGGATGCTGCCCTGGATGCTCGGCCACGCGCCGGTCCTCGCGCTGTTCTTCCTGACCGACATCATCCTGCCGTTCATGCTCTTCGGCGTGATCGCCGGCTGGATCTACCGTGCGTTCACCGGGCAGGGCGAGAACCTCTACCAGGGCATCCTGCAGCAGTACGGGTTCTCGACCGGGTTCATCTACGTCGCCGCCCTCATGGTGGTCTCGAGCGTGCTCAGCATGGCGATCCGACAGATGCGGCACCTCGCCGAGAAGCCGAGCGACTTCTTCCGACTGCCGATGTTCATCATCGTGTCGACGTTCTTCCTCATGCCGATCCGGCTCATCGGCTTCTTCCGCCTGGCGCACGCGTCCGGCTGGGGGACCCGCGCCGGCGCCTACGCCGGCGGGCCGATGGAAGAGGACCCGGCCGACGCCGTGCAGCCGTCGGCAGTCGGGACGCAGACCCCGGTGAGCCCGATCGACGCCGCCCCCGTCGACGCGTCCGGCCGTTCGTCCACCCCGGCCGCGGACCAGCGTGCCGCCGACCGCGCGTTCGACGAACTGTTCGGCCCGGACGCCACCACCAACTCCACCGCGACGGTGCTCGCGACCCGCCGTTCCGCTGCGCAGGCGCAGGCAGCCGCTCCGGCCGCCGCCTCGGCGGCGAAGCAGTCGCCCGCACGCGTCCGCCGGTACAACCCGTACGCCGCGATCCCGTACTGCATCGGCATCGCGGTCTTCGCCCTGGAGGCCTTCCTCATTGTCTGACCTCATCCGATCCTCAAGTACGTGGTGGGCCCAGTCCAGCAAGCACGCTCGGCTCACCGCCGTCGGCACCACCGCCATCGTCCTCGTCCTCGGGCTGATCACCTGGAACGTGTGGGTGTCCCCGGCCGGCTCCGTGTCGACCGCGGTGCACCAGGCGCTCGGCGTCACCCCGCCGAAGAAGAAGGTCTCGGCGGCCGAGCTCCAGACGAAGCTCGACGCGGCGCAGAAGGAGATCTGGGCGCTCGAGGGCAAGCTCGACTCCACCAGCGCGCAGGCCGGGTCGCGTGCCGACCAGATCACGCAGCTCAAGGCGCAGCTCGCGTCGCTCCAGTCCGAGCTCGGTGCTGCGAAGAGCGGGTCGGGAGGCGCGTCCTCCTCCGGCGGGTCCGGGAACTCCGTCAACGCGGCCGGGTCCGGCAGCGGCTCCGGCGGGTCCGGCTCCGGCGGGTCGGGTTCGGGCGGGTCCGGCAACGGCTCCGGCGGTGCCGTGACGAACCCGAACACCGGGCCGTCGAAGGATCCCGACACCACCGACCCGGTCACCACCCCGACCAAGGCGCAGATCCTCGCGCAGCAATCACGCTGGTACGGCCTGTACACGGCGCAGTCGCCCTTCAACTGGTCCGAGTACGACCAGGTCTCGAAGGAGGTCGGCAAGGCCACGAACATGGTCGGGTTCTTCCAGGGCTTCGACCAGGACTTCAACACCAACGCGGTCCAGCGTTCGTGGGCGAACGGCCGCCTGCCGATGATGACGTGGGAGTCCGTGCCCGCGAAGACCGGCAACGACGAGCCCTACGTCCCCGGGTACACCAACGAGGACGTCATCTCGGGCAAGTTCGACGCCTACCTGACGAAGTACGCCCAGGCGCTCACGGCGAACGGGCAGCCGCTCGTCATCCGCTTCGACCACGAGATGAACGGCCAGTGGTACAACTGGTCCGAATCCACGAAGCAGCAGAACGCCGCCGGTTCGTACACGGCGATGTGGAAGCACGTCTGGCAGGTCTTCCAGGACAACGGCGCGAACCAGTACGCCATCTGGGACTGGTCGCCCTCGCGCATCGACAAGCTCGGCAACACGAAGTACCAGACGCTCGACTACATGCGGAACTACTACCCCGGTCCGGAGTACGTGGACTGGGTCGGCATGAGCGGCTACTACCGTGACGCCACCGAGGCGCCGACGTTCGAGAACACCTTCGGCGCGACGCTCGCGCAGATCCGGGAGGTCGCACCCGGCAAGGGGATCGTCCTCAACGAGATCGGCGCGACCGAGACCGGCGGGAGCGTGTCCAACTCCCAGAAGTCCCAGTGGATCAACTCGCTGTTCGACGCCCTCGCCGACCCCGCCAACGCGGACATCATCGGCTTCGCGTACTTCAGCGAGACCGCGACGACCATCGTCGACGGCACCCGCACCACCAACGACTGGCGCCTCGACTCCCGCTCGGACAGCCTCCAGGCCTTCTCCGACGGCATCAAGCGCACCGACATCGACTACGACCTGCAGGAGGTCACGCCATGACCGCGTCCAAGAAGTCGTCCGCTGCGGCCGACACCCGTCCCGCACCCGTCATCAGCGTCATCGGCACCGGCTACCTCGGTGCCACCCACGCGGCCGCGATGGCCGAGATGGGCTTCGAGACCATCGGCGTGGACGTCGACCCGTCGAAGCTCGCGGCGCTGGCCGCCGGCGAGGTCCCGTTCTACGAGCCCGGGCTGCCGGAGCTCATCACGAAGCACGTCGCGAGCGGCAAGCTCCGCTTCACGGCCGACATCGCGTCGGCCGTGGCCGCGGCCGACGTCCACTTCGTGTGCGTCGGGACCCCGCAGCGCGCCGGGTCGCACGCCGCGAACCTGTCCTACGTCGAGAGCGCCACGCGTGGCGTCGCCGAGAACCTGACACACCCCGGCCTCATCGTCGGCAAGTCGACCGTTCCGGTCGGCACCGCGGCGCGGCTGCGTGGCATCGTCCGCGAGTTCGCACCGGCCGGGATCGACGCCGAGCTGATCTGGAACCCGGAGTTCCTCCGCGAGGGCAAGGCCGTCGACGACACCCTGCACCCGGACCGCCTCGTCTGGGGCGGTGCGTCACCGGCTGCCGACGCCGTCATCCGCGAGGTCTACGCCGCCCCCATCGCCGAGGGCACCCCGGTCATCACCACCGACCTCGCCACGGCGGAGCTCGTCAAGGTCAGCGCCAACGCGTTCCTCGCCACGAAGATCTCCTTCATCAACGCGATCTCGGAGATGTGCGCCATCACCGGTGCCGACGTGTCGACGCTGGCGGACGCCCTAGGGCACGACGCCCGCATCGGCCGGAAGTTCCTCAACGCCGGCCTCGGGTTCGGCGGCGGCTGCCTGCCGAAGGACATCCGGGCGCTCATGCACCGCGCGAACGAACTCGGCGCGGGCCGCGTGGTCGGCCTCATGCAACAGGTCGACGAGATCAACATGGGGCAGCGTGAACGCGTCATCGACATGACGATCGAGGCGCTCGGCGGCTCCGTGCTGAACCGCCGCGTTGCCGTGGTCGGGGCCGCCTTCAAGCCCCTCACCGACGACGTCCGCGACTCGCCGGCGCTCAACGTCGCCGCCGCGCTGCACCTGCGCGGCGCCCAGGTCACCCTGTGGGACCCGGAGGCGATGGAGACCGCCCGGCGCTCGTTCCCGACGCTCTCGTACGCGTCGTCGATGGTCGACGCGATCGAGGACGCCGACGTCGTGCTCGTCCTCACCGAGTGGGACGACATCGTCGAAGCCTCGCCCGTCGAGCTCGCCGCCATCGTCGGTCGTCGGTTCGTGATCGACGCCCGCAACTGCCTCCCGGTCACCGACTGGGTCAAGGCGGGTTGGACCGTCCGTTCCCTGGGACGGCCCACTCCGGTCACGGGTGCACCCGTGAGCGTCGCCGCGGGGACGAACGACGTGCTGGCCACAGCGCGCTAGACGTCACCGCCAACGAGCGGGGTCCGGGCCGGGGCGGCACGGGCCCCGCTCTCGCGTGTGCGGGGTGGGCGTGTGGTGTCGTGCGCGTGTTCTCCCGGGCCGTTCCGCGCGTAGGAGGTCGTTTCGCGCATGGTGTGCGGAACCGCGCGTAGCGAGCAGCTTCTTCCTGCCCCCTACGCGCGATTCGGCTTCCTACTGCGCGTGCGATGGGAAGGAAAGTCACGAGGCGACCGCCTGGAGGCACGGTGCCGGCCCGGCGGACCGGCACCGCGCCTCCAGGCCGTCACCTCCACTGCACGACCGCCGGTCGACAGGCGCGGAACGCGGAAGGCCCCGCACCGGGAACCGGTGCGGGGCCTTCGTGGAGCGCTGTGGATCAGACGCCGAAGTACAGTTCGTACTCGAACGGGTGCGGGCGCTGGGCCAGCGGGAGGATCTCGTTCTCGCGCTTGTAGTCGATCCAGGTCTGGATGAGGTCCTCGGTGAAGACGTTGCCCTTCGTGAGGAACTCGTGGTCCGCCTCGAGCGCGTCGAGGGCCTCGTCGAGCGAGCCGGGGACCTGGGGGATGCCCTTGGCCTCCTCCGGGGGGAGCTCGTAGAGGTCCTTGTCGACCGGCTCGTGCGGCTCGATGCGGTTCTGGATGCCGTCGAGGCCCGCCATGAGCTGCGCGGCGAAGGCGAGGTACGGGTTGCCCGAGGCGTCCGGCGCGCGGAACTCGATGCGCTTGGCCTTCGGGTTCGTGCCGGTGATCGGGATGCGGATCGCGGCGGAGCGGTTCCCGGCCGAGTAGACCAGGTTGACCGGCGCCTCGAAGCCCTTCACCAGACGGTGGTACGAGTTGATCGACGGGTTCGTGAAGGCGAGCAGCGCCGAGGCGTGCTTGAGGATGCCACCGATGTACCAGCGCGCGAGGTCCGAGAGGCCGCCGTAGCCGTTCTCGTCGTAGAACAGCGGCTTGCCGTCCGACCACAGCGACTGGTGCGTGTGCATGCCCGAACCGTTGTCACCGAAGAGCGGCTTCGGCATGAACGTGGCGACCTTGCCCCACTGGTCCGCCGTGTTCTTGACGATGTACTTGAACTTCAGGATGTCGTCCGCGGCGTGGACCATCGTGTCGAACTTGTAGTTGATCTCCTGCTGGCCGCCGGTGCCCACCTCGTGGTGCGAGCGCTCGAGCTCGAAGCCCGCCTCGATCAGCTTGAGGGTGATGTCGTCGCGCAGGTCGGCCGTCTTGTCGACGGGCGAGACCGGGAAGTAGCCGCCCTTGTACGGGGTCTTGTTGGCGAGGTTGCCGCCCTCTTCCTCGCGGCCGGTGTTCCAGGCGCCCTCTTCGGAGTCGACCGAGTAGAACGACTGGTTCTGGGTGACCGAGTAGCGGACGTCGTCGAAGATGTAGAACTCGGCCTCGGGGGCGAAGAACGCGGTGTCCGCGATGCCCGTCGACGCGAGGTACTTCTCCGCCTTCTTGGCGACCTGGCGCGGGTCGCGGCCGTAGATCTCGCCGTTCCGCGGGTTGTAGATGTCGAAGATCATGATCAGCGTGCGCTCGGCGCGGAACTGGTCGATGTACGCCGTCGTCACGTCAGGGATGAGCTGCATGTCGGACTCGTGGATCGACGCGAAGCCGCGGATCGAAGAGCCGTCGAAGAGCTGACCGACCGAGAAGAAGTCCTCGTCGACCGTGGATGCCGGGATGTTGAAGTGCTGCTGCACGCCGGGCAGGTCGGTGAAGCGGATGTCGAGGAACTTGACGTCCGTGTCCTTGATGAAGGCCAGGACCTCGGAGGAATCGCTGAACATGTGTGTCGATCTCCTGGGGGTTTGGGTGATGTGGAGGTGCCGCGGGTGCACCCTCCGACGAGGCTATTGACATCGAGTTTCCCGGACATGACTGGATTGTTTCGTCCGTGTTACGTCGAGTGGGGTGGGCGAGTCGGTGTCGGCTCGTGGGCGGGTCCGGTCGGATCGGCGGCGGGTCGTGGCCGCGTCGGTCTCGGCCGGGTCACGGTCGCCTACGCTTGGTGGCATGGCCCGCAGCACCACTCCGTCCCCATCGTCCTCTGCCCACCCGGACGGCTGGCCGGGCAAGGACCTCGGGCTCCCCGAGGAGGGCCCGCGCAGCGTCGGTCGCATCGGTCGGCGGATCGTCGCGCTGCTGATCGACGGCGCCCTGGCAGACCTCGTCGCCTACGTCACCGGGGTGTGGTCGCCGGTCAACGGGTCCGGGGACATCGCTCACTCGTGGATCCAGATCGCGATCTTCGCCGCGCTCCAGGTGCTGTTCATCTGCCTGCTGTCCGGGTCGTTCGGCCACATCTGCGTGGGGCTCCGGGTCGTGCCGATGCGTGGCGGCTACGTCGGCGTCTGGCGACCGGTGGTCCGGACGGTCCTGCTGTGCCTGATCGTGCCGGCGCTGATCATCGACGGTGACAGCCGCGGGGCCCACGACCGGATCGCCGGGACGGTGCTGGTCCGTCGCTGAGCGGGGCGGGCGCGCGGGCGCTTGCTCGCGCCTGTGCAGTGTGCGAGGTACCCGTCACGGTGCGACCCCGCGCGGCTCCCACGGTGACCGAAACCTCGCACACTGCGGCACGCGGCACCCCGCACGAGAACGCCCCCGACCTGGCACGGTCGGGGGCGTTCGTCGTCGGAGCGGGGTTGCGTCAGCGCGGCCGTCCGGCGCGGGCACGCATCGGGTCCATGCCCTTCGGGATCGCAGCAGCCGGGCTCTGCGTCAACGAGTCGAGTCGGTTCGCGACCGCCAGCACCTCGTTGCGGTTGAGCGACTTCTTGAACTTGTTCATGGCGCGGGGGAGCTTGTGCAGCGTGACGGCATCGTCACCGTCACCGTCCTTGCCGGAGGCGACGTGCACGACGTGCACCGGGACGTTCGGCACGATGCGCTGGACCTTGCGGCGCTCTTCGTCGACCTGGCGGTTCAGGTTGCCGCGCTGGCCCTCGGTGATGAGGACGACACCCGGTGTGCCGACGGCCCGGTAGACCGCGGCCTGCGAGCGACCGTGCACGGCGACGGGCATCTCGCTCGAACGCCACTGCCGGCGGAGCGAGTTCGACAGCACCGCACCGACGGCACCGGGCTGCCCCTCGATCTGCGAGTACGCGGCACGCTCGGCCAGCCGTCCGAGGACGATCAGGAAGAGCAGCACGCCGAGCAGCACGCCAGCCACGATCCAGAGGATGATCGCGAGCCAGTTCTGCCCGGGGAGCAGCAGTGCGAGCAGCACGCCCAGCACCACCGGGACCACGAACGCCAGGGCGAACCACCAGACCGAGGTCGGGTCCGCCCGCCGGGTCATGGTGAAGACCTGGTACATCTGCTTGAGACGACCCGGCTCCTTCGCCGTCGTACCTTGAGAACTGCTGCGTGCCATGCACCCAGGATACGGCTTCCGTCGACATCTCCGGACCGGCGATGATCCGGCTGTGGGCGAACAGGGTTCTCCACAGGCCACCACCCGGCCTGGAGGCACGACCCACCGATCCGTGAGGCTGTCCGTCGTGCAGATGGTCACCGATCACGTCCGCTGGGTCGCGTCCGACGACGCCGGCGACGAGCTCCTCGCCTGGGCGGCGGACCGGGCGTCGGCGGGCTGCCGGCACCTCGCTCCGCTCGTCGCGATCGGTCGGCTCCCCGGCGGGCGGCTCGCCGTGGACGTCCTCCGCCCGGCCGGAACCCCGCTGACGACCGCGCTCGACACGCTCGGGACGCCAACGACCGGCGTCGCGGTGACCCTGTCCGTCCCGCTCCTCGAACTCGCGGGGGCCGAGCGCTCGGGGGCGCTGTCCATCGGGACGGGCGGACTCGACGACGTGCTGGTCGACGACGCCGGCGCGGTCGTGCTGTGCGACCGACCACCGGGTAGTGAGGCGGCCCGCGGCACGGACCAGGACGGCGCACGCCTCCTGGTGCTCGCCGCCAGGGTGGTGTGGGAGCGGACCGATCCGAGCGATCCGGCCCGGCCGCTCGTCGACAGCGCGATCGCCGCGGCCCTCGAAGGCGATGCCGAAGTGATCCGCGTGGCGCTCTCCCACGTCCGGGCGGCAGCCGCGCCACGTCCGATCCGGTGGGACCCCCCGGCGCACGACCTGCTCCTGGGCGTCCCACCAGAGCCCCCTGCGGGAGACACCGGCATCTGGGCGATCGCACGCGGCGTCGTCGTGCAGGGCGTCCCCTGGGGCGGCGGACGACGGCTGCCGTTCCGGTCGGCACTCGTCGGCGTCGTCGTGTCCGTGGGCGTCAGTGCAGCCGCCGTCTTCGCGCTCGGCTGAGGAACGCAGAACGGCCCCGATCCGCTGGGGACCGGGGCCGTTCCGTCGTGCTGGTGGTGCTGGGATCAGTACCCGAGGTTCGGGCCGAAGTTGCCCTCCTCGAGACGGTTCTTCACCGCGACGAGGTAGCGCGACGCGTCGGCGCCGTCGATGATCCGGTGGTCGTACGACAGCGCGAGGTAGACGAACGATCGGATCGCGATGGCCTCTTGTCCGTCGACCTTCACGACCGCCGGACGCTTCGTGACGATGCCCGTCCCGAGGATCGCCGACTGCGGCAGGAACACGACTGGGGTGTCGAACAGCGCGCCACGCGAACCGGTGTTGGTCAGCGTGAACGTGCCGCCCGCGAGCTCGTCCGGCTTGAGCTGGTTGTTGCGGGTGCGCTCGGCGAGGTCCGCGATCGATTGCGAGAACTGCGCCAGGTTCAGCGACGCCGCGTCCTTGATCACCGGGGTGAGCAGGCCGCGCTCGGTGTCCACCGCGATGGACACGTTCTCGGTCTCCGGGTAGACGATCTCCTCGCCCTCCACGGTCGAGTTGATCTTCGGATGGGCCTTGAGCGCCTCGGACGCCGCGAGGGCGAAGAACGGCATGAAGGAGAGCTTCGAACCGGTCTTCTCGAGGAACTCGGCCTTGTTCGCGTCGCGGAACTGCGCGACCTTCGTGACGTCCACCTCGACGACGCTGGTGAGCTGTGCGGTCGAGGTCATCGACTGCACGGCACGCTCGGCGACGACCTTGCGGAGGCGGGTCATCTTCTCGCGGGTGCCGCGGAGCGGGGAGACCTCGGCGACGAACGGGCCCGACTGGGCGGCGACCGGAGCCGAACCACCGGCGGCGGGTGCCTTCGCGGCAGCCGCGAGGACGTCCTCCTTGCGGATGCGTCCGCCGACACCGGAGCCGGTGACGGTGGACAGGTCGACGCCCTGCTCGTTCGCGAGCTTGCGCACGAGCGGCGTGACGTAGCCGGAGGCCGAGGCGTCCTGCGTCGGGTTCGGGACCGCGGCGGTCGTGGTCGGAGCCGATGCCGCGGGAGCAGCAGCCGGGGCCGGGACGGCTGCCGGCGGAGCGGCCGCGGGCGGCGGGACCGGAGCGGCCTGGGGGACCGGGGCGGCGGCCGGCGGGGCTGCCGGGGCCTGCGGCGCAGCGGGCTGCGTCTCGCCGGCGGGGGCCGGCTCGGGCTCGGTCGGCTCCGGAGCTGGGGTCTCGGTCTCCTGCTCGGTGCTCGGAGCGGCCTCGGGCTCCTCGGCCTCGGCTGCTGCCTCGTTCGATTCGGAGGACCCACCGTCGGACGAGCCGGAGCCGTCGCCGATCTTCACGAGCGCGGTGCCGACCTCGACGGTCTCGTCCTCCTGCACGAGGATCTCCTCCACGACGCCGGCGATCGGTGACGGGATCTCGGTGTCGACCTTGTCGGTCGAGACCTCGAGCAGCGGCTCGTCGACCTCGACCCGGTCACCGACGTTCTTCAGCCATCGGGTCACCGTGCCCTCGGTGACGCTCTCGCCGAGCGCCGGGAGGTTGACGGATTCGCTCATCGGGTGGACTCCTCTTCGCAGGGGTGGTTCGTGGTGGTGGTCATGGTGTTCACAGGGCGTGCAGCGGCTTGCCCGCGAGGTGCAGGAACGCCTCGCCGAGGGCCTCGTTCTGCGTCGGGTGCGCGTGGATGAGCGGGGCGACGTCCTCCGGGTACGCCTCCCAGTTCACGGCGAGCTGGGCTTCACCGATGAGCTCGCCGACCCGGGCACCGATCATGCTGACGCCGACGACGGGGCCGTCGACGACGCGGACGACCTTGACCGAACCGGAGGTGCCGATGATGTGGCTCTTGCCGTTCCCGGCGAGGTTGTACTCGTAGGAGTCGACCTTGTCGGCCCCGTACTGCTCCTCAGCCTTGGACTGCGAGAGTCCGACGGAGGCGACCTCGGGGTCGGAGTACGTGATCTTCGGGATGTTCTTGTCCTCGATGATCACCGGGTTGAGGCCGGCGATCTCCTCGGCGACGAAGATGCCCTGCTGGAAGCCGCGGTGCGCGAGCTGCAGGCCCGGGACGATGTCGCCGACGGCGTACACGTTCGGGACGTTCGTGGCGAGGCGCTCGTTCGTGGTGACGAACCCGCGGTCCATCGCCACGCCGACCTCGTCGTAGCCGACGTTCTGCGTGACGGGGCCACGGCCGACCGCGACGAGCAGCACGTCGCCGTCGAAGGTCTTGCCGTCCTCCAGCGTCACGACGACGCCGTTCTCGTGCTGTTCGACGCCCTGGAAGCGCACACCGAGCGAGAACTCGATGCCGCGCTTGCGGAACGCACGCTCGAGCTGCTTCGACATGGACTCGTCCTCGGCGGGGACGAGGTGGGGGAGTGCCTCGACGATCGTCACCTCGGCACCGAAGGACTTCCAGACGCTGGCGAACTCGACGCCGATGACGCCACCACCCAGGATGACGACCTTGTTCGGCACGTAGTCCATGCGCAGGGCGGTCTCGGAGGTGATCACGCGACCACCGATCTCGAGCCCCGGCAGCGACTTCGAGTAGGAACCCGTCGCGAGGACGATGTTCTTTCCGGTCACGGTCTGGTCGCCGACCTGCACGGTGTTCTGCGAGGTGAGCTTGCCCCAGCCCTCGACGACGGTGATCCCGCGCGCCTTGATGAGGCCCTGGAGGCCCTTGTACTTCGAGTTGATGACGCCCTGCTGGTACTCGATGACCTTCGGGACCTCGACGCCGGCGAACTCGGCGACGACGCCGTACTTCTCGGCGTCACGGGTCGCGTCGGCGACCTCGGCCGCGTGCAGCAGCGCCTTCGTCGGGATGCAGCCGCGGTGCAGGCACGTCCCCCCGAGCTTGTCTCCCTCGATGAGCGCGACGCTCATCCCGAGCTCGGCGGCTCGGAGCGCAGCGGCGTAGCCACCACTGCCGCCACCGAGGACCACGACGTCGTAAGTCTGTTCCGTCACCTGGTGCAACTCCCTCGTGCGTGTCGGGGCCGATCGGACCCCACTGGACACCGCGGCGGCGGCGTCCGACGGTCGGACCGCATGGTTCCGGTCCCGTCCCGTTGGTTCCGGCGGGGGCACGTCGAGCGCGCTGCCCCGCCGGAGTCAAACCTACTACTTGGCCTGGAGCTCTTCTGCGAGCGAGATGAGCGTGCGGACCATGACGCCCGTCGCACCCTTGCCGAGCCAGCCGTACCCGCCGCCCTTGTTCTCGGACGGCCCGGCGATGTCGAGGTGCGCCCACGGGATCCCCTCGCCGACGAAGCGCTCCAGGAACTTGCCCGCGAGCAGCATGCCGCCGGCCGGGTTGCCCACCGTGGCGTTCACCATGTCGGCGATCTCGCTGGCGAGTCGGGCATCGAGTTCCTCGGGCAGCGGCATCGGCCAGATCGGCTCGGCGACGGACGCGGCGACCTCGCGGACCTGCGCGACGAGGTCGTCGCTGCCCATCAGCCCGGTCGTGCGGTCGCCGAGCGCGACGACCTGCGCACCGGTCAGCGTGGCGACGTCGACGATCGCGTCGGGCTGCTCGAGCGACGCGGCTGCCATGCCGTCACCGAGCACCAGGCGGCCCTCGGCGTCGGTGTTCGTGACCTCGACGGTCTTGCCGTTCTTCAGGGTGAGGACATCGCCGGGGCGCGTCGCCGAGCCGGAGGGCATGTTCTCCGCGAGGCACAGCCACGCGGTCACCCGGACGTCGAGCCCGAGGCGCGCGGCGGCGACGGTGGCGGCGAGCACGGTGGCAGCGCCCGTCATGTCGGTCTTCATGCCGAGCATCGAACCCGCCGGCTTGAGCGAGAGGCCGCCCGAGTCGAACGTGATGCCCTTGCCGACCAGGGCGAGGTGCTTCGTGGCGGACTCCGGCGCGTACCGGACCACGACGAGCCGCGGCGGACGCTCCGAACCCCGTCCGACGCCGAGGATCCCGCCGAAGCCCTGTTCCTCGAGCGCGGTCTCGTCGAGGACCTCGACGGTGAGCGGCAGTCCCTCTGCCTGCGCGAGCGCGACGTCGGCCACGTCCGCGGGCCCGAGGTCACCGGCGGCGGTGTTGACGAGGTCGCGCACGAGCGTGGCGGCGTCGGCGACGATCGCGGGCCGGACGGCGGCGTCCGCAGCGACGTCGGCGGATGCCAGGACCGTGATCTCCTGGTCACCGCGCGTCGGGCCCGTGGTGCCGGTGCCCTTGTGGCGGGTGAACGAGTACGCACCGAGGGCAGCACCCTCGAGCGCGGCGTCGACGAGGTCGGCGGAGTCCGTCGGCAGCGCGAGTGCGATCGACGCGACGGTGGGCAGCTGGCGTACGGCGCTGCCCGCAGCGGAGCGGACCGCGGCGGGGCCGGTGGCGCTGCCGAGGCCGACGAGGGCGATACCGGTCGCGGCCACACCGGTGCCCGGCAGCCGGACGAGCTGGTCCTTGGCGCCGGTCGCACCGATCGAGGCGAGATCGAGGTCCGCCAGTGCCTCCACTGCTCCGGCGGCACTCGGCGCGAGGGTCGCGGGGCCGCCGTCCGTTCCGGGTCGGACACCGACGACGAGGACGTCGGCGGTGACGGTGGTGGGGCTGGAAGTCGTGGTGGAGAGCGTCGGTCGGACCATGCGACCACCCTATCCAGCAGGTGTTCGCTGTCGGCGTGGTCGCTGCGCACGGGGGAGCACGGTGCCCCGCCTAGCATGGGGACGGTGAACCACCCCGAGGAGCTCTACACCTTCGCCGAGGACGCGCCGACCGTCCCCGCGGGGCTGCACCTGGTCGCCGGCCTCACCGGGTTCGCCGATGCCGGTTCGGCCGTGGCGCAGGTGACGACCGCCGTGCTCGAGGGCCTCGAGACCGAGCTCGTCGCGGAGTTCGACCCGGACGTGCTGCTCGACTGGCGTGCCCGCCGCCCGGTGATCACCTTCGAACACGACCACATCGCCGCCGTCGAGCCCCCGCGCCTGCGGCTGCACCTCGTGCGGGACGAGATCGGCCAGCCGTTCCTGTTCCTGTCCGGGTACGAGCCGGACTTCCAGTGGAACCGCTTCGTCCGTGCCGTGACCGACCTCGCCGACGAGCTGCAGGTCGTCGACACGACGTGGGTGCAGGCGATCCCGATGCCTGTGCCGCACACGCGCCCGATCAGCCTCACCGTCTCCGGCACCCGGGCCGACCTCGTCGAGCAGATGAGCGTGTGGAAGCCCGAGACGCAGGCGCCGGCGAACGTGCTGCACCTGGTCGAGCACCGCCTCTCCGAGCTCGGCGCCCAGGTCACGGGGCTCGTGCTCCTCGTGCCGCACTACCTGTCCGACACGGAGTTCCCGGATGCTGCGGTCGCCGCCCTGTCCGGCATCTCCGCAGCCACCGGCCTGATCTTCCCCTCCGACGAACTGCGCGAGGAAGGCCGCGAGTTCCGCACGCGTGTCGACGAGCAGGTGTCCGGCAACGAGGAGCTCCAGCGCCTCGTCTCGGTGCTCGAGGAGCGGCACGACACCTACATGGAGGGCAACCCGATCGCCTCGCCGCTCACCGGCGTCGACGGGCAGGTCCCGACGGCGGACTCGATCGCGGCCGAGCTCGAGCGCTTCCTGGCCGGTCGTCGTCCGGACGGCGACCCGGCAGCCGAATGAGCCTGGAGGCGCGACTCGCGTCGTTCCCGTCCCGCACGTTCTCCACAGCCCGTCCTGGCGGCGGGGCCGCCCCCGGTAGCCTGGGTCGGTGAACTCCCGCCGCGCCTTCCTCGTCTGGGGCGTCGCGGTGCTCGCGTACGTGCTGGCCGTCGTGCAGCGGTCCTCCCTCGGCGTCTCCGGTGTCGACGCGCAGGACCGCTTCGCGGTCTCGGCCGCCGTGCTCTCGACGCTCGCGGTGGTGCAGATCGCCGTCTACGCGGGACTGCAGATCCCGGTGGGGATCGCACTCGACCGGGTCGGGCCGCGCCGGCTGGTGCTGCTCGGCGCCGCGTTGCTGGTGGTCGGGCAGGCCGTCGTCGCCGTGTCACCGACGATCGGTCCGGCGATCGCGGGGCGCGTGCTCGTCGGCGCCGGCGACGCGATGACCTTCATCTCCGTGATCCGCCTCGTGCCGATGTGGTTCAGCGGGCCGATCCTGCCGCAGATCTCGCAGTGGACGGGCAACCTCGGGCAGGTCGGGCAGATCCTGTCCGCCTTCCCGTTCGCCGTGCTGCTGCACACCGCGGGGTGGTCGCCGGCGTTCGGTGTCGCCGCGGCCGCCAGCGCGGTCGGCCTCGTGCTCGCGTTCGTCTTCGTGCAGAACGGCCCGGTGCACGTGCGGACGGACACGATCCCGCTGCCGCTCCCGCACTCCTGGCGGGGTGCGTTCCACACGTTCGGCCACGCGCTCCGTCGTCCGGGCACGCAGCTCGGCTTCTGGTCGCACTACGTGACGCAGTCCTCCGGCACGGTCTTCTCGCTGCTGTGGGGTGTGCCGATGCTGCGTGGGCTGGGGTACTCCCCGTCCGAGGCCGCCGGCTTCCTCACGGTGATCGTCGTCACCGGCTTCGTCGTCGGACCGGTCCTCGGGGTGCTGTGCGCCCGGTTCCCGCTCCGGCGGTCGAACCTGGTGCTCGGCATCGTGGTCGCCCTCGCCGTGGTGTGGACCGCGATCCTGCTGTGGCCGGGCCACCCGCCCACGTGGCTGCTGATCGTGCTCGTCGTCGTGATGGGCATCGGCGGCCCCGGGTCGCTCATCGGCTTCGACTTCGCCCGCTCGTTCAACCCGGTCGGGTCGCTCGGGTCGGCGAACGGCGTGGTGAACGTCGGTGGGTTCCTGGCGGCCTTCGTGATGATGTTCCTGATCGGCACGATCCTGGACATCGCGTCGCGGGCGTCGGGGGAGACCGTGTTCGCGTGGACGAACTTCCGGCTGGCCCTCACCGTGCAGTACGTGGTGGTCGGGATCGGCGTCGTCATGCTCCTGCACGCCCGACGCCGGACACGCCGGGAACTCCACGCACAGGACGGAATACGGGTGGGGCCGCTCTGGGTTGCACTCGTTGCGCGCCTGCGGAAGCGGAGCGTGCAATAATGATCGCGGACCCGTTCGGGCCTCCTGTGTCTCGGAGCACTCCAGTGCGCCGCAGAAACCGGGGGACTTGACATGGGTCCTAGTGCTGCCCGGAACGGTAGGACCTGACGACGTGTGAGACCACGGCGCAGGCCCTGGGCGGCGAGGGAGGCCACGACCCCACGAACGTGGCACGACGAGAGAGGTGATCGCATGGCTGCCCGGAGCACGACGATCGATCCCACGAAGGACACCGAGCCTGAGGACACTGCAGCGGAGAGCGCTGCAGAGGCCGAGGGGACGGCCGCGCCGAAGAAGCGCGCCACCAAGACCACCGCCAAGAAGGCCGCCCCGAAGAAGGCGGCCCCGAAGGCGAAGAAGAAGGCCGACGACGAGGACCTCGACGAGGAGACCCCGGCCGCCGAGACCGACGTCGACGCCGCCGACGACACCGAGACCGACGAGAAGGACGCCAAGCCGGACGCCGCAGCAGCGGTCGCCGCCGGTGCGCTGGTCATCTCGCAGTCCGACGACGACGAGGCCCCGGTCTACTCGACGACCATCACGGGCGCCACGGCCGACCCCGTCAAGGACTACCTGAAGCAGATCGGCAAGGTCGCGCTCCTCAACGCCGAACAAGAGGTCGAGCTCGCGATGCGCATCGAGGCCGGCCTGTTCGCCGAGGACAAGCTGCAGCACTCGACCGGTCTGTCCAAGCCCGAGGAGCGCGAGCTCCGCTGGGTCGCCCGTGACGGTCAGCGTGCCAAGTCGCACCTGCTCGGCGCGAACCTCCGCCTGGTCGTCTCGCTCGCGAAGCGCTACACCGGTCGCGGCATGCAGTTCCTGGACCTCATCCAGGAGGGCAACCTGGGTCTGATCCGTGCGGTCGAGAAGTTCGACTACACCAAGGGCTTCAAGTTCTCGACGTACGCCACCTGGTGGATCCGTCAGGCGATCACCCGTGCCATGGCCGACCAGGCCCGCACGATCCGCATCCCGGTCCACATGGTCGAGGTCATCAACAAGCTGGCTCGCGTCCAGCGCCAGATGCTGCAGGACCTCGGTCGCGAACCCACTCCGGAAGAGCTCGCCCGCGAGCTCGACATGACCCCGGAGAAGGTCGTCGAGGTCCAGAAGTACGGCCGCGAGCCCATCTCGCTCCACACCCCGCTGGGTGAGGACGGCGACTCGGAGTTCGGCGACCTGATCGAGGACACCGAAGCGGTCGTGCCGGCCGACGCCGTCGGGTTCACGATGCTGCAGAAGCAGCTCGAGAGTCTGCTCGACTCCCTGTCCGAGCGCGAGGCGGGCGTGATCCGCATGCGCTTCGGCCTCGGGGACGGCCAGCCGAAGACCCTCGACCAGATCGGTGACACGTTCGGCGTGACGCGTGAGCGCATCCGCCAGATCGAGTCCAAGACGATGGCGAAGCTCCGCCACCCGTCGCGGTCGCAGTCGCTGCGCGACTACCTCGAGTAGGCCGATGCGGTTCTTCATCCCGATCCTCATCGGGCGGATCCTCCGTGCCCTCGCCAGAGCGCGGGGCGGGGGGTCCGCCTACCCCGGGTACATCGTGCTCAAGCTGGTGCCGAACTTCCTCCAGCACGTGACGCGACAGTTCCCGAACGGCGTCGTCTTCGTGCTCGGCTCGAACGGCAAGTCGACGACGACGCACATGATCTCGGACATCGTCCGGGCGCACGGGCTCCGTGTGTTCACGAACCCGTCCGGCGCGAACCTGCCGCAGGGCATCGCGTCGGCGCTCCTGTCCGAGGTGTCGTTGACCGGTCGCCTCAAGGCCGACATCGGCATCCTCGAGGTCGACGAGGCCTTCGCGGTCGAGCTCGCCGGCATCCTGTCGCCGTCCACGGTGACGATGCTCAACGTGCAGGTCGACCAGCTCTACCGGTTCTTCGAGACCGAGCGCGTCGCGACGATGATGCTCGACACCGCGGCACTGTCGACGGCGAACGTCATCACCAACCGTGACGACCAGTTCCTGGACGCGTACGTCGGCACGGACGGTCAGCGCGTGCTCCGCTTCGGTGCGAGCGCCGAGGTCGTCGCCGCTGCGCCGAACGGCCTGCAGAACGCCGACGACTTCGACCGGCAGGACGCCGTGCCGAACGTCGCCGACGCCGAGGTCGTGGTGAACACCGGTGACGGTGCGACCATCCGCTTCGACGGCGCCGACATCCCGGTCCGTCTGCCCGCCCGAGGTCTGCACTACGCGGTCGACGCAGCGGCGGCCACCGCGACGGCGAGTGCCGCGCTCGGCGCGCAGTTCCGCGCCGACGCAGTGACGAAGGCCTTCGGGACGATGAAGCCGGCGTACGGCCGTGGTGAGCGCCTGCCCATCGCGGGCGAGTCCGCCGAGTTCACGATGTTCAAGAACGCCGCGAGCCTCCAGCTCAACCTCGACGCGCTGCCGGACCACCCCGAACAGGTGCTCATGGCGATCGACGAGGGCACGCCGGACATCTCGTGGATCTACGACATCGACTTCTCGAAGCTCGACCACGTGGACGTCGTCTCCGGCGACAAGGCGTGGCAGATCGCGATCGCGCTCGAGCACGCCGGTGTCCGCATCGGCCGCGTCGAGCCCGACGTCGAGGCAGCCATCGCCCTCATGCAGGGGCTCGGCACGACCTCGACCGGGACGAAGAACTTCATCGTCAACTACGAGATCATGATGATCGCCCGCAAGGCCCTCGGCCACCCGGACATGGAGAAGACCGCATGACGGCCGAACGGCTGACCATCCTGCACGTCTACCCCCGGCAGATGGGTGTGTCGGGCGACCGCGGGAACGTCGCGGCACTCGTGCGCCGCGCTGCCGCCGCGGACATCGACACCGAGGTGCTCGAGTACGCCCCCGGCGACGCACTGCCCTCCGCGGCGGACGTCGTCGTGATCGGCAACGGCCCGCTCAGTGCCATGCGGTCCCTCGGCGACGACGTCACCCGGATCGGTGCGCCGTTGCGCGACTTCGCCGCTGCCGGTGTGCCGGTCGTCGCGGTCGGTGGTGGGTTCGACCTCGCCACGAACGAGGTCGTCCCCACCGACGGCGCCGTCGTCCAGGGCTTCGGGGTGTTCGACGCCCGGGCCGTCCGCGGCGCCGAGCGTCGGGTGAACTACTTCGTGCTCGACACGAAGTACCCCCTGCTGCCGGGTGCGCCCACCCGCCTCGCGGGCTTCGAGGACCACGCCACGACGATCGAACTCGGCGCCGGTGTCCAGCCGTTCGCCGACGTCGTGTCGGGCGGCGGCAACCAGGCCGGTGCTCCCGTCGAGGGCGCGATCGTCGGCACCTCGTTCGGCACGCACACCCAGGGGCCGATCCTGCCGCTCAACCCGCAGCTGACCGACGGCGTGCTCGCCGCCGCGACCGCCCGCCTCGACCGTGAGTACGCGCCCGACCCGGAGCGCACGGCGACGATCGACCGGTACGCGCGCGAAGCACGCGCAACCGTCGACCGCTACGTCGACAAGGCGTTCAAGCGGATCGCCTGAGGCGACGCCCTGAAACGCGACCAGACGAAAGACGGGAGGCGCGGCGCCAGCTGGCACCGCGCCTCCCGTCTGTTCTGGGGTGACGACTCGGTCGTCTACTTCGACTCGTAGAGTCGGCTGCTCTCGTCGTGCCACTCGATGGCGGTCGCCGCGAGCTTGTCCTTGAACTCGGCGCCGTGGTGGGCGCAGAAGAACAGCTCGCCGCTGGCCATGGTCGCTCGGATGTACGCCTGCGCGCCGCAGCTGTCGCAACGGTCGGCAGCGGTGAGCTGGTGGCTGCTGACTTCGTCGATGGAGAGGTCCTGCACGGTCTGGGTCATTGCTGTGCTCCTCACGGATCGCAGGTGGTGCGGGTTGGTCCACCTATTTCAACACGTGATGCCTGAGAGTCGTGCATTGTGCAGCCCCCATTTCGCTCAGCGCGGATCGACTGTCCCCAGTCCGAGTGTCCGCGCGGCAGTGTCGGTGCGCGTCGCTAGCATCGGAAGGTGAGCTCCGACTACTCCGCACGCCATCTCTCCGTCCTCGAAGGGCTCGAGGCGGTCCGGAAGCGCCCGGGCATGTACATCGGGTCGACGGACTCCCGTGGCCTCATGCACTGTCTGTGGGAGATCATCGACAACTCCGTCGACGAAGCCCTCGCCGGACACGGTGACGAGATCGGTGTCGTGCTGCACGCGGACGGCTCGGTCGAGGTCCGTGACACCGCCCGTGGCATCCCCGTCGACGTCGAGCCGAAGACCGGGCTGACCGGGGTCGAGGTCGTGTTCACGAAGCTGCACGCCGGCGGCAAGTTCGGCTCCGGTTCGTACGCCGCGTCCGGTGGGCTCCACGGCGTCGGTGCGTCGGTCGTGAACGCGCTGTCGGAGCGCCTCGACGTCGAGGTCGACCGCGGGGGCAAGACCTACGCGATGTCCTTCCACCGCGGGGAGCCCGGCACGTTCGACGACTCGAAGGGCATCGGGCCGGACGCACCCTTCTCGCCGTTCACCTCGGGCAGCGAGCTCCGTGTCGTCGGCAAGGTGAAGAAGGGCGTCACCGGCTCGCGGATCCGCTACTGGGCCGACCGCCAGATCTTCACCGCCGATGCGAAGTTCAGCACGAGCGACCTCGTGAGCCGCGCGCGCCAGACGGCGTTCCTCGTCCCCGGACTCGGCATCACCATCACCGACTCCCGGCCCGCCTCGATCGAGGCAGCCGCCGCGCGTGCGGAAGCCACGGGCACCACGGTCGAGACCGGTCCGGTCGTCGAGCGCTTCCGGTACGAGGGCGGGATCGGCGAGTTCGTCGAGCACCTCGCCGTCGACTCCGCCGTGACCGACGTCTGGCGTGTCCAGGGCACGGGCACGTTCACCGAGACCGTGCCGATGCTCGACGACAAGGGGCACATGGTGTCCACCTCGGTGTCCCGCGAGTGCGAGGTCGATCTGGCCCTCCGGTGGGGCAGCGGGTACGAGACGGTGTTCCGCAGCTTCGTCAACATCATCGCGACGCCGAAGGGCGGGACGCACCAGGCCGGCTTCGAGTCCGGCGTGGTCAAGGCCGTGCGCGCCCAGGTCGAGGCGAACGCCCGCAAGCTCAAGGTCGGGCAGGACAAGCTCGAGAAGGACGACGTGCTCGCCGGCATGACCGCCGTGCTGACCGTCCGTCTGCCCGAGCCGCAGTTCGAGGGGCAGACGAAGGAGGTCCTCGGCACGCCGGCCGTCCGCAAGATCGTCGACCAGGTCGTGTCGAAGCGGCTGACCGAGATCCTCACGTCGACGCAGCGCACCGAGAAGGCCCAGGCGGCGACGCTGCTCGAGAAGGTCGTCGCCGAGATGAAGACCCGTATCTCGGCCCGGGCGCACAAGGAGACCCAGCGTCGCAAGAACGCGCTCGAGAACTCCTCGCTGCCGACGAAGCTCGCCGACTGCCGCTCGCAGGACACCGAGGGCACCGAGCTCTTCATCGTCGAGGGCGACTCCGCGCTCGGCACCGCGAAGCTCGCGCGCAACAGCGAGTACCAGGCCCTCCTGCCGATCCGGGGCAAGATCCTCAACGTGCAGAAGGCCTCCGTGTCGGACATGCTCTCGAACGCCGAGTGCGCCTCGATCATCCAGGTGATCGGTGCCGGCTCCGGCCGGACGTTCGAGATCGACCAGGCGCGCTACGGCAAGGTCATCATCATGTCCGACGCCGACGTCGACGGCGCCCACATCCGGACGCTCCTGCTCACGCTGTTCTTCCGGTACATGCGGCCGATGATCGAACAGGGGCGGGTGTTCGCCGCCGTGCCCCCGCTGCACCGGGTCGTCGTGGTGAACCGGGGCAAGGCCAACGACACGCTGTACACGTACTCCGAGCAGGAGCTGCAGGCGGTCCTGAAGAAGCTCGAGAAGCAGGGCAAGAAGTACCAGGAGCCGATCCAGCGGTACAAGGGCCTCGGGGAGATGGACGCCGACCAGCTGGCGGAGACCACGATGGACCGCACGCACCGGACCCTCCGCCGGGTGAACATCACCGATGCCGAGGGTGCTGCGAAGGTCTTCGAGCTGCTCATGGGCAACGACGTGGCCCCGCGCAAGGAGTTCATCCTCGCGGGCGAGGGCCTCGACCGCGACCGCATCGACGCGTAGGGGCCGGGCGGGCAGGCGGGCTCGCGCGAGACTCGGACTGCGCGACCGATCTCGTGGCGATCGGCGCGAGATGTGTCGCTCAGTGTGAGTCTCGGCCAGCCCGACGCCGTGACGTGTCCGCGAACGCGACACCGCTGCGCCAGGGTGCACCGTCCGACCCGCCGAAGCGACAGTGTCCCGCCGAGGTTCAGCGGCAGTCTGTCGCTTTCGCGGAGCTGCCCGGCGCGGCCGGCGCGGCCGGGCGCGGCCCGGCCTACGCCTCGCCCGCGGTCCCGTCGAGCGCCGCCGCGCTCCCGCCGATCGTGCCGATCAGCGCGTCGAGCGGCGCGCCCGAGCCGTCCCGCTTCGACAGCCAGTCCGGCAGCGTCCGGGCAGCCCCGTCCGACCCCACCGCGTGCGGCGGAGCCACACCCGCCCACGCCACGGTGAGGCCGTCCTCACCCTTCAGGAACGCGTGCGCACGGACACCCTGGGTTGCTCGGCCCTTCGCGGGGAACTCCGAGAACGCGGAGACCTTCGCGCGGCCGGAGTCCGTGCCGGGCAGCGCCGAGGACGACGTCGACACGGTGGCGACCACGGCGTCGTCGGAGCGGGGGACGGACCCGAACCAGATGACGGACGCGCCCGCGGCCAGTGCCACACCTGCGACACCACCGGCGGGCAGACCCTGGGGCCGGACCGCGGCGGCACCGAACCGGAGCAGTTGCGCGTTGGAGGTGATGAACACGAGGTCATCGGTCTCGGGCGCCTGCGCCGCACCGACGACGGAGTCGCCCGGCTTCAGGCCGATCGCGACCACCTCGTCCTTGTCGGGCCAGGCACCGGCGGTGACGCGCTTGACGATGCCCTGCGCGGTGCCGATGGCCAGCGAGTCGGGTGCGCCCGGCGACAGGTCGACCAGTGCGACGACGGTCTCGGTCTTGGGCGTGCCGAGGTACTCGGTCACCCGCACGCCGGCGTCGAGCCGCACCGAGGCCGGCGGGACGGCCGGGACGTCCACGGGGGAGAACCGCAGCACGCGACCGGTCGAGGTGAGCGCGCCGACCTGCCCGCGCACGGTCGACAGCACCGAGGAGCGCAGGGCGTCGTGCTTGGACCGCTTCGGGACCCGGACGATGCCCAGGTCGGTGTCGGGGACGTCAACGCGCACGAGGCGCCCGGTCGTCGACAGCAGCACGCGGCACGGGGCGTCGGCGATCTGCAGCGACTCCGGGTCCACCGCGGCCTTCTTGCCCCCGCGGACCGGCGCGTCCGCCTCGGTGAGCAGGGTGCGGCGCGGCGTCGCGAAGCGGTCCGACACCTCGGTGAGCTCGAGGGCGACCTGGGCGCGGAGGCGCTCGTCGGACGCCAGCAGCTCTTCGAGTGCCGCGATCTCGGTGAGCAACTGGTCGCGTTCGCCCTCGAGCTCGAGGCGCGAGAACTTCGTCAGCCGCCGGAGACGGAGTTCGAGGATGTACTCGGCCTGCACCTCGGACAGGTCGAACACCGTCTGCAGGCGGGAGCGCGCCGCCTCGGAGTCGTCCGACGACCGGATGACCTCGATGACCTCGTCGATGTCGAGGATCGCGATGAGCAGCCCCTCGACCAGGTGCAGTCGCTCCTTCTTGCGCGCGAGGCGGTACTGCGACCGCCGCGTGACCACCGACAGGCGGTGCTGCACGTAGACGTCGAGGAGTTCGCGCAGCCCGAGTGTGCGGGGCGACCCACCGACGAGGGCGACGTTGTTGATGCCGAAGCCGTCCTCGAGCGGGGTGTGCTTGTACAGCTGCTCGAGCACGGCCGCCGGGTTGAAGCCGCTCTTGATGCCGATGACGAGCCGGAGCCCGTGGTTGCGGTCGGTGAGGTCGTTCACGTCGGAGATGCCGACGAGCTTCTTGGACTGGACGCCGTCCTTGATCTTCTCGATCACGCGCTCGGGGCCGACCAGGTACGGCAGCTCGGTGACGACGAGACCGGCCTTGCGGGGCGTGAGGTTCTCGACCGAGACCTTCGCCCGGGTCCGGAAGGAACCGCGGCCGCTGGCGTAGGCGTCCCGCACGCCGGAGAGTCCGACGATCGTGCCGCCGGAGGGCAGGTCGGGACCCGGGACGAACTCCATGAGCTCTTCGAGGCTGGCCTGCGGGTTCATGAGCAGGTGCTTCGCGGCCTCGACCACTTCGCCGAGGTTGTGCGGCGCCATGTTCGTCGCCATGCCGACCGCGATGCCCGACGCGCCGTTGACCAGCAGGTTCGGGAACGCCGCGGGCAGCACGCCGGGCTGCATGATCTGGTTGTCGTAGTTCGGGACGAAGTCGACGACGTCCTCGCCGAGGCCCTCCGTCATGGCCATGGACGGCTCGGCCAGTCGGGCCTCGGTGTACCGGGCAGCGGCCGGACCGTCGTCGAGCGAGCCGAAGTTGCCGTGCCCGTCGACCAGCGGCACGCGCATCGTGAACGGCTGCGCCATGCGGACGAGGGCGTCGTAGATCGCGCCGTCGCCGTGCGGGTGCAGCTTGCCCATCACCTCGCCGGTGACGCGGGCGCTCTTCACGTGCCCGCGGTCGGGCCGCAGGCCCATCTCGGACATCTGGTAGAGGATGCGCCGCTGGACGGGCTTCAGGCCGTCGCGTGCGTCGGGGAGTGCCCGTGAGTAGATGACGGAGTACGCGTACTCGAGGAAGGAGCCCTGCATCTCCTCGGAGACGTCGACGTCCTCGATGCGTTCACCGTCGGGCAGGCCGACTGCTTCCGTGCGTGCCATGGCACCCTTCTGCGAGACTGGGGGAGATGGGAACAAGCGTACCGACGGCCCCCGACGCCACCGCCAACCTCGCCGACGTCTTCCCGAGTTGCCTCGTCGCGCTCGGCGCTGCGGACGACGCGTGGTTGCGCACCACCGGACTGGAGGCACGGATCACCCTCCGTCCCGCCCGTTCCGCGATCGTCGTGCTGGTCGACGGCCTGGGGGCCGGCGCGCTGGCGGCCCGTGCGGGCCACGCGCGATGGCTCGCGGCCGGCAAGCGGAAGCTGCGCAGCGGCTTCCCCACGACGACGGCAGCGGCGCTCAGCACCCTCACCACCGGCCGGTCGCCCGGCGAGCACGGTGTTGTCGGGTACAGCGGCTGGAACCCGGCCACCGGCGCGGTCATGAACCTGCTGAGCGGCTGGGACGACGAGGTGCCGGCCGACTGGTTCCTCGCCCGGACCCTGTTCTCCGAGGCGCCCGAGCTCGGTGTCGACCCCGTGGTGGTCGGTCCGGCCCGGTACCGATCGTCGGGCATGACGGCGAACGTGCTCGGGGGCGCCCGGTACGTCCCCGCCGATTCGATCCCGCAGCGTGTCGATGCCGCCCTCGCCGAGACGGTGTCGGGTCGGTCGCTGGTGTACCTCTACGTGCCGGAACTCGACTCGATCGGACACAAGAACGGGTGGCAGTCCGATCGGTGGACCGGCGCCCTGGAACTCCTCGACGGCGAACTCGCACGGCTCGACCGTGCGGCCGCGAGCGACGTCGGGATCGTCGTGACGGCGGACCACGGCGTACTCGACGTCCCCGACCACGCGAACATCGCGATCGACCCACTCCTGCTCACGGACGTGATCGGGGTCGCCGGGGACCCGCGCTGCCGGCAGTTGACCGTGGCACCTGGAACCGACGTCCGGTCACTCGTCGGCGCCTTCCGTGCGCGCTACGGCAAGAAGGCGTACGTCGCCAGCCGTGACGAGGCGATCGCGGCGGGGTGGTTCGGCACCGTGTCGGACGCGGTCGTCGAGCGGATCGGCGACGTCATCGTCGTGGCACGCGGCTCGTGGGCGTTCAACGACGACCGCGGCCTGCGCGACGGCGAGGTGCCGAAGCGGATGATCGGCCAGCACGGCGCCATGACGGACGAGGAGACGATGGTGCCCCTGCGGCTCGCCAGAGCGTTCGCGCAGTAGCCCACCGGGCCGCCACGGATCAGGCGGGGTCCTCGTCCGGTCGTGTGCCGAAGACGATCTCGTCCCAGCTCGGCATCGACCGGCGGTTGCGCTTCTTGCGCTCCTGTCGGCCGTTCTCGGGTTCCGGAGCGGAAGCGGGCCGGGCATCCTGCGGCTCGGCGGTCGACGAGTCGTCCTCGAAGCCCTGGAGCGGGATGTCCACGACGCTGATCGAGGTCCCGCGCGGCGCGTCCTGCTGCTCGCCGAAGGCCGCGGACTCGCGCTCACCGCGTCGGCGGCGCAGGGCCTCGAGCAGGTCGGCGGTCTCGTTGCCCGGGGCGCGCTCCTCGACGGCCGCACCGATGCGGGGGAGCGGTGCACGGAGCGGCCGCTCCTGCACGTCGGGGTTGGTGAGGTCCTCGTCGGGCTCGTCGACGCGGAACGCACCGGAGTCGAAGCGGGTGCCGTCGGTGTCGTGGTGGTCGGTCTCGACCGCGCGGAGGCGGGGTGCGATGCCCTCGTCGTCGGTGTGCGACAGGCGGTGCGCATCGCCGTTGTCCGGCGTGAGGGTCGCCGTCTTCGGGTCGAAGCGCCACTGGGCGTCGTGCTCGACCTCGGCTGCGGTGTAGTGCACGCGCACCTGCCAGCCGCTCTCGACGTGCTTCCAGGAGGCCCAGCTGACCGCGGTGGCCTCGCCGGCCTCGAGCTTGGCGGTGATCGCCTCGCCGAAGGTGTCGGGCGCCTCGTCGTCGACCGGGGTGACGGCGACACGGTGTGCGGCGTCGAGGATGAACGCACGCTCGGCGAGCACGGGCCCCTCGAAGCGACGGACGTACTCGACGTCGACGTCGAGCGCCGCGGCGACCTCGGCGGCGTCGGCACCACCGCGGATGCGGGCCTGCACGTCCTTCGGGGACACGCGCTTCTGCGGACCGGACTCGGGGTTCGCCTGCCGGACCTGGCCCGGCAGCGACGAGGTCACGGGCAGCCGGAACTCGGTGCCGCCGTCGGTCGCGAGCAGGAGTGCCCCGGACTCCACTCCGATGACTCTCACGTCTTGCATGGTTCCGCCTTCCGAGCGTCGCGTACGGTCGTGCGTCGTACCCCAGGAGTATGCAGCCGTGGACACCCGTTCCCGCGGAGGCGCACGGGCGTGCCGCGGACTCCCGTGACGCGTTTCCGGACGCCGGGAATAGCTGCGCACGACGACGGGTTGCAGCGCCAGAACGACCCGCCGGAGGCTTCGGTTTGCGCTCTGGCGAGACGTGGTGCAAACTGTCGCCGCCGATCACCGGCGACGACCTCTCGATACGAGAAATGGATGGGCATGGCCACCGATTACGACGCCCCCCGGAAGACCGACGACAACTCCGACTCGGAGTCGATCGAGGCCCTCAAGGAGCGCGTTCCCGACAAGATGTCGGGGGTCGTCGACGATGATTCCGACAACCCCGGCAGCTTCGAGCTCGCCGGACAGGACCTCAGCGACGTCGACCTCGACGTCGTCGTGCTCCCGCCCCAGGTCGACGAGTTCACCTGCGTCGAGTGCTTCCTGGTGAAGCACCGCTCGCAGCTCGACCACGAGTCGAAGCTCGGCCCGGTCTGCGCGGAGTGCGCGGCGCTCTAGGGGCAGTACACACGGGAACGTACGAACAGGAACGGCCCGTCACCGCGAGGTGACGGGCCGTTCTGCGCTTCCTGACCCACGCGCGATCGGACGGAACGCGTGGGGCGGGGCCGCGCCGCGCCTCCAGGCCGACAGCGGCGAGGTGGGGACCGACGCGACCCGGGCTCAGGAACGCAGCGCGGCGACCACCGCTGCCGGGTCGCGCACGCTGACCAGCCAGTAGGGCGTCGGGTCCGCGGCGTCCGCGACCTCCACGCGCACGACCCCGCGCACGTACCCGCGGAAGAGCGTCCACGCGCGGGCGTCGAGCTTCGGGCCGCGCTGCGTGGTGGCCTCGGCGCCCTCGAACGCCTCCGCCGAACCGACGAGCGATCGGGGGAGGTGGGCCTTGCCGGCGCGGAACTCGGTGTCCGTGACCTCGATCGTCGGGGCGAGCGCCCAGAGCAGGACGAGGACGCCGAGCTCCATGCCGATCGCGACCAGCACGCCGGCGAGCACGCTGATCGGCAGGAACACGAGGAGGCTGGCGGGGATGACGAGCGCCGTCGCCAGGTAGAGGACGGGCGAAGCCCACAGTCGTTCGCGGTACAGGGTCACGAGACCATTCGACCACGACTCCGACCAGGTCACGGAACGGTCACGGTCTGCACTACCCTCGACACGTGACCGAACCAGTCGACGTGCTCTGGACCGGGGAGAACGCTCCCGGATACGCCCACCCCGGTGACGCCGGTGCCGACCTCGTGTCGACGGAGGCATTCGTGCTGCAGCCGGGCGAGCGTCGTCTCGTGGGCACCGGACTCCGGATCGCGCTGCCCGACGGGTACGCCGCGTTCGTGGTCCCGCGCAGCGGCCTCGCCGCGAAGCACGGCATCACGATCGTGAACGCGCCGGGCACGGTGGACGCCGGGTACCGGGGTGAGATCAAGGTCGCACTGCTCAACACCGACCAGTCCGCGGCGCACGAGGTGCACGTCGGCGACCGCATCGCCCAGATGATCGTGATGTCGGTCCCGCGCGTGTCGTTCACCCGCGTCGACGAACTCCCCGACAGCGTCCGGGGCCAGGGTGGCTTCGGGTCCTCGGGCTACGGTGACCGGAGCGGTGCCGTCAGCGGCACCGCCGACAACGCTCAGGAAGGAACGCGCGCATGAAGTTCGGTCGACGCAAGCGTGACGAGGTCGAGGTGGCCGAGGCCGTCGCCGACGAGGTCGAGATCGCGGACACGACGCCGGAGGTCGACATCGCGACCGACGCCGACGCGGACCTCGACGAGGTGGACGCCGTCGCGCCGACCGACAAGTCCGCGCCGGACGACCGCGCCGACAGTGGGCCGCACGACGAGACCGAGGCGAACCTGGTCCGCCCGTACGTCGACCTCGGCGGCGTGAAGGTCCTCCCGCGCGAGGGCCTGCACCTGCGGCTCGAGGTCGAGGAGGGCTCGCAGCGCGTCGTCGCGGTCGGGCTCGACTACGACGAGTCGACCCTGCAGGTCCAGCCGTTCGCAGCGCCGCGCTCCACCGGTCTCTGGCACGAGATCCGCGCGCAGATCGCGGAGCAGATCGAGCGGCAGGGCGGCGTCGTGACCGAGGTCGACGGCCCGTTCGGCCCCGAGCTCCGTGCGCAGGTGCCGGTCGTCACCGACGGCTCGGGTGTCACCGACGGTGCCCGCCCCGCGCGCTTCATCGGCGTCGACGGCCCGCGCTGGTTCCTGCGCGGCGTGATCGCCGGCAAGGCCGCCGAGTCCCCGGACGACGCCGCCGAGATCGAGGACCTCTTCCGCAGCGTCGTCGTGGTCCGCGGGAACACGCCGATGCCGCCGCGCGACCTGATCCCGCTGCACATGCCGAAGTCGACGCAGTCGGCCATCTGAGCCTGGAGGCACGGTGCCGGACAACGACGACACCTCCCGTCCCGAGACGGGCGCGTCCGACGCGCTGCCGTCGTTCAACGAGCAGTTCCGCGCGGCCGTCGCCAACACCGGGCTCGGCAAGGTCGCCCCGGGCGAGGCGCCTTCCGGGCACGCGCTCGTCGCGGCGATCGGCGGGGTCCGCGGCCTCGCCGAGTCGGTCCTGCCCGGGCTCGCGTTCCTCGTCGTCTACGCGATCACGAAGGAGCTCGTCCCGAGCGTCCTGATCCCGGTCGCGATCGGCGTCGTGTTCGTCGTGCTCCGACTGCTGCAGCGGCAGTCGCTCGTGATGTCCCTCGCCGGGATCCTCGGCGTGGCGATCTCCGCGGGCCTCGCGCTCATCACCGGTCGCGCGGAGAGCAACTTCATCCCGGGCATCATCATCAACGCGGTCTGGCTCGTCGGGCTCCTCGTCACGCTCGCGATCCGGCAGCCGCTCATCGGGCTGGTCGTCGGGTTCCTGCTGCCGCCGAACGAGGACGGCAGCCACCAGGACTGGCGTGCCGACCCGGCCAAGCGCCGCGTGCTCACGGTGGCGACCTGGCTGTGGGTCGGGCTCTTCGCGATCCGGCTCCTCATCGAGGTCCCGCTGTACCTGACCGCCCAGGTCGAACTGCTCGCCGGCATCAAGCTCATCACCGGCGTCCCGCTGTACGCGGCGCTGCTCTGGGTGACCTGGTTGCTCGTCCGCACGGTGTTCAAGCGCGAGGGCGACACCGCCACGGTGTAGAGTTGTCTCGACATCGAGACACTTCTCCTCGGCCCTCCCAGGGCTGCGGGGTTTAGGTTTGCCTTGCTGGTGGGACGCCGCGCGCCCCGCTTGGATGGGGGCACACCGATCAACAGGGAGGCGGCACAGTGGCTGCAGTCAACAGCTTCGGCTCGAAGGACACACTGTCGGTTGGGGGTGTCGACTACGCGATCCACCGGATCGACACGGTGCCCGGGCACGAGAAGCTCCCGTACAGCCTGAAGGTGCTGCTCGAGAACCTCCTCCGCACCGAGGACGGCAAGAACGTCACCGAGGGGCAGATCCGTGCCCTCGGGTCGTGGCAGCCCGACGCCGAGCCGGACACCGAGATCCAGTTCTCGCCGGCGCGCGTCGTCATGCAGGACTTCACCGGCGTGCCGTGCATCGTCGACCTCGCCACCATGCGCGAGGCGATGGCCGACATCGGCGGCGACCCGAACAAGATCAACCCGCTGTCGCCGGCCGAGATGGTCATCGACCACTCGGTCATCGCCGACCTCTTCGGTCGCGAGGACGCCCTCCAGCGCAACACCGACCTCGAGTACGAGCGGAACGGCGAGCGCTACCAGTTCCTCCGCTGGGGCCAGACCGCGTTCGAGGACTTCAAGGTCGTCCCGCCGGGAACCGGCATCGTGCACCAGGTCAACATCGAGTACCTGGCGAAGGTCACCTACACGCGTGACTTCGACGGCGAGACCTACGCCTACCCGGACACCCTCGTCGGCACCGACTCCCACACCACGATGGTGAACGGCCTCGGCGTGCTCGGCTGGGGCGTCGGCGGCATCGAGGCCGAGGCAGCGATGCTCGGCCAGCCGGTGTCGATGCTCATCCCGAAGGTCGTCGGCTTCAAGCTCTCCGGGTCGATCCCGGCCGGCGTGACCGCGACCGACGTGGTGCTCACCATCACGCAGGAGCTCCGCAAGCACGGCGTCGTCGGCAAGTTCGTCGAGTTCTACGGCGAGGGCGTCGGCGAGGTCCCGCTCGCGAACCGCGCCACCATCGGCAACATGTCGCCGGAGTTCGGCTCCACCGCGGCGATGTTCCCGGTCGACGACGTCACGCTCGACTACCTCCGCCTGACCGGCCGCGACGACGCGCAGATCGCACTGGTCGAGGCGTACGCCAAGACCCAGGGCCTCTGGCACGACCCGTCGGTCGAGCCGAACTACTCCGAGTACATGGAGCTCGACCTCTCCACGGTCGTCCCGTCGATCTCCGGCCCGAAGCGTCCCCAGGACCGCATCGAGCTGTCGAAGGCGAAGACCCAGTTCGAGGTCGACCTCAGCAACTACACGTCGCCGAGCGAGCAGACCGACCTCGACGACGCGGTGGAGGAGACCTTCCCGGCCTCCGACCCGATCGCCGCCGGGTCGACGAACGAGGACACCACGACGCACGAGCACGTGTACGTGTCGAGTGCGCCGTCGACCGCCTCGCAGCCGACCAAGGTCGCGATGGACGGTGCGGACCCGTTCACGATCGACCACGGCGCCGTCGCGATCGCCGCCATCACGTCGTGCACGAACACGTCGAACCCCTCGGTCATGATGGCCGCCGGCATCCTCGCCCGGAACGCCGCGAAGAAGGGCCTCAAGGCCAAGCCGTGGGTCAAGACCACCCTCGCGCCCGGCTCGAAGGTCGTCACCGACTACTACGAGAAGGCCGGTCTGACGACCTACCTCGAGGAGCTCGGCTTCTACACGGTCGGCTACGGCTGCACCACCTGCATCGGCAACTCGGGCCCGCTGCCCGAGGAGATCTCGCAGGCCGTGCAGGACAACGACCTCGCCGTCACCGCGGTGCTCTCCGGCAACCGCAACTTCGAGGGTCGCATCAACCCCGACGTGAAGATGAACTACCTGGCGTCCCCGCCGCTGGTCATCGCGTACGCCCTCGCCGGGTCGATGCACTTCGACTTCGACAAGGACGCACTCGGCACCGACCAGGACGGCAACGACGTCTTCCTGCAGGACATCTGGCCCGACGCGGTCGAGGTCCAGCAGGTCATCGACGCCTCCATCGACACCGAGATGTTCACGCACGAGTACGGCTCCGTGTTCGAGGGTGACGACCGCTGGAAGAACCTGCCGACCCCGACGGGCGACACCTTCGAGTGGGACACCGAGTCGACGTACGTCCGGAAGCCCCCGTACTTCGAGGGCATGACCATGCAGCCCGACGCGGTGTCGGACATCTCCGGCGCCCGGGTGCTCGCGAAGCTCGGCGACTCGGTCACCACCGACCACATCTCGCCGGCCGGTTCGATCAAGGCGGACAGCCCGGCGGGCCAGTACCTCGCCGAGCACGGCGTCGACCGCAAGGACTTCAACTCCTACGGCTCGCGTCGCGGCAACCACGAGGTCATGATCCGCGGCACGTTCGCGAACATCCGCCTCCGCAACCAGCTCCTGGACGGCGTGGAGGGCGGCTACACCCGTGACTTCACGACGGCCGACGGCGCGCAGTCGTTCATCTACGACGCGTCGCAGCACTACCAGGAGCAGGGCATCCCGCTCGTCATCTTCGGTGGCAAGGAGTACGGCTCCGGCTCGTCGCGCGACTGGGCGGCGAAGGGCACGAACCTCCTCGGCGTGAAGGCCGTCATCACCGAGAGCTTCGAGCGCATCCACCGCTCGAACCTCATCGGCATGGGCGTCGTCCCGCTGCAGTTCCCGGTCGGCGAGTCGATCGAGTCCCTCGGGCTCGACGGCACCGAGGTCGTCTCGATCTCCGGCCTGACCGAGCTGAACGAGGGCCGCACCCCGAAGACCGTGCACGTCACGGCCGAGCCGAGCGAGCACTCGCCGGCGGGCAAGCAGACGATCGAGTTCGACGCGGTCGTCCGCATCGACACCCCGGGCGAGGCGGACTACTACCGCAACGGTGGCATCCTGCAGTACGTGCTGCGGTCGCTCGTCTGAGGATCGTGAGCACGGGTCGCTGACGCGACCACAGAGCGGACCGGAGGCCCGTGGCGACACCGCCACGGGCCTCCAGTCCGTCCGCGGGTCGCGCGCATAGAGTGAGTGGTCAGCCCCACGAAAGGAGCGCCCGTGAGCCTGCTGAGCAGCATCACGTCGCCGCGCGACCTGAAGCGTCTGTCGGACGCGCAGATGACGGACCTCGCCGCCGAGATCCGCCGCTTCCTCGTCGCCGAGGTCGCGAAGACCGGCGGCCACCTCGGTCCGAACCTCGGCGTCGTCGAGCTGACGCTCGCGATGCACCGGGTGTTCGACTCGCCGCACGACCCGTTCGTCTTCGACACCGGGCACCAGTCGTACGTGCACAAGCTCGTGACCGGGCGGCAGGACTTCTCGCGGCTCCGGGAGCGCGGCGGTCTGGCGGGCTACCCGCAGCGGAGCGAGTCCGAGCACGACATCGTCGAGTCCTCGCACGCGTCGTCGTCGCTGTCCTGGGCCGACGGCATCTCGCGCGCCTTCGTGCAGACCGGCCAGAGCGACCGGACGGTCGTCGCGGTCGTCGGTGACGGTGCGCTGACCGGCGGCATGACGTGGGAGGCGCTCAACAACATCTCCGACGGGAACGACCGTCGGCTCGTGATCGTCGTGAACGACAACGGGCGCTCGTACGCCCCGACGATCGGCGGCATGGCGCGGTTCCTCAGCTCGGTCCGGACACGGCGCGAGTACCGGGCGCTGTACGAGACCACCCGCGCCGTCGCGGGGCGGTTCGGTGCGCCCGGGCGAGCCATCTACCGCGGGATGCGCGGCGGCCTGCACGGGTTCCTGTCGCGGTTCACGAACAACGAGGCGCTCTACTCGAACCTCGACATCAAGTACATCGGGCCGGTCAACGGGCACGACCAGCGTGCGATGGAGGCCGCGCTCCGGCAGGCGAAGGAGTACGGCGCGCCGACGATCGTGCACGCCATCACCGAGAAGGGCCACGGCTTCGAGCCCGCGCTCCGCGACCAGGCGGACCAGTTCCACGCCGTGGGGCACATCGACCCGGAGACGGGCGAGTCGCTCGACGTCTCGTCGGGGCCGTCGTGGACGTCGGTGTTCGCGTCGACGCTGGCCACGGTCGGCTCCGAGGACGAGACGATCGTGGCGATCACCGCGGCCATGCTCCGACCGACCGGGCTGCACCTGTTCCAGGAGCAGCACCCGTCGCGCGTGATCGACGTCGGGATCGCGGAGCAGCACGCCGTGACGACCGCGGCCGGGCTCGCGTACGGGGGACTGCACCCGGTGGTCGCTCTCTACGCCACGTTCCTCAACCGGGCGTTCGACCAGGTCCTGATGGACGTCGCGCTGCACAAGGCCGGCGTCACGTTCGTGCTCGACCGCGCCGGCATCACCGGACCGGACGGCCCGTCGCACCACGGCATGTGGGACCTCGCGCTGCTGCAGGTCGTTCCGGGCATCCGGATCGCCGCACCCCGTGACGCGCCGACGCTGCGCGAGGAGTTCCGCGAGGCAGTCGCGGTCGACGACGCCCCGACGGTGCTCCGGTGGTCGAAAGGACAGGTCGGGCCGGACATCCCCGCGCTCCGCCGGCTGGACGACGGTGTCGACGTGCTGCACGCGCCCGACTCCGGCGCCGAGGAGGACGTCCTGCTGGTCGCGGTCGGCTCGATGGTCCCGATCGCCCTCGAGGCCGCAGCGCTGCTGGAGGCGCAGGGCATCGGCGTCACGGTCGTCGATCCGCGGTGGGTGGTGCCGATCCCGGTGTCGCTCGTCGAACTGTCCCGGACGCACCGCCTCGTCATCACCATCGAGGACGGTGTCCGCGTCGGCGGTGTCGGGACCCGGCTGCGGCAGGACCTCCGCGCGGCGGGCGTCGACACCGGGGTGAACGAGCTCGGGCTGCCGGACGAGTTCATCGACCACGCGTCGCGGTCCCAGATCCTCGCCGACGTGGGGCTGACCGCGCAGGCGATCGCCCGAGACGTCATCGACCAGGTCGTCGGCACGAAGCTGCCCCAGGCGAAGCCCGCGCGGTCGCGGTCGTCCGTCGACGGCTGAGTGGACGCCGCGCCCCCGCATGAACATCGCGCCCCGTTCTCACGGGGCGCGATGTTCATCTCGGGGCGCAGTCGGCGGCCGCTGGCCCTAGCGCGAGGCGGGGCCGACGATCAGCGGCTCGTGGAACGCGCCGCCGAAGACCCGCTCGGACGCACCAGAGCGGTCGAGGTACGGGCTGATCCCACCGGCCTGGAACGGGTAGCCGGCGCCGAGGATCAGGCCGAGGTCGATCTCCTCGACGTGCTGGACGACCCCGTCGTCGAGCATGCGGTGCAGCTCGTCGGCGAGGGCGTCCTCGAAGCGTCGCTGCATCTCGGCAGCGTCGACCGGCTTCGCGTCCTTCTTCGCCGGTGCGACGAGCTTCACGGCAGCGGGGTCGTACCCGGTCGCGGCGCCCTTCTTGTCGCGGGTCAGGATGTGTCCGAACTCAGCGATCTTCTTCAGCCCGTCGCCGGGGTAGAAGCGCTCCGGCCAGGCCGCGTGGTGCGAGTCGAGCACGTGCGCACCGACCGGCAGCCCGACGAGCTCGAGCAGCTCGAACGGCGACATCGGCAGGCCGAGCGGGGCAGCGCCCTGCGCGACCACGTCGAACGACGTGCCCTCCTCGACGCCGCGCATCGCCTCGCCGAGCACCCGCGCGAGCACGCGGTTGACGACGAAGCCCGGCTGGTCGGCCGTGATGATCGCGGTCTTCTTCAGGGTCTTCGCGACGGCGAGGGCCGTGACGAGGGCCTCGTCCGAGGTCTTCGACGCGCGGACGACCTCGAGCAGCGGCATGACCGCGACCGGGTTGAAGAAGTGGAACCCGACGAGGCGTTCCGGGTTGGCGAGCACCGACGCCATCTCGTCGACCGAGAGCGACGACGTGTTCGTGGCGAGGATCGCGTCCGGGGCGATGACCTGCTCGATCTTCCGGAAGACGTCCTGCTTGACGCCCATCTCCTCGAACACGGCCTCGATCACCCAGTCGGCGTCCGCGAACGCGTCGTAGGAGACCGAGCCGGACACGAGCGCCTTGATGCGGTTCGCGTCGTCGGGGGAGACCCGGCCCTTGTCGAGCAGCTTGTCGACCTCACCGCGGATGCGTTCCACGCCGGCGTCGACACGGGTCTGGTCGACGTCCGTGATGACGACCGGGACGCCGAGGCGGCGGGCGAACAGCAGGGCGAACTGGGACGCCATGAGTCCGGCGCCGAGCACGCCGACCTTCGTGATCTTCTTCGGCTCGACGCCCTCGGGGGCACCGACGGGACGCTTCGCACGCTTATGCACGAGGTCGAAGGCGTACATCGACGCGGCGAACTGGTCACCCGAGATGAGGTCGGCGAGGGCGTCGTCCTCGTCGGCGAAGCGCTCGTCCAGCGATCCGGACTTGGCCGAAGCGACGAGGTCGAGGGCGCGGAACGGCGACTTCGGGACCGTGCCGATCTTCGACGCCACCTGGCCGCGGGCGACCTTGACGACGGTGCCCCACGCGGCCTTCTCGATCATGCCCGGCTCGTTCTTCCGGACGACCTTGGTCCGCCCGGACACGACGCCGTCGACCCACGCCACCGCTGAGGGCAGGAACGTGACCGAGGGGATGAGCGCGTCACCGATGCCGAGCTCGACCGCGGCCGGCCCGTCCATCAGGCGGTTGTTCTTCAGCGGGTTCTCGACGATGACGCGGAGCGCCTTCTCCGGACCGATCAGGCGCGGGAGCAGCGTGGCGCCGCCCCAGCCCGGGATGATGCCGAGGAAGACCTCGGGGAGCCCGATGCCCTGCGCCGCCGACGAGAACACGCGGTAGGTGCAGTGCAGGCCGATCTCCAGGCCGCCGCCGAGTGCGATGCCGTTGATGAACGCGAACGACGGGACGCCCAGGTCGGAGAGCCTCCGCAGGGTGGCGTGCCCGAGGGCGGCGAGGTCGTGCGCCGCCTCGCGCGACGGCACGGCGGCCGCCTGGGAGAGGTCGGCTCCGGCGGCGAAGCAGTACTCCTTGCCGGTGATCGCGACTGCCTGCACCGTACCCGCGGACGCCTCGGTCTTCAGGGTGTCGAGCACCCCGGACAGCTCGTGCAGGGTGCGCGGCCCGAGGGTGTTCGGCCGCTTGTAGTCCTTGCCGTTGTCGAGCGTGATGAGCGCGAGCGTGCCACCCGAGGGCAGCGCGACGTGCTTGAGGTACGAGTGGGTGACGACCTCGTCCTCGCTGAGGGCGAGGAGCCGGTCGTTGTCGACGATGGTCATGCTCACGCCGCCTTCCGTGCTGCGGACTTGCTGAAGTTCGGGTTCTCCCAGATGACGGTGCCGCCCTGGCCGAGCCCGATGCACATCGTGGTGATGCCGTACCGGACGTCGGGACGCTCGGCGAACTGCGCCGCGAGCTGGGTCATCAGGCGGACGCCGCTCGAGGCGAGCGGGTGCCCGACGGCGATCGCGCCACCCCAGGCGTTCACGTTCGTGGAATCCTGGTCGATGCCGTAGTTGTCGAGGAAGGCGAGCACCTGCACGGCGAACGCCTCGTTGATCTCGAACAGCCCGATGTCGTCGATCGTCAGACCCGCCTTGGCGAGGGCCTTGTCGGTCGCCGGGACGGGGCCGATGCCCATCACCTCGGGGTCGACGCCCGCGAACGCGAACGAGACCATGCGCATCTTCGTCGGCAGGCCGTGCTGCTTCGCCGCGTCGGCCGACGCGAGCAGGCTCATCGTGGCGCCGTCGTTCAGGCCGGCCGCGTTGCCGGCGGTGATCCGTCCGTGGGACCGGAACGGCGTCTTCAAGGCGGCCAGTGCCTCCAGGGTGGTGCCGGGCCGGGGCGGCTCGTCACTGGAGACGATGTCCCAGCCCTCGCCGGTGTTGACCTCGACCGGCACCAGGTCGGGCTGGAGCTTGCCGGCGGCCCACGCAGCGGCGTAGCGCTGCTGGGACTGGACGGCGTAGGAGTCCGTGCGGTCCTTGGTGATCGCGGGGAAGCGGTCGTGCAGTCGCTCCGCGGTCTTGCCCATCACGAGTGCGTCGCCGTTGACCATGCGCTCCGCGATGAAGCGGGGGTTCGGGTCGGAGTTGAAGCCCATCGGGTGGCGGCCCATGTGCTCGACACCACCGGCGATCGCGACGTCCGCCGCGCCGAAGGCGATGGCTCCCGCGAGCGTGGTGACGCTCGTCATGGCGCCGGCGCACATCCGGTCGATGGCGTACCCGGGGACCGTCTTCGGGAGGCCCGCGAGCATCCCGACGGTCCGGCCGAGGGTGAGTCCCTGGTCGCCCTGCTGGGTGGTGGCCGCCACGGCGACGTCGTCGACCGCGGCTCCGTCCAGCGAGGCGTTCCGGTCGAGGAGTCCGCGCATCGCGTGCACCGCGAGGTCGTCGGCGCGGGTCTTCCAGAACACCCCCTTCTCCCCGGCTCGTCCGAACGGTGTCCGAACGCCGTCAACGAAGACGACGTCTGCTGCCTTTGGCAATCTGGGCCTCCAGATCCTCATCGATCAGGTCGAGGCACGTTCCGCCCCGACCGGCCGGGACGTACCCGGCACGCAGGGTCGACGCTATGCCCCGAGCCTGTGCGGACGCATGCCGGTTGGGGCGTTCCTACGACTCCGTGTTGCTCTCGGCAGCAGGCTCCTGTGCAGCAGCGACAAAGGCGTGCGCGATGATCGACGCGGTCTCCTCGACCTGCCAAGGACGGGCGTCGTGCGCGGCGAGGACGGCCCCGACGGTCTCGGTGGCGATCGGCTGCGGCGGCTCCCACGAGACGACCCGGAGCGTCTCCGGGGTCAGCAGGTTCTCGACGGGCAGGTCGAGCTCCTCGGCGCGCGTGACCACGGCGGCGCGTGCGGCCTTGTACCGGCGGTCGGCGGCCGGGTTGCGGTCCGCCCAGGCGCGGGGCGGCGGCAGCGTGGCCTCGCCGGTGCCGCGGAGCTTCGGGAGGTCCTCGGTGGTGCGGCCCTCTTCGACGGCGGCCCACCAGCGGTCGAGCTCGGCGCGGCTCGCACGGCCGGTGAAGGCCTTCACGCCGCTCAGCTCGCCCTTCGACGCCGGGTTCGCTGCAGCAGCCGCGACGATCGCCGAGTCCGGGATGGTGCGGCCGGGCGCGATGTCGGCTTCCCGGGCGTAGGCGTCGCGCGCGGTCCAGAGCGACCGGGCGATCGCCAGGGCCCGGGTCCCGCGCAGGGCGTGCATGCCGGACAGCCGGCGCCAGGGTTCCGCCTTCGGGGGCTTCGGCGCCCGGGTGAGGACGGCCGCGAACTCCTCCTCGGCGATCCGCGACTTGCCGGCCTCGTCGAGCTTCTCCGCGAGGGCGTCGCGGAGGTCGGGGAGCAGTTCGACGTCGAGCGACGCGTACACGAGCCACGACTGCGGGAGCGGGCGGGTCGACCAGTCCGCGGCGGAGTGCGCCTTCGCGAGCGTGATGCCGAGCAGCTGCTCGACGACCGCGCCGAGTCCGACGCGCGGGAACCCGGCGATCCGGGCGCCGAGCTCGGTGTCGAAGATGCGGGTGGGGACGAGGCCGACCTCCTGCAGGCACGGCAGGTCCTGCGAGGCCGCGTGGAACAGCCACTCCTCGTCGACGATGGCGTCCTGCAGCTCGGAGAAGTCGCCGATCGGGATCGGGTCGAACAGGAACGCACCCGCGCCGCGGCGGAACACCTGGATGAGGTACGCGCGCTGCGAGTAGCGGTAGCCGCTGGCGCGCTCCGCGTCGAGGGCGACGGGTCCGTGCCCGGCGGCGATGGCGGCGACGGCCTCCAGGTACTCCTCGTGGGTCTCGATGACCTTCACCGCGTCATGCGAGTCCTCGAAGGCAGGGTCAGTCACGGGCGAGCCTCCTCGGGGCCAACAGGGTCACGCCGTCCGACGCGGGCGGCAGACCGGCGAGCATCGCCACGATCTCCTCCCAGGCCTCGACGTGTGCGGTGAGGTCGTCCCCGCGCGGGGTCCACGAGGCACGCAGCTCGAGCTGCGCCCCGTCGCCCTGCGCCGCGAGGTCGCCGTAGCCGCGCGAGATGATCTTGGTCGCCGTTCCAGAGGCGTGGTCGTAGGTGGCACCGTGCGCCGCCAGGGCGTCCACGAGCCAACTCCACGTCACGTCGGCGACGAACTCGTCGACGCCGATCTCGGGTTCCAGCGGTGCCTGGGCGAACGTCACGATGCGGAACGCGCCGCCCCAGCCCTCGGGTTCGTCCGGGTCGTGCAGGGCGATGAACCGGCCCGTGCCGAGGTCGGAGTCGATGCCGTGCGCAGCACCCGAGACGTCCGCCGCGAGGGCGATCGAGAAGGGCGCGATGCGCGAGGGCGAGGGGATCTCGGTGATCGTCGTCTCGGCGCGGGTGCCACCCGACGCCACGAACGCACGGAGCCGCGCGAACGCGTCGGGCTCTCGGGTTTCGGACACGAATGCAGACTAGGCTCCGGACCATGTCCCGATCCGCGCGACCCGCCGAGGACGTCGTCCAGGAGACCGCACGATCGGCCGGGTTCGTCGCACTGGGAGCGGGCATCGCAGCGGCCGCCGTCACCACCGCGGTGATCGGCGGGTTCGTCGCGGCGGTGGCACGGGCGGTGGTCACCCCCGACCGCAAGCGCACCGAACGCGTCCCGATCCACGCCGTCGACCCCGTTCGGGGGACCGTGACGCTCGAGCGCACCGCGGACACCGAGCTGCAGGGCCGCTACAGCCTCTGGTTCGGCGGCGGCACCGGACACATGCGCGTCGGCGAGGTCCTCGGCACGACCGACGCGACCGTGACCCGTCGGATCATCGCGATCGACGCCGGCGATCCCACGGCGGCCCGGCGCGGTCGGTGGGGCGGTTGGTTCTACCTGACGCCTGGCGAGCTCGACGTCCCCGTCGAGGACGTCGACGTCTCCACCCCGAACGGCCCCGCGCCGGCGTGGGTGATCCGCGCGGACGACCCCGACGCACCCTGGGCCGTCCTCGTGCACGGCCGCGGCGTGACCCGCGCCGAGACGATCCGCGCCGTGCCGGTCTTCCGGGCGGCGGGGTACTCCGTGGTGCTGGCGAGCTGGCGGAACGACGGGGTCGCCCCGCGGAGCGTCGACGGCCGCTACGGTCTCGGCAGCACCGAGTGGGAGGACATCGACGCCGTCCTCCGCTGGGTCTCCGGCCAGGGCGCGTCGAGCGTCGTGCTCATGGGCTGGTCGATGGGCGGCGCGGTCGTGCTGCAGACCCTCGTCCGCTCACGGTTCGCGGGACTCGTCGACGGCGTCGTGCTCGAGTCGCCCGTCGTCGACTGGCACGCGGTCCTCAAGTCGCAGAGTCAGCTGCTCCGCCTGCCGCGGCCGGTCCGGAAGGTCGCCCAGCGACTCCTCCGCACGCCCGTGCTGCACCGGCTCACGGGCCTCCGTCAACCGGTCGACCTCCGCGAGCTCGACATGGTCGCGCGCGCCGACGAGCTGCACGTCCCCATCCTCCTCATGCACAGCGACGACGACGGCTTCGTCCCGTCCTCGGCGTCGCACGCCCTGGCCGAGGCCCGCCCGGACCTGGTGCGGCTCGAGATCCAGACGACAGCCCGGCACACCAAGCTCTGGAACCACGACGCCGACTGGTTCGACGCCCGCATCCTCGCGTGGCTGACCGAGGTGGTCCAGCGCGACGGTGCGGCCAGCGCGCGGTAGACGCGACCGCACGACGGACGGGAGGCACGGTGCCAGCTGGCACCGTGCCTCCCGTCCGTAACGTGGTGGCGTCTACGCGACCGCGGCCTGCGTCTTCACCTGCCGCTGCACCCGGCCCAGCATCCCGACCATGCCGCGGATCCGCAGCGGGCTGACCGCGTCGCTCAACCCGATCGTCAACGGGTAGTCCGCCGGGACGGCGAGCACCTGCTCGACCGTCAGGCCGGAGAGCCCCTGCGCCAGGATCGACGCGAAGCCGCGCGTGGTCGGTGCCTCGCGCGGTGCGGTGGCGTGCATCCGGACGATCCCGGGAGCGTCGCCGTCCTCGCCCACGGTGACCGTGATGAAGACGGGCGACTGGCACTCCTCGACGCGTTCGAGTTCGTCTTCGTGCCCCTGCAGGCGCTCGGGCAGCGCCGGGAGCTCGTTGGAGAACTCCAGGAGCAGCTGCAGGCGGTCCTGCTGGGAGAGCTCGAGGAAGTCGTCGCGGATCTCGGCGAGGGACTGGGGGAGTGCGTCGGTCATCGGTCGGTGATCGTACCCGGTTCGGTGCCGACGGCGATCGGGACGCGGACGGCGCTGCCCCACTCGGTCCACGAGCCGTCGTAGTTGCGGACGTTCTCGTACCCGAGCAGGTGCTGCAGGACGAACCAGGTGTGGCTCGACCGCTCGCCGATGCGGCAGTACGCGATCACCTCGTCCGCGTCGCCGATGCCGGCGCCGTCGCGGTAGATCGCGTCGAGCTCCTCGCGGGTCTTGAAGGTGCCGTCCGGTGCTGCCGCCGTGGCCCAGGGGATGTTCACGGCGGTGGGGACGTGGCCGGCTCGCAGGGCGCCCTCCTCCGGGTAGTCCGGTGCCGTCGTCCGCTCGCCGGAGTACTCCGGCGCGCTGCGGACGTCGATGAGGGGCTTGCCGAGGTGCGCGAGGACGTCGTCCTTGTACGCACGGATCTCGGTGTCGACCCGGTCGACGACGGGGTACTCGGCCGGGGTGACGACGGTGGCGTCCGTCGTGAGCGCGCGGTCCTCGGCGATCCACTTCGCACGGCCGCCGTCGAGCAGGCGGACGTCCTCGTGCCCGAAGAGGGAGAACACCCAGAGGGCGTACGCGGCCCACCAGTTGTTCTTGTCGCCGTAGATGACGACGGTGGTCTCGCGACCGATGCCCTTGCTGCCGAGGAGTTCGGCGAAGGCCTCACCGTCGACGTAGTCGCGGAGCACCGGGTCGTTGAGGTCGGTGTGCCAGTCGATCTTCACGGAGCCGGGGATGTGCCCCGTCTCGTACAGCAGGACGTCCTCGTCGGACTCCACGACGACCAGGTCGGGGGTGCGGGCGTCCAGCTGTTCCTGCAGCCACTCGGTGGAGACGAGTCGCTCCGGGTGGGCGTAGGCGGTGAACTTCTCGGACGTGTCGACCGGTGCGGTCATGGTGGGCTACCTCCAGGTGGTCATCCGGCACCGGACTAGGATCGGTCGTCGGTGCCTGTGGGCAACGGTACGCGGACGTACCGTGCCCCTGACGCAACGTGACACCCCACGACATGCTTCCCGAAGGGCCTTCCGATCTCAGTGAGCACAGCGCCTGAACACCTCGTCGACCGTGACCCGCAGGTGACCCCGCAGCAGATGGCTGCCTCGCTCGTCCCGCCGCCCCAGTTCGCGGACGCCTCCTTCGACTCCTACCGACCGGACGCGGACTACCCGTCGCAGGCGTCGGTGCGGGACGCCGTGGCGGCCTTCGTCGCCGCCGGGCCGGCCGACACTCCGCGACGCGGGCTCTTCGGCCGGCGGAAGCCCGCTGCGTCCGACGCGGGGACGAAGTCGGGCGTCTACCTCGACGGCGGGTTCGGCGTCGGCAAGACCCACCTACTCGCCGCCGCGTACCACGCCGCCACGGGGCGCAAGACGTTCGGCACCTTCATCGAGTACACCGCGCTGGTCGGGGCGCTCGGGTTCCAGGGCACGGTCGACCTGCTCCGCGGCACGGCGCTCGTCTGCATCGACGAGTTCGAGCTCGACGACCCGGGCGACACGATGGTGATGACGCGGCTCATCAAGGAGCTCACCGAGACCGGCACCCGGTTCGCGGCGACGTCGAACACCCCGCCGGGCGCCCTCGGCGAGGGCCGGTTCGCCGCGCAGGACTTCCTCCGGGAGATCCAGGCGATGTCCGACCGGTTCGACACGATGCGCATCGACGGACTCGACTACCGTCGGCGCGCGGTCGACGAGTCCGCCGGGGTCGTCACCGACGTCGAGGGAGCGCTGCCCGCCGGCACCGTCACGCTGGACGACTTCCGGGCCGTGGTCGGACACCTCGCGTCCGTGCACCCGTCGAAGTACGTGGCCATGGTCGAGGACCTGGACGCCGTGGGGCTCACCGACGTCCAGGCGTTCACCGACCAGACCGATGCCCTGCGCTGGGTGGCGCTCGTCGACCGCCTGTACGACGCACAGGTCCGGATCGTCGCGTCCGGAACCCCGCTCGACCAGGTGTACCCCGACACGATGCTGAACGGCGGCTACCGCAAGAAGTACCTGCGCGCGGCGAGCCGCGTGGTCGCCCTCACCCGCACTGCGTGACGGACTCGTGGCCCCCGTCCAGGGGACTGCCCGGCTGACGAAACACGACGTTTACACAGCGCACCGTCGCGTTACACCCGCGAAACACTTCGTGCCTCCTCGTGAAACCTCACGTCGCCAGACTCGGTGACACCCGACGCGGACCAAGAGCCGCAGGTGCAATCGAGAGGTGAACAGATGCTTGATCAGGGCAACACGACGTTCGTGTTGGTCATGGCGGCGCTGGTGTTGTTCATGACACCCGGCCTGGCCTTCTTCTACGGCGGTCTGGTGAAGGCCAAGTCCGTCATCAGCATGATGATGATGTCCTTCGGGGCGATCGCCCTGGTGAGCGTCCTCTGGGTGCTCTACGGCTACGCGATCGCCTTCGCCAACCACGGTGACGGCACGGCGGTCTCCGGCGTCGTCGGCTTCTTCAGCATCGACTGGAACCAGATCGGCCTCGGGCAGGCGTTCGAGGAGGCCAAGGCCTCCACGATCAACGCCGCGTACCCCTCAATGGCGTTCGTCGGCTTCCAGGCAACCTTCGCGATCATCACCGTCGCCCTGATCTCCGGCGCGATCGCCGACCGCGCCAAGTTCGGCGCGTGGATGGTCTTCGCCGGCGTCTGGGTCACGGTCGTCTACTTCCCGGTCGCCTCGTGGGTCTTCAACCTCACCTCCGGCTGGGCAGCGACCTGGGGCGTCATCGACTTCGCCGGTGGCACCGCGGTGCACATCAACGCCGGTGCTGCCGGTCTCGCCCTGGCGATCGTCCTCGGCAAGCGCGTCGGCTTCGCGAAGGGTGCGCACAAGCCGCACAACCCGCCCTTCGTCCTGCTCGGTGCCGCGATCCTCTGGTTCGGCTGGTTCGGCTTCAACGCCGGGTCCGAGGGTGCTGCTGACGGCATCGCCTCGATCGCCTGGGTGAACACGCTCGCCGCCCCGGCCGCCGCCATCCTCGGTTGGCTGCTCGTCGAGAAGCTCAAGGACGGCAAGGCCACGTCGATCGGTGCCGCGTCCGGCGCCGTCACCGGCCTCGTCGCCATCACGCCGGCCTGTGCCGCGCTCACCCCGGGCTGGGGCATCCTGCTCGGCTTCATCGCCGGCATCATCTGCTGCTTCGCGATCGACTGGAAGTACCGCCTCGGCTTCGACGACTCGCTGGACGTCGTGGGCGTCCACCTGGTCGGCGGCATCGTCGGCACGCTCTACCTGGGCTTCTTCGCCAACGACACCGGCCTGATCTACTCGGGTTCGTTCGCCCAGCTCGGCAAGCAGGCCGCTGCAGCCGGTGCGGTCGGTGCGTACTCGTTCATCCTCGCCTTCCTCATCGGTTGGATCATCGAGAAGACGATGGGCTTCCGCGTCAAGACCGAGGACGAGGTCGCCGGCATCGACACCGCCGTCCACGGTGAAGAGGGCTACGTCCTCTACGAAGACCGCGACGAGACCCCGGTCTCCGTCCGGTAGCACCCGAACACCACCCGTCCGACGGGCCCCGCGCACACAGCAGGCGCGGGGCCCGTCGTCGTGTGTGGGCGCGGCAGGGCCGGGCGGACTCGGAACGACGACTCCGACGTCGTACGACATCGGAGTCGTCGTTCCGAGTCGGACAGGTCCCCGCCCGGTAGGGTTCCCGCGTGGACGACGTCACCCTCGCGCACCCGCTCGTCGACGCCGTGGGACCGGGCTTCGTGGTCAGCGAGACCGACGCCGCCGTGGTCGAGCTCTCCTCCGCGCGCACGGGCCTCGTGCTCGACACCCGTGCCGCCGGGCTCGCGTTCGTGCTGCTCACCCCGCCGACGAGCCGCATCACCACCGCGATGCTCGCCATGCTCCGCCGCACCGGCAGCGCCTGGGTCGTCCGCGAGGGGGCCCGCTACCGCGCCGCCGGCTCGCCCACCCCGGCGGACGACGTCGCGACCGCCATGCTCTCGCCGCAGGCGTCGCCCCGGTCGACACGGCTCGGCGCCGACGAGGTGCCCTGGACCGAGGTCGTCGTCTCGGTCCACCACCCGGCCACCGAGCAGGCCGGCATCGGTCGGACCGCCGAGTTGCTGCTCGAGGGCCTCGCGGGCACGACGCCGTCCGGCTGGGGCACGGTCGAGCCCGCGACGATCGCGTGGAGCGTCGCCGCCGTCACCGACTTCGCCCGCCGGCGTGCTCCGCGCCCGACCCGACTGCTCGCGACCGGCCCGGTCGAGAGCGGCGTGGCCGCCGTCCAGATCCGGGTCGAGCGGTCCGCCACCGGCGTGACCGAGGAGACACGGTTGGCTCTGCCTGGAGGCACGGTGCAAGCCCCTGACGCTGCCTCACCCGAGCGCGTGCTCGCGGAACTCGCGCGTCGCCAGCGCGTGCTTCTGGGGACCGCGTGGCGGTCGGCCGGCCACCCGGACGCGACCCTGTCCGCGCGCCAGATCGGCATGCCCGTGCCCCTGGGTGCGATCGTCGGAGCCGCCGCGCTGCGCGACCTCGGCATCGATCCGGCCGCGCTGCCGCCGGGAGCGACGGTCGTCGGGCCGCCACGCGTGCCGTCCCTCGTGCTCGACTTCACCCCGCCGCGGTCCGGTCTGACCGGCGGTGCCGAGGTGGAGGCGCGCTGGCGTCGGCTCGCGGAGCTCGGGAACGCGCTCGGCCCGCGGGTCGTCGAGTTGCTCGGGGCCGGGGCGCGCGCATGAGCGCCGAATGGGTGATCCTGTCCGGTCAGCACGTCGATGCCGTTGCTGTCCTGAGCGGTGCCGCCGAGGTGGACCCGGACATCGGCGTCCGGCAGCTCTGGGGCGGCGACGCGCTGCAGCTCGTCGACGCGGGCGGCGTCGTGCTCCTCACGCTCTTCCAGTCCCGACGGCTCGAGAGCACCGTGGACGCCGAACGGCTGCTCGGGCGAGCACTGCCGCGCCCGCTGCCCGAGGACGACGATCGGCTATGGTGGAGCGAGATCCACGCGGCCGCGCAACCCCCGTTCCGGGGGACGGCCGAGCGGATCGTGCGGAACACTGCGGACGCCGCCGGGGGAACGGCAGTGTCCCGCGCCGCAGCAGGACACTGACCGAGTCGAACGGGACGACCAGGGGGAACGATGGGGAACGGCTGGCAGATCGAGCCCGCGGGTGTGCAGACCGCGCTCACCGACACCGAGAGCGCCGCGACGAGCCTGTCCACCGCGTTCGACGGCCTCGCTGACGCGCACGCGGCGCTCACCACCGCGGTCGGCGACGACCAGGCGGTCGCCGGAGCGGTCGCCGCGCTCATCGAGAGCCACTCGGCGCTCCTGACCCGTGTCAGCAACCACATTACCGCCGGCCTCGCCGGTGCTGCCAACGCGACCCTCGCCTACTACCACGGTGACGAGGAGATGGCCGCGACGGCACAGGCCAACGCGATCGGTGCCTCCAGGACAGGCGACTTCTCCGGTGTCGACCTGGGTGGTGACCAGTGACGGGCCAGTGTCGGGCCGACGGCCTGATCGACCCGGACGCGATCCCCGGCGCGAACATCAAGGCGGAGCAGGTCGACTCCGCCGGCACGGCGTTCTCGACCTCGGCGACCGACGTGCAGACGCGCGGATCCGCGGTGAAGACCGCCTGGGCGAAGCTCGGCGGCAGCTACACCACCCCCGACTCGGCCGAGCTGCTGACCGTGATGGACGGGGTCGAGACGGACACCGCGTCGCTCGCGGCGACCCTGCAGAAGGTGTCCACGCACCTCAGCGACTACGCCACGGCGGTGGCACCGATCGCGAAGCGGCTGGTCGAGCTCAAGGCCGAGGCGGAGACCTTCGTCGCGAAGGCACTCAAGGGCAAGACCGTCGGACCATGGGACCCCGAGCACCCGGCGAACCAGGGCATCGTCGGCCTGGTCCAGAACTTCGGGCAGCAGTTCGACGACGCCCACCTGCGCTGGGACGAGTACACGCCGTACGTCGACGAGAACAACGACCTGCTCACCAAGGTCGCCGAGCAGGAGACGAAGCTCTCCGCCGCCTCCGCCGAGTGCGTCAACGCCATCAACGGGCTCCGTACCGACATGTGCCTGGCCGAGGTGCAGGCCGTCGACTACACCGCAGCGGTCAAGGCGAACCAACCGATGCCGTGGGGGAGCACCGGACGCGGCGACCAGTCCTGCTCGGAGTCCTTCAGCTCCGGGATGGACGACGCGCTGCAGGGGACGCTCGACGGCCTCGGCGGCCTGATCGGCTACAACTCGCAGACCGGCGGATGGGCCGACGGTGACTGGGCAGCGCAGTCCTGGAAGGGCTTCGCGGAGTCGCTCGGTCTCATCGCACTGATGGGCAGCCCGCCGCTGCTGATCGCCGGTGCGCTGCCGAAGGGAATCCTGCCGGACGTCGTCAGCGACACCGCGCGGAACATCCTCGACCAGCAGAAGACCCTCGTCGAGGGCTTCGTCGGATCGCCGGAGGACTGGCGGGACGACCCCGCCCACGCCGCCGGTGGTGCCGCGTTCAACGTCGGGACGCTCTTCATCCCCGGTGCCGGCGAGGTCGGCGCCGGCGCGAAGGTCGCTGCGCTCGGCTCGCGGCTCGCCGTGCTCGGTGCGGACGGGTCCAAGCTCGCGGCGTTCGGGTCGAAGCTCGCCACCGCCGGGACCGCGATGGTGCGGGTCGGGGACGCGCTGGGGAGCCTGCCGGGCAAGGCGCTGTCCGGGGCGTCGGACCTGCTCGCGGGGAGCCGGGGCGGGTTCGCGAACGCCCTGCGGTGGCTCGGGGACAAGATCCCGACCGTGAAGGTCAGCGTCGAGCACGCCATGGCGACGCCGGACGGGTTCGGGGTGGGGCTCGGTCGGCCGCACATCGAGGTGGGGGAGCCTGGGTCTGGAGGCCACTGGTTGCACTCGGTGGCGGAACGGGTCGACGGTGGGTCGCACCGCGCCGAGTCGTCCGCGGGGGCTGATTCCCACACCGGGACGATCGATCGGAGCCCCGCATCCGGTCATGGTGAAGGCTCACCATCCGTTGGAGAGGAGCCCCGGAGCAGCGGTGAAGCCGGTTGGCAGCGAGTCTCACCGGATCCGCATCAATCGGTCGTGCGGGTCACGCACGATGATTCGTCGCTCAAGCGTGAGAATCTGCAACCGAACACCCGGTACGAGCTGACGGACCGCCAAGCGGTCTACTACACGGACGAACGTGGCCGACCTGCGACTTCGGAAGCCCTGATCGATCGCTCGTACCCGCTGTCTGAGCGCGTGCGCGACGGTGACGAGCAACGGTTCGCGGGCGGTGCTGATCGACTGCCTGAAGACCACGGGGGTCACATCGTCTCTGCGAAGCACGGAGGTTCTCCATTCGGGGTCAACCTCACCCCAGAACACGGACGCACCGTCAATCTCGGCGAAGTTCGGCGAGTCGAGAACGACATCAGCCGTCTACTCCGCGAGGATCCTTCCACTCCGGTGTATCTCAGACGCGAAATTCAGTTTGAGGGCACTTCGCAACGGGGCTCGGTATTCTTGATCAGCTGGGGGCGCGAAAGCGCAGACAGTCTGCAGCAAGTGATCATCGAGAATCCCGTCTCCTTCGAGACGTCGACCCGAGCCGGAGGACTGAAAGGTTGAACTCAGTGGAAGATCTGCACGGCTTGCAGAATCGCCTTGCGATCTTGACCTTCGACCGCATGCCGAGCGGCTGGTCGCGCGCGACTTCGGTCTTCGTCAATGTCGGTGTCTCGTCGCGACTGCAGCGGGCGGTGCTCACCGCGAGCGGGATGACTTTCGGCCCTCCCGCCGACCTGGCGGAGTGGCAAGCCTGGAAGGATCTTCGAGTCTTGATGTCGGACGCGGACCACGGCGCTTGGTTCACGGGGCGGCTCCAGGTCGAGAGCTCGGGAGCCTATCGATTCGATTTCGACTGGGAGACTGAGCCGCAGTGGCCGGTCCAGGTCGACCTCGATGGCAACATCGTGCAGTCTGAGCGCGTCGAGACCCAGCAGCTTCGCGACGATCTGCAGCGGTACCCGCGGGATGCCGAGACCACGCCGGAGTGGCTCATCCAGCGCCTCGCAGCCAATCCGCTTCGTTTCGTGGATGCGTGGCAACCAGGTCTCGCGCCGCTGGCGAACAGTGAGAACTGGGTGATCGTTCGAGACATGATCCGCGATGCCATCCAAGCCGGTAGTGATGACGCCGGCGTCGCAGTGGAAGCAACTCAGGTTGCTGAGGTCGTCTCCAGCGAACTCGTCGGCTCGACGCGCGTCGGCCAGGTCGTGCGCCTCTGTCGTGAGGCGTCCGAGGGCGGACTGATCGGGTTCAGACCGGGGTCGACTGCGGATGCAGCGGAGCCAACGAGCGCGGCGCTCGACGATGACGAGGTCCTTCGGGTCAATGTCGAGGCCTTGATGAACCCGCTCGTAGCTCTTGCCGGTCAGGAACTCCTGAACGCGCGGTGAACACCATGATCATCGTCGGATTCGAGGGCCTTCACGACCACCAACTCTTTCGATCACGATCGAACGGTGCGTGAATCGGGCCGCTTTCCCCCCGGATCGGAGACTGCAATGGTCGACATGACCGAGCTCGGGTACCAGAACGCCTCCGATGCGATCCCTTTCCTCGGCGGTCTGCTGGAGAATTTCTACCAGTACTGGTGGGACGACTACTCGTGTGCCGCTGACTACGTCGACTTCTTCACGGACGGGTTCAGCGCGGAAGATTTCGCGGCGATGCGACAGGAGTTTGTCTCGCTGAGCGTCGATACCGCAGACGACGGCGACGTGGAGACCTTCCTCCGTCGCATGAACGCGAACTACCGTCTCCGTGCGGGGTCGGGTCGAGCGTTGCTGGATGAAGTGGGTCAGCGGATCGAGCAGCTCGCCGGGGGCGCGGTCCCGAAGGCTGCCGGATGAACGTGCTCTGGGCTTCGTCGGTCGGCACCTCGATGCGAGGCAGTCGTGAGTGAAGACTGGCAGCAGATCCTCGCGCTGGACGTCGCGCCCGATGAGGTGCGCCGTACGGTTCCGAGCTCCCCGGGTACAACCCGCTGTGGAGCTTCATCGACACGGCCGTCCCGACACACCCCGACAACCGCATCTGGTACCTCGGCGACAGCACGGGTCCGTCGGATTGTCACTACTGCGGCACGCCGTTCGAGGAGGACAGGTTCTGGGAGGCCTTCGACCTGTGGCTCGAGGGTCCCGAACCGACGCTCTCCTGCGGGAACTGCGGGGGGACGGCCCCGATGGGCGATCAGGACACGTCCGGGAGCATCGTCGTCAGTCCGATCGGCATCGTCATGTCCGGTGACGGGTGGGAGCTCGTCCCGGAACCCCTGGGCGCGCTCCGAACGGACTTCGGCGCGCGCTGGACGGGGGAGAGCTACCACCCGTAGCGGCTGCGTGCGTGCGCGCGCGGCAGGATGGAGGCGTGAACTCGACGACGAGCATCCTCACCAACCTCCGCCCCGTCGGAGGTACCGCCCTCCAGGCCGACCACCACCGGACCGTGTACCGGGCGAACACCGAACCGGTGGATGCGGACGCGTATCCGGCGGGTCTCTCCGCGGTGATCGACCTCCGCCGCGTAGACGAGACCGACGCCGTGCCACATCCCCTCGCCACGACCCCCGGCTACCGAGGTGTCCCGATGTTCGATCCGTCGTCGGGCCTGGAGTCGGCCGCCGAGGCGATCGCCCTCGAGGACCAGTACATCGACTGGCTCGACCGGCACCGCAGCGGGATCGCCGACGCCCTGCGTGCCATCGCTGCGACGGACGGTGACGTCCTGGTGTGCTGCTCCGCCGGCAAAGACCGGACGGGGATCGTCAGCGCCCTGCTCGCCCGCCATTGGGGTGACAGCCTCGAGGCGATCGGGGACGACTACGCCGCGAGTGAGGCGGGGCTGGCGGACCGGTTCGCACGGGAGCGCGCCGCGAGCACCGACCCGGAGGCGACCGCGACCGCGCAACGGTGCGTCCCCGAGATCATGACGACGGTCATCGAGCACGTCGAGCGCCGTTGGGGGAGCGTCGACGACTACCTGCTGGCCATCGGCCTGCAGGACGCGGAGATCGCGGCGCTCTGATCGCGACGCTGGTCGCGTTCTCGACGTGACCACGGACTGGAGGCGCGGTGCGGGTCCGACCCGCACCGCGCCTCCAGGCAGATGGTCGCGTCAGCGACCCGTTGGTCCCGTCGGCGACGTCACCAGGCGTAGTCCTCCGGCGAGGTCTTGTGCCCCGGGAAGATCTCGTCGAGCCGGTCCAGCGCACGCTGGTCGAGGCGGATGTCGACCGCGCGGACCGCGGACTCCCACTGCTCCATGGTGCGCGGGCCGGTGATCGGCGCGGTGACGCCGGGCTGGTGCAGCAGCCACGCGAGGGCGAGCTCGCCCGGGGTGTGGCCGAGCTCCTTCGCGAAGGACTCGTAGGCGGTGAGCTGGTCGCGGTGTCCCTCGACGTACTCGGCGCTGCGGCCGCTCAGGCGGCGCGAGCCCTGTTCGGTCTTCTCGATGATGCCGCCGAGGAGACCGCCCTGCAGCGGCGACCAGGGGATGACGCCGAGGCCGTACTCGCGGGCGGCGGGGAGGACCTCGCGCTCGATGTCGCGGACGACGAGGTTGTAGATCGACTGCTCGCTGACGAGGCCGAGGGTGTTCCGACGCGCGGCGACCTCCTGCGCCTGGGCGATGTGGAACCCGGCGAAGTTCGACGAGCCGACGTAGAGCACCTTGCCCTGCTGCACGGCGACGTCGATGGCCTGCCAGATCTCGTCCCACGGCGTCGCGCGGTCGACGTGGTGGAACTGGTAGAGGTCGATGTGGTCGGTCTGGAGGCGCTGCAGGCTGGCGTCGAGGGCCTGGCGGATGTTGTACGCGCTGAGCTTCCCGCCGTTCGGCCAGTCGAGCATGTCGCCGTAGACCTTCGTCGCGAGGACGGTCTTCTCGCGACGCCCGCCGCCCTTGGCGAACCAGCGGCCGATGATCTCCTCGGTGGCGCCCTTGCCCACCGAGCCGCCGTAGCCGTTGGCGGTGTCGAAGAAGTTCACGCCGAGCTCGTGCGCCCGGTCCATGATCGCGTGCGAGTCGTCTTCGCTGGTCTCCGGGCCGAAGTTCATGGTGCCGAGCACTGCCCGAGAGACGGACAGCCCTGTCCTGCCGAGGTGTGTGTAGTCCATGGGTCCGGTCTACGCGATCGCGGGTGTGCGTGGCAGGCCCTGCGAGTACCGGCCTCGGGGCTCGGCGCGGAGCGGTTCGGGTGACGGCTTCATGCCGCGCGGAGCATGAGCAGGTGCGGCAGGGGAGTAGCGTGCCGTCTCGTGAACAACCCAGCTCTCCGTGGCAGCCGGATCCTCGGGTTCGGCCACCACCAGCCCGCACGCGTCCTCACCAACGATGAACTCTCGACCATGGTCGACACGAACGACGAGTGGATCCGCACCCGGACCGGGATCGAGACCCGGCACATCGCCGGGCCTTCGGACACGGTCACATCGATGGCGATCGAAGCGGCCAGGAACGCCCTCGCGGACGCCGGCGTCGCACCGGCCGACGTCGGGCTCGTCATCGTCGCGTCCACCACCCATCGCGACCGTGCTCCGTACACCGCAGGCCGGGTCGCCGCGGCACTCGGGCTCTCGCCGTCCGCAGCCCCGATCGACATCAACACCGCGTGCAGCGGCTTCGAGTACGGGGTCGCGCTGGCCGACCAGGCGATCCGCGTCGGCTCGACCGACATCGCCGTGGTCATCGGGTCCGAGATCCTCTCCGGCATCGTGGACTGGTCCGACCGGTCCACCTGCGTGCTCGTCGGGGACGGTGCCGGCGCGGCCGTGCTCGGCGTCTCCGACGAGGCACAGATCGGACCGGTGTCGTGGGGGAGCGTGCCGCACCTCGAGGAGGCCGTGCTCGTCTCCGGGGACCCCGAACGCTTCAGCCAGGAGGGCCGCTCCATCTACCGCTGGGCCATCACCGAGGCCGCCGACCACGCCCGCGCTGCCGTCGCCGCTGCCGGACTCACGCTCGACGACATCGAGGTGTTCGCGTTCCACCAGGCGAACCTGCGGATCATCGAGCCCCTCGTGACGGCGCTCGGTGGCGAGTCGAAGTTCGTCGTCCGGGACGTCGTGGAGTCGGGCAACACCTCGGCCGCGAGCGTGCCGCTCGGCCTGTCGAAGGCATGGGCGCGGGGCGACCTGCCCGAGGGCGTGCCGGCGCTGCTGTTCGGGTTCGGCGGCGGGTTCGCGCACGCCGGGCAGGTGGTGACGACGCCGGTGCGGGTGCGGTGACCGCGAACTGACGGACGGTCGAACTGGAGGCGCGGTGCCCGCTGGCAGCGCGCCTCCGGCCCGTCTGGTGGTCCGGCCCGGCGCCGCTCGAGCAGCCAGCGGCCGGGCGGCCGGGCGGCCGGGCGGCCGGGCGGCCCTCAGACCGTGTCGTCGGTGTGGTCGGGGGTGTCCGCCCAGAGGTCTTCGCGCCCCTTGCGGCGCGTGATCGCCCGGCGGTCCTTCGGCGCCTTCGTCTGCTTGGGCGCCTTGACCTGCTTGGAGTCTTTCGGCTGCTTCGGTTCCTTGGGTTCGAGCACGATCGAAAACTGCGCGGGCGGGAGGCCGAACCCCGTCCGCGAGGCCTGGATCACCTTCCGTCCCAGCGCGTGGTTGCCCAGGCCGCCGACCGCAGCACCGATCCCGAACGGGAGCGCTCGACCCACGATCGTCGTGCCCTGGCGTGCGGCGAATCGCTTGATGAACTGGTCGCGCACCTGCCCGCCGATCCCGTTCACGACCTGCTTCGGCAGCGAGGACGTCACCATCTCGCCCCAGAACGCCGTCCGGACCTGACCGCCGGCGATCTGCCCGGCGAGCTGGTTGATCAGCTGCGTGCCGGGCGTGCCGAGGATCATCGCCATCACGAGCATGCGGGCACGCTCGGGGTCGTCCAGGGCGATGCCGTGCACCTCGGTCACGGACTGCGCGAAGAGGGCGGTCGTCTCGAGGAACCCGACCGTCTCCGCCCCACTGAGCCCCAGGGCCGCGGCCATGCCGACGCCCGGGATCACGGCACTCGCACCCACCGCTGCACCACCTGTCGTCACGGCCGTGAGGTACTGCCGCTCGAGGATCTGGATGATCTCGGCCGGCGTCGAGTCTGGGTGCCGGCGGCGGAGTGCTCGAACGTGCGCGACCACGACGGGGCGCTGCACGCTCAGCACGCGGTCGAGCATCTTCACCCATCCGGCGGGTCGCTGCTCGGGGGTACGGGCGTTCGGGTCGGTGGGGGTCGAGGCCACAGGCGCTGCCGGCAAGGGCACGATCGCCTGGTCCTTCTGCTCTCGGGCCATGCTGACGACGGTACGCCGCACGGGTGGGAGCTCCGTCGGACTGTGCTGTGCGGCGCGTCATCGGCAGGGGATCCCAGCGCGGTGGAGCTTGAGGCGGAGTCGATCCGGGTCCATGAGGTCGGCCCAGGTCAGCCGGACGACCGTGCGGACCTCGGGGAAGGACCGGACGAAGTCCTCACGTTGCTTCTCCTGCCAATGAGCCTCGGCCGTCGACCGGCCGTCGAGCATCGCGTCGTCCTCGTACTTCGCCCGCCCGTCCACCTCGACGACGACTCCGTGCTCGGGGAACCAGAAGTCGACGATCGCCGTGCGGTCTCCGGGTCGGGCGAACACGTGCTGCTGGACCGGGTCGGGGACTCCGAGCTGCCGGAAGCGCACGCGGCACACGGATTCTGCGGGCGATCCCGACGCCGCCGACCCCATCCCCACCGCCACCGCAGCCTTGGTCCGGCCCTTGACCAGTCGAGACACCTCTGCCGCGAGCTGCTCGGGCGTCGCCTGCAGGGTACGCAGCACGTGGTCGACGACCGGGAGCGCGTGATCGAGCGGCCGCGCCGATGCGATGTCCACCGCCGTCCTCGCGGGGGTGGTGGCGAGGGTGCCGTCGTGGTCGACAGCTTGTCTCGGAGCGTTCCTCTCGACCCCGTGTCGCACGAACCAGGCGGTCACCCGGGTGGTGCTCGCGGTCGGGTCGAGGAGGTGCACCTTCGATGGCCAGTCACCGACGAACGGCAATCCGAGCACAGCGCACGCCGACTCGTGGGACAGGACGTCCGTCGGTCGCAACCGGGTGACGGCTGCGCGAACGAGGACGCGGTGCCGTTCCTCGGGCCACAGACCTTCGAGTGCGCCGCGCGGGACCAGGACTCCGGGACGTACCCGCTCGAGTTCGCCCCGGTGCACCGCGCGTTCGAGCGCCCGTCGCTCGGCGCTCGGGAGTCCGGTCGTGCGGATGAGTCGTACGTTTGCGTTGCCCACACGTCCACGATGTCTGGAGCGGGTCCACCGGAGGCGTCCGGAAAGCCCATCCGTGGACAACGACCGGCGTCACCCCACCTGTGGAGGAGCCGCGCGCGTCCATGCCCGGGCATCGATCGACAACCCACTCGTCGATCGACAGGTGGATTGTCGGCGGATGCGCGTGCAGAGGGTGCGCGTACATCGATCGACATCGTGCGAGTCGATCGACGGGTGGAACGTCGAAAAACGGGTGCGAAGCCGCGAAGCCGGCCGGCCGGCGTCAGCGCCGGGCGAGCTCCGCGCGCAGCGGCAGGTCCTGGTCCTCCAGGATGAGCTGCGCGCCGGCCGAGGTCCGGGCGTTCACGACGATCGGCGCGAGCAGGTTCACGGTGGTGCCGGACTCGCCGGGGTTCGCGACGACGAGCAGCATCGCGTCCTCGGCGGAGGTCAGCCCGAGCCCCGCGGCCTGCTCGTCGGTGAGCTCGGGGGAGTACGAAGGCAGGTGCACCGAGGCGTCGAGCACGAACAGGCGTGCGTCCTCGCCGACCAGGGTGAACAGGCCGTCGGCACCGTCGACCGGCGTCAGGGTGAAGACGGCGGCCGGCGACAGGCCGAACGGCGGGACGGCGAAGGTCAGGTCGATGCTCATCGGAGGTAGTCCATCAGGGTCGGCTGCAGGACCTTCGCGGTGACGGCGAGGGCTGCCTGGTAGTTGGTCTGCTGCACCTGCAGGTCGAGGACGGCCTTCGCGAGGTCCTTGTCCTCGATGCCGGCGCGGCGGTTCTCGAGCGAGACCGTGGCGCTCTTCAGCGAGTCCTGAGCCGAGAGGGCGGCCGCGTGCCGGACACCCACGTCGGCCTGGACACCCCGCACGGTGCTGATGGCGGCGTCGACGTCGTTGATGCGGGGGTTCAGGTTCACACCGTTCTGCAGGTCGCCGACGATCGAGTCGATCATCGAGAAGACGGACGAGCTGCCGGAGCCGAACACCGCCGCACCGGAGGTGTCGACCCGGACGGTCGTGCCGTCACCGATGCGTCGGGTGACGTCGGTGCCGGCGGTCGCCCACCCGGTCGCGGGGTCGTACGCGGTCGCGGCCGTCGAGGAACCGGCGAACACCGAACGGGTGCCGTACGTGGCGTTCGCCTTCGACTCGAGCTCGGTCTTCAGCGACTGGAACTGCGTGATGAACGCGTCGCGGTCGGTGTCGCTCATGGTGCCGCTGTTCGCCGCCTGGACGGTGAGGTCCCGGACGCTGTTCAGCACCGAGTACACGCTCGACAGGGTGCTGTCGGTCGTGGCGAGCCAGCCGACGGCGTCGTTGGCGTTGCGCGTGTACTGCGCCGCGGCGGCCTGCTCCTTGCGGACCTGCATCGACGACGCGGTACCGACCGGGTCGTCGGACGGCCGCTGGATGTTCTTCAGCGTGGTCGCCTGGTCGGTCAGCTGCGCGAGCTTCGCGGCCCCGGCCTGCAGCCGCGCGCTGGCGGCCGTCATGGACATCTGGGTGGTCACCCGGGTGATCACGGTCAGCCCCTCCCGACGATGCCGGTGCGGTTGATGATGGTGTCGAGCATCTCGTCGACGGCGGTCAGGACGCGGGCCGCGCCCTGGTACGCGTGCTGGTAGCTCAGCAGGTTCACGTTCTCCTCGTCGAGGTCCACGCCGGCGCTCGACTGCTGCTGCGTGCGAGCGTTGGTCAGGGCGAGTCCGGTGAGCGTCGATTCCGACGCGGCCGACCGGGAGGCAGTGCCCACCCCCGCCACGAAGGTCGCCCAGGAGCGGTCAGCGCCGTCCGACGTCGTGCCGAGTCGCGAGAGCGCGTCGGCGAACGAGTCGTCGAGTTCCCCCGCCGCGTTCCGCGTCGCCAGCCCGCTGCCGTCGGTCGGGACGACACCGAGGCCCTGTGCGGCGGGGACGCCGGCCACGAGCGAGAAGAACGGCGTGCCGGTCGCGCCGGTCGGGGTCGTCCCGGTGGCGTGCACGGCGTTTACCGCGGTGGCGAGCTTCGTCGCGACCTGGTCGTACGACGCCGAGGCCTCGGCCAGGGCGCCGCCGGTGCCGTTCGCCGTGACCGGGGCGAGGAGCGAGAGGTTCCCGCCGATCGAGCCGCCGGACAGCGACACCGCGCCGGCGGTGCCCGAGGTCCAGGTCAGGGTCACCGCGGCCCCGTCGGCCAGGCGCTGCCCGCCGCCGAGGGCGACCGAGCGGGCGTCCGTGCCCTGGACGATGGCGTTGCCGCCGATCAGGACGTCGACCGTGCCGTCGGTGTTCTGGCGGACGGTGCCGCCGGCGAGTGACGCGATCTGCTCGGTGAGCTGGTCCCGCTGGTCCATCAGCTCGTTGGCGTTCCCACCGGAGGCGAGGGCGGTGCGGATGCGGCCGTTCAGGTCGGCGACCTGTGAGGCGGCGCTGTTCAGCTGCTGCACCTGGCCGTCCACGGTGCCGCGCACGCTGGACCACTGCGCGTCGATCGCCTTCGAACCGCTCGCGAGTGCACTCGCGACGGTCTTCGCGGCGCCGATGACCGCGCTGGCGGCACCGGGGTCGTCGGGGTGCGTGGAGAGCTCGCTCCACGACGACCAGAACGCGTCGAGCTTGCTGGCGAGACCGTCGTCGCCGGGCTCGTTCAGCCCGTTCTCGAGCGCGGAGAGCGCGGCGGCGCGGGCGTCGGCGTAGGCCGAGGACCCGGAGGCCACCCGCACGCCGGCGTCGAGCGTCAGGGAGGCGAGACGGGCGATGCCGTCCACCGAGACACCCTGCCCGGCGAGGGCTGCGGTCCCACGCATGAAGCCCGTCTGGGCGGCGGGGATCGACGACTGCGAGACCCGCTGACGGGTGTACCCGGCGGTGCCGGCGTTGGCGATGTTCTGCCCCGTGACGTCGATGCCGGCGCGGGCTGCGGCGAGTCCGGAGTACGCGGTGGCGAGGGATCCGAAGGTGCTGACCACGGTGCTACAGGGTCCCCTCGAAGAGTCGTGCGCCGTCGGAGCCCGCACCCGAGGCGCCAGAGGCGTCGTAGGTGGCGGCGCCCGTGACGGACCCGGCGAGGGTCTCCTCGGTCGCCTGCGCGGCGGCTCGGAGGAAGCGGTCGTTCTCGTCCCGCAGCGACCCGATCTGGGTGGTCAGCTCGACCATGGCGGTGAGGTGCGCGGCGAGGATCTCGCCCCACGGTCCGCTCGGGGCGGCGGCGACGACCTCGCGCAGGGGTGCGTCCGCGGCGACGCCCCACTCCTCGGCGACCTCGGCGCTCGACGCTGCGCGCTCGAGTCCGGTGCTGCGGAGGCGTTCGAGGACCTGTTCGACCTCGCGGCTGGCGTGCGAGACCCAGCGGGAGCGTCCGGCTGCGAGCAGCAGCTGTTCCTCCTCGAGCTTGAAGGTGAGCAGCTCGAGCAGTTCGCGTTCGCGCCAGAGCACGGCGGACAGTTCGTTCACGCTCATCGTCTCCTCCCGGTGGGGTGTGTCGGTCATCCTGCGGACACCGGGACCTATCGGGTCGCGGGTGCCGGGCGTAAGCGCCGGTCTGGCGACTGCGTCTGCCGGACACGAGCCGCGCCTCCCGGAATTCACCCCGACCGGGGGACAAGAACGCCCGTTCCCCACCCGGTGTCCTCCCAAATGCCGACCGGGAAAACGCCGTCTCACCCCCGCACTGGGGACGGTTGTACACCCGTACAGGGCTTTGTCAGCCGATACATTCGAACCGCACCGCGGGGGACACCCCGCACCGCGTCGCAGGGGCGCGGACGTGCACCACCCGGAGGGAACCGGGTGGCTCTTCGGCGTACGCACCGGCCAACCGAGGCCGGTGTCCGCCGCGCCCAGGGACGGGTCAGTCACGTCAGTCGACCAGGGGATCAGCATGGACCGGAACGACCGCAACGCGATGATCGTGGAGCACCTCCCGCTCGTGGGCTACATCGTCGCCGACGTCCGAGCGCGTGCCACCCACCTCGACCGTGACGACCTCGCCGCCGTCGGTTCGCTCGCACTCGTCGCCGCGGCCGAGGCGTTCGACCCCGACCTCGGCGTCCCGTTCGGTGCCTACGCCCGGACCCGGATCACCGGCGCGATCGCCGACGACATGCGCTCGGCCGACTGGGCGTCCCGCGGCACCCGGAAGCGCATCCGGGAGACCCTCGCCACGCAGGAGGCCCTGTCCGCGCGGCTCGGCCGGAGCGTCGGCGTGCAGGAGATCGCCGACGCCATGGGCGTGGACCGACAGACCGCTTCCGACGCGATGAGCGACGCCGCCCGCACCGTGACCCCGATCGACGAGACCGTGCACGACGTCCTGGCCGCCGACCTGCCGCTGCCGGGCGAGGACCTGCTCGAGGCGGAGAAGCGCCGCTACCTCCGCGCCGCCGTCGAGGCGCTGCCGGAGCGGATGCGCTACGTGGTCGAGAACGTGTACTTCGGCGACCGCTCGGTGACCGAGGTCGCCGCCGAGCTCGGCATCACGCACTCCGCGGTGTCGCAGCAGCGCTCCGAGGCGATGCGCCTGCTCCGCGACGGACTCGCGGCCCACTACGGCGACGATGGCGTCGCCGTGGAGCCGGCGTCGCGGACGACCGCCGCACGCCGGAGCGCCTACCTGGCACGGGTCGCCGCGAACGCCGCCGCCGGTGTCGCCCGCGCCGTGCACGACGCCACCACCCCGGTGGTCGCGGCGAGCTGAGACCTCGACGAGTCGATCTCCCCAGAAAACCTCGTCGATCCCCTAACGGCTCCGGCCAACCGGTCGAGAGTCACCCATGTCAGCCCACGGACGGGCAGACGCAAGACCCAGATTTCACGGAGGAAACCACCATGGGTATGTCCATCAACACCAACCTCTCGGCACTCAACACGTACCGGAACCTCAACTCGACGCAGAACGACCTGTCGAAGTCCCTCGAGAAGCTCTCGTCGGGTCTCCGCATCAACCGTGCTGCCGACGACGCGGCCGGTCTGTCGATCTCCGAGGGGCTGAAGTCCCAGGTCGGTGGCCTCACGGTCGCCGCCCGCAACGCGCAGGACGGCATCTCCGTCGTGCAGACCGCTGAAGGTGGCCTCACCGAGACCCACTCGATCCTCCAGCGCATGCGCGACCTCGCCGTGCAGGCCGGCAACGACTCGAACAACGCGGACTCCCGCACGGCGATCTCCACCGAGGTCACCGAGCTGTCCAAGGAGCTCACCCGCATCTCCCAGTCGACCAACTTCAACGGGATCAACCTGCTCGACGGCTCCGCCGGCACCGCAGGCGTCCTGAAGTTCCAGGTCGGCGCCAACGGCGACGCGGCGAGCCAGATCGACGTCGACCTGTCGGGCGCGAACGTCAGCACCGTGGCGACCGCCGTCACCGGGCTCGACTTCACGACCGCCGACGGCGCACAGGCGGCGATCACCGCGATCGACGCGCAGATCAAGAACGTGTCGACGGCTCGTTCGAACATCGGTGCAATCCAGAACCGCTTCGACCACGCCATCAACGTGACGAACGTGGCCAAGGAGAACCTCACCGCTGCGTCCTCGCGGATCACCGACGTCGACATGGCGGAGGAGATGGTCAAGTACACGCGCGACAACATCCTCAGCCAGGCCGGCACCTCGATGCTCGCCCAGGCGAACCAGAGCACGCAGGGTGTGCTCTCGCTCCTGCGCTAGCAGCCAGCAGTCCAGTAGCACCACCGCCGCCGCCGTCCGGGATCGTTCAGGTACCCCGGGCGGCGGCGTCACCCGCACCCGACCCCCACCTCCGACGGCAGGGAGCCATCGATGTCGTCCGTGTCATCGGCGAGCAGTCTCGCGATCGACGGTCTCGTCAGCGGTCTCAAGACCACCGACCTCATCAACTCGCTGATGAGCGTCGAGGGCGTCCCGCAGACGCTGCTCAAGAACAAGCTCACCAGCACGAACTCGTTCATCTCGTCACTGCAGACGATCAACGGGCTCGTGCAGACCCTCGCCACGAAGGCGAAGGACGCAGCCAAGGCCACCTCGCTCGACCTCTTCACGGCGACGAGCTCCTCGCCAGGCGTCACCGCGGTCACCGGCGCCAACGCCAGCGCCGGGTCGATCAGCTTCACCGTCGGCTCGACCGCGTCCGCGCAGGTCGGCGTCACCGCGGCGATGGCCACGTGGTCGTCCGCCGCGCAGCCGGTCACGATCGTCGGGGCGGACGGCACGAAGACCACCGTCACGCCGGCGTCCGGATCGCTCGACGACACCGTGTCCGCGATCAACAAATCCGGCGCGGGCGTCACCGCCACGCGGGTCTCGGCCGGGACCGACGCCGACGGCAACAAGCTCTACCGGCTCCAGCTGACCTCCGCCAAGACCGGGGCCGACGGTGCGTTCCAGCTCTACCGCGGGACGGCCGACGAGGTCACCGCCGGCACCGCGACGAACGTCCTGACCGAGGTCGGCGCGGCACTCGTCACCCAGGCGAAGGACGCCAGCGTCACGCTGTGGGCCGGCACCGCCGCCGCACAGACCGTGACGAGCACGACGAACACCTTCACGGACCTGGTGCCGGGGCTGGGCGTCACGGTGTCGCAGCCGACGACCGACCCCGTGACCCTCACCGTCGCCCAGGACTCGACGAAGGCGCAGGCGGTGGCGTCCGGCCTGGTCGACGCGATGAACGCCGTCGCCGCCTACTACAAGTCGAACACCTCGGTCACGAGCACGACGAGTGCGACCGACGGGACGACCACCACCACGGCCGGCGTGCTGATGGGGGACGCGACCACGCGCGACGTGGTGCAGCGGCTCTCGAGCACGATGTCCGCGCCGGTGAACGGCAAGTCCCCGTCGTCGATCGGCATCGAGATCACGAAGGACGGCGACTTCACGTTCGACGCCGACGCCTTCCAGAAGGCCCTGGCGACCGACCCGCAGGGCACGCAGGCGATGCTCTCCGGGGTCGCCGCCAACGTCGGGGCCGCCGCGACCGCCGCCTCCGACAAGTACGACGGTTCGATCACGACGTCGATCACCGGGCAGCAGGCCGTCGCGAAGGACCTCAACACCCAGATCGACAGCTGGACCGACCGGCTCACCGCCCGCCGCGCTGCGCTGCAGACGCAGTACGCGGCCCTCGAGACCAGCCTCAGCAAGCTCCAGTCCCAGTCCAGTTGGCTCGCGAGCCAGCTGGCGTCGACGTCGAGCTGACGGGAAGCACCATGAACGCCTTCGACCTGCAGTCCGCCGCCTTCCGGCAGGCCGCGCAGCCCCGCACCGTCACCGACCAGCGGCGTGCGCAGTACACGAACGAAGCGGTGCTCTCCGCGACGCCGGCGCAGCTCGTGACGATGCTGTACGACCGGCTGCTGCTCGACCTGCACCGTGCCGAGGCGGCCCAGACGACCGCCGACTGGGAGGCCGCCCGCGAGCAGCTCCTGCACGCCCAGGCCATCGTCGGGGAGCTCTCGTCGACGCTGAGGATCGACGCGTGGGACGGCGGCGAGGGACTGCTCGCGATCTACAACTACGCGTCCACCTCGCTCATCACCGCGAACGTGCACCGCGACGTCCAGGCCACCCGCGACTGCATCCGCATCCTCGAGCCGCTGCGGCAGTCGTGGCACGAGGCCGCCGCTTCGCTGCCCGCTGCCTCGGCCGGCCAGCACCCCACGGGCGGAGCGCTCGGTGTCGCGTGACGCGTGGGAGGCAGCACTCGCCGACCTGGAACAGGACCTGACCGGCGACACCGGCACCGTGTGGTCAGAGCCGGCCGGGCTGGGACCGGTGCCGCGCGACCTGGTGGGGCGTGCCTCCAGGCTGCTCGCCGCGCAGCGGGACCGCATCGCGGTCCTGGAGGCCGAGCGCCGCTCGACCGCCGGACACCTCGGCGCGCTGCGGTCGGTGGCGGAGACGCGGGAGCCCCGCGGCTCGGTCTACCTCGACGCGTCCGCCTGACGCGCCGGTCGGTGCGGCTGCGGACTCGGAACGACAGAGTCGACGTCGTACGACATCGACGTTGTCGCACTGAGCAGGCCCCAGCCCGCCCCGCCCCGTCCCGCCCCCCGTTCGGGGCGAGCCCTAACGCGCCCCACGGCCCGGCCGACAGCGCCACCTGAGCACGGATCGCTCACCAGTTCGGCCACGGATCGGCCACCGCCATCAGGCGACGTCAACAGGGGACGTCGTCAGCGAGGGGACGGTCCACCAGTGTTCGATTCCGTGACGAGCGTCGCACTGCAGAGTGCGCTCGACGGCCTGTCGATGCGGCAGAAGGTCATCGCGAACAACATCGCGAACATCAACACGCCGAACTACCACGCCGAGAAGGTCCAGTTCGAGGACGCCCTGGCGAAGTCGATCGTCGACGGCAGCGGCAGCACCACGCCGACCGTCGCACGGAGCCTCGAGCCGACGAACACGAACGGGAACAACGTCAACCTCGACGAGGAGACCCTCTCGAACGTCGACACCGTGCTCCGGTACCAGTTCGCGACCCAGGCGATGAACTCCGAGCTCACCAGCGTCCGTGCGGCGATGCGGACCACCTCGTGACCACCTTCGACGCGATCGGCATCGCGAGCACCGGCATGACCGTGCACCGCAAGTGGCTCGACGCGGTGTCGGACAACATCGCCAACGCCAACACGGTGAAGTCGATGGACGACACCGCCTTCCAGGCCCGGTACGTCGAGGTCCAGGAGGGCAACGGCGTCTCCGGCGCCTACGTCAAGGGCGCCGCGTTCGGCAGCGCCGCCGGCCGCGTGACCTACGACCCGGACAACCCGCTCGCGAACGACGAGGGCTACGTCCGCATGCCGGACATCGACCTCGGCACGCAGATGGCGGACCTCATCATGGCCCAGCGCGGCTACCAGGCGAACGCCGCCGTGGTCGACCGTGCGAAGACCGCCTACGAGGCGGCACTGCAGATCGGGAAGAACTGATGCCCATCGACGCCGTCAACGGTGTGACCACCAACGCGATGACGAACGCACTGACCAGCGTGTCCGGCACCTCCAGCGACGTCGCCGGCACCGCCGGGGCGACCAGCACCGACGGCAGCGGGTTCGCCGCCAGCCTCGGCAACGCCGTCGACGGCCTGCAGCAGCTGCAGAGCGACTCGAAGACCCTGGCGCTCAAGGCCGTCACGGGCAACCTCGACGACATCCACGACGCCACGATCGCCGCCACCCGTGCGCAGGTCACCCTCGAGCTCGTCTCCGCCGTCCGCAACAAGGGCGTCGACGCGTTCAACGAGATCATGAGGATGCAGGCCTGATGCCGGTCGCCGTCAAGAACGTCTTCGGACGTCTCGCCGCCTACGTCAAGGGGTTCAGCGCCGCCCAGCGGACCATCGCGATCCTCGTCATCGCCGCGCTCCTGCTCGGCGGCATCGCGCTCGCGAGCTGGCTCGGCAAGGCGTCCTACGCGCCGCTCTTCACCGGCCTCGCGGCAGCCGACGCCAGCTCCATCACCGACCAGCTGCAGACCGACGGTGTGCCGTACCAGCTGACCGACGGCGGCGCGACGATCCTCGTGCCGCAGGCGCAGGTGTACTCGGAGCGGCTCAAGGCCGCGTCGAACGGGCTGCCGTCGTCGAACGAGGGCGGCTACTCCCTGCTCGACAAGATGGGCGTGACGAGCTCCGAGTTCCAGCAGGACGTCACCTACAAGCGGGCGATGGAGGGCGAGCTCGCCAAGACCATCGGCGCGATGGACGGCGTGCAGACCGCCACCGTGCAGCTCGCCATCCCGGAGAAGACCGTGTTCGTCTCCGAGGAGAAGGACCCGACCGCGTCGGTGTTCATCGCCACGAAGAACGGCGCCGAGCTGAGCACCGACCAGGTCCAGGCGATCGTGCACCTGACGAGCGCCGCGGTCGAGGGCATGCAGCCGACCGACGTCTCCGTCGTCGACTCCAAGGGCCAGACGCTCTCCGCCGTGGGCACCGGCGCGACCGCCAGTGGCGCGGACCAGGCGGCGGACTACGACGCGTCGACGAGCAAGAAGGTGCAGGACCTGCTCGACACCACGCTCGGCGTCGGCAACGCCAGCGTCGTGGTCTCCGCCACCATGAACCAGAACTCCGGCACCCGCACCTCGGAGTCGTACACGACGCCGACGACCGGCCCGGTGGCACTGAACGAGTCGTCGACCACCGAGCAGTACGGCTCCGGATCCGGCGCGGCCGGCAGCGGCGCCACCGGCGTGCTCGGCCCGGACAACATCGCCGTGCCGAACGGCACCGCCAGCAGCGGGACCGGCGACGACGGGTACACCAACGAGTCCGCGACGAAGAACAACGCCGTCGACCACACCACGGAGACGACCCAGCTGCCCGCCGGCGGGCTCTCCCGTCAGACGATCTCGGTCGCGCTGAACTCGAAGGCCACCGCGGTGCAGAACGCGAACCTGCAGAGCATCAACGACCTCGTGTCCGCCGCTGCCGGTGTCGACCAGACCCGCGGCGACCAGGTCCGCGTGGCGATGATGGACTTCGACACGAGCACGGCGGACCGTGCCGCGAAGGCCCTGAAGGAGCAGCAGCAGGCCGACCAGCAGGAAGCGCTGTGGTCGTCGATCCGCACCGCCGGGATCGTCGTCGGCGCGCTGCTCGCCGTGATCGCCCTCTTCGTGTTCCTCGCCCGCCGCAGCCGGAAGCAGGAGCGCGAGGCGGTCGACCTCGGCGAGCTCGACGCCTTCGCCGGTGACACGTTCCAGCTGCCCCTCGCCGTCGACGGCGCCGACCGGAGCAGGCTGCAGGCCGGGGACTCCCCGACCGTGGCGCTGCCGACGATGCCGCACGACGACGCGCCGACCGAGATCCTCACCACCGAGGAGATCACCGCCGAGCGCCGCCGCCAGGACATCTCCGCCTTGGCCGAGCGTGACCCGAAGCGCACGGCCGAGCTCCTCCGCGGGCTCCTCGACGACCGGGCACCGGTGTGAGCGCCCTGGTGCCGAGCGCCGGGGGCACGGGCAGCGGCGCGAACGACCGGCCGTTGACCGGCGCCCAGAAGGTCGCGCTCATCCTCATGCAGATGGAGACCGAGCGCGCCGCCGAGGTGATGAAGCAGTTCACCGAGATCGAGGCCGAGGAGATCTCCGCCGAGATCGTCCGGATGCGCCGCGTCGAGGACACCGTCGTCGACCGGACCCTCACCGAGTTCCACCGGATGACCATAAGCGGCCGCATGCAGAAGCGCGGCGGCAAGGAAACCGCGCTCGGGCTGCTCGAGGCGTCGTTCGGCGCCGAGCGGGCCGCGGGCGTGATGGACCGGCTGGCCTCGAACCTCGCGGGGCAGTCGTTCGACTTCCTCGACGACGCCGAGCCCGGGCAGGTCATCACGCTGCTCGAGGGGGAACTCCCGCAGACCATCGCCCTCGTGCTCGCGCACCTCAAGCCGGCACAGGCCAGCGCCGTGCTCGCCGGGGTCGACGAGCGCGTCCGCACCGACGTCGCGCAGGCGTTCGCCACGATGGGCTCCGCCACCCCGGAGGCCGTCGGGATCGTCGCCGGGGTCCTCCGGCAGCGTGCCGGCGCCGTGGTGTCCCCGCGCGAGAGCCTCGAGGTCGTCGGCGGCATCCAGCCCCTCGTCGAGATCATCAACCGCTCGGACGTCGCCACCGAGAAGGCCGTGCTCGACGGGCTCGAGGCGCGCGACCCCGAGCTGGCCGAGGACATCCGCTCCCGGATGCTCACCTTCGAGGACATCGTCAAGCTCGAGTCCCGCGACATCCAGCAGGTCCTGCGCGGCATCGACTCGAAGCTCCTCGCGACCGCGATGAAGGGTGCGGCCGCTCCCGTCGTCGAGACCATCCGCGCCAACGTGTCCGAGCGCAACCGCGAACTCCTCGACGACGAGCTGCAGGCGATGGGTCCGGTCCGGGTGTCGCAGGTCGAGGAGGCCCGCGCCGAGGTGGTCCGCTCCGTGCGCGAACTCGAGGCGCAGGGTGTCATCACCGTCCACCGCGCCGAGGAGGACGAGCTCGTTGACTGACACCGCCGCCACCGTCCAGCGCGTCGCGTTCCCCGTCATCGGGGACGCGGCCGGACGCGACCGTGCCGCCAGCGCCGACGTCCGAGGACACGCCGCCGGGTACGCCGCCGGTCTGCGCGCGGCGCAGGCCGAGACGGACGCGCTCCGGGCGCGGCTCGAGGCCGAGCACGCGGCGCGCCTCGCGTCGATGCACGCCGACACGGCGCGCCGCATCGCCGTCCTCGACGCCGCGACGAACGCGATGCTGTCGCAGGTGACGCCGGTCCTGGACGCCGCGGAGCAGTCCGTCGCGGCCGCCGCCGTCGACCTGGCCGAGGCCGTCGTCGGGTACGCGATCCGTGCCTCCAGGCAGTCCGACGCGGCGTCCGCCGGACCAGCAGATGCGCACAGCCTGGGCCCCCTCGCGCCGGTTCCGGACCGTTGCGGAGCCTGCGGAGCAACGGGTCGGCCGAGCGCGTGGGGAGAGGCGCGGGGTGCGTCCGGTGCCGAGGCGACCGTCATGCGGGCACTCGCCTCCCTCGACCGCACGGTCGCCGTGGCGATCCGGCTGAGCGTCGACGACGCGGCCCGCGTGGCCGACCTGGACCTGCCGGTCCCGGTCGTCGCGGACCCGACGCTGTTCGACGGCGACGCCGTCGTCGACCTGCCGGACGGGCTGCTCGACGCCCGCATCACCACCGCGCTCGACCGCGCCCGCACCGCGCTGGGGGTCGCATCGTGACCGCCACGCTGCAGCGACCGATCCTCCGCCCCCGTGGGCTCGACGAGGCGCTCCGACAGGCTGTTCCGCAGCGCGTCGGCGTCGTCACGAGCGCCGTCGGGCTGGGGCTCACCGTCGCCGGGCTCGACGCGCGCGTCGGCGAGGTCGTCTCGGTCGGCGCAGAGGGCGCACCGCAGACGCTCGTCGAGGTCGTCGCGACCGACGTCACCGGTGTGCGCTGCATGCCGCTCGGACGGCTCACCGGCATCACCGCGGGGACACCGGCACGCCCGACCGGCCGCCCCGTGCTCGTGCCGACCGGCGCCGGACTGTTCGGGCGGGTGCTCGACGGGCTCGGCCGGCCGATCGACGACCGCGGGCCGCTCGTCGGTGCCGGTGGCGAGCCGGTCGCGTGGGTGCCGCTCGACCACGACACACCGAACGCCATGGCACGCACGCGCATCGACGCCCCGATGCAGCTCGGCGTGCGGGTGCTCGACACCCTCACCACCGTCGGCCGCGGGCAGCGCATGGGCCTGTTCGCCGGCTCCGGCGTCGGCAAGTCGTCGCTGCTGTCGATGATCGCCCGGGGGAGCGACGCCGCCGTCAACGTCATCGCGCTCGTCGGGGAGCGCGGCCGCGAGGTGCGCGAGTTCCTCGAGGACGACCTCGGACCCGAGGGCCTCGCCCGCTCGATCGTCGTCGTGTCGACCTCGGACGAGCCCGCGCTCATGCGTCTCCGCGCCGCGTTCGTCGCCACCCGCATCGCCGAGTCGTTCCGCGACGCCGGCCAGGACGTCGTCCTCATGATGGACTCGCTCACCCGCGTCGCGATGGCCCAGCGGGAGATCGGGCTGTCCGTGGGGGAGCCGCCGGCCACCCGGGGGTACCCGCCGTCGACGTTCTCGGTGCTCGCCGGACTGCTCGAGCGCGCCGGGACCGACCGGGTCGGCAGCATCACGGGCCTGTACACGGTGCTCGTCGACGGGGACGACCACAACGAGCCGATCGCGGACGCCGCCCGGAGCATCCTGGACGGTCACGTCGTGCTCGACCGGAAGCTCGCGATCACCGGGCACTTCCCGTCGGTGGACGCGCTCGGGTCCGTGTCGCGCGTGGCCTCGAAGGTCACGACGCCGTCGCAGCGCGGTGCCGCGACGACGCTCCGGAAGGTCATGGCCGCGCGGAAGGCAGCGCAGGACCTGCTCGACGTCGGCGCGTACCAGCCCGGCACGAACCCGCTCGTGGACGCCGCCGTCGACCACCAGGACGCGATCGACGCGTTCCTGCGCCAGGGGATGGACGAGCGCGCGACCGCGGCTGCGTCCTGGCAGCGCCTCGGCACGCTCGTGCAGCAGTTGGCGGTGGCCTGATGGCGCGCCGCTTCCCGCTCGCCGGGCTCCTCCGCCTGCGGCACGCCGAACAGGACCGTGCCGCTGCTGCCCTCGCCGCCGCCAACGAGCGGGTGCGCGACGCCGCCGACGCCCGGATCGCCGCACGCCGGAGCCTCGCCGACGCCGAGGGGTCGCAGCCGATCCAGGACGCCGCGACCCTCAGCGCCGTCGCCGCCGCACGTGCCGCGACCCGGGGCATGCTCGAGGAGCTCGACGCCGTCGTCCGCAGCCGTCGCGCCGATGCCGAGCAGGCACAGGACGACTACAACGGTGCCCGTCGGTCCGCGCTCGGGCTCGAGAAGCTCGAGGTCCAGCACACGGAGCAGCAGACCGCCGAGGAGCTCCGCACCGAACAGAACGCCCTCGACGAGATCGCGGCCCGGAGCCGTGCGGAAGGTGGTGCCCGATGAGCGTGGACGCGGTGCTCTCCCGGATCTCCGAGATCCGGACCCAGATCGACGCCCTGCGCACGGGGACGACAGGCACCGGGACGACCGCCACGGCCTCGTCGTCGAGCGCCGCGAACTCGACCGCGTTCGCCGACGCGCTGGCGACCGCGACCGGCACGACCTCGGGCACGACCGCAGCGACCGCGTCGGGCGTCTCGACCACGACCTCGGTCGGCGCCGGGGCGGGCACGATCGCGACGGGCAGCGGCGCCACCGGGGCCGACGTCGTCGCCGACGCGAAGAAGTACCTCGGCGTGCCGTACGTGTTCGGTGGCACCACGACGAGCGGCATGGACTGCTCGGGTCTGGTGCAGACCGTCTTCAAGGACCTCGGGGTGACGATGCCCCGGGTCGTGCCGGACCAGGCGAAGATGGGTGTCGAGGTCGGCTCGCTCAAGGACGTCCAGCCCGGGGACCTCATCATCCCGAAGGGCGAGGGGCACGTCGTCATCTCCGTCGGCGACGGCAAGGTCCTGCACGCACCGCGACCGGGCAAGGACGTCCGGATCGTCGACAACTGGTACAAGGACTCCGACATCGCCACGATCCGGCGCATCGTCCCGGCGCAGGCCTCGGCGACGCCCGCGGTCTCGGGCGCATCGGGAGCGTCGGGCACCACCGACCTGCAGACCGCGGCACTGCTGTCGCTGATGAACTCGGGGAGCGCAGCATGAGCATGACGATCGTCACGCCGGGGCCCGCACCCACGACCGCGAAGCCCGCCGCCGGCGCCGCTCGGGGGAGCGCCGACTCGTTCGGCGCCGCCCTGGCCGCCGCTGGGACGCCCGACGACACCGCGGGCACCGCGGGCGCCGGCGAGATCGCGGTCGGTGCCGGAACCGGGCCGGCTCCTGCCGCCGGAGTGCGATCTCGCGATGGCGCCGAGGCGGACACTGCGGACACGGCGGACGGGAACGAGGCAGGCGCGGCCGGATCGGCGGTGCTGGTGAACCCGCTCGTCGCGACGGCGGTGCCGGCGGCGGTCGTGCCGATCGCCGGTGCGCCGGCGGCAGCAGACGTCACGACTGTGGTCGCCGAGTCCGCTGTCGCCGTCACGGCACCGACGAACGCTCCGGCCGAAGCGTCGACGCCCGGCACGTCGACCGGGACGTGCAGTCCGGCCGCGCTGCGCACGACGGCACCGGCGGCCGCGGCCGTCACCGCCCCGGCCACGCCCACGACCACGACGACGACCACCGAGGTGCCGGCCGCCCCGGAGCCGGTCGCCGCCGCACCGGCCCCCACCGGCACGACCGCTCCGTCCGCCGGCACGACCCTGGCCGCGACGACCCCGACGCCGACTGCGTTCGGCGGCACCACGGCGTCCGCCACGGCCAGCCCAGCGACGACGACGGCGCCCGCAACCACCGCACCCGCGGTCGCGACGGCCACCGCAGCCACGCCGGCACCGGCAGCCCGCGCTGACACTGCGACGCCCGTCGTCACCACCGCCGTCGCGGCCCCGACCGCCCCCGCCGCCGAGCAGCAGGGCAGCAGCGCCCAGACCGGCCACGGATCGGACCGCAGCGCGGCCGGTCAGGGTGATCCGGGCCTCCAGGCAGTCACCGCCCCGCGCGGAGGCGAGACGCCGTTCGCCGTCCCGACCACCGCCCCGACCGCGGCGCCGGCGCCCGCGTCCGGCGCGACCGCCGCGAACGCACCCGCGCCGCTCGCGCAGCAGCTGAGCCGTCCCGTGTTCACGCTCGCGCAGGCCGGTCCCGGCGAGCACGTCGTCACCGTCCAGGTGACGCCGGACACGCTCGGCCCGGTCACGGTGCGCGCGCACGTCACGACGCACGGGATGCACGTCGAGCTGTTCGCGGCCTCCGACGCAGGGCGGGAAGCGGTGCGGCAGGTCTTGCCGGACCTCCGCCGCGACGCGTCGGGCACGGGCCTGTCGACCACCATGGACCTCTCCTCGCAGAACCACCCGGGCGACGCCCCGGGACGCGAGCAGCGACAGCCCGCCGGGACGCTCCGCCCCGACGTCGGCGACCCCGGCCTGGAGGCACGGCTCACCCCGCGCAGACCCGGCACCACCCACACGCCCACCGTCCGCACCGCCGGACTCGACGTCCTCGCCTGAGCGACGCTCGCCCGCACAGGCAGAACCGAAGGGAACGACCATGCCGATCGACGGCATCACCGGAAGCGTGGACCAGGCCACGCAGGCCGCGGCCCTCGCCGCGAACGCCTCCTCGAAGAAGTCGCAGACGATGGACTCCGAGGTGTTCATGAAGCTGCTCGTCACGCAGCTGCAGAACCAGGACCCGTCCTCACCGATGGACACGAACCAGATGATCAGCCAGCAGACGCAGCTCGCGATGATGGAGCAGATCACCAACCAGACCACGACGGCGAACGAGAACTTCTCACTGCAGATGCGGATCGCCGCCGCCAACCTCGTCGGCAAGCAGGTCAGCTACACCGACGCCACGACGGGCACGTCCGTCACCGGGACCGCCTCGGCCGTGTCGTACGCGAACAGCGTGCCCACGGTGACCGTGAACGGCAAGGAGGTCGCACTCGACGTGATCTCCGGCATCACGACCACCGCTCCGGCTTCCTGACCCTTCTTCTTCCTCGTTCTCCGAAAGGACGCACCATGCTCCGCTCGCTCTACTCCGGGATCTCCGGCCTCCGTTCGCACCAGCAGATGCTGGACGTCACGGGCAACAACATCGCCAACGTCAACACGGTCGGCTTCAAGTCGTCGTCGACGGTCTTCCAGGACACCCTGTCGCAGATGACCCAGGGTGCCGGCGGACCGCAGACCGGCATCGGTGGCACGAACCCGGCGCAGATCGGCCTCGGCGTGCAGGTCGCCGGCGTCTCGACGAACTTCGCCCAGGGCTCCGCGCAGGCCACCGGCAAGGCCACCGACCTGATGATCTCGGGCGACGGCTTCTTCGTCACCCGCCTCGGCAACGACACCGTCTACACGCGTGCCGGTGCGTTCGACTTCGACGCCGACGGCCGCCTCGTCACCGCCGACGGCAAGATCGTCCAGGGCTACCCGGCCACGAACGGCGTCGTCAACGAGAACGGCGCGCTGGCGGACATCGTCCTGCCGCTCGACGCCGCCGCCCCCGCGGTCCGCACCACCACCGCCGGCGTCACCGGCAACCTGCCGTCCGAGACCGCCGTCGACACGGTGATCACCCGCGACGCGACCGTGTACGACGCCTCCGGCGCGAAGCACACCATGTCGCTCGCCTACAAGCGCACCACGACCGGCTGGGACGTCACGGCCACCGACGGTCAGGGCACGCAGGCGACCTCGTCGATCGCCTTCGGCGCGAACGGTGCGCTCACCAGCGGCGGGACCCTCGCCGTCGGCGGGATCACCGTCGACATGAGCCAGCTCACCGGGTTCGCGTCGCTCAACACCGCGTCGATCGCGTCGCAGAACGGGCACGAGGCCGGGTCGCTGCAGGGCTACTCGATCTCGAAGGACGGCACGGTCGTCGGCAGCTTCTCGAACGGCGCCTCGCTCGCCATCGGTCGCATCGCCCTCGCGACGTTCGCCAACCCGGCCGGCCTCGAGAAGACGGGCGCCTCGGGCTACCGTGCCACCGCGAACTCCGGCAACGCCGCCGTCGGCGCTCCGGGGTCGCCCGGCGTCGGCCAGCTCGCGTCCGGCACGCTCGAGATGTCGAACGTCGACCTGTCGCAGGAGTTCACGAACCTGATCGTGGCGCAGCGCGGGTTCCAGGCGAACGCGCGCATCATCACGACCTCGGACGAGGTGCTGCAGGAGCTGACGAACCTGAAGCGGTAGGTGGGGTGCGTTCGCGAGCGTCCGCGTTCGTCCGCGTTCGTTCGCGTTCGCTCGCGTTCAGTGAGCAGAAATGGTCGAGTCGGGTGATCCGACTCGACCATTTCTGCTCAGTGGACGGACCGTCGCGGATGCCGACCGTGTGCGTCAGCGACGTGGCGACGGGTCGGGCGCCTCGCACGGGCCGAGACGGGCCCGGTCGATTCACTCCGCCGTGCCCGGTCCTCAGGCCCTCAGCACGTCGAGGACGTGGAAGACCGCGTACGCCGGCCAGACGAGGGCTCGGAGCAGACCGACCACCACCCCTCCGAACGTTCCGTCTGACGTCGAGACGAAGTAGACGGCTGCGCCGACGAACGCGCAGACGAAGACGAACCCCCACGGTCCGTTCCGGACCACGGTCGATCCAGGTCGATCCGCCATGGTGGTCCGTTCCCTTCCGTGTCGAGGATGCTGCTTCTGCCCGGTGACGGATCAGTCCGTGTTGCGAGCGTGCGGTGTCGGGCGGCTGAGGTCGCCAGGCGACGCCGCTTCCGGCGGGACGACGAGCACGGGGACGCGTGCTTCGTGCATGAGTGTCTCGCCGACGCTGCCGCAGAGCAGTCCAGCCACGGCGCTCCGATGCCGGCGACCGACGACGACCAGCGACGCCGATGCGGACTCGTGCAGCAGGACGTGACCGGCTGAACCCCGTCGGGGCCGTCCGAGGACGGCGACGTCGGGGTGCGCCGCGTCGACGGCGTGCAGCGCTGCCTCGAGCTGCAGATCGGCCGTCCGTTCCCAGGTGGACAGGTCGCCTTCGAAGTACACGGCGCCGAACGGTGTCGTCGTCGAGGGCGACTGCCATGCCCGGACGAGGACGAGCTCCCGGTGCCAGCGGGCCGCGAGCGCCCCCGCGTACGCCAGTGCGGCGGCTCCGGATCGGCTGTCCACACCGACGACGACGGGACCGCCGTGCTCGACGCGTTCCTCCGGGACCACGATCACCGGTGTCGTCGCTTCCGCGACCACACGCTCGGCGACGCGGCCGCGCACCGCCGCGAGCAGAGGTCGTCGCTGACGACCTCCGATGACGAGCACGTCCCCTGTTGCTCCTCCGCGGAGCAGCCCGCGGACGGTTCCTCCGTCGACGAGGTCCGTCGTGACGCGCAGTCTCGGCTGGTGGTGGAGCAGGACGGCTCGCGCCTCGAGGAGGCGGTGCTCTGCCCTGGACGGAAGATCACCGACCAGTTCGGGCACGCTGACTGCCTGGACCACGTCGAGGCCTGGGTCCACGACCTCGGCGAGCCACTCCACCGCCGCCTGCGCGGCGTCCGAGTCGTCCACGGCGACCGTGTACCGGGTCATGGTGGCCTCCACCGCTCACGAGGCCGCGGGCGCAACCTTGTTCGGCGAACGTAGTGCGGTACCACGCAGTCAGGTCAGGCCGAAGGTCCCGTCGCGGCCCCCGATGGCCTGTCTCGTGTGCCGGGGCCACCTTCGTCGAGCTCGATGTCCGCGTCCGAGGGGACCCGCATCGTCCGGGCATCGCGATCGGTGCGGTGCAGCGTGAGAACGGTGACCGAGACGCCGCCGTACCTGGTGTGCTGGATCGCCGCGAGTTCGGCGTCGTCCTGCGCGACGCTCGCGCCGAGTCGTGGCGAACCGAGCAGGCCCGCGGTGAACGTGTGTCGAACCATGGCGACGCTCCTTCCCTGAAAGGGTGCATCAGCCGCAGCGTCCTCTCGTTCCCGCGGCGACGCAAGCGGGAACGGTCTTTCCACCGCTTCTCGTGATGCTGACTTCGCGGGATCCGGACACGCGCCCCGGTTCAGGCGTTCGCTCTCACGGTGCGGGGGCCGATCCGGGCGGGCGTTGCACGCCTGCCGTGACGTGCTCCGGCTCGTGTTCCGCGAGCCGGGTCGTGGGTGGGACGACCAGGACCGGGCAGTGGGCGTGTTCGCTGCAGCGGGCGCTGACGGATCCGAGTCGGAGGCCGACGAACCCGGAGTGCGACCTCCTCCCGACGACGAGCATCCGCGCGTTCGAGCTCTGCTCGATGAGGACGTCGGCGGCGGGACCGAGCAGGAGTTCGAGGTGCACCCACGGCGGTACCCCGCCACGGAACTCGGCTTCGGATGCGCGGCGGAGGATGCGTTCGGCGTCGTCCGCCGCCGTGTCGGCGGGGAGGTCGCCGAGGCCCGTGGCGACGTCGTCGAACATTGCGGGTTCACGCCACACCATGACGATGCGGAGCTCTGCGTCGAGGAGTCGGGCGAGTGCTGCTGCTTGGTGGAGCGCCGCGCGGCCGCCGAGGGAGTCGTCGTACCCGGCGACGATGACGCCGCCGTGTCGTCGGAGGGTCATGGTTGCACGATCAGCAGATTCTGCACATCGGTGACGTGGGGCGACCGCCATGCGGCGAGTTCGGCTTCCCGCTTCTCGGCTGCGGAGCCGACCCGGCCGGTCAGGGTGACCACGGAGTCGCGGACGGACACGTCGAGGCGGTCCGCGTCGAGTTGAGCGTGACGGACGAACGCCTGCGCGATGCGGGCCTCCGTGTCCGTGGCTGTGGGCCTGGGGGTGAGCTCCACGTGGTTGAGGACGTACTTGACGCCGGGAACGCGCTCGGCGTCGCGGATCGCAGCGAGCCGCTGGAAGTGCCACGGGACTGATCCGTGGAGGGTGACGGTGTGGTCGGCGACCTCGACCTGCAGGTGACCGGCCGGCACGGTGTCGTCCGCGTCGAGCGCCTGATGGACCATCTTCGCGATCTCGGCGTCGGTGTGCAGCGCACGTGCCGCGGCACGCACGACGAGGTCGTCGGCGAGGGCGTGGACACCCTGCACACGGAGCGCTGCCCGGCTGGCCTGGATTCGTTCCGAGAAGCTGTCGACGGTGCCGCTGAGTGTCACCACGCCGTCGTCGACCGCGACACCGATGGCAGTCGCCTCGATGCCGGGGGTCCAGTCGAGTTCCTGCTGCACGTCGTGTTTGATCGTCGAGTCTGAGCGGTGTTCGGTTCGGGTCATCGTTGTCATGGAGCGAGCATCGGGGGACGGAACGGTCGACGGCAGGGTCGAAGGTCCGGGCATCACCTGCTGAGCGCCCGGGTCTTCAGCGCGTCGAACTCCGTCGGCGTGATCGTTCCGTCGTCGAGCAGCGCCTTCGCCCTGCCGATCTCCTCCGCCGGGCTGGGGTCGCGCCACGTCCCAGTCGAGGGATCGATGATCGAGTCTCCACGAGCCGCCTGGTGAGCGGCCCGCTCCTGCATGCCGCGTCCCCGTGCGACGAGGTACACGAGCACGGTGAGGAAGGGAACGAAGACGAGGAACGCGACCCAGACGGCCTTCCACCACCCGTTCAACGTGTGATCGCGGAACAGGTCGGTCACCACTGCGAAGAGCGCGAAGAGGTACGCGACGAGCGCGACGATCCAGAAGAAGGACCACAGCACGGACCAGACGCCTCCCCAAGCGCCGTCCCAGTTGACCATCATGATCGTTCTCCCATCGGTGCGTCTCGGTGATGCAGCAAATCGTGCGAGCGCTCACTCCCGGTGACCAGTGGCGAACGTCCCGAGTCGGAGCGGGACCTTCGGCCTGGCCCGTCGCAGTCGTTGCCCGCACCCTGGTCTGATGGTGCCGGAGACGATGGCCACCGTCCTGCCGTTCTCACGAATTCCGGACGCCGTCGGTGATCTCCGAGCGGGCCGTCTCGGTGGCTCGATCGTCCTCAGCGCCTGGTCGTGACCCGTACCGGCGGGGGCGGCGAGGGTCCGTCCGCACGAACCACCCACGTCACTGCCCGTGCCGGCCGCTGTGCACGTCCCTGACGTGCGCAGCGTGCACGGCGATCCTGTCGTGGATCTCGGCGATGTCGGCAGCGTCCGCGGCGACGGCGTGGTGCAGCAACGAGCGCATGAGCCACAGCACCGCGAGGTCGACGTCGCCGGCCGTGTGCGCTTCCTGAGCGCACTCGGCGGCGTCCGTCCGCGCCTCGGTGGCGATGGCGCGGTGTGCTTCGGCTGCCGCCCGACTGGACGACTCGACGCTTTCCCAGTCGATGTCCGACCTCCTCGACGACGGTGCGGGATCCGACCGGTGCCCCGGCGGAGGGAACGTCTGCGACGCAGACAGTGAGCAGTGCCGGTGTTCTGATGAGCACCGTCCTGTGGTCCGTTCGCCTTCCGGGGAAGCGTCCCGTGCCGTCCCGTGAACCCAAAGGGCCTCGAGTGTCGCTGTCTGCGCCTGGTGACGAGGATGCGCTCCGGGTGCGCCGGAGACGAGGGCCGAAGGTCCCGGGGCTCCGGTGGGTCGAACGACCCTGCCGCGTGAGCTGGCCGCGTGTCCAGGGTCGGCGGACCGGCGGATCGTCCGGCACATGAACACCTGCGAGGAACGAGAGATCATGGCTCTGTACTTCGACCCACTCCGCGAGCTCGACCGGTTGACGGCGACGATGTTCGACGGCCGCAGCGGCCCTCGGTTCGTGCCGACGGACCTCAGTTGCGACGGCGATCACTCCGTGTTGAACGCAGACATGCCGGGGTGGATCCGGGCAGCATGCGTGCCGAGCCCCGCCGGATCCCGATCACGGGATCGACCGCACCTGAGCGGGTCGCCGTCACCACAGGAGCGGACCACACCACCGGTGCGGCCTGACCTCGTCGATGCCACTGCGGACACCACCGTTGATCGGAACCCAGAGGAGCACCCGTGACGGACATCGAGATCGGTGATGTCGGACCGACCGTTCGCGGCCCACGGGCACGAGTGCCGCGACACCGAGAGACGTCGCCGGGGGCCGCCACGGACACCAGGCGGTGGCTCGCCGCGCCGGGTCGCACGCGCGCGTTGATCCTTGCGCGCGCGTGCGCGACCGCTGCCACGCTCACCCGGTTCGACGACGACCGCGCTGTCGGCATCGCGGCCGCGTTCGCTGGTGCAGCGGCGTCCTCCACGGCGTGGAAGCAGACCGCCGAGCCCGTCGTCCGTGTCCGGAGTGATGCGATCGAGATCATCGTCGCCGGCCCCGTGGGAGACGTGTTCCTCGTCATCGACGAGGACTTCCCGCCGCCCGCCGCGGCCGCCCACACGGTCGCGGCGGTGGTCACAGGAAACCGCGTGACCCTCGGCATCCCCTCGACGTCACCGATCGCAGTGCTGAGCTACCTGGGGATCATCACGACCTTCCTTCCCGACGACGTGCTGCGCATCGCACTCCTGTGTGGGCAGGACGTCCCGCCGGTCACGCGCGTGCACGTCGTCCGGCTCGCAGCCCCCGGCGGGTGCCCCCAGCTGGCGCTGCGAGGCGACGTGTCGTTGCTGTACCAGCAGCGGTCCGTCCGACGCATGCCCTTCTCGGTGACCGAGCACGATCCGCTGATGGATGTGCCCACACCCCGGGGGAGTACCTGGCGTAGCGACCGTGCGACGGACGGCCGGCACCGCGAGCAGCCGTGAACCGTCAGTCACCAGCCCGTTGGACGGACGGGCGAAATGCGGCGCCGGCGATGCCGAGTTCGACGAACCCGATGACGACGTACAGTGCCTGACGGAGATCCCCGCCGATCAGGATTGCCTGCACGAGACACCACGCCAGGAGCGTCAGTGCCGCGGACACCGTGGCCCACGCGCCCCTCCGTGCGCTGGTCACGGCCGCGACGAATGCGACGAACTGCGCGCCACCCACGACGATCGACAGCAGCAACCCCGGAACGAACGCCACGTTGAGGCTCGACGCGTCCGCCCACGACGGTGGAAGAGCGGTCGGAGACATTCCGCTGCTCGTGACCGTGCCGATTCCCCCGGCGATCGCGGTGAGCCCGAGGAAGGCCGTCACGACCATCGCCAGCCGACGACCGGGAGGCGTCGACTCGGGAACAGACGAGTCCGTGCCACGGCCGGTCATCCTGCTCGGAACAACGCGATCATGTCCGCCGGCTGGGTGATCTCGGTGTCCGGCTCGTCATCGGGCGGATGGTCCGTGCTGCTCGCGACATCGCAGCCGCCCGCACCGAGGTCCATCGGGTCCGTCCCGTGCAGGAGGCGGCCGTGCACAGCGGCGTCGTCGAAGAGGACGAGGTCGTTCACGTCCGCGCAGACTCTCGGCGTGTTCCATGCGATCTCGTTGATGTGGCTGCGTTCGGACCAGGACCGGACGTGACCCCGCAGGACGAGTACGTCACCACTCACGATCACGAGCACGTTGTGGGCGTCCAACGAGGCGTCCTCGAACAATGCCTGTTCGATGCGCTGGGCGACCTCGGCAGACCTCGCTGCATCCGCTGGGATCGCCGACGCCTCCACGTGACGGCGCGCGCTCATCGTCGCCGTCTGTCCGACAGGAGGCCGAGACCGACCAGGACGAGTCCGATCTCGCCGAGCCCGACGGCGAAGTACACCGCCTGCAGCACGCTCCACGGGATCATCGCCGTCTCGACGAAGATCCAGATCAGCAGCACGACGGCAGCGACCGTCACGGCGAGCACGGTCCAGCGGGACCGCACGACCGCCAGGACAGCGGCGGCCAGCTGTGTGCCGCCCACGACACCGCCGAGGAGCAGACCGGGCACGAGGAACGAGCTGAAACCGCTGCCGGCCAGGACGCTCGACGCGGGCGCGAGGATGTCGGCGTCGAACCCGACCACGAGCGCGAGGCCGCCGGCGACCGCGGTCAGGCCGACCAGCGCTGTGACGACGATCGCGGACCACCGGAAGGCCGTCGGCCGTGGCGCGACCGGTGCTCGTCGTGTTTCCTCGGCTCCGGCGTTCGGCGTGGGGGTGGCGTGCGCGGTCATCACGAATCCTTCCGTCTCGTCCCCGCCGGTGCTCCTCGGACGCCGCGTGTCCGACAGACGCCAACGTCCCTCGACCCGTTGCGGGCCGTGGGTCGAAGGGCCCTGTGCGCCGACGGACCGGCCACGTACCGTCGCTGGTCAGCACCGAACCGTCCGGAACCGGTACCCGGTCCACGGCGGCGGCGCATCCCGACCCGAGGAGTGATCGCATGTCCGAGCACAGTGAGCGCGTCCCGCCGACCGGCATGGACCTCCCGGACGCGGTGCGGACGGTTGCCCGGAAGGTCGCCGACTTCCGCGGCCGAGCGGCACGGCCCGAGTTCTGGTGGTTCATCCTGTTCAGCGCCGTCGTGGGTACCGCACTCGGCGCCGCGAACGTCGTGACGCCCGCGGGGACCGTGATGGTCGGCTCGGCGCTGTCCGGGGTCTGGTCGGTCGTGGTGTTCGTGCCGACCCTCGCCGTCACGGTTCGGCGACTGCGCGATGCCGGACGTCGTTGGCAGAACGTGTTCTGGCTGCTCCTGCCCCTCATCGGACTGATCCTGCTCATCGTCCGGCTCTGTGAACCCGGTGCTCCGGTCGGACCGGGGCAGTTCAGGGGCCCGCCTGCGGCGACGGGACCTTCGACCCTGCTGGCTGACGGCCATCAGGTCCGACACTGACGCACGCAGATGGACCCGAAGCGTCTGCGTCGGGGCGCGTCAGCACGACGGCGTGCCGACGCGCCCCGTTCGTGTACTAGTGTCTGCGTGTGCACGTAGACAAGCAACCATGCGGACTCGATCCGGAGTCGGAGTACGTCGAGCTCGCGGTCGAGGTGTTCGCGATGCTCGCGGACGTAACCCGGGTGAAGATCATCCTCGCCTTGCGGAACGCCGAGGAGATGTCCGTGAACCACCTGGCGGACGTCGTGGACAAGAGCCCGGCAGCGGTCTCGCAACACCTCGCGAAGCTGCGGCTCGCCCGGATGGTCTCGACGCGGCGCGAGGGCACGACGGTGTTCTACCGACTCACGGACGAACACGCCTCGGAACTCGTGATCGACGCCGTGAAGCAGGCCGAGCACGTGGTCGGCGCCCCGCCCCACCACCGCGGGGAGTCGGGACGGGCATGAGCACCCACGGTCACACGCACCCGCACGATCACGGACACGATCATCCGCATCCGCACGGTGGGGTGCGGGGTTTCCTCCAGCACCTCTTCGTCCCGCACACGCACGACAGCGCCGACTCGATCGACGACGCGATGGAAGCCAGCGCTGCCGGCGTCCGCGCGCTCAAGATCAGTCTCTTCGTGCTCCTCGGCACCACCATCCTGCAAGCCGTGATCGTCGCGTTCACCGGCTCGATCGCCCTGCTCGCGGACACCATCCACAACTTCGCGGACGCACTGACCGCTGTGCCACTGTGGATCGCGTTCGTCCTCGGCCGCCGCCTCGCGACCCGCCGGATGACCTACGGGTACGGTCGCGCCGAGGACCTCGCCGGCATGTTCATCGTCTTCGTCGTCGCGCTCTCCGCCGTCGTCGCCGGCTGGCAGGCGATCGATCGCTTCGTCCACCCGCGGCCGGTGGAGGAGCCGTGGCTGCTCGTCGCCGCCGGGCTCATCGGATTCGCCGGCAACGAGGTCGTGGCGATCTACCGCATCCGCGTCGGCCAGCGCATCGGTTCGGCGGCCCTCGTGGCCGACGGCGTTCATGCCCGACTCGACGGCTTCACATCGCTGTCGGTGGTCCTCGGTGCGATCGGCGTCATGCTCGGCTTCCCGCTCGCCGACCCGATCATCGGTCTGCTCATCTCGCTCTCCATCCTGCTGCTGCTCTGGGGAACGGTGCGGTCGATCGGGGCGCGGCTCATGGACGCGGTCGATCCCGCGCTGGTCGGCCGGGCGGAACACGCGCTCGAGCACGCCGACGGGGTGCTCGCCGTCCGTGATGTCCGACTCCGCTGGATCGGGCACCGGCTCACCGGGTCCGCGACGATCGAGGTCGCGAACACCGATCTGCACGCGGCCGCGCGCCTCGCGGCTCACGCCGAGGGGCACCTCCGCGACGCGGTGCGCAACATCGACGGGTTCACGGTCACACCAGCGGTGGCCACCCGGACCGGCAACCACGCGCACTGACCGGCACACGGTCGGACGGGAGGCGCGGTGCGGGCCCGCACCGCGCCTCCCGTCCATCCCGGATCGAGCCCACCGCGGACCCGCGCGAACCGTGCGCGAACGCACCGTCCGCTACGGACGGAGGACCTTCGGCACTTGGCCCGTCGCCCGTGACCGCCGACACTCGTGACGGCGCCGACCGGCGTCGCTGCTCGTCGACGGAGGTTCCATGGCACGGTCGTCGCAGGGGACGCTCGTCCGTACGCGCCTCGTCGTGGTGTCCGTGGCGGGGGCCGCTGCGCTCGTCCTGTCCTGGTCGGGCTCCGGTGAGGTCGTGCCGCTGCTGTTGACCGTGACGGCCCTCGCCGCTGCGCTCGTCGCTGCCGTCTCGATGGTCCGGGAGATGGCGCACGGACGTCTCGGCGTCGACCTGCTGGCGGTGACGGCGATCGCCGCCACCCTCGCGGTCGGCGAGTGGCTGGCGGCGTTCGTCGTCGTCCTCATGCTCATCGGGGGAGAGGCGCTCGAGGCGCACGCCCAGCGGCGGGCCACGAGCCAGCTGTCGCGACTGCTCTCCGACGCCCCGAAGACGGCGCACCGGACGGCGGGCGAGGCCGTCGTGGACGTCCCGGTCGCCGAGGTCGCGGTGGGGGACGTGCTCGTCGTCCGGCCGTACGAGGTGGTGCCCGTCGACGGCGTGCTGGTGTCGGGCACGGCGACGTTCGACGAGTCGAGACTGACCGGGGAGAGTGTGCCGGTGGGCGTGTCCGCGGGGGCGACGGTCCCGAGCGGCGCGGTCAACGGTGCAGCAGCGGTACTGCTGCGGGCGAGCAGACCGGCAGCAGGGAGCGAGTACCAGCAGATCGTCGCGCTCGTCTCCGGGGCGATGTCCTCGCGGTCGCCGATGGTCCGGCTCGCCGACCGGTACGCGCCGTGGTTCACGGCCTTCGCCGTCGTCCTCGGCGGTGTGGCCTGGTGGTTCGCCGGGGATCCGCGACGGTTCGCCGAGGTCCTGGTGCTCGCCACCCCGTGCCCGATGCTGATCGCTGCCCCGGTGGCGTTCCTCGGCGGGATCGGGCGCGCTGCACGGGCCGACGTCGTGGTCAAGGACGCGTCGGTGCTCGAACGGCTGGCGGCGGTACGCACGGTCGTGTTCGACAAGACCGGCACCCTCACACTCGGCCGTCCGACACTGGAACACGTCGTCACCGTGTCCGACGGCCCGGACCGGCGCCGGGTCCTGCAGCTCGCCGCCAGCGCGGAGCAGTACTCGTCCCACACGCTCGCCGACTCGATCGTGGCGGCGGCACGGGCCGAGGGCATCGCGCCCAGCGGTGCCAGGAACGCGGTCGAGTCCGAATCGGACGGCGTCGCAGCCCAGGTCGGCGGACACGAGGTCGCCGTCGGGACGCTCGCATTCGCCCGGCGGCGTGCTCCGGAGGCCGAGCCGCACGACGTCCCCGGGGGACGTGTCGTGTCCTACGTGCTCGTCGACGGGCGGCCTGCCGGTGCGCTCGTGCTCCGTGACCCGATCCGGCCCGAAGCGAGGGCGACGGTCGCCGAGCTCCGGCAGCTGGGGGTCACCGACGTCGTGATGCTCACGGGCGATGCGCTCGCGACCGCGGACGCGGTGGCCGCGGACGTCGGTGTCGCCGTGCTCCGAGCCGAGTGCCGCCCGGGCGACAAGGTGTCCTCGGTGCGTTCGCTCACGAGGCGGCCCGTCCTGATGATCGGCGACGGGGTGAACGACGCGCCGGTCCTCGCCGTCGCCGACGTCGGGGTGGCGATGGGCGCCCGCGGTGCGTCCGCCGCGAGCGACACCGCCGATGCCGTGATCCTCGTCGAGTCGGTCGAACGCGTTGCGGTCGCGGTCCGCATCGGCCGCGAGACCGTCCGGATCGCGCGACAGAGCATCTGGATCGGCATGGGAGCATCGGTCGGGCTCATGCTCGTCGCCTCGACGGGCGTCGTTCCCGCCGTGGTCGGCGCCCTGCTGCAGGAAGTCGTCGACGTCGTCACGATCGTTGCGTCGCTCCGTGCCACCTCTGGCCCGGGCGCTGCCAGGGACCGCGGCGGTCCGGTCAGTCGGCCGGCACCGGCACGATGACGACCGGCGTCTTCGACCGGTGCATCGCTTCGCGTGCGACGGACCCGAAGAGCTCGCCGCCGATCGTGGTCCGGTGCCGTCGCCCGACGACGACCAGGGACGCCTCGACACCGGCCTTCGCGAGCGCTGCACCGGCATCGCCCTCCCAGAGGGTGGAGCGGACGGAGACGGTCGGTTCACGCCGCGCGGCCTCGCGTTCGGCCGCGCCGAGCACCAGGCGCGCGGATTGTTCGTCGGCGCTCGACGCGTCCTCGAGCAACGCGATCGGACGCGCGGCGGCGGGTGCCGTCGCCCGCCACGCGTGCACGAGTCGGACCGAGCGCCCGGTCCGCCGGGCTTCGTGCAGCGCGAACGAGAGCGCGGCCTCGGCGGTGTCGGCGTCGATGCCGACGACGATCGGACCGGTGCCGAAGGTCCAGTCGTCCGGCACGACGACGGTGGGCACGGGTGCCCTGGTCGCGATGCGCTCCGGCAGCGACGCCGTCAGCGCGGAGCGGACCCGGCGCGCCCGGTGCGCTCCGATGACCAGGAGGTCGGCGTCAGCCGTGTCGTCCACGAGAGCGTCGGCGGCGAAGCCGCGTTCGACGGAGGTCTCGACGACGGTCCCCGGGGCGGTCCCGCGGACGAACGCCGTGGCCTCGGCGAGGCGCTCGCGCACGACGAACACATCGGTGTCGCCCGTCTCGAGCGCGTGCACGATCCGGACCCGCGCCGGATGGTCGCCGGCGCGGTTCGCCGCCCACCGCAGTGCCGTCCAGCTGGCCTGGGACGTGTCGAGACCGATGAGGATCCGTTCAACGGACATGGTGCTCTCCTGCTCCTCCAGGACCGCGCGCACGCGGCGTGCGGTCGTCGCGCGTTCAGCGCGCGAGGCGACGCTAACCGGCGGGCGTGCGGTCGAGGAGGGCCGAACGTCCCGCGGAACGGTGACGTCCCGGGGCGAAGGACCCTGGCGCGGCCCTGACTCCGGCGCTGAGGTGGAGAACGGCCGGACACCCCGGTCGAGCGGGCCGTCGTGCCTCGCCGGGCTCATCGCCCGTGAGGACCGACCTGCCCCACACGAGCGACGGGAACCACCATGGACGAGACGACGAGCGGGACCACGGCAACACCGACGGCGGGACGCTTCGCCGGGCGGACCGTGATCGTCACGGGCGCCGGGGCCGGCATCGGCCGGGCCACGGCCGAACGGTTGCTCGCGGAGGGCGCCCGGGTCGTCGGCGTCGACCTGTTGGCCGATCGGTTGGACGACCTGGTCGCCCGCGCCCGATCGGATCGGCTCGTCGCCGTCGCGGGGGACCTCGCCGACCGACCGGTGATCGACCGGATCGTGGAGGCGGCGGCCGGACGGATCGACGGGCTCGCCGACGTCGCCGGCATCATGGACGGGTTCGTCCCGACCGCCGAGCTCGACGACGACGTCTGGGACCGTGTCCTCGCCGTCAACCTGACGGCGGTCATGCGGCTCACCCGAGCGGTGCTGCCGACGATGATCCGCGCCGGTTCGGGGAGCATCGTCACCGTTTCATCCGAGGCCGGACTGCGCGGCTCCGCGGCGGGGACCGCCTACACGACGTCGAAGCACGCGGTGAACGGCTTCACACTGAGCACGGCGTTCTTCTACGCTCCCGCCGGTGTCCGGTGCAACGCGGTCGCGCCGGGAGCGGTGGCGACGAGCATCCAGGCGCCGTTCCGGTCGCAGTACGCTGGCGAACGGCTCGGGCCGTACCTGCAGACGAACGTGCCGCCGATCGCCACGGCGCAGCAGCTCGCCGCGGCGATCACGTGGTTGCTGAGCGACGACTCGGCCAACGTGACCGGAACGGTGCTGCCGTCGGACGGCGGGTGGTCCGCGATCTGACGCGGTCCGCAGGGACCTTCGGCTCTCGGCGACGCGGCGCGGCGGACGTAGCGTCACGACGACGGGCGACCGCCCGTCGGACCGGACGGAGCGGAACATGCACGAAGACGTCGAACGGATCACGATCGGCCTGGACGACACCGAGGCGAGCTGGACCGCGCTCCGGTGGGTGGCCGAGCGCGCCGCCCGGCACGCCTGCCGCGTCCGCATCGTGCGCGCGGTCGACCCGCTCGAGCCCGAGGAGGGCTGGACCCACCACCGGCTCGTAGCGGGACGCTCCCTCGTGCTGCAGTCGGCGCCGGGGACCGAGGTCGAGCTCAGCGCGCCGCCGGCGCCGATCGTCGATGCGCTCGTCGACGCCGCACGGCCGGACGACCTCCTCGTCGTCGGCAGCCACCGTCGTCGTCGCCTGCAGTCCGCGCTCACCGGGCTCCTGCCCGACCGGATCGCCGGGGCGTCGCACGTCCCGACCGTCATCGTCCCGGACGACTGGCCGAGTGGCCAGCTCGACGCCGACGTCGTACTCGCCGTGGACGCGGACACCGCGCCCGAGGTCGTCGACTTCGCGATCACCGAGGCCGGTCGGCACGGTGCGGTGCTCCGCGTGGTGCACACGTGGCAGGAGTCCGCGCCGGTCGGGCCGCCCGTGGTCGCCGCCGTGGTGGAGTCGCCGGTCGTCGAACGGGCGGCCGCACAGGCCGTGCTCGACGAGGTAGCGACCCGCATCGCTGCCGCCTCGCCGGCGCTGATCGTCCGTACTGAGCTGCTCCGCGGCGCCCCGGGAGGGACGGTCGCGGTGGCGGCGGAACACCACGGGCTGGTGGTCGTGGGGCGTCGGCACCGGTCCACCTTCGGCGGCGAGGTCCTGGGATCGGTCGCGCAGGACCTGATGGCGGAGTCGACGACGGCGCTGTGCGTCGTCCCGCTCGAGCAGGGCTGACGCCGATCAGCCGATGACCGGGGCGACCGTCAGCTGGTCGATGACGAAGTGCACACCGCTGCACCGGGCAGCGGCGGCGTGGACCGCGCGGCGCTCCGCCACGGAGGCGACGGACCCGGCGAGGGTCACGACGTGGTCGAGGACACGGACGGCGACGGCGGTCCGCGGTGCGACCAGCGCGATCGCGCGTGCGACCCGGGCCCCGACGTCCGCGTCGGTCTCCTCGGGGTCGCAGACGTACGCACGGACGACGATCCGGTTCTCGATCGCGTGCATCGGCGCGCACTGTTCCGCGAGTCCGACGGCAGTCACCCGGTCGCTGTGGCAGCCGACGTCGCCGGTGAGCACGACGCGACCGTTCCGCAGCGCGACGTCGAGGGAGCTGGCATCGAGGGAGCGTTCGGCTGCCCAGGCTCGGAGGATCCGATCACGGGCGGTCAGCGGTGCGACGTGGCGGTCTGCGCGGGTGTCCATGCGGCCATCCTCGTGGTCGCCCGGCTGCCCACCGAGTGGCCAAGGTCCCGCCGCCTCGCCATGGTCGTCGACGCACGCCGACGACGGACGGGAGGCGCGGTGCGGGCCCGCACCGCGCCTCCCGTCCGTCCTGCTGGTCGCGTCACGGACGCGACTCACGGGGCGGCCTGGTCGAACAGCCGTCCCGTGATCGAGGTGGGCTCCAGGACGACCGTGGCACGCTTCGGGGTGGCGAGCATCGACCGCAGCCGCTGGGCGGTGACGTTGCGCGTGTCCGGCAGGTGCGCGGTGCCCTTCGCGACGACGCTCCAGGCGGTCCAGCCGTCGTGTTCGTCGGCTTCCATCACGATCTCGCGGCCGGCGTGCACGGCGTCGAGGATGACGGTGCTCGACGTGGCGAACACGAGCCGACGGTCCTCGGCCACGTAGTTGACCGGGATCACCTCGAGCGATTCCTCGGTGCGGAACGCGACGCGCGCGGTCCGGGAGCGGTGCAGCCGTTCCCAGCACTGGTCGGCGTCGAGTCGGACCACGAGTTCGTCGTCCGGCACCCGGTCCGGTGGCGTGGTGGGTGTCGACGGTGGCGTGGTCATGCGGCGACCGCCGGTCGTGTCGGCTGCTGACGGGAGTCAGGGGCGAAGACGATGCCGCTGACCTCGGTGACCTCGAGCACCATGCGCCGCGAGGCCGGGTCGAAGCCGGGACGGGGCACGGTGGTCACCGGTCCCGTGCCGACGACGACGATGACGTTCCACCCGCCACCGCGGCCCTGGTCGCCGATCTCGAGGAGCGCAGCCTCGCGTCCGCACACCGTCCCACCGAGGTCGACGGTGATGCGCGCGCGACGACGGTCGACCGTGACGACCGTCACGGCGGAGACCCGGCCGTGCACCAACCGAGCTGAAGCGGTCCTCGCCAGGAGGGCCCAGCACTCCCCGGGGTCGAGGGATCGGTCGACGGAACCGAGAGTGGCGGTGGTCATCGCCCGACCCGCTCGTCCGGTCCGAGCACGACGGCCTCGCGTTCGACGGCCGGCAACTCGAACACGATGCGTGCTGGCACACGTCCCGCGAGGACGTCCGCCATCGCTTCGTTCACGTCGGCCAGCGGACGACGGACGGAGACGACACGGGTTCGACCGGCCGCGTGCAGTGCGAACACCTCGGCGAGGTCCTGCCGCGTGCCGACGATCGACCCGATGATCGAGATGCCCTTGAGGACGGTGTCGAAGATCGGGATCGACATCGTCCCGTCCGCCGGCAGCGCCACGCAGACGAGTCGACCGCCGCGCTTCAGGGACGCGAAGGCCTGCTCGAACACCGCGGCGGACGCGGCCAGCACGACGGCGACGTCGGCACCGCCGAGCTCCTGCACCTGCGCCGCGGCGTCGCCGGACGATGCATCGACGGTGTGGTCGGCGCCGAGGTCCCGCGCGAGTCGGAGCTTCTCGGGTTCGACGTCGACCCCGATCACGTCGGCACCGACGACCCGGGCGTACTGCACCGCGAGGTGTCCGAGGCCGCCGACGCCGAAGACGGCGACGGTCTCGGCCGGAACGACGTGTGCAACCTTGAGCGCCTTGTACGTGGTCACGCCGGCGCAGGTGAGCGGTGCCGCGTCCCACGGGTCGACCCCGGCGGGCACCGGCACCGCGAACTTCGCGTCCGCCACCGCGAACTGGGCAAAGGCGCCGTCGATCGAGTAGCCGGTGTTCTGCTGCTGCTCGCACAGCGTCTCGCGGCCGTCGATGCAGTAGCGGCAGGCGCCGCACGCGTGCCCCAGCCAGGGGAGCGCGACCCGCTCGCCGACCCTCCGCTCGGTGACGTCGGGCCCGACCGCCTCGACGATGCCGACACCCTCGTGCCCGGGGACGAACGGCGGGGTCGGGCGGACCGGCCAGTCGCCGTGCGCCGCGTGGATGTCGGTGTGACAGAGCCCCGATGCCTCGATCCGGACGAGCACCTGCCCTGGTCCGGGATCCGGGAGTGGTCGGTCCTCGACGACGAGGGGCTGCCCGAGTGCGTGGACGACTGCTGCCTGCATGGTCGGCCTTTCCGGTGGGTGCGGGACGAGACGACCTGTCCCTCGTCGTGTCGACGCCCGCACGGTCACGATGTCGGTGCCGTCGCAGGACGGGCAGGGTCGGAGGTCCCGTCGACGATCTGCCGGGAGGTCGTCAGCGCCGCCACGACCGCGAGCCCGCGCGTCACCGGCGAGCGGTCCGTGACGCAGTCCGACGACAGCCAGACCACGCGATCCGTGCCACCGCTGACCAGCCGGTCGCCGCGGCTGACACGCAGGACGCCGCCGGGCAGGAGAGCCGCGACGGCTCGGACGTAGCGCAGCGTACCCGCCGTCACGGGCCCGCACAGACCGAGCAGGACGGTCTCGTCGGCGATCAGCGCCGCGGCGAGGTGCAGGGTCGCGAGTTCGAGGGGGAACCCGGTGTCGACGACGATTTCGGTGCGGACCAGCGTGGACCGGACCGAGCCGGCCGGGATCGCCGCAGCGTGCGCTGCCACGTCGTGCAGGACGCGATCGCACCGGGAGGGGAGGTCACCGCCGCCGATCTGCTCCTCGTGCGACCGAGGGTCCTGCGGGCCGTCGGCGAGGGCGTGTCGGCTGGTCCCACCGACCGCGATGCCGCTGCACTCCGCGAGCAGTCGAGCCCGATCGGCGGTGCTGAGGGCCGACCAGGCGGCTCGCGATGCGGCGCGCTGTCCTGCGGCGGTCGTCGTGGTGCGGTCGAGCGTCGTGGTCATCGGCAAGGTCCCCTCGGCGGGTCAGCGAGGTGATCACGATCCCCGCTGGGACGTCGTCGTGGCAGGGCCGATGGTCCCGTGGCGTCAGCGCCGATGGTCGCGGACGCCGTGGTCGGCGCCGTACACGGCCGCCTGCGTCCGCCGTTCCAGTCCGAGCTTCGCGAGCAGCCCGGAGACGTAGTTCTTCACGGTCTTCTCCGCCAGGCCCAGCCGGTCGCCGATCTGTCGGTTCGTGAGGCCGCCGGCGATGAGCTCGAGGACCTGCCGTTCGCGCATGGTGAGCTCCGGGACGTCGTCGCGGACGTCGCTGGTCAGTCGTTCGACGGTCGCCGGCACGGTTGCGGTGGGCAGGAGCCGACGACCCGCGGCGACGCGCCGGATGTCCTCGAGCAGGGTCTGCCCGCGGATGTCCTTCACCACGTAGCCCGCGGCGCCGGCGAGGATCGCGGCCTGCATCGCGCGGTCGTCATCGTAGGCGGTGAGCATCAGGCACACGATGTCCGGGAAGGCGGAACGGACGGAGCGGCAGGCGTCGATGCCGCTGCCGTCGGGAAGTCGTACGTCGAGGACGACCACGTCGGGCAGGGTCGCAGCGACGCGTCCGACGGTGTCGCGGACCGTGCCGGCCTCACCCACCACCTCGAGGTCGGGTTCGGCGTCGATGAGGTCGGCGACGCCTCGGCGGACGATCTCGTGGTCGTCGACGAGGAACACCCGTGTGGTCATGATGGCTCCGTTCCGTGTCCGATCGGGACGGTCCACCGGACGCGCGTCCCGCCCTCGGGGCCCTCGTCCAGCCGGTACTCGCCCCCGCGCAGCCGTGCCCGCACAGCGAGGTTGGCCGTGCCGCTCCGTCGCGCGCGGTCGCCGGGGCCTGGCCCGTCGTCCTCGACCAGGACCTGGACGGCCTCGTCGTCGACCGAGACCTCGATCCGGCAGCTCGCTTCGGGAGCGTGTCGGGCGACGTTCGCGAGCGACTCGCGGACGACGGCCGCCACGTCGAGCGCCAGGTCACCGGTGACCACGGTGTCGACCGGCCCCGCGAACGCGATCCGGGGCGCAGTGCTGAGCGCGGGCCCGAGTTCGGCAACGACGTCGAGGAGACGATCGCGGGCGGTGCGTGGTCCGTGGCGGTCCGGGGTGCCGAGGGCGAACACCGCGGTGCGGATCTCGCCGATCGCCTCGTCGATGACGGTCACCTGCGTGTCGATGCGTTCGCGGACCTGTTCGGGGGCACGCTGGGCCGTCGCCTGGAGGGACAACCCCGCGGCGAAGAGCCGCTGGATGACGTGGTCGTGCAGGTCCCGGGCGATCCGGCCACGGTCCTCGGCGCGCTCGAGGAGTCGGCGGTTCTTCCGTCCGCGTGCGACGGCGAGCGCCACGCTCGTCTGCCGTCCGAACTCGTCGGCCATCTCGGCCTCCGTCCCGGAGAACGGCCGGGCGCCGGGGCCGCGGGAGATCATCAGGGCGCCCAGCGGCGTGCTGCCGTCGCGCAGCGGTACGGCGAGCGTCGGGCCGAGCGTCGGCGCCCAGGCGTACGCGGGCAGGTCAGCTCCGGTCGGGTCGGCGACCACCGACCCCGTCGCCATCGCCCGCCCGGCGAGCGATCCGTCGGCACGGTAGTCCCTGCCCTGCACCCCCGCCGCACCGGTGCCGACGGCGACCGCCACGTGGATCGTGTCCGGGGCACCGCGCGGCTCGACGACCGAGACGAGCACGGCGTCGACGAAGGCGGTCACCCGGTCGGCGATGAGCGTCAGCACGTCCTCGAGCGTCTCGTCGCCGACGAGTGCGGCTGACACCTCGGCGGCGGCAGTCGTCCACCGCTCGCGCTGCCGTGCCTCGTCGAAGAGGCGGGCGTTGTCGATCGCGACGCCGGCGGTCGCGGCGAGTGCCTCGACGAGCTCCTCGTCCTCGTCGGTGAACCGACCACGTGACGGGTTCGCGAGGTAGAGGTTGCCGTAGACGGTGTCCCTGACCCGGACCGGGACACCGAGGAACCCCTCCATCGGCGGGTGCCCGTCCGGGAACCCTGCCGAACGGGGGTCCTCGGCGATGGAGTCGATGCGGATCGCCGCGTGCTCGTGGACGACCGCGCCGAGGAGACCTTCGCCGTGCGGCGGGTGCCCGATGCGTGTGACGAGCTCGGCGTCCATGCCGACGTGGATGAACCGTTCGAGGGCGGTGCCGTCCGGATTGATCACGCCGAGTGCTCCGTACCGGGCGCCGACGAGCTCCACGGCGGCGTGGACGACCGATCGGAGCGTGTCCTCGAGGTCGAGGTGTTCGACGATGCGGCGGTTGGCAGCGAGCAGGTGACGGAGGCGTCCCTGGGTGCGGAGCACGTCCTGAGCACGGTCGACGAGTTCCTCGATGGTGCGTTCGAGGGCAGACCGGGGGCCGTCCGGGAACTCGAGTTCGTCGGGCATCGTCGGGCACCCCTTCCCTGCGGAGTCCCGGCTGAATCTACTCCGTCGGCGGAGTGCGGCCGCGCGGATCACCGCGACGGTCCGAACCGAGCGGCGGTACGACGGACGTGGTGGGTGGCGTGGTGGGTTGCCGACGGCCCCCGGAACACGAAGCGGAACAGGAGGGCCTTCAAGGCCTCGGCGAGCGCGAGGTAGGCGACCGCGATGACGCCGATCATCGCGAGCAGCGGCCAGGAGAGCGACGAGAACCCGACCAGGGGTCCCAGGGGAGTCAGCGGGATCGCGATCGCGATCGTCGCCGAGCCGAGCGCACCGAGGGCCAGCCAGCGTCCTGGGCGGCTCCGCCACGACGGCACCCGGTTCGTCCGGATGACGAACACCACCAGCGACTGCGTGATGAGCGACTCGACGAACCAGACCGTGCGGAACTCGTCCGGACCGGCGTGCACGATGCCCAGCAGCACGGCGAAGGTGACGAAGTCGAACAGGGAGCTCACCGGACCGAACGTGAGCATGAACCGCCGGACGGCTCCGACGTCCCACCGCGACGGCGCGGCGAGGCGTTCGGGGTCGACCCGGTCGGTGGGGATGGTCAGCTGTCCGAGGTCGTAGACCAGGTTGTTCAACAGCACCTGCGCCGGCAGCATCGGCAGGAACGGCAGGAAGCTCGCGGCGACGGCGGCGCTGAGCATGTTGCCGATGTTCGACGAGGTGCCCATCATCACGTACTTGAGGGTGTTCGCGAAGACTCGGCGGCCGGTCCGCACGGCGGTGGCGACAGCCGCGAGGTCCTTGTCGAGGAGCACCACGTCGGCGGCGTCCCGGGCGACGTCGGTCGCCGTGAGCACCGAGATACCGACGTCGGCGGCGTGCAGGGCGAGGGCGTCGTTCACCCCGTCGCCGAGGAACGCGACCGTCCGGCCGGACGCCCGCAGGGCCCGGACGACGACGGCCTTGTCGGCAGGACGCACTCGAGCCGCCACGCCGGCGGCGAGGACGCGTCCGGCGAGCTCAGACCCCGACAGCGCCGAACCGAGCAGCGGAACCTCCACCGGGATGCCGACGCTCCGGGCGAGTTGTTCGGCGACCACGGGATCGTCGCCGGTCACCACGACGATCCGGACACCGAGCCCGTGGAGCGCCGCGACGGCGTCGGCGACCCCGGGGCGGGGCGGGTCCTCGAACACGACGAAGCCGAGCAGCGCGAGTGCGACCCCCGCCGTGTCCGGGTCGGCGGTCCGGGTGTCGTGGTCGACGTCGGCGACCGCGACGGCGAGCACGCGATGGCCTTCGGTACGGAGCCGGTCGAGCACGGTCACCGCGGTGCTCGGGACGTCGCGGCAGGTCGGGACGACCACGTCGGGCGCACCCTTGACTTGGATCAGCCGCGATCCATCGGCCTGGCGGACGAGAGCGGAGGACCGCATGTGCTCGTGGTCGAACGGCTGCGTCGCGAGGACGTCCATCGTGGGGATCCCCGCCTGCTGCGCTGCGGCGAGCACCTCGCGGTCGAGGACGTCGGCGACCGAGGCGCCCGCGGCCCCCGCAGCGGCGACGTCGTCGGGCACGGTCGCGCGCGCGGCTGCGAGCACCCTGGGGTCCGGTCGCCCGTCCGGTCCGATCGCGCTGTGGAACCGCAGGCCGCCCGACGTGAGCGTCCCGGTCTTGTCCGTGACGAGCACGTCCACGCCGCCGAGGTCCTCGACGCAGACGAGGCGCTTCGCGAGGACGTCCGATCGCTTGAGACTGCGCGCGCCTGCCGCCAGCGCCGTGCTCACCACTGCAGGCAGGAGCTGCGGCGTCACACCGACCGCGATCGCGAGCGCGAACAGCACGGTGGTGAGGAGGGGCCGGGAGAACGCGATGCCGGAGACGACGATGAGCAGCATGAGCGTGACGGCGATCCAGACGAGGACGACCGAGAAGCGCGCGAGGCCCGCCTGGAACGACGTCTCCGGTGCACGGGTGCGGAGCCCTGCCGCGATCCCGCCGAACTCGGTTCGGGCTCCGGTGGCACGCACCTCGGCCTCGGCGGAACCGGCGACGACGACCGCGCCCTGCAGCACCCGGTCGCCCGTGGCACGCGCGACCGGTCGGGACTCACCGCTGAGGACGCTCTCGTCGCACTGCAGATCCGTGGCCGAGACGACGACGCAGTCCGCGGGGACGATCGAGCCGACGCCGAGGCGCGCGAGGTCGCCGACGACGACCGACCGGACGTCGACGGTGGTCCAGGCGTCGTCGCGGAGCACCCGGGCGGTGTGCCGCAGCCGATCGCCCATCGCGGACGAGACGAGTGCCGACCGGTACTCGTTCCAGGCACCGAGCCCGACGCTCAGCGCGAGGATGACGAGGATGACGACTGCGTCCTGGACCTGTCCGAGCGTGCCGGACACGGCTGCCGTGACGAGCAGGAGGACGAGCACGACGTTGCGGAACTGCGTCCCCACGATCCGCCACAGCTTCGGGGACGACGACGCGACGACGTTGGGCCCGTCCGTGTCGAGGCGACCGGCGGCGTCGGCCGCACTGAGTCCGGGCGAGCGCGACGCCTCGGTGACGACGGGCGGCGTCGTCATCGCCCGTCCGGGGTCGGCGTCCGCAGCGGTGCGATGCACACCGGTGTCCGTGAACCGGCGATGAGCTCGTGCGCGGTGGACCCGAAGAACAGCCCGCCGAGCACCGAGCGGTGCTGCCGTCCGAGGACGATCACCGAGGCGTCGGCCGCGTGTCGCGCGAGGACCTCAGCGGGGTCACCTTCCTCGAGCAGGGGGCGGTGCTGGAGGCCGGGGAAGCGGATGTGGATGAGCCGTTCGGCGTCGAGGAGGACGCTGCGGGCGTGTTCCTGGAGCAACTTCGGGTCCTCGAGGACGCTGAGCCCCCCGACGCGGGCGCTCACCGGCGACTTCCACGCCCGGACCAGGGTCAGACGCCGGTGGTCCCGGACGGCCTGCGCGCCGGCGAACCGGAGCGCAACGTCACCGCTCGCGTCGTCGACGCCGAGCAGGACGTCGCCGTGGCTCGGACGCCAGTCCTCGGGTACGACGACCGTCGGGACGGTCGACAGCGTCGGGACGCGCTCCGGCATCCAGCCGTCGAGCGCGGTGCGGACGCGGTGCTGGCGTCGGGAGCCGATGACGAGCAGGTCGGCCTTGGCCGCGGTCTCGACCAGGACGCGGTCCGGCGCTCCGAAGAACGTGGCCGTGGTGACCTCGACCCGGGGATGCGCACCCGTGAGGCGCTCGGCGGACCGCTGCAGTCGGCGGTCGAGCACGGTGACGTCACCGCCCCACCCGTTCGCCACCGTGACGATCTTGATCCGGCTGCCGGGGATCACCCGCCGCACCGCGACCCAGTCGACCGCGCGGTCACTCGCGTCGTGTTCGTCGACGCCGACGACGATGTGCTCGGTCGTGACGCCGTTCCCGTCGCGCATCACCGTGCCTCGGCGTGTGCAGGCTCGCCGGTGCGGTCGTCGGACCCGGCTGCCCGGCGCGGCTGGGGGACGATGCACACGGGCGCGTGCCCGCGGTGCATGAGCCGCTCGCCGACGGACCCGGCGAGGAAGCCGCCGAGGGCGGTCCGGTGGCGCCGTCCGACGACCACGAGTGACGCACCGCGGGACGACTGCAGCATCACGTCGCGTGGCTGGCCCTCGACCGACGACCCGTCGACGCGCAGCGCAGGGTGCGCCTCACCGACCGCCCGCAGGGCTGCGCGGAGTTCGATGTCGGCTTCGTTGGACCAGAGCACGCGGTCCTCCTCGAGGTAGATGTTGGCGTAGGGCGCCATCGCGGTCGGGACCGCCCATGCCCGGACGAGGGCGAGGTCCTTGCTGCGTCGCTCGGCGACGTCGGCGGCCCACGCGAGCGCGGACGCGGCAGACCGGCCGTCGACACCGACCACGACCGGCCCGTCGCTGCGCTCCCACTCCTCGGGGACGACGACGACCGGCGTGGTGGCGTGCGCCACGACCCGTTCCGCCACCCGCCCCGTGATGGCCGCGGTGAGGGTGTGCACCTGCCGTGCGCCGATCACGAGGACGTCCCCGAGGGCGGCGTCGGCAACCAGCCGGTCGGCCGTCGGGCCGCCCGTGACGTCGTGGGTGACCGCGAGACCCGGGTGCACGGTGCGCAGGCGCTGTTCGGCGGCGTCGAGCCGGTGCTCCGACCGTGTCAGCGCCTCGCCGTAGAACTCGCTGACGGTCAGCAGCCGGACGCTGTCGACTGCCGGGTCGACGGTGTCCACGGTCCACTCGACGGTCTTCCAGCCGGCGACGGTGTCGTCGATCGCGACGGTGTACGCGGTCATGATCGTTCCCTTCCCTGGCGGACGCACGGTGCGTCGCCGGCGGCTCGCACCGCTTCGGTCGACGCGACGCTACGGTGCCCGGACCGTGCCCGGGCAGGGTCCAAGGTCCCGCTCGGGCCGGGGGACCAAGGCCACTGGTCGGACGCCCGCTCTGCGCGGAACGTACTTCGGACGGCGCCCGGAGCGGTGCCGGGAGAGGCGGTCGACCATGACCACGCGGATCGTTCTGGGGTGGGACGGGGGGACGGGGTCCCGCGCAGCACTGCGGTGGGCCGCGGCGCGGGTGACGGGCTCCGTGGGACGGCTCGTCGTCGTGCACGCCGTGCCCGACGACGCGGGATCGCCGGCGCTCAGTGACGCTGACCTCGGTGTCCGCACGGGCGTCTCAACGGCCGCGAGCGCGCACGGCATCGACCTCGACGTCGAGGTGCACCGCGGGGGCCCGGTCGCAGTGCTCCTGGGAGCGGTCGACGCCGAGTGCGTCCTGGTCGTCGGGCACGACGTCGTGCCCGACGCCCGCGGTCGGCGCCCGTCGATCGCCGCGCGGCTCGTGGACGCTGCGCCGTGCACCGTCGTCGCCGTGCCGACGGACGCGCCGACGGGACGCGGTGTGGTGGTCGGTGTCGACGTCCGGTCCGGGTCGGACGCCGCGCTCCGGTTCGCGGGCCAGGAGGCGCGGCGCACCGGTACGACGCTGCGCGCGGTCGCCGTCTGGTCGCCACCAGGGCACGACGACGAACACGCGCGTCGTCGCGAACTGCAGATGCTCGAGGAGCGCGTCGAGGACGCGTTCCTCGGCTTGCTCGACGTCGACGTGCACCGCGAGCTCGTCGAGGGCCCGGTCGCCCGCCGCCTCGTCGACGCGGCGGACGGAGCGGCGCTGCTCGTCCTGGGCACCGGGCCGCACCACCGACAGCGCGGGACCGTCGTCGACCAGGTGATCCGCGCCTCCCGGACCGCCGTCGCAATCGTGCGCTGACCCTGTAGGCGGTCGCCCACGTCATGCCGACCAGCGCCAGTCGGCCACCGACGGCACGTCCTCGCCGTGGCTGCGGGTCCACGCTCGTGCATCGGTGCGCGCGTCCTGCATCCGCTGGCGCAGTCCGGCGTACCGGACGGCCAGCCCGGGGACTCGGTCGAGCACGTCGATGACGAGGTGGAAGCGGTCGAGGTCGTTGAGCATGAGCATGTCGAACGGGGTCGTCGTCGTACCTTGTTCGACGTACCCGCGGACGTGCATGTCGGCGTTCGCGGCCCGGCGGTACGTCAGCCGGTGGATGAGCCACGGGTACCCGTGGAAGGCGAAGACGACCGGGCGGTCGCGCGTGAACAGGGCGTCGAACGCCTCGTCCGGCATGCCGTGCGGGTGCTGCTCGGGGCTCGTCAGGCGCATCAGGTCGAGGACGTTGACCACCCGGACCCGGAGTCCCGGCACGTCGTCGCGGAGGATCGACGCCGCTGCCAGGACCTCGAGGGTCGGGACGTCACCGGCGCAGGCCAGCACCACGTCCGGCTCCTCGCCGTCGACCTCGGTGCCGGCCCACGGCAGGATGCCCAGTCCGCGGGTGCAGTGCGCGACGGCTTCCTCGGCGGTGAGCAGGTCCGGCGTCGGCTGCTTCCCGGCGACCACGACGTTGACGTAGTCGACCGACCGGAGGCAGTGGTCGAAGGTCGACAGGAGGGTGTTCGTGTCGAACGGCAGGTACACGCGGACGACCTCCGGCCGCTTGTTCATGACGTGGTCGATGAACCCGGGGTCCTGGTGCGAGAGCCCGTTGTGGTCCTGGCGCCAGACGTGCGACGAGAGCAGGTAGTTCAAGGACGAGACGGGCCGCCGCCACGGCACCTTCCGGCTCTCGGCGAGCCACTTCGCGTGCTGGTTCAGCATCGAGTCGACGACGTGCGCGAACGCCTCGTACGTGCCGAACACGCCGTGGCGTCCGGTCAGCAGGTACCCCTCGAGCCAGCCCTCGCACTGGTGTTCGCTGAGCATCTCCATCACGCGGCCGTGCGGTGCGAGGTGTTCGTCGGTCGACCGCAGCTCGGCGTTCCACTGCTTGTCCGTCACGTCGTACAGGGCGTCGAGCCGGTTCGATGCCGTCTCGTCGGGACCGAAGACGCGGAAGGTCGTCGGGTTCGCCCGCGCCACGTCGGCCAGCCAGCGGCCGAGCACACGTGTCGGCTCGCTCGAGGTGGCTCCGGGGCGCTCGACCACGACGGTGTGGTCGCGGAAGTCGGGCATGCGCAGGTCGGTGCGCACGAGGCCTCCGTTCGCGACCGGGTTCGCGCTCATCCGCAGGTCGCCTGCAGGAGCGTGGGCACGGATGTCCGAGGCCGGGGAACCGTCGGGTCCGAACAGTTCCTCGGGGCGGTACGAGCGCATCCACTCCTCGAGCACGGCGAGGTGCTCCGCCGAGTGCCGCGGATCGGACAGCGGCACCTGGTGCGACCGCCAGCTGTCCTCTGCGGGCTTCCCGTCGATCACCGGCGGACAGGTCCAGCCCTTCGGGGTGCGCAGCACGATCATCGGCCACCGCGGTCGTCCCTCGAGCGTGCCGTCGCGTGCATCCCGGCGGATCCGCTCGATCTCGTCGAGGACCACGTCGAGGGTCTCGGCCATCCGCCGGTGCACCGCGTGTGGGTCCTCGCCGTCGAACCCGCCGGAGACGACGAACGGCTGGTGGCCGTAGCCGCGCATGAGGTCGACGAGCTCGGACTCGGGGATGCGGGCGAGCACCGTCGGATTCGCGATCTTGTACCCGTTCAGGTGGAGGATCGGCAGGACGACCCCGTCGCGGAGCGGATCGACGAACTTGTTCGAGTGCCAGCTCGTCGCGAGCGGACCGGTCTCGGCCTCGCCGTCCCCGACGACGGCTGCGACGAGGAGTGTCGGGTCGTCGAACGCCGCGCCGTACGCGTGCGACAGGGCGTAGCCGAGCTCTCCGCCCTCGTGCATCGAGCCCGGTGTCTGCGGAGCCGCGTGGCTCGGGATGCCGCCGGGGAACGAGAACTGGCGGAAGAGTCGTCGCATGCCGTCCTCGTCCTGGGACACCGCCGGGTACAGCTCGCTGTAGGTGCCGTCGAGCCAGGCATTCGCCACGACGGCAGGACCGCCGTGTCCGGGGCCGCAGACGAAGAGCGTGCGGAGCGCCCGTTCGCGGATCACGCGGTTGAGGTGCGCGTGCACGAAGTTCAGCCCCGGTGTCGTCCCCCAGTGCCCGAGCAACCGGGGTTTGACGTCCTCCGGGATGAGTGGACGTCGGAGCAACGGGTCGTCGAGCAGGTAGATCTGTCCGACGGCGAGGTAGTTCGCGGCGCGCCACCACCGGTGGACCTGTTCGATCGTCGTGTCGTCCATGCGGGGCTCCTCGTCGTGGCCGGGCGGCGGGCCCGCACCGTGCGACGCGACGGTGGCACGGTCTTCGGACACTCGGCAGGGTCTTCGGTCCCGGCGGACGTCGCGCGGACCGTCGGGGGACCAAGGACCTGGCGGAGCGAGGACCGGGCGAGCAGTGTCGGGACTGCACTCGACGAGAGGACCGCCATGCCCGAGCCGACTTGCTGGACCGTCGCCGTGGACGACTCGGACGCGGCGTGGAACAGCCTCGACTGGGTCGACGGGGTCGTCCAGGACACCGACACCGTCCGACTGGAGACCGTCCACGAGCCGCGCGGCGAGACCCTCGACCGTTCGACGGGACGACTCACCATCGCCGAGCACCGACTCCGGGAGCGACACCCCGGTCTCCGCGTCGAGCGTGCCGTCGTCAGCGGACCCACCGTCGCACGCCTGCTCGGCGACGCAGCCGACACGGACGTCCTGGTCATCGGCGGGCGTCGGTCCGAGCGACTCTGGGCGTCCCTCACCGGCCGCGTCGCTGAACGGGTCGTCGCACACGCCACCGCTCCGGTGGTGGTGGTCCCGGAACACTGGCGTCCCGGTCGCGTCGACGACGCGGTCGTCGCGGGCGTGGACAGCCGAACTGCCTCGTCGGCGCTCGCGTTCGCTGCCCGGTGCGCGCAACGCACCCGCGACGGACTCGTCCTGGCCCGCGCGTGGGAGCCGCCGACGAGCGTCTCACCGTTCGGTGCTGTGTACCTCGAACGAGACCGCCCGCTGTGGGAGCACGAGGGGCAACTCGAGCTCGACGCCGCGATCCGGGCGGTGAGCCGATCGCACCCAGACCTGCGGATGCGCGGTGAGCTCCGGCAGGGCCGACCGTCCGAGGTACTCACCCGAGCCGCCACCACGGCATCGCTCGTCGTCGTCGGACGTCGCCACGGCTCGGCGCTCGGTGCGTTCCTGACGGGGTCCGTCGGAGAGGCGCTCATCCACCGGGCATCTGCTCCGGTGTGCGTCGTGCCGCCAGCGGACGTGCCCCGATGACCGTGGTGCTGAAGAGGTGTCTGCTACCCCTTCCAGACGGACTCGGCTCCGGCGTGGCCGATGATGACGACCTCGATGATCGAGACGACGCCGACCACCACGAGCAGCACCGGCCCGACGATCCCGACGGCCCGCACCGCGCCGCCGCTCGTCACCCGGCTGGTCCCGAACCGGTGCCAGGCCCACCAGAGCGTCAGGAGCGCGAAGACCGCGATCGACCACGGGAGCATCCCGTCGGCGAGCTCGGTGTGCCGTTCGAGCAACGCGGTCTCCCGCTCGTGGTGCTCCAGCCACTCGCCGGAGGACGTCGCGAGGGGCACGGACACCAGCGCGACCAGACCGATGATCGGCGCGCCGACCGCGAGCCACCGTCGTGCTCTCGGCCACACGGCGACGGCGATCGCGGTGAGGGCCGCGACCGGGACCGCGACGGAGGTGAGGTGGACGAAGAGGGGGTGGAGCGGGACCCCGCCGAACTGCCAGTCCATGTGGGCCTTTCACATCGTGCGCCGATCGACGCCGGCGCTGGGCCTCCAGCCAACCGGTTCCGGGCGCCGGCATCGTTCGAAACCTCACACGAACGAGAGCGCCCGGACATGGTTCGCTGGGCGCATGACCACTCCTGAACCCCACCCCGGCGAGGCGCACGACGGCGACCTCGCCGCTCGCCTGAACTGGCTCCGCGCGGGGGTGCTCGGTGCGAACGACGGCATCGTGTCCACGGCGTCGATCGTCGTCGGTGTCGCCGGGGCGTCGACCTCGGTGCCGGCGATCGCGACGGCCGGCATCGCCGCGCTCGTGGGTGGGGCGGTCTCCATGGCGCTCGGGGAGTACGTGTCGGTGAGCAGCCAGAAGGACAGCCAGCGGTCGCTCATCGAGAAGGAGCGCCAGGAGCTGCGGGAGGACCCGGTCGCGGAGCTCGAGGAGCTCACGCAACTGTGGGAGGCGCGCGGGCTGCAGCGCTCGACAGCCGAGACCGTGGCGTCCGAGCTCACCGAGCGTGACGCCCTCCGAGCGCACCTGACCACCGAGCTCGGGATCGACGAGGACGAGGTCGTGAGCCCGTGGCACGCGGCGTTCGCGTCGGCGGCGGCGTTCTCCGTCGGCGCCGTGCTGCCGTTGCTCGCGATCCTGCTGCCCCCGGACTCGGTCCGCGTCCCGGTGACGTTCGTGGTCGTCCTGCTCGCCCTCGCGCTCACGGGCGCCGTCGGTGCGCGGATCGGGGGAGGATCGATGCCGCGCGCCACCGTCCGCGTCGTCGTCGGTGGCGCGCTCGCCCTCGCAGCGACGTTCCTCATCGGATCCCTCCTCGGCACGAGCGGGGTGGTGTGACGTGGCGAACATCCTGGTGGTCGAGGACGACCCCGAGATGGGTGCGCTCGTCGAACGCGGGCTCGTCGGCGAGGGACACGCCGTGACCGTCGTGTCCGACGGCGTCGCCGCGCTCGTCCAGGCCCGTGCGCAGTCCTTCGACGCGGCCGCGATCGACGTCATGCTCCCGGAGATGACCGGGTTCGAGGTCTGCCGTCGACTGCGCGAGATGGGCGAGGACTTCCCGGTCGTGCTCGTCACGGCCCGCGACGCTGTGGACGACCGGGTCTTCGGGCTCGACTCCGGAGCCGACGACTACCTCACGAAGCCGTTCGCGATCGCCGAGCTCAACGCCCGCATCCGAGCCCACCTGCGTCGTCGGGCGGCCGGGACCGCGACGGTCGTCGAGGCCGGGTCGGTCCGACTCGACACCGTCGCCGTCCGAGCCGCCGTGCGCGGGCGTGACCTGCCGCTGAGCGTCAAGGAGTTCTCTCTGCTGCGGTTCCTCATCCAGGGGTCGCCCGCAGCGCGGACCCGCGCCGAGGTGCTCGAGGAGGTCTGGGGGAGCGCCGAGCACTTCGACCCGACGATCGTCGACCAGTACGTCAGCTACGTGCGCAAGAAGCTCCAGGCGGCGGATGCCGACGTCGCGATCCGCACGGTGCGCGGCGTCGGGTACGCGCTCGAGGTCGTGCCGACGGCATGAGGTTCCTCCGCCGCCTCTCGATCAGCGCACGCATCACGCTCGGCAGCCTCGTCGTGGGCGCCGTGGTCCTCTCCGGGATCGCGGTCGTGCTGCACGTGCAGATCGAGCGGGCGACGATCGCGACCGACGAGTCCCTCGCCGCCGGGGACGCCGCGCCGTTCGTCTCCGACCTCCGCCACAACCCGGACGAGGCGCCGGATCGCCCCGCCGAGGACGTCCTGGTCGGGATCCGGACTGTCTCAGGTACGTGGCTCGTCGACTCGCTGCCGCGCGACGTCCGGGCATCACTGCCCTCCGGTGTCCCCGAGGACGAGGTCACGCTCCGCCTGCACACCGGGCACCGGCTCGTCACCGTCGTCGGGGTGCCGGTCACGAACGAGGACGGCTCCTCCGTCGTCTGGGCGGCCCACGACGGCCGTGCCGGGCAGGAGACACTCGAGCGCGTGGACCGCTCGCTCGTCGTCGGGACGGTCCTGGCGCTCGTGGCGTTCGCGGCGACGGCCTGGCTGCTCTCGACGCTGGCCCTCCGACCCGTGGGGCGGATGCGGCGGACCGCCGAGGACCTGAGCGCCGGGACCGCGGGCGGCCACCTGCCGGTCGGGACCACGGACGACGAGCTCGCCGCCCTCGCCCGGACGCTCAACGCATTCATCGACCGGCAGCGCGAGAACGCCGAGCGGGAGCGGCGGATGGTGTCCGATGCCAGTCACGAACTCCGGACACCGCTTGCCGCCCTGACCGCTCGGCTCGAACTCGCACACCGCTCGTCGGGCGACGCCGAGGCCCTCGAACGCGAGCTGCGCGGCGCCGAAGGGGACGCCGCGCGGTTGGTTGCGCTCGCGAACACGATGCTCGAGCTCAGCCGGCTCGACGAGGACGGTCCCGCGCCGTCGACCCCGGCGGCCGCGCTCGTGACGGAGCTGATGGGCTCGATCGACCGGGCACGGGCGCTCGGCGGTGCCGTCGACCGGGACATCGACTTCACGGTGGCGCTCGACGCTCCCGACGAGCGGTACGCGCTCGAGCCCGCGGCGTTCACCCGGATCGTGGACAACCTCGTCGCGAACGCGATCGCCGCCGGGGACGACGGCGGCGTGATCCGGGTGACGCTCACCCAGGACGCATCGCGCGCGCTCGAACTCACCGTCGTCGACGACGGTCACGGTGTCCCCGAGGACTTCCTGCCCCAGGCCTTCGAGCGGTTCGCCCGGGCGGACAGTGCGCGGCGTGCAGTGCTCGGTGGCAGCGGACTCGGTCTGGCGCTCGTCCGCGGGATCGCCGAGCGCGCCGGCGGGTCGGCTTCGCTCCGGAACCGTGACGGGCGGGGCGCGATCGCCTCGGTCCGGATCCCCTTGCGCTGACGCGGATCCGACGCCGGCGCCGATCACTCGAGGTCTCGAACGAAGCACACGTCCCGTTCCGGGTTGCTCCATAGGCCCGATGCCGATGCTGTGAGCCACCCGATCACATGCTGGAGAGGAACGAGACGATGATCGACACCGCTCGCCCCACTGCTCGTCCCGTCCCGAGACCCACCGGAGACGACGAACCCCTCGAAGTCGCGGCCCGTCGTCGCCGCCGAGCCGGACGCCGCCGCAACGCCGTCACCGACCTGCTCGGCATCGTCGCATGGGTCTCGGCAGCCGTGGCCGTCATGCTCTGGCTCGTGTCGCCCGGATCGCACACGGTCGTCGGGATCGGCGGCTGGCTCACCGACGCCGGAATCGTCGCCGGACTCGTCGCGACCGACCTCGTCCTCGTGATGCTCGTCCTCGCCGCACGGGTGCCGCTCATCGACCGGACCTTCGGCCAGGACAACGCCATCGCGGTGCACCGGTCACTCGGGAAGCCCGTGCTGTACCTGCTGCTCGCGCACGGAGCGCTCCTGACCCTCGGGTACGGTGCCTCGGCAGGCACCGGGCCGATCGCCGAGACGATCGCGCTCTTCTCCACGCCGGACATGCCGCTGGCCTACCTCGGACTCGGACTGTTCATCGCCGTGGTGGTGTCCTCGCTCGTCGCCGTCCGACGCCGACTGCCCTACGAGGCCTGGCACGTCATCCACCTCCTCAGCTACGCCGCAGTGCTCGTCGCGCTGCCGCACATGCTCAGCGTCGGCAGCGTCCTCGCGCAGGGCACGTGGCAGCGGGTCTACTGGATCGCGCTCTACGTCCTGGCCCTCGGCCTGATCGCCCTGTACCGGTTCGCGCTGCCCCTCGTCGTGACCTTCCGTCACCGCATCCGTGTGGTCGGCGTGGAGCCCATCGCACCGGGCGTCGTGTCGATCCACCTCGCCGGACGCGACCTCGACCGACTCGGGACCGAGGGCGGGCAGTACGGGGTGTGGCGCTTCTGGACCGCGCGGACCTGGTGGCACGCCCACCCGGTGTCGTTCTCTGCCGTCCCCGGCCGGGATCGTGCCCGGATCACGGTGCGTGACCTCGGCGCCGGCTCCGCGCGTCTCGGCCGGATCACCCCGGGCGCGTTCGTCTCCCTCGAGGGCCCGTACGGCCTGTTCACCAGCCGGGCTCGGACCGCTCCCTACCTCGCCCTCGTCGCCTCCGGCATCGGGATCACCCCCGTGCGGTCGCTGCTCGAGGACACCGACCTCCGGCCCGGTGAAGCGACCGTCCTGCTGCGCGGGACGGACGCCGACCAGCAGTACCTCTGGCACGAGACGGCGGATCTCGCCGCGGCGACCGGCAGCCGCCTGTACGCCATGGTCGGTCACCGTGCACGATCGCGCGAGAGCTGGATGACCGAGGAGGACGTCCGACGGGGCGTCACCCTCCGGTCCGTGTTCCCCCGCCTGCTCGAGTCCGACCTGTACGTGTGCGGGCCGCGTGCCTGGTCCGACCTCGTCGTCCGCGAAGCACGGCTCGCGGGCGTCCCCGAGCACCAGATCCACCAGGAGCGGTTCGAGTCATGAGAGCACGCATCATCGCCGGCGGGGTCGTCTCGTCGATCGCGGTCCTGGTCATCGGGTGGCAGCTCGGCGGCCAGCCCGCGGTGACCGCTCCGACCCAGCAGAGCACGACGTCCGGTTCCGGCACGACCGGCACCGGGTCGACGAGCGGCGGGACCAGCAGTGGGACCACCGGCGCCGGCACCACCGGTGGATCGTCCGCCTCCGGCACCTTCGCCGGCGACACGACCCAGACCCGGTACGGACCGGTGCAGGTCCAGATCACCGTCGCGAACGGGAAGATCACCGACGTCACCGCGCTGCAGCTCACGAACAGCGACGGTCGGTCGGTGCAGATCAGCCAGCAGGCCGCCCCGATCCTCCGCCAGGAGGCACTGCAAGCGCAGTCAGCGCAGATCCAGTCCGTCAGCGGTGCGACCTTCACCAGCGAGGGCTACACGACGTCCCTCCAGTCAGCGATCGACAAGGCTGGACTGTGAGCGGCGTCGCCACCTTCGAGACGATGGGCACCGTCGTGAGTCTCCGGGGTGCGACCGCGGAGGCCGCGTCAGCGGTGCGCGCCGTGTTCGCCGGCTACGACCACCGGTACAGCCTGTACGACTCGTCGTCGGTCCTCAGCCGCGTCGCGGACGGTTCGCTCCGGCTCGCGGACACCCCGTCCGAGGTGCGCGACGTCTACGCACTCGCGCTCGACTGGCGGGAGCGGACCGGTGGAGCGTTCACCCCGCACCGTCCCGACGGGGTGATCGACCTCTCGGGCGTCGTCAAGGCCCTCGCGATCCGCGACGCCGGCGCAGTCCTCGACGGCACGAGCGGCGACGGCGACTGGATGATCAGCGCTGGGGGAGACGTCCTCGTCCGCGGTCACCACCGCGCAGACGACCCCTGGAGCGTCGGCGTCGTCGACCCGTCGCGCCGGGACACAGTCGTCGGCATCGTCCGGCTCGAGGCACCCCGTCGGGCGGTGGCGACCTCCGGCACCGCCGAACGCGGCGAACACATCTGGCGCCGAGCTGCCACGACCTTCGTCCAGGCGACCGTCATCGCCGACGACATCGTCACGGCGGACGTCCTGGCGACGGCGGTGGTCGCCGGAGACGCGGAGGACCTCCGGAGGCTCACGAGCGACACCGGCGTCGACGTGCTCGCCTTCGGCGCCGACGGCACTGTCTGGGCGACTCCCGGCGCGTCCGACACCGTCCGACAGGTCCCTACGGTCACCTGATCGGTGGCGCCCGGCCGACGAAGGGCGCCGCTCAGCCCTGACGCGGCCCCGGCCCGAGCACGGTCGGGTCCGGGTCCTCGACAGGCGCGTCCAGGAGCTCCACGAGGATCGTGTGGGTCGGCGTGGATCCGGTGTTGCGACCGCTGTGCCGCTGGGCCGGGAGCCACACCGCGGTTCCGCCGGGCAGTGCCACGTCGAGCTCCCGCCCGTCGGCCACGAGACGGCGATCGAACCCCGTCAGCGTGACCATGACGCTCGCCGGGTGTCGATGGACGTGGGTCTCGTCGCCGGGCACGTCGGTGTACTCGAGCACTCGGACGTGGTCGTTCTCCCAGAGCAGCCGGTAGTGCCCGGGGTCGGTCCGCAGGGGATCGTCGTCGGTCTGCATCATCGCGCTCGCCTCCTCGACGGGGTGGTGCAGACTCATCCTCGTCCGGTTGTGCCGGCGTGCACCTGCGAGATCCAGAACGCGATGCGGACGCCCGATCGGGGCAGGGTCGGGATGCCATGGGCTCGTGTCGCGTTCGACCAACGAAGAGTGTCGAATCAGTCGAGCAAGGTTGCTCCGACAGCGCACCCAGATCGTGTTCTCAGTCGTTCGTGGTCGGTCGCGAGCTTTCCCGTGCCACGTGGGCGCGGTCACCCCCGACCGCGGGTGTGGCGGGCGGAGTACGCGTCGGTCGTCAGCTCAGTTGGTGGCTGATCGGGCCGTTGTCGACGTAGATGCGCTGGTCGGTGATCTTGTCGTCGTGGAGGGTGAAGATCGAGCAGGCGGTGATCGTGGTGGTTGTGCCGTCGCGGAAGGTCCAGACGCTGTCGACTTCGAAGATGACCACGCCGTTGTCTTCTTGCCACACGTTGACCAGCGGGTGCGCCAGCGATTCGACCTTGCTGAGGGTGTCGATCATCTGTTGACGGACGGCGTCACGGCCGGTGACGACGGGCGCGCCCGCGAAGGTCAGGGTGATGTCGTCGGCGTAGTGGGCCGCGAAGCGATCGCTGTCCTTTGCCTCCATCGCGGCGAAGTAGTCGGTGAGCAGGTCGATCGTGTGCTGGGTGGCGCTGGGCATGGAGAACGTCCTTCGGTACTACTCGTGATGCTGGGGGGCGAGCGGGTGTGTGTCAGGCGGGGCCGTCGCCCGCTCGGTGGAGGAATGCGGGGTCTTGCGCGCTGAGGGCAGTGAGCGTCTCGAGCTGCTCAGGGTTGAGCTCGATGTCGGCGGCCGTCGCGTTCGCGCGGAGCTCGTTGGGGGTTTCCGGGCCGACGATGACGGATGCCACTGCTGGGCGGGACAGCAGCCATGCGAGGGACACCTGGTAGGGGTGCAGTCCCCAAGAGCGGCTGAGAGGGTCGACCTCGCGGGCGATCGTGATCTCGTGGTCCGGGAACCCTGGTTGGCCGAATCGCTGGTCGCCGGAGACGGAACGGTCGAGGACGGCGAGGTCCGCGAGGAGCCCACCGTGCAGGGGGGCGTACGGGACGATGGAGACGCCGAACTGTGTGCAGGCGGCTGCGAGCTCACGTTCCGCGGCGCGGTCGATGAGGTTGTACTTCACCTCGGCGACCACAGGTGCGTGCAGCCGTCGGTCGTCGGCGATCCAGAGGGCGTGGGTGTGCTGCCAGGCAGGGTGGTTGGACAAGCCGACGGCGCGGATCTTGCCCTGCCGGATGAGGTCGTCGTAGACGGAGAGTGTCTCGTCGAGCGGAGTGTCCGGGTCCGGGTCGTGGGCGTAGTACACGTCGATGTAGTCGGTCTCGAGGCGGCGGAGACTGGTCTCGACCTGACGGATGATGTGCCGGCGCGACAGGCCGCGCTGGTTCACGTCGTGGCCGACGATGCCGTTCGACTTGGTCGCGATGACCATGTTGTCGCGACGGCCGCGCAGCGCCCGTCCGAGGATCTGCTCCGCCGATTCCCGGTCGGAAGCGGGAGGAGCGCCGGGACGGTCGAAGACGGGCATGTTCCCGTAGACGTCGGCGGTGTCGATGAAGTTGATGCCGAGCTCCTGCGCCGTGCCGACGACATGGTCAGCGTCCTGCGCGGTCGGGGCGACGCCGAAGGTGGCGGTTCCGAGGCAGATGCGGGACACCTTCATACCGGTGCGTCCGAGGACGGAGTACTGCATCGTGGATTCGCTTCCCGGAGCGCTTGCGCACTCCTCTGTGCCGGGACGGGTGTGCCGGCGAGGGGCGCCGTCGGGGTTCGTGCAGTGACGTTACGGCGGCGCGCGTCAAGTTGCGATGCCCTCTCAGGGCACCGGTACCGATGCCGGAGCGGTGCACGATGACTGGCATGGCACGCATCTTGATCACCGGTTCCACTGACGGGCTCGGGCGAGCGACTGCGGAGACGTTGCTCCGCGAGGGGCACGACGTCATCGTGCACGCCCGCTCCGCTCGTCGCGCTGCGGCAGTCGCGGATCTCACCGGGCGCGGCGCTGACCTCGTCGTGGCGGACTTCGCCAACCGCGATGAGGTGCTCGCTGCGGCGGAGCAGCTGCAGGCCGGGGCACCCATCGACGGCGTCATCCACAACGCCGGCGTCATCTCTGGCGCTGCGGTCATCCCCGTGAACGTCGTGGCGCCGTACTTGCTCACGGTGTTGCTGCAGAGCCCGAGCCGGCACGTCTACCTCAGCAGCAGCATGCACCGTGGCGGCACCGCCCGGCTCGCCGGCGTGGACTGGGAGGGCGGTTCGTCGTCGAGCAGCTACTCGGACAGCAAGTTGTTCGTCACAGCGTTCGCTGCAGCGGTCGCGGATCGCTGGCCGGACGTGCAGGCGAACGCGGTCGACCCGGGATGGGTGCCGACGAAGATGGGAGGCGCCGGCGCATCGGATGATCTGGAGCTCGGCCACCGCACGCAGGAACGCCTGATCGGTGATCCAGAGGCTCCGGTCAACGGCGGCTACTGGTTCCATGACCGGCAGCACGACCCACATCCAGCGGTCAGAGACCCGCAGTTCCAGAACGAACTGCTGCGCGCGCTCGAGGCGGCGACCGGTGTCGCGTTCCCAGAACGCTGATCAGTCGACTCCCGCGGCGGTGCCAGTCGGTGCGGCAGCCCACGATGCCAGCAACGCGAGCCGTTCCGCGGTCGGGGTTCCGGGTTCCGCGGTGTAGACCATGAGGACCGTGCCGGGGTCGGCGGTGATCATCAGCTCTTCGTAGAACAGCACCAGTTCTCCCACCTCGGGGTGGTGGAAACGCTTCGTGCCGGAGCCGTGGGATCGAACGTCATGTGCACTCCACAGGCGTCGGAACACGTCGCTGCGAGTGGAGAGCTCCCCGACGAGTTCCTGCAGCTCGGTGTCGTGCGGGTCCCGTCCCGCTTCGGCGCGCATCACCGCGACGCACATCTCGGAGAAGAGGTCCCAGTCGGGGTAGAAGTCTCGAGATGCCGGGTCGAGGAACTGGAACCGGGCGAGGTTGGGAGTGCCGGTTCCATCACCGATGACGGGTGTGTAGAAGGCTTTCGCGAGCTGGTTGGTGGCGAGGAGGTTCTGCCGTTGGTCACGGACGACCGCGATACCGTCGTGGATGGTGCTGAGGACCTGCTGGATGCTCTGTCGTTGGGCGGCACGCGGGGAGCGTCGTCCTCGGGGCCGAGCGGCGAGGGTGTTGCCGTCCGCGGCGCGAGCGAGATCGAACAGGTGGCTCCGCTCGGGTTCCGTCAGCTGCAGTGCACGCGCGAGCGCTTCGAGTACCGCCGTCGACGCGCCCGCGATCTGTCCGCGTTCGATGCGGCCGTAGTACTCCACGCTCAGGCCCGCCAGCGCGGCGACTTCGCCGCGGCGCAGCCCGGCGACGCGGCGCCGTCCGCCGCCGGGCAGGCCAGCCTGCTCCGGCGCCAGGCGTGCACGCCGTGACATCAGGAACTCGCGCACTTCCGTCTTGTTGTCCACGCCGTCAGGGTACGGCGGGTCACCGCCTCGGAGACGTTCCCTCTCAAGGCACGTCTTGACAGGGCGTCGCTCCGACCGCGACGCGGTGGTGTCGTAGTTGGTGCGGGGCTTCACCCCGCGTCCGACAACGGCCCGTCAGCCAGCGACACGAGCACTGCAACACGCTCAGAGCGGACTGATGGTCCGCGTCTTCTCAGACCGGTGCACCGCTGGCGCCGTCCCCCAACTGCGCCAGCGCTGCGCCACCCAACGACCCTGTCAGGAGTACCCGATGGCTCTTCCCCGGCTGACGTTCCCGCTGACCGCGGGCACGTTCCTGATGGGGACCACGGAGTTCGTCGTCGCCGGGCTCTTGCCCGACCTCGCCCGGACGTTCGGCACCTCCGTCGGCCACGCGGGCCTGGCGATCACGGTCTTCGCGATCGGCATGGTCGTGGGGCCGCCGGTCATCACGCTCGCCACCCTCCGGGTGTCACGCCGTGCGGTGCTCATCGCTGCGCTGCTGACCTTCGCCGCGGGCCAGATCCTCGCCGCAACCGTTCCGGTGTTTGCGGTGTTCCTCGTCGCCCGGTTCGTCACGGCCCTCGCGACCGGAGCGTTCTGGGCGATCGCGTCCGTCGTCGCAGCGAAAGCCGCTGGCCCCGCCGCCGCCGCTCGAACGCTCGGCGTCGTCATCGGCGGTGGCAACATCGCGAACGTCCTCGGCGTCCCACTCGGTGCCCTCGCAGGCCTGCTCGTCGGATGGCAGACCGTGTTCTGGGGGCTGGCGATCCTTGCGCTCGTGCTCGCCATCCCTGTCTGGCGACTCGTGGAACCGTCCGCGGAGACCACGCGGGTGTCGCTTCGCGCTGAGTTGCGCGGTCTGCGGTCCGGTCAGCTGTGGCTCGTCCTGGCCACCACGGCGTGCATCACGGGCGGGGTGCTCTCCACGTACGGGTACATCAGCCCACTCCTCACCGACCGCGCCGACCTTCCCGAGACCGCTGTCCCGATCGCACTCGTCGTCTTCGGCGCGGGGTCCGTGATCGGCAGTGCCCTCGGCGGCCGCGTCGGCGATCACCGGCCCTACGGCGCGGCCCTCGTCTTCGGCGCGGTCACCCTCGTCGCGACGATCGCGATCGCGGCGACGTCGACGAACCCGACCCTGGTGCTGACCAGCTTCGGCATCCTCGGCCTGGTCGGCTTCTCCGCCAATCCGATCCTCATCGCCCTCGCTACCAAGCTCGGCGGAGACGCACCGAACCTCACCACCGCGATGCCGACCAGCACCTTCAACCTCGGAACCGCAATCGGCACAGCCGTCGCCGCCGCCGCACTGCAAGGGCCGCTCGGGCCGCTCGGCCCGGTGACCGTCGGTATCGTCTCCGCCGCCCTCATGCTCGTCCCGCTCAGCATCCTCACACTGCACGTCCACGCCTCGGCTCCAGCAGACGAGGCGACCCCGAGTCCCGTCGAAGCGACCAGCCGATGACCGAAACAGCTGCGTCCGCCAAGCGCCGGTTCGAAGCGGAAGCCCGCGGACGGCACCGTGCGGCGTACCGTCGTCGGCACACCGACCCCAGGAGGACCGCATGAGCTCGCGCACCACCACCGCATCCGTCACCGCCAAGACCCTGCTCCGCATCGCGCTCGGGGCCGTCCTCGTGTCGCACGGCTCCCAGAAGCTCTTCGGCGCGTTCGGCGGCGGCGGCATCGAGGGCACCGCGGAGGGCATGGACGCGATGGGGTTCCGTCCCGCCCGTCGGAACGCCGTGCTCGCGGGCATCGGCGAGGCCGGCTCCGGCGCGGCCCTGGCGCTCGGCCTGGCCACCCCGATCGCGGGCGCCGGGGCCGCGACGACGATGGGCGTGGCGTCGAGCGTGCACACCCCGAACGGGTTCTTCAACGCCGACGGCGGGTTCGAGTTCCCGGCGTTCCTCGGGTTCTCAGCAGCGATGTTCGCGCTCGGCGGCCCGGGTCCGGTCTCGCTCGACCACGCGACGCGGCACGCGTTCGACCGTCCGTGGCTGCGCGGTCTCGCCCTCGCGGCCGTGCCGGTCGCGATCGCGGTCCAGGTCGCGCAGCGACGCAAGGCGCTCGCGTCCGACGGCGCGACGACCGAGTCGTAGGACGAGGCGGACGGGAGGCGCGGTGCCAGCTGGCACCGCGCCTCCCGTCCCCTTGTTGGTTGCGCTAGTATCTGCGTGTGCACGTAGACAAGCAGCCATGCGGACTCGACCCGGAGTCGGAGTACGTCGAACTCGCCGTCGAGGTCTTCGCGATGCTCGCCGACGCGACCCGGGTCAAGATCATCCTCGCGCTGCGGAGTGCCGAGGAGATGTCGGTGAACCACCTGGCGGACGTCGTCGACAAGAGCCCGGCGGCGGTCTCGCAGCACCTCGCGAAGCTGCGGCTCGCCCGGATGGTCTCGACGCGGCGTGACGGCACGACGGTGTTCTACCGGCTCACCGACGAACACGCCTCTGAGCTCGTGATCGACGCCGTGAAGCAGGCCGAGCACGTGGTCGGGGCGGCGTCCCACCACCGCTCGTGACGGCGGCGCTCCGGAACCGCGGTGTGCAGGCGGCGCTACTCTCCGCCGTGCTCTTCGGTGCCGGGACCCCGTTCGCGAAGCTCCTGCTCGGGGACGCGAGCCCCTGGATGCTCGCCGGGCTGCTGTACTGCGGGTCCGGTCTCGGCCTGACGCTGCTGCGTGTCGTCCGCCGGGCACCCCGCGTGCGGCTCGCCCGGGCCGATGTCGTGCCGCTCGCCGGGGCGATCGCCGCCGGCGGTGTCGCTGGTCCGGTGCTGCTGATGCTCGGACTGGCGAACATGCCGGCGTCCGGGGCATCGCTGCTCCTGAACGCGGAAGGGGTGTTCACCGCAGCACTCGCGTGGTTCGTGTTCCGGGAGAACTTCGACCGCCGGATCGCCCTCGGGATGGTCGCGATCGTCGCCGGTGCGGTCGTGCTGAGTGTGCCCTCGGGAGCGAACCTCGGCTCGCCCTGGCCCGCGTTGGCGATCCTCGGCGCCTGCCTGTGCTGGGGGCTGGACAACAACCTGACCCGGAAGGTGTCACTGACGGACGCGACCTGGCTCGCCGCGGTCAAGGGGGTCGTCGCCGGACCCGTGAACCTCGTCCTCGCGTTCGCACTCGGCGCGACGTTGCCGGCATGGCCCGCGGTCTCCGGGGCGCTCGTCGTCGGGTTCTTCGCGTACGGCGTCAGCTTGGCGCTGTTCATCGTGGCGATGCGGCACGTCGGCACTGCCCGCGCCGGTGCGTACTACTCGATCGCCCCGTTCTTCGGTGCGGTCCTCGCCTTCGCGTTCGGGGACCGCATCACCTGGCCGTTCCTGGTCGCCGGTGTCCTGATGGCGATCGGCGTGTGGCTGCACCTGACCGAACGGCACGAGCACGAGCACACCCACGAGCCGATGACGCACGACCACTGGCACACCCACGACGAACACCACCAGCACGACCACGCCGAACCCGTCCCCGCCGGCACCTGGCACCGGCACGAACACCACCACGAACGGCTGACCCACACGCACGAGCACTACCCGGACGCCCACCACCGGCACACGCACTGACGCGTGAGCGCCCGTGCCGTGCGTCCACTGAGCAGAAATGGTCGAGTGGGGTCGTCGTACTCGACCATTTCTGCTCACTGAACGCGCGTGGCGGGCTGGAGCCGTGCCACCAGGCCGCCGACAGGCCGCCGGACAGGCCGCTCGTCAGGCCGGGGCCGCGCCGCTCAGGCGCGCTTCTTCGGCGTCGTAGCCGGCACGCACCTGCCGGAGCACGAGGTCGTCGATCTCGTCCGCGTCGCGGAGCCGGAGGAGCGTCGCGGCCTTGTGCTGCACGAGCGCCAGCTCGAGGGCGACCGCGGTGTCGTGCCGCTGCAGGGCCGGGTGGTCGTCGTCGTCCTCCTCGCGCGCCTGGATGACGTCGAGGTGGGCCTCGTAGTCCTTGCGCACGCGGTCGACGGTGGCACGGTCGGCGCCGGTGGAGCGGGCGAGGCGGGGGAGCGCGTCGAGCGCCTCCTCGATCGCGGTGCGCTCGGCGTAGCGGCGTTCCTCGCCGACGGACTCGTCCTCGGGCAGGGCGGCGCGGCGCAGGACGGCGGGGAGCACGAGCGCCTGGCCGACGATGGTGACGACGACGACCCCGGCGGTGACGAAGACGATGAGGTCGCGGTCGGGGAACGCGTCGCCGGACTCCAGCATGCGCGGCACGGCGACGGCCATGGCGAGCGACACCGCACCGCGGAACCCGGCGAAGCCGCTGACGAGACGGTCACGGTGGCCCTCGCGGGGTGCGCCGCCGGTGCGACGGGTGACGAGCCAGACGGTGCCGCCGGCGGCGTTCAGGAACGCGAAGCGCACCAGGACGAGGAGCACCGCCACCGCGGCGATGACCCCGGCAGCACGGAGGAGCTCGGCGGGTTCGAGGGCCCGCGCGGCGACCATCGCCTCGATGCCGACCAGGACGAACAGGGCGCCGTTGAGCAGGAAGGTCAGGAAGGACCAGAACGCCCGGACCTGCTGCCGGGTCTCGGCGCGGTCGAGCTTCGGTCCGACCTGGCTGACGACGATGCCGGCGGCCACCACGGCGAGTACGCCCGAGGCGCCGATCGCCTCGGCGGCCAGGAACGCGCCGAACGGCACGAGCAGCGTCACGAGGTTCTCGAGCACGACGGTGTCGACGCGGCGCAGGAACAGGGTGCCGACCCACGCGGCGGCGAGTCCGGCGGCGACGCCGCCGAGGTAGGACAGCACGAGCATGCCGGACACGCCCCAGAAGGTGAGCTCCTGCGTCCCGACGGTCACGGCGACCGCGATCCCGTAGACCACCAGGGTGGTGCCGTCGTTCACCAGGCTCTCGGCGCGGAGCACGGTGACGTTCCGGCGCGGCAGCATCTTCGTGAGGACGCCGACCGCGGTGGCGTCCGTCGGGGCGACGGCGGCGCCGAGCACCCACGCGGGTCCCCAGGGCATCCCGAGCAGGTGCAGCAGGACCGCGACCGCGCCGGCGGTCACCACGACGAGCAGGGTGCCCATCAGGACGATGCCGCGCAGGTTCTTCCGGATCTCCCGGAGCGACGTGGTGAGGCTCTCCCAGTAGAGCAGCGCGGGCAGGAACAGCAGGAGGACGGCGTCGGCGGGGAGCTCGACGTCCGCGAACTCCGGGATGAACGCGAGCCCGGCACCGATCACGAGCAGGAGCACCGGCGGAGCCACCCGGATGCGGCCGGCGACACCTGCCGTCAGGGCGATGGCGAGGCCGAGCACCACCACCAGTTCAGGTCCCAGCACACGCACTCCTCGTTCGACCGACACCCCAGTCAACGCGGTGGGTGCTGACAGCGCACGTCGCCGACGGTGCGGGTCCCGGCCCAGGTCAGCCCCGTGCGATCCGGGTCCGGCCGGTGAATCCTCGACGAGCCCGCTTCCACCACGCCTGCCACGGCAACGAGGTCGCGAGCGCCAGCCCGATCACGACGCTTCCGAACCACCCGACGACGACTCCGGGGATCGGCACGAGCAGGCTCGTCCAGAGCAGTACCGCGAGGATCCCGAGCACGTACGCCGCCCCGGCCTTGAGGTAGCGGAGCCGCTTCAGCCCGGCGGCCTCGTCCAGCCGCGAGGTCAGCCGGGCCAGGAAGACCGCCCCGACCCCGATGGCGGCGACCGCGACCGCCGCCTGCTCGAGTGCGCCGAGGCCGTCGCCGCCGAGGGCCCCGGACCCGGACAGGCTGTACACGCCGTCGAGGATCTCGAACAGCATGAACACGACGAGCCCCCGCTCGAAGACGACCGTCGACGCGTAGGTGTGGATCCGCCAGGCACCGTCCGTCCCCACCGACGCGGTGTCGGACGACGTCAGCCCGCCGAGTGCCCACGCCGCCACGCGCTTCGACAGCAGGTACGCGCCGACACCAGCCACCCCGCCGAGCACCACCGGCAGGAGCCTGCCGGGGGCCCACCCGGCGTCGACCCCCACCAGCACCGTGGTCAGCACGACCCCGGTGCCGGCGGTGACCAGCGACCAGACGCGAGGACGCGCGACCCGGGCGAGTCGTGCCTCCAGGCGGCCGAGCCAGGACTTGCGCGACGCACGGTCCGTGTTGAACAGGTACTCCGCGAAGACCAACCAGATGAAGGCGGCGCCGAAGGCGGCGAGGGCGGGCCGGACCTCGGCGAGGTGGGCCGAGAACGAGCCGGGCGCGAAGACGGCCTCGCCCACCGAGCTCGCCGGGTCGGTGGCATCGCCGACCGCCACCGCGGCCGGCGGGAGCAGCAGGCGCATCGCCAGGACGCCCGCGACGATGCCGAGCGACAGGAACAGCCGGCGTGCGGGGGAGTGCAGGCGGCCGGCGATGCCGGCCATCGGCACCGACGAGTCGGCGGCCATCGCGATCTCGAGGAGCGCGAGCGCCACGAAGGCGAGCGCAGCAGCTGGTCCGAGCACGAACCACGCGACGGCGGCCGCCGCGACGGTGAGCAGGAGGGGGACGGTCAGGAGCGATCTCGTGGCCATCACCCCATCCAGCACCGTCGGGCTGGGTGGGCAGTGGAGCGCTCCTGGGCATCGGCCTGGAGGCACGGGTCGGTTCCCGCAGAACGGGTGACGGCCCGTCCCCACTTGCGGGGACGGGCCGTCGGGTCACGCTGGGCGAGCCGGGTTCAGTCGTGGAACGTCTCGATCGACGCGCCGAGCGAGTTGAGTCGCTCCTGCAGCTGCTCGTACCCGCGGGCGATGATGCCGACGTTGCGCAGGACGCTCTCGCCCTTCGCCGCGAGCATCGCCAGCAGGATGACCACCGCGGGACGCAGGGCCGGCGGGCAGCTGACCTCGGCACCGGAGAAGTGCGTCGGCCCCGTGACGTCGAGGCGGTGCGGGTCGCGCAGGGTGACGCTCGCGCCGAGTCGGGTCAGGTCGAGCAGGTGGATCGCCCGGCCCTCGTACACCCAGTCGTGCACGAGCGTGGTGCCCTCGGCCATGGCCGCGATGACGACGAAGAACGGCAGGTTGTCGATGTTGAGACCCGGGAACGGCATCGCGTGGATCTTGTCGATCGGGGCGTGCAGCTCGGACGGGTGCACCGTGATGTCGACCAGGCGGGTGCGACCGTTCGCGGCGGCGTACTCGTCGGAGACGTCGAAGCGCAGGCCCATCTCGGCCAGGGTGGCGAGTTCGATCTCGAGGAACTCGATCGGCGCGCGGGTGACCGTGAGCGTCGACGCGGTGACGATCCCGGCGGTGAGCAGGCTCATCGCCTCGACCGGGTCCTCGCTCGGCCAGTAGTCGACGACCTCGTCGATGCGGCTCTTGCCCGTGATGCGGAGCGTCGTCGTGCCGATGCCCTCGACGCGGACGCCGAGCAGCTCGAGGAAGAAGCAGAGGTCCTGCACCATGTAGTTCGGGCTGGCGTTCCGGATGACCGTCTCGCCGTCGCGCGCCGCAGCCGCGAGGATCGCGTTCTCGGTCACGGTGTCGCCGCGCTCGGTGAGGACGATCGACTTCGTCGGGACGTCGGTGTTCGCCACGTCGACCTCGTACCAGCCGGAGGTTGCCTCGACGTCGACGCCGAAGGGCCGCAGCGCGATGAGGTGCGGCTCGACCGTCCGGGTGCCGAGGTCGCAGCCGCCGGCGTACGGCAGGCGGAAGGACTCGTACCGGCCGCTCAGCGGGCCGAGGAACATCAGGACGCTGCGGGTGCGGCGGGCGGCGTCGGCGTCGATCGCGTCGAGGCGGAGGTCGGCCGGGGCGACGATCTCCAGGACCTCGCCGTCCGCCGACCACGTGACGGTCGCGCCGAGGCTGCGGAGCACGTCGATGATGCGGTCGACCTCGACGATGCGCGCGACCTTGTGCAGCCGGGTGACCCCACGGTTGAGGAGCGAGGCGCAGAGGAGTGCGACGGCCGCGTTCTTGCTCGAGTTCACCGCGATGGAGCCGCTGAGCTTCCGGCCGCCCTGCACGCGGAGGTGGGCACGCTGCGGGGCGCCGCCGATCGACACGATCTGCTGGTCGAGGGCGTCGCTGATGCGGGTGAGCATCTCGAGGGACAGGTTCTGCCCGCCCTGTTCGATGCGGTTGATCGCGCTCTGGCTGGTGCCGACGCGTTCGGCGAGCTGCGCCTGGGTCATGCTGCGGCCCTTGCGTGCGCCCCGGATGAGGGCGCCGACCTCGCGGAGGGGTGCTGCGCTCGTGACTGCCGAGGTGGTCGGCGTGACGACGGTGGTGGTGTCGGACATGGCGCCAACGTAACACGCTCATGAGATAAACCGAGGGGGACAACGCCCAGGTTTCTCAGGATCGGGTCGGGAATACACCATCGGTGAGAGTTCGGGGTGGTCGGCGGGTGGCGGGTTGGCTGCTGTTGCGCGTGCATCGCTAACGGCACCGCGGCGCCCGCCGATAGTCCTCCGTGCAGGCCCACGGACGGGCCGCATCCCGCCCCACGGACGGCGGCGGGACGATCGAGAACCAGGACGGGCCATGATCGTCGTCACACGACTGAACGGCAGCGGATTCGCTGTGAACCCCGATCTCGTGGAGCGCATCCAGGAGACGCCGGACACGACGCTCATCATGGTCGACGGTGCCAAGTACATCGTCCGCGAGTCCATGGCCGACGTCATCGACCTCATCGCCGCGTACCGCGCCCGCATCGTCGGGATGGCGTACGGCACCGACCTGCCGGCCACCCGGAACGCGACGGGCCCCCAGCCGACGCTCGCCGCGGTCGCGCCCCTCCGCACGCAGGACGGGGGTCGCTGACGTGGACATCGCAACGATCATCGGCATCCTCGTCGCCTTCGGTGCCCTGTTCGGCATGGTGGAGATGGAGCACGTCGAGCTCGCCGGACTGTTCCTGCCCGCGCCGATGCTCCTCGTGTTCGGCGCCACGATCGGCTGCGGCATCGCGAGCACCACGCTGAAGGACGCCATCGCCAGCTTCAAGGCCGTGCCGAAGGCGTTCACCGGCAAGGTCACGCCGCCGCAGGCCGTCATCGACGACGTGGTCGGGCTCGCCGAGACGGCCCGCGCGAACGGTCTGCTCGCGCTCGAGCAGGAGGCCGACAAGCACGACGACCCGTTCATGAAGAAGGCCCTGCAGAACATCGCGGACGGCACCGACGGCGACGAGCTGCGGATCCTGCTCGAGGACGAGATCGAGTCGAACGCCGCCCCGGTGCGGAGTGCGAGCGCGTTCTTCATGGGCCTGGGCGGGTTCGCCCCCACGGTCGGCATCATCGGCACGGTCGTCTCGCTCACCCACGTCCTCGCGAACCTCGGCAAGCCGGACGAGCTCGGCCCGCTCATCGCCAGCGCCTTCGTCGCGACGCTCTGGGGCCTGCTCACCGCGAACTTCCTCTGGCTGCCGATCGGCGGCAAGCTCCGGAAGCTCGCGCAGCTCGAGGCCGACCGGCAGACGCTCCTGATGGAGGGCCTCCTGGCGGTGCAGGCGGGGAGCCAGCCCCGACTGCTCGGCGAGCGCCTGACCGCGATGGTGCCGCCGGCCGCGCGTGGTGGGGACGCCAAGGCGAAGGGTGCCAAGAACAAGGGCAAGGGCAGCGACGCCGACCTCGACGACCAGCAGCTGGCGGCCTGACGATGAGCGCGAACCCCCGGGGTCGCGGTCGCGGCCGCTCGAAGAAGTCCCACGACGAGGCAGAACACCCCGACGAGCGCTGGATGGCGTCCTACATGGACATGATCACGGTGCTGATGTGCATGTTCCTCGTGCTGTTCGCCATGTCGACGGTCGACCAGCAGAAGTACATCGCCCTGAAGAACTCGCTCGCGACGGGCTTCGGCGAGGTGAAGTCGCAGAAGGTCGACACGGCTTCCGGCACGGTCGTGACGAAGGACGAGGTCAAGGACGGCTCCGGCTACTCCGTCGACAAGTCCCAGGCCGACCACTCCACGGCGTCGTCGGGCACGAAGGACACCAACGTCGACCCGGCCTCCACGGTGGTCCCGGCGACCGCGACGAAGGCCGACGTGGCCGCGGCCCAGAAGGAGCTCGACGACCTCAAGGCCATCGAGGCGGCGATCAAGTCGAACCTGGACAAGGCGGGGCAGACCTCGAACGTGCAGTTCACCGTCGACGCCCGCGGCCTGACCGTCCGGCTCGTCGGCAGCGAGACGTACTTCACGACGAACAGTGCCGACCTGTCCGACCAGGCGAAGCGGATCATGGACGCCATCGCCCCGGTCCTGAGGACCAGCAGCCACGACGTCAGCGTCGAGGGGCACGCCGACCAGCGGAACTCGACCGCCCCGTACGCGACGAACTGGGAGCTCAGCGCGGCACGGGCGACCGGGGTGCTGCGGGACCTCGTCGAACGCGGAGGGATGCCGGCGGACCACGTCCAGAGCGTCGGGTTCGGGTCGAGCCGGCCGCTCGCGAAGGGCGGCACCGACGCGGATCTCACGCTGAACCGCCGGGTCGACATCGTGGTGCTGTCGAACCAGGACCAGGACGTCAGCGCCCTGATGCCCGCGCTGGCGAAGGCGCAGGACGGAGCACGACAGGGCTGAGGCCCAGGACGACACCGACACGACCCGCCGCCCCAGAAGGGGGGCCAGCGCTGACGGGTGCTCCACAGCGAACCGATAGACGCACCCGTGACCGAGACCCTGCCAGCGCCCGAGGTGTACGACTTCGCGCGCCCGTCGACGCTCGCCCGCGAGCACGCCCGGGTCCTCGAGCTCGCCTTCGAGACGTTCGCACGCCAGTGGGGCACGCAGCTGACCGCCAAGGTGCGCGCCGTCAGCCAGGTGACCTGCGAGCAGGTCCAGATGACGACGTACGACGAGTACGCGGCGTCGCTGCCCGCCCTCACCGGCATGGTGCTGCTCCCGATCGCCGACGTCGTCCCGAAGGGTGTGCTGCAGGTCCCGCTCGACGCCGCCCTCACCTGGGTGTCGCACGCACTCGGCGCCTCGAAGCCGCTCCCGACGCCGGACCGCACCTTCACGCCCATCGAGCAGGCGCTCGTCCGCAAGATCGTCGAGGACGCCCTCGACGACCTCCGCTACTCGTTCGGCGGCCTGCTCGCGCACGACGTCACGGCCGGCGGCTTCCAGTTCAACTCGCAGTTCGCCCAGGCCGCCCAGAAGGGCGACCTGATGATCGTCGCGTCCTTCACGATCCGCGTGGGGGAGCGCGTCGCGCCCGGCACGCTCGCGCTGCCCGCCGAGGCCGTCCTGCCGCAGCTCGGCGAGGCCGCCGCGCACGTCACGCCCGCCGACGCGCGCGCCCTCGTCGACGCGCAGCTCGCGAGCGTCCCCGTCGGGGTCAGCCTGCGCTTCGCCCCCGCGACGGTCCTGCCGTCGCAGGTCCTGCGCCTCGCGGTCGGCGACGTCCTGCCGCTGCCGCACCCGCAGCACCGACCCCTCACCATCGCGGTCGACGGCGAACCCGTCGGCACCGCCGCGGTCGGCGCGAACGGCTCGCGCCTCGCCGGCATCGTCGTCACCACCACATCGGAGCTCCCCGCATGACCGTCACGACCACCCTCCACACGCAGGCGGCCGAGGCCCTCGCCGCGCAGCTCCCGACGGCCGTCCCGTTGACGGTCGTGGCCCAGCCTGGAGGCGCGACCCCCGTCGCCCTCGAAGCGGCCGGTGACGCCGTGGTCGCCTCGTTCGTCGGCGGCCTGTCGGCCGATCTGGTCCTCGTGCTCACGGACCTCGAGACCGTCACCGCCGCGGGTGGCACCGAGCACGGGATCGTCGACGTCACCGACGTGCTGCGCCCCTCGCTCGAGGCAGCAGCGGGCGTGCTCGGTGTCGGTGTCCTCGGTGACGCACGGCGCGAATCGGCATCGGCGCTCCTGGCCGACCCGGACACGGTGGTGTTCGAGCTCACGGCCGGTGGGACGCCCGGCGGCTGGTTCGCCCTGCGCGTCCGCGAGAACGGCACGGTGTCCCAGACCACGTCCGCCCCGGCCGCGACGCTGCCCGCCGGGAACCTCGGCCGGATCAACAACGTCGAGATGACCCTCACGGTCGAGATCGGTCGAACCCGGATGTCCGTGCGCGACGTGCTCGGCATGGAACCGGGCGCCGTCGTCGAGCTCGACCGGAGCGCCGGCGCCCCCGCCGACGTCCTGCTGAACGGACGCCTCATCGCGCACGGCGAGGTCGTCGTGGTCGACCAGGACTACGCCGTCCGCATCACGAAGATCCTCGACGTCGCCGAGAGCGTCTGAGCCGCCGACCGTGGACACGCTCGTCATCACCCTCCGCGTCGCGCTCTCGCTCGGCGTCGTGCTCGCCCTCATGTGGGTGCTGCACCGACGCATGGCGAAGAGCGGCTTCGGCACGGGGAAGACCAAGGGCCGTCGCTCGGCCTCGGTCGAGGTCGTCGCCCGGCAGGGCATCGGCGGCAAGGCGAGCGTCGTCGTGGTCGACGTCGAGGGGGAGCGCCTCGTGCTGGGCGTCTCCGAGCAGGGCGTCTCCCTGCTGACCAGCGGGCAGGCGCCCGCGCCGGAACTCACCATCGTGACCGGTCCCGTCCAGCTGCCCGTGCGTCCGACCCCGTCGGCCGACGCGTTCAGTCAGGAACTCGAGCAGCAGACAGTCGTCGAGCCGCGCCTCCCGGCCGACGCGGCGGAGCCGCTCCCGATGCGACCCCGGAACCGCGACCGGCGTGCCGTGCCGACGTCCGCGCAGCTGCAGGGCTCCATCCTGTCGGCCGACACCTGGCGACAGGCCGCCGCAGCGCTCCGGAACCGGCGGGCCGGGTGACCGCGGCGCGGACCGGACGCCTGATCGCCCTCCTGCTGCTGGGGGTGACGGTCGTCGCCGGCTTCCTCATGCTCACCGCGACCGGTGCCCACGCGGCGGGCGTCGTCCAGCCGACCGCACCCGCGACCCCGACCGCGCCGTCGACCGGTGACTTCAGCGTCAGCGTGAACGGCCCAGACGGCACGCCCTCGTCGGCCGTCGTGACGCTCATCGGGATCACACTGCTCAGCGTCGCCCCGGCGCTGATGCTCATGATGACGTCGTTCACGAAGATCTTCGTCGTCCTCGCGATGACCCGGAACGCGCTCGCGCTGCAGTCGATCCCGCCGAACCAGGTGCTCGCCGGCCTCGCGCTGTTCCTGTCGCTGTTCGTGATGGCGCCGGTCCTCGGGCACATCAACGACGACGCGCTGCAGCCGTACCTGGCCGGGCACCTCGACTTCAACCAGGCCGTCGAGATCGGCACGAAGCCGCTCCGGGCCTTCATGCTGCACCAGACCCGCGAGGAGGACGTCGCGCTCATCACCCGGGCGGCCGGTCAGGACAACCCGAAGTCGATGGCCGACGTGCCGATGACGACGGTGATCCCGGCGTTCGTGATCTCCGAGCTGCGGAGCGCGTTCATCATCGGGTTCGTCATCTTCATCCCGTTCCTCGTGATCGACCTCGTCGTCTCGGCGGCGCTGATGTCGATGGGCATGATGATGCTCCCGCCGGTCATGATCTCGCTGCCGTTCAAGATCCTGCTGTTCGTCCTCGTCGACGGATGGGGCCTCATCATCAAGTCGCTCATCGAGAGCTACCACGTCGTCTAGGACGACGGGACAGGGAACGACATGAACCAGCAGGCCGTCATCGACCTCACGCTGCAGGCGCTCCTGGTGTCGGCGAAGCTCGCCGCGCCGGTCCTCGTGACGTCGCTCGTCGTGGGCTTCGCGATCTCGCTCTTCCAGTCGGTCACGCAGATCCAGGAGGTCACGCTCTCGTTCGTCCCCAAGGCCGTCGCGGTCGCGATCGCCCTGGTGGTCTGCGGCAACTGGATGATCTCCGAGATGGTGGCCTTCACCCACGTCGCCTTCGACATGATCCCGAAGCTGCTCGGGACGTAGCCGATGGAACTCGTGATCAACGGCGACCGCCTCGAGGCGACGATGCTCGCCGGCGTGCGCCTCGTCGCGTTCTTCGTCATCGCGCCACCGTTCTCGTACCGGGCGTTCCCCGCGACGGTGAAGGTGATCCTCGGGCTCGGCCTGGCGATCGGCGTCGCACCCCGCGTCGCCGAGGGGTACCACGCGCTCGACACGGGACCGTTCCTGCTCGCGCTCCTCACCCAGCTCGTCGTCGGTCTCGCCCTCGGGTTCCTGGTGTTCCTCGTGTTCGCGGCGGTGCAGTCGGCCGGCGCGTTGATCGACCTGTTCGGCGGGTTCACCCTCGCGCAGGCGTACGACCCGCAGTCGCAGGTCAACGGCGCGCAGTTCACCCGGCTGTTCCAGATGGCGTCGCTCGCGCTCCTGTTCGCGTCCGGTGGGTACCAGCTCATCGTCGCGGGACTCGTGCGCTCGTTCGACGCGGTCCCGCTGACCGGGACCTTCGAGCTGGGCGGTCTCGCCTCGTCGCTCGTCACCGCCCTGTCGCAGATGTTCCTGTCGTCGCTGCAGATCGCCGGACCGCTCGTCGTCGTGCTCTTCCTCGCCGACGTCGGCCTCGGGCTGCTCACCCGCGTCGCCCCGGCGCTCAACGCCTTCCAGATGGGCTTCCCGATCAAGATCGGGCTGACCGTCGTCTTCGCCGGTGCCCTCTTCATGGCGTTGCCGTCCGTCGTGTCCTCCCTCACCGGCGACGCGGTGGCGGCGATCACGGGACGGGGGTGACCGACGTGTCCGACAGCGGAGAACGCTCCGAACAGGCGACGCAGAAGCGGATGCGCGAGGTCCACCAGAAGGGCCAGATCGGCCGCTCGCAGGACCTCGGCGCCTGGATCGGCATCGCGGCCGCGGCGCTGATGATGCCCGCGGCGATCGGCAACGCCGCCGCAGCGGGCTCCGACCAGCTCCGGGCGGTCCAGCGGGTCATCGCGAACCCCTCGATCGGCACGATGAACGGCGTCTTCCACGACGCGCTCGGATCGATCGCCGGCACGCTCGGCCCGATGCTCGGGGTGGTGCTCGTCGCCGTGACGGCCGCTGCTGTCGCGCAGGGTGGCGTGCACGTCCGGAAGCTCACGCCGCAGCCCGAGCACTTCGACCCGATCGCCGGCCTGAAGCGGGTGTTCGGCACGCAGGCGCTCTGGAACGGCGCGAAGGCCCTGCTGAAGACCGCCGTCGTGGGGCTCGTCCTCTGGTTCGCCGTGCAGGCGCTCGTCCCCGTGCTGATGACGAGCGGGTCGCTGCCACTCTCCGCCGTGCTCGACGCCGCCGCAGGAGGTGCCGGAACGCTGCTCCGGGCCGCGATCGCCGCCGGCCTGATCCTCGCCGCGCTCGACGTCTTCGTGGTGATCCGCCGGAACCGGAAGCGCACGATGATGACCAAGCGCGAGGTCAAGGACGAGAACAAGCACAGCGAGGGCGACCCGCTCGTGAAGTCGCAGCGGCGGTCCCGGCAGCTCGCGATGAGCCGCAACCGGATGGTGCAGGCGATCGGCACCGCGGACGTCGTCATGACGAACCCGACGCACTACGCGGTCGCGCTCAGGTACGAGCCGGGCAAGTCCGCGCCGAAGGTCGTCGCGAAGGGTGCCGGTCCCGTCGCGGACGTCATCCGCGCGAAGGCCGAGGAAGCCCGCGTCCCCATCGTCCGCGACGTCCCGCTGACCCGCGCCCTGCACGCCGCGTGCGAGCTCGGGCAGGAGGTGCCCGTCGACCTCTACACGCCCGTCGCCCGCGTGCTGTCGTTCGTGATGGCGCTCAAGGCGCGCGGGGCAGCGGCCGGCTCGCACTCCCCGCCGCGACCGACCACCCCGGACGAGGTCGCCACGGTCCTCGACCCCGCCACCCTCACCGGGGACCTCCGGCCACGCAGACTCCGCAAGAACAGCCCACTCGAAGAGGTACCCGCATGAACCGCAAGGACCTGCCGAAGCTCGTCGTCCCGGTCTTCATCGTCGGCATCATCCTGCTGCTGATCCTGCCGGTGCCGTCGTTCCTGCTCGACTTCCTGATCATCTGCAACATCCTGCTGGCGCTGGTGATCCTGCTCACGACGCTGTTCGTGAAGAAGCCGCTCGACTTCTCGGTGTTCCCGTCGCTGCTGCTCGTCGCCACGCTGTTCCGCCTCGGGCTCAACGTCGCGTCGACCCGGCTCGTGCTCGGCGAGGGCTTCGCCGGTGACGTCATCCAGGCGTTCGGCCACGTCGCCGTCTCCGGGTCGATCATCATCGGCGCGGTGATCTTCCTGATCCTCGTCGTCATCCAGTTCGTCGTCGTGACGAAGGGTGCCGAGCGCGTCGCCGAGGTCGGGGCCCGCTTCACCCTCGACGCGATGCCGGGCAAGCAGATGGCGATCGACGCCGACCTGAACGCGGGACTCATCACCGACGCCCAGGCGAAGGAGCGCCGCGCGGCCGTGTCCGCCGAGGCCGACTTCTACGGCGCGATGGACGGTGCCTCGAAGTTCGTGAAGGGCGACGCGATCGCCGGCATCCTCATCATCGTCATCAACCTCGTCGGCGGCATCGCGATCGGCATGCTGCAGAACGGGCTCTCGGTCACGGACGCGCTGTCGAAGTACGGCATCCTGACCATCGGCGACGGGCTCGTCACGCAGATCCCGGCGCTGCTCATGGCCGTCTCGACGGGCATGATCGTGACCCGCTCGGGCGCAGAGACCGAGATCGGTTCCTCGGCGACGACCCAGCTCACGCAGTCCCGGAACGCCCTCGCGATCGCCGGGGTCGCCGCCGTCGCCATGGGCTTCATCCCTGGCATGCCGATCGTCCCGTTCCTGCTCATCGGCGCCACCCTGCTGTTCATCGCCTGGCGACTCGGGCAGCAGACGAAGCGCACCGAGCAGGACGCCGCTGCACAGCAGGCGCTCGAGGCGGCGGCACCGAGCGCGGACACCCCCGAGGACCTCATCGAGCAGATGCGCGTGCACGCCCTCGAGATCCTGCTGGCGCCCGACCTCGTCGACATGGTGTCCGGGGCCTCGGACGACCTGCTCGGCCGCGTCCGTGCGCTCCGCCGGAAGATCGCCGTGGACATGGGCGTCGTCGTGCCACCGGTCCGCACCCGGGACAGCATCGAGCTCCCGCCGTCCACGTACGCCATCCGGATCGCGGGCGTCGAGGCCGGCCGCGGCACCGCTCCGTCGCGCAGCGTCCTGGCGCTCGGCGACCACCTCGACGGGCTGCCGGGGGAGACGACCGTCGAGCCGGTGTTCGGCCTCGCCGGCAAGTGGGTGCCCGCCGAGCTCCGGCACGCCGCCGAGATGACCGGCGCCACCGTGATCGACCGCGTCTCGGTGCTCGTCACCCACCTGCAGGCGATCATCGGCGACAACGCCGCCCGGCTGCTCACCCGCGAGGACGTCAAGGTCCTCACCGAGGGCGTCAAGCAGGTCAACCCGGCGGCCGTCGAGGAGCTCGTCCCGGGCATGCTCTCGCTCGCCGAACTCCAGCGCGTCCTGCAGGGGCTGCTCGCCGAGCGCGTGCCGATCAACGACCTCGGCCGCATCTGCGAGGCGCTCACGCTCCGCGCGAAGGTCTCCACCGACCCCGAGGGACTCGTCGAGGCCGCCCGCGCCGCACTCGGCCCCGCGCTGCCCGCCCGCTACCTCGACGCCGGGGTGCTCCGCGTCATCATGATCGACCCGCTGCTCGAGCAGTCGATGCTCGAGGGACTCCGGCCGTCCGAGCAGGGCACCCAGATCGTGCTCGACGCACACCGCATCGAGCAGGTCCTCGGTTCCCTCCGCGACGCCGTCCGGTCCGTCGAGGACCAGGGCATCTCCGCCGTCCTCGTCTGCGCCCCGCAGCTCCGCCCGGCCGTCCACCGCATGGTGTCCGCGCAGTCGAACGGTCTGCCGGTGCTCTCCTACCAGGAGGCCACCGCCGCGGGCTCCACCATCGAGACCGTGGGAGTGGTCCGTGCCGCCGACCCGATTGCAGCGTAACGGCGCCACGCTCGACGAGGTCCGGGACGCCGTCCGGGCCGAGTTCGGCGCGGGTGCCCGGATCGTCGCCGCCGAGCGGGTCACCACGCCGGGCATCGGCGGGCTCTTCCGCAAGGCGCACGTCGAGGCCACCGTCGAGGTCCCGGCTCCCGACGAGGTCCCCACCGCACGCGTCGCCATCGCCGACGGCCCCGCCACGCGGGTCGGCATCGCGGCGCTGCTCGCGGACGCCGAGGCAGCCGAGGCCCGGATCGCCGGCGGCGACGGCACCGCGTCGACGCGGGCCGACGCGTTCGCGTCGGTGCTGGACGGCTTCGTCGCGGACGGGATCACGGGGAGCGCCCCGCGCCCGGCGCCGGTACCGCCGGAGGTGCCGGAACCCGGTCAGGGCGGGTCGCGCCTCCAGGCCGTCGACGCGCTGGTCGCGGATCCCGTCGTGAGTCGGCCTGGAGGCACTGCTCGGCCCGTGCCCGCCGCCGTGCGTTCCGCAGACGGGGACCTGGTGCTCCTGGTGGGCCGACCCAACGACGTCGACGCGGCCGCCGGGATCTTCGCGACCCGCCACGCGCTCCGCGCGACGGACGCGTCGGACCGGCGGAGCGGGATCCTCGCGCGCGCCGAGGGAGTCCGCGACGGCCACGCCCTGCTCGGGGTCGCCGCGTGGGACGACGCCGCGACGGTGGACGGCCTCGCGCCGGACCAGGTGTGGGTCGTCGTGGACGTCGGACGGAAGCCGGCGGACTCCGCCGCGATGCTCACCGCGGTCGCCGGACGGGTGCACGTCGCCGGGGTCGTGGCGATCGGTGCGGGGGAGACCGCCACGCCGGAGTCGGTCCACCTGCTGGGGGTGCCCGTCCTGTCGCTAGGCTGAGCGGGTGCTGGTACTCACGCGGAAGGTCGGCGAGCGGATCCTCGTCGGTGACGACATCGTCATCACGGTGCTCGACAGCCGCGGGGACGGCGTCCGCATCGGCATCGACGCACCGCGCGGGGTGAAGATCCAGCGCGAGGAGGTCGTGCGTGCGGTGACCGAGGCGAACGCGTCGGCCTCGGCGACGGCAGCGGACGACGACGCCGAGGCGCGGTTGCGTCGGGCGTTGGGGGACCTCGGCGGTACCGACGCCTGACGCTCGCTGCGTCGTGCTGCGCCCGGCGTCACGGGCTGCGGCGTGCAGGGCCCGCTGATCGGATCGCGCCCCGTACTGAACACCGCGCCCCGGTCCTCCGGGGCGCGGTGTCCGTCCGGGGGCGCGATGCCGGGACGTGCTCGCGCTACGGGCGGGGCTTCTTCTCCTGCTCGGGGAGGCGACCTGCCGCTGCCTCCGCGGCGAACCACGCGCGCGCCTCGTCCTGCCGCGCCTGCTCCTCGCCGAGGGCGATCGGTGCGCGGACGTGGCCGGGCTCGTAGCCGAACGACTCGAGCAGCTGCGGGATCACCGGACGGACGCGGGCTACCAGCCGGTCGATGTACGCCGAGACCGCCCGGGCACGCTGCGCCGTGATCCGACCGTGCATGAGGTACCAGTCGAGGTGCTGCTCGAGCAGCCCGAGGGCGAACAGGTCACGGAGCCAGACGAGGACGCGGCGGGTGTCGCCCGGCGGGACCTCGTCGATGGCCTCGGTGAACGCCTCCCACTGCATGAGCTCGGCGTGCGCCTTGGCGGCCTCGATGAGCTCGTGCTGGGACCGGTTGAGCAGGAGGGCGCCGCGAGCACGGTCCTTGCCGGCTGACGCCAGACGCAGCCCGATCTCGGTCACCATGGTGTCGACACGACCGGCGAGCAGGTCGCGCTGCGTCTTCGCGTCCTGCAGGTCGGTGACCGACGCGGCGAGCGAGCCGCGGTCGGAGACGGCCTGACCGATTCGCCGGATGCCGGTGGCGTCGGCGAGCTTGGTCGCCGCCTGGGCCGCGACGAACTTCGCCGTCGACGCCGGGTCCTTCGGGGCCTTCGCGCGGAAGTCCGTGAGGAGGCGCTTGCCGACGAGCTGGAGCAGGACGGTGTTGTCGCCCTCGAACGTCACGTAGACGTCGAGGTCGGCGCGGAGGCCGGTGAGACGGTTCTCGGCGAGGAAGCCCGCGCCGCCGCAGGCCTCGCGGCACTCCTGCAGGGTGTCGAGCGCCGACCAGGTCGACATCGACTTGAACGCCGCGGCCTGGGTCTCGAGGTCCTCCCGGCGCTGCGGGGTGTCCTCGCGCCCGCTGAAGACGTCGTCGAAGGTGCGGAGGAGCTTCTCGTGGGCGAACGACTGCGCGAAGACCGTGGCGACGCGGGGGATGAGGCGGCGCTGGTGGCGGCCGTAGTCGAGCAGGACGCCCTCGGTGCCGTCGCCGGTGGGGAACTGACGGCGCTGGGCGGCGTACGTCAGGGCGATCTGCAGCCCGATCTTCTGGGCGACGACCGCGGCACCGTCGAGGGACACGCGGCCCTGCACGAGCGTGCCGAGCATGGTGAAGAAGCGGCGGCCGGGCGACGCGATCGGAGACGAGTAGGTGCCGTCCTCGGCGACGTCGCCGTAGCGGTTGAGCAGGTTCGTGCGCGGTACCCGGACGTGGTCGAAGTGCAGGCGACCGTTGTCGATGCCGTTCAGGCCGCCCTTGTACCCGTCGTCCTCGCCGCCGACGCCGGGCAGGAAGGCGCCGTCCGCGTCGCGGAGGGGCACGTAGAAGGCGTGCACGCCGTGGTCGATGCCCTGCGTGACGAGCTTCGCGAAGACGACCGCCGCCTTGCCGTGCAGGGCGGCGTTGCCGATGTAGTCCTTCCACGCACCGCGGAAGGGCGTGTGGATCTCGAACTCCTGGCTCGCGGGGTCGTAGGTCGCGCGGGTGGCGATGCTCTGGACGTCGGAGCCGTGCCCGGTCTCGGTCATCGCGAAGCAGCCGGGGACCTCGAACGAGACGATGCCGGGCAGGAACTCGCGGTGGTTCCGCTCGGTGCCGAGGTGGTGCACTGCCGAGCCGAACAAGCCCCACTGCACCCCGGCCTTGATCTGCATCGAGGGGTCGGCGGTGACGAGCTCCTCGAACGCTGCGAGGTTGCCGCCGTGGTTGCTCTGGCCGCCGAACTCCTCGGGGTAGGGCCGCTGGATGGCGCCGGCGTCGACGAGGGTCCGGAGCTGGTCGAGCGTCCGACCGCGTGCATCTGCGTAGGGCATGCCCTCGATCTTGTGCATCGCGGGGTCGAGCGCGAGCCGGCGGGAGATGCGTCGGTCCTCCGCCCAGCGACCGAGCAGGTGCTCGGCGAGCAGGTCCACGTCGATGCGGACGTCGGTGTCCGTCCCGCCGGCGGGCGTGCCTGCGGCGGGGTCGCCCGCGGCGTCGGCCTTGGGCGTGTTCGTGCTGTGGACTGGTGCGGTGTCGACCATGGTCGGAGCCCTCCTGAACTGCTCTGTCCGGTGTTGCAGAAGCCACGCTATTCACCGCACCCGTGAGCCGCACGAACGCCGTCCGGGCCGCACAACGGACGTCGCCGTCGGATCGTCGCTCGTGGTGGGAACCCTCCAAATCCTGGCGGCTGCAATACCTGAGCAGGATTCGTCGATTCGGCGCGACCCTCGCCCCAGGGGCAGACTGTCCGGCATGTCAGGTACCACCGCGCCGGAACGCAAGCGCACATTCTTCGGGCAGCCGTTCGAGCTGTCCACGCCGTTCGCGGTCGAACTCTGGGAGCGCTTCTCGTTCTACGGGATGCAGGGCATCGTCCTCATCTACATGTACTACTCCGTGGCCAAGGGCGGCCTCGGCATCGACTCCCACGTCGCGACCGGCATCGTCGGCGCGTACGGCGGCGCGGTGTACCTCTTCACGATCCTCGGCGCGTGGATCTCCGACCGGCTCATCGGCGCGGACCGCACCCTGTTCGGCAGCGCCGTCGTCGTGATGTGCGGCCACATCGCCCTGGCGCTCATCCCGGGCGTCGCGGGCGTCGGTGTCGGCCTCGTCCTCATCGCGCTCGGGTCCGGCGGGCTCAAGGCCACGGCGACGACGATCGTCGGCGGTCTGTACAGCAAGGACGACGACCGCCGCGACGCCGGCTTCTCGCTCTACTACCTCGGCGTCAACCTCGGCGCGTTCTTCGGTCCGCTCCTGACCGGCTACTTCCAGCTGAAGTTCGGCTTCCACGTCGGCTTCGGCATCGCCGCGGTCGGCATGGCGGCCGGCCTCGTGCAGTACGCGATCCGCCGTCGCAAGCTCCCCGCCGTCGTCCGGCACGTCCCGAACCCGCTCGAGAAGCGGCGCTACCCGCTCGTCGGGATCCTCGTCGTCATCGGGCTGGCGATCATCCTGACGGCGGTCCTCACCGGGCTGCTCAACGTCGACAACCTGCCGCAGGTCGTCGTCGCCATCGTGGTCCTGGCCACCATCGCGTACTTCGTCGTGATCCTGTCCAGTGGCATCACGAAGGAGGAGCGTTCGCGCGTCCTCGCCTTCATCCCGCTGTTCATCGGCAGCGCGGTCTTCTGGTCGCTGTACCAGCAGCAGTTCACCGTCCTGACGATCTACTCCGACCAGCGCCTCGACCGCTCCCTGTTCGGCTGGGAGATGCCGGTCTCGTGGGTGCAGTCGATCAACCCGGTGTTCATCATCGTGCTGTCCGGCGTGTTCGCGGCGATGTGGACGAAGCTCGGGCCCCGTCAGCCGTCCACCCCGACGAAGTTCGCGCTCGGAACCGGCATCATGGGCGTCGCGTTCCTGCTGTTCCTGCCGTTCGTCGGCACCGGCCAGAACGGCACCCCGCTGCTCGTGCTCGTCGGCATCCTGCTCGTCTTCACCTTCGCGGAGCTCCTGCTCTCGCCGATCGGGCAGTCCGTCGCCACGAAGCTCGCGCCGCCGAAGTTCCAGACCCAGATGGTTGCGCTGTTCTTCCTGTCGGTCTCGCTCGGCACGGCCGTCACCGGAGTCCTGTCGCAGTACTACGACCCGAAGAACGAGGCGCCGTACTTCGCGATCCTCGGCCTCGTCGCCGTCGCCGTCGGTGTCGTGCTGCTCGTCATCGCCAAGCCGGTGCTGAAGCTCATGCGCGGCATCCGGTAGCCTGAGGGAAGCCACACCGGCCCCGGAACCAAGGAGTCACCAATGCTCGAACTCATCGCAGGCGTCATCATCGGCATCGGCGTGCTCGGCGGCGTGGGGGTCTGCATGGCCGTCGCCGCCATGATGAAGAGCGGCTCAGAAGAGTACTAGGACTCCGGAGTCGGCTCGACCGGCACCAACTGACGACTCAGGACGGTCGCGCGCTCGAAGGGGCCGCGGCCGTCCTTCGTGTACACGGGCTCCTCGAACGCGACCGTCCACGTGCGCTGGGCCCCGCCGATCTGGCTGGCGCCGGGGGCGACGATGACGCCGATCGGTTCGTCCGCCCAGTCCTCGCCGCCACGATCGGTGTCGACCACCCGCACGAGGGCCCCGATGCCGAGGCCGGGAGCGTCGTCGGGGCGGGGCTGGGGAGAGCGTCGTCCGAACACGCGCCCACCGTAGCGTGCCCGCCCGGGGCGGAGCCCGCGTTTCGGCGTGCCGGGCGCAATCGGGCGTACCGGGCAAGAACGGGCGTACCTGGTCGATCCTTTCGACCAGCTACGCCCGATTCCACCTACCATCGCGGGCGTTCTGGGAAGGAACGAGCGCGTGCGGTGGTGGCGAGCAGCACCGGACTGGAGGCACGGGGCGGGCCCGCCCCGTGCCTCCAGTCCGGAACACGGTTGCGTCCAGGTCGCGCAACCCGCCGCGCGCGTCAGCCCGCGTCGGGCGCGATCCGTGCGATCTCCGTGATCGACGAGTGGCCGGTCTCCGGGTGCTTCCGCATCGACAGGAGCCGCTCCATCGACGGCTCGAGCGCCGTGACCTTGTCGAGCGGCGCACTCACGACGAGCTGGAACCCGAGCCGGAGCCACGCGGTGACGGCACGCCCGGCGAACTCCGAGTCCGCCTTGATGAACGCCTCGTCGAGGAACACCGGGGCAAACCGCGGCCGCGGCCGGGTCTCGTCGCCGAGCTGGTAGCGGAGCGCCGCCCCGACGATGAACGCCACGAGCTCCTGCGTCTCGCCGCCGGACTTGTCACCGAGCGACGAGTACACGCCGAGGTCGGCGCCGGAGGTGTCGTAGCGGACGGCCGTGATCTCCATGTGGCGGCGGACGTCGAGCACGGCGTCGCGCTGGGTCGTGCGACCGCGGGCGGCCTCCGGGTCGGGCCGGATGACGGCCATGAAGCGCCGGAGCCGCCGGAACCTGGTCTCGAGCACGTCGTCGGTCAGCTCGGTGTCGACCGAAGCGGAGAGGGCGCGGAGCTCCTTCCGGAAGGAGACGACGTCCTCGCGGGTGACCCGACGGATCTGGATCTTCAGGCGGTCGCGGTTCGCGCCGAAGGGCAGTTCGCGGAGGATCTCGTTGACGGGCTCGAGCCGCTCCTCGATCTCCACGACGGCACGGTCGAACGCTCCGGCGAGCGGGACGAGGTCCTCGCCGCTCCACTGCGACAGCCGACGGCGCCACTCGGTGCGCCGGGCGTGCAGGCCGGTCGCGACTATCTGGTCGAGGATCGCGTGGTAGTCCGGGTACGAGGCGACGCCGGTGCCGAGGTTCGGGTCGGGCCAGGCGTCCTGGTACCGCTGGAACGTCAGGGTCAGCGCGTTCGAGGCCGATGCGGCACCGTCGAGGGCCTGCGAGAGGCGCTCCTCGAGCCGGCGCCGCAGTCGGCGGGTCGCGTCGTCGAACCCGTCGACTCCGTCCGGGGCGCCGACCTCTTCGAAGGTCTCGGCGAGCAGGCGCTCCTGGGCGTCGTCCGGAACGCTGTCCGGCACGGAGTCGAAGCGCGACAGGATCTCGGCTGCGGCGTCCTGCCCGTCGACGAGCACGGCGTGGCGCTCCTCGAGGCGGGTGACCGACAGTCGAGCGGCGCTCCGACGGTCGGAGGCCTCGTCGAGCCCCTTCCGGAGCCGAGCGACCGACGAGCGCAGGGTGCGGAGGCCGTCGTCGGCGGCGAGCAACGCCTGGCGCTCCTCGTCGAGGCGGGCGAGCGAGGCCTCGACACCGTCGACGTCGATGGCGTCCCACGTCACGTCGACCACGTGCTGGTGTGCGGCGCGGAGGGTGTCGAGCGCCGCGATGTCCTGGGCGACGTCGGTGCGGCGGGCCTCGAGCGTCGCGAGGTCCTGCGCGATCGACGCGAGTTCGTCCTCCACGGAAGCGACCCGCGCCTCGTTCGTGAAGCCGATGACGTTCGCCTGACGGCGGTCGCCGTGCGCGCCACGACGGCCGTCACGGAGCTGTCCGGACTCGGTGACGCGTCGGCCACCGCCACCGAGCTCGTCCGCGGATGCGACGCAGCGGGCGTCGGTGCGGTCGGACTCGATGCGCTCGCGCACCCAGGTGCTGAACGGCGACGACTTGAGCGCGAGCTTGCCGGAGACCATCGACGGGTCGCCCGCGAGGTCGAGGTGCGGACCGGTGGGGACGCCCTCGAACTGCACGCGCACGGGCAGGCGCAGCGAGTCGATGGCCGCGCTGAAGTCGGCCAGCCGGTCCTGGTCGACCAACAGGGTGCGAGCGACGGGGGCCAGGACGGACTCGATCGCCGTGCGCCAGCGTTCCTCGCCGGGCAGCACGTCGAGCAGCTCAGCGACGAACGGGAGCGAGTCCGGATCGATGCCGGCCGCCCGGGCCATCGCGAGCCGGGCCTCGTGCATGGGCAGCGGCATGGCGCCCTGGCGGTGCTCGAGCGACTGCCGCTCCTGGCGCAGGGATCGCTCTCGGTCGAGGAGCGGGTACTCCTCACGCGTCAGCGCGTCCCGACGCTCGTCCAGGTCAGAACGCGAAGCGGCGTACCGACCGAGGAACTCGTGCGCGGCACGCTGCACCCCGGTGAAGACCGACTCCGACGCGACCGAGACCCCGAGCACGGCCGTGCGCTCGTCGAAGGTCGCCCGGGTCCGGACGACGGCGTCGCGCTCGCGGGTGCGGCGTTCGATGCGGTCCTCGAGCTGCGCCAGTGCGTTGCCGCCCTGGTCGCGCAGGCGTGCCTCGGCGTCCCGCAGCTCGATCTCGACCGCGGCATGCCGGGCCTCGGCGGCGGCGACCTCGCCGCGAGCGGCCGTGCGTTCGCGGCTGTTGCGGTCGACCTCTGCATCGAGCAGCGCACGCTTGCGGGACGCGGTCCAGTGCGCGAACGGGGAGACCTCGGCACCGGTGGCGATGCCGTCGAGCGCGGCGGCCGCCGCCGTGGACCGTTCGATCTCGGCGTGCAGGTCGGTGATGGGGGAGAGGATGCGGACCTTGCGCTCCTCGGTGTCCATCGCCTCGTACGCCTCGTCCAGCGCGGAGAAGTGTGCCAGCGCCCGGTCCGCCGCTTCGTACGTGCCCGGCGTCTCGAGCACGAGCGACTTGTACAGGGCGTCGACGGTGGGCAGGTGCTGCCCGGCCTGGATACGTGCGAGCAGGCGCATCGCCCGGTTGCCGCCGCCGGAGTCGCCGATCCCGAGCCGGGTCTGCAGCGTGTACGCGAGCTCCTGGTACGTGTCGCGGATCACGAGCCCGGGCACGCGTCCGGTCAGCTCGAGGTGGTGGAACCGTGTCGGCACGAACTCCTCGAGCCGGCGGAGGTCGAACGTGTCGTCGACCGTCGCCATCGTCATCTGGATGTCGCCGACGCCGCGCGCGCGCTTCGGCACGATGTAGGCGCGGAGCACCGTGAACCGGCGCTCGTCGTCGTTCCGGAAGGTCACCGCGACGGCGCCCCACGTGGTCTGGTCGTCGCCGCGCAGGTTGACGTCGCGCAGGGCCCCGGACTCGGGGTCGCGGCGGGTGTCGACCTTGCCGCGCAGGTACGTGAGCAGGTTCCGCTGGTCGGCGCTCCGCGCACGCCCGGTCGTCGCGTCGTTCGAGGCGCCGTTGAACGGCACGTCGGACGGCATCATCACGGCCAGGTAGGCGTCCATGAGCGTCGACTTGCCGGTGCCGGACGCGCCGGAGATGAGCGTCGCGGTACCGGACAGCTCCACCTGGCGGTGGCCGTGGAACCCGCCCCAGTTCACGACCTGCATCGACTCGGCGCGCCACTGCGCGACGGTGTCGAACAGTGCGGTCAGCCCGAAGGAGTCGGTCGCGGTGTCGGTCATGCGTCCGTCTCGCCTTCGTCGTCGGTGTCGGTGTCGTCGGCCTGGAGGCGCGGGTCGTCCCCGTCGGTCGGGTCGCCTTCCGGCGTGGATGCGCCGGTCGTGGTCGCGTCGTCCTGCGCGGTGGTCGTCCGCAACCACGTGTCGAGTTCGAGGAGCCGCTCCAAGGGGAGCAGCACCTCGACCACGCTCGCGATCCGGAACCGGTCCGGGTCGGACGTCTTGATGAGGACGCGTGCGGTGACCAGGCGTTCGATCGCCTTCGCGACCCGGCCCTCGTCACGCGTGCGGTCGGTGGCGGTCGCTGGGCGGAACCCGGCGACGTGCCCGAGGATCTCGCTGCGGTCGACGACGACCTGGTCGGGGCCGGGGCGGGTGTCCGCGCGCAGCCGCATCCGCAGGTAGACGAGGACGATGGTCTCCTCGCGCGTGTACGGGACGTCGCGCAGCAGCGTCGGGAACCCGCGGCGCTGGCTCTCCGACCGGGCCTGACGCTTCCAGGCGACCTCACGGTCGCGGTCCACGTGCAGCTCGAGGAACAGGTCGTTGAGGCGCGAGCGCAGCTGGTACTCGGCGTCGAGGACGGCCCGCCACTCGTCGGCGTGGGTCCGGGCGCTCACGTACGAGTTGCGGAGCAGCGCGACGAGCGCGCGGCGCTGACGGTCGTCGAGCCTGCCCTCGTCGCCCTCGAAGAGGGCGAAGCTGCTCTCGTCCCGTTCCTCGTCGTGCGTGACGGTGGTGGGGTCGTCCTCGGGGACCGTCTCGTCGACCGGTGCCGGCGTCGTGTCGCTCACCGCGCCTCCTGTGCGTGTTCGTCGTTGGTCGTGTCGGGGGTGCCGGTGCGGCGGTCGGCGTCGAGCGCGGCCGTCGGCATCCGGAAGGCGACCGGGCTGCCGTCCGGTCGTACCGTGCGGTGCTCGGCGACGTGTGCGGCGGACTCGAAGTCCTCGTGCCCGGTGAGCAGGTGCGCCAGGCCGAAGAGCTCGACCGGACGGCGCTGCTCGTCGGGCAGGCCGTGGAAGGCGTCGACGCTCGAGTCGGCCTCGGCGAACCGGAGGGCCGCGCGGAGCTCGGTGAGCAGCGGGCCACCGTGCCGCCGGAGCATCTCGACGTCGAGGTCTTCGAAGACGTCGTCGTCGGGTTCCTCGATGGGCGGCGGCACCGACTCGGCGTCCGGGTCGTAGAAGCGCTCCCGGAGGGTGCCGACCTCGGCCGTGGCGGGGAGCAGCCCGAGTGGTAGGCGATCGCGTGCCGACCCCCCGTCCATCCAGGTCGCGAGCCCGCGGTTGATCGACCGGATGACGGCGTCGAGCTCGCGGTCGCGGACGACGTCGTGCGCGACGATCTGGTCGCGGAGCGTCGCCGTGAGCTGCCGACGCTGGGCGAGGACGTCCTCGATGCCCTGGCGGAGGATGCTCACCGTGTTCCGGAACGCCCGACGCTCGCCGGCACCGAGGGAGTCGGCGAACGGGTGGGCCAGGATCGTCGCGATGTCGTCCCGGAGCCGGAGGAGCAGGGCGTCGTCGCGGAGGAGCTCGAACGCCCCCTCGAAGGCACGGCCCTCGGGCGTTGCCTCCATGAGGTTGTCGGTGCGGACGAGGTAGTCGTCGAGGATCTCGCCGATCGGGCGCACCTCTTGCCGGAAGTCCTCGACGATCGAGCGGTGCATCGTGGCCACGGCCTCCTCGACGCGCTTGAAGTCGCTCGGGAGCTGGCGGATGAGGTCCGAGATGTTCGTGTACCCGTCGCGCATGCGGGCGTCGTCCACGGTGTCGACGTCGCCCTGCTCGAGGCGTTCGCGCTCGGCCTGGAGCTCGGCGATCTGTGCGTCGATGCGGCGGATCTGCACGTCCGGGTCGGGTTCGGCGCGGGCGGCCCACCGGTGCACGGCGTCGACGATCATCGCCAGGCGGCTCTCGCTGATCAGTGCCCGGTCGGAGGACAGGGCGTCGACGAGGGACAGGGCCTCGAGCGCGTGGCTCGTGAGGGAGTACTGCTCGTCGCCGTCGGGGGAGTTCGACCGGACGAGCCACTGCGCCGCGACCCATTCCCGACAGAGCGCGCGGCCGTTCGGACGGGCGTCCTGGTCCTGTTGTTCGCCCGCGGTCTGTTCGCTCGCGGGCACGCGCGCCCCGGTGGCCTGCAGCCGGGCGACGTGCTCCTCGACCTGCAGGTGCATGCGGTCGGCCGGGACGTACTGGACGTCGCGGTCGAACACCGTGCGGAACACCGCGAGGACGGTGGCACTGGTCGGGCGGGACATGAGCCGCAGGGTCGGACGGTCGAGGACCGCCCGGACGCGGGCGAACTCGAGGTCGACGTCGGTCATGTGCCCCTTCGTCCGGGTCGGGTCGGTTGCGTGCGGAGATGACAAGAGCCCGACGCTGTCGCGTCGGGCTCTTGGTGAAGGGTGGGCGATACCAGACTCGAACTGATGACCTCTTCGGTGTGAACGAAGCGCGCTACCAACTGCGCCAATCGCCCCCTGCACTGTTCGTGCGGATCGATACTAGCGGATGCCGCGGGCTCTGCCGAACACGGCGTGCGTCCCGGGTGTGGCGAGTGGGAGATGGGCTCGTTCGAACCGCCCCGATCCGCATGAACACGGGGGACACGCCCGGTGAACGAGAATGATTTTGGTGGAAGCCACCTGGTTCGTATAGAGTTTACGTCGTCGCCGCGACAGCGGGTCAGACAAATGCGGATGTGGCGCAGTGGTAGCGCATCACCTTGCCAAGGTGAGGGTCGCGAGTTCGAATCTCGTCATCCGCTCGAGTGTGGTTCTCTCCGGAGGACCACGACTCACCAGAGGGTATCCCACCGTTCGGGTACTCACGGAGACGTGAACCTCGATGGTGGGGTGGCCGAGAGGCTAGGCAGCGGCCTGCAAAGCCGTCCACGCGGGTTCGAATCCCGTCCCCACCTCCAGACTTCGTTTCGGCGGAGACTTCTGGGCGATTGGCGCAGCGGTAGCGCGCTTCCCTGACACGGAAGAGGTCACTGGTTCGATCCCAGTATCGCCCACCACCACCAGAAAGCCCCCGGCAGGACCACAGGTCCTGCCGGGGGCTTTCTTCGTTCCGGTTATCGCGTCGTCCCCGGTGCCGTGCTCCGTTGAGACCCGTCGTCGGCAGTGATCCGCCGGTCTGCCGCACGCCCTGGTCCCGGCCCCCTCGCGACGACTTTCCGCAGAAGGTTGACGTGTCAACAACATGCGCGTACGGTCATTGCTTGTAGAAACAACCAACCGGAAGAAGGAATCATGAGCACCGTCAGCATCGTCGGTACCGGCAACATGGGCTCCGCACTCGCCGCACTCTTCGAGCGCAGCGGCGCCACCGTCCAGACCATCGCCCACAGTGACTTCGGCACCGCCACCATCGAGGGCGACGTCGTCGTGCTCGCCGTGCCGTACCCGGCCCTGGCCGAGATCGCGGCGTCGGGGCGCGAGCGTCTCGCCGGAAAGACCGTCGTCGACATCACCAACCCGGTCGACTTCAGCGACTTCACGCCCGTCGCGATCGATGCCGGCAACGCCGCGACCGAGCTCGCCGCCCTGCTGCAGAACTCGCACGTCCTCAAGGCCTTCAACACCAACTTCGCGGCCACCCTGACCGCGGGTGCCGTCGGGGACGCCCCGCTCACGGTGCTCGTCGCCGGTGACGCAGCCGAGGCGAAGCAGACCTTCGTCGAGCTGGTCTCCGCGAGCGGTGCCCAGGTCCTCGACGCCGGTGCCCTGAGCCGCGCCACGCAGCTCGAGGCCGTCGGCTACCTGCAGATGGGCCTCGCCATCGGCGAGCAGATCGCGTGGACCGGCGGCTTCACCGCGGTCCGCTGACGCGACCCCCTTCCGGACGGGAGGCACGGTGCACGCCCGCACCGCGCCTCCCGTCCGCACTGTCCGCACTGTCCAGGAGAGGCGACCATGTCCGGAGAACGGTTCGAGTTCGGGATCTTCACGTTCGGTGAGCGGACGCGCCGCGCCGACGGCTCCGCCGTCGCGCCGCGCGAGCGTCTCGAGGAGGTGTTGCGGTGGGCGAGGACGGCCGACCAGGCCGGCCTCGACGTCGTGGGGGTGGGGGAGCACCACCGCTCCGACTTCGCGATCTCGTCGCCTCCGGTGGTCCTCGCCGCGATCGCCCGCGAGACCGCTCGCGTGCAGTTGACGAGCACGGTCACGGTGCTGTCGAGCGCCGACCCGGTCCGGGTGTTCGAGGACTTCGCCACCGTCGACCTGCTGTCCGACGGCCGTGCCGAGATCACCGCGGGCCGCGGGGCGTACCTGGAGTCCTTCCCGCTCTTCGGACTCGATCTCGAGCGGTACGACGAGTACTTCGAGGACCGGCTCGACCTGTTGTTGGCGCTCCGGCGGGACGAGGACGTCACCTGGTCGGGAACCACGCGAGCGCCACTCGACCGCGCACCGGTGCACCCCCGACCCGTCGGCGGTCTGCCGGTGTGGGTGGCGGTGGGCGGGACGCCGCAGTCGGTGGTCCGATCCGGTCGACTGGGGTTGCCCACTTACCTGGCCGTCCTGGGTGCGCCCGACCGGTTCGCGCCGCTCGCCGAGTTGTACCGACGGTCCGCCGCGGGCTCCGGTCCCGCAGTACTCGCGTCCGCACGTCTGGGTGTCACGAGTCACTTCCACGCCGCCCCGACGTCGCAGGGGGCTCGGGACGAGTTCCACGAGCCGTACGCCGGGTACATCGGGCAGAGCATGCCGCGCGTCGGGCGCCTCGACCGGCCGGCGTTCGATGCGTGGGCCGGTCCGCGCGGCGCGCTCGTGGTGGGAAGCCCCGCGGAGATCGTCGACAAGATCTTGTGGGAGCACGAGGTCCTCGGGCACGACCGCTTCCTCGCGCAGGTGGGACTCGGATCGGTCGCGCAGGACGCCACGCTCCGGTCGATCGAGTTGCTCGCGACCGAGGTCGCTCCGGCGGTCCGAGCAGCACTGCGACACGACGGTGCGACGTCGGCGGTGCGTGGCTGATCGGAGCCGCGACCCTGGATCCCGACTCAGGAGGCTCCGCACCGTCCAGTGCGGAGCCTGCTGAGCATCCGTCGTGGGTGCGCGCCCTCAGTGCCGCGAGAAGACGCGACGGGTGAGCACGAGGAGGCGTGGGACCAGGACGTACACCGCCAGTGGCACGACGACCGCGGTCAGGACGAACGCTCGCGCCGGGATGGGCCACGACGGGATGACCAACGACTCGACGAACATGCCGAGCATCGCCATCGGGAAGATCGAGATCCACGTCACGAGCGCCCGGAAGTGCACCGATGCGAGCCCGGGCGCTGCTGGATGGTGGTGGTTGGTTTCGTCTGCGGCGAGTGCCAGTCCGTCGTGCTCCATCCCATGATTCTTCCACGGAATGCTCTTTTGCACGGACGCGACGAAGCGCCCCGCCCGACCTGGACGAGGCGCCTCGGAGTGTTCGATCAGCGGAAGACGACGACCGGCTTGATGACGCTGCCGTTCCGCGAGTCCTCGAACCCGTCGTTGATGTGCTCGAGGTCGTACTCGCCGATGAGCTTCTCGAACGGGAACTTGCCCTCGCGCCACAGGTCGATCAGGTGGGGGATGAAGACCTGCGGCACCGAGCTACCCTGCACGACCGTTTTGAAGGTCCACCCCTTGACCAGCGAGCTGCCGATCTCGAAGTTCACCTCGGTGCCGGGCTTCGCAGCACCCACCAGGGCGAGCGTTCCACGGACGCCCAGTGCCTCGGACGCAGTGCGCAGGATCTCGCCGCGCGCGGTCGTGTCGACGGCGAAGTCGACACCGCGACCGTCGGTGATCTCAGTGATGCGGGCGGCGACGTCCTCGGTCTTCGAGTTGATCGTGTGGGTCGCGCCGAGCTCCTTCGTCATCTCGAGTCGGGAGTCGACGATGTCGACCGCGATGATCGTGGTGCACCCGGCGACGCCGGCCGCCATGACCGCTGCGCTGCCGACGGCCCCGGTGCCGAACACGATGATGCTGCTGCCCGCCGGCGGCTGCAGCTCGTTGAGGACCGTCCCGGCTCCGGTGTTGAGTCCGCACCCGAGCGGCCCGAGGTGCTCGAGCGGGACGTCGCTGTCGACCTTGATCACGCTCTCCTCGACCACGTTCGCGTAGGTGGCGAAGGCGGACTGCCCGAAGAAGTGCGAGGAGATGACCTCGCCGTCCTTCGACAGCGAGGTGCTCCCGTCCCGGCGGCGGCCGCCGAAGTCCTCGGCGAAGAGGTTCTCGCAGTACGCCATCTCGCCGGACCGGCAGCGACGGCAGTACCCGCAGTAGGCGGCACCGAGCACGACGTGGTCGCCGGGGACGACGCTGCGGACGGCGTACCCGACCTCCTCGACGACGCCGGCGCCCTCGTGGCCGAGCACTGCGGGGAGCGGCGTCGGGTAGACGCCGTCGCGCACGATCGCGTCGGTGTGGCACACGCCCACGGAGACCATCCGGACGCGGACCTCGTTGGGCTTCAGGTCGTCCAGTTCGAGCTGTTCGACGGAGAGAGGTTCGCCGTGCTCGCGGGCAACGGCGGCGGTGATCTGCATCATTGGGCTTCCCTTTCGACTCCACGTCGGCGTCAGTCGTCGGCGTCATCCGTGAAGAATCTTCCGTGGAACCATGTTACGCCAGATGAAGTCGGTCGTGTGGATCATTCGCCGGCGTGCGTCCGCAACCAGGCCTTCGCGATCACAGCAGCGCTCTGCTCGTCGTCGACGCTGTCGCGGTTCAGGGCGACGAGGCCCGATGGTGTGAGTGCGCGGTCGATCCGCTCGATCGAGCGTCGAGCCCTCTCGGGGACGCGGTCCGACACGATCGGTACGACGTTCGACGCGGTCATCAGCGACTTCGGGTCGTCGAGCATGACGAGGTCGTTGTCGGCGATGGCCGGGTCTGCCGAGTACATGACGGCGAGCTGCACGGATCCGTCCCGCAGCGCCTTCACGGTCAGCGGACCGCCCCCGTCCTCGATCGGCGTGAAGCGGACGGTCGTGCCGTAGGTCTTCTCGAGGCCTGCGGGACCGTTCGGTCGGTCCTCGCCCTCGCTCGCTCCGCCGAGCGTGATCGGCGTGTCCACCGAGGCGAGGTCGGCCAGACTGTGCACGTCATTCCGGTCGGCGAACGCCCGGGTGACGACGTAGACGTCCTCGTCGGTCGCGCTCGACTGGGGGAGCACCTCCACGCCGTCGGGTGCCGCCTGCTCCAGGGCGCGGTGCACCGCCGTCGCGGAACGCGCGGTGGCGTCGGCGTCCCAGTACTGCAGGAGCGGTCCGCTGTACTCCGGGAAGAGGTCGATCCTGCCGGCCTCGACGTCCGGCATGTACGTCTCCCGTTGTCCGATCCGGAACTGCCGGTCGACGTCGAATCCGTCGCGTTCGAGGGCCTGCGCGTAGATCTCGGCGATGATCTCGTTCGAGTAGTAGTCCTGCGAGCCGACGACGATGCGAGCGCCGTCGCTGCGGTCGCTGTCACCGCTCAGGGACGACGACGACGAGCAGCCGGTCAGGGCGAGGCCGGCGACGACGAGTGCCGAGATGCCGATGACGTGGGGGATCTTCATGAGGGTGCTCCGGGTGTCGTGGATCGGGTGGATCCTGTGGGTGGTTCGATCGCGACCGGGTGCCGACGGTTCGGCCGGCGGACGGTGAGCCGGCGGTTCAGGGCGGCGATCAGTGCGTCGACCACCAGGGCGAGGACCACGACGACGATCGCTCCGCCGACCATCTCGCCGTACTCACGGCTCTTCAGGCCGGTGAAGATGTACCGGCCGAGGCCCGTGTCCGAGGTGTAGGCGGCGAGCGTCGCGGTCGCGATGACCTGGAGCACGGCCGATCGTGCACCGCCGAGGATCACCGTCGCGGCCAGCGGGACCTCGACCGAGAGGACGACCTGGCGCGTCGACATGCCCATCGCGTACGCGGCGTCGACCGTCTCCGCGTCGACGGCACGGACACCGGCACTCGCGGCGGCGAGGAGCGGCGGCGCCGCGAGCACCACGAGCGTGATGAACGGGGCGCCGATGCCGATGCCGATCGAGAGACCGAGCAGGGTGAGGAGGCCGAGGGTCGGCACCGCGCGCGCCGCACCGGCGAGGGCGACGGTGAGGGCGTCACCGCGGCGGCGGTGGCCGAGCCACACGCCGAGCGGGAGCGCGACGACCGCGGCGGTGAGCACGACACCCGCGGTGAGCAGCAGGTGCTGGAGCAGGCGCGCGGGGATTCCCCCTGACCCGCTCCAGACGTCGGGATCCGCGAACCACTGCACGGTGAGCGTCAGGACGTCCATGCAGCACCGCCCTTCCTGGACCACGGGGCGAGCAGGTTCCTCGCGAGGACGCAGCACCCGTCGAGCACGAGGGCGAGCGCGACGGTCGCCACGACACCGGTGACGATCTCACCGACGATGCCACGCTGGAAGCCGTCGGTGAGCAGGCTGCCGAGACTGCCGACACCGATGAGGGCGCCGACCGTCGCGAGACTCACCGTGCTCACCACCACGACCCGCAGTCCGGCGATCAGGACCGGAACGGCGAGCGGGAGCTCGATCGCCCAGAACCGGCCCCACGTCGAGTACCCGAGCGCGGTCGCGGCGTCACGGGCGGCGGTGGGGGTGGTCGAGAAGGCGTCGGTCGCCGTCGAGACGAGGAGCGCGAGTCCGTAGAGCGTGAGGACGACGACGACGTTCACGGGCGACCGCAGCGAGGTCCCGATCAGGACCGGGACGAGCACGAACAGCGGCAGGGACGGCACGGCGTAGAGCGCGCCGACGGTGCCGAGGACCCCCGCCCGGACAGACCGTCGTCGGCTGGCGACCCACCCGATCGGCACGGCGAGCAGCAGGCTCACGACGACCGCGGGGATCGTCAGGGCGATGTGGGTCGCGATCAGGTCGAGGACCGAGGACCAGTTCTGCGCCAGCCACCTCATGCGATCCGCCGTCTCATGCCGTCAGCCGGCCGACGATCCGGCCGCCCTCGTCCTCGACGTACTCGACGCCGTCCCGCTCGCGGAGCGCGAGGGCGCGTCCGGCGTTGCCGGACCCGATGAAGCGGGCGACGAACTCGTCGGCAGGCGCCGAGAGGAGGGCTTCCGGTGTCCCGCGCTGTGCGACGACACCACCCGGTCGCATCACCACGATCTCGTCGCCGAGCAGGAGTGCCTCGTCCATGTCGTGGGTCACGAAGAGGATGGTCGTGCCGAGCTCCGCGCGGATCCGGCGGAGCTCGTCCTGCAACTCGCTGCGCACGACCGGGTCGACCGCGCCGAACGGCTCGTCCATGAGCAGGACCCGGGGAGTGCCCACGAGGGCGCGGGCGACCCCGACTCGCTGCTGCTGCCCTCCGGAGAGGCCGTCGGGGTACCGGTCGACGAGGGTGCCGTCCAGACCGACCAGGTCCAGCGTGTCCCGCGCGCGCTCGCGTGCCTCGTTCCGCGACCGCCCGCGCAGCGCCGGGACGCGGGCGACGTTGTCGAGCACGCTGCGGTGGGGGAGCAGTCCGCCGGACTGCAGGACGTACCCGATGGATCGCCGGAGTGCGACCGGGTCGACGGTGGCGACGTCTCGTCCGTCGACGAGCACCGTTCCCGCCGTCGGGTCGACCATGCGGTTGACCGTGCGGAGCAGGGTCGTCTTGCCGGACCCGGACGACCCGACGAGGACGGTCGTCGAGCCCGCCGGCACGGTCAGGTCGAGCGGTTCCAGGGCGACGGTCCCGTCCGACCAGGCCTTCGCCGTCCCGCGGAACTCGATCACCGGGTGCGGACGACGAGCTTGCCGCGCGCCGCGCCCGAGTCCATGTCGCGGTGCGCGGAGACGATCTCGTCGAAAGCGTACACGTGGCCGATCGGGACGGTGAGCGCCCCGGACTCGATCGCGTCGATGACGTCCTGGAGCACCGTTGCGGGCAGGTCGCTCGCCTCGCCGGAGTACGCGGTCAGACGGACCCCGTTGGGCAGGAAGTCGATCGGGTAGAAGTCGGAGACCGTCCACTCGTTCGACAGCATGCCGGTGAAGCAGGCGGTCCCCTGCGTGCGCACCGCGCGCAGCGTGTCCCGCAGGGTGCCCGTGCCCACGAGCTCGATCGCACCGTCGACGCCGTCCGGTGCGATGGCCCGGACGGCGTCGGCGATCGTGCCGTCGTCGACGACGACGTGATCGACGCCCGCCTCGCGCAGGACGTCGGACCGTTCGGCGGAGCGGGTGGTGGAGATCACGGTCGCACCCCGTCGCTTCGCGAGCACGGCGGCTGCGAGTCCGACCGACGACGTGCCGCCGCGGATCAGGACGGTGTCGCCCGGGTGGACGTCGATGCCCGTCGTGAGCGAGCCGTGCGCGGTCTGGATCATCTCGGGGAGCGCTCCGAGCGTCGCCCAGTCGAGGGTGCTCGTGAACGGGACGACGATCGATGCCGGGACGGTGACGTACTCGGCGTACCCACCGTCGATCGTCCGGCCCATCCCACCCATCAGGGCGGCGACAGCGGTGCCGGGCTCGAACTCCCCGCCGGGCGCCGCCTCCACCGTCCCGGTCGCTTCGATGCCCGGGATCCGTGGGAAGGAGCCGAACGAACCCAGGCCCTCGCGGAAGTGCTGTTCGGAGCGGTTGAGTCCGAACGCCTCGACGCGGATCAGGACCTGGCCCGTCCGTGGTTCGGGTCGCGGGACGTCCCGGATGCGGAGTGCCTCGGGGGTGCCCGGTCCGTCCAGTACCACTGCACGCATCGTCGCCGTCATGGATCCTCCTGGTAGTGCCATCGCGGTTGTCACTAGTATGACATGGAAGATGCTTCCAGGGAACCTAAATGCGACGGAGAGACCATGACCTGGCCGACGACCACCAGTATCCCCGACATCTCGATCGGTGTCGCAGCCGGTCAGGCGCGCGCACTCGCCACAGCAGGGGGCCTCGAGCCCGGGATGGTCGTCAACGTGGGGTTCGTCGACGGTGAGTCGATGGAGGACCGCGTCGTCGCCGCGGCGGGGCTCGTGCGTGCCGGTCTCGTCGCCGAACCGCACGTGGCCGCTCGGCGGCTCGGTTCGTCCGGGGATCTCGACACCTACCTCGAGGCGCTCCGTGCCGTCGGGGCGGGCGACCGGCTCTTCGTCATCGGTGGGGACCCCCGGCTCCCGCTGGGCCCGTACGGCCAGGCCCTCGACGTGCTCGACTCCGACGTCCTGGCTCGCTACCGACCGTCGACCATCGGGATCGGCGGGTACCCGGACGGGCACCCCGACATCGAGTCAGCGGCACTCGACCGCGCTCTGGACAGCAAGGCCTGCGCACTCGCCGCCCGGGAGGTCGCCGGGGAGCTGATCACCCAGGTCACCCTGGACGCGGCAGGGGTGCTCGACTGGATCGAACGGCTCCGTGGTCGCGGCGTCGAACTGCCGGTGCGGATCGGAGTGCCCGGGCCAGCTCGGACGGCGGCCGTGCTGCAGTTCGCGTCGCAGTTCAGGGGCACCAACGGGCCGGCGTCGATCGCCCGGTACGCCGGACGAGAGGTCTCGGCGGACGACGTCGTCACGGCGGACGGCTTCGTCGACTCGATCCGGTCCCGGTTCGACCACGGTCGCCACGGCGTGCTCGGCCTCCACGTCTTCGCGCTCGGCGACGCGGCGGCGACCGCACGATGGGTGGCGAGCCAGCGGACGGCGGGCACGGCGACCGACGTCGCGGTGCGCCCGTGAACGCAGCGTCGTGGTCGTTGCCGCTGGACGCCGTCCCGCACGGGGCCGAGCCGCGGTCGGTGCGGGTGGCTCCCGACGTACGCATGGGGACCGGTGCGCTCCGGGTGCGCCTGGCGGCGGCGGTGGAACGCGACGGGGTACCCGGCGTCGACTACGTCGACCAGCCGACGTTCCTGGTCCTCCCAGTGCGGTTCGGGACCGGACGGATCGAGGTGTCCGTCGCCACCGAGACCCACGCGGATGCACCGGAGTACGCGCGTGGGTTCGCCGGGATCGCGTTCGGGATCGACGATGCGCTCGGCACCTTCGAGTGCGCCTACATCCGACCGCTCAACGGCATCGGTCTCCTGCCGCCACCGCCGCGTGACCGTCGCGCGGTGCAGTACTTCGCGTACCCGGACTGGCCGTTCGACGTCCTCCGTGAACGGTGGCCGGACGGACCCCACGAATCTCCGGCGGACGTCCGTCCCGGACAGTGGCACCGACTGGCCGTCTCGGTGGCGGAGGACCGCGTGGTCGTGGAGGTCGACGACGTCGTCACGGTGGACACGGCGCGACTGCACCGGGGCGCGCCGTCCGGGGCGGTCGGGCTCTGGGTCGACATCGGCACGCGGGCATGGTTCGCGGACCTGTGCGTCTCGGAGGCAAACGACGGCTGACGACCGCGACGCGGGCGGAGCGCGTCGTGCGGCAGCGACGTTCCTCGGCTGACCGGGTCCCTGAGCCCGCGCGACGTCGTCGGTCCCGTCGGCTTCGCGGCACGTCGCGCTCCGGCCGGGCCTCGGCCCGCACAGGAGACCCCTGCCCGATCGGTCGGGCAGGGGTCTCGAGTGCGGGAGCGGCTCTCGCTCGCCGGGGCGTTCGTGTCAGGGGTCAGACAGCGAGGTCCGCGACGACCTCGTCCGTGGTCGTGACGGTGGCGATGTTCTGCAGTGCGAAGTTCAGGGCTGCGTGCTGCCACTCCGCGCTGAGGCTCGACGTCGCATCGGACACGATCGTCACGGCGTAGCCGTGGTCCGCGGCGTCACGCACGGTGTGCTCGACAGCCATGTTCGTCCACGCACCGACCACGACGACGTGGTCCACGCCGAGGTTGCGGAGCATGAAGTCGACGCCGGTACCGTTGAACACGCTCATCCGGTTGCGGTCGAGCACGACGTCGCCGTCGACCGGGGCGAGCTCGTCGACGATCTGCGCGCCCCAGCTCCCGAGCTTGAACGACTCCGGGCCGAGCATGCGGAAGATCGGCGCGTTCGTGCCGCCGACCTCGCCGGGGTAGACGACGATGCGGTTGTGGAAGACGGTCGCGCCCGCGGTTCGCGCGGCGTCGAGGACGCGACGGACGTTCCCGATCACGTTCTGCGACGCGGCGTGCTCGGCCGCGCCGGTCTCGGCGAAGGCGCCTTCGGCGTGGACGGTGTCGTTCTGCATGTCGACGACGAGGACTGCTGTGGTGGTCACGGTGCTCCGATCAGTTCGAGTTCCAGGAAAGTGTATTCCATGTAATGGAAATGACCGAACGGTCTCAGTTGAAGACGTTCACCGGAACGGCGATCGCGCCGCCGCCCTTGCCCCCGAGGCTGTCGGCGACGGCGTTCCCCGTGTCAGGGCGATCCCGGCGCATTCCGTGGAGGAATGTTCCGTGGAGGAATGTTCCGTGGAGTAATACTACTCCGTCGGCTCAGTCGTCGGTCGAGAAGGCGTCCGCGAGCGCGGCGAGGGCTGTGGTCGTCGCATCGAGTTGCGCTTGCGTGATCGTGTCCGTGCGGCGGCCGAGCTCCTGCCGCGCTGCCCGCAACCCGTCCGCGAGCGTCTTCCGGCCGGGCTTCGTCATCCGGAGGAGGGAGGACCGGCGGTCGGCAGGGTTCGGGACGCGTTCGGCCAGTCCGGCGCGCTCGAGCCGGTCGACGATCTTGCTCGCGGCCCCGACCGTGATCCCGATGTCGTCCGCGACCTCTTGGACGCGCGCTGCGCCGTCGAGGTCGTCGATCGTCCGGAGGGCGGTGATCAGGCCGAGATTCGTTCCGGTCGCCTCGGACACCGCAGCGTCGACCGCACCCCACAACCGGATCTCGGCCCGCACAAGGGTGTCGAAGAACCGGAAGCGATCATCAGGACTCGTCGGCACGCGATCATCTTAGGACCGACGGGACAATGGCACGTCCCCACAGCGGTGTCACCACCCCGGTACGTCGACCCGCACCGCCGAGATCCGCCCCGCACGCGTCCGCGCCGTCACCGCCGGGTCGTAGCTGTCCGCCGTTGCCAGGTACAGCGTCCGACCGTCCTCGCCGCCGAGTGCACAGTCGATCGCGCACCGCCCTGGGGCGTCGATCCGGTCGGTCACCGCGCCGCCCTCGACGACCCGGAGGAACTCGCCCGTGTCGACCGAGCAGACCCAGACCGCGCCATCCCGGTCGACCGTGCTCCCGTCCGGCGTGACGCCGTCGGGCAGCGTCGCCCATCCACGTCGACCGGTCAGGGACCCGTCCGGCTCGATGTCGAACGCCGTCAAGCGGTGCCCCCACGTCTCGCTGACGACGAGGGTGCGGGTGCCGGGGAGCACGTTCGCGCTGTTCGGGAAGACCAGTCCGTCGGCCGCCGGACGGAACGACCCGTCCGGCTCGATGACGTACAGCGGGCCGGGGCGGAGCGCTTCGCCGCCGTACAGGTCGTAGCCGAACGCCCCGATGTACGTCCGGCCGGTCTGCTCGTCGACCACCAGGTCGTTGACCAGGGAGGACTCGACGCCGGACAGGTCGGCGAACGCCGTGCTCGTGCCGTCGTCGGACACGGCGACGACGGTCCGGGACTCCATCGAGCTGATGACGAGCCGCCCGTCCCGGAGCCACCCGAGCCCGGACGACTGCCCGGCGACCGTGGCCTCGAGACGGGGAGCCTCATCCGACCCGGGGTCGATCGAGAAGACCTCGCCCGTGTGCATGTCCGAGTACCAGAGCCGCCCGTCGTGCCAGCGGTTGCCCTCCGGGAAGCGGATGCCGGCGACGACGTCCGTGGCGGTGGTGAGGTCGAGTGTGGTGCGCACCGCTCCAGCATGCCAGGCGCCCGTCGCCCGATCAGACCTCGCTGGGCGGCCCCGCCTGCCAGCGCACCCAGGCCTCGAGCTGTGCCTTCGCACTCTCCAGGCTCGTGTGGAACCCGGTCATGTCGTCGTCGACCAGGTGGACGACGTACCGCGACCCGAAGGTCACGGTGCCGATCACGTCCGATCCGCAGCGTCCCTGCCAGGTCCGGTCGTCGAGCGCGACCCACCGGACCGCTTCGGTCCCGGGGTGGGTGGTGCTGGAGAGGGAGGTCATGGAGCTTCCGGTCGCTGGACGATGAGATCGTTCCGGCGGCCGTGGGCTGGGGTCACCTTCCGTTGACGGTAGTCCGCCGAGGCTGGCAGTGCTGCGGGGCGGACCGGTGTCAGTCGGAGAGCCCGAGCCTCCGGAGCCCGCGCCGGCTCGCCGTGACGTACTCCCGGTACTGGTCCGGCCGCCGCTCCCGTGCCCACCGGGTGACGTCGACGAGGTGCAGCGCCGTCATCGCCCCCAGCGTGCGCAGGTCCTCCGGCTCGCCGAGTCCGGCGGCGGCGGCGAACGCGCCGAACTCCTGTTCCGACACCTCGCCGTCCAGGTGCCACCACCCGAACACCCGCCGCGCATCCGTCCACGGCGTCGGGCCGACCTCGGCAGCACCCCAGTCGATCACGACGGGCGCCGCGTCGGGCCCGCGGGAGAGCAGGTTCCGCGGCGCGAGGTCGCCGTGTGCGAGACCCTGCTCGAACGCGCGGATGCCGAGCGGTTCGAACGCCGCACGGAGCGCCGACGCCGACGTGTACGCGCCGGCCTGGAGGAGCGGGTCGTCCCCGTCGAGCGATCGTACGTCGTACGCGACGTGCGCCCGCCACGCCGTGGCCGGGTCGTTCCCGAAGCGCGAGAACAGGGACGGTGGAGCCCCGACGAGCGCGATCGTGCCGATCGCGCGCGCTGCCGCGCCGAGCCGCCGCCACGGTTCCGTGATCGGCCGAGGGTCGGGTTCGACGTACTCGGACACCAGGAACGGCGTGCCGTCGTGGTGTCCGTGGCGGAGCACCCGTGCGACCGCGATGCCGACGCGCTCGGCCGCCGCGCTCGCCCACGCCTCGACGGGGTACTCGTCCTCGCGGAGCGGATCGACGGGGACCCGGACGACCACGTCGACGCCCGCCGGACGACGGACCCTGACCGTGTGGTTGACGGAGCCGCCGGTCAGCGGCTCGACGTCGGACCACGAAGCACCGAGGTCGCGCAGGACGGCGTCGAGCGCACTCCGAGCCCGCCCGTCGCCGTCGTCGTCCACGCGACCATCATCGCGCGTGCACCCGGGCTCAGCGGAAGCGCTCGACCATCGGGCAGGCGAAGGGGTCCGCGGCGGCGAGTCCGACCTCGTTGAGGTAGCGCACGACGATCGCGTAGGAGTGCACGAAGGTCGTCTCGGTGTACGGGATCTCCTGCTCCGTGCAGTACTGCCGCACGAGCACCCGCGCCGCCCGCAGGTTCGGCCGGGCCATGCTCGGGAACAGGTGGTGCTCGACCTGGTGGTTCAGCCCGCCCATGAAGAACTCGACCCACCGGCCGCCGCTGATGTCGCGCGAGGTCAGCACCTGGCGCGTGAAGAAGTCCACCCGCCGCCCGGGCTCGATGATCGGCATGCCCTTGTGGTTCGGTGCGAAGGCGATCCCCATGCAGAAGCCGAACACCGCCAGTTGCACCCCGAGGAACGCGAACGCGATGCCCAGCGGCAGGAGCCAGAACACCGCGCCGACGTACAGCACGAACCGTCCGGTGAACACCGAGCCCTCGGCCCAGCGGTGCTTGACGGTACCGCGGCTCGTGTAGGTCCGGATGGACTGCCAGTGCAGGTTGACGCCCTCGACGAGCAGCATCGGGAAGAACGCGTAGCCCTGCACCCGCACGAGGACACGGAGGAACCCCGTGCGCCGTGCCGCGTCCTCCGGGCGGAACGAGATCGCGTCGAAGGAGATGTCCGGGTCCTTGCCGACCGTGTTCGGGTTGGCGTGGTGCCGGGTGTGCTTGTTCATCCACCACGCGTAGCTGATGCCGGTCAGGAACGTCCCGACGTACCGGGCGGCGCGGTCGTTCCAGTCGTGGGACGCGAACACCTGCCGGTGCGCTGCCTCGTGCGACAGGAAGGCGAACTGGGTGAACAGCAGGCCGAGGACGCCGGCCACCACGAGCTGCCACCACGAGCCGCCGAGAAGGGCGAACGCCCCACCGGTGGCGGCGAGCATCGCGGTGAGGACCCCGACGAGCCCCCAGTACCAGCCCGTCCGGCGGCCGAGCAGCCCGGCGGTCCGGACCCGCACGAGCAGCGCCGAGTAGGTCGACGTCGTGTCGACCCGGTCCCCGCGTGGCGTGGTCTTCCGGTAGTGGTCCGGTGTGGTGGTGATCTCGCCCATGGTGTCCTCCTGGGTCCAGCTGTGGCGCTGCAACCGGGGACCGGGGCTACGTGGTGTGTCCGAGCGTACGCGCGCGCTCAGGGCCCGATGGGGTCGCCGCTCAGGGAAGGACGAGACGGCGTTCGACGACGGCGCGGGCGACGTCGGCGAGGAGCTCCTGGTGGGAACGGGCGTACCCGCGGAGGAGCGTGAATGCCTCCTCCATGCCGACGTGGTGCGTCTGCGCGACGAAGCCCTTCGCCTGTTCGATGACGACGCGGCTGTCGAGCGCCCGCTGGAGCTGCTGCTGCGCGAGGTTCGCGTGTTCGAGCGTCCGCTGCTGCAGGATGCTGATCGTCGCGACGTCGGTGAGTGCCTGGGCAGCCAGCGCGTCCTCGCGGTTGAGTGCCCCCTCGGTCTCCCGGAACAGGTTGAGCGACCCGAGGGTGGTCTCCCGGAGCCGCATCGGGATCGAGTGCACGGAGGCGTACCCGGACTCGGCCGACGCGGCGGCGAACGTCGGCCAGCGCCGCTCCATCTCGGCGTGGTCGCGCACGGACACCGGTCGCCCGGTGGCGAAGCACTCCACGCACGGGCCCTCGCCGGCGTCGAGCTGCAGCAGTCCGAGGAAGCTCGAGCGCTCGCTCGTCGAGGCGAGGACCTCGAGCTCCTGCGCCTGGTTGACGAGCAGGATGCCCGCGGCGGAGGCGTCGAAGATCTCGACGACGCCGTCCACGAGGTTCTGGAGGAGGTCGACGACGTCGTAGTCGTCGACGAGGGTGTCGGTCAGGGCGACGAAGGTGTCGACGAGCCGCTGCTCGCGTGTCGGTGCCATGGTGCGTGCTCCCTAGGTCTCGGAACCGTACGGCCGGGCGAGGTCGAGTCGGCGTGCGATGAGATCCGCGGCGACGTCGCGGACGGTGCGTTCGGTGGCGTAGGCGTGTGCCTGCAGGACGAGCAGGGCATCCTGCACGCTCAGTCCGAGTTGCGCCGCGGCCATACCCGTTGCCTGGTGCACCTCTCGTCTGGAGTATCGTCCCGTTTCCATGTCCGCGCGCCCGTCGGCGGCGGCGGCGAGGAGGGCGTCACGGAGGACCCGGCGTGCGGCGACCTCCGTCAGTTGGACGGCGCCGCGCACTTGACCAGCGGTCAGGAAGCGCTCTTCGTCCACGGTGAGGTCGACGGCACCGACCGGGATCGTCCCGATCCGCATCGGGAACGAGAACACGGCACCGACCCCGGCGCGCAGGAGTTCGTCGAGCGCGGCGGGCCAGCGAGCCCCGGTCGTGGTGGCGAGGTCTGCCTCGAGCACGGGGACCCGGGTACCCAGGGCCTCCCAGCAGGGCCCCTCGCCGAGGTCGATCTGGATCTCGTCGACGCGTTCGGCGAGGGCGTCGCTCGCGCAGACCGTCGCGGAGCCGAGCGGGTCGCCGAGCGTCGAGATCCCGACACCCGTCACCGGCAGGGTCGCGAGGAACGGCGGACACATGTCCGTGCCGTCCGGCGCGGCCTGCATCGACGATGCGGCCGCAGTGAATTCCGTCATCGGGAGCACCGTTCCTGAGGGGTGGCTCCCGACGCTAGCGCACCGTCGTGGTTTGCGGGACGAAGTGGATCCGCGAGGCGGCGCGTGTCACGTCCTGGGCGCGGGCGGTGCGGTCGTCGAAGTCGGCCCGGGCGGCGTCACGTGCGACCTCCTTCTCGAGCAGGGAGGCACGGCTGATCGTGTCGACGATCGTCGCGATGGCGCCCGACAGTCCGCGTTCGAGCTGGTCGAGGTTCGTGTGGCCGATGACGAGACGACGGTCCTGCACGTCGAGCGAGACGTCGGGGTAGCCGGCCGCTGCGAGCTGGGCGTGTCCGTCGGCGCCGCGGATCCCGGTCGTCTCGGCGGCGTCCGGGCGTCGGTTGAACACGGCGGGGACGTCGTAGAACCTCGCGGCCTGCGGGGTGCCGAGGTCGCTGGGGAGCCCGGAGGCCACCACGCTCGTCAGGGCCAGGGGCACGGTGGCCGCCTCGGATGTGTTGGTCATGGGGTCTCCCTCGGCGGTTCCCCAGGGCGGCCGAGGGATTCCGCGGGCACACCCTGGTGACACCGTGGCGCCAGTGTGGGGCCAGGCGATGTGAGCGCTCACAGTCTCGCGATCAAGCCGACCTTGTCGCGGCGTACAGATCGCGGATGAGGGCTGCTTCGGCGGCGTGGTGCACGAGTTCGTCGACCACGTGCAGCACGAGGGACAGTCTCGAGTCGTCCGCGTACGGCCCGGCCACCGACCCCAGCGGGTCGCCCGCCGTCGTCCCGAGGCCGCGTGCCAGGCCGGCGAACGCCGCACTCGCGTCCGCGACGGCAGTGATCGCAGCGTCCGCCCCGGTGGCCGCACCGACGGACGGCACGCCCGAGACGTCGGCGCCGAGCCACGTCCAGTTCCGCTCCTCACCGAGGGCCGCAGCGACGTGGTCGAGTCGCCAGCGGATGGTCACCAGTCCGTCCCCGAGGACGGGTTGCCAGTTCCACTCGTCGTCGGTGAGTCCCACCATGCGGTCCTGGAGGCGCGTGGTCGCGTACTCCAGGAGGCCCACGACGTCCTCCACCGCGCTGGTCACGCGTCCTCCACGGGCCGGTAGACCGCGATCGGCGGCGCTTGGTCGTCCCCGTCGTCGTGGCTCTCGCCGGTGGCGAGCCAGGTCCGCCCCTCGTGCTCGATCGTCGTCGGCAGGTCCCCGTGCACGAGGATCCGCACCGCCGGCTCGTCACCGTCGACGAGGTCTGCGCCGTGCGCCTCGGACCCGCCCGGGTTGTCGTGTACGTAGCTCATGGTCCGATCGAACTCCCGTGGCCTGGTAGAGTTCTTCCGTACGCGGATGTGGCGCAGTGGTAGCGCATCACCTTGCCAAGGTGAGGGTCGCGAGTTCGAATCTCGTCATCCGCTCGGAAGAAGCAAGACGAAGGCCCCGGTCGGAGACGACCGGGGCCTTCGTCGTACCGCAACGGGCATCGCGGCCGGTGGGGCGGCCGACGAGCGCAGGATTCGGGTTCCCGCGCTCGTCGAACGCAGGGCCACCGTGCCCTCGGGTGCTGCGGATGGGTGGTCCGCGCGTCCCGACAGAGCATCCGGAGCGGCGGCCCCGTCGGATGGGGCGGCGCGGGAGCCGTGCGGTTTCCCGCACACTTCCCGCACGGGTCGCGTGGATCTCTTGCGCTCAGTCGATCGACGTGCCGGCCGCCCGCGCACCGGGGAACCCGACCCAGCGTCGGTCCGGGCCGTCGACGACCGTGACGAGGACGGAGTCGCAGTCCCGACACCGCGCGACGGACCCCATCGGACTCGTGTGCACGCGGGTGCGGGCGAGGAGCCCGATCGAGCCGCACCCGGCGCAGCGCAGGAGTGCACCGGTGGCGTCCGGACCGAGGAACTCCGCGAGGACCCCGGCCAGCGCGTTGCCGTCCACGACGGTGGACATCAGCTGCCCCCGAACCGTTCGGCACGGACGTCGGTCGTGTCGTGGCCGAGTTCGCCGAGCCACCGCAGGACCTGCTCGACGAACGGCGTCGACCCGCAGACGTACACGAGGGCACCGGTGTCGGGCGGGAAGACGGCGGCGGCGAGGGCCGCGCGCGTGAGTCGTCCCGCCGGGACCGCCGCGCCGTCGGGCGCCCGGCGGCTGTACACGATCGTCGTGTCGACCCCGGCTGCCTCGGCGCGGGCGAGCTCGGTCCGGAAGAACACGTCCTCCGGCGTGCGCACCGCGTAGAGGAGCCGGAACGGAGCGACGTCTCCGGCATCGGCGTGGGCTCCGGCGATCGCGGCGAGCGGGACGATCCCGGAGCCGCCGGCCACGAGCTGCACCGGACGGTCCGACACGCCCGGGCGCCAGACGAACCAGCCACCGAGCGGCCCGTGCACCTCGAGGGCGTCACCGACCTCGACCGCGTCGACCAGGAACGGCGAGACCTCGCCGTCCTCGACCCGGTCGACGGCGAGCACCACCGAGGTCGCTTCACCCGACGACGCGATCGAGTACGAGCGGGACGCCTGGTAGCCGTCCTCCGCGGTGAGCCGCAGGTCGAGGTGCTGCCCGGGGTCGTTGCCGGGCCACGTCGGGACGTCGAGGACGATGCGGCGCGCGTTCGGCGTCTCGGGGGAGACGGCGGCGACCGTCGCGGCGTGCCAGGCCGGCCGCCTGCGGGCCGCAGCCGGCCCAGGTGGGGTGATCCGTGCCTCCAGGCCGGTGTCGGGGAGCGTCACCAGTACCGCTCCTCCTTCCACGGATCGCCGTGCAGGTTGTAGCCCGCGTTCTCCCAGAATCCGGGCTCGTCGTCGGACTGCATGACGATCCCGCGGACCCACTTGGCGCTCTTCCAGAAGTACAGGTGCGGCACGAGCAGGCGAGCCGGTCCGCCGTGCTCGGGCTCGAGGGGTGCACCGTCGGCCTCGAACGCGATCCAGGACTGCCCGTCGAGCAGCTCGTCGAGCGGGACGTTCGTGGTGTAGCCGCCGAAGCTGTGCACCATGCAGAAGTCGAGCGAGGTCTCGACGCCGGCGAACAGCCGGTCGAGCGGGACACCGCGCCACGGCATGTCGAGCTTCGTCCAGTGCGTGACGCAGTGGATGTCGACGGTGACGTCCTCCACCCCGAGCGCCTGCACCTCGTCCCACGACCAGGTGTGCAGCCCGGACTCGGTGCGGATCGAGAAGCTCCACTCCGCCGGTTCGATCGCGGGCGTCGCCCCGGCGGACAGGACCGGCCAGTCCTGCACCAGTGTCTGACCGGGCGGGATCCGGGAGTCGTCCCGCTCGTGGCGTCGACCGCCGAAACCCCTCGTGAACGTCGCCATCGGTGCTCCTCGCTCGCGTACCGGTGGTCCGATCCTGCTCCGCCCGAGGCCCGCTCGTGTAACGGCTTGGTAAACGTTCGGACCGCACGTGACGGGCTGCGCTTCCCCGGAAGGCCGCGGATCGACGGCGGATCCTCGCTCCGGCGGAGACGTCACAGGACTTGGGACCCGGCCCGATCCCCTCTATCGTTCACCGGAACGATTACCAGGAGGGGTCACCCCGAATGCAACCCATCGTCCCCGAACCCCGGAACGCCCGCGGCCCGAGCCGTCGAGCGCTCCTGACCGGCGCCGCCGGACTCGCCGGCCTCGGCCTGCTCACCCTGACCGGGTGCAGCTCCGGCGCCTCGGCCGGTACGACGTCGCTCCCCGAAGCTGCCGCGACCGGCACCGCCCGGAACGGTGGCCGGCTCCGGATCGCGCGGCCGGCGGCGTCGGCTGCCGAGACCCTCGACTCCGCCAGCTCGCTGTCGGCGTACGAGTACCTCGGCGCGCTCTACAACCGGCTCGTGAAGCTCGACCGGCAGGGCCAGACCGTCCCCGACCTCGCCGAGGAGTGGTCCGCGAACGCCGACGGCACCGAGTGGACGTTCCGACTCCGCCGCGGGGTCCGGTTCCACGACGGCTCCCGCTTCTCCGCCGACGACGCGATCGCCAGCATCCGGCACATCCTCGACGAGAAGACCGGCAGCCCGCAGGCCGGGGTGCTCGGCGAGGTCATGGACGCGCGGTCGATGACCGCGGTCGACCCGTACACCCTCCGGTTCGCGCTCACGAAGCCGAACGCCGAGTTCCCGTCGCTGCTCACCGCGTACCAGTGCTACATCGTCCCCGCCGGTGCGATCGCCGACATCGGCCGGACCGGCATCGGAACGGGCCCCTTCCGGCTGTCGTCCTTCACCCCGGCCGGCGCCGGCAGCGTCGAGGCGTTCGACGACCACTTCGCCGGACGCCCCGCGCTCGACGGCATCGACTTCTACTCGATCCAGGACACGACTGCCCGGGTGAACGCGTTGCTCGCGGGGCAGATCGACCTCATCTCGCAGACGAACCTCGACTTCGCGACCGCTCGCGTCGTCGCGGCGTCGGACCGTGCGACGATCGCCCGCTCGAAGAACGCGCAGTGGTACACGATCCCGATGCTCGCGACCTCGGACGAGTTCCGCGACCCGCGGGTGCGGCAGGCCATGAAGCTCGCGTACGACCCGCGCACGATCGTCGACACCGCGCTGCAGGGCACCGGGTCGGCTGGCTGGGACAACCCGGTCCCGCCGCAGCTCGCCGCGTTCGTGGACGACCACCGCGAGTACGACCCCGACAAGGCGAAGGCACTGCTCAAGGCCGCCGGTCGGCAGGACCTCCGCGCGTCGATCTACACGTCGAGCTACGAGTCGGTGTTCACCCCGATGGCGGTCGCCTACCGCGACGCCGTCGCCGACGCCGGCATCCGCCTGACGGTGAAGAACGCCAGCTCCGACTCGTACTACACGCAGATCTGGATGCAGAAGCCGCTCATGGTGAGCTACTGGTTCACCGGCCGCCCGATCGACCAGCTGCTCAACCAGATCTTCCGCTCCGGCTCGTCCTACAACGAGAGCGCGTGGTCCAACGAACGGTTCGACGGGATCCTCGACGACGCCCGCGCCGAGATGGACGACGCGAAGCGTCTGACGCTCTACCAGGACGCCCAGCGACTCGTCGTCGAGGACGGCGCGGACATGACCCCGATGTTCGGCGACCGCCTGGTCGGGCTGTCCCGCGACGTCGTGAACTACTCGGAGTACGGCTTCGAGTTCGACTACCTCCGGATCGGACTGCGCCGATGAACGTCCTCGTCCCCGTCCTCCGCCGGCTCGGCATCGCCGTGCTCACGGTGGTGCTCGCCTCGCTGTTCGTGTTCCTCGCCGTGCAGGCGCTCCCCGGCGACGTCGCGCAGCAGCTCCTCGGGCAGAACGCCACGCCCGACGCGGTCAAGCAGCTCCGGGAGTCGCTCGGCCTCGACCAGAACGTCTGGCTGCGCTACCTGCAGTGGCTCGCCGGTGCGGTGCACGGCGACTTCGGCACCTCGCTCGTGAGCGGCGAACCCGTCGCCCCGACCCTGTTCACCGCGTTCCGGAACAGCATGCTCATCGCCGTCCCCGCGATGGTCGTCGGCGTCACGCTCTCGCTCACCCTCGGGGTCGTCGCGGGCGTCCGCCGAGGCCGCGCGTCCGACCGGGTGATCTCGATAGTCAGCCTCATCGTGATGAGCGTGCCCGAGTTCATGGTCGCCACCGTGCTCGTGCTCCTGTTCGCGATCGGGCTGCCGCTGTTCCCCGCGGTCGTCCTGCGCGGCAGCGACGCGACGGTCGGCGAGCTCCTGCCGACGATCTGGCTGCCGATCATCGTGCTGACCCTGGCGATGGCCGCGTACATCGTGCGGACCGCCCGGTCGTCGACGATCGACGTGATGGCGTCCGAGTTCGTGACCACCGCGGAGCTCAAGGGGCTGACGATGCGCCGGGTGGTGTGGAAGCACGCGGTCCCGAGCGCTCTGCTGCCGACGCTCAACGTCGTCGCGCTCAACGTCGCCTGGCTGCTCGGTGGCGTGGTCGTCGTCGAGAACGTCTTCAACTACCCGGGGATGGGCAAGCTCATGCTCGAGTCCGTGTTCAACCGGGACCTGCCGACGATCGAGGCGATCGCGCTCCTCAGTGCCCTCATCTACGTCGTGTGCAACCTCGCGGCGGACCTCGTCGCCCTGGTGCTCGACCCGAAGCTCCGCACGCGCCAGCGCCGGACGCGCACCCGGACCCGCACGCGCAGCACGCGCTCCGCCCGGAAGGCAGCAGCATGACCGCCATCGCACCGCGTTCCCGGAACGTCATCGGCGCAGCCGTCGCCCCGCTGCGCAGCTCGACCGCGCTGAGCATCGGCCTCGGCCTCATCGCGCTCCACCTCGTGCTCGCCGTCCTCGCCCCGGCCATATCCGGCCACGACCCGGTCGCGACGAACTCCGCGGACGTGCTCGCCGGGCCGACGTGGACACACTGGCTCGGCACGGACCAGTACGGCCGCGACATCCTGTCCCGCACGCTCAACGGCGGCCGGTACGCGCTGCTCGTGACCTTCCTCGCGACGACCATCGCGGTCGCGGTCGGCACCGTCCTCGGCTGCGTCACGGCCTACGCGGACAACTGGTTCGACGAGGTCGTCATGCGGATCGTGGACGCGCTCCTCAGCGTGCCGTCGATCCTGGCGCTGCTCGTCGTCGTGACGGTGTTCGACGCCGGCCTGTGGGTGATCGTGCTCGCGGTGACGGTCGTCTACGCGCCGGCGGTCACCCGGGTGGTCCGCGGCGCCGCGAGGACCGTCATCACCCAGGACTACGTCACGGCCGCCCGGGCCCGCGGCGAACGGTCGATGTCGATCGTGTTCCGGGAGATCCTGCCGAACGTCCTCGACGTCGTGCTCGTCGAGTACGCCATGCGGGCGTCGTGGATCGTGCTGCTCGTGGCGTCGCTGTCCTTCCTCGGCTTCGGCGCGAACCCGCCGACACCGGACTGGGGCCTGATGGTCCAGGAGAACCGGACCGCGCTCACGGTCGTCCCCCTCGGCACCCTCGCGCCGATCGTGGCGCTGGCGACCCTGGTGGTCGGCCTCAACCTCGCGGCCGACGGGCTGAGCAAGTCGCTCGGTGTCGACCGCGCGACGAAGGGAGTCAGCGCATGAGCGTCGTCCAGGTCGACCGGCTCGCGATCTCGTACGCGGCCGGCAAGCGCTCCGTGCCGGTGGTCCGCGGTGTCTCGTTCGCCATCGAGGCCGGGCGCACGCTCGGTCTCGTCGGCGAGTCCGGCAGCGGCAAGTCCACCGTCGCCCGCACGCTCCTCGCGCACCTCCGCACCGGATCGACCATCGAGCGCGGCACGGTGCACGTCGACGGACAGGACGTCTTCGCCCTGTCGCCGTCCGGCCGCCGGGCACTCCGTGGCGGGACCGCGAGCGTCGTGGCGCAGAACGCCGGGCAGGCCCTGACGCCGTCGATGCGCGTCGGCGAGCAGATCCGCGAGGCCCTTCGCGCCCACGGCGAACCCGACGGCCCGGAGCGCGTGCTCGAGCTCGTCCGGCTCGTCCGGCTGCCGGCACCGGAGACGATCGTCCGCCGCTACCCGCACCAGCTCTCCGGCGGCCAGCAGCAGCGCGTCGCGATCGCGATGGCCGTGGCGGCCCGGCCGCGCGTGCTCGTCCTCGACGAACCCACCACCGCGCTCGACGTGGTCACGCAGGCGGCGGTCCTCGACCTCATCGCGGACCTCGGCCGCGAGCTCGGTATGGCCGTCCTCCTCGTCAGCCACGACCTCGGCGTCGTGTCCGCGATGGCGGACGAGATCGCGGTGATGCGCGACGGCGAGGTCGTCGAGCACGCCGCCACGGCGGCGCTCTTCGCCGCGCCGCAGCACGAGTACACGCGCGCCCTGCTGGCCGCGGTGCCGGACGGGCGACGGCCTGGGCCCACGTCGCCGGTTCCGGCGCGACGCGCCAGCGGCGGGACGGCCGTGCCGATGGGGAGAGGCGCGGATCGCGTGCCCGAGGATGCGACCGTCTCGTCGACGGTCACCTCCAGAGCAGGCCGCACCGTGCCTCCCGAGCCGCTCGTCCGGCCCGTGGTGACCGCCGAGGACCTGGTGATCCGCTACGGACGCGGCCTGCCGGCCGCCGTCGACGGCGTCTCCTTCACGATCGCACCGCGCGAGACGCTCGCCGTCGTGGGGGAGTCCGGCAGCGGGAAGTCGACGCTCGCGACGGCCCTCGCCGGCCTGGTGCCGGCCGAGTCCGGCACGTTCTCGTTCAACGACGGCACCGTGAGCGGCGACCTACGTGAGCCGATCGCCGGCCGGTCCCCGGAGCTCCGCCGCGCAGTGCAGCTCGTGTTCCAGAACGCCGACACCTCGCTGAACCCCCGTCGGACCGTCGGGGCGGCGATCGCCCGACCGCTCAAGCTATTCACCGGTTCCTCGTCGCGGGAGCGGGTCGGCGAACTGCTCACCCGGGTCGGCCTCGGACCGGAGTTCGCGGAGCGGCTGCCGGCGCAGCTGTCCGGCGGGCAGCGACAGCGCGTCGGGATCGCCCGCGCGCTGGCCGCCGAGCCTCGCCTCGTCATCGCCGACGAGATCACGACCGCGCTCGACGTGCAGGTGCAGGCGGGCATCCTCGCGCTGCTCGCCGACCTGCAGCGGTCGCGAGGGCTGAGCTGTCTGTTCATCAGCCACGACCTCGCCGTCGTGCGCGGCGTGGCGGACCGCGTCGCCGTGATGACCGGTGGCCGGATCGTCGAGATCGGCCCGACCGAGCGGGTGTTCGGCGGACCGAACCACCCGTACACGACCACGCTGCTCGCGGCGACGCTCGAGCCGGGCAGCACCGAACTGCCCGACGTCGGCGACGGGGTCCCCCGCTGGCGGCACGCCGACGGCTGGACCGACCGCGGCGACGGACACCTGACCCGGAACTGGGAGGACGCATGACCCGCTTCACCGCACTCGGGGAGCACCCGGTGCTCCCCGACGGCGTGACCGTCCGGGACGAGTGGATCCCGATGCCCGACGGCGTCCGGCTGCACACCCGGATCTGGTCGCCGGCGGCACCCGACGGGCCCGTGCCGGTGCTGCTCGAGTACCTGCCGTACCGGCTCGACGACTGGACGGCGCCCCGCGACTCCGAGCGGCACCCCTGGTACGCAGCGCACGGGTACGCCTCGGTGCGGGTGGACATCCGTGGCACGGGGTCGTCCGACGGTTCCTTCGACGACGAGTACAGCGAACAGGAGCTGCGCGACGGCGAGGCCGTGATCGCCTGGCTCGCCGAACAGGAGTGGTCGACGGGCGCCGTCGGGATGTTCGGCATCTCGTGGGGCGGCTTCAACGCGCTGCAGCTCGCCGCCCGGGCGCCCGCCGCGCTCAAGGCCATCGTGACGGTGTGCTCGACGGACGACCGCTACGACAACGACGTGCACTACGTCGGCGGTGCGGTGCTCGGCATCGACATGGCGGCGTGGGGCGCGACGATGTTCGCGTTCAACTCACGGCCGCCGCGACCCGAGGTCGTCGGTGCCGACTGGGTCGAGCGGTGGCGCGCCCGGCTCGACGCGAACCGCCCGATGACCCCGGTGTGGCTCTCGCACCAGGAGCGTGACGACTACTGGCGGCACGGCAGCGCCGCCGAGGACTACGGGAACATCGGTGCCGCGGTGCTCGCGGTCGGCGGCTGGGCCGACCCCTACCGGGACGCCGTGCTCCGACTCGTGTCGAACGTGCAGTCCCCGGTCAAGGGCATCGTCGGCCCGTGGTCGCACCAGTACCCGGACCGTGGACTCGCTCCCGGTCCGTCGATCGGCTTCCTGCAGGAGACCCTGCGGTGGTGGGACCGCTGGCTGCGTGGCGTCGACACCGGCGTCGAGCAGGAACCCGCGCTCCGGGCGTGGATCAACGAGGGCGAGCCGCCGGCGACGTACTACGAGTCGCGCCGCGGCCGGTGGGTCGGCGCCGAGGCCTGGCCGTCGTCCGCCACCACGACCCGGACGGTTCCCCTCACCCAGCTCCGTGGGGGCGCGGACGGTGCGGTCGTCGTCCGGTCGCCGCAGCACACCGGTGCCGACGCCGGACGCTTCTTCCCGTTCGGCAACGCCACCGACCTGCCGCCGGACCAGCGCGCCGAGGACGGCCGCTCGGTCTGCTTCGACCTGCCGCTCGACGAACCCGTCGACGTGCTCGGCAACGTCCTCGTCCACCTCACCGTCACGAGCGACCAGCCCCGGGCCACCGTGACCGTGCGCCTGTGCGACGTGGCACCGGACGGCTCGTCGACCCTCGTCACCCGCGGGGTGCTGAACGCCGCCAAGCGGGACGGGATGGACCGGAACGACCCGCTCGAACCCGGCGTCCCGGCGTCGCTGACCGTCCGGCTCGTGTCGACCGGCCACCGGTTCGCCACCGGCCACCGACTCCGGATCGCCGTGTCCACGTCGTACTGGCCGTGGGTCTGGCCGCACGGGGTCGCGCCGACCGTGACCATCGACCCGGACGGATCGCACGTCGAGCTCCCGGTGTGGACGCGGGGCACCGACGACGGCGTGCGGTTCGAGCAGCCGGAACGCTCCGAGCCGCTCGCGATCGAACGGGTCGCGCCGACCGAGGCGCTGCCGCAGCGCACCGTCACGCACGACGTCGAGACGGGGGAGTGGACGCTCGACGTCGACCCCGGGTACGGCGGCGGACGGGTGTACCCGGACGGACTCGTGTTCAGCGAGGACGCCCGCGAGACCTACCGCATCCGCTCGGACGACCCGGGTTCCGCCGTGGCCACGTCCCGCTGGGCGATCGGGCTGGCGAAGCCCGAATGGGCGGCACGGCTCGAGACGTCGTCGGAGGTCACCGCGGACGCCGACGCCTTCCACGTCCGGAACACCGTGCGCGCCTGGGCCCGCGACGGTGGGCCCGACGTCCAGGAGGTCCTCGTCGCCGAGCACACCTTCGCCGACGACGTCCCGAGGACCTCGGCGTGAGCAGCACGGGGCCAGCCAGGGTCCGGCAGCGTCCCGAGGTCCGCCGCGCGATGATCGTCGAAGCAGCGCGGGCCGTCATCGTCCGGAACGGCGTCGGCGCGACCGGCCTGCGGGACATCGCCGCCGAGGCCGGGGTCTCCGTCGGCACCGTGACGTACCACTTCGGCAGCGTCGCGGAGATCCTCAACGAGGTCGTCGTCCTGGAGACCGAGCGCTTCTACGGGGCGATCGTCGCCGCGGTCGACGCCGAGCCCGACCCCGTGGCGGGCCTGCACATGCTCGTCGAGCCGCTGTTCGGCGACACCGAGCAGGTCCGGCAGCACTGGCGGATCTGGTCGGACTACTGGACCGCGGTCGTGCGGCGGCCCGAGGTCGCGGCCGAGTACGCCGAGCGCATCCGCGTGTGGGAGGCCTGCCTCGTCCGGGTCGTGCGCCGCGGCACAGAGTCCGGGGTGTTCGTCGCGGCGGAGGCACCCGAGGTCGTCGCACTCAAGCTCGCGGCGTACAGCGACGGGGTCGCAACGCAGATCGCCCAGGGTGTCCCGGACCTGACGAACGCGGTGGCGCTCCGGTGGATGTGGACGTTCCTGTCGCACGAACTCGGTGTGTCCGCTGCGGGTATCGGTGGAAGCGGCTCGGAGCCCTTGTGATGAGGTAAGGCTTCCCTTACCGTTGGACCATGGCACGGACCCGGCGACAGCCCAGCGAACGCATCCTCATCGCCGGCGGCGTCGACGACCTCCCCGAGATGACGCGCATGCTCGAGGACCTGCCCGAGAACGCCTACGGTCAGGTCTTCGTCGAGGCTGCCCTCGCCGAGCAGGTCCGTACCCTCCCGGCACCCCCGCGGGTCACGGTGACGTGGCTGCTCCGGAGTGCCCGGACCTCCGCGGTCGCGCCCCTCGTCTTCGCCGACCACGGTGAGGCCCTCGCGCACGCCGTCACCGGGTGGGCCGCCGAGTGGTGCGTCGCCGACTGCGAGCCGCGCACGAGCGTCTGGATCGGCTGTGCCGACAGCCCCTGGGTCGAGCGCGCACGGTCGGTCGTGCAGATCGAACTCGCCGACGCGGGCTTCGACACGCTCGTCGGCTGACCGGGTTAGGTCAGCCTCTGCTTCCTTGCGGCATACAAAAGAAGCGGGCACTGTTGTCACCATCGGTTGCACTCCACTGGACAGGACAGGCCCAGCGGACCGGTGTAGCCACGAGGCAGGAGGAATCGACATGACCAACACCACGAGCACCACGCCCACCACGTCCCCGTTCTCGACGATGCCGGAGCTCGCCGCCGGGGTGGCGCAGTTCCTCGCCCCCGTCGTGATCGACCTCGAAGCGCTCGTCGTCAACGGCAAGCAGGCCCACTGGCACGTCCGCGGCCGCAACTTCGTCGGCGTCCACGAACTCCTCGACACCATCGTTGAGCACGCCCAGGAGTGGGCCGACCTCGCCGCGGAGCGCATCGTCGCCCTCGGCCTGCCGGTCGACTCCCGCATCGCGACCGTCGCCGCGAACACCACGATCCCGCCGCTGTCCGAGGGCTTCCAGAACTCCGACGTGACCATCACCGAGGTCATCGCCGAGATCGACGCCGCGCTGCTGCAGGTCCGCCGTGCCGTCGAGGGCCTCGACGAGGTCGACCTCAACAGCCAGGACGTCGTCATCGAGATCGAGCGCGGCCTCACCAAGGACCGCTGGTTCCTGCAGGCGCACCTCGCCGCGTAGACGCGACCGAGAACCGGACGGGAGGCGCGGTGCCAGCTGGCACCGCGCCTCCCGTCCGTCCGTGGTCCCGTCCCGTTCACGTGACGGACCACGCGCGTTCACCCGCCTGTACCCACGCACAGCCATCCTCGGATGGCACCCGTTCGGGGGCACAGACGAGGGGAACACGCAATGCAGCACACTCCGCAGCGCCGCCGTCGCGCGGCGCTCGCGCTCGGCGCCGCACTCATCGCCGGCGCGGTCGCACTGCCCGGCACCGCCGAGGCCGTCGGGCAGCTCGCCCTGCGCCAGCACGGCGGCGCCCAGCGCCACCAGGGCGACCAGACGCGCTCGATCCAGCAGGAGATCAAGCGGGCCGGCGCGAAGAACGTCATCCTGCTCATCGGCGACGGGATGGGCGACTCCGAGATCACCATCGCGCGGAACTACCAGTACGGCGCGGCCGGTCGGCTCCCGGGCCTCGACGCCCTGCCGCTCACCGGGTCGTACACGACGTACTCGGTGGTCAAGGACGGCGCCGACAAGGGCAAGCCCGACTACGTCACCGACTCCGCAGCGTCCGGCAGCGCCTGGGCCACCGGCACGAAGACCTACGACGGCGCGATCTCGGTCGACGTCGACGGGAAGCAGCAGAAGACGCTCCTCGAGCTCGCGAAGGCGAACGGCCTCCGCACCGGCGACGTCTCCACCGCCGAGATCCAGGACGCCACCCCGGCCGTCCAGGTCGCCCACGTCGGCGCACGCTCCTGCTACGGGCCGGACACCGCCTCGTGCGGCACCGACGCCCTGCAGAACGGCGGACTCGGCTCGATCAGCGAGCAGCTGCTGAACGCCCGCCCGGACCTCACCCTCGGCGGCGGCTCGGCCAGCTTCCAGCAGACCGCGAAGGCCGGGCAGTGGCAGGGCTCGACGCTGTTCGACCAGGCGGAGCAGCGCGGCTACCAGGTCGTCTCGGACGCGGACGGCCTCGCCGCCGTCCGTCGGGCCGACCAGACGAAGCCGCTGCTCGGGCTGTTCACCCCTGGTAACTTCCCGACCCGGTACGCCCCCACGACGGCGACCGTCGGCGGAGCGGACCAGGCACCGGTGCAGTGCACGCCGAACCCGGCACGGCTGTCGACCGGGCTCTCACTGCAGTCGCTCACGAACAAGTCGATCGACCTGCTGAACCGCGACCGTGCGAACACCGGCAAGGGCTTCTTCCTGCAGGTCGAGGGCGCGAGCATCGACAAGCAGGACCACGCCGCCGACGCCTGCGGCCAGATCGGCGAGACGATCGACTTCGACGAGGCCGTGCAGTCCGCGCTCGCCTTCGCCAAGAAGGACGGCAACACGCTCGTCATCGCGACCGCCGACCACGCCCACTCGAGCCAGATCGTCGACAGCACGCCGCCGACCTCGCTCTCCACGGCGCTCCGCACCGCCGACGGCACCACGATGAAGGTCTCGTACGGCACGGCCGGCGCTGGCAGCTCGCAGCAGCACACCGGAACGCAGGTGCGCATCGCGGCGTACGGCCCCGGTGCCGCGAACGTCGTCGGGCTCTCCGACCAGACGGACACCTTCTTCACGATCCGCGATGGCCTGAAGCTGCACGACGACCTCGCGGCGCTCTCCCGCGGAGCACGGATCGACCTGTCGGTCGGGGCCCCGCGTCCGAACCAGCGCGTGACGCTCACCGGGTCCCGGTTCGCCGGTGACCGTCAGGTGCGGGTCGCGGTCGGTTCGACGGACCTCGGCACGGTCGACGTGATCGACGGGACGGCGACGGTGGCGTGGAAGGCGACGACGGGGAAGTCGACGATCACCTTCACGGGTGTGCAGTCCGGCAAGCAGGCGTCGAAGCAGGTCCGCGTCCGCTAGCCCGCCCGGCCTGGTGACGTCGGCGCCTCAGGGTGCCGGGGTCACCAGGCCGGTCTCGTAGGCCAGGACCACGGCGTGCACGCGGTCCCGGAGCTGCAGCTTCGCGAGGATCCGGCCGACGTGGGTCTTCACGGTCTGCTCGGCGATGAACAGGTCGGCTGCGATCTCGCCGTTCGACCGGCCGCGCGCGACGAGCAGGAACACGTCCCGCTCCCGATCGGTCAGCACGTCGAGGACCTCGGTCCGCGGTGCCGTCGGAGGCGGTCCCGCGACGAACGCCTCGACGAGGTGCCGGGTCACCCGCGGGGCGAGGAGCGAGTCGCCCTCGGCGACCGTCCGGACCGCCTGCACGAGTTCGTCTGCGCTGGCGTCCTTGAGCAGGAAGCCGCTCGCCCCGGCCCGCAGGGCGTCGAACACGTAGTCGTCGATGTCGAACGTCGTGAGCATCACCACGCGGACGGGTCGGTCGGCGGGTGCCGCGGTGATCCGCCGGGTCGCCTCGATCCCGTCGAGCTCGGGCATGCGGACGTCCATGAGGATCACGTCCGGCTGCAGACGCAGCGCCTCGACGACCGCGTCGGCCCCGTTCACGGCCTCGCCCACGACCTCGACGTCGTCCTGGGCCTGGAGGATCGCCCGCAGTCCCATGCGGAACATCTGCTGGTCGTCCACCACCATCACACGCGTCATCGGCTTCCTCCGTCGGCCGCCGGTCCACGGACGGCCCGTGTCGGTCGGGTGGGCAGGCCGACCGCGACGCGGAAGCCGCCGTCAGGGGTCGGCGTGTGGTCGATCGTGCCGCGGAGCGCAGCGACCCGCTCCCGCATGCCCGCGAGACCGAAGCCCCCGTCGTCCGGGGGAGCGGCAGGGACGGTGCCAGCGGGTGGCGCGGTGTTGGCGACCTCGACCGAGAGGGCCGAGCCGCGCCTCCCGACCGTCACCACGGTGGACGCGCCGGGCGCGTGCCGGGCCACGTTGCCGAGCGCCTCCTGCACGACCCGGTAGACGGTGAGCTGCGCGAGCCGGTCCACGTCGTCCCCCGCCACGTCGTCCGCGTCGAGGCGGAGCTCGACCGAGATGCCGGCCGCGCGGGTGGCCTGGACCAACGCGGGCAGGTCCGCCAGGCGGGGCTGCGGAGCACGCTCGGCGTCGGCGTCCCCGCGGAGCGTGCCGAGGAGCTGCCGCATCTCGCGGAGCGCCGTGCGGGAGGTCTCGGCGATGGCGGCGAACTCCGCGCGGGCCTCCGGGGCGAGGTCGGCGACGCGGTACGGGGCGGACTCGGCCTGCATGTGCACGACCGACATGCTGTGCGCGACGACGTCGTGGAGCTCGCGGGCGATACGGGAACGCTCCTCGACCGAACGGCGTCGGGCCTGCTCGAGCTCGGCGTCCCGGCGCGCCTCGGCCAGCTCCTCGCGGATGGACCGTCGCTGCCCGATCACGATCGCCGCCGCGGCCAGGATGAGGGTGTCGCCGGCCGTCACCACGAAGCTCGTGGCCCACACGTCCGCCTGCCCCCAGCGCCCGGGCGTCACCGCGACCAGCAGGAGGACGAGGACCGCCGACGCCGCCCAGACCGTCGCCGTGAGCCGCCAGGTCGAGCGCACGCCGAGCACGACGAGCAGGACGCTGAGCCCGATGATCCCGGTGACCGGGACCGGCCACGGGCCGGCGGTGCTCGACGCGGTCAGCAACCCCAGTGCGGCGAGGCCCGCGAGGTGCGCGATCGACGACGCCCGGGGGAACAGGGGCGCGAGGCCGATGCTCACGGAGAGCACGGCGGAGACGAGCATCGACAGGGGGACCGGCACGTCGTAGAAGATCGAGGTCACCGGGGCGGCGACCGTGAAGAGCGTGACCGCGATGACGACCAGGCCCACCCGGATGCCGATGAGCACCCAGGACGGCCGGATCCGGTTCGACGGTGCGGGCACGGGCGGTGCGGTCACGGGCGGGCGATCTCTCCGGTGGGGACGATGCGGGTGGCGGGTCGGGCGGCCCGGGTGTCGGGGGCTCCGGACTGCTCCGGTACGGCGACTGCCGCTGCTGCGGCTCGGGCGTCGCGCTTGCGGCTGACTCTACCGATGACCCGGTCGACCACGATGCCGAGCCCGGCCGCCACGACCATCGACACCACCGCGGCGACGATCGGCTCGTGCAGGACGCTCGACGCGGCGAGGGCGATCCCGATCGAGGTCGCCGACCAGGCGAGTCCGGCGAGCGAACTGATCGCGAGGAACCGGCGGTAGGGGAGGCGCGTCGCCCCGGCGGTCATGTTCACGGCCACCCGACCGACCGGGATGTAGCGGCCGATGAGGATGAGGCTCGCGGAGCGACGCCGCATCTGCCGTTCCGCGAACGCGAAGGCCGCCGCGATCCGCGGGCGCTTCGACCGGGCCAGCCGGGCGAGCCCGATCCGACGACCGATCCAGTAGGCGATCGAGTCGCCGGCGATCGCTCCGAGGGCGGCGACGATGAGGACCCCGGCGAGGACCGGCTGGCCGGACGTCGCGGCGATGGCGGCGACCGCGACGAGGGCGGACTCGCTCGGCACCGGCGGGAAGAACCCGTCGACGAGGCACAGGGCGAAGAGGACGACGTAGACGAGCGGACTCGCGGCCAGCTCGGTGACGAGCGGGGTGATCTGGTCGAACACGGGTGGCTCCCTCCGCCGACGGACCTCGTCGACGGGTTCGACGCTACGGAGCCCGGACGTCGCTGCCATCCCGCCCGGGTCTCGACCACCCCCTACCGCGGTATGACTTCCCGGTGGCCGGTCGTCGGGGTGCGCACCAGATCGGTCGCCGTGGTCCGCACGGATTCGAGCAGCGCGGTCGCGGTGCACGGACGCCCGTCGTCCGTCGCCGCCACGGCTGCGCCCGCCGTCAGGAGGGCGTCCCGCACCGGCGCACCCACCGCGAGCGCGATCGCCACCGCCGCACTGAACGTCGCACGGTGCCCGTCCACCCGGGGCACCAGGAGCTCGGGCCGGAGCGACCACCACGGTGCCGGGTCGTCCGCGTCCAGGACCACGGTGCGCGGGCGGTCCCGGTCGAGCATCGGGACGAGGTCGTCCGCGCGCAGGCGTCCGTCGTCGTGCACCACGGCGGCGTCGGCGCAGCGGATCGCCCGTGCGAGCCTGTCCGCCATCGAGCCGCCGGGACGGCCGTCCGTCACGAGGAACGACGCATCGACGCCGGCGGACACGAGGTCCCGGTGCAGCGTCTCCGCGGTCGCACCGTCACCCAGGCACCCGACGATCCGGACCCGGGCGCCGAGGGCACGGGCACCGACGGCCACGGCCGGGGCGTCGTCGGTGACGACACGGTCGTGCAGGCACCCCACCACCACGACGAGGGGTTCACGGTCGTCGACCCGGGCGACGACGTCCGAGACGAGCCGGTGCAGGTCGCTTCCCATACGCGCCTCCTCACACTGACACGCACCAGGGTGCTCCGCGGATCCTCGGTGTGCGCTCTGCATCGCGCTCCGCGGCCAGGGAGTCCGCGCAGCGTCCGTGGCAGAGCCGCCCTGCACGTCGCGCCGCATCCGTGACCGCGCCGCCCGCGCGCCGGTAGCGTCGGCGGAGAGCGACCCGGACGCACCGGGTCCTCACGAGGAGGCGCACGTGTTCGAAGCCGCGAACATCCGGGACTGGATCGGCCTGCCGGTCGTCGACGAGACCGACGACAAGGTCGGCACGCTCGAGAGCATCTACTACGACACCGCGACGTCGGAGCCGGCGTTCGGTGCCGTCACGACCGGGCTCGTCGGGTTCCAGAAGCTCCTGTTCGTCCCGCTCACCGGAGCACTCGTCGCGCCGAAGCACCTCCGGGTCGCGTTCCCGAAGAAGCTCGTGAAGGACGCACCGACGATCCCGACCGACGGTGAGCTCGATGCGTCGCTCGAACCCGAGCTCTACCAGCACTACGGGCTCGAGTACCGCACCGGCAGCGGGGGAGAGCGCCGGCTCGGGCGCCGCTGAGCGGATGCCAGTCGTGTGCCCGGGCGTCGCGCACCGCGCGTCCGGGCCCACGCGTTAGCCTGGTTCGTCCGACCCGACCCTGGAGGCCGAACCTGCTCCGCTCCGCCCGTTCGACGCTGCTCGCCGCAGCGGCGACGTTCGTCGTGCTCGCCGGGTCGCTCGTCGGCAGCGGCGCGGCGTCCGCGGCGCCGATGTGGCCGGTCCCGGAGCCGTGGCCGTCGACGGCAGTGCCGCAGGAGACCCTCGCCGGCATCCCCGCCGGTAGCGAGTACGTCGCACTCGGCGACTCGTACTCGGCCGGCTACGGGCTGTCGGACCTGACGCGTCTGCCGACGAGTGCGTGCGGCCAGTCCGCCCAGGACTACCCGCACCGCATCGCAGCACGCTTCGGACTGGCACTGAAGGACGTCACGTGCGGTGGGGCGACCAGCGCGGACATCACCAGCGGGTTCCAGTTCAAGGGCGTCCCGCCGCAGATCCGGTCGTTGTCCGATCGCACCCGTCTCGTCACGCTGACGATCGGCGGCAACGACGCCGACCTGTTCGGCACCGCGGCGTCGTGCCTGGCGATCTCGGCGAAGGGCCCGGTGTTCTCGGGCCGGGACGCCCCGTCGTGCCGGAGCACCCTCGTGTCCGACGGGGTCGACCAGCTCGGCGCGAAGATCCAGTCCCGCGTGGCCCTCGGCATCGCCGACACGCTCGCCGCCGTGAAGGCCGCCGCACCGAACGCCCAGATCGTGTTCCTCGGCTACCCGGCGATCTTCCCGGACGCCGACCACACCCCGAAGGGCGGCTGCTTCCGGTCGGCGCTCGACCTCGGCACCCTGACCGGGTCCTTCCCGACGAACTCGTACCCGTTCACGAACACCGACGTCCGGTACCTCCACGGAATCCAAGAGGAGCTCAACGAGGTGTCGAAGACCGCGGCACGCGCCGCTGGCGTCCGGTTCGTCGACGTCTTCTCGAGCACGCAGGCGCACTCCGCCTGTGCGACGAAGAAGCCGTACGTGTCCGGGGTGTCGCTCGACGGCACGGCGAACCTGCGACGGATCGACCTGCAGCCGGGCGCGCTGCACCCGAACATGCGCGGGGTCGCCTACCTGACGAATCGCGTCGCAGCGGCGACCCGCGATCTCGCCGGCTGACCGATCCGGCCGACCCGGCCGCTGGTCGTCAGGCGCTGACGCCGACCGCCTCGGTGTGCGCAGCCGGCGGCACCACGCAGACCGGCGACACGGTCTCCCGCAGGACGTCGTGCAGCACCGACCCGGACAGCGCCTTGACGTGCCCCAGGCCGAGCACGACGAGACAGGCCCGACGGGTGTGCGCGGCGATGGCGTGCCCAGGGTGCCCCTCGACGAGCAGCGGGTGGAACCGGACGTCGGGGTACCGCCGGGTGAGCTCGGTCGTCACGCGCTGCAGGAGCTCGGCGTTCCGGGTGCGCCACCGCATCGGGTCCTCGGCGAAGTCGGTCAGCCCCGTGCGGGTGAGCACGGGCATCTCCCATGCCCGCAGCAACGTCACGCGACGGTGCCGGCGGTGGGCCTCGTGCACGGCGATCGCGACGGCGCGCTCGTCGAGGGGCTCCTCGACCGCCAGGACGACGTCGCCGTCGATCGGGTGCGGTCCGTCGGGCACCACGACGGTCGGCACCGCGGCGCGCTCGGCCACCCGTGCGGGATCGCCACCGGCGGTCGACCCCCGTCGGCTCCGGAACGTCCCGATCACGAGCAGGTCGCCGTCGTCGGACTCCTCCACGAGCGCGGCGGCGAAGGGGCCGGCGTGACGCCGGATCTCGACCTGCACGTCCGGCAGACCCGCGCGCGCGGCGTCCGCGACGGCCTCGGCGACGCGCTTGCCCGCCGGTCCGACGCGGGCTTCGAGCGCCGGGTCGACCCCGATCACCCGGATGCGTTCGATGCCGGTCCCCGCCCGCGCGGTGATCCAGTGCAGGGCTTCCTCGTGCGGCTTCGCTGCGTCCGCGGCCAGCGTGACCGTCGTCCACCGTTCGTCCATCCCGATCGACCTCCTCGTCCGGGGTCCTCCGGGGGCGTCGCCATGGCGCTCCTTGCGGTGCAAACTACTCCCGCGCGGCAGCGAGCAACCACTCCATCGCCCGGGGAACGCCCGTGAGCACCGAGACGTGCCCGTCGGACGGCCGCTCGTCGAGGGTCGCGTGCGGCAGGCGGGCGGCGCGCAGCCGCCCGTGGGCGGCCGGGACCACCCGGTCACGGCCGCCGTGCACGACGAGCGCCGGCGTGCGGACCGCCGACAGGCGGAACCCCCAGTCCGTCACGAACGCCACGTCGTCGTCAGCGGCGCCCTGGGCCCACGCCGCCGGTTCCGGCGCGACGCGCCAGCGGCGCGACGGCCGTGCCGGTGGGGAGAGGCCCGACTCGCCTGCCGCGGTCGCGTCACGACCCAGCGCCGCCCAGTCCCGGTCCAGGGTCACCCGGTCGACGTCGACGAACTGCCCGGGGTCGAAGGCGGCGGTCGCCGCCCAGGTGATCCGTGCCTCCCGTCCGACCCGTGCGGACCGCAAGCCGCCGTCGTCGGCCATACCGTCCCACCAGGTCGGCGTGTCCTCGAACGGGGCGGGCGAGGGGAAGACGGCCACCGCGGCGACCCGGTCCGGCAGGAGCGCCGCGGCGGCGATGGCGTGTGGGCCGCCGCCCGATCCGCCCATCGCGAGGACACGGTCGACGTCGCGGGCGTCGAGGACCTCGGCGAGGTCGCGCGCTCCGGCAGCGACGTCACGCCCGGGCAACGGGTCCGCGCCACCGAACCCCGGTCGCGTGCAGGCGATGATGCGCAGCCCGCGGGCGTCCGCAGCGGTGCGGAGGGGTTCCAGGACACTGCCCGTGTGCGGGGTCTCGTGGTGCCAGACCAGGACGGGCCGGTCGTCGTCGGCGCTCGTCGCGGTGTCGTCGACCAGGACCGTCCGACCGTCGCGGAGCACCAGGGGCTGCATGCCGCGAGCGTAGCCTCGGGGCATGGTGCTGAGCGCGGGACTCCTGCTCTACCGGGTCGACGACGCCGGGCTCCAGGTGTGGATCGCGCACATGGGTGGGCCGTTCTGGCGGCGTCGCCCCCGGGCGTGGTCGATCCCGAAGGGGCTCGTCGAGGGGGACGAGGACGTCCTCGAGACCGCGCGCCGCGAGTTCGCGGAGGAGATCGGCGTACCCGCACCCTCGGGTCCGACGATCGACATCGGGGAGCACCGGCAGGCGTCGGGGAAGCGGGTGCGGGTGTTCGCGCTCGAGGCTCCGTCGTTCGACGTCGCCGAGGTCCACTCGAACACCGTGCAGCTCGAGCTCCCGCGCGGTTCCGGCCGGTTCGTCGAGGTGCCCGAGGTGGACGATGCCCGGTGGGTGTCGATCGATGCTGCTCGGGACATGGTCGTCGCGGGGCAGGTCAGCGCGCTCGATCGGCTGGCTGACCTGGTGCAGCCGTGACACGTGCGCACTCCCGTTGCTCGTGTGACCGGGATCACGAACGGGTCTCGGTCTGGACGGAGTTCGCGGTCCCTGGCTAGCCTGAACGAACGCCGTGGCAGCGCGGTGCGCGAAGCAGGGGAGTTGCACATGCGGCGTTGGCGCGCGGTCACAGCAGGGTTGACCGGGATCGTGCTCGGAGCAGGTCTGGCGATCGGCGGCGCGACGAGCGCCTCCGCTGCGCCGGCCGGGCACTGGGGCGCCTTCACACTGAGCGGGTCGAGCAAGGACTACACGGGCACGATGACGTTGCCCGGGTTCCCGGACACGACCTTCACCTCGAACTCCCGGCAGTCCACCGTGATCAGCGGCGCGTCGACGTGGCAGGGCCCCTCGACCGGACCGGGCGGCGCCTACGGATCGAGCCGCGGCAACACCTACATCAACCAGCGCCCGAACGCGGACTCGCCGAACGCGGCGGCTGCATCGACCACGACCTACACCTTCGACGGCGCGACGCCGGGCAACGGCAGCTGGTCGTTCGTGCTCGGTGACATCGACGCCGACCAGGCGACGATCTCGGCGACGGTCCAGGGTGGCGCTCCGGCGACGGCAGCGCAGCTCGGCTACCAGAGCTCGTACAACTCGTGCTCCGCGGTCTCCGCGGGTGGGTGGTCGTGCCCGGCCGACCCGGGTGGCGTAGCGGCCGGCCAGGACGTCCCCACGTGGGACGCGGCGACGCGCACCCTCACCGGGAACGCCGCCGCGAACGACACCTCCGGCGCCACGGCCTGGTTCACGCCGACGGTGCCGCTCGCCACGCTGACGATCACCTACCAGCAGCGCAGCGGCTTCCCCGTGTACCAGACCTGGTTCGCGAACCGGACGGCCGCGATCACCGGCACCGCCACGCTCGACGGCACCCCGATCCCCGGGGCCACCGTGACGGTCACCGCGCCGCGCGGGACCCAGTACACGACGACGACCGGGGCCGACGGCACGTACTCGTTCCCGGAGCTGCCGGTGATCGGCGGCTACACGGTCGACATCACGCCGCCACCGAACGCCGACGGCACGGCCTCGAAGACGACCTCGCTCAACACCACCCCGGGTGGCGCCGACCAGGTCGTCGACTTCGCGTTCGACTCACCGGACAACACCGTCTCGGTGATCGGGACCGTGACCGACGAGGCCGGGAACCCGGCGTCAAACGTCCCCGTGACCATCGGAACAATCGACACGACAACGAACAGTGACGGTGTGTTCACCGGCTCCGGACTCCCCGCCGGCACCGCCGTTCCGGTGACGATCGCCGATGGTGAGCCCACCGCCATCACCACCGGCGCGGTCGACGCTCCGCCGGCTGAGCCCGACCCCATCGTCGCACCCCCCGCGGTCATCGCGACCGTCACGGGTGTGGTCTCCCTCGACGGGACCCCGGTCGCCGCCGGGCGGGTGGTCGAGCTCCTCGACGGCACCACCGTCGTCGGGTCCACCACGACGGACGCGAACGGCCGCTACACCTTCGCGACGGCAGCGGGGACCTACACGGTCAGGACCACCGTCCCGACGCCGGGCGCCACCGGGGACACCGAGAACACGGGTGTCGTGGCCACGGCCGGTTCGAGCGTCGAGTCCGACCTGGCGTTCGCGACCCCGGCCGCACCGGCCGTCATCACCACGGACCAGCCCGGCACCGTGACGGACACGAACGGTGACCCGGTCGCCGGCGTCGACGTCGTGGCCACCCCAACCGACCCGGACGCCGGCGCACCGGTCCGCACCACGACGGGCACGGACGGTACGTTCGACCTCACCGGGCTCGCTCCCACGACGGAGTACACAGTCGAGGTCGACGTCGACGGCGCCGACCCGCAGACGATCACGACGCCCGAGAACGGTTCGGCCGCGCCGCTCGCGATCACGGTCCCGGCAGCGGTGGTCACCCCGACACCGACGCCCACGCCCTCCGCCTCGGCGCCCGCCGGTGGGTCTGGTACCGCGCCGGTGTCGTCGAACGGCGGCTCGAACACTGGCGGCGCGTTGGCGTACACCGGTGCGGACCTCACGCCGGGCCTCATCGCTGCGGGCGTGCTCGTGCTGCTCGGCGCCGGGCTGCTGACGTTCCGTGCCGTGCGGAACCGTCGCCGGACCTCGCACCTGCAGGACTGACCCGGACGGACAGAGGGGCGGGACCGGCGCTGCCGATCCCGCCCCTTCGTCGTGCCCGGCGGGCGGTGCCGAGGTCGCACGTTCCGCCGCTCAGGACGTCCCGCAGCGGTCGTTCGTGCGACCTCGACACCCGGCGCGCGGCATGTCGTGCGACCTCGGCCAGCCAGACCAGCGGCCGGACCGGCGGCCGCCCCGCACCCGCGCCCGGTCGGCCTCAGTGCCGCCGGCGCGTGGGCACGGACCCTGTCGCCACGGCGCCCGTCACGACCGAAACCGACCCCGTCAGCGTCTGGATCGCCCGGCTCACGACGGGCACCGAGGTGGTGACGACCGCCAGCGACGAGGTGATGGCCTCGATCGACGAGGTCGACAGGTGCTCCTGCACGTGCAAGTGCACCGGGAAGCCTCGACGAGCCGCGATCACGATGCCGAGCGAGCCGACCAGCACCGCAGCGCCGGCGAAGGGCATGAACTGCAGCCCGACGATGCTCAGGGCCTGGCCGCCGATCGCCGCACCGCCCGCGATGCCGATGTTCGAGGCGCCGTTGATGAGTGCCCCGGCGATGTCGGGCGAGACGCCTCCGGTGCGGATCGCGGCGGCCATGAAAAGCGTGCCGGTCGTGCCGTTGGCCGCCATCCAGACGCCCGCGACGACCATGGTGCCGAGCAGCGACCCGTGCACGAACGGCAGTACTGCGAAGGCCGCGGCCATCACGGCGACCGAGACGATCAGGGTCTGTCGGGGAGCCCGGTCGACGAACATGCCGGCGAGCCAGAGGCCGACGACCCCGGTACCGCCGAGCACGAGCAGCGCGCCGCTCACCATGCCGGCGTCGAGTCCGGCGTCGATCGCGTACGGCCCGATGTACGTGTAGACGATGTAGTGCCCGGCGAAGAGCAGCAGATCTGCGATGACGACGGAGACCAGGCCGGTGCGGGCCCAGGCCTTCGGGGAGCCGATGTGGGGCGACGCGGCGCCGCTGACGCTCGGCAGGAACAGGAGCGCGACGACGGCGAGGGCGGCGGCCGCGACGGCGACGGCACCCACGGCGGGACGCCAGCCGATGGACTGCGCGACCCAGGTGGCGATCGGCACGCCGAGGACGAACCCGAGGGAGCTGCCGGAGTACACGAACGCGATCGCACGGCCGGCGAGACGCGGCGGGACGATCCGGGTGGCGTACGCGGAGGCCACCGAGAAGAAGAGCGCGTGGGCGATGCCGCCGACGACCCGCCCGGCGCAGACGACCGCGAACGAGGGCGCGAGCGCGATCATCACGTTCGACACGGTGTAGCCGACGAGCGTCGCGACGAGCACGGTCTTGCGGGGGAGCCTGGCGGTGAGCGAGGTCAGGGGGAGTGCCAGGAGCGCGACGGCCGCGGCGTACACGGTGACGACGATGCCCATGGTCGACTCGGAGACCCCGAGGTCGGCGCTCATGGTGCCGAGCAGCCCGACGGGCATGAGCTCGGTGGTGATCGCGAAGAACGTGGCGAGACCGAGCACGGCGATGCCGACGATCGACCCGCTCGTCACGGTGATCGGCCGCGTGTTCGTCACGGCCGGGTTCGTGGTGGTGTTGGTGGACACGCTGCTGACCTCCTCCGGGGCACGGCGGAGCACGCGTCGGTGTCGACGGATCGACGACAGCAGATACGCACTCGCTGGTGGTGTGGATGTGGATGTGTTCGGGTACGACTCCACGGCGAGTGCGTCCATCCAGTGTTGCACGCTGCACGGAAGCAGCGCGAGAGCCCTCGCCGAGAATCTCCTAGGAGCGCTCCAACGCAGCCGCCACCGGAGCATTCCCGATCCGGGCGGATCAGTTCTCGTTCGTCACCGTGCCCTGCACGCCACCGCCGCGCAGGGTCAGCGTCAGCGTTCCGCTCATCGACTGCGCGGACAGCGACACCGACCCGTGCAGCGCGTCGTCCCGCGGGTAGCAGGCGGACGTGGACTCGAGGCGGTTCGCCGTCGCGACGAGACAGATCGTCGAGCGGTCCGTCCCGACGCCGGCCCACACGCTCCACGGCGTCTCGAACGAACCGCCGTCCAGCGCCCGGTTCGTGAAGATCAACCGGGTGGTGCGCAGGCTCACCGGCGCCTCGACCGGGCCCGGCAGCTGGTCGGCGTAGGTCTGCGGGGCGTCCAGCAGGTCCTCGAGGGTGATCGTCCCTGCGCTCGGCGTCACGCTCGGTGCGGCTGGAGTCTGCTCGTGCGAGGTCCCGACCACGGTCCCCGCTGCGAACGCCACACCGATCGAGGCGGCTGCGCCGAGCGCGATCCACACGCGGGGTCGGGTGGTCCAGAGGATCCGCCCGACGCGCGTCCACCAGGGCACGGTGTCGGCCTGGAGGCGCGGATCACCGTCGGCACGATCCGGCGCGTCCGACACGTGGTCGGTTCCGGGCCCGCCTGCCGCCGTCGGCGACGACGGCTCACCCGCCACGGGTGGCCGGACGGCCCCGCCGGGCGCGACCGCGGCGGTGGGAACCGGCCCTGTCGGGGACGGAACGGTCGACGTGACGGGTGTCGCGCCTCCAGGCCGGTGGTCCGTGACCGCAGGTCGCCGGTGCCCGTGAGCCGACTGCTGCAACGCGGCGCGCGCTCGCGCAGCGTCGGCTTCCGGCACACCGGCGCCCCACGCGAGCGCCTCGAGCCGTGCTCGTTCCGCTGCCACGTCGTCGTCGGCCATGCCTCATCGTCCCACCGGCACCGGGTGCGTGCTCGCCCAGTTCGGGGGCGTAGACGGGTGTGATGAGCGACACGCACGAACCCGACCCCGAGACCCTCGAGCCGCTGAGCCACGACGCGCAGTCCGGCGAGGCCGACTACGTCGCGACGAGTCCCGGCGGGAGCGGCACCGAACGCCACGTGCCCACCGCGGACGAGGAGCAGGGACGCGGCACCGAGTACGACCCCGTCGACCAGGGCCCGCAGCAGGAGGGCCAGGGCGGCTAGGCGAGGACCCGACGCAGCACGGCACGCTCGCCGTAGGTCCACGCGGCGCTCGTGACGACGTAGAGGGCCGCGGCGAGGGGTGCGATCGCCGCGAAGGCGACGGTGATGAACGGCGCGTACCGCCCGATCGCCGTCGTGGCCGCTGCGCCGGGCACCGCTGCGTCCGGCGCGGCCGCCGGGTTCCAGCGCAGGTTCGCACGGCGCGTCAGTTCGACCACCACCGCGAGGACGGCGAGCAGGAGCACGACCACCCAGGCGTGCGCCCAGAGCGGTGACGACAGGACGACGACGAGCGAGTGGCCGAGCGGGACGCCGGCCAGCGTCGCAGACAGCAGAGTGTTCGTGACGCCGCCGATCGAGGCGTGCGTGAACAGGGCGTAGACGAGCGACAGCACCGGTGCCTGGGCGAGTACCGGAAGGCACCCCGCGAGCGGGGACACCTTCTCGTTCGTGTAGAGCTCCTGCAGCGCGCGTTGCATCCGCTCGCGGTCCTTCGCGTACCGCTTCCGCAGGGCGGCGATCTGCGGGGCGAGCCGTCGGCGGTCCCGTTCGGCGCGGACCTGCAGCACGGCGAGCGGCAGGAGCACCGTCCGGACCGCGACGGTGAGCAGGACGACGGCGATCGCCGCGGCGAGTCCGCCTGCGACGGGGGAGAGTGCCGCGGTGGTCGCGGCGAGGAGGTCGGCGCCGCCGTGCAGCAGCGGCCCGACGAAGGGGAGTGTGGAGAGGTCCATGACGTTCCGATCGGTTCGGTGGGAGGGGTCGCGTGTGCGGCCCGTCCACCGGTCGGTGGTCAGGCCGGTGCCACGGCTCCCGGTGCCCGGGGTCGGGCGTGCCCGTCGGCGTCGGGGTGGCTCCACGCGATCCGCGTGACGAGGTCGGCCGGCGCGCGCGCCGGCGCTGCCGGGCCGTTCGTGTCCAGACCGAGCACGAGCGCCAGGACGTGGGCCACCAGCACGGCGACGGCCACGGCGGTCAGTCCGAGCGCAGCGACCGCCAGGAGCGGGAGCGCGGTCACCGCGGGGTCGCCGAGGACCAGCGCGGCGGTGCAGCGCAGGAGGAACTCGACGACGATCATGGTCCGTTCAGGGTAACGCCCGCGCGCCGCTCGGAGGGAAGTGGCTGGTCACGGCAGGATCGTGCCCATGACCGCAGGTTCGCCGAGCACCCCAGCGACCGCCGCCCTCGAGCGGGCAGGGGTCGCGTACACGCCGCACGTGTACGAGCACCACGAGACCGCCACGAACTTCGGCGAGGAGGCAGCGGCCGCCCTCGGGCTCCGCGAGGAGCAGGTGTTCAAGACCCTCGTGGTGTCGGTCGACGGTGCCCTGGCGGTGGCGATCGTCCCGGTGGCGAACCGACTCGACCTCAAGGCGATCGCGGCGGCCGTCGGCGGCAAGAAGGCGACCCTGGCGGACCCGGCCCTCGCCGAGAAGCGCACCGGCTACGTCGTGGGCGGCATCAGTCCGGTCGGTCAGAAGACGAAGCTGCGGACCGTGGTGGACGAGTCGGCGTTGTCCTACACGAGCATCTTCGTGTCCGGTGGACGTCGCGGCTTCGACATCGAGGTGGCCCCGGCCGACCTCGTCCGCGTCACCGAGGCGACGGCCGCGGCCATCGCCCGGGCCTGAGGCCTGCGCGCTCGCGCGGCCTGAGTCCGGTCGCCTCAAGTTTTTTCCGACCCCGGGAATGACCCGACACCTCCTGCGTTGCATTGAGTCGAAGGCACTCAAGTTCCCAGGAGGTCCCTTTGCCAGCACAGTTCGGCCCGACCGGCGGCAGCGACTCGTTCGACGAGTTCCTCGCGCGTCTGCTCGCGTCCCAGAACCCCGGCGCCCAGCGATCAGTCCCGCTGGGACGCCCGGTCGACATCACGCGACTGCTCAGCCGTCGCACCCACGAACTGCTCCAGCGCACGGCCGAGTACGCCGTGGAGCAGGGCCAGCACGAGGTCGACGCCCTGCACGTCCTGCACGTGCTCGTGCGGACCGATCCGTTCACCGCGATCGTCCGGCAGGCCGGCGTCGACCCCGAACAGCTCGCCGACGAGATCGAGCAGCGGCTCCCGATGGCCCACGAAGCCGGCGCGGACCAGGGTGCCCGGCCGGCACTGACCGGCACCGCGCAGCGCATCCTCGTCGAGGCCACCCAGGCCGCCCGCGGGTTCGGCAGCACCTACACCGACCCCGAGCACGTCTTCTTCGCGCTCGTCATGGACCAGGACACCGTCACCGGCCAGCTGCTCGCGAGCGCCGGCGTCACCCCGCAGGTGATGCAGGAGTACGCGGCGCAGGCCTCGGCCGCCGCACGCGAGGGGCGCCCGATGCCCGGGACCGAGTCGACGACCAGCCCCGACGAGTCGGCCTCGGACACCCCGACGCTCGACCAGTTCGGCACCGACCTCACCGAGCGGGCCCGCGACGGCCGCATCGACCCGGTGATCGGCCGCGCCGACGAGATCGAGCAGACCGTCGAGATCCTGCTCCGTCGCACCAAGAACAACCCCGTCCTCATCGGCGAGCCCGGCGTCGGCAAGACCGCCATCGTCGAGGGACTCGCCCAGCGCATCGCGGACGGCGACGTCCCCGTCCTCCTGCAGGGCAAGCGGGTCGTGGCGCTCGACCTGCCCGGCATGCTCTCGGGCACCCGGTACCGCGGCGACTTCGAGGAGCGTCTCACGACGGCGATGGACGAGATCGCGGCGCACGCCGACGAGCTCATCGTCTTCGTCGACGAGCTGCACACGGTGGTCGGCGCCGGTGGCGGTGGCGAGGGCGGCTCGATGGACGCCGGCAACATCCTCAAGCCCCGGCTCGCCCGCGGCGACCTCCACCTGGTCGGCGCGACCACCCTCAACGAGTACCGACGGATCGAGAAGGACGCCGCACTCGAGCGCCGCTTCCAGCCGGTCATGGTGGGGGAGCCCAGCGTCGAGGACGCGGTCGCGATCCTGACCGGTCTCGCCCCGCGGTACGAGGAGCACCACGGCGTCACGTACACACCGGACGCCCTGCGCGCCGCGGTGGAACTGTCGCACCGCTACGTCACCGACCGGCACCTGCCGGACAAGGCCATCGACCTCATCGACCAGGCCGGCGCACGCCGCCGACTCGCCCTGTCGGGCGACGTCGACGTCGAGGCGCTGCGGGCGCAGATCGCCACGCTCACCGCGTCGAAGGACGCCGCCGTGGCAGAGGAGCACTACGAGGAAGCGTCGCGCCTGCGCGACGAGATCGACGACCTGGAGGCACGGATCACCGCCGCCGGACAGGCGGACGCTGGTCGCGCCTCCAGTCAGGAGATCGTGGGCACGTCGATCACGGAGGCCGACATCGCTGCCGTCGTGTCGCGCGCCACCGGCATCCCGGCCACGCGCCTGACACAGGGCGACCGCTCGCGGCTCGCCGCGCTCGAGGACGAACTCCACGAGCGCGTCGTCGGCCAGGACGACGCCGTGCGCGCCATCGCCACCGCGGTGCGGCGCAGCCGGACCGGCATGGGCGACCCGCGTCGTCCCGTCGGCAGCTTCCTGTTCCTCGGCCCGACGGGCGTCGGCAAGACCGAGCTCGCCAAGGCGTTGGCGGGATCGCTGTTCGGCGACGAGTCGGCGATGCTCCGCTTCGACATGAGCGAGTTCGGCGAACGCCACACCGTGTCGCGACTGGTCGGTGCCCCTCCGGGGTACGTCGGCTACGACGAGGCGGGGCAGCTCACCGAACGCGTCCGCCGGAACCCGTACTCGGTGATCCTGCTCGACGAGGTCGAGAAGGCACACCCGGACGTCTTCAACCTGCTGCTGCAGGTGCTCGACGACGGCCGGCTGACCGACGGCCAGGGGCGCACGGTGGACTTCCGGAACACGGTCGTCATCATGACGTCGAACATCGGCTCGGAGTTCCTCGCGTCGCGCTCCGGTGCGCTCGGCTTCGCGCCGGTCGGCTCCGGGGACGGGTTCGCCGAGGACGACCTGCGCGCCCGGGTGATGGGCAAGCTCCGCGAGGCGATGCGGCCGGAGTTCATCAACCGCATCGACGAGACCGTGCTCTTCCGCAAGCTCGACCGGTCGCAGCTGCACGCCATCGTGTCGATGCTGCTGCAGGACACCGCGCTCCGGTTGCTCGCACAGGGGATGACCCTGTCGGTGTCGGACGCCGCGGTGGACTGGCTCGCCGAGCACGGGTACGAGCCGGAGTACGGTGCCCGTCCGCTCCGTCGGCTGATCCAGCGCGAGGTCGACGACCGCATCGCGAACCTCGTCGTCGGCGAGGCCGTGACCGACGGTGACACAGTGCGGATCGATGTCGTCGACGGGTCCCTGGACGCGACGGTCGCAGTGGCCGCCACGGTCTAGCGCCACCGCCCGCAGAACGCCCCGGTACCCGTCGTGGTGCCGGGGCGTTCTGCGTGCCGGGGTTTCCGGAGCGTCGTGGGTCTCCGGAGCGTCCGGACTGTTCGGAAATGCAATTCCGGGAAAGTTCGAGAAAGGGCTTGCGCGGGGAATGCCGGTGTGGATAGTGTTCACGGGCAGCAATCACCACGTCAGCACGAGACCGAGAGGGGGCCTGACCATGATGTTCACCGCAACGACTCCGTTCCGTGGCATCCGAACGTTCGGCGGCACCCCGATCCGGGTCCGCTGACACGGAGCGTCCCGCACCTGTCGACACCTCTGTCCTGACACTCCCGCGCTGAGTCCGTCTCGCCGGGAAGCGTATGAGGCCTCCGTCGGTCACGCATCTCGCAAGCTCGATCACCACCGCTCACGGTGATGTTCTCCGGGCGGCGGAATGCGCCCGCGAATGTCGGTGGTGGGTGGCACGCTCGTCGTATCGGCAGTCATTCCTGATCGCCTCCGCGCACATTCTCGTGCGGGGCGCGAAATGCATTCTCGTGCATTCATCTCATGCCCGTGTGCCGGGCAGTTCCGTCATGCCCGCGTGCGGGCGATTCCGTCATGCCCTGAAGGGGACACCGTGTCCACGAAGACCACCACCATCCGCCCTCCCGATACCCGCGCGGTGCGCCGTCGGGTCTCGCTCTCCGACCGCATCGCGCTCCGTATCGGGATGACCCTGATCATCTGGAGCCGTCGCACCCACCGGGTGCGGCCGTCGGTCGACTTCGAGACGCGCCAGCGACTCGAACGCGAGCGGCTCGACCGCGAGGCCCGCTGGCTCCTCCAGAGCGCAGCGATGCACCTCTGGCACTGAGCGCTCGCGCTGGCTCAACCACCTGCACGGTGTGAGGTCCCGTCGACCTCGCACCGTGCAGGGGCACGCCGCGCCTCCCGTACCGTTGTCGGGTGACCGAAACCGCTGCTGCACTCGTCGAACGCCTCACCGCCATCGTCCCGGACTTCCCCTCGCCGGGGATCCTGTTCCGCGACGTCACGCCGGTGTTCTCCGACGCGGTCGCCTTCGGCCGGGTGTGCGAGGCACTCGCCGCGCCGTTCGCCGTCGGTGACGGGTTCGCAGCGGTCGCCGGCATCGAGGCCCGAGGCTTCGCCCTCGCCGGTGGCATCGCCGCGCAGCACCAGGTCGGTGTCCTGACCGTCCGCAAGGCCGGCAAGCTCCCGGGCGAGGTCCTCAGCGAGCAGTACGCGCTGGAGTACGGCGAGGCCGAGCTCGAGCTCCGCCCCGGTCAGCTGCCCGCCGGTACCCGGGTGCTCGTGATCGACGACGTCCTCGCGACGGGCGGCACCGCGGCCGCCACCGTGACGCTGCTCGAACGCGCCGGGTACGAGGCGATCGGTTTCGCCGCCTTGCTCGAGCTCGACGGCCTCGCGGGCCGTGAGCGGCTCGAGTCGCGCCTGCCCGTGCAGACGCTCGGCTCCGTGCCCGCCTGAGCCGCACGCGCGCACTAGTCTTGACGCACCATTTCGATCGAGGAGTCCCATCATCGTGACCGAGTCAGTCGCCGCAGCGCCGGAAGGTGCATCGCCGGAGAACGCCGAGCCCGCAGCCGTGCCCCAGGCACCCGAGCCCCGCACCGCGACGACGACCACGACGGGCACCGAGCTCTTCGACGGCGTTCGTGGCGTGGTCGCGATCCGGGTCGCCGGCGTCCTCAAGGACCTCGCCGCGTCGGTGGACGCCGGTGACGTCGTCGAGCCTGTCACGCTCGACGAGCAGGACGGGCTCGACATCCTGCGCCACTCGGCGGCGCACGTGCTCGCCCAGGCCGTGCAGCAGATCAACCCCGACGCCAAGCTCGGCATCGGGCCGCCCGTCACCGACGGCTACTACTACGACTTCGACGTCGCCGAGCCCTTCACCCCGGAGGACCTCAAGGCGATCGAGAAGAACATGGACCGCATCATCCGGCAGGCCCAGCGCTTCCGCCGCGTGGTCGTCACCGACGAAGAAGCCCGCGAGCGCATGGCGGGGGAGCCCTACAAGCAGGAACTCATCGGCCTCAAGGGCGCCGCGGACGCCGGTGACTCCGGCGAGAGCGTCGAGGTCGGCGCCGGCGAACTGACGATCTACGAGAACGTCGACCCGAAGACGGGCGAGGTCGTGTGGGAGGACCTCTGCCGCGGCCCGCACCTGCCGCACACCCGGATCATCGGCAACGCCTCGAAGCTCATGCGCGTCGCCGCGGCGTACTGGCGTGGCTCGGAGAAGAACCCGCAGCTCCAGCGCGTCTACGGCACCGCGTGGCCGGACAAGGAGCAGCTGAAGGCCTACCAGCTCCGACTCGAAGAGGCAGCGAAGCGCGACCACCGCAAGCTCGGTGCCGAGCTCGACCTGTTCTCGTTCCCGGACGAGATCGGGTCCGGCCTGGCGATCTTCCACCCGAAGGGCGGCATCATCCGTCGTGAGATGGAGGACTACTCGCGTCGCCGGCACGAGCAGGAGGGTTACTCGTTCGTCTACACGCCCCACATCACCAAGGGCGACCTGTTCGAGCAGTCCGGGCACCTCGGCTGGTACAAGGACGGCATGTTCCCGGCCATGCACATGGACGAGGCACGCGACGAGGACGGCAACGTCACCCGCCAGGGCGCCGACTACTACCTCAAGCCCATGAACTGCCCGATGCACATCCTGGCGTACCGGTCGCAGGCACGCTCGTACCGGGACCTGCCGCTGCGCATGTTCGAGTTCGGCACGGTGTACCGCAACGAGAAGTCCGGCGTGATCCACGGGCTCACCCGGGTCCGCGGCATGACCCAGGACGACGCCCACATCTTCACCACGCAGGAGAAGATGAAGGAGGAGCTCACCACGACGCTCGAGTTCGTGCTCTCGCTGCTGCGCGACTACGGCCTCGACGACTTCTACCTCGAGCTCTCCACGAAGGACCCGGAGAAGTACGTCGGTGACGACGAGGTCTGGGAGGTCGCGACGAACACCCTGCGCGAGGTCGCCGAGGAGTCCGGTCTCGAACTCGTCCCGGACCCTGCCGGCGCTGCGTTCTACGGCCCGAAGATCTCGGTGCAGGCCCGTGACGCCATCGGCCGGACCTGGCAGATGTCGACCGTGCAGCTCGACTTCAACCTGCCCGAGCGCTTCGGCCTGGAGTACGCGGCGGCCGACGGCACGCGCCAGCGCCCCGTGATGATCCATCGCGCCCTGTTCGGCTCGATCGAGCGGTTCTTCGGCGTCCTGACCGAGCACTACGCCGGGGCCTTCCCGGCGTGGCTCGCCCCGGTGCAGGTCGTGGCGATCCCCGTCGCGGCGGAGTACGGCGACTACCTCGACGAGGTCGTCGCGAAGCTCCGGTCGCACGGCGTCCGCGCCGAGGTCGACCACTCCGACGACCGCATGCAGAAGAAGATCCGCACGCACACGAAGCAGAGGGTCCCGTTCCAGCTCATCGCGGGCGGCGACGACCGCGACGCCGGAGCGGTCTCGTTCCGCTTCCGTGACGGCCGTCAGGACAACGGGGTGCCGGTGGACGAGGCAGTCGAGCGCATCCTGACCGCGATCCGCGAGCGCGCGCAGGTCTGATGACCGACGAGCAGGACCCGCTGGTGATCCGGGACGCCGCGTCAGGCGCGGCCGTCCCGGACGCCTTCCAGCGGCTGTGGAACCCGCACCGGATGGCGTACATCGACGCGGGGCGCGAGGGGCGTGGCCGCGGGCACGACGACGACTGCCCGTTCTGCGAGGCGCCGCGCAAGTCCGACGAGGACGCCCTGATCGTCGCCCGTGGCGAGCACGCCTACGTCCTGCTCAACCTGTTCCCGTACAACAACGGGCACCTGCTCGTCTGCCCGTACCGACACGTGCCGCTCTACGACGAGGCCACGCCCGAGGAACTCCGCGAGATCGGCGAGCTCACCCAGACCGCGATGCGCGTCCTGCGTGCCGTGTCGCACTGCGACGGGTTCAACATCGGCATGAACCAGGGCGAGGTCGCCGGTGCCGGGGTGGCCGGACACCTGCACCAGCACATCGTGCCCCGGTGGCAGTCCGACGCGAACTTCTTCCCGATCATCGCGCGGACGAAGTCGATGTCGCAGCTGCTCGGTGAGACCCGGCGTCTCGTCGCCGAAGGGTGGCCGGCGGACCACTAGACTGTCGGCATCATGAGCGACAGCAGCAGCACCCCGAGCACCCCCGGCACCTCGATCACCGGCTCCGACCGCGTCAAGCGCGGCCTCGCGGAGATGCTCAAGGGCGGCGTCATCATGGACGTCGTCGACGCCGAGCAGGCCCGCATCGCCGAGGAAGCCGGCGCCACGGCCGTCATGGCCCTCGAGCGCGTCCCCGCCGACATCCGCGCACAGGGCGGCGTCGCCCGCATGTCCGACCCGTCGATGATCGAGGAGATCATCGCGAGCGTGTCGATCCCCGTGATGGCGAAGGCCCGCATCGGCCACTTCGTCGAGGCGCAGGTCCTGCAGGAGCTCGGTGTCGACTACATCGACGAGTCCGAGGTCCTCTCGCCCGCCGACTACGTCAACCACATCGACAAGTGGAACTTCACGACGCCCTTCGTCTGCGGTGCCACGAACCTGGGCGAGGCCCTCCGTCGCATCACCGAGGGCGCGGCCATGATCCGCTCCAAGGGCGAGGCCGGCACGGGTGACGTGTCCGAGGCCACGAAGCACATCCGCACGATCAACAAGGAGATCGCTGCCCTCCGGTACCTCAAGGAGGACGAGCTCTACGTCGCCGCGAAGGAGCTGCAGGCACCCTTCGACATCGTGAAGGAGGTCGCACAGACCGGCAAGCTCCCGGTCGTGCTCTTCACCGCAGGTGGTGTCGCCACCCCGGCCGACGCCGCGATGATGATGCAGCTCGGCGCGGACGGCGTGTTCGTCGGCTCCGGCATCTTCAAGTCCGGCGACCCGGCGGCCCGCGCCGCGGCGATCGTCAAGGCCGTCACCTTCCACGACGACCCCAAGGTCATCGCCGAGGTCTCCCGCGGTCTGGGCGAGGCGATGGTCGGCATCAACGTCGCCGACGTCCCGGCCCCGCACCGCCTGGCCGAGCGCGGGTGGTGAGCGCGCGGCCCCGCATCGGGGTCCTCGCGCTGCAGGGCGACTTCCGTGAGCACATCGCTTCGCTGACGGAGCTCGGCGCCGAGGTCGTGCCGCTCCGTCGCCCGGAGGAGATCGGCACGCTGCACGGCGTCGTCATCCCCGGCGGCGAATCGAGCGTCATGGACAAGCTGTCCCGGGCGTTCGGTGTGGCCGGGCCGCTTTCCGCAGCGATCCGCGGCGGGCTCCCGACGTACGGCACGTGTGCGGGCATGATCATGCTGTCCTCCCGCATCGCCGCCGGGATCCCGGGGCAGCAGACGCTCGACGCGCTCGACACCACGGTCCGGCGGAACGCGTTCGGCAGCCAGAACGACTCCTTCGAGACCGACATCCCGATGCCGGCGCTCGGTGACGCCCCGGTGCACGCGGTGTTCATCCGTGCACCAGTGGTCGAGCAGCACGGTCCCGGGGTCGACGTCCTCGGGGCCCTGCCGGACGGACAGGTCGTCGCGGTGCAGCAGGGGAACGTCATCGCGAGCGCCTTCCACCCGGAGGTCGCGGGCGAAGACCGCTTCCACCGTCGCTTCCTGGAGCTCGTCCGCTCGGCCTGAGCGGCGTCGCGCACGCGCCGGTGGACCACTTGTCCACAGGACCAGCGCGGCGGAGGCGAGCCGCGCCTCCAGGCCGGTAAACTGAGTCAGATTTTACGCTAGACGCAAGGAGCACCGTGTCCGGGCATTCCAAGTGGGCAACGACCAAGCACAAGAAGGCGGTCATCGACCAGCGCCGTGCCAAGTCGTTCGCGAAGCTCATCAAGAACATCGAGGTCGCCGCCAAGATGGGCGGTGCCGACCTCTCCGGCAACCCGACCCTGGTCGACGCCGTGCAGAAGGCCAAGAAGACCTCGGTCCCCAACGACAACATCGACCGCGCGATCAAGCGCGGTGCCGGGCTGACCGGTGAGTCGATCGAGTACACGACGATCATGTACGAGGGCTACGGCCCCAACGGCGTCGCGATGCTCATCGAGTGTCTGACCGACAACAAGAACCGTGCCGCGGCCGAGGTCCGCACGGCGATGTCCCGCAACGGCGGCACCATGGCCGACCCGGGCAGCGTCGCCTACAACTTCGCGCGCAAGGGCGTCATCTCCGTCACGAAGACCGACGACCTCGACGAGGACACCGTCATGACGGCCGTGCTCGACGCGGGTGTCGAGGACGTCATCGACCAGGGCGGTGGCTTCGAGGTCATCACCGAGGCGACCGACCTCGTCGCCGCCCGCACTGCGCTGCAGGACGCCGGGATCGACTACGACTCCGCCGACGCCGAGTTCGTGCCGGGGCTCAAGGTCCCGGTCGACGCCGAGACCGCGCGCAAGGTGTTCCGCCTCATCGACGCGCTCGAGGACAGCGACGACGTGCAGAACGTCTACTCGAACTTCGACATCCCCGCCGACGTCCAGGCCGAGCTCGACGAGGACGAGGACTAACCCGATGCTGCGCGTGCTCGGGGTGGACCCCGGGCTCACGCGGTGCGGCGTCGGCATCGTCGAGGTCGCACCGAACCGGCGCGCACGGCTCGTCCACGTGACGGTCGTGCGCACGCCGGCGGACATGGCACTCGAGCAGCGCCTGCTCCGCATCGCCGACGGCATCGCGGCCGAGATCGACGAGCACCGCCCTGACGCGGTCGCCGTCGAGCGGGTCTTCGCGCAGGCGAACGTCCGCACGGTGATGGGGACGGCCCAGGCAGCGGGTCTCGCACTGCACGCGGCGGCGGCCCGTGGGCTCCCGGTCGGCCTGCACACGCCGTCCGAGGTCAAGGCTGCTGTCACCGGGTACGGCAACGCCGACAAGCGCCAGGTGCAGACGATGATCGCGCGGGTGCTCGGCCTCGACGAGGCCCCCAAGCCGGCGGACGCCGCCGACGCCCTCGCGCTGGCCGTCTGCCACGCCTGGCGTCTCGGCGCACCGGACGCGGTCGGGACGCGCGCGACCAATCTCACACCCGCGCAGCGAGCCTGGCGTGACGCCCAGGGCGGCACCGTCGACTCACCGCTCGCGCGCGCAGCGGCCGCGGCTGCTCGGCCGCAGCGCGGTGCGGTGGCGCAGCGTGGCACCTCGGCTTCGTCGGTGGCGGGCCGTAGGCTCGGCGCATGATCGCGAGTCTCCGGGGCACCTGCATCGACGTCGCCGGATCGGCCGTCGTGGTCGAGGTCGGGGGAGTCGGCTACGCGGTGACCGTGACGCCCGCCCACGCCCTCACGATGCGACACGGTGCCGAGGTCTTCCTCCGCACGGCGATGATCGTTCGGGAGGACGAGCACCTGCTGTTCGGCTTCGAGTCCACCGACGCGCTGCAGGTGTTCGACCTGCTCCGGAGCGTGTCCGGTGTCGGCCCCAAGTCGGCGATGGGTGTCCTCGCCCACATGGAACCGGCACAGGTCGCGAACGCGGTCGCCAACGACGACGACGGCGCGTTCCGCAAGGTGTCCGGCATCGGTCCGAAGACCGCCAAGCTCATCATCGTCGCCCTCGCCGGCAAGCTCGCCGCCTTCGAGCAGGCACCCGCGGCCGCAGCTCCCCGTGGCACCTCCGCCCACCCGGCCGCCGTCGACGTCGTCGCCGCCCTGGTCGGCCTGGGGTGGCGTGAGGACGCCGCCCAGCGCGCCGTCGACGACACCATCGCGAACGAGCCCGGCGCCGCCACCATGGGCACGCAGTCCCTGCTCCGTGCCGCGCTCGGTGCCCTCCGGCCCGCCGGAGCCGGCCGGTGAGCGGCATCACCGCAGCCGACGCCGAGTCGCAGGAAGAACTCGCGTTCGAAGGGGCGCTCCGCCCGAAGTCCCTCGACGAGTTCGTGGGGCAGCGCAAGGTCCGCGGCCAGCTCGACCTGCTCCTGAAGGCCGCAGCACTGCAGGACCGGACGCCCGACCACATCCTGATGGCCGGCCCTCCCGGCCTCGGCAAGACCACCCTGGCGATGATCGTGGCGCACGAGTCCGGTCGCCCGTTGCGGATGTCCAGTGGGCCGGCGATCCAGCACGCGGGCGACCTCGCAGCCGTGCTCTCCTCGCTGGTACCCGGCGAGGTCCTCTTCATCGACGAGATCCACCGCATGGCGCGCTCCGCAGAGGAGATGCTCTACCTGGCGATGGAGGACTTCCGGATCGACGTGATGGTGGGCAAGGGCGCCGGTGCCACGAGCATCCCGCTCGACCTCGCGCCGTTCACCCTCGTCGGCGCCACCACCCGGGCGGGTCTCCTGCCGAACCCCCTCCGTGACCGCTTCGGCTTCACCGCCCACCTCGAGTTCTACGAGAAGGACGAACTCGAACAGGTCCTCATCCGCGCGGCCCACCTGCTCGAGCTCGGCATCGACCGCACGGCACTGCGCGAGATCGCCGGTCGGTCCCGCGGCACACCGCGCATCGCGAACCGCCTGCTCCGACGCGTCCGTGACTACGCCCTCGTGCACCGCACCACCGACGGGATGGCCGCGGTGCAGGGTGCGCTCGACCTCTACGACGTCGACGAGCTCGGGCTCGACCGTCTGGACCGCGCCGTGGTCGAGACGATGCTCACCCGCTTCGACGGGGGACCGGTCGGCCTGAACACGCTCGCCGTGTCGGTGGGCGAGGAATCCGAGACCATCGAATCGGTCGTCGAACCGTTCCTCGTCCGGGTCGGGCTCGTGACACGCAGCCCCCGTGGTCGGATCGCCACGCCGCAGGCCTGGCGCCACTTCGGGATGACGCCGGGGCAGGGGACCCTCGCCCAACCCGGGCTGTTCGACGACGACGCGGACTGAGAGCACCAGCACCGACCGTCGCAGTCAGAACGACACAGCACGCACAGGCGTGTGCCCTAGACTGCTACGGCCCGAAACCGAAATACCAGAGAAGGCATCGCAATCATGGGTCAAGAAGTCATCCTCATCGTCATCGTCGTGGCGTTCGCGGCCTTCATGTTCTACAACAGCCGGAAGCGCAAGAAGCAGCAGTCCGAGCTCGCCACCAAGATGGTGCCGGGCGCGAAGGTCATGCTGTCCTTCGGTCTGTACGGCACGCTCCTGTCGGTCGATGACGAAAAGGTCACCGCCGACGTCGAGATCGCGCCGGGAACCGTCGTCACCGTCCACCGTCAGACCCTGTCGCGCGTCGTCGACGACAGCGCGTCGGACATCCAGACCACCGCCACGCCGGAGGACGAGCCCAAGCCCGTCGCCGAGCTCAACGGCGAGCCGGTCTACGGTGAGCGCATCGAGTCCACCGAGACCGACGCCGACGCCGCGAAGCGCAAGACCGAAGACTGACACCTCGGCCGCCGGGTCCACCGACCCGGCGGCGACACCTGCCGCCGGTCTCCGCCGTCGGTCCTGACAGAAAGACGAGACGACCGGTGGCACGATCGACACCCGTCAAGAAGGCGATCCGCTCGCTCACCTGGTTGGTGATCCTGATGGCGGTCCTCGCCGGGTTGAACACCGCGGCATCGGTCCTCGCCGGGACCACGAAGGACGACAGCGGCAAGTGGTTCGAAGGGGCCAGCTGGGTCCCCGAACTCGCGCTCGACCTGCAGGGCGGCACGCAGCTGACCCTCGCGGCGCAGAACACCGAGGGCGGCTCGGTGACGAGCCAGCAGCTCAGCCAGGCCGTCAACATCATCCGTCAGCGCATCAACGCGACCGGTGTCTCGGAGTCGCAGATCAACACCCAGGGGACGAACAACATCGTCGTCTCCATCCCGGGCAAGCCGGACAAGGCGACGATCGACCGCATCGAAGCGGCGGCGAAGCTGACGTTCCGCCCGGTCCTCTACACCGAGGCCGCGACGAACACCTCCGTCGGCGACGACGGGTCGAAGAGCGCGTCCCCGACGCCGTACTCGCCGCCCGCGTCCCTCGCCGCGACGCCGAGCGCGAAGCCGACGAACGCCAGTGACCTCAACTGGGTGACGCCCAAGCTGCAGGACCTGTACACGAACTACAACTGCTCTGCTCCGGACGACGTCACCACGGCGCCGGACGACGAGCCCCTCGTCACCTGCGACCAGGACGGTGCCGCGAAGTACATCCTCGGCCCGGTCGAGGTCTCCGGCTCCAACATCAGCAACGCGACCTCGGGCCTGGCGACGGACTCGCAGGGCACCTCCACCGGGCAGTGGGCCGTCAACCTGACGTTCGACGGCACCGGCTCGAAGGACTTCCGGACCGTCACGAACCGCCTCGTCTCGCTCACGCAGCCGCAGAACCAGTTCGCGATCGTCCTCGACGGTTCGGTCATCACCGCGCCGACGACGAACTCCGCGATCACCAACGGCAAGGCGCAGATCACCGGGTCGTTCACCGCCGACTCCGCGAAGACCCTCGCCGACCAGTTGAAGTACGGCGCGCTGCCGATCAACTTCCAGGTGCAGTCGAACGAGAACATCTCCGCGACGCTCGGAACGGCCCAGCTCGTCGGCGGTCTCGTCGCCGGTCTCATCGGCCTCATCCTGGTGATCATCTACTCGGTCATCCAGTACCGGGCGCTGGCGTTCGTCACCGTGCTGTCGCTCGGTGTCGCGTTCGCGCTGACGTACATCGTGATCGCGATCATGTCGTGGCGCGTCGACTACCGCCTGTCGTTGGCCGGCGTCGCGGGGTTGATCGTTGCCATCGGCATCACGGCGGACTCGTTCATCGTGTACTTCGAGCGAATCAGGGACGAACTCCGCGACGGGCGTGCACTCGAGAGCGCCGTCGAGTCCGGCTGGAAGCGTGCGCTCCGCACGATCCTCGCCTCGGACTCGATCAACTTCCTCGCCGCGATCGTGCTCTACATCCTCGCCGTGAGCGACGTGAAGGGCTTCGCGTTCACGCTGTTGCTCACGACCCTGATCGACGTCGTCGTCGTGGTGCTGTTCACGCACCCGATGATGCAGCTCATCGCCCGGAGCCGCTTCTTCGGCGAAGGCCACCGGTTCAGCGGGCTCGATCCGGCGGCCCTGGGCGCCGTCTACCGGGGGCGGGCACAGTTCCGCGCACCGGTCGTCGACGGCAAGCGTCAGCGCAGTGCCGGTGAGGCGCAGCGTCGACAGACCATCGCGGAGCGGAAGGCCCAGCAGGCCTCCGGCGAGAACGGCACCACGCCGGACGGGAAGGACGACTGATGGCCAGCTTCAGCCAGTTCGGTAGCGACCTGTACACGGGCAAGCGCTCGTACGACATCGTCGGCCGCCGCAAGACGTGGTACCTGGTCGCGATCATCGCGATCGTCATCTCCCTCGCGGTGCCGTGGCTCCGCGGTGGGTACCAGCTCGGCATCGAGTTCACGGGCGGCTCCGAGTTCACGCTCTCCGACGTGCAGAACCTCGACCAGAGCATCGCCACGAAGACCGTCGAGGAGATCGTCCCCGAGGGCGTCCCGCGCGTCTCGCAGCTCGGCACGCACGGCATCCGTGTGCAGACCGGTCAGCTGACGGACCGTGAGACGACCGAGGTCCAGGACGCCCTGGCCAAGGCGTACGACGTGCCCGACAGCCAGGTGGCTGCGACCTTCATCGGTGCGACCTGGGGTGCGGACGTCCTCGCGCAGGCCATCCGCGGCCTCGTCATCTTCCTCGCGCTGGCCGCGGTGTTCATGGCGCTGTACTTCCGCACCTGGAAGATGTCCGTCTCCGCCATGGTGGCGCTGCTGCACGACCTCCTGATCACGGCCGGTGTCTACGGCATCGTCGGGCTCGAGGTCACCCCGGCCGCGGTCATCGGCTTCCTGACGATCCTCGGGTACTCGCTGTACGACACGGTCGTGGTGTTCGACAAGGTCCGCGAGAACACGAGCCAGGAGTCCCACCGGACGTTCGTGCAGTCGGTGAACCTCGCGGTGAACCAGACGCTCGTCCGGTCGATCAACACCTCGGTCGTGGCCCTGCTGCCCGTTGCGGCGATCCTCTTCATCGGGTCGTACATCCTCGGTGCCGGGACGCTCCGCGACATCTCGCTCGCGCTCTTCATCGGCATCATCGTCGGGACGTACTCGACGATCTTCATCGCCTCGCCGATGTACGCGCACCTGCGCGAGAACGAGCCGAAGGTCAAGCAGGCGGACGCGAAGAAGCAGGCCGCCGCGGCGAAGCGTCAGCGTGAGGTCGACGCGGCGGCGGGCGTCTGATGCCCGCCGAGATCCAGGACATCGACGTCGCAGAGGCCCGTCGTCGGCTCGAGGCAGGCGCACGGTTGTTCGACGTCCGCGAGCAGGGGGAGTGGGACGAGGTCCACGCGCCCGAGGCCACCCTCGTACCGATGTCCGAGCTGGTCGCGCGGTGGAAGGAGATCGACGGGGGCGACGAGCCGGCGATCATCGTCTGCCACTCCGGCGGTCGTTCCGCCCGGGTCGTCGCGGCGCTCGAACAGTCCGGTGTCCCGGCCGTCAACCTGGTCGGCGGGATGATCGCCTGGGAGCAGTCCGGCGCCCCCGTGGTCCGAGACGGCCAGACGGACGCCGGCAACGACGCCGACGCTCAGGGCGAACCGCGTCACGAGCACTGACCGGGCGCGCGTAGTCTTGTCGGATCGACTTCGGACAATGTCCTCGGGAGGCGCATCATGACGGACACGCGTGCATCCACGCCCCAGGACGCCCCGGCTCCCACCCCGGCCGACGTCGCCAGCCGACCCGGTTCGGCATCGCGCCCGACGAGCCCCCTCGGCCCGAACACGACCGGCAACCTCGGTTCCCTCCGGTCCCTGCTGCCGCGGCTGTTCTCACGGGCCCAGCCCGCCGGTGCCGTCGACACGCTCATCCGGACGGTGCGCTCGCACCACCCCAAGGCCGACGTCACCCTGATCGAGCGCGCGTACTCGGTCGCCGAACGCGCGCACGACGGCCAGAAGCGCAAGTCCGGCGAGCCGTACATCACGCACCCGGTCGCGGTCGCGCAGATCCTCGCCGACCTCGGGATCGGTCCGATCACCATCGCGGCGGCGCTCCTGCACGACACCGTGGAGGACACCGACTACCAGCTCGATCAACTGCGGCACGACTTCGGTGACGAGATCGCGATGCTGGTCGACGGCGTCACCAAGCTCGACAAGGTCAAGTACGGCGACAGCGCCCAGGCCGAGACCGTCCGCAAGATGGTCATCGCGATGTCGAAGGACATCCGTGTCCTGGTGATCAAGCTCGCCGACCGGCTGCACAACGCCCGCACGTGGGGCTTCGTCGAGTCGACCTCCGCCACGCGCAAGGCGAAGGAGACCCTCGAGATCTACGCGCCCCTCGCGCACCGTCTGGGCATCCAGATGATCAAGCTCGAGCTCGAGGACCTCTCGTTCGCGGTGCTCCACCCGAAGCTCTACGTCGAGATCGACAGCCTGGTCAAGGAGCGGCAGCCGAAGCGTGAGCAGTTCGTGCAGAACGTCATCGGCACGCTCAAGAAGGACCTGAAGGCCGCCAAGGTCCGCGGCGACGTCATGGGCCGCCCGAAGCAGTACTACTCGATCTACCAGAAGATGATCGTGCGCGGGCGCGAGTTCGATGAGATCTACGACCTGGTCGGCATCCGGGTCCTCGTCCCGACCGTGCGCGACTGCTACGCGATGCTCGGCTCGGTGCACGCGCGCTGGACGCCGCTGCCCGGGCGCTTCAAGGACTACATCGCGACGCCGAAGTTCAACCTGTACCAGTCGCTGCACACGACGGTCCTCGGGCCGCAGGGTCGCGCGGTGGAGATCCAGATCCGCACGCACGAGATGCACCAGCGCGCCGAGTTCGGTGTCGCGGCGCACTGGAAGTACAAGCAGCGCGCGGCCGGTCGTGACGTCGACTCCTCGTCGGCGAACGACCAGGACATGGCCTGGCTCGCGCACATCACCGACTGGCAGGCCGAGACGAGCGACCCGGGGGAGTTCCTCGACTCGCTGCGCTACGAGATCGGCGCGAAGGAGACGTACGTCTTCACCCCGCAGGGCAAGGTCATCGGCCTGCCCTCCGGCGCGACCCCGGTCGACTTCGCCTACGCCGTGCACACCGAGATCGGGCACCGCACGATGGGCGCGAAGGTCAACGGTCGCCTCGTGCCGCTCGAGAGCTCGCTCTCCAGCGGCGACGTCGTCGAGATCTTCACCTCGAAGAACCCCGACTCCGGCCCGAGCCAGGACTGGCTGACCTTCGTCCGGAGCCCGCGGGCCCGGAACAAGATCAAGCAGTGGTTCACCAAGGAGCGCCGCGAAGAGGCGATCGAGCAGGGCCGCGACGCGATCGCGCGGGCGATGCGGAAGCAGAACCTCCCGCTGCAGCGCATCATGAGCCAGGACTCCATCTCCGAGGTCGCCTCGTCGATGCGCTACGACGACGTGTCGGCCCTCTACGCGGCCGTCGGCGAGGGCCACGTGTCGACCCAGTCGGTCATCGAGAAGGTCCTCGGGAACGTCCAGGCCGAGACCGAGTCGGACGAGCCGGAACTCACCTTCCCGCGCCAGGTCACCAGCCGTCAGCTCCGCAACAGCGACAGTGGCGTCCTGGTACGCGGTGCGCCGGACATCCTCGTGAAGCTCGCGAAGTGCTGCACCCCGGTGCCGGGGGACCAGATCGTCGGGTTCATCACCCGCGGTCAGGGCGTCTCGGTGCACCAGGCGTCGTGCACGAACGTGAAGTCGCTGATGAACGAGCCGGACCGCATGATCGAGGTCGAGTGGGCGCCGTCGTCGAAGTCGGTGTTCCTGGTCCAGATCCAGATCGAGGCGCTCGATCGCTCTGGTCTCCTGAGCGACGTCACGCGGGTGCTGACCGAGTACCACGTGAACATCCTGTCGGCGACGGTCTCGACCTCGTCCGACCGCCTGGCGCTCAGCCGGTTCGTGTTCGAGATGGGCGACACCACGCACCTCGACCGGGTGCTCAACGCGGTCCGCCGGATCGACGCCGTCTACGACGTCTACCGCGTCAGCGCGGGCTGACCCTCAGCGCCGGTCGGCCACGAGCGCGGGCTGGGCGGGCTCCAGCAGCGCGCGGAGGCGTCGTGACGCCTGCCGCACCAGCGGGATCGTCCCGAGGCCGCAGAGGCGCTCCTCGACCTCGGTGACGCCGACCGCACCGATCGTGATCAGGCCCAGGACCGCTTCCGCCTGAGCCGTCCCGAAGGTCCGCTCGCCGGTGCTCGGGGTGCGCAGCAGGTCGATGGCGGTGCGCAGCGGAGTCGTCACGTGGAGCGTACCCATCCGGACGACGTCCGTCGGGTCGATCACCACTTCGCGCAACCGCACTCCAGCGTCGACGTGCACGCGGGCCTGCGGTGAGATCGCAGCCTCGAGCGGTGTCGGCGGCCGCGAGGTCGCACCCCAGATCCACGCCGCGGTCCGCGTCCCGGCGATCAACCGGGCGTCCTGGAGCGTCCACGCTGCTGCGGCGGCACGGAGCGACGGCGTCTGCGGCTCGACGGGGGAGGCCCAGCACGCCCCGACCGCCACCAGCTCACCGGCGAGCACCGCCGCCCGTAGTTCGGCCTCCGGCCAGTCGTCGCTGGTCACGAGGCGGGAGCAGGGCACCCGGACATCCTGCCCGAGCCCTGGACGCCGGGACGACCGCCTGTGGAGAGCGCCCATCAACGTCAGCGGACCGGCGAGCCCGCAGGACCGCAGGACGTCAGCGCAGCACGTCAGCGCGGTGGACGAGCGCGGCGGCGCCGATGAGCGGGCCGTCCTGCGACAGCCCGGTCGGCACGATCCGCACCTTCGTGACGAACCCGAACTCGACCCGTTCCGCGACGGCTTCGCGCGCGTACTCGAACAGGTCCGGCGTGACGTGCGAGAACCCGCCGCCGATCGCGACCACCTCGAGGTCGACCAGGCTCGTGGCCGCGGCGATGGCCTGCCCGAGCGCGCGCCCGCTCCGCTTGACCGCGGCGACGGCGATCTCGTCCCCGGCCGCGTAGGCCGCCGACAACTCCTCGCCGGTGGACCCGGCGAAGCCCTGGCGCTGGGCCCAGGCGACGGTCTTCGGGCCGCTGGCGATCGCCTCGAGGCAGCCCGTGCCACCACAGGCGCAGGGGTCGTCGAACCCGCCGCACTCCACGTGGCCGATGTGTCCGGCGTTGCCGGTGGGACCGCTGACGGTCCGGCCGTGCAGGATCAGACCGCCGCCGACGCCCGTCGAGACGATCATCCCCATGACGTGGTCGGAACCCTGCGCGGCACCGACCCAGTGCTCGGCGAGCGTGATCGCCAGGCCGTCCATCCGCAGGGTCACGGGCACGCCGGCGGGGACGTGCGCCGCCACACGGTCGCGGAGGGGGTAGCCACGCCACACCGGCATGTTCAGCGGCGACACGAGCCCGTGCTCTTCGTCGACCGGGCCGGCGGAGCCGATCCCGACACCGACGAGGGTCGCGTCGGCGGGCAGCGCCGCGAGGGCGGCGGTCACGACCTCGTCGACGGCGGCCTGCAGCTCGTCCGAGGTGCGCCCGGGCCCGGTGGGGCTCCGGAACCGGGTGGCGGGCAGGACGACGCCGGCGTCGGTGACGAGCGCGGCTTCGACCTTCGTGCCGCCGAGGTCGACGGCGAGTGCCAGGGGGGCGGACTGCGGTGCGGTGGTGGACATGCTCGCTCCGATGCGGCGGTCTGGAGGCACGGTGCCGGTCGCGGACGCTGCGTCGCGTCCGGTGGGCGCCGGCCCCGTCGTGGTGGGTCGGTCCGGGTGGTGCGGGGCGCGGGCCCCGTGGGTCAGTAGGACGCGGTGTCGTCGCCGAGCGCGGAGGCCGCGCCCGTCTCCGCGCGGTGCGCGACCTCGTCGAGGATGCGCGCGGAAGCGCTCGTGCCGATGCGGTTCGCACCCGCATCGACCATCTCGAGCAGGGTGTCGAGACCGCGGACGCCGCCCGAGGCCTTCACGCCGGTGTCACTACCGACGGTCGCCCGCATGAGGGCGATGTGCTCCGCGGTCGCGCCGCCGCCGGCGAACCCGGTGGAGGTCTTCACGAACGCGGCGCCGGCGGACTGCGCGGCACGGGAGGCCGCGACGATCTCGTCGTCGGTGAGGAACGCGGTCTCGAGGATGACCTTGACGACGGTGCTGCCGGCGGCGTCGACCACGGCGCGGACGTCGGCTTCGACGCGCTCCCAGTCGCCGGACTTCGCGGCGCCGATGTTCTGGACCATGTCGAGCTCGAAGGCCCCGTCGGCCAGTGCCTGCAGCGACTCGGCGACCTTGGCCTCGGTCGAGGTGGTGCCGTGCGGGAAGCCGATGACCGTCCCGACGCCGACACCGGTGCCGGTGAGCCGGGCGACCGCGTGGGCGACGTCGCTCGGGCGGACGCACACGCTGAACACGCGGTAGGCGGCGGCCTCGTCGAGCTGGGCGTCGACGTCCGATCGGGTCAGCTCGGGCTTGAGGATCGCGTGGTCGATGAGACCACGGACGGCATCGGCGGTGACGGAGAACGCTGCTTTGTCCACCCGGCAAGCCTACCCGGAGCCGGGCCGCGTACCGTGCCCCGCATGCACGTCCTCGTCACCGGCGCCACCGGCTACATCGGTGGCCGCCTCGTCCCCCGCCTCCTCGACGCCGGCCACACCGTCCGGGTGTTCGTCCGCAACCCCCGCAAGCTGCAGGACGTGCCCTGGCACGACGACGTCGAGGTCGCCGAGGGCGACCTGCAGGACGCCGAAGCCGTCAGGGCCGCGGTCGACGGTGTCGAAGCCGTCTACTACCTGGCGCACGCCATGGGTGCCGACGGCGACTTCGAACGGGCCGAACGCCAGGCCGCCGAGACCATGGCGCACGAGGCGAAGGTGGCCGGTGTCCGACGGTTCGTGTACCTCGGCGGGTTGCACCCGGACGGCGAGCTCTCGAAGCACCTCCGCAGCCGCAAGGAGGTCGGGGACGTCCTGCTGCACTCCGGTGTACCGACCATCGCGTACCAGGCGGGCGTCGTCATCGGCTCCGGCAGCACGTCGTTCGAGATGATCCGGCACGTGACCGACGTCCTGCCGTGGATGCCCGCGCCGCGCTGGGTCCGCAACCACATCCAGCCGATCGCGGTCCGCGACGTCCTGTACTACCTGGTCGAAGCGCTCACGATCCCGGCCGACGTGAACCGGACCTTCGACATCGGCGGACCGGACGTCCTCCGGTACGGCCAGATGCTGAACGGGTACGCGGTCGAGGCGAAGCTGCCCCAGCGCCCGATCTCGGTGCTGCCCGTCCTGACACCGGGCCTGGCCGCGCACTGGTTCAACCTGGTCACGCCGATCCCGCGCAAGCTCGCGAAGCCGATCATCGAGTCGCTGCAGTTCGAGTGCGTCCAGCGCGAGCACGACATCGACGACGTGGTCCCGCGCCCCGAGGGCGGACTGACGTCGTACCGCCGCGCCGTCCGGCTGGCCCTGACGAAGATGCGGAAGGGCGAGGTCCAGACCAGTTGGCGCAACGCCACGCTCGCCGCGACCTCGGCCGACCCGCTGCCGAGTGACCCCGACTGGGCCGGGCACACCGTCTACGTCGACGACCGCCGACGGCACTCCGCCGCCAGCGCCGAGGACGTCTGGCGTGTGGTCGAGTCCATCGGTGGCGAGAACGGCTGGTACTCGTTCCCGCTCGCGTGGGTGGCCCGCGGCTGGATGGACAAGCTCGCCGGGGGAGTCGGACTGAACCGAGGCCGCCGGGACCCGCAGCGCCTGGAGCAGGGCGACGCGCTCGACTGGTGGCGCGTCGAGCGGCTCGAGCGTGGCCGCTACCTGCGGCTCCGCGCGGAGTTCAAGTCGCCCGGCCGGGCCTGGCTCGAGATGACCGTGACCCCGGCCGACGACGGCGGCAGCGACTACCACCAGCGAGCGATCTACTTCCCGCAGGGACTCGCCGGACGCCTGTACTGGTACTCGATCCTGCCCTTCCACGGCGTGATCTTCCCCGGCATGGTCGAGCGCATCTCGGCCGCCGCGGAACGCGAGTCCGAGCACACCGAGTCGACGGGGCGGAACTGGACCCAGCAGAATGGGAAGCCGGAACCGGCACACGAGGAGGCAGCATGAGCGCGGAACACACCGGCGTCCTGTTCCTGGGCGACAGCATCACCGAGCAGGGGTCCTGGGACGCCTGGCTCCCCGACGAGCGGACGATCAACCAGGGCATCGGTGGCGACACCACCGACGGCGTCCTCGCGCGACTCGACGCCGTGATCGCCGAGCAGCCCGAGGTGATCGTCCTGCTCATCGGCACCAACGACTTCGGCAACCACCGCGCGAGCGTCGAACACGTGGTGCGCGGCGTGGAGTCCGTCCTCGTGACGCTCCGCCGCGAACTCCCGGGCGTCCGGCTCCTGCTCGTGTCGATCCTGCCGCGGCAGGCCGACTACACGGCGAAGATCGAGGAGGCGAACCGGCACCTCCGCCAGTTCGTCGCCACGTGCCACGCCCAGTACCTCGACGCGTGGCCGGCCCTCGCCGACGGCGACCACCTCGACGAGCGGTTCACGGAGGACGGCCTGCACCTCACCGAGGACGGCTACCGCGCCTACGCCGCCGAACTCGTGCCAGCGCTCGAGCGGGTGCGCGGTCTCCCGCCGATGTCGCGGTCGATCCAGGCCATCGACCTCGACGGGGCCACCGCCTGATGGCAGCACGGAAGGGGCGGCCCGCCGCGGGTTCGTCACTGCAGGGCGTGCCCGCCTCGACCGCGACGAGCACGCCGAAGGTCGCCGGGAAGAAGGAGACGCCGCCGTTCACCCGGCCCGCGCTCGCCCCGTCGCTCATCGCTGCGATGCTGCTGCTCGCGTGCGTCGCCGTCATCGACGCGTCCGCGTTCGTCTTCGCACGCTGGGGTGTCGCGGTGCTCGCCCTCATCGTCCTGGTGTTCGCCGTCCGCGGCCGGACCTGGTGGGCCGCAGCCCTCATGGCGGCCGTCGCCGTCTGCTGGAACCCGATCGCCGTCGTGCCGATCCCCGGCGAGGTCTGGGCGGCGCTGCAGATCGTCGCCGCAGCACTGTTCGTCGTCGTCGGCATCGTCGTGAAGGTGCCGCGCGAGGCGGAGTCGACCCGCGCCTCCAGGCTGTAGCGAAGGCGACCGACGAGCGGACCGAGCGTCCGCGCGGACGGTAGGATCGACGAGTCGGGCGCACGGCCCGACCGATCGACCCGAAGGGCATGGATGAGCAACGAGACCGAGCCGGTGACCGAGAGTCCTCTGCTGAACCCTCGACCGTCCTCCGGCGGTCTCGACCGACCCGACGTCGTGGTGCGGAAGGGTCGACTGACGCTCGTCAACGGACACCTGACGCCGCAGCAGTCGATGATCGAGGACCTCCTGTTCCTCGACGACGCCCTCACCGCCGGTGACGTCGACCACCTGCTCATCCGGGGCAACGACCAGCGCCCGGTCATCGCCCTGGACGAACGCGACCGTCAGCGCGCGGAGAGCGCCGTGATGGCCGCCGCCGCGAACGAGCCGCTGTACGCGAAGCCCCCGGGCAAGCCGGCCGTCCTCGTCATCGACGACGGCCTCGCCTCGGTGGACGAACCCGTCCTGCGGGTCTTCCGTCCGCGCGTCGAACCCCTCGGACGCCTGCGCTACGGTGCCGAGACGAGCGTGCAGCTCGAGTTCTGGCGGGTGACCGACACCGAGGTCCTCGCGCCCGTCGAGAACGCCCTGATGCGCCGGAGCCTGCCGGTCGACGAGTTCGTCCTGGTCGACATCGAGCGCTACGGCCGGACCTGGCGCACCGTCGAGCACATGTTCGACGACCACGTCTCCGACATCCGCTTCCCGATCGACATCGTCTTCTCCTGGGTCGACGGCAACGCCATCGAGTACCAGCGTGCGCGACAGGCCGCGCAGTCCGGTGCCGTGCTGGGGGAGGGCGATGACGCCCCAGCCCGCTTCCGGCAGATCGACGAGCTGAAGTACGCGCTGCGCTCGGTGCACACCTTCGCCCCGTGGATCCGACAGATCTACATCGCAACAGACTCACCCGCGCCGTCCTGGCTCGCCGACCACCCCAAGGTGCGGATCGTCCGGTCGGAGGAGTTCTTCGCCGACCCGTCCGTGCTCCCGACGCACAACTCGCAGGCCGTCGAGTCGCAGCTGCACCACATCCCGGGCATCAGCGAGCACTTCATCTACTCGAACGACGACATGTTCTTCGGTCGCACGGTCGACCCGTCGGTGTTCTTCAGCCCGGGCTCGGTGACGAAGTTCATCCTCGCGACCACCCGCATCGGCCTGGGTTCGAACAACCCGGCCCGCAGTGGGTTCGAGAACTCCGCCCGGGTCAACCGCCGACTCCTGCAGCAGCGGTTCGGTGCGGTGACCACCCGTCACCTCGAGCACGCACCGACGCCCTTGCGCGCCTCGATCATGACCGAGATGGAGCACGAGTTCGCGGACGAGTTCCGCGCGACCGCCGCGTCCCGCTTCCGTGCTGCCGAGAACATCTCGGTGACGAACTCGCTCTACCACTACTACTCGTTGCTCACCGGCCGGGCGATCGTGCAGGAGAACGCTCCGGTGCGGTACATCGACACGACGATGCAGTCCGGACTCCGAGCGCTCGAGGAACTCCTCAAGAAGCGCAACGTCGATTTCTTCTGCCTCAACGACGGCAGCTTCCCGGAGGTCAGCGACGAGGAGCGCACCCGGCGCGTGACGGACTTCCTCGAGAAGTACTTCCCGTTCCCGGCTCCGTGGGAGCGGGACGCGCGCGACGCGACCGTCTGACGGCCCGGGAGGCGCGGGGCGGGCCCCGCCACGCGCCTCCAGTCCGGTGTCTGGGCGCGTGTGTGCGTCCGCGGGTGCTTGCGGGCGTGCTCGGCGGTTGTTACGCGCGCAACGAGCGACAAGACGCCTGTCGAACGAACGCGGTGACGTATCTTGCACGCGCAGCGACGCGGCTCGGGTGTGTGCGCCATGCGGGTCGTCGCAGGCGCAAGGAGCGACAGGACACCTGCCGAACGACGCCGGCGTTGTCCGCACCATTCACGCGCAACAGTTGCGTCCGCAACGAGCGACAAGACGTCTGTCGAACGACGAGCGCGTTGTCGCACCGTGCACACGCAACTGTTGCGTCCGCAACGGAGGACAGGACGCCTGTCGAACGACGTCGGCGTTGTCGCATCGTGCACGCGCAACAGTTGCGTGCGCAACGAGCGACACGACGCCTGTCGAACGACGTCGGCGTTGTCGCAGCATGCGCGTGCAACGAACCGTCGGACGCCCGACCGCGCCCGGCCTCAGCGGTGGACGGGGGAGACGGGCACCGAGTCGAGCGTGAACACCGGGATGCTCGACGTGACGGGCGCCGGCTCGACCGCGGGAGCGATGGTGACACCGGCGGCAGCGAGCCGGGCCTCGGTCTCGACGGCGGAGACCGGCTGGCCGACGGTCGTGTAGTGCCCGATCGGCACCACGGAGTGCACCACGTTGTGACCGTAGACGTGCACCAGGTTGAACGCCTGGGCGCCGTCGCGGCCGCGGGTGCCGCCCTGGAACTCGGTGAGGTCCTGCGTGTAGCACGTGGCACTCGCGACCGACACCGGGATGCCCGCGAACACGGCGCTCGTCGAGTAGTGCAGGTGCCCGGCGATGATCGCGATGACGTCACTGCCCTCGACGACCTCGGCCAGGGCGTCCTGGTCGCGGAGCTCCACGAGCACGGCGAGGTCCTGCACGCTCGGCACCGGCGGGTGGTGCATCGCCAGGATCGTTCCGTGCGGCGCTGCCTCGGACAGGACCTCGGCGAGCCAGTCGAGCTGCTCGGGGGAGACCTCGCCGTGGTGCGCCCCGGGGACACTCGTGTCCAGGGTGATCACCCGGAGCCCGTTGACGTCGTAGACGAAGTCGACGGGACGATCGGTGGGCTGGAGGCCGAAGAGCTCCTGGCGGAACGCACCGCGCTCGTCGTGGTTGCCCATCGCCCAGATCACCTGCGCGCCGATGCGGTCGGCCGCCGGCTGCACGATGTCGCGAATGCGTGCGTAGGCACCCGGTTCGCCCTTGTCGGCCACGTCGCCGGTGACGACGATCGCCTCGGGCCTGGTGCCCGATGCCTCGATGTCGGCGACGATCTCACCGAGCCGTGCTGCCGAGTCGACGTCCCCGTAGAGGTCGCCGTCACCCGCCACGAGGTGGGTGTCGCTGAGGTGGAGGAGGAAGTGGTTCGGCCTGGGGTGTTCGGCCGTCCGGCTGTCCATCGGGGTCTCATTCCGTTGGCGGGTGCGTGGTGCAACACAGTGCCACACCGTCCTGGACGAGTCCAGCACGTGTCGGTGAATCACCCGTGAACGTGGGACGGCGTGTTGGTGGGCAGAAGAAAACCCCCGTCACATCGTGACGGGGGTCTTCTTTCGCTACCTAGTGATTTCCAGCGCCGACAGCGGGAGCGTTGTGCTCGCCACCGTCCAGCTCCGGACCGTGGTGCGCGGCGTGCGCTGCCTCGAGCTCGGCCTTCGTGACCGGCGTGATGCGGTCCTCGAAGAAGAAGCGCGAGACGCCCGCACGGAGCTTCTGCACCCCGGAGATCTTGCCCTTGGCGTTCGGGCGGATCATCAGCGGCTTGTACTCGTTGAACTGCAGGAGCTTCCAGCGCTCGTACTCGTCGAGCTGCTCGTGCACCTCGATGTACTCGCCGTGGGGCAGTCGCACGATGCGACCGGACTCGTACCCGTGCAGGACGATCTCGCGGTCCTTCTTCTGCAGGGCGATGCACACGCGCTTCGTGATCCAGAAGGCGATGAACGGACCGAGGACCGTCGTCGCCTGGATCACGTGGATCACGTGCTCGATCGACACCAGGAAGTGGGTCGCGATGATGTCCGACGACGCGGCGGCCCAGAGGCTCGCGTAGAGCGTGATGCCGGCGGCGCCGAACGCCGTGCGGGTCGGGGCGTTGCGCGGGCGGTCGAGGATGTGGTGTTCGCGCTTGTCACCGGTGACCCAGCCCTCGATGAAGGGGTAGAGCAGGATCGCCAGGATGAGCAGCACCAGCACCGCGATCGGCGCGAGGATGTTGAACGACACCGTGTAGCCGAACCACACGACCTCCCAGTGCGGGGGCACCAGTCGGAGCGCGCCGTCCGCGAAGCCGATGTACCAGTCGGGCTGGGTGCCGGCGGACACGGGGGACGGGTCGTACGGGCCGTAGTTCCAGATCGGGTTGATCGTGAACAGCGACGCGATGAGGGCCAGGATGCCCGCGACGATGAAGAAGAACCCACCGGCCTTCGCGGCGAACGCGGGGAGGATCGGGACGCCGACGACGTTCTCGTTCGTCTTGCCGGGGCCAGCGAACTGCGTGTGCTTGTTGATGACGACCAGCACGAGGTGGACGCCGAGCACCGCGACGAGGATCGCCGGCAGCAGCAGGATGTGCAGCGTGTAGAGGCGGCCGACGATGTCGGTACCCGGGAACTCGCCGCCGAACAGCAGGTAGGCGATCCAGACGCCGATCACCGGCACGCCCTCGATCATGCCGACGATGATCCGCAGACCGTTTCCGGAGAGCAGGTCGTCGGGGAGCGAGTAGCCCGTGAAGCCCTCGGCCATGGCCAGGACCCAGAGGAGGAAGCCGAACACCCAGTTGAGCTCACGCGGCTTGCGGAACGCGCCGGTGAAGAACACGCGGGCCATGTGCAGCATGATCGAGGCCACGAACAGCAGGGCTGCCCAGTGGTGGATCTGCCGGACGAAGAGCCCGCCGCGGATGTCGAACGAGATGTTCAGCGTGGACTGCAACGCCGTGGACATCTCGACGCCCTTGAGCGGGACGTACGAGCCGTTGTAGACGACCTCGGCCATCGACGCCTGGAAGAAGAACGTCAGGAACGTCCCGGACAGCAGGACGACGACGAAGCTGTACAGCGCGACCTCGCCGAGCATGAAGCTCCAGTGGTCGGGGAAGATCTTGCGCCCGACCTCCTTCACGAGGCCCGAGATGCTGGTTCGCTCGTCGATGTAGTTCGCGACCCCGCCGATGATGCGGGATCCGCGCTCCGGCGCCGGCTTGGTGGCCGACGCAGGTGCGTTCGTGGTGGTGGTGCTCATCAGCGTTCACGCTCCCAGAAGGACGGTCCGACAGGCTCGTGGAAGTCGCTCTGCGCAACCAGGTAGCCGTCGTCGTCGATCGCGATCGGAAGTTGGGGGAGGGGGCGCGCGGCCGGTCCGAAGATGACGTCGCAGTTGTTCGAGACATCGAAGGTCGACTGGTGGCACGGGCACAGCAGGTGGTGCGTCTGCTGCTCGTAGAGCGCGACCGGGCACCCGACGTGGGTGCAGATCTTGGAGTACGCGACGATGCCGTCGTAGCCCCAGTTCTCGCGACCCTTGGCGGGGTTGAGGTCCTTCGGGTCGAGGCGCATGAGGAGGACGGCGGCCTTGGCCTTCTCCTCGAGCATGTGCTCCGAGTCGAGCATCCCGTCGGGGATGACGTGGAAGACCGAACCGATCGTGACGTCGGACGCCTTGATCGGGAGGCCGGTCGGGTCCTTCGTCAGGCGCATGCCCGACTTCCAGAACGTGTGACGGAGCAGCTCGTTCGGGTCGGCGGCGGGCGCGAGGTCACGCACGAGGACGATGCCGGGGAGCGGGAACGCGGCCAGTGCACCGATCATCGAGTTGCGGATCAGCTTGCGACGACTGAAACCCGACTCCTTGTCGGCGAGCTGGAAGGCCTCGACGGCCTTCTCGCGGGTCGCGTCCGTGCCACGGGTGGGGTGGCGGAGCTCCGAGATCTCACGGTCGACGACGAGCGACTTCGACCAGTAGACCGCGCCGAGACCGAGCGCCAGGAGCGCGAGGGCGATCGCGAGACCGAGGAAGAGGTTCGCGGTGCGGACCGTGCCGAAGTCGTCGGCGCTGATCGGGAAGGCGACGTACGCCGCGATCGCGAGGACGCTGCCGACGATCGACAGGTAGAAGAACGTGGCGACCTGACGCTCGGCCAGGCGCTGCTTCTTCGGGTCGACGTCCGTGCGGCGCGCGCGGTGCGGCGGCTCGCCCGGGTTCTCGAACGGCTCCGCGGGCAGGACCGCGGTGCCGGCCGACGTCGTGGTCGTGCCGTGCTTCTCGACAGCCGAGGACGAGTTCAGTGCCTCGTCGTCGTGCTCTGCCATGGTGTTCCCTTCAGTGTCGTTCGACACGGACGATCAGTTGGACTTCGCGGTCAGCCAGACGGTCATCGCGACGACCGCGCCGAGTCCGAAGATCCAGATGAACAGACCCTCTGCCACCGGGCCGAGGGAGCCGAGGGCGAACCCACCGGGCGACTTGTTGTCCTGCACGTACTTGAGGTACGTGATGATGTCGGCCTTCTGCTGGGGCGTGAGGTTCAGGTCGTTGAACACCGGCATGTTCTGCGGACCAGTGACCATGGCCTCGTAGATGTGCTTGCCGGACACGGACTGCAGGTTCGGGGCGTACTTGCCCTCGGTCAGCGCACCACCGGCACCGGCCACGTTGTGGCACATCGCGCAGTTGATGCGGAAGAGTTCAGCGCCCTCTGCAGCGTTGCCGTCCGAGCCGTCGGTGAGGCTGGTGGACGGGACCGACGGGCCGGGGCCGAGCGACGCGACGTACTCGGCGAGTGCGTCGATCTGGTCGTCGGTGAACTGCGCGGGCTTCTCTTCGGCCTGCGGACCCTGGGCAGCCATCGGCATGCGGCCGGTGCCCACCTGGAAGTCGACCGACGCGGCACCGACACCGATGAGGGACGGACCCTCCGAGGTGCCCTGCGCCGAGAGGCCGTGGCAGGTGGCGCAGTTCGAGGCGAAGAGCTTCTGGCCCTCGTTCACCTTCGACTGGCTCGTCGCCGCCACGGTGCTCGTGCTGTCGTCGGCGTTCGCCGTGGAGCTGAACAGCGCGTACGCACCGCCGGTGGTCATGAGACCGACGACGATGAGCGACACGGTCGCCATCGGTGAACGGCGGCCCTTCTTGGACTTGGTTCTGTTGAACATGCGGTGGGGGCTATCCAGTTCCTACTTGAGAAGGTAGATGACGGCGAAGAGGCCGATCCAGACGACGTCGACGAAGTGCCAGTAGTACGACACGACGATCGCGGTGGTCGCTTCCTTGTGACCGAAGTTCTTGGCGGCGAACCCGCGGCCGAGCGTCAGCAGGAAGGCGATGAGGCCGCCGGTGACGTGGAGGCCGTGGAAGCCGGTGGTCATGTAGAACGCCGAGCCGTACGCGCTGGAGGAGAGCGTCACGCCCTCGTGCCAGAGGTTGGCGTACTCGAAGATCTGGCCGCAGACGAAGATCGCGCCCATGCAGTACGTGACGAAGAACCACTCCGTCATGCCCCAGTCCTTGGGGTTCCAGCTCGTGCGGTGCACCTGGAAGCGCTCGGCGGCGAACACCGCGAACTGGCAGGCGAAGCTGGACAGCACCAGGATGATCGTGTTCACCGAGGCGAAGGGCACCTCGAGCTTGGCGGTCTCGGTCGCCCACAGTTCGGGCGAGGTGCTGCGCAACGTGAAGTAGATCGCGAACAGGCCGGCGAAGAACATGACCTCGCTGCCCAGCCACACGATCGTCCCCACGGCAACGGCGTTCGGCCTGTTGAGGACCGGACCGCTGGCGGATCTGGAGAAAGGGGTGCTAGTCACGTCCTCCATTATGGCGGAAGTCACGGACAGTGTTTTCGCAGGAGACTGGCGGGTCTCTCGAATTCACTACGATCGAGTCATGTCTGAGCACCTCACGTGGCCTTCGGTGATCAGCGCGCTCATGGCGCGCGAGGACCTGACGATCAGCCAGTCCACATGGGCCATGCAGGAGATCGTGCAGGGTCGGGCGACCCAGGCGCAGATCGCCGCCTTCGTCGTCGCACTCCGCGCGAAGGGCGAGACCGTCGACGAGGTGGTCGGGTTCCGCGACGCGATCCTCGACGCCGCGGTTCCGCTCGACGTCGACCCGATGGCGCTCGACATCGTGGGCACGGGTGGCGACGTCGTCGGCACGGTGAACGTCTCGACCATGGCGGCCATCGTGATCGCCGCCGCGGGGGTCCCGGTCGTGAAGCACGGCAACAAGGCGAGCTCCTCGAAGTCCGGCTCGAGCGACGTGCTCGCCGCACTCGGCCTCGACCTCACGATGGACGCCGCGCGTGTCGCGGACACGTTCCGGCGTGTCGGACTCACCTTCGCCTTCGCGAGCGCGTTCCACCCCGGCTTCGCGCACGCCGGTCCAGTCCGGCGCGAGATCGGCGTGCCGACGGTCTTCAACTTCCTCGGCCCGCTCGTCAACCCCGCACGGTGCGAGGCGAACGCGGTCGGCGTGGCGCAGCTCGAGCTCGTGCCGATCATCACGGGCGTGTTCCAGACCCGCGGGGCGACGGCGCTGGTGTTCCGCGGCGACGACGGCCTCGACGAGCTGACGACGACGGGTCACAGCCACATCTGGGAGGTGACGGGCGGCCGGGTCACCGAGCACGACCTCGACCCGCGCGACCTCGGGATCGCCCGCGCGCGCATCGAGGACCTCCTCGGCGGCGACCCGGAGCACAACGCCGCCGTGGTGCACCGCGTCCTCGCGGGGGAGACCGGCGCGGTCCGCGACATCGTCCTGCTCAACGCCGCCGCCGGCCTGGCGTCCTTCCGCCTGGCGGAGGACCCGGCCGAGGTCGACCGCCCGATCCTGCAGCGGTTCCGCGAGCAGCTGGTCGTCGCGGCCGACGCGATCGACTCTGGTGCCGCGGCCCGCAAGCTGGCCGACTGGGTGGGCGCGACCCCCGCCTCCTGAGCGCAGCCGCGACCGACACGGACGCAACTGACTGGAGGCGCGGTGCCGGTCCGTGGGACCGGCACCGCGCCTCCAGGCGGTCACCTCAGCAACAGGACTACTGGACGTCCTCGTCGACCCAGTCGAAGGTCTTCGTGACGGCCTTCTTCCAGAGGCGGAGCGTGCGGTCGCGCTCGGCCGCGTCGAGCTGCGGCTCCCAGCGCTTGTCCTCCTGCCAGTTGGCACGGAGCTCGTCGAGGTTCGCCCAGAACCCGACCGCCAGGCCCGCCGCGTAGGCGGCGCCGAGCGCGGTGGTCTCGGCCACCACCGGACGCACCACGGGCACGTTGAGGATGTCGGCCTGGAACTGCATGAGCTCGTTGTTGGCGGTCATGCCGCCGTCGACCTTGAGCTCGGTGAGGTCCACCCCGGAGTCCGCGTTCACGGCGTCGAGGACCTCGCGGGTCTGCAGCGCCGTGGCCTCGAGGGCCGCACGCGCGATGTGGCCCTTGTTGACGTAGCGGGTGAGACCGACGATCGCGCCACGGGCGTCGGGACGCCAGTACGGTGCGAAGAGGCCCGAGAATGCCGGGACGAAGTACACGCCGCCGTTGTCCTCGACGGTCTTGGCGAGGGCCTCGACCTCCGGGGCGCTGCCGATCAGCCCGAGGTTGTCACGCAGCCACTGGATGAGCGAGCCCGTGACGGCGATCGAACCCTCGAGGGCGTAGTGCGTCTCCTGGTCGCCGAGCTTGTAGCCGACGGTCGTGAGCAGCCCGTTCTCCGAGCGGACGATCTCCGTGCCCGTGTTGAAGATGAGGAAGTTGCCGGTGCCGTAGGTGTTCTTCGACTCACCCTGGTCGAACGCCGCCTGGCCGAAGGTCGCGGCCTGCTGGTCACCGAGGATGCCGGCGATCGGGACCTCGCGCAGGAGGTTCGACGATTCGACGTGCCCGTAGACCTCGGAGGAGCTGACGATCTCGGGCAGCATCGCCTTCGGGACGCCGAAGTCCGCGAGGATGTCGTCGCGCCACTCGAGCGTCTCGAGGTCCATGAACAGCGTGCGGGACGCGTTCGTGACGTCGGTCTTGTGGACACCGCCGTCCACACCACCGGTCAGGTTCCAGAGGACCCAGGTGTCGGTCGTGCCGAACAGCAGGTCGCCCGCCTCGGCCTTCTCGCGTGCACCCTCGACGTTCTCGAGGATCCAGACGATCTTCGTGCCGGCGAAGTAGGTCGCGAGCGGGAGGCCCACGACGGACTTGTACCGGTCGGTGTCACCGTCGGCGAGCTTGTCGACGATCGACTGCGTGCGGGTGTCCTGCCAGACGATCGCGTTGTAGACGGGCTTGCCGGTGGTCTTGTCCCAGACCACCGCGGTCTCGCGCTGGTTGGTGATGCCGACCGCCGCGACGTCGTGGCGGGTGATGTCGGCGCGGGACAGTGCCTGGCCGATGACCTCACGGGTGTTGTCCCAGATCTCGGCGGGGTCGTGCTCGACCCATCCGGCTCGCGGGAAGATCTGCTCGTGTTCCTTCTGGCCCACGGACACGATCGAGCCGGAGTGGTCGAAGACGATCGCTCGGGTCGAGGTCGTGCCCTGGTCGATGGCGACGATGTAGTCGGCCATTGGTGCTCCTTACGCTGGTGCTCGGGTTGGGGTGGTGCGGTCGATCAGGAGGCGATCGGCAGCAGGAAGGTCGAGAGGCCGGCCGCGAGGGCGCCGCCGATGAGCGGGCCGACGACGGGGACCCAGGCGTAGGCCCAGTCGCTCGACCCCTTGCCCTTGATCGGGAGGAACGCGTGCGCGATGCGCGGGCCGAGGTCACGGGCCGGGTTGATGGCGTAACCGGTGGGGCCACCGAGGCTGACACCGATCGCGATCACGAGGAAGGCGACGGGAACCGCGCCGAGCTCCTTCGGGGTGCCACCGTTGGTGAAGGCGAGCACGACGAACACGAGGACGAAGGTGCCGATGATCTCGGTGACGAGGTTCCAGCCGTACGAGCGGATCGCCGGACCGGTGGAGAAGACGCCGAGCTTCGCTGCCGCGTCGGGCTCCTCGTCGAAGTGCTGCTTGTACGCGAGCCAGACGATGACCGCACCGATGATCGCGCCGATGAGCTGTGCGAGCCAGTACAGGAACATCTCGCCCACGGTGATCTTGCCGAGGAGCGCGAGCCCGAGGCTGACCGCGGGGTTGAGCTGCCCGCCGGAGCTGTACGACACGGTGACACCGGCGAAGACCGCGAAGCCCCAACCGATCGTGACCATGAGGAAGCCGGCTCCGAAGCCCTTGGACTTCGTCAGCGAGACAGCGGCGACGACGCCGCCACCCAGGATGATGAGCATCGCCGTGCCGACGAGCTCAGAGAGGAAATTGACGCCGATGCCGTCCATCGGTGACCTCCAGTGCGTGAGGGTGGGGGTCCGGTGGTGCTGCGCCGGCACTCCCCGTTGAGTGATTGGGGCCGAGCATAGTGACGCCGTTCAACCAATGGCGATGCGTTCGTGAGGGAAGTGCGCGATTGTGCACGAACGTGCATCCGCAGTGTGCGCACGACCGTCCAGCAGGCTCGCAGCCGCATCCCGGCCCGGGACCCGTCTGCACGAACGTGCACGACGGCCGAACGACCGGCCGATGTAGATTGGGCCCGGTCAGTGACGACAGTGGAGGCTCCGCATGAAGAAGCTCATCAACGACCCGCACGACGTGGTCGACGAGACCGTCCGTGGGTTCGCCCTCGCACACGCCGGGCACGTGGTCCTGGTCGAGGACCCGATCCACCTCCACCGCGCGGATGCCCCGGTCCAGGGCAAGGTCGGCATCGTCAGCGGCGGCGGCAGCGGGCACGAGCCCCTGCACGCCGGCTTCGTCGGGTACGGCATGCTCGACGCTGCGGTCCCCGGTCCGGTGTTCACCAGCCCGACTCCTGACCCCATCGTCGCCGCCACGAAGGCCGTCGACGGGGGAGCGGGCGTGCTCCACATCGTGAAGAACTACACCGGCGACGTGCTCAACTTCGAGACCGCCGCCGAGCTCGCCAGCATGGACGACGTGCGGGTCGAGTCCGTCGTGGTCGACGACGACGTCGCCGTGCAGGACTCGCTCTACACGGCCGGCCGCCGCGGCGTCGCGGGCACCGTCGTCGTCGAGAAGTGCGCCGGGGCGGCCGCCGAGCGCGGGGACGACCTCGACGCCGTGGCCGCCGTCGCCCGCCACGTCAACGACGTCACGCGGTCGATGGGCCTCGCGCTCAGTTCCGGGACGGTCCCGCACGCCGGCGAGCCGTCGTTCACGCTCGCCGACGACGAGGTCGAGCTCGGCATCGGCATCCACGGCGAGCCCGGCCGCGAGCGGATCCCGATGGCGCCGGCCGACCAGCTCGTCGACCGCGTGCTCGAGCCGATCCTCACCGACCTCGAGCCGGCGGCGGGTTCCAAGCTGCTGCTCCTCGTGAACGGCATGGGTGGCACGCCGCTCTCCGAGCTGTACATCGCCTACCGACGCGCCGCCGAGGTGCTCGCCGACCGCGGGTACGAGGTCACGCGTAGCCTGGTCGGCGACTACGTGACATCCCTCGAGATGCAGGGGTTCTCGCTCACCGTCACGGTGCTCGACGACGAACTCACCGCCCTCTGGGACGCACCGGTGGAGACCCCGGCACTGCGCTGGGGACGCTGAACCACCGCCCACCATCCAGGAAGGAACACGAATTGGCGCTCGACACCGCATGGGCCATCGACTGGGTCCGTCGCACCGCCGCGACGATCGACGAGCACCGGGCCGAGCTCGTCACGCTCGACCGGGAGATCGGCGACGGGGACCACGGTGAGAACCTCGACCGCGGCTTCCGTGCCGTGCTCGAGGCGGTCGACACCGGTTCGTTCGACACGCCCGGCGCCGTGCTCAAGGTGGTCGCGACGAAGCTCATCTCGACCGTGGGCGGTGCCGCCGGTCCACTCTTCGGTACCGCGTACCTCAAGGCCGCGCAGGCCGCCGGCGACGCGACCGAGCTCGACGCCGACACGCTCGTCGCCGTGCTGACCGCGGCCCGCGACGGGGTCGTGTCCCGCGGCAAGGCGTCCGTCGGCGACAAGACCATGGTCGACGCCTGGTCGCCCGCCGTCGACGCCGCCGGTGCCGCGGCCGCCGCCGGGGACAGCCCGGAGCAGGTGCTCGCGGCCGCCGCGGACGCCGCCGTCACGGGCGCCGAGTCGACCGACCCGCTCGTCGCCCGCAAGGGCCGTGCGAGCTACCTCGGGGAGCGTGCCGTCGGACACCGCGACCCGGGCGCACAGTCCACCGTCTACATCCTCCGCGCCGCCGTGGACGCCGCGTGACCGTCGGGATCCTGATCGTCTCGCACAGCGCGGCGATCGCGACCGGCACCGTCGAGCTCGCACGCCAGATGGCGGCCGACGTGTCCCTCGTCGCCGCCGGTGGCACCGACGACGGCGGCATCGGCACCTCGTTCGAAGCCATCACCGCCGGCATCGAGGAACTCTCCGGCGCCGACGCCGTGGTCGTCCTGTGCGACCTCGGCTCCGCGTACCTGACGACCGACACGGCCCTCGACTTCCTCGACGACGACGCCCGTGCGCGGGTGCACGTGTCACAGGCTCCCCTGGTGGAGGGCGCGGTCGCCGCGGCGGTCGCCGCGCAGACCGGCGGTGACGTCGACGCGGTCCTGGCCGCTGCCGCGTCTGCCGCAGCCTCCGAGGCGGACGCGAGTCGTGCCTCCAGTCCGTCCGACGACCAGCCTGGAGGCGCGGTGCCGGCTGACGGGCCCGCCCCCGTCGACGACGTGGCCGCGTCCGAGAGCGTCGAGCTCGTCAACGACAGCGGGCTGCACGCCCGCCCCGCGGCGGAGTTCGTGAAGACCGCGGCGCAGTACGAGGCGTCGGTGCGCGTGAACGGCGTGGACGCGAAGAGCCTGCTCGCGATCATGGCGCTGGCGCTGCCGAAGGGCGCGACGGTCACGATCGAGGGTTCGGGACCCGGCGCGCAGGACGCCGTCGACGCGCTCGTCGCGCTCGTGCGGTCCGGTTTCGGCGAGTGACCCGGCGCGGCGAGTCTCGGCGAGATCCGGCCGAGTCTCGGCTGAGGCGACCGATCTCGTGCTCCGGGGCGCGAGAGTCGTCGCTCACGCCGAGTCTCGGGCGCGCGCTCAGGTGATCGAGACGGTACCGGCGAGGTCGAGGTCGGACGGGCCGCCGGTCACACCGGCGTCGGCGAGCAGGGTGGCGCCGAACACCGCGCTCCAGAACGTCCGGGCATCCCTCCCGACGCCGCTGCGGCTCGTCCACCCGTGCTCGGTGACGACCCGTTCGAGGTAGCGCTCCGACTGTCGGAACAGGACCGCCAGCAAGAGACGCACCCGGTCGCGCTGGTCGGCGTCGTCACCGGCGGACGCGAGGGCGCGGACGACGAGCGGGGTCGACGGCATCGCGAGGGCGGTCCGGGCGAGGACCTGTCGGAACGCCTCGGCACTCGTCGTGCGGCGCCCGGCAGCCTGCAACCGCGTCGTGTCACGGAGGAACAGCGCGAACGCGGCGTCGAGGACGAGACGGTCCTTCGAGCCGAAGTGGTGCGTGATCTGGTTCGGGTAGACCCCGGCGGCGCGGGCGATCTCACTGACCGTGACCGACCGGTGCTGGGTCGATTCGCCTCGGTCGCTGGCGCTCAGGAGACCGGCGGTCGCGGCGAGGATGCGGGCGCGGGTCGCCGCGCCGCGCGGGGTGCCGGGACCGTCGGTGGTGGTTGCCATGTCGGAATTGTACGTGGTACAACTCGACTTGTTCAACGTACAAGAAGGAGTCTTCCGTGGACATCTCCATCACCGGCTACGGCGCGGTCTCCCCGTTCGGCCATGGCGTCGACGCCCTCTGGGACGCGCTCGTCGCCGGGCGTTCCGGCGTGCACGTCCTCGAGCGTCCCGGCGCCCTGTGGGAGCAGGTGCCGATCCTCGTCGGCGCCGACGCCGCACTCGACGCCGATGCAGCACTCGGCCGGGTCCGCGCCAACCGGCTCGACCGCAGCCAGCAGCTCGCGCTCGTCGCGGCCGGGGAGGCCTGGGCGGACGCCGGCGCCCCCGCCGTCGAGGGTGACCGGCTCGCGGTGGTCGTCGGCACCGGCATCGGGGGAGTGGAGACCCTACTCGACGCCCACGACGTCCTCGGAGCGTCCGGCGCTCGTCGGGTGTCCCCGCGCACCGTCCCGATGCTCATGGCCAACGGGGCAGCTGCGCAGATCAGCATCGAGTACGGCGCACGGGCCGGTGCGTACACGACCGTGTCGGCGTGCGCGTCCGGCGCCGAGGCGATCGCGATGGCCGCGCGGCTCATCGTGACGGGTGAAGCCGACGTCGTGATCGCCGGCGGGACCGAAGCCGCGGTCACCCCGGTCACGATGGCGTCCTTCGCACAGTCCCAGGCCCTCGCGAAGCCGGGCGACGACGACCCGACGACGCTCTCACGCCCCTTCGACGCATCCCGCCGCGGGTTCGTCCTCGGCGAGGGCGCGGGGTTCGTCGTCCTCGAGAGCGCCGCGCACGCCGCCGCTCGGACGCAACGGTCACACGGAACGCTCGCCGGGTGGGGGGTCACCTCCGACGCGTTCCACATCACGGCGCCGCTCGCCGACGGCAGCGAACAGGAACGCGCGATGACGGCGGCGATCCGGATGGCCGGGCTCACCGGCACGGACATCGACCACGTCAACGCGCATGCGACCAGCACGCCGGTCGGGGACGTCGGCGAGGCTGCTGCCATCGCCCGTGCGGTCGGCACCGGTGCCCTCGTCACCGCACCGAAGAGCTCGATCGGGCACATGTTCGGTGCGGCGGGGGCGGTCGAGTCGATCCTCGCCGTACGGGCCATCGAGACCGGGGTCGTGCCGGCGACCCTGAACCTGGAACACCTGGACCCGGCGGTCGAGCTGGACGTGGTGTCCGGTTCGGCGCGGACGGCTCCGATCCGGGCTGCGCTCAACAACTCGTTCGGCTTCGGTGGGCAGAACGCGTCGTTGGTGTTCACCGCGGCGTGATCCGCAGTCGCAGGACAGCTTGAGGGAGTCTCGGTACCGTCGGGACGATGGACATGAGTTCGATGATCATGGGGGCCGCGATCGCGTCGGTCGCGTGGATCTGCTTCGTCCCGTGGACCAAGCTCAAGGAGCTCCGGGCCCAGGAGGAGCACCGGGGGCGGACGGATCCGCCTGAGGCCGACCCCCGGTAGCTTCCTCAGCGCGGAGATCGCCGACTTCGACGTCGAGCCCGTCATCGGCCCGCGGTTCTGGGCGGTCGTGCTCGGGATCGTGAGTGCGGTCGCGGAAGTCCTGCTCGTGCTGGGTCCCGTGGCTCATTGGGCGTTGGGGGTGCCGTGGTCGAACCACGGGCACGGGTCCACCAGCCCGGCAGGGCCGTTGTCGTCCCGCCGTGACCAGAATACCGACGGACAGGGGGCTTGCCGCAAGACCCCCGTCGTGCCCCACAATCGACCCTCGTGTCAACGCCGTACCCCGTCTTCGACCTCCCCGAACGCCTCGCCGCCAAGGCCGATCCGGCCCTGATCGCCGACGACGAGCGGCACTTCGCCGCGATCGCCGCCACCCTCGACACCTCGACCACGACCCTCACCCGACGACTCGACGAACTCCGCCGGACGCGTGCGGGCGACGGCGAGTACGCCGTGGAGCGCGACGCGGAGGTACGCCGGGTCACCCGCGAGCTCACGGCACTCCGGCGGTACGGGCTCGACCTCTGCATCGGTCGGATGGTGTTCGCCGATCGCCCGGAGCCGGTGTACGTCGGACGCTCGGGCATGACCGACCAGGATCTCGACCGGTTGTTGGTCGACTGGCGTTCGGCGACCGCGGAACCGTTCTTCGCGGCGTCGCACGGGGACCCTCGCGGACTCGTGAGCCGCCGCCGCTACCGCTGGCAGCACGGGCGGATCGTCGACTACTGGGACGAAGCCTTCACCGACGAGGGACTGGCGCACACCGCGTCCCTGGACGACCAGTCCGCCTTCGTCGCGAGCCTCGGCACGAGCCGCAGCCCGCGCATGCGCGACGTCCTCGGGACGATCCAGGCCGACCAGGACGCCGTGATCCGTGCGGACTCCGCAGGAGCGCTCGTGGTGGACGGTGGACCCGGGACGGGGAAGACCGTCGTCGCGCTGCACCGCGCGGCGTACCTGCTGTACGCCGACCCGCGCGTGGCACCGCGGCACGGGGGAGTCCTGTTCGTCGGACCCACGCACGGCCACCTGGACTACGTCGGGGACGTGCTGCCGGCACTCGGCGAGGACGGCGTTCGTCTGGCGACCCTGACCGACCTGGTGCCCGAGGGCACCGAGGTCCCCGACGAGGCCGACCCGGACGTCGCGCGGGTCAAGGCGGGCACAGCGCTCACCCGGGCGGTCGAGCGAGCGGTCCGCGGGTACGAGCACCCGCCGGATCGGACGGTCGTGGTGGAGACGGACTGGGCGGACGTGCCGGTCACGCCGGACGTCTGGGCCGACGCGTTCGACGCGGCGGACCTGGGCGACCCGCACAACGCCGCACGGTCCGACGTCTGGGAGGCACTGGTCGAGATCGTGACCAGTCGTCTGGCGGGAGCCGCACCGCCCAGGGCGATCCGTGCCTCCGTGGACGAGAGCGAGGCCCTGCGTGACGCGTTCCGCCGCTCCTGGCCCCTCCTCGACCCGGACGGCGTCGTCGCCGACCTGCTCGCGGTGCCGGACCACCTGGCACGGTGCGCGCCGGACCTGTCCGCGGCGGAACGCGCGCGCCTGCACCGCGCGGACGCGCGCGCGTGGACCCGGTCGGACCTGCCGGTGCTCGACGCTGCCCGACGGCGCATCGGCGACCCGACTGCTGCCGCGCGTGAGCGTCGCGTCGCGGCCGCCAGGGCCGCCGAACGCGAGCGCATGGACCGTGTGATCGAGGACCTCGTCGCGGCGGACGACTCCGACCTGCAGCTGATGAGCGTGCTGCGCGGCGCGGACGCGCGGAACAGTCTCGACGACGACACCATGACGACGGCCCCGGAGGTCGACGCGCTGGCGGGTCCGTTCGCGCACGTCGTCGTCGACGAGGCCCAGGAACTCACGGACGCCGAGTGGCTGATGCTGCTCCGGCGGTGCCCGAGCAGGAGCTTCACGATCGTCGGGGACCGGACCCAGGCGCGCGAACCGTTCACCGAGTCGTGGGCGGACCGGCTCGCCCGGATCGGGCTCCGTGACGCGCGGACCGCCCACCTCCGGATCAACTACCGCACGCCGTCCGAGGTCATGGCGGTCGCGGAACCGGTCATCCGCGCCGCGGTGCCGAACGCGAACGTCCCGACCTCGATCCGCGACTCCGGCGTGCCGGTGCACCACGGATCCACCGACGAGCGCGACGCGATCCTCGAGGAGTGGGCTGCGGCGAGCGCCGACGGGATCGCGTGCGTGATCGGCGACCGCGGGTACGTCGGGTCGGAGCGGATCCGTTCGCTCGCACCGGAAGCGACGAAGGGGCTGGAGTTCGACCTCGTCGTCCTGGTCGATCCCGAGCGGTGGCGACCGGTCGACCGCTACGTGGCGATGACGCGGGCGACGCAGCGGCTGGTCGTGCTGACCGACGACGGCGCCACGACGACGAGCGCACCGGTCAGCGTGGCCCTCGACGGAGCAGGACGAACGCCAGCACCGCGGTGAGCGCGTAGGCGCCCGCCTGGAGCTCGAGCAGGGGGAGTGTGCCGATCGGTTCCTGCAGGAGGCCCGCTGCGGTGATCCCGATCGCCTGACCGATCGCCTGCCCGAGGCCGAGCGCGGCGAAGGCGCTGCCCCGGCGTGAGCCGTCCGTCGCCTGTTGGAGCAGGCTCGTCATGCCCGCACCCATGAACACGGCGGGCACGCCGATGGCCGCGAAGAGCACGGCGTAGAGCGGCACGGCGTGGGACACGAACGAAGCGTTCCAGCAGAGCACGGTGATGACCGTGAACGCGCTCGATCCGATGAGCGCGAGCCGCAGCGCGTCGATCCTCGCGCCCAGGACGCCGAGCGCGAGGCCGGCGCCGATCGCGCCGATCGCCTGCACGCCGCGCAGCAGCCCGACGTCGGCTTCGTCGCCGCGGATCACGTCGGTCACGAAGAAGACGAACAGCACGAGGAAGAGCCCCTGCGCGATCGACGCCACGGTGGTCACCAGGACGAGGTCCCGTGTCGGTCGGTCCGTCAGGGCGCGGAGGACACCCCCGGCCCTCGGGCCGTCCGCTCTCGTGTCGGCAGGCGGCACCGCGTCGGCGCGGCGTTCGCGGGGCAGGCTGAGGACCAGGGCGGCAGCGACGACGTACGACGCGACGTCGATCAGCGTCACCGTCGCGATCGACCCGACGGCGAGGAGCACGCCGCCGAGCGGGCCGCCGATGATCCGGCCGAGGTCGTTGTTCAGCCCGACGAGCGCGTTGGCCGAGTTCGCGCGCTCCAGTCCGACGAGCGTCGGGAGCAGCGCGTTCTTGGCCGGCAGGAAGAAGGCGCCGAACGACGCCTGGGCGACGATCACGCCGTACACGATCGGCAGTTCGGAGCGGTCGTGCACGAGGAGCAGCGGCAGGAGCGTCGTCGCCTGACCGATCATCGCGACGACCATCGCGAGCCGGTGCGACAGTCGATCGGTGACCCGCGCCACGACCGGGGCGAGCAGCACCGGCGGGGCGAGCTCGAGGAGGAACGCGACCGACGTCCCGACGGCGGACCCGGTGAGTTGGAGGACGACGAGCGGCAGCGCGATGAACATCAGCCAGTCGCCGGTGTCCGAGACGAGTCCGGCGAGCCACAGCCGTCGGAACGCGGGCACCGCCATCGCCGAGCCCGCGGGGCCGGGGCGGGTGGCGGTCCGGACCTCGGTCACCGGTCCGGTCCGAAGCCGAGGCGCGGGAACGCGGAGAGCGAGAGGTGCACGTGCTCGGCGTCGGCCGGGGTGCCCTGACGGGTCGCCTGGATGTACGGACGGACGACCGCGTCCAGGCGTTCGACGACCTCGGCCAGCTCGGACGGCGTGAGTGCGAGTCCGTACGTGGCGTGGACGTCGACGTCGCGCCACCCCTGCGGCACCGCGTCGCGGCCGCGGAGGTACTCGCGCAGCAGGTGGTGGTCGAGTTCGACGGAGGCAGCGAGCATGCGGTCCAGCCCTGCGAGGTCCGCCGGATCGACGCCGTCGGTGGTGAAGCCGGTGATGGTCGTGCGCCACGGCCGCGACCGACCGTCGCCCGACGGGTCGGGTTCGACCAGCCCGTGGGACGCGAGCACCCGGAGGTGGTAGCTGCAGTTCGACGGGGTGTCCCCGACCGCGCGGGCGCACTGCGATGCCGTCGCGGGACCGGCGGAGGCCAGGTAGCCGAGGACGTCGAGCCGCACCGGGTGGGACAGGGCATCGAGGACGCCGGGGTCGGCGAGGTTCGGACGGTTCTCCTGCACGGCGGCTCCCTCGATCTGAAAAGGTCTTTCAGATCGTACGTCCGAGCCCCGGAATCTGCAAATGTCTTTCAGGTCTGGAGGTGCCAGGGCATCCTCAGTGCGGGGTGAGCTCCTGCAGCCCGGTGACGCGGAGGAGATCCAGCTTCGCGGCGTCCTCCGTCCCCGGGACGGCCGTGTAGACGACGATGCGGAGATCACCGCCGGGCACGCTCAGCACGTCGCAGTCGATCTCGATCGGGCCGACCGGCGTCCGGACGGTCTTGCGGCTGGCACGGTGCTCGGCGACGCGGCCGGTGTTCCAGCGCCGTTCGAACTCGGGGGAGTCCCGACGGAGCCGTGCGACGAGCTCGGCCAGGTCGCGGTCGGCGGGGTAGCGGCCGAGCGCGGCACGGAGGTCGGCGGCGAGGTCGCTGGAGAACTCCTCCTGGTGGGTGTCGTCCCACTCGACACCGTCGTGGCCGTGCATGAAGTGCCGCCACACCAGGTTCCGCTCGATGCCCGTGTACCGGCTCGGGTCCCCGGTCATCGCCGCCCAGAGGTCGTTCCACAGGACGATGTCGTGCGTGGCCGTGAACACCGCGAGCGGCACGTCGCCGAGACGGTCGACGATCCGCTGCACACCCGGGGTGACGTGCCGGGGCACCACCAGACGGGAGGGCGGCACCACAGAAGCGACACGGCAGAGGTGGTCGCGTTCCTCCTCGGTGAGGCGGAGCGCGGTCGCGAGCGCGCTGAGGAGCTGCGCGGACGGGTTCGTGGCGCGGCCCTGCTCGAGTCGGACGACGTAGTCGACGCTCACCCCGGCCAGCGCAGCGAGCTCCTCGCGACGGAGGCCGGGCGTCCGTCGGCCGGGCCCGGCCGGCAGGCCGACCTCCTCCGGACGCACCCGGTCTCGCCAGGAACGCAGCACACTCGCGAACTCGCTCATGCCCACCATCCTCGCCCCGCGCCTCCCGGCTTCCCTGGTACTGGTGGTCCCACTGTCGAGCGGTGCCTGGGGGACCCGGCCACGGGGGCGGAGGGTGGGGGCATGACAACGACACTCATCACCGGAGCCAACCGCAGTCTCGGGCTCGAGACCGTCCGCCGCCTCGTCGAGGCGGGCCACACCGTGTACGCCGGCATGCGCGACCCGTCGCGCGGCGACGAGGCACGGGCGCTCGGCGCGCACGTCGTCCAGCTGGACGTCACCGACCAGTCCTCGGTCGACCGTGCTGTCGGCGAACTGCCCGGACTCGACGTGCTCGTCAACAACGCGGGCATCCTCGGGACGTCGTTCGGGGTCGACGACCTCGACGCCGACGCCATCGCCGCGGTGCTCGACACGAACGTGACCGGGGTGGTGCGCGTGACGCAGGCTGCGCTGCCGCTGCTGCGGGAGTCGGCGAACCCGGTGATCGTGAACGTCGCCTCCGGCGTGGGCTTCCCCCGGTGGCTGACGACCCCGGGCCGGGACGAGTACCCGGTGCCGGCGGTGCCGTACCCGGCGTCGAAGGCAGCGCTCATCGCGGTGACCGTGCAGTACGCGAAGCTCCTGCCGGGGTTCCGGGTGAACGCGAGTGACCCCGGGTACACCGCGACGGAGTTCAACGGGTTCGGCGGGCACCAGACCGTCACCGAGGGCACCGACGCCACGGTCACGCTGGCGACGATCGGCGCGGACGGTCCGACGGGCGAGTTCCACGACCGGACGGGCGTCATCGCGTACTGACGCGCCGCGGGCGCCGCACTGCGCGATGGTGAGCAGAAGGTGTCGGGTCGGCGGGACGGACCCGACATCTTCTGCTCACGGAGTGCGTCACGACCGGGCGCGGGACGGCCTGGAGGCGCGGCTTGCGTCCGACGTGCGGGCTCGGCCGGTCCCGTGGCCGGGTCGCAGAGCGTCGGTTCAGTCGTGCACGTCGGCACCGAAACCCGGTCCGGGGCGCATCATCCACCCTGCGGCGTCGGTGAGCGGGCGGAAGCCGAACCGTTCGTACAGCCCGTGGGCGTCGGCGGTGAAGAGCGCGAACCGCTTCAGGCCGAGCGGCTCGATCGCGTCGGTCACGCCCTGCACGAGGGCGACACCGACACCTCGGCCGCGCGAGTCCGGGTCGACGAAGACGTCGGCGAGCCAACCGAACGTCACACCGTCGGTGATCACCCGCGCGTAGCCGAGCTGCTGGCCGGTGGCCTCGTCGTAGACGCCGAAGTTCCGGGAACCCGCGATGATCGCCTGCTGCGTGGCGAGGTCCCGCCCGCGTGCCCAGTAGGACTCCTCGCTCAGCCATCGGTGGACGCGGGCGACGTCGAGGTCGTCGGGATCGGCGGAGAATCGCAGTCCGTTCATGCAGCCAGTGAACCGGCGGACGAGCGACGCGCGCAACGGCCGATCCGCCTCCCGTGGCCCGGCCTGCGACGATGGTCGGATGCGCGCTGTCCAGTACGAGTCCTTCGGTTCCGTCCCCACGATCGTCGAGGTCCCGGACCCGACCGCACCCGAGGACGGCGTGGTCGTCCGGGTGGCTGCGACCGGTGTGTGCCGGAGCGACTGGCACGCGTGGAAGGGTCACGACGACTCCGTGGTGCTCCCGCACGTCCCGGGTCACGAGTTCGCCGGCGTGGTGTCCGCGGTCGGCTCCGGTGTGCGTGGATTCGCCGTGGGGGACCGGGTCACCGCCCCGTTCGTCTTCGCGTGCGGCGAGTGCGAGCAGTGCCTGGACGGTGCGACGCAGGTCTGCACCCGACAGCAGCAGCCCGGGTTCACGCTGCCCGGCTCCTACGCCGAGGCCGTGGTGGTCCCGCACGCCGACGTGAACCTGGTGGTGTTGCCGGATGCCGTCGGGTTCGCCGAGGCCGCCGGACTCGGTTGTCGGTTCGGGACCGCCTACCACGCGTTGCACGCCCGGGGACGGGTCACCGCAGGGGAGTGGGTGGCGGTGTTCGGCTGCGGGGGAGTCGGGCTGTCCACCGTCCTCGTGGCGGTCGCCGCCGGGGCGAACGTCGTGGCGGTGGACGTCTCACCGGCCGCACTCGCACGCGCCGAGGCCCTCGGCGCGGTCGCGGTGTCGATGGACGACGCCGTCGGGGCCACCGTGCGACGGATCACCGGTGGCGGGGCCCACGTGTCCGTGGACGCGTTCGGGAGCCGCGCGACCTCCGTCGCCGCGGTCGCTTCGTTGCGGCCGCGCGGTCGTCACGTCCAGGTCGGGCTGCTCCTCGACGACGAGGCAGTGCCGGCGATCCCGATGGGTCGCGTCATCGGGGAGGAACTCGAACTGCTCGGCAGCCACGGGATCTCGGTGGGGGAGTACGCCGCGATGCTCGACGACGTCGTGGCGGGACGACTCCGCCCGGCTGAGTCGATCGGACGCACGATCGGGTTCGACGAGCTGCCCGAGGCGATCCTGGCGATGGACCAGCCCGCGACGTCCGCCGGTATGACGGTCGCAGTGCTCTGAGCCATCCTCAGCGCTTCGGCGGTAGACGTCCGCCTTCGCCCCGCCCTCGAACACCGTCGAACTGACCAGTGTCAGATCCAGTTCGTCCTGCAGCCCGGAGAAGATCCCGTCGCCGGCACCGAGGGCCACCGGGAGCACCACCAGGCGGTACTCGTCGACGAGTCCCGCTGCCACGAGGCTCCGGCAGAAGTCCGTGCCGCCCTGGGCGAGCACGTCCGCGCCGTCCTCGGAACGCAGACGGTCGATCTCGCTCGTCAGGTCGCCGTTCGCCACCCGGGCGCCGGTCCAGGTCGCGGCGGCGGGGGAGTCCGCCCCGCCCACGTCGACCGTCGCCGGGTCGAACGAAGCCTGTCGGGTGAACACGACCTTCGGGATGGTGTTCATGGCCCCGGCGACGGGAGTCGTCGCGTTCGCCCAGAACCCCGCGATCGACTCGAACGACCGTCGACCGAACGCGTGCACGCCGGCACTCGACACCGTGTCGAGCACCCACGCGGCCGAGTCCGGACTCGCGGCACGGAACATCCAATCGGACTCCGCACGTGCGCCGGCGACGTAACCGTCGAGGGACATGGACATCTTCAGGACGAGCTTCCGCATGGGACACCGCCGGTTCCGAGCACTCCGCAGTGCTCACGACGGCGATGCTAGAGGGGAGCAGCGCAGACCACCAGGGCACGGGCTCGACCCGCATGAGTTGACATAATATGCATTATCGGCGCATTGCCACGTGCGCAGGTACGCCCCGCGCATCAACCCCGCGACCACTCGATCCGGAACCGCAGATCGGAGAAGTCCAGCGCACCCAAGCCGTTACTGCAGTGCACGAGCAGCGAATCGTCATCCGGCTCGACGACCATGCCGAAATCGCCCGTCCAGGCGTCCTCGGCGCCGTGGCGCATCCGCCAGACGTTCCAGACCCGCAGCCGTTCCAACTTCATCGGGTCGACCACCTCGAACAGGATCGCTGGAGGCGCCGTGTCGGTCCAGAGCCGGAACGAGGCCCCGGTCACGTCGTTGACCCGCAGTGCGGAGCCGTTCGCAGCGAGCGCGATGCCCTGCGCCCGACCACCGTTGTCCGACAGGAAACGGATCCGCCCTCGACTGACGGGCAACGGGATCTCGTAGATCGCCCACACGGCTGTACCGTCCACCTCGACGGACGGTGTCCTTGCCTGCTCGAACCGGTCCTGCATCAGAACCAAAGCGGAACCTTCCCCTCCGTGGAATACGACACCCGGACCATCCTGACACGCGAACCCGCGACGGCAACCCGCAAGGTTCGGCCGCAGCACCGGTCCGGTCCCCCGACGCTCACTAGGCTCACGGCGCAGCGCAACGGAGCACCGTGCGACGACGCGCACCGAACAGGAGACCACCGTGGGCGCACCGATCCGCTTCAGCACGACGGATGATCCGCGTGAGTGGAACGGCCTGGTCGCAACGAGTCCCGGCGCCACCGGCTTCCACGACTGGTCGTGGTTGCAGCTGCAGTCGGACGTCTTCGGCTGGCGGTTCGTGCCCCTGGTGGTCTCGCACGGCGACACCCCGATCGGTGTCTTCCCGGTCCTGCTCCGTCCGGGGCGCATCCCACGACCGGCCGATCCCCCGTTCCCGTTCGTCGGCCCGCTTGTCCCCGACGAGCACCTGCCCGCGACGCTGCGCGCGTTCCGCTCGTGGCAGCTCCGTCACGGTGTGCCGATCGCTCGGTTCGACCTCAGTCCGGCGGTGACTCCGTCCGAGGCCGACCTTGACCGTGCGGGTGCCGAGTGGACGGTCGACCGGACCTACGTGATCGACTTCGAGGGTTCCTCGCCCGAACGGCTCGTCGCCGGCATGAACCGGAACGCCCGACGATCCCTGCGCGACGCGGAGCGCAACGCCGTGGAGGTCCGCCCCGCAGCTCCCGGCGAGACCACCGCCTTCCTCCCCCGCGTGCTCAGCGAGTCGTACGAGGTCCGCGGCGTGCCGTCGCCCTACCCGGAGGAGATCGGCGCCCGGATCGAGCAGTGGGCAGCAGACCGTGACGACGTCTACATCGGTGCCGCGGTCGTCGCCGGCGAGACCTCCGGCGTGATCGTGGCACTCGGCAGCCAACCCGTGGTCTCGGTGTGGGCCGGTGGCACGCTGCGCGAGCACCGCGCCGCCAACCCGAGCACCTCGCTGTACCACGACGTCCTCCGCTGGTCGCTCGACCGCGGGCACACCGCGGCGGACCTCGTCGGCCGCGTCGACGACGGCATCGCACGGTTCAAGACGTCGCTCGGCGCGGCCGAGCGGTCCTACGTGACGATCGCCTCGTCTCCCCTGCCGCGCGCCGCGCGGACCGCCGCTGTGTCGCTCTGGCAGGCCACGCAGCGACGTTCCTGACGGGCGCGATCGAGGCCCTGGCCTGGAGGCGCGGATCACCCGACCCGATCTGCTCACGTGATCCGCGCCTCCAGGCCGACAGCCCCACCCGGTGGACGACGGACGTCATCCACTCGACGCGGTTGACATCAGTCTCGCGGCGAGCCTCGTCGTCCGCGCGGCCGATTCGGCCGCCGCTCGACGGCGGCAGGCTCGTGTTCTGCAGCCCAGTCGCAGCGCCCGAGGAGGCCCCATGTCGTCATCTGCCCCGCAGCTCGTCGTCCACGACGACGCGGTCCGCGCCAACACGGCCGTCTTCTCCGCGCGCACGGGCGGACGGGTGATGGCCGTCCTGAAGGCCGACGGCTTCGGACACGGCGCGATCGCCGAGTCGGTCCTCGCCGCCGGTGCGACCTCGATCGGGGTGACCACCATCGACGAGGCCCTCGCGATCCGCGAGCACGTCGCCGACGTCCCGGTCCTGTGCTGGCTGAACCCCGTGGACGCCGACTTCGACGCTGCCCTCCTCGCCGACGTCGACGTCGCCGTGTCCGGGCCGGAGCTGCTCAGCGCAGTGAGCCGAGCCGCCGTGCGGACCGGGCGGCGTGCGCGCGTGCACCTGCACGCCGACGTCGGCATGGCGCGGGACGGTGCCGCTCCGGCGACCTGGCCGGCTCTCTGCGCCGCGGCGCGCGAGCTGGAGGCGATCGGCACGGTCCGCGTCGTCGGGGTGATGGGCCACATGTCCTGCGCGGACCGACCCGGTGATCCGCAGAACACCCGGGAGCAGCTCCTGTTCGCGAACGCCGTCCGCACCGCCCGACGACGAGGGCAGTCCGGGTTCGTCACGCACCTCGCCGCCACCGCGGCCACGGTCACCGGCGTCGGCGACGGGTACGACGTGCACCGGATCGGGGCGGGCCTGTTCGGCATCGACCCCTCCGGGTCGTCGACCGACCTGGAGCCGACCCTCTCCCTCACCGCGCCGGTCGTCGGCACCCGGTCGATCGACGCCGGGACCGGCATCGGCTACGGCCTTGACCACGTCGCGGACCGCCGCACGAACCTGGCACTCCTCCCCCTCGGGTACGGCGACGGACTCCCCCGTGCCGCGTCCGACCGCGCGGAGGTCCTGGTGCGCGGACGGCGTCGTCCCCTGGTCGGGCGCTTCTCGATGGACATGGTCGTCGTCGACAGCGGCGACGACCGCCTGGACCTCGGCGAGACCGTCACCCTGTTCGGCCGCGGCCACGACGGCGAACCGACGGTCCGGGACTGGGCCGGCTGGTCGGACACCATCGAGCACGAGATCGTGACCCGGATCGGCAGCCGTGTCGCCCGGGTCCACCGCACCACCACGACCCAGGAGGCCGTCGTTGCCTGACCCCACCGCTCCCCTGCACCCTGGGACGCCCCGGCGTCGTGTCGCCGTCATCGGCGGCGGGGCGAACGACGAGCACGAGGTGTCGCTCGGGTCCGCTGCTGCCGTCACCCGCGCGCTCCGGGCCTTCGGTCTCGACGCCGTCCCGCTCACCATCGACCGGGCTGGAAGCTGGCGGCACACCGACGGTGCCGCCTTGACGCCGAGCGAGGCGGTCGCCCTGCTCACCACCTGCGACGCGGCCTTCCCGGCACTGCACGGCGTACACGGGGAGGACGGTGCCGCCGCCGGGTTCCTCGGCATGATCGGCGTCCCGGTCGTCGGCTCCCCCGTCCGTGCCGGCGCCCTCGGGATGGACAAGTGGGTGACGAAGACCATCGCCGAGGCGGTCGGGATCCGCACGGCGCGGGCGGTGCTGCTCGGAGCGGCCGACGCCCTCGACCGGCTCCCGCTCGAGCCGCCGTTCGTGGTGAAGCCGACGACCGGCGGATCGAGCAACGGCGTGTCCGTCGTCCGGCACCGCGACGAGTACACGGCCGCGGTCCGACTGGCTCGGGAAGCCGGCGACGACGTCCTCGTCGAGTCGTTCGTCACGGGACGCGAGGTCGACATCGCCGTGTTCCGCGTCCGCACCGGGACCCTCCGCACGGGTGCGACCCTGGAGATCGGCGTAGCGGACGGCGAGCTGTTCGGTCGCACCGAGAAGTACGACGGGTCGGCGCAGTTCACGGTGCCGGCCCGGATCACCGACGTGCAGCACGCCGCGATCGAGCACGCGGCGCGGACGTTGTACGACACGCTCGGGTGCGCGGGCGTCGCACGGTTCGACTTCTTCGTCACCGACCACGGCGTCGTGCTCAACGAGGTGAACACGTCGCCGGGGTTCACCGAGCAGTCGCAGGTGCCGCAGATGTTCGCGGCGGTCGGACTCCCCTACGTCGATCTCGTCGGGGCGCTCTTGGACGCGACGCTCTCAGACGAGGACTGACCAGGCCGAGGTCTCGGCGAGCAAGCGGTCAGGAGTCTGCGTCGGCTCCGGGGTCCTCGCCGTCCACGGGCACGTCGTCCGAGTCGATCTCGAGTGCGGCCTGTTCGTCGTCGCGCTCCTCGAGGACCTCACGGTCGGTGTCGGGCTGCTCCGGCGTCTCGCTCTGGGTGGTCTCTTCGGCTGGGTCGGGCTGGCTGTAGCTCATGCGCGGGACGGTACGCGGGCCAGCCTGGGTGTGCGTGGACCGAGTCCGGACGCAGCGAGGCGGGTCGGCATCGCTGCCGGCCCGCCTCGTCGACGATCGTCTTCTCGTCTCACATGGTGTTGGCGACGATCATCGCGCCGATGATCCAGTTGGCGATCGCGGCCACGATCGCGATGGCGCTGATGATGATGCCACCGAGCAGGACTCCGCGGCTGCCGGCACCACGGTTGCGCGCCACGAGGGCGAGCACCAGTCCGACGATGCCGAGGATCAGGCCGATGATCGGGATGAAGAACGCCGCCACGAGCCCGACGATGCCAAGGACGAGTCCGGCGATCGCGAGTCCGCTGTTGGAGCTGCGTGCAACGGGTGTGGTCTCGGTGGTGCCTCCTCGATGAGGGCGCCCGCCCGGCGGGTACCGGGTGACTCGACGCCGACCCACACAGTAGTCCGCTGGCGTGAGTTCGGCTCAGGTGATCCGTACCCCGTCGTGGGTCTCACCCACCGGTTCAGGCACCCACGTAGGCCGCCAGGTGCTCCCCCGTCAGCGTCGACCGCGCCGCGACCAACTCGGCCGGCGTCCCCTCGAACACGACGCGACCGCCGTCGTGGCCGGCCCCCGGGCCGAGGTCGATCAGCCAGTCCGCGTGCGCCATCACGGCCTGGTGGTGCTCGATCACGACCACCGAGCGTCCGGCCTCGACCATCCGGTCGAGCAACCCGAGGAGCTGTGCGACATCGGCCAGGTGCAGGCCCGTCGTCGGTTCGTCGAGGACGATCACACCGCCGGGTTCGCCGAGGCGCGTCGCCAGCTTGAGCCGTTGCCGTTCACCGCCGGACAGGGTCGTCAAGGGCTGCCCGATCGTCAGGTACCCGAGTCCGACGTCGACCAGGCGCGAGAGGATCGCGTGCGCGGCCGGGATCTTCGACTCCCCCGCGGCGAAGAACTGCTCGGCGTCGGCGACGGGCATCGCGAGGACCTCGCTGATGTCCTTCCCGCCCAGGCGGTACTCGAGCACCGACTGGTCGAAGCGCTTGCCGTCGCACTCGGTGCACGGGGTGGCGATGCCGGCCATCATGCCGAGGTCGGTGTAGATCACGCCCGCGCCGTTGCACGCCGGGCAGGCGCCCTCGGAGTTCGCGCTGAACAGCGCGGGCTTCACCCCGTTGGCCTTCGCGAACGCCTTCCGGATCGGTTCGAGGAGCCCGGTGTACGTGGCCGGGTTGCTGCGTCGGGAGCCCCGGATGGCGCCCTGGTCGATCGCGACGACGCCCTCGAGCGGGGAGAGCGAACCGTGGATCAGCGTGCTCTTGCCCGATCCGGCGACACCGGTGACGACGGTGAGCACCCCGGTCGGGACGTCGACGTCGATGCCCTGGAGGTTGTGGGCCGACGCACCGCGGATCTCGATGACGCCGGTGCGCTCCCGCACGGCGGACTTCACCGTGACGCGGTCGTCGAGGTGCTCGCCGGTGACGGTGTCACTCGCCCGGAGACCTTCGACCGTCCCCTCGTAGCAGAGCGCCCCGCCGTTCGTGCCGGCCCCGGGACCGAGGTCGACGACGAGGTCGGCGATCGCGATGACCTCGGGCTTGTGCTCCACCACGAGCACGGTGTTGCCCTTGTCGCGGAGGCGCAGCAGCAGCCCGTTCATCCGCTCGATGTCGTGCGGGTGGAGGCCGGTGCTCGGCTCGTCGAACACGTACGTGACGTCACTCAGGGACGACCCGAGGTGCTTCACCATCTTCACGCGCTGCCCCTCGCCGCCGGACAGCGTGCCCGTGGGGCGGTCGAGTGACAGGTACCCGAGGCCGATCTCGACGAAGGAGTCCACGGCGTCGCGGAGCCCGTCGAGCAGCGGGCCCACGCTCGGTTCATCGATCGCGTGCAGCCACGTCGCCAGGTCGGTGATCTGCATGGCGCAGACGTCGGCGATGCTCTTGCCGGCGATCTTCGACGAGCGAGCAGCATCGTTCAGGCGGGTACCAGCACAGGCCGGACAAGTCGTGAAGGTGACCGCACGGTCGACGAAGGCACGGATGTGCGGCTGCATCGCCTCACGGTCCTTCTGCAGGAACGACCGTCGGACCCGCGGCACCAGCCCCTCGTACGTCATGTTGATCCCGGCGATCTTCTGCTTCGTCGGCTCGCGGTACAGGAAGTCCTGGCGCTCCTGCTCGGTGAAGTCGCGGATCGGCGTGTCCTTGTCGAAGTACCCGGACTCGGCGAACATGCGCACGTTCCAGCCGTCCGTGCCGTACCCCGGGATCGTGATCGCCCCGTCGGCGAGGGCCTTGCTGTCGTCGAACAACTGCGTGAGGTCGATGTCCGTGACCGCGCCGCGGCCCTCGCAGTCCGCGCACATGCCGCCCAACCGGGAGAACGAGACCTTTTCCGCCTTGGCGTCCTTGCCCTTCTGCACGGTGATCGCCCCGCCGGCGGTGACGGTCGCGAGGTTGAACGAGAACGCGTTCGGGCCACCCACGTGCGGCGTGCCGAGGCGACTGAAGAGCACGCGGAGCATCGCGTTCGCGTCGGTCACGGTGCCGACGGTGGAACGGGGATCGGCACCGATGCGCTCCTGGTCGACGACGATCGCCGTCGTCAGACCGTCGAGCACGTCGACGTCGGGACGGGCCAGCGACGGCATGAACCCCTGCAGGAACGCGCTGTACGTCTCGTTGATCATGCGCTGCGACTCGGCGGCGATCGTCGCGAACACGAGCGAGCTCTTCCCCGAGCCGGACACCCCCGTGAAGACCGTGAGCCGGCGCTTCGGGAGGTCGACGTCGACGTCCCGCAGGGTGTTCTCACGCGCACCCCGGACCCGGATGCGGTCGTGGCTGTCGGCGGCGTGCTCGGCAGTGGTATGCATGTCGATCAGGGTACCGGTGGGCACCGACGTCGCGCGAGGACGATCAGCACCGGCCCCACTGGCCCGTCCGCTCGCTCGCGGCACGCTGCTCGAGCCCGGACAGGTACGGGTGGTTGCTCACGTTCAGCCAGACCCGGATCGCCTTCGCTGCACCCGATGCCACCAGCTCCCCCTCGATGAACCGCCAGTCGTCGGTCCACGCGCTGAACAGGCGTCGTCCGTAGTCGTCCCACGAGTCGCGGTCCGGCGCGACCCAGATCCGCGACCCGACCGGTGCGAGCCGTCGCAGGGCGTCCGTCGCCTCGGCCGACCAGCACTGCGCCGTCGGCTTCGTCTCCGGGGTGTCCACCCCGATCAGTCGCACCCGGATCGGCTTCGTCGTGGTGACCACCGCGTTCGCGGTGTCGTGCTGCAGTTGCAGCGTGTCCCCGTCGTAGACGTACCGGACGGTCATCGCGAAGGCCGCCGCGGGGCGGGCGGGTGGCTGCGTCGGTGACGGCGACGCGCCTCCAGGACGACCATCCGGACCGCCTGGAGGCGCGACCAGCGACGGCGGACCGGCCGGCGTCGGTGCGTGGCCGGCCGATGCGCGGGCCGTGGGCGAGTCCGACGGTTCGGCCTGCGCGATCCAGACCGCGACCGCGGTCGCGGCGACCGCCGCGACGACGACGGTCGTGACGGCGATCCGGACGCCGCTGGCCATGGGCACAACCTACGACGGACGACGGGAGCTGTCCGGTGGCGGACGGTCGGCGTCAGCGCGAGCCGTGGCGGCGGACCAGCTCCGGGAGTTCGGCGGGTTCGAACGGCTCGTCGGTGGCGTCGAGTTCATCGGCGGTCCACCAGCGCGAGGCCAGGATGTCGACCTGCTCGTCGTCCGTCCACTCGGCGTCGGAGAGCACGAAGCCCGGCGTGCGGACCACGTAGAACTCGGAGTGCCCACGGTCGTGGTCCGCTTCGTCCCACTCGACCGCGAAGTCCCACGACCACACCGGTGCGCCGGGGTCCTCGATGACGATGCCCGTCTCCTCACGGAGCTCCCGGATCGCCGCCTGACGGTGGTCCTCCCCCGGGTCGACCCCGCCGCCCGGCGTGATCCAGCGGTGGAAGCCGTCCGACGACGGGGCCTTGGTGTCCATGAGGAACACCCGCCCCTCCGGGTCGAGCAGGAGGATGCGGGAGGTCCGTCGGAGTCCGGGCGCAGCAGTCACCCGGCCGAGGGTACCGGTGCGCGCTACGAGGCGGTGAAGCCGCTGACGTCCCCGACGAGCTTGGTGTGGTCCGCCGGGATCGGCTCGACGGCGGCCGCGGCGATCTCGGCGGCGAACTCGGACACGCTGTAGAGCTTGCCGACCTCCTGCCGACGACCCTCGATCGCGCCGGGGTTCAGGCGGTTCAGGAGCGTGGCGGTGATCGTGCCCTCGATCATGTCACCGGAGACGACGACGAACTCGATGCCGGCTGCCTCGAGCTGCGGGATGAGCTCGCGGAGTGCCAGCTCGCCGGCGCGCTTGCTCTTCGCGACCGGGACGTACTCGTCCATCGTCTCGGCCGTCTCGACGAAGTGTGCCTGGTGGCTCGTGACGAACACGACGCGCGAACCGGCGGGCATGTGCGGCACGGCGGTCTGCAGCATGTCGACCTGGGCGTCGCGGTTCAGGCGCAGCGCGTAGTCCTCGCCGAGGCCGGACTCCATGCCACCGGAGGCGTTCAGGACGAGGAGGTCGATGCCGCCCCACTCCTGCACGACGGTGTCGACCATCGCCTGCACGGACGCGTGGTCGGTGAGATCGGCGCCGACCGCGAGGGCCGATCCGCCGCCGGCGATGATCTTCTCGGCGATCTGCTCGGCGCGCTTGGCCTTGTTGCGGTAGTTCACGACGACCTTGGCGCCGGCCTCGGCCAGGTACGCGACGGTGTCGGCACCGATGCCGCGGGACGACCCCGTGACGAGGGCGCGCGTGTCGGCGAGGGATCCGGGGGCGAGGGGGTTGCTCACAGTCGTGTTCTCCAGGTTGCGTTCCGGCGGGTCGGCCGCCGTCGAGCCTACCAACCGCCTGGGCGTCCGCCGCCCCGTGCTGATATGTTGAACGGAGTTGGACCGGCCGTCGCGACGCTGCGAGCTGCCGCGCGCGACCGAGGGAGGGAGATCGCGTGAACGGAATCGATTGGATCCAGACGGTCGTCTGGATCGGCCTGGTGCTCGTGCTGGGCGTGGTCGAGGTGTTCACCCTCGACTTCATCTTCATCATGCTCGCGGCCGGTGCCGCCGGCGGGTTGATCGCCGCGCTCCTCGGCGCCCCGTGGTGGCTGTCGGCCATCATCGCGGCCGTCGTCGCACTGCTGCTGCTGTCGCTCGTGCGCCCGCGCCTGCTGACGGCGCTCGGCCGCAACGCTGACCCGCACCGCACCAACGTCGAGGGCCTCATCGGGCTGCCCGGCACCGTCGCCGTGGCCTTCACCTCGTCCGCCCCCGGCCAGGTCCGCCTGGCGAACGGTGAGACCTGGAGCGCCCGCATCGCCGCCGACTCCACCGACCGAACACCGCCGCTCGGGACCCCTGTGGTCGTCGAGTCGATCGAGGGGTCGACGGCTGTCGTCCGCCTCGGAGAAAGGGCCACCTCGTGACCTCCATCTCAGCCGGGACGATCGCACTGCTCGTCCTCATCCTGGTCGTCGTCATCTTCGTGATCGTCGTCCTGTCCCGCGCGATCCGGATCGTGCCGCAGGCGACAGCCGGGATTGTCGAACGACTCGGGAAGTACCACAAGACCCTCAACCCTGGGTTGAACCTTCTGGTGCCGTTCATCGATCGCCTCCGCCCGCTGCTGGACATGCGCGAGCAGGTCGTCTCGTTCCCGCCGCAGCCGGTGATCACCGAGGACAACCTGGTCGTCTCGATCGACACGGTCGTCTACTTCCAGGTCACCGACGCCCGCGCCGCGACCTACGAGATCGCGAACTACCTCGGCGCCGTCGAGCAGCTCACGACGACCACGCTCCGCAACGTCGTCGGTGGCCTGAACCTCGAAGAGGCCCTGACCAGCCGCGACAACATCAACGGCCAGCTCCGCGTCGTCCTCGACGAAGCCACCGGCAAGTGGGGCATCCGCGTCGGCCGCGTCGAGCTCAAGGCGATCGAGCCGCCCGTGTCCATCCAGGACGCCATGGAGCAGCAGCTGCGTGCCGAGCGGAGCCGTCGTGCCGCGATCCTGCAGGCCGAGGGCACCAAGCAGTCCCAGATCCTCGAGGCCGAGGGCCAGCGGCAGGCCGCCATCCTCGCCGCCGAGGGTGACGCGAAGGCCCAGGTCCTCCGTGCCGAGGGTGAAGCATCCGCCATCGCGACCGTGTTCGACGCGATCCACACGGGCGACCCGGACGACAAGCTGCTCTCGTACCAGTACCTGCAGATGCTGCCGAAGATCGCCGAGGGCACCGCGAACAAGCTCTGGATGATCCCGAGCGAGTTCACCGAGGCCCTGTCCGGCATCGCGAAGGGCTTCTCCGGTGGTCGCTCCGGCAGCGCTCCGATCGCGGGTGCCGGCGGCGGGGACTTCCTGTCCCGCATCTCGAAGCTCGCCAACGAGAGCCTGGCGAACACCGCCTCGGCCGACGCCGCTGCCGCCGCTGCACCGCGTGCCGATGCCACCGCCGCGGACATCGTGCCGGAGTCCGAGCTCGACCAGCGCCTGGCCGAGTCGAACCGCAGCGTCGACGCGCACCTCGCCGCAGCCGACGACGAGGCCGCGCAGCAGCTCGACGAGGCCGCACCGCCGTCGGACGACGCGTCGGGCCACCGCACGAGCGACGGGTCGGGCCGCCGCTGACACGGGCCTCCCCCCGCACATGACGACGCCCGCCCCGGATGACCGGGGCGGGCGTCGTCGTGTGTCAGGTGGTGTCAGGCGCCACGTCGTGCGCGGAGGAACTGCAGACGCTCCTGCAGGAGTTCCTCGAGCTCTTCACGCGAGCGGCGCTCGAGCAGCATGTCCCAGTGGGTCCTGGGGGCCTTCACGTCCTCCTCAGCGACCTCGACGGGGATGCCGTCGTCGCCGAGCAGGCGACCTTCGCGACCGGAGCGGGGCTCCGACCAGGTCTGGGGAACGTCTGCGTCCGCGGAGAAGACGATGTCGAACGTCTCACCCGAATCGGTCTGGTAGACCGCGCGCTTGCGGTCGGAGAGCTCGACGCCCTCCTCGCTCTGGAGGCTCTGACTCCCGAGCCGCATGCCGCGGAGACTCCGATCAGCCATGTGTGTGCTCCTCTCGCTCGTCTGCCCTCTCCAACACTGTCCCACGTGGGATCACTCCCGGACCGGCGCATTCACAGTCCGTTCCCAGTGGGAGGGCGCGGCGCTCAGGATCGACGGCGGAGGCGCGGGCCCCAGGGGGCGCAGGCGAGGAGGGTGAGCAACCCACCGAGCGAGAGCAGGAGCGCGATCGATCCCGAGGCGATCGTCGCCAGCGTCGTCGAGGTCCCGAGGGGCACGTCGGTGATCATCGACGTCGCCGTGTACTCCGGCACCCGATCGATCGTGCGCCCGGTCGGGTCGATCACCTGCGAGGCCCCGACCGTCGAGATGTTGACGAGCGAGCGTCCGGTCTCGATGGCGCGCATCCGGGCGATCTCGAGCTGCTGCAGGTTCTCGTCGGTGCCGGAGAAGTCCGCGTTGTTCGTCTGCGCCAGGATCACCTGCGCTCCCCCGCGCGCCATGTCCCGGGTCAGCCCGTCGTCGACGATGTCGAAGCAGATCGCGATGCCGGCCTTGACCCCGGCGACGGACAGCACGTTCGGCTTCGTGCCCGGCGTGTAGTCGCGCTGCAGCAGCCCGATGAGCGACGGCGCGAGCTTGGAGAAGAACCAGCGGTCGGGCACGTACTCGCCGAACGGCACGGGACGCTTCTTGTCGTAGGACGACTGCCACCCGTCGGCCGTCCACACGAACGAGGTGTTGTGGAGCACGCCCGACGGTGTCTGCGTGATGGCGCCGGCGACGATCGGCGCCCCGACGGAGTCGACGACCGAGTCGAGTGCCGAGGCGATCACGGGCTGCTGCCGGGGGTCGAACTCCGCCGAGCCCTCCGGCCACACCACGAGGTCCACGCCCTTCGCGTCGACGTCGGTGGCGGCAACCTGCGACTCGAGGACCTCGCCCGGGGTCGCGCGGTCGAAGTACCCGGCGGGACCGTTCCCCTGGACGGACTCGATGCGGATCGACCCGTTCGTCGCGGTCGGCCACGCGGGGACGGCGAGCACCGCGGCGACGAGGAGCCCGGCCGTCGCGATCCGCATCGGCACACGGACGGCGACACCGGGGCCGCGCGGCACGACGAGCGCGAGCGAGAGCACCACGGCGACGCAGTAGACGACGACGAACGTCACACCGAGGACGCCGACGTACGCGGCCAGGTGGGCGAAGGGGCTCTCGGACTGCGACAGTCCGACGCGCCCCCAGGCGAAGCCGCCGTACGGCCAGCTCCCCGAGAACCACTCGCGTCCGGTCCAGAGTGCGGCGACGACAGCCGGGAGGCCCCACACGCGCCCGGCGGTCGACGGAACCACGCGGGCGACCCAGCGGTACGCCAGGGCGATCGCCACGCTGCCGAGGGCGAAGAACACGGCCTCGAACAACGCGAGCGCGAACCACGGGACCGGCCCGAGGTAGCGGCCCGCCCACGAGATGGCCGGGACGTAGAACGCGGCGCCGGCGACGTAGCCGAGCCAGGCGGCGCGCCGTGCACGCTGCCCCATCGCCGCGAGCAACATGCACGCGAGGGCGGGGTAGGCGAGGAACCACCAGCCGGGCGACGGGAACGACAGGGCGAACAGCACGCCGCCGATCACCGCGAGCGGGAACGCCTGCGCGAGCGGGAGTGCGTCGAACGGTCCACGCGCGGGCCGGACCTGCGCGGTCTGGACGTGACCGCGCGCCGGACGCGCAGTGGTGTCGAGGAGCTGCACCGTGCCTCCCGTCAGACCGCTGCGTAGGCGACGATGCCGCGGCGGACCGCGTCCGTTGCCCGTCGGGCGGTCTGGGCGAGGTCCTCGTCGCCCGCGTTCCGGATCTGGTCGAGGAGGTCGATGACCTGCTTCGACCAGCGCACGAAGTCGCCGGCGGGCAGGTCGAGCGTCCGCAGGACGTCGTCGAGCGCGGAGCCGGACGCCCACCGGAACATGCCGACCGCGGCCGCCGGGGTGGGCGGCTGCGAACCCGCGAGCCGGGCGTCGCGCTCGATGTCGTCGAGGCGGGACCAGATGGTGAGCGTCTCGTCGAGCGCCGGGCGGAAGGCTCCCCGGGGCAGGGCGTGCTCGGTGCCGGGGGCGTCCTCGCGGCGGGGCTGGTAGACGATAGTGGCGGCCATCGCGGCGAGCTGCGCGGGTGTGAGGTCCTTCCAGACCCCGGCCTCGAGGCACTCGGCCACCAGGAGGTCCCGCTCACCGTAGATGCGCTGCAGTCGTCGACCACCAGCGGCGACCGTCGCCTCGCCGTCACCCGAGGGCACGAGGTAGCCGAGCTGCAGGAGCACGTCGGTGACGCGGTCGAAGGTCGTGGCGACCGCACCCGTGCGGGAACGGATCTGCTGGACGAGCTTGTCGTTGGCGCGCTTCAGCTTGTACCAGCGCTCGGACCAGCGGGCGTGGGCCTCGCGGTCGGGGCAGGCGTGACAGGGGTGGCGCTGCATCCGGCGACGGACGTCGGTGATCGCCGCCTGGCGCTCGGCGCGGGCGCCGTGCGAGGCCTCGCGGCCGCCGGGCACGTTCGTGCGCTCGAGGTCGGAGAGCTCACGGCGCAGTGCTGCGTACTCGGTGAAGTCGCCGAGGTGGCACTGCATCGCCTGCTGGTAGCCGTCGAGCGACTCCTGCTGCGACCGCACCTTGCGCGCGAGGTCGACCACCGATCGGTCGGCCTGGAACTGCGCGAACGAGGTCTCCAGGACCTCGCGGGTGCGCTGCCGGCCGAACTGGTCGATGAGGTTCACGGCCATGTTGTAGGTCGGCTTGAACGAGGAGTTCAGTGGGTACGTGCGCCGGCTCGCGAGCGATGCCACGGCCTGCGGGTCGAGGCCGTCGGACCACTGGATGACCGAGTGTCCCTCGACGTCGATCCCACGTCGACCCGCACGACCGGTGAGCTGGGTGTACTCCCCCGGGGTGATCGGCACCCGGGCCTCGCCGTTGAACTTCTCGAGCTTCTCGAGCACCACCGTGCGCGCGGGCATGTTCACGCCGAGCGCCAGGGTCTCCGTCGCGAAGACGACCTTGAGGAGCTTGCGCTGGAAGAGGTCCTCCACGACCTCCTTGAACGCCGGCAACAGCCCGGCGTGGTGCGCCGCGACGCCACGCTCGAGCCCCTCGAGCCACTCCCAGTAGCCGAGGACGGCGAGGTCCTCGTCGAGGAGGGTCCGGCAGTGGTACTCGGCGGTCTCGCGGATCTCGTTGCGCTCCGGTGCCGTCGTCAGGGACAGCCCCGAGCGCAGGACGTTGCGGACGCCCTGGTCGCAACCGTTGCGACTGAACACGAAGAAGATCGCGGGCAGGAGCATGCGCTCGTCGAGCATGTGCGCGATCCGCTCGCGGTGCAGCTTCTCGGTGCGCGGACCGCGACGGTCGTGGTACCCGCCACGGCCCCGGCCGCCCCGGTGTCCGCCACCGTGTCGCTCACTGCGGGCAGCGCCGCCGACGAGCCGCAGCAGTTCGGGGTTCACGCGGTTCGTCGCCGCCGCACCGCTGGAGTCGAACAGGTCGACCATCTTCGACCCGACGAGCACGTGCTGCTCGAGCGGGACCGGACGGTCCTCGGACACGATGACGTCGGTGTCGCCGCGGACGGTCTGCAGCCAGTCGCCGAACTCCTCGGCGTTCGACACGGTGGCGCTGAGGGACACCAGTCGGACCTCGGTCGGGAGGTGCAGGATCACCTCTTCCCAGACGGCACCGCGGAAGCGGTCGGCGAGGTAGTGCACCTCGTCCAGCACCACCCAGGCGAGGTCGTCGAGCAGGTCGGAGTCCGCGTAGATCATGTTGCGGAGCACCTCGGTCGTCATCACGACCACCCGGGCACGCGGGTTCACGTTCGTGTCGCCGGTGAGCAGGCCCACCTCGGACTCGCCGTAGACGTCCACCAGCTCGGCGTACTTCTGGTTGCTCAGCGCCTTCATCGGCGTCGTGTAGAACACCTTCGCCGTGGGCTGTCGCATCGCCAACCAGATCGCGAACTCCGCCACGATCGTCTTGCCGGCACCGGTCGGCGCGGCGACGAGGACGCTCCGCCCCTGGTCCAGCGCGTCGCACGCGGCGAACTGGAACGGGTCGAGGTCGAACCGCAGGTCCGCGCGGAACAGCTCGAGGTTGCGCGAACGGTTCCGGATCTTCGCAGCGGCGAACCGTTCGGCAGCGCTCGGTCCGGCGGCGTCCTGCTGCTTGCTGGGACTCACAGTCCGTACTCTTCGTCGAGCTTCGCCTGGCGCTTCGCGACACGGCGGTCGTGCAGCCACGCGACGAAGCACGCCGCGACGTAGAGCACGATCATCGGTACGGCGAGCAGGAACATCGAGATGACGTCGGCGCTCGGCGTGACGATCGCGCAGAAGACCAGGATGCACAGGATCGCGATCCGCCACGACTTCATGATCGAACTCGCCGACAGCACACCGACGAAGTTCAGGAGCACGAGGAACACCGGCAGCACGAAGGCGATGCCGACGGCCACGATGAGCTTGATGACGAAGTCGTAGTAGGCCTTCGCGTCGACGATCGAGGTGTCCTGGCTCGACACGAAACTGCCCAGGATGCCGACCACGTGCGGCAGGATGTACCACCCGAACCAGCAGCCCGCGAAGAACAGCGGGATCGCGGTGCCGAGGAAGCCGAACACGTACTGCTTCTCACGCCGGACCAGTGCCGGGACGATGAACGCCCAGATCTGGTACAGCCACACCGGGCTCGAGATCACGATGCCGATCGTGATCGCGATCTGCAGCCGGAGGTCGAACGCGCCCGTGATCATCGGGAAGTTCAGCTCGGCCGTGTGCCCGCCGACCTTGGCGAGCTGCGCGACCGGGGACCGCAGCGAGTCGAGCACGAACGGGGTGAGGAACCATCCGCCCACCGCGCACACCGCCACCGCGATCACGGCCTTGAACAGGCGGTTACGCAGCTCGATGAGGTGCTGCCCGAGCGACATGCGGCCGTCGGTGTCCTTCGTCGGACGCCCGGTCCGCCTCGCTCGCCCGCGCGCGGTCGTCGAAGCCATGTGCACGATCCTACGGGACCGGGGCCGACAGTCCGCCGCGGGTGCGTGCGTTCGCACAGGCGGGCCCAGCGGTTCTTCCCATCACGGGCGACCTGGAAAGCGGAATCGCGCGTGGGTGGCTGAAAAGGACGGCCTCCTACGCGCGAAACGGCACCCTACGCGCGGAACGGCACCCTGGGCGGACGGGAGGCGCGGGGCGGGCTGGCACCGTGCCTCCAGGCCGTCGCCGGGTCGCGCCGGGCGCGGGGCGCACGCCGGACCGGTCCTTCCCAGAACGCGTGCGATGGCAAGCGGAAACGGGCGTACCTGGTCGGAAGAACCGACCAGGTACGCCCGATTCCATCAGGTACGCCCGATCCGGGACGGGACGGCGCGGGCCGCCGCGCCGCGGCCGCGCCTCAGTAGGCGGCGACCGCTGCGGCTGCGAAGTCGCGGACGGCGGCACGCGCCGCCGGCGGGTCGAGCACGACCGCACGCCCGGGCAGGCCGGCGACCAGGCGCACCACGCCGTCGAACCCGTTCGACGCCGCGAGTCGGATGCGCACCCGTCCGTCGTCGTCTGGCGCGTCGGCGGTGTCGGCGAGGAAGTCCGCCACGAGCGGCAGCGACGACGAGTCGAGCTCGACGGTGACGATGACGTCCTCGGCGGCCTGCTGGAACAGCGTGTCGGGGATCACCACGTCGTCGGTGGACTTCTCCGCCGCGCGGTCGTCGACCCGGACGGCCGACATCCGGTCGAGCCGGAACGTCCGGAGCGCCTGCCGGTCGAGGTCCCACGCGCGGAGGTACCAGTCGGTGTCGATCGACTCGACGCGCAGCGGGTCGACCCGGCGCGGACCGCCCTGGGTGCGCGGACCGGCGTACTCGAACGCGAGCCCGCGGCCGTCGGCCATGGCTCGGCGGATCGTGGCGAGGGCGACGTCGTGCAGGTCCTGGCCGACGGCGACGTTCGCCGCCGCTCCCCCGGCACCGCGGGAGAGCTTCGCCATCAGGGCGCGGATCGCATCGCGGTCGGCGGCCTCCGGGAGCGCCGACAGGTACTGCAGGCCGGCGATGAGGGCCGAGGCCTCGCGGGCGGAGAGCCGGGGCGAGTCGTCGATCGCGACGAGGTTCGTCAGGACGATCATGTCGTTCTGGTCGAAGTCGTCCCACGCGATGTCGAACAGGTCGCCGTGCTGGTACTGCATCGTCTCGCCGGGGACACCGGACACCGCGATGAGCTCGACGGCACGGCGGATCCGGGTCTCGGGCACGCCGAAGTGGCGGGCGGCCTCGGCCACGGAGACACGCTCCCGGTCGATCAGGTACGGGACGAGGGCCAGCAGGAACGCGAGCTTGTCCTGCGCCTGGAGCGGTTGCTGCTCAGCCACGGTCCGTCCCTTCGTGGTCGGCGACGAGTGCGCGGAGGCGCGCGATCACGCGGTCGCGCAGGTCGGCCGGCTCGAGCACCTGGACCTCCGGCCCGAAGGCGGCGAGTTCCTCGGCGAGGATCTGCGGGTCGACGTGGTGCAGGACGAGCACGCCATCGTCGTCGGTCTCGGTGTCCCGGCGGCGCGCGAGGCGTCGTTCGGCGTCGGACCCCGGTGCGACCCGGATCCGCGCGGTGCGGGCGCCCCAGATGCGCTCGAGCTCGGTGAGCGTGCGCTCCCCGGCGCCGGCGGGTGCCGGGTGCTGTCCGACCTCGTACTGGGTGACCGGTCCGACGATCCGCGAGAGCAGGTAGTTCTTGTCCGTGCCGCTGGCGAACTCGTGCGCCGCGAGCATCCACCGGCCGCCGTGCTGGACCAGCGCGAGGGGTGCCACCTGCCGCCGTCGGGCCTCGTGCTGGCCGGGCGTGATGTAGTCGAACCGGACCGCCGCCGCACGGTCGAGCGCGGCCCGGAGGGGCTCGAACGCGACGTCCCGGGCCCGGAGGCGCGGGGCGTAGGCGTCCACGCCGAGCGCACCGGCGCCCTCGTCGTCCTCCGACCCGGCCGAACGGACCTTGAGGAGCCCCCGGCGGGAGTCCGCGGAGAGCGCGCCCTCGCGCCACGCCATCGCCGCGAGCGACAGCAGCGCGGACTCGTCCGGCGTGAAGCGGACGTCGACGGGCAGGTCGTACTCGCCCTTCGGGATCCGGTACCGCAGCGTCTGGTTGTTGCCGGCGGCACCCGGGGTCTCGATCGTCTCGAGCGGGATGCCGAGCTCGCGGACGTCGTCCTTGTCACGCTCGAACTGGCGCTCCAGCGAGGCGTTGTCGCCGCCGGTCGTGAACCGCTGGCGGTAGCCCTGCACGTTCGCGAGGATCTCGGACTTCGTCAGCCCGGACTCCGTCGAGAGCAGCGCGAGCACCAGGCTGAACAGCCGTTCCTCGGCAGGCACACGGGGCACACGGGTCGCTGGCACGAGCCGATCCTACGGCAGCGCGGGTGCACCGAAGTGCACCCGCGCCGTGGTCCGTGGACGGTCGGTCGAGGTCAGCTCGAGACCTTCCCGAGGACGTCGATCACGTACGCGTAGGCGGTGCCCTGCTGGTGCACGATCGCGAGCACCTGGTCGCCGACACGGTGTCCGACGATGGCGTTCCGGACACCCTCGGCGACCTGGCCCTTGGCGAGCGGCACGGTCTGCGCACCCGAGCCGTCGGTCCAGCTGGAGCCGGCGACGGTCGCGTCCGCGCCGTCCGTGCCCCACGCGACGGCGGTGTACTTGATGAGCGCGGTGTCCTTGGCGGTCAGTTCCGCACCGGAGCCCTTGCGGAGCAGGTGGGTCTCGTCGGAGGACGGCGCCTTCCACGACGGGATCGTGATGCCGGGGGCACCGGACGGCGCGAGCACCACGGCGGGCATCTTGTCACCCGCGAGCTGCGGCGTCCCGGTGGCGCGGGCGTCGAAGGCCTTCTTGACGTCGATGACCGCGATGACCGCGTCCTCGGTCTTCTTCGAGCTCGTGCCCGTGTCGCCGGTGCTGCCGGAGCTCAGCGCGCTCTTCGGCAGCGCGACGGCCAGGCGGTCGCCCACGTGCGCGCACTCGAGTGCGGCACCGAGGGCACCGTAGTTGTCGGCACCGGCGGTGATCGGGGCGGTCTGTCCGGAGTACCCGCTCGTCTGTGCGACCTCGCCCGTGGCGCCGTCGACCAGGGTGTACTCGATGACGACGGGGGTGCCGTCCTCGATCTCGCGCCCGTCGCCGGTCTTCAGCACGGAGACCTGCGTCCCCTTCGTGGTGAGGCCGCTCGGGACGGAGACCTTCGGCTCCTTGCCGAACGAACCGGTGGCGGTCACCGCCTCGGACGCGGCGCCGGGAGCAGCACAGCTCGACGGCGTCGTGCCGGCCCCGCTGGACGCGCACCCGGTGAGTGCTGCGGCGAGGCCGATGGTGACCAGGAGTGCGGGGATGGTGCGCACGGACCCTCTTTCCGTTCGATGCAGGACGGGCACGTCGCGTAGCCTACCGGTCGCTCTCAGCAGCGCCGTCCGCCTCGGCCGCTGCGACCTTGCGGGCCTGGGCAGCTGCCTGGCGTGCGACCTTGCGGAGCTTCTTGTCGCTGGCCGATCGCTCGCCCACGGCACCGGGGGTCCAGGCCTCGATGTCCTCGTCGGAGAACTCGACCTTGCCTGCGCGACGCTTCAGGTTCGGCAGGACGACTCCGTCTGCCAGCCGACGTGCGGTGACGAGGAACCCGGTGTGCCCGACCATGCGGTGGTCCGGACGGACGGCGAGGCCCTCGACGTGCCAGGTGCGCACGAGGGTCTCGCTCGACTGCGGGTCGGTGAAGCGGCCGGTGTCCCGGAGCGCCTCGGCCGTACGGGACAGCTGCGTGACCGTCGCGACGTAGCAGACGATCAGTCCGCCGGGCACGAGGGCGTCGGCTGCGGCGTCGACGCACTCCCACGGCGCGAGCATGTCCAGCACGACGCGGTCGACGCTCTGCGGCTCGGTGGCACCGGGCAGTTCCTCGACGAGGTCCCCGACGGTCACCGACCAGTTGTCCGGCACGGCACCGAGGAACGTGCCGACGTTGCCCCGGGCGATCGCCGCGAACTCCTCGCGACGCTCGAAGGACTGCAGCTGACCCGTCGGGCCGATCGCACGCAGCAGGAACAGGGAGAGCGCGCCGGAGCCGACACCGGCCTCGACCACGCGGGCACCCGGGAAGACGTCGGCGAAGGCGACGATCTGGGCGGCGTCCTTCGGGTAGACGATCGCTGCGCCGCGGGGCATCGACATCACGTAGTCGTTGAGGAGCGGGCGCAGCGCGAGGTACTCGTCGCCGGTGCTCGCCCGGATGACGGAGCCGTCCGGCTGACCGATGACGTCGTCGTGGCGGAGCACACCGCGGTGGGTGTGGTACTCGCCGGCGACCTCGAGCGAGAGCGTCGTCAGCTTGCCCTTCGGACCGGTCAGCTGCACACGGTCCCCGGCCCGGAACGGCCCGCGCGGCGGGGTGTGCGGCGCGCCGCCGGCGGTGTGCGGCAGGGCTGCCGTGGCGTCGGCGGGGTTCGGGACGGCGTCGGTCATCGTGCGACCTCCTGGGTGCGGGCGGCGAGTGCCGGACCGGTCAGCTCGAGGAGCCGGTCGACGTCGACGTCGACGAGGGTGGTCAGGTGCACGTCGCCGCCGGTGATGTCCGACAGCGGGACGATGTGCTCGACGGCGACCGTGACGGCCCCGGAGGCGACGGCCGAGGCGACCCCGGTCGCGGAGTCCTCGATGGCGACGCAGGCGGTGGCGTCGACCCCGAGCTGTGCGGCGGCGGACAGGTAGGCGTCCGGGAAGGGCTTCGGGCGCTCGACGTCGTCACCGGCGACGACGACCCGGAAGCCGCGATCGCCCAGGGCCTCGGCCGCGACGAGGGCCATCTTGCGACGGGACATCGTCACGAGCGCGGTCGGGATGCCACGGGTGTGCAGTCCCTCGATGAGCTCACGCGCGCCCGGACGCCACGGCAGCTCGGCGTCGCGCAGTCGCACCATGACGTACTCGGTCATCCACTGGATGATCTCCTCGACCTCCATGTCGACGCCCTTGTCGCGGAGGATCTCCCCCGAGCGCTCGAGGCCGCTGCCCACCAGGGCCAGGCCGTCCTCGTGGGTCCAGACGACGCCGTAGCGGTCGGTGAGCTCGACCTGGGACTGCTGCCAGATCGGCTCGGTGTCGATGATCGTGCCGTCCATGTCCCACAGCACGGCTGCGGGCAGGACTCGGTCGGGATGCTGGGCGGTCACGGGCGACGAGTCTACCGGGGCGGTCCGACGCGCTTTCCGCTCAGCGCGGACGGGCGGGCGTGGGGAACGCCGACAGCCCTATCCTTGTTGCCTGAATCGTGTCCGGCCGAGTGCGGCCTGCGCCGCTCCCGCCCCGCTCCACCACCAGGAGGTCCCGTCCGTGCCACAGCACTCCCCCTTCAGTGACGGACGACTGCTCGTCGTCGCGTTCGAGGGCTGGAACGACGCCGGAGAAGCGGCGAGCGGTCTCGCCAGGCGCATCGTCGAGTCGCTCGAACTCGACGAGCTCCGTGAGCTCGACGGCGAGCGGTACGTCGACTACCAGTTCAACCGTCCGAACGTCGGCACCGACGAGAACGGCGGCCGCGGCGTCCAGTGGCCCCGCATCGTCCTGCACGGCCCCGGCGCCGAGGGACGGCCCGTGATCGGCGCGACCGGCTCCCCCACCGAGCGTGACGTCTTCGTGCTCGTCGGACCGGAGCCCTCGCGCACCTGGCGGGGCTTCTGCGCCGAGATCATCGACCTCGCCGACGTCTACTCCATCGACGCCGTGGTCTTCGTCGGCGCGATGCTCGCCGACGTCCCGCACACCCGACCGATCTCGGTCTTCGTGTCGAGCGAGAACGCCGGCGTGCGTGCCGCGTTCGACGTCGACCGCTCCTCGTACGAGGGACCGACGGGCATCCTCGGGGTGCTCGCCGACGCCATGGACAAGGCCGGCCTGACCACCCTGTCGCTCTGGGCCTCGGTGCCGCACTACGTGCACAACTCGCCGTCGCCCAAGGCCACCCTCTCGCTGCTCGACAAGATCGAGGAGCTCACCGACGTCACCGTGCCGCGCGGGTCGCTGCTCGACGACGCGACCGAGTGGGAGGAGGGCATCGACGCCCTCGCGGCCGACGACGAGGACATGGCGTCCTACATCGGCCAGCTCGAGCAGGCACGTGACACGGTCGACTCGCCCGAGGCGTCCGGCGACGCCATCGCGCAGGAGTTCGAGCAGTACCTGCGTCGTCGGGAGCGCAAGGACGGCAAGGACGGCGGCACGGCCGGCGGCGAGGGGTTCCGTCCGCCGCAGCCGCCGCAGTAGACGCACCCCACGGACGGACTGGAGGCGCGGTGCCAGCTGGCACCGCGCCTCCAGTCCGTCGGTGGGTCGCTTCGGGCGCGGGGCGCTCCCGACCAGTCCCGCCCCGCGAGGTCGCGGAACGTGCCGCCCGTACTCCGTCCGCACGACATTTCGTGCGACCTCGGCGACGCGCACGCGGCGCGCCGTGCGACCCCGGCGACACGCACGCGGCGCGCCGTGCGACCACGCGCCGGGACGCGGGCCGCGCGTCAGCCCAGGCGGATGCCGAGCAGGGCGTCGACCAGGTCGACGAGCTCCGGCGTCACCGCGGTGCCACCGGCGATCGCCGTGTCGACGGCCGCGACCGCACCGGGCGTGTCGAGGTCGTCCGCGACGCGGGCACGGACCCGCGCGACCACCTCGGCGGCGTCGTCCGCGTGCCCGGCGTCGGCACCGGACGCCCACGCGTCCCAGGTCGCCAGTCGCGTCACGGCACTGGCGAGCTCGGAGTCGAACCACTCCCAGTCGTCGGAGTACTTGTGCGACAGCAGCGCGAGCCGGATCGCCCGTGGATCGGCGCCGTCGTCGAGCAGCCCCCGCACCGTGACGAGGTTGCCGAGCGACTTCGAGATCTTCTCGCCCCGGTAGGCGATCATCCCGGTGTGCACGTAGGCGTTCGCGAGGGGCTGGTGCGCGAGCGCGGCGGCGTGCCCTGCGCTCATCTCGTGGTGTGGGAAGACGAGGTCGCTGCCGCCGCCCTGCACGCTGATCGGCAGGCCGAGACGGTCGCCGGCGATGACGCTGCACTCGATGTGCCAGCCCGGGCGTCCGGCGCCGAGGACCGTGTCCCAGCTCGGCTCACCCGCACGGGCCGCGCGCCAGAGCAGCGGGTCGAGGGGGTCGCGCTTGCCGGGACGGTCCGGGTCGCCACCACGCTCGCCGGCCAGCCGCAGCATCGTCTCGCGGTCGAGGCCGCTCTCGTCCCCGAGGGACCACGCCTCGGTCGGACGGTTCACGTCGAAGTAGACGTCGTCGCCCTCGGAGTCCGCGGTCGGGACGTCGTAGGCGTAGCCGGTCTCCTGCAGGAAGGCGACCGCCTCGGCGACCCGCTCGACCTCGTCGGTGACCGCCACGTAGTCGTCCGGCGGCAGGACGCGGAGCGCTTCCATGTCGCGGCGGAACAACTCGATCTGCGACGCCGCGAGGTCGCGCCAGTCGACGCCGTCACGGGCAGCACGCTCGAGCAGCGGGTCGTCGACGTCGGTGGTGTTCTGCGCGTACTCGACCTCGAACCCCGCGTCGCGCCAGACCCGCCCGAGCGTGTCGAACGCCAGGTAGGTGGCCGCGTGCCCGAGGTGGGTGGCGTCGTACGGAGTGATGCCGCACACGTAGAGCGCGGCACGTTCCTCACCGCCCGTCGGGTCGACGGGCTTGCCGGTCGCCGTGTCGTGCACGACGGGTCGGGGCGCGGAACCGGGGACTTCGGGGACGGACGGGACCTGCCAGGCCCTCACGGCTGGATCACTCCGAGCGACAACAACACGAGGAGAACGATACCGAGTGCGATGCGGTAGACGACGAACGGCATGAAGCTGCGCTTGCTGATGTAGTTCATGAACGCCGCGATCACCACGAAGCCGACGACGAACGCCACGACCGTCGCGATCAGCGTGTCCGCGATGCCGAACGGTGCTCCGGTGTCCCCGAGGCTCGTCGCGGCCTCGTACAGGCCGGACAGGAACACCGCGGGCACGGCCAGCAGGAACGCGAAGCGCGCAGCCGCCGGACGGGTGTAGCCGAGCGCGAGCCCCATCGACACGGTCGCCCCGGAGCGCGAGACGCCGGGCACGAGTGCGAGCATCTGCGCGAGGCCGATCAGGATGCCGCCGCCGAAGGTCATGTGCTCGATGCGCCGGACCTTCTTGCCGACGACGTCGAGCACTCCCAGCACGATGCCGAACACGATGAGGACGATCGCCACGATCCAGAGCGACCGGAACGTGGTCTCGATCGAGTCCTTCAGCAGGAGCCCGGCGATGCCGATCGGAATCGTCCCGAGGATCACGAGCCAGCCGAGGCGGACGTCGGGGTCACCCTTCGGGACGTCCCGCCGGAAGACGGAACGGAACCAACGCCCGATGATCCGGGTGATGTCCTTCCAGAAGTAGATCAGGACTGCCGTCTCGGTGCCGAGCTGGGTCACCGCGGTGAAGGCGGCACCCGGGTCCTTCGCGTCGGGCAGGAACAGCCCCACGATCCGGAGGTGTGCGCTCGACGACACGGGCAGGAACTCGGTGAGCCCCTGGACGAAGCCGAGGAAGATCGCCTCGAGGATGTGCATCGAGCGGGCCTTTCACAGGAGGTCGGTCAGGACACCGCCACGACGGCGACCATCCACAATATCAGTACGTGGCGAGCAGGTCCCCGAGGACACGGCGCCCGAACGCGAGCGAGTCCAACGGCACGCGCTCGTCGACACCGTGGAACATCGCCGGGAAGTCCACGCCGGCCGGCAGCTGCAGCGGCACGAACCCGTAGCCCGCGATCCCGAGCGTCGACAACGCCTTGTTGTCCGTCCCGCCCGACAGCAGGTACGGCAGCACCGGCGCGCCCGGGTCGTGGCGGCCGAGGACGTCGCGCACGGCGTCGACCAGCGGGCCGCCGAAGTCCTGCTCCAACCCGATGTCGCGGAAGGACATCACGACCTCGACGTCGTCGCCGGCGAGCTCCCGCACGCGGGCGAGCACGGACTCCTCGTCGCCCGGGAGGCAGCGGATGTCGACGAGCGCCTCGGCCTGGTCCGGGATGACGTTGTGCTTGTACCCGGCGTTGAGCACCGTCGGGTTCGACGTCGTGTGCAGGGCCGCGTGGATGAACCGCGAGGCCGACCCCGTCGCGAGGGCGACCTCGTCCGGACCGGTCACCGTCGGGTCCACCCCGAGGAACCGGGCGACCTCGGCCACCATCGCGTCCGTCGTCGCCGACAGGCGGACCGGCCACTCCTCGCTGCCGATGCGGGCCACCGCCGCAGCGAGCTTCGTCACCGCGTTGTCGCGGATCACGTGCGAGCCGTGCGCCGCCGTCCCCTTCGCGACGAGCTTGATCCACATCAGGGCCTTCTCGCCGGTCTGCAGCAGGTACGCCCGACGGTCGCCGAGCGTGATCGAGTAGCCACCGACCTCGCTGATCGCCGCACTGGCACCCGCGAAGACCTCGGGGTGGTGCTCGACGACGTGGTGCGAACCGAGGACGCCACCGGCTTCCTCGTCGGCGAAGTACGCGATCACGAGGTCGCGCTCCGGAGCACCCTGCTGTTCGATGACGTCGGCGAGGGACGTCAGCATCATCGCGTCCATGTTCTTCATGTCGACCGCGCCGCGGCCCCAGAGCATGCCGTCCTTGACCTCGCCCCCGAACGGGTCGACCGACCAGTTCGCCGGGTCCGCCGGCACCACGTCGAGGTGCCCGTGCACGACCAGCGCGGGCTTGTCCCGGTTGCGCCCCGGCACCCGCGCCACGACGCTGACCCGGTCCGGCTCCGAACCGAACAGCTGCGGCTCGAGCCCGAGCGCCCGCAACTTCGCCTCGACGTAGTGCGCCGCCTCGGTCTCGCCGCGGGACTTCCCCTCGCCCCAGTTCGTCGTGTCGATGCGGATGAGGTCGCGTGCGATCGCAGCGGTCGTCTCGAGGTCGGTCACCGTCGCGTCCGGGTTCGTCATGACCCCACGCTACCGGTCGCCACCGACCCCGCCGGAGCCCGTGACTCCGCGGGACGCGCCCGGGATGCGCGGCCGTGTTCATCGTGCGTTCAGAGCCGTGCTAGTGTCTTCTCTCGGCAGGAACGCCGGGGAAAACCCGGGAAACAGACACCAGACACCCTGTCCGGGTGGCGGAATTGGTAGACGCGCTAGCTTGAGGTGCTAGTGCCCGTATTAGGGCGTGGGGGTTCAAGTCCCCCCTCGGACACGCGAAGTGAATGCCCCTGACCTTTCGGTCGGGGGCATTTCGCGTTCGTGCCTTCCCGGCGAGTGGCGCCGTCGCTCCGCTCGGGGCGCCACCGCCTCAGGCCGGTTCGCTGCGCTCACGGCCTCCCGCGGTCACCTCTGGAAGGTCGGGTCACCTCCGACGCTCTGCTCCGGTAGGTCGGGGGCCGCGGTGGGGGGGTGCGACATTGCGGCTGTCGATCGACGCGTACGATGTCGATACACGCGTGCGAACGGCCGTCGGGTCGACCTGGGAGACGGGCGGTGCGACAACTCCGATGTCGTACGACGCCGGAGTCGTCGCAGGGCCGCGGGTGCAACAGCTGCGACATTACCGCTGTCGATCGACGCGTGCGATGTCGGAACGTGCGCGTGCATGCGATGCGCGTGCATGCGTAGACACCGCGCGTGTCGATCGACGCGTGCGGTGTCGGGATACGCGTGCGAACGGCCGTCGGGTCGAGCCGGGAGGCGGGCGGTGCGACAACTCCGGTGTCGTACGACGTCGGAGTCGTCGCAGGGCCGCGGGTGCAACAGTTGCAGACGGCACGGAACGACAACTGCGCTGTCGTACGACGTCGGGGATGTCGTTCCGGGTCGGCCGGGCAGCGTGCGTCCCAGCGCACCCACCAACGGACTGGAGGCGCGGTGCCAGCTGGCACCGCGCCTCCAGGCCGTCAGACGGTCGCGTCTAGCTCTTCGACGCCTCGACGAAGTTGCTGCGGGGGTCCGTCTCCTTGATGAGCGAGGTCGCGTCGCGACCCGACACGGCGCCGGTGACCCAGCCGATGATGATGCGGGCCTTGCGGTTCAGCGTCGGCATCGCGTACACGTGGTACGCCCGGTGCGCGAGCCAGGCGAGCAGGTTCGTCATCTTGATGCCCTTGATGTTCGCGGCACCCTTCGCGACACCGTACGACGCGACGGTGCCGATCGAGGGGTGGCGGTACTCCTCGAGGGGCTTGCCCGTGATCGTCGCGACCACGTTGTCCGCGGCCACCACGGCCTGACGGACGGCGTTCTGCGCGTTCGGCGGGTAGTACGCCGGCTGCTTGTCGGCGGTCAGGTCGGGGACCTGCGCGACGTCACCGAGACCCCAGACGCCCGGGACGACCTCGTGCGTCTCCTCGTTCTCGACCTGGAGCTTCGCGTTCGCGGCGAGGTGCCCCTTCGGGCCGCGCGGCAGGTCAGACGCGTCGAGGAGCGGGTTCGGCTTCACGCCGGCCGTCCACACGAGCAGCCCGGTGGCGAACTCGTCGCCGTCGGAGAGCTTCACGACGCCGCCCTCACAGCTGGGCATCGTGGTCTTCAGGCGGACGTCGATGCCGCGGGCGCGCAGGGCCTCAAGGGTCCACTTCGACAGTTCGGGGCCGACCTCGGGCGCGACGCGGTCGAGCGCGTCGATGAGGACCCAGCGCGGGTGCTCCCCCGCGAGCGACGGGTAGGTCTTGATGGCGGCCTGCGACACGTCGAACAGCTCACCGATCGCCTCGACGCCGGTGTAGCCACCGCCGACGAAGATGCTCGTGAGCAGACGACGACGCTCGTCCTCGTCACGGGTGGCTGCGGCCTTCGCGATGTTGTCGAGGAGCTTCGCGCGCACGTAGGCGGCTTCCTCGACGCTCTTGAAGCCGACGCCGTACTCCTCGAGCCCCGGGGTCGGGAACGTGCGCGTGACCGAACCGAGGGCGACGACGAGCTGGTCGTAGCCGAGCGTGCGGTCGTCACCACCGGCCGTGGCGATGGAGACGGTCTTGTCGGCCGACGAGATGCCGGTGACCTTGCCCTGGATGACGCGGGTCTTCCGGAGCGCACGACGCAGCTCGACCGTGACGTCCTTCGGGGCGATGTGGCCGCCGGCGACCTCCGGCAGGAACGGCAGGTAGGTGTAGTAGGTGTTCTGGTCCACCAGCGTGATCCGCATCGGCACCGTGGCCGCGTGCTTCTGGAGCTGCTTGACGGTGGTGTAGCCGGCGGAGCCGCCGCCGAGGACGAGGACGTGAGGGATGGAGTCTGCCATTCCCCCGGTCTACCCGAATACGGCTTGTGATGTCATGAGCCGCGCGGGCGGTCGCGCAGACGCCACCAGGCGGTCTCGGCGAGCTCGATGCCCATGTAGACGCCGTGCGGGGTGCGACGAGACTCCGTGAGGGAGAACCGACGCAGCCGGTACCCACCGCCGAACCGGTCGATGATCGCCTCGGGAGAGGACTCCGCGTCCCGCTTGACGTACCAGGTGCGGTCGTCGACGGCCTCGATCACGCGGTGCTCACCGGCGGCCGCCGATGCGGGAGCGCAGCACGTCGATGCGCTTCTGGATCTGCTCGATGCTCGCCTGCGCCACGGCCGGGCCCCCGCTGATGCGGCGGAGTTCGGCGTGGATGGCGCCGTGCGGCTCGTTCGAGTGCCGCGACCAGATCGAGACGAGCCGGTGCAGCTCGGACCGCTGCTCCTTGATCGTCTGGTACATCGGGCGGTCCTCGGCGACGGGGGCCTTCGGCATCCCGTCCTTCGGGGTCCGCCCCTTGGCGCGCTTCGCCTGGGTCGCCTGTCGCGCACGCAACAGGTCGCGCACCTGGTCGGGTTCGAGCAGCCCCGGGATCCCGATGAAGTCGAGCTCCTCGAGCGAGCCGACCTCACCGCCGGTGCCGAACTCGCCGCCGTCGTAGAGGACCCGGTCGAACGACGCCTGCGAGTCGAGCGCCTCGAACGGCTGGACCTCGAGAAGACTCTCGGACGCCCGGTCCTCCTTGTTGGCCTCGGCGACCATGGCGTCCTCGGGGTTGTACATCCCGTCGTCGGCGTCCTTCGGGCGGTCCAGTGCGTGGTCGCGCTCGAGTTCGAGCGACGCCGCGAGGGCCATCAGCCCGGGCACGCTCGGCAGGAACACCGACGCCGTCTCGCCACGGCGCCGTGCGCGCACGAAGCGGCCGATCACCTGGGCGAAGAACAGCGGCGTGCTGGCGCTCGTGGCGTAGACCCCGACGCAGAGCCGTGGGACGTCGACGCCTTCCGACACCATGCGGACGGCGACCATCCAGCGGGAGGTGTCGTCCGCGAAGGCACTGATCCGGCTCGATCCGGCGGCTTCGTCGGAGAGGACGACCGTGGGGCGCTCCCCCGTGATCTGCTGCAGGATCCGGGCGTACGCGCGGGCCGTGGTGGTGTCCGTGGCGATGACGAGCCCGCCGGCGTCCGGCACACCACGGCGGACCTCGGTCAGGCGCTTGTCGGCCGCGGACAGGACCGCCGGCATCCACTCGCCCTCGGGCGAGAGCGCCGTGCGCCAGGCCTGCGCGGTGATGTCCTTCGTGACCTGCTCCCCGAGGGAGGCCGACATCTCGTCGCCCATCCGGGTCTTCCAGCGCATCTGCCCGGCGTAGGCCATGAACAGCACGGGACGGACGACGCCGTCCTTCAGTGCGCGGCCGTACCCGTAGTTGTAGTCGGAGATCGAGGTGCGGATGCCCTGCTCGTCGGGGGCGTACTGCACGAACGGGATCGGGGCGGTGTCGGAGCGGAACGGGGTGCCCGACAGGGAGAGGCGTCGGGTGGCCTTCGAGAAGGCCTCCCTGATGCCGTCACCCCAGGTCAGGGCGTCGCCGCCGTGGTGGACCTCGTCGAGGATGACGAGCGTCTTGCCGCCGGCGGTGATCTTCTGGTGGACCTCGGGGTTCATGCCGACCTGGGCGTACGTGATCGCCACGCCCTGGTAGTGCCGGCCGAACATGCCGTCGCCGTTCTTGAACATCGGGTCGATCCGGATGCCGACGCGGTCGGCGGAGTCCGCCCACTGCCGCTTGAGGTGCTCGGTCGGGGCCACGACGACGATCCGGTCGACGGTGCCGCGGGCCAGCAGTTCGGTTGCGAGGCGGAGCGCGAAGGTCGTCTTGCCGGCGCCGGGGGTGGCGGCCGTGAGGAAGTCGCGCGGCTCGGTCTCGAAGTACTTCGTCAGCGCCTCGACCTGCCAGGCGCGCAGCTTCGACGCGGTACCCCAGGCCGCGCGGTCCGGGAAGGCCGGCGACAGGTTCTGGACGGCCGAGTTGCCGGCTGCCTCGGCAGCGGCGACAGCCTCGTCGTGCGCGACGACGGGGTGCTCGGGTGCAGCGGGTGCGTCGTCCCACAGCGCCGCGGACTGGTCCCCGGCAGCTGGTTGATCGGTGTACTCGGCTGCGCTCACTTCGGACGATTCTACCGTCACCCTCGGTCCTGCCGAGCGTGCGGGACGTGTCCCTCGGGCGTGCCGCGGACCAGGGAAGCCGGTCGGAGCACGCCCGCGCCGAAGCGCGCGGCGACCGCGTCGACCGTCGTCTCGGTGTCGCGCCACGGCGCGTCGTCGTCCCACAGCGCGTTGCTCGCCGCGGCCGGCACGAGGTTCTCGCCGCGGACGCCGATGAGCCGGATCTGGTTGCCCGGCCGGTGCAGGACGTCGTAGAGCTCGACGGCTTCGCGGTGCAGGCGCTTGGCGACGTCGGTGGGTTCGGCGAGGGTGCGGGACCGGGTCAGCGTGGTGAAGTCGGTGTAGCGGACCTTGAGCGCGACGGTCCGGGCCTGGACGTCGGCGCGCCGGAGCCGGACCGCCACCTTGTCGGCGAGGCGCAGGAGTTCACGGGCGACGTCGTCTCGCTCGGTCAGGTCACGCCCGAAGGTCATCTCGTGCCCGATCGACTTCTCGCCGACACCGTCCTCGACCACCCGCGGGTCACGGCCCCAGGAGAGGTCGTGCAGCCGCTGCCCACCTGCCGGACCCAGCGCGGAGACGAGCGACCCGAGCGGAGTCGTCGCGAGGTCGCCCACGGTCCGGATGCCGCGACGCTCGAGGGTCTCCTGGGTCTTGCCGCCGACGCCCCACAGCGCGGACACCGGCTGCGGGTGCAGGAACGCGACGGTGTCGGCAGCCGGCACCACGAGGAGGCCGTCCGGCTTGGCGCGACTGGACGCGAGCTTCGCCACGAACTTGGTCGACGCGGCACCGACGGAGCAGTGCAGGCCCGTCTCGGCGAAGACGGCGGCACGGATCGCGCGGCCGATCTCCCACGGGGTGCCGTACAGCCGGATCGCACCAGCGACGTCGAGGAACGCTTCGTCGATGCCGAGCTTCTCCACCCGGGGCGTGAAGCGGTCGAACACGGCCATCACGGCGTCGGACTTGGCGCGGTACTTCTCGAAGTGCGGCTCGACGATGATCGCGGCCGGGCACCGACGCTTGGCCACGGCCATCGGCATCGCGGAGTTCACGCCGTACTTGCGCGCTTCGTACGTGGCGGCGGTCACCACGGAGCGGTCGGAGTCGTGCCCGACGATCACCGGCAACCCACGGAGGTCCGGCCGGTCGAGCAGCTCGACGGAGGCGAAGAAGGCGTCCATGTCGACGTGCAGCACGCTCGCCGTCAGGTCGTCGACGGGCGCGTCGGACACCAGTCGGTTGCGTCCGTCCTGCTTGCTCACACGGCGATGATGCCAGGCCCCACCGACATCGCCCCGACGACCGTCGCGTGGTGGCGGTCGGCGAGCAGCGCGAGCGCCTCGTCGATGCGCCCGAGCGCGTGCGCGGCCGTCTCGACCGCAGGCTCGTCCGGGCGTCCGGAGACGGCCGCGACCGCCTCGTCGAGCTGGTCGCCGACCCGCACCCAGACCGCCACCGACGTGGCGGACCGTGGGCCGGCCACGATGCCGTCCGCGAGCTGCGCGATCGAGGCGGCGAGGCTCTCGGCCGCACCACGCAGGGCGGCTGGTGGGTCCTGCGGGGCCGCACCGAGCCTCCCGGCTGCCTCGCGCGCGAACGTCGCGGCCGCCCGCAGGGACGCGCGCGTCCTGGCGTCGGCGCGTGCCGGCCCGCCGGTCGGGAAGCGGACCATCGGCCGCAGGACCGCGTCGAGTTGGTAGGTGGCCGCGTCGACGGCGCGCGACCGGGCGCGCAGGTCCGTCGCCGTTTCGTCGGTCGGTCGGGAGGCACGAGCCGACTCCGCCGCGTCGCCAGCCTCCGCCTCGTCGTCGGCCTCGACCCCCACCAGCGCGAGCACGAACGCGCGGACCGCGACCAGCTGCCTCCGCACCGCACGCCGGATGACGGCACGGGTGGCGATCGGGAAGACGACCGCGCTGACGAGCACCGCGACCGCGGCGCCGAGCAGGTTCTCGGCGAGCCGCATCGGGATGAGGGAGTCGGTGAAGGTGCCGGAGAACGCGTACACCTGGCAGAGGACGACCACGAGGCACGCGGCCCAGACCGAGTACACGCCACCGAAGCCGTACGTGCCGACGGCGAGCAGGACGCACACCAGCACGATCGTCACCCACGGGTGCGTCGTGCCGAGCAGGTGCACGAGGACGATGCCGACGGCTCCCCCGACGACCGTCCCGACGCCGCGGTGCAGACCCTTCCGGATCCGTTCGTGCGTGGTGTTCGTGCCGGCGAGGACGATCATCACGCCGATGACGCCCCAGTAGAACCGGCTGCCGTCGAGCATGAGGGCGAGGGGCTCGACGATCGCGACGGCGATGGCGGCGTGCACGGCGGTCCGGAGCGACGCCGTGAGGTGCCAGCGTCGCCACGGCCCCTCGGCGACGGCGTCCGCGAGGACGGGCACGGCTCCGGCCGGGCGTCCACCGGCCAGGATCACCGGCGTGGCGAACGGGACACCGGCTCCGCGGCGGGGCAGCTCGTCGCGGAGTTCGCGCCACCGGAGTCCGGCGGAGCGCAGGTCGGCGAACTCGGCTGCCATCCGACGCACGATCGCGGTGGTCCGGGATCCCTCGTCGGCCGCCGATGCCGTGATCCCGTAGCGGGCGAGCAGGGTGTGCGCCGCGTCCTCGCCGTGGCTGCCGCCGTGCCGGAGGACGACCGTGAACGCCCGGAGTGCGGCGTGCCGGACGTCCGACGGTGCGCCGTGCTCGACCAGCGCCCCGGCCCCGCGGCCGAGCTCGTCGATCGCGAAGTGCGTGTCGAACACCAGTCGGTGCAGTTCCTCGGCGGCGGTGTCGGCGTCGACCCCGCTCGCGGCGAGCATGCCGTCGACCGTCAGGGCGATCTCGTGGTAGCGGTCCCGGGCTCGGCCCAGGCGTCGGAGGGCACGGCGTCGGGCGCGCGGGTCGTCGGCGGCGGCACCGACGGTCCCGGCGGCGAGGACGGCCGCGGAGGCCTCGAGCACGTCGGAACCCCGGGCGACGAACCCGCGACGGGTCCGGAGCAGCGCGCGGTGCGGGTTCGGCCGGAGCAGCAGCCGGACGACGATCGTCACGGCGAGGGATCCGGCGACGACGAGCCCGAGCGGGACCACACTCGTCTCGGGCAGCGGCAGCAGGAGACCGCACAGGTACCCGGCGAACCCGACGATCGCCGCGTCCGCCGCCCACGCTCCCCACGACGCCGCAGCGAACTGCAGGAACAGCAGCACGATGATGAGGACGAGCTCGAGGAGGCGGAACGGCTGCAGGGCGATGCTCCCCGCGAGCGCGACGACGAACGGCACGAGGACCGCCCCGGTGCGCGCGGCGGTCCGGCCGGTGCTCGGGTCGACGATCACCAGGCAGGTGATGAAGGCCGGCATCGCGCCGATCATCACGCCGAGGATCGCCGGCAGCCCGAACGCCGTCGCGATCACGTAGCCGACGGCCATGCCGGCCGGGACGGCGACGAGGGTGCGGAGGGCTCCGTCGGTCTTCACGAGCCCGGGGTCGAGCGCGAGGGCACGGTCGGTCAGTCGCTGGGTGCGGGTCCGTCGCCGCGGGGCGGTCCGGTTCGTGGTCTCGGTCCTCGGCACGCTCCGGCCGCCTCCTGTTCGCTCGGGAGGCCAATGGTACCGCAAGCGAACTAGTTGGGGGCGTCGGGGTCGGCACGGTGCGAGGTTCCGACCAGTGTGCGAGGGCTGCGCGCTCCCACAGTGCATGGAACCTCGCACCGTACGGCCGGCCGTGCGCGCAGACCTCGCACGGCCCTCGCACGGCCCTCGCACGGTGCGAGGGGTGCCACGCGTCAGACGAGCGGCCCCAGCACCGACGCCGCGATCGTCCGCGCCGCCGAGTCCCGCGATGACGGGTGGTACTGCCCCGCCCGGACGTCCCGAGCCAGGCGCGCGAGCTCACCACCGGCCCGGTAGGCCCCGCCGCCGACCACCCGCATCGCCTCGTCCACCACGTGCTGCGCAGCATCGACCGCGCGCGCCTTCGTGCCGACGAGCAGCGGGAACCACCGCGGCCCGAGGTCGTCGAGCTCGTCGACCGACCGGGCGAGCGAGGACACCTGCAGCTCGATCGCGTCGACCGTCCCGCGCAGGTCCGCGATGGCCCGGCGGACGTCCGGGTCCTCGGACCGCGGCGTTCCGTCCAGCGATGCGCGCGACCGCACCGCCGACACCGCCAGCGACACCGCACGCGAGGCGATCCCGACGTACACCGAGGCGATGAGCAGCTCGAACGACGCGAAGATCCCGAACACGAGCGGGTCCTGGTTCGGCCCGACGGGCAGGGTCCGCACGATCCGGGCGGCCGGCACGTGCACGCCGCGGAGCTCCGTCGTCCGGCTCTGGGTCGCGCGCATCCCGAGCGTGTCCCAGTCGTCCAGGTGCTCGACGTCCCCGTCGGACCGCATCACGAAGCCGTGCACGAGGCGCGGTTCCGGCCCGGACTCGTCCTTGCCGAAGACGCTCAGCACGTCCCACGCCGGTGCGAGCGAGGTGAACACCTTCGTGCCCGTGAAGCGGTAGCCGCCGTCGCCGTCCGGCTCCGCCATCGTCAGCGAGTCGAACAGCACGGCGTCGTTGCCCGGCTCGCTCACGCCGAACGCGAGCAGGTGGTCGTCCGCCGCGTGGTCGGTGACGGCCTGGAGGAACGACTCACCTCGCGCGGACACCGCGCGCGCCGCCTGCACCCAGACCTGGTGCATCCCGAGGCCCAGCGCCGTCGCCGGCGCGGCCTCCGCGAGCCGCCGCTGCACCGCGGTCGTCGCGGCGAGCCCGAGTCCGGCACCGCCGCGTTCGACGGGCACGCCGAGCCGCAGGTACCCGGCCGCCCGGAGTTCGTCGAGGTCCTCGGTGCAGAACGCGTTCGCGGCGTCGTAGCCGGGCGCACGGGCGGCGATGCGCGCCAGCAGCTCGTCTCCCAGCACCGCCGCGGGGTTGGCCTTCGTCATGCCACGAGACTATGGTCCGAGACGTGTCAGATCGTCATCCGTGGTCCAGGTACGTCGCGATCGGTGACTCGTTCACTGAGGGGATCGGTGACCCCGACCCCACCGTGCCCGGCGGGAACCGCGGCTGGGCCGACCGCGTCGCCGAGGTGCTGGCGAACCAGACCGACGACTTCGCCTACGCCAACCTGGCGATCCGCGGCCGTCTGCTCCAGCAGATCATCGACGAGCAGGTCGAACCGGCGCTCGCGCTCCGACCGGACCTCGTCACGGTGTCGGCCGGCGGCAACGACATCATCCGTCCCGGATCCGACCCGGACGAACTCGCCGAGCGGGTCGATGCCATGGTGTCGCGGCTGCGGAGCGACGGCGCGACCGTGGTGCTCTTCACCGGCCCCGACGTCGGCATGACCCCGGTGCTCGGGATGGTCCGCGGCAAGACGGCGATCTACAACGAGAACCTGCACGCCATCGCGCTGAAGCACGGCGCCCTCGTGGCGAACATGTGGGCGCTCCGGGTCCTCCGTGACCCGCGGATGTGGGCGCCGGACCGCCTGCACCACTCCCCGATGGGCCACGCCACCGTCGCTGCCGCTGTGCTCGACGCGCTCGGTGTCGAGCACGGGCTCGAACCGTTCAACCCGGAACCACTCGAGGCCCGCCCGTGGCGGGAGGCCCGCGCCGAGGACCTCGGCTGGGCGCGCGAGTACCTCGTGCCGTGGGTGGTGCGGCGGATCAAGCACACGTCCTCCGGCGATGGCGTGACCCCGAAGCGCCCCGAGCTGCAGGACGTCGTCGAGCACAAGTCCGACACCCCGTAGTCGGAGCGGCGCCTCCGCAGCCGGCCCCTCAGTCTGCCGGACGCCGCAGCGTCAACGGCCCGTCGTGCAGCGGCTGCGTGGCCCACGACGCCGTCGCGGTCCCGGACGCGAGGTCGACCCGCAGGTGCGCGAGGTGCGGCGTCTCCACGAACCGCACGTCGACGAGCACGGTGCCGTCCGGCGCGACCGCACCACTCCCCGCGAGGGGACCGTCGACGGCCCACTCCCCCTCGCCGACCGGCACCGAGAGCGTCCCGCCGTCGACGTCGAGGGCCGCGCGCCAGCGATCGCCGTCGCGGGTGAACGCGAGTCCGTCGATCTCGTCGCCCCGGAAGGGACCGGTGGCAGCGAGGTCGGGGAGGCGACCACCCGCGACCGCGGGCAGCCCGAGGGAGGCGAGCCGTGCCTCCAGGCCGGTGTCCCCGGCCGCGTCGACGTCCGCAGCGTCGACGGCGGGCAGGAGGTGCAGCCAGGCCGCGTCGAGGACGGCCTGCATGTCGAGGCTCTGCCCGGTGAGCGCCAGCACGACGTCCTGGTCGGGCAGGACGACGCAGAACTGGCCGTACGCGCCGTCGCCGCGGAAGCCGTGGCGGGCCATCCAGAACTGGAAGCCGTAGCCCTGGCTCCAGTCCGGGTTGCCCTCGTCGGGGTTCGCCACCTGCGTGCTCGTGGCGGCCGCGACCCAGTCTTCGTCGAGGATTCGCTCGCCGTTCCAGACTCCATGCTGCAGGTACAGCTGACCGAGGGCCGCGATCGCCGAGGTGGGCGCGTAGCACCCGCTGAAGCCGAGCTCGGCACCGGTCTCGTCGCGGCGCCAGGCCAGGTCGTCGATACCGAGCGGGTCGAGGAGCCGAGGGCGCAGGTAGTCGACGAGCGACCCGCCGCTGACCCGCCGGACGATCGCGCCGAGGGTGTACGTGCAGGGCTGGTTGTACGCGAAGACCGTGCCGGGTTCCTCGTCGGGCGGGGTGAGCAGGAACCCGCGGACGGTGTTATCCGGGTCGGCGGCGCGGGCACGGTCGAGGGTCTCCTCGCGGTGGCCGCTCGCCATCGCGAGCAGGTGCCGGACGCGGATCCGGCGGCTGCGCACGTCGGTGACGTCCGCGTCGAGCTCCGGGAAGTACGACAGCGCAGTGGCGTCGAGGTCAAGGAGGCCCTCGCGGACCGCGATCCCGACCGCCGCCGCGGTGAAGCTCTTGCTGAGGGAGTACAGCAGGTGCACGCGGTCGCTCGCGTACGGCGCCCACCACCCCTCGGCGGCGACCTGGCCGTGCCGCAGCAGCACGATGCTGTGCGGCTCGACGTCGGGCGTCGACTCGAGGGCGTCGAGGAACCGGGCGATGCCGCGGGCGTCGATGCCGAGGGCGGACGGGGTGGACCGGGGGAACGTCGTCGTCACACGTCCGACACTACGGACCGCAGCCCGGTGACGTCCGGTGCCGGGTCCGTGGCGAGGCGGGCGTGGGTCTCGACGTCGAAGCGCTCGTCGCCGTAGCGGAGCTTGTCGCGTTCGACCCCCTCGGCACGGAAGCCCGCCCGGGTGGCGACCGCGCAGGACGCCGGGTTGTTCGTGCGGTGCCCGAGTTCGAGGCGGTGCAGACCGAGACCGAACGCGTCGTCGGCTGCAGTGACGAGGGCGCGCGTCGCGAGTCCGCGGCCGCGGGCCTCCGCGGTGAGCCAGTAGGAGATCCAGGCGGTGCCGTGGGTGTGCTCGATGGCCGTCACGCCGACGTTCCCGACGAGGACGCCGTCGTCGACGACGGCCCAGTTCCGGGCGTGTCCGTCGAACCGGTACGTCGCCGCGATGAACGCCGAAGCAGCCGTCTCGTCGTCGAACGTCCGGCCGCCGAGCTGCCGAGCGAGTTCCGGGTCGGCCGACGCCGTCAGCAGCACGGAGGCGTCGGTGGGCCGCCAGGGGCGCAGGGACGGCACCGTCGTCACGCGCCCTGGAACGGGTTCGTCCACCGCCACCAGATGCCCGGGTCCTCGATGGGTCGTTCGAGCACGAGCGGGACCGTCACCGGGTCGTGGTCCGAGATCGTGAAGCGCACCTTCCCGACTCGCTCCCCCTTCGTGCCGAGGGTGATCTCGTCGAGGTGCGTCTTCGCCGACACGGTCGTCTTCCCCCAGACGAGGACCTCGGACGCGGACCGCGACACGGCGTCGGCCTCGTCCTGCCACGGGGTCGAGAAGGTGCCGAACGTCTGCCCCGCGTGCGCGAGGGTGACGATCTGGAAGTTGTCGGCGACCGACCGGAGCAGGCGCTGCACGTCGTCGTCGAGCGAGTCGTGGTCCACGCCGCCGAGCATCGCGCCGACGACCGTGACGGTCTTGCCGCCCCGCTCGTACGTCGCCGCGAACAGCAGGCAGGCGCCGGCCTCGTCGAGCGTTCCCGTCTTGATGCCCTCGACCCCGTCGAGCCCGAGGAGCTTGTTCGAGTTCTCGATCTCGCCGGCGCCGGGCACCGTCACCTTCTTGGTGCCCACGACCTCCTTCACGACGGGGTTCGCGAGTGCGAGCTGCCCGAGTCGGACCAGGTCCGTCGCGGTCGAGGTGTTGTGGGCGTCGAGGCCGGTCGGTTCCTCGATCGTCGTGTGGTCCAGGTCGTGCTCTTCGAGCCACTCGTCCGCCGCCGCACGGTAGGCGTCCATGGACCCGAAGGCCCAGAGCGCCAACGACCCCGCGTAGTTGTTCGCCGACTTCATGAGCATGACCTGCAGCGTCTGGTACTCGGAGAGCTTCAGGCCGTTCGGCATCGGTGCGACCTCGCCGTTCACCGCGAGGTACTTCGCGTACAGCGCCTGCATGCTGGGGTTGAACGCGATCGACGGCCCGGACTCCCCCGGCTGCAACGGCTTCTCGTCGAGGACGACGAGCGCGGTGACGACCTTCGAGATGCTCGCGATGGACCGCGGCTTCGTGTCCCCGCTCGTCCGGAGGCTCTCCGGGAAGTCGGTCGCCTCGACCGCCGTGGCGCCGTACCCGGGGAAGGTGAGGTCCGGCACGCTCGACGTCGGTGCGGAGTACGTCGTCGTGGCGGCGCTCGCCGGGGCGAACGGCACGACCGCGGCTGCGGCGAGGTACCCGACCGCCAGCACGAGCACGGCGACGACCGAGATCGTCACCGGCCTCCGGACGGCGGAACGGGGGCGGCGGACGACTCGTGACACGGGAACCGAGCGTACCGGGGGTGGGTCGCGTGGTGCTGCGAGGACGCGCTAGGCGCGGGTCGGCTCACGGTCGGACTGGAGGCGCGGCGCGGCCCCGACGTCGACGGTCGCGTCCGGCGCGGGGCCGGTTCCGGTTCCGTCGGTTCCGGTTCCGTCGGCTTCGGTTCCGTCGGCTCCGGTCCGGCGTGCGAAGGTCCACTTCCGGGACAGGTAGGCGAACACCGGTCCGGCGGCGTTCATCACGACGACCGACACCCACGCCGCCCAGGGGTTCCCCGGTGCGAAGCCGAAACCGCCGAAGTACGTGGCGAAGAAGGACGCGAACCCGAGGAACATCCCCGGGACGAGCGCGAACGCCCGCAGTCGGCCGGTGCACATCAGGGCGGTGTTGCACACCAGGATGACGACGCCGAGCACGACGTTCTTCGCGAGCTGCCCGTCGCCGAGCACCGTGCCGATCTGCTGGTCGATCAGGACGATGACGAGGGCGAACGCCGAGCCGACCGGCATCGTGGCCCAGAGCCGGGTGGCGTTCCGGAGCGTCGGCTTCGCACCGAGCAGGAACATCGCCGCCCAGCTGACGAAGATCGCCCAGGTGGGCAGGTTCAGGGCGGTGCCGCCGATGAACGCCGTGGCTCCGGCGAGCACGGAGGCGACGATCTCGTGGGGGATCCGTTCACGCATGGCTGAGCTCCTCGGTGTGGATGGTCGTGGTGCGGGTGGTCTCGGCGACGACACGGCCGCGCTTGACGACGAGGTTCCGGTCGGGCCGGTCGAGCAGGACGCCCGTCGGGTCGGTGGTGGACAACACGACGAGGTCGGCGTCGGCTCCCGGTCGGATGCCGTACCGGTCGGCGATCCCGACGACCCGCGCTGCGCCGGTGGTGGCCATCGCGAGGACCCGTGCGAGGTCCTCCGGCCCGGACAGGTGTCCGACCTGGGCGAGCAGCAGACCGACGTCGAGCATGTCCGCGTTGCCGAACGGGGTGAACGCGTTCCGGACGTTGTTCGACGAGTACGCCGCGGTGACCCCGGCCTCCCAGAGCTCGCGGACGGGGACGACCCCGCGGCGGACGTCGGCGTCGTCCCGGCGTCCGCCGAGGTGCAGGTCCGTCGCCGGCAGCGGGACGACCGCGACGTCGGCCGTTGCGAGCCGGGCGAACAGGTCGGCGCGCTCGACCGACGGCAGACTGGCCGTCGAGGTCACGTGGCCGAGGGCGACCCGACCCTGCAGGCCGCGGGTGACCACGGCGTCGGCGACGTACCCGGCGAGCGCGAACCGCGGGTCGCCCGTGTCGTCGGCGAAGTCGGCGTGCATGTCCGCGGGGACGCCGAACTCCTCGGCGAGGTCGAGGACGGTCTCGACGTGGGCGTGGCAGTCGGCGAGCGACACCTCGTTGTAGGTGCAGCCGCCGATGACGTCGGCACCGATCCGGAGCGCCTCGCGCAGCAGCTCGAGCGTGCCGGGATCCTTGCGGATGCCCTCCTGCGGGAACGCCACGATCTGCAGGTCCAGGGCGTCCCGGTACTCGTCGCGGAGGCCGAGCAGCACCTCGACGCCGATCAGCCCGACGATCGGGTCGACGTCCGGGTGTGCGCGGACCAGCGTCGTGCCGTTCGTGATCGCCTGGTCGAGCAGGGTGCGGGCGCGATCGCGGACCCTGGCGTGGGTGAAGCCGCGCTTGAGTTCCCCGGTGACCGAGATGGCGCCGGCGAGGGTGCCGTCCGGGTTCGGTCGCTCCCGGTCGAGCAGTGCCTTGTCGACGTGCAGGTGCGACTCGACGAGCCCGGGGACGACGACCCGTCCGGCGCAGTCGACGACGCGCACGCCGGGGTCGGTCGCGCGCACTGTCGACGCCGCGTCGGCGGCGGGTGTGACGGCCGTGATCGTTCCCCGCTCGACGACGACGTCGACGAGCGTCGGCGTGTCCACGAGTCGGGCGTTGCGGAGGACCAGGTCCACGAGGGCCCCTCTTCTGATCGGTTCGGGCGGGACGTGGACCACCATTCGCCCGTCGTGTTTCCGACTCCGACGCACCGTGTGACGGGCGTGTAAAAGTTGGTCGTACCAATGAACCAACCGGACCAAGAACCGTAGGCTCCTGGTCATGCAACGAGGACGGACCCTGAGCGCGGCGACCGCGGCGCACCTCGGACGCCTGGTGCTCGACGACCTGGCGCCGGGCGACAAGCTGCCGCCGGAGCGCACCCTGGCCGCGGACCTCGCCGTGTCCCGCACGACCATCCGCGAGGCCCTGCAGGAGCTCGAACGTCGACGGCTCGTGTCCCGGACGCCCGGCCGCGGCACCGTCGTGCTGCCCCGGTCGGTCGAGGCGGCCGAGATGCTCGACCGGATGTCGCACGACCCGTCCGAGACCGAGCACGTGACCGAGTTCCGCGCGCTCGTCGAACCGCAGGTCGCCGCGCTCGCCGCGGTCCGGGCCGACGAGTCCGACCTCGTGCGGCTCGAGGCGATCCTGGCCTCGACGCACGCCGGCCTCAGCCCTGCCGAGTCCCTCGCGCAGGACGTCGCGTTCCACGTGCAGGTCGCCCGGGCCTCCGGCAACCCGCTGTTCGTGTCGCTCTGCGAACTGAGCAGCGGATGGGTGCAGGACGTCCGCGCGAAGTCGCACAGCACGAGCGAGGGCCGCCGCTCGTCGTTCGAGTGGCACCAGCGCATCCACGACGCGATCCGTCGCCACGACGAGACCGCTGCCCACCGGGCGATGACCGACCACCTGGCGGACGTCGCCCACTTGGTCGAGAGCAAGCACAGCGAGAGCAAGCACCGCGAGAGGGAGCACCACCAGTGACACAGCCCGTCCTGCAACCGGGGGTCGGACCGATCCGCGCCGCGCACTACCTCCCCGTCGAACCGGAGCGCACGCTCTGGGGACGACTCCCGAGCAGCACCGACCAGCCCGCCCTCACGGTCCCGTCCGGCACCGAGGTGACGATCGACACCGTCAGCCACGAGGGCGTCCTGCCGGACCAGGGCAGCGACCCGGTGGCGTTCTTCGGTCGGCACGGAGTCCCGCCCGAGCACGTCCTCGCCGATGCGGCGGCGATCGCCCGGACGGCCCGGCGCGACCCGGACCGCGACGGGCCGCACGTCGTCTCCGCCCCGATCGCCGTCGAGGGCGCCGAACCCGGGGACGTCCTCACGATGACCGTGGTGGAGACGCTCCCCCGGGTCCCGTACGGCGTCGTGTCCAACCGGCACGGCCGCGGCGCGCTGCACGGCGAGTACCCCGTCGACGGCACCACCGTGAGCGTCTTCGCCGACGTCGTGGCGGACGACGACGGCGAGTGGGGCCGCATCCCGCTCACCGACGACCGGGAGCGCTTCGCCCGCTTCCCGCTCGCCCCCTTCCTCGGCATCATGGGCGTCGGCTCCCCCGGCGACCGACCGCACTCCGTGCCACCGGGACGCCACGGCGGGAACATCGACGTCAACCTGCTGCAGACCGGCGCGCAGCTGCACCTGCCCGTGCTCGTCCCGGGAGCACTGGCGTTCGTCGGCGACCCGCACTTCGCGCAGGGCGACGGCGAGGTGGCGCTCACCGCGATGGAGGCCTCCCTCCGTGCCACCGTCCGGTTCGACCTCACGCCGGCGGCAGACGCCGCAGCGCAGTTCGGCGACCTCGTGTGGCCGCTCGTCGAGACACGGGAGTACCTCGTCCCGACCGGGCTCGACCCCGACCTCGACGAGGCCGTCCGCGCCTGCGTCCGGCACGCCATCGCGATCCTCGGAGCCCGCTACGGCATGCAGCCGCACCTGGCGTACGCCTACCTCAGCGCGGCGACCGACTTCAACATCTCCCAGGTCGTCGACCTCGTCACCGGGGCGCACGCCCGCATCCGCAAGAGCGACTTCGGAGGGACCCGATGACCGACCGGACCACACCCGACGGACTCCTCGAAGCGCTCGACGCCTACGAGGCCGCACTCATGGCGAACGACCTCGACGCCCTCGACGACGCGTTCGTCGACGCCCCCGACACGATGCGCGGCGACGACCGCGGGCTGCTCGTCGGCCACGACGCGATCAGCGCCTTCCGGGGTGCCCGCGGCGGGGTCGCGCCCCGGACCCTCACCCGCGTCGAGGTCCGCCCACTCGCCGACGACCTCGCCCTCGTCGTGTCGGTCTCGGCCTTCACCGCGGGTGGGAACGGTCTGCAGACCCAGCTCTGGCGACGCACCGACGGCACCTGGCGCATCGCCGCGGCCCACGTCACCGGACGCACGAAGGCGTTCGACACGACGGTCTGGCGCGTCGTCGGCGATCCGCTGCTCCCCGGCACGGGCAGCGGCCCGCTCGACGGCACGACCGTCGCGGTGAAGGACCTCTACGCCGTCGCCGGACACCCCGTCGGCGCCGGCAACCCGACGTACCTGCGCGAGTCCGTCCCGCAGGCCGCGTCCGCCGCCGCGGTCGCGTCGCTCCTCGCGGCGGGTGCGTCGATCCGCGGGATCGCGCGGACCGACGAGTTCGCCTACAACCTCACGGGACGCAACGAGCACCACGGCACGCCGCCGAACGGGGCGGTCGCCACGGCACTGCCCGGAGGCTCGTCCAGCGGATCCGCATCGGCCGTCCGTCTCGGGACGGCCGACATCGGACTCGGCACGGACACCGCGGGATCGGTGCGGGTCCCCGCCTCGTACCAGGGGCTCTGGGGACTCCGGACGACACACGACCTGGTCCCCCGCGACGGGCTGCTCCCGCTCGCGCCGTCCTTCGACACCGTGGGGTGGCTGACGCGCGACGCCGACCTGCTCGCCCGGGTGCTCGACGCCTCCCTACCGGTCGTGCTGCCGGACCCCGACACCGCCCCGACCGTGACCGTCGCGGCCGACCTCGTCGCCGCAGCCGACGCCACGACGCGGGAGGCATTCCGCGCGTTCGTCGGCGAGGACCTCCCGGTGGTGACGCTCGCCGAGCTCGGGATCCCGCCTCTCGAGGACCTGCGCGAGACGATGCGCCTCGTGCAGGCCGCCGAGGCCACCGCCGCCCACGGCCCCTGGCTCGCCGCGCACCCGGGAGCGCTCAGCACCGTCGTCGGCGACCGGTTCGCCGCAGCCGCCGCCAACCCGCCTGCCGAGGTCGCCGCGGCCGTCACCAGGCTCCACCACCTGCGGCAGGCGATCCGGCACGCACTCGACGGCCGCGTCCTGCTGTTCCCGACCACGCCCGGCCCAGCACCCGCGCTGACCGCCGACACCGCCGAACTCGAACGGACCCGGACCGCCACCACGGCGATGACGGCCCTCGCGAGCGTCGGCGGCCTCCCCGCGGTGAGCGCGCCGGGACTCGCCGTCGGCGGCGCCCCCGTCGGGATCAGCCTCGTCGGGGCGCCGGGGACCGACCGTGCCCTGGTGCGCACCGCAGAACGGGTGCTGCGGGACGGAGCCGACCCGCGCCTCCCGGCAGTCGCAGCCGACTAACGCGACCGCTGTGCGTGCGCGACCGCCCACAGACCGACGGCGCTCGCCGCGGCCACGTTGAGCGAGTCGACGCCGTGCGACATCGGGATGCGGACCGTCGTGTCGGCGGACGCGACGGCCGCGTCGGTCAGCCCCTGCCCCTCGGTGCCCATCACCAGCGCGACCTTCCCGGGGACGTCCGCGACGAACGCGTCCAGGTCGACGGAACGGTCGGTGAGCGCCATCGCAGCGAGGTGGAAGCCCTGCGCGCGGAGCTCCTCACCGGCCGCCGGCCACTCGCCGATGCGCGTCCACGGGACCTGCAGCACGGTGCCCATGCTGACCCGGACGCTCCGGCGGTACAGCGGGTCGGCGCAGCGCGGACTGACGAGGACGGCATCGGCACCGAGCCCGGCGACGCTCCGGAAGACGGCCCCGACGTTGGTGTGGTCGACGATGTCCTCGAGCACGACGACGAGCTTCGCGTCGCGCACGACGTCGGCGACCTCGGGCAGCACGGGGCGCTGCATCGCCGCCAGGGCGCCGCGGTGCATGCGGAAGCCCGTGAGCTCCTCGAGCAGGGCGTCCGGGCCGACGAACACCGGGCCGTCGTGGTCGGCGACGAGCGGCAGGACGCTGTCGAGCCACTTCTCCTGCACGAGGATGCTCCGGGGCACGTGACCGGCGCGGACCGCCCGCTCGATGACGGTGTTCGACTCGGCGATGTACAGCCCGCCCTCGACCTCGGAGACCCGGCGCAGTGCGACGTCCGTCAACCGGGCGAAGTCGTCGAGGCGGGCGTCGTCGAGGGAGTCGATGCGGACGGCGTGCACGGGGCTCGTTTCGGTGTGGAGCGGGTGGGAAGTGACCGGGACGGTCGGCTGTTGAGGGTACCGTGAACACGATGGCGACGAGCGAACCGACCAGCCCCGCGGCCTCCGGCGCGGCCTCCAGCGCGGTCGACCTCGACCGCGCCGTCGAGCTGCTCGCCGGCAAGCGCATCGCCGTGCTGTCCGGCGCGGGGCTGAGCACCGACTCCGGCATCCCCGACTACCGCGGCGAGGGGCGCGTGGTCCGGAAGCCGATGACCTTCCAGGAGTTCCGCGCAGACCCCGCGAAGCGCCAGCGCTACTGGGCCGGTTCGCACCTCGGCTGGCGGACCTTCGCCGCCGCCCGCCCGAACGCCGGCCACCGCGCGCTCGCCGCACTCGAACGGGACGGCATCGTCACCGGGGTCATCACGCAGAACGTCGACGGCCTGCACCTGCGCTCCGGGTCGCGCCGGGTCGTCGAGATCCACGGGTCGATGGACCGCGCCGTGTGCCTCACGTGCGGGCAGGTGTTCTCCCGCGCCGACCTCGCCACCGTGCTCGACCGCGAGAACCCCTGGATCGACGAACCCGGCTCCGTGCAGCTCCAGCCGGACGGCGACGTCGAGATCACGGACGTCGAGCGGTTCCGGGTGCCCGACTGCTCGGTGTGCGGCGGGGTCCTCAAGCCCGACGTGGTGTTCTTCGGCGAGTTCGTGCCGGCCGAGAAGTTCCGTGAGGCCGTGTCCATCGTCGCCGAGGCCGAAGCGCTCGTCGTCGTCGGCTCATCGCTCACCGTGAACTCCGGCGTCCGACTCGTCGACCACGCCGCGCGCCGCAAGCACCCCGTCGTGATCATCAACCGCGGCGAGACCCGCAGCGACCGCCGGGCTGCAGTCAAGCTCGACGCCGGCACCACCGAGACGCTCGAGGCCCTGGCGGCGCGTCTCGACCCGTCTGCGATGATCGAGCGGTGACGACGCTCCTCTACCTGGTCCGGCACGGCGAGACCGACTGGAACGCCGAGCGGCGCATCCAGGGCTCCACCGACATCCCGCTCAACGACACCGGACGGCGACAGGCGGCCTCGACCGCGACGCTGCTCGACCGACGCTCGTTCGACGCCGTGGTCGCCTCACCACTGTCGCGTGCGTTCGAGACCGGGTCGATCATCGCCGAACACCTCGGCCTCGCGGCGCCCGTCGCCTACCCGGGGCTGGCGGAGCGCTCCTACGGCGAGGCCGAGGGCCTGACCAACGACGAGGTCCTGGACCGCTACCCGCACGACGACGTCCCCGGTCGTGAGTCCCGGAGCGCCCTGCTCGCCCGGGTCACCGAGACCCTCGGCGAGATCGCCGTGCGGTACGACGCCGGCAGCGTCGTCGTCGCGACCCACGGCGCCGTGATCCGCAGCATCGTGAACGCGGCCGCCCCGGGGACCGCCGACCGGCACAGCACCCCGATCCGCAACGGCTCCGTGCACTCGTTCCGGTGGGACCCCGAGCGGTTCCACGCCGAGCTCGTCCGGTTCGACGACCCCATCGACGGGGTGTCCGACGGACCGGGCCGGTACACGTTCGAGTACCAGAACCCGCTCGAGCGCCGCGGGTACTAGGCTCCGATGCACTCGCAGACCTGAGCGCGTGAGGGGGCTGACATGACGTCCGACGGACCAGGCGGTGTGCGTCCGGGGTGGGGGCAGCCCGACGCCACCGACGATGACGACGACCTCGACCGCGCGTTCGGCCACGGCACCGCGTCGATGGCGGTCCGGACCCCGCGGCAGCGCGTGCGTCGCAGTGCGCTCGTCGGTGTCGGCGTGGTCATCGCCGCCGGGGTGCTCGCCGTGGTGCTCATCACGATCATCGGGAGCGTGCAGAACGGTGTCGGCGGGGTCTTCCCGCGCCCGGACGCCGCCCTCGACCGCTTCGGCAGCGCGGCCCGCGACGTCAGCGGGGTCCAGCGTGTCACGGACGAGGAGCCGAAGAAGACCTCGTTCGCGAGCTACGACGTCGAGAGCACCGTCACGGTGTCGCCCGGCCTGCCCGAGGCCGAGCAGACCGCTGCCGTCGACGCTCTCGCCGCCGCGGCCGACGACGTCAGCGGGAACGGGGTGCGCGTGTTCGCGGTCGCCGACCTCGGCGAGGTGCAGGTCGGGGTCTCCGCCGACGCCGCCGTCACCGAGAAGCGCCTCGACCTCGCACGGCAGCTGGCGGCGATCGGCGGGGTGTCGGGCGTCCGCTGCTCGTGGGGCGACGCCGGGCCCTCGGACGACCCCGCGGACCAGTCGATCACGGTCGTGACGCACGGCACCGGGAACGCCCTCGGTGCGATCGTGGCGAAGGCGACCCAGGAGACCCGCGCGGTGTTCCCCGGTGCGACGGTGGAGTCCGCGCTGCCCTGACGGCGGCCGGGCCGCGCTGCCTGGTGCTGCTGCGGGTTCCGGCCCGACCCTTCCGCGAAAGCGACAGTCTGGCGCCGTACTCCCGCGGCAGTCTGTCGCTCAGGCGTGCCCGACCCGAGCGCGCGGCGGCAGGGAGTCGCTTTCGCGCAAGAGTCGCTGCTGCCAGAGACGTCAGCCCCAAGCGACGTCAGGGGATGTCAGCGCGCCGCGCGGTCCGCGACCGCGCGCTCGACCGCCCGCACGACCTGCTCGGCGGACTCGTCCCACCGGAACCGTGCGGCCTGCACGACCGATGCCTGCGAGGCAGCGTCCCACCGAGCCTCGAGTCGTCGCACCGCAGCCGCGACCGCCGACGGCGAGGACGGGTCGAAGTACTCCGCAGCGTCCCCGCCGATCTCCCGGAAGATCGGGACGTCACTGACGACGACCGGCGTGCCGACGCCCATCGCCTCGACCAGTGGGATCCCGAAGCCCTCGTCGTACGAGGCCGTCGCCAGAGCCGTCGCCGATCGCAGCACCGACAGGTACTCGTCGTCGGAGGCGCCGTCGTGGAACACGATCGCACCGGCGGGAGCAAGCCGCTCCAGTCGAGCTCGGTCGGCGTCGGACACCCGGGACATGCAGTGCAGCACCCAGTCGGCACCCAGCAGCGGGAGTGCGGCAGCCAGGGTCTCGACGTTCTTGTAGGGCATGAACGAGCCCATGTAGACCAGGGTCTTCTCCCGAGCACCGCCCGCGGGTCGGGGTGCAGCGGGGTCCGCGGCGTTGTAGGCCACGGTGACGGGACGCTTCGTCAGGTGGTGAGCTTCGATCAGCCCGGCGGTGGTCCCCGACACGGTCACGACCCCGTCCGCGCCGTTCAGCAGGAACCGCTGCGGCACCCAGCTCAGGTGGAACGCGCGCCAGCCGAGGCGGATCGGCCACGAGAACTCCCGTGGAGGCGTTCGGTTCCGGTAGTAGATGAGGTCGTGCAGGGTCAGCACGAGGGCGTAGTCGCGCCCCCGGGACCCCATGGTCTGCATCGGTGAGAACACCGCGTCGAGTCCGAGCCGGTTGACCTTCCGCGCCACGAGGGGTTCGCCCGCGTCGGTCGGCGCCGGCAGGAGCTCCCACGACAGCCTCTCGGGCAGGGACTCGAGCTGTCGTTCGTCGTTGACCAGCAGGACGTAGTCGTGCCGGTCGGGCAGGTTGGCGACCACGCCGGCGGTGAACCGACTGATGCCGTCGTGCCGTCCGATCCGGACGTAGCGGCAGTCGATGCCGATGCGCAGGCGGCTCACGAGGCGGCTCCGGAGGGCTTCGCAGCCTTCGAGGCACGAGTGGCCTTCGCCTTCCCGCCACGCCCTGCCGGCGTGTCCGCCATCCGGCGCAGGACCGCGGCGGCGGCGACGTCCGGCGTCTCGTAGTGCACGAGGTGCCCCACCCGCGGGATGACGACCAGTTCGGTGTCGCGAAGCCGTCCGGCCAACGCCTGCTGCTCGGGGACCGCCGTGATGTCGTCGTGCTCCGCCGCGATCATGAGCACGGGGACCCCGATCCGGTCGGCGTACTCCGACACGTCGTGCGTGACCGAGGTGCGGAACGCCTCGAGCACGCTCGTGCGGTTCGCGAACGCCGAGAAGTAGCGGTCGTGCTGGTCGTGCACCCACCGACGCAGGTCGCGGTCGTGCGACTTCAGCATCGCGATGCTCATCACCCGCACGATCGCCGGGTTCCGGAGCAGCCCGAGCCCGAGGGCCCTGGGCAGCACCGCTCCCGCGCGGTAGTAGCCGATCGCGATGCCCGTGCCGACCGCCCGTGGTCCCTGCAACGCCGGCGCGGCGATCGGGTTCACGAGGACGAGCAGGCGGGTCTCGAGGCCCGCGGCGACGGTGGCGGACACGACGATCGAGCCGAACGAGTGGCCCAGCACGACGGCGTCGCTGCGGAGGCCGAGCGCCTGGTGGAACCCGGTCAGCCACGCCACGTAGGCGTCGATGTCGGATTCCGGGAGCGGGTCGGAGATCCCGAACCCGGGCAGGTCCGGCACGATCACCCGGACACCGACCAGGTGCGCGGCGATGGTCTCGAGCCCGTGGTGGTCCCCACGGAAGCCGTGCACGGCGAGCACGGTCTGCTCCGCGTCGGCGGGGCCGTACTCCCAGTAGTGCGTGGTGCGGCCGTCGACCTGCACGGAGCGGTGCACGACCGGGGTGGCGGCCATCAGCGACTGGTACGGGGAGAGCACGGGCGGTTGCATCCCGGCCAGTCTACGAACGCGCGCCGGTGCACCGGCGTCACCCCACGACGAAACCTGGACAACTCGCAGGCGTGACCCGCCTGTGGAGGGCGAGTCGCGCCTCCAGGCCGCTTGTCAGGCCGCAGGCCGCCCGTCAGGGCCGGGAAGTCCGTGCTTCCTGCGGACAACCGGACCGGCGGCGGCCTAGCGTGTCCATGGTGACGTTCACCGCCCCGATCCAGCTGCCCGGCCTGACCCTGGACCCGCAGTGGTACAAGCGCTCGGTCTTCTACGAGTGCATGATCCGCTCGTTCGTCGACTCGAACGGCGACGGGATCGGTGACATCCAGGGGGTCATCGGCAAGCTCGACTACCTGCAGTGGCTCGGCGTCGACGCCCTGTGGCTGCCGCCGTTCTTCAAGTCGCCGATGCGCGACGGCGGCTACGACATCGCCGACTACAAGGCGATCCTGCCGGAGTTCGGCACCCTCGACGACTTCCGCGAACTCGTGACGAAGTCGCACGAGCGGAACATGCGCATCGTCATCGACATGGTGATCAACCACACGAGCGACCAGCACGAGTGGTTCCAGCAGTCCCGCGAGGACCCTGACGGCCCCTACGGCGACTTCTACGTGTGGCGCGACACCGACACCGACTACGAGAACATCCGCATCATCTTCGTCGACACCGAGGAGTCAAACTGGACGTTCGACCCGGTTCGACGCCAGTTCTTCTTCCACCGGTTCTTCTCGCACCAGCCCGACCTCAACTTCGAGAACCCCGCCGTGGTGGAGGCCGTGTACGACGTCGTGCGGCACTGGCTCGACCTGGGTGTCGACGGGCTCCGGCTCGACGCGATCCCGTACCTGTTCGAGTCCGAGGAGGGCAACGGCGAGGGCGAGCCGGAGACGCACGAGTTCATCAAGAAGCTCCGGGCGATGGTCGACGACGAGTACCCCGGGCGTGTCCTGCTGGCCGAGGCGAACCAGTGGCCCCGCGAGACGGCGGCGTTCTTCGGCACCGACGAGGAGCCCGAGTGCCACATGGCGTTCGACTTCCCGGTGATGCCGCGCATCTTCTACTCGCTCCGGGCGCAGCACGCCGCCGAGCTCAAGGCGATCCTCTCCGAGACCCTCGACGTGCCGTCCAGTGCCGCCTGGGGAGTGTTCCTCCGCAACCACGACGAGCTCACCCTCGAGATGGTCAGCGAGGAGTACCGGCAGGCGATGTACGGCTGGTACGGCTACGACCCGCGGATGCGGTCCAACATCGGCATCCGCCGGCGCCTCGCTCCCCTGCTCGACAACTCCCGCGCCGAACTCGAGCTCATCCACGCCCTGCTGTTCTCGCTGCCCGGCTCGCCGTTCCTCTACTACGGCGACGAGATCGGGATGGGCGACAACATCTGGCTGCCCGACCGCGACTCCTCGCGCACGCCGATGCAGTGGACACCGGACCGCAACGCGGGCTTCTCCACCGCGGACCCGGGCAAGCTCTACCTGCCCGTCGTGCAGTCCCTCGTGTACAACTACGCGCAGGTCAACGTCGAGGCGCAGCTCGCCCAGTCGCGTTCCCTGCTGCACTGGGTCCGCAACGTCATCCACGTGAGGAAGGCGCACCCGGTGTTCGGCCTCGGGACGCTCGACGTGCAGGAGACATCGAACGACTCGGTGCTCGCGTTCGTCCGCTCGTGGGAGGGTTCCGGCGCCCAGTTCGGCCCCTCCGCGGAGGACGTCCTCTGCGTGTTCTCGTTCGCCACGAACCCGACGTCGGTGACGGTCTCCGCCCCGGAGTTCGCGGGGCGGCCGCTGTACGACCTGTTCGGCGGCGGGACGTTCCCGTCGTTCGACGAGTCGGGGTCGGTCACGTTGACGATGGGGACGCAGTCGTTCTACTGGCTGCACGTCGGCGCGCCGGTCGCGTAGACGACAGCCCGGACGCGCACGCTCGCGTCCGCGTGTGTCGGCTCGCGTCGGCGCGTCGGCTCGCGTTCGCGCGTGTCGGCAGACACCGGCCTGGAGGCACGGCTCGGCCCCGCCAGGCGGGTCGCGGTGGTCGTGTCGGTGCGTCCGGTTAGCCTGTGGCCGTGACGATCCCCACAGCACAGCTCGACACGCCCGCCCCGGCGCAGGACCTCACCAGCCGCCCCTGGTGGCACGCACTCGGCGTGTTCGACCTCGAGACCACCGGTGTGGACGTCGAGACCGCCCGCATCGTCACCGCGCACGTCGGCCTGATCGACATGACCGGCCGGTCGATCGTCGAGGGTGCCTGGATCGCCGACCCCGGCGTCGAGATCCCCGAGGGCGCCGCCGCCGTGCACGGCATCACCACCGAGCGCGCCCGGGCCGAGGGGCGTCCCGCCGGTGAGGTCGTCGCCGAGATCATCGCCGCGGTCGAGGCCGTGTTCGCCCGTGGCATCCCGCTCGTGATCTACAACGCCCCGTACGACCTCACCGTCCTCGACCGAGAGGCCAAGCGTCACGGCATCGCTTCCCCCGTCGTGGGCAACGTGGTGGACCCGCTCGTGATCGACAAGGCGTTGGACACGTACCGGAAGGGCAAGCGCACGCTCGAGGCTGCGTCGGAGCTCTACGGCGTGACCCTGGACGACGCGCACGACGCGGGCGCCGACGCCATCGCTGCCGGGCGTGTCGCGCAGGCCATCGCCGCGAAGTACCCGGAGGAACTCGGTGTCTCCGCCGAGGAGCTCCACCGCAAGCAGGTCGGCTGGTGCGCCGAGCAGGCGACCTCGTTCCAGGACTACATGCGGAAGAAGCGCGACCCGTCCTTCACCGCCGACGGTCGCTGGCCCCACCGCAACGGCGACTGACACGGGGCGCACTCGTGAGCCGTGCCCGGGCCGGCCGACCGGCCCGCACAACCAAAGTCGTCCCGAACCACGGAAGTCCGCGGTGTGAACGCACTTGCGTTGTGCGCAGGCGCCCCGAACCGCCCCGCGCCGCGCGGCCCCGCCCCGCCCCGCCCCGGCGACTCGCACGAAACGGGCGGCCCTCCCGAAGGAGAGCCGCCCGTCGGCGTGCAGAGCCTGCTTACTTGCCGAAGCTCTTGAAGCGCTGGTTGAACTTCTCGACGCGACCGGCCGAGTCGAGGATGCGCTGCTTGCCCGTGTAGAACGGGTGCGACGCGGAGGAGATCTCGACGTCGATGACCGGGTAGGTCGCACCGTCGAGCTCGATGGTCTTGTCGCTGTTCGCGGTCGAACGCGTCAGGAACGTCTCACCGGAGGCCAGGTCACGGAAGACGATGGCGCGGTACTCGGGGTGGATGTCGGTCTTCATGGAGATTCCTCGGATAGCGGTGATGGGTCGGACTGCGCGAATGCTCGAACAAGCACCACGCCGGAAGTCGTCGGCTTGCGCCAGCCGTCTACGTTACCAGACGGCGAGCGGGATGTGGAGCAGGATCAGGCCGCGCGTGCCGTGTACCGGCCGGCGTCCTTCGACACGGTGAGCTCGATGCCGAACGCCTCGGTGAGCGTCGCCGCCGTGAGCACCTCGTCGATCGGACCGGCTGCCTGCACGTGGCCGTCGGACAGCACCAGCGCGTGGGTGAACCCGGCCGGGATCTCCTCGACGTGGTGCGTGACGATGACGATCGCGGGCGAGTCCTCGCTCTGGGCGTAGCCGCCGAGGGTGCGCACGAGGCTCTCGCGGGCGCCGAGGTCGAGCGACGCCGCGGGCTCGTCGAGGAACAGGATCTCGGGGTCCGTCATCACCGCGCGGGCGATCTGGACCCGCTTCTGCTCGCCGTCGCTCAGCTCGCCGAAGGTGCGGTCGGTGAAGGCACCGAGGCCCCACTCCTCGAGCACGCGCTGGGCGCGACGGACGTCGAGCTCCTCGTACTCCTCGTTCCAGCGACCCGTGACCGAGTACGCCGCCGTGAGCACCACGTCGATGACCTTCTCGGTCACCGGGATGCGGCGTGCGAGGGCGGTCGACGCGAAGCCGATGCGAGGCCGCAGCTCGAAGAGGTCGGCACCGCCGAGCTCCGTGCCGAGCACCTCGACGTCACCCGAGGTCGGGAAGGTCTGCGCGCCCGCGACCTGCAGCAGCGTGGTCTTGCCGGCACCGTTGGCACCGAGCACGACCCAGCGTTCGTCGTCCTGCACCTCCCACGAGATCCCGTCGAGGATGGTGGCCCCGTTGCGGACCACGGAGACGTCTGACAAGCGCACGACCGAGGGCATGCGACCAGCCTAGAGGTTCCGGCCGAGCACCTCGTCGTAGACCTGCCGTGTCCGCTCCGCGATCGCGCCCCAGGTGAACTCTGTCTCGACGCGGAGGCGTCCGGCGCGGCCCATCAGCTTCGCCAGCCCCTCGTCCGCGAGCACCTCGTTGAGCGTCGCCGCGAGGTCCGCCACGTACCGATCGGGGTCCGTCGGGGTACCCGTGCCGTCCTGCGCCTGGTCGATCGGCACGATGCGTCCGGTCAGCCCGTCCGCCACGACCTCGGGAATGCCCCCGGTGCCGGTGCCGACGACGGGGATGCCGCACGCCATGGCCTCGAGGTTGACGATCCCGAGCGGCTCGTAGATGGACGGGCACACGAACACGGTGCCGGAGGACAGTACGTTGACGACTTCCTGGTGGGCGAGCATCCGGTCGATCCAGACGACGCCGTCACGGTCGGCACGCAACGCGTCGACGAGACCCGTGACCTCGGCCATGATCTCCGGTGTGTCCGGGGCGCCCGCGCAGAGCACGATCTGGACCTCCGGCGGCAGCGACGCCACGGCACGGAGCAGGTAGGGCAGGCCCTTCTGCCGGGTGATCCGCCCGACGAACACCACGCTGGGACGGGACGGGTCGATCCCGAGGGCCCGGACGGCGTCCTCGTCGACGGTGGGCTTCCACTCGTCGATGTCGATGCCGTTGTAGACGACGTGGACCTTCGCCGGGTCGATCGACGGGTACGAGCGGAGGATGTCGGCGCGCATGGCCTTCGACACGGCGATGACACCGTCGGCGTGCTCGAACGCCTCGCGCTCCATCCAGCTCGACAGCCGGTAGCCGCCACCGAGCTGCTCGGCCTTCCACGGCCGCAGCGGCTCGAGGCTGTGCGCCGTGACGACGTGCGGGATCCCGTAGGTCAACTGCGCAATCCGGCCCGCCGAGTTCGCGTACCAGGTGTGCGAGTGCACGACGTCGGCGCCCTCGACGTCCGCCGCGATGGCGACGTCGGTGCCGAGCGCCTGGAGCGCGCCGTTCGCCTGCTCGAGGCCGCCGGGCGTGCGGTACGCCCACACGTCGGCCTCGTCGCGGAACGCACCGAAGGCGCGGACCCGCACCTCGGTGTCGGTCCCGGAGCGGAGCGCCGCGGTCAGTTCGGCCACGTGGACACCCGCACCGCCGTAGACCTCCGGCGGATACTCCCTGGTCAGCAGATCGACTCGCACGCGTTCACGGTAACCGGTTCCCAGTGCTGACGCCTACTGTGAACGGCATGGCACCAAAGAAGGTCTTCGGCATCGTGCTCGCCGGCGGTGAGGGCAAACGGCTCATGCCGCTCACGGCCGACCGGGCGAAGCCCGCTGTCCCGTTCGGCGGGAACTTCCGTCTCATCGACTTCGCGCTCTCGAACCTGGTGAACTCCGGGCTGCAGAAGATCGTCGTCCTGACGCAGTACAAGTCGCACAGTCTCGACCGACACGTCGCGGAGACCTGGCGCATGGAGGGGCTGCTCGGCTCGTACGTCGCGTCCGTGCCCGCGCAGCAGCGACTCGGCAAGCGCTGGTTCGCCGGGTCGGCCGACGCGATCCTGCAGTCGCTCAACCTGCTCCGCGACGAACGTCCCGACATCGTCGTCGTGGTCGGCGCCGACCACGTGTACCGGATGGACTTCCACCAGATGGTCGAGGCGCACATCGCCTCCGGTCGCAGCGCGACCGTCGCCGCGATCCGGCAGCCGATCGGCCTCGCCGACCAGTTCGGCGTCATCCAGGTCGCCGACGACGACCCGACGAAGATCGAGGCGTTCCTCGAGAAGCCGACGGACGCCGTGGGTCTGTCCGACTCCCCCGGCGAGATCCTCGCGTCGATGGGCAACTACGTCTTCGACGCCGACGCGCTCGTCGACGCGGTCCTCCGCGACGGTCAGATCGAGACGTCGAACCACGACATGGGCGGCGACATCGTCCCGGACTTCGTGAACCGCGGCGACGCCGGCGTCTACGACCTGAAGCGCAACGAGGTCCCCGGGTCGAACGAGCGCGACCGGTACTACTGGCGCGACGTGGGGACGATCGACTCGTTCTTCGACGCCCACATGGACCTCATCGCGCCCGTGCCGGTGTTCAACCTGTACAACCAGGACTGGCCGATCTTCAACCAGCAGACGAACCTGCCGCCGGCGAAGTTCGTCCGCGACGCCAACGGGAACACCGGCTCCACGGTCGACTCGCTCGTGTCGCTCGGCTGCCTGGTCTCGGGCGCGCAGGTCGAACGCAGCATGATCGGCCCGTGGTGCGGGATCGACTCCGGCGCGAAGGTCCTCGACTCGATCGTCTTCGAGCGCGCCTCGATCGGCGCGGGCGCGATCGTGAACCGCGCGATCCTCGACAAGGACGTCGTCATCGCTCCTGGTGCGCAGGTCGGCGTCGACAGGGAGGCGGACGAGGCACGCGGCTTCACGGTCACCGAGTCCGGCATCACCGTGGTCGGCAAGGGCGTCCGCGTCGACGCGTAGGTCGCGTACGACGCGAACCACCAAGACCGGCCTGGAGGCGCGGCTGACGTAACGCACGTCGGCCGCGCCTCCGACAGTCGGTACCGTTGGTACGTGCCACGCTTCCTCGTCGTCCTCGATGCCGATTCCACGCTCCTCGAGGACGAGGTCATCGAACTCCTGGCGGACACCGCCGGGACCCGGCCACAGGTCGCGGCGATCACGGAGCGCGCCATGCGCGGCGAGATCGACTTCGCCGAGAGCCTCCGGGAGCGTGTCGCGACCTTGGCGGGCCTCCAGGTCGACGTCTTCCGTCGTGCACAGGACGCGGTCCACGTGACGCGGGGCGCCGACCAGCTGGTCCGCGGCGTGCACGCCGCCGGCGGCACCGTCGGTGTGGTGTCCGGTGGCTTCCACGAGGTCCTCGACCCGTTCGCCGAGCGCCTCGGACTCGACCACTGCCGCGCCAACCGGCTCGAGGTGACCGACGGCGTCCTGACCGGGCGGGTGCTCGGCGACGTCGTCGACGCGCACGCCAAGGCCGTCGCGCTCCGAGAGTGGGCCGACGCCGACGGCGTGGACCTCGTCCGGACGGTCGCGGTCGGCGACGGCGCGAACGACCTCGAGATGATGCGCGTCGCGGCCCTGTCGGTGGCGTTCGACGCGAAGCCGCGCGTGCGCGAGCAGGCGGACGTCGCCGTCGTCGACCGCGACCTGTCGAGCGTGCTCGCGACGCTGGGCCTGCGCGGCTGAGACCCTGGGCCCCTCGCCGCGCAGCGCCGTGGCTCGTTAGTGACCCATCCCGAGGCCGCCGTCGACCGGGATGACCGCGCCGGAGATGTAGCCGGCGCCGTCGCCCGCGAGGAACAGCGTGGCGTCCGCGACGTCGTCGACCGTGCCGTAGCGCGCCGCCGGGATCTGCTTCTTGAACTCGGCCTGCAGCTCCTCGGGCAGCGCCGCCGTCATGTCGGTCTGGATGAAGCCGGGCGCGACGACGTTCGCCGTGATGCCGCGGGACCCGAGCTCACGCGTGATCGACCGCGCCATCCCGACGAGGGCGGCCTTCGACGACGCGTAGTTGACCTGGCCGACCTGGCCGTAGGCGCCGACGACGCTCGACATGAGCACGATGCGGCCGAACTTCGCCTTCATCATGCCCTTGGTGGCGCGCTTGACGACGCGGAAGGTCCCCGTGAGGTTCGTGTCGATGACGCTCGTGAAGTCCTCCTCGGACATCCGGAGCAGCAGCTGGTCGTTGGTGATCCCAGCGTTCGCGACGAGGACCTCGACCGGTCCGAGCTGCGCCTCGACCTGCGTGTAGGCGGCATCGACCGAAGCGGTGTCCGTGATGTCGGCCTGCACCGTGAGCGCACCCTCGGGGCCGCCCTGACCGCTGCGGGACGTGACCGCGACGCGGTGGCCGGCGGCGACGAAGCGCTCCGCGAGTGCACGGCCGATGCCGCGGTTGCCGCCGGTGATGAGGACGGTACGGGGGGTGCTCATGGTCGCTCCGTTCGGTGTGGGGTGCTCGGCGTGCCGGTCCGGTCACGGCTCGGACACGCCCGGACGAGCGTACCCGAGCGGAAACCCGGCATCCGGCACCCGCGCGCTGCACCCATGTCCGGCCATGCGGGCTTAGGCTTGACCCTGGGCAGAGGAAAGAACACCGTATGAAGACGACGCACAGCATCACCACGCTCCCGGACTCTCCGGAGCAGGACCGTGCGCACCGCCTGTCCCGCTACGTGTGGCAGATGGCTCTCCGCGTCGTGTTCTTCATCGGTGCCGTGCTCGTCTGGTCGATCTGGCACACCTGGCTCGCGGTCATCCCGATCGTCCTCGCCGGCGTCATCCCCTGGGTCGCCGTGATCATCGCGAACGCGGGCAGCCGTGCCGAGAGCGACATCGTGACCCCGGCCGGCGCCGTCCAGCTGTACGACGCCGTCGACCCGCGACTCCGCGAACAGCAGGAGGACGCCCGGGCCGAGGCCTACCGCGCCGAGCAGGACCGTCTGCGCGAGGAAGCCCACCACGCGCAAGAAGAATGGCAGCGCCACGGCGACCGCTCGAAGGTCTGGGGCCGTCGCTGATGGGCGCCACGTTCGACCTCTTCACCGAGCCCGGCTCGACGCCGGTGTGCTCCCGCGCCGGCTGCAGCTCGACGGCAGCGTGGCGCGTCAACTGGCGCAACCCGCGCATCCACGCGACCGACCGGGTGAAGATCTGGGCCGCGTGCGAAGAACACCGTGACTTCCTCGCCGACTACCTGCGCTCCCGGTCCTTCCCGGTGCGCGTGACCGGCATGCACGAGGACGTGGACCGTCTCGACGACGAACGTGACCCGGCCGACGCCCCGAAGAACGACGTCGGAGCGCGCGCAGCCGGGGAGCGCCGGTGAGCGACCGCTTCGACCCGAGTTCGCGCTACGGCCGACGGCACGCGCAGAAGATCGCGCGCGCCGCAGCGGCATCCGACGCGAACACGGCGACCGCCGAACGCGACCCGGACGAGCCCTTCGTCGGCTGGCGCTTCGTGCAGAGCCGCCGCTGGCTCGGCTACTTCGCGATCGCCGTCGCCTTCGCGATCGTCTGCGCCCTGTTCGGCATGTGGCAGTGGGACCGCCGGAACGAGGCCGTCCGCCAGAACGAGCAGGTCGCGCAGAACTACGAGCACACCCCGGTGCCGCTCGACCAGGCCCTCCCGAACGCCTCCAGCTGGGACGACTCGCAGACCTGGCTCCGGGTGAGCGTCACCGGACGGTACGACACCGACGACCAGTTGCTCGTCCGGAACCGCGTGCACAACGGCCAGCCCGGGTTCGAGGTCCTCACCCCGCTCGTCACCACCGACGGCCGCGCCTTCGTCGTCGACCGCGGCTGGGTCCCCACCGGCAACGCGCAGGACGCCCCCGACCACGTCCCCGCACCCCCGTCCGGCGAGCTCACCGCGATCGTCCGGCTGCAGGAGAGCGAGCCGCGCATCCCGGGCCGCACAGACCCTGCGCACACCGACCAGGTGCAGTCCGTCACGCTCTCCGACGTCGCGAAGAAGGTCGACACGCCGATCTACACCGGCGCCTACGGCCAGCTCGCCTCCGAGTCTCCGGCCCCGACCGAGGCCCGTCCGCTCGGGTGGGAACGCCCGACCGCAGACACCGGGCTGCACCTGAGCTACTTCATCCAGTGGTTCATGTTCGCGGCCGGCGGGTTCGGGTTCCTGGCGTACCTCATGGTGCAGGAGTACCGGAACCTCAACCAGGACGACCCCGAGGAGCGCGAGCGCGCCCAGGAGCGGCAGCGCCGTAAGGACGCCCGACCGAAGACCGACGCCGAGATCGAGGACGAGCTGCTCGCGTCCCGCCGCACCTGACGAGCCGTTCCGCGCGTAGTAGGCCGTTCCGCGCGTAGGAGGCAGATCCGCGCCTAGGAGGTCGTTCCGCGCGTAGGAGGCCGGAAGTTCCTGCCCCCTACGCGCGATTCCGCTTTCCATGTCAGCCTCGATGGGACGAAAACGCACCCAGAAGACGGACTGGAGGCCCGTGGCGGCGCCGCCACGGGCCTCCAGTCCGCCCTTGGGTCGCGTCCGCGACCAGGTGCGCTACGCGAGCTCGATGAGCTCCGCGTAGTCCTTGTTCCAGTGGTCCTCGGTACCGTCCGGCAGGAGCAGCACGCGCTCGGGGTTGAGCGCCTCGACCGCACCGGCGTCGTGCGACACGAGCACGACCGCACCCTCGTACCCGGCCAGGGCGCCGAGGATCTCCTCACGCGACGCCGGGTCGAGGTTGTTCGTCGGCTCGTCGAGGAGCAGCACGTTCGCACCCGAGACCACGATCATCGCGAGCGACAGTCGGGTCTTCTCGCCGCCGGACAGCACACCGGCCTTCTTGTAGCCGTCGTCGCCGGTGAAGAGGAACGAGCCGAGGACACGACGGGCCTCGGTCTCGTTGAGCTCCGTCGACGCCGACACCATGTTCTCGATGACGGTGCGGTTGACGTCGATGTTCTCGTGCTCCTGGGCGTAGTACCCGATGCGCAGGCCGTGCCCGGGCAGGATCTCGCCCGTGTCCGGCTTGTCGGCGCCCGCGAGGATGCGGAGCAGCGTCGTCTTGCCGGCACCGTTGAAGCCGAGGATGACCACACGCGAGCCGCGGTCGATCGCCAGGTCCACGCCGGCGAAGATCTCGAGCGACCCGTACGACTTGGAGAGCCCCTCGGCCATGAGCGGCGTGCGGCCGCAGGACACCGGTGTCGGGAACCGGAGCTTGGCGACGCGGTCGGCGACGCGCTCGTCCTCGAGGCCGGCGAGCAGCTTGTCGGCACGCGCGACCATCTGGTGCGCGGCAGCGGCCTTCGAGGCCTTCGCGCCGAAGCGTGCAGCCTGGTCCTTGAGCGTGGCGGCTTTCTTCTCGGCGTTGGCGCGCTCCTTGCGGCGGCGCTCCTCGTCGGCGGCACGCTGGCGCTGGTAGAGCTTCCAGCCCATGTTGTAGACGTCGATGCTCTGCCGGTTCGCGTCGAGGTAGAAGACGCGGTTCACCACCTCGTCCACGAGCTCGACGTCGTGGGAGATGATGATGACGCCGCCGGCGTAGGTCTTCAGGTGCTCGCGGAGCCACACCACCGAGTCGGCGTCGAGGTGGTTCGTCGGCTCGTCGAGGATCATCGTCTCGGCGTCCGAGAACAGGATGCGCGCGAGCTCGATGCGGCGGCGCTGACCACCCGACAGCGTCTTGAGCTGCTGGTCGAGGATGCGGTCCGGCAGCTTGAGGTTCGACGCGATCGACGCCGCCTCGGCCTCGGCCGCGTACCCGCCGAGCGCGTTGAACTGGTCGTCGAGTCGGCTGTACCGACGCATCGCCTTCTCGGCGACGGCGGGGTCGTCGCTGGCCATGTCGAGCGTGGCGAGGCGGATGCCCTCCACGAGCTCACCGAGCCCACGGGCGTCGAGGATGCGCTTTCGTGCGGTCTCCTCCGGGTCACCGGAGCGCGGGTCCTGGGGCAGGTAGCCGATCTCGCCGCCGCGGTCGATCTTGCCGCCCGTCGGCTGCGTCTCCCCCGCGAGGGCCTTCGTCATCGTCGTCTTGCCCGCGCCGTTGCGGCCGACGAGTCCGATCTTGTCGCCCTTCTCGACACGGAAGGACACGTCCTCCATGAGGAGGCGAGCTCCGACGCGGATCTCGAGTTCGTGCACGGCAAGCACAGAGGACGTCCAATCAGTTGGTGGTTTTGCACAACGACGTGTGCGGGAGGTGCACCGCTACGCTGACGGGACCGATGGTTCCGAACGGGACCAGCAGTCCATTCTAGGAGAATCCATGACGAACGCCACCGGGTTCGCTCCCCGCGCAGTCCTCGCAGACCGTCTGCGCACCCAGGGAGTGGCCACCGACGCCGCGCTGATCGCCGGCGGCGCGCTGTTCACCGCCGCCATGGCCCAGCTCGAGGTGCCGATGTGGCCGGTGCCGATCACGGGGCAGACCCTGGCGGTCGTGCTCGTCGGCGCGGCCCTCGGTGCCCGCCGCGGCATGCTCTCGCTGCTCGTCTACGCGGTCGCCGGGCTCGCCGGTGCGCCGTTCTTCGCCGGCTTCACGGGCGGCCTGCACGCCCTCGCCGTCCCGAGCTTCGGCTACGTCATCGGCTTCATCCCGGCCGCCGGCGTCATCGGCTGGCTCGCGCGCCGCAACTGGGACCGCCACGTCGGCCGTGCCACCGCGGCGATGCTGCTCGCGAGTGCGATCCCGTTCGTGACCGGTCTGCCCTACCTGGCGGTCGCACTCGGGACGCTCGGGGCGCCGAACGACCTGCAGTCGGTGCTCGCCGCCGGCCTCTACCCGTTCATCGTGGGCGGCATCGCGAAGGCGCTCATCGCCGCGGGCATCGTGCCGCTGGCGTGGAAGCTGCTCGGCCGCCGCTGACACGCTCGAACCCGCTCTGTCGACGGGCCCCGCACCTTCGTGGTGTGGGGCCCGTCGTCGTCGCGGCGTGCGCGCGGGGTCGAGCGGCACGCCCGGGCGCGGGCGCTGCGGTCGCACGACATGCCGCGCGCGTGACGCCGTGGTCGCACGAAGCGTCGCCCCGCGTCGCCGGGGGCGACGCATTCTGCGACCTCGCCCAACAGGACGACCAGGCCGGGCCGGCGAGCCCGCTCGTGTCGCGCCCTGCGCACGGCGCGACCACAGACGGACGGGAGGCGCGGTACCAGCTGGCACCGCGCCTCCCGTCCGGATGTGGTCGCGACTAGATCGAGAAGCCGAGCGCGCGCATCATCTCGCGCCCGTCGTCGGTGATCCGCTCCGGACCCCACGGCGGCATCCAGACCCAGTTGATCCGGAACGCGTCGACGATGCCGTCGAGTGCGTTGGCGGTGTCACCCTCGATGACGTCGGTCAGCGGGCAGCCCGCGCTCGTCAGCGTCATGCTGATCACGAGCGCGTTCGCCTCGTCGTCCATGGCGAGGTCGTAGATGAGCCCGAGGTCGACGATGTTCACGCCGAGCTCCGGGTCCTGGACCTCCTTGAGGCCCTCGACGACCTCGTCGAACTTCTCCGGGGCGAGTGCGGTGATCATCAGTTCCCCGCCGCTGCGGCTGCGGCCTGCACGTAGCGGTCGTAGCCCTCGTTCTCGAGGCGCTCGGCGAGCTCCGGTCCGCCCTGCTCGGCGACCTTGCCCGCGACGAACACGTGCACGAAGTCCGGCTTGATGTAGCGGAGGATGCGCGTGTAGTGGGTGATGAGCAGCACGCCGAGGCCGGTGGCGGCCTTCGCACGGTTGACGCCCTCGGACACGATCTTCAGCGCGTCGACGTCGAGGCCGGAGTCGGTCTCGTCGAGCACGGCGAACTTCGGCTTGAGGAGCTCGAGCTGCATGATCTCGTGGCGCTTCTTCTCGCCACCGGAGAAGCCCTCGTTGACGTTGCGCTCGGCGAAGGCCGAGTCCATCTTGAGGTCGGCCATCGACTGGCGGAGGTCCTTCACCCAGCTGCGGAGCGCCGGGGCCTCGCCGTCGATCGCGGTCTTCGCGGTGCGGAGGAAGTTCGACACCGTCACGCCGGGGATCTCCACCGGGTACTGCATGGCGAGGAACATGCCGGCGCGGGCACGCTCGTCGACGCTCATCGCGAGGACGTCCTCGCCGTCGAGGGTGATCGAGCCACCGACGACGTTGTAGCGCGGGTGACCGGCGATCGTGTAGGCGAGGGTGGACTTGCCCGAGCCGTTCGGCCCCATGATCGCGTGGATCTCGCCCTCGTTGATGGTGAGGTCGACGCCCTTGAGGATCTCCTTGACACCCTGGTCGGTGTCGATCGAGACCTGGAGGTCACGGATTTCGAGAGTGGACATTGCGTTCCTTCGGTTGCAGCTGGTGTGCGGCGTCAGCCGCGGGAAGTGAGTGGAGGCCGGTCTCAGTCGACCGGGACGGGGTCGTGCACGTCGACGTAGACCTCGCCGTCGCGGACCTCGACCCGGAAGACCGGGACGGGCTCGTACGCCGGGAAGTTCTGCGGTTTGCCGGTGGCCAGCGAGAACCTGGACCCGTGGGCCCAGCACTCGAGCGTGTCACCCTCGACGAACCCCTCCGCCAGGGAGATGTCCCCGTGGGTGCAGGTGTCGCCGATGGCGTGCACGGTCCCGGCGGAATCCTTCACGATGGCGACCGCGGTGCCGTCGACCACGGCGCGCATCGGGCTGTCCACCGCGATGTCCGCCTCGGCACAGACCTTCGTCGACATCAGGCGTCGGCTGCTTCCGTCTCGGGCGCGACCTGCACGGTCCGCCCTTCCTGGAGCTCCTGCTCGACCGCGGCGATGAGGCGTTCCTCGAGCTCGGGGGCACCGATCTTCTGGATGACCTCGACGAGGAAGCCGAGCACGACGAGGCGACGTGCTTCCTCTTCCGGGATGCCACGGGACTGCAGGTAGAACAGCTGCTCGTCGTCGAAGCGGCCGGTCGCACTCGCGTGGCCGGCACCCTCGATGTTGCCCGTCTCGATCTCGAGGTTCGGGATGCTGTCCGCGCGCGTGCCGTCGGTGAGGACGAGGTTGCGGTTCTGCTCGTAGGAGTCCGTGCCGTCGCCGGCGCGCCCGATGAGCACGTCGCCGATCCACACCGTGTGCGCGCCCTTGCCCTGCAGCGCGCCCTTGTAGTTGACCCGACCGCGCGTGTTCGGCGCGTCGTGGTTCACGTAGACCTGCTGCTCGATGTACTGCCCGGCGTCGGCGAAGTACACGCCGTACATCTCGGTGTCGGCACCCTGCGCACCGAGGTGCGTCGAGGGGTTGACCCGGATGACGTCGCCGCCGAGCGAGACCACGACGTGCTTCAGGAAGGCGTCGCGGCCGACCTCGGCGAAGTGCGTCGAGACGTGCACGGCGTCGTCGTCCCAGTCCTGCAGGCTGACCACCGTGAGGCGGGCGCCGTCCTGGACGACGATCTCGACGTTCTCGCTGAGGAGTGCCGAGCCGCGGTTGTCGAGCACGACGATGCCCTGGGCGTGCGCCTCGGCCGTGATGACCGTGTGCGCCGCGCGGGGCTGGGTGCCGAAGTCGGACCGGGTGATCGTGATGAACTCGTGCGCCTCGGTCGCCTTCACCGTGACGGCCAGCACGGCGTCACGGGCGGTCCAGGCCGCGGCGGCGGCACGGTCCTCGGGGAGCCCGGCGGAGCCGACGCGCGGGTCGTCGCTGCGACCCCACTCGACGTCGGCGCCGTCCGACTGGCGGGCGAGGAACGGGTAGGCGGATCCGTCGAGGCCGCCGTCGAGCAGCGGCTGGAGCTTCGCGAGGGGCGCGAACTTCCAGTTGACCTCGCGCCCCGTGACGGTCGGGAACGCCTCGACGTCACCCGACTGGAACCGCTCGGAGCGGGTCTGGACCGGGATGGACTTGTCGGGGGCGTCCCAGCCGCCGTCGGAGTGCGCCTTCGCGCCGTGCTGTGCGGTGCCCGTCGCGGCGGTGGCCGGCTCGATCGGCTGGTCGATGTGGGGAGGGGTGGAGCTGGACATCTAGCCGACGGATCCTTCCATGCTCATCTCGATGAGCTTGTTGAGTTCGAGTGCGTACTCCATCGGGAGCTCGCGGGCGATCGGCTCGATGAAGCCGCGGACGATCATCGCCATCGCCTCGTCCTCGGGCATGCCGCGGGACATCAGGTAGAACAGCTGCTCCTCGCTCACGCGGGAGACCGTGGCCTCGTGCCCGAGCTGGACGTCGTCGACGCGGATGTCGATCGCCGGGTACGTGTCGCTCCGGCTGATGGTGTCGACCAGCAGCGCGTCGCATCGCACGGTGTTCGCCGCGTGGTGGGCTGCCGGGTCGACCCGGACCTCACCGCGGTAGCCCGCGCGACCGCCGCCACGGGCGATCGACTTCGAGACGATCGACGACGTCGTGTACGGCGCCATGTGGATCATCTTCGCGCCGGCGTCCTGGTGCTGACCGGGGCCGGCGAAGGCCACGGAGAGCGTCTCGCCCTTGGCGTGCTCACCGGCGAGGTAGATCGACGGGTACTTCATCGTCACCTTCGAGCCGATGTTGCCGTCGATCCACTCCATCGTCGCGCCCTCGTGCGCGATCGCACGCTTGGTGACGAGGTTGTAGACGTTGTTCGACCAGTTCTGGATCGTCGTGTAGCGAACGCGGGCGTTCTTCTTCACGATGATCTCGACGACGGCCGAGTGCAGGGAGTCCGACTTGTAGATCGGGGCGGTGCAGCCCTCGATGTAGTGGACGTAGGAGTCCTCGTCCGCGATGATCAGCGTCCGCTCGAACTGGCCCATGTTCTCGGTGTTGATGCGGAAGTAGGCCTGCAGCGGGATCTCGACGTGCACGCCCTTCGGGACGTAGACGAACGAGCCGCCGGACCAGACGGCCGTGTTCAGTGCGGCGAACTTGTTGTCGCCGGCCGGGATCACGGTGCCGAAGTACTCCTCGAAGATCTCGGGGTGCTCGCGGAGTGCCGTGTCGGTGTCCATGAAGATGACACCCTGCTGCTCCAGGTCCTCGCGGATCTGGTGGTACACGACCTCGGACTCGTACTGGGCGGCGACGCCGGCGACGAGGCGCTGACGCTCGGCCTCGGGGATGCCGAGCTTCTCGTAGGTCGCGCGGATGTCCTCGGGGAGGTCCTCCCACGACTGCGCCTGCTTCTCGGTGGAGCGCACGAAGTACTTGATGTTGTCGAAGTCGATGCCCGTCAGGTCGGCACCCCACGTCGGCATCGGCTTGCGGCCGAAGAGCTGGAGGCCCTTGAGGCGGTTCTTGAGCATCCACTCGGGCTCGGACTTGAGGTTCGAGATGTCGGTCACGACCTCTTCCGAGATGCCGCGGCGCGCAGAGGCGCCGGCCGAGTCGGAGTCGGACCAGCCGAACTCGTATTGGCCGAGCCCTTCGAGCTCGGGACGGTCGATGAGCACGTCGGACATGGTCTCCTCGTTTCCTTCTCGCGGCAGCGTTCTGGGTGTCAACCCGTGGCGTCTGGACGCCATTCCACCGCAGACCGCCGACATGGTGTTTCGTGCACGGCGGACACGGTGTTGCTCCCTCGCAACGTCGATGGTTCCACGCAGTCCTGGGCGTGAGCGGCGATCTCGGACCTTTCGGAGCCGGCGCCTGCCTAGACTTGACTGCTGCTGAACCCTCGAATCCTACAGGTTCGCTGCACGGAACAACAGGAAGGCACCACCCTCGTGACTCGCGTCGGATCCCCCGTCGACCAGGACGTCCGCTCCCAGCGCTGGTGGTCGCTCCCCCGCATCGTCGACCAGCGCGTCGTCGTGCTGGCCTGGGCGTCCTTCGTGGTCGAGGTGATCCTCATCGGCACCGGCGGGCTCGTCCGGCTCACGGCGTCGGGGCTCGGGTGCCCGACCTGGCCGAAGTGCACCGCGGATTCACTGGTCTCCACGCCGGAGATGGGCATCCACGGCGTCATCGAGTTCGGCAACCGACTGCTCACCTTCGTGCTCGTCGTCGTGGCCATCGCGATGTTCCTGCTCGTCGTCCGGATGCGACGCACGCGTCCGGAACTGTTCTGGCTGGCATTCGCCCAGGGCGCAGCGATCCCGGTGCAGGCCGTCATCGGCGGCATCAGCGTCAAGACGAACCTGAACCCCTTCGTCGTCGGGCTGCACTTCGTCGTCTCCGCTGCGCTCACCTCGGTGACCGCGGCACTCGTCTACCGGGCGATGCGCGGGCCGCGCACCGCGGACAGGATCGTCCCCCGCTGGTACCGCGGCGTCGTCGGCGGCACCATCGCCGCGGTCGTCGTGACCGTGCTCGTGGGCATCCTCACGACGGGCAGCGGCCCGCACGCCGGCGCGGACGAGGCGGTCGACGGCGGACGCCTGCACCGTACCGGGTTCGACCCGGCCGTCATGGAGCACCTGCACGCCGTGCCCGCGTACGTCCTCTTCGCGTTGACCCTGGTGCTCGTCGTCGGCGCGGTCCGCCTGCGCCTGTCGAGCAAGTGGGCACTGCTGCTCCTGGTCGTCGAGTTCGTCCAGATCGCGGTCGGCCTCACGCAGGCCCGCACCGGGTTGCCGGTCGGACTCGTCGGCACCCACATGGTCCTGGCCGGGCTCCTCGTCGGCGCGACGACCGTGGTGGCGCTCTCCACGCGCGGCACGGCCGGCCGCCAGGCCGTCCGGGAGCCGATCGCGGGCTGACGCCCCGCACCACGCGGTCTCCGACGTCCCACCTGTCGATCGACAGGTGGGACGTCGTGCTCCGCGCGCCACGCGACCAGAGGGCGGACTGGAGGCACGGTGCGGGCCCGCCCCGTGCCTCCAGGCCGGTGGGTGGTCGCGTCGAGACCCCGCGGAGCGCGCGAGACGCCGCCCGGGAGCGACTAGAAGGTGAAGACCTGCGGCAGCAGCGGGTCGATGCCCACGGCGATGAACAGCAGCGTCAGGTACGTGATCGAGCTGTGGAAGACGCGCATCGGCTGCACGTGCTCCACGTGCTGGATCGCCCGCGAGTACAGGCGGTGCGACTCGACGACGAACCAGATGCCGCCGGCCAGCGCGACGACCGTGTAGAGGGGGCCCATGTGCGCGACCGGGATGAGCAGCAGCGAGCAGACGAGCGTCGCCCACGCGTAGAGGACGACCTGCAGGCCGACGACCGTGCGGCCGCGGACCACGGCGAGCATCGGGACGTCGGCGGCGTCGTAGTCGTCGCGGTACTTCATCGACAGCGGCCAGTAGTGCGGCGGCGTCCAGAGGAAGATCACCATGAAGAGGATGACCGGCGCCCAGGTCAGCGACCCGGTGACGCCCGCCCAGCCGATGAGCACGGGCATGCAGCCGGCCGACCCGCCCCAGACGATGTTCTGCGGCGTGCGGCGCTTGAGCCACAGCGTGTAGACGAACACGTAGATGAGGATCGCGATGACGCTCAGCGCCGCGGCGAGCCAGTTCACGAGGAAGCCGAGCACCGCGGTGGACGCGACCCCGAGGACCCACGAGAACACCAGGGCCTCACGGTCGGAGAGCTCGCCGGTGACGAGCGGACGCGTGCTCGTGCGCTTCATCAGCCGGTCGATGTCGCGGTCGATGTAGCAGTTGAACGCCGAGGCGGACCCGGCCGACATCGCGCCGCCGAGCATCGTCCAGAACACGAGCCACAGGTCCGGCACCCCGCGCTCGGCGAGGAACATCGTCGGCGCCGTGGTGACGAGCAGCAGCTCCATGACCCGCGGCTTCGTCAGCGAGACGTAGGCACGCACCTTGCGCGACAGCGTCGAGCGGGGTCGATCGGTGTCGGGCCGGGTCACGGTGGCAGTCGGCAAGGGAACCTCAGTCTGTTCGCGTCAGCTCACACGCTCGGTGGACGGCTCCGTCGTCGTCGGGGCGTGCGTCGACCCGGAATGCTCACGGGTCCCGGACAGTTTACGTGATGGAGGCGCTGCGATGATGCCCCGCCCCGCCATCCGGACCGAAGTCACCCACCGACACGCCCGGCCGACGGCGGGTCCTCCTGACGACGAGTGAACAACCGGCGTCACCTGAACACCCTCTGAGTGCATGGTCACTATGCTGGAGTCGCCCTCCCGCAGTGCGTGCCCCGATGACGTCGGCCGCGAAGAGCCGGTCGGCCGCCGCGAGACGGCGACCCGACGAAGGCCCCGGGATGGCGATCATGTCCGTGCGATGGCACGAGCCCTCGCACATGTCGCATCAAGAAGGGTCAACATCCAAGTGGCTGAATTCACCTGGGACGCCATCGACAGGAAGGCCGTCGACACGGCCCGCGTACTCGCCGCCGACTCGGTCGAGGCCGCCGGCAACGGTCACCCCGGCACCGCGATGAGCCTCGCGCCGGTCGCCCACCTGCTCTTCCAGAAGGTGATGCGTCGCGACCCCAGCGACTCCACCTGGATCGGCCGCGACCGCTTCATCCTCTCCGCCGGTCACGCCTCGATCCTCCAGTACGTGCAGTTCTACCTGCACGGCTACGGCCTCGAGCTCGAGGACCTCCAGCACCTCCGCAAGTGGGGCTCGAAGACCCCGGGTCACCCGGAGTACGGCCACACCGACGGTGTCGAGATCACCACCGGCCCGCTCGGCCAGGGCCTCGCCTCGGCCGTGGGCTTCGGCTACGCGCAGCGCTTCGAGCGCGGCCTTTTCGACCCGGAGACCGCCGACGGCGAATCGCCGTTCGACCACTTCACCTACGTGATCGCCGGTGACGGCGACATGCAGGAGGGCGTCACGAACGAGGCCGCGAGCCTCGCCGGCCGCCAGCAGCTCGGTCGCCTGGTCGTCTTCTACGACTCGAACCAGATCTCGATCGAGGACGACACCGACATCTCCTTCTCGGAGAGCGTCCCGGACCGCTACGAGGCGCTCGGCTGGCACGTCCAGACCGTCGACTGGAAGAAGACGGGCGAGTACTCGGAGGACGTCGAGTCCCTCTTCGCCGCGGTCGAGGCCGCCAAGGCCGTCACCGACAAGCCGTCGCTCATCGTCCTCAAGACGATCATCGGCTGGCCGTCGCCGACCAAGCAGAACTCCGGCAAGATCCACGGCTCCGCCCTCGGTGGCGAGGAACTGAAGGGCCTCAAGGAGGTCCTCGGCTTCGACCCCGAGCAGACCTTCCACGTCGACCCCGAGGTGCTCGAGTACACCCGCGGCGCCGTCGCCAAGGGCCAGGCGGAGCACGCCGAGTGGCAGAAGACCTTCGACGCGTGGACCGCGGCCAACCCGGAGAAGAAGACGCTCCTCGACCGAATCAACGCCGGCGAGCTCCCCGAGGGCCTCGAGGAAGCCCTCCCGGTCTTCCCGACCGAGAAGGCCGTCTCGACCCGTGCCGCCTCCGGCAAGGTCATCAACGCCATCGCGCCGCTCATGCCCGAGTTCTGGGGCGGTTCGGCCGACCTCGCCGAGTCGAACCTGACCACGATCGAGGGCGCCAAGTCCTTCGGTCCGGTCGAGGCCTCGACCAAGGCGTGGAGCACCGACCCGTACGGCCGCGTGCTGCACTTCGGCATCCGCGAGCACGCGATGGGCTCGATCCTCTCCGGCATCGTCCTGCACGGGAACACCCGCCCCTTCGGCGGCACGTTCCTCATCTTCAGCGACTACATGCGCCCGGCGGTTCGTCTCGCCGCGCTCATGCAGGCGCCGGCGATCTACGTCTGGACGCACGACTCCGTCGCCCTCGGCGAGGACGGCCCGACGCACCAGCCGATCGAGCAGCTCAGCGCCCTCCGCGCGATCCCGGGTCTGGACGTCGTCCGCCCCGCCGACGCCAACGAGGTCGCGTACGCCTGGCTCGAGATGCTCAAGCACAAGGACCGCCCGGCCGGCATCGCGCTGAGCCGCCAGAACCTCCCCGTCTTCGAGCGTGGCGAGGGTGACGCCTCCGGTGAGGTCTTCGCCTCGGCGAAGAACGTCGCCAAGGGTGCGTACATCCTGGCCGAGGCGCCGAACGGCACCCCGGACGTGATCCTCATCGCGACCGGTTCCGAGGTCCAGATCGCCGTCGAGGCCCGCGAGCAGCTCAAGGCCGAGGGCATCAACGCCCGCGTCGTGAGCGCCCCGTCCCTCGAGTGGTTCCGCGCCCAGTCCGAGAACTACCAGGACCAGGTGCTCCCGAAGGACGTCACCGCCCGCGTGTCGGTCGAGGCCGGCATCGCCATGAGCTGGCGCGACATCGTCGGCGACAAGGGCCGCAGCGTCTCGATCGAGCACTTCGGTGCCTCGGCCGACTACCAGACGCTGTTCAAGGAGTTCGGCTTCACGACGGAGCACGTCGTGGCCGCCGCGAAGGAATCCCTCGCGGCTTCCTGACCCACCGAGGGCCGGGTCCGGTTCGCCGGATCCGGCCCTTCCTCCGGGAGGCGCGGCTCGGCCCCGCCACGCGCCTCCCGGTCCCCCAGACCCCGACTTCACGGCCCCCGTCACCTCCACGACGTCGGCCAGTCGATGAAAGAAGAAGAGAAACACATGGCTGAGAACACCCCCACCGCCGCCCTCTCCGCGGCCGGCGTGAGCATCTGGCTCGACGACCTCTCCCGCGAGCTCCTCGAGACCGGCAAGCTCGAGTCCCTCATCGCCGAGAAGAACGTCGTCGGCGTCACCACGAACCCGACGATCTTCGCCTCGGCCCTCGCCAAGGGCGAGCGCTACGACGCGCAGGTCAAGGAGCTCGCAGCCGCGGGCACCGAGGTGACTGACGCGATCTTCGAGATCACCACCCAGGACGTCGCGAACGCCTCCGACGTCTTCAAGCCGCTCTACGACTCGACGAACGGCTTCGACGGCCGCGTGTCGATCGAGGTCGAGCCGGGCCTCGCCCACGAGACCGCGAAGACCATCGAGCAGGCGAAGTTCCTGTTCGACAAGGTCGGTCGCGAGAACGTCCTCATCAAGATCCCGGCGACCGTCGAGGGCCTCGAGGCCATCACCGAGGTCATCGCCGCCGGCATCTCGGTCAACGTCACCCTGATCTTCTCGCTCGAGCGCTACCGCGCCGTCATCGACGCCTACCTCGGTGGGCTCGAGAAGGCCAAGGCCGCCGGCCACGACCTCTCGAAGATCCACTCGGTCGCGTCCTTCTTCGTGTCGCGCGTCGACTCCGAGATCGACAAGCGCCTCGACGCCGTCGGCACCGACGAGGCCAAGGCCCTCAAGTCGAAGGCCGGCATCGCCAACGCGCAGCTCGCCTACCAGGTGTTCGAGCAGGCGTTCGCGTCCGAGCGTGCCGCCGGCCTGCTCGAGGCCGGTGCCAACCCGCAGCGCCCGCTCTGGGCCTCGACCGGCGTCAAGGACCCGTCGCTCCCCGACACCCTGTACGTGACGCAGCTCGTCGCGCCGCAGACGGTGAACACCATGCCGGGCAAGACGCTCGACGCGACGTTCGACCACGCCGAGATCACGGGCGACACCATCACCGGTTCCTACGCCGAGGCGCAGGGCGTCCTCGACCAGCTCGCCGCCGCGGGCATCGACTACGACGACGTCGTGGCGCTGCTCGAGAAGGAGGGCGTGGACAAGTTCAACGTGTCGTGGGGCGAGCTCGTCGACACCGTCAAGACCGCCCTCGAGGGCGCCAAGTAGTGACGGTCTCCATCGCCGCCAGCGGCGACGCGGCGCGGGCCATCGACACGGTGGTCCCGCGCCTCGTCGCCGACCTGGTGGCCTCGGGCATCACCGCCCAGGACCCGGAACTCTGGGGTCCTGACGCCGAGGCCGAGGCGTCGAAGCGCCTCGGCTGGGTGGAGGCCGTCTCGGTCTCCCGCCCGCTCGTCGCCGAGGTCGTCGCCCTGCGCGAGTCGCTCCACGCCGACGGGGTCGACCACGTCGTCCTCGCCGGCATGGGCGGCTCGTCGCTCGCACCAGAGGTCATCACCCGCACCGCCGGCGTCCCGCTGACCGTGCTCGACTCGACCGACCCGGCGCAGGTCCGTGCCGCGCTCGCACACCAGCTCGACCGCACCGTGCTCGTCGTGTCCTCGAAGTCGGGTTCGACCCTCGAGACCGACTCGCAGCGCCGTGCGTACGAGCAGGCCTTCCGCGACGCCGGCATCGACCCGGCCCAGCGCATCGTCGTCGTCACCGACCCGGGCTCCCCGCTCGAGGCCGAGGCGACCGACGCCGGCTACCGGGTCTTCACTGCCGACCCGAACGTCGGCGGCCGCTACTCCGCACTGACCGCCTTCGGCCTCGTGCCGTCCGGTCTGGCCGGTGCGGACATCGAGGAGCTCCTCGACGAGGCCGACGCAATCTCCGCACTGCTGTCGGTCGACATCGACGAGAACCCGGGCCTCGTGCTCGGCGCCGTCCTCGGTGGCACCGACCCGCTGCGCGACAAGATCGCGATCGTCCCGGACGGCACGCACATCGTCGGGTTCGGCGACTGGGTGGAGCAGCTGATCGCCGAGTCCACGGGCAAGAGCGGCCGCGGCCTGCTCCCCGTCGTGCTCGGCGTCGACTCCCCCGAGGTCACCGCGGGCCTGCCCGACGTGCAGGTCATCCGCCTCGTCGGATCCCGTGACGACGAGCGGCACGTCGCCGAGGGCGAGGTCGAGATCACCGGCACGCTCGGTGGCCAGCTCCTCGTCTGGGAGTACGCCGTCGCGGTCGCCGGGCGTCTGCTCGGCATCGACCCGTTCGACCAGCCCGACGTCGAGGCCGCCAAGGTCGCGGCCCGCGCGCTGCTCGACGACCGCCCTGCGCCGACCGAGCCCGCGTTCACCGAGGGCGGCATCGCCGTCCGCGCAACGCCGGACCTGACGGTCGGGACGACCCTCGCCGACGCCGTGACGAGCCTCCTGGCCCGGATCGACGGCACCGGCTACCTGGCCGTGCAGGCCTACGTGGACCGCACCGCGAACCGCGACCTCGAGTCGCTGCGCGACGCCCTGGCGGCGCGCACCGGCCGCCTGGTCACGTTCGGCTACGGCCCGCGCTTCCTGCACTCGACCGGCCAGTACCACAAGGGCGGCCCGGCGAACGGCGTCTTCCTGCAGATCGTGGCCGCCGAGACGGACGACCTGGCGATCCCCGGTCGGCCGTTCACGTTCGGCCAGCTCATCCAGGCCCAGGCCTCCGGCGACGCGAGTGTCCTCGCGCAGCACGGCCGCCCGGTCCTGACCCTCACGACGACGGACGTCGCCGCTGCCACAGCAGCACTGGCATCCGCCGTCTCCCTCTGACTCTCGAAGGAGTTCACCGACTCATGTCACCGGTGGCAATCACCCCGGAGCACAACCCGCTCCGGCTGCCGACGGATCGTCGACTGAACCGGATCGCGGGACCCAGCACCCTCATCATCTTCGGCGTGACGGGCGACCTGTCCCGCAAGAAGCTGATGCCCGCGGTCTACGACCTGGCGAACCGAGGGCTCCTGCCCCCGGGGTTCGCCCTCGTCGGGTTCGCTCGGCGTGACTGGGAGGACCAAGACTTCTCCCAGCTCGTCCACGACGCGGTCAAGGAGCACTCGCGCACCCCGTTCGACGAGGACGTCTGGCGTCAGCTCGAACAGGGCATCCGCTTCGTCCAGGGGTCGTTCGACGACCCGGAGGCGTTCCGCGAGCTCAAGCGCACCGTCGACACGCTGGACGCGGAGCGCGGGACGCTCGGCAACCACGCGTTCTACCTGTCCATCCCGCCGAAGATGTTCCCGGTCGTCACCGAGCAGCTCAAGCTGTCCGGGCTGACCGAGAAGCAGGACGGGTCGTGGAGCCGTGTGGTCGTCGAGAAGCCGTTCGGCTCCGACCTCCGCACCGCGCGCGAGCTGAACGCGATCGTGGAGAGCGTCTTCGCTCCCGACGACGTGTTCCGCATCGACCACTACCTCGGCAAGGAGACCGTCCAGAACCTGCTGACGCTGCGGTTCGCGAACCAGATGTACGAACCCATCTGGAACTCGAACTACGTGGACCACGTGCAGATCACGATGGCCGAGGACATCGGCGTCGCCGGACGTGCCGCGTACTACGACGGCATCGGTGCGGCGCGCGACGTCATCCAGAACCACCTGCTGCAGCTCCTCGCGCTCACCGCGATGGAGGAACCCGTCTCGTTCAAGGCCGCGGACCTCCGCGCCGAGAAGGAGAAGGTGCTCTCCGCGGTGCGGCTGCCCGAGGACCTGTCGACCTCCACGGCCCGCGGGCAGTACGCCGGCGGCTGGCAGGGCGGCGAGAAGGTGCTCGGCTTCCTCGAGGAAGCCGGCATGGACCCCGAGTCCGGCACCGAGACCTACGCCGCGATCAAGCTCGACATCGCGACCCGTCGCTGGCAGGGCGTCCCGTTCTACCTCCGCGCCGGCAAGCGTCTCGGTCGCCGCGTGACCGAGATCGCGATCGTGTTCAAGCGCGTCCCCGAGGACGTCTACGGCAACTCGCAGTCGCCGCTCGGTCAGAACGCGCTCGTCATCCGCGTGCAGCCGGACGAGGGCGTCACGCTCCGTTTCGGCTCGAAGGTCCCCGGCGTCGGCACCCAGGTGCGCGACGTGACGATGGACTTCGGCTACGGGCACGCGTTCACCGAGGCCTCGCCCGAGGCGTACGAGCGACTCATCCTCGACGTGCTCCTCGGCGACCCGCCCCTGTTCCCCCGTCACCAAGAGGTGGAACTGTCGTGGAAGATCCTCGACCCGATCGAGGAGTTCTGGGCCACGCAGGGCCAGCCCGAGCAGTACCGTCCCGGCACGTGGGGTCCGGCGTCCGCCGACGCCCTGCTCGCCCGCGACGGCCGGACCTGGAGGCGTCCATGAAGATCGACCTGCCGAACACCACGGTCTCGAAGATACAGAAGAAGCTCGTCCACATCCGCGAGGAGGGCGGCGCCGTCGCCCTCGGTCGTGTCCTGACCCTCATCATCTCGACGGCCCTCGGCCACGAGGAAGAGGCGATCGAGGCCGCGAACGAGGCCTCGCGCGAGCACCCGATGCGCGTCATCATCGTGTCGAAGAACGACGGCGACACGAAGTCGCCTGGTCGCCTCGACGCGCAGATCCGCGTCGGCAGCGACGCGGGTGCGAGTGAGGTCATCGTCCTCCGCGCCTACGGCGAGACCGCGACCGACGAAGAGAGCCTGGTCACGGGCCTCCTGCTGCCGGACGCCCCCGTCGTGGCCTGGTGGCCGCAGACCGCTCCGGAGCGGCCGTCGGCCTCGGCACTGGGCCGCATCGCCCAGCGCCGGATCACCGACGCGGCCGCACAGAAGGACCCGAACGGTGCGATCGAGGCCCTCGGCGCCTCGTACGTCCCGGGCGACACGGACTTCGCGTGGACCCGGCTCACCCTCTGGCGGAACCAGCTCGCCGCGGCGCTCGACCAGCCGCCGTACGAGCCGATCACCGCCGTCGAGGTCTCCGGCGCGTACGACAGCCCGTCGACGATCCTCCTCGCCGCGTGGCTGCAGCTGCAGCTCGAGGTGCCGGTGGCCGTCGTCACGTCGCCCCGTGCGACCGGGTCGAGCGGCATCCACGGCGTGAAGCTCGTGCGCGAGTCCGGCACCATCGAGCTCGAGCGGTCCCTGGTGGACGTCGCGACGCTCTCGATGCCCGGACAGCCGACGCACGACCTGTCGCTGCCGCGCCGCAACCTGCGCGACTGCCTGGCCGAGGAACTCCGTAGACTCGACCCGGACGTCCTCTTCGGAGACGTCGTCAAGCACGGGGTCCCCCAGCTGCGCGAGTCCATCGCCGGCTGAGCAAGCCCCACACGGCCGGGCCCCCTGCATCCGCACGGGGCCCGGTCGGACCGAAGGCGGTCGTACGACCGGTCGACCGCCACGAACACGGGAGTCACGTGACCAACGAACGGCGGGTGCTGGTGCACCCGGACAAGCAGGCCCTCGGCGCTTCGGTCGCCGCACGCTTCATCACGAAGATCATCGACGTGCTCGACGAGCAGGAGCGCGCGGACATCGCCATCAGTGGTGGCTCCGTGTCGTCCCTCGTCCTCGCCGCGATCGGCCAGTCGCCGGCGCGCGAGAGCGTCGACTGGTCGAAGGTGCACGTGTGGTGGGTCGACGAGCGCTGGGTGCCCGCGGGCGACGCCGATCGCAACATCACCGGCACGCAGACGGACTTCTTCGACCACGTCGACATCCCCGAGTCGAACATCCACCCGATCGCCGCGTCGGACGAGGGCATCTCGATCGAGGACGCCGCAACCCGCTACGAGCAGGAGCTGCACGCCGCCGCACCGGACGACGCCATCGCACCCCGGTTCGACATCACGCTCCTCGGCGTCGGTCCGGACGGTCACACCGCCTCGCTCTTCCCGGAGTTCCCGCAGCTGTCCGTCACCGACCGCGTGGTCCTCTCGGTCGACGACTCCCCCAAGCCGCCGCCGCAGCGCCTGACGCTCACGTACCCGGCGATCAACGCCTCGCAGCGCGTCTGGGTCATCCTGTCCGGCGCCGAGAAGGCCTCGGTCCTCGGGCTCGCCCTCGCCGGTGCCTCCGTGGACGAGGTCCCCGTCGGTGGCGTCCAGGGCCGCAAGCGCACGGTGTTCTTCGTGGACCAGGACGCCGCGCGCGACGTCCCCGAGAACCTGATCGCGTCGACGTACTAGACGCGACCTCCTGACGGACGGGAGGCGCGGTGCCAGCTGGCACCGCGCCTCCCGTCCGTTCGTAGTCCCGTCCCGGGCCTTCCGGCCCGCAGCCGACGTCGCAGAACGTGTCGCTCAGGGCGCCCCGAGGCGACCAGTCTTGCGACCTCGGCGGAGCGCACGCGGCATGTCGTGCGACCCATGCCCCGCGCCCCCGCGCGACACAACGACGAAGGCCCCCGCACCTGACGGTGCGGGGGCCTTCGTACGACGTTGCTAGTCCTTCTTCGCGGTACCGCGACGCTCGCGCAGCTGCTGCAGCGCGTCCTCGAGGAGCTGCGCTGCCTCTTCCTCGGTGCGGCGCTCCTTCACGTACGCGAGGTGCGTCTTGTACGGCTCCGTCTTGGAGACCACGGGCGGGTTCTCCTTGTCGCGGCCGGCCGGGAGCCCGGTCGACGGCGAGTCCACCGTCTCGGGGATCTCCTCGTCGGGGAGACCGGCGGCGAAGTACCGCACGACCTCGTTGCCGAGGGCGTCCCAGTACGAGATCGCCACACGCTCGGCCTGGACCCCGCGGTCCTGTTCCCCCATCGGGCCCGCGCCGACGCGAGACCCTCGGATTGCACTGCCTCCGCTTGCCATGGATCAGCTCCCCGCCGTGAACTTGTTGATGAGACCGAGCACGATGATGGACACGATCCAGACCAGACCGAGGATCACCGTGATGCGGTTGAGGTTGCGCTCGGCAACGCCGGACGCACCGAGGTTGCTCGTCACGCCGCCGCCGAACATGTCGGAGAGGCCGCCACCGCGGCCCTTGTGCAGCAGGATGAGGAGCGTGAGCAGGAGGCTCGTGATAGCGAGCAGGACCTGCAGCACGACGGAGAGAATCGCCACGACGTACCTTTCGTGTCAGTCAGCCATGCGAGTATACCGGCCCGGCGGACCGGACCAGGCCCGCAGGCCGGGCGTGGCTCAGGCCGGCCGTGCGGACACGGCCGGCCTGAGCGCGGTTGTCAGAGTCCGACGTGCTGCCGGAAGCGCGCGATCGCCGCGAACTCTTGCACGTCGAGCGAAGCGCCACCGACGAGCGCGCCGTCGATGTCGGGCTCGCGGAGGAAGCCGGCGATGTTGCCGGACTTCACCGAACCGCCGTAGAGCACACGGGTCTCGGCGGCAGCCTCGTCGCCCCAGGCAGCAGCGATCCCGCGACGCAGTGCGGCGCAGTCTTCCTGGGCCTGCTCGGCGGTCGCGGCCTGGCCGGAACCGATCGCCCACACGGGCTCGTACGCGACGACGATCTCGGACGGCTTCACGGCGTCGAGGACGACCTTGAGCTGCTCGACCGGCACGACACCGGCGCCGCGCTCCTCGCGCTGCTCGCCCGTCTCGCCGACGCAGACGACCGGCACGAGTCCGTGCTTGACGGCCGCGGCGGTCTTCGCGGCGACGACCTCGTCGGTCTCACCGTGCAGCGTGCGCCGCTCGGAGTGGCCCACGATGACGTACTGCGCGTCGAGGGCCGACAGGAACGCACCCGACACGTCGCCCGTGAAGGCACCAGAGTCGTGCTGCGACAGGTCCTGCGCGCCGAAGCGGATCGGGAGCTTGTCGGCCGAGATGAGCGTCTGCACGCTGCGGAGGTCGGTGAAGGGCGGGAACACCGCGACCTCGACGTCGTCGAAGTCGTGGCGCGCGTCCTTCAGCGTCCACGCGAGCTTCTGCACGGTGGCGATGGCCTGGAGGTGGTCCAGGTTCATCTTCCAGTTGCCGGCGATGAACGGTGTACGGGTCATCGGGTCCACCCCAGGGCTTCAAGACCGGGGAGCGACTTGCCCTCGAGGAACTCGAGGCTTGCCCCGCCGCCGGTCGAGATGTGTCCGAACTGGTCGTCCGAGAACCCGAGGGACCGGACGGCGGCAGCGGAGTCGCCACCGCCGACGACCCCGAGGCCGTCGACCTCGGTGAGCGCCTGCGCGACGGTCTTCGTGCCGGCGGCGAACGCCGGGAACTCGAACACGCCCATCGGGCCGTTCCAGAACACCGTCTTCGAACCGGACACGGCCGAGGCGAAGCGCGCCGCCGTCTCCGGGCCGATGTCGAGACCGATGCCGTCGGCGCCGAACGAGGATGACTCGATGGCGTCCGCGGCGACCGTCTCGTGCTGCGCGTCGGCCGCGAACCCGGAGGCCACGACGACGTCGGTCGGCAGGTCGATGGTCACGCCGAGCTCCTTCGCCCGCGAGAGGTACTCGCGGACGACGTCGAGCTGGTCCGCCTCGAGCAGCGACTTCGCGACCCCGTGGCCCTGGGCCGCGAGGAACGTGAAGAGCATGCCGCCGCCGATGCACAGGGTGTCCACCTGCGGCAGGAGGTGGTCGATGACGCCGAGCTTGTCGCTGACCTTCGACCCGCCGAGCACGACCGTGTACGGCCGTTCCGGGTTCGTCGTCAGCCGCTCGAGCACGCCGAGCTCGGTCTCGATGAGCGACCCCGCTGCACTGGGCAGCGCGGACGCGAGCTCGTAGACCGAAGCCTGCTTGCGGTGCACGACACCGAAGCCGTCGGACACGAAGGCGTCCCCGAGGGCCGCGATCCGGTCCGCGAAGCCGCTGCGCACGCCGGCGTCCTTCGAGGTCTCCTCCGGGTTGAAGCGGAGGTTCTCGAGCAGCAGGACGTCGCCGTCCTCGAGGGCCCCGGCGGCCGCGGTCGCCTCGTCGCCGACGGTCTCGCCGACGAACGTGACCTCTTTGCCGAGCAGCTCGGAGAGCCGCTGGCCGACCGGCGCGAGCGAGAACTCCGGCTTGGGCTCACCGTCGGGGCGGCCCAGGTGGGAGACCACGATGACGCGCGCGCCGGCGGTGATGAGGGTGTTCAGGGTGCCCAGCGACGCCCGGACACGCCCGTCGTCCGTGATCACGCCGTCCTTGAGCGGGACGTTGAGATCGCAACGGACGACGACGCGCTTGCCGGAGAGGTCGCCGAGGTCCTCGAGGGTGCGGAGGGCCATGTGTTACAGACGCTCCCCGACGTACTCGGTGAGGTCGACGAGGCGGTTCGAGTAGCCCCACTCGTTGTCGTACCACGAGGTGATCTTCACGAGGCCGCCGATGACCTTGGTCAGGCCGGAGTCGTAGATCGAGGAGTGCGGGTCCGTGGTGATGTCGGTCGACACCAGCGGGTCCTCGCTGTAGAGCAGGATGCCCTTGAGGGGGCCCTCAGCGGCCTCCTTGTAGGCGGCGTTGATCTCGTCGACCGTGACCTCGGACTTGGTCTCGAGCGTGAGGTCCGTGATCGAGCCGGTGGGGACCGGGACGCGGAGCGCGAAGCCGTCGAGCTTGCCGGCGAGCTCCGGGAGGACGAGACCGATGGCCTTCGCCGCACCCGTGGAGGTCGGGACGATGTTCAGGGCGGCGGCGCGGGCACGACGCGGGTCCTTGTGCGGGCCGTCCTGGAGGTTCTGGTCGGCCGTGTAGGCGTGGACCGTGGTCATGAGGCCACGCTCGATGCCGAACTTGTCGTGGAACACCTTGGCGAGCGGCGCGAGGCTGTTCGTGGTGCAGGACGCGTTCGAGATGATGTTGTGGTTCGCCGGGTCGTACTGGCCCTCGTTCACGCCGAGCACGATGGTGACGTCGTCACCCGTGGCCGGAGCGGAGATGATGACCTTCTTGGCGCCGGCGTCGATGTGCTTCTGCGCGTCGGCGGCCTTGGTGAAGAAGCCGGTCGACTCGATGACGATGTCGACACCCAGCTCGCCCCAGGGGAGGTTGGCGGGGTCGCGCTCCGCGAGGACCTTGATCGCCTTGCCGTCGACGACGATGTTGTCGCCGTCGAGCTCGACCGTTGCCGGGAGCTTGCCGGTGATGGAGTCGAACTTCAGCAGGTTCGCGAGCGACGCGTTGTCGGTGAGGTCGTTCACCGCCACGATCTCGAGGTCGCTGCCCTTGGCCAGTGCGGCCCGGAAGAAGTTACGGCCGATGCGGCCGAAGCCGTTGATACCGATCTTGACGGTCAATGGATCTCCTGGTGGGTGTGGAGCGCCCAGGGGGCGCTGCTTTCGGAGTCACAGGCCCTTCGGGCCCGCGTGTGGTGGACGATACGCCCCGTAACGTCGCCGTAACGACCCTAGCAGTCGGACACTGCCAGGCCGTGCGGGATGACGGTCCGTCCGGACGGTCGCGAGCGGCGCCCTGGACGCACCCCAGGAACGGACGGGAGGCGCGGTGCCAGCTGGCACCGCGCCTCCTGTCCGGTGGTCGGAACGCGACCGATCAGGCCCCCTCGAGCTCCTCGGGGACGCTCGCCTCGGTCCCGGGGATGCCGAGGTCCGACGCCTTCTTGTCGGCCATCGCGAGCAGTCGGCGGATGCGACCGGCGATGGCGTCCTTCGTCATCGGCGGATCGGCGTGCTGGCCGAGCTCGTCGAGCGACGCGTCGCGGTGCTGCAGTCGCAGGGAGCCGGCGTACTTGAGGTGGTCCGGGACCTCGTCGTCGAGGATCTCGAGCGCGCGCTCGACGCGGGCACAGGCGGCGACGGCGGCCTGCGCGGAGCGACGGAGGTTCGCGTCGTCGAAGTTGACCAGGCGGTTGGCCGTGGCGCGGACCTCGCGGCGCTGGCGCATCTCCTCCCACTCGGCGGTGGTGCGCGCGGCGCCCATCACGGTGAGCATCTGCCCGATGGCCTCGCCGTCGCGGATCACGACGCGGTGCACGCCGCGGACCTCACGGCCCTTCGCGGCGATGCCGAGGCGCGAGGCTGCACCCACGAGTGCCATCGCTGCCTCGTTGCCCGGGCAGGTGACCTCGAGCGCGGCGGCCCGACCCGGGTCGGTGAGCGTGCCGGCGGCGAGGAACGCACCGCGCCAGATCGCGGCGAGGTCCTCGCGGTTGCCGGTGGTCAGCCGGTTCGGCAGGCCGCGGACCGGACGGCGACGGGCGTCCATGAGGCCCGTCTGCCGGGCGAGGGTCTCCCCCGCCTCGAGCACGCGCACGAGGTACCGGGTGCCACGACGGGCGGACGCGGACGACCCCACCGACGCCTCGCTCCGCACGCCGTACAGCTCGGCGAGGTCCTTGCGCACACGGTGCACGATGATCCGGGTGTCGAGTTCGACCTCGACCGCGATCCGGCCCGAGATGACGTGCAGGCCGCCCGCGAACCGCAGGATGGTCGCGAGTTCGGCGGCGCGGACCGTGTTGCGGTTCACGACGACCCGGGCCAGTTCGTCCTTGACCTCGGCAGTCAACGGCACAGCATCATTCCTAACGTTTCTTCTGGTGGGGTCCGCGCGCCCGGCGCACGTCGTGTGGAGCGGCCGGAGGGACGGTCACTCCCGGCCGAGATCTCGGTTCTTCACACGCACGGCGACGTCGGGCATCCCGCGGAGGATGTTCGCCAACTCGGCGACGATGGCGACCGAGCGGTGCTTCCCGCCGGTACAGCCGATGGCGATCGTAGCGTGTCTTTTGTTCTCGCGCTGGTACCCCTCGAACACCGGCTCGAGGACATCGGCGTAGCGATCGACGAAGGAGCGGGCTCCGGGCTGGGCCAGGACGTAGTCGGAGACCGGGGCATCGAGGCCCGTGTGCGCCCGGAGTTCCGGGACCCAGTAGGGGTTCGGCAGGAACCGGACGTCCGCCACCATGTCGGCGTCGGCGGGCAGTCCGTACTTGAAGCCGAAGCTCATCAGCGTCACCTGAACACCCACGAAGTGGTCGTCGGCGAACTGTTCGGTGACCGCGTTCGCGAGCTGGTGGATGTTCAGGTCGGACGTGTCGATCACGACGTCGGCGGCCTCGCGCAGCGCCGCCAGCCGGGCGCGCTCCCGGGAGATGCCGTCGAGCAGGGTGTCCTCGCCCTGCAGGGGGTGCGGTCGTCGCACCTGCTCGAAGCGTCGGACGAGGACGGCGTCGGTCGCCTCGAGGAAGAGCACGCGGACCCGCGCCGTCGCGGACTTGCGGACCTGTTCGACAGCCTGTTCCGGGTCCGTGAAGAACCGCCCGCCGCGCACGTCGACGACGGTCGCGATCTTCGGGATCTTCTCACCAGCGCGGTCGGCGAGCTCGGTCAGCGGTGCCAGCATCTGGGTCGGCAGGTTGTCGACGACGTACCACCCGAGGTCCTCGAGGGCCTTGCCGACCGTGGAGCGACCGGCGCCGGACATGCCGGTGACGATGAGGATGTCGTGCTGCTGCGGCGATCGTGTCGCTGCCTGGGCGCTGTCGGTCATCTGGGAGTGGGCTCCGTCGTGGCGGCCCGGGCGCGGCGCGTGTGTCGTTCCGGCTCGGGGAGGTCTCGGCTGCAGACCAGGCTATCGCCCGGACGGGAGGCGCGGGGCGGCGTCACGACGGGAGGTGCGGTCCGTCGTGGGTCACCTCGGGCACCCGCACCGGGCCCCCGGGGAGCGGCTGGCCGTCCGGTTCGGGTGCGCTGGGCGACTCCGGAGCGCTGCCTGGTTCCGGAGCGCTGCCCGGCTCCGGGGCGCTGCCCGGCTCGGGGGCGCTCGTCGCGGGTGCGCTCGTCGGGGTCTGTGCCAGTTTCGTGACGACCGCTGCGGCCGTCGCCGGCCCTACGCCGTTCACCGCACTGATCTCGTCGACGGTGGCCTCACGCAACCTGGCGACCGACCCGAAGTGCTTCAGCAGGGCGTTGACGCGCGTCGGACCGAGCCCGGGGATCTCCGACAGCCGCGACCGGACGTCGCGCTTCCGACGCGTCCGCTGGTGCGTGATGGCGAACCGGTGCGCTTCGTCACGGATGCGCTGGATGAGGAACAGCGCTTCGGAGTTGCGCGGCAGGATCACCGGGAAGTCGTCGTCGGGCAGCCAGAGCTCCTCGAGCCGCTTCGCGATGCCGACGAGCGCGATGTCGTGCACGCCGGCATCGTCCATCGCGCGCTTCGCGGCCTGCACCTGCGGCTGACCGCCGTCGACGATGAGCAGCTGCGGACGGTACGCGAAGCGCTTGGTCGGCTTCGACCCCTCGACCACCTCGTCGCTCGTGACGTCCGGGACGTCGGGCAGTTCGGCGTCCTCGTCCAGGCGCGCGAGGCGCCGACTGAGCACCTGGTACATGCTGTCGGTGTCGTCGGTCGTCTCGGCGATCGAGTAGCGCCGGTACTGGTCCTTGCGGGGCAGACCGTCCTCGAACACGACCATCGAGGCGACGACGTTCGTGCCCTGCAGGTGCGAGATGTCGTAGCACTCCATGCGGAGCGGCGCCTCGGTCATGCCGAGGGCGTCCTGGATGTCCGCCAGCGCGGCGGAACGGGTCGTGTAGTCGGCCGAGCGCTTCGTCTTGTAGAGCATGAGCGCCTGCGCCGCGTTCTGCGCCGCGGTCCGTGCGAGACCCGCTCGGTCACCGCGCTGGGCCGTGCTGAGCTTCGTGCCGCGCCCACCGCGGCGTTCGCTGAGCCACTGTTGCAGGGCGTCGGCGTCCTCCGGCAGCTCGGGAACGACGACCTCGCGCGGGGGTTCCTCGTTCGCGTACTGTCCCTGCACGATCTGCTCGATGAGGTCGCCCGTCGAGATGTCGAGCTCCTTGTCGACCACCCACCCGCGGACACCACGGATGCGGCCACCCCGGACGGAGAACAGCTGCACGGCGGCCGCGAGTTCGTCCTCGGAGATGCCGAAGAGGTCGAGGTCCACCGAGTCCCGGAGCACCACGGCGGACTTCTCGAGCACGGCTTCGAGGGCCTCGACCTGGTCGCGGAACTTCGCTGCCTGCTCGTACTGCATCGCGTCGGCCGACGCGGCCATGCGCTGCCGGAGCTGCGTGATCACCCGCCGGTCGTAGCTGCCCATGAAGCGGACGAACTCCTCGACCATCGCCCGGTGCTCGGCGATGGTGACCTTCTGCGAGCACGGACCGCCGCACTTGCCGATCTGGCCCGGGAAGCACGGCTTGCCGGTCTGCATCGCCTTCTTGTACGACGAGTCCGAGCAGGTCCGGATCGGGAAGACCTTGATCATCAGGTCGATGGTGTCGTGCACGGCCCAGATCTTCGGGTACGGCCCGAAGTACTTCGCGCCCTTGATCTTCCGGTTCCGCGTGACCATCACCCGCGGGGATTCCTCGCCCAGCGTGATCGCCATGTACGGGTAGGACTTGTCGTCTCGGAACTTGACGTTGAACGGCGGATCGAACTCCTTGATCCACGTGTACTCGAGCTGCAGCGCCTCGATCTCGGAGCCGACGGTGGTCCACTCGACACTGCGTGCCGTGAGGACCATCCGCCGCGTCCGCTCGTGCAGCGTCGGCAGCGGCGCGAAGTAGTTGCTCAGCCGCGCGCGGAGGTTCTTCGCCTTCCCGACGTAGAGCACCCGACCGGCTTCGTCGCGCCAGCGGTAGACGCCCGGGTCGGTCGGGATCTCACCGGCCTTCGGACGCCACGGGACGGTGTCCGCCACCTACCGCGCACCCGCCTTCTGCTTGCTCGACTTCGATGCCTTCTGCGTGGCGGTCCGTGCGCCGACCGCCTGCTGCTTGCCCACGCGGGCGTCCTGCGCGTCGAAGATCTCCTTGAGGAAGACACCCGTGTGGCTCTCGGGCACGTTCGCGACGTGCTCTGGGGTGCCGGTCGCCAGGACCGTCCCGCCGCCGGAACCGCCCTCCGGGCCCATGTCGATGAGCCAGTCCGCCGACTTGATGACGTCGAGGTTGTGCTCGATCGTGATCACGGTGTTGCCCTTGTCGACCAGGCTCTGCAGCACCAGGAGGAGCTTCCGGACGTCCTCGAAGTGCAGACCCGTCGTCGGCTCGTCGAGCACGTAGACGGTCCGCCCGTTCGACCGCCGCTGCAGCTCGGTCGCGAGCTTGACGCGCTGGGCCTCGCCACCGGAGAGGGTCGTCGCGCTCTGCCCGAGCCGGACGTACCCGAGGCCCACGTCGACCAGGGTCGCCATGTAGCGGTGGATCGCGGAGATCGGTTCGAAGAACTCGGCTGCCTCGCTGATCGGCATGTCGAGGACCTCGGAGATGTCCTTGCCCTTGTAGTGCACCTGCAGCGTCTCACGGTTGTAGCGCGCACCGCCGCAGACCTCGCACGCGACGTAGACGTCGGGCAGGAAGTTCATCTCGATCTTGATCGTGCCGTCACCGGAGCAGTTCTCGCAGCGGCCGCCCTTCACGTTGAAGCTGAAGCGGCCGGGCTGGTACCCGCGCGCCTTCGCCTCAGGGGTCTCGGCGAACAGCTGGCGGATCCGGTCGAACACACCCGTGTACGTCGCCGGGTTCGACCGCGGCGTGCGGCCGATCGGCGCCTGGTCGACGTGCACGACCTTGTCGAGCTGGTCGAGGCCCTTCACCCGGGTGTGCTTGCCGGCGATGTGCCGGGCGCCGTTGAGCTGGTTGGCGAGCACCTTGTACAGGATGTCGTTGACGAGCGTGGACTTGCCCGAGCCGCTCACGCCGGTGACCGCGGTGAAGACGCCGAGCGGGAAGTCGGCGTCGATCGACTTGAGGTTGTTCGCCCGCGCTCCCTGCACACTGATCGTGCGCTTCAGGTTGACCTTGCGGCGCTCCGCGGGGACCTCGATCGCGCGTCGGCCGGCGAGGTAGTCCCCCGTGATGGACTCGCGGTTCTCGATGATCCCCTCGTACGAGCCCGAGTGCACGACGTTGCCGCCGTTGACGCCCGCGCCGGGACCGATGTCGACGACCCAGTCCGCCGTGCGGATGGTGTCCTCGTCGTGCTCGACGACGATCAGGGTGTTCCCGAGGTCCTTGAGCTTCACCAGGGTGTCGATGAGTCGGCGGTTGTCGCGCTGGTGCAGCCCGATGCTCGGCTCGTCGAGGACGTACAGGACACCGGTCAGGCCGGAGCCGATCTGCGTCGCCAGACGGATGCGCTGGGCCTCGCCGCCGGACAGGCCGCCGGCGCCGCGGGCGAGCGTGAGGTAGTTCAGACCGACCTCGAGCAGGAACTCGAGACGGGCCCGGATCTCACGGAGGACCGCGGCGGCGATGTGCGCTTCGCGGTCCGTCAGGGTCAGGCTGTCCATGAACGCGTACGCGTTGTCGAGGGACATCTCGGTGACGTCGGCGATGCTCCGGCCGTCGACCGAGACCGCCAGGACCTCGGGCTTCAGGCGGGTGCCCTCGCAGACCGGGCAGGGGACCTCGCGCAGGTAGCCCTGGAAGCGCTGCCGCTGCGAGTCGGACTCGGCCTCGGCGAACTTCCGCTCGATGTAGGGCATGACGCCCTCGAACCCGCTCGTGTACCGCATCTCGCGGCCGAAGCGGTTCCGCCAGGACACCGACACCTGGAAGTCCTTGCCGGTGAGGATCGCTGCCTGGACCGACGCGTCGAGCTTGCTCCACGGGGTGTCCAGGTCGAAGCCGAGCTCCTTGCCGAGACCAGCGAGGAGCTTCTCGAAGTACGAGTAGAGCCCGCTCGTGCCGGTCCAGGGCAGCAGCACGCCGTCCCGCAAGGATGCCTCCGGGTCGCCGAGCACGAGGTCCGGGTCGACGGACATGCGCGTGCCGAGGCCGGAGCACTCCGGGCAGGCGCCGAACGGTGCGTTGAACGAGAAGGTCCGGGGCTCGATCTCGGTGAGCGCCAGCGGGTGGTTGTTCGGGCACGACAGGTTCTCGGAGTAGGTCCGGACCGCCCCGGGGCCCTCGGCGTCGACGAGGTCGATCGCCACCGTGCCGTCGGTCAGGCGCAGCGCCGTCTCGAGGGAGTCGGTGAGGCGCCCGAGGATGTCCTCGTTGGAGACCAGGCGGTCGACGATCACCGAGATGTCGTGCTTGACCTGCTTCTTGAGCTTCGGCGGGTCACTGAGCTGGATGCGCTCCCCGTCGACGATCGCGCGGGCGTACCCGGACGCAGCGAGCTCCTGGAAGAGGTCGACGAACTCGCCCTTCTTCTTGGAGATGACGGGCGCGAGGACCTGGAAGCGCGTGCCGGACTCGAACTCCATGAGCTGGTCGGCGATCTGCTGCACGCTCTGCTTGCTGATCACCTCGCCGCAGACGGGGCAGTGCGGGATGCCGATGCGCGCCCACAGCAGACGCATGTAGTCGTAGACCTCGGTGATGGTGCCGACGGTCGAGCGCGGGTTGCGGTTCGTCGACTTCTGGTCGATCGACACCGCGGGCGACAGCCCCTCGATGAAGTCGACGTCGGGTCGGTCGACCTGCCCGAGGAACTGGCGCGCGTACGCCGAGAGCGACTCCACGTAGCGGCGTTGCCCCTCGGCGAAGATCGTGTCGAACGCGAGGGAGGACTTGCCGGATCCGGACAGGCCGGTGAACACGACGAGCGAGTCCCGCGGGATCTCGAGGTCGACGTCACGCAGGTTGTGCACGCGAGCACCGCGCACGCTGAGCGTGGAGGTGCTGTGGGGTGCCGTCCCGCCGGGGAGGTGGAGGTCAACGGGCTCGCCGAAGGCGTTCCGGCCCGAGGTCGAGGTACCGCGGTCAGAGGTGATGGTCATCGTCGTCGATTCTACGAAGCGGCACCGACATTCGGCCGCGATGGACGGTCAGACGAGTGCGTCGAGAGCGAACGCGACCCCGGAGGCCCGCTCGCTCGCCGCCCAGAGGCGGGCTGCCTCGGTGCGGTCGTGGGCCTTCGGTTCGGCGCGGACGACGGCCGCCGGACCGCGCAACTGCATCCAACCGGCGGGTCCCCAGTACTGTCCGGAACGGACTCCGGCACCGACGGCGGCGTGCACGAGAGGATCGGCACCGGCGTCCTTGCCCTGGGCGTACAGCCGCTGCGCCGGGCGGGTCCACGCCGGCTCCGACCGCGACGCCTCGATGTCCGGTCGCTCCGGGGCGAGGACGTCGAGCGAGAACCCCGGGTGCGCGACGACGCTGGCGACCGTCGACCCGGCGTCCGCCAGCCGTTCGGCGAGCTCGAAGCCGAAGAGCATCACCGCGAGCTTGCTGCGGCCGTACTGCCGGTAGCTCGAGTAGCGACCGGCCCCGAGCGCGTCGGCGCTGTCGAGTCGTGCCCACCGGTGCGCGATCGACCCGAGGTGCACCACCCGCCCCGACCGTGCCTCGAGCAGCGGGAGGGTCAGCGCGGTCCACGCGAAGTGCCCCAGGTGGTTCGTGCCGATCTGCAGCTCGGTGCCCTGCGGCGTGGTCTGCATCGTGCCGGAGCCGACGACACCGGCGTTGTTCACGATCGCGTCCACACCGGCGGGTTCGAGGCGTCCGAGTTCATCGGCGCCCGCCCGGACGCTGTCCAGGTCGGCCAGGTCGAGGTGCACGTGCCCGAGGTCGGCGTCCGGCACGTGGCGTCGGATGCTCCGCTCGGCCGCTGCGGCACGGGAGGCGCTCCGCGTCGCGAGCACTACCCGGTGCCCAGCGGCCGCGAGCTGCTCGGCCGCGAAGTACCCGAGGCCGGCGCTCGCCCCCGTGACGACGACCGTCCGACGGTCAGCTGACATGGCCGGCGGACTCCATCTGCCGCAGTGCCTTCTTGAGGTCCTGCACCTCGTCGCGCAGTCGGGCGGCCAGCTCGAACTTCAGCTCGGCCGCGGCCTGCAGCATCTGGCCGTTGAGGTCCCCGATGGTGGCCTCGAGCTGGGTCGCGCCCTCGCCCGCGATGCCGCCGCGCTTCAGGTTCGGCGTGGGCGAGCGGCGACCGTCGGCACCGGGACGACCCTCGAGCAACGCCTTCGTGTCGTCGTTCTCGCGCGCCAGGACCTCGGTGATGTCGGCGATCTTCTTGCGGAGCGGCTGGGGATCGATGCCGTGTTCGGTGTTGTACGCGACCTGCTTCTCACGGCGTCGATCGGTCTCCTCGATCGCCTGCTTCATCGAGTCGGTCATCTTGTCGGCGTACATGAGCACCTGGCCCGACACGTTGCGGGCGGCGCGACCGATGGTCTGGATGAGCGACGTCGACGACCGCAGGAAGCCCTCCTTGTCGGCGTCGAGGATGGCGACGAGGGAGACCTCGGGCAGGTCGAGGCCCTCGCGCAGCAGGTTGATGCCGACGAGCACGTCGTAGACGCCCTGGCGGAGCTCGGTGAGGAGCTCCACGCGCTTGAGCGTGTCGACGTCGGAATGCAGGTACCGGACCCGGACGCCGGCGTTTCCGAGGAAGTCGGTGAGTTCCTCGGCCATCCGCTTCGTCAGCGTCGTCACGAGCACGCGCTCGTCCTTGTCGACGCGCTGCTTGATCTCCTCGAGCAGGTCGTCGATCTGGCCGTCGCTCGGCTTCACGACGATCTCGGGGTCGATGAGGCCCGTCGGACGGATGATCTGCTCGACGACGCTGTCGGTCACACCGAGCTCGTAACGCCCGGGCGTCGCCGACAGGTACACCTTCTGCCCGGCGCGGTCGAGGAACTCCTCCCACGTCAGCGGACGGTTGTCGAGTGCGCTCGGCAGGCGGAACCCGTGCTCGACGAGGGTGCGCTTGCGGGAGGCGTCCCCCTCGTACATCGCACCGATCTGCGGCACCGTGACGTGCGACTCGTCGATCACGATGAGGAAGTCGTCGGGGAAGAAGTCGAGCAGGCAGTGCGGTGCCTCGCCTGCGGAACGGCCGTCCATGTGCCGCGAGTAGTTCTCGATGCCGGAGCAGAAACCGATCTGCTCCATCATCTCGATGTCGAACGTGGTGCGCATCCGCAGCCGCTGGGCCTCGAGCAGCTTGCCCTGGCCCTCGAGCTCGGCGAGCCGCTCGGCGAGTTCTTCCTTGATCGTCCCGATGGCGCGGTGCATCACCTCGGTGTCGGCGACGTAGTGCGACGCCGGGAAGATCGACACCGCGGGCATGTCCTCGATCACGTTGCCGGTGAGCGGGTGCAGGTACGACAGCGCCTCGACCTCGTCGCCGAACATCTCGATGCGGATCGCGTGCTCCTCGTACATCGGGATGATCTCGAGGGTGTCGCCGCGCACCCGGAACGTGCCGCGTGCGAAGTCGACGTCGTTGCGCTGGTACTGCATCGCGACGAACTTGCGGACGAGCTGGTCGCGCGAGATCGTCTGGCCGACGTGCAGCGCGACCGAGGCGTTCATGTACTGCTCCGGCGTCCCGAGGCCGTAGATGCAGGACACGGTCGAGACCACGACGACGTCGCGCCGGCTCAGCAGCGAGTTCGTCGTCGAGTGCCGGAGCCGCTCGACCTCGGCGTTGACCGAGGAGTCCTTCTCGATGAAGGTGTCCGTCTGCGGGACGTACGCCTCGGGCTGGTAGTAGTCGTAGTACGAGACGAAGTACTCGACCGCGTTCTCGGGCAGCAGGCTGCGGAACTCGTTGGCGAGCTGGGCCGCCAGCGTCTTGTTGTGCGCGAGGACGAGGGTCGGCCGCTGCACCTGCTCGATGAGCCAGGCGGTGGTCGCGGACTTGCCGGTACCGGTCGCACCGAGCAGCACCACGTCGGTCTCACCGGCGTTGATGCGCCCCGCGAGCTCGGCGATCGCCGCGGGCTGGTCGCCGCTCGGCGAGTACTCGCTGATGACCTCGAACGGGCGGACCGCGCGCGTGGGCTCGATTGACACTGCCATGGGTTCAACGGTAGTCGGGACCCCTGACACCGGAGCCGTCTGCTCGCCCTCGGCGTATCGTCCGTCCCAGGCAGGCTCCAAGACGGCTGATAGCGAGCGGGCATAGCCTCCGATCCGTTCAGCAACCCGACACGTTCTCACTCCCCGAAGAGGCCCCATGACGACGGCGACCCCCGCCGCACCGACGAAGGGCACCCCGATCCGCGGACGCATCCGCGGGCGGGTGCTCATCCTGCTGTGCTGCATGTACGCGATCTCGTACATCGACCGCACCAACATCTCCACCGCGCTCCCCCACATCACCGAGGACTTCGGCTTCAACGAGACGACGGCGGGGCTCATCGTCTCCGCCTTCGCCCTGCCGTACGCGCTGCTCCAGGTCTTCGGCGGCACCATCGCCGAGAAGTTCGGCCCCCGGAAGGCACTGTTCGTCATCACGGTGCTCTGGGGCGTCGCCACGCTGTGGACCGGGTTCTCGGTGGGCTTCTGGACCCTCTTCGCCGCCCGCGCGCTCCTCGGACTCAGCGAGGCGGCCGCGTTCCCCGCAGCCACCCAGGCGATGAGCCGCTGGATCCCCCGCGACCGGAACGGCTTCGCGCAGGGCGTCGTGCACTCGGCTGCCCGACTCGGCAACGCACTCGCACCGCTCCTCGTCGCCTGGGTGATCGGTGCCACCGGCAGCTGGCGCTGGGCGTTCTTCGCGACCGCCGTGCTGTCGATCGCGTGGGCGATCGTCTGGTTCGTCTGGTTCCGCGACAAGCCCGAGGACACCGCCGGGATCAAGCAGGTCGAACTCGACGAGCTCCCGCCCGTCGAGACCCGTGCGACCCGCCCGCCCGTCCCGTGGCGCACGCTCGCCCGCCAGATCCTGCCGGTCACCTTCGTCGACTTCGGTTACGGCTGGGTGCTCTGGGTCTTCCTCACCTGGATCCCGACCTTCCTGAGCAGCACGTACGGCCTGCCGATCAGCCAGTTCGCCCTCTTCACGACCCTGGTCCTGCTCGCGGGCGTCGTCGGCGACACCGTCGGCGGCATGCTGAGCGACCGGATCATCCACCGCGGCGGCAACACCCGGAACGCGCGACGGATCGTGCTCGTCATCGGACTTGGTGGCTCACTCGTCTGCCTCCTGCCCCTCGTCATCGGGCAGGGGCTCGTCGTCGCCACGATCTCCCTCGCCCTGTCGTTCTTCTTCCTCGAGCTCTGCAACGCGAACCTCTGGGCGATCCCCATGGACGTCGCTCCCCAGTGGTCGGGCACCGCGTCCGGGTTCATGAACACCGGCTTCGGCATCGCCGGCGTCATCTCGCCGATCGTGTTCGGCGTGCTCATCGACGCCTCCGGCTGGCAGCTGCCGTTCGCGCTGTCGTGCGCACTGCTCGCGGCGGCAGCGGTCGTCGCGTGGGTCATGAAGCCGCAGCGCCTCACGTCGACCGACGGCGTGCTCGAGATCGGCACCCCGAAGGCCGAGCAGCCCACCGCCTGACCGGGCCTGCCCGGTCGCGGGACGTCGGACTGGAGGCGCGGTGCCAGCCCGCCCCGCGCCTCCAGGCCGACACCCACTCGCCGAAGCGACGGATCCCGTCGACCGCACCGCGTTGCTGCCGCCACCGCGACAGGATGCGCGGAACCGTCCGCGGCACACTGTCGCTTTCGCGACGACGGCCCGATGGCCGGACCCCACCGGACTGGAGGCGCGGTGCCAGCCCGCCCCGCGCCTCCAGGCCGACACCCACTCGCCGAAGCGACGGATACCGTCGACCGCACCGCGTTGCTGCCGCCACCGCGACAGGATGCACGGAACCGTCCGCGGCACACTGTCGCTTTCGCGACGACGCGACGGTCCCGCCGCCGCTCCCACGTCAGCGCGCGGAACCGCGCCCCACGTCGTCCGTCTCGCCGACGAGCGCGTCGTCGGGTTCGACCGGCTCCGCCTGGTGCGACAGCACGGGAGCCGGTGACACCGGCGGCACCACGGCGGCAGCCGCACGCTTCCGCGCCCGCGCCTCCCGCTGCCCACGGGACGCCAGCGACGGTCGACCGGTCAGCGGCACGCTCAACGGCGTCCACCGGAACAGCTCCGTCACCGCGACGGACAGCACCAGCACGAGCAGGTACGTCACGAGCGTCAGCCACGGCTTCGGCACGACCCGCTCGAGCCAGCTGTCGCCGTACAGCAGGATCCAGATCATGAACGGGTGGCTCAGGAAGATGCCGAACGACCGGTCCGAGCCGTAGTCGATGAAGCGTGCGAGCGGGCTGCCTGGTCGGCGGCGGTCCGCCCACCGGGCACCGATCGCCAGGAACCCGACGAAGACGGCGCCGCTCCAGACCGCCTGGATCGGCTGCAACGGGGTGCCGGCGGCGTAGAGCGACTGCCCGAGTCCGACCTGCAGCGCCCAGACTCCGAGCGTGAGGACGCCGACCCCGGCGAAGCCCCAGAGCACGGCACGGCGGTGGACGCGGATGAACCGGAGGAAGCGGTCGGCGTGGTCCGCGGCGATCGCACCGGAGACGATGAAGAACACGTACGAGAAGAAGAACTGCTTCTGGTAGCCGTGCAGCCACGCGTCACTGGCGGGGAAGTACTTGTACCCGGCGAACACGACCAGCTGGACGACCAGCGAGACGACGAGCAGGGTGACGTGGTGGCCGCGGGTCCTCCGGACGAGCCAGACGATCACCGGCAGCAGGAGGTACACCTGCATGGTCACGAGCAGGAAGTACAGGTGGTACCAGGAGACCCCGGTGACGATGCCCTCGGCGTACGTGCGGACGAGGTCGGGGACGTCGCCGCGCCTCGTGCTGCTGAGCAACCACGACGAGGCGACGTAGACGAACGACCACGCCAGGTACGGCACGCCGACGAGCAGGAAGCGCTTCGGCCAGAACTGCGCCATCGGTCGCGGACGCAGCGTGTAGCTGTACACGAGCACGAACGCCGTGAGTGAGAAGAACACCAGGCGGGTGAAGTGCAGCAGGCCGAGCAGGGCGTTCAGCGGCACGTCGTCGGTGGCGACCGTGTGGCTCGTGGTGTGCACACCGATCACGCACGCGAACGTGAGGATGCGCAGGACGTCCACCTCGTACAGGTGTCGGGGCTTCCCCTCCGCGGTCCGGGTGGGCGTCTGCTCGCCGGTGCCCGGAGCGGTCACCGCGGAGCTCACGGGTGCGCGGCCATCGTGCGCACCTTCGCCCGCTGCACCTTGCCGGTCGGCGCGCGGGGCAGGTCGGGCACGACGACGATCTCGACGGGACGCCGGAAACGGGTGAGCCGGGCCTCGGCACGTGCCGTCAGGTCGGCGACGAGGGCCTCGGCATCGACGGGCTCGTCGGGCTGCGGGATGACGTACGCGATCGGCACGGCGCCGAGGACGTCGTGCGGGCGTCCGACGACGACGGCCTCGAGGACGCGTTCGTCCCCGAGCAGGACGTCCTCGACCTCGGACGGGTAGACCTTCTCGCCACCGCGGTTGATGACGTCGTCGGAGCGCCCGGCGAGGGACACCCAGCCGTCCGCCGACACCGAGCCGACGTCGCCCGTGCTCAGCCAGCCGTCGGCGTCGAAGCGTTCGGCGGCGCGACCGAACAGGTAGCGGTGCACGATGCCCTCGCCGCGGATCCAGAGCGCACCGACCTCGTCGGCGGGCAGGACGGAGCCGTCCTCACCCCGGACCTGCACCTCGGAGCCAACGGGCACCCCGACGGTCCCGACCCGTGCCGGCGCGCCGAGCGGGGTCGCGGTGATCTGCGAGGCGCCCTCGGTCATCCCCCAGCTGACGACGAGGGGGACGGCGCCCAGCGCCTGACGCACCGGGTCCGGCAGCGGAGCCGACGCACTGCGGACGAAGCGCAGGCCCTCCGGGAAGTCCAACGGGCCGGTCTTCGCGAGCACGGCGAGGATCGCCGGCACCGCGTTCAGCCAGGTGATGCGCCGCTCCGCGAGCAGCTCCCAGAACCCGGTGCGACGGAACCGTGGGTCGAGCACGAGCGTCGCGCCGGACACCAGGGTCGCCAGGAGTCCGACGACCTCGGCGTTCACGTGGAAGAGCGGCAGGGAGTTGAACCCCCGGTCCTCCGGCGTGAGGGCGTTGTGCTGCGCCACGGCACGCGCGACGAAGAGCAGCTGCGACTCGGGCAGTTCGACGCCCTTCGGGGTGCCGGTCGACCCGGACGTGAAGAGCACGACGGATCCCTCGCCCGGTGCGTCCGGGCTCTCCGACGGCAGGTCGCCGTCACGGACGCCGGCCGGGAGGAACGTGGTCGCGTCGATCCCGCTGGCGGGCGCTCCGGGGACGGTCGCGTCCACGGCGCGGTCGGACACGACGATCGAGGCGCCGCCGATCAGGTCGGCGAGCCGACCCGGTTCCGTCGTCGGCTGCCCGGTGTCGACGGGGATCGCCCGGCGGCCGGTGGCGAGGGCGGCGAGGTGCACGACGGCGAACGAGAGCGGGTCGCCCAGGTCGACGAGGACCGCGCCGGACGCCGGCACGCCGATCGCGTCGAACGTCGACGACCACGCGGACACGGCGTCGTCGAGGGCACGGTAGGTCAGGACGCGGTCACTCCGCGCGTCCTCGAGGTAGCTGCGCTCGCCGTCCTGCTCCGCCCGGGTGCGGATGATCGAGCGCAGGTCGGGTCGTTCGCCTGCTTGCTGCACGGACTCAGAGTATTGCGGCTTCCTATGACGGGTCCGAGGTACCGCGGCGACCTAGGAGGGATCCGAGCCTGTCGATCCGGTGGGGAACCGGTGGAGGAGCCACTGCCAGAGCGCGAGCATCCGAGGGGTGCCGTCCGGGCCGAGCGGGGTCGAGTCCTTGATCGTCCGGGAGTGCGACTCCGCCGGCGAGCCGACCCGGATGTCGGTGAGGATCGCGTGCGGGTCGGCGTCGGTGCCCGGTGGCGCGGTGTCCGTCCGGAAGGGCCCCGTCGGCCCGTCGAGTCCCATGACCTTCCACGACCCACGGATCCGAGGACCGAACACGTCTCGGACGTCGTCGATGGCGTACATCCGGTCGACCGGGGTCTTGCCGGGCCGATCCATCCACGCCGCGTGCTCGGCGCCGAGCGACTCGACGGGTGACGAGAACATCAGCGCCCCCTGCACGGAGCGGATGTGCGCGATGTAGGCCGCCTCGCCGCCGCCCTGCGAGTGCCCCGCGACGACGATGTCGTTCCACGCGATGTCCTCGTCGCCCTGCACGAACCGGCCCCACCCGCCGTCGGGGTCGTGGTCGTCGAGGTAGGCGATCGCGTCACGGAAGCGCGAGACGATCGAACCGGAGGGCCGCACCGAGCTGAACTCCGACGGACGGCTGCCGTCGAACCGGTTGCGCTGCACCTTGCCGTAGCAGTGCGCGTCAGCTTGGCACGTGCCCGAGAGGGTCCTGCCGAGGTTCCAGTAGTCGAGCCCGAGCACGTGGTACCCGTCCTGCAGCGCGGTGCCGAGGAACAGCTGGTAGTCGGCCGGCTTCGCCCGGGTCGCCGGCAGGAAGAGCAGGAGCGGTCCGTCGGCGTTGGTCCGGGCTGCGAAGTCGTCGCGGTTCGGCTCGAGCCGCTGGCCGTTGATCGTGCCGAGCCGGAAGCGGTGGAACTCCCCCTCGGGCCCGTGCTCGTCGCCACGTGGCCGGTCCGCAGCCGAGACCCGACCGTGCTGCTCCACCCGCTGCCCGCCGAGCACGTTCGCCGCGACGAGCGCCGCACCGCCGATCGCGACGAGCACGACGGCCGCCAGGATCAGGAGCAGCCGGTGCTTCATCGGGTGATGCGCTCCCAGACTTCGTCCGCTGAGCGGATCGTGTCCGCGAGGGTCCCGGTGGCGTCGACGACGTGGTCGGCCAGCGCGAGTCGTTCGGCGTCGCTCGCCTGCGCGGACACGCGGCGCTCGGCCTCGTCACGGGCCATCCCGCGGTGCTCGACGAGGCGCTCGATCCGCTGGGCCGCCGGAGCATCGACCACGACGACCGCGTCGAAGTGCAGCGGACGACTGCCTCGGGCCTCGGCCAGGAGCGGGACGTCGTACACGACCACCGCGTCCGGGTCGGCTGCCTCGGCAGCGTCGAACGCGAGTTGCGCGAGCCGCCAGACCTCCGGGTGGGTGATCGCCTCGAGGTCCTTCCGTGCCGCCGGGTCGGAGAACACGATCGCGCCCAGTGCCGGACGGTCGAGGGAACCGTCGGCCGCGATCACGCCGGGGCCGAACCGCTCCGCGACCTGCGCCAGCCCCGGGCTGCCAGGGGCGACCGCGTATCGAGCGAGCCGATCGGCGTCGACCACGACCCCGCCGTGCTCCGCCCACCGCCCGGAGACCGTCGACTTGCCCGCGGCGATGCCGCCCGTGAGACCGATGATGCGCACTGGAACAGCGTAGCGAGCACACCTGCCCGAACGGCCGGAAGCCCGGCACCCCTTCTCAGGGATGCCGGGCTTCCGGTACGGGCGAGCCGCTCGATCAGTTGGTCGAGCTGAGCTTCTCGCGGAGCGCTGCGAGCGAGGCGTCGTCGGCCAGGGTGCCCTGACCGTTCGACTCGTTCGCGAACGACGACGACGACGAAGCCGTGGCGGGGAGGTCGAAGTCGCCCTTCGCCTCGTCGGCGATGGTCTTCGCGACCTGCGCCTTGTGGGCCTCCCAACGCGACTGGGCGGCCGCGTACTGGCCCTCCCACTCGGTGCGCTGGGTGTCGTAGCCCTCGAGCCACTCGTTCGTCTCCGGGTCGAAGCCGTCCGGGTACTTGTAGTCACCCTTGTCGTCGTACTCGGTCGGCATGCCGTAGAGCGCCGGGTCGAACTCGGTGCCCTCGGGGTCGACACCCTCGTTGGCCTGCTTGAGGCTGAGGGAGATGCGGCGACGGTCGAGGTCGATGTCGATGATCTTGACGAAGACCTCGTCGTTGACCGACACGACCTGCTCGGCGAGCTCGACGTGCTTGTTCGACAGCTCCGAGATGTGCACGAGGCCCTCGATGCCGTCGGCAACGCGGACGAAGGCACCGAACGGCACGAGCTTCGTGACCTTGCCCGGCGCGATCTGGCCGATCGCGTGGGTGCGGGCGAAGACCTGCCACGGGTCCTCCTGCGTGGCCTTGAGCGAGAGCGACACGCGCTCGCGGTCCAGGTCCACCTCGAGGATCTCGACGGTGACTTCCTGACCGACCTCGACGACCTCGCTGGCGTGCTCGATGTGCTTCCAGCTGAGCTCGGAGACGTGGACGAGACCGTCGACGCCACCCAGGTCGACGAACGCACCGAAGTTGACGATCGACGACACGATGCCCTTGCGGACCTGGCCCTTGTGGAGGTTGTTGAGGAAGGTGGTGCGCGACTCGGACTGCGTCTGCTCGAGCAGGGCGCGGCGCGAGAGGACCACGTTGTTGCGGTTCTTGTCGAGTTCGAGGATCTTCGCCTCGAGCTCCTGGCCCAGGTACGGCGTGAGGTCGCGGACGCGACGCAGCTCGATGAGCGAGGCCGGGAGGAAGCCACGGAGGCCGATGTCGACGATGAGACCGCCCTTGACGACCTCGATGACCGTGCCGGTCACGACGCCGTCGGACTCCTTGATCTTCTCGACGTCGCCCCACGCACGCTCGTACTGCGCGCGCTTCTTCGACAGGATGAGGCGACCTTCCTTGTCCTCCTTCTGGAGAACCAGGGCCTCGACCTCGTCGCCGACCTCGACGACCTCGTTGGGGTCGACGTCGTGCTTGATCGAGAGTTCGCGCGAGGGGATGACACCCTCGGTCTTGTAACCGACGTCGAGGAGGACCTCGTCGCGGTCGATCTTCACGACGGTGCCGGAGATGAGGTCTCCGTCGTTGAAGAACTTCAGGGTCTTCTCGACCTCGGCCAGGAAGTCATCAGCCGAGCCGATGTCGTTGATGGCGACCTGCTTGGGAGCCTTGGTCGTGGTGGTTGTCATGTAGAGATTGCTCCGAACGGACATGAGTCGGGCCGTGACGGCGAGGGAGCGACCCCCTGGTCCGTACCGGATGCCGGTACGAGCCGTCGTGGCGATGTGATTGATTGGCGCGGGATGCGCCGCACAAGTCTAACCGCACGCAGCGAAGGCCCACAACCGGGCGTGTCACCCGGTTGCGGGCCTCCTGCTGTCGGTCGGGGCGCTCAGTCGAGCAGTGCGCTCCGCAGGGTGTCGAGGCCGATGCTGCCGAGTGCGAGGGCGCGGTGGTGGAACGCCTTGAGGTCGAACGCCGCACCCTCACGCGCGGCGACCTCGTCGCGGATCGACTCCCAGACGCGCTGCCCCACCTTGTAGGACGGCGCCTGTCCCGGCCAGCCGAAGTACCGGGCGACCTCGAACTGCACGAAGGCGTCGGACATGTTCACGTTCTCGCGCATGAAGTCGAGCGCGTACTCCCACGTCCACGCGCCGCCGTCCGGGTTGGTCTTCTGCAGGTGCACACCGATGTCGAGCACCACGCGGGCGGCGCGCATCCGCTGACCGTCGAGCATCCCGAGGCGGTCGCCGTCGTCGTCGAGGAAGCCGAGCTGCTCCATCAGTCGCTCGGCGTAGAGCGCCCAGCCCTCGACGAGGCCGGAGGACCCGGACAGCTGCCGGCGCCAGGTGTTCAGCTCGCCGCGGTTGTAGACGCCCTGGCTGATCTGCAGGTGGTGCCCCGGGACGCCCTCGTGGTAGACCGTCGTCTTCTCACGCCAGGTGCTGAACTCGGTGACGCCCTGCGGCACGGACCACCACATGCGGCCGGCGCGCGAGAAGTCGTCGGAAGGGCCGGTGTAGTAGATCCCGCCCTCCTGCGTGGGGGCGATCCGGCACTCGAGGCGCTTGATCGGGTCGGCGATGTCGAAGTACTTGCCGTCCATCGCCCGGATCGACTCGTCGCTGGTCTCCTGCATCCAGCGCTGCAGGGCGTCGGTGCCGTGCAGGACGCGAGCGGGGTCGGTGTCGAGCACCTCGATCGCACGGGCGACGCTCGCACCCGACTCGATGCGGTCGGCGATGCGCTCCTGCTCGGCCCGCATCCGCGCGAGCTCCTCGATCCCCCACTCGTACGTCTCGTCGAGGTCGACGACCGCGCCGAGGAACCGCCGGGAGTGCAGCTCGTACGCCTCGCGCCCGACGGCGTCCACCGGGGTGGCCAGGGGCAGGAGCTCGTGCTCGAGGAACTGTCCGAACGACCGGTAGGCGGCCGCCGCGACCTCGGCCCCGCGGGCGAGGTCGGCACGGAGCGGCTCCGGAACCGAACCGCCGGCTTCGAGTGCCGCGCCGTCGACGAGCTGCCGGAAGACGCCGTCCTCGGCGCCGTTGCGGGCGGCCTGCTCGGCGATGAGTGCGACCTGGCGCTTCGCGGGCGTGACGTCCTCGCGCGTGCCCTCGAGCAGGGTCTCCCGGATGCCCTCGAGGGCGTCGGGCAGCGCCTGCAGCCGGCTCGCGATGTCCTGCCAGTCCGACTCGGTCCCGGTCGGCATGAGGTCGAGGATCTCGCGGACGGACTGCGCCGGGCTCGCGATGACGTTGAGGTCGCGGAGGTGGAGCTTCCGGTCGTACGACTCCTGCACCAGGTCGAGCTCGGCACCGAGGTCGGTCTTCGTCACGCGGTCGACGGCGTCCACCGCGTCGGCAGCGTCGAGCGCGCGCTTCGCTGCGCGTGCGGCGTCGGCGAGGGCGGCGGCGCCGGCGGGCGAGGTGTCCCCGTACTCCCCCGTGCGCCCGGGCACACCGATGTACGTGGCGACGGTCGGGTCGAGGTCGACGAGGGTGGTCACCCAGTCCTCGGCGACACGGTCGACGGCGGACGGCTGGCGGACGGGACGGTCTTCGGTCATGCTCCCGACCCTATCGAGCGCTGCGCGCCAGGTCGCCACTCCGGAACGCGACCTGACGCCCTGGTGTGCACACAGGACGGCCTGGAGGCGCGGTGCCAGCTGGCACCCCGCCTCCAGTCCGTCGGACGGTCGCGCGTCAGTGCGCCGCGGCCTCCCAGTTCGGGCCCACGCCCACCGACACGTCCAGCGGGACGCTCAGTTCGGCCGCGCCGCCCATGCGGGTACGGAGGATCTCCTCGACGCGCTCCTGCTCGCCGGGCGCGACCTCGAGGATGAGCTCGTCGTGGACCTGCAGCAGCAGGTGCGACCCGAGGTCGCCCTCGCGCAGGTCCTGAGCGACGCCGAGCATCGCGATCTTCATGATGTCCGCCGCCGAGCCCTGGATCGGCGCGTTCAGGGCGGCACGCTCCGCGTTCTCGCGGAGGACGCGGTTCGGGCTCTTGAGGTCCGGGAACGGACGGCGGCGGCCGAAGATCGTCTCGGTGTAGCCGTCCTCGCGCGCCTGCTCGACGACGCCGCGGAGGTAGTCGCGCACGGCGCCGAAGCGGGCGAAGTACTCGGTCATGAGCGTCTTCGCCTCGGACTGCTCGATGCGGAGCTGCTTGGACAGGCCGAACGGGCTGAGGCCGTACGCGAGGCCGTACGACATCGCCTTGACCTTCGTGCGCATCTCCGGCGTGACGTCCGCCGGCTCGACCGAGAACACGCGCGCGCCGACGAAGCGGTGCAGGTCCTCGCCCTCGTTGAAGGCCTGGATGAGCCCCGGGTCACCCGACAGGTGCGCCATGATCCGCATCTCGATCTGCGAGTAGTCCGCGGTGATGAGCGTCGTGTACGGCTCGGCCACGGCGAACGCCGAACGGACCCGACGGCCGACTGCGGTCTTCACCGGGATGTTCTGCAGGTTCGGGTCGGTCGACGAGATGCGGCCCGTGCTGCTGCCGGTCTGCTCGTAGCGCGTGTGGATGCGGCCGTCGACGACCGCGGCGTCGAGGGTGTCGACGATCTGCCGCAGCTTCGTCGCGTCGCGGTGCTGGAGCAGCAGGCCGAGGAACGGGTGCGGGTGCTGCTCCTGGAGGTCGGTGAGGCTGGCGGCGTCGGTCGAGAACCCGGTCTTGGTCTTGCGGGTCTTCGGCATCGCGAGCTCGGTGAAGAGGACTTCCTGCAGCTGCTTCGGCGACCCGAGGTTGACCTCGTGCCCGATCTCGGCGAAGGCCTGCTGTGCGAGCTCGGCGGCGCGCTCCCCCAGGTCGTGTGAGAGCCCGGTCAGCACCGGTCGGTCGATGCCGACACCGATGGTCTCCATGCCGGCGAGGACGGGGACGAGCGGCAACTCGATGTCGTCGAGCACGCGCAGCGAGGACTCGTCGATCCGGGCACGGAGCGCCGTGGAGACACGGAGCACGAACCAGGCGTGCACGCCGACGTTCACCGGGTCGGTCTCGGGGACGAGCTGGTTCGGGTCCGCCGTCGGCAGTTCCTCGCCGAGCTCCTGGTAGACGAGGTCCGTGAGCGGCTGTCCCTGCTTGCCCGGTTGTGCGAGCCAACCGGTGATGCGGGCGTCACCGGCGATGCCGTTCACCTGGATGCCGACCCCGGCGAGAGCCTTGATCGCCTCTTTCGCGTCGTGGAAGTGCTTCGGGGCGTCCGACGCGAACCACGCCGACAGCTGCTCGTAGTCCTTCGCGCCGCTGCCACCGGGCACCAGGACCGCGTCGTCGTGGGTGGCGATGCCGATCGCGCTGAGCCGGCCGTCGATGACCTCGACCGCGACGCCGTAGCCGTTCGCCGCCTCGGACGCGTTGCGACGCTCGAGCCAGTAGCCGAGTTCCTCGTCGATCAGGGTCTTCACCGGCGGCGGGGTCGGCGCACCGCTGTCGACCGAGCCCTCGGCCGCGCTCGGCTCCGACGGCTCGCCGGAGCCCGCGACCTTGAACACGCGGTCCAGCAGCGTGCGGAACTGCAGCTTCGCGAAGAGCTCGCGCACCGCGGTCTCGTCGAGCGGGCGGAGCGCGACGTCGGCGGGGCCGACGGGCAGCTCGACGTCGTTGACGAGCCGGTTGAGCTTTCGGTTCCGGATCGCCCGGTCCTTCTGCTCGCGCAGGTTGTTGCCGACGACACCCTTGATCTCGTCGGCGTGCTCGAGGACACCGTCGAGCGAGCCGTACGCCGTGATCCACTTCACCGCGGTCTTCTCGCCGACCTTGTCGATGCCGATCAGGTTGTCGCTGGTCTCACCGACGAGCGCGGCGATGTCCGGGTACTGGTGCGGTTCGATCCCGTAGCGCTCGTACACCTTGTCGCGGTCGTAACGGGTGAGCTCCGAGACGCCGCGGACCGACGGGTAGAGCAGCGTGACGTCGTCGTTGACGAGCTGGATCGAGTCGCGGTCCCCGGAGACGACGTACACCTGGTAGCCCTGCTCGGACCCCTGACGAGCGAAGGTGGCGAGGATGTCGTCGGCCTCGTAGTCCTCCTTCGTGACCGTCGTGATGCCCATCGCCTCGAGCGCCTGCTGCAGCAGCGGGATCTGGCCCTTGAACTCGGCCGGGGTCTCGGAGCGGGTGCCCTTGTAGTCCTCGTACTCGCGGGTGCGGAACGAGAACCGGGAGATGTCGAACGCGACCGCGAGGTGGGTCGGCTTCTCGCGCTGGAGGAGCATGAGCAGCATCGAGATGAAGCCGTGGATGGCGTTCGTGTGCTGCCCCTCGCGGTTCACGAAACTGTCGACCGGCAGCGCGTAGAAGGCCCGGAAGGCGAGCGAGTGGCCGTCGATGACCATGAGGGTAGGCTTTGCGGAGTCCGACACCCGGACAGCCTACCGACGCCATCCGACACGGGAGTCCGCCAGCGTGACCGACGAAGCCACCACCACCGGGACCGTCGACGATCGCCTCGCCGACCGCGGCATGGGCGAGCTCGCCGAGAAGATGGGCATGGTCATCACGGAGCTCTCGGCAGAACGGGCCGTCGGCACCATCCCGGTCGAGGGCAACCGCCAACCGGTCGGCCTGCTGCACGGCGGCGCGTACGTCGTCCTCGCCGAGAGCCTCGGGTCGATGGCCGCGAACGTCCACGCCGGCCCCGGCCGGTACGCCGTCGGCATCGAACTGAACGCCTCGCACTCGCGGAGCGCCACGAGCGGCCTGGTCACCGGCACCTGCACGGCGCTGCACCTCGGCGGCACGCTCACCACGCACGAGATCGTCCTGACCGACGACCAGGGGCGGCGCTGCTCCACCGTGCGCATCACCAACATGATCCGCGAGGCCCGCTGAACCCCTCGCACCGAGGCAGGGAGTCCGCCATGGACTGGAAGATCGAACTCATCATGGTCCCCGTGAGCGACGTCGACCGCGCTCGCGAGTTCTACGAACGCATCGGCTTCACCATCGACCACGACCAGCGCGTGTCCGACGAGCTGCGGTTCGTCCAGGCCACCCCGCCCGGCTCGGCCTGTTCGATCGCGTTCGGTGAGGGCATCATGTCCCCCGACGTGCGGCCCGGATCGCTCAAGTCCATCCAGGTCGTCGTCCCCGACGCCGACGAGGCCCTCGCCCACCTGCAGGGGCTCGGGGTGAACGCGATCGGCGTGGACGAGATGGCCTGGGGTCGGTTCGTCTTCTTCACCGACCCCGACGAGAACGCCTGGACGCTCCAGCAGCTGCCCGCCCGGAGCTGACCACCGGACCGGTTCAGTCCTCCGGCGGCCGTTGGAGCAGGAGCCGCGCATCGCCGAACCCGAGCCGACGGTAGAGCGTCTCGCCGTCGACGCTCGAGTGCACCGACGTGCGCTCCACCCCGAGGTCGTCGGCCATGTCGAGCAGCGCTGTGACCAGCAGCTTCGCGACGCCGCGGCCGCGCAGGTCCGGGTGCACGTACACGGTCTGCACGTCGGCGGTCAGGCGACGCCCCGGGCGGTCCGGTGTCGGCGGCCGGGCGACGAGTCCGAGCCACGCCATGCCGAGGACACGGCCGTCGTGCTCCGCGACCGTGCACCGGTGCGTCTCCGGGTGCGCAGCCGCGAACGCCGACATCGCCTCGCGGTACGCCTCCGGGCTCACGCCCGGCGTCGCGCCGCCCTCCTCCACGCTCCACCGCCAGCGCAGGTCGGCCACCGCGGGCATGTCGTCGGGCCTGGAGGCACGGATCACTACGTCGTCCACGGCCCCAGTCAAGCAGGTGGCCGGCCCGGTGCGCGCCCGGACGACATCTGCGCATGGTCCAGCGCGCACAGCAGTCGTCACGGTGCGCAGTGCACGCGCGGGAGTCACCCGGGAACGCAGCAGCGCCGCCGGACTTACGCGTGCATCCGTTCACACGCAGATCTCGACATTCCACGCGTCGATCGACGAGTGCGGTGTCGCACAATGCACCTGCATGTTGTTCGCGCGCATGGATCGACACTCCGCGCGTCGATCGACGACTGCGATGTCGGATCATGCACGAGCCGCGAAGCCCGGTGTACACCCGGGAACGCAGCAGCGCCGCCGGACACCGGGTCCGGCGGCGCTGCGGGAGCGTCGGTGAGCGACTACTTCTTGGCGCTGAGCTGCTCGATGATCGCCTTGGCGACGTCGTGCATGGTCAGGCGGCGGTCCATCGAGGCCTTCTGGATCCAGCGGAACGCCTCGGGCTCGGTGAGGCCCATCTTCTCGTTGAGCAGGCCCTTGGCGCGGTCGACGAGCTTGCGGGTCTCGAAGCGCTCGACGAGGTCGGCGACCTCGGCCTCGAGCGTGATGATCTGCTGGTGACGCGAGAGGGCGATCTCGATCGCGGGAAGCAGGTCGTTCGGCGTGAACGGCTTGACGACGTAGGCGAGGGCACCGGCCTCGGTCGCACGCTCGACGAGGTCCTTCTGGCTGAACGCCGTGAGGAGGACCACCGGAGCGATGTGGTTCTTCGAGAGCTTCTCCGCCGCGGAGATGCCGTCGAGCTGGGGCATCTTGACGTCCATCACGACGAGGTCGGGACGGAGGTCGGTCGCGAGCTGCACGGCGGTCTCGCCGTCACCCGCTTCGCCGACGACGTCGAACCCGTTGTCGCGGAGGATCTCCACGATGTCGAGGCGGATGAGCGACTCGTCCTCGGCGACGACGACGCGACGGGGTGCTGGTGCTGTTGCTTCTGTGTCACTCACAGCCAGAAGCCTACTAGACCTCGGAAGTCGGAGTTGTACGAGTGGCGGGACTCGAACCCGCACGCCGTGAAGCAGAGCATTTTGAGTGCCCCGTGTCTACCATTCCACCACACTCGCAGAGGACACCAGGGTACAGGAGCCCGAGCGCCCCACGGTCCCTCAGACCACCGGGTCGGTCCAGATCCACCGCAGCGCGTCCGGCAGGAGCACGCCCCCGTGGTTCGGACTGTGGCCACCGTCACCGACCACGAGCCGCACGTCCTGCCCGGCGCGTACCAGGGCGGCAGTGGTCTCGAGGTTCTCCGCGAACCAGTTCATCTCCGGCTCGTTCCAGCCGAGGTCCCGGTGCGCTGCCTGCAGGAATACCCGGGAGCCCGGGCGCGCTCCTGCTGCGAGCAACGCCGGGTACGGGTTGCCGCCCGGCATCTGGGCGAAGCTCGCGTTGAACGCGATGACGCGACCGATGCCGTCCGGTCGGCACCAGGCGGCGGTGAACGCCGCGTTGCCGCCGCTGCTGCCGCCGCAGACCGCGCGGCGCATCGGGTCCGTGGAGACCGCTGAGCTCGCGGCCACGCGCGGGAGGACCTCCTCGAGCAGGAAGCTGCCGTACGTGTCGTCGAAGGCGTCGTACTCCGCGTTCCGGTGCTTGGTCGGCACTCCGTCGACGTCGATGACGCCCGGGTCGACGAACACGGAGACGAGCGGTGGGAGCTCGCCCGCTGCTGCGAGGTTGTCGAGCACCGTGCCTGCCCGGACGGCGCCGTCCGGGTCGAGGTACCACCAGCCGTCGTTGCAGAACAGGACCGCGCTCTCGACGTCCGGGTCGTGGTTCGCAGGTCGGTGGACCCACACGGTGCGGTGCGTCCCGGGGTACCGGACACTGTCGTCCAGCTCGAACTGCTCGATCGTCCCCGGCCGCACCCCGCGGCGCGGCTCGGAGTCTGGACCGTACGCGTAGGAGACAGCTTCACGGTCCTGCGGGAGCGGCGAGTGGGCGACGGTCGTGGGCACGGGTCGGCGGTCTCCGGCGCTCACACCGGGGCGAGGGGGACGTGCCTGCCGGCGGGCAGCTCGACGTCGATCCGGTCACCGCCGCGCACGGTGCCACCGGCGACGACGACGCTCATCACGCCGCCCTTCCGCTCGACGGTGCCGTCATCCGCACGGCCCAGGACGGCCCGGAGGAGCCCCGGCTCGAAGACGTTGATCTGCTGACAGGGGTTGCGGAGCACGGTGACGCGGACGACCGCGTCGTCGCCGAGCCGCAGCAGCGTGCCCTCCGGCAACCCGAGCAGGTCGACGCCGCGGGTGGTGACGTTCTCCCCCATCGCCCCGGGTGTGACGTCGAAGCCGTCCTGCGCGACCTCGTCGAACACCTCGGCGTGCAGGAGGTGCACCTGCCGGAGGTTCGGCTGGGACGGGTCGCGGGCCACACGGGAACGGTGCTGCACGGTGGTGCCGGCGTGGGTATCGCCCTCGATGCCCCAGCCCTCGACGAGCACGATCTCGTCGACGACCGGTTTGCTGAAGCGGTGGGCGTCGTCGCGGCTGACCGACACCACCCTCGCCTGGTCCTGTGCCCCGTTGATCATGCTCCGACGCTACCGGGTGGCCGCACCGACTGCGGGAGGCGCGGCCCGCCGGCCGATCGCTCGACGCGAGTCGTGCCTCCAGGCCGCCGTCACGGACCTCCGAGCGACTCGATCGCCGCCACGAGACCGGCGCGTCGCGGCGATCGCCGCGGCAGCACCGCGAGCAACGCTCGCAGCACCTGCTCGTCGGCACCGCCGTCCGCGGTGCGCGCCCACGCCTGGAGCGCGTCGGCGCCGCCGTCGGCGACGAGCGCCTCGCGGAACCGGAGCCGCACGCGGTCGCGGAGGTCGTCGACGCCGGGTGACGCCGATCCCGGCAGGACCGGTCCGGTGTACCCGTCGACGGCCTGGAGGCGCGCCCCGCGTTCGAGCGCGGACAGCACCGCGTCGACGTCGGTGCGGATGCCGCCGAGGCGGTACGGCCGCGACGTCAGGGTCGCGCCCGGCGCGTGCTGCGCGAGGACGCGGCGGAGTCGCACGACCTCCGCGCGCAGGGTGGTCACCGCGCGGCGGTCGCCGTAGACGGCGGCCGCGAGGTCCTCCGCGGCGAGACCAGCGGGCGTCGACGCCAGGACGGCCGTGATCTCGGAGTGCCGCTCGGAGAGCCGGACCGCGTGGTCGCCGGTCCGGAGCGTCGCGGTGTCCGATCCGAGCAGGACGAGCTCGGAGCCGGGCAGCGCCCGCGCAGCAGGACGACGGGGGTGCCGCAGCGCCGCGAGGGCGAGCTCCGCCTCGGCGGCCGCGACGGTGGCGGTCAGCAACGGCAGCGTGTGCCGCTCGACCGCCCGGTCGTCACCCGTGATGTCGACGGCACCGACCACCTGTCCGGTGACGTCGCGGAGCGGGACCGCGGTGCACGAGAACCGCTTCACGGCGTTCGCGTAGTGCTCGTCCGACCGGATCTGCACGCCACGGCCGAGCCGGAGGGCCGTTCCCGGCGCGCTCGTCCCGGCGCGGTCCTCCGCCCAGTCCGCCCCGGCGACGAAGCCCATCGCCTCGGCCGCGTGACGTGCGCTCGACGCCCCGTCCACCCACACGAGCCGACCCGACGCGTCGGTCACGGCGGCGATGCACCCGGCGGCCCGGACGTCGTCGAGCAGCAGCCGGCGGACGACCGGCAGAGCGGTGCCGAGCGGGCCCCGCTCCCGGGCTGCCTCGAGTTCGTCGCCGTCGAGCGCGAGCACCGGGACGCCGTCCGGGTCGACACGGGCCGACCGCTGCCAGGACTCGGCGACGAGCGGGCGGACCGTCCGGGGTGCGCGCATGCGTCCTCCGTCCGGGTCGGCCCGCCGCGTCGGTGCGTCGGGTGCCGTCAGCCTACGTCCGCTGACGTGCGCGGGCCAGGGGCTGCCGGCACCAGGCCGAGATCCGCGAGCTCGGTGTCGTCGAACATCCGGGAGCGGGTGAGGAACCGCTTGCCCTCCGGCACCTCGAGGGAGAAGCCGGCACCGCGACCGTCGACGACGTCGATCGTGAGGTGGGTGTACTTCCAGTACTCGAACTGGGACCTCGACATGTACACCTCCACGGGGTCGATGCCCTCGACGTCGAGCGCACCGAGGAGCACGTCGCCGGACCCGGTCATGAACATGCCGACGGGGTAGCACATCGGACTGGAGCCGTCGCAGCACCCACCCGACTGGTGGAACATGAGCGGGCCGTGCCGGGCGGCGAGGGAGCGCAGGAGCTCCCCCGCCGCCGGCGTGACCGCCACGCGGCCGGTCGTCATCAGAAGAAGCCCATCGGACCCTCGGCGTAGGACACGAGGAGGTTCTTCGTCTGCTGGTAGTGCTCGAGCATCATCTTGTGGTTCTCGCGCCCGATGCCGGACTGCTTGTAGCCACCGAACGCCGCCCCGGCCGGGTACTGGTGGTAGGTGTTCTCCCACACACGTCCGGCCTGGATGTCCCGTCCGGCGCGGTACAGCGTGGTCGCCTCACGGCTCCAAACGCCGGCGCCGAGGCCGTACAGCGTGTCGTTGGCGATCGAGATGGCCTCGTCGTACCCGCTGAAGCTCGTGAGTGCGAGGACCGGGCCGAAGATCTCCTCCTGGAAGATCCGCATCGAGTTGTCACCCTCGAAGACCGTCGGCGTGACGTAGTAGCCGCCGGACAGCTCACCGCCGAGGTCCGCTCGCTCACCACCTGTCAGGAGCTTCGCGCCCTCCTGCTTGCCGATGTCGATGTAGCTCAGGATCTTCTCGAGCTGGTCGTTGGACGCCTGCGCCCCGATCATCGTCGACAGGTCGAGCGGGTGCCCCTGCTTCACGGCACGGACCCTGTCCAGGCCGTCGGCGACGAACCCGTCGTAGATCTCCTTCGCGACGAGTGCACGGGACGGACACGTGCACACCTCGCCCTGGTTGAGGTTGAAGAACGCGAAGCCCTCGAGCGCCTTGTCGTAGAAGGCGTCCCTGTCCTGGGCGACGTCCGCGAAGAACACGTTCGGGCTCTTGCCGCCGAGCTCGAGCGTCACCGGGATGAGGTTCTGGGACGCGTACTGCATGATCAGGCGGCCGGTGGTGGTCTCACCGGTGAACGCGACCTTCCGGATGTCCGGGTGCTGCGCGAGCGGCGCGCCGACCTCGATGCCGAAGCCATTCACGACGTTCAGGACGCCGGCGGGCAGGAGGTCCTTGATCAGGTCGATGAGCACGTGGATCGATGCGGGCGTCTGTTCGGCCGGCTTCAGGACGACGCAGTTGCCCGCGGCGAGGGCCGGTGCGAGCTTCCACACCGCCATCAGGATCGGGAAGTTCCACGGGATGATCTGACCGACGACCCCGAGCGGTTCGTGGAAGTGGTACGCGACGGTGTCGTGGTCGATCTCCCCCGTCGACCCCTCCTGGGCGCGGATCGCTCCGGCGAAGTAGCGGAAGTGGTCGATCGCCAACGGGATGTCGGCGCCGATGGTCTCGCGGATCGGCTTGCCGTTCTCCCACGTCTCGGCGACCGCCAGGGCCTCGAGGTTCTGCTCCATCCGGTCGGCGATCTTGTTGAGGATCCCGGCACGCTCGGCGACGCTCGTCCGGCCCCAGGCCGGGAACGCCTTCCAGGCTGCCTCGACGGCGCGGTCGACGTCGGTGGAGTCGCCGCGGGCGATCTCGGTGAAGACCTTGCCCGTGACGGGCGTCGGGTTCTCGAAGTACTGGCCTCCGGCCGGTGGGACGTACTCGCCACCGATGAAGTGGTCGTACCGGGAGCGGTACGAGACGAGCGAGCCCTCCTCGCCGGGAGCGGCGTAGGTGGTGGGCGAGGGTGCGATGGTCATGGTGGACACCTTTCGACGACTCTGTCGGGGCGCTGGGTCCGCGCCTGCTCGCACGCTACGTCGCGGCGCGTTGCATCCGGTTGCGACCCGGTCGCTTCGGGAGGAGCTCGGTGAGCTGGGACCGTTGGTGGCTGTTCATGAAGGGGCGCTCGAAGAGCCAGGCGAACACCACCGACAGCCCGAAGACGATCGGCACCACGACGAGCAGCTGCACCGCGAGGGCCGCGGCCGTCGGCAGGCCGAGAGTGATGTACCCGAGGTTCACCGCAGCGAGGATCGGTCGGTGGATGAGGTACGCGCTGTACGAGACGAGCCCGAGCCGACGGAGCAGGAGCGGGCTGAACACCCGCCGCACCCGCCTGGTCAGTGCCGTGTCGCTGCCGTGGACCTCGCGGTCGGTGAGCACGGCGATGAGCACGGCGCCACCGGCGCCGGAGAGGACCCACCGCGCAGCGTCGGTGGGCACGGTGATCGATCCGGTCGAGGACAGCCAGCCGAGTGCGGTGGCTCCACCGAAGAGGGCGACGGCCAGTCCGACGAGCACGGCCGGCCGGTCGAACCCGAGCCGAGCGAGGCGTGGTCGCCGTCGCTCGAGCACACCGTCACGGCCGTGCGTCAGGTGGGCGACGTACATCCCGAGGCCGAAGAGACCGAGCGCGAACGGTGCCGACCACTTCAGGACGCCCGTCACGCTCGAAGCAGCGGAGAGGGCGAACATCGCCGCGACCACCCACGCCGGGTCGATCCGTCGCCAGGCCACGAGGACGAGCGGGAGGAGGAGCCCCAGTTGCCATTCGACTCCGAGGCTCCACCAGGGTCCGACGATCGAGAAGATCGTGTCGGGGAACAGGTTGTGGACGAGTAGCGCATGCGTGACGACCGACTGCCACGTCACCGGGAGGTGCAGGGACCACGACGACACCTCGTCCTCGCGGACCGCCGGCACCACCGCGATGAGGAGCAGCGTGAGGACGAGTGCGATCAGGTAGGGCGGGACCAGCCGCCGGGTCCGGCGCACCACGTGCCCACGCCAACCGCCCTTCAGCCTGGACAGGGGGTCCATGGACACGGCGATCATCAGCGAGTAGCCGGAGAGGACGACGAACACGGGGACACGGATCTCGATGGCGCCGAGGAGCGGCGGCAGCCACGGGATGTCACGCTCGAGCGCTCCGATCGCCCCGACCCCGGCCGCGTGTCCCACGACGACGAGCAGGACGAGGGCACCGCGGAGTCCGTCGAGGAAGGACAGGTCGTGTCGTGGAGACGACTTCGGGGATGGTGACATCTGTTGCTGCACATATCAAATATAACGTGCGGCAGGGTATTCCGGAAGGACGGCCACGATCGAGGTACCGTCGAGACGAGCAGTTCCGACAGGGAGGAGTGCTCGTGGACTCTCGTGCCGTCCGCACGTTCCGCGTGTTCGTCATCGTCACCGCGGTCGTCGCGATCGCCCTCGGGGTGGTCGCCATCGTCTGGCCGCGCCCGTCGTTGGTCGTGGTCGCGCTGCTGTTCGGCGTGTACCTCGTGGTCGCCGGCGCGCTCCGCGTGTTCGCGGCCGTCCGGGGACACGGGACGCCTGCGGTCTGGCGGTGGACCTCGGGGATCGTGGGTGCGCTCGTCGGGGCCGCGGGCCTGGTGACGCTGCTCGACCCGGCGATCCCACTCGTGGTCTACGCCGTGCTCGCGGGGATCGGGTTCATCGTCGAGGGGATCGCCTCGCTCGTCGGCGGCTTCGTCGGACACCCGGGGTCCTCCCGCGTCCCGACGATCGTCAGCGCGGTGCTGTCGATCCTGGGCGGCGTGGTCGTCCTCGTCGCGCCGGGCCTCGCGCTGACCGTGTTCATGGTCTTCGCCGGCATCGCGCTCATCGTCGTCGGGGCCGCGGCGCTCCTGCTGCTGCCGCCGCGAGCCGCGATCCGCCGTTAGGCGCTCCCGGTCCCGAACAGCAGGCCGAGCCCGTAGGTGACGGCGGCGGCGCCGAAGCCGATCGCGAGCTGCCGCAGTGCCCGACGGATCGGGGACGCTCCGCTGAGCACGCCGACCACCGCGCCGGTGCCGAGCAGGGCGATGCCGACGAGCGCGGCAGCGACGGCGATGGCCGCCCAGCCCTGCAGCCCGAACAGGTAGGGCAGCACGGGGATGATCGCGCCGGAGGCGAAGAAGCAGAAGCTCGAGATCGCCGCGCTCATCCCGTTGCCGATCGCCTCGTGGTCGTCGGCCGGCGCCGGTGCCGTGACCGTGGCGCCGCCGAGGACCTCGTCCGCGTGGGACTGCGCGTCGGATTCGCTCATGCCACGCGCCCGGTAGACCAACGCGAGCTCGTTCGCGTCGACGTCGAGGTCCGCCACCGCCCGGCCCGCCTCGGGGTGCGGGGCGGACGCCGTGAGCAGTTCGCGCTGCGACCGGACCGACACGTACTCCCCCGCGCCCATCGACAGCGCCCCGGCGAGCAGTCCGGCGATGCCGCTCAGCAGCACGAAGTGCCGATCCGCGCCGGACGCACTGACGCCGATGATCAGGGCGAGGTTCGAGACCAGCCCGTCGTTGGCACCGAAGACCGCCGCCCGGAAGGTGCCTGAGAGCCGCATCCGACCGCGGTTCGCGAGCCCCCGGACGACCTCGCCGTGGATCCGCTCGTCGGCCGCCATGCTCGCGGTCGCGTCGGCGTCGTCGGCGTACGGCGAGCGGTCCTCCGCACGCTGCATGAGCGCGAGGACGAACACCGACCCGAACCGCTTCGCGAGTACGGCGAGCACCCGGGTCCGGAGACTCCCCCGCTGCGGTCGTCCGACGTCGTCCCCGAGGAGGTCCAGCCAGTGCTGCTCGTGCCGTCCCTCGGCCTCGGCCAGGGCGGACAGGATCTCGCGTTCCTCGCCGGACCGACGAGCGGCGAGGTTGCGGTACACGGCAGCCTCGGCACGTTCGTCGGCGAGGTAGCGGCGCCATCGGCGCACGTCGGCGCGCTGCGCCGTGGATCCGGTCTGGAGGCTCACACCGGCCATCCTGCCGCCTCCGGCCGACGTCGGGCCGGGTCCACGGCGTGCTGTGGACGCGCCGCGTCGGGTCGCGACGTGTGGAGGGAGAACGCGACGGGGCGCGGACCGGCGGCCGACGACGCTGCTGCGCCGTGCCTCCAGTCCGCGCCCCGTCGGACGTCGGACGCTGGGATCAGTCCCGCACGTAGGCCGGTGCGGCCTCGGCGTGTGCGTCACCGACGCGGTGCACGCGGAGGTCGTTCGTCGACCCCTCGATGCCGGGAGGGGACCCCGCCGTCACGATGACGCGGTCGCCGGGGGCGGCCAGGCCGTTCTCGAGCAGGACGTCGTCCACCTGCGAGAACAGTTCGTCGGTGTGCGTCTTGCGCTCCACGAGGAACGAGCGAACGCCCCAGGTGAGCGCCATGCGACGACGGGTCGCCTCGTTCGGGGTGAACGCGATGATCGGCAGGCCGTGGCGCAGGCGCGACATGCGTCGGGCCGAGTCGCCGGACTCGGTGAAGACGCAGAGGTACGAGGCCTCGGTGAACTCGGCGATCTCGACGGCGGCGAGGGTGATCGCACCACCGAGCGTGCGCGGCTTCGTGCCGAGGGGCGCGATGCGCTCGAGGCCGTGGTCCTCGGTCGACTCGACGATGCGCGCCATCGTGCGGACCGTCTGCACCGGGTACTCACCGACGCTGGTCTCGCCGGAGAGCATGACCGCGTCGGCACCGTCGAGGACGGCGTTCGCGACGTCGGAGGTCTCGGCGCGGGTCGGGATCGGCGACGAGATCATCGACTCGAGCATCTGCGTCGCGACGATGACCGGCTTCGCCATGCGGCGGGCCAGCTCGACGGCGCGCTTCTGCACGATCGGGACCGCCTCGAGCGGGAGCTCGACACCGAGGTCACCGCGGGCGACCATGATGCTGTCGAAGGCGTCGATGATCTCCTCGAGCGCGTCGACGGCCTGCGGCTTCTCGATCTTCGCGATGACGGGGAGGCGCTTGCCTTCCTCGTCCATGATCTCGTGGGCACGCTCGACGTCGGCGGCGTTGCGCACGAACGACAGCGCGATGAGGTCGGCACCCTGACGGATGCCCCAGCGGAGGTCCGCCTCGTCCTTCTCGCTCAGCGCGGGGACGTTGACGGCGACGCCGGGCAGGTTGATGCCCTTGTTGTTCGACACGGTGCCGCCGACGACGACCTCGGTGCGGACGCGCACGCCGTCGGTGTCCAGCACGCGGAGGCGGACACGGCCGTCGTCGATGAGCAGCGGGTCGCCGGGCTTCACGTCCTGCGGGAGGCCCTTGAACGTCGTCCCGCAGATCTCCTTCGAGCCGGGGACGTCCTCGGTCGTGATCGTGAACACGTCACCGACCGCGAGGTCGTGGGGGCCGTCGGCGAACTTCGCCAGGCGGATCTTCGGACCCTGCAGGTCGACGAGGATCGCGACGGGCTTGCCGAGCTCCTCGGCGGCGCGACGGACGTTCACGTAGTTGGCCTCGTGGACGCTGTAGTCACCGTGGCTGAGGTTGAGGCGGGCGACGTCGACGCCCGCTTCGATGATCTCCTTGACGGTCTCGTACTCCGACGTTGCCGGTCCGAGCGTCGAAACGATCTTTGCGCGTCTCAATGGATTCCTTCGTGGTGGTGGATGGTGCTTGGGTTTCCGCGCTGTGGGGCCGCGCGGAACGAAGCGAGGCCACCAGCACCCTATCGAGTGCTGGTGGCCTGGCGCTCACTGGTCGGTCCGGGTTCCCGATGCGTTCACGTCGGACCTCAGACCGTGATGGCGCGGTCGGTGGCCTTGACCGGTGCCGGGAGGATCGTCGAACCCTCGAGGTACTCGTCGACCTTGGCGGCGGCGGCACGGCCCTCGGCGATCGCCCACACGATGAGCGACTGCCCACGGCCCGCGTCACCGGCAATGAACACGCCGGGCTCGTTGGTCGAGTAGTCCGCCTGGCGGGAGACCGCGCCGGACACCGTCGTCGGCAGGCCGAGCTGCGGCTCGAGCGTGTCGGTCTCCGGCCCGGTGAAGCCCATGGCGATGAGGACGAGGTCCGCGGGGATCTCGCGCTCGGTGCCGGCCTTCGGGACGCGTCGGCCGTCGAGGTACTCAGTCTCGGCGACGCGCAGGGCACGGACCTCGCCGGCCTCGTTCGCCAGGAACTCGACGGTGGACGCCAGGTAGTGCCGCTCGCCGCCTTCCTCGTGGGCACTCGTGACCTCGAAGACGGTCGGGAACATCGGCCACGGCTGGTCGGACGGACGCTCCAGCGGCGGCTGCTTGCCGATCGCCAGGTTCGTCACGCTCAGCGCACCCTGTCGGTGGGCCGTGCCGATGCAGTCCGCACCGGTGTCGCCGCCGCCGATGACGACGACGTGCTTGCCCTCGGCGGTGATCTGGTTGTCGACCGTGGTGCCCGCGTTCGCCTTGTTCTGCTGGACGAGGTAGTCCATCGCGAAGTGCACACCGTCGTGGTCGCGCCCCGGGATGGGCAGGTCGCGCGGCACCGTGGCACCGGTCGCGACGACGACCGCGTCGTAGCGGGACTTCAGGTCGTCCCAGGTGATGTCCCGGCCGATCTCGACACCGGCGCGGAACCGGGTGCCCTCGGCCTGCATCTGCGCGAGGCGCGCGTCGATCTGGCGCTTCTCCATCTTGAAGTCCGGGATGCCGTAGCGGAGCAGACCACCGATGCGGTCGTCGCGCTCGTACACCGCGACCGTGTGACCGGCGCGGGTGAGCTGCTGCGCGGCGGCGAGCCCGGCGGGGCCGGACCCCACCACGGCGACGGTCTTGCCGGTGAGCCGCTCCGGCGGGTGGGGCGTGACCCACCCGTTCTGGAACGCCTCGTCGATGATCGAGACCTCGACCTGCTTGATCGTCACGGGCGGCTGGTTGATGCCCAGCACGCAGGATGCCTCGCACGGCGCCGGGCAGAGCCGGCCGGTGAACTCCGGGAAGTTGTTCGTGGCGTGGAGGCGCTCGATCGCCTGGCGCCCCTCGCCGCGCCACGTGAGGTCGTTCCACTCCGGGATGAGGTTGCCGAGCGGGCAGCCCTGGTGGCAGAACGGCACGCCGCAGTCCATGCAGCGGCCGGCCTGGCGCTTGAGCGCGCCGGACTCCTGCTGCTCGTAGACCTCTTTCCAGTCCATGAGCCGCACGGGTACGGGTCGACGGGCCGGGAGCTCGCGCTCCTGGACCTTCAGGAATCCCTTGGGGTCAGCCACCGGTCACCTCCAGAATGCGGTTCCAGACGACGTCGCCGTCCGGGTCGAGGCCTTCGTCCACGGCCTGCTGTCGCGTCTCGAGCACCGCCGCGTAGTCGCGAGGGAGCACCTTGACGAAGTCGCTCAGGTCACCGGACTCGAGCAGTTCGGCCGCGAGCGTCGAGCCGGTCTCCGCCGCGTGGCGGGCGAGCAGGTCGTTCACGATCTCGACGTCGGCGCTGTCGAGCGACTCGAGCCGCAGCTCGCCAGACGCGAGCGAGTCGGTGTTCACGTGCTCCTCCCGGAGACCGCGCACGTACGCCGTGCCGCCGGACATGCCCGCACCGAGGTTGCGCCCCGTCTCACCGAGGATGAGCGCGAGGCCGCCGGTCATGTACTCGAGCGCGTGGTCGCCCACGCCCTCCACCACCGCGGTCGCGCCGGAGTTGCGCACCAGGAACCGTTCGCCCACGATGCCGCGGATGAACATGCTGCCCTGGGTCGCGCCGTAGCCGATGACGTTGCCGGCGATCACGTTGTCGGCCGGGTCGAAGCCCGAGCCGGCGTCCGGACGGACGATGACCTCGCCGCCGGACAGTCCCTTGCCGACGTAGTCGTTGCTGTCGCCGATGAGCCGCAGCGTGATGCCCGCCGGCAGGAACGCGCCGAGCGACTGCCCGGCCGAACCGCGCAGCGTCACGTCGATCGATCCGGACGGCAGGCCGTTCTCACCGTGGCGGAGGGTGACCTCGTGCCCGAGCATCGTGCCGACCGCCCGCTCCGTGTTCCGGATCGGGAGGTCGAGTGCGATCGTGCCGCCGTGCTCCAGGACGTCGGAGGTCTGCTGGATGAGCTGCACGTCGAAGTGCTGCTCCAGCTCGTGGTCCTGGTCGCGCTGGTGGCGACGCGGCTCGTCGGCTTCGAAGTGCGGGCCCTTGAGGACCGGCTCGAGGTCGAGACCGGAGGCCTTCCAGTGCTCGACGGCGCGGTCGACGTCGAGCGTGTCGGCGTGACCGATGGCTTCTTCGAGGGACCGGAAGCCGAGCTCGGCGAGGAGCTCGCGCACTTCCTGCGCGATGAACTCGAAGAAGTTCACGACGAACTCGGGCTTGCCGCTGAACCGCTTGCGGAGCTCCGGGTTCTGCGTCGCGACGCCCACCGGGCAGGTGTCCAGGTGGCAGACGCGCATCAGGATGCAGCCCTCGACCACGAGCGGCGCGGTCGCGAAGCCGTACTCCTCGGCGCCGAGCAGCGCGGCCACGACGACGTCACGGCCGGTCTTCATCTGCCCGTCGACCTGCACGACCACCCGGTCGCGCATGCCGTTCAGCATGAGGGTCTGCTGCGTCTCGGCGAGGCCGATCTCCCACGGTGTGCCCGCGTGCTTGAGCGAGTTCAGCGGGGAGGCGCCGGTTCCGCCGTCGTGCCCGGACACGAGCACGACGTCGGCGAGGGCCTTCGTCACACCCGCGGCCACGGCCCCGATGCCGGACTGGCTCACGAGCTTCACGTGCACGCGAGCGGACGGGTTCGCCCGCTTCACGTCGAAGATGAGCTGCTTGAGGTCCTCGATGGAGTAGATGTCGTGGTGCGGCGGCGGCGAGATGAGCCCGACACCGGCGGTGGCGTGCCGCGTGCGGGCGACCCACGGGTACACCTTCGTCGGGGGCAGTTGGCCGCCCTCGCCCGGCTTCGCGCCCTGCGCCATCTTCAGCTGGATGTCCGTGGCGTGCGTCAGGTACATGCTCGTGACGCCGAAGCGCCCTGATGCGACCTGCTTGATCGCGCTGCGGCGCTCGGGGTCGAGCAGACGGTCGACGTCCTCGCCGCCCTCGCCCGTGTTCGACCGACCGCCGAGGCGGTTCATCGCGATCGCGAGCGTCTCGTGCGCTTCCTTCGAGATCGAGCCGTAGGACATCGCCCCGGTGTTGAACCGCTTGACGATGGACTCGATCGGCTCGACCTCGTCGAGCGCCACGGGCTTGCGGGCACCGTTCTTGAAGCGGAACAGGCCGCGGAGCGTCATGAGCTGCTCGGACTGGTCGTCGACCGCCTGCGAGTACTCGCGGAAGATGTCGTACCGGCGTGACCGCGTGGCGTGCTGCAGCCGGAACACGGTGTCCGGGTTGAACAGGTGCGGCGGACCCTCTCGTCGCCACTGGTACTCGCCGCCGGTCTGCAGGCGCTCGTGCGAGAGCACCGCGCCGTCCTGCGGGTACGCCTGGGCGTGACGCTCGGCGTTCTCCTTCGCGATGACCTCGATGCCGACACCGCCGAGGATCGACGACGTCCCGGTGAAGTACCGGTCGACGAACTCCTGGCTGAGCCCCACTGCCTCGAACGCCTGGGCGCCGGCGTAGCTCGACACCGTCGAGATGCCCATCTTCGACATGATCTTCAGCACGCCCTTGCCGAGCGCCTTGATCACGTTCTTGACGGCCTGCTCCGGGGTGACGCCGCTGATCATGCCCTGACGGACGAGGATCTCACAGGTCTCCATGGCGAGGTACGGGTTGATCGCCGAGGCGCCGTAGCCGATGAGGGTCGCGACGTGGTGGACCTCTCGGACGTCGCCGGCCTCGACGATCAGGCCGACCTTCATGCGCTGCTCGGTGCGGATCAGGTGGTGGTGCACCGCGGCGAGCAGCAGGAGGCTCGGCACCGGTGCCTGCTCGGCGTTGCCGTCGCGGTCGGACAGCACGATGAACTGCTTGCCAGACTCGATCGCGGCGTCGACCTCGTCGCACACGGCAGCGATGCGCTTCTGCATCGCCTTCTTGCCGGCGTCGACGCGGTACAGGCCCTTGATCGTCACGGTCAGGTGGCGGCCGGACTCGGTCTCGAAGTGCTGGATCTTCGCGAGCTCGTCGTTGTCGATGACCGGGAAGTCGAGCGTGATCTGCTTCGCGTGCTCGGGGCCGGCGGTGAGCAGGTTGCGCTCCGGACCGAGTCCCATGCCCATCGACGTGATGACCTGCTCGCGGATCGAGTCGAGCGGCGGGTTCGTCACCTGGGCGAACTGCTGCGTGAAGTAGTCGAACAGCAGCCGCGGACGCTGGGACAGGACGGCGATCGGTGTGTCCGACCCCATCGCGCCGAGGGGCTCCGCACCGGTCTGCGCCATCGGACGCAGCAGGATGCGGACCTCTTCCTCGGTGTAGCCGAAGGCGCGCTGCCGGCGGGTCACCGACGCGGGGGTGTGCACGATGTGCTCGCGGTCCGGCAGGTCGCCGAGGTTGATGCGGCCCTGCTCGAGCCACTCGCCCCACGGGCCGGAGGTCGCCAGCTCGCGCTTGACCTCGTCGTCCTCGATGATGCGACCTGCCTCGGTGTCCACGAGGAACATGCGGCCCGGGCGCAGACGGCCCTTCCGCACGACCTTGCCCGCGGGCACGTCGATGACGCCGGTCTCCGACCCCATCACGATGAGGCCGTCGTCGGTGACGAGGAACCGACCGGGGCGCAGGCCGTTCCGGTCGAGAGTGGCGCCGACGACCGAGCCGTCGGTGAAGGTGATCGCCGCAGGTCCGTCCCACGGCTCCATGAGCATCGAGTGGTACTCGTAGAACGCCCGGAGCTCCGGGTCCATCCCGACCTGGTTCTCCCAGGCCTCCGGGACCATCATCGACACCGCGTGCGGCAGCGACCGGCCGGTCAGGGTGAGGAGCTCGAGGACCTCGTCGAACGAGGCCGAGTCGCTCGCACCGGGGCTGACGATCGGCAGTAGCGGCGCCATGTCGCCGAGGAGTTCGCTCTGCAGCTGGGACTGCCGCGCCCGCATCCAGTTGCGGTTGCCGCGGACGGTGTTGATCTCACCGTTGTGCGCGAGCGTGCGGAACGGCTGGGCGAGCGGCCAGGACGGGAACGTGTTCGTCGAGTACCGCGAGTGCACGATCGCGAGCTTCGACGCGAAGCGCTCGTCGCTGAGGTCCGGGTAGAACGGCTCGAGCTGGAGCGTCGTGACCATGCCCTTGTAGACCATGGTCCGGCTCGACAGCGACATGAAGTACACCTCGGAGTCGTGCTCGGCACGCTTGCGGAGGCGGAAGGCCTGCCGGTCGAGGGCGATGCCGCTCCACGACTCACCGTGCACGTCGTGCCGGATCGAGGCGACGAAGAGCTGCTCGAACGCGGGCATCGCCGCGCGGGCCAGCGTGCCGAGGACCTCGGGGCGGACCGGGACGTCGCGCCAGCCGAGGACCCGCAGGCCCTCTTCGCGTGCGAGGCGCTCGACGGCACCCTTCACCGCGTGCCGGTCGTCCTCGTCGACGGGCAGGTACGCCGTACCGACCGCGTACTCCCCCGCTGCCGGCAGGTCGAACGGGACCTCGGCGCGGAAGAACTCGTCCGGCACCTGGCACAGGATGCCGGCGCCGTCGCCCGTGCCGGCATCCGATCCGACCGCACCGCGGTGCTCGAGGTTGCGCAGGGCGCCGAGCGCGGCGTCGACGATGTCGTGACCGGCCGTGCCTCGGAGCGTCGCGACCATCGCGAGCCCGCACGCGTCCTTCTCGTTCGCCGGGTCGTACATACCGGCGGCGTCGGGAACCGCGGAGAACCGGCGGTGCGGCGGCAGGAGGCCTGCGGACTGGGGTGGCTGGAGCGCCATGGGGAACCGTCCTCACGAGGAAGTGGAACAGGGACAGCGGTGGCCCGGTGGTGCGTTCCGCCCGAACGGGCGGGACTGGTGCCCGTGCCCACCGTCAGCGAGTTGCCCTGACGGGGAGCGAGGTGTCGGACCCGGTTGTGGTGGGTCCTGGAGGTGCTGCTGGCACTCGTGCCCGATCGGGATCGGTCACGCAGGAGGGGTGCTTCCTAGGCGCGGCCAGCGGTGCTGGTGGTGACCGGATCGGAGTCGGTGACGGCCGCCGGAGCGTCGTCGTCGGTCTCCGACCAGGTGTCGTCCGAGTCTACCCCGGACTTCGAGCGGGGCTCGCGACCGGGCAGGTACGGGCTCGGCTCCTTGCCGAGGTGCCGCTTGGACTGGACGAGGAAGATGATGATGCCGAGCAGGATCGCCGCGAAGGACATCCACACGTTCGTCCGGATGCCGAAGAACGTCTCGCTGGTGTCGACGCGGATGGACTCGAGGACCGAGCGGCCGATGCCGTACCAGATGAGGTAGAGCGACAGGACCTTGCCCCACTGCAGGCGGAACTTCTTGTCGAGGAGCAGGATCACGACGACGCCGACGACGTTCCAGATGATCTCGTAGAGGAACGTCGGGTGGAACAACGTGCCCTCGGGCAGGCCCTTCGGGAACGCGGGGTTCGAGGACTCGATCTGCAGGCCCCACGGCAGGCTCGTCGGCATGCCGAACAGCTCGTGGTTGAAGTAGTTGCCGAGGCGACCGAACGCCTGGGCGAGCAGCACACCGGGCACCACGGCGTCGATGAACGCCGTGAAGCGCAGGCCGACCTGACGGCAGCCGATGTACGCGCCGACCGAGCCGAGGATGAGCGCGCCGAAGATGGCGAGGCCGCCCTCCCAGATGTAGAGGAAGGACAACGGGTCGCGGCCCGGGCCGAAGTAGTCGCTGACGTGCGTGAAGACGTGGAACAGGCGACCGCCGATGATGCCGGCCGGGACCGCCCAGATCGCGATGTCGATGATGATCCAGCGCTCGACACCACGCGCGTTCAGGCGGCGGTTGGCGAGCACGACCGCCGCGACGATCCCGAGCAGGATGCAGATCGCGTAGGCGTGGATGCGGAAGTCGAGCGGCAGCGACCAGCCGAACACGTCGCGCAGCCAGGCCGTGAGGTCGAAGTACTGCCAGGCCGTGCTCGGGCTCGGGATGCTCAGGAGGGGCATGGAGGTGCTGTCGCCTTTCGGTACTGGCTGGGCGCGGTGCCGACGTGTCGTCAGCCCCGCTCACTGTAGCGCGGGACGTGCGTGCGTCAGGAACGCGGACGGCGGTCCTGTGGAAACTGTGACCGTCAGCGGCGCTGCGCGCCGGTGGTGAGGTCCGCTGCCCGGTCGGCCACACCCTGGACACCCAGGTCGGCCAGCGCGCGCACGAAGGCGGACCCGACGATCGCGCCGTCTGCGTACTCGAGGACCTCGCCCACCTGCTCCGCGGTCGAGATGCCGAGACCGACGCACGTGCGTGCGACGCCTGCGTCACGGAGTCGCGACACGACGGTGCGAGCCGCCACGTCGACGCCCTCGCGAGCGCCGGTCACGCCCATCGTCGAGACGGCGTAGACGAACCCGCGGCTCGACTCCACCGCCTGCTGCATGCGCGCGTCCGACGAGGAGGGGGCCGCGAGGAACACCCGGTCCAGGCCGGTGCGCTCCGACTCGCGGATCCACTCGGCGCCCTCGTCGGGGATGAGGTCCGGCGTGATGAGCCCGGCGGCACCCGCGGCGACGAGGTCGTCGGCGAACCGCTCGACCCCGTAGCGGAGCACCGGGTTCCAGTACGTCATCACGAGCACGGGCACGTCCGCCCGCTCGGTGATCTGGTGCACGGCGTCGAACACCTGCGCCACGCGGAACCCGTTCGCCAGGCTCTCCTCGGCGGCGCGCTGGATGACCGGGCCGTCCATCACCGGGTCGGAGTACGGCAGCCCGAGCTCGATGACGTCGACGCCGTTCTCGGCGAGGGCCACCGCGGCGTCGACGCTCGTCTGCACGTCCGGGTACCCGGCGGGCAGGTAGCCGATGACGGCACCCGCGCGCTCGGCGTTGGCGGTGTCGATCGTCGTCGCGACCGTGCGGTTCGCGTTCGTCTGGGTGTTGGTCACAGCTGCACCGCGTTCTCGTCGAGGATGCCGAAGTAGCGACTGGCGGACGCGACGTCCTTGTCGCCGCGGCCGGAGAGGTTCACCAGGATGACGCCCTCGGGGCCGAGTTCCTTGCCGAGCTTGATCGCTCCGGCGAGGGCGTGCGACGACTCGATCGCCGGCAGGATGCCCTCGGTGCGGCTCAGCAGGCGGAACGCCTCCATCGCCTCGTCGTCGGTGATGGGCTCGTACTTCGCGCGGCCGATCGACGCCAGGTAGGCGTGCTCCGGTCCGACGCTCGGGTAGTCGAGTCCGGCGGAGATGCTGTGGCTCTCGATCGTCTGGCCGTCCTCGTCCTGCATGAGGTACGACTTCGTGCCCTGGAGCACGCCCTCGCGCCCGAGCGTGATGCTCGCGGCGTGGCGGCCGGTCTCGACACCGTCCCCACCGGCCTCGTAGCCGTGCAGCGCGACGGACTCGTCGTCGAGGAACGCCTCGAAGATGCCCATCGCGTTCGATCCACCGCCGACGCACGCGGCGACGGCGTCGGGCAGCCGACCGACCTTGTCGAGGACCTGCTGGCGGGCTTCCTCGCCGATGACCTTGTGGAACTCGCGGACCATCTCGGGGAACGGGTGCGGGCCCGCGACGGTGCCGAGCAGGTAGTGCGTGGAGTCGACGTTGGCGACCCAGTCGCGCAGGGCGTCGTTGATGGCGTCCTTCAGCGTGCGCGAACCGGTCTCGACCGGGATCACCTCGGCGCCGAGCAGTCGCATCCGGGCGACGTTCAGCGCCTGACGCTCGGTGTCGACCGCGCCCATGTAGACGACGCAGTCCATGCCGAACAGCGCCGCCGCGGTGGCCGTCGCGACACCGTGCTGTCCGGCACCGGTCTCGGCGATCAGGCGGGTCTTGCCGAGCCGCTTCGCGACGAGGGCCTGCCCGAGCACGTTGTTGATCTTGTGCGAGCCGGTGTGGTTGAGGTCCTCGCGCTTGAGGATGATCCGAGCGCCGCCGGCGTGCTTGGCGAACCGGGGCACCTCGGTGATGATCGACGGCCGGCCGGTGTAGTCGCGCTGGAGGTCGTCCAGCTCCTGCCGGAACGCCGGGTCCGCCCAGGCCTCGCGGAACGCCGCCTCGAGCTCGTCGAGCGCCAGGACGAGCGACTCGGGGACGAACCGCCCGCCGAAGTCGCCGAAGTACGGGCCGTGCAGGTCACGGAGTGAGGTCACGATGGGTCTCCCGGAACACGCCCGCCGGAGCGGGCTGGGACGTGCCCGGCGAACCGGGCGGGATGGGCGCCGTCGTCAGCCGCGGTCGGCGGCTGCGATGAACGACGCGAGTGTGGCGGCGGGGTCGTCGCCCGTCACGAGCGCCTCCCCCACCAGGACGACGTCGGCACCCGCGGAGCGGTAGTGCGCGACGTCGGCAGGACCGGCGACCGCGGACTCGGCGACGCGGACGACCCCATCGGGGATCCGGTCGGCGAGCGATCCGAACAGGTCGCGGTCGAGCGAGAAGTCGGTCAGGTCGCGGGCGTTCACGCCGAGGATCCGTGCACCGGCGTCGAGGCCACGCGAGACCTCGTCGCCGGAGTGCGCCTCGACCAGGACGCGCATGCCGAGCTCCTCTGCCAGGGTGTGGAGCTCGACCAGCTGCTGCTGCTCAAGCGCCGCCACGATGAGGAGCACGACGTCGGCGCCGGCCGCGCGTGCCTCGATCACCTGGTACCGGTCGGCGATGAAGTCCTTGCGCAGGACGGGCACGCCGACGCGGGCCTTGACGGCTTCGAGGTCGGCGAGGCTGCCGAGGAACTTGCGCCCCTCGGTGAGCACGCTGATCGTCGACGCCCCACCGCGCTCGTAGTCGGCCGCGAGGGACGCCGGGTCCTCGATCGGTGCCATCGACCCGCGGGACGGGCTGGCGCGCTTGACCTCGGCGAGGATCTTCACCCGGTCGCCTGGAGCCAGGAACTCGAGGGCGTCGAGCGGGGACGCGACGCGGTCCAGATCGCGTTCGACGTCCGAGTAGGGACGGTCGACGCGACGGGCCGCGGCGTCCTCGAGCGCGCCCGCGACGAGGGTCTCGAGCACGTTCGGCATGCCGGACCTACTCGGAGTGGTGCTTGGGGACGAACTTCGGGCCGTTCACGCCGTAGCCCGCCTTCGCCATCACGGCGCCGACGACGAGCCCGACGAGCACGACGGCCGCTGACGCCCAGACGCCCGCGGCGATGTCGAACCAGAAGAACAGCGTGCCTGCCGCGAATCCGATCAGCATGATCACGACGGCGGTCCAGGCGGCCGGCGAGTGGCCTTCGCCGAGTTCTGCGGGCTCAGTGTTGCTCACGGTGCTCCTCGTTCTGCTCCGGCGCCGTCGTTCGACCGGCGCCCCTTCGATCCTACCGGGTCGTCCCCGGGTGCACCGGCACCCGTGTCGGCCGCGGTGTCGTCCGCAGCGGTCGGGTCGACCCCGGCGCTGAGGTCGTCCCAGTCGACGACGGCGTCCCGCTCGACGGGTGCGGCGGCACGCGCCTGCGCAGCGGCGCCGGCGGTCGCGGCGCCGTACTTGCGGCTCGGGCCGGGCCACGACCGCTGCACGAACAGCACGACGATGCCGAGCAGCACCGCGAGCACGCCGCCGACGATCCCGACGACGGGCCAGGCGGTGACGTCCACGGTCGACACGACGCGACGCACCGCGGTCAGGTCACTGACGCCGGCGACCTCGCCGACGGCACCCTTGGCCGCGGCCACCGGGTCCGCGAGGGCGGTGATGCCCGACACCACCACGCCGAGTCCCAGCAGGACCTCGACGCCCGCGAGCACGATCCGCACGACCCGCCCCGCGATGGTCATCGCCAGGAAGAGCGCCAGGCTCGCGATCGCCAGCGCGGTGTACGACGGGACGGCAGCTGCACCGTCAGCGTCCACCGTCGAGGTGACCGCGGCACCGGCGTGCAGGTGCACCGTGAACCACGTCTGCGTCCACGACAGCATGATGATGCCCGCGACGGCCAGTCCGGCGACGACGACGAGCGGACGGGAGCGGCGGGCCCTCACGACCGCACCTCGCGCATCCGGTTCGCGGTCGCGACGGCACGAAGGGGTGCCGCTGCCTTGTTGATCGCCTCGACGTGCTCGGTCTCCGGGTCGGAATCCGCCACGAGTCCCGCGCCGGCCTGCACGCGCGCGACCCCGTCCTTGATGAGGGCCGTGCGGATCGCGATCGCGAGGTCGGCGTCGCCGGCGAAGTCGAAGTAGCCCACGACCCCGGCGTACGCACCGCGCTTGGCCGGCTCGAGCTCGTCGATGATCTCCAGGGCGCGCGGCTTCGGCGCCCCGGACAGGGTGCCCGCGGGGAACGTCGCACGGAACACGTCGATCGCCGAGGCGTCAGGACGCACCGCGCCCTCGACGCTCGACACGAGGTGCATGATGTGGCTGAACCGCTCGACCGTCATGAACTCGGTCACCGCGACCGTGCCCGGCTCGCACACCTTCTGCAGGTCGTTGCGGGCGAGGTCGACGAGCATCAGGTGCTCGGCGCGCTCCTTCGGGTCCTCGAGCAGGTCGTCGCCGAGGCGGACGTCCTCCTCCGGGGTCGCTCCGCGCGGACGCGAACCGGCGATCGGGTGCGTGATCGCACGACCGGCCTGCACCTTCACGAGGGCCTCCGGCGAGGCGCCGACGATCCAGAACGGGTCGCCAGCGGTGTCGGCCAGCGACAAGAAGTACATGTACGGGCTCGGGTTCAGGGTCCGGAGCACGCGGTAGACGTCGAGCGGGTCGGCCGTCACCTCGTGGTCGAACCGCTGCGAGATGACGACCTGGAACACGTCGCCGTCGCGGATGAACTCCTTCGAGCGCTCGACCGCGGCCTGGTACTCCGCCGGGGTCGAACGGTGCGTCGGCGTCGGCTCGGCGATGTCGAACGCCTCGGCCACGGTCGCGATGCTCGGCGCGACGAGGTCCGCCTGCATGCGGTCGAGCCGGGTCTGCGCGTCCGACCAGAGCGACTCGGCGTCGTCGGTGCCGTCGTTCAGCACGCTCGCGACGAGCAGGACGAGTCCGGTGCGGTGGTCGAGCGCGGCGAGCTCCGACACGAACGAGAGCGCCTGCCCGGGGACGTCGAAGTCGGCCGGGGGCACGTTCGGCAGGTGCTCGAGCTGGCGCACTGCCTCCCAGCCGATGAAGCCGACCGTGCCACCGACGAGCGGCGGGGTGCCCGGGATGCGCGGGGTCGCCCAGCGCTCGTGCAGCCGGGCGAGGACCTCGAGCGGCTCGCCGTCGAGCGAGTCGACGGCGCGCGACGCCGGGATCCCGGTGTCGATCCACGCGGCGCGGTCGCCGTCCTGCGTCAGCACGCCGAAGCTGCGGACGCCGACGAACGACCAGCGCGACCACAGGCCGCCCTGGCCCGCCGACTCGAGCAGGAACGTGCCGGGTCGGCCGTCCGCGAGCTTGCGGTAGACGCCGACCGGCGTCTCGCTGTCGGCGTAGAGCGCGCGCACGACGGGGACGACGCGGTGGTCGCCCAGCAGGGCGTCGAACTCCGGCCTGGAGGTGGTGTGCGGCTTGTCGGAGAGCGTCGCCGTGGTCATCGGGTCGCCTCCACTGCCCCGCTCGCCGGAGCAGACGCGGTCGCGTCCGTCGGCGCGGACGCCACGGTGCTGGCCGGGGCCGTCGCCGTCACGGGGTCGAGGGGGTCGACGTCGAAGCAGCGGTGCGCACCCGTGTGGCACGCGGCACCGACCTGCTCGACGGTGACGAGGAGCGTGTCCGCGTCGCAGTCGAACGCCGCTCCGCGCACGTACTGCGCATGTCCCGACGTGTCGCCCTTGCGCCAGTACTCGTTCCGGGAGCGGGACCAGAAGGTCACGCGTCCCTCGGTGAGGGTGCGGCGGAGGGCTTCCCGGTCCATGTAGCCGAGCATGAGGACGTCCTTCGACGATTCCTCCTGCACGACGGCGGGGAGCAGCCCGTCCGCACCGAACCGCGCGCGGTCGAGGACCGCGTCCGTGCTGGTGCTGGTGCTGTCGGTCATGAGACTCCTAGCGTACGGCGTGACCGGACGCGCGCAGCGCGTCCTTGACGTCCCCCACCGTCATCTCGCCACGGTGGAAGACCGACGCGGCGAGGAGGGCATCCGCACCCGCGTCGACGGCTGGGGCGAAGTGCTCGAGCCGACCCGCGCCTCCAGACGCGATGACCGGCACCGAGGACACGGCACGGACCGCGGACACGAGCTCGAGGTCGAACCCGTTCTTCGTGCCGTCGGCGTCGATGGAGTTGACGAGCAGCTCCCCCGCTCCGCGCTCCACGACCTCGCGTGCCCAGGCGATCGCGTCGAGGTCGGACTCGGTCCGCCCGCCGTGCGTCGTCACGACGAACCCGGACGGCATCCGGTCGGACCGCTTGACGTCCAGGGACAGCACGACGGCCTGCGCGCCGAACCGGTCCGCGATCTCGCCGACGAGGTCCGGGCGGGCGATCGCTGCGCTGTTCACGCCGATCTTGTCCGCGCCGCACTGCTGGAGCCGCGAGACGTCGTCGACGCTGCGGACCCCGCCGCCCACCGTCAGCGGGATGAAGACCTGCTCGGCCGTGCGCGTCACCGTGTCGTACATCGTCGCGCGGTTCTCCACCGTCGCGCCGACGTCGAGGAACGTCAGCTCGTCCGCACCCTGCTCGTAGTAGCGGGCCGCGAGCTCGACCGGGTCACCGGCGTCCTGCAGGTCGAGGAAGTTCACGCCCTTGACGACGCGACCGCCCTGGACGTCCAGGCACGGGATGACCCGGACGGAGACCCCGCTCACAGCCGTGCTGCGTGGATCGGGCTGACGAGGATGGCGCGGGCGCCGAGGTCGTACAGCGCGTCCATGATGAGGTTCGCGTCCTCGCGCGGGATCATCACGCGTACCGCGGACCAGTCACGACCGTGCAGGGGCGACACAGTCGGGGACTCGATGCCCGATGCGACCGCGGTCGCCTGCTCGAGCAGCGCCGTCGGGATGTCGTAGTCGAGCATCACGTAGCCGCGGGCGACGAGCACGCCCTGCAGCCGGCGACGGAGCACGTCGATGCCCGGGATCGACTCGTCGGTCGAGACGAGCAGCGCGGTCGACTCGAGGATGACCGGGCCGAAGATCTCGAGGCCGGCCTGCCGCAGCGTGCTGCCCGTCGAGACCACGTCGGCGACGGCGTCGGCGACACCGAGGCGCACCGCGCTCTCGACCGCGCCGTCGAGCTTCACGAGCGTCGCGGTGACGCCGTGCTTCGCGAGGAAGTCCCCGACCAGTCCGGGGTAGCTCGTCGCCACCCGCACGCCGTCGAGGTCCTGCAGCGTGCTGAACCGACCGGGCGTGCCGGCGAACCGGAACGTCGAGTCCGCGAAGCCGAGCGCGTCGACCTCGTGCGCCGCCGACCCGGAGTCGAGCAGCAGGTCGCGCCCGGTGATGCCGACGTCGAGGGCACCCGAGCCGACGTACGTGGCGATGTCGCGCGGACGGAGGAAGAAGAACTCGACCCCGTTGCGCTCGTCGAGGAGGTGGAGCGCCTTCGGGTCGCGGCGACCGGCGTACCCGGCCTCCCGCAGCATCTCGGAAGCGGTCTCGGAGAGGGAGCCCTTGTTGGGCACGGCGATGCGGAGCATCAGGTGGTCTGCTTTCTGTGGGAGTGGTCCGGGACGGTCTGGGCCGGCGCGGGACGCGCCTTCCTACAGATGTCGCCAGACGTCCGCCGGGGTGAGGCCCTTCGCGATCATGAGCACCTGCAGGTGGTACACGAGCTGCGAGATCTCCTCCGAGGTGCGCTCGTCGCCCTCGTACTCGGCCGCCATCCAGACCTCGGCTGCCTCTTCCACGATCTTCTTGCCGATCTGGTGCACGCCGGCGTCCAGTTCGGCGACGGTGCCGGAGCCCTCGGGGCGCGTGCGCGCCTTCTCGGTGAGCTCCTGGAACAGGTCGTCGAACGTCTTCACGCCGACCAGGCTACCGTCCTCGGACACCGAGGCAGCCGTACCGTCCGGACGGGTGCTCACGACCGGGCCCGGGCTGCTGCTTCGCGGAGGTCCGCGATCCGCGCAGCCGGCTCGCCGCCGTACACGGCCGAGCCCGCGACGAGGGTGTCCGCGCCGGCCGCGACGGCCACGGGCACGGTGTCGACCGCGATCCCGCCGTCGACCTCGAGCCAGACGTCCAGACCGGAGGCGTCCACTGCGGCACGCGCGTCGGCGAGCTTCGGCATCACGGACGGCATGAACGACTGACCGCCGAAGCCCGGCTCGACCGTCATGAGCAGGATCATGTCGTAGGCGTCGAGGTGGTGCAGGACCTGGGTGATCGGCGTGCCCGGCTTCACCGCGACGGCGGCACGGGCCCCGTTCGAGCGGATGGCCGCGGCGGTCGCCACCGGGTCGTTCGCCGCCTCGAAGTGGAACGTGACGCTCGATGCACCGGTCTCGGCGTACTTCGGCGCGTTCGCGTCGGCGTCGGTGACCATCAGGTGGACGTCGAGCGGGACCGGGGAGACCTCCTGCAGGCGCTGCACGATCGGCAGGCCCAGCGTGAGGTTCGGGACGAAGTGGTTGTCCATCACGTCGACGTGCACCAGGTCGGCGGTCTCGATGCGGTGGAGCTCGCGCTCGAGGTTCGCGAAGTCGGCGGACAGGATGCTCGGCGAGATGCGGATCGTCACCCGACAACCCTACCGGCGGCTGGGGTTCACGAGACTCGGCTGCGCGCCACGGCGCCCGAGCACGATCTCAGGCGGTGCGTCGGAACAGTGCGATGAACATCGCGTCCGTCCCGATGCGGTGTGGCCAGAGCTGCGCCGTGTTCCCGTCCGCTACCTGCGGGTCCCGAGCGGCCACCGACCGCACGACCGACGCGGTGTCGAGCTGCTCGAGCACGCCCCCGTGCCGCGCCATCAGCGCATCGACCTGCCCGCGCGTCTCCGCCAGGTGCGGCGAGCACGTCACGTAGGCCAAGGTCCCGCCTGGTGCGAGCACCCGCACGGCGGCGTCCAGCAGCTCGGCCTGCAGTGCCGCGAGCTCGGGGACGTCCTCGGGCTGCTTCCGCCAGCGGGCCTCGGGGCGACGCCGGAGCGCACCGAGCCCGGTGCACGGCGCGTCGAGCAGGATCCGGTCGAACGTCACGCCGGCCCCGTCGCGCCCGAAACGTCGACCGTCGCCCTCGACCACGGTCACGCCGTCGCCGAACCCCGCGAGGGCCTTGCGCACGAGTCCGGCCCGCGCCGGCACGAGTTCGTTCGCCACGAGGGCGGCCCCACCCTGCGCCGCCTCGGCCGCGAGCAGCGCGGCCTTGCCACCGGGTCCGGCGCACAGGTCGAGCCAGCGCTCTCCCGACCGGACCGCGGACGACCGGCTCAGCGCGAGGGCCGCGAGCTGCGAGCCCTCGTCCTGCACGCGGAGCCGCCCGGCGGTGACGCCGGGCACGCGGGCCGGGTCGCCGCTGATCCCGCGGATGCCGACGGGCGAGACCGGCAGGTCCGCCTCGGGGTCGGTGGGTCGGCCGGGAGGCACGACCTCCGTGTCGTCCTCGGCTGCGGTTCCGGGGGCGGCCGGCGCTGGCTGATCGGCGGGAGCGTCGACGTCATCGGTCGCGTCGTCGACGACCGCGGCGTGGGCCGTGGCGGCGGCGACGTCCTCGGCGGTGGCGAGTCCGGGCAGCGCCGCGAGCTGCACACGGGGTGCGACGTTGTCGGCGGCCAGGAGCGCGGCGAGCTCGTCCCGCGAGCGTTCGGCCGCGAGGGCGTCCCGGAGGGCGGAGACGACCCACACCGGGTGCGACCAACGGGCCGCGAGGAGCGCGTCGCCACCCCGCCCCTCGGTGATGAGCGCGTCCCACTCGTCGTCGGTCCGGGCCCCGACCTTGCGCAGTACGGCGTTGACGAAGCCCGTGGCGCGGTGGGCGCCGACCTCTCGGGCGAGCTCGACCGTGGCCGAGACCGCGGCGTGCGTCGGGGTGCGCATGCCGAGCAGCTGGTGGGCGCCGAGACGCATGACGTCGAGCACGTCGGACTCGATGTTGTCGATCCGGCGTCCCGAGGCGAGGGCGACGATCGCGTCGTACCGGCCGAGCATCCGGATGGAGCCGTAGGTCAGCTCGGTGGCGAACGCTGCGTCCCGCGCGGTGAGCCCGGCACGGCGGATGCGCGTCGGCAGGAGCAGGTTCGCGTAGGCGTCGTCGACCTGCACGGCACGGAGGACGTCGAACGCCACCCGGCGGGCGCTCGTCTGCCGGGGGCCGTGGTTCCGGCGGTGACCGGTGTTCGCGCCGCTCATGCGAGGACCTTCCCGTCGAGCTCGCCCAGGCCGCGGGCCCAGGCGGCGGCGTCCATCGCCTTCTTGCCGGCGGGCTGCACCTCGGTGAGCACCAGCGGGTCGTCGGCGGTCCCGACGACCAGCCGACCGCCCTGGACGGCCAACGCGCCGGGCGCGAGCGACGGGGCGGGGTCCGGCGTGCCTCCCGGCAGTCTGGAGCTGCGGAGCAGCTTGATCCGCGTCTCACCCAGGTGGGCGTACGCACCGGGCTCGGGTGTGACCCCGCGCAGGCGGGCGTGGACCGCGGCAGCGGGCGCGGCGAAGTCGATGCGGCCGTCGTCGATGGTGAGCTTCGGGGCGAGGGTGGGCTCGCCGGACTGCTCGGTGGCGACCGCGGTGCCGGCGGCGATGTCGTCGACGACGCGGACGACGGTCTCGGCGCCGGTCTCGGCCATCGCGGCGAGGACCTCACCAGAGGTCGCCTCTGGCTCGATGTCGAACGGGTCGCTCGCGTAGACCGGGCCGGCGTCGAGTGCCTCGACGAGCTGGAACACCGTCGCGGCGGTGCGGGTGTCGCCGGCCATCACCGCTCGCTGGACCGGGGCAGCGCCGCGGTACTGCGGCAGGTCGGAGAAGTGCAGGTTGATCCAGCCGAGGCGCGGGGCGTCGAGCGCCGGGCGCCGGAGCAGCGCGCCGTAGGCGACGATGACGCCGAGGTCGACGCCGAGGTGGGCGATGCGGGCGGTGACCTCGTCGTCGACGCGGGAGGCCTCGATCACCGGGAGGCCGAGCTCCTCGGCGGCCCGGGCGACGGGTGTCGGGGTGAGGACGCGCTTCCGGCCCTGCGGGGTCGCCGGACGGGTGAGGACCGCGGCGATCTCGTGCTCGGACGCCGCGAGGCGGCGGAGGGTGGGGACGGCCGCAGCGGGGCTGCCGGCGACGACGAGACGCATGGGTTCGATCCTCCCATGTCCCGCACGCGCTGCGCGTCCGACGGTGTCAGGACCACTGTCGCTCCGGCGGTGTCAGGACCACTGGTCGCGGAGCACCGGTGCCGCCGTGGCGGCGCCCGACGTCCGGCGAGCACGGACCAGCAGCACGAGCGACTCCGGCGAGTCGATCTCGTGCAGACGGCACGGACCGACCGTGCGGTTCCAGTCCGCTGCGAACACCTCGGCGTCGGCGCGGCGACGTCCCACCGCGGTCGGCACGGCGAAGTACCGGTCGCCCCGGGTGAGTGCACGGGCCACGGCCAGGGCCGCGACGAGCAACGGGGCCCGCCGGACGGTGGCGCGTTCGGTGCGGCTGACCTGCAGCAGGAACCGCGGTGTGCGCACCGGGCCGAAGAACTCGGCGAGCGAGTCGGTCACGACGCGGCGGTCCTCCGGGCGTCCGCCGAGCACCTCCATCGTGAAGCTCTGCGGCACCTTGCCCGCCATCTGCGCGGTGACACGGACGTCCCCTTCGCCGAACGCCGGTACCCGACCGGCCCGGTGGAGCGCGTCGACGACGACCCGGACGGCTCGGCGGTACGCGCCGACCGTGCTGAACCGCTGGCGGAGGGCGAGGCCGAGCTGTCTGGCGACGGGCCAGACCAGCAGGACGGCGAGACCGGTGACGACGAGGAGCCCGAGGACTCCGGGGACCGAGCCCAGCCGCCAGAGGGCGACGACGCCCCGGGCCGATTCCGCGAGCAGCCAGAGGACCGCGCCGAGGACGACGGCGAGCACGAACTCCGCGGTCGGTCCGGTGCGGAACGGCTGCGTTCGTGGTTCCTCGACCACCGTGGCCGTGCTCTCGCGGTCGGCGTAGGGCTCGCCGATGCGCCAGGCTGCCCAGCTGTCGGCCCGGGTGGGGAGTTCGGCGGCGATGGACTCGTCGAGGGCCCGGACGGTCTGCCGCTTGTCCTTGGCGACGAGCCCGGCGAGCCAGAGGGCCTGGCCGTCGGTGAACGCGATCGACGTGCCGCGCACGACCTGGGTGGAGTCGGCACGGAGCAGGCCCCAGATCTGGTCGTGCTTCCGGCGCATCCGGGAGACGTCCGGGGCGGCGTCGAGCGGGACGTCGGCCGGGATGACCGCGGTGACGGTCCAGTTGTGGGCGACCTTGCGGGGCCACGCCGGGTCGAGGCGGAGCGTGCGACCGCGGAGCTGCTGGGTCGCGGACGAGGTGGCGACGGCGGTGAGGTCGACCAGTGTGTTCGCGGCGGGGCAGTCCCAGCCCTCGCCGAGGAGGCCACGGGTACCGATGACGAGTCGTGTGGTGCCGTCCGTGAGCAGGGCGGAGACGGCGGCCAGCACGGCGGCCGATCCGGCGCCGGGCGTCTCGACGCTGAGCACCCGCGGGTCGTCGGGAACCGGTTCGGTGGTGCACGTCGTGCCGAGGCGCTGCTCCAGTGCGGGGAGCAGGACGTCGGCGTCCCGGGTGGCGATCCGGAGGTGGCGTGCGGTGACGAGCACTGGTCGCAGCGGGACGGTGAAGTCCTCGGTCGCGACCGTGGCGAAGGTGCGGAGTGCGCCCGCGGCGGGGACGGTGCTCCCCCGGGTGTTGCCGTGGGTGGCGTGGTCGGTCACCACGACGGCCCGGACCCGGTCGGCGGCGTCCTGGGAGAGCTCGAGGCGGAGCAGGTCGACGACGGCCTGGTCCTTCGCTGCGGACGACGCCAGCACCGTGTCGATCGGGTCCCGGCTCCGTCGGACGCCGCGGTCGGTGAGGGTGAAGCCGAAGTCCACGATCGAGCGCTTGATGCGCTGCCACTGCTCCGCGCGGCTGGGGTCGGGCAGCAACCGGTCGAGGGCGTAGCGGGCGAGGACCCGGATCCGCTGTTCGGCGTCGGGAGCGCGACGGGCGTCGTCGGGCAGGAGCGCGAGCAGTGGGTGGTCGGGGCGGAACTCGGCGAGGGTGCGGGCGGCGGACTCGGCGACGGGGAAGTCGGCGGCGAAAGCCGCTGCGAGGCGTTCCTCGGCCGTGTCGGTACGCATGCCGGGCCGTGCGCCGGGCCCGGCGGTGCGGTCGGTGCCGGTCTTTGGCTGCAGGGTCGTCTCCAGCCACTCGATCCCGTCGGGTTCGGCGAGCGCGCCGCGGATCAGCGCGGCGAGTCGGCGTTCGTGGTCGCGCAGGAAGGCGAGCTCGTCCGGGGTCGGTTCGACCAGCCAGACGTGGTCGCGGTAGGGCGCGAGGTTGCCCTCCTTCACGACGGCGGGCGTCGGCACCTCGTAGTCGACGTCGCCGAGCAGTGCGGTGTAGGTGTCGTGCGCATCGCGGTCGTCGGTGGACGGCAGGGTCGCGGTCAGACCGATGACGACCGGTTCGCGGCCGGATGCCCGGATGCGGCCGAGCAGGTAGGCGACGACGAGCGCCCAGTGGTCGAGGAGGTGGTGGCACTCGTCGAGGACGACGGTCTCGACGCCGTTCGCCACGAGCCGGTCGACGAGAGCACGGGCGTTCGGGTGCAGGGCCTCGGCGAGGAGCTCGGGGTCCTCGCGGGCGAGCCGTTTGCGGATCGCGCGGGAGCGGCGGCGGACACCCTTCCGGAACGCTGCCTGGTTGCTGCTCCGGAGGTCGTCGATCCAGCGTGCCGCGGCGTCGTCGTCCCGACCGCCGGCGACGAGTTCACGACGCCAGTCCGCGGTCGCGAGATCGGTGAGCGGACTGCCGGTGTCGAGGACGGAGAGCATCTGGTAGGTCAGCGCGGTGAGGTCTGCGGGCTGGCGCGGGTCCTCGGAGACGGTCGCCTCGCCGTGCAGGGCCGACGCCGATCGGGCCCACTGGGCGCGGATCGTGGCGGTCGGCGCGAGCACGAGGGCACGCGCGCCGTGGCGTCCGGCGAGGAACAGCCCGAGCAGGGTCTTCCCGGCTCCGGGCGGCGCGACGACGTGGACGGGGTCGCCGGGCTCGACGGGCACGCGGTCGAGGACGTCGCGCTGGTAGGTGCGCAGCGTGCCCTGGTAGCGCCAGCTCGCGAGCGGGAGCGTGCGGTCCCCCGTGTGGTCGTCCGTGCGTTCCCCCGTCGTCACCGTCCGAGTCTCCCACGGGTACCGTCGCCCGCAGCCGAACGAGGAGGTTCCACCATGTCCGACGTCACCACCCCCACCGACCGCTACGCGGGCTCGAGCATCCAGAAGGCCGCGCTCGTGGTCGGCATCGTGTTCCTGCTGGTCGGGATCGCCGGGTTCGTCCCGGGTCTGACCACCGGTGACCTCGGTGGCGCCGGACACGGATCCATGGCGATGCTGCTCGGACTGTTCCAGGTGTCGGTGCTGCACAACGTCGTGCACCTGCTGTTCGGCGTCGTCGGGCTGCTGGCGGCCGGGTACGCGACCGGGTCCCGGATGTACCTGGTGATCGGCGGCGTCGTCTACTTCGTGCTGTGGGTGTACGGGCTGTTCACGGCGGGGCACGACTTCGGGGCGAACTTCGTGCCGCTGAACTGGGCGGACAACTGGCTCCACCTGGTGCTCTCGATCGGGATGGTGGCGCTCGGCGTGGTCTTCCCGCGCGAGCGCCGCCGCCCCGTCAGCGCTGCGTGACCGGGGCGGTGCCGGTGTCGGCTGCCGCCCGGGCCTCGGTGAAGGCCGCCACGCAGCGCCGCACCTGGTCCTCGGTGTGCGCTGCCGACAGCTGCACGCGGATCCGCGCCCGCCCCTTCGGCACCACCGGGTAGCTGAACGCCGTGACGTAGATCCCGCGCGCCTGCATCTCGTCCGCGATCCGTGCGGTCAGCGCGGCGTCGTGGAACATGACCGGGACGATCGGGTGCTCCCCCGGCAGCAGGTCGAACCCGGCCTCGGTCATGAGCGACCGGAACAGCGCGGCGTTCTCTCGCAACCGGGCTCGGGCGTCGTCCGAGCGCTCGATGAGGTCGAGTGCGGCGACGGTCCCCGCCGCGATCACGGGGGCGAGTGAGTTCGAGAACAGGTACGGGCGGGACCGCTGCCGCAGCAGGTCCACGATCTCCCGGCGACTGGCGACGTACCCGCCGCTCGCGCCCCCGAGGGCCTTGCCGAACGTGCCCGTGTACACGTCGACGCGGTCCGCGACGCCGCAGAACTCCGGCGTGCCCCGGCCGTGCTCGCCGACGAACCCGACTGCGTGCGAGTCGTCCACGATCACGAGCGCGTCGTACCGGTCGGCGAGGTCGCAGATCTCCGCGAGGGGCGCGATCGACCCGTCCATCGAGAACACGCCGTCGGTCACGATCGCCCGGAACCGCGCGTCCCCGGCGGCGATCAGCTGCGCCTCGAGGTCCTGCACGTCACGGTTCCGGTACCGGAACCGCTGCGCCTTCGACAGCCGCACGCCGTCGATGATCGAGGCGTGGTTCAGCTCGTCGGAGATGATCGCGTCCTCCGCTCCGAGGAGCACCTCGAACAAGCCGCCGTTCGCGTCGAAGCACGACGAGTACAGGATCGTCGCCTCGGTCCCCAGGAAGGACGAGACCCGTCGCTCGAGGTCGAGGTGCAGGTCCTGCGTGCCGCAGATGAACCGCACGCTCGCCATGCCGTAGCCCCAGCGGTCGAGGGCGTCCTTCGCGGCCTCGACCAGGTCGACCGAGTCGGCGAGGCCGAGGTAGTTGTTCGCACAGAAGTTCAGCAGGTCGACGCCGTCCGCCTCGATCGCCGCGCGCTGCGGGCCGGCGATGCCGCGTTCCCGCTTCGTCAGCCCGGCGTCCTCGATGCCCGCGAGCTCCGCGGCCAGGTGGCCCTTGATCGCGCCGTACATCAGATCTCCGTCCAGTCGATGACGACCTTGCCGCCGTCCGCACTCGCCGCCGCGGCGAACGCCTGTTCCCAGTCCCGGGCGGCGAACCGCGCCGAGACGATCGAGCCGATGCGGTCCCGCAGCACCTCGCTGGTCTGCAGCATCGAGCTCATGGTCTGCCAGGTCTCGAACATCTCGCGACCGTAGATGCCCTTCACCGTGAGCATGTGGGTGACGACCTTGCCCCAGTCGACGCCGATCTCGCCCGTCGGCAGTCCGAGCATCGCGATCCGACCGCCGTGGTTCATGGTGTCGACCATCGACGGCAGGGCGGTCGGGGCACCGGACATCTCGAAGCCGACGTCGAAGCCCTCGCGCATGCCGAGCCGTTCCTGTGCTCTGCGCAGTGCGGTGACACCGTCGCCACCGCTGACGTCGACGCCGAGGTCGGCCCCCATCGCCGTCGCCATCGCGAGCCGGTTCGTGCTGACGTCCGTGCCGACCACGAACCGGGCGCCGGCGTGCCGGGCGACCGCGATCGCCATGAGCCCGATGGGGCCGCACCCGGTGACGAGCACGTCCTCCCCGACCACCGGGAACGCGAGCGCCGTGTGCACCGCGTTGCCGAGCGGGTCGAACAACGCGCCGACGTCGGGGTCGATGTCGGTGTGGTGCACCCAGACGTTCGCACCGGGCAGGGTCAGGTACTCCGCGAACGCGCCGTCGCGCTGGACCCCGAGCCCCTTCGTGCGGATGCACATCTGACGTCGGCCGGCCCGGCAGTTCCGGCACGTGCCGCACACGATGTGCCCCTCGCCGGAGACCCGGTCCCCCACTGCGACGTCACGAACGGCGGAGCCGACCTCGACCACCTCGCCGAAGAACTCGTGTCCGGGGACGAGCGGGGCCGTGACCGCGGAGGCCGCCCAGTCGTCCCACCGCCGGATGTGGAGATCGGTCCCGCAGATCCCGGTGCGGAGCACCCGGATGAGGACCTCGTCCTCCGTCGGGACCGGCACCGGCCGTTCCGTCATGGTCAGTCCCGGAGCAGCGTCCGGCTTGTACAGCGCCCTCATCGGCGTCATCCGCGTCACCTCGTCGTGCGTGATGTGTGTCCGTGGCGGCTCGTGACCGCCGTCGTCCAGCCTGGCACACCTCGCGTGCCACGGCCGTGCATGTCGTGTGCACGGTGGGGGCACGGCGTGGCGGTCGGCGCATGCATGTGCACCTTTCGGCGACGTGCGCGTCGATCGACAGGTGCAACGTCGAAACATGCATGCGCAGACGGTGCGCGTGCATCCTTCGACGAGGCACGCGTCGATCGACAGGTGCGTTGTCGGAACATGCGCGCGCGGGCAGCGCGCGGCGCGGCAGGCGGCCTGGAGGCACGGTGCGGGTCCGCCCCGCCCCCGCGGCCACAGGCGCGCAGCCGGCCCGGTCAGACCTCGCTGAAGGGCTCGGCGTCGTCGAGCCGCACCCGCAGCGCCGGCGCCGCCCGACGTCGGTTCCCGCCCGGCAGCACCCGACGGGTGGACGACCGCCGGATCACCTCGGCCTTGAGGGTGGCCGCGACCTCGGCCCCGTGCGCGTACGGGAAGCGCACGATCGCGCGGACGGTCCCCGGCAGCGCGTCGTCCTCGACGGGCACGGGTCCGAGCACGGGTCCGGCGGTGAGCCCCTCGAGCGCCTCGACCGCTGCCGTCACGGCCTCGTCCGTGCCGGTCAGCGTCGCCACCCGCACAGCCGGCGGGAAGTGCAGCTCACGCCGATCGACGAGTTCGTCGTGCGCGGGCCCGTCGAGTCGCCAGAGAGCCAGGGCCGTCGCGAGCTTGCCGCCGATGCCGACGAGGTAGGCCTCGGCCCCTGGTGCGCCCTTCGCGGCGGCGTTCGTCCAGAAGCGCAGGACGTCCTCCTGCACGCGGAGCCCCTCGCGGGCGAGCATGCGTTCCCCGTCGAGCAACAGGACGCATGCGTACCCACCGGGCACACTCGGCTCGGCCCCGCGGGTGGCCACGACGACCGACGGCCGGTCCGGGACCTCGTCGAGGGGTCGGGAGCCGTCGGCGACGACGATCCGTGTCCCCGGGAAGGCGCGCCCGAGCTCGTCCGCGGTGCGCTGGGCTCCTTGTCCGACGGGCTTCACGGTGCCGTTGCCGCACGTCGGGCAGCGGAAGCCGACCGCGAGGGCACCGCAGAACCGGCACTGCGGGGTCGCGCCCCGGTGCGGACTCCCGAGCGGGCCGCCGCAGATCCGGCAGTGCGCCCGCTCGCCGCACTCGGCGCACACCAGGCCCGTGCCGAACCCGGGGCTGGCGACCTGCACGAGCACCGCGCCGTGCTGGCTGGCCTCGCGCGCCGCACGCCACGCGGAGCTCGGGATGCGGGCCTGGGCAGCGTAGCCCTCCGCGCCGGTCTGCTGGACGGTGGGGATGACCTTGGGCGTCTTGACCCGGTACGGCGTGACGTCCTGCAGCCAGTGCAGCTCGACGAGCCGTTGCACGTCGGTGCTCCGGGCGTGCGACAGGAACAGCAGCGCCGCCCCCGACTGGGCAGCCCGCACGAGCGCGACGTCCCGGGTGTGCACGTACGGGGCACGCGGCTCGATGAACGAGGCGTCCCCGTCGTCCCACATCGCGATGAGGCCGAGCTCGGTCGCCGGCGCGTACATCGCGGTGCGGTTCCCGATCGCGACGACCGCGTGGGTCCGGGCCTGCAGCAGGGCCTTGGCGCGCTGCCCGTTCGTCTGCTTGGCGTCGAACCGCACCAACCGTTCAGCGGGCAACACCGCCAGCAGCGCCCGTTCGAGGTCGGTGACGTCGCGGAAGTCCGGCACGGCGATGACGGCGGACTGCTCGGCGGCGACGGTGTGCGCGGCAGCCTGGGCGAGCGTCGCTGCCCACCCGGGGACCCAGACCGGTGCGTCGGCGGCACCGAGCGCGACCGGGTGGGGGACGGCGGCGACCGCAGCTCGACCGTGGTCGGCGACCACTGCCTCCAGGACGCCCTCGGCGTAGCCGGTGACGGGCGGGGCGTCGACCGCCGGTGGCGACCACGCGGTGTCGCGGGCCAGCCAGGCCTTCTCGGCGCGGACCTGGCGCGTCGGGACGGCGAGCCGGAGCACGTCCGATGCGACCCCGGCGGCCCGGTCCGCCACAGCGCGTGCGAGGGTCCAGATCTCCGGCGCGAGCACCGGCACCGGGGAGACGACCGTCTCGATGTCGCTGAGCTCCCCGGGGTAGTCACCCTCGGTGACGAGCTCGACGACGTACGCGTCGGACATCCGCGCACCCGTCCGGAGCGGGACCTTCACGCGGACCCCCGGCGCGCAGTCGTCCTCGAGCCCGTCCGGCACCCGGTAGTCGAACAGACGGTCCAACTGCGGGAGCGGCGAGTCGAGGACGACGCGCGCGACGGTGGTCACGCGGTGGCTCAGACGGTTGCGGCGACGAGTCCTGCGGCGGCGCGGAGTTCCTCGACGCGGTCGAGCTGCTCCCAGGTGAACCCGGGGAGCTCGCGGCCGAAGTGCCCGTACGTCGCGGTCTTCGCGTAGATCGGACGGAGCAGGTCGAGGTCGCGGATGATCGCGGCCGGACGCAGGTCGAACACCTCGGTGATCGCAGCCTCGATCGTGGCGTCGTCGACGTGTCCGGTCCCGAACGACTCGACGTACAGCCCGACGGGCTTCGCACGGCCGATCGCGTATGCGACCTGGACCTCGAGCCGGTCGGCGAGGCCCGCAGCGACGGCGTTCTTCGCGACCCAGCGCAGGGCGTAGGCGGCCGAACGGTCGACCTTCGAGGGGTCCTTCCCGCTGAACGCACCGCCGCCGTGCCGGGAGGCGCCGCCGTAGGTGTCGACGATGACCTTGCGTCCGGTGAGCCCGGCGTCGCCCTGGGGGCCGCCGATCTCGAACCGGCCGGTCGGGTTCACGATGACGTCGACGCGCGACGAGTCGAGGTCCACCTGGTCGAGGACCGGGCGGATCACGTGCTCGGTGATGGCGGCCGTGAGCTCGTCGAGCGTGACGGAGGGCGCGTGCTGCGTGGAGAGCACGACGGTCTCGACGGTCTTCGGCACGACACCGTCGTACCCGACCGTGACCTGGGTCTTGCCGTCCGGGCGGAGGAACGTCAGCTCGCCCGACTTGCGGACCGCTGCCAGGCGCTCGGCCAGACGGTGCGCGAGCCAGATCGCGACGGGCATGTACTCGGGGGTCTCGTTCGTCGCGAAGCCGAACATGATGCCCTGGTCGCCTGCACCCTGGCGGTCGAGCGGGTCCACGCCGGCGCCGGAGCGCGCGTCGAGGGACTCGTCGACGCCCTGGGCGATGTCGGGCGACTGCGCACCGATGGAGACCTCGACGCCACAGGTGCGGCCGTCGAAGGAGACCTCGGACGAGTTGTACCCGATGCCCGTGATGACGTCACGGACCAGCTTCGGGATCTCGACGTAGCCGGAGGTCGTGACCTCGCCGGCGACGTGCACCAGCCCGGTCGTGACCATCGTCTCGACGGCGACGCGCGCGTGCGGGTCCACCGTGAGCAGTGCGTCGAGGATCGTGTCCGAGATCTGGTCGCAGATCTTGTCGGGGTGCCCCTCGGTCACCGACTCGGACGTGAAGAGGCGCAGGTTGCTGCTCGTCACCGCGATCAGTCGGTGGGCTGCTGCTGCTTGGTGACGGTGAGCTTGTCCTCGTTGATCTCGTGCAGCGCGACGGACAGCGGCTTGTCGTCGATCGTCGAGTCGACCAGCGGGCCCACGTTGTCGAAGAGCGAGCCCTCGTGCAGGTCGGCGTAGTAGTCGTTGATCTGGCGCGCACGCTTCGAGGCGAAGATGACGAGCGCGTACTTCGACTCCACCTTGGCGAGCAGGTCGTCGATGGGCGGGTCGATGATGCCCTGGGGGTTGGCCATGGTGTCTCCTGTCGACGGAAAGATCGGTCGCACCCGGCGGGGCGCAGGCGCGCCCGGCTAGGGCGCAGTGAACAAGTCTACGACCTCGCGCGCCGCGGTGCCGACATCGGAGTTCACGATGCGCACGTCGAACTCGTCCTGGGCGGCGAGTTCGACCTTGGCGGTGTCCAGCCGGCGGGCCTGTTCCTCGGCCGATTCGGTGCCGCGACCGATGAGCCGGCGGACCAGTTCCTCCCACGACGGGGGCAGCAGGAACACCAGGACGGCCTCGGGCATGGCGTCGCGCACCTGGCGGGCACCCTGCAGGTCGATCTCGAGCATCACCTTGTCGCCGGCGTCGAGTGCGCGGTCGATCGGCGGACGGGGCGTGCCGTACCGGTACGAGTTGTGCACCGTCGCCCACTCGAGCAGCTCGCGGTCGCGGATCATCCGGTCGAACTCGGCGTCGTCCACGAAGTAGTAGTGCACGCCGTCGACCTCGCCCGGACGGGGCTTGCGGGTGGTCGCGGACACGCTGAGGTTCACGTCCGGGTACTGCTCGCGGATGAACGCACTGACGGTGCCCTTGCCGACCGCGGTGGGCCCGGCGAGGACGACGAGCTTCGAGGTGCCGCGCTTCCGGCCGCGGGCGGCGAGCCAGTCGGCCAGCTCCGATCGCTGCCGGGTGCCGAGTCCCCCGAGGCGCTTCGACGGCGCGATCCGCAGGTCGCCCATGATCGACTCGGCACGTGCCGGTCCGATGCCGGGCAGGCTCGTCAGCAGGTCGCGGACCCGCAGGGACTTCTCCGCCGGGGCCTCGGCGTCCGACCAGGCGAGCCGGGCGACCTCGAGCGCGGACCGTTCCCCCGAGGCGACGGCGGCCTTCACCGCTGCGCGGGCACGTCGTGCTGCCACGGCTGCCGCTGCCGCTGCGACGCGGTCGACCTCCGGCGGGTTCCGGTGGGCGGGCAGGGCGTCGCGGTCCGACGTCATGCTGCCGCCCCCAGTGCGGTGCGGATCCGGTCGGCACGGTCGGCGACGAGTGCTGCGACACCGTCGGGTCCGTCGGACAGCAGGCCGCGGGACTCGCTCACGAGCACCTGCTCGGCACCGGTGCCGTACAGCGCGCGGAGGTCCTCGATGCGGGCGCCCTGGGCACCGAAGCCCGGGGCGAGGATCGGCGACGTGCCGATCGTGTCCGCGTCGATGCCGAAGTCGTCGAGGTCGAGGGTGGCGCCGAGCACGAGCCCGACGTCACCGAGGGGCTGGTCGCCGCCGGCCCGGTTGTCGTCTGCCACGTCCAAGACGATACCGGCCGCGACGCTCCGCCCCGAACGAGGTCCCTCGGCCAGCACCGCGGTCTGCAGCACGCGGGCTTCGGGGTTGCTCGTCGCCGCGAGCACGAAGACCCCGGCGCCGTTCTCCCGTGCGACCGCGACCGTCCCCGCGAGGGAGCCGTACCCGAGGTACGGCGAGACCGTCATCGCGTCGGCCGCGAACGGCCCGTCACGATCCAGCCACGCGAGCGCGTAGTCGTCCCCCGTCGACCCGATGTCGCCGCGCTTGACGTCGGCGACGACCAGGAGGCCCGCATCGCGTGCCCGACGGATCGTCGCGTCGAGCGCACGGTAGCCCGCGACCCCCGCCGCCTCGAAGAAGGCGATCTGCGGCTTCACGACCGCGGCGCGGCCGGCGGCCGCGTCGACCAGGGTCGCGCCGAACGCGGTCAGGCCCTGCTCGTCGCGGCCGAGCCCCCACGCCGCCAGGGTGGCGGCGTGGGGGTCGATGCCGACGCAGAGGGCGGAACGCGACCCGATGGCGGCGGCGAGCCGGACACCGAAGGAGGCCGTGCCTCCAGGCTGGGTCGTGGTGCTCACCAGGTCGCGCGCTCCAGGGCGTAGTCCTGCAGGCTCCGCACGCTGTGCGGTGAACCGATCGTCTCGATCGCCGCGACCGCGGCCCCGAGCTGCGCGATCGTCGTGAACAGCGGCTTGTCCGCCGCGACAGTCGCCGCACGGATCTCGTACCCGTCCGCACGACCGGCGGCACCCGACGGCGTGTTGATGACGATGTCGACCTCGTTGCGGGCCAGCAGGTCGACGACGCTCTCGCCGCCCTCGCTGTACTTGCCGACGAGCGTGACCTCGATGCCGTTGCGGCGGAGCACCTCGGCGGTGCCCTCGGTCGCGGTGATCGTGAAGCCGAGCTGCTGCAGACGGTGCACCGGCAGGACGACCTGACGCTTGTCGGTGTCGGCGACGCTCACGAACACGGTGCCGCTCGTCGGGAGTCCGCCGTACGCGGCCTCCTGCGACTTGAGGAACGCACGCGGGAAGTCGCGGTCGATGCCCATGACCTCGCCGGTTGAGCGCATCTCCGGGCTGAGGACCGAGTCGACGACCTGGCCGTCGTGGGTGCGGAAGCGACGGAAGGGCAGCACGGCCTCCTTCACGGCGATCGGCGACTGCATCGGCACGAACGCACCGTCGCGGGCGGGCAGGAGCCCCTCGGTGACGAGCGCGTCGATCGTGGTGCCGGTCATCAGGCGGGCGGCGGCCTTCGCGAGCGGGATGCCGAGCGCCTTCGAGACGAACGGGACCGTGCGGCTGGCGCGCGGGTTCGCCTCGAGCACGTAGAGCACGCCCGCGCCGATGGCGAACTGCACGTTGAGCAGCCCCTGGACCCCGATGCCGCGCGCGATCTTCTCGGTGGCGTCGACGACGCCCTGGATCTCGGCGCGGCCGAGGCCGACCGGCGGCAGGGTGCAGGCGGAGTCGCCGGAGTGGATGCCGGCTTCCTCGAGGTGCTCCATGATGCCGCCGATGTAGAGCCGCTCGCCGTCGTAGAGCGCGTCGACGTCGATCTCGACCGCGTCGTCCAGGAAGCGGTCGACGAGCAGCGGGAGCTCCGGGCCGATGATCGCCTGGTCGGCCATCCGGTCGAAGTAGTCGGCGAGGGTCGCGGAGTCGTAGACGATCTCCATGCCGCGGCCGCCGAGCACGAACGACGGGCGGACGAGGACCGGGTAGCCGATCTCCTCGGCCACCGCGGTCGCGCTGGCGAGGTCGTGCGCCGTGCCGTTCCGCGGTGCGAGCAGGCCGGCGGCGTCGAGGATCGCGGAGAACTGGCCGCGCTCCTCGGCGGAGTCGATGGCCGTCGGCGACGTGCCGAGGATCGGGATGCCCGCGGCCTCGAGCGGCTTCGCGAGCCCGAGGGCCGTCTGGCCGCCGAGCTGCACGACGACGCCGACGAGCTCGCCGGACGCCGCCTCGGCCTCGATGACCTCGAGGACGTCCTCGGTGGTCAGCGGCTCGAAGTACAGGCGGTCGGAGGTGTCGTAGTCGGTGGAGACCGTCTCCGGGTTGCAGTTGATCATGATCGTCTCGAACCCGGCAGCGCTCAACGCGAAGGACGCGTGCACGCAGGAGTAGTCGAACTCGACGCCCTGCCCGATGCGGTTCGGGCCGGAGCCGAGGATGACGACCTTCTTGCGGTCGCTCGGGGCGACCTCGGTCTCGGCGTCGTACGACGAGTAGTGGTACGGCGTCAGGGCCGGGAACTCGCCGGCGCAGGTGTCGACGGTCTTGAACACCGGACGGATGCCCTCGGCGTGACGGGCGTCACGTGCCGCTTGTTCGGTGATCCCGCGCAGGCTGGCGATCTGGATGTCGCTGAAGCCGTGCTCCTTCGCCCAGCGGAGGGTGTCCGCGTCGAGGGTCTCGGCGGCCGCGACCTCGGCCGCGACCTCGTTGATGAGGACGATCTGGTCGATGAACCAGGGGTCGATCTTCGTGGCCTCGAAGACCTCTTCCGCGGTGGCACCGGCGACGAGCGCCTGCTGCACCATGACGATGCGGCCGTCGGTCGGGATGGACGACTTCGACAGCAGGGCGTCCTTGTCGAGCTCGGCCGCCGGCGTGTCCCAGTGGAACGACGAGCCGCGCTTCTCGAGCGACCGGAGCGACTTCTGCAGCGCCGTGGCGTAGTTGCGCCCGATCGCCATCGCCTCGCCGACGCTCTTCATGGTCGTGGTGAGGGTGGCGTCGGCCGCCGGGAACTTCTCGAACGCGAACCGCGGGGTCTTCACGACGACGTAGTCGAGCGTCGGCTCGAAGCTCGCCGGTGTGACCCGGGTGATGTCGTTCTCGATCTCGTCGAGGCGGTACCCGATGGCGAGCTTCGCGGCGATCTTGGCGATCGGGAAGCCCGTCGCCTTCGACGCCAGCGCCGACGAGCGGGACACACGGGGGTTCATCTCGATGACGATGACGCGACCGTTCGACGGGTCCACGGCGAACTGGATGTTGCAGCCACCGGTGTCGACACCGACGCGACGGATGATGTCGATGCCGATGTTCCGCATGTTCTGGTACTCGCGGTCGGTCAGCGTCAGCGCGGGGGCGACGGTGATCGAGTCACCCGTGTGGACGCCCACCGGGTCGACGTTCTCGATTGAGCAGATCACGACGGTGTTGTCGTAGTTGTCCCGCATGAGCTCGAGCTCGTACTCCTTCCACCCGAGGATGGACTCCTCGAGCAGGACCTCCGTCGTGGGGCTGGACTGCAGCCCGTCACCGACGAAGCGGACGAGTTCCTCCTCGTTGTAGGCGAAGCCGGAACCGAGGCCGCCCATGGTGAAGGACGGGCGGACGACGAGCGGGTAGCCGAGGTCCTTCGCGAATTCCTTCGCTTCCTCGAGCGTGTGCGCGATGTGGCTGCGGGCCACGTCGGCACCGGACTCGAGCACGAGCTCCTTGAAGAGCTGGCGGTCCTCGCCGCGCTGGATGGCGTCGACCTTGGCGCCGATGAGCTCCACGCCGTACTTGTCGAGGATGCCCTCAGCGTCGAGCTTGATCGCGGCGTTCAGGGCGGTCTGGCCACCGAGGGTCGGCAGCACGGCGTCCGGCTGCTCGATCTTGATGATCTCCTCGAGCGACGCGCTCGTGATCGGCTCGATGTAGGTCGCGTCGGCGAAGTCCGGGTCGGTCATGATCGTCGCCGGGTTCGGGTTGACGAGGATCACGCGGACGCCCTCGGCACGGAGGACGCGGCATGCCTGGGTGCCGGAGTAGTCGAACTCGGCGGCCTGGCCGATGACGATCGGGCCGGAGCCGATGACGAGGACGGAGTTGATGTCTGCGCGCTTGGGCATCAGTTCGCTTCCTTGGTGATGTCTGCTGCGGGGGTCGTGGCGTCGGCGGTGGCCGCGTCGAGCGGCTCTCCGTCTCGACGCGCGCGCACCAGGTCCGCGAACCGGTCGAAGAGGTACATGGAGTCGTGCGGACCGGCCGCCGCCTCGGGGTGGTACTGCACGCTGAACGCGGGCACGTCGAGCGCGCGGAGGCCCTCGACGACGTTGTCGTTCAGCGAGTAGTGCGAGACCTCGACGCGGCCGAAGCCGGCCGGCGACTCGAGAACCTCGCCGAGCGGCGCGTCGACCGCGAAGCCGTGGTTCTGGCTCGTGATCTCGACCTTGCCCGTCGTCGTGTCGAGCACCGGCTGGTTGATGCCGCGGTGCCCGAACGGCAGCTTGTAGGTGCCGAAGCCGAGCGCACGGCCGAGCAGCTGGTTGCCGAAGCAGATGCCGAAGAACGGGCGTCCGGTCTTCAGGCTCCCCTGCAGCAGCTCCACCTGGGCGTCCGACGCCGCGGGGTCGCCGGGGCCGTTCGAGTAGAAGAGCGCGTCCGGCGCGAGCGCTTCGAGCTCGGCGGCGGTGATGTCCTGCGGCACGACGTGCACCTCGAACCCGCGCTGCGCGAGGTAGCGCGTGGTCGAGGCCTTCACACCGAGGTCGAGCACGGCCAGCATGCCGATCTGCTCGCCGACCGCGGGGACCACGTAGGTCTCGGGGGTGGAGACGATCGACGAGAAGCTCGCGCCCGCCATCGTGGCCTGCCCCCGGACCGCGTCCAGCTGCTCCGACTCGGACAGCGCCGCGTCGGCACCGCTGAACACGCCGCCCTTCATGGCGCCGGCGTCGCGGATCCGGCGGGTGAGCGCCCGGGTGTCGATGCCGGAGATGCCCACGATGCCGTCGCGCACGAGGTGCTCGTCGAGCGAGGCGTTCGCGCGGTGGTTCGACACGACGCGGCTGGGGTCGCGCACGACGTAGCCCGCGACCCAGATGCGACGGGACTCGGGGTCCTCGTCGTTCACACCCGTGTTGCCGATGTGCGGCGCGGTCTGCACCACGATCTGCCCGGCGTACGAGGGGTCGGTGAGCGTCTCCTGGTACCCGGTCATGCCGGTCGCGAAGACCACCTCGCCGAGCGTGCGCCCGCGGGCGCCGTAGGCCCAGCCGTCGTACCGGGTGCCGTCCTCGAGGACCAGCACGGCCCGTTCGCGTGTCATCAGTTCGTCCCTTCGCCCGCGGTGTGCGGGTGTTCGTGCTTCGTCGACAGTCCCTGCAGGGCGACGAGTGCTGCTGCATCGCCCTCCGGGAACCGGAAGTAGGTGTCGAGGTCCGTCGCACCTGCGGCGCCGGTCGCCGTCCATCGCAGACGGACCAGTCCCCCGGGCTCGACCACACGGTCGATGGCCCACGTGGCGCGGTCGGCGCCGCGGACGGCGTCGGCTGCGATCCACCGGTCGGGGGTGCCGGCGTGGTGGAGCACCACACCGGAGTCGTGGACGGTCACGCCGCCGCGGCCCCGGAAGCCGAGACCGCCCGCCGTGATCCGTTCGAGCGGCTGGTCGGCGCGGGTCGTCGCGACGGTGAACCCGTCCCATGCACCGGCTGCCGGTGACAGGTCGGCCGGGACACCGACTGGAGGCACGGCTTCCGCCTGCTTCCTGGCCCGCGTCCGCCAGGTGCGCGCCATCGCGACGAACAGCGCGACGACGAGGGCGAGGATGATCCCGCCTTCGAGCCAGCGCAGCGCGTCACCGCTCATGCCGACGCTCCGATCCGGGTCGCGCGGGCGTGCTCGGCGATCGTCTCGGCGTCGACGAGCTCCCCCGCCAGGACCGTGGGGTACCCGTGGTGGAAGGTCGCGACGATGCGGCCGGGCAGCTGCATGCCGAGGTACGGCGAGTTCTGCGACTGGCCCGCGAGGTCGGTGACCGCGAACTCCCGACGCACCGACGGGTCGTACAGGGTGATCTCGGCGGGAGCGCCCTCGGTGATGCGCTGCCCGTGGCCCTCGACCTGCCCGATCCGCGCGGGTGCCTCGGACAGCACGCGGGCGACGTCGGCCCAGTCGAGCTGGCCGCTGTCGACCACGGCCGCGTGCACGACGCTCAGCGCGGACTCGAGGCCGACCATGCCGTTCGCCGCCGCAGGCCACTCGCAGCACTTCGCCTCGGCGGTGTGCGGGGCGTGGTCGGTCGCGACGATGTCGATCGTGCCGTCGGCCAGGGCGGCCCGGAGCGCGTCGACGTCCTCGCGGGAGCGCAGCGGCGGGTTCACCTTGTAGCGGGCGTCGTACCCTGGGGCGCCGTCGTGTCCGGCGATGAGGTCCTCGGTCAGCACGAGGTGGTGGGGGGTGACCTCGGCCGTGACGTCGATGCCGCGGGACTTGGCCCAGCGGATCACCTCGACGCTGCCGGCGGTCGAGACGTGGCAGACGTGCAGTCGGGCTCCGACGTGGTCGGCGAGCAGGACGTCGCGGGCGATGATCGCCTCTTCCGCGACGGCCGGCCAGCCCGCGAGCCCGAGCTCCGACGACAGCCGGCCCTCGTTCATCTGGGCGCCGATCGTCAGCCTCGGCTCCTGCGCGTGCTGTGCGAGCACGCCGCCGAAGCCCTTGATGTACTCGAGCGCCCGGCGCATCAGGAGCGGGTCGGACACGCACGAGCCGTCGTCCGAGAACACCCGGACCTTCGCCCGGCTCGTCGCCATCGCGCCGATCTCGGACAGGTGCGTCCCCTGCAGCCCCTGCGAGACCGCACCGATCGGGCGGACCGTGACGTACCCGGCGTCGTCGCCGAGCGCCTGCACCTGCTCGACCACGCCGGCGGTGTCGGCCACCGGCGACGAGTTCGCCATCGCGTTCACGGCGGTGAAGCCGCCGGCGGCCGCGGCACGCGAGCCGGTGAGCACCGTCTCCGACTCCTCGAAGCCGGGCTCGCGCAGGTGGGTGTGGAGGTCCACGAGACCGGGCAGGGCGATCAGCCCGTCCGCGTCGACGACCGTGGCGCCGGCCGCGTCGAGACCGGACCCGACCGCGGTGATGCGCCGCGCCTCCAGACGGATGTCGGCACGCGTGCCGTCGACCAGCTGCGCGCCGCGGATGAGGTGGGCGGTCATGCGACGGTCTCCTTCGTTGCTGCGTTCGGTTCGGACCCGGTGAGCGCCAGGTAGAGCACGGCCATCCGGACCGACACGCCGTTCTCGACCTGCTCGACGACCGTCGAGCGCGGGTCGTCGGCGGCGACGCCGGCGATCTCGAGGCCGCGGTTCATCGGACCGGGGTGCATGATCAGGGTGCGGTCGTCCAGCCGAGCAAAGCGACTCGCCGTGAGCCCCCAGTGCCGGGTGTACTCGCGGGGGTTCGGGAAGAACGCGTCGTTCATCCGCTCCTGCTGGATGCGGAGGGTCATCACGACGTCCGGGTCCTCGGCGAGGGCGACGTCGAGGTCGTGGTGCACGGCGGCCCCGAACGGCGTCGTCGTCGCGGGCAGCAGCGTCGGCGGTGCGGCGAAGGTCACGCTCGCGCCCAGGGTGCGGAGCAGCCAGGCGTTGCTCCGCGCCACGCGGCTGTGCAGGACGTCGCCGACGATGAGCACGCGCACGCCGTCGAGGCCCTGGCCGCGACTGCCAGCACCGTGCAGGCGACGGCGCATCGTGAACGCGTCGAGCAGCGCCTGCGTGGGGTGCTCGTGCGTGCCGTCGCCGGCGTTGACCACGGGGACGTCGATCCAGTCGGCGTCGGCGAGGACGCGGGGTGCCCCGGACGCGCCGTGGCGCATCACGATGCCGTCGATGCCCATCGCTCCGAGGGTCTGCACGGTGTCCTTGAGGGACTCGCCCTTCGAGACGCTCGAGCCCTTCGCGGCGAAGTTGAGGACGTCCGCGGAGAGGCGCTTCGCGGCCGCCTCGAACGAGATGCGGGTGCGGGTGGAGTCCTCGAAGAAGAGGTTCACGACGGTCTTGCCGCGGAGGGCGGGCAGCTTGCGGACCTCGCGCGTGTTGACCTCGGCCATCTCCTCGGCGACGTCCAGGATGTGGATCGCCTCGGCGCGGGAGAGGTCGGCGGTGGAGAGGAGGTGCTTCACGCTGCACCCCCGTCGCGCAGCGGCTCGCGCTGCGTCTCGCCCTGCGTCTCGAGCTGCGTCTCGCTCTGCTCGATGACGACCTCGTCGGCGCCGTCGGTCTCGGTCAGGCGGAGCGTGACCCGCTCGTCGGAGGCCGTCGGCAGGTTCTTGCCGACGTGGTCCGCGCGGATCGGGAGCTCGCGGTGACCCCGATCGACCAGGACCGCGAGCCGGACCGCGCGCGGGCGGCCGATCCCCTGCAGCGCGTCGAGCGCTGCCCGGACCGTGCGGCCGGAGTACAGGACGTCGTCGACGAGCACGACGACCTTGCCGTCGATGCCGCCCGCCGGGATGGTCGTCCGGTGCGGAGCCCGGCCGATCCCGTGCCCGAGGTCGTCGCGGTGCATCGTGACGTCGAGCGTGCCGACGCGGTGCGACGGGGCGTCCGCTCCGGTCACTGCCGGCTCGCTCGCCCACTCGGGTTCGATGTCCGCCAGGATGCGGTCGAGCCGTTCGGCCAGGACGGCACCCCGTGTCGGGATGCCCAGGAGCACGAGGTCCGAGGCGCCGTGGTTGGCCTCGAGGATCTCGTGCGCGATGCGTGTCAGAGCACGCGTGATGTCGGGGTGCTGCAGAACCGTTCTGGTTCCCACGCCGACCTCCTTCCCCGCCTCACCGGACGGCATTAAAGGATGCTGACGTGGTCAACCCTACCGGGACTCCTGGTCCTCTGCGACCGTCCGACCGGACGGTGCACCGTTGGCCTTGTCCCCGGGCGCGCGCCCGCCGGCGACCGCTCCGAGCACGCCGTTGACGAACCCGGCGGACTCCTCCGTCGAGAGCGACTGGGCGAGCTCGACGGCCTCGGCGATCGCCACGGCGTCGGGCACCTCGGGGTTGAACCGGAGTTCCCAGACGCCCATGCGCAGGATGCAGCGGTCGAGCACGGGCATCCGGGCGATCGACCAGCCCTGCGCGTGCTCGACGATCACCTTGTCGAGCTCCGCGCGGTCGTCGTCGACACCCGTCACGATCTGCCGTGCGTAGTCCCAGCTGGAGGCGCGCTCCGGCTGGTCCAGGTGCCGCACGGTCTCGGTCGCGAGGACGTCCGAGATCGGCAGCTCCCGCACCTCGGCGACGTACAGCATGTCGAGGGCGCGCTTGCGGGCCTTCGAACGAGCACTCATACGGTCAGCGCCTAGGAGTTGACGCGGCCGAGGAAGCTGCCGTCGCGCGTGTCGATCTTCACCGTGGTGCCGTTCTCGAGGTACAGCGGGACCTGGATGCGGTGGCCGGTCGCGATGATGGTCGCGTCCTTGGTGCCACCGGACGAACGGTCGCCCTGCAGGCCGGGCTCCGTCTCGACCTCGGTGACGATCGACGTCGGGAGCTCGACGTACAGCGGGTTGCCCTCGTTCATCGCGATGGTGACCATCGCCGACTCGAGCAGGAAGTTCTTGGCGTCGCCGACGACCGTCGCCGACACCGGGATCTGGTCGTACGTGTCGGTGTCCATGAACACGTAGGAGTCGCCGTCCTCGTAGAGGTACTGGTAGTCGCGACGGTCGACGACGGCGGTGTCGATCTTCGCGCCGGCGTTGAAGGTGCGGTCGACGACCTTGCCCGACACGACGTTCTTGAGCTTGGTGCGGACGAACGCACCGCCCTTGCCCGGCTTGACGTGCTGGAACTCGACGACCGACCAGAGCTGCCCGTCGATGATGAGAACGGCGCCGTTCTTGATGTCAGTGGTACTGGCCATGAGTGTTCGATGTCCCGTTCGTCGTGTTGTGAAGGTCTGCGGGCATGGAGGCCCGGTCTGCGGGCGAGAACGCCCCGGACGAGTGTAGCGGACGGCTCATTCGCGCTTCCGCGCCAGCACCGAGTCGATCGCCGCCCAGCCGAGCAGCACCACCGCCGCGCCCCCGAGCAACGCGCCGGCGACGCCCGTCGACATCACAGCGGTCGGCCGGGCCGGTGACGCCAGGTAGACGATCGCCAGGATGCCCGCCCCGGCGCCGAGCAGTACGAGCAGCACCCGACGGATGACGCCGTTCAGCGTGCGGCGGTCCCGTCGGTCCGCGAACAGCCGGATGTTGACCGACAGCTTTCCGGTCTCGATGGCCTCGCCGATCCGGTCCACGCGCCGGGGCAGCCGCCGTGCGGCCGACACCGCGCCGAACAGCTCGCGCACGGCCACGTCCCGGAGCTTCCCGGGGCGGAGCTGGTCGCGGATCTGCTCACGGGCGAGACCGCGGGACTCCTCAAGCAGGTCGAAGGACGGCGCGAGCGTGCGGAGCGTGCCCTCGAAGATCGCGAGCGCCCGGGCCGCGGCCACGAAGTCCGGCGGCGCCGTCAACCGGTACCGACCGAACACCTCGACGGCGTCGTCCACCGTCTCGACGCCGATCCGCGCACCCGGTCCGAGCTCGTCGGCCACGAAGCGCGCGATGTCCCGGCGGAAGTCCGGCTCGTCCTGCGGGTCGCGGACCGGCGCCATCCGGAGCACGGCGTCCGCGATGCGGGAGGTGTCGTCCTGCAGGTACGCGGCGAGGAGGTCCTGCACCACGTCCCGCAACCCGGGGTCGAGCCGGCCGACCGACCCGAAGTCGATCAGCGCCGGACGGCCGTCCGGGAGCAGGATGACGTTCCCCGGGTGGAGGTCGGCGTGGTAGATCCCGTCGAACACCACCTGCCGGAGGAACGCCCGGAGGATCGCCCGCATCGGCTCGTCGAGGTCCCGGTCGGACCGCTCGGCACGGAGGGCGCTGAGGGTGTCGCCCTCCAGGAACTCCATCACGAGCACGCGACGCCCCGAGAGCTCCTCGTGCGGCGTGGGGAACACGATCTCGTCCGGTCGGGCGCTCCGGGCCTGCGCCGCGCGCAGCGCCGTCAGGTTCCGGAGCTCGGAACCGAAGTCGACCTGCCGGACGAGGTCGGCCGCGTACTGCGCCGCCACCTCCGGCACACCGACCTGCCGGGCCTCGGCGGACCACCGCGCCACGAACCGGACGACCCGCAGGGCGATGTCGACGTCGCGCCGCACGGCGTGGTCGATTCCCGGCCGCTGCACCTTCACGGCGACCTCGGTGCCGCCCTGCAGCCGGGCACGGTGCACCTGCGCGATCGACGCCGCGGCGACGGGCACCGGGTCGAAGGAGCGGAAGACCTCGTCGACCGGGGCGCCGAGCTCGCGTTCGAGCAGCGCGGCGACCTCGTCCGCCGGTGCCGGGGTGACACTGCGCTGCAGGTGTGCGAGACCCTCGGTCCACTCCTCCGGGAGCAGGTCGTCGCGCGTCGACAGCAGCTGCCCCATCTTCACGAAACCGCCGCCGGCTTCCTCGAGGGCCCGGCGCAGGTGGTCGGCCTGCCGGGTCCGGAGCGCGGAGGTCGCCGGGTCGTGCGAGAAGTCGAGGCGGCGGAACGGTAGGAGCTCGTGGCGGCGGGCGATGGCGAGGAGTTCGGCGAACCGTCGGCCGCGGGACCGGAGCGTTCCGGCCGCGACGTCCGGCGAGCCGCCGAGGTCGCTCAGGCGGGGCGGGGTGGGCACGGGTCCAGTGTGCTCCCCCGGCCTGCGTGGTCGGTTCGCGTGTGGTCTGGTCCTCCACAGCCTGGAGGCGCGGCTCGGCTTCCACAGATCGGCTGACGTCCGGCGTCGGTACGCCCCCACCGCGTCAGGCTGCCGGCATGGAGACAGCACTCATCGGGGCGGTGATCGCCGCCGCCGCGGCGGTCCTGGCGGCCGTGGTCAGTTGGTTCGGGGCGTTCCAGAACCGCCGGACCGCCGATCGCGACCATGCATGGGAGCGGTTCACGTGGTCCGTGTCGCAGCGCGAGGAAGACCGTGCGTACGACATTTCATCGGCTGTGCTCCGGCGCCTGGAGACCGTAGCGTGGTGGTCGAAGAAGGACCGACGGCTGGCGTCCCGGGCGCTCCGGAGACGTTCGGCACCGCGGACGACCGACCGACCCGAGGGAGACGACTGATGGCGATCTTCAGGCCCCTGCCCGACGCGCCCGGCATGGACGACGATGACGACGAGGTGGACGCCTGGGAGCTCGGAGCCACCATGGCGGAGTACCGCGAGTGGCGGCGGACCGACGTCATCACCCTCTCGATGCGGGTGAAGTGGTGGTGGCGACGCACCCGCCGCGTGCTGCGGTGAACCGGCCGGGTCAGGCGCCGTCGCCGTTGTAGCGAGCGGTGACCCCGGACTCGACGAGCTCCCGGAAGCGGTGCAACGCGTGTTCCGCCCCGACACCGTGCTCCTGGTGGACGTCGATGCCCCTGGTGCGCAGCTGCTCCTGCCAGTCGGGCGGCACCGGCCCCTCGTCGAACCCGGTGATGTGCTCGACCGTGGCGCAGTCGGCCGCGTACTCCACGGACGACACCCCCGACCACAGGAGCGCGCCGAGGCACATCACGCAGGGCTGCGCGTTCACCACGAGGGTGCGGCGGCGCCCGACGTCACGGCCGAGGTTCCACGCGCCGACCCGGGCGTGCGCCAGGCCGATGGTGACGACTTCGGCGTGCATCGACGAGACGTTCGAGTGCAGGACCAGGTTGGTGCCGATCGACAGCACGTCGCCGGACTCCTCGTCCACGACGAGCGCGGCGAAGGGGCCTCCGGTGCCCTCGTCGACGTTCCGGGTGGCGAGTTCGGTCACGAGGGCGAACCGCTCGGCGCGGCCGTGCAGCTGCGTCGGTGCGGCGAGCTGCGCCGCTCGGAGCCACTCGGGGACACCGACGCGGAGCTCGGTGGGGAACGGGGCGAGGGCGGGTGCGGTCATGGCGAGGACGCTAGCGACACCCGGTTTCGCGGGTGTTTCGCCGGCGAGACGCGCCGGGAACAGTCCTAGACCCCGACCTCCTGGTAGGCGGTGAAGAGCAGGTGGTCCTCGGGCCCCTCGAGCGTGACCGGCTTGCCGACCCCGTCCAGGATGATGAACCGCAGCATGCCGGCGCGGGCCTTCTTGTCACGGCGCATCGTGGCGAGGAGGCCCTCCCAGCGGCCGAGTCCGTACGACGTCGGGAGCTCGAGCGATTCGAGGATCGCCCGGTGCCGGTCGACCGTCGCGTCGTCCAGGTGGCCGGTGAGCCGCGCGAGCTCGGCGGCGAACACCATCCCGACGGCCACCGCCGCTCCGTGGCGCCACTGGTAGCGCTCGGCGTGCTCGATCGCGTGCCCGAGCGTGTGCCCGTAGTTGAGGATCTCGCGTCTGCCCTGCTCGGTGAAGTCGTCGGAGACCACCTGCGCCTTGAGCTCGATCGCGAGCTCGACGACCCGACGGAACTCCGGCGTCGACGGATCGGTGACCCGGGCGACGTCCGCTTCGACGATCTCGAGGATCTCCGGCACGGCGATGAACCCGGCCTTCACGATCTCGGCGAAGCCGGTGAGGATCTCGTTGCGGGGCAGCGTGCGGACGAGGTCGATGTCCGCGACGACGGCGCGGGGCGGGTAGAACGCACCGACGAGGTTCTTGCCCTCGTTCGTGTTGATGCCGGTCTTGCCGCCGACGCTGGCGTCGACCATGCCGAGCACGCTCGTCGGGATCGCGACGTACGGGACACCGCGCAGCCAGGTCGCCGCGACGAAGCCGGCGAGGTCGGTGACCGCGCCCCCACCGAGGCCGATGACCGCGTCGGTCCGCGTGAAGTCGGACTGGCCCATGATCTGCCAGCAGAAGGCGGCGACCTCGACCCGCTTGGCGCCCTCGGCGTCGGGGACCTCGGCGATGAGGGCTTCGAGACCGGCGTCGACGAGCAGCTGGCGGAGGTCGTTCGCCCGCGCTCCGAGTGTCGGCGCGTGCACGATGAGGACCTTCGCCACGCGCGGCCCGAGCAGCGCGGGCACGGAGCCGAGCAGGCCGTTCCCGACGGCGACGACGTACCCGTCGTCCCCGCCGACGCGGATCTCGGTGGTGCCCTCCGGCAGGATCGACGGGGTCGACGCGGTCACGGTGCTCCTTCGTTGGTGGTGCTGGACGGCCCGGTGGGCCCGTCGGCCAGGCGCAGCCAGGCCACGACGTCGTCGACGACGTGCGACATCGGCCGGCGCGAGGTGTCGAACACCGCGTGCGCGAGCTCGGCGTAGGTGGCCGCCCGCTCGTCCATGATGGTCTGCCAGGCGTCGATGCCGCCGTTCGCGAGCAGGGGTCGGTCGCTGCCTGCGATGCGGTCGGCGACGGCCTCGGGCGAGACGGTGAGCAGGACGACGGCGGCCCCGGCCATGGCCTCACGCGTGGCCACGTGCGTGACGGCCCCGCCGCCGACGGCGATCACGCCCCCGGTGGCCATCGCGGTCCGGACGGCCTGGGCCTCGAGCTCGCGGAACGCTGGCTCGCCGCGGTCGGCGAAGATCCCCGGGATCGGTCCGTGCTCGCGGACGATCACCCGGTCGGTGTCGGTGAACGGCACGCCGAGCGCCTTCGCCACGCGCTTGCCGACGCTGGACTTGCCCGCGCCCATCGGCCCGATGATGACGACCGGTGCTGCGGGACCGGCCGACGGCGACGCCGCCGCCGGCTCGGGTGTGTGCGTCACCAGGCCGAGGTGTGCTCGGCGGCCTCGGTGCGCCGGGTGCGCAGCGTCTCCGGGATCGACGCGAGGTACGCGTCGAGGTTCCGCTTCGTCTCCACGACGTTGTCGCCGCCGAACTTCTCGAGCACGGCGTCGGCGAGGACGAGGGCGACCATCGCCTCGGCCACGACCCCGGCGGCCGGGACGGCGCAGACGTCCGAACGCTGGTGGTGCGCCGAGGCGTCCTCGCCCGTGGTGACGTCGACGGTGTGCAGCGCGTGCGGGACCGTCGCGATCGGCTTCATGCCGGCGCGGACGCGGAGCACGGTGCCCGTCGACATGCCGCCCTCGGTGCCGCCGGCGCGGTCGGTCGTGCGGTAGATCTCGCCGTCCTCACGGAACAGTTCGTCGTGTGCCTCGGACCCGCGACGAGCCGCGGTCGCGAAGCCGTCGCCGACCTCGACGCCCTTGATCGCCTGGATGCCCATGATCGCCGCGGCGAGCCGGGCGTCGAGACGGCGGTCCCACTGCACGTGGGAGCCGAGCCCCGGGGGCACGCCGTAGAACAGGACCTCGACGACACCGCCGAGGGTGTCGCCGTCCTTCTTGGCTGCCTCGACCTCGGTCACCATGCGGGCCGAGGTCTCGGCGTCGAAGCAACGCAGCTGGTCGTCGTCGAGCCGGTCGACGTCGTCGGGCAGCGGCAGGGCCGTGCCGTCCGGGACCCGGACGGTCCCGACCTGCAGGGTGTGCGCGACCGACCGGATGCCGAGCTCGGCGAGGAAGGACTTCGCGACGGCACCGAGCGCCACCCGGGCAGCGGTCTCGCGGGCAGAGGCGCGCTCGAGGATCGGACGGGCCTCGTCGAAGCCGTACTTCTGCATGCCGACCAGGTCCGCGTGTCCCGGACGCGGTCGGGTCAGGGGTGCACTGCGACCGCGCGAGATCTCGGTCTGCTCGACGGGCTCGGGGTTCATGACCTCGACCCACTTCGGCCACTCGGTGTTGCCGATGCGGATCGCGATCGGGCTGCCCAGGGAGTACCCGTGGCGCACACCGCCGGAGACGTGCAGTTCGTCCTGCTCGAACTTCATGCGGGACCCGCGGCCGTAGCCGAGCTTGCGACGCGCGAGATCGGTACGGATGGACTCGAACGACACCGGGACACCCGCGGGCAGACCCTCGAGCATCGCGATCAGTTCGGGTCCGTGGGACTCACCAGCAGTCAACCAACGAAGCATGGTGTCCATCTTCCCACAGCGCCGACCCGTGCGACGCGCCCCCGACTACTGGTAGTCGGGGTGTGCCCGGAGCCAGGCCTGGAACTGCTTGACCGCCACCAGGTGCTGGTCGTACGTGTCCGAGAACACCGTCTCGCCCGTCTCCAGGTTCACCGTCACGAAGTACTCCCAGTTCCCGGTCGCCATCTTCGTCACGGCGTTGATGGCGATGTCGCCCGGGTTCGAGATCGGTGCCGGCGGGAGTCCCTCGTGCACGTAGGTGTTGTACTTGTTCGACGCGTCGGCACGCTCGGCGTCGGTCGTCGTGACGGTGTGCGTGTTGCCGGTGCCGTACGCAACGGTCGCGTCGGACTGCAGCTTCATGCCCTTGTCGAGGCGGTTCTGGAACACCCGCGCGACCTTCGGGTAGTCGGCCGCCAGGCCGGCTTCCTTCTGCACGAGCGACGCGAAGACGATCACGTGCTCCTGGTCGGCCTCGGCGACGCCGGCAGCAGCGAGGTGCTCCTTCATCGTGTCGACCATCGACTTGAAGTACTGTGTGGCCGTCCACCCGGGGTTGATCGGGTAGGTCGCGGGGAACAGCCAGCCCTCGAGCGTCGTGACGTTCGCCGGCAGGCCGTAGGCGGAGAGGTCCTTCGCCGCGGCGTCGACCTCGGCCGCCGTGAGTCCGGCCTTCGACACCATGCCGGCTTCGACGTCCTTGAGGGCCGTGCCCTCGGGGATGACGATCGACGCCTGCACGTGGTTCTTCGAGTCCTGCAGCGCGGCGAGGGCTGACTTCGAGCTCATCTCCTTCTTCAGGGAGTACGAACCCGGCTGGAACTGCACGTCCGGCGACGCGAGCAGCAGCTTGTAGAAGACCTTCGAGTCCTTCACGACGCCGCTGCGCTGCAGCGTCTTCGCGACGTCCTCGCCGATGTCGCCCTGCTTGATCGTGATGGTCACCTTGCTGGTGCCGCTGCCCGTGTAGTCGTCGGGCTCCTGGTTGCCGCTGATGGCGGCGATGACCTGCTGCACCTTGGGCGCCGCGAACGCGTACGCCGAGACGCCCGCGCCGAGCACGACCGCGACGATCACGATGCCGGCGATCAGCGGCCCGCGGCGGCGACGACGCGGCTCACGCGGCTCGCGGGGCGCCCTGGAGGCTCCCCCACGTCCGCCGCGACCGCCGCGTCCGTCGTCTCCCGCGCCTCCAGGGCCGTCGTCGCCCTGGGCGGGTCCGCGCGTGCCCGCATCGCCGGTCGCGCTGCCGCTCGCGGCGGCGCGCTGGTCGTCGTCGACGTGCAGTTCGCCCGTGAGCAGCGCGTGCACCTCGGGGTCGACGCCTGCGGGCGTCGGAGCTGCGGGCGCAGCGTCGGCCGGAGCCGGTGCGTCGGCGGGACGGGTCCGAGCGGCCTCAGCCGCGGCCTCGGCTGCTCGGGCCTCGCGGCGGGACATCGGTCGTGCGGTGGCCTCTCGGGCGGAAGTCGTCTTCCGCCCCTCGGCGTCGTTGCCGGGCGCGATGATCGCGTTCCAGTCCAGGTCGTCTGCCAACGGTCCTCGGTCTCTCGGTCGGGAACTCCGCCTGGGCTACGGTGCTGGGCGACGGTGTGGCAGCCGCGGTCAGGGGAACGGTGCTGGGACGCACTGTCAGGGGAGCGTGGCCCCCGGTGGGGCACTGGACGCACGCTCGTGGTCGAGCGCGTGTTGCAGAATGATAACAGCGGCCGCTTGGTCGATCACGGCGCGCGACTTCTTCGTGTTCTTGCCGGCCTGGTGCAGGCCCCGCTGCGCCGTCACCGTCGAGAGCCGTTCGTCCACGAGCCGGACGGGCCGGTGCTCGGCGAGCCGCTCGGCGAAGGCGCGCGCATCGGCGGTCGACGGGGTGTCCCCGCCGGACATCGACAACGGGAGCCCGACGACGATCTCGAGGACGTCGTACTCCTCGGCGATCTCGGCGATCCGGCGCACGTCAGTGGCGTCCTTCCGGGCGACCGTCTCGACGGGCGTCGCGAGGAGCCCGTCACGGTCGCACACGGCGACACCGATCCGGGCCCGTCCGACGTCGACGCCGAGCCGGCGCCCGGATCGGAACGCCACGGTCAGGCCGCGAGCCGGTCGGTCACCGCACGCAGCGCGGCCGGGAGCGCCGACGCGTCGGTGCCACCGCCCTGCGCGAGGTCCGGCTTGCCGCCACCGCCACCGCCGAGGACGCCGGCGGCCTCCTTCGCGAGCGGACCCGCCTGGACGCCGGCCGCACGAGCAGCGTCGTTGGTGGCCACGATGACGACGGGCTTGTCGTTGATGACGGCGCCCAGGACGACCACGGCAGCGCCGTCGCCCAGCTGACCGCGGACGCCGGTCACGAGTGCGCGGAGGTCGTCGCCGGACTGCAGGCCCTCGACCGACTCGGCGACCACGGTGGTCGCGCCGACGGTCGTCGCCTGCCGTGCGATCGACGGCACGCGCTGCTGCAGGTTCGCCGATTCGAACTCGGCGATGCGCTTCTGGGCGGTCCGGAGGTCCTCCATCAGGGACTGCACGCGGGTCGGGAGGTCGGCGCGAGGAGCCTTGAGGGCGCTCGACAGCTGCGACACGATCGTGCGCTCGACGGCGAGGTCCCGGAAGCCCTCGAGTCCGACGAGTGCCTCGACGCGGCGGTTGGTCGACCCGACGCTCGACTCCCCCACCAGGTTGACGAGACCGACCTGCGCGCTGGACGCCACGTGCGTGCCACCGCAGAGCTCGCGGGACCACGGACCACCGATGTCCACCATGCGGACCTCGGAACCGTACTTCTCGCCGAACAGCGCCTGCGCCCCGAGGGACTTCGCCTCGTCGAGCGGCAGCACCCGCGTGGAGACCTCGAGGTCGGAGCGGATCGCGGTGTTCACGACCTCCTCGATCTCGGAGCGGGTCTCGGTGGAGACGGGCTGCGACCACGAGAAGTCGAGGCGCATGTAGCCCGACTTGTTGTACGAGCCGGCCTGGAGCGCCTCCGGGCCGAGGATGTCGCGCAGTGCGGCGTTCACGAGGTGCGTCGCGGAGTGCGCCTGGGTCGCACCGCGGCGGTACTCCGCGTCGACGACGGTGGTCGCCGGGGCGCCGACGCCGACCTCGCCGGAGCGGACCTGCACGGTGTGGCTCCAGAGACCCGCGACCGGACGCTGCACGTCGAGGACCTCGAGGTCGAAGCCGTTGCCGACGATCGAGCCCTGGTCGGCGTCCTGGCCGCCGGACTCCGCGTAGAGGGAGGTCTCACCGAGGATGACCTCGGCGATGTCGCCCGCGACCGCACGGTCGACACTGACGCCGCCCACGATGATGCCGAGCACGTTCGTCTCGGCCTCGAGCGCGTCGTAGCCGAGGAAGACCGTCTCGCCCTTCGCGCGGAACGCGCTGTACACGCTGAGGTCGGCGAGGGCCGTCTTCTTGCTCTTCGCGTCGGCCTTCGCCCGGGCACGCTGCTCGGACATCAGGGTCTCGAACGCGGAACGGTCGACCTGCACGCCGGCTTCCTCCGCCATCTCCATCGTGAGGTCGATGGGGAAGCCGAAGGTGTCGTGGAGCAGGAACGCCGTGTCGCCACCGATCGACGGTGCACCGTCCTGCTTGGCGCGCTCGACGGCGACGTCGAGGATCGTGGTGCCCTGCGCGAGCGTGCGGAGGAAGGTCTCCTCTTCCGCGTAGGCGATCCGGGCGATGCGGTCGTAGTCCGACGCGACCTCGGGGTACGCCTCGCGCATGGCGTCACGCGACGCCGGGAACAGGCGGGGGAACGTCGCGTCCTCGACGCCGAGCAGGCGCATCGCGCGCACGGTCCGGCGGAGCAGGCGACGGAGGATGTACCCGCGGCCCTCGTTCGACGGGCTGACGCCATCGGCGATGAGCATGAGGGACGACCGGACGTGGTCGGCGATGACGCGCATGCGGACGTCGTCCTCGTGCACGGCGCCGTACTGCCGGCCGGAGATCGCCGCGGCCTGGTCGAGGACCGGGCGGACCTGGTCGATCTCGTACATGTTGTCGACACCCTGCTTGATGAACGCGACGCGCTCGAGGCCCATGCCGGTGTCGATGTTCTTGTTCGGCAGCTCGCCCGTGATCTCGAAGTCGTACTTCGAGCGGACGTCGGCGATCTGGTACTGCATGAACACGAGGTTCCAGATCTCGACGTAGCGGTCGTCGTCGGTGGCCGGGCCGCCGTCGATGCCGTACTCGGGACCGCGGTCGAAGAAGATCTCCGAGCAGGGGCCCGCCGGGCCGGGCTGCCCGGTCGACCAGTAGTTCGTGTCCTTGCCGAGGCGCTGGATGCGCTCCTCGGGCAGGGAGGAGTGCTGCTTCCAGAACGCGATCGCCTCGTCGTCGTCCTCGTAGACGGTCACCCAGAGGTCGTCGGGCGAGAAGCCCAGGCCGCCGTCGGACTCCGGCTTCGTCAGGAACTCCCAGGCGAACTGGATCGCCTGCTCCTTGAAGTAGTCGCCGAACGAGAAGTTGCCGTTCATCTGGAAGAACGTGCCGTGCCGCGGGGTCTTGCCGACCTCTTCGATGTCGTTCGTGCGGATGCACTTCTGCACGCTCGTGGCACGCGGGTACGGCGCGGGGACGAGCCCGGTCAGGTACGGGATGAACGGCACCATGCCGGCGACCGTGAACAGGAGCGACGGGTCGTCCGAGACGAGCGAGGCGGACGGGACGACGGTGTGGCCGCGGTCACCGAAGAACTGGAGCCAACGGCGGCGGATCTCTGCGGTCTGCATGGTGCTTCCTGGTTTCAGGTCGTGTGCGTGGGAGAGGGCGTCGGTCAGACGTCGGTGCGGAGCTCGGCCTCGCGAGAGCGGTAGCCCTCGGCGACGGCACCCCGGAAGGCTTCCGCGCGAGCGTTCACGTCAGCGAAGAACCGCGCGCCACCGGGGGTGTTCGCGACCTTGTGCGCGACGGCGAACCCGATGACGACGCCGACGGCGACGAAGAACAGCTGCTTCACGGTGCCTCTCCCTCTTGTGCACGCGAGCGGTGCGTGCCCAGACGATCTTACCGACGACACCGGCCGCCGACGCCGAACGGCGGGCCGCCCTCGTGAGAGGACGACCCGCCGTTCGGGTGTGATCAGTGGATCAGCGAGCTGCGTAGTACTCGACGACGAGCTGCACTTCACAGGTCACGGGGACCTCGGCGCGCTTCGGACGACGGGCCAGGCGAGCCTGGAGCTTGTCGATCTCGACCTCGAGGTAGCCCGGGACCTTCGGCAGGACTTCCTGGTGCCCACCGGCGGCGGCGACCTGGAACGGCTCGAGGGACTCGGAGCGCTGCTTCACGTGGATGAGCTGCCCCTCCTTCACGCGGAAGGACGGACGGTCGACGAGCTTGCCGTCGACGAGGATGTGACGGTGCACGATCAGCTGACGGGCCTGCGCGGTGGTGCGGGCGAAGCCGGCACGGAGCACGAGGGCGTCGAGGCGCTGCTCGAGGAGCTCGACCAGGTTCTCACCGGTCAGGCCCTTCGTCTTGCGGGCCTCTTCGAAGACGATGCGGAGCTGCTTCTCGCGGATGCCGTACTGGGCGCGCAGACGCTGCTTCTCACGGAGACGGACGGCGTAGTCGCTGTCCGCACGACGGCGGGTGCGGCCGTGCTCGCCGGGGCCGTAGGGGCGCTTCTCGAGGTAACGGGCCGCCTTCGGCGTCAGCGGGATGCCGAGCGCGCGCGAGAGGCGGGTCTTGCTGCGGGTGCGTGACTTGGTAGACACAGGGTCCTTTTCTCTGTACTGAACTGAACTGAACGTCGGCCACCGCACGCGCACGTGTGGTCGAACCCGACGAAGGGATCCAGAGGGATGAGCCTGTGGGATCGGACGGCTACAGTCCGAACCTCTGCCCCCGTGCCACCGGAGTGGCACTCTGTCCTCGACGCAGCCGTGCTCGAGGACCAGGACGTAGGCCCGGTAATGCTAGCAGGAAGTCAGCCCGCGTACTACTCGCCCCGCGTGATCTTCCGGAGCCGCTCGAGCCGCGGACCGACCTCGCGCTCGAAGCCGTTCGCGGTCGGGGTGTAGTACTCGGTGCCCTCGAGCGCGTCGGGCAGGTACTGCTGCTCGGCGACCCCGTGCTCGGCGTCGTGCGAGTACACGTAGCCCTTGCCGTGCCCGAGCCGCTTCGCCCCGGGGTAGTGGGCGTCCCGGAGGTGCATCGGGACGACGCCGAGCCGACCGGCCTTGACGTCGGCGATCGCGGCGTTGACCCCGTTGTACGCGGCGTTCGACTTCGGCGCGGTCGCCAGGTACACGACCGCCTCGGCCAGCGGGATCCGCCCCTCGGGCATGCCGATGAGCTGGACGGCCTGTGCGGCGGCGACGGCGATCGGCAGCGCCTGCGGGTCGGCCATGCCGATGTCCTCCGACGCGGAGATGATGATCCGGCGCGCGATGAACCGCGGGTCCTCGCCCGCCTCGATCATCCGGGCCAGGTAGTGCAGCGCGGCGTCGACGTCGCTCCCCCGCACGGACTTGATGAACGCGCTGATGACGTCGTAGTGCTCGTCGCCCTGCCGGTCGTAGCGCAGGAGCGCACGGTCCACGGCCGCTGCGACGGTGTCGGCGTCGATGACCGGGACGGTGTCCACGCCGTCGAGGGCGTCGTCGCCGTCGTCGTCGGCCTGGGCGGCCACGGCCGATGACGCTGCGGCCTCGAGCGCGGTGAGGGCACGGCGGGCGTCGCCGGACGACAGTCGGACGATGGCGCTGCGGGCTTCGTCCCCGAGGACGACCGACCCGCCGAGCCCCCGAGGGTCCTCCACCGCGCGGTCGACGAGCATGCCGAGGTCCTCGTCGGTGAGGGGCTTGAGCGTCAGCAGGAGGGACCGGGACAGCAGCGGCGAGATCACCGAGAACGAGGGGTTCTCGGTCGTCGCGGCGATGAGGATCACCCAGCCGTTCTCGACGCCGGGCAGGAGTGCGTCCTGCTGGGCCTTGCTGAAGCGGTGGATCTCGTCCAGGAACAGGACCGTGGTCGAGCCGTAGAGGTCTCGGTGCGTGAGGGCCTTCTCCATGACCTCGCGCACGTCCTTCACACCGGCGGTCACGGCGGAGAGCTCGACGAACTCGCGGCCGGACTGCCGGGCGATCGCCTGGGCCAGGGTCGTCTTGCCGGTGCCGGGCGGCCCCCAGAGGATCACCGAGACACCGCCGGGGTTGTCCCGCGTGCCCGTCGCGAGCTGCACGAGCGGGCTGCCACGGCCGAGCAGGTGCTGCTGGCCGGCGACCTCGTCGAGGCTGGTCGGGCGCATCCGGACCGCGAGCGGGACGGAACCCTGCGCGAGCCCGGCGCGACCGCCGGTGGTGGGCGCACGCATGCCCGAACGGTCCGCTGCCATGCACCCAATCGTAGGCCGACCCACTGACAGGGGCGTGCCTCCAGGGCGGTGACGGTGGGGGTTCTAGTACGCTCGTCGCACACTCGACGAGAGGTACGACCAGCACCGTGGCACCGAAGAACCAGGCGCGTGACAACCGCGAGGCGCGCGAGCGCCTCCGCCTCTACAAGGCCCGTCAGGGCCTGCACGACCGGCAGCGGCGGCGTCGCCTGCGGGACAACCTCGTCGGTGCAGGGGTGCTCGTCCTCGTCGCCGCCCTGGCCACCGGGTCGCAACTCGCGTTCGCCGGCTCGCAGGGGTCCGGGCAGCAGGCCGACGCCAGCGCCAGCGCGACGGCCACGCCGACCCCCTCGGCCAGCGCCACCGCCGCGAACACCGGCGACGTCCCGAGCAAGTCGATCGCGAAGGACTCCACCTGGACCGGGTCCCTCACGCTCAACAAGGACGTGAAGCTCGGCATCGAGCTCGACGGCAAGCAGGCACCGCAGGCAGCCAGTGTCGAGATCAAGCTCATCCAGGAGCAGTTCTACAACGGCACCACCTGCCACCGGCTCGCCGACAGCGACGGGTTCCGGTTCCTGCAGTGCGGGTCCGCGAACGGCGACGGGACGGGCGATGCCGGGTTCCAGTACGGCCCGCTCGAGAACGTCCCGAGCGACGGGAAGTACGAGAAGGGCACCATCGCGATCGCCCGCAGCTCGTCGGCGTACTCGCAGACGACGCAGTTCTTCATCGTCTACGGCGACACCACGCTCGACGGCTCGACGGGCGGGTACACCGTCGTCGGGAAGGTCACGAGCGGCCTCGACGAACTCGAGTCGAAGATCACGTCGAAGGGCATCTCCTCGGCCGGCAGTGACGGCACCGGCGAGCCGAAGGTGACGACGAAGATCACCGGCGCGACGATCAAGCAGGAGAAGTAGTCCACAGGCGCGCTGTCCGGGCGGGTCGCAGAGGCCGTCCGTGCAATAGGCTGACGACCTGACCGTGCCGACGGCGACGTCGGTGATGCACTACCACGATCGAGGCGAGACCTGTGGGATCTGACGAAGCAACGACCTGGGGGCGGGTCGACGAGAACGGGACGGTGTACGTCCGGTACGAGGACACCGAGAAAGCCGTCGGTGAGTACCCGGACGCAACGCCCGACGAAGCCCTCGCCTACTTCGCGCGGAAGTACGCCGACCTCGAGGGGCAGGTGAAGATCGCCGAGCAGCGCGTCCAGCGCGGCGCATCGGCGAACGACGTCGCCCGCACGGTCGAGCACCTCCAGGCCCTCGTGGCCGAGGCCCGCGTGGTCGGTGACCTCAAGTCGCTCGAGACCCGTGTCGGCGCACTCACCGAGCAGCTCGGCTCCCTCACCAAGGAGCAGGCGGAGCAGGCGCAGCAGGCCCTGGCCGACGCGCTCGCGCACCGTGCCGCGCTGGTCGAGGAAGCCGAGGCACTGGCAGCCGTCGACCCGGCTCGTGCGCAGTGGAAGCAGATCACCGCGCAGCTCGACGACGTGTTCGCCCGGTGGCAGCAGCACCAGCACGACGGTCCGCGGATCCCCAAGAACGAGGCGAACGAGCTCTGGAAGCGGTTCCGTGCCGCCCGCTCGACGGTCGACCAGCACCGTCGTGCGTTCTACTCGGAGCTCGACGCCCAGCACCGCGACGCCCGCAACCGCAAGCAGGAGCTCGTCCAGCAGGCCGAGGCCCTCGCACCGCGCGGCTCGGACGCGATCCCGGCCTACCGGGAGCTCCTCGACGACTGGAAGCAGGCGGGCCGCGCGGGCAAGCGCCACGACGACGCACTCTGGGCCCGGTTCAAGGCCGCGGGTGACGTGCTGTTCGAGCAGCGTCACGCCGAGAGCGCCGCCGAGAACGAGGAGTTCTCCGGCAACCTCGAGGCGAAGCAGGCCCTCCTGACCGAGGCCGAGCCGCTGCTGCAGGCGACCGACCGGGTCGCTGCACGTCGCACCCTCACGGGCATCCAGCGTCGCTGGGACGAGATCGGCAAGGTCCCGCGCGGCGACGTCCGCCGCATCGAGGACCGGCTCCGCGCCGTCGAGGACCACGTGCGCTCGCTCGAGGACCAGCACTGGAAGGCGTCCGACCCGGAGCGCAAGGCCCGTCAGACGGGGCTCGCGAGCCAGCTCGAGGACGCCATCGGCAAGCTCGAGTCGGAGCTCGCCGAGGCACAGGCGTCCGGTAACGCCCGCAAGATCAAGGACGCGCAGGAAGCACTCGACGCCCGCAAGATCTGGCTCGACGCGCTCGGCGGCTGATCCGACGTACGACGAAGCCCCCGCGACCGTCCGGCCGCGGGGGCTTCGTCGTCGGTGCGTGCGTGCGGCGCGGCGCGCGGTCGGTGTGCGCAATGTGCGAGGCTCCGCGCACGGTGCGACCCGGTTGCCATCGCACGATGCGCGGAACCTCGCACCGTGCCGGAGCGACCGCGCACCGCGCCGGTGCGACCTCGCACCGTGCGAGCCCGCCGGGTGTCAGACGACCGCGGGGAGGCCCAGGAGCGTCCGGATGTCGCGGTCGTCCTGGCGCATCTGCGCGGCGAGCTCGTCCATCGAGTCGAACTTCACCATGCCCCGGACGTAGGAGACGAACAGGACGGAGATCGTCTCGCCGTACAGGTCGATGTCGACGTCGAGCAGGTGCGCCTCGATCTGCTTCGCCGGCACCCCCTCGAACGTCGGGTTGTTGCCGACCGACACCGCCGCCGGGTACACCGTGCCGTCGTGCAGGACCCGGGCGGCGTACACACCGTCGGCCGGGACGAAGCCCTCGCACGCCGGATCGAGGTTCGCGGTCGGGTACCCCATCGCCCGACCGCGCTCGTTCCCGTGCACGACGACGCTGCGGACGGCGTGCTCGCGACCGAGGAGTCGTGCGGCCTCGGCGACCCGGCCGTCCCCGAGGAGCTCGCGGATCCACGTCGACGAGACGCGTCGCTCGCCGTCCGGCCGGACGTCGTCCACCAGGTCGACGTCGTCGATGAGCTCGACGGTGAACCCGTGCTGCTCCCCGAGGGCGCGCAGCAATGTGACGTCGCCGGCTCCCTTGGCGCCGAAGCGGAAGTCACTGCCGACGAAGACGAGTCGGGCGTGCAGGGTGTCGACGAGGATCTCGGACACGAACGCCTCTGGTGCCTTCGACTGCAGCTCGTGGTCGAAGCGGAGGAGCAGCGTGGCGTCGACGCCGACCTCGTCGAGGAGCTCGCGGCGCTGCGCGATGCTCGTCAGCGCTGGAGGGACCTTGCCCGGCTCGATGACGCTGAGCGGGTGCCGGTCGAACGTCACGACGGTGGAGACGAGGTCGTGCTCACCGGCGGCGCGCTCAAGGTGGGCGATGACCGCGCGGTGTCCCACGTGCACGCCGTCGAACTTGCCGATGGTCACGGCGCTCGGCCCGAAGCCCTGCGCCACGTCGGCGGTGTCGTCGTAGTACTGCATGCCGCTCCCCTACTCGCCGGCCGTCACGCTGGACGGCGCCGGCTCGGTGGCGACGGCGGTCCGGTGGTGCTTCCGCAGCCACCACAGTCCGGCCGCGGGCAGCACGAGCGGGGCGAAGGCGTAGCCCATGCCGTAGTACGACCAGATGGTGTCGTCGGGGAACAGCGCACGGTCGAACAGCGACAGGGTGCCGATGACGAGCACACCGGTCATCTCGAACACGATCGTCACGCAGGCGACCCGGTACCAGAACCGCCCGGGGGCGATGAGGGCGATCATCGCGACGATGTACACCACGGCCGCGCTGGCGCTCAGCGTGTACGCGAACGGCGCGAAGTCGAACTTCTCGATGATCTGGACGACGCTGCGTCCGGTCGCCGCGAGCGCGAGGATGCCGTACACGGCGATGAGGACGCGGCCGATGCCCGTCGCGAGTGAGGATCTGGTCGCCATTGCACCGATTCTACCGACGCCGGGCGGGACGGATGACGCACCGCGACGATCGGCTCGACCCGGCACCGGATCAGTTCAGGGCGAACCAGATCTGGTACATCCGGTAGACCATGACGGCGACGGTGAACGCGCCGGCGCCGAGGACGACGGTGCTCCACTTCGTCCGGTCGATGAGCGCCCAGACGATGGTGGCCGGCGGCACGAGCAGCACCGACACCGCGTACACGCCGAACTCGAGCCCGTTGCCCTTCGGCGGACTGCCGACGGCGGGGAGCACGAGCGAGATGACGCCCTGCGCCAGCAGGAGCAGCTCGACCAGGACGAGCGACCCGACCGTGTAGTCGTTGGGCTTCCACCCGATGAAGCCGACGACCACGGCGAACAGCCCCGCCACGACCGCGATGACGAGCTGCACCCACATGAACCACTCGATCACGCGCGCACCCCCGTCGGGGTCGGGAAGTTCGTGATGACCCGGAGCAGCCCGCGCCGGACCGACACGAGGCCGACCAGGCGGTCGTCGTCCGCGGCGACCGCAGCGACCGGGCCGTCCGAGTCCGGGTGGTCGGCGGCGACGCGCTTGCCGTCGGTGAGGTCCTTCGCCGCTGCGGCGTCGAGGGTCACCGACGAGAAGAGGCGTCGGGCGACGTCGGCGGGCCGGGCGAGGGCTGCGCGGACGTCGACGGACTCGTCCTCCAGGTCGATCGCGTCGTCGACGTCGAACGGCCCGACCTCGGTGCGCCGGAGCGCCGTCAGGTGGGCACCGGTGCCGAGCGCGGCGCCGACGTCACGCGCGAGCGCCCGGACGTAGGTGCCGGAGGAGCAGGTGACGACCACGTCGAGGTCGACGACTCTCACGTCGGCGCCGTCCACCGACACGGTCCGGTCGTTCCGGCCGGTCACGTCGAAGCGGGAGACCGTCACCGCGCGCGACTTCAGGACGACGTCCTCGCCCTTGCGCGCGAGGTCGTACGCACGACGTCCGTCGACCTTGATCGCGCTGACGGTCGACGGCACCTGCTCGATCTCGCCGCGCTGCGCTGCCACGGCCGTCTCGACCGCGGCGTCCGAGACGTCGGCGGACGCGGTGCCGACGGCCACGGTCGGCGTGCCGTCGGCGTCGTCGGAGTCCGTGGAGACGCCCAGGCGGATCGTCGCCGTGTAGGTCTTGCCGAGGCCGACGAGGTGCGTCAGCAGTCGGGTCGACGAGCCGATGCCGAGGAGCAACAGACCGGTCGCCATCGGGTCCAGGGTGCCGGCGTGGCCGACCTTCTTCAGACCCAGCCGACGCCGGGCGATCGAGACGACCCGGTGGCTGGAGATCCCCTGCGGCTTGTCGACGAGGAGGATGCCGTCGGGCGCGGTTTCGAGCACCAGAGGAGATTACCAGCGGTCGTGCCCGTCAGCAGGCGTCGTTCCACTCCCGACGGGGGTGCTCGGGGTCGGTGACGTCGAGCACGGCGGAGGCCGCGATCTTGACGTCGGCCCGGCGTTCGAGCCGACCCGACTCCTGCTCGACCCAGAGCGACCAGCGCCAGAGCCGGTGGGCGCCGTGGGCCAGCACCCCGTGCCCGTGCACCACGAGGACGCCGGGGCCCTCGCCGGTGGAACGGAACGGCGCGACGAGGTCGGACCGCAGCGCGTCGACGTCGCTCGACGGGGCGGCAGCAGCCATCGCGGACACCCCGTGCTGCTGGAAGCCGTCGACGAGCCCGGAGGCCACGCGCTCGAGGTCGACGCCGTCCTGTCCGTCGATGCCGACGACGGTCCGGTTCGTACCGACCTGTGCGATCACCTCGGCCGCGATGGCGGCCATGGTGTCGGTCTCCTGGGGTGCCCAACGTGCCATGTGCCCACCGTAGGCTGTCGTGGTGAACGCGAGTCGTGCCTCCCGACCGAATGTGGACAAGGTGCCCCGTCCACAGGACGCGACCCCGGCACCGGACGTCGCGACCCCGCTCATCGCCTGGTTCCGCGCCGAGGCGCGGGACCTGCCGTGGCGCCGCCCCGGTTTCCCGGCGTGGGGAACGCTGGTCAGCGAGATCATGCTGCAGCAGACGCAGGTGGCGCGCGTCATCCCCCGCCTGGAGGCATGGCTCACCCGGTGGCCGACGCCTGCGGACCTCGCGGCGTCACCCCCGGCGGACGCGGTGCGTGCCTGGGACCGGCTCGGCTACCCGAGACGGGCGCTCGCGCTGCACGCGGCCGCGACGGCGATCGCCGAGCAGCACGACAACGTGGTGCCCCGCGACGTCGACGCGCTGCTCGCGCTGCCCGGCATCGGCGACTACACGGCTCGCGCCGTCGCGGTCTTCGCGTACGGCGACCGGCACCCGGTCGTGGACGTGAACGTCCGACGGGTGCTCGCGCGCGCCCTGCTCGGCCAGGGCGAACCCGGCCCGGCGAAGGCGAAGCAGGACCTCCCGCTGATGGAGTCGGTGCTGCCGGAGGACCGCGACGACGCCGCAGCGACGAACGCCGCCGTGATGGAGCTCGGCGCACTCGTCTGCGTCGCCCGCTCCCCCGCGTGCGACGCGTGCCCGATCGCGGACCGCTGCGCGTGGCGGGCCGCCGGCTACCCGGAGCACGACGGCCCACGAGCGCCGAAGCAGGCGAAGTTCGCCGGCAGCGACCGGCAGGTGCGGGGCCTGATCATGGCGGAGCTCCGCGCGAGCGACGTCCCCGTCACGCGGGACGAGATCGAGCCGGTGTGGCCCGACGCCGAGCAGCGGGACCGGGCGCTCGCGTCGCTCCTGCGCGACGGACTGGCCGTCGGGGACGACGCGAGCGGCTACCGGCTGCCCGAGGGCTGACCGGACGGGTCAGGCGCGCGCCTCGTCGGCGTCGTCCTCGTCCTCGTCCTCGTCGTGCTTGTACGGGTCGGCGTCACCGGCGTAGCTCGCACCTGCGGCCGCGGCACGGACCTGCTCGTCGCGCACCTGGGCCTGCACCAGCAGGTCCTCCATGTGCGCCGAGGTCTCCGGCAGGGCGTCGGCGATGAACTCGAGCGACGGGGTGAGCCGCGCCGTGATGTTCTTGCCGACCTCCGAACGGAGCATGCCCGTCGCGGCCTTGAGTGCTGCGGCCGAGTCGGCACGCTCCTCGTCGGTGCCGTACACCGTGTAGAAGATCGACGCGTGCTGCAGGTCACCGGTCACGCGGACGTCGGTGATCGTCACGAACCCGAGCCGGGGGTCACGCAGACCCTTGTCGAGTCGGCGTGCGACGACTTCCTTGATGCGGTCCGCCATCTTGCGTGCGCGCTGCGGATCGGCCATGGGTGCCTCCTGTGGAGATGTCTTGCTCTGGAACGGGGCTGGGCCCCGGCCTCCCGTGAAGGAGACCGGGGCCCAGGGTACTCACGCGACTAGTCGCGCGGCTTCTCGACGAGCTCGGTGGTCTCGATCTCGTCGCCGATCTGGATGTCGTTGAACTTGCCCAGACCGATACCGGCTTCGAAGTCCGTGCGGACCTCGGTCACGTCGTCCTTGAAGCGACGCAGCGACTCGATGGCCAGACCATCGGCGAGCACCACGCCTTCGCGGATGACGCGCGCCTTCGCGTTGCGCGTGATCGTGCCGGAGCGGACGATGACACCCGCGATGTTGCCGAACTTGGAGGAACGGAACACCTCGCGGATCTCGGCGACACCCGACTGGACCTCTTCGTACTCGGGCTTGAGCATGCCCTTGAGGGACTGCTCGATGTCCTCGAGTGCGTTGTAGATGACCGAGTAGAAGCGCACGTCGATGCCTTCGCGCGCTGCACGCTCGCGGGCCTTGACGTCCGGGCGGACGTTGAAGCCGACGACGATCGCGTTGTCGATCGTGGCCAGGTCGATGTCCGACTCCGTGATCGCACCCACACCGCGGTGCAGGATGCGGAGCTGGACGCTGTCGTCGACCTCGATGTCCAGGAGCGACTGCTCGAGTGCCTCGACGGCACCGGAGACGTCACCCTTGATGATGAGGTTGAGCGAGTCGACCTTGCCCTCTTCGAGTGCGCGGGTGAAGTCCTCGAGCGAGATGCGCTTGCGGGCCTTGGCCAGCTGGGCGTTGCGCTCGGCGGCTTCACGCTTCTCGGCGATCTGACGTGCCGTGCGGTCCTCTTCGGTGACGAGGAACGTGTCACCGGCGCGGGGCACCGAGGACAGACCCTGCACCTGGACCGGGCGGCTCGGCGTCGCGGCCTTGACCGCCACACCGTTCTCGTCGGTCATCGCACGGACGCGGCCGTAGGCCGTGCCCGCCACGATGGCGTCGCCGACGTGCAGCGTCCCGGACTGGATGAGGACGGTCGCCACCGCACCACGGCCCTTGTCGAGCCGTGCTTCGATCGCGACGCCTCGGGCGTCCTTGTCGGGGTTCGCACGCAGGTCGAGACCGGCGTCGGCGGTCAGCAGCACGGCGTCCAGGAGGTCCTGGATACCGATGTTCTGACGAGCCGAGACGTCGACGAACATGACGTCGCCGCCGTACTCCTCGGCCACCAGGTTGTACTCGGTGAGCTGCTGGCGGACCTTGGCCGGGTTCGCGCCTTCCTTGTCGATCTTGTTCACCGCGACCACGATCGGCACACCGGCCGACTGGGCGTGGTTCAGCGCCTCGATCGTCTGGGGCATGATGCCGTCGTCCGCCGCGACCACGAGGATCGCGATGTCGGTGACCTGCGCACCACGAGCACGCATGGCCGTGAAGGCCTCGTGACCCGGGGTGTCGATGAACGTGATCGGACGCTCGATGCCCTCGTGCTCGGTGACGATCTGGTACGCACCGATGTGCTGGGTGATGCCACCGGCCTCGCCCTCGACGACCTTCGAGTTCCGGATCGCGTCGAGCAGGCGGGTCTTGCCGTGGTCGACGTGACCCATGACGGTGACGACCGGGGGACGCTGCTGCAGGACGGAGTCGTCCTCGTCGGCGTACTCGGCGTCGATGTCGATGTCGAAGCCCTCGAGGAGCTCCTTGTCCTCGTCCTCCGGCGAGACGATCTGGATCTTGTAGCCCAGCTCGTCGCCGAGGACCTCGAACGTGGCCTCGTCCAGGGACTCGGTCGCGGTCGCCATCTCACCGAGGTGGAACAGCACCGTCACCAGGTTGCCGGGGCTCGCGTCGATCTTGTCCGCGAAGTCCGAGATGCTCGCACCACGACGGAGTCGCACGACCGTGTTGCCGTCACCGCGAGGGACCTGCACACCACCGAGCGACGGCGCCTGCCGCATCTCGTACTCGGCGCGCTTCGTCCGCTTCGACTTGCGGGCACGGCTCTTGCCGCCACCGCGACCGAACGCACCAGCGGTACCGCCGCCGGGGCCACGACCACGGCCACCGCCACCGGCGGGACGCGGGCCACTGAAGGCCGGACGCGGGAAGCCGCCACCGGCACCACCGGCACCGCCCGGACGACCACCGGGGCCGCCACGACCGCCGCCACCCTGGCCCGGGCGCTGCCCGAAGCCGTTCGGACGGTTGCCCTGACCGGGACCACCGGGACGCGGGGCACCCGGACGGGGAACGCCCGGACGCGGCGGAGCCGGGCGCGGGATGCCGTTGCCGCCACCGGCGCCGCCGGCGGGGCGCTGGCCCATGCCCTGGTTAGACGAGTACGGGTTGTTGCCCGGACGCGGCGGGCGCGAGCCCATGCCCTGGCTCGACGCGTAGGGGTTGTTGCCCGGGCGTGCGCCCGGCTTCGGGCCACCCGGCTTCGGACCGGCTGCTGCACCGGGCTTCGGAGCGCCACCGGGCTTGACGGCGTCGCTCTTCGCCTCGGGGGCTGCGCCGTCACCGGCGTCGCCGGACTTCTCGGCGGCGGCCTTCTCGGCAGCAGCGGCCTTCCGCGCAGCCTCGGCCTCGGCCTGTCGCTGTGCGACGGACTTCGGCGCGGCCGGCGTCGGGACGTCAGCGGCGGGCGCCTGCACCTCGGGCTCGGGGGTGGGTGCCGGACGTGCCGGACCCGGGCGGGGGCCGCCCGGCTTCGGCGCGCTCGACTTCGGTGCAGCCGCCGTGGCGGGTGCACTCGGGGTCTGTGCCGCGGCGGGCTTCGACGCCGAGGCGCCGTCAGCCTGCAGTGCAGCGCGGAGCTTGCGTGCGACGGGGGGTTCGACGCTGGAGCTCGGGCCCTTGACGAATTCGCCGAGTTCCTTGAGCTTCTCCATTGCGGTCTTGCTGTCGACACCGAGTTCGGATGCGATCTCGTGTACGCGTGGTTTTGCCACTGTTCTCCTTCACGGGTCCCACCCCGTGGAGGGGCAGGACTCAATGGATGACGGGTCTCATTTCGAGCCGCTCATCAGTTGTCCATAAGCCGTTCAGCCTGTTCTGTCGTGTCCTGGTGTCCGCCCGACTGCGCGGCTTCGAGGCCGTGCAGGTGGTCGAGCACTGCGGACGTGTCGGGTTCGCGATCCAGCCGGAGCGCCCGGCGGAAGGCCCGGCGCTTGACGGCCAGTTCGTAGGCTTCGACGGTCGGGGTGAGCCATGCTCCCCGGCCCGGCATGACTGCCTTCGGATCCGCCACGACTCGCCCATCGCTCAGGGCGACGACACGGAGGAGGGAGGATCGGGGAGCGCGACGACGACTGCCGATGCACGTTCTGACGGGGACCACCTTACTCCTTGCCTCGGATCGACGCGATCCGGCACGCCCGGACCGGACGTGCCGGCAGCGAAACCGTCAGTCCTCGCCATCCAGGATCGAGTCCGGCTGGATGTCGATCCGGGCGCCCGTGAGCTTGGCGGCGAGGCGGGCGTTCTGCCCTTCCTTGCCGATCGCGAGCGACAGCTGGTAGTCCGGCACGAGGGCGCGGACGGCCTTCGTCGAGGCGTCGAGCACGAACGCGCTCGTCACCTTGGCGGGCGACAGGGCGCTCGCGACGAACGAGGCGAGGTCGGACGAGTAGTCGACGATGTCGATCTTCTCGGCGCCGAGCTCGGTCGTCACGGCACGCACGCGGGCACCGAGCTCACCGATGCACGCGCCCTTCGCGTTCACGCCGGGCTCGTTCGCCTTGACCGCGATCTTCGTGCGGTGGCCGGCCTCTCGAGCGAGCGAGGTGATCTCGACGACACCGGACGCGATCTCCGGGACCTCGAGCGCGAACAGCTTCCGGACCAGGCCCGGGTGCGTACGGGACACCGTGATCTGCGGGCCCTTGGCACCGCGGCCGACGCTCGTGACGTACACGCGGATGCGGGACCCGTGCTTGTAGTCCTCGCCCGGCACCTGCTCCTCCGGCGGCAGGATCGCTTCGACCGTGCCGAGGTCGACGTGCACCATCTTCGGGTTCGGGCCCTGCTGGACCACCCCCGCGACGATGTCGCCTTCCTTCCCGCGGAACTCGCCGAGGATCTTGTCGTCGCCGATGTCGCGCAGACGCTGGTTGATGACCTGCTTGGCGGCGAACGCGGCGATGCGGCCGAAGTCACTGGGCTGGTCGACGGCCTCGCCGATCACGGTGCCCTCGTCGTCGCGCTCGGGCACGTAGACGGAGACCTCGCCCGACTTGCGGTCGAGCTCGACGCGGGTCTGCGCGTCGACGGGCTCCTCGTTCTCCGTGCGGTGCTTCTGGTACGCCGTCAGGATGGCCTGTTCGATGATCTGGACGAGTTCGTCGAACGGGATCTCCCGCTCACGCTCCATGAGTCGCAGGACTGCGAGATCGATCTTCACCGAGGGCCTCCGTATTCAGATGAGTCGCTCCCGCGGATGGAACCGCGCGGAAGTCGGCGACCAGACTACCGCACTGCGGGTCGCGGACCCGGCCTGACGACGGACTGGAGGCGCGGTGCCAGCTGGCACCGCGCCTCCCGTCCGTCCTGCTGTCGCGTCGAGGACGCGACCCGCTAGATCGCGCGCACCGCGTCGAGCAGTTCCGCGACCGGCACGTCGCGGCGTTCGCCGCTCGCGCGGTCCCACAGCTCGACGACGCCGTCGGCGGCGCCGCGACCGGCGACCACCACGATCGGCATGCCGAGGAGCTCGGCGTCGCGGAGCTTCACACCGGGCGAGACCTTCGGCCGGTCGTCGTACACGACCTCGAAGCGCTCGCCCTCGAGCCGCGCGACGAGGTCCGTCGCCAGCTCGTAGGCGACCTCGTCCCTGCCGGTGGCGACCACGTGCACGTCGAACGGGGCGACGTTCTTCGGCCAGGCCAGCCCCTTCTCGTCGTTGTGCGCCTCGGCCAGGATCGCCAGGATGCGCGTCACGCCGATGCCGTACGAGCCCATCGTGACCGTGCGGAGCTTGCCGTTCTCGTCCTGCACCTTGAGACCGAGCGCCTCGGCGTACTTGCGGCCGAGCTGGAAGACGTGCCCGATCTCCATGCCACGGGCCGTCTCGAGCGGGCCGGAGCCGTCCGGTGCCGGGTCGCCAGCACGCACGTCGGACACCTCGGCCACGCCGTCGGCGACGAAGTCACGCCCGGCGACCAGGCCGGAGACGTGCACGCCGCGCTCGTTCGCGCCCGTGATCCAGGCGGTGCCGTCGACCACGCGCGGATCGACGAAGTAGCGGATGCCGGTCGCGCTGTCTGCACCGAGGACCTGCGGGCCGATGTAGCCCTTGACCAGGCCCTTGTGCTTCCGGAAGTCGTCGTCGCCCGCTGCCTCGACCTCGGCCGGTGCGAACGCCACCTCGGCACGCTTGAGGTCGACGTCACGGTCGCCGGGGAGGCCGACGACGACGACCTCGCGGGTGCCGTCCAGGTGCGTCAGGGCGAGCACGACGTTCTTCAGCGTGTCGGCTGCGGTCCACGGGGCACCGTCGCGCGGGGCGACCTCGTTCGCGTGGGCGACGAGCGTGTCGATCGTCGGCGTGTCCGACGCGGGCAGGAGGACGGGCTCGGGCTGCCCCTCGATCGGCAGGGCGTCCGGCACCGGGGTGACGTACGCCTCGACGTTCGCCGCGTATCCGTTCGCGCTGCGGACGAAGGTGTCCTCGCCGACGCCGATCGGGTGCAGGAACTCCTCGGACTTCGAGCCGCCCATCGCGCCGGCGTCCGCCTTGACGATGACGTACTCGAGGCCCAGCCGGGCGAAGATCTTCTCGTACGCGTCACGCATGACCTGGTAGCTGCGCTCGAGGCCCTCGTCGGTGAGGTCGAACGAGTACGCGTCCTTCATCGTGAACTCGCGGCCGCGCAGGAGGCCGGCGCGGGGGCGTGCCTCGTCGCGGTACTTGTCCTGGATCTGGAAGAGCGTGACCGGGAGGTCCTTGTACGACGAGTACAGGTCCTTCACCAGGAGCGCGAACATCTCCTCGTGCGTGGGCGCCAGGAGGTAGTCGGCGCCCTTGCGGTCCTGCAGGCGGAACATGCCGTCGCCGTACTCGGTCCAGCGGTTCGTCGCCTCGTACGGCTCGCGCGGCAGGAGGGCCGGCAGGAGGACCTCCTGTGCGCCGGCGGCCACCATCTCCTGGCGGATGATGCCCTCGATGCGCGCACGCACCCGCAGGCCGAGCGGCAGCCAGGCGAAGATGCCCGGGGCCTGGCGACGGACGTAGCCGGCGCGGACGAGCAGCTTCGCGCTCGTCACCTCGGCGTCGGAGGGGTCGTCGCGGAGCGTACGGAGGAACAGATGCGAAAGCCGTGTGACCACGGGCCAAGCCTAGCGGCGCGCGGGGCCGGTACTGCGTGCGTGCGCGAACCTCGCACCGTGCGAGGTCCCGGGGCGGACGGTGCGAGGTTCCGTGCAGTGTGCGAGGCACGCGACCTCGCACACCGCGCGGAACCTCGCACACTGCCTCGGGCGCTGGGCGCCACCTCGCACCGTGCGACGGCGCGCGCCGGTGCTAGGACGTGACGACGAGGGGCTTGCCGGTACCGGCCGCAGGACCCATGTCCTCGGCGAGACGGTTCGCCTCGGTGATGAGCGTCTCGACGATCTCGGCCTCCGGAACGGTCTTGATGACCTGCCCCTTGACGAAGATCTGCCCCTTGCCGTTGCCCGACGCGACGCCGAGGTCGGCCTCGCGGGCCTCGCCCGGACCGTTCACGACGCAGCCCATGACGGCGACGCGGAGCGGGACGGTCATGCCCTCGAGCCCCTTGGTGACGTCGTTCGCCAACTGGTAGACGTCGACCTGCGCGCGGCCGCAGCTCGGGCAGGAGACGATCTCGAGCTTGCGCTCGCGGAGGTTCAGGGACTGCAGGATCTGCAGGCCGACCTTCACCTCCTGCGCGGGCGGGGCGGAGAGCGACACGCGGATGGTGTCGCCGATGCCCTCGGCGAGCAGGATGCCGAACGCCGTGGCGCTCTTGATGGTGCCCTGGAACTCCGGACCGGCCTCGGTCACGCCGAGGTGCAGCGGCCAGTCCCCCGCCGCGGCGAGCTGGCGGTAGGCCTTCACCATGACGATCGGGTCGTTGTGCTTGACCGAGATCTTGAAGTCGTGGAAGTCGTGCTCCTCGAACAGGCTCGCTTCCCAGACGGCTGACTCGACGAGCGCCTCGGGCGTGGCCTTGCCGTACTTCTGGAGCAGGCTGGGCTCGAGCGACCCGGCGTTGACACCGATGCGGAGGCTCACTCCCGCGTCCTTCGCGGCACGGGCGATGGCACCGACCTGGTCGTCGAACTTCCGGATGTTGCCCGGGTTGACACGGACCGCGGCGCACCCGGCGTCGATGGCCTGGAAGACGTACTTCGGCTGGAAGTGGATGTCGGCGATGACCGGGATCTGCGACTTCTTCGCGATGATCGGCAGCGCGTCGGCGTCGTCCTGCGTCGGGACCGCCACGCGGACGATGTCGCAACCGGAGGCCGTGAGTTCAGCGATCTGCTGCAGCGTCGCGTTGATGTTCGTCGTCGGCGTCGTGGTCATCGACTGGACGGACACCGGCGCGTCGCCGCCCACGAGCACCTTGCCGACCCGGATCTGCCGGGACTTGCGGCGCGGGGCGAGGGTTTCCGGGACTTTCGGCAGACCGAGGTTCACTGCAGGCACGAGGTGCACTCTACGCGCAGTGGTCGGGCGTTCGGATCAGACGACCGTGATGAGCGGCGCGTAGAGCCGCATCGTCGCGAGTGCCCGCTCGTGGTCGTCGTCGCTCGCGCCGGCGCAGGCGTCCGCCACGACGGTCACGGTGGCCCCGGCGTCCGCGGCCGCCAGCGCGGTGGACAGGACGCAGCAGTCGGTCGACACGCCGACCAGGACGAGGTGCGGGTGGTCGCCGGTGACTGCCTGGAGGCTCGTCCCCCACTTGCCGAAGGTCGTCTCGGTGACGACGGGGTCGCGTCGGTCGGCCGCGGCGGTCCGGAACGGTTCGGTCAGGTCCCAGAGCGGGTCGGTGTCCGGCACGAGTGCGAACGGCCAGTCGCGGTAGTACGGCACCCAGGCACCCTGCGGGTGCTCCGGTGCGACGAAGCGGGTGAAGACCGTGCGGCCGGTGAACCGCGGGAGCAGTCGCTCGATGCCCGCCGCGGCGTGGTCGTAGCGCGGGGTGGCCCAGGGACTGTCGCCGGTGAAGACCTCCTGCATGTCGACCACCACGAGCCACGCGTCGTCGGGCACACCCGCGACCGCCGCGTCGACCGCGCTCATGCCTGCTCCTGCCGGCGGACCGATCCCCGCGCGAAGAGCAGCGTGCCGAGGAACCCGACGACGAGTGCCACGAGGACGCCGAGGTTCGCGTACGCCCACGCACCGGTGCGCCCGCCGAGGCCGAACGGTTCGAGCAGGTACCCCTGCCAGTTCAGCCAGGCCGGCACGCCGTAGGTGTTCGTCACGAGCCCCCACCCGAGGGCGGTCCCGACGACGACGAGGCCGACGGCGAGCCACCGGACGTCGCCGTAGCGCCCGCGACGGTCCTCGAGCTCACCCTCGGCGTACGGCGCCCGACGGATCACCACGTCGGCCACGAACACCCCGCACCACGCGGCGATCGGGACACCAAGGGTGACGAGGAACGCCTGGAACGGCTGGATGAACGAGTCGGCGAAGAACACCACGTAGACGGCGCCGGCGACCATGAACACGCCGTCCACCCCGGCCGCCACCGGACGCGGGATGCGGATGCCGGCGCTCAGCAGCGCCAGCCCGGAGCTGTAGATGTCGAGCACGGCGCCACCGACCAGTCCGAGCACCGCGACGAGGGCGAACGGGATGAGGAACCAGACCGGCAGCACGGTCGTGAGCGCCCCGATCGGGTCGGCGCCGATGGCCGCGTTGAGGTCCTTCGACGAGCCGGCGAGCAGGACGCCGAGCACGACGAGCACGATCGGCGCGAGTGCACCGCCGAACGTGGTCCACCAGACGACCCCGCGGGTCGAGGCCGAGCGCGGCAGGTACCGGGAGTAGTCCGCCGCCGCGTTCACCCAGCCGAGCCCGAACCCGGTCATCACGAGGACGAGTGCCCCGACCACGTTCTGGGCGCTCCCGGACGGCAGCGCTGCGATCGCACCGAGGTCGATCGAGGGCAGCGCGAGCACGACGTAGACGATCGTGAGCACCGCGGTGATCACCGTGATCCAGGTCTGCAGGCGCATGATCACGTCGAACCCGGCGATCCCGGCACCGACCACCAGGGCCGCGACCACCACGAGCGCGACGAGCTTCGTCAGGACGCCGCCGTCCCAGCCGAGCTCACGGAACACGGTCGACGTCGCGAGGACCGCCAGGGACGCGAGCGCGGTCTCCCACCCGACGGTGAGGATCCAGCTGAGGAACGCCGGCAGGCGGTTTCCGCGGACGCCGAACGCCGCCCGGCCGAGGACCATCGTCGGCGCCGAACCGCGCTTGCCGGCGATCGCCACGATCCCGCACAGCAGGAACGAGAACGCCACCCCGATGACGGAGACGATCGTGGCCTGCCAGAAGGAGATGCCGAACCCGAGGACGAACGAGCCGTAGGCCAGGCCGAGCACCGAGATGTTCGCAGCGAACCACGGCCAGAAGAGGTCCCTCGGGCGTCCCTTCCGGTCGGACTCGGCGATGACGTCGGTGCCCTGCCGCTCGACCGTGCGGACTTCCGGAGCTGTGCTCATGGACTGAGCGTAGTGCTCCGTCCGCGCCGCCTGGCTAGCCGAACAGGTTCACGGGCCGAACGATGTCGGCGTAGATGAGCAGCGCGCTCATGCCAGCGAGGAGGACCACCACGACCATCGTCAGCGGCATGGTCTTCGCGAGGTCGATCGGCCCCGGATCCGCCTTGCCGACGAGCTTGAAGGAGCGACGCTTCACGGCCTCCCAGAGGGCACCGGCGATGTGCCCGCCGTCGAGCGGCAGGAGCGGCACCATGTTCAGGACGAACAGCCCGATGTTCAGCGACGCCAGGAGTCCGAGGATCGTGTAGGCCTTGTCGATCACCGGTACCCCGCTCATCGACGACACCTCGCCGATCGCCCGGCCGACGCCGACGACCGAGACCGGGCTGTCCTGCGACCGTTCCTGCGCTCCGAACGCCGCGTTCCAGACCGCGACGAGTCGCTGCGGCAGGTCGATGATCAGGTGCGCGGACGCCGAGATCTGTGCACCCGTGGCCGGCAGCACCGTGGCGGGCGACTGCCGCACGAGCGACTGCCCGATGCTCACCCCGACCACGCCGACCTGCTGCGTCTTCGTGCTGCCGTCGTCGTTCTTCGCGACCGTGCCGTCGGCCGTGTAGACGTCACGCGTGGCGGTGGTCGGCGTGATGTGCAGCGTCTTCTCGGCACCGTCCCGCTCGACGACGACGGAGACGTCCTTGCCGGCGGACTCCTGGAACACCTCGGAGACCTCGGTGATGGTCGGGTCCTGCTTCCCGTTGACCGACAGCACGACGTCGCCGGGACGGATGCCGGCCTCCTTCGCCGGCGACACCGCATCGCCCGAGGCACACGTGGTGGCCTGGCTCGTCGGCAGGACGCAGTCGACGCTCGACGTGAAGGTGGTCGTGGGCGCCCCGAACCCGACGAGGAGTACCCCGAACAGGAAGATGCCGATCACGAGGTTCATCGCGGGACCGGCGACCATCACGATGATGCGCTTCCACCAGACCAGCCGGTAGAACGCCCGGGAGTCGTCGCCGCCCGAGTCCGCGATCTGCTCGGCACTCGCCTGCCGGGCATCCTGCACGAAGGCGCCGTACATGCCGGTGTTCGTGATCGCATTGGCCCGCCCCGAGGCCCGCGGCTTCAGCATGCCGACCATCGAGATGTAGCCGCCGAGCAGGATCGGGCGGATGCCGTACTCCGTCTCGCCCCGCTTGAACGACCACATCGCCTTGCCGAAGCCCAGCGAGTACTGCGTCACCTTGACGTTGAACAGCTTCGCGAAGGACAGGTGGCCCAGCTCGTGGAGTCCGATCGAGACCAGCAGGCCGATGATGAAGACGACCACGCCGAGGACGAAGAGCAGGACGGATTCGACGGTCACCGGGAAAGGGTACGGGACCGATCCCATGACGGAGCCGAGCGCGCCCTGGGAGGTGAGTCGTGCCTCCCGTCCGTCACGTGGTCACCACGCTCGGACTGGAGGCGCGACTCGCGTCAGCGGGACAGCGCGCGGTCCGCCGCGGTGCGCGCCCAGCGCTCCGCTGCCAGCACGCCCTGCAGGGAGGGCTCCCCCGGCGTGTGCTCCTCGACCACCCGCTCGACCGTGTCGACGATGTCGAGGAAGCCGATCGCGCCCGCGTGGAACGCGGCGACCGCCTGTTCGTTCGCGGCGTTGAACACCGCGGGGAACGTGCCGCCGAGCTCGCCGACCTGCTTCGCGAGGGCGACCGCGCCGAACGCGTCGGTGTCGAGCGGCTCGAAGGTCCACGTGCTCGCCGTCGTCCAGTCGAGCGGGACGCCGACGTGCGGGACGCGGTCCGGCCACGCGAGCCCGAGCGCGATCGGCAACCGCATGTCCGGCGGCGAGGCCTGCGCGATGGTCGAACCGTCCACGAACTCGACCATCGAGTGCACGATCGACTGCGCGTGCACCGTGACGTCGATGCGGTCGTAGGGGACGCCGAAGAGCAGGTGCGCCTCGATGACCTCGAGCCCCTTGTTGACGAGCGTCGCGGAGTTCGTCGTGACGACCAGGCCCATGTCCCACGTCGGGTGTGCGAGGGCCTGCGCCGGCGTGACGTCACGGAGCTCGTCGCGTGAGCGGCCACGGAACGGACCACCGCTCGCGGTGAGGACCAGCCGACGGACCTCGTCCGGGGCCCCGGAACGGAGCGCCTGGGCGATCGCGGAGTGCTCGCTGTCGACGGGGACGATCTGCCCGGGGGCCGCGGCGGCCTGCACGAGCGGACCGCCGACGATCAGGCTCTCCTTGTTCGCCAGGGCGAGCGTCGCGCCGGACTCGAGCGCGGCCAGGGTCGGACCGAGGCCGACCGACCCGGTGATGCCGTTCAGGACGACGTCGGCCTCGACGCTGCGCACCAGGCGTTCCGAGTCCTCGGCGCCGAACGCGGTGTCACGGACGCCGAAGCGCTCGGCCTGCTCGGCGACGAGGTCACGGTTGCTGCCCGCGGTGAGGCCGACCACCTCGAAGCGGTCCGGGTTGCGGGCGACGACGTCGAGCGCCTGCGTGCCGATCGAGCCGGTGCTGCCGAGGACGACGATGCGGCGCTTCGCGGATGCCGCGGGGCGGTCGGAGGCGCCGGTCGCCGTCACGGCTCAGCCCTTGGCGAGGATGTCGACGACGAACACCAGCGTGGCGTTCTTCGGGATGCCCGAGCCCTCGGCGGGGTTCGCCCCGTAGCCGTCGTCCGGGGTGACGACGATGAGGACCTGCGACCCGATCTTCTGGCCGACCAGGCCCGTCACGAAGCCCTTGATGAGCGAGCCCTCGGAGATCGTGAAGGTCGTCGGGGCGCCCTTCGACCACGAGGAGTCGAACTCCTTGCCGGTGTCGTAGACGACGCCCTTGTACTGGACCAGCGCGGTGTCGCCGTCCGCGATCGTGGCGCCGGTGCCCTGCTTGATGACCTCAGGCGTGGTCTTCGTCGGCGCGGCGACGCCCTTCGGGATGGTGATCTCCGGCTCGCCGTCGGCCTTGTCCTTGACGGTCGGGAGCTTCGGGTCCTGCGTCTGCGGGGTGCCGTTCGACTTCGTCGGGGTCTGCGCCACCACGTCGGCGACGACGACGATCTCGCCGCCGGTGTTGAAGCCGAGCGCCGAGGACTGGCCGATCGCAGCGATGCGGTCGCCGACGTTCGCGCACGCGAGCAGCGCGCCGAAGCCGGTGCCGCCGACCGAGAGGACCTGCGGGTTGCCCTGGTCGAAGCCGACCGTGCCGAGCTTCTTCGCGTCGGAGGCCTGGTACACGCTGTACGACACCTGCGCGTAGTCGCCGTCCTTGAGCGCCTTGCCCGTGCCCTGCACGACGGTGCTGGCCTGCGGCTTCTTCGCTGACAGTCCCTTGTCGAACTTCACCGTCGGGGCGGTCGTGCCACCGAACGCACCCGTGACGTCGATCGCCTTCGAGGCCGAACCGGGATCCGGGCAGGACCTGATCGCCGCCGCGGTGGCGCTCGACGACGCGCTCGGCGTGGCCGAGGAACCGGACGAACCGGATCCGGAGCACGCGGCGAGTCCCAGCACGACGGCGGGGACGAGGGCGATCGGGAGCAGACGCAGACGCTTCACGAGGACCTAGTCTGCCGCACGCACCGTGGTGTGCGGCGCGTGGTGCACAGGAAACGCGACGGACCGGGCGATGAAGCAGAGGTTCGACGCCGTGGCGTGCGCTGCTTCGGCGTCGGCGACGCGGTCCGCCTCGAGGATGGTCACGACCGGGTGCAGGGTCGCCTCGGTCAGCTCACCGGAGCCGTCCCGGTTGAGGTTCAGGCTCGCCGTCGCGCGGTCCTCGTAGTCGACGACGGTGAAGCCCTGCGTCACGGCGACGTGCAGGTAGCTGAGCATGTGGCACTGCGCGAGGGCGGCGACGACGAGTTCCTCGGGGTTCCACCGGTCGCGGTCGCCGCGGAACGTCGGGTCCGCGGAGCCCGCGATGTCGGGCTTGCCCGGTGCGACGACGTCGTGGTCACGGCCGTACTCGCGGTAGCCGCTCGTGCCGGTGCCACGGTCGCCGGTCCAGCGGACGGAGACCTCGTAGGAGTGGTCGGTCACGGTGCGGCCCCTTCGGCTCGGTACGATTGCGGCATGACGGTGAGCCCCGACGTCCGCACTGATCGCCATCCTCTCACCGCCGACGGGTCGGTCGAACTCGCGGTCCTCGACCGCAACGGGTTCGACGAGAGCCGCCACGTCGGCGCCGGTGTGGTGGTGTCGGCCGACGGCACCGTCATCGACTCCGTCGGCGACGTGCAGGCGAGCATCTACCCCCGATCGACGATGAAGCCCTTCCAGGCACTCGCCGTCCGGCGTGCCGGGGCGGTGTTCTCCGACGAGGAGCTCGTGCTCACCACGGCGAGCCACGCCGGCACGGCCGCGCACCAGGCGATCGCGCTCCACATGCTCGAGTCGTTCGACCACGTCGAGGCCGACCTCGGCTGCCCGCCGGACCTGCCGTTCGACCGGGCGACCGCGCGCACCATGACCGAGCCCCGGAGGCTGGCGATGAACTGCTCCGGCAAGCACGCCGGCATGCTCGCGGCCTGCCGGGTCAACGGGTGGGACGAGGAGACCTACCTCGACATCACGCACCCGCTCCAGCAGCGCGTCCGTTCGACCGTCGAGGAGTTCACGCACGAGACGGTCGACGTCGTCGGCACCGACGGGTGCGGTGCCCCCGTGTTCCCGCTCACCCTGGCCGGACTCGCTCGCGGGTTCGCGGGCGTCGTCGCACGTGCCGAGGCCGACACCGCTGCGCTGACCGACGCGGTGCTCGACCACCCGTGGGCGATCGACGGCGTCGGACGCGCCAACACCGTGACGATCGAGCGGCTGCGGGTGCTCGCGAAGCTCGGGGCCGAGGGCGTCATGGTCATGGGCCTCCCCGGTGGAGCAGCCGTGGCGGTGAAGACCCTCGACGGGGCGCAGCGTGCCGGGACGCTGGCCGCGCTCACCCTGCTCGAGCGCAACGGCCTGGTGGACGCGGCGGGTGTCGCCGACGTGATGGCAGCGACGGGCGAGAAGGTCCTCGGCGGAGGTGTGCGGGTGGGCGTCCTGCGAGCCGGCGACGGGCTCCGCTGACCGGTCCTGCCCGGTCCGGTCCGGCCCGGCCCGGCCCGGTCCGGTCCGGCCCGGTCCGCGCGTCACGGGTCGAGCTCCGGCAGGACCGGTGACACCGGGACGCCGGTCGTCTCGTCGCGCCGACGGACGGAGCACCCGTACCGGGTGACCTCGACCACGAGATCCCACGTCCTCGGCACCTGACCGGGTCCGGCCACGAGCACCACCGTCGTGGGGTCACGCGCGCCGACGTCGCAGACGACGGCCGCGGTGCCGGCGGGCATCGGTGGGCATCGCTCGTCCTGGCTCGCGACGAGGGTCCGCAGTTCCGGCGCGCTCGCGACCCGGATCGATGTCCCCGAGGCCGCCGCGGCCGCGCGGGCCTGTGCAGCGACCGCTCGGAAGACCGCCACCGCGAGGACGCCGGTGCCGACGACCGCGATGTGGGTGGGGCCACTGCCCTCGGCGCCGATCGTGCGCCCATCGTCCGTCGAACCGAGCACGATCATGGGCAGCGCAGGCGGCCCCGCGTCGTCCGACGGTCCCGGCGCCACCACCACAGGGCCGATCGTCGTGACGGCGGCGGCGTCCGGCCGCGCCGCCTCGGCCCCCGCCGCCCGTGTGGCGCGGACGAGCAGGACGTCGATCACCGCACAGCACGCTGCCGCGACGAAGAACACCGCGCGAGACGTCCCTGCTACCGGTGCCACGACGCCGGCAACCGTCACGGCGACCGCCGCACCGACGAGGACGCATCGAGCGGCGAACGGTGTCATCCCCTCAGCGCACCACACCGCGCCCGAGCGTCAGGGTCACCCGGCGTCAGTTGTGCACAGGACTGCACGGGGCTCCCCTGTTGAGGAGGAGCCCCGAAGCGTCACTGCACGAGGAAGAACTGCTCCCCGATGTCCACGCGTGCGCCGCGCTCCACCCGGTACCGACGACCCGGCTCACAGCGACGGATCGAGCCGTCGATGTGCCGGACGACGGTGCCGTTGCCGGAGAACCGATCGGACACCCACAGGTCGTCACCGTCGCGACCGAGCTCGAGATGGGTCTTCGAGACCGACTTGCCCGGGTCGTGCACGGTCAGCAGGTCGTCGAACCGCTCGCCCGGCTGCGGACGCGGGAGTCGTCCGACCAGGCCCGTCCCGTGCACGCCGAACCGCTCACCCGTGCTGAAGTGCAGCACGAAGGGCGCACGGGTCGGGGTCTTGGTGACGATGCGGGTCTCGTCGACGTCGTCCTCGAGGTCGCCGTCGGCACTGGTCGGAGCACCGTCGGCCGTCGGGAGCGGCAGCACGGGGCCGGTCATGCCCGGCACCGGTGGGAGCGGGGCGGCGGCCGGAACGCCGATCGCGGCGGTGTCCGGGGCGGACGGCGCCGACGACGGGTGCGTCGCGGACCCGGGTGCCGTCGGAGGAGCGTACGAAGCGTCGTCCGGGGCGTCAGCGGGCGGCTCGTCGACGACCGGGGCCGCGTGGACGCCACGCTGTCTGAGCGGGGTGCGCGGGGTCTCCTCCGGCACCGCACCCACGGAGTCGGACGGCACCTCGGTGGACGGCGCGGTGGCCGGCTCGACGACGTCGTCCGCGCTGGCCTCGTCGGCGTCAGCGGGAGCGTCAGAGCCAACTTCGGGTTCGGCTTCGGCGTCTCCGTCAGCGCCTTCAGAGTCGTCCGCCGCCCAGTCCGGCCGGTCCATCGGCAGCGGGACGATCGGGCCGGTGAAGGCAGCCGTCACGGCGGGACGCACCGCACCGCACTCGGCGCAGAAGATGTCGTCCGGCTCGAGCTGATGACCGCACACGTGGCACGTGGTGACCTGGTTCACCGGGTTCACCAGGGGTGTCGGGCGCAGCGGACGACGATCGACGAGGGGCTCGACGACGGCCGTGTCGTTCGCCTGCGGCGGCGAGACCACTTCGGGCGCTCCGGTCGGCTCGGCGATGTCGTCCTCGACGGGCTCGGCGGCGGCCTGTGCGCTCGGACGTCCGACCCACCAGGACGGGCCGGCGGGGGCGGCGGGGGGTGCCTGCTCGTCGGGACGGCTCCACACCGGCGCAACGGCCGGCGCGGCGGCCGCTGCCGGGTCCTCGTGTACGGGTGCGGGCGATTCCGACCGCTCGGCGAGGCGGGTCACCTCGGGGTCCTCGGGCTCGGAGGGGTAGGCGTTCGGGTCGAGTGGCGGCTCGACCGGCTCCGGTGCGAAGGGCTGCTCCGGTGCCGCGGGCGGCTGCGGCGCCTCCGGCCGCGCGGGAGCCGGCGGGACGTCGGCGCCGCGCTGCTCCTGACCGGCCCAGTCCGTGAGCCCGGAGCCGCCTCCGTGCACGTGCGTCGGAGCGGTGCGCGGGGCGTGGTCGTCGGGACGCTGGACGGGGACGGCCGCCGGCGGCTGCTCGTCGGAACGGTCGGTTCCGGTGAGCCACGCGCGGGTGGCGGGGTCGAGGGTCGCCTCGGGCAACCAGGCGTCGGTGGCGGGATCTTGGCGACGCCCGTGCACATCGGGCTGCTGCAGGGGCGGCGGCGGGGCCTGTTCGACCGGCGGCTGAGCGGCGGGGCGTCGGCTCGCTGCAGCGGTCACCGCACGCCCGCACTCACCGCAGAAGATCGCTCCGTCCGGGAGCATCGATCCGCAGTGTTCGCATCTGATCACGGGTTGCCTCTGTCCTCACTCGGCCGTCCACGACGCTCGCCGGCCTGCAGGCCATCGTAGTCACGAGGCTCCCCCGGACCCTGGCCGCGGCCGGAGCGCGGGCGTCGTCGGCCGACGACCGATGCCACGGAGACTCCGGCCGATCGCGACGCGTCGGCGATCCGCAGGGACCGGAGCGACACAGCTGCCCGGATGCGTTCCTTGCGCGTTCGCCCCGTTCGCAGGCTCGCGATCGCGTCGTCCGCGGCGGACCACATCCGGTCGGCCGCGGTCACGTCGGCGTCGTTCGGCCCGAACACCGATCGGTCAGCGAGCGCAGCCAGTCCGGTGCCACCGTCACCCGGTGCGCCGACGACCGCTTCGCGCCGGGTCGCCGAGCGCCCGACGTCGTGGCCGCGGTCGATGAGGGCGTCACGGTACTCGTCCCACGCGCCGACGATCCGCGCCCGCGGGGTCCCCGCCCGACGTCGCCGTCGGCGTCGGATCCGCTTCAGGAGCACGATCACGCCGAACGGCAGCAGCACGAGGGCCACGAAGCCGAGCGTCGCGAGCACCCACGGCAGCGCTGCGAGCAGGATCTGCAACCACAGCGGCTGGACGGGCGGGGTGTTGCGGTCACTCTGCGGCGGTGCCTGCTGCGACTGGTCCTGCTGCTCGGCCGGGGGCGGCGGGACGACGGTCTCCGGTCGTGTGACCGGCTGCGGCGTCTGCTGCTGCTCGTCCGGGATGTCCCGGACGGTCGGGTTCGGGTCGATCATGACCCACCCCCACTGGGCCGTGTCGACCTCGATGCGTGCGGTGACGTCCGACCCGCGGAAGGTGGTCGTGCCGCCCGAGGTCGTCCCTTCGGCGGCGCTCCCTCCGGCGTCACCACCGGCCGAGAACCCCATGACCACGCGGGCCGGGAACCCGAGCTGGTTCGCCATCAGGGCCGCGGCGGCCGCGTACTGCTCCTGGTCGCCGATCATCAGCGGGGACGTGAGGAGTTCCTGGATCCGGTCCGCACCGTGCCCCGATCGGCTCGCACGGTCGTCGCCGACCCCGTGGCTCACGTACCCGTTCCGCTTGAGCTCCTGCACCATCGCCACGAGCTTCGCGCCGTCGGTCTCGGCATCCCCCGTGTACGCGTCCACCGTGTCGCGGACCGCGTCCGGCACCGACCGCGGTGTCGGGATCGAGGCACCGCCGGGACGCGCCGAGGCGAGCTGGTCGTCGGTCGGTTGGTCCGGCACCACCGCGGTCAGGTCGTACCGGGTGCCGTCGCCGACACCGCCGACGACGGCACCGGTCGCGGTGGAGCCGTTGTAGAAGAACGCTCCACGTTCCTGCTCGGCGCCCGACCCGGTGAAGTCCACCCGTTCGAGGTCGCCGACGGTGGGCAGCCACACACCGCTGTACCCGTCGACGGTGACGCCGACGCGCACCGTCGTGCCCTGCACGCCGCGGACGTCGACGGACGTCGGGACCCGTTCGAAGGTCCCGGAGGCGGTCGAACCGTCGGCACCGCCGACGCGGTAGACGACACCGTCGTACGTGTCGAGCGTCGCGATGCGCACGAACCCGTTCTCGGGCAGGCCGGTCACCCGCAGCTGAGTGGTGTCGGACTCGGTCTGCTCCTCGTAGGCACGGAACCCGCTCAGCGGGCTGACGTAGTCCCTCGGGTCGAAGGGCTTCACCACATCGGTCCGCGCGACGGTCCGGCCGACCGAGGGCGGTGCCACGAGCCCCAGACCGGTCGCGACGACGGCCGCGGCGACGATGGTGCCGGTCCCCACGAGCGCAGGCCGGAGGACCGACCGCGCGAGCGGGACCCGCGCACCGATGGTGGTCGCCACGGCGACCGCCCGCCGCGCGTGCCGCACGGTCAGCGCCCACACGAGCGCGATCCCGGTGAGTGCGACTGCCGTCACGATGGACGTGTCCAGACGGCTCGGCCCGATCACCACACCGGCTGCGAAGAGCACCAGCGCCGGGATGCTCGCCAGTTCCTGCCTGGAGGCACGGGTCGCCACGCTCACGGCCGTCACCGTCGCGACGAGCAGCGTCGCGAAGAACGGCACGAGCAACGCCTCGTAGGAACCGACCGGCAGGCTGATGGTCACCAGCCGCTTCCAGCCGAGGGCGACGCCGGCGAAGAGGTCGACCAGGCCCTGCCCGGTCGGGAGGATCCCGTTGGCCTGACCCGGGACGGCAGCCGGGACGCCGGTGAGGGTGAAGACCGCGACGGTCGCGACGGCGACGACCGCGGTCGGGAGCCGGAACACCGTGCCGACGAGGGCGACCAGGGTGCCGAACACCACCGCCGTCACCGCGGCCACGATCATGGAGTCGTCACGGTAGACGGGCCACCACGCCACACACGCCACGGCCAGGAGCAGCCAGGTCGCGAGGGTCCCACCGACCAGCCGCGACGGCGCGAGCCGGCGGGCATCGCGGCGGACCGTCTTCCGGGCCCGCGTCTCCGGGGGTGCCGCGACGCTCATGCGGCCGCCGCCGATCGGTGCAGGGCGTGGCGCAGGTCGTCGAGGTAGCCGATCGTCATGACGGTGAGTCCGGCGACGCGGAGGAACCGCGGTTGCGCCTCGGGTTCGCAGATGACGGCGACGACCTCGACGCCGACGGGGAACCGTGTCGCAGCCAGCCGCAGCGCGGGCAGCTCGACGGTCGACCCGACGACGAGGAAGGCGACGGAGATCCCCGCGGTGTCGCTGCCGACGATGCGCGACACCTCCGCGATCGGCAGGCAGGCGTCTGCGAGGCCCACGGAGGCGAAGTCGTCGAGCAGCCGCGTCGGGGTCACCGTGGGCAGCGACCGCACCGCGTACACCGCGCGCTTCGCGAACTCGGGCGTGCGCTCGGAGACGACGACGGAGACCTCCCGGCCGTCCCGGATGGCCCGTGTCCCGAGGGACGCCGCAGCGCTGACCGCGAGCTCGAACTCCTCGTCGTCGGCGAACTCGGCGCGCGAGAGTCCCAGCGCCACCACCAGATGTGACCGTCGGGTGTCCTCGAACTGCCGGACCATCAGCGCACCCGACTTCGCCGTCGACTTCCAGTGGATCGTTCGCGGGTCGTCGCCGGGCATGTACTCGCGGATGGCGTGGAAGGCGATGTCCGAGGGTGAGAGGTCCGTCGTCGCCTGGCCCTCGAGGTCACGGACGAGCCCCGTGCTCGTCGACGGGATCGCGATGGTCCGCGGGTGCACGATGACCTGCTCGCGCGCCGTCCACACGATCTCCCGGCGCACCAGACCGACGGGGTCCGCACGCACACCGGTCACCGGGCCCACGTCGAGCACCCCGCGCCGGACGGTCGGCACCGGGACCTCCTGCTCGAAGGTCCCCCGGGAGCCGATCGACGGGATCGCCACGTCGACGAGCCCAGTCCCCACCGGGACCTCGACCGTGATCGGCACCGACGGCAGGCGGACCGGGTTCTCGGCGGTGACGACGACACCAGCCGGGTCCCCCACCGCCACCCGGTGCTGCGGCAGCCGCATCCGGATCACCAGACGCGACCGACCGATGAGCGCGACGGCCGCGACGACCACCAGGAGCGCACCCGCGAAGCCGACCACGACGACCTCACGCAGCCCGAAACGGTACCCGAGCACGAACGCGACGAGCGTGAGTGCTGCCACCGTCCATCCCAGGCCGGTGACCACGGCCGAGAGCTCTGCCCACCCACGCTTGACGAGCCTCCAGGCCGTCGACCAGGCCCTGGCGAGACCGACGACAGCATCCGCTGCCACGCCCTCACGGTCCCCGACCAGCCGTGTGCGGACGTTCGTGAGGCCGGCGACCGTCCCCGTGCGCTCGTACGCCGTCGTCCCGCGACGCGACCGCGTCGAGGACGGGCGGCGCGACCGCGTGGAGACGGGCCGGCGGTCGGTCACGACGCGGCCCGGTCCGCCGGCGGCGGCGTCTCGACCAGCAGCTGCGCGATGACGCTCGTGGCGCTGACGCCGTCGAACTCCGCCTCGGCGTCGAGCACCAGACGGTGCGCCAGGGTCGGAACCGCCAAGGCCTTCACGTCGTCGGGCGTGACGTAGTGCCGCGCGTTCAGCGCAGCGAACACCCGCGATGCGCGCATCAGGCCCATCGCGCCACGGACGCTGACGCCCAGGCGGACCTCGCTCGCCGAACGCGTCGCGTCGACCAGGCGCGCGACGTAGTCCGCGATCACCGGGTCGACGTGCACCGAGCGGGCGAGCGTCGCCATCTCGGTGATCGTCGCGGCCGGCACGACGCTCGCGAGCGGGACAGAACTCGACGGCGCCGAGGAGGTCTCGAGGATCTTCACCGTCGCCGCGTGGTCCGGGTACCCGATCGACGCCTTCATGAGGAACCGGTCGAGCTGCGCCTCCGGGAGCCGGTACGTCCCCGCCTGCTCGACGGGGTTCTGCGTCGCGATGACCATGAACGGCGCCGCGAGCTTGTGGTTCACGCCGTCGACCGTGACCGCGGACTCCTCCATCGCCTCGAGCAGTGCCGACTGGGTCTTCGGGCTCGCACGGTTGATCTCGTCGGCCAGGACGATGTTCGAGAAGACCGGACCGCGGTGGAAGTCGAACTCCTGGGTCTTCTGGTCGTAGACGCTGATGCCGGTGATGTCGCCCGGCAGCAGGTCCGGCGTGAACTGGATGCGGTTCGTCGACCCCTGCACGCTCTGCGCCATCGCCCGGGCGAGGCTCGTCTTCCCCGTGCCGGGGACGTCCTCGAGGAGGAGATGGCCCTCGCTGAGCATCGCCGTGACCGCCAGGCGGATCACGAACGTCTTCCCGAGGAGCACCTGCTCGACGTTGGTCACGATGCGGCCTGCGACGTCGGCGAACCAGGTGGCCTGCTCCGGGGTCATGCTCATGCGGTGTCGTTCCTCGTTCTCGGGGATGGCGGTAGGGGCAGCGTACGGTGAGCGGCGGCGGTGAGTCGTTACTCGGACGGCGCGGTGGACGGGTCCGTCGCGGGCGGATCCGCGGGCGCCACTGCCACCGCGGCGGACAGGTCGCCGGTGGTGGTCAGGCTCGATCCATCGCCGAGCGACAGCGTCAGCGTGGCTTGCACGCGAACCGAGCCAGCGAGCAGTGGCGGACTCGGTGCCGGGGCTGATGCGTCCCACGAATCAGTCGTGAACAGGCCGCTACCGTCGTCGCTCCCGTACCAGCGCGCCGTGTACCGAACGCTCATTCCGGCACCAGATGGTCCGTCGACCGCGATCGGGGTGCCCTGCTTTGCTGCGTCGACCGAAGCAGTTGCGTCGAGAGCGGCCGCACGCACCTGTTTGGACTGCGCATCCTGCGTGCAGAACGACGTGCCGGGACCGCCGCAGGCCCGAAGCGTCACGGTCACAGGGACGTTCCGAGCACCGCCGCCGGGTACACCGCTCCAGGACTGGCCCGGTTGCAGGGTGACGGGGGTGCCGCTCCCGGTCTCGAGCAGGTAATGGTCGACGTCCGTTCGCGGCGCGGTGATCAGCGCGTTGGGCAAACTGGAACTCTCAGACGTCAGCGCGACAGTCGGGGTGTCCGTGCCGTCCGGTCGCTGGTACGCCGTGGTCTCCGTGTACTGGACGTTGCAGAAGAAGCCGTTCGAGACGGTCACCGCGAAGGTGCGCCTGCCGCCACCCACGCCGGTCACCGTCGTCGGGCTCGACGAGCCCAACGACCCTCCGGGCAGGTTGTTGCAATCGATGTTCCCGGACTGGAACACGCCGTAGCTCATCGAAGGGCCCCCGGCCGCGTCCGCCGCGCCCCAGGTGACAGTGACCACGGACTTCCCGGTGCCGTCGTCGTTGCTGCTGACGTTCGCGGAGACGTTCGCCGGCTTGCCCGGCACACCGACAGCGGCACCCGTGGCCGACGCCGAGTTCCACTGCACCACGGTGTTGTTCCGGTCCGCGCCGTTCCGGGCGGACACGGTGACCGTGTACTGCGCAGCACTCTGCGCGCCGGTGAACGACGTGTTCGTGGCGGTGCCCACGTTCCGCGACGTGGACAGCCCGGGGCCCTGGATCGTCACGACGTAGTTGTCGACCGCGGTCCCGTTGTTCGGGGCGTCGACCTTGTTCCAGGCGACGTCGAGCTGGTTCGGCGTGCTCTTGCTCGGCGTGACGCTGATGCCCTTGGGCGGTGCGGGAACGAAGTCGGCGCTGATCGGTGCGGACTCCCCAGACGCCTTCGAGTCGCCGATGGCGTTCGTCGCCACGACCGTGAACCGGTACGAGCCCGCCGGGTCGAGTCCGGTGATCGTGCACACCGTCGCGGTGCCACAGTCCTTCGCGACGCCGTTCGTGCCCTGCAGCCGGTACCCGGTGATGGGCGAGTTGTTCGCCTGCGGCGTCGACCAGGTCAGCGTCGCCTGACCGCCCTCGTAGGACCCGGTGCGCGTCGGGGCTCCTGGTGCGTCGGGGACGTCCTGCACGGAGATCGTCACGTCGCCCCAGACGTACCGGTCGGGGTCGTCGGTGGCGTCGGCGACCTGGTACTGCAGGTGCGTGTCGACGGGCTTGGCGTTCGCGGAGACGCTCACCTGCAGGCGGGACTTGTCCGCGCTCGGGGTGACCGTCACGCCGCTGGGCAGGCCACCGGACAGCCCGCGGATGTTGACGACCCGCAGTCGCTGCTCGGGGAACGGGTTGGTCGGCTGATCGTTCTGCAGGACGTCGATCGTCGTCGTCGCACCGCGCTTGGTGATCGACTTGTCCGCGCCCGGCTGGACGAGCGGTCGGGTGGACGCGACCACGTCGACGTTCACGACGCCGCTCCGGCCCTGGTTCGCGTCGTCGGCCACGCCGATGCCGATGGCGGCGGTGGTGTTCTTCTTCGCGGTGTCGGCGACCTTCACGGTCAGCTTCTGGCCCGAGATCGTCGCGGTCGTGCCGTCGGAGGGCTTGCTGACGACGGAGTAGCGGAGCTCCGGCAGGTCCTTCGGGTACGGGTAGTCGGTCAGCTTGGTGAGGTCGATCGTGCGCGACTCCCCCGGCTGCATGTCCACCGCGGACCCCGTGAACGCGGGCGGCTGGTTGGAGCGGGGTGTCACCTTGATCGGCAGCACGAGCGTCGCGACGCGGCCCTTCCCGCCGTTCGCGTTCGATCCGTCGGTGACCTCGAACGAGATCGACGCGTTGCCGTAGTAGAGCTTCGACGACGTGAACTGCAGGTTCGACGAATCGACGACGAGGTCCTGCCCGTTGGCGTGCGTCGCCTTCACGGTGCCGTCGTCGGTGATCTTCGCCGTCTGTCCGTTCGCCGTCACCACGTACTTCGACAGCGGGATGCGGACGGTGGCCTCGCTCTTGACCGTGATCGCACCGGCGGTCCGGTTGACCTGGGGCAGGGCGTCGTCGAATCCGGGGACGTGGATGAACCCGTAGGAAACGATGTCCGGGTGGTCGACCCGAGCCACCGAGAACGGGATGACCTGCGAGTCGTCGGTCAGGCGGACGACGATCCGCTGGTCGTCCGTCGTGCGTGCGGTGTCGCCGTAGCCGTCCACCACGCCCACCTTCAGGTCGGCGGTGGTGCCCTCGGCGAAGAACACGTTGTCGAGGACGTCGACGGTGACGCTCTGCCGGTGCAGGATGTCCTGCAGGTCGAGCGTCGTGTCGTCGACCTCGGGCCGCAGGGGTTGGGCGTCCGGGTCGACCGTCACGGTGAGGAACGCGGTACTGGCCCCGCCGTTCTCGTTCGCGACCGTGTACAGGACGGCGTAGTCGCCGTCCTTCGCGGTCTTCGGTGGTGTGACGCGGATCTGCTGCTTCTGCAGGATCTTCGCCGTGACGCCCTTCGCGGTGGGCTGCGCCTCGGTGACGGTCAGCTGACCACCCTCGGGGTCGGAGTCGTTCTGCAGGACACGGACGGTGACGGAGCCGCCGGGACGGATGGTCACGTGGTCGGCCTCGGCCACGGGGTTCGACGCCTGTTCGGCACGCGGGGCGATGCCGACGCGGACGGTGCCGGTGGCACGGGCACCGAGTGCGTCGACGACCGTGTAGGTGAACTCGTCGGTGCCGGCCGAGTAGTCGCCCGCCTCGTAGGTCAGGGAGTCGGACGCGACGTCGCTCACGGAACCCTTGTCCGGGTTGGACGCGACGCCGACGAGCTGCACGGAGTCGCCGTCGGGGTCGATGCCGTTCAACGGGATCGACACCCGGACCGACTGTCCGGCGACGACGCGCGCGGTGACGGTCTGCGGCACGGGCGGGTTGTTCGTCGCTGCGTCCTGCTCTCGCACCGAGATGGAGACGGTCGCGTCGGCGTACTGTCCGTCGGGCCCGGCGACCCGGTACACGGCGGTGTAGCTGCCCGGGGTGGTCGGCGCGAGGTACCGGAGGTGGTCGCCCGACGCGAAGAGCAGCCCGCCGTCGCCCGGGACGTTCTGCACGAGCTCGGGTTGCAGCGTCAGCGGCTCACCCTCGGGCTGGGTGTCGTTCGCGAGGACGTCGATGTTCGCGACGTCGCCGACCCGCACGGTCGCGGTGTCCGGCTGGGCGACCGGGGGCTGGATGCGGTCCGGCTTGGGGATCTCGACGACGGTGATCGTGCCGGTCGCCGAGGCGAGCCCGTTCGTCTCGGTGTACCCGAACGACACGGGCCCGTCGAGCGGCGCCGTGAGCGTGACGCGGACGGTGTGCTGATCGAGGATGCTCGCCTGGACGCCGGACCCGCGCTCGGGCCCGTCGAGCGCGGTCACGAGGAGCACGCCGCCCGCGGGGTCGATGTCCGTCGCGGTGACGTCGGTGTCCTTCGTCGACAGGGTGTTGACGAACACCGTCTTCGGTGTGGTGATCGGTGCGGTCGAGGCGTCCGGTGGCGCCAGGATCGTGATCCGGACGATGCCGCTCGTGGTCTTCGTGCCGTCCGTGACGGTGTACTCGAGCTGGTGGTCGCCGGCGCCGGCGCCCAGGACGCGGAAGGTCCCGGCGTCGTAGCTCGGTGTGACGGTCAGCCCCGACGCCGAGGAGACGCTCGTCAACGTGACGGTGCCGTTGCCGCCGCGCACGTGGTCGAGCGGGTCGACGCTGAAGGCCTTGCCCGCGTAGCCCTGCACCGGGAACGGGTCGGCGTACAGGGGCACACTGCCCTGCTTCGCGACGTGCACGGTGACGGACCCGCGGCCGTCGGCCCGGCCGTCGCTCACCACGAGCTGGACGGCACGGTCTCCCGTCCGCCCGCTCGCGTTGCGGTAGTCGAGGAGTCCGTCCGGCGTCGTCGACACCCGGTCGCCGTCGGACGCCGTCGCCGACTTCAGGTACACGGGGTCGCCGTCGGGGTCCACCCAGTCGCCGAGCACGTTGGTGACGACGTGACCGTTCTGCACGACGTCGGCTGACGTGTCCCGCACCTGTCGTGGCGGATCGTTCGCCGAGTCGGGACGAACCGTCACCTTGACCGTGGCCGTGTCCGACCCGCCGTTGCCGTCCGTGATCGTGTACGGGAACGACACGGTGCCGCTGGCACGAGCCGACAGCGTGATCTGCAGGCGCTGTCCGTCGCCGACGATCGCGACGTCGCCGACCGCGTCGTCGACGCGGCCGACCTCGCTGATGACGATCGGGTCGCCGTTCGGGTCGTAGTCGTTGAGCAGGACCGGGAGGCTCGTGGTGCGTCCCGGACGAGCGCCCAGGTCGTCGTCGACCGCGACCGGCGGCTTCTGGTCCTTGTCGACCTCGGGGTCGTCGTCGGACACCTGCTCCTGCTGCTGGTCGTCGTCCTTCTTGATGAGGTCGGACCAGTTGTCGATCAGCTGACCGCTGCGGTCGATCGCCCAGGAACGCCCGCTCTGGGCGTCGTTCGCGACGACGGTCTCGCCGTTGTGCAGGATCTGGAGGTCGCTCGTGCCCGCGGTGTCCGCGAGCCGCTGGAGTGCGTTCCCACGGCAGGTGTCGATCGCCTGACCACCGGCCCACGCAGCGTAGGTGCAGGACCCGACGACCGTCGGCCGAGCCGCGCGTCCGGACACCTGCAGTGCGGTGGCGTCCACACTGCCGGACGCCGAGACGCGGACGAGCCCGGCGGTCCCCGCGACGACGACCTCGGATGCGTCGTCGGTGGACCGCTGGAGCGACGGGGACGTCCCGACGCGGTCGCCGAGGTCCACCGTGTCCCCGTCGACGGACACCTCGCCGGACGTCCGGTCGAGCACCGCGACGTGGTTGCCGAAGGACGCGACCTGGAAGTCGTCGGCGCGGTCCATCTTGACGGTCCACCGCTCGGCCACGGTCAGGGTGGTGCCGACGTCGACGAGCGACGCCGTGCCGGTCTTCGGCGAGTAGACGGCCACGTGCTCGTCGGACGCGTCGAAGACCGCGTCGGCGCCGAGCGTGAGGTCGGCCTTCGTGGACGCGTCGAACTCGCCGAGGTCCTTCGCCGGTGTCGCCCAGAGCTCGCCGGTGTCGCCGTTGCCGATGACCGCGGTGGAGCCGGCGAAGAAGACCTGCGGCGACCCCGCGGGCAGGGTCACCGGGTCGGCGACGGTCGCGTCGGCGACGTCGACCTTCGCCACGGTCCCCTTCGTGTCGTCCACGCTGTACACGGTCGAGCCGCGCTGCAGCACGGAGAGGCTGTCGCTCGCGGTCTCGACGGCCGTGTTCAGCTGCAGGACGCCGGTGTTCGCGCGGCCCACCGCGCCGTACTCGGCGGACGGCACCCACACGGTGCCGTCCCCGAGGTCGACACGCTGCGTGTGGTAGCCGGTCGAGGCGACGGCCGCGGTCGCCACGACCGCGCCCACGACGATCGACGCACCGACGGTCACCGCGGCCGAACGGTGCTTGGCGAGGAGCGCCCGGATCACCCGGCGCTCCCGATCGTGGCGCACTTCTGGGCGCTCGCCACGCCGGTCTTGCCGTCGCGGTTGACCGCGACGGCGATGCACTCCTCGTCGCCCTTCTTCCCGGAGACGACGAAGCGGGCGCCGGTCTGCTGGCTGGCTGCACCGTTGGAGGAGATCACGTAGGTGTCGCCGTTGCGGAGCCCCGGGTCGTCCCAGGTGAACGTGACGGACGACGCGGTCGAGGCTGCCTGGACGTCCGACACGACGGGGATCGCACCACTGCCCAGCCGTCCGACGACGACCACGGTGGCGATCGCGAGCGCTGCCACGACGACCACGGCCAGGGACGTCGCCCACACCAGGGTGGAACGGGACCGACGTCGAGCGCGGGTCACGGAACCGGTGCGGTGCACGGTGCCGACGCTCTGCGCCGCGGCCACCGACGAGCCACCCTGGATCGCCTTGCGGGTCCGGCGTCGCGCCCCGACACGCGTGGGCGGCTGGAGCTCCCGGATCATCGTGCGGTCACCGTCCGGCGTCGGGGTCGCGACGGCCCAGGCCTCGACCGCGACGTCGGCTGCGGTCTGCGGGATGCCGAGCTCTGCCTCGACCTGCTGGAAGCCGCGGACGAGTTCCATCACGGTCGACGGACGACCGGCGACCTTGCGCGACATGGCCGCGGCGAGCAGTCGTTCGAGCGACGGCGGGACGTCTGTGCGACCCGTGGCCTTCACACCGCCCCTGTCGATACGGCTCATCAGGTCGGCGGCGCCGTTCTTGCCACCGCGGACCTCGAACGGACTGCGACCGGCGAGCAGCGAGAACACGGTGGCCGCCAGGGAGTACACCTCGGACTGGATGGTGCCGCGTGACTCGTCGATGAGGACCTCGGGAGCCGACCAGGGGATCGACATGCCGACGGGTTCGTCAGGGTCGGTGCCACCGATCGTCGCCGCGATGCCGAAGTCGGACAGGACGGGGTTGCCGTACGCCGTCAGGAGGATGTTCGACGGCTTGATGTCGCGGTGGAGCACGCCCTCGCGGTGCGCGGTCTCGAGTGCAGAGCCGATGCGGATGCCGATGGCGAGCACCTCGGACACCGGGATCGGCTCCCGGCGGTACCGCTCGCTGAGCGAGGACGAGCACAGCTCCATCACCAGGTACGGACGCCCGTCGGACGCCACGCTCGCCTGAAAGACGGTGAGGATCGACGGGTGCGTGCTGAGGCGCGCCATCAGGTTCGCCTCGGCCTGGAACATCTGTCGGACGCGGTCGTCGACGACCTCGTCGAGGAGCACCTTCACGGCGACCTGGCGGCGCGGCATGTCCTGCTCGTAGAGGAAGACGTCGGCGAACCCGCCGGAACCGAGGACGTGTACGGGGCTGAAGCCCGGGATCACGGGCGGGGTGGACGGCAGGCGTCGCGCCATCGTCCCCTCCTCCCCGGCCGAGCGGCCAGCTCTCTCGTCACGGCCTTGCCATTGTACGAACCGTGCGTGACCGACATTCCGCACACCGCTGCGGGCGGTGGGTCAGCGCTCCCCCAGTTCGGGGGCCACTCAGTGGCGCGGGAGCGTGTCTTCCACGTCTCCGTCGTCCGGCGCTTCGTCGACCTGCAGCACGACGACCGTCACGTTGTCGCGACCGCCGGCGACGACGGCGTCGCCCACCAGGCGTTCGGCCAGACCCTGGGCACTCGGCTCGCGCGCGGCGATCCGACCGATCCCGCCGTCGCCGAGTTCCTTCGTCAGACCGTCCGAGCAGACGATGTAGCGATCACCGGCGCGGAGCGGCAGCGTCCACCAGTCCGGCTCCGGCGGTTCGCCGAAGCCGACGGCGCGCGTGATGACGTTGCTGTCCGGGTGGCGTTCGGCGTCCTCGGCCCGCAGCAGTCCGGCGTCCACCATCTCCTGCACGACCGAGTGGTCGACGGTCACACGACGGAGCACGCCGTCCTCGATCCGGTACGTCCGCGAGTCGCCGACGTTGAACACGAGGGCGGCCGGCTGCCCGTGCGACGCGACCAACGCGATCCCGGTGACCGTCGTCCCGGCGCCGAGCGCGTTGCCACCGGCGGCCCGCTCGATGTCGGCCGTGGCGAGCAGGAGCGCCCGCTGGATGGCCTGCCGCGACGAGAAGTCGCTCTCGGTCGCCTGCTCGAGACGACGGACGACGGCGTCGCTCGCACGGTCGCCCGCGAGGTGTCCGCCCATCCCGTCGGCGACGACGAAGAACGGCGCTCCGACGATGTAGCTGTCCTCGTTGTGGTCACGACGGCGACCGACGTCGGTCGCGGCTCCCCACGACAGCGTCAGGGTGGCGCCGTCGGCACCGGGGACGTCGATGGCGTGCGCAGTCGCTGCTCGGCCGAGTTCGGTCACGTTTCAGGATCGCTCTCTGGGGGTTCGGGGCGTGCCGGCTGGTGGATCGGACGGCCACGTGGGAAGTGGCGGGAGGTCCCCCGCCGTCGGTGCGACCCGGTGGTACGGCGAGAGGACCTCGATGACGTTGCCGTCACCGATCTCGACAACCGTACCCGTCAGGACGACGTTCGAGGCACCCGACGGCATCCGGAACGGAGCCGCGCCCGCCGGCCGCACCACCGTTCCGTTGGTCGACCGGAGGTCGTCGACGACCGTGGCCTCGCCCTCGGCGTGCACGAGCACGTGCGAGGAGGACACCTGCCCGGTCGCCGACGGCACGGTCACGAGTTCCGGCGTCGTACCGCGCAGGATCCGCGGCAGCGTGGGCCGCCGCCCGACGATCACGGGGCGGTCGAGCCGGAGCACCCGCCCTCCGATCCGGATCGAGGGCACCCTGGTCTGCGGTGCGGACGGGACGGCCTGGAGGCGCGGCTCGGCTCCGACGGACGCGCTCGCGCCGTCGTCCGGTCGCGTCGGCACACGGACGACCGTGTCGTCGAGTCCGGCGTCGGTCGGGCGCGGCGCGATCGCCGCGGGGCGGATCACGGTGTCGTCGTCCGCGTCGGCGTCCGACCGGCCCGGGGCCGTCGGTGCGGCCCGGATGACCGTGTCGTCGAGCGCGTCGCCCACGCGGTCGCCGGAGAGCTGCGCCCGCGGTCGTCGGATGACGGTGTCGTCGATGTCGTCGTCGCGCAACCGAACCCTCCAAGCGTGGTCGCACACCACCGTAGACGATCCTGTCCCCCGGTCGTCATCGGCACTCCCACGCAGGGCAGCTGCCGGCACGCACCGAGCGCAGGACGACCGCCGCGAGCGGATCGGTCGCAGACGTGTCGAGCGCGTGCTGGGCGCGGGTCTGCGCACGGGCGGTCGATCCGAGGGCCCACGAGCACCAGGAGGCGATGGCGAGTGCACCGGCGGCCCCGGACGCGGTGTCGGCGGACGGGTCCTCGGTCCGCCACCACTGCCAGGCCTCGGCGCACCGGTCCCCCGCGACCCGGACCCGTGCCCGGTCCGGTTCCGGTCCCCAGCCACGCAGCGCCGGCGGGGTCTCGTCCAGGAACGGGTCGAAGGCGGCGATGCCACGCGGATCGGGATGATCGCGTGCCGCGAGGAAGTCGATCAGTGCGAAGCGGGGCGCGAGCGCGGCACACGCGGTGAGCACCGCGACCGCAGCGGTGCGGGGCAACGGCCCGTCATGGGGCGCGACGAGTGCCGCGCAAGCGGCCGGCAGTGTGACCGCAGCCGCGATCTCACGCGGGTAGCGCACAGCGGCTTCGTCGGGGGTTCGTGTCGTCAGGGGGATCATGTCGACATCGAAACGCACGCCGCGCCTCCAGGCCGCCCTGGACCGGCCGTCTGTGGAGGGCGACTCGCCCCACCCGACCTGTGGAGGGACGGGCGGGGCGGAGGTCAGACCGTGGCGGGCTCGAGGCTCTCGGCCACGAGGTCCCAACCGGTGTCGTGCTGCTCGAACTCGACGCCGTGCTCCGACGCCCACTCGACGAGCTCGACCATCGAGGAGACCTGTGCACCGGTACGACCGAGCAACGCCACCAGGCGGCCCTTCGCGGTCTTGTTCCAGTGGTTCAGTGCCTTGCGTCGGCCCGCGCCGTCCACGCTCACCACGCGCGGCGCCACAGCGTCGGCCACCGGGCCGAGCTGCCGGTAGCCCTCGGACCGGAGGTCGAGCACGAGACCGCCCGCCGAGTGTTCCGCGAGGACACGCGAGGACGCAGCCGGCCAGTGCGAGGCGAGCCGGACGGTGCCGAGCCGGGAGTCGTGCGAGAGCCGGTAGGCCGGGATCGGATCGCCGCCGCCGAGGGGGCCGAACATCGCGGACTGCACCACCACGTGGTCGAACCACCACGCGCGGGTCGTGGCGTCCGCGTCGAGGGCCCCGAGCGGGTCGTAGAGCACCCCGGTGTACCGGTCGATCGCCGGCATCGTGCCCGAGGTCTCGAGTGCGAGGTTGCGGAACCGCTCCTCGATCGACTTCGGACCGAGTTTCAAGGCCGTCCGGGCAGAGGACTCCTCGGAACTGACGGAACGGGCCGCGGTGATCACCGCGGCCCGTTCAGCAGCCAGTTCCGGGAACGACAGCGCACGCAGGTCGAGCGTGCGGTCCGTGTCCCCGCCCTCCCGCTTCGTCTCCGAAGGCGGGAGGAGGACGGTCAGTCCGGTCAGGACGCCAGCGCGGCCTGCCGCGCCACGATCGTGACCGTGTCGTGCTCGACCGACAGGAAGCCGTCCTCGGCGTCCGCCGCCACCGTCGAGCCGTCGGCTCGGGTGATGCGGACCTGACCCTGCGCGAGGGTCGCGAGCAGGGGCTCGTGTCCCGCGAGGATACCGATCTGGCCCTCCGTCGTCCGAGCGACGACCATGGTGGCGTCTCCCGACCAGACCTCGCGGTCGGCCGAGACGACGCTCACGGTGAGTGCCGCCATGTCAGCGGTTCTCCTTCTGGATCTGCGCCCACTTCTCTTCGACGTCGTTGATGCCACCGACGTTGAAGAAGGCCTGCACGGCCACGTGGTCGAACTCGCCGTCCGCGATCGCACGGAAGGACTCGATGGTGTCCTTCAGCGGCACGGTCGAACCCTCGACACCCGTGAACTTCTTGGCCATGTAGGTGTTCTGCGAGAGGAACTGCTGGATACGACGAGCGCGCTCGACCGTGATCTTGTCCTCTTCGGAGAGCTCGTCGACACCGAGGATGGCGATGATCTCCTGCAGTTCCTTGTTCTTCTGGAGGATCTGCTTGACGCGCGTGGCCGTCTCGTAGTGGTCGGCGCCCAGGTACCGGGGGTCCATGATCCGCGACGTGGAGGTCAGCGGGTCGATGGCCGGGTACAGACCCTGCGACGCGATCTCACGAGAGAGCTCGGTCGTGGCGTCGAGGTGCGCGAACGTGGTCGCCGGCGCCGGGTCGGTGTAGTCGTCAGCCGGCACGTAGATCGCCTGCAGCGAGGTGATCGAGTGACCACGCGTCGAGGTGATGCGCTCCTGGAGCACACCCATCTCGTCGGCGAGGTTCGGCTGGTAGCCCACCGCGGACGGCATGCGGCCGAGCAGCGTGGAGACCTCGGAACCGGCCTGCGTGAAGCGGAAGATGTTGTCGATGAAGAGGAGCACGTCCTGCTTCTGGACATCACGGAAGTACTCCGCCATCGTCAGCGCCGACAGGGCCACGCGCAGACGCGTTCCCGGCGGCTCGTCCATCTGGCCGAACACGAGGGCGGTCTTGTCGAAGACACCCGCCTCTTCCATCTCACCGATGAGGTCGTTGCCCTCACGGGTGCGCTCGCCGACACCGGCGAACACCGACACACCACCGTGGTCCTGCGCGACGCGCTGGATCATCTCCTGGATGAGGACCGTCTTGCCGACGCCCGCACCACCGAAGAGGCCGATCTTGCCACCCTGCACGTACGGGGTGAGGAGGTCGATCGACTTGATGCCGGTCTCGAACATGGAGGTCTTCGACTCGAGCTGGTCGAAGGCCGGGGCCTTGCGGTGGATCGGCCAGCGCTCGGTGATCTCGAGCTTCTCGTCCGTGTTGAGCACGTTGCCCAGCACGTCGAAGACCTTGCCCTTGGTGACGTCGCCGACGGGGACCGAGATGGGAGCGCCCGAGTCACGGACCTCCTGGCCACGGACCAGGCCGTCGGTCGGCTTCAGGGAGATGGCGCGGACGAGGTCGTCGCCGAGGTGCTGTGCGACCTCGAGACCGATCTCCTGCGACGAGTCACCGATGGTGATGGTCGTGAACAGGAGGTTGTACATCTCGGGGATGGCGTCGTGCGGGAACTCGATGTCGACGACGGGGCCCGTGACACGGGCGATCCGGCCGACACCGGGCGCCGACGACGTCTCGACCGCGGTGGTTGCGGTGTCGGTCATGGCTGGTGCCTTCCTGAGGGTGGGTAACTGTCCGCGAACGACGCGGACTACTTCTTCTTCGACGAGAGGGCGTCGGCGCCGCCGACGATCTCGGAGATCTGCTGGGTGATCTCGGCCTGTCGGGCGTTGTTCGCGAGACGCGTGAAGTCGCGGATCAGCGAGTCGGCGTTGTCGCTCGCCGCCTTCATCGCCTTCTGACGGGCGGCGTGCTCGGAAGCAGCCGACTGCAGCATGGCGTTGAAGATGCGGCTCTCGATGTAGACCGGGAGCAGTGCGTCGAGCACCGCGTCGGCATCCGGCTCGAACTCGTACAGCGGCAGCGGCTCGTCGTTCGACGGTGCCTCGACACCCTCGACGACCTCGAGCGGGAGCAGCCGGACGACCTGCGGCTCCTGCGTGGCGAGGCTCAGGAAGCGGTTGAAGACGATGTGGATCTCGTCCACGCCACCCTCGGCCGTGTCCTGGAGGAACTTCGCCACGACGGCGTCGCCGATCTCCTTCGCCGTCGAGAACTCGGGCTGGTCGGTGTTGCCGACCCACTGCTGCTCGGACGCACGCTCACGGAACGCGAAGTACCCGACGGACTTGCGCCCGACCAGGTAGAACACGACGTCCTTGCCCTCGCTGCGGAGCAGGGAGGCGAGCTCCTCGCCCTGCTTGAGGACGTTGGTGCTGAACGCGCCGTTGAGCCCGCGGTCCGACGTGAACAGCACGACGGCTGCCCGCGTCGACGACTCAGGCTCGGTGGTGAGGACGTGGTCGACGTTCGAGAACGTCGCCACGGCCGACACCGCACGCGTCACGGCCCGCGAGTACGGACCCGACGCAGCCATGCGGGCCTGCGCCTTCTGGATCCGCGACGCCGAGATCAATTCCATGGCGCGCGTGACCTTCTTGGTGGTCTTCGCGGACTTGATTCGCTGTCGGTAGACCCGGACCTGCGCTGCCATCTAGCGACGACCCTTGACGATCTGCTCCTGGTCGACGTCCTCGGCCGAGGCGGCCTCGAACTGCTCGGACCCGAGCGTCTTGCCGTCGCTCGTCTGGAAGCCCCTCTTGAACGCGTCGATCTGCGAACCGAGCTCGGCGACGGTCTCGTCGCTCAGCTGGTTCGTCTCACGCAGCGTGGTCAGGACCTCGGAGTTGCGGCGGAGGTGCTCGAGGAGCTCCGACTCGAAGCGCAACACGTCGGGCACGGGGACCTCGTCGAGCTTGCCGTTCGTGCCGGCCCAGATCGAGACGACCTGCTCCTCGACCGGGTACGGCGAGTACTGCGGCTGCTTGAGGAGTTCGGTCAGACGCGCACCGCGCTCGAGCTGACGACGCGACGCCTGGTCGAGGTCGGACGCGAACATCGCGAACGCCTCGAGCGAGCGGTACTGCGCGAGCTCGAGCTTGAGCGTGCCGGAGACCTTCTTGATCGACTTCACCTGTGCGTCACCACCGACACGGGACACCGAGATGCCCACGTCGACGGCCGGACGCTGGTTCGCGTTGAACAGGTCCGACTGCAGGAAGATCTGGCCGTCGGTGATGGAGATCACGTTGGTCGGGATGTACGCCGAGACGTCGTTCGCCTTGGTCTCGATGATCGGGAGGCCCGTCATCGAACCGGCGCCGAGCTCATCGGACAGCTTCGCGCAACGCTCCAGCAGACGGGAGTGCAGGTAGAAGACGTCACCCGGGTAAGCCTCGCGGCCCGGCGGACGACGCAGGAGGAGCGACACCGCACGGTAGGCCTCGGCCTGCTTCGACAGGTCATCGAAGATGATGAGGACGTGCTTGCCCTGGTACATCCAGTGCTGGCCGATGGCCGAACCGGTGTACGGGGCGAGGTACTTGAAGCCGGCCGGGTCGGAGGCCGGGGCGGCGACGATGGTGGTGTACTCCATCGCACCGGCGTCCTCGAGCGCACCCTTGACGGAGGCGATCGTGGAGCCCTTCTGGCCGATCGCGACGTAGATGCAGCGGACCTGCTTGTTCTCGTCGCCCGACTCCCAGTTGGCCTTCTGGTTGATGATCGTGTCGATCGCGATGGCCGTCTTGCCGGTCTGGCGGTCGCCGATGATCAGCTGACGCTGACCGCGGCCGACGGGGATCATCGCGTCGATGGCCTTGATGCCGGTCTGGAGCGGCTCGTGCACCGACTTGCGGGACATGACGCCGGGGGCCTGGAGCTCGAGGGCACGACGGCCCTCTGCCGGGATCTCGCCGAGACCGTCGATCGGTGCGCCGAGCGGGTCGACGACGCGACCGAGGAAGCCGTCGCCGACCGGGGCCGAGAGGACCTCGCCGGTACGGGTGACTTCCTGGCCTTCTTCGACACCGGCGAACTCGCCGAGCACGATGGCGCCGATCTCGTCCTCGTCGAGGTTCTGCGCGAGGCCGAGCGTGCCGTCCTCGAAGCGGATGAGCTCGTTCGCCATGACGCCGGGGAGGCCCTCGACGTGCGCGATGCCGTCGCCGGCGTCGATGACGTGCCCGACCTCGGCCGTGGAGGCCTTCGTCGGCTCGTAGTTCGAGACGAAGTCCTTCAGGGCATCACGGATCTCATCGGGGCTGATGGTGATGTCTGCCATGGGATTTTCCTTGTTGGTTTCCGGGGCCCTTCGGCTCCGAGAGGGTGACGCTGCCTGACTCGGCAGTTCCCGTTGTGGACTTGGGAGGAGCGGCTTCGACGGTACGCCTAGCCGGCGAGCTGGAGCCGGAGCTCCGAGAGCCGCGTGGACACGGTGCCGTCGATGACGTCGCCGCCGAGCTGCACCCGGACCCCGCCGACGACCGAGGGGTCGACCACGTGGTTGATGCTGATGTCCTTGCCGTACTTCTCGGACAGGCCGCGAGCGACACGAGCCGCCTGACCGTCCGAGAGCGGAGCAGCGGTGATGACCGTCGCGACGAGCTTGCCCGCCTGGTCGGCCACGATGCGCGAGGCGTCGCGAACCAGCTCACCGATGCGGCGGCCGCGGGGCTGCTGCACGAGGTGCGACAGGATCGCGATCGTCTGTGCCGAGACCTTGTCACCGAGCAGTCGCTCGACAAGGCCGCTCTTCTCCGACGGGCTGCCGAGCTTGGTGCCCAGCGCCAGCTCGAGGTCGGCGTCCGAACGGACGGCGGTCTCGAAGGAGAACAGTTCGGCCTCGAGCGAGGTGCCCGTCGGTGCTGTGGCGGCAACGGCGCGGATGCCCGCGTCCTCGATGCCGACGAGCAGGTCCTGGTGCGAGGACCAGCGCGAGCCGGCCACCGCGGTCAGGACCGCACGCGTCGCGGCCGCCTGGCCGGCGAAGACGCGGTCGATGACCACCTTCTTGCCGGCCGGGTCGGCCGTCGGGTCGGACAGCAGGCCGAGCAGCTGCGGCGCACCGGCGATCGCACGCCCTGCGGCGAGGATCTCGGCACCGACGGCGAGGTCGGCTGCGCCGCCGAGGTCGGCGAGCACCGCCCTCGTGGACGCCAGTGCTTCTCTGGTGGCGCTGCGCATGCTCAGTGCTCCCCGGTCTTCTCGGCCTGCGAGGCCTCGAGGTCAGCGAGGAACCGGTCGACGACCGCGTTCGACTTGGCGTCGTCCTTCAGGGACTCGCCGATCACGCCGGACGCGAGGTCGAGGGCGAGGGTGCCCACCTCGGACCGGAGCGACTGGAGAGCGCTCTGACGCTCGGCCTCGATCTGCGCCTGCGCGTTGGCGGCGATGCGTGCTGCATCGGCCTGCGCCTGCTCGCGGAGCTCGTTGCCGATCGCGTTCGCGTCGGCACGGGCCTGCTCGCGGATCCGCGACGCCTCGGCACGGGCCTCGGCGAGCTGCTTGTTGTACTCCTCGAGCGCAGCAGCGGCCTGCTCCTGAGCGGCCTCCGCCTTCTTGATGCCGCCTTCGATGGCCTCCGTGCGCTCATCGAGCATCTTCGTGATGCGCGGCGTGACGACACGCCAGAACACCAGGAAGATGATGACGAAGGCAACCAGCGACCACACGATGTCGTACACCGGCGGGATCAGCGGATTGTGCGTTTCCTCCGCCGCGATGATGAGTGCGTTCTGCATCGAGGAACCTTAGTTGGTGAAGATGAAGTACGTGGCGATACCGATGAAGGCCAGGGCCTCGGTGAAGGCGATACCGATGTACATGAGGGTCGTCAGACGGCCCTGGAGCTCGGGCTGGCGAGCGACGGACTCGATCGTCTTGCCGACGACGATGCCCACGCCGATGGCCGGGCCGATCGCTGCGAGGCCGTAGCCCACGGTCGCGATGTTGCCGTTGATCTCCGCGAGAACGGTCGTTGCGTCCACGTGTTTTCCTTTCAAGATGCGGCCCGGCGGATGCCGTGCCGTATTGGGGGTCAGTACAGGTCGGTGGTCAGTGCTCGTCAGCCAGCGCGAGCTGGATGTACACAGCGGTCAGCAGCATGAAGACGTACGCCTGCAGCAGCGCGACCAGGATCTCGAAGAAGCTGAACGCGATGCCGAACGCGAGCGTCCCGACTCCGAAGAGGGCCAAGAGGTTGCCGCTGTCGAAGAAGAAGAACTGCGTGGCTGAGAAGAACAGGACGAGCAGCAGGTGGCCGACGACCATGTTCATCAGGAGTCGCAGCGTCAGCGTCACCGGACGGAGCACGAAGGTCGAGACGAACTCGATCGGAGTCACGATGATGTAGAGGAACCACGGCACACCGGGCGGGAAGAGGGCGTTCCGGAGGAACGTCCCGGGGTGCTTGCGCAGACCCGCGTAGATGAAGGCGAGGTACGCGACGACCGCGAGGATCAGGGGCATCGCGATGCGGCTGGTGCCACCGAGGTTCAGACCCGGGATCAGACCCGTGAGGTTCATGAACAGCACGCCGAAGAAGATCGTCGCCAGCAGCGGCAGGAAGCGCTTGCCGTCCTTCTCTCCGAGGTTGTCGAAGGTGTTGCGACGGACGACGTCGAAGGCGTACTCGATGAATGCCTGACCGCGGTTGGGCACCAGCTTCAGCGAGCGTGTCCCCACGAAGGCGAACACCAGCAGAACGGCGACCGCGATGAAGCGGATGATGACGACGCGATCGATCTCGAAGGGCGTCCCGGCGAAGAAGATCGCATCCGGGAAGAACTCGTTGATCGACGGACCATGGAACTCGGCGGCCTTGCTGCTCCCCGCCGCAACGGTGTTACCCGCAGCGGTGAGGGACAGGGGAAGAGCGTGGGATAGCAGCGCTGTCTCCTGTGTCGGCGCGCGCACGCATGGCACGCGATGGTGGACGTTGTGGAGGCTCGCCCGCTCCGAGCAGTGCTCCGGACGCGGACTCCGAGAAGCCTATCAGGTGCGAGAGGCTTCCCGGGCTCTCAGTTGCGGGGTGCGTCCTTCTCAGGAGACGCGGAGTCTCCGGGGAGGGAGACCCCGATCGGGATCCGGGCCTTGGCGACCGCGACGACGTCGATCACGAGGGACCCGACGACTCCGATGATGATCACGATCGCGAGGACCGGGAAGTCCACCCAGGCGCGGTCCCGCAGCAGGACGAGCACCACGATGAACACGATGAACTTCAGGAGCCAGGTGCCCATCACGATGCCGAAGAAGGCACCCGAGATCATCTGGCCCTTCGAGACGCGCAGCGCGACGAGCACGCTCACCGCGGTCAGCCCGAGGAAGACCACGCTCAGGACGGCGCCGAGCAGGCCACCCACGAGCCCTGGCGTGCCGGCGACGAGCACGCCGACGACTCCCCCGACCACGGCGAGTCCGACGGCGAGGATCGCCCCCCACGTGATGATGCGGCGGAACACCGGCCGGACGTGGTCGAGCGCGTTCGGTGCGGTCACGTGATGTCTCCTGGGATCGAGCGGTCGTTGGCGGCCCGGTCGAGCGGGTCGAGGCTGGCGTCCACCACGGTGGTGGAACGGGTGGCTGCCTGGGCGGCGAACTCGGCGCGTTTGCGTCCGAGCGGGGCGAAGGTGGCGACTGCGCACACCGTGAAGCCGACCGCGACGAACACGACGACCCAGTACCAGTCCACGAAGAGGAACAGCAGGCAGCCGACGGCGACCGTGGCCGTCCACGCGTAGAAGATGAGCACGGCGTGGAAGTGCGAGTGCCCCATGTCGAGCAGACGGTGGTGCAGGTGCTTCCGGTCGGCCGAGAACGGCGACTTGCCGGCGCTGAGGCGTCGCGTGACGGCGAGACCGAAGTCCAGGATCGGCACGATGAGGATCGCGAACGGCAGCAGGATCGGGATGAACGCGGGCAGCAGCGCCTGGCGTGTCTGCACCGCAGCGGGGTCGATGTTGCCCGTGACCGACACCGCACTCGTCGCCATCAGGAAGCCGACGAGCAGTGCGCCAGCATCCCCCATGAAGAGCTTCGCCGGGTGCCAGTTGAGGATGAGGAACCCGAAGCAGGCACCGACGAGGACCGCTGTCAGCAGCGACGGCAGGTTGAAGAAGAACTCGGTCTGCACGACTACGCGGTTGATGAAGAACGTGTACAGGAAGAACACGCCGCCGGCGATGATCGCGACGCCTGCGACCAGGCCGTCGAGCCCGTCGATGAAGTTCACCGCGTTCATCACGAGCACCACGGCGAGCACGGTGAAGATCAGGCTCATGTAGGACGAGCCCACGCCGAGCGTGTTGCCGATCGGCAGGGACACGATCGCCACGCCCTGCCACGCCAGGATGCCCGCGGCGATGATCTGCCCCGCGAGCTTCGTCATCCAGTCGAGGTCCCAGATGTCGTCCGCGACACCGAGCACCACGATGATCGTCGCTCCCCCGAGCACCGCCAGCACACGGCCGGGTTCGGAGAACACCAGCCGGAAGTAGTCCGTCCCCGCGATCGACGGGAAGAGGAACCACGCCGCGAGCAGGGAGACGATGACGCCGATGTACATCGCGATCCCGCCGAGCCGTGGCGTCGGCGTGCGGTGCACGTCCCGCTCACGGACCTTCGGGTACCACTTGTACTTCAGCCCCAGCTTCCACACGATCCAGCTGACGCAGAAGCTCACCACGGCCGCGATGGCCCCGGCGAGCAGGTAGTACTTCATCCGACGAGGTCGGCTCCGACGACCCTGGCGATCTCGTCGTCCGAGATCACGCCGTGACGGACGATCAGGAGCTTCCCGCCGTCGGAGAGCCCCGTCGCGTCCACGATCGTCGAGCCCGTGGAGGCCTCGAACCCGTCGTGCGCCTCGATCGGACCGCCGTCGAGGTACACGGCGACGCTGTCACCGAGCATCGCCTCGGCCTGGTCGGCGTCCATCGCTGCCGGGTCGCCGGTGGAGTTCGCCGAGGACACCGCGAGCGGCCCGACCTCTTGCAGGAGCTCGAGCGCGATCCGGGAGTCCGGCATGCGGAGGGCTACGGTGCCGCGCGTCTCGCCGAGGTCCCAGTCGAGCGAGGGCTGGGCACGCAGGATCACGGTGAGGCCGCCGGGCCAGAACTCGGCCACGAGGTCGCGCACCTGCTGCGGGATGTCGCTCGCCAGCGCCTCGAGGGTCGGCGGACCCGGGATGAGCACCGGCGGCGGCGACTGGCGGGTGCGGCCCTTCGCGTCGAGCAGTCGCTGGACGGCGGCCGCGCTGAAGGCGTCCGCGGCCACGCCGTAGACGGTGTCGGTGGGGACGACGACGAGTTCTCCGCGCCCGAGGGCGGCACGTGCGAGCCGCATCCCGGTCAGGAGCCCGTCGGAGTCGGTGCAGTCGTATCGGGATGCCATGACTCGACGATGATAGTGCGACACAATGGTGGCATCGTGAACGAGACGCCTGCGCCCCGACTCCTGTTCCTCTTCGACATGGACGAGGTCCTCGTCCGGTACGACTGGAAGGTGCGGATGGCCGCCCTCGCCGAGTTCACCGGACACGAGTTCCAGGAGCTCCGTCGACGGTGGTGGGACTGCGGCAACGAGCAGCGTGCCGAGGCCGGCGGGTACGCAGACGGGGACGCGTACCTCGCCGCGTTCGAGGAGGCGATGGGCTGCGACGTCCCCGAGGCCGACTGGGCCCGGATCCGCGGCGCCGCCATGACCGAACTACCCGACCGCATCGACGCGGTCCGTGTGGCGAGCGAGCACGGGCGCGTCGGGCTCCTCACGAACAACGGGCCGTTGGCCGGCCGGTGGATCGACCGCTGGGCGCCGTCACTGCCCCCGCTGTTCGGCGAGCACCTCGACACGACGAGCAACTTCGGCGCGCGGAAGCCCGAGCCCGAGGTGTTCCTCCGCGCCCTCGAGCACCACGGCGTGCCGGCGGAGCGCACGTTCTTCGCGGACGACATGCCGATCAACGTCGAGGGAGCCCGGAGCGTCGGCATCCACGCCGTCCTCGTCGAGGAGCACACCGACCTGCGCGAGGCGGTCCTCGCCTTCGTCGCGGAACAGAACGCCGCCGCGCCCGCCGCGTAGCTCCCGGACCGCTGCGCGATCCTTCCCATCACGCGCGCAGTAGGAAGCGGAATCGCGCGTAGCAGGTAGGAAGAAACGACCCGGTACGCGCGAAAGCGCTGACCACGCGCGGAACGGCACCGGCCGACGGCGGTGGGCTGACCGGCGGAGGTGATCCGCGCCTCCAGGCCCTGACCGCTGCGCGATCCTTCCCATCGCGCGCGCGGTAGGAAGCGGAATCGCGCGTACCAGGCAGGAACGAACGACCAAGTACGCGCGAAAGCGCTGAGCACACGCGAAAGCGCTGACCATGCGCGGAACGGCCCACAGGACCACACGCCCACACCGGCCGGGAGGCGCGGGGCGGCTCGGGCTAGCGGGTCGCGGTGGTCGTGCGGTCGCGTCCGGTCAGGTCCTGGTGCGTCTCCGGGGTACGGAACCCCCGGCGCGCCAGGACGTCGCGGACGCCGGCGCCCTGCGGCTCGGCGTGCTCGATCACGAGGACTCCCCCGGGGACGAGCAGGCGCCAGGCGGTCTCAGTCAGGACACGCACGGCGTCGAGGCCGTCCGGTCCGCCGTAGAGCGCCACCGCCGGGTCGTGGTCGCGGACCTCGGGGTCGATCGGCACCGCGTCGTCGGGGACGTACGGCGGGTTCGACACGACGACCGACACCGTGCCGTCGAGTTCGGGCAGCGCGTCGGCGAGGTCGCCCTCGACGAGGCGCACCGTGCCGCCGTGGGACTCGACGTTGCGCCGGGTCCACGGGAGCGCCTCGGGCGAGCGCTCGACGGCGTACACGACGGCGTTCGGCACCTCGGTGTCCATGGCGATCGCGATGGCGCCGCTGCCGGAACCGAGGTCGACGGCGATCGGCTCGGGGACGGCCACGGCGCGGAGTGCGTCGATGCCGAACTGCACGACGCCCTCGGTCTCCGGCCGCGGGACGAAGACCCCGGGTCCGACTGCCAGGGTCAGCGCGCGGAAGTGGGCCTCCCCCGTGATGTGCTGCAGCGGCTCGCGGGTGGTCCGTCGGGCGACGGCGTGCCGGAAGCGCTCGACGTGCCCGGCAGCGATCGCGCCCCCCGTCAGGGCACGGGCCTGCACGGCGCCGCGGGACGTGTCGGTCGCCCAGGCGAGCAGGAGTTCGGCGTCCACGCGCGGGGTCGGGACCTCGTGCGCGACGAGCGCAGCGGTCGCCTCGTCGAGGAGGCGATCCGCTGCGTACGTGGGCTGGCTGTCGGAGGTGATCCGTGCCTCCAGGTCGGGTCTAGGCGTCCTGGTCGCCGATGGCGGCCAGACGGGCCTCTTCGTCCGCGCTGATGGCGGACTGGATGACGGGCTCGAGCGCGCCGTTCATCACGCGGTCCAGGTCGTACGCCTTGTACCCGGTGCGGTGGTCCGCGATGCGGTTCTCCGGGAAGTTGTACGTGCGGATGCGCTCCGAACGGTCCATGCCGCGGATCTGCGACTTGCGCGCGTCCGAGGCGATGGCGTCGAGCTCCTCCTGCTGTCGCGCGAGGATGCGGGCGCGCAGGACGCGCATGCCGGCCTCGCGGTTCTGCAGCTGCGACTTCTCGTTCTGCATCGCGACCGTGATGCCCGTGGGCAGGTGCGTGATGCGGACCGCGGAGTCCGTCGTGTTGACGGACTGGCCGCCGGGCCCGGAGGACCGGTAGACGTCGATCTTGAGGTCGTTCTGGTTGATCTGGACCTCTTCGGGCTCGTCGACCTCGGGGAAGACCAGCACGCCCGTCGTCGAGGTGTGGATGCGCCCCTGCGACTCGGTCGCCGGCACGCGCTGCACGCGGTGCACGCCACCCTCGTACTTCAGGTGCGCCCAGACGCCCTGGGACGGGTCGGTCGCGTTCGACTTGATCGCGACCTGGACGTCCTTGTAGCCACCGAGGTCGGACTCGGTGCGCTCGAGCATCTCGATCTTCCAGCCCTTGGACTCGGCGTAGTGCGAGTACATGCGCAGGAGGTCGGCCGCGAACAGCGCCGATTCCTCGCCGCCCTCGCCGCCCTTGATCTCCATGATCACGTCGCGCCCGTCGTCCGGGTCACGCGGGATGAGCAGCCGCCGGAGACGCTCCTGGCGCTCCGACAGCTGCTCCTCGAGCGTCGGGACCTCGTCCGCGAACGCTTCGTCCTCACGCGCGAGCTCCTGGGCGGCGGCGAGGTCGTCCCCCGCCGCCTTCCAGGACTCGTACGCGGACTTGATCTGGTTGAGCTCGGCGTACCGCCGGTTCACCTTCTTCGCCCGGGCCGCATCGGCGTGGAGCGCGGGGTCCGACAGCTGCTGCGTCAGGTCCTCGTGTTCCGCCAGCAGCCCTGCTACCGACTCGAACACGCGTTACTCCTGGTGACCGTTGTGGTGCCCGCCGGTCGTGGGGACCGACTTCTGCACCTGGACCAGGAACTCGACGTTCGACTGCGTCTCCTTGAGGTTCCGCAGCACGATCTCGAGCGCCTGCTGCGGGTCGAGCCCGGCGAGGGCACGACGCAGCCGCCACGTGATCTTGACCTCGTCGGCGGAGAGCAGCTGCTCCTCGCGACGGGTGCCGGAGGCGTTGACGTCGACGGCGGGGAAGATCCGCTTGTCCGCCAGGTGACGGTTGAGGCGGAGCTCCATGTTGCCGGTGCCCTTGAACTCCTCGAAGATCACCTCGTCCATCTTCGACCCGGTCTCGACGAGCGCCGTGGCGAGGATGGTCAGCGAGCCGCCGTCCTCGATGTTGCGCGCCGCGCCGAAGAAGCGCTTCGGCGGGTACAGGGCCGACGAGTCGACGCCACCGGAGAGCACGCGGCCGGAGGCCGGCGTCGCCAGGTTGTAGGCGCGGCCCAGGCGGGTGATCGAGTCGAGGAGCAGGACCACGTCGTGGCCGAGCTCGACGAGACGCTTCGCACGCTCGATGGCGAGCTCGGCGACCGTGGTGTGGTCCTCTGCCGGCCGGTCGAAGGTCGAGGCGATGACCTCGCCCTTCACCGTGCGCTGCATGTCGGTGACCTCTTCGGGCCGCTCGTCCACCAGGACGACCATGAGGTGCGCCTCGGGGTTGTTCTTGGCGATCGCGTTCGCGATGGCCTGGAGCACGACCGTCTTGCCGGCCTTCGGCGGGGAGACGATGAGGCCGCGCTGGCCCTTGCCGATCGGCGACACGAGGTCGATGATCCGCGTGCTGAGCTTGCCCGGCTCGGTCTCGAGGCGGAGGCGCTCGTTCGGGTACAGCGGGGTGAGGTCCTGGAAGTCGACGCGCGCGGCGGCCTCTTCGGCGGTCTGCCCGTTCACCGAGTCGACCTTCACGAGGGCGTTGTACTTCTGGCGGCTCTGCTGCTCGTTGTCCCGCGGCTGCTTGATCGCACCGACGACGGCGTCACCCTTGCGCAGGTGGTACTTCTTCACCTGGCCGAGCGAGACGTAGACGTCGTTCGGGCCCGGGAGGTAGCCCGAGGTCCGCACGAAGGCGTAGTTGTCGAGGACGTCGAGGATGCCCGCGATCGGGATGAGGACGTCGTCCTCGGTGACCTCCGGCTCGAACTCGTCGTTCTGACCGCCACGGCCGCGCTTGCGGTCACGCTGGCGACGGCTGCGGCCACCCTCGGTGTCGTCGGCGTTCTGCTGCGCCTGCTGCTTCTGCTGCTGGCCCTGCTTCTGCTGCTGGCCGTTCTGCTGGCCGTTCTGCTTCTGCTCGTTCTTGTCGTCCTGCTGGGCGTTCTTCTGCTCGCCCTGCTGGCCGTTCTGACCGTTCTTCTGGCCGTTGTCGTTCTTCTGGGCGTTGTCGCGGCCGTTCTGGTCGCCACCCTGCTCGCCGTTCTCGGCGTTCTGCCCACGGCCACGACCACGACCACGGCTGCGGCGGCCGCGACGCGAACCGCCCTCGCCCTGCTGGTCGTTCTGGTCGCCGTTGTCGGCGCCGTCCTGCGGGTCGCCGGACTGCTCGGCCGACTGCTCCTGCTGGGGCTGGGCCTGTGCCTGCTGGTCGTTCGGCTGCTCGGCCTGCTGACCGTTCGGCTGCTCGGCCTGCTGGTTCGGCTGGCCGTTCTGCTGACCACGGCCACCACGGCCGCGGCGCTGACCGCCGGCCTGGGCTGCCTCCTGGGCGTCCTTCTCGGCACGGACCTGGTCGAGGCCGGCGAGGAGGTCCTCGGTGCCGGTCTGGCCGTGGTTGGTGTGCTCGGCGGCCGAGGTCGGCTCGGCGCTCACGGTGCCGCCGGACGAGGCACGACGGGAGCGACGGGCACGCGAGGCGGGCTGCTGCTCGGCCGGTGCCTCGGTGTCCGCGGTCGCTTCGGCCGCGGGGGCCTCAGTCGGCTCGGGCAGCGTCGGCTGCTCGACCGGTGCCTGCGCCTGCGCCGCGGGGGCTGCGGCCGCGGGGGCCTCGTCCGTCACGGGACGCTTGTCCTCGATCGAGGCGATGAGGTCGCCCTTGCGGAGCTTGGAGAGCCCGGTGATGCCGAGCGAGGAGGCGATGCGCTGGAGTTCCGGGAGCCGGAGGGCGCGCAGATCGCTGGGAATCTCCACCTGGGTGGAGTCGTTGACGTTCGTCAAGGTCGGTGTTTCCTTTCGAACCGCAGAACGCGGAGAGTTTCCACCGTCCCGGATGCACGGGTATGCATCGACCGCCGTTCAGACGACGGACCGGGATTCGGTGATCAGAAAGAGATTGCCCCCGCGCACCGGACCCTGCGCGGCGAGGAACATTCCTGCTGCCTACGCGGGTTCGGCTTGGAGCGCCGAGTGCGGCACCACTGTAGCACCACCCAGATCAACGGCCAGCATGAGCGCCCGCCAGTCGGATTCGCCGTGTCGCGTGACGAGCTCGGCCGCGGTCAGGCGCTGGCCGGGGTCGCTGCCGAGGACCAGGAGGCTCGGGCCGGCCCCGGACACGACGGCCGCGAGACCGTGCTGGCGCAGCAGGCCGATCAGGGCGTCGGTCTCCGGCATCGCGCTCGCACGGTACGACTGGTGCAGCCGGTCCTCGGTCGCCGCCAGGAGCAGCTCCGGACTCTGGATGAGCGCCGCCACCAGGAGCGCCGAACGGGACACGTTGAACGCGGCGTCCTCGTGCGGCACGCTCGCGGGCTGCAGGGAGCGCGCGAGCTTCGTCGACAGGGTGGACGTCGGAACGAAGACCACGGGCGAGACACCGCGGTGCACCAGGAGCCGCTTGTACGCGGGCCCCTCGGCGGTCATCCACGCGATGGTGAGGCCACCGAACAGGGCGGGCGCCACGTTGTCCGGGTGCCCCTCCATCTCGGTCGCCAGGGTCAGCAGCGTCGAGGCGTCGAGGTCGACGACGCCCTCGAGCAGGCCGCGGGCCGCCATGAGTCCGGCGACGATCGCGGCGGCCGAGGACCCCATGCCGCGGCCGTGCGGGATGGCGTTGACGGCGTGCAGTTCGAGCCCGGGCTGCGGGACGCCGGCGTGCTCCAGCCCACGGCGGACCGCACGGACGACGAGGTTGTCGTCGTCCGTGGCGACCTCGCCGGCCCCGACGCCGTCGACCGTGACGGTCGCGCCGGGTTCCGGGCGGACGCGGACGACGACCTCGTCGTAGAGCGAGAGCGCGAGGCCGAGCGAGTCGAAGCCCGGGCCGAGGTTCGCCGAGGTCGCCGGGACGCGGACACGGACCGCCCGTCCGGCCGGTACAGCGATGTGGGCGGTCATGCCCTCCCCCGGTCCGGACGAGCGGTCGGGGCTCACTCGGAGCCGACCAGTCCGAGCACGTCGGCGACCGACTTCGTGTCCACGGGGACGCTCGTCGGGGCGACCTCGCCGCCGTCCTGCGTGCGGAGGGCCCACTGCGGGTCCTTGAGGCCGTGGCCGGTCACCGTGATGACGACCTTCGCGCCCTTCGGCACGATCCCGGCGTCGGCGCGCTCGAGCAGCCCGGCGACACCGATCGCGGAGGCCGGCTCGACGAAGACGCCGACCTCGGCGGAGAGGATGCGGTGCGCGGCGAGGATGGCCTCGTCGGTGATCGCGCCGAAGTAGCCGTCGGTCTCGTCGCGCGCCTGGAGGGCGAACTCCCACGACGCGGGGTTGCCGATGCGGATCGCCGACGCGATGGTGTCCGGGTTCCGGACGACCTCACCGCGGACGATCGGGGCCGAGCCGGCGGCCTGGAAGCCGAACATGCGCGGGAGCTTCGTGGAGCGACCGGCGGCGACGTCCTCGCGGTAGCCGCGCGAGTACGCGGTGTAGTTGCCCGCGTTGCCGACCGGCAGGAAGTGGAAGTCGGGCGCGTCGCCGAGCACGTCGACGACCTCGAACGCGGCCGTCTTCTGCCCCTCGATGCGGTCGTTGTTGACGGAGTTCACGAGGTGCACCGGGTAGTTCGCCGCCAGGTCGCGGGCGATGTCGAGGCAGTCGTCGAAGTTGCCCTGCACCTGCAGCAGCTGGGCGTCGTGCGCGACGGCCTGGCTGAGCTTGCCCATGGCGATCTTGCCCTCGGGCACGAGCACCGCGGCCGTGATGCCCGCGTGCGTGGCGTACGCGGCGGCGGACGCGCTGGTGTTGCCGGTGGAGGCGCAGATGACGGCCTTCGCGCCGTGCTCCACGGCCTTCGAGATCGCCATCGTCATGCCGCGGTCCTTGAAGGAGCCGGTCGGGTTCATGCCCTCGAACTTGACGTAGACCTCGGCGCCGGTGCGCTCGGACAGGCGGCGCGCCGGGATGAGGGGCGTCCCACCCTCACCGAGGGTGACGACGGGCGTCGCTTCGGTGACGTCGAGACGGTCGGCGTACTCGCGCAGGACTCCCTGCCACTGGTGGGCCATGAGGCTCCCCTTCTTCTTCGTTCGAAAGCTGGTGTGTCGGAGACGACGGCGTCAGGCGCCGACGACCCGCAGGACGCTCGTGACCTCGGCGACGACGTCCTCGTTGCGGAGCGCCACCACCGTCGAGGCCAGGTCGGACTCGCGCGCCAGGTGGGTCCCGATCACGAGGGTGGCCGTGGCGTCGGCACCCGATGCCACGGTCTGCTCGACGGTCTCGACGCTGACGCCGTGCTTGGCCAGGACGCCGGCGACGGTCGACAGCACACCAGGGGCGTCCGTGACGTGCAGCGTGATCTGGTAGCGGGTGCGGACGGTCCCGATCGGGAAGACCGGCAGGTCGGCCTGCGTCGACTCGGCGACACCTGGACCGCCGATGACGTGTCGGCGCGCGGCGGACACCAGGTCGCCGAGGACGGCCGAGGCGGTCTCGACGCCACCGGCACCGGCGCCGTAGAACATCAGGTCGCCTGCTGCCTCGGCCTCGACGAACACGGCGTTCTTCGCACCGTGCACGCTCGCGAGCGGGTGCGACTCGGGCACCAGGGCCGGGTAGACACGAGCGCTGACACCCTCGGTGCCGTCGGCGTCGGTCAGGCGCTCGGCGGTCGCGAGGATCTTCACGACGTACCCGGCCTTGCGCGCGGCGCGGACCTGCTCGATCGTGACCGAGGTGATGCCCTCGCGGTGCACGGCGGCGAGCGGCACGGAGGTGTGGAACGCGAGCGACGCCAGGATCGCGGCCTTCTGGGCGGCGTCGTAGCCCTCGACGTCGGCGGTCGGGTCGGCCTCGGCGTAGCCCAGCTCGGTGGCCGTGGCGAGGGCGTCCTCGAACGTCGCCCCCTCGCGGTCCATCAGGTCGAGGATGAAGTTCGTGGTGCCGTTGACGATGCCCATGATGCGCACGATGCGGTCACCGGCGAGCGAGTCGTGCAGCGGGCGGATGATCGGGATCGCGCCGGCGACCGCGGCCTCGTAGTAGAGCTGCGCGCCGACCTGCTCGGCCGCCGCGAAGAGCTCCGGGCCGTGGGTCGCCAGGAGCGCCTTGTTGCCCGTCACGACGTCGGCGCCGGACTGCAGTGCCTGGAGGACGAGGGTCCGTGCGGGCTCGATGCCGCCGATCAGCTCGACGACGATGTCCGCACCGAGGATCAGCGACTCGGCGTCCGTCGTGAAGAGCTCCTTCGGCAGGTCCACGTCGCGCGGGGCGTCGACGTCGCGGACGGCGATCCCCACGAGCTCGAGGCCGGCGCCGGCGCGCGAGGCCAGCTCGTCACCGTGCTCGAGGAGCAGCCGGGCGACCTGCGAGCCGACCGAGCCGGCTCCGAGCAGCGCGACGCGGACGTTGCGGTATTCGATCATCTGGTGCGGGTCCTGTTCGTGGGGAGTCGGGTCGGGACGGGGACGTCAGGCCCCCGGCGCGACCCCGGTGTCGCGGGCGAGGAGGTCGTCGATCGACTCGCCACGCACGAGGATACGGGTAGTGCCGTCGGCGACCGCCACGACCGGCGGGCGGCCGACGTGGTTGTAGTTGCTCGCCAGGCTCCAGCAGTAGGCGCCGGTGGCCGCGACGGCGAGCAGGTCGCCGCGGTGCACGTCACCGGGCAGGTACTCGTCGTTCACGACGACGTCGCCGCTCTCGCAGTGCTTGCCGACGACGCGGGTGAGGACGGCGGGGGCGTCCGACGTGCGCGCGAGCCGGGCCGTGTAGTCGGCCCCGTAGAGCGCCGGCCGGGCGTTGTCGCTCATGCCGCCGTCGACGGAGACGTAGGTGCGCGTGGCGGAGGTGTCGGACGACTCGTCGGAGAGCGTCACGGGCTTGATCGTCCCGACCCGGTACAGCGTGATGCCTGCCGGTCCGACGATGTACCGCCCGGGCTCGACCGCGATCTCCGGAACCGGGATGCCCCGTTCGGTGCAGGCCTCGGCCACGATGGTCGCGAGCGCGTCGGCGACGTCCTCCGGTTCGAACGCCGAGTCGGCCTCGGTGTAGTCGATGCCCCAGCCGCCGCCGAGGTTGAGCTCCGGCACCGGGCCGGTCGCCACGAGCGTCGCGTGGACGTCCATCAGGCGTCGAGCGGCCTCGCGGAAGCCGGACTCGTCGAAGATCTGCGAACCGATGTGCGAGTGCAGGCCGACGAACGCGAGCGACGGTTCGGCACGGACGGCCTCGGCGGCCTGGACCGCCTCGGTCAGCGGGATGCCGAACTTCTGGTCCTCCCGCGCGGTGGCGAGGTACTCGTGGGTCGAGGCGTGCACACCGCTGTTGATCCGGATGCGGACACGCTGCACGATCCCGGAGTCCGCCGCGGCACGCGCGACGCGCTGCACTTCCTCGTGGCTGTCGAGGACGATGGTCCCCACGCCGACCTCGACCGCGCGGGCGATCTCGGCGTCGGACTTGTCGTTGCCGTGGAAGCCCAGCAGCGCCGGGTCGATGCCGCCGGCCAGCGCCACCGCGAGTTCGCCGCCGGTGCAGACGTCGACGCGGAGGTCCGCCTCGGACATCCACGCCACGACCTGCGTCGTCAGGAAGGCCTTGCCGGCGTAGTAGACGTGCGCTCGGGTGCCGATGCGCTCGAACGCCTCGGTGAACGCGTTCCGCACGCGCACCGCCCGGGACTGCACGTCGCGTTCGTCCACCACGTAGAGCGGGGTGCCGTACTGCGCGACGAGGTCGGACGCCGTCACACCGCCGACGACGAGTTCGCCGTCGTCGGTCCGCGTCGCGGACGCGGGCCAGATGCGCGCCTCGAGCGCGGAGGGGTCCGTCGGGAACCGCAGTCGCTGCGGGGCAAGGGGGTTCTCGCTCACGGGACCCGATCCTACCGAGCCGAGCCGCGCCTCCAGGCCGTGTGACGCTGCCACGCGGCTACCCGCACTTCCCGACCGTCTGGAGTCCCGCTTCGTTGAGCGGCAGCGAGTCGGCCGTGACGCGCACCGACGCGTCCGACGCGGTGATGTCGAGCGACCGGACGCGCAGCTGCGACGGCAGGAACTGCGCCGTGCAGACCTGGACGGGCACGTTCGTGACACCAGGGATCGAGTCCACCTTCAGCCCGAGTGCCGAGTTCGTGATCCGCACCGTCTTCGGCGTGATCGTGATCCCCTTGCCGTCGTCCTGCGCGACGACGGCACCCTTCGCCGCGTAGGTGATGTCGTAGCCGAGCACCGCGGTCTTGCCGGACAGCTCGACGCCGCCGTCGACCAGGCTCAGACGGTCGAACAGGGGGCTGTACTTGGACAGCTCCTTCACCGATCCGGCGGCGAGCGTGACGTGCCCGTCGACGTCGTGCACGTCGCCCTTGCCGTCGATCGGCACGTCGTGTGCGGTGACGTCGGCCGCGAGCGGGATCCCGTCGATCGTGAGCTTCTGCGAGGAGATCTCGACGTCGTCGAGTTTGCCGCCGATGAGCTGCGGGATCACGATGCCGTTCGCGTGCGCCTCGACCTCGCCGGTCGCACCGGACGGCAGCGACTGCTCGACCTGCTGGGCGATGATGCGGTCGACGACCCCGCGGAGGACGAACTCGGCGATCACGACGAGCGCGGCGAGGACGACCACGACGACGATCAGGACGACGGGCCAGCGACGGCGCTTCCGGGGGGTCTCGGTGGCGGCGGACATGCGTCCCACCCTGCCAGGTGGTCCCGTGGGCGGGCCTGGAGGCGCGGCGCGGGTCCGGCGCGTCGGCGCGGGTCGCGGGGTGGTCGGCTCGGCACCGGTGGCGGGGTGGCGGGAAGGCGCGCCTTCGCGCCCCGCCATGAACACTGCGCCCCGTCGTGACGGGGCGCAGTGTTCGTACGCGGGCGCGATCGGCAGCGCGACGCGCAGCGCGACCTACATCCGGGACGGTGCCGTGACGCCGAGCAGACCCAGACCGTTGCGGACGACCTGGCCCGTCGCGTCGTTCAGCCAGAGGCGCGTGCGGTGCAGGTCCGTCACGGCCTCGTCACCGAGCGGCGTCACCCGGCAGGCGTCGTACCAGCGGTGGTACAGGCCGGCGAGCTGCTCGATGTAGCGCGCGATGCGGTGCGGCTCGCGGAGCTCGGCGGCCTGGCGCACCACGCGCGGGTACTCCGCCAGGGCACCGAGCAGGGCGCCCTCGGAGTCGTGCGTCAGGAGCGAGGCATCGAAGGCCGACCGGTCCACCCCTGCGGTCGCGGCGTTGCGGGCGACCGACTGCGTGCGGGCGTGGGCGTACTGGACGTAGAACACCGGGTTGTCGTTCGTCCGCTTGACGAGCAGGTCGAGGTCGATGTCGATCGCGGTGTCGCTGGCGAACCGGACGAGCGAGTACCGGCCGGCGTCCACGCCCACGGCGTCGACGAGGTCCTCCATCGTGACGATCGTTCCAGCGCGCTTCGACATGCGCATCGGCTCGCCGTCCTTGAGCAGGTTGACCATCTGTCCGATGAGGATCTCGAGGTTCTTGCCCGGCTCGTCCCCGAACGCGGCGCACATCGCCATCATCCGGCCCACGTAGCCGTGGTGGTCAGCGCCGAGCATGATCAGGTTGCGCTCGAAGCCGCGCTCGCGCTTGTCGAGGTAGTACGCCAGGTCGCCCGCGATGTACGCCGGCTCGCCGTCGGACTTGATGACGACGCGGTCCCGGTCGTCGCCGAAGTCGGTCGTCCGGAGCCACTCGGCACCATCGGCCTCGTACATCACGCCCGCGGAGCGGAGCCGCTCGATGGCGCGCTCGACGGCCTTGGACTCGTGCAGCGCGTTCTCGTGGAAGTACACGTCGAAGTCGACGCCGAAGTCGTGCAGCGAGGCCTTGATGTCCGCGAACATGAAGTCCACGCCCTCGCGCCGGAAGACTTCCTGCGCCTCGTCGCGAGGGAGGTCCTTCACGTCGATCGAGGGGTCCAGCGTGGCGATGACCCGCGCCGCGATGTCCGAGATGTAGGCGCCGCCGTAGCCGTCCTCCGGCGTGGGCTCCCCCAGCGCCGAGGCGACGAGGGACCGGGCGAACCGGTCGATCTGCGCGCCGTGGTCGTTGAAGTAGTACTCCCGCGTGACGAGGCCGCCCTGCGCCTGGAACACCCGGGCCAGCGAATCGCCGACCGCTGCCCAGCGCACGCCGCCCATGTGGATCGGGCCGGTCGGGTTCGCCGACACGAACTCCAGGTTGATCCGGACGCCGTCGTAGAGGTCGCCGTGCCCGAAGGACTCGCCGCCCTCGACGATCGTGCGGGCGATCTCACCGGCGGCCGCGGCCTCGAGCGTGATGTTGATGAACCCGGGTCCGGCGACGTCGACCGAGGCCACGCCGTCCAGCTCGGTGAGCTCGCCGGCGATCTCCGTCGCGAGCTCGCGCGGGTTCGTGCCGAGACGCTTCGCGAGCTGCATCGCGGCGTTCGACGCCCAGTCGCCGTGCGCACGGTTCTTCGGACGCTCGAGGGCCACGTGGGACTCCTCGATCGTCACGGTGTCGGACGCGCCGCGTCGCTCGACGATCCCGGTCAGGATCGACAGGTACGCAACGGAGAGTTCGGCAGGAGTCACGAGGATCGAGTCTACCGGGACACGCAGGCGGCTCCGGGCCGATGCCCGAGCCCGTGCACCATCATGTCGGGATGACCACCCGCAGCCGCGTCCGGGCGATCGGCACCGCCCTGCTCACCGTGTCCGCGTCCGTCGCCCTGGTGGCGTGCTCCGGGAGCGGCGGCACGGACGACGCCACCCCCAGCGCGAGCGCAGCACCCGTCGGGAAGCGCGTCGCCCAGACGTGCGGCGAGCTCCTGCCGTCGGGGTCGCTCGACGTCTACGGGAAGACCTTCACCATCGACCGCGACTACGAGCCCGAGAAGGGGTCGCCGGCCGCCCGGATCGCCCAGCAGCGCGGCCGCGTGTGCCACTGGACGGCGGCCGACGACGCCTCGACGACCATCACCCTGGCCGTCGCGGACCTGCCTGAGAAGTCGCTCACGAACCTCAAGGACGCGCTCTACGAACGGGGCGGTTCCGTGCCGACCTACCGCGTCGAGGGGTACTTCTCGCTCACCGACGGCATCGGACGCGCCGACGCCTTCGCGGACCCGTACTGGATCACGGCGACGTCGTCCCTCTTCACCGAGCCGGGAGGCGCGCAGCCCGTCATCGACGCGGTGCGGGGCGTCGTCGCACCGTCGGCGTCGGCGACGCCGACCGGCTCCTAGGTGCGCGCCCTGACGACAGGTGCGCGCCGCCCACACTGCGCAGACGTCGTCGAGGTGCGCAGAGACCGGACGGGAGGCACGGTGCGGGCCCGCCACGCGCCTCCCGTCCGACACGCGTGGTCTTGGACAGCGGCGCCGACCTGCTACGGTTGATCCCACCCAGGGCCCCCATAGCTCAGGGGATAGAGCACTGCCCTCCGGAGGCAGGGGCGGAGGTTCGAATCCTCCTGGGGGCACAGTCACATTCCCGCGCAAGCAGACGTCTTCGCTTCGCTCAGTCGGCTGCGCGCGATGTCGGCTTCGCCGACCTTCCCTCCGGGGCCGGTTGGGCCAGGGGGCACTCGGGTACCGTCGAACCATGACGACGACGTTTCCTGAAGCTGACGTCCATCCGCTGCGGGGCGGGCCCGTGCTGGGGTGGGGTGTGATCGGGCCCGGGGTGATCGCGGGCGACTTCACGAGCACGCTGCACGCCAACTCCGACCAGCGGGTCGTGGCCGTCGGCTCCCGCTCCCCCGAGCGTGCCGCCGCGTTCGCCGCACAGCACGGGATCGCGGGCGTGCACGGCTCGTACGAAGCACTGGTGGCCGACCCGGCGGTGGACGTCGTCTACGTGGCGTCCCCGCACCCGCAGCACCTCGAGCACGCGCTCCTCGCGATCGCCGCCGGCAAGCACGTCCTCGTGGAGAAGCCGATGACGACGTCCGAGGCCGACACGCGCACCCTCGCGGCGGCCGCCCGCGACGCCGGGGTGTTCGCGATGGAGGCGATGTGGACGCGGTACCTCCCCGGCACCACGGTCGTGGCGCGGCTCCTCGCGGACGGCGCACTGGGTGACGTCCGGCTCGCCACCGTCGACGTCGGGTGGCCGCACGAGCCCGACCCGGCGGACCGGATGTTCGACCCCGCCGCAGGCGGGGGTGCGCTCCTCGACGCCGGTGTGTACGGGCACTGGTTCGCACGCTTCGCCACCGGCGCCCCGGTGACCAGCAGGACGACGGGGGCGCTGTCGGAACGCGGGGTGGACCTCCAGTCCGTCACCGTGTCGACGACGGACGGTGGCGCGCAGGCGGTGGTGACCACGTCGATGACGGCGTGGACGCCGGGCCTGGCGGTCATCGCGGGCAGCCGCGCGACGGTCCGCTGGACCGACCACTTCGTGTTCCCGGCGTCCTTCGCACTGCACCACGGAGCCGACGCGGAGCACTGGGAGGACCCGAGCGGCCTCCGAGGACGGCAGGGGCTCGTCTGGCAGGCCGCCGCGCTCGCGCGGTACGTCGACGAGGGGCGGACCGAGTCGCCGCTGCACTCGCTCGACGACTCCGTGGGTGTGGCAGCAGCGCTCGACGCTGCACGTGCCGCGCTCGGGCCGACCCCGGCTGTTCCCCAGCGCGTCACGTCGACCCCCTAGGATCACCGGCCGGTCGTCCTGCACGCGACCGGGAAGAGGACTCGATGACCACCGCCACCGGGAACCCGCAGCTCGAACTCGTTCGCGGCGAGCACGCACCCGCACCGCGGACGCTGCTCGACGTCCTCACGACCACGGCTGAAGAGCACCCCGACGCCCTCGCGCTCGAGGACCCCGCCGGGACGATCGACTACGCCACGCTGGTGCGGCTCGTGCACGAGCAGGCCGACGACCTGGCGCGACGCGGTGTCCGGCGCGGCGACCGGGTCGGCGTGCGGATCCCGTCCGGCGGCCGTGACCTCTACGTCTCGATCCTCGCGGTGCTCGCGGCCGGTGCCGCCTACGTCCCGGTGGACGCCGACGACCCGGAGGAACGGGCGACGCTCGTGTTCGGCGAGGCGGGGGTCGTCGGGGTGATCGGTTCCGGCGGCGTGCTCCGTCGCGACGGAGCGCCGGACGCCGAGCCCTCCCCCGTCGTCGACCCCGCGGCGAGCGCGGTGGCCCCGACCACGGACGACGACGCCTGGATCATCTTCACGTCGGGGTCGACGGGTGTCCCGAAGGGCGTCGCGGTCACGCACCGGTCGGCCGCGGCGTTCGTGGACGCCGAGGCGCGGATGTTCCTGCAGCCCGCGCCGATCGGTCCCGGCGACCGGGTGCTGGCCGGGTTGAGCGTGGCGTTCGACGCGTCGTGCGAGGAGATGTGGTTGGCGTGGGGACACGCTGCGTGCCTCGTCCCGGCGCCGCGATCGCTCGTGCGGACGGGCGTGGACCTGGGGCCGTGGCTGATCGCGCACGGGATCACGGTGGTGTCGACCGTGCCGACCCTGGCGGCGCTGTGGCCGGACGACGCCCTGGAGCAGGTGCGGTTGGTGATCTTCGGGGGCGAGGCGTGCCCGCCGGAGCTCGCGGCTCGGATCGCGAGCCGGGACCGCGAGGTCTGGAACACGTACGGGCCGACCGAGGCGACGGTGGTGGCGTGCGGGGCCCTGCTGGACGGGAGCACGCCGATCCGGATCGGCCTCCCGTTGGACGGGTGGGACCTGGCGGTCGTGGACGCCGCGGGGCAGCGGGTCGAGCCGGGCGGGGTCGGCGAGCTGGTGATCGGTGGTGTCGGGCTGGGTCGGTACCTGGACCCGGCGAAGGACGCCGAGAAGTACGCGCCGTTCCCGGAGCTCGGGTGGGAGCGGGCGTACCGGAGCGGTGACCTGGTGCGGTACGACCCCGAGGGGCTGGTGTTCCAGGGGCGTGCGGACGACCAGGTGAAGCTCGGTGGTCGGCGGATCGAGCTCGGGGAGATCGACGCGGCACTGCAGGCGCTCGACGACGTCGCGGGTGGGGCCGCGGTGGTGCAGCGGACGCCGGCGGGCAACCAGGTGCTGGTGGGGTACGTGGCGCGGGTGGCGGGTGGGTCGGTGGAAGTGGCGGCGGCGAACGCCCGGCTCCGCGAGGAGTTGCCTGCTGCACTCGTCCCGCTCCTCGCGGTGGTGGAGTCGCTGCCGACGCGGACCTCGGGGAAGGTGGACCGGGCTGCGTTGCCGTGGCCGCTGCCCGGGTCCTCCGACGCGGCGATGCTGCCGGACACGGTGGCGTGGATCGCCGCGCGGTGGTCGGCGATCCTCGGGGTCCCGGTGGCGAGTGTCGACGACGACTTCTTCGCGCACGGTGGCGGGTCCCTGACGGCGGCGCAGCTGGTGTCGGCGATCCGGGAGCGGTTCCCGACGACGACGGTGGCGGACGTGTACGACCACCCGCGGATCGGGGCGCTGGCGGATGCACTGGACGACTCCGGCCCGGTGGTGTCGGTTCCCCGGGACGTCCGTCCGGTGCCGCCGGCGACGGGTCTGGTGATGACGCTGCTCGGCGTGCCGGTGCAGGTGCTGCGCGGGCTCCGGGTGCTGACGTGGACGGCGCTCGTGGCCGCGGTGCTGCACGCCACGACGCTGCCGTTCGTCCCGGTGCTGCCGTGGCCGGTGCTGGTGGTCGCACTGCTGCTCTTCGTGACGCCGGTCGGGAAGATGGCGGTGACGGTCGTGCTGGCGCGGCTGATCCTCGTCGGTGTCCGTCCGGGCGATCACCCCCGAGGCGGATCCGTGCACGTGCGGGTCTGGCTGGCGGAGCGGATCGCGGAGGCGGTGGACGGCCCGTCGACGTCGGGGGCGCCGTGGATCAGCTACTACGCGCGGGCCCTCGGGGCGCGGATCGGCAAGGACGTCGACCTGCACACGCTGCCGCCGGTGACCGGGATGCTGACGGTCGGCAAGCGTGCGTCGATCGAGCCCGAGGTGGACCTCGCCGGCCACTGGGTGGACGGGGACGTGTTCCGGATCGGGCGGGTCCGGGTGGACGCCGACGCGGTGGTGCACAGCCGCACGACGTTGCTGCCCGGGGCGCACGTCGGTGCGGATGCCGAGGTCGAGGCGGGGTCGGCCGTCGCCGGCCGGGTCCCGGACGGGGAGCGCTGGGCGGGTTCGCCGGCGGAACGCGTCGGGTCGGCTCGACACGACCGGGAGGCACGGCCGCCGTCGCGACGCCGGTGGCTGCTGGCGTACGGGGCCGGGTCCGTGGCCGTGGCCGGGTTGCCGGTGCTGGGTGTCGCTTCCGGGGTGGCGGTGGCGTGGCTCCTCGTGGGGTCGGCGTCCTCCCTCGGTGACGCGGTGCTGCGCGCGCTGGCGTGGGTGCCGCTCGCGACGGTCGTCGCGGGTGGGGTGTACGCGGCGTTGGTCGTCGGCTCGGTCCGGCTGCTCGGCATCGGCCTGCACGAGGGTCGGCACCCGGTGCGGTCCCGGATCGGCTGGCAGGTGTGGTGCACCGAGCGGGTCCTGGACGCGGCACGCACGCTCCTGTTCCCGCTGTACGCGTCGCTCGTGACCCCGGTGTGGTTGCGGCTGCTCGGGGCGCGGGTGGGGCGCAACACCGAGATCTCCACGGTCCTGCTCATCCCGGCGCTGACGCAGATCGCGTCGGGGGCGTTCCTGGCCGACGACACCATGGTGGCGACGTACGAGCTCGGCGGCGGCCGGGTGCGGATCGGTCGGTCGAAGGTCGGGCGGCGCGCGTTCCTCGGCAACAGCGGCATGACGGGGGCGGGTCGTTCGGTGCCGCGCGAGGCCCTGGTGGCGGTGCTGTCCGCCGTGCCGAAGAAGGCGAAGCGCGGCTCGTCGTGGCTCGGGTCTCCCCCGGTGCGGCTCCGTCGCGCCACGGCGGAGTTCGACGAGGAGCGCACGTTCCGGCCGCCGCGGTCCCTCAAGGTCGCCCGGGGATGCTGGGAGTTGCTGCGGCTCGTCGCCCCGATGGTGTCCGCAGGGCTGGCGCTCGGCGTGGTCGGCACGCTGCTGGCGCTGTGGTCCGCGGTCGGCATCGGGTGGACGGTGCTGCTCGCGGCGCCCGTCCTCATCGTCGCCGGGGCCGTGGCGGCCGTGGTGTCGACGATCGCGAAGTGGGTGTTCGTCGGTCGGATCGCCGCACGGGAGCACCCCCTGTGGTCGTCGTTCGTGTGGCGGAACGAGGTGCAGGACACGTTCGTCGAGACCGTCGCCCGGCCGTGGTTCGCCGAGCAGGCCACCGGCACCCCGGCTCTCGCCGCGTGGCTGCGGAGCCTCGGGGCGACGATCGGTCGCGGGACCTGGCTCGAGACGTACTGGCTGCCGGAGGCCGACCTCGTCACGATCGGCGACGGCGCCTCGGTGGCACGAGGGACGGTCGTGCAGACGCACCTGTTCCACGACCGGGTGATGCAGCTCGACGAGGTCCGCCTCGACGCCGGCGCCACGCTCGGTCCGCACAGCGTGGTGCTGCCCGCGGCCGGCATCGGTGCGGGTGCCACGGTCGGGCCGGCGTCGCTCGTGATGCGCGGTGAGCAGGTGCCCGGTGGGACGCACTGGGCGGGCAACCCGATCGCTCCGTGGACATCGGCACCGCCAGTGCCCGCCGGGCCGTCCGCGGCCGGCGTCAGCGTGGCAGACTTGCCGGCACCGTGAAGCCCGCCTCGACGAACCAAGACGCCGACCCGTACACCCCGCACAGCGGCGACCGGCGGTGGAGCGCCCGCCACTACGACCTCCGGCTGGAGTACCGCGTCGCCACGAACCGGCTCGACGGCACCGCCACCGTCACGGCGCGGGCCGACGCTGACCTCGACCAGATCGTGCTCGACCTGCACGGACTCACGGTGGACCGCGTGGACGTCGACGGCCGGCGAGCGAAGAAGACCTCGACGGCGACGCACAAGCTGACCGTGACCCCGGCCGAGCCGATCGCCGCCGGAACCGAGTTCACCGTCCACGTGAAGTACCGCGGGACCCCGCACCCGCTGCGGAGCCCGTGGGGCCAGATCGGCTGGGAGGAACTGACCGACGGCGTGATCGTCGCCGCGCAGCCGACCGGTGCACCCTCGTGGTTCCCGTGCAACGACCGTCCGGACGACAAGGCCACCTACCGCTTCGAGATCACCGCCGAGGGAGCGTACGACGTCCTCGCGAACGGGGACCTGCTCGGCAAGGAGCGCGCCCGCGCCGGCACCACCTGGACCTACGCCACGACGGACCCGATGGCGACGTACCTGGCGACCGTGCAGATCGGCCGGTACCGCACGACGAAGCTCCGCAGCTCCGACGTCCCCGTCGCGCTCCACCACCCCGCCGACCTCGCCGGCGCAGCGAAGACCGACTTCGGGCAGGTGCCGGACATGCTCGCCCTGTACGCCGACCGGTTCGGGCCGTACCCGTTCCCGGCGTACGCCGTCGTGGTCACCGACGACGACCTGGAGATCCCGCTCGAGGCGCACGGCCTCGCCGTCTTCGGCCGGAACCACGTCGACGGCGAGCACGGCACCGACCGACTCATCGCCCACGAACTTGCCCACCAGTGGTTCGGCAACTCGGTGACCGTCGCCCGGTGGCGGGACATCTGGCTGCACGAGGGGTTCGCCTGCTACGCGGAGTGGCTGTGGTCCGAGCACCGCGGCGGTGCCTCCGCGGACGACCTCGCGCAGCGGTACCGCGACGGGCTCCTCGAGCAGCCGCAGGACCTCGTGGTGGGCGACCCTGGTGCGAAGGACATGTTCGACGACCGCGTCTACAAGCGCGGCGCACTCGCACTGCACGCCGTCCGCCGGTCGATCGGCGACGACGCGTTCTTCACCGGGCTCCGGACGATCACCGAGCAGCACCGGCACGGATCGGTCCGGCCGGACGACGTGCTCGGTGCGTTCGCGGTCGCCGCGGGGACCACCGTCGACGCGGTGCGTGCGGTCACGGCACCGTGGATCGAGGAACCGGGCGTCCCGGACGCCGTCTAGCCCGCGACCGCGGTGCCGGTCAGGTCGGGTTCGCAGCTGACCTCGGCCCACACGGCGTCGAGCGACAGCCCGACGACCCCGGCTACCGACGCGATCGTGGAGAACGCCGGTGTCGCGATGCGTCCGGTCTCGATCTTCCGGAGCGTCTCGGGTGAGATCCCGGCCGCGAGCGCGGTGTCGAGCATGGAACGCGGGCCCCGTGCACGACGGAGGAGCGCTCCGAGGCGACGACCACGGGCGACCTCGTCGGGGCTGAGCGGGAGACGAACCATGCACCCATACTAATCCCGGTCTTTCAGTACCGGTATGATCATCCCATGATCGAGATCCTCACCCCCGCCGAGGTCGAGAAGGCCCGCGCGACCGGCGCCCTCGTCGGCACGATCCTGCACACCCTGCGCGACCGCGTCCGTGTGGGCACGAACCTGCTCGAGATCGACCGCTGGGCGAAGGCGATGATCGTGGACGCCGGCGCCGACTCCTGCTACGTGGACTACGCGCCGTCGTTCGGCCGGGGTCCCTTCGGCCACCACATCTGCACTGCGGTGAACGACGCCGTCCTGCACGGGCTCCCCCACGACCGGGTGCTGGCGGACGGCGACCTCCTCACCCTCGACCTCGCGGTCTCCCTCGACGGCATCGCGGCCGACGCGGCGATCAGCTTCGTCGTCGGCACGCCCGACCCGGCGGACCTCGCCCTCATCGACGCCACCGAGCGAGCCCTCGCCGCCGCCATCGCGATCGCCGGGCCCGGCGTCCGCACCGGGGACCTCTCGCACGCGATCGGCACCGTGCTCGAGGGCGCCGGGTACCCGGTCAACGTCGAGTTCGGCGGCCACGGCATCGGCTCGACCATGCACCAGGACCCGCACGTCTCGAACACCGGCCGGCCCGGACGCGGCTACACGCTGCGGCCCGGTCTCCTCCTGGCGCTCGAGCCGTGGGTGATGGCGGACACCGACGTGCTCGTCACCGACCCGGACGGCTGGACGCTGCGGAGTGCCACCGGGGCACGCACCGCCCACACGGAGCACACCGTCGCGATCACCGAGGACGGCGTCGAGGTCCTGACCCTGCCACGGTGACCGGCACGCCGTCGGCCGCGACGGCGAGGACCGTGTCCGGCGCCGGGAAGGACACCGACACCGGGTGGTCGACACCGTCGAGGACGGCGACCATGCGGTCCAGGTCGACCTCGACCGACCGCGGGTCGACGCGCAGCCCACGTCCGTCGAGCTTGAGCACGGCCTCCTTCACCGTCCAGAGCACCGCGAGCTCGGTGGCGTCACCGCGTGCCCGGGCCGCTTCACGCGGGGTGAACGCGTCGACCGGGGAGGCCGCGACCCGGGAGACCCGCTCGACGTCCACGCCGAGGGCAGCGGGTCCGGCGGCCAGGGCGACGAGGTCCGTGGTGCGCGACAGGCTCACGCCGACGGCGCAGCCGTCGACCGTGGCCCATGGACGACCGTGGTCGGTCCCGCCGCAGTGGGTGCAGACGCGCCCCGCGCGCACGGCCGACACGTCGACCGCCGCAGCCGCCGCGACGGCGGTGCGCAGGGCCTCCCGGTCGTCCGCCGCGGTCGCGCCCGGCGCTGCCAGCGTCACGACGACCGACGGGAGGCGCGGGAGACTCACACAGGCGAGCCTACGAGGGGATCAGGCGTGCGTCAGCGCGATGAGCGCGACGTTCATGGTGCTGTAGAGACCCTCGGAACGGGTGGCCTGTCGGACGCGGCCACGGAGGACCTCGTAGCGACCGTTGTGCTCGCGCACGAATCCGATCACGCCGCTCGCGGGCGTCGACACGCGGTGGTAGCCGTCCTCGAGCGGGACGACCTCGGTACTCGTTGTTCGCTCCATTGCAGTTCCCCTGTCTCGTTCGTCGTCGAACGCGCCCTGAGCATACCCCGGTCCGGGGGACAAACCGTCCACAGATTCCGGGTTCGACGAGGGTTCGCCCGGAGTCTGTCCGAGCGTTGCGCAGCGTGGATAGACTCCGGGCAACAGCGCTCCGGGGCGCGGTTCCGGGGGTCCTCGGGACGGCGACCACGGCGACGGACGGAGGACGGATGCGAGCGGTCCAGGGCGGATCGACCACGGCCAGGACGAGCACGGACAGGGGGACACCGCGACTGATCGGCCGCCTCGCTGCGGCGCTGCTCGCCGTGTTCCTCGTGCTGGCGCCCGCGACGACGGCACGCGCGACGGCGCCGGTCGACCTCGGCGGCGCGTACGTCCTCGACGACGCGGACGTCCTGAGCGCCTCGCAGCAGTCTGACATCGAGAGCGCGATCAAGAAGCTCTACGACGAGACGCAGACACAGCTGTACGTCGTGTTCGTGCCGACCTTCACGAACCCGTCCGAGCACGCCGCGTGGGGCGACGCCACGATGCAGCGGAACCAGATCGACACCGACAGCATCGTGCTGTCCATCGCGGTCGACGACCGGATCGCCGACGTCCAGCAGACGAACGAGACGTCGATCTCCGCGAGCGATGCAGAGTCCGCGTACAACGACGACGCGGTGCCCGCGCTCAAGAACGGCGACTGGGCCGGAGCCGCCCTCGCGTTCGCGAACGGTCTGGCCGACACACAGGCCCCGCCGAACCTCACCTGGCTGTGGATCCTGCTCCTGGTGGTCGTCGTCGCGCTCGTCGTCATCGTGCTGGTCGTCCGCGCCAGGAACAAGCGCCGCACCGCCGCCGCGACCAGGGCGCAAGAGGCCTCGCTCGCCGACCTCGAACGGACCGCCGGCGGCGCACTCGTCACGATCGACGACGAGTTGCGCACCGCCGAACAAGAGGTCGGGTTCGCGACGGCGCAGTTCGGTGCCGACGCCGCCAGGCCGTTCGCCGAGGCCGTGGCCGCCGCGCAGCAGAACGTCCGCAAGGCCTTCACGTTCCAGCAGCAGCTCGACGACGAGATCCCCGACACCCCGCAGCAGCGCGCCGACTGGGCGAACCAGATCATCGCGATCTGCGAGCAGGCGCACGCGTCGATCGAGGAGCAGACGGACTCGTTCGACAAGCTCCGCTCGCTCGAGGACGGCGTCGACGAGGCCGCCGTGGCGCTCGCCCAGGCCGTCGCGGCAGCACCGGCGTCCGTCAGTGCTGCCGGTACGGCACTCGAGCGGGTGCGGGGCGCCTACAGCGGCCGGACCCTGGCGACGGTGTCCGACAGCGTCGACCAGGCGCAACAGGTCCTGGCCTACGCCACCGAACGCTCGCAGGCGGCCACCGCCGCCATCGCGTCGGGCGACAAGGGGGAAGCGGTCGTCGCCGTGCGGGATGCCCAGCACGCCCTCGCCCAGGTGCAGCAGCTCACGTCGAGCGCCGTCGCCGCCGAGTCCACCTTCGCCGAGGCCACCGCGCGGGCCGAGGCCATGCGGATCGACATCGAGGGCGACGTCGCCGCGGCACGGACCCTGCAGACCGGTGGCCCGGAGCTCGCCGCCGCGGTCACCCGTGCCGAGACCGTCCTGCGGCAGGGCCTCGACCCGAAGGACCCGATCGCCGCGGTCGACGCCCTGACGAAGGCGAACACCGAGATCGACCAGGCCATCGCCACCGCGCGGGGCGTCCAGGAGCAACAGCAGCGGGCGGCCCGGGCACTCGACGACGCACTGCGTGACGCCCGGAACCGGATCAGCCAGGCGCGCGAGTTCATCTCGCTGCACCGCGGCGGGGTCGGACCCACCGCACGGACCCGGTTGTCCGAGGCCGAACGCGCCCTCGACGACGCCGTGCAGCTCGCCACGACCGACCCCGGTCAGGCTCTGCAGGCTGCTCGAGCGGCCGAGCAGTACGCCGCCGCGGCGATGGACGCCGCGAACGACGACATGGGCGGCTGGGGCGGCGGAGGCGGCGGCTTCGGTGGCGGGGGCGGCAACGGCGCACAGCTCGGCGGGCTCGTCACCGGCATCGTCCTCGGCGGCCTGCTCGGCGGGCGCGGCGGCAGCTTCGGCGGCGGTTCCTTCGGGGGCGGCGGCGGAGGCTTCGGCGGTGGCGGCTTCGGCGGCGGAGGCGGCGGCGGAGGCGGCGGCGGGTTCTCCGGCGGCGGTCGCTTCTAGATCCCCGCGCGACACAGACCAGACCAGATCGACAGCACCACACCAGACCTTCCAGGAAAGGGAACAGCAATGGCAAAGCAGACGATCTTCGGACGCATCTCGACCCTCGTCCGAGCGAACATCAACCAGCTCATCGACAACGCCGAGGACCCGCAGAAGATGCTGGACCAGCTCGTGCGCGACTACACGAACAACATCGCTGACGCCAAGACTGCGATCGCGCAGACGATCGGCAACGTGCGCCTGCTCGAGCAGGACCACGAGGAGGACAAGAAGGCCGCCACCGAGTGGGGTCAGAAGGCCGCGAACGCCTCCGTCGCCGCGGACAAGTACCGCGCCGAGGGCAAGACCGCCGAGGCCGACAAGTTCGACAACCTCGCCAAGATCGCCATCGGCAAGCAGATCGCCGCCGAGCAGGAGGTCAAGGACGCCGAGCCGAACCTCGCCTCGCAGAACGAGGCCGTGGAGAAGCTCAAGTCGGGTCTCGCCGGCATGGAGCAGAAGCTCGAGGAGCTCCGCTCGAAGCGCGACAACCTCGTCGCCCGCTCGAAGACGGCCGAGGCGCAGTCCAAGGTCAACGACGCGCTCGGCAACATCGACGTGCTCGACCCGACGAGCGACCTCGGACGCTTCGAGGAGAAGGTCCGCCGCGAGGAAGCCAAGGTCCTCGGGCAGCAGGAGCTCCAGTCGTCGAGCCTCGACTCGCAGTTCGAGAGCCTCGAGGACGTCGGCAAGGACGCCGAGGTCGAGGCGCGTCTCGCCGCGCTGAAGTCCGGCGGGTCGTCGAGCTTCTGAGCACCTCCACGGGCGACGCCGGACCCCACCTGACAGACTGAGACGATGCAGTTCCTCGTGGTCGGTCAGTGGCAGGGTTCGGCGTCGTCCCGTGCGATGCGCCTCGGGGACGGAGCGACCGCCATCGGCGCCGACCTCCCCCGGGCGTCCACCACCGTGATCGACGTCCCGGCCGGGGCGGGCGACCGACTCGAGACCGCGGTCGCCCGGTACACCTCGGTGCTCGCCGTCGCCGACCGGGTCGCCGAGGAGACCGGCGTGGCCAGCGAACCCGTCCTCGTGGTCGGTGGCGACGGCGCGAGCATCCTCGGTGCCACCGTCGCCCTCGGACCGGACACCGCGTTCGTGCGCATCGCCGGGTCGAGCGGCTTCCGTGCCCTGAACCGTGCGCAGCCCGTGGCGGCCGAGACCGCCGTGCTCCGACTCCTCGTCGACCGTCCGGACGACCTCTTCCCCGCGATCCCGGTGGTGCCGGCGTCCCACGTGGTCGTCGCCGGCGTGCGCGGGATCGAGGACGCCGAGACGAACGCCCTCGACCGTGCCGGCATCGTGCACCTCGACGTCGACGCAGCGACCCCCGACGCGATCGCGGCAGCCGTCGACGCCACCGGAGCCGACGCCGTCTTCGTGCACGTCGACCTCGACGTCCTCGACCCGTCCGAGGTCGACGGACTGCTCGAGCCGGTGCCGTTCGGGCTCGACGGCGCCGGACTCGTCGAGCGCATCCAGGCAGCGACCCGTGGGCGTCGGCTCGCCGGTGCCGCCCTCACCGGGTTCGCACCGGTCGACCCGGACCGTGCCGTCGACGACCTGGGCGTGATCCTCCGCGCGATCGGTGCCCTGACGAGCGCGTCCCGAACCGCCTGATCGCGCGTCCGGCACGCCCACACGGCGGCCCGTCCGCCCGACGCACCGCACTCGGCGAGACCCATGCCGATCCGCGTACGCTCGGCCCCATGACGGACTACGACCTCATCGTGATCGGCGCCGGCGCAGTCGGCGAGAACGTGGCGGACTACGCCAAGAAGCGCGGCCTGACGGTGGCGATCGTGGAGGCCGAGCTCGTCGGCGGCGAGTGCTCGTACTGGGCGTGCATGCCGTCGAAGGCGCTCCTGCGCAGCGGTCACGCCCTCGCCGCAGCGAAGCGGCTCGACGGTGCGAAGCAGGCGGTCACCGGCGACCTCGACGCCGCGCACGTCCTCGCCCGACGGAACTCGTTCACCTCGGACTGGAAGGACGACGGGCAGGTCTCCTGGCTCGAGTCCGCCGACATCGACCTGATCCGCGGACACGCCCGCATCACCGGCGAGAAGACGCTCGAGGTCGACGGCAAGACCTACACGGCCGCCGCGGCGATCGCCGTGGTCACCGGGTCGCTGCACACGCTCCCCGACGTCCCCGGCCTGACCGACGCGAAGGCGTGGGGCACGCGTGAGGCGACGAGCGCGCAGCAGGTCCCGGAGAGCCTCCTCGTCATCGGGGGCGGCGTCTCGGGCTCCGAGCTCGCGACGGCGTGGGCGTCCCTCGGGGCGAAGGTCACCCTCGTGGCACGGCACGGGCTGCTCGGCGGGATGGAGCCGTTCGCCGGTGAGCTCGTCGCGGACTCGCTCCGTGAACTCGGCGTCGACGTCCGCACCGGCGTGAACCCCACGCGCGTCGACCGCGACGAGCACGGCCTCGTCACCACCACGTTCGACGACGGCTCCACCCTGGTGACCAGCGAGGTCCTCGCCGCGACCGGTCGTGCCGCGACCACGAAGGACCTCGGCCTCGAGTCCGTCGGGCTGACCGCGGGCGACTGGCTGCAGGTCGACGACACGATGCTCGTGCAGGGCACCGACTGGCTGTACGCCGTCGGCGACGTGAACCACCGCGTCCTCCTCACCCACCAGGGCAAGTACCAGGCGCGCGCGGCCGGCGAGGCGATCGCCGCCCGCCACCAGGGCACGCCCCTGCACACCGAGCCGTGGGGTGCGCACGTCGCCACCGCCGACCACGCGGCGGTCCCCCAGGTCACCTTCACCGACCCGGAGGTCGCGAGCGTCGGCCTCACCGAGGCGAAGGCCCGCGAGCAGGGGCTGAACGTCCGTGCCGTCGAGTACGAACTCGGCAACGTCGCCGGCGCCTCGCTGCAGGCCGACGGGTACACCGGACGCGCCAAGATGGTCGTCGACGAGGACCGCGGGGTCGTCGTCGGGGTCACCTTCGTCGGGCAGGACGTCGCCGAGATGCTGCACGCCGCGACGATCGCCATCGTCGGTGAGGTCCCGGTCGACCGCCTCTGGCACGCCGTCCCCGCCTACCCGACGATGAACGAGATCTGGCTCCGCCTGCTCGAGACCTACGGCCGCCCGGAGTAGCGGTGCGGAACCCCCTGCTCGACTCCCCCGTGTCCCGGGCGGGGTGGTTGTTCGCGACGGCGGTCGGTCTCGCCGTCGGCGTCCCGCTCTCCACCGGGAAGGTGCGGGTCGTCGACGGCCTCGTCGTCTGCTCCGGGCTGCCGCGCTGGGTGTTCCGGCGCGGTGGCACGTGCGTCGGCTCGGTGTACCTGACGCGGGACAACGACGGCGACCGGGTGCTCCGGCACGAGCGCGTGCACGTCGACCAGTGGCGGCGGTACGGGATGCTCATGCCGGTCGTCTACGCGCTGGCCGGCCGGGACCCGTTGCGGAACCGGTTCGAGATCGAGGCCGGCCTCGAGGACGGCAACTACCGCTGACGCTCGCCCCCGAGGTCGCGCAACGCGCCGTGCGCGGGTTGCTGAGGTCGCACGATGTGCCGCTTGCGGTGCGCGCGAGCGGCACATCGTGCGACCTCAGGCGGGCGCGCGTCAGGCAGGCGCGCGTCAGGCGGCGCGACGCCGCGGGACCACGAGGGGCGTGCCCGTCTCCGGATCGGGAACGACCACGCACGACAGCCCGAACACGTCCTCGACCAGCTCGGCCGTCACCACCGAGGCCGGCGGACCGGACGCCACGATCGACCCGTCGCGCATCGCGATCACGTGGGTGGCGTACCGCGCGGCCTGGTTGAGGTCGTGCAGCACCGCGACGACCGTCCGACCGGCGGCGTGCAGCGCCGACGCGAGCTCGAGCACGTCGTACTGGTGCGCGATGTCGAGGAAGGTGGTGGGTTCGTCGAGCAGGACGATGTCGGTCTCCTGCGCGAGCACCATCGCGATCCACACCCGCTGCCGCTGCCCACCGGAGAGCTCGTCCACGCTGCGATCGGCCAACTCCACCGTCGAAGTCTGTTCGAGCGCCGCCTGCACCGCGATCCGGTCCGACCCGGAGGACGGGTGCAGCAGGTCCTGGTGCGGGAAGCGTCCGCGGGACACGAGGTCGCGGACGGTGATGCCGTCGGGCGCGATCGGGGTCTGCGGGAGCATGCCGACCCGGCGCGCCACGGCCTTCGGGCGGAGCGATGAGATCGGCGAGCCGTCGAGGTACACCGTGCCCGCGGTGGGCTTGAGGGTCCGGGCGAAGGACTTCAGGAGCGTCGACTTCCCGCACGCGTTCGGCCCGACGATGACCGTCAGCTCACCGTCGGGGATGTCGACGTCGAGCGCGGACACCACGACGCGGTCGTCGTACGCGAGCGTCAGCCCGCGGGCACCGAGCGACGTGGTCGGGAGCCCGGCCGCGGCGTTCAGTTCTCGGCCTTGCCGTGCCGCCAGTACCCCATGAAGGCGACCTGCTTCCGGTCGAGCCCGACCCCGCGCACGAGGTGGCGGCGGAGCTCCTTCACGCAGCCGGCCTCGCCCGCGATCCAGGCGTAGACCGGGCGCGACTCCGCGGCGGCGGGGATGTCCCACAGCACCTGCTCGTCGACGTCGACGTCCGCGAGCTCAACGGTGTCCCCGCAGGCCGACCCGGCGGCGACGGTGGAGGCCCACGCGTGCACCTGGTCGGTCATCCGCACGCCGTGCGTGGCACCGTTCCGGGCGATCCAGCGGACCTCGACCCCGGCGGGCGCGGACACCGGCAGCCGGTCGGCGTCGGTCGGGACCTCGATGAAGACGTGGCCGACGGTGGCGACGTCGAGCGCTTCGAGGATGGCGCAGATGGCGGGCGCGGCGGTCTCGTCGCCGGCGAGCAGGATCCGGTTCGCGGCCCCGGGGTCGAACTCGGCGGCGCCGGTCGGGAGCTCGGCGGGCGAGGACGGGACTGCGGGGCCGACGATGCGCAGCTCGTCCCCGACGCGGCACTCCGAGACCCATCGGGAGGCAGGCCCGGTGTCGCCGTGCGCGACGAAGTCGATGTCGAGCTCACGGGCGTCCGGCCGGAACGAGCGGACCGTGTAGGTGCGCAGCGGGTTCCGGACGGCATCCGGCAGGGCACGCCAGGCGCCGTACCAGTCCTCGCCGTCGGGTAGGTCGGTGAAGCCGTGTCCGGGGATGGGCAGCACGATCTTGATCCGCTGGTCGAGGCCGACGGCGGAGAACTCGGCGAGGGCGTCGCCCGTCAGGGTCACCCGAACGAAACTCGGGGTGAGCGACGTGACGGCGGCCACGCGGACGGAGAAGACACGGTACCGGGCTGCCACACCCCGAGTATGGCATGCCTTACCTAACGCGACCAGACCCCCGGACGGTGCGAGGATCGACCCCGTGCCGACCGATCCCGACGACGAATTCGCAGACCTGACCGACCTCGCCAGCGCGAGCGGCGTGGCGGAGCCGCTCCGCGCCTCCAGGCAGGTGGTCCGCACCACGGCCGGACAGGAGATCGCGGCGATCCGGTGGGATGCGGGCCGGGAGGCACGGATCACCTACCTGCACGGGCTCGGCATCGACGCGCACAGCTTCGACCAGACCGCGCTCGCCGTCGGCGAGCCGGCGGTCGCCGTCGACCTGCCGGGGCACGGCCGGTCCGGCTGGCGCGACGACGCCGACTACGCGGCGGACGCGACCGCACCCGACGTCCTGGCGGCGCTCGACGCCCTGGAGGTCCCGCCCGGCATCGTGGTCGGGCACTCCCTCGGCGCGATCCTCGCCGCCCGGCTCGCCGCCCTCGCTCCCGAGCGCGTGACCGGGCTCGTGCTCGTCGACATGTCGCCGGACTTCGCCCAGCGCGCCGTCGACCGGATCGCACGCGCGCTCGAGGCCGAGGAGCCGTTCACCTCCCTCGACCAGGTCGTCGACCGGGCGGTGGAGGCGCGGGTCGGCGACGACCGCGCCGTGCTCCTCCGCGAGGCCCGGCACACCACGCGCCTCGGTGCGGACGGCCGGCTCGTCCGACGCCACCACTTCCCGCACCTGCCCGCCGGACGGACGTCCTCGGTGGGGCGCTTCGCGGACGCCTGGCCCGACCTCGAGGCCCTCGACGTCCCGATCCTGCTCGTCCGCGGCGACCGCGGCTACGTCTCGCCGAAGCTGCACGCGCAGTTCGCCGAGCGCCTGCCGGACGCCTCGATCGTCACCGTCGAGGCCCGGCACGCCGTGCAGAACCAGGCACCCCTCGAACTGGCCACGGCAATCCGGGCATGGGCGGAACGTAACGGTTTGTTGCACCGGATCGAAGAACCGTCGCCGGACGACACCGGCCGCCGCTAACCTCGTCCAAGCGCGCGCGACGACCGTCGCCACCGCGCCGGAAGGAACCCACAACCCATGAGTCCGCTCTCCGCCCGTTTCGACCGTGCCCGTCCCGGCCGAACTCGCTTCGGCCGTGCAGCCCTGGCCGCCACCGCGGTCGCCGTCGCCTCGGCCCTCGTGCTCACCGGCTGCTCCGGATCGTCGAACGAGAACGGCGGCACCGACGCCACCGTGCGTGTCGGCCTCGTGCTGGAGCCCACCAGCCTCGACATCCGCACCCAGTCCGGGGCCGCGCTCGACCAGGTCCTCATCGACAACGTCTACCAGGGACTCGTCGGCCGCACGGCGGACGGGGACGTCCGCGACGTGCTCGCGTCGAAGCACGAGGTCTCGTCCGACGGGCTGACCTACACGTTCACCCTCCGGAAGGGCACCACGTTCCAGGACGGCAAGGACGTCACCGCCGACGACGTCGTCTGGTCGCTGCAGCAGGTCAAGTCGAACGCGTCCTACGTCGACTCGGCACAGCTCGCGAACGTGACGTCGATCACCTCGCCGTCCTCCGGTGTGGTGGAGCTCAAGCTCGCCAAGCCCGACTCCGACCTGCTCTGGAACCTCACCGGGCGCGCCGGGCTCGTGCTCGAGCAGGCGGCGAAGAACGACCTGTCCGACACCGCCAACGGCACCGGACCGTACGAGGTGTCCAGCTGGAAGCAGGGCGACTCGCTCACGTTCAAGCGCAACGCCGACTACTGGGGCACGAAGGCGAAGGTCGCGAAGGTCGTCTTCCGCTACATCACCCAGCCGTCCACCGCGGTGAACGCCATGGCCAACGGCGACCTCGACGTGCAGACCGCCGTCGACGGCACGCTGAAGAGCCAGCTGCAGAACAGCTCGGACATCACGCTGCACACCGGCAAGACGACCGACAAGTACACGCTCGCGTTCAACGACGCGAAGGCACCGTTCACCGACAAGAAGGTGCGCCAGGCGATCCGGCAGGCGATCGACTCGAAGGCGATCATCAAGGCGATCGGCGGCACGGGCGTGGAGCAGGGCGGCCCGATCCCCGAGCTCGACCCGGGGTACCAGGACCTGACCGACATCGACGCGTACGACCCTGCGAACGCGAAGAAGCTGCTGTCCGAGGCCGGGGCGACGAACCTCGAGCTCACGCTGACGTACGCGAACATCTACTCGGCGACGATCGGCGACGTGCTCAAGTCGCAGCTCGCCGACGTCGGCATCACCCTGACGGTCAAGCGGGTCGACTTCGCCACCTGGCTGTCCCAGGTCTTCGAGAAGAAGGACTTCGACCTCTCGATGGTGAACCACGTCGAGGCGCGCGACTTCGGGAACTGGGCGAACCCGGACTACTACTTCGGGTACGACAACGCCGAGGTGCAGTCGCTCTACGCCGACTCGGTCGCCGCGACGAACGAGGCCGACAAGGTCGCCGACCTGCAGCAGGCCGCCAAGCTCGTCAGCGAGGACGCGGCCGGCGAGTGGCTCTACACGGCCACGTCGATCACCGCGGTGCGGAAGGGCGTCACCGGCTTCCCGTACGACGGCACGAACTCGCGGCTCGACCTGTCGAAGCTCGCGGTCAAGTGACGCGTGCCCGCGGCCGGTCACCCGTAGCATCGGACTCGTGACCCGGTTCCTGGTCGGGCGGCTGCTGCTGCTCGTCGTCGGCCTGCTCGTGGCGAGCATCATCATCTTCGCCACGCTGCGCGTGCTGCCCGGCGACGTGGCACAGATCATCGCCGGCACGCAGGCGACCCCGGCGCAGGTCGAGGAACTCCGGCAACAGCTCGGCCTCGACCGTCCCGTGGTGGTGCAGTACCTCGACTGGATCGGCGGGGTGTTCCGCGGTGACCTCGGTCGGTCCCTCGTGACCGACGGACGGGTCGCGCCCGAGATCGCCCAGAAACTGAGCGTGACGCTGCCGCTGGCGGGCATGTCCCTCGTCGCCGCGCTGGTCATCGGGGTGCCGCTCGGCGTGCTCGCCGCGGTGCTCCGCCGTCGCGCCGGCGGGGCGGTCATCGCGTTCGTGGCGCAGGCCGTCGCAGCGGTCCCGATCGTCTGGGCGGGCATGCTCCTGGTCGCGCTGTTCGCGGTGACGCTGCACTGGCTGCCGACACAGGGGTTCCCGCTCGACGGGTGGGACGAGCCCGGGCGCGCGTTCTCGTCGCTCGTGCTGCCGGCGTTGACGATCGGCGCCGTCGAGGGTGCCGTGATCCTCCGGTTCACCCGCTCGGCCACGCTCGGGGTGCTCGACGCCGACCACGTCCGGACGGCGGCGGCGATCGGCCTCACCCGGACGCAGGCGCTCCTGCGGCACGGGCTCCCCTCGGTGGCGCTCACCGTGCTGGCCGTCCTCGGTGTGCAGATCGCCGGGCTCCTCGTCGGGGCGGTCGTCGTCGAGCAGCTGTTCTCGCTCCCCGGTGTCGGGCGCATGCTCGTCACCGACGTCGGGCGCCGCGACATCACGAAGGTGCAGTCCGAGCTCCTCGTGCTCACGGGGCTCGTGCTGCTCGTCGGCTTCGCGGTCGACGTCGTGCACCGCACGCTCGACCCCCGGCAACGGGAGGTGTCCGAGTGATCCGCCGTCTCCTCGCCCGACCGACCGGGGTGTTCGCCGTGGTCGTCCTCGGCCTGCTCGTCGTGCTCGCCGTGGTGTCGCTGTTCTGGACCCCGCAGGACCCGTTCCGCACCGACCCGTTCCACCAGTGGGAACCGCCGAGCCCCGCACACTGGTTCGGCACCGACGCCTCCGGCCGGGACATCGCCAGCTACCTGCTCGCCGGCACCCGGACGACGGTGCTCGTGGCGGTCGGTTCCGGGGTCATCGCGAGCGTGGTCGGCATCGTCCTCACCGCGATCGGCTCGCTCACCGCGCGTTGGGTCCGCGAGGGCACGGCCGTCCTGCTCGACATCCTGGTGGCGTTCCCCACGCTCCTCACCGCGATGCTGCTCACGGCGATCGCCGGCGGGTCGCTCGGCGTCGTGATCGTCAGCGTCGGCCTGTCCTTCGGCGTGACGATCGCCCGGGTCGCCCGCGGGGAGATCCGCCGCATCGCCCGCAGCGACTACGTGACGGCAGCACGGGCGTCCGGTGTCGGCGGGTTCGGCGTGCTGTTCCGGCACCTGGTCCCGAACGCGGCGCCCCTGTTCACCGTGCAGCTCTCGCTCGCGATGGCGACCGCGGTCCTGGCCGAGGCCGGGCTGTCGTACCTGGGCTACGGCGCCGGGTCGAACACGGCGTCGTGGGGCAGCCTGCTGTCCGACCTGCAGACCTACATCGGCGTGCACCCCTGGAGCGCGACCTGGCCGGGCGCGGCCATCGCCCTCGTGGTGGCCGCGCTGTCACTGCTCGGGGACGCGGTGCGGGACGCGACCGACCCGCGCCTGACGACGAACGACCGCGCGGACGACCGGACCGCGACCGACCGTCGGGGTGCCACCGACGACCCGACCGCGACCACCACGGGAGTGACCGCATGACCGACGCCACGGGTCGGACCGCAGCCTCCGGACTCGAGGTGCGTGGCCTGACGGTCCGCATCGACCGCCGGACGATCCTCGACGATGTGACGTTCACCGTGCCTCCAGGCCGTCGCGTCGGCGTGATCGGCGCGTCCGGATCCGGGAAGTCCATGACCTCGCTCGCCCTGATGGGGTTGGAGCCGACCGGCGCGGACGTGACCGGGAGCATCCGTCTGGACGGCACCGAACTCGTCGGCCTGCCCGACCGCGAGCGTGCCCGGCACCGCGGGTCGGGCATCGCCATGGTGTTCCAGGAGCCCGGCACCGCCCTCGACCCGCTCCGTCGGGTCGGTGCGCAGATCGCCGAACCGCTGCGGCTGCACCGCGGGCTCGACCGACGCGGAGCGGCGGCAGCGGCCCTCGACCTCGCGGTGTCCGTCGGCCTGCCCGACCCCGAGTCGCTGCTGCGGCAGTACCCGCACCAGCTGTCCGGCGGGCAGCGGCAGCGGATCTGCATCGCGATGGCGATGGCTGGTGAGCCGTCGTACCTCGTCGCCGACGAACCGACCACGGCGCTCGACGTCACGACCGAGGCCCGCATCCTGGAACTGTTCGAGGGGTTGACCGCCGGGATGGTGTTCGTGACCCACGACCTCGCCGTGCTCGCCCGGATCGCCGACACCGCGGTCGTCCTCGACGCCGGTCGGGTCGTCGAACAGGGCTCGGTGGCGCAGCTCCTGGCCGCGCCGCAGCACCCGGCCACGGCCGCACTGGTCGACGCCGCACGTGCGACCGCCCGCCGGACCGGAGGTGCGTCGTGACCGCCGTCCTCGACGGGGTCGGCCTGCACCGCACGTACCGACTCCCCCGCCGCGGCCCGTTCGAACCGGGTCCGGTCCGCACCGCCGTCGACGGCGTCGACCTGACGGTCGCCCCCGGCGCGCGCCTCGGGATCGTCGGCGAGTCCGGTTCCGGCAAGTCGACCCTGGTGCGGCTGCTCGCCGGCCTGGAGGCACCTTCCGCCGGCACCGTGACCGCCTCCGGTCGTCCGGTGGTGGCGTCCGGCTCCGCTGCCGCGATGCGCTGGTTCCGTCGCGAGACCGGGGTCGTGTTCCAGGACCCGAACGCCTCGCTCGACCCGCGGATGCGGGTCGGAGCGATCGTCGCGGAGCCGCTCCGCGCGCTGCGGATCGACGGCTCGCACGGTCAGCTCGTGCGCTCGGTGCTGGAGCGCGTCGACCTGCCCGCCGACGTCGTCGACCGGTACCCGCACGAGTTCTCCGGCGGGCAGCGCCAGCGCATCGCGATCGCCCGGGCCGTCGTGCACTCGCCGCGGATCCTGTTCGGGGACGAACCGATGAGCGCCCTCGACGTCGTGGTCCGTGCGCGCGTGATCGAGCTGTTCCGGTCGCTCGCCGACGACCTCGGGCTGACACTCGTGCTCGTGTCGCACGACATCGGCGTGGTGCAGCGGCTGTGCGACACCGTCGCGGTGATGTCCGCGGGGCGGATCGTGGAGCAGGGGCCGGTGTCGCTGCTCGACGCGCCGCAGCACCCGGTGACGCGGGCGCTGGTGGAGGCGGCGCCGACGCTGCCGTAGCGGGGCGGGCGGGCGCGGGGCGGTTCCCACTCGGATCGACAACTCCGATGTCGTACGACGTCGGAGTTGTCGCACAGCCTCGACGCCACGCACCCCCGTGTGCGAGTCCTGTTCGACTGGGCGGGAACCCTTGCCCACTGTGCGGGACCCTCGGGAGCATCGACGTGCATCGATCGTTTCTCGAAGGGGAGAACGCATGAGCACGTCGAACGACATCACCAGGCGGACGGCACTCGGGCTCGGAGTCGTCGCCACCGCATCGGCTGCGAGCGGACTGCTCGGCACGTCGCCGGCCTCCGCGCACGGCACCGAGCGTCCGGTCCCGGGTCCGGGTCGCGGCCACGGCAACCCGCACCTCGCCGCGGCCGTCAGCAAGGAGTTCACTGCCGACACGACCACACTCCTGAAGAACCCGCTCAACGGCTGGGCGCTCTACGGGTCGTCGGCCCCGGCGGCGGACTACTGGACCCAGTACGACGACGTCCCGCTGCCCGACGGCACCACGATCACCGTGTCGGACTACGCCTCGGTGATGTACATGCGGGTGTCGTGGACGATCCTCGAGCCCTCCGAGGGCGTCTACGGCTGGGACACGAACGCAGCCTTCGCAGGCATCCTCGCCGAGGCCCGTCGCCGCGGACTCCGCCTGGCCTTCCGCGTCGTGGTGGACAGCCGCGACAAGGCGTCGAACTTCACACCCGACTGGGTGCGGGCAGCCGGCGCCGCCGGGTACGAGACGCAGACCGGCAGCAAGACCGTGTGGTCGCCGTACCCGGACGACCCGGTGTTCCAGGCGAAGTACGCCGCGTTCGTCGCCGCCTTCGCCGCGGAGTACGACGACGCCGCCACCACCGACTTCATCGACGGGTACGGCCTCGGCAAGTGGGGCGAGGGCCACTCGATGATCTACCGCGACGCGGCGAACCGTGAGCCGGTGTTCGACTGGATCATCGACCTGTACCAGGAGCACTTCACGAGAGTGCCCCTCGCGCTGAACTACCACCGGATGATCGGCGCCGGGAAGGACTGGGGCAGCCCGGACCCGGACAGCGAGCGGATGCTCGACGGCGCGTACGAGAAGGGCTACGTCCTCCGCCACGACGCCTTCGGGATGACCACCTACTACTCCGAATGGGAGAAGTCGATGGCCGCGAAGTGGCGGTACAAACGGCCGATCATCATGGAGGGCGGCTGGGTCACCGCCCAGCACGACGTCACGCAGGACCCTCGCGGCTACGTGACGGTCGCCGACGTCCGGCAGGGCGAGTTCGACGACTCGGCCGAGGCCCACGTGAACATGATGGACCTCCGCAACGGCGAGACGCTCTCGTGGTTCGCTGCCGAGACGTACCCGCTCACGCAGCGGTTCGACGCCGAGGGGGGCTACCGCATCTACCCGTCGAAGGTCGTCGCTCCCGATGCGGTGACCGCCGGAGCGACCGTCGAGGTCACGCACGAGTGGACCAACATCGGCTGGGGCTACCTGCCCGACAACATCCCGGTCTGGCAGGGCAAGTACAAGGCCGCACTCGCGCTGCTCCAGGCGGACGGGACGGTCGTGAAGACCTTCGTCGACACGGCGTCCGACCCCTCGAAGTGGCTGAAGGGCACGCCGACCTCGTACGTGTTCCGGCCGTCGCTGTCCGGCGTGGCGAAGGGGTCGTACCGCTGGGGCATCGCGATCGTGGACACCACGGCGGGCAACGCCCCCGGCATCCAGCTCGCCGCGGAGGGCACGAAGCAGCACGGCTGGCTCGTCGTCGGCGACGTCACGGTCGCCTGACCCGGCCGCCTGGAGGCGCGGGGCCGGTCCCCGGGACCGGCCCCGCGCCTCCAGGCGGTCACGTCGGCCCGCTCTCGAGAGCGGGCGAAACACGTCCCAATCGCATGCCGACAGGCGCACACATCGCCCGCTCGGCGAACCGGGCCCCGGCATCGACGGGAGAGGTGGGCGCGAGCGGGCGAAACACGTCCCGATCGCATGCCGAACGGCGCACATTTCGCCCGCTCGCGGGTGGGACGGGCGCTTGCGGCGGGCGGCGCGGCGGGCGCAGCGTCAGGCGGCGCGGTCCGCCAGGAAGCGGAGCGCCTGCCCGACGAGCCGACGGTGCGACGCCGACTCGAACGACGCCGCGGCGTGTCCGAGCCCGCTGTACACGGTCGTGCCGCCGCCCGGGCGCTCGTGCACCCAGACGAGCGGATGTGTGCGGCCCTCGTGAGCGTGGTCGACGAGCACACGGACGTCCGGCGACACGCGCTGGTACGAGTAGCGCTCGTCGTCGAGGGCGAAGTCCTCCAGGCCGGCGGTCACCGGGTGCCCCGCGTCCACCACGCGGACGGTGCACGGTCCGGACGGCGGGTGCATCGTCACGCCCCTCACCCAGACGCCGCCGAGTGCGCGCTCCCAGTCCGGATCGCCGGCGAAGGAGGTCGACGACACGTGCAGTACGAGCATCGGGACGGTGCTGTGCAGGAGCCGCCGGAACCCGGCGTCCGCTCCGGGGAGGGGCACCGGCTGATCGTCCCGCGGCAGCCCGAGGTTCCACACCACGAGGTCCGGCAGCGGCCCGCTCGCGAACCGCTCGAGTGCCTGGTCGACGTCGTGCACGGGCGTGAGCGGGACGCCGGCGTCGGCGGCCGTGTCGACGAGCGCGCGGTTCGTGTCGGCGAACGGGTGCCACGGGTCCGTCCATCGTCCGGTGCCGCCGAGCAGGAGTGCGCTCACGCGGCTCCTCTGGTGATGCGGACCGTGTGCGATCCGGACCGGGCGGCGGTCCGCTCGACGAGTCGGATGCGGTGGAGTGCGGGGCCCCACGCGGCGCGGAGTTTCTCGTCGTCGAGGTCCCGGCATTCGACCACCGCCTCGAAGCGCTCGGCGTCGTAGGAGATGCGGGCGGGTCCGACGGCGAGCCCTCCGTCGACGGGCAGGGGGTCGTGCAGGGTCATGAGGACGAGTGTCATCGTGCCCGGCTCGGCGAACGCCCAGTCGTCGTGGAGTTCGACGGTCTCGGCGCTGCGGTGGAGCACCGCGGTGCGGCCAGCGCGGACGAGTCCGGCGGTCACGGGGTACGCGTGGGTCAGGTCCGCCGCCAGGCTCGCACGGTCTCCGTCGTCGGTGAACGTGGTGCCGGTGGCTCGGTACTCGGCCCCCTCGTGCTGTTCGACGCCGTTCGGCCAGGGGACGCTGTGCCAGCTCGACCGCATCGTCCAGATGCCGTACCGGTGCTCCGGCATGAAGGTCTCGCGGTGGTACACGCCGACGCCGGCGTCCACGACCACGGGTTCGCCGTCGAGGGAGACGATCACGGACCCGACGTCGTTGTGGTTGTGGCTGACGTCGTTGTGGCCGCCCTTCGCGGACAGGAAGAGCGACTCGGAGCGGGCGACGGCGACCTCGGTTCCGGGCAGGTACAGCGAACGGGGCATCCCGGCGGCGGCGGGCCCGTCGTCCTGCCACCCCGGAGCTCGGAGCTCCGCGAGGGTGCGGAGGAACAGCGGCGCGAGCTGCCCGTCGAAGCGCAGCGGGTGCTGCCGCGCCATCCAGCGGGCGTGGGCCACGACCTCGTCGTCGTCCACGGTCTCACCGAAGCGTGCGAGCAGGTACCAGTTGGCGTTCTCGGGCAGGACCGGCGACCCGTCGGAGTAGTTGACCTGGCGTCGGCCGTCGATCTGCATGCTCATCGGGAAGCGCGCCATCGCCGCGACGGGCGGCACGACGAAGCCGTCGCAGGCGCCGCCGGTGAGGGTGCGGAGCAGGTCGAGTCCCTCGAAGAGCGTGGCTCCGGCCCACCACCAGTAGGTCGCGCCCTCGTCGCAGCTGCCGTCGGGGTCGTAGCCGTCCCGGAAGCGGTCCAGGATCACGAGGGCCCGTTCGACGGTCGCGGCGAGCCGGTCGGCGTCGGGTTCGACCACCGCGGCGCAGACCAGGACGTTCGACACGATCCAGGGCGCCCAGTTGTTCGGTGGCGCGTCGACCCCGTGCCAGAAGTACTCTTCCTGTTCCCAGGGGTCGAGCACACGGCGTCGGATCTCGTGGTGGACGCGAGCGCGGATGCCGGGGAAGTCCTGCTCGAGGCGTTCCCCGGCGACCGTGTCGATGGCCGCGAGCATCCCGCCGAGTGACGCGTCGTTGAGGTCGAGGACGTCCCGTCCGGGGATCGGCAGGAACGGTCGTGAGCCGTCCTCCGGGAGGGCGTAGTGCGACGGCAGGCACCAGGCACTGAGTTCGCACAGCTGCCAGACGGCGTCGCCCAGCGTCGACACCCAGGTCTGGTCGTCGGTGACGCCGAGGGCGAGGGTCGCGGTGGCCGCGCACTCCATGAGGTTGCGGAGCGACCGCTCGTACGGTCGGCGGTCGCCGTCACGGCTGTAGGTGGCCCACCGGCCGAGCGTCGGGTACTCGACCCGCGCCGCGTCGCGACGCGCCGCGGCGGTCGTGAGCAGTGCCTCGCGGTCGACCTCGGCGGTCCCCTCCCACGCGACGCGGTCGGTGACGGGAGGCGCGGCTCGCCACGTGCGCGGACGGAGCGCCCGCCGCGCGGCGGGTCCGAACGTCGCAGCGAAGGTGGTCGGGACGTCGACGGTGACGGTCATGACGGGGACGGCTTCCTCATGCTTGGACGGCGAAGCCGTCGGGGACGATGGGGTCGGTGAACGCACCGGTGGCGGCGAACGCGATCGTCTCGCGGACGGCGTTGCCGGCGAGGCGTCGGAGCTCGTTGCCGAGCGAGCCGGCGATGTGCGGGGTGATGAAGGTGTTCGGCGTGGAGCGGAGCCGGGCTCCGACGGGCAGGTGCTCGGGTTCGGTGACGTCCAGGACGGCAGCCAGGTCTCCGCGGTCGAGGCGGTCGGCGAGGGCGTCCTGGTCGACGATGCCGCCCCGAGCGGTGTTGACGAGCGTCGTCCCCGGACGCATCCGTGCGATGACGGACCGGTCGATCATGCCGCGGGTCGACGGCAGGAGCGGTGCGTGCAGGGTGATCACATCGCTCCGGCCGGCGAGGGTCTCGAGGTCGACCGTCGTGACGCCGAGCCCGCGGGCGTCCTCGTCGTCGAGGAACGGGTCGCTGACGAGCACGCGGACGTCGTAGTCGCGCAGGCGTTCGATGACCGCGCGGCCCACGCGGGACGCCCCGACGACCCCGACCGTGATGCCGTGCATGCCGATGACCGGCCAGGAACCCTCGACGTCGACCGGGCCGCCGTCGGGGTCGGCGGCGATCGCGGCGGCGGTGGCGAAGGCCCGCTTCGCGGCGAGGACGATCATCGCCACGGCGAACTCGGCGACCGGGACGGCGTTCGCAGCGGCCGAGGAGGTGACGGCCAGGGCTCGGTCCCACACGTCGTCGTCCACCACCGGCTTCACGGATCCCGCGGAGTGTGCGATCGCGCGGAGCCTCGGCATACGGTCGAGCAGCGCACTGTCGAGGACGGGGCTGCCCCAGCCCGTGATGATCACCTCGACGTCGGCCAGGAGCGCGGCGTCGCACGGGTCGTCGGGGTCGAGCGGCCGGTCGGCGACGAGTCGCACGGCCGGCGAGGAGTGCAGGGCCGCGAGGTCCCCCGTGTCGAACACCCGCGTGAAGGTCGCGTCGGGCAGCACGAAGGCCACGGGGACCTGGGTGCGCCCGCTCGGCGGCGGGACGGTGGTGGCGGGCGGTGTGACGGGGCGTGACGTCATCGTCGGACGGCTCCTCTCCGGAGTGCAGCGGTCCCCATGCCAGCGCGCGCGGATGTTCGGAGTCAAGCCACCCTCGTCAAACGATCACGAATCGAACACGGTCGGTGGGGCGGTCGATCCGCGAACACTCAACGTGGGTGCGAGCGTCATGTGCCGGCGGGCGAACCCGGTCTGTGCAGTGGCCGAGATCCGCTCGAAGCACATGGTCGCGGCGAACCGGCCGACGTCGTTCTTCGGCGGAGCCACTGCGGTCAGCGGGACGTCGGCGAGCGCCGCGACCTCGTCGTCGTAGGCCACGACGGACAGGTCGTCGGGGATCGAGAGTCCCATCTCGGTGACGGTCTCGACGAACTCGACGGCGTAGTGGTCGGAGTGGACGAACACCGCGGTGGTGCCGGTGTCCAGGCAGCGCCGGATGTACGCGGCCGTGGCCTCGCCCACGCCGACGGACTCGTCGATGACCTCGACGGGGGCGTCCGGGTCGAGGCCGAGCTGTCGGACGGTCCGTTCGTACCCGGTGCGGAGTTGCGGGGTGGTCGGGGTGTCGAAGACGGCCATGCCGATCCTGCGGTGTCCGAGCGTCGCGAGGTGCCGGATGGCGAGTGCCGCGCCGGACTCGTGGTCGCTGCGGACGGATTCGAGGTCGGCGCCGACGGGCGCTTCGGACACGGAGCGCTCGACGACGACGACGGGCATGGGTGCCTGGTCGAGGAGTTCGAGGGTGTCGAAGGCGTCGGCGACGGTGGTCGTGACGAGGAGTCCGTCGACGCCAGCCGCGATGAGTCGCTCCACCTGCTGCCGCTCGCGTGCCGGGTCGTACCGGGAGACTCCGAGGACCACGCGTCCGCCGAGGGCCTCGGTCCGTTCGGCGACGCCCGCGACGATCTTGGGGAAGTAGTACCCGGGGTCGGGGACGACGAGTCCGATGGTGAACAGGGCCCCGCCACCGTCGGTGTTCCCGGGGCCGTCGACGCCCGGGGATCCTGGGCGGGACGGGCGTGGCGCGGGGCGGTGCGGTGCGCCGGCGGTGGGCAGTGTCTCCACCGAGACGGCACCACCGTGCACGCGGCGGACGAGCCCGCGGTCCGCGAGTTCGGCGAGGTCTCGTCGGACGGTCATCGCGGAGATGCCCTCGCGCTCGGCGAAGTCCGAGGCGGACAGGCTGCCGTGGACGCGGAGTTCGGCGAGGATGCGCTCCTGGCGTCTGGTCGGGTGCATCGTCGCTCCCATGTTCGTTTCGTGTGCGGGTGAATAGGCCCGCTTGACCGTCATCATACGGACGTCACAGGATGACGAAACCGCAGCCCCGTCGAGGCTGCGCGACCCGAGCTACGTGAGCAAAGGAGCCACATGAGCGCGACGCTGGTCGACCCGGCGACCCGGGCGAGGACGGAATCGTCCGAGGACCCCCCGGTGGCGCGGAAGGTCTCGTTCCGCGCCAGGCTGCGACGCGACTACCCGCTGCTCATCATGGTGGCGCCCGCGGTGATCCTGTTGCTGCTGTTCGTGTACGTGCCGTTGATCGGCAACGTGATCGCGTTCATGGACTACCAGCCGTACATCCCGATCGCGCAGAGCCCGTGGGTCGGCTTCCAGAACTTCCAGGTGATGTTCGCCGACGCCGACTTCTGGCGCGCGACCGTGAACACCCTCGAGATCACGTTCATCCAGCTGGTGCTGTTCTTCCCGGTGCCGATCGCCCTCGCGCTCCTCATCCACTCGTTGGTGTGGCCGTGGCTCCGGGCGACCGTGCAGTCGGTGCTGTACCTCCCGCACTTCCTGTCCTGGGTGATCGTCGTCGGGTTCTTCCAGCAGTCCCTCGGGTCTGGTGGCGTGGTCAACCACGTGCTCCGGCAGTTGGACGTGGGGACCCTGTCGGTGATGAGCGACCCGTCGACGTTCAAGCTGCTGCTGACGAGCCAGGTGATCTGGAAGGACGCGGGCTGGGGGACGATCATCTTCCTGGCCGCTCTCGCCGCGATCGACGACAACCTGTACGAGGCGGCGGCGATCGACGGGTCGGGTGCCTGGAGCCGGTTCTGGCACGTGACGCTGCCGGGCATCCGCCCGATCATCGTCCTGCTGCTGATCCTCCGGCTCGGCGAGGCCCTGTCCGTCGGCTTCGAGCAGATCATCCTGCAACGCAACGCCGTCGGGGCGAACGCGGCCGAGGTCCTCGACACGTACGTCTACTACCACGGCGTCATCGACGGGAACTGGTCCACGGGCATCGCCGTCGGCCTGGTGAAGGGCCTCGTCGGCTTCGTCCTGATCATGGCGGCGAACAAGGCCGCCCACATGCTCGGCGAGCAGGGAGTGTATTCGCGATCATGAGCACCATCGTCCGTCCGGCATGGGCCGGCAAACCGAAGCCCGTCGTGCTCGGACTCAAGGCGGTCGGCATCGTGCTGATCCTGGCCGTCGTCCTGTTCCCGTTCCTGATCGTGTTCTCGACGAGCATCTCGAGCCAGGACGACATCACCGCCGCGGGCGGGTACGTGGTCTGGCCGCGGTCGTTCGACCTGACCGCCTACGTGCAGATCCTGTCCGGTGGCGTCGTCACCCGCGCCGTGGTCGTCACGCTGCTCGTCACCGTCGTGGGCACCGCGATCAGCCTGGCGTCGACGGTGCTCGCGGCCTGGGCCCTCAGCAGGACCGGTTCGCTCTTCCAACGGCCGCTGCTGACGTTCGTGCTCATCACGTTCCTGTTCGCACCCGGGATGATCCCGCTGTACCTGATGGTCAAGCAGCTGGGGCTCCTCGACAACTACTGGGCGCTGATCCTGCCCGGCGCGTTCAGCGTCTTCAACATGGTCGTCGTGCGGGGCTTCATGATGAGCATCCCCCAGGAGCTGATCGACAGCGCGAAGATCGACGGAGCGGGTGAGCTACGTGTGCTGTGGCAGATCGTCCTGCCCCTGTCCCGCGCTGTGATCGCCGTCGTCGGGCTGTTCTACGCGGTCGGCTACTGGAACGCGTTCTTCAACGCGCTGCTCTATCTGTCGGACTCGACGAAGTGGACACTGCAGCTGGTCCTCCGCACCTACGTCCTGCAGGGCTCGAACCTGGTGTCCGGCGCCGGTTCGGACGCCACCATGCAGCCGCCGGCCGAGTCGATCCAGATGGCCGTCGTGATGATCGCGATCATCCCGATCCTCGCGGCCTACCCGATGGTGCAACGACACCTCACCAAGGGCGTCCTCACCGGCGCCGTCAAGGGCTGACGCCACCGCCTGCGGACCGGAGGCGCGTGGCGGTCCTGCACCGCGCCTCCAGTCCGACGTCCACCACCACCCGCCCCTCGCTTCAAGGGAGAAGCCATGTCCGAAACCACCACCGGCATCAGCCGCCGCACCCTGTTCTCCGGCGCCGCGTTCGGCCTCGTCGCCCTCGGCGCCGGAGGATCGCTCGCCGGGTGCTCCGGCGGCGGGACCGCCGCGACCATCTCCGACACGGTGGCCGCGCTCCCCACCTACGTCCCGATCACGAAGGGCCCGAAGCCCGACCTGCCGGGCAACGACAAGGTCCAGCCGGTCTACTACTCGTACCCCGAGGACAGCGAGCTCTTCCGCTCCGTGACCAGGGACGTGAAGGTCGGCGGCACCACCACCGGCTTCGTCGTCACCTACGCCGCACCGCCGCCCGCGAACAACTCCTTCCTCGACTACATCGGCGACGTCACGGACACGCGGTACGACCTGACCTTCGTCCCCGGTGACTCGTTCGACACGAAGTTCGCCACGATGACCGCGGGCAACGACATCCCGAACATCGTCGAGTTCCTCACGTTCGCGATGCCACCGCGGTTCCCGCAGCTGCTCGACGCGAAGTTCTCCGACCTGTCCGAGTACCTCTCCGGCGACGCCGTGAAGGAGTACCCGAACCTGGCGAACATCCCCACCCCGTCGTGGCGGAGCGCGCGGATCAACGGGAAGATCTACGGCGTCCCGGAACACCGGCCGCCGTTCGGGTCCGTGATGATCTGCCGACCCGACCTCATCGAGCAGTACACCGGTGCCGAACCGGCGCCGAAGGACAAGGACGAGTTCTTCGAGCTGTGCAAGGCGGTCACCGACGCCAAGGCCGGCCGGTACGCGATCGCCGGCGGCGGCGGTTCGTCCGGCGTCGACTGGTCCTACGACTTCATCGGCGCCACCTTCGGCGTCCCGAACCAGTGGACGAAGTCCGACGGGGGCAAGCTCGTCCACAAGAACGAGACCGAGGCCTGGCTCGAGACCCTCAGCTACGTCAAGAAGCTCTGGAACGCCGGCGTCTTCCACCCGGACACCCCGAGCCTGGAGAGCGCGAAGGCGAAGACCTACATCAACAACGGCACCGTGCTCATGCACCTCGACGGTATCTCCGCGCTGCTCGACGTCACCATGCCGAAGGGGATCGTCACGGGCGGCATCGTGCCGTTCGGGGCCGACGGCGGCAAGGGCGCGAACTACCAGGGCACCTCGAGCTTCTCCTTCGCGGCGCTCAAGAAGACCACGCCGGAGCGCATCAAGGCCCAGCTCCGGTTGATCGACTACCTGTCCGCGCCGTTCGGGTCGAAGGAGGCGTTCACCCTCACCCACGGCAAGAAGAACGTGCACTACACGGGCAGCGGGCCGAACGCCGCACTCACCAGCGCCGGCGAGCAGATGATCAACGCCAGTGCGCTCTACCGCCTGGGAGCGGGGCCGCAGGTCCTCAACACCGCGGTGCGCATCGACGAGCAGCTGCGCCAGTCGCACAAGTGGCAGGTCGCGACGCAGGACATGCTGCTCACGAACCCCGTCGACGGGTACTACTCCCCCGCGGCGTCGTCCACGCAGTCGGCGAGCCAGGCGTTCAACAGCGTCTGCAACGACTACGTCCTGGGGCGCACGAACCTGGCAGCGGTCAAGTCGGGCGTGACGACGTGGACCGCGGCCGCCGGGAACACGATGCGGAAGGAGTACACCGAGGCGATGGAGAAGCAGGGCTGAGGGTCGGGGCGGGGCGGGCCGGCGGACTCAGTACGACAGATTCGATGTCGTACGACCTCGACGATGTCGCACCACAGCGCACCACACCGCAGGCATCACCCCGCCCGCACCGCCCTCACCACACCGGCGGGTGCCTCCGCTGCCACCGCAACCGCCTCTCGAGCTGCGCACCGATCGCCAGCAGCACGCGCTCCCCGCCCGGCCGACCGATGAGCTGCACACCCATCGGCAGGCCGGCGCCGTCCGGGTGCCCGTCCTCCGTGGCGCCGACGGGGAGCGTGATCGCCGGCAGCCCCGCGACGTTCGCCATCGACGTCCAGGGCGAGTACGCGCACTGCCGCCGGAAGTCCTCCTCGGGGTCGTCGCCGTACCAGCCGAGGGGCCGCGGCGTCAGGGCGAGCGTCGGCGTGAGGACGGCGTCGAACCGGTCGAACGTGCCGATCAGTGCGGCGGAGAACGTGTCGAGCGCGGTCATCGCGTCGAGCACCTGCGTCCCGGTGAGGGCCCGCCCACGGGCCACCAGCCACGACACGAGCGGTGTCAGCTCGGCCAGGTCGATGCCGGGAACCATCGGGAGTCGTGCAGCGGAGCTCTCCCACGCCACCCGGAACGCGTCGGCGTACGGCGCGCGCGGCATCGCGACGTCCTCGACGCCGTGGCCGACCTCGCCGAGCACCCGCACCGCGGTGCCGACCGCGGCCCGAGCAGCAGGGTCGACCACCACGTCGACGGTGTCGTCCCACGGTGAGCCGTCCAGCACGCCGACGACGAAGCGTCCCTCACCGCGGACCGCCGCCGCAGTGAACGGTCCATCGCCGACGTCGGGCGTGACGAGCGCGTACGGCTGTGGCGACGGCAGCCCGGTCGGTGCCACGAGGGCGTCGAGCAGCATGCCGGCGTCCGCGACGTTCCGGGTGAGCGGCCCCGCGACCGACAGCCCGCCGACACCCGAGCGACCGGGCATCGACGGCACCCGACCACGGCTCGGCTTGAGGCCGACCAGTCCGTTCGCCGCCGCCGGGATCCGCACCGATCCGCCACCGTCCGAGCCCACCGCGGCCGGCAGCATCCCGGCGGCGACCGCGACGGCCGCCCCGCTCGACGATCCCCCAGGAGCCCGCGAGGTGTCGTACGGGTTCCGGGTGGCGCCGAACCGGGTCTCCGACGACGAGGACATCCCGAACTCGGGACTCGTCGTCTTGCCGAGGCTCACCGTGCCGGCAGCGTCGAGCGCGGCGACGAGCGGGTGGTCGGCTCCGGCGGGGCGCAGCGGCAGCGATGCGGTCCCGTTGCGCGTGGGGACCCCGGTGCGGTCGTACAGGTCCTTGTCGGCGGACGGGAGGCCCCACAACGGTCGCGACGTCGGCACGCGGTCGCCGAGGTGGCCGGCCCGGTCGCGCGCTGCATCGGCCGTGACCGTCACGAAGGCGCCGAGGGCCGGATCCAGCCGGGCGATGCGGTCCAGGTAGTGCTCGGTCACCTCGAGGGCGGTCGCCTCACCCCGTCGGATCCAGTCCCAGAGTTCCTGCGCGGCGAGGTGGTGGAGTTCGAACACGGTTCCCGAGCCTAGCCACGGGCGCCGTCGAGCGGCCCGGCGCCGTGATCCGATCGTGACTGGTCCCGGAGCCCGTCATCGGGCACGCTGCACCCATGGGACGTTTCCGGCACGGCGTGGTGGGGATCCTCGTCGTCCTGCTCGGTGCCGCTCTGGTCGGGTGCTCGCACCCCGGGCCGTTCCACCGACCACCGGCCGACCCGGTCGCGGCCTCCCGCACGCTCGACGGCGCACCGCCGTGGGTCGCCGAGCCCACCGGCGACGACTGCGGGACGGTCGACGTGCAGGTCGGCGAGCGTCTGACCCTGCCGGCGGACGCCCTGGCCTGCCTCACCGGAGCCGCGGACGCCGGGCGCCCGGCCTCGCTCGCCTGGGTGACGTACACGACCGAGGGTGACCCGACCCCGACGTTCGCTCGGGTCGGGGGCGGCAGCACCGGCACCGGGGTGGAGGTCGCCTCCACCTCGCAGTGGGACGCGTACGGCGGCGACGGCGGGTGGGACACCTCCCGGTGCGCTGCGGTCGCGGACCTGCCGTACGGGGACGGCTGCGACGCGGGCGACGACCAGTAGCGACGGCCTGCATCCTTCGGAGGAACCCCGCCGGGTGCATCCGTTCGCCGGTCGTCCCGCTGGCGCGGGCTCCCTAGCGTCGACGGCATGACGACCACTACCGAAGACCGGCACACCACCGGCACCGTCCCCGCGCACCGGCCGGGGGTGCGCGGACTCGTCGCCCGGCACCCCCTCGCCTCGTTCGCCACCCTCGCACTCGGGCTCAGCTGGCTCGCGTGGATCCCCTACATCGTGTCGCCGCACGGCCTGGGCCTCTGGGACCTGCACTTCCCGGAGTTCCTCGGCACCGCCCAGTTCACGGGCGTGCTGCCCGGTGCACTCCTCGGCCCGCTCGGCGGCGCGTTCCTCGTGACCGCGATCGCGGACGGCCGACCGGGTCTCCGCCGCTGGGTCGGTCGGCTCTGGCGCTGGCGCGTGGCCTGGTACTGGTACGCCCTCGCCCTGGTCGGCGTGCCCGCGCTCATCGTGGCCACCGGGCTCCCCTTCTCGGGCGGTCAGGTGCAGGCACCGAGCGCCCTCGCGCTGCTCGCCCTCGTCCCCGGGCTCGTCGTCCAGCTGTTCAGCACCGGGCTGTCCGAGGAGCCCGGTTGGCGGGACTTCGCGCTCCCGCGACTCCAGGAGCGGTTCGGTCCGCTCGGGGCCGCCGCTGTGCTCGGGCCGCTGTGGGCGCTGTGGCACATGCCGCTCTACCTCAGCGACTGGGGCGGCTGGCCGGACGCGCACTGGACGGAGCCGCTCGTGTTCGCCCTGTTCACGATCACGTTCAACGTCGTGATGACGTGGGTGTTCAACCGCACCGGGGAGAGCCTGCCCGTCGCGCTGCTCCTGCACGTCGGCGTGAACAACACGATCTCGACGCTGTGGGCCGACATGTACCCGGGGATGACCGCCGGCACGATGATGCACGGCCTCGCGATCGTCTCCACCGTGGCCGCCGTGATGCTGCTGCTCGCGACCCGCGGGAGCCTGGGGTACCCCCGACTCGTAGGATCGAACGATGGCACCCGCTGACGCGCGCACACGACGGACGGACGTCCTCGTCGCCGTCGGCACCGCGGTCCTCTCGCTCGGCCTGCTGCTCGGGCTGCCCCCGCTCGACGAGGCCGACCCGGACTCGGTGGGCATCCGGTACCCCGAGGTCGGGGGCGTCCCGTGGACACTCCTCGCGGTCGCACTCCTCGCCCAGTCCGCCGTGCTCCTCACTGCTCGTCGCACGCCCCGCGTCGCGCTCGTCGTGGTCGCGGCCCTCCCGGTCGCCCTGGCAGCCACAGCCACGAGCACCGTGTTCGGGCTCACCGCGCTCCCCGTGGTCGTGGCCGTCGTCCTCGCCGCGCTCCGGGTCCCGCTCCCCCGGCTCTGGCCCACGGTGGCAGCGACCGCCGTCCTCGTCGCCGCTGGCACCGCGGTCAGCTCGGCGGACCAGAACGGCGCGTCGATCGGCCAGGGCGTCCTGCAGGCGGTCGGCGCGGTCGGCCTGCCGCTCGTGGTGACGCTCATCGTCCGGTCTCGACGCGAGCTGCGCGCTGCTCGGCGGGACGAGGCAGCAGCCCGCACCGCCGAGGCCGACGCCCGCAGCGCCGAGGCCGCCGCCGTCTCCCGCGAACAGGACGCTCGCGTCGACGCAGCAGTCTCGCGCGAGCGCGCCGCGATGGCACGGGAGCTCCACGACATCGCCGCGCACCACCTCTCCGGGATCGCCCTCATGTCGGCCGTCGTCGACCGGCAGATCGACACCGATCCGGAACGCGCCCACGACGGCGTGCGGCAGGTCCGCGAACAGAGCACCGCCGTCCTCGAGGACCTCCGCCGACTGGTCGGGCTCCTCCGTGACGACGCACCGGCCGAACGCGCGGTCGAGACGGTCACCGGGATCGTCGACCTGGTCGAGCAGGCGCGACACCGGACTGCCGTCGAGCTCGTCGTCCTCGAGGGAGACCACCCGCTCGCCGACGGGATCGGCCCCCTCACGCAGCTCGTCGCCTACCGGACCGCGCAGGAGGCACTGGCCAACGTCGCCCTGCACGCCGCCGGTGCGGCGTGCAGCGTCACCGTCGACGACCGCGACCCCGCGCACCTGAGGGTGCGCGTCGAGAACGGGGTGCCCACCGCGCCGTCCGTCGGGAGCAGCCCGGCGGGTGGGAACGGACTCCGAGGCATGCGCGAGCGGGCAGAACTGGTCGGGGCGCGCCTCCAGGCCGGTCCCACCGGTCCCGGTGGGTGGGTGGTCGAGCTGGTGACCGGCCGGGAGGCACCACCAGCGTCCGACCTGTCGGCGCACGATCAGGAGGTGGCCGGGTGATCCGCGTGCTGGTGGCGGACGACCAGCCGCTGGTCCGGGCCGGCGTGTCCGCACTGCTGTCTGCAGAGGCCGACATCGAGGTCGTCGGCGTCGCCGCCGACGGCGGCGAGGCCCTCGCCCTGGCGCGGAGCACCCGGCCGGACGTCGCGTGCCTGGACATCCGGATGCCGGTGCGGAACGGCATCGAGGTCGCCCGCGAACTCTGCGCTCCGGGGGCCGACCCCGCGGTGCCGGTGCTCATGCTGACGACGTTCGACCTGGACGACCTCGTGTTCGGCGCGCTCGAGGCCGGAGCCTCCGGGTTCCTGCTGAAGGACGCCGAGCCCGACGTCATCGTGGGCGCCGTCCGGCAGGTCGCGTCCGGCAACGGGACCATCGACCAGGCGCTGACCCGGCGGGTGCTGCGCGAGTTCGTCTCGCGCCGGAGCCTGCAGCCGGTGTCCGGCGACCGCGCGGACGACGTGCTGACAGCTCGCGAGCGGGACGTCCTGCTGCTCCTCGCCGAGGGGATGTCGAACGAGGAGATCGCCGCGGCGCTCGTGGTCGAGGTGTCCACGGTGAAGTCGCACCTCGCGCGGATGCTCCCGAAGCTCGGCGTGCGGTCCCGCCTGCAGGCCGTGGTCTGGGCCTACCAGAACCGGATCGTGCGGGTGCCGGAGAGCCCCTGACCGTTCAGCGGCGGCGGTACCGGACGTGCGTCGTCAACGGGGAGTGCAGCACCTCGACGGGTTCGAAGTCGAAGGTCTCCGCGCCGTCCTCGAAGATCCGCTCCCCGGACCCGAGCAGCACCGGGGCGATGTCGAGGGTGAGCTCGTCGACGACACCGGCGGCGAGTGCCTGGCGGACGGTCGACGCCCCGCCGGCGATGTCGACCCCGCCGTCGCCGGCTGCCTCGACGGCCTGCGCGTAGGCGGCGTCGAAGCCCTCCGTCACGAAGTGGAAGGTCGTGCCCTCCAGCGCGATCGGGTCGTGCGGGTGGTGGGTGAGGACGAAGACCGGTGCGTGGTACGGCGGCTCGGCGCCCCACCAGCCCTGCCAGTCCTCGTCCCACTCGCCACGGACCGGGCCGAACATGTTCCGGCCCATCACGTAGGCGCCCCGCGGCCGCATCAGCCAGCCGGTCGCCGTGCGGTCCGCCTCGCCGACGTCGGCGCCGGGCATGTGCCAGGTGTGCAGCTCGCCGCCACGCCGACCGAGGGGTTGGTCACGGCGCTGGTCCGGTCCGGCGACGAAGCCGTCGAGCGAGATCGACATGTGGCAGGTGGTGTCGGCCATCGTGGGCTGCTCCTTCGGTGCGGTCAGGCGGACATGTGTGCCGCGAGGACGTCGCGCACGGTCGTCCAGTCCTCGTCACCGTACCGCCCGTTGTCGACGTGGTGCAGTTCGGCCTCGCCGCTGAACATGCTCACGAAGTACTGCATGCCCTGCCAGGCGGGGAACGGCTCGTCGTCGCCCGCCTTCGACAGCCGTCGACCGACGCGAGCCATGGCGGACAGGGTGCCGACGGTGCCCGCCCACTGCAGTCGGAACGGCGTGCCGGTCAGCTGCGACATCGTGTCGGCGATCGTGCGTGAGGTGACCCGGTCGCCCGCGACCTCGACGACCCGCGGTGCTGCGGGGTCGAGGGCGACGTGCGCGACGGTACGGGCGACGTCGTCCTTGGTGGTGAAGTCGAGGAGCTGATCGGGCGACGACCAGTACAGGACGCGCTGCCGGTCGAACAGGATCAGGGGCGCCTGGCCGGTGAGCATGTCCGTGAACGCGCCGTTCAGCACCGAGGTCGCCCGGATCGGAGCGGCGTCCAGGTCGGCGGCGAACTCCCGGCGGAGCTCGAAGTTCCGGTTGGTGCCCGGGGTGATCGATCGGTAGTCGGCGGCGTAGTCGGACGGGACGAACCGTTCGACGCCGGCCTCGACCGCGGCGCGGAGCAGGGCGCGTTGGGCGTCGACGATCACGGCACGGGTGCCGCTCACCGCCGAGACCACGACGTCGACCCCGGCGAGCGCCGAGGTCAGCGCGTCGTGGTCGGTGTAGTCGGCGCTGACCACCTCGACGCCGTCGGCGGAGGCGAGGCGTTCGGCCGCGGGGCCGCTGCCTCGTGTGAGGACGCGGACGCGGGTGTCGTGGGTGCGGAGTGCACCGACGATGCGTCCGCCGAGGTCTCCGGTGGCTCCGGCGACGAGGACGGTCGTGGTCACGCCTTCTCGACGTCCGAGAAGAGCCCGGTGAACGTCACGCCGGTGGCACCGAGCTGCCCGAAGAACGCGCCGGCCTCCTCGCCGGCGACCGCGGCCGATGCGTCGTCGTACGAGTCGAAGTACAGGTCGAGGGTGCGGTGGGCCGGTGTGGGCGTGCCGTCCTCCTTCGGCCAGACCTTGCCCGCCTCGAGGCGGCGCAGTTCGGGGAGCGCCCCGGCGGCCTGCTCGAGGGCCGGGTACGCCAGCTCGAACGCAGCCGGGTCGGTCGGGTTGTCGATGATGAGCGTGATCTTGGTCGTCATGCGCCCAGTGTCCGCTCCCCCGGCTGACCGCGTGCCGGTCAGTCGTCGTAGCGGTGAAACCCGCGTCCGGTCTTCCTACCGAGGTGCCCGGCGTCGACGTACTCGTGGAGCAGGCGACGGGGCCCCTCCGGCAGGTGCGGGTCCTCGGCGGCGTAGTGGTCCTCGATGTCGAGGACGACGTCGAGGCCGACCTGGTCCATCATGCGGAACGGCCCGGCGGGTGCCCCGGTGTTGACCATCCACATGGCGTCGACGTCCTCGGGCGTGGAGACGCCGTCGACGACGACGGCGAGCGACTCCCGCTTGATGGCGGCCCAGATGCGGTTGAAGATGAACCCGGTCGACTCGCGGTGGGCGACGAAGGGGTGCACGCCGTAGTGCGGGAGTTCACCGCGGAGGAATTCGATGACCGCGGGGTCGGTCTGCCCGTCGCTCATCAGGTCGACGGCGTTCTGCTGCGGGGGCATGTAGAAGTGCATGTTGAGCACGCGCTCGGGGTGCGTGACCTCACCGATGACGTGCCGGCTCGCGTAGGACGACGAGTTCGTGGCGAGGATCGTGTCGGGGGCGACCGCTGCGTCCAGCCGTCCGAACAGCGGGGTCTTCAGGTCGAGGCGCTCCGGGATCGCCTCGATGACGAGCCAGGCGCCCGCGACGGCCTCGTCGAGGTCGTCGAACGCGCGGATCGTGCCGGCCTCGGCGCCCTCGCGGCCGGCGACGACCGACGGCAGGGTCTCCTCGACGAACGCGACGGCTGCGGCGCGGACGTCGGCGGAGAGGTCGTGGATGCGTGCCTCGGCACCACCGCTGGCGAACATGAGGGCGATGCGACGCCCGAGGGTGCCGCCGCCGATCACGGTGACCGGGCGGTCGCGGACGTCCTCGGGGAGCTGGTGGGTCATGGGGTCCTTCTCTCGGTGCTGTGCTCGTCCACGCGCTTGCGTGGCGTGCTCGTCCGTTCGCTTGCGTGGCCTGCTGGTTCGATACAGACTGTACTCGATACAGATCGTATCGTGTTGCTCCGGAAGGTCACCATGCAGGAAGCCGACGTCCTCCACCACCTCACGACCCCGCTGACCGCGCCCGTGTACCCGCCCCGACCGACGCGCTTCACCGACCGGGAGTACCTCAACGTCGTCTACCGCACCGACCCGGAGGCTCTCCGTGCGGTCGTGCCGGAGCCCCTGCAGATCGACGAGCCGCTCGTCCGGTTCGAGGTCATGAACATGGCCGAGGTCGACGGTTACGGCCCGTACGTCGAGTCCGGGCAGGCGATCCAGGTCGCCCTCGACGGCGAGCGCGGCGAGTACCTGCACACGATGTACCTCGACAACTTCGCCGCGACGGTCTCCGGACGAGAGCTCAGCGCCTACCCGAAGGTCATCGGGACACCCCGGCTGCGCGTCGACCAGGGTGCCCTCGTCGGCACGCTCGACCGCAGCGGTGAACGGGTGGCGACCGCGACGATGGCGTACAAGTGGGAGCCGCTCGACCTCGACGAGGCACGGGCGCAGATCACCGTCTCGACCTACATGGTGAAGATCGTGCCGAACGTCTTCACCGGTGAGCTCCGTGCGGCCGACCTGGTGCGGACCGAGATCACCGACGTCGTCGTGAAGGAGGCCTGGACCGGCCCGGCACGGCTCCAGCTGTTCGAGCACGCCCTCGCCCCGATGGCGGACCTGCCCGTGCTCGAGGTCGTCAGCGCGTCGCACATCGTGACCGACCTGACCCTCGCACCCGTGCAGCCCGCGCACGACTACCTCGCCGCGCGTGCCGAGGCCACCGGGCACTCGGCCGTCTAGCCTGGTCCGGTGAGCGATCTCCCCGCACCCGACCGGGCCGTCCGGCGGCGCAGCAGCACCCGGGCGACCCTCATCGCCGCGGCCGAGGCGCTGTTCGACGAGACCGGCTCGACCTCGGTCAGCGTCGAGGCGATCGTCGGCCGAGCCGGGTTCACCCGCGGGGCGTTCTACTCGAACTTCCGCACCGTCGACGAGCTGTTCTTCGCCGTCTACGAACAGCAGGCCGAAGCGGTGTTCGCCGTGCTCGAACGGGAGCTCGGTGACGCCCTCGCGACCGAGCACCGCACGGTCGACGACGTGGTGCAGGGCGTCGTCCGCGGACTGCCCCCGGAGGACAAGTGGTACGCGATCCGGTCCGTGCTCCTCACCCGCGCACGCCACGACGCCGACGTGAACGCCCTGCTCCGCGCGCACACGGACCGCTTCCACGACACCCTGCAGCCGTTGCTGATCGCCGCACTGCGCCGCATCGGGCGCGTGCCGACGGTGGACGACGCGCTCTACACCCGGGCGGTCGTGGCGGCACACGTCGGTGCCGTCAGCCAGAGCGTCCTGTTCGACGCGACCGACGCCGTGCGGGTCGCGGCGGTGGAGGGGTGCATCCTCGGGCTGACGACCCCCGTCGACGACGACTGACGACGCCCGTCAGCACGGACTGAGCCGGCCCGGGCCGAACGGCAACCAGCCGACCCGGTACACGACCCGGTCCTCGGTCTCGTGAGCCCCCACGGTCCGCGTCGCCGCCCCGAACCGCCACACGCGGTTGTACAGGTACACGCCGATGACGGTCCCGCCGTCGTCCGGCACCGCCCACGTCCCGATCCCCCACTGCGCCGGGTGTCCGACGCCGTCGATCGTGACCGTCGGACGCGCGAACCACGTCAGGACGGGGCGGGTGATCCGGAGTTCCACGCGGCGCTTCGTCGTGCCGGAGGGCTGTGTCGCTTCCACTGCCGCAGGATACGGGGTGCGGCGGCCGTCCCGAGCTCACGCACGCTCGGGCGGCACCTCGACGACCACCGCCTCGAACCGCGGCGGGACCCACGTCAGGATGCCCTCGAAGAGCTGCGCGGCGGAGAAGAGCACCAGGAACACGGCGCTCGAGGCCGTCGCGGCCCGGACACCGATCGCGGGGTAGAGCAGGAGCGCGACCGCGATGCAGATGCAGAGCACGGCGGCCATCAAGGTGAGCGAACGCACCGACGAGAACGTCGCACCGGTCAGGATGACCGCTGCCTCGAGGAACCAGGCAAGGGAGATGACGAAGACCCACACGCTCAGCTGACCCGGCGGGTGCACCACCGCGATGACACCGGCGACGAGCACGAGCGCTCCGAGCACCGCGTGGATGCCGCGCCGGAGCGGGGCCATCCCGTCCCCGGCCTGCGCCCTGCCGAGCCGCAGGAGTCCCGCGATCACCATGTACGACCCGAGGAGGTGGACCTCGGCGTCGAGCGCCGCTGCCGGGCGGGTCAGGACGAGCACCGCGACGATGAAGCCGACGACACCCGTGATGACGAGCACCATCGCCTGGCGGGCGCGTCGTGCGGCGGGTCGCGGTGTGTGCGGCGACCAGGCCGGTGTCGGTGTGCTCTCGTCCATGTCGTCCTCCCGGCCCGCGACCGTCCCCTGTGCCGCACGGTCTACACCGGATCCGGCCGCCGTGCACGGGCATCGCCGACCGGACCTGCACAACGCCTCACTTTTGGGTGTAGGCCTTGCACCACAACCCGAAGTGCAGTGATCTCCGGAACCTTTCAGGGAAGGTCGGTGGACGTCATGGACGTCGAACACGCCACGGAACGACCGACCGCGGTCGATCGTCGCCTCAGGACGGCAGTCGCAGTGCTCGGTGCCGTCGCACTCCTCGCCGGTCTCGCCGCCCTCGTGCTGCCGCACGCCACGCTCACCGCAGTCGTCTGGGTGTTCGGCATCTACCTCGTCGTCGCGGGCGGGACGCTGCTCGTCCGGGCGTTCACCGGCCCCACGGCGTCGGCGTGGCGGCGGATCGGCTTCGTCCTGCTCGGTCTGCTCGTGCTCGCCGGCGGGGTCTTCGCGATCGTGCACCCGCCCGTCGGGCTGCGGTGGCTGACGCTCGCGATCGGCTTCGCGTGGCTCCTCGAGGGCATCACGCTGCTGTACGCACCGACCACGGGCAACCGGGCACTCGCCGTCGTCGGGGCGGTGCTGAGCTTCCTCAGCGGGCTCCTCCTCATCAACCTGCCGTACCTCGGCGCGGTCTTCGCCGTCGCCGCCGTGAGCAGCGTGCTCATCGTCTCCGGCATCGTCCAGCTCGTCGTCGCGATCACGTGGACGCGCACGGACGACCGAGCAGCCGCCGTGGAGTCCCGATGACCGTCGAGGAGACGAAAGCCGACCCGGCCACCGAGGGTGACCGGTCGCTCTCGGTCGTGGCCCTCGCCGCCATGGTGGTCGGCTCGATGGTCGGCGCCGGTGTGTTCTCCCTCCCCCGGAACTTCGCCAGCGGCGCCGGGGTCCTCGCCACGGTCATCGCCTGGATCGTCGCCGGCGTCGGGATGCTGATGCTCGTCTTCGTGTTCCAGGCCCTGGCGACGCACCGGCCGGACCTCGACGCGGGCATCTTCGCCTACGCCAAGGCGGGCTTCGGGAACTACATCGGGTTCTTCTCGGCCTTCGGGTACTGGGCGAGCGCCTGCGTGGGGAACGTCACGTACTGGGTGCTCATCGGTTCGACGCTCGGCTCGGTGCTGCCGGCGTTCGGCGAGGGCGACACGCTGCTCTCGGTGCTCGTCACGTCGGTGATGCTCTGGGCGTTCCACCTCTTCGTCCTGCGCGGCACCCGGAACGCGGCCGCACTCAACACCATCGTGACGATCGCGAAGCTCCTCCCGATCCTGATGTTCCTCATCGTGGCCGCCGTCGTGGGGACGCACTGGGAGACCTTCCGGCTGAACCTGTGGGGCGGAGCCGAACCGAGCGTCGGGGAGCTCTTCTCGCAGGTCCGCTCGACGATGCTCATCACGGTGTTCGTGTTCCTCGGCGTCGAGGGGGCGACGGTGTACTCCCGGTACGCCCGCCGTCGCGAGGACATCGGCCGGGCCACCGTCACCGGGTTCCTCGGGGTCCTCGCCGTGTTCGCGCTCGTGACCCTCGTGTCGTTCGCAGCGCTGCCGGCCGCCGAGCTCCGTGGCCTCCGCCAGCCCTCGATGGCCGGCGTGTTCGGCGAGGTGGTCGGCACGTGGGGCGCGGTCCTGATCAACGTCGGACTCGTCGTCTCCGTGCTCGGCGCCTACCTCGCGTGGACCCTGATGTCGAGCGAGGTGCTGTTCCAGGCCGCCCGACAGGAGGACGCACCACGGTTCCTCACCCGGGTGAACCGGCACGGGACGCCGTGGATGGCGCTGCTGTTCACGAGCGGGCTCATCCAGGTGTTCCTCGTCATCACGATGTTCTCCGACGACGCGCTGACGTCGATGCTCGAGCTCTGCAGCTCGTTGTCGCTCATCCCGTACTTCCTCACCGCCCTCTACGCGGTCCAGTTCGGGATCCCGAGGTGGTCGCGGGGCGCGCACGGCGGCGTCGAACCACCGGGTGCCGACGGCGGGCTCTCGCGCGGGCAACTCGTCGCGGCGTTCGTCGCGGTCGCCTACACCGTGTTCCTCGTGATCGCGGCCGGCCCGCAGTACCTGCTGCTCTCGTTCCTCATCTACGCGCCCGCCACCGTCCTGTACGTCATCGCCCGGCGGGAACGGCAGTTGCGGGTGTTCACCGGACCGGAACTGGTCCTCTGCGTCGTCGCGGTCGCCGGTGCGGTCGCCGCCCTCGTCGGGCTCATCACGGGATTCATCACGCTCTAGTCACCACGGGATTCATCACGCTCCAGGAGGACAGCATGGTCAGCGAAACGACGCGTAGCGGGACGTCGGTGTCGGCGCCGGGGTTCGGCGCGCACTCGGAGGTCGGGAAGCTCCGGAAGGTGCTCGTCTGCGAACCCGGACTCGCCCACCGGCGGCTGACCCCGAGCAACAACGACGCACTGCTCTTCGACGACGTCCTCTGGGTCGAGAACGCGCAGGAGGACCACCGCGCCTTCGTCGCGAGTCTGCGGGCCCGGGACGTCGAGGTGCACGAACTGCACCAGGTGCTCGCCGAGACCCTCGCCGTGCCGGGAGCCCGCGACTGGCTGCTCTCCCGGAAGATCACGCCGAACGAGGTCGGGCCGCTCCTCGTCGACGCGACGCTCGACCACCTCGACGCCCTGTCGGATCGCGACCTCGCCGACGTCCTGATCGGCGGCCTCAACGTCGAGGACCTCGATCCCGGGCAGCGACCGGACCTCCTCCGCCTGCACGGGAACGCCTCGGCCGCCGACTACCTGATGCCCCCGCTGCCGAACATGCTCTACACGCGCGACACCACCTGCTGGATCGGCGACGTGTTCACGCTCAACCCGCTGTACTGGCCCGCCCGGCACGACGAGACCCTGCTCATGAAGGCCGTGTACTCCTTCCACCCGGCGTTCACGCCCGCCCTCGACCAGCTGGCGTGGGGCGACCCCGAGCAGGACTGGGGGCTCGCGACGATCGAGGGTGGCGACGTCCTGCCCGTCGGTGGCGGCGTCGTGCTGATCGGGATGAGCGAGCGCACCTCGCGGCAGGCGATCACCCAGGTCGCGACGGCACTGTTCGCCCGCGGCGCCGCAGAGCGCGTCATCGTCGCGGGGATGCCCAGACTCCGTGCTGCGATGCACCTCGACACCGTGCTGACCTTCGCCGACCGCGACGTCGTCACCGTGTACCGATCGATCGTCGACCACATCCACCCGTTCACCCTGCGTCCGGGCCCGGACGGCACCGTCGAGGTGACCGACGAGACCCGTCCGTTCCTCGACGTCGTGTCGGACGCCCTCGGGCTCGACGGGCTGCGGATCGTCGACACGGGCGGCGACGAGTACGCAGCGGAACGCCAGCAGTGGGACAGCGCGAACAACGTCGTCGCGGTGGAACCCGGTGTCGTCTACGCGTACGACCGGAACACGCTCACCAACGACCTGCTCGGCGCCGCGGGCATCGAGGTGCTCACGATCCGCGGGGCCGAGCTCGGCCGGGGGCGCGGCGGCGGGCACTGCATGACCTGTCCGCTGCTCCGCGACCCACTGCCGGCATGAGCGAGCCAGCCGGTCGAGACGGCACCCTCCGGTTCTGGACGGTCTTCGGAGCGTGCGTCCTGGCGGTCGTCGCGCTCGGCGCCGTCGCCGGGTGGATCGGGTCCGGCTCCGGTCGGGACACGTCCGACGCGGACGGTGCCGGCTCGACGACGGGTACCGCCAGCCACGCGGCCTGCAACGCTGCCGACGTCGCGCGAGAGGTCCTGCCGAGCGTGGTGACGATCGAGGTCGGCTCGAGCAGCGGCGGCGGGGGCGGATCCGGCAGCGGCGAGGTGATCGACGCCTCCGGGATCGTCCTCACCAACGACCACGTCATCGCCGACGGAACCGAGGGAACCGACGGAGCCGGTGGAGCCGACGGAGCCGTCGGGGCCGACGCCGATCGTCCCGTCACCGTCCGCCTCGACGACGGCACCGAGCTCGCTGCAACGGTCATCGGCCGCGACCCGCGCACCGACCTCGCCGTCCTCCGGACCGACACCGACCGCCGGCTTCCCGCCTTGCCGTGGGGGTCGTCCGACCGCCTCGTCGTGGGCGAACCGGTCGTCGCGCTCGGTGCCCCGCTCGGTCTCTCCGGCACGGTCACGACGGGGGTGGTGAGCGCCCTCGGCCGCGACGTCCCGGTGCCGACCGGCGACGGTTCCGGCAGCACCGTGCTGACCGGCGCCATCCAGACCGACGCGTCGATCAACCCCGGCAACTCCGGCGGCGCGCTCGTCGACTGTGCCGGGCGGCTCGTGGGCATCAACACCGCCATCGCCACCGTCCCGAGTGCGAGCGGCTCGAGCAGCGGGAGCGTCGGCATCGGGTTCGCGGTCCCCGCAGCCGTCGCCCGCCCCGTCGCCGAGGCGCTGCGGACCGACGGCAGCGTCGCGCACCCGACGCTCGGCGTCAGCACGCTCCCGGTCGCGCTCCACCACGCCGACGGTTCGGTCGCCGTGGGGCTCCAGCTCACCGCCGTCGCAGCACAGGGCCCAGCCGCATCGGCGGGGCTGCGACCGGAGGACGTGATCACCGCCCTCCGGGGCGTCGACGCCCTGCACCCCGACACGATCGCGCACCTCGAGGCCACCCGCGACGTCGGCGACGACGTGCACGTGACCTTCGTCCGCGACGGCCGGGAGCACACGGCCACGATCACCCTCCGCGCGGCACCGACCAGCTGACAGCACCACCACGACGACGGAACGGACAGACACATGAGCACCGAGACAACGACCGCCCCCACGATCGACCGGATCGTCGTCGGCTTCGACGGGTCGGAGCAGTCGACCGCCGCCCTCGAGCGGACCCTGACCCTCGCCGAGGGCGTGGGGGCCCCAGTCGACGTGGTGACGTCCTGGCGATGGCCGCTGACGTGGAGCACCCTGCCCGTCGCCAACACCTGGTCGCCGCTGCACGACGCCGAGGAGATCCGACAGCACGCGGTCGAGGTGATCGAGCGGCACGGGTCCCACACCGTCGACGTCACCACGCGCGCGGTCGAGGGCGGCGCGACGGAGGTCCTGCTCGCCGCAGCGGCGGACGCGGACCTGCTCGTCGTGGGCAGTCGTGGCCGGGGCGGGTTCCGCGGGCTGCTCCTCGGGTCGGTCAGCGCGGCGTGCGTCCAGCACGCCACCTGCCCCGTCCTCGTGCACCGAGGAGAGGACACGACCACGCCGGAGACCACGACGCAGCACGGCCCCGGCACGATCGTCGTCGGCGTCGACGGCTCCCCCGAGTCCGGCCGTGCCCTCCGCTTCGCGGTGCTGCTCGCGAGGAAGCTCGGACACGACGTCCGGACGATCACCACCTGGCAGTGGCCCGAGGCACTCAACCGCGACGAGCCGCCCTTCGACCACTGGTCCCCGGAGCAGGACGCGCTCTCGACCGCATCGTCGGCGCTCGACGCGGCCGAGGACCTCATCGACGACGACGTGCAGGTCCGCTCCGAACTGGTCGAGGGCCCGGCCGCCGCGGTCCTGCTCGAGGCGAGCCGGGACGCCACGCTCCTCGTGCTCGGCAGCCGCGGCCTCGGTGGGTTCCGCGGGCTCCTCGTCGGCTCCGTCGGACAGGAGTGCGCGCAGCACGCATCGTGCCCGGTCGTGATCCACCGGTCCTGACGGGCACGGCACCGCCCGCTAGGTTGGCCGGGTGACGACGATCGACCTGAACAGCGACCTCGGTGAGGGCTTCGGCGCCTGGAGCATGGGCGACGACCAGGCGATGCTCGACGTGGTCTCGTCGGCCAACATAGCGTGCGGGTTCCATGCCGGCGACCCGGTGATCATGCTCGACACCGCCCGCGCCGCCACCGCACGCGGGGTGTCCGTCGGCGCGCACGTGGCCTACCGCGACCTCGCCGGCTTCGGCCGCCGCGCGGTGCAGGTCACACCGGACGAGCTGTACGCCGACGTCGTCCACCAGGTCGGTGCCCTCGTCGCCACCGCACGCGTGGCCGGCACCTCGGTCACCTACGTCAAGCCGCACGGTGCCCTCTACAACACGGCCTGCGCGGACCCGGTGCAGGCCGAGGCGGTGACGCGGGCGGTCGCCGACGTCGACCCGACCCTGGCCGTGCTCGCCCTGCCCGACTCCGAGCTCCTGCGCGCGGCCACCGGCCACGGGCTCCGCGCCGTCAGCGAGGCGTTCGCCGACCGCGCGTACGAACCGGACGGCTCCCTCGTGTCGCGCAGCCGTCCGGGGGCGGTGCTCCACGACCCCGACGCAGTCGCCGCGCGCGTGCTCCGCATGGTGACCGAGGGGGTGGCGACGGCCGTGGACGGATCGGACGTCCCGGTCCACGCCGACTCGGTCTGCGTGCACGGGGACTCCCCCGGTGCGGTCGCGATGGCGCTGGCGATCCGCGACCTGCTGACGGCGCACGGCGTCACGATCGCGCCGTTCACGCGGTCCTCGCCGTGATCCGAGACGTCCGGCCGGCGGGCACGCGTGCGTTGCTCGTCACCTTCGACTCGCTCGCCGACGTCGTCGCCTTCCACGGCGGACTCGACCGGGCCGCGCTGCCGGGCGTGGCCGAGGTCGTCTCCGGCGCGCGCACGCTGCTGGTCCGGTTCGATCCCGGTCGCACCGACGCCGGACGTCTGCGTACCCGCCTCGACGACGTCGTCCCCGTCCCCGCGAGCGGTCACACCGACGACGACCCGGTCGTCATCCCCGTCACCTACGACGGCGAGGACCTCGACGCCGTCGCCGCCACCACCGGCATGACCACCGACGAGCTCGTCGCGTGGCACACCGGCCAGGTCTGGACGAGCGCGTTCTGCGGCTTCGCACCCGGCTTCAGCTACCTCACCGGCACGGCGCCGTCGCTCGACCTGCCGCGTCGGGCAACGTCCCGCACGGCCGTCCCCAGCGGGAGCGTCGCCCTGGCCGGCGAGTTCAGCGCCGTCTACCCGCGAACCTCGCCCGGTGGGTGGCAGCTCATCGGCCGGACGTCCGTCCCGATGTGGTCGCTCGACCGCGACCCGCCCGCACTCGCCCCCGCGGGCGCCCGCCTCCGCTTCGTCGCGGCGGCTCGCGCATGAGCGCCCTCACGGTCCTGCAGGTCGGTCCCGGCACGTCCACGCAGGACCTGGGACGCCCCGGGTTCAGCGACACCGGCCTCGGTGCGGCCGGCGCCGCCGACCGGGGATCCGCGGCACTCGCCAACCGTCTGGTGGGCAACCGTCCCGACGCGGCCGTTCTGGAGGCACTGCTCGGCTCCGTCACGCTCCGCACCGACGCGCACGTGGTCGCCGCCACCACCGGCGCCCCCTGTCCGGTCGAGGTCGCGTCCGCCGACGGCCGGGTCCGCGGCGCCGCCGCGTACGAGGTCCTGCAGCTCGCCCCTGGCGACGTCCTGCGGCTCGGTGTGCCGACGAGCGGGCTCCGGGCGTACCTCGCCGTGCGTGGTGGTCTCGCCGTCGACCCTGTGCTCGGCAGTCGTTCGTGGGACTCGCTCGCCCAGCTCGGCCCCGCACCGGTGCGCATCGGCGACGTCCTGCCGATCGGGGACGCCGCCGAGGGCTGGCCGAACGTCGACGCCGTTCCGCCGCCGGCCGTGACGGCCACCGTGCTCGACGTCCTGCCCGGCCCGCGTGACGACTGGTTCACCCCGGACTGGCGGGACGTCCTCACCGGCCAGGTCCACCACGTCACTCCGGACAGCGACCGTGTCGGCGTCCGGACGACGGCCGACCGGCCGCTGACCCGTGCGATCACCCGGGAACTGCCGAGCGAGGGCGTCGAGACGGGCTCGCTCCAGGTCCCGCCGGACGGGCACCCGGTCCTGTTCCTCGCCGACCACCCGGTCACGGGCGGCTACCCGGTCGTCGGCGTGCTCACCCCGGCCTCGGTCGACCGCGCCGCCCAGCTCCGCCCCGGCGACGCGGTCCGGTTCCGCCTCGTCCGCGGCGCTCAGCCGGCGTAGCGAGGATCCGCGGCCGGGTCGTACCGCTGCGACCCCCAGGTGCCCTCGTCGGCACCCGACGGCGCCGGGTGCTCTCCCTGCCACGCGGTGTCGACGGCGTCGAACTCCGACGCGATGCACCAGTCGAGCGCGTACTCGTCCGGTCCGCCGTACGTCACGAAGAGCGACGACGTGGGGATCCGTCCGAGCGACGCGCCCCGTGCGGTCATGCAGCCCTGGAACCGGTCGAAGGCAGCGAGGTACTCGCTCCGCGTGACGACCCCGTCGTCCATCGCCTGCTCCTGCGCCGCACTCGCCCCCGGCAGCGGTGGTGTCCGCAACCACCCGTACGACAGCGTCCAGCCGAGATCCCGGTCGGCGGAGATGCGGATCTCCCGGCCGGCGATCGCCTCCGCCGAGTAGGTGTCGGACGTGGTCGAGCCCGCCTCGCACGACGACGTCGACCAGACCACGCCGGAGCGCCGCTCCGTGAGCTCGCCGCCGGTACGGCACGTCGCGACCCAGGTGAAGGTGTCCGCCCCCGACGGTGCACGACCGACCGTGATCGTCTCGTTCGCCGAACCGACCCGACCGACCGGCGTCCCGACGACCTCCAGGTAGCTCGGTCCGGCCCCTCCGACGACGAGCGCCGCACGGTTCTGCGCCGTGATCGCCGCTGGGTCCGGGTTCGCCGCCGCCGTGATCGCGCCACCGGCAGCCGCGCCGCCGAGCACGCACACGACCGCACCGGCGATCGTGGGGAGCCGCCACCGACGCCGTCGCCGTGGGGTGTGCGCCACCGTGTCGACCAGCAGGGCGCGGACCGCCGCATCGCGGTCGTGCGTGTTCGTGGGAGTGCTCATGATCGGACTCCGTTCCGGTCGACGGTGGACGTGCTGATGACGGGGGTCGTGAGGTGTGCGGCCAATCGCGCGCGAGCCCGGGAGAGCCTCGACTTGACGGTCCCCGGCGCGATGCCGAGCGCGTCGGCGATCTCCCGTTCGCTGTAGCCCTCCAGGACCGACAGCGTGATGATCTCCTGGTCGTTCCGGCCGAGTCGCCGGAGCGCCCGCACCGCGTCGCCGTCCTCGTCGCGCTCGGCGTGGTCGGGGACGTTCTCGGGCGGCGGCAACCGGTCGAGCGCTGCCCGGTAGCGCCGCGCGGCCCGGGTCTGGTTCCGTGCGACGTTGGTCGCCGTGACGAGCAGCCACGGCAGCAGCGAGCCGTCGACGAGCCGTACCCTCGCGCGGTTCCGCCACGTCTCGAGGAACACGATCGCTACGGAGTCCGCAGCATCCGTGTCCGCCGGCACGAGACGCATGCAGTGCCGCTGCACCCGGTGACGGTGCCGGTCGAACACCCGACCGAACGCCTCACCGTCCCCCTCGAGCGCCATCGCCCAGTCCCCGCTGTCCGGTTCGTCCCTCATACCCTGCAGTGTCCGCGCCGCCCCGATCGGTTCCACCGCCCGCACGTCACTCGAACATCTCGGCGAGGGCCGCGTGCGGGTCCCCCTGCACGACGTGCGCGGAGGCCGGTTCCGGCCAGTGCACGGTGCCGTCGTCCGACCAGCACGGCACGACGTGGACGTGCAGGTGCCGCACGCTCTGCCCGGCATCCGCCCCGGACGCCTGGAGCAGCACCGTGCCCGTCGCGCCGAGCGCCCCGCGCATCGCACGGGCGACCCGCTGCGCCAGCGCGAACGTGGCGGCGAGCCCCACCGGCCCGGCCGTCAGCAGGTCGTCCGTGTGCTCCACCGGCACGACGAGCGTGTGTCCCGGCGCGAGCGCCGAGTCGGGAAGCGGCGCGAAGGCGACGGCGTGCTCCTCACGCTCGACCCACGTCGCGGGAGCGTCCCCGGCGATGATGCGGCAGAAGATGCACGGTTCCATCCGGCCATTCTGCTGTCCTGGTGCGTGATGAAGGGGTCATCTGCCGGCGAAGTCGACGATGGCGGTCACGTGCGCCGTCGCGGTGAGCAGGCGCTGCCGCCATTCCTCCGGGTCGTCGTCGCGATGATCGATGTCGGCTCCGAAGTCGTCACGGGCGAGGAACCGGATGCCGTCTCCATCGAACGAGCCCACGCTGCCTCCCCGAGCGCGGACGAGCATCGGCCAGGTGACGTCGCTCGTGATCTGCGTGTCAGCGCTGTGGTCGATGATCATCTGGGCGGTGTCACGGGTCATCACACGCATGGCGATCATGAGGTCCCACCGAAGGTCGAGACCGTTCGCCAGCCCGTAGACGGTGTTGACCACTTCCTCGGTCCGGCGGAGTCGCTCTGGTGCCGCTGCCATCGCGGCCGGGGAGCGGCCGACGACGAGCAGGTCGTGGCCGCGCAGCCCCAAGCAACGTTCCACTTCGTCCGGTGTGCTCGTCAGCCAGCGCAGGACGTGGTCGAGGTCGGAGTAGAAGAGCCGGGCGCAGTCGGACCCCATCCCGAGGACGAGGGCATCGCGCCGAGCCGTGCCTATGCCGACTGAGCCGGCGCGGTGCGCACCGATGAACGTCCGCATGCCCAGCGCACGCAAGGCCTGCAGGGTGGTCGGGTGCGTTTCGGAGGTGACGTTCACGGCCACGGCTCCGAACACATCCCCGAGGACAGCACCAGCCTCCTCAATCCCGGCCGCGAAACGTCCGAGCGGATCGTGACAGGTCGCCGCGAGGCACACCGCGTCCGAACGACGCCTCGTGGCACCGCCGGTGGGTGAGCCGGGTACGGTCGGGTCGTCGATGGCAGCCACGTCCCGACCCTACGTCGCCGACCCGCCAGAGGCGTTCGTTCCGCGGTCGGAGTGATGGGACGATTGCTGCATGACCGCCACGCTCGTCGCCAAGGGTCTCGCCGGCGGCTACGCCGCACGCACGCTGTTCGACTCCCTCGACCTCACCGTCGCGCCGGGCGACGTGATCGGCGTGGTCGGCGTCAACGGCGCCGGCAAGTCGACGCTGCTCCGGCTCCTCGCCGGTGTGGACGAGCCGCTCGCCGGGACGGTGTCGCTCGCTCCGACGGACGCCTTCGTCGGGTGGCTCCCGCAGGAACACGAGCGCGTCGAGGGCGAGACCGTCGCCGGGTACATCGGGCGCCGGACGGGCTGTGCTGAGGCCACCACGACGATGGACGCAGCAGCGGCAGCGCTCGGCGAGCCCGACGCGGGCGACGCCGTCGCGGACGCCTACTCGGCCGCGCTCGACCGGTGGCTGGCTGCCGGTGCGGCGGACCTGGACGAGCGCATCCCCGCGGTGCTGGCGGACCTCGGCCTCGGGTCGGACGGCGACGGCGTCGGCCCGGAGTCCCTGATGTCGGCGCTGTCCGGCGGGCAGGCTGCCCGCGTCGGCCTCGCAGCGCTCCTGCTCTCCCGGTTCGACGTCGTCTTGCTCGACGAGCCGACGAACGACCTCGACCACGACGGACTCGACCGGCTGGAGGGCTTCGTCCGGGGCCTCCGCGGCGGTGTCGTGCTCGTCAGCCACGACCGCGAGTTCCTGGCGCGCTCGGTGACCGCCGTGCTCGAGTTCGACCTCGCGCAGTCGTCCAACCGTCTGTTCGGCGGCGGGTACGACTCCTTCCTCGAGGAGCGCGAGATCGCCAAGCAGCACAAGCGCGACGCCTACGAGGAGTACGCGTCGACGAAGGCCGACCTCGTCTCGCGGGCACGGACGCAGCGGGAGTGGTCGAGCCAGGGCGTCCGGAACGCCATGAAGAAGGCCCCCGACAACGACAAGATCCGCCGCAAGGCCGCGAGCGAGTCGAGCGAGAAGCAGGCGCAGAAGGTCCGGCAGATGGAGTCCCGCATCGCCCGGCTCGACGAGGTCGAGGAGCCCCGCAAGGAGTGGCAGCTCGAGTTCACGATCGGCAGTGCCCCTCGGTCGTCGGCGGTCGTCGCGACCCTCTCGGACGCCACGTTCACGCAGGGCGACTTCACGCTCGGGCCGGTCTCGCTGCAGGTGGACGGCGGCGACCGGATCGGCATCACGGGTCCGAACGGCGCCGGCAAGTCCACCCTGCTCCGGGCGCTGCTCGGCAAGCAGGCACCGACGACGGGCACGGCCTCGCTCGGGTCGAGGGTGGCGATCGGGGAGATCGACCAGGCCCGTGCGGCCTTCACCGGCGACCAGCCCCTCGCCGCCGCGTTCGAGGCCATCGTGCCCGAGTACACAACCGCCGACGTCCGGACCCTGCTCGCGAAGTTCGGGCTGAAGGCCGACCACGTCGGACGCCCCGCGAGTGCGCTCTCCCCCGGTGAGCGCACCCGCGCCGGGCTCGCGCTGCTGCAGGCCCGCGGGGTGAACGTCCTCGTGCTCGACGAGCCGACGAACCACCTCGACCTCGTGGCGATCGAGCAGCTCGAACAGGCACTCGAGTCGTACGAGGGCACGCTGCTGCTCGTCACGCACGACCGCCGGATGCTCGAGACCGTCCGGCTGGACCGGCAGTGGCGCGTCGAGGACGGTCGGGTCACGGAACGGTGAGCCCCGAACGCTGACTCCGTAGGCTCGCGGGCATGGTCGACCTGCAACTCGCGCTCAACGGCGACACGACGCATCCGGCGATGCCGCGCACCGCCCAGGAGATCGCCCGGGACGCCGCCGCCTGCGTCGCGGCCGGCGCGACCCTGCTCCACCTCCACGCCTTCGACGACGACGGCATCGAGTCGCTCGCGGCCGGGCCGGTGGGCCGGATGCTGCGGGCGGTTCGCGCCGCGTGCCCGGGGATCCCGCTGAACGTCACGACCTTCGCGGCGATCGTCCCGGACCCCCACGAACGACTGTCGCTGGTCTCCTCGTGGACCGAACTGCCCGACCTCGTCGCCGCGAACCAGGGCGAGGCCGGGATCGACGAGGTCAGCGAGGTGCTCGCGCGGCGCGGGGTCGGGATCGAGGCCTGCGTGCTGAGCACTTCCGACGCTGAGCGGTTCGTCCGGAAGGGCAGGCACGACCGGTTCGCGCGCCTCGTGGTCGAACCGCTGCTCGACGACGTCGACGACGCGCTCGCGCTCGACGCCGAGATGGAGGCGATGATCGCCGCGGCGGACATCACGCTCCCCCAGCTCCACCACGGGATCGGGGCAGCGTCGTGGCAGGTCAGTCGTCGGGCGCTCGGCCGAGGGCACGCGATCCGGACAGGTCTCGAGGACACGTCGGTGCTCGAGGACGGCAGCGCCGCGACGTCGAACCTCCAGCTCGCCGTCGCGGCAACCGCCCTCGTCAGCGGGACAGACCGAGCCGGTCGATGACCTCGGCGCTCTCCTCCTGGGGAGTGCGGTCCGCGGCGATCGTGACGTGTGCCTCGTCGGCCTGCGGCGGCTCGAGCGTCGCGAGCTGGGAAGCCAGCAGCGACGTCGGCATGAAGTGCCCCGACCGCTGGGACATCCGGTCCTCGATCAGGGAGCCGTCCCCGGCGACGTGCACGAACACCACACCCGGTGCCCGCAGCACGTCCCGGTAGGAGCGCTTCAGCGCCGAGCAGGTCACGACCCCCGGCGTCCCGGCGTCGAGGTGCCCGCGGATCCACGTCGCGATGACGTCGAGCCAGGGCCAACGGTCCTCGTCGGTGAGCGGGGTGCCGGCGTGCATCTTGTCGACGTTCGCCTGCGGGTGCATGGCGTCACCCTCGGCGAAGTCCCACCCGAGCTGCTCGGCGACCATCGCGGCGACGGTGGACTTCCCCGACCCGGAGACCCCCATCACGACGAGGACGCGTGCGTCGACGGTGCTCAACGGATGAACACCCCCGCGAGCATGACCCCGGCGAGGCCGAACACCGAGATGAGGCACTCGAGCATCGTCCACGTCTTGAACGTCTGCCCGACGGTCGTGTTGAGGTACCCCTTCACCAGCCAGAACCCGGCGTCGTTCACGTGCGACAGGAAGACCGAACCGGCGCCGATCGCGAGCACGAGCAGCGAGGTCATCGGCGAGGACAGGTCGTGCGCGATCGGCGCCATGATGCCGGCCGCGGTCACCGTCGCGACCGTCGCCGAACCGGTGGCCACGCGGACGAGCGCCGAGACGACCCAGGCCACGAGCAGCACCGAGATCCCGGAGTCCTTCACGGCGTCGGCGATCACCCCGCCGATGCCGGTGTCGATGAGGACCTGCTTGAAGCCACCACCGGCCCCGACGATGAGCAGGACGCCCGCGACCGGCGGCAGCGCGCTCTCCAGGGACTTCGACACGGCCGATCGGTCCATGCCGCCGCCGATGGCGAAGAAGACCATGGCGTAGACGGCGGCGATCCCGATCGCGATCATCGGCGACCCGAGGAAGTCGAGCAGGCTGACCCACGAACCGGAAGCGTTCGGCACGGTGGCCTCACGGATGGCCTGGGCGAGCATGAGCACGACCGGCAGCAGGATGCCGACGAGCGCGACGGTGAACGAGGGGCTGCGCGGTTCGCTGATGACGCGGGTGAAGTCGCTCTTGCCGTGGGGCAGCGAAGCGGTGTCCTGCGTGGCGGGGCCGCGCCGCGCCTCCCGTCCGGCCTGTGCCGGGTCGTCGGAGACGGAACCCGACCCGCGCGAACCGAACATGTCGGGGGCCGGGATGTCGACCCAGCGCGCCGCGAAGCGGGCGAAGACCGGACCGGCCAGGACGATGACGGGGATCGCGAGCACGATGCCGAAGGCGAGGGTCGTACCGAGGTTCGCGCCGACCGTGGAGATCGCGACGAGCGGGCCGGGGTGCGGCGGGACGAACGCGTGCATCGTCGACAGGCCGACCAGCGCCGGCACGGCGATCTTCATGATCGGGACGGAGCTGCGCTTCGCGACGAGCACGATGATCGGGATGAGCAGGACGAGGCCGACCTCGAAGAACATCGGCAGGCCGATCAGCGCGCCGATCAGGGCCATCGTCCACGGCAGCGCCGCCTTCGAGGACTTCCGCACGAGCGTGTCGACCACGCGGTCGGCGGCGCCGGAGTCGACGAGCATCTTGCCGAACATCGACCCGAGGCCGACCAGGATGCCGACGCTCGTCATGGTGGCGCCGAACCCGTTGCCGAAGCTCGTGACCGCCTTGTCGGGGGCGAGCCCCGCGCCGATGCCGACGCCGAGCGCGCCGATCGTCAGCGCGATGAACGGGTGCACCTTGAGCCAGGTGATGAGCGCGATGATCACCACGATGCCGATCACCGCCGCGATGATCAGCTGCGCGACCGGGCCGGAGGGGTCGACGGTCTCGGTCCCTCCACCCTCTGCTGCGAGGACGGAGACCGCGTGGGCGGTGGCCGCGTGGGCCGTGGCCGCATGGGCCGTGGCCGGATCGGCCAGGAGAGCGTGAGGCATCGGTGCCCCTTCCTGGAGCCGCTGCCGCGCGGCTCCGTCGCCTTCGTGTCGAGAACGGTCTGGCGTGCTGTGCGCCGGCCGTCAATAATCTGATTAATCAGACTATACGACGATCCACCGCGCGGCACTCGCTCTCCCGGGCAGTCTGCCGATTCGATGGACACCACGTCACGCCGACTGCGTGACACGTACTGCATGGAGGAACGATGCCCACCGGACGCGGCCTGCACGCCCACGTGCTCGACACCCTCGGGCAGCGCATCGTCGACGGCGCGATCGCCCCCGGCACCGTCGTCCGACCCGAACACGTCGCGGAGGAGTTCGGCGTGTCGCGCTCCGTCGTCCGCGAAGCCCTCCGCGTCCTGCAGTCCCTCGGCCTCGTCGAACCCCGGCAACGTGTCGGCACGCAGGTGCTCGGCATCGGGTCGTGGGAACTCCTCGCGCCGACGGTCATCCGGTGGCGCGGTGCCTCGCCGTCGTACTTCGTCCAGCAGCGTGAACTCCTCGAGCTCCGGCTCGGCGTCGAGCCGGTCGCAGCGTCGCTCGGGGCCGGGACACCCGCTGCGTCCGCCGTGCTCGCCGCGGCCTCGGACATGCTCGACGCGTGCGCCCGGGAGGACAGTCGCGCCTACCTCGAGGCGGACGTCCGCTTCCACCGCGCGCTGCTCACCGCGTCGGGGAACACCGTGTTCGCGCACTTCGCGGGGACCGTCGAGGCGCTGCTGCGGACCCGGACGTCGGAGTCGCGGGACACCATCACGCGGTGGACGCGGGACGCGGCTGCCCGGCACGAGGCGGTCGGTCGGGCGCTGGTCGCGGGCGACGGTACCGCTGCGTCGGCTGCCGCGGGCGAGTTGGTGCGCGTGACGCGGGACGAGTTCATCGCCGAGGCGCCGACGTCCTGACGTGCCGGTCTGTTCTTTCCCAGAACACACGCGATGGAAAGTGAGAACGGGCGTACCTGGTCAGAACTTCCCGGCAGGTACGCCCGGAAGGGCTCGGTACGCCCGGAAACGCCGGGTGGGTGGTGACCAGAAGACGGACTGGAGGCGCGGTGTTTGCCCGCCACTCGCCTCCAGTCCGGTGGTCCGTGCGTTCTTTCCCAGAACGCGCGCGATGGAACGTGGAAACGGGCGTACCTGGTCGGAATTTTCCGGCAGGTACGCCCGAAAGGGCTCGGTACGCCCGAATCAGCCCGGTACGGCCGAGCGACCGAGCTACCGCCGCGCGAACAGGCGCGGGCCGCGCAGGCGCAGCCGCATCGTCACCGTGCCGAGCCACCGGTCGTACTTGTAGCCGACCTTCCCCATGCGGCCGACCTCCTCGAAGCCGAGTCGCTCGTGCAGACGGATCGACGCCTCGGCCTGGCGGTCGGCGATGACGGCGACGACCTCGCGGACGCCGGCCGACCGGCACTCGTCGAGCAGCGCCTCCATGAGCGCGCGTCCGAGTCCCTTCCCGCCGGACGCGGCACCGAGGTAGATCGAGTCCTCGACGACGCGGTTCGAGCGGTCCCGCGGGTTCCAGGCGTCGACGAGGGCGTACCCGAGGACCTGCCCGGACGGGTTCTGGGCCACCAGGAACGGCAGGCCCCGGCGACGGATCTCGTCGTACCGGCGCTTCCACGCGGCGAAGGTGAACGCCGACGGGTCGAAGGTCACCGACGAGTTGCGGACGTAGTGCGTGTGGATCTCACGGATGTCGGGCAGGTCCGTGGGTTCGGCGGCGCGGATCGTGTACACGAACGCCGCTTCCGCCGGCACCGGGGCACGCAGGTGTCGCGGCAGGACCCGCCGTCGCTGGTATTCCTCCTCGAGCACGCGTCCGAGCCTATGCCGCGGGCGGTCCGACCGGTTCGACGGGCAGGGTCCAGTCCACGGGCGATGCTCCCTGTGCGACGAGCAGCTCGTTCACCTGCGAGAACGGTCTGCTGCCGAAGAACCCGCGCGACGCACTGAGCGGCGAGGGGTGCGCGGACGCCACGACCGGGGTGTCGCCGAGGAGCGGCCGGACCGAGCCCGCCTGGTTGCCCCAGAGCACGGCGACGAGGGGCTTCCCACGGGCGACGAGCGCGCGGACGGCCTGGTCGGTGACTGCTTCCCAGCCTCTGCCGCGGTGGCTCCCCGCCTCGCCGGACCGCACGGTGAGCACCCGGTTGAGCAGCAGCACGCCCTGGGCGGACCACGCCCGGAGGTCTCCGTGGGCGGGCGGCGTCAGGCCGAGGTCGGACTCCAGCTCGCGGTAGATGTTCGCCAGGCTGCGCGGCACGGGTCGCACGTGCGGGTCGACGGCGAACGACAGGCCGATCGGGTGCCCAGGCGTCGGGTACGGGTCCTGCCCGACGACGAGCACCTTCACGTCGTCGAACGGGTCGACGAAGGCCCGGAGGACGTGGTCGCCGGCGGGCAGGTACGGCCGGCCGGCAACGACCTCGTCGCGGAGCCAGGAACCCATCCGGTGGACGTCGTCCTCGACCGGGGCGAGCGCCAGCGCCCAGCCGGGGTCGACCAGATCGGCGAGCGGGCGGGCCTGCACGACGCTAGGCGCCCATCGTCGCGACGGCGACCGACTCCTCGCCGGCGACGACGCGCCAGACGCTGCCGGTGCCGCGGACCTCGAGGGCGCCCTCGCCGACGACGAGGGTGGTGTCCTCGTCGATCGCGATGCCCGCCGTGACGAACTCGGCCTCGGCGCTCGCGATGAGTCGAGCGAGCGTGCCGGCCTGGACGGCGTGCACGTCGATGGTCAGGTCGACGAGTCCGAGCCCCTCGCGGAGCTCGACCTCGTCCAGCCCCTCGGACGCGTCCTCTGGGCAGATCTCCACGCCGCCGATGCGCCAGCCGCCGATGAGGGCACGGTCGGAGGCGATCATCGCGCCGGCCGAGTAGCCGAGGTAGGGCAGGCCGTCGGACACGAGCAGGCGGATCTGGTCGACGAGCGGGGCGACCGCGTCGAGGTAGTGCGGGGTGACCCCGCCGCCGATCACCAGGGCGTCGACGTCGCTCAGCACGGTGGTGCTGAAGACCTCACCCGGGGCGATCTCGGTGACGAGGACTTCGGCCTGGCGGGCGCCGCCGAGGACCTCGGCGATGTCGGCGGTGGACGGAGAGAGGGAGGCGGCGGATGCGCCGGCGACCGACAGCAGTCCGATGCGCGGGACGGTCCGACCGACGGCCGCGGACCGCGCGGTGGCCTCGGCGAGGAACGGCGCAGCGGCGTCCGAGGCGGCGAAGGGTCCACCGCCGACGAGGTGGATGCTCACGACTCGGCCGTCACCGGGGCGAGGGCGCTCCACGGGAAGGTGATCCACCCGTCGACACGACGCCACACGTGGTCGGGCTCGAGGACCGTGCCGGGCTTCGAGTACAGGCACGCACTGCGGACGTCGGCACCGGCGTTCCGGATGATGTCGACCACCAGGCGCAGCGTGCGGCCGGAGTCGGACACGTCGTCGACGACCAGGACGCGCTTGCCGGCGAGGCTCGGGGCGTCGAGGGCGGGCGACAGGATGACGGGCTCGTCGAGGCGCTGCTCGACGTCGGTGTAGAACTCGACGTTGATCGAGCCGCACTCCTTGGTGCCGAGCGCGTAGGCCACGGCACCGGCGATGATGAGGCCACCGCGGGCCACGGCGACGACGACCTCGGGTTCGAAGCCGGACGACAGGACGTCCTTCGCGAGCAGGCGCGCCGCGTCCCCGAACTCCAGCCAGCCGAGCACCTCGGGCCCGCTCGTCACGGTCACGGTCGAGGGAGCCTGGGCGGGTGACCCGGATTCGCTGCTGATCGGCATCCGACCACGGTACCGGCACCGACCCCACGCCCGCGACCCGCACGCACGCCCGGGCGCGTGCGGACCCGCGGGCGAACCCGCGCGCCGACCCGTCGGGCCCGTCAGATGCGCGGCGTCAGCGTCCCCCGCGCCAGCTTGTGCTGCGCCGACTGCGCCACCGGCCGGATCGTCACGAGGTCGAGGTTGACGTGCGCTGGAAGCTCGACCGAGTGCACGATCGCCTCCGCGACGTCCTCGGCGACGAGCGGCTCGGGCACGTTGTCGTACACCGCGGCCGCCTTCGCTTCGTCGCCACGGAAGCGCGTGAGGGCGAACTCGTCGGTCTTCACCAGGCCCGGCGCGATCTCGACGACGCGGATCGGCTCGCCGTTGAGCTCGAGGCGCAGGGCACCGACGAGCGCGTGCTCGGCGAACTTCGCGGCGTTGTACCCGCCACCGTTCTCGTACGCCACGTGCCCGGCGGTGCTCGTCACCGTCACGATGTCCGCGCTGCCGGCGGTCGCCGCACGACGGCGGAGGTGCGGGAGCAGGGCGGCGACGACGCGCTTCGTGCCGATCACGTTCACCTCGAACATGGCGCGCCAGTCGTCGACGTCGGACTCCTCGACACTCGCCGAACCGAAGGCACCGCCGGCGTTGTTCACGAGCGCGTCCGCTCCCCCGAGCTCCTCGACGCGGGCGGCGAGCGCCGCGACGTCGGCAGCGTCCGTGATGTCCGCCACCAGCACGTCCGCGCCCGTCTCCGCGGCGAGCGCCTCGAGCTTCGACGCGCGGCGGGCGACGGCCAGCACGTCCCACCCGCGCGAGCGGAACAGCCGGACGGTCGCCGCCCCGATGCCCGAGCTCGCTCCGGTGACGACTGCGCGACGAGATGCCATGTGGTTCCTCCAGGGATCGGGTGGGATGTCCTGACAACCGTACCGATCAGGCAAGGTCACGATCAGGTAACGTGACGGGCGATGACGACGGATGCCGCCCCTCCCGCGCCCTCGGCGCCCGCCACACAGCTCGAACCGGGTCGTGCGAAGCGTCGTATCCCGATGTGGGACACGGCGCGGTTCCTTGCGGTCACGCTCGTGGTCATCGGCCACGCGATCCAGCGGCAGACCACGGCGAGCGAGCACGCCCTCGCCCTGTACACCTTCATCTACGCGTTCCACATGCCCGCGTTCGGTGTCATCAGCGGGTACTTCTCGTCCGCGGACACCCCCACGGCGAAGCGGATGCGCCGGACCATCACGGACATCGTGGTGCCGTACATCATCATGCAGACGATCTGGACGGTGGTGCAGGGGATCGTGGAGGGCGGGAAGAAGTTCAACCCGACCCAGCCGACCTGGACGCTCTGGTTCCTGCTCGCCCTCGGCATCTTCCGGCTGATCCTGCCGTACCTGGCGCAGCTGCGGTGGCCGCTGTTCTGGGCGGTCGTGTTCAGCATCGGCGTGGGCTACTTCGACAACGTCGACTCCACGCTGTCCCTGTCGCGGGCGATCAGCCTGCTCCCGTTCTTCCTGGTCGGCTGGCAGGTGAAGCAGTGGGGGTTGTTCGACCGCTGGTACGAGGCACCGCGGCGGATGGTCGTCCGGATCCGCATCGCCGCCGCGGCGGTCTTCGCGGCGTGGGCGGTCGCATGCGCCATCTGGATCCCGCAGTTCAAGGAGTTCGACCTGCACCACTGGTTCTTCTACGACGACTCGTACTCGGGTCTCGGCGAGGACGCCTGGTGGGCCGGTGCCGTCCGCTTCGGCCTGATGCTGCTCGCGGCGCTGCTGACGGCGTGCTTCCTGCTCCTCGTGCCCCGTCGGAACATCTGGATCACGCAGTTCGGCGCGGCGACGATGTACGTCTACCTCCTCCACACGTTCCTGCTCTACCCGATCCGCGAGTCCGGGATCCTGGCCGGGCCGCACTCGGCGTGGCCGTTCGTGCTGCTCATGGTCGCGATCGCCTGCGCGGTGAGCCTGTTCCTCGCGCAGCCGTTCGTGCGGCGCGGGATGCGCTGGCTGCTCGAACCGAACGTCGGTTGGTTGTTCCGCCGGGACGCGTGACATCTCCGCGCAGGCTCGCAGTGTGCGAGGTGCCGCCCACGGTGCGAGGGCGCTTGCGTCCCACACAGCGCGGAACGTCGCACACTGCGGCCACAGCCTGGAGGCGCGGCGCGGCTCCGGCGCGCGCGTTACGTCCCGAGGCGGGTGCGCTGGTACCAGCGCGACCACCTGCGTACCGTGAGTGCCGACGCGAAGGCGCGCCGTTCCTCCAGGCCGGCGCACGGCGACCCGACGACCGACCGCACCGACAGCCCGACAGGAGCACGAGATGAGCACGAACGACGCCGCCCAGTGGCGGTTCGAGACCACCCAGGTCCACGCCGGCGCCCAGCCGGACCCGACCACCGGCGCCCGCGCCACCCCGATCTACAAGACGACCTCGTACGTCTTCGCGAACTCGGACGAGGCCCGCGACCTGTTCGCCCTGGCCAAGCCGGGCAACATCTACTCGCGCATCATGAACCCGACGAACGACGTCGTCGAGCAGCGCATCGCGGCGCTCGAGGGCGGCACGGGAGCGCTCCTGGTGTCCAGCGGCCAGGCGGCGGAGACCTACGCCGTGCTCAACATCGCCGGCGCCGGTGACCACATCGTGTCCTCGTCGTCGATCTACGGCGGCACGTACAACCTGTTCAAGTACACGCTGGCGAAGCTCGGCATCGAGACGACGTTCGTCGAGGACCAGGACGACCTCGAGGAGTGGCGCCGCGCCGTCCGTCCGAACACGAAGCTGTTCTTCGCCGAGACGATCGGCAACCCGAAGATCAACGTCCTCGACATCGCCGGCGTGAGCGACGTCGCGCACGAGTCCGGCGTCCCGCTGATCGTCGACAACACGATCGCGACGCCGTACCTCATCCGTCCGTTCGAGCACGGGGCGGACATCGTCGTGCACTCCGCGACGAAGTTCCTCGGCGGCCACGGCACGGTCATCGGCGGTGTCCTGGTCGACGGCGGCCGCTTCGCGTGGTCGCAGCACCCGGACAAGTTCCCGGAGTTCAACACGCCGGACCCCTCGTACCACGGCGCCGTGTTCGCCGAGGCGGTCGGCAACGAGCTCGCCTACATCGTGAAGGCACGCGTGCAGCTGCTGCGCGACCTCGGGGCGTCGAACTCCGCGGACACCGCGTTCACCCTGCTGCAGGGCATCGAGACGCTGTCGCTGCGCATCGAGCGGCACGTGTCGAACGCGCAGGAGATCGCCGAGTGGCTCGACCGGCACCCGGACGTCGCGACGGTGGCCTACGCCGGGCTGCCGACCTCGCCGTGGTACGCCGCAGCGAACCGGTACGCGCCGAAGGGCGTCGGCGCCGTGCTGTCGTTCGAGCTCAAGGGCGGCGTGCCGGCGGGCAAGGCGTTCGTGGACAACCTGCAGCTCTTCTCGCACCTGGCCAACATCGGCGACGTGCGCTCCCTGGTCATCCACCCGGCGTCGACCACGCACTCGCAGCTCACGCCCGAGCAGCAGCTCACGACCGGTGTGACGCCGGGTCTGGTGCGGCTGTCGGTCGGCATCGAGAACATCGAGGACCTCAAGGCCGACCTCGAAGCAGGGCTCGCCGCTGCCCGTGCGGTCGCGCAGGAGGGGCAGCGCGCGTAGCGTCCCGCCGGCCGACTCCGAACGACGAAACCGCTGTCGCACGACAGCGGTTTCGTCGTTCCGGGTCCGCACCCGCCCCGCGACGCGACCACGGCCCGAGGACCCGCGACGCGCCGGACGTGACGTAACACGGCGGCCGCAAGCCGCGCCTCCCGGCAGACTGGACCCGATGGACTGGCAGACGACACCCGAGGACTCCGTGCCGTCCACGCTCGTGCCCGGCACCGAACTCGGCACGCTCGGAAAGCCGCCGGTCACCGGCGCCTGGCGCCCGGGCGACCACCCCGGCTCCCGGCACTTCGAAGCGCTCGGTGAGCAGTGGGTGCGCGGCGGGCGGATCCCGGCGGTCCGGGTCGCCTACGAGACCTGGGGCACCCTGTCGCCGGAGCGCGACAACGCCGTCCTGGTCTTCCACGCGCTGACCGGAGACTCGCACGTCACGGGGCTCCCCGGCCCCGGACACAAGACCGCCGGCTGGTGGGGCGACGTCGTCGGGCCCGGTCGCGCGATCGACACCGACCGCTGGTTCGTGATCGCTCCGAACATGCTCGGCGGCTGCCAGGGCACGACCGGGCCGTCCTCGGTCTCCCCGGACGGCCTGGAGTGGGGATCGCGCTTCCCCTTCGTGACTGTGCGGGACCAGGTGGCGCTGCAGGCGCAGCTCGCCGAGCGGCTGGGCATCGACACCTTCGCGGCGGTCGTCGGGGGCTCGATGGGCGGCATGCACGCACTGGAGTTCGCCATCGCGCACCCGTCGCGCGTGCAGCGGCTGGCGGTGCTCGCCTCGACGGCGCAGACCACGGCGGACCAGATCGCGGCGAACTCGTTGCAGCGCGCAGCCATCCAGATGGACCCCGCGTTCGCCGGTGGCGACTACTACGAGGCCGACGCCGGCGAGGGTCCTCACCGCGGGTTGGCCCTGGCGCGGCGGATGGCGCTCATGACCTACCGCGCCTCCGACGAACTGAACGGCCGGTTCGCCCGGTCGTGGCAGAGCGACGTCTCGCCACTCGGCGACGACGGCCGCTTCTCGGTGGAGAGCTACCTCGACTTCCACGGCAACAAGTTCACACGGCGCTTCGACGCCTCGTCGTACATCACGCTGACGCACGCGATGGACTCGCACGACGTCGGGGCCGGCCGTGGCGGGATCGCAGCGGCGCTCGGGCAGGTCACGGCACGGACCCTCGTCGTCGGGGTGTCGAGCGACCGGCTGTTCCCCATCGAGGACCAGCACCGGATCGCAGCGGGCGTGCCGGACACGCTCGACGGTGACCGTGCCGCGGTGATCGAGAGCGAGTTCGGGCACGACGGGTTCCTGATCGAGCACGAGGCCGTCGGCGAGCACCTCCGTCGGCTGCTGGACTGAGCGCGCTCGCGACCGCTGGAACGAGCGCTCGCGACCGCTGGTCCGAGCGCTCGCGCTCATTCGCATCACGCCTGCAATAACAATCACGGCACCATCCGGAACGGCATGGCGCGCCGAACACCCCCCAACGGGTGTCGCGCGTGGAATGATGGCGTGGTGCCCGGGCTGACCGAGGCTCGGTTTTCCCTCACACGACGTCACCAACCAGGACACACCGATGGACTTCATCGCACAGGAACGCGACCGCTTGCTGCGGTCGACGACCCGTGTCGTCGGCGTCGTCTGCGCACTCGTGTCCGTCATCGGCATCATCAGCGCCCTCGCCGTGCCGCTCATCCCCCTGCTCGGCGCCCTGGCCTGCATCGCCATCATGATCGGCGGCTTCCTGGTCTTCGGGTGGAACGGGTCGGTCTGGTGGACGGCGCTCATCCTCGCGTCCGGGCTCGGCGCGCTCGCCCTCCTGTTCTTCGGCGTCGACGACACCGTCCGCCCGGTGATCGCGAGCGCCGTGGTCCCCCTCGCAGCAGGCAGCATCTCGGCCCCGCTCATGGCCCAGCGCGGCCAGCCCGTCGGACTCGGACTCACGATCGCAGCCGGTGCCGCCGTCGTCGTCGGGATCGTCTGGGCCAGCGGCAGCATCCTCGCGGCTCCCGTCACCGGTGCGCTGCTGGGGTGGGTCCTGATCGCGGTCGTCACCATCTGGATCTCCCGTGCCATCCCTCGGGTGGCGCGCCGCATCTACAGCATCGGCACCGCGCACCGAGCCGAGCGCCAGGCCAGCGAGACCGAGGCCCAGCGACGCCAGGGTGCGCGGCTCCTGCACGACACCGTGCTCGCGACCCTCACGCTCCTGGCACACTCCGGGGTCGGTGTCTCCGAGCAGGCCATGCGCGAACAGGCCGCCGAGGACGCCCGGCTGCTCCGCCACCTCCGACTCGGCGCGACGCCGCAGCCCCAGCAGTCCGGCGACTACTCGCTCACCCGCGAAGAGGAGTCGCCGCTCGGTCAGACCCTCGAGTCCGTCAAGCAGCGCTTCGGCCGCATGGGTCTCGAGGTCAGCTGGCACGGCACCGGTCAGGTCCTGCTGCCGTCCCACGTGCTCGACGCGTTCCTGCTCGCCCTGGGTGAGTGCCTCGAGAACGTCCGTCGTCACGCCGGGGTCGGCGAGGCGCACGTGACGATCGTGCACGACAACGAGATGGTCCGCGCGATGGTCACCGACTCCGGCGTCGGCTTCGACCTCACCCACGTCAGCGCCGAGCGTCTCGGCTTCAAGGAGAGCGTCGTGAACCGGCTCCGCGAGGTCGGCGGCGACGCGAAGCTCTTCTCCGCGCCGGGTTCCGGCACGACCGTCGTGCTGGAGGCCCCGCGATGACCCGCATTCCCGAGGACACCATCAGCCGTGGCCTGCCCGGCGAGACCGTCCAGCCCGCCCCGCGGACCCGACGGGAGGCCCGTGAGCGGTACCGCGGAAGCGAGCGTCGACAGGCACGCGGGCTCCCGTCCACCTCCACCGGGGCACGGTCCCTGCGGCAGGCCGCCAAGCCCGGAGCCTCGCTCGGCGCCGGGTACCTCGGCCTCGGCGCTGCGGTGCTCACCGGCATCGAGGCCGTCGCCGGAATCGTCTTCTTCCTCATCCGCTGGACCGAGTTCACCGACCCGTGGCTGCCGGCCGCGGCATGGGCGCTCTACCTGGTCGCCGCCGTCGGGGTCGGGCTAAGCCTGCTCACGTACGGGGAGCGCCTCACCGGACTCGCGTTCGTGCTCATCTGCGTCGTGCTCGCCTGCGTGGTGACCCTCGACTTCGTCGGCATCTGGCCCGAACACGACCTCGCGCACACCGCCTCGGCGTCGGTCGCGGCCGGCTTCGCGCTCCTCCCCGTGGCGACGCTGCGGCCGGCCCGCGAGGTCGCCGCCGCCATCGCCGTCCTCGGCCTGGCGTTCATCGGGATGGCGATCGCCTCGACCCCGATCACGAGCGACACGATGCCCGCCCTGGTCTCCACGCTCGCGCTCGTCACGGTGCCGCCGTCGATCGCGATCTTCGTCGTGCACCGCTTCCGGCAGCTCGTGCAGCGCGAGCTCGACCGTGTCCTGGTGCAGAGCAACGTGCAGGCGCCGCAGTTCGCCGTCGGCATGCTCGCCTCGGACGAGCTCGCCCGCCTCGACCTCGCCGCCGAGAAGCTCCTCGACGCCGTCGCCAACGGCAGTGATCCCCTGCCGCTGTCCGATGCGTCGGCCTCGGTGGCGTCCTCGCTCGCGACCGAACTCCGGCTGCACCTCATCGAGGGCCGTCGCGAGACGTGGCTGTACCACGCCATCACGGAGTCGGACAACCTCGGCCGGTCCGTCAGCGTCGCCGATCCGCAGTCGCTCGCTGGCCACCTCTCCCCCGCGCAGCGCGACGGCCTGCTGCAGGCACTGTGGCAGATGGTCGGCGTCGCCGAGGGCCGGAGTTCCCAGGCCGGATCACCCGTCGTCTCGGTCACCCTCGGCCCGGTCGGCTCCGACGGCCACCCCGTCACCGACGAGACCATGGACGTCCCGATCGTCTTCGAGTCCCGCGGCGTGCCCCGCCGCCGGCTCGGGCCGACCGCCTGGAGCGCCCTCCAGCGGATCGGCCCGTACACCGACTCCGTCCGCGACGGAGCACTCCACGTCGTCGCGCACTGCGTCGTGAACCGACATCCGTCGATGTAGTCGTCGCACGGAACCGGCTGGGCCCGAACTGCCGGACACCCTGACCAGCCTGCCCGTGTCACGTGGCCCGTCCCCCTAGGATCGGCCACGACCGCCCCCGAGAAAGGACGCCACCATGGCGACTCCAGAGGAACCGATCCGACTCGCGCTCGTCGACGACCACAGGATGCTCCTCGGCGCGCTCACCGAGTGGATCCGCAGCGCCGCCGACGACATCACGCTCGTCGCAGCCGTCACCACCTGGCCGGAGCTCCTCACCAGCCCGGCGTTCCCGGTGGACGTGGTGCTGCTCGACCTGGACCTCAAGGACTCCATCCCGGTCTCGCTGAAGATCTCGACACTCAAGACCGCCGGCGTGAAGACCGTCGTGATGAGCACGTACTCCGAGCCGAACGTCGTCCGCGAGGCCCTGGCCTCCGGCGCCCTCGGCTACCTCGTGAAGAGCGAGGACGCGGACATGATCGTCGAGGCGATCCGTGCCGCCCAGCGCGGCGAGCAGTACGTGTCGGCGGAGCTCGACCTGGCGATCAACAGCGGTGACGTCGGCGGCGTGCCGAAACTCAGCGCCCAGGAGCGTCGCGTCATGGCCCTGTACGGCGGCGGCGAGCCCGTGAAGAGCGTCGCGTACCAGCTCGGCATCTCCGAGGAGACCGCGAAGAGCTACCTCAAGCGCATCCGCGAGAAGTACCGCGTCGCCGGCTTCGACGTCGGCACGAAGGTGGCGCTCCGGAAGCGCGCGATCACCGACGGCATCATCGTCCAGGACGGCAGCCCGCTGGGCCTGTAGTCGCGCGCGTTCGACTGAGCAGAAATCGTCGGGTCCCGAGATGGGACCCGACGATTTCTGCTCACTGGACGCGGTCTGCCGCACCGTGCGACGGCCTGGAGGCGCGGGGCGGGGCCGCCACGCGCCTCCAGGCCGGTAGGCGGTCGCGACCCAAATCCGCCAAAACGACAGATGCGCGCGATGCCGCGGCTGCTGTGCCGACACAGCGACAGGGTGCCGCGGAAGTCCCGCGGCACCCTGTCGCTTTCGCGGGGGCGAACCCTCGCGACGTCGCGCGATGCGCGCGTCAGACCAGCGGGATCGGCGCGGTGATCGGGCCGGTCGACGGCGACGGCGAACGCAGGGCCGCACGACGCGTGCTGCGGCGTTCGGCACCGTAGCTGATCATCGTCATGAGGACACCCAGCAGCGCCAGCACGATGCCGAGCCACCCCGGCGCCTTGAACCCGAACCCGGCCGCGATGACCGCGCCGCCGAGGGCCGCACCGATCGAGTTGCCGATGTTGAACGCCGAGTGGTTGAGCGCTGCCGCGATGGTCCGCGCGTCACCGGCGACGTCCATCAGGCGGGACTGCACCGCCGGCGGGATCGCGGACGAGGTCGCCCCGAGCAGGAACGCCCCGAGGAAGATCCCCCACACCCACTGCGCGGTGAGGACGGTGACGAGCAGGGCACCGATCAGCGCGAACATGCCGACGTAGATCGTGCGCTTGACGCTGTGGTCGGCGAGGTGCCCGCCGAGGACGCCGCCGATGACCATGCCGATGCCGACGACCACGAGGACGAGCGGCACGAACGACTCCGACAGCCCGGTGACGTTCTGCACGAGCGGCGAGATGTACGAGTAGACGGCGAAGAACCCGCCGAAGCCGACGGCGCCGAGGCCCATGACCATCCAGACCTGCGGCACGCGGAAGGCGCGGAGCTCCCGGCCGATCGTCGCGTGCTCGTCACGAGCGCTGCGCGGCACGAAGGCCCACACCGCGAGGAAGGTCAGCGCGAACAGCACGGCGACGACGCCGTACGCGATCCGCCAGCTGGCGACCTGTCCGACCCAGGTGATCGACGGCACGCCCACGACGTTCGCGACGGACAGGCCGAGCAGCACCATCGCGATGCCCTTGCCGCGCTTGCCGGGGCCCATGATGTCGCCCGCCACGATCGACGCGATGCCGAAGTACGCGCCGTGCGGCAGGCCTGCGACGAAGCGCGCCACGAGCACCAGGCCGAACGACGGCAGGACCGCGCTCGCCACCGTCGCCAGGACGAACCCGACGAGCAGCACGAGGATCAGTCCCTTGCGCGGGAACTTCGCGGACATCGCCGCGATCGTGGGCGCACCCACGACGACGCCGAGGGCGTACGCGCTGACGAGCCAGCCGGCGTGGGCGATCCCGGCGTCCGGGTCGATGCCGTACTGGTGCGGCAGGAGCGCTTCGGCGATGTTCGGCAGGAGGCCCATCGCGACGAACTCGGTCGAACCGATGGCGAACCCACCGAGGGCGAGGGCGATGAGCGCGAGTGCGCGGCGCGCAGGCGTGAGCTGGGACATGGTGCCTGTTTCGGGACGGGAGGAGCGGGACGGGATCCGGACGTCGACTCGCGTGAGTCGGCTGGGACCGTCGGTGCGCGTGGTCGCCGCACCGGGCCTCCGATCCGTGCGTCTCGGACGACGCAGCCGGAGCAGCGCGTGCGCCGCGACCCGGCGGGTGGAGGGCGGTCCTGGTTCAGCGGCGAACGGGGACGACCGGGCGCTGCGAGCGTCCGGTCCCAGCAGTGTAGACCGCTCCAAACCCGGAACGGAAGTCAGGCGGCCGAATCGATTCGACCCGCGTCACGCGGCGCGGCGCTCGACCTGCTCGGGAGCGGCGACGACGAAACCGGGGAGCTCGTCACGGTGCACCCAACCGGCGCCGCACTCGGTGCAGCTCGCCCAGGCGTGGGTCCCTGCTTCGTCCGTGTCGATGACGACCGTTCGCAGGTCGCAGTCGGGGCACCAGCCGTCGTGCATCATCACGCGCTCCTCGTCGTCGTCGTGTGGACGCCACTCGCGTCCGACACCGACAGGACACACCCGACCACCGACATCCGTGGGAGGCGCCCGGCGTGTCGCCTCAGCGCAAGCCGACGGTCATTCGCCGAGCGCGGCCTCGAGTCGCTCGAGCTTGCCGTCGATCTCGCCGGTGTGACCGGGGCGGATGTCGGCCTTCAGCACGAGCGAGACCCGCGTGCCGTACGCCCCGACGGCCTCGGTGGCGCGCTTGACGACGTCCATGACCTCGTCCCACTCCCCCTCGACCTCGGTGAACATCGACGAGGTACGGTTCGGCAACCCACTCTCGCGCACGACCCGCACGGCCGCTGCGACGGCATCGTGCACGGACCCGTCCGACGATGCGGAGGGACCACCGGACGGGGCGACGGAGAACGCGACGATCATGCGTCCATCCTGCCCGCTGCGGGGACGACCGGCACGGACGTGACACGGGCACGGACGCCCAGCCGGACGATCGCGACGACGCTCCACACGAGCACTGCGACCTCGAGCACGTTCCGGAGCGTCAGCACGACGAGGATCCACGGCTGCACGGTGAGCACCTGGTCGTAGAAGCCGGGGTAGATCACCTGCGTCAACAGGGCCATCGGGATCGCGGCGACGGCGACCGGCAGGAAGCGTCGGGCGCTCGGACGACCGGCGACGAGCCCCCACACGATCGGCACGGCGAACCAGCCGATGTACTGCGGCGACCCCACCTTGTTGGTGGCGACGAGCGCGGCGACGAACAGCAGCGCGAGCAAGGGCGCGGCCTCGGCCCGGTGGGCACCCCGGCGGGCGGCCCAGAGCGCGAGCACGACGCCGACGACGACGACCACGGCCATGAGCGGGGTGGACACCGCGGCGGCCGCGTGCGTCCCGGCGCCGGACACCTCGAAGGTCAGGATCTCCTGGTTGTAGTAGACCGCGGCACCCGGTACCCCGAAGGCCGCCGCCCACATGAACGGGGTCGCGAGGGGCGCCTCGATCTGCAGGGCCCGCCCGGTCTGCTGCCCGACGAACGACAGCAGGTGCGCCGCTCCCCCGTACAGGACGTCGACGAGCACGATGAGCGCGGTGAGCACGAGCGCGCCGGCGACGACACCACGTCGGTGCCCGCGCCGGAGCAGCAGGAGCACCCCGACGAGCGCCGCGGGCCACACCTTCGTCCAGGCTCCGGCGGTGAACAGCGCCGAGGCGACCGCCGGACGCGTCGCGACGAAGGCCACACCGACCAGGGCGAGCACGGTGGCGACGGTGTCGATGCGCCCGAGCCCGATCGGCCCGAGGGCGAGCAGGAACGCCAGCCACCACCACACGACCCGCACGCCGAGGCCCCGGAACCGCCAGAGGAACCCGCACGCGACCGCGTCGAGGACGATCATCAGCACGAGCCAGCCGGTGCCGATCGACCCGACGCCACCGAGCGCCGCCGCGGCCATCGGCACGATCGCGAGGATCGGGTACACCCAGTCCTCGTGGATCCCGACCCAGAACCCGGAGGCACCGCCGGTCTCGATCCACCGGCGGTAGGTGATGGTGACGTCGCCGAGGGGCAGGTTCGCCGAGATCGACGTCAGCCACCAGAGCAGGGCGTGCACGGCCACGAACGCCACGGCGAAGCCGACCACCTCGAGCCACCGCGTCCTCTGCACCGGAAGAGCGTAGCGGGAAGACACAGCGCTTCCCGAGCATGACGTGTCACCGTTCTGCTCGTGACCACCGACACCCCGCGCAAGCGCCGCAAGGCCGTCATCTGGATCTCCGTCATCGCCGCCGTCGTCGTCATCGGCGTCGTCGCGGCGATCGTCGGCACGAACCTCTACACGAGCAGCGAGAACGCCAAAGCGTCGGCAGCGCCGTCCGTCGCTGCGAGTCGCGCGCCGTCCACGATCGACGACTCGGACCTGTCCGGCGAGTGGACCGTCGGCGGGGACTCCGAGGCCGGCTACCGCGTCCACGAGGTCCTCAACGGCTCGGACGTCACCGTGACCGGGCGCACCGACAGCGTCACGGGCAGCGCGACCGTCGACGGGACCTCCATCACGAAGGCGACCATCACCGTGCAGGTCGCGGACATCGCCACGGACTCGAACCAGCGCGACTCGTACTTCCGCGACTCGGCGATGGACACGTCGGCGTTCCCGACCGCGACGTTCGAGCTCGCGGAGCCGATCGCGGACGCGGTGCCGAGCGGTTCCGGCACGACGAAGGTGGAGGCCTCCGGCAACCTCACCCTGCACGGCGTCACGAAGGCGGTCACGGCGACGCTCGAGGTCGGGCTGAACGGCGACGGCGTCGACATCTCCGGTTCGATCCCGGTCACGTTCTCGGACTACGACGTGCAGGCCCCGAGCCTCGGCTTCGTGAAGGTCGACGACGCCGGTGCAGTCGAGTTCCTCGTGCACGCCACCCCCGGGAGCTGACGCCCGGCGTCCCCGTCTGCCGGACTGGAGGCGCGGTGCAAGCCCGCACCGCGCCTCCAGGCCGTCATCCGGTCGCGTCTGCGCCCCGCGACCGGCGCCTACCCCCGCGCGTCGCCCTCGACGACGAGGTCCCGCACCACACCCGTCAGCTGCTCGACCAGCGCCGCCATCGTGAAGGGCCCACCCCCGGACGCCCGCCGCGCCGCGATCCCGTGCACCACCGCGGCCGAAGCGGCCAGGTGCGCCAGGTCCGACGGCGACAACGACGACCCGGACGCCTCCGCAGCCCCCTGCCGAGCCGCCACGAGCGCCCCGAGCACCCCGCCGAGGACGTCACCGGCACCGGCGGCCGCGAGCCACGGCGTCGCCGACGAGGCCACCAGCCGCACCGACCCGTCCGGCGTCGCCACGTGCGTGGCCGACCCCTTGAGCAGCACGACGCTCCCGGTCTGCGCCGCGGCTCGGAGCGCTGCCGCTGCCGGGTCCTGCTCAATGGACTCCCGCGACTCGTGCAGGACGCCGGCGAGCTCCCCCGCGTGCGGCGTCAACACCGCCAGCGGTCCGAGTTCGACCAGCGGGATCGCACCGGCGTCCACCACGACGGGGACCCCGTCGTCCGACGCGTGCCGGAAGCCCTCCGCCGTCACGTCGGCCAGGTCGTCGAGCGAGCCCGCCGAGATCCCGGAACCGACGAGCCACGCCTGCACCCGTCCGACCCCGGCGACGACCTCGGGACGCCTCGCGAGCACGTGGTCCGACGCCCGTGACGGGCCGACGTACCGGACCATGCCGACGCCGGTGTGCACCGCGGCGTCGACGCCCAGCACCGCGGCTCCCGGGTACTGGTCGGAGCCGGTGGCGACGCCGAGCACCCCGCGGCGGTACTTCGTCGAGTCGCCGTGCGGGGCGGTGGTCCAGGCGGCGGCGTCGGTCGGGGCGAAGGGGACGAAGTCGTTCACGCACGCCACGTTACGGTGGAGCGCATGAGCCTGTTCCTGCCTGGTCGCGTGGTGGTCTTCGACTACGGCGAGGTGATCAGCCGGACGCCGCACGCCTCGCGGGACGCCCTCGTCGCGGCGACCGGGCTGCCCGCGGACGACCTGTTCCCCGTCTACCAGGAGCTCCGGCACGACCTGGACCGCGGCGACCTGTCCGTCGTGGACTACTGGCGGGCGATCGCCGCGCGCACCGGCCGGACGTGGAGCATCACCGACATCCACCGCTTCTGGGCGATCGACTTCACCGGCTGGTTCGAGGTCGAGCTGGAGACCCTCGCGATCGTCGAGGAGCTGCACGACGCCGGCACCCGGGTCGCCCTGCTGTCGAACGCCGGGTTCGACTTCGGCGACCCGTACCGTCGATCCCCGATGGGCTCCCTGTTCGAGACCGTCGTGGTGAGCGCCGAGGAGCACGTCCTGAAGCCGGACGCCTCGATCTACCGCGACACGTGCGCGCGCCTGGGAATCGACGCGGCGCAGATGGTGTTCGTCGACAACAGGGCCGAGAACGCCGCCGGTGCGGAAGCGATCGGGGCGGTCGGCCACCACTACACGTCGTCCGCCGGGCTGCGCGCGTTCCTCGAGGGACTCGCGGACACCGGTGCGACCGCCGAGAAGGAGTCCGCGTGACGCACGCCCTGTTCGAACCGATCACCATCCGCGACCTGACCGTCCGCAACCGCATCTGGGTCTCCCCGATGTGCCAGTACTCGGTCGAGGCGCAGGACGGCGTGCCGACGCCGTGGCACCTCGTGCACCTCGGCGGGTTCGCCAAGGGCGGTGCCGGCGCGGTCGTGGTCGAGGCCACCGGCGTGGTGCCCGAGGGTCGGATCAGCCCGCAGGACCTCGGGCTGTGGAACGACGAGCAGCGCGACGCCTTCCGGCCGATCGTCGACTTCATCCACTCCCAGGGTGCCGCCGCCGGCATCCAGCTCGCCCACGCGGGCCGCAAGGCGTCGACGTTCCGCCCGTGGGAGCCGACCCACGGATCCGTCCCGGCCGACCAGGGCGGCTGGAACACCGTGGCGCCCTCCGCGGTCGCCTTCGACGGGTACGCCGAGCCGCGCGAGCTCGCCACGGAGGACATCCGCGTCGTGGCCCTGGCCTTCGCCGCCGCCGCACGTCGCTCGGTCGAGGCCGGGTTCGACCTCGTCGAGCTGCACGCTGCCCACGGCTACCTGCTGCACCAGTTCCTCTCGCCGCTGAGCAACCACCGGACCGACTCGTACGGCGGCTCGCTCGAGAACCGCGCCCGCGCGCTGCTCGAGGTGCTGGACGCCGTCCGCGCCGAGGTCGGCGAGGGCTTCCCCGTCGTCGTCCGGTTCTCCGCCACCGACTGGGTCGATGGGGGGCTAACGCTCGAGGAGACCACGCAGGTCGCACGCTGGGCAGCCGAGCACGGTGCCGACCTCGCGGACGTCTCGACCGGCGGCAACGCCGCGAGCGCCCCGATCCCGGTCGGCCCCGGCTACCAGGTCCCGCACGCCGCGGCGATCAAGCGCGACGCCGGCATCGGCACGATCGCGGTGGGGATGATCTCGGAGGCGTTCCAGGCCGAGCAGATCGTCGCCACCGGGCAGGCGGACGTCGTGATGGTCGGGCGGGAGTTCCTCCGCGACCCGGCGTTCCCGCTCCGCGCCGCCGTCGAGCTCGGCGTGACCGTGGACTACGAGCCGCAGCAGTACCACCGCGCGCGCGTCACGGCGTAGGCCGACCCGCGCAAGGCGGGTCGCGCCTCCAGGCTGTCACCGCAACCAGCCTGGAGGCGCGACCCGCCTTCTGTACGTTTTCTCGGCCTGGCCGCGCGCCAGGCAGTACGATTGACCTCACTGTGGACGATCCCCCGAATAGTTCTTCGCCTCACTCATCCGCCGCTCACTCGGTGAGCTGCACTCCCTCGCGCCCTGCGGGAGGTGAATCATGAGTCCGATCGACATCGTCATGCTGATCGGCGGCATCCTGCTGACACTCGGCACGGGTGTCTTCGTCGCGTCCGAGTTCGCGCTGGTCAACCTCGACCGCGCCGAGGTCGAGGCCCGACGGGACCGCGGTGAGAGCGGCCTCGCACCGGTCATCGGTGCGCTGAAGGTCACCTCGACGCACCTCTCCAGCGCCCAGCTCGGCATCACGCTGACCACGCTGCTGACCGGCTACCTGCTCGAGCCCTCGATCGCGAAGCTGCTCGAGGCGCCGTTCCTCGCGATGCGGCTGCCCGAGGCGATCGTCGAGACCGTCGGCTCGATCGTGGCGCTCGTCATCGCGACCCTGCTGTCGATGATCCTCGGCGAGCTCGTGCCGAAGAACTTCGCGCTCGCGCTCCCGCTGCAGACCGCCCGCCTCGTGGTCCCGCTGCAGGTGGCCTTCACGACGGTGTTCAAGCCGGCCGTCGCCGTGCTGAACGGCACCGCCAACGCCGTGCTCCGATCGATGGGCATCGAGCCGCAGGAAGAGCTCTCCGGTGCACGCAGCGCCGAGGAGCTCACCTCGCTGCTGCGCCGTTCCGCCTCCGAGGGCTCCCTCGAACAGGACACCGCGACGCTGCTCGAACGCACGATCTCGTTCTCCGAGCTCAGCGCGAGCGACGTGATGACCCCGCGCCCCCGCGTCTCCACCATCCGGGTGTCGGAGTCGGCAGAGGACGTCATCGCCCTCGCCCGCCGCACCGGGTTCAGCCGCTTCCCCGTCATCGAGGAGGACGCGGACGACGTCGTCGGCATCGTGCACGTCAAGCAAGCCGTCGCGGTTCCGCGTGAGAAGCGTCCGGAGGTGCCCGTCGGGGCGCTCATGACCGACGCCGAACGCGTGCCGGAGACCATGCCGGGCGACACCCTGCTCGCCGAGGTCCGCGGTCGTGGCTACCAGATGGTCATCGTCGTCGACGAGTACGGCGGCACCGCCGGTGTCGTCACGCTCGAGGACCTCGTCGAGGAGCTCGTCGGTGAGGTCTCCGACGAGCACGACCGCGCCCGCATCGACGTGGTGCGCTCCCGTGACTGGCTGACGTTCCCCGGGCTCCTCCGCCCCGACGAGCTCGAGGACCGCGCCGGCGTGAAGGTGCCGGAGGACGGCCCGTACGAGACCGTCGGCGGGTTCGTCATGTCGACCCTCGGCCGCCTGCCGGTCGTCGGTGACGAGGTCCCGCTCGACGGCGGCGTGTTCCGGGTCGAACGGCTCGACGGACGGCGCATCGACCGGATCCGCTGGACACCGACCCCGCCGGAGACCCCGGCGACAGGGATCATCATCCCGGCGACGAAGACCCCCGCGAAGACCACGACGAAGGGTGGCGTCCGATGAGCTCCGACTGGTGGGGCATCTTCTGGCTCGTCGTGCTGCTGCTCGGCAACGCCTACTTCGTCGCGGCCGAGTTCGCCGTCATCTCCGCGCGCCGCTCCCAGATCGAACCCCGCGCCGAAGAGGGCTCGAAGGCCGCGCAGATGACCCTGTGGGCGATGGAGCACGCCACCCGCATGCTCGCGACCACGCAGCTCGGCATCACCGTGTGCTCGCTGCTCATCCTGAACGTCTCCGAGCCGGCGATCCACCACCTGCTCGAGGTCCCGCTGCACCTCACCGGCTGGAGCGTCGAGGTCATCGGCATCGTGGCGTTCGTGTTCACGCTGCTGCTCGTGTCGTTCCTGCACGTGGTGTTCGGCGAGATGGTCCCGAAGAACATCTCGTTCTCGATGCCCGACCGTGCGGCGCTGCTCCTCGTACCGACGCTCTGGTACATCGGCCACGGCCTGCACTGGGTCGTCGTCGGCCTGAACGAGGTCGCGAACGCGGTGTTGCGGCTGTTCCGTGTCGAGCCGAAGGACGAGGCGGTGAGCGCCTTCACCGTGGAGGAGGTGCAGACCATCGTCGAGCAGTCACGCCGCGAGGGCACCCTCACGGACGACGGCAAGCTCGCCCTGGCGTTCGAGTTCACCGAGAAGAAGGTCAAGGACGTCGCCGTGCCGATGCGCGAGCTCGTCACGCTGCCCGAGGACGCCACCCCCGGCGACGTCGAGCGTGCCGTGGCGCAGCGCGGGTTCTCCCGGTACGTGCTCGTCGGCGAGGACGGCTCCCCCACGGGCTACGTGCACGTGAAGGACGTCATCGACCTGCGACCGGACGAGTACGACGACCCGGTGCCGCCGAAGCGCATCCGACAGCTCATCTCGCTCTACACGGAGATGGATCTCGAGGACGCGCTCGCCACGATGCGCGCCGCCGGCCGTCACGTGGCGCGGGCGTTCGACGCCGAGGGCCGGACGCTGGGCGTGCTCTTCCTCGAGGACATCCTCGAGGAGCTCGTCGGCACCGTCGAGGACGCGACCCGACGGCGGTAGAGCCGGCAACAGACGGACGGGAGGCGCGGTGCCAGCTGGCACCGCGCCTCCCGTCCGTCTGTGGTCGCGACCACCCCGCCGAAGCGACAGTGCGCCGCCGAGCGGCACCGTCCGTCCCGCCAGGGCGACTGATCCCCGCGGGGATCTGGCGGGAGCCTGTCGCTTTCGCGAGTGGTGACGGACTGGAGGCGCGGGTCAGCCTGCCACGCGCCTCCCGTCCGCTCGCGGTCGCGACCACCGCCCCGAAGCGACAGTGTGCCTCCGAGCGCCACCCTTCGTCCCGCCAGGGCGACAGAAACCCGCAGCGAGGCGGCGTGAGTGTGTCGCTTTCGCGAGACGCGCAACGCGCGCCGCGCGCCGCGCGCTACCAGCTGACGGGGAGCGGCTTGCCCTCCTCGTAGCCGGCGGCCGACTGGATGCCGACGAGCGCCCGCTCGGAGAACTCGGCGAGCGAGGACGCTCCGGCGTAGGTAGCGGAGCTGCGGACGCCGGCGGTGATCATGTCGAGCAGGTCCTCCACCGAGGGCCGCTCCGGGTCGAGGTAGATGGTCGACGACGAGATGCCCTCGGCGAAGAGCGCCTTGCGGGCCCGCTCGTACGGGTCGAGCCGCTCGAAGCGCTCCCGGACGGCCTTCGCGGACGCCATGCCCCAGCTCTCCTTGTAGGCGCGACCGCTGTCGTCGCGGCGGAGGACACCGGGCGCCTCGAGCGTGCCGGCGAACCACGAACCGATCATCACGGCGGACGCGCCAGCGGCCAGGGCGAGCGCGACGTCGCGGGGGTACCGGACACCGCCGTCGGCCCACACGTGCGCGCCGAGCGACCGGGCGGCGGCGGCGGTCTCGAGGACGGCGGAGAACTGCGGCCGGCCGACGGCGGTCATCATGCGGGTGGTGCACATGGCGCCGGGGCCGACACCGACCTTGATGATGCTCGCACCGGCGTCCACGAGGTGCGCGACGGCGTCGGCGGTGACGACGTTCCCGGCGACGAGGGGGATGTCGAGTCCGAGGGCGGCCACCGTGCGGAGGGCGCGGAGCATGCCCTCCTGGTGTCCGTGGGCGGTGTCGAGGACGAGGACGTCGACGCCGGCGGCGGCGAGGGCCTGCGCCTTCGCGGCGACGTCGCCGTTGATGCCGATCGCGGCGGCGACGCGGAGTCGCCCGGAGGCGTCGACGGCCGGCGTGTAGATGTCGGAGCGGATCGCGCTCGTCTGGCTCACCGTGCCGACGACCTTGCCGTGCCGCACCACCGGCGCGAAGTCGACCTCTGCGCCGCTCAGCACGTCGTACACGTGCCGGGGCGTGCCGGCGTCCTCGGCGTCGATCGCGGTGGACGCACCGTGCAGCAGGTCGCCGAGCGTGGCGTCGGGGCCGGCGGTGCCGAGGCGGCCGGCGGGCACGCAGCCGAGGTACTCCCCCGACGCGTCGCGCACGACCACACCGCGACCGGCCACGGGCAGGAGCTGCTCGAGGGCCTCGGCGACGGTGGTGTCCGCGCCGAGGTCGTAGGCGGTGTCGAAGTCGACCGGCTGGTCCTTCACCCACCGGATCGCGGCGTCGAGGTCCTGCAGGTGCATGTCCTGTGGCAGCACGCCGAGGCCACCGCGGCGAGCGAGGGTCGCCGCGAGCCGCGGGCCGGTCACCGAGTTCATGTTCGCGCTGACGATCGGGATGGTGGCACCGGTGCCGTCGTTCGTCGAGAGGTCCACGTCGAAGCGGCTCGTCACCGCCGACCGGCTGGGGACGAGGAAGACGTCGGAGTAGGTCAGGTCGTGCGTCGGCCGCGTCTCGTAGAACCTCATGCGCCCCACTGTACGGCTCCGTCGGGTGGCCGGTCTGGGCGGCTCGGCACGCCTCCGGCGCGACACGCGCGAGACCCTGTCTGGAGGCGCGACCCGCCTTCTGCTGACACCGAACGGTCATCTGCGAGCGGCTAGGCTTAAGACCTGTGCGGGGCAGGGTTGCCGCGCACGACACACACGAGCATCTATCGACGGAGAGTGGGCGATCGGCTGTGTCGAGCCATCTGACCGGAACGGACGAGACCGCGGGCGAATTCGGGGCGAACGAGTGGCTCGTCGACGAGCTCTACGAGCAGTTCGTCGCGGACAAGGAGTCGGTCGACAAGTCCTGGTGGCCGGTCCTCGAGAGCTACCACCGCACGCAGGGTGGTGACGCTCCGGCAGCGCCGGCTCCGACGTCCTCCCCGGCAGCGTCAGGGGGTCAGCAGGCCACGGCCCAGCAGTCGTCGACCCAGCAGCCCGCGACCGGCGACGCCCCCGCCGAGGCCAAGTCCGGCCCCATCCAGGCGAAGACCACGTCCCGCCAGCCGACGCCGCAGCCGATCCCGGCCGAGGCGAACGACGAGGCCGACGACCACGAGGAGACCCACGAGGACGTCGCCACCCCGCTCCGGGGCATGGCGAAGACCCTGGCGTCGAACATGGACGCCTCGCTCACCGTCCCGACGGCGACGAGCGTGCGGACGATCCCGGCGAAGCTGATGATCGACAACCGCATCGTGATCAACAACCACCTGCGCCGGGCGCGCGGCGGCAAGATCTCGTTCACGCACCTGATCGGCTGGGCGATGGTCCAGGCGCTCAAGGACTTCCCGAGCCAGAACGTCTTCTACGAGGAGCGCGACGGCAAGCCCTTCGTGGTCCAGCCGGCGCACGTGAACCTCGGCATCGCGATCGACGTCCCGAAGAAGGACGGCACACGGTCCCTGCTCGTCCCGAGCATCAAGCGCGCCGAGACCCTGACGTTCGGCCAGTTCCTCTCCGCCTACGAGGACCTCGTCAAGCGCGCCCGTGACAACAAGCTCACGCCGACCGACTTCCAGGGCACGACGATCTCGCTGACGAACCCGGGCGGCATCGGCACCGTGCACTCGGTCCCGCGCCTGACGAAGGGGCAGGGTGCGATCATCGGTGCCGGCGCCCTCGAGTACCCGGCGCAGTTCCAGGGCTCGGCATCGAAGACCCTCGTCGAGCTCGGCATCGGCAAGACGATCACGTTGACGAGCACCTACGACCACCGCGTCATCCAGGGCGCGGGCTCGGGCGAGTACCTCAAGAAGGTGCACGAGCGACTCATCGGCGAGCACGGCTTCTACGAGGGCATCTTCGCGGCGCTCCGGATCCCGTACAAGCCCATCCAGTGGGCGAACGACATCAACGTCGACCTGGCGCACCGGGTCAACAAGACCGCGCGCGTGCAGGAGCTCATCAACAGCTTCCGCGTCCGCGGGCACCTGATGGCGGACATCGACCCCCTCGAGTACCGGCAGCGTACGCACCCCGACCTCGAGATCGAGAGCCACGGGCTGACCTTCTGGGACCTCGACCGTGAGTTCGTCACGGGTGGCCTCGCCGGCACCACGAACGCCCCGCTCCGCGACGTCCTCGGGATCCTCCGCGACGCCTACTGCCGCACGGTCGGCATCGAGTACATGCACATCCAGGACCCGGAGCAGCGCCGCTGGGTGCAGGCCCACATCGAGGTCCCCTACTCGAAGCCGTCGAAGGACGAGCAGCTGCGTGTCCTCGGCAAGCTCAACGAGGCCGAGGCGTTCGAGACCTTCCTGCAGACGAAGTACGTCGGCCAGAAGCGGTTCTCGCTCGAGGGCGGCGAGTCGACCATCGCGTTCCTCGACACCCTCATCCAGCACGCCGCGACCGCCGGCCTCGACGAGGTCGCCATCGGCATGGCGCACCGCGGCCGCCTCAACGTGCTGACGAACATCGCCGGCAAGACGTACGGGCAGATCTTCCGTGAGTTCGAGGGCTCCTCGCTCCCGGGCTCCGTGTCGGGGCAGGGCTCGGGCGACGTGAAGTACCACGTCGGCACCGAGGGCGTGTTCCGCGCGTCGGACGGCACCGCGATCCCGGTGACCATCGCCGCGAACCCGTCCCACCTCGAGGCCGTCGACGGCGTGCTCGAGGGCATCGTCCGCGCCAAGCAGGACCGTGAGGCGCCCGGCACGTTCGGGGTCCTCCCGGTGCTCGTGCACGGCGACGCGGCGATGGCCGGCCAGGGTGTCGTGGTCGAGACGCTGCAGATGTCCCAGCTGCGCGGCTACCGCACCGGCGGCACCGTGCACCTCGTCATCAACAACCAGGTCGGGTTCACCACCCCGCCGGAGTCGGCCCGCAGCTCGGTGTACTCCACCGACGTCGCGAAGACGATCCAGGCGCCGATCTTCCACGTGAACGGCGACGACCCCGAGGCCGTGGCCCGCGTCGCGGAGCTCGCCTTCGCGTACCGCGAGGAGTTCCACCGCGACGTCGTCATCGACCTCATCTGCTACCGCCGCCGCGGCCACAACGAGGGCGACGACCCCTCGATGACGCAGCCGATGATGTACAACCTCATCGAGGCGAAGCGCTCCGTCCGCACCCTCTACACCGAGGCCCTCGTCGGCCGCGGCGACATCACACAAGAGGAGTACGACGAGGCGCACCGCGACTTCCAGGACCGCCTGGAGCGCGCCTTCGCCGAGACGCACGAGGCGCAGACCGGCACGATCCCGGTGATCACGGTCGACGACGACGGCGCCGTGCAGGGCCTCGAGCGTCCGGCCGCCCAACGTGACGACTCCGAGAACCAGGTGCACGACACCGCGGTCTCCGAGGAACTGGTCCACGCGATCGGCGACGCGCACAGCAACCCGCCGGCCGGCTTCTCGATCCACCCGAAGCTGCAGCAGCTGCTGTCGAAGCGCACCGACATGACGCGCAACGGCGGGATCGACTGGGCGATGGCCGAGCTCATGGCGATCGGTTCGCTGCTGGTCGAGGGCAAGCCCGTCCGGCTCGCCGGCCAGGACGCCCGACGTGGCACCTTCGTCCAGCGGCAGGCTGTGTTCCACGACCGGGTCAACGGCCAGGAGTGGCTGCCGCTCGCGAACCTCACCGAGGACCAGGCTCGTCTGTACATCTACGACTCGCTCCTCAGCGAGTACGCGGCCATGGCGTTCGAGTACGGCTACTCGGTCGAGCGTCCAGAGGCCCTCGTGCTCTGGGAGGCCCAGTTCGGCGACTTCGCCAACGGCGCCCAGACCGTGATCGACGAGTTCATCTCCTCTGCCGAGCAGAAGTGGGGGCAGCGCTCCGGGCTCGTGCTCCTGCTCCCCCACGGCTACGAGGGTCAGGGGCCGGACCACTCGTCCGCCCGCATCGAGCGGTACCTGCAGCTCTGCGCCGAGGACAACATGGTCGTGGCACGACCGTCGACCCCGGCGTCGTACTTCCACCTGCTGCGCCGCCAGGCCTGGGAGCGCCCGCAGAAGCCGCTCATCGTGTTCTCGCCGAAGGCCATGCTCCGGCTGCGCCAGGCGACGAGCGCGGTGGACGCCTTCACGAACGGCACCTTCCAGGAGGTCATCGACGACGACCGCGTGACGGACAAGTCGTCGGTGCGCCGTGTCGTCCTGCACTCGGGCAAGGTGCACCACGACCTGCGGGCCGAGGTCGAGAAGCGCGGAGCCACCGACATCGCCCTCGTCCGCCTCGAGCAGCTCGCACCGCTGCCGCTCGAGCGCATCCTCGAGGTCCTGGCCGGCTACCCGGACGCCGACGTCGTGTGGGCGCAGGAGGAGCCGGAGAACCAGGGCGCCTGGCCGTTCGTCTGCATGAACCTGTCGCCGCACCTGGACGGCCGTCCGCTGTCGGTCGCCGCCCGTGCCGCGAGTGCCGCACCGGCCACGGGTTCCTCGAAGCGCTCGGCGCAGGAGGCCACCGAGGTCATCACCAGAGCGCTGGGCTGAGCCAGGGCCCTGCGCTGACGCCGACGCCGGGGTGCGCTACGCGATCTTCGTGTAGCGCACCCCGGCGTCGTGGTACCCGCGCTTCTGGTAGAACCGGTGCGCGCTGTCCGTCGCCGCCGCACTGACGGCGCTGAGGCGACGCGCGCCCTGCTCGACGGCCCACGTCTCGAAGGTGCCGATGAGCGCGGAACCCGTGCCGAGCCTCCTGGCCGTCTCGTCGACCACCAGCAGGAGGAGCTGCGCCGTCGGCTCGTCGCTCGCGTAGGCCCACGTGACCTGCGCGCCCGCGACGGCGACCGCACGGCCGTCCTCGTCGCGGACCAACCAGGTGCGGTGGCCGGCTTCGGGCGTCAGCCGTTCGAGGCGGGCCCGCATGGCGGGCTCGTCGACGACGTGACCGAGCAGGCGGACGAGGGCGGCGACGTCGGCGACGTCCGTGTCGGACCAGGTGGTGATCGACTCGACGGGGAGGGTCATGCGGGCGACACTACCGACAGCCCCGCCCGTGTGACGACGGCTGCCAGAACGTTCAGTGGGTCGCCTGCTCCACCCGGATGCGGGCGAGGATCTCGGATCGCAACTGGTCGGGAGCCGTCTCCTTGCACGCGCGACGGACCGTCTCGATCAGGACCACGCCGACACGGTGCTCGGTCGTGCAGTCCTCGCAGTCCTCCATGTGCTCACGGATGTCCGCCGCGTCCTCGCGGCAGAGCTCCCCGTGCAGGAACTCCTCGAGCTCGGCCTTCGCCTTCGAGCAGTCGCAGCCGCTCATCGTGCTTCCTTCCCTTCGACGCGACCCGAGGTCGCAGCAACCTTCCGGCCGCGTCCGCGCATCGTCGCCGTCGACGCTGCGTCCGGGACGATGCCGGTCTCACGTGCGTGGTCCGCCAGGAGCCCCCGGAGGAGTCGGCGTCCACGGTGGAGGCGGCTCATGACCGTCCCCACGGGTGTCTTCATGATGTCGGCGATCTCCTGGTAGGAGAACCCCTCGACGTCGGCGAAGTAGACGGCCATCCGGAAGTCCTCGGGGATGGCCTGCAGCGCGTCCTTCACGGCGGAGGACGGCAGGTGGTCGATGGCGTCGGCCTCGGCGGAGCGCGCCGAGATCGACTGCGTCACGCTCTCCGCGCCGCCCAGCTGCCAGTCCTCGAGCTCGTCGATCGTGCCCTGGTAGGGGTTGCGCTGGTTCTTGCGGTACGTGTTGATGAACGTGTTCGTGAGGATCCGGTACAGCCAGGCCTTCAGGTTCGTGCCCTGCTTGAACTGGCGGAACGCGGCGAACGCCTTGACGAACGTCTCCTGCACGAGGTCGGACGCGTCGGCCGGGTTGCGGGTCATCCGCATCGCGGCCCCGTAGAGCTGGTCCATGAAGGGCAGCGCCTGGTCCTCGAAGAGGGAACGCAGTTCGGTGTCGGAGACGGTCTTCGCGTCGACCACGTCGGTGTCGGCGCCGTCCGTCTGCTCGTCGTCCTCGAGTGCCTCGTGCTCCTCGGACACCGCGTCGAGCTGCGCCTCGGTCTCCGCGACCAGGTCGTGCGGTGCTGCCTGCGGTTCGTCGGTCGTCATCGCCGCCAAGTCTAGGCCGCGGGCGTCCCCGAGCGTCGTCGGCTCGGCGGGCACGGCCGTTCGGGGCCGAGCGAGTGTTGCTGTCGCCAATGATCCTCCCGGTGCGTTCAGTACCCTTGTGAACCGATGGCAGCCACGACGCATTCCCAGTCCCGGACCGAGCCCTGGATCGCACCGCTCGCACGCGGTCCCCTGCGCGGCGACGTGTCGCTGCCCGGGTCGAAGTCGCTGACGAACCGGGAGCTCGTGCTCGCCGCCCTCGCCGACGGCCCGTCCACGATCCACCTCCCGCTGCACTCCCGCGACTCGGCGCTGATGATCGCGGGCCTCCGGCAGCTCGGCGTCGGGATCGAGGAGCTCGAGGGCGACAACCCGTACGGCCCGGACCTCCGCATCACCCCGGCCCCGATGCACGGCGACGTGCGGCTCGACTGCGGGCTCGCCGGCACGGTCATGCGCTTCCTGCCGCCCCTCGCCGCGCTGGCGGTCGGCCCGGTGACGGTCGACGGCGACCCGTACGCGCGGAAGCGCCCGATGCACGCGATCATCCAGGCGCTCGTCGACCTCGGGGTGGACGTCACCGACGACGGCGGCGGCGCGATGCCGTTCGCGCTCACCGGCACCGGCTCGGTCCGGGGCGGGGCGCTGACCATCGACGCCTCGGCCTCGTCGCAGTTCGTCTCCGGGCTGCTGCTGTCTGCTCCGCGCTTCGACGAGGGCCTGCACCTCACGCACGTCGGTGCGCACCTGCCGAGCCTGCCGCACATCGACATGACGGTCGACGTGCTCCGTGCCCGCGGCGTCCGCGTCGACCAGCCCGCCGTCGGCGAGTGGGTCGTGCACCCCGGGCCGATCGCCGCGCGCGACGTGACGATCGAGCCCGACCTGTCGAACGCCGCGCCGTTCGCGGCGGCCGCGCTCGTCGCGGGCGGCACCGTCCGCATCCGCACCTGGCCGACGTCGACCACACAGGTCGGGGCCGACCTCGAGACGCTCCTCCCCCTGTGGGGCGCGACCGTCACGCGCGACGGCGACGACCTCGTCTTCGACGGCGGCGTCGGGATCCGGGGTGGCGCCTCCCTCCCGGGTCTCGACCTGGACCTCAGCCGCGGCGGTGAACTCGCCCCGGCGCTCGTCGCGCTCGCGGCGCTGGGCGCCGGACCGACGGAGATCACCGGGATCGGCCACCTGCGTGGACACGAGACGGACCGTCTCGCGGCACTCGCCGCGGACGTCAACCGGTCTGGAGGCGCGGTGCAGGAACTCGACGACGGCCTCCGGATCGAGCCTGCCGCACTCCACGGCAGCGACTGGGGCGCGTACGACGACCACCGGATGGCGACCGCTGGAGCGATCGTCGGCCTCGTCGTCGACGGCGTCGCCGTCGACGACATCGGATCGACCGCGAAGACGCTGCCGCAGTTCCCGGAGCTGTGGGCGTCGCTGGTCGCGACCGGGGATGCATGGGTCTGACGCGATGAGCTGGTGGGACGACGTCGACGGTGACGACACGGACGCGGACGAACCGTACGGACAGTACGACGAGTCGAGCGTCCGGGTCCGCCCGAACCCGAAGGGCAACCGCCCCCGCACGAAGGTCCGGCCGACCTACGACGACGCCCCGACCGGCTGGGTGACGAACGTCGACCGCGGGCGGTTCGGCGTCCTCGTCGGGGACCGGGTCGTCACGGCCACGAAGGCGCGCGAGCTCGGGAAGAAGTCCGTCGTCACCGGCGACACCGTCCACCTCGCGGGCGACGTCTCCGGCGAACCGGGGTCGCTCGCCCGCATCGTGAAGGTCGCCGAGCGCAGCACGCTGCTGCGCCGCAGTGCCGACGACTCCGACGAGGTCGAGCGCGTCATCGTGGCGAACGCCGACCAGATGCTCATCGTCGTGGCCGCCGCGGACCCCGAGCCGCGCACCCGCCTGATCGACCGCTACCTGGTGGCGGCGTTCGACGCCGGGCTCGACCCGATCCTCTGCATCACCAAGACCGACCTCGCCGACCCCACGGCGTTCCTCGGGCACTTCGCCTGCCTGGACCTGCGGATCGTGACGAGCCGCTCGGACGACGTGCCGTTCGACGCCCTGCACGAGGTCCTCGACGACAAGGTCACGGTGACCGTCGGACACTCGGGCGTCGGGAAGTCGACGCTCGTCAACGCGTTGACCGGGTCCTCCCGGGCGACCGGGGTCGTGAACTCGGTCACCGGGCGGGGGCGGCACACCTCGTCGTCGTCGATCGCGCTGCAGGTCAGGGACGGCGGCTGGATCATCGACACCCCCGGTGTGCGGTCCTTCGGGCTCGGGCACGTCGACCCGGCGAACGTCTTCCGCGCCTTCGCCTCGCACGCGGTCCCCGTCCGGGAACCCGCCGACGGCATCCCGCTCGACCAGGCGCACGACTGGGAGATCGTCGACCGGGTGCAGGACGGCGAGCTCGGGGCGACCGGTGTCGAGCGGCTCGACTCGTTCCGGGCGCTCTTGACGGGCATGGGCGCGTCCGACCCCGGCCTGGAGTAGCGCCGGGGCCGTCCGTGCGCGGGGGTCCGTGCGCGGCGGTCCGTGCGCAGTGTGCGAGGTTCCGCGCTGTGTGCGAGGCCGGAGCCCTCGCACGGTGGACGAAACCTCGCACACTCCGGAGCTGACCTCGCACGGTGCGAGGTCGACCCGGGTCGACAGGTGCGCACCGGCGTTGTACAGTTGCCCTTCGTGTCTGAAGTTGCAAAGTACAACTTTGCGCCGACCCCCGCCGTCGGCGCCCCGTCCTCCACCATGACGACAACGACGTCGCACGTGCACACCTCCCCCACCCAGCCCCACTCGCACGCCGCGCCCCGGTCCGCCAGAGGTCCGCGCCAGCCCAAGGGACCGTCGGTCGTCCGCCCGCAGGGCCTCGGTCGCATCCTGCTGAGCTTCGGCTCGCACATCCTCGTGCCGCTCTTCCTGGCCGTCGGCATGGGCCTCGCCTACCTCGGCGCCTTCCACGCCCCGACGCCGCACGACCTCCCCGTCGGCATCGTCGGGCAGGGTGCGGCGACGCAGGTGTTCGCCCAGACCGTCACCGACCAGTCGGACGGCGCCCTCGTGACGCACGTGGTGTCCTCGACCGCCGAGGCCGAGCAGCAGGTCCGCGACCGCGAGGTCGCCGCCGTCTACGCTCCCGGGACGACCGCTGCGACGCTCTACGTCTCCACCGCCGCGTCGGAGACCACCGCGAGCGCCGCGCAGAAGATCTTCATGCCGATCGCGTACCAGGCGCACCTGCCCTTCACGGTGCAGGACGTCGTCCCGTCGGGCGACCAGGACACCACCGGGCAGGGGCTCTTCTTCCTCCTGGTGGCCCTGAGCGTCGGCGGCTACGCCTCGGCGATCGCCGTGGCCGCGTTCGCCGCTCGACTCCGCCCGCTGTGGACGGCGGTGATCGGCCTCGCGACCGCCGGGGTCGTCGCCGGCATCGGGATCGTCATCGCCGGCCCGCTCTACGGGATCATCACGACGCACCGCTGGGAGATCTTCCTGTTCGCGTGGATGTACGACGCGATCATCGTCGCGCTCGGCGTCGGCCTGCACCCGCTGCTCGGGCGGTGGACGACCCCGATCCTCACGATGCTCTTCGTGATGCTCAACTTCACCTCCTCGGGCGGCATCTTCCAGCCCGCGTTCCAGCCGGGCTTCTTCGCCGGCCTCAACACCTTCTGGAGCGGCGCCGCGTGGCTGCAGGCGGCCCAGGACCTGCAGTACTTCCCCGGAGCCTCGCTCGGCCGGTCGTCACTCGTCCTCGCGCTCTGGCTCGCCGTCGCGGTGCTGCTCTGCGTCGTCGTGCACGGGCTCGTCGCCCGCCGGGCCCGCATCGCCCGCGAACGCGAGGTCACCGCACTCGAGGAGGAAGAGGTCGTGGCGGCCTAGCCCGCTACGCTGGCGGGCGTGGACCTCAGCGCCGACCTGGACTTCGCCCGCTCCCTCGCCGACACCGCGGACGCCATCAGCCTCGAGCGGTTCCGTGCCGCCGACCTGCACGTGTCGAAGAAGGCCGACAGCACGCACGTGACCGACGCCGACCAGGCGGTCGAGCGGGCGCTCCGCGAGCGACTGGCTGCCGAGCGCCCCGACGACGCGTTCCTCGGTGAGGAGACCACGGCCGACACGGGCGCCGAGGCCGTCAGCGAGGGGCACCGCCAGTGGGTCGTGGACCCGATCGACGGCACCGCGAACTACCTCCGCGGCGTGCCGGTCTGGGCGACCCTCATCTCGCTCGCCGTCGACGGCCGCCCGGTCCTCGGCGTCGTGAGCGCCCCCGCCCTCGGCAAGCGGTGGTGGGCGGCGGAGGGGCAGGGAGCGCACTCGTTCGACGGCCCGCTCCGGGTCTCCGGCGTCGACACCCTCGCCGACGCCAGCCTGAGCTACAACAGCATCCAGCAGTGGGACGACGACGACCGACTGGACACCCTGATCGAGCTGTCCCGCAAGGTCTGGCGCACGCGGGCGTACGGGGACATGTGGTCGTACATGCTCGTCGCCGAGGGGGTCCTCGACATCGCGGGCGAACCCGACCTCAAGCCGTGGGACATGGCGGCGCTCGTGCCGATCGTCGAGGAAGCCGGCGGCCGGTTCACCTCGCTCGACGGCGACCCGGGGCCGTGGCACGGCAGTGCCCTCGCGACGAACGGCCTCGTGCACGACGCCGTGGTCGAGGTCATCCGCCGCTGACGCCGCAGGTCCACCCCGGAGGGGACACCCCTGTACCCCGATTTCGTACCACGGTGCCCCGGAAGTCACCCCCGTGGGGGTCACACGGCCCCCCGGACTGGGGGCAACGGGGGGTGACATCGGATTGCGGAGACTGGCCAACCGGGTCGATACCTGAGTTATCTTGCTTCCAGGCGACAGGTCAGGAGCCGCATCGGAGTCCCTAGCTCCGAACGGACCACCGGACCGGTCGTGCTTCGTCCGAAGACCCTAACCCGAGGGGTGATACAGACGATGACTTCATCGTTCCCGAGCGGAACCGAGTGCACCCTCACTCGTCAACCGCATTCAACTACCGACAGCTCCGGCGCGCGATCCCTCGCCGCCTCACGTCCGGTCCTCCACGCGGCGAACCACCGCGTCGGCACCCGGTCTCTCTCCGCCGCATCCGCTTCCGGGCCCGGAGGCCGGTGAGTCATGGGACTCACCGGTCGCCGTCTCGAGGTCGACCGGATCGCGACCCTTGCTGTACTCCCTCGTGAGTCAGCGATGGTCGTCGTCGGCGACCCTGGTTCCGGACGCAGCAGCGTCCTCGACGCGGTGTCCAACCGCGTCTCCCTCCCCGTCGTCCGCGTCGGTGTGAACGGGAGCGAGTCCCACTGGCCACTGGCCGGCGTCACCTCGCTCTTCACCGCACTCGACGACCCCCGTGCGACGGCACACATCGCGCACCTCCTCCAGGGGACTGCGCCCGAGGACCGGCAGACGCCGGGGCTCGCCGCGGCGCACGACTTCCTCGACGCCGTGCACGCCCTGACCCTGCCGCCGACGCTCGTGCTGATCGACGACCTCGACCGGATGGACGTGGAGAGCCAGGAGCTCATCGCGTTCCTCGCGTCCCGGCTCGCCGGCACCGCACTCCGCGTCGTCGCCACGGTCCGCACCGTGCCCTCGGACGGACCGCTCGCGGCCCTGCCGATGCTGCGGATCGAACCGCTGCCCGCGGACGAAGCACTCGTGCTCGCCCGTGCCATGGCTCCAGAGGAGGCGAACGACGGCGTCCTCGCGGTCCTCGCCCAGGAGACCGGCGGCAACCCCGGCGCGCTGCAGGAGCAGCTCGCCGTGCTCAGCCGCGAGCAGCTGAACGGCTCCGAGCCGCTCGTGCTGCCGCTCCGCCCGACGCCGACCACCGAGGCCATCGCGGCCCTGGCGCTCGGCTCCGTTGCGGGACGCGATCTGGACGTCCTCGCACGACTGGCCCTCGTCCCCGTGGCGAAGACCGCCGGGTGGGACCGCGACGAACTCGACGACCTCGCCGACGCCGGACTCACCTCCGTCAAGGGCCAGACCGTCTCCGTGCGCGACCCGCTCGTCCGCTCCGCGCTGTACTGGCGGATGCCGGCACGGGACCGACGGGCCGCCCACACGGAACTCGCCGCGGCGAGCGCCGAGTCCGACCCGCGTGCGACCGCCTGGCACCGCAGCTTCGTCGACGACGTCCCCGACGTGGCCGCCCTGCTCCGTGCGGCTCGGTCCTACGTGGTGGACGGCAACGCCCAGGCCGCGATCGTCCTCACCGAGCGTGCGCTGCACATCGGCGGGGGCACCGAGGACGAGCACGTGGCGCTCCTCGGCGTGACCGAGGCGCTGCTCGCGAACCGGCTGCTCGGCTTCGCCGCGCGGTACCTCGCCGCGATCCGGCCGTTCCGGACGATGTCCGACGAGACCCGTCGGCTCCGCCTGGAGTACTCGGTGCAGTACCTCAGCGGCGACGCCGTGCACGCGGACGAGCTCCTCGTGCCGGTCGACCCGGAGGACGCCGCCGAGGCCGACGCCGTCGGTGGGCTCCTCGCGATGGTCGCCTGCTTCCGGGCCGAGGCCTGGGAACTCGACCACGCACGGGACCTCCTCGCACGGGCCGAACCGCTCCGGCGCTCCGCGTCACCGCACACCCGGGAGATCACGACGACGGCTCGCGAGCTCATCGCCGCCGTCGACGGGACCCTGCCGGCCGACACCGAACTGCACGACGGACTGTCCACCGCGACACTCCTCGGCATGTCGGACCCCGCCCTGCTGCTCCTCGCCCACGCGCTGAGCATCGCCGAGCGGTACCGCAGTGCACGCCGGGTCTTCGCCCTCGTCCTCGCCCGGGGACAGGAAGCGATGCCGGTGTGGACCGAGGCGGCCCGCTACCTGTCCGCCGAGAACGAGGTGCGCTCCGGGAACTTCCGGCAGGCGCTCCGCGCGATCGACGTGTGGGAGGCCGGTTCGTCGGTCGTCGAGCGGCTCCGCGAGCCGTCGCGGGCGATCGCGATCGCCTGGCGGCACTTCGCCGAGGGGCGCTCCCCCGAGGCGCTCGAGGTCGTCGACCGGTGCCTCGCGCAGCGGTCCACGAACCGCCTGTGGGGTGCGACCGCCAAGCTGCACGCCCTGCGCGGCCGGGTGCTGCTGCTCGACGGACGGATCGCGGAGGCAGCGGCGTCCCTCGAGGCCGCCGACGCCATCGGCCGGTCCCTGCGGAACCCGGCGGTCCTCCGGCACCTCGGTGACCTGGTGGAGGCGTACACGCGCCTCGACCGGATCGACGACGCCCGGACGATCGCGGCGCGGCTCGCGGCGGACCACCACGCACGGCCGTCCCGCTGGGGTGCGCTCGTGCTGGCCCGCAGCCTGGCGCTCGTCGCCGACGACACCACCCGCGACACCGCCCGTCGTCGCGCGCTGGAGCTGTTCCAGCCGCACGACTCGCAGTTCGAGCGGGCCAGGACCCTCGCAGCGCTCGCCGCCGTCGGGAGTCCGACGGACCGTCCGCGGCTCGGTGCCGCAGCCGCTGCGGCGTACGAGGCGGCGGGGCTCCGGCGTCCGCTCGCCACGCCCGCCGCGACGGCCGCGATGCCGTCGTTCGGCTCGCCGACGTCGCTGCGGTCGGGACCGGTCCTGTCCGCGTCGATGCCGGGCACGCCCCGCAGCGCGCCGGACGCCTCAGCGGTGCTCACCTCGCTCACCGCGGAGGAGCGCGCCGTCGTGCAGAAGGTGACGGAGGGGTACCGCAACCGCGAGATCGCTTCGTCGCTGTTCATGTCGCAGCGGACGGTGGAGCTGCGGCTGACGCAGATCTACCGGAAGGTGGGGGCGCGCTCGCGGTCGCACCTGGTCGCGCTGCTCACGTGATCTGAACGCGACTCCCTGACGGACTGGAGGCGCGGTGCCAGCTGGCACCGCGCCTCCAGTCCGTCTTCGCGTTGCGGGAGACCGCACGCGTCCGCACGTGCTCGCAGCCCGCACGCGGGGAACCGCAAGAGCGGGCACGGACCGTTGCCGTGTCACCGACGCCGGGTGAGGCTTCTCCTGCACCGACCGCCGTGCTCCCCCGGGAGCCAGCCCGTGGTACCCCGTCCGGTACCCGAACCGCCGGCCCACGTACGCCGTCGTCCGTCCTCGCCTGATCCGAGGACGGGCGGCGGTCCGGGCCGGCGGACCGGACGCACGGCAGACCCGACGGCGGTCGGTGCCGCACCCTCCCCACAGCTCCACCGCTCCGCTCCCCCACCCGAGCTGCTCGTCCCGACCCGAGCTGCGCTTCCCACCCGAAGGGACACCAGATGTGCGGCATCATCGCGGCCCGCGTCTCCGACGACGCGACGCACTACCTGCTCGACGGCCTCGAACGCCTCGAGTACCGCGGCTACGACTCCGCCGGGATCGCGGTCCGCACCGCCTCCGGCCGGACCGAGACGATCCGCTCCGTCTCCCGCGTCGGTGACCTCCGGACGCTGGCGTCCGCACGGTCCGGCGACGCACTGACCGGGGTCGGCATCGGGCACACCCGGTGGGCGACCCATGGGGTGGTCCGCGAGGCGAACGCCCACCCGCACGCCGACTGCACGGGTCGGATCAGCATCGTCCACAACGGCATCGTCGAGAACGCCGATCGGCTGCGTGCGACCCTCGAGGCGCAGGGGCACGTGTTCTCCTCCGACGTCGACTCCGAGGTCATCTCGCACCTCGTCGAACGGGCACTCGCCGTCGACCCGGACCTCATGCTCGCCGTGCAGATCGCGACCGCGCAGCTCGAGGGCTCCTGGGCGATCGTCGTGCTCGACGCCCGGGACGGCCGGATGGTCGTCGCCGCGCAGCGCTCCCCGCTCGTCGTCGCCCGCTCCGCCCGCGGTGACTTCGTGGCGAGCGACATCGGCGCGATCGCCGAGTGGTGCGAGACCTTCGTGGCGCTCCGCGACGGCGACGTCGTCGAGCTCGGCGAGGCCTGGACCTGGTCGTCCGACGGCATCGCCGTGCCGGTGCCCTTCCCGACGCCGTCGCCGTTCGCCGCGACCGCGCTCGACCTGGGCGACCACCCGGACCACATGGCGAAGGAGATCGAGGAGCAGCCCGCCGTGGTGGCCTCGATCCTCGACCGCGTCGCCCGCCGAGCAGCCGACGGCAGCATGTGGGTCGGGCTCGGACTCCCCGGGTTCCACCGGCTCGCGATCGTCGCGTGCGGGACCTCCCTCAACGCCGGGCAGGTGATCGCCACCGCGCTGCGCGGCATCGGCGGCGTCCCGACCGACATCGTCGTCGCGAGCGAGGCCGACCAGGCCGTGCTCGGCTCCGGCACCCTCGTCGTCGCGATCAGCCAGTCCGGCGAGACCGCCGACGTGCTCCGCGCCCTCGACCGGTTCGAGGACCGGCACCCGGTGCTCGCGCTCACGAACAACGTGCACTCCTCGCTCGCCCGTCGTGCCGACGCGGTCCTGGACTGCCACGCCGGCCCGGAGATCGGTGTCGCCGCGACGAAGACGTTCACGGCGCAGGTCGTCGTCGGCGTCGCCGCGGTGATCTCAGCGCTCGTCGCCTCCGGCCGGATCGACACCGCACGCGCCACCGCACTCGTCGCCGAGCTCACCGACCTGCCGGCACGCATCGACCACGCCGCCGCGATCGCCGCCGACCGCATGCCGCTGCTCGTGTCGAGCGTGCAGGACGCCACCGGGTTCCTGTTCCTCGGCCGCGGTGCCGGGCTGCCGTACGCCGCCGAGGGTGCCCTCAAGCTCAAGGAGCTCAGCTACCGGTGGGCCGAGGCCTACCCGGCGGGCGAGCTCAAGCACGGGCCGCTCGCCCTCGTCGACGAGGGCACCCCCGTCGTGGTGATCGACCACGGCGAGCACCGACTGCAGGCGAACATCGCCGAGGTCCGCGCCCGCGGCGGGTTCGTCATCACGATCGGCGGCGAAGGGTCGGACATCCCGGCGCTCACGCCCCGGGCCGCCGGCGACCTCGCCTGGGGCCGCGCGACCGCGCCGTGGGGTCCGCTCGAGGCCGTCGTCCCGCTGCAGATGCTCGCCCGCGAACTCGCGCTCCAGCTCGGCTGCGACGTGGACAAGCCGAGGAACCTCGCCAAGTCGGTGACGGTCGAATAGCCAGGCACACGCGCATGAACCGGTTGACGGTGTTCCTCGCCGTCCTCACCGCGCTCGCCATCATCGCCACGATCGTCGTGATCGCGGTGGCGGTGGTGCCGTCGCTCATGCCGTCGCTGGTCGTCTGACCCCGTTCGGCTTCCTCCTGGGCGGGGCTGCGATCCTGGTCCCTTGACCACCGCAGCCCCGCCCCTCGTCTTCGTCGCGCTCCTCGTCGGCGCCGTCCTGCCGTTCGTGCCGTTCGTCGGACGCGTGGCCCGCATCGCCGTCACCGTGGCGCACGAGGTCGGCCACGCGGTCGTCGTCGTGCCGTTCGGCGGCCGGATCCAGCGCATCGAGCTGCACGCGGACGGGTCCGGCGAGGCCTGGGTGCAGCTCGGCCGGGTACCGGGCGGGATCCGCTGGCTCGTCCGGATCCTGAACCTCTACGCCGGGTACAGCGCACCACTCTGGGCCGGCGTGCTGCTCGTCACCGGGGTGCTGCACGGATCGCGGTGGCTGCCCGTCGTCGTGCTCGGCGTCGTCGGGCTCGTGGCGCTGGCGTTCGTCCGGAACTGGTTCGGGATCCTCGTGGTGCTCGGCTTCGACGCGCTCGCACTCTGGGTCGCCCTGCGCCCGTCGGAGACCACCGTGCTGGTCGTCGCCGCCGTCGGGGCGTTCTTCGTGGTGGACGGCCTGCGATCGGTGGTGCAGGTCGCCCGGTGGCTGCTCACCGGGGCGCGGGTGCAGACCGACTTCCACATCGCCGCGGCGGAGATGCGGGTGCCGGCCGGTGTCTGGTTCGTGCTGTTCGTCGCGGTGAACGCGGTGGCGGTGTGGCTCGCGCGCGGCCCGCTGCTCGAGGTCTGGGCGACGGTCGAGGCTGGTGTCCGGGCGCTGTTCTGACGCGGGTCCGGAGTGGCGTGGTGGCGCCGCGTCCGACTCGGAACGACGACTCCGCTGTCGTACGACGTCGACGCTGTCGCACTGCCCCACAGCCCGCGGGCCCATCATCCCGTGCGCGCGCACGTTGCGACATCGCGCGAGTCGATCGACGCGTGCAGTGTCGAACGATGCGTGCGCACCGTGTGCACGCGCATGGGGCGACATCACGCGAGTCGAACGACGCGTGCGGTGTCGCACGGGGCGCGCGACTCCCCTTGGCAACCCTGCGAGGATGACGCCGTGCACCTCGACGACGTGACCACCGCCCTCGCCGCGACCACCGCACCGCACCGCGACCGGTTCGAGGCCCTCGTGCGAGCCCACGGCGACGCTGCACTCCGACGCGACGGCGGCCTCGAGCACCTCACGGCGTCGTGCTTCGTGTTCTCGCCCGACCTCGAGAGCGTGTTGCTGTGCCTGCACGGCAAGGGTCGCTTCTGGGTGCAGTTCGGCGGTCACCTCGAACCTGGTGACCGATCCCTGGCCGACGCCGCCCGCCGCGAGGCCCGCGAGGAGTCCGGCATCGCCGACCTCGACCTGTTCGACGAGAGCATCGCCGACCTCGACCGCCACGACCTGCACGGCGGCTTCACCTGCGCAGCGCACTGGGACGTCGGCTTCGTCGCCGTGGTCGATCCCGCTCGCACGACGACCGTCAGTGACGAGAGCGACGACGTCCGCTGGTTCGCCCTCGACGCTCTGCCCGAGGGCCTCGCGCCGGGGCTGCTCGCACGCCTGGCCGCGGTGGTCGCCACGGTCGCGCACCGCGACTGACACCGGACTGGAGGCGCGTGGCGGCGCCGCCCCGCGCCTCCAGTCCGATGTGGGGACGGCCCACCGCCGGCCGCGCTACTCCCAGGGGTGCTGCGTCAGTTCCGCGGGGTCGAAGACCCGGCCCCCGGCCACCACGAGCGACCGCGGCACGCGGCGCACCAGCGCGTCCATCGGGTTCTCCGCGTCGACCAGCACCACGTCGGCGCGGGCACCGGCGACGAGGTCGTGCTCCTCGTCGGTGACGAACCGGGCGCCGTCGCGCGAGGCGATCTCGACCACCCGCACCAGGTCCTCGTCCCGGACCACGCCGCCGGCGCGGGCGTACTGCCATGCGATGCCGAGCAGGTCCCCGTCGCCGTAGGGGCTCCACAGGTCGCGGATGCCGTCCGTGCCGAAGCCGAACCGCACGCCGGCCTCGTCGAACTCGTGCAGCGGCAACTGCTTCATGCGGACCGGGGCGACCGTGGTCATCGTGACCCCGAGCCCGGCCATCCGGGCGAGCAGGTCGCGGCGGCGGACCTGGTCGACGTCGACGATCGCGAAGCCGTGCGCGACGTTGACCTTGCCCGGTGCGATGCCGAGCCGCTCGACACGGTCGAGGATCAGGTCGAACGAGAACGCTCCGAGGTCGGCGGGCTCGTGCAGGTGGATGTCGATCCCGCATCCGGTGTCGGCGGCGATGTCGAACAGGCCGTCGAGCTGCCCGACGGGGTCGCGGTCGATGAGCGACGGGTCGAGTCCACCGATGTGCTCGGCACCGGCGACCGCCGCCTGCCGGAGCAGGTCCATGACGCCCGGGCGTCGGAGCACGCCGTCCTGCGGGAACGCCACGATCGACAGCTCGATCGCGTCGTCGAGCGCGGCACCGGCGGCGCGGACTGCCTCGATGCCGCGGAGCCCCACGCCGAGGTCGACGTCGACGTGGGTCCGCACCCGGGTCGTGCCGGTGCGGAGGGACTCGCGCAGGACCCGGGTGGCGACGGCCTCGCCGGGGATGCCGAGGGCGTCACGACGGGCACGCTCGTGGGCGATGCGCCCCTGGGTCCCGCCCTCGCCGCCGTAGGACTCCCACGGGTGGCCCCACCAGCTCTTGTCGACGTGGGCGTGCGTGTTGACCAGGCCCGGGAGGGCGACCTGCCCGCGGCCCTGCACCTCGGTCGCGGTGCCGAGGGAGGCGCTGCCCGCCGGCACCGCTCCCGGCGGTGTGACCGAGGCGATGCGGGAGCCGGCGACGACCACGTCGGCGCGCTCGCCTCCCCACGGTCGCACGTCGCGGATGACCAGGGTCGCGTCTTCGTCCACCATGCGTCCACCGTAACGGGAGGCCGCAAATCGGCGGGTGCCGGGCAAGGCCTGCGAGAGTACCGGGACGACCACGGCAGGAGGTAGACCGATGACGGACGAGGCGCACGGTTTCGCGACCGAGCAGGTGCACGGCGGGTTCCAGCCCGATGCGGGCCACGGTGCGAGGGTCCCCGCGATCCACATGTCCTCCGGCTTCCTGTTCGACGACTTCGACCAGGCCCGGGACCGCTTCGCCGGCACGGACGACGGCTACACGTACACCCGCCTCGGGAACCCCACGAACGCGGACGTCGAGCGCCGGATCGCCCTCCTCGAGCGCGGGACGGAGTCGATCCTGGTCGGCAGCGGGCAGGCCGCCGCGACCATCGCGTTCCTCGGCATCCTGCAGGCCGGCGACCACGTCGTCGCGGCGCGCAGCATCTACGAGGGCACCAAGGGGCTGCTCGTGCAGAACCTCGGTCGTCTCGGCATCGAGGTCGACTTCGTCGCCGACCAGCGTGACCTCGACGAGTGGGCACGGCAGGTCCGCCCGAACACGAAGGCGTTCTTCGCGGAGACCATCCCGAACCCGAAGAACGACGTGCTCGACATCACCGGCGTCGCCGACACCGCGCACCGTGCTGGCGTGCCGCTCATCGTCGACAACACCCTGGCGACCCCGTACCTGGTCCGCCCGTTCGAGCACGGCGCCGACATCGTCGTGCACTCCGCGTCGAAGTTCCTCTCCGGGCACGGCGCGGGCCTCGGCGGCGTGGTCGTCGACGGCGGCACGTTCGACTGGTCGGCCTCCCCCGAGCGCTGGGTGCACCTGACCAGCCCGGAACGGTCGCTCGGCGGCGAGAGCTACGTGGACCGCTACGGCAGCCGGGCGTTCATCGTGTTCGCCCGTGACGTCGTCGCCTCCCGCATCGGACCGACCCCGTCGCCGTTCAACTCCTTCCTGCTCCGCCAGGGCATCGAGACCCTGTCGCTGCGCGTCGAGCGCCACAGCGCGAACGCGCTGGCCGTCGCATCCTTCCTGGAGCAGCAGCCGGAGGTGACGAGCGTCGACTACGCGGGTCTCGCCTCCAGTCCGTTCCACGACCTCGCCCAGCGCTACCTGCCGCGCGGTGCCGGGTCCGTCTTCGCGTTCACGCTCGACGGCGGCGAAGCCGCCGCACGCACCTTCATCGACAGCGTGCAGCTGTTCAGCCGGATGACCCACCTCGGTGACGTCCGCTCGCTGATCCTGCATCCCGCCACGACGACGCACGCCGGCAAGACGCCCCAGGAGCGCGCCGACCAGGGCATCGACGACGGTCTGATCCGGCTGTCGGTGGGGATCGAGGACGTCGCGGACCTGGTCCGCGACCTGGCGCGCGGATTCGCCGCGTTGCGTGGTTCCGGTGTCGGCGCCGGCGGTGTCGGCGCTGTCGGCGCTGTCGGCGCTGTCGGCTTGGAGGCACGGGTCGGCTCCGACTCGGAACTCGCCTCCCTGGAACACGCCGTCCCCGGAAACCACGTGATCGCGGAGGAACTCTAGGCAATGGCCGAACTGCAGCACTTCGGGTACTTCTTCTCGCGCGGGTTCGGCCCGCAGGCGTGGGGCCGGTCCGACTGGGACTGGGGACACGACTGGACGAAGCCCGAGCTGTACCAGCAGTCCGTCCGCGCCCTCGAGCAGGCGGGCATGGACCTCGTCATCGCCGAGGACGCCATCTCGCTCGGCAACCCGTCGACGCTCGACCTGCGCATCCGGCAGGCGTACGGCGGACCCAAGCACGACCCGCTGCTCCTGGCGCCCTATCTGTTCGCCGCGACGTCGCACATCGGCATCGCCCCGACCGTGAACGCCGGGTTCACCCCGCCGTACCTCGCTGCGCGGCAGTTCGCCACGCTGGCGCACCTGTCCGGGTCGCGCCTCGGCATCAACGTGGTGACGGACACCGGGAGCGCTCGGCACGCGGGGCTGTCGCCGCTGCCCCACGACCAGGCGTACGACCGCGCCGAGGAGTGGATCGGGCTGCTGCGTCGGCTCTGGCGCTCCTGGGGCTCGGACGGGTACGTCGGGGACCCCTCGGACTGGAGCTTCGCGAACGGCGATGCGCTCGACGCGTTCCACCACGAGGGCGAGTACTTCACCGCGGACGGGCCGCTCAACGCGCTCCCGCTCGACTCGGATCCCGTGGTCGTCTCCCCCGGCGGCTCCGGGCGCGGGCTGGCGTTCGCCGGGACCCACTCGGACGTGCAGCTGGCGCTCGCACCGTTGTCCGCGTCGGCCGTGCGGGACTACCGTGCCCGTGTGGTCTCCGCTGCCGCCGCGTCGGGGCGTGCCGCTGCGGACCTGCGGATCCTGTTCGTCCTCAAGCCCGAGATCGTGTCCTCCCCCGAGGAGGCCGACCGGATCGTGTCGGCGTCGACGCACCCGTCCGACGACGACCTGCGCACCGCGGCGATCGCGTGGTCGAGCGACTCCGAGACCGACCTGCTCGCGCTCGACCTCGACGCGCCGATCCCCGCCGGGACGTTCGGCGACCACGTCTCCGCCGGCACCATCCGCGGCCTCGTGGGCGACACCCCGGACGCGCCGCTGCGTTCGCTGCTGGAACGCAAGGCGCGCAAGGGTCGGGTGTCAGCGCGCGAAGGGTTCGTGGGGACCGCCGACGAGTTCGCCGACTTCATCGAGGAGCTCGGCGCGGACGCGGACAACGACGGGATCATCTTCTCGGGCGACCTGCACCCGGCGCAGGTCTACCGGATGTTCGGCGACCTCGTGCCGGTGCTCCGGCGCCGTGGGCTCCTGCGACGGGAGTACGGCGCCGGAGGCATCCGGCAGAACCTGTTCGACTTCTAGTGGTGGACCGGTCTCAGTGGTGGACCGGCTCGACGACGCCGCTCTCCTCGACGTCACGGACGTCCTCGGCGGTGCGGAGGATCTCCTCGCGGTCCGAGGCGGAGTTGATCGCCCAGTAGTAGATCACCAGTGAGAACACCGCCACCACGACGATGTCGATCCACAGCGGGAACACCGGGTGCGTCAGCGGGCCGAAGTCGCTGAGGAACACGATGAGGCCCATGCCGATCAGGTAGGGCAGCAGCCACTGGGCCGCCTTCCAGTCCCAACGAGGCCGGACGCTCGAGGCACCGCGGAACACGTTGTTCAGGATGATCACCACGGCACCGATGAGGATCGCGACGCCGAGCTTCCAGTCGGTGTCCCACCCGGTCCAGAGGATGATGAGGTTCGCGACGACGAACGCGATCGGCGACAGCACCGTCGCCGCCGGCATCCGGTAGGGCCGCTCGATCTCCGGGATGCGCTTCCGGAAGGCACCGAGTGCCAGCGGAGCGCCCGCGTACATCAGGACCGACGCACTCGTGATGAGGCTGACGAGCCCCTGCCACGACGGGAACGGTGCGAAGCACGCACACCCGACGACGAACGCCACGATCAAACCGACCCAGGGCACGCCCTGCTTCGTCGTCCACTCGAACGCCTTCGGGAAGTAGCCGTTGCGGCTCAGCCCGTACGAGATGCGGCTCGTCGCGGTCACGTAGATCAGGCCGGTGCCGGCGGGCGAGATGATCGCGTCGATGAAGATGATCACGGCCAGCCAGGTGATGCCGGCCGCCATCGCGATGTCGGCGAACGGGCCGGTGTACTTCGTGAAGTCCGCGGTCGCCCACGAGCCCTGGATCGCGTCGGAGCGCAGGACGCCGAGGAAGACGACCTGGAGCAGCAGGTAGATCACGAGCCCGATGAGGACCGACCCGATGACCGCACGCGGGATGTCGCGCTTCGGGTTCTTGGCCTCACCGGCGAGCTGGTCCGCCTGCTCGAAGCCGAGGAACGCGAAGATGATGCCCGACGTGGACACCGCGGCGAGGATGCCCTTCGCACCCTCGGGCATGAAGCCGTCCGCGGCCGTGAAGTTCGAGCCGTGGAACCCGCTGAACGCCAGCACGATGATGACGAGCAGGGGGATCGCGACCTTCCACCACGTCGCCGCGGAGTTCGTGTTCGCGAGGATCTTCACGCTGAGCATGTTGATCACCGTGACGACGGCCATGAGCACCACCGCGACGGCGATCCCCGCGCCGGTCAGCAGCTGCTGCGTCTCACCGTCGATGGTCGTCGTGTGCAGCCACGGGTGGGCGAACTCCCAGTGCTGCGCGTACTTGATCATCGCCTCGACCTCGATCGGGGCGACCGTCACGGACTGCAGCCACGAGAACCACCCGAAGGAGGCTCCGGCGACGCCGCCGAACGCGATGTGGGGGAACCGCGCTGTTCCACCCGCGATCGGGAACATGCCGCCGAGCTCGGCGTGCACGAGGGCGAGGACGAGGATCGCCACGCCGCCGATGAGCCACGAGATGATCGCGGCGGGTCCGGCGGTCTTGAGGGCTTCCTGCGAGCCGAAGAGCCAGCCGGAGCCGATGATCGACCCCGTCGAGGCCCAGATGAGCCCGATGAAGCCGACGTTGCGCTTGAGGCCGGAGTCCGGCAGCGCCTGTGTCGTTGTAGCCACTGTTGCTCCTGTCGATGAGCGCGGTCCCGCGTACGGGGGCCGCGCTCATCGACTCTGGCACCGTGACAGCACTTTCGCCGGATTGTTTAACACAATGGAAACAAATGTGCTGTACAAGCACTCAGGCTACTTCTTCTTCGCCTTCTTCTTGCCGTCGTCCTTCTTGGACTGCTTCTTGTCCGCCTTCTTCTTGCCGTCGTCCTTCTTGTTCTTCTTCTTGCTGTCGTCCTTCTTGCTCTTCTTGCTGTCGTCCTTCTTGCTCTTCTTCTTGTCCGCCTTCTTCGACTGCGGCTCCGGCTCCTGCTCCGGCTCCGTCTCCGTCTCCGTCTCCGTCTCCGTCTCCGTCTCCGTCTCCGTCTCCGTCTCCGGCGACTCGATGCCGTCCACGGGTTCGACGACCACGGCGCTGCCCGTGTCGGCGAGCACGTCGACCGCGTGCTCCTCGACCACCGGGGCGAGGGCGTCGTCCACCCGCTCGACGACGAGCGACGCCCCGTCCTCGGCGAGACGCAGGAGCGCCTGCGCAGCCCGGACGCGGGTCGTGGTCTTCCTGGCGAGGACGTCGGCGCGCGCACCCTCGAGGAACGCCCGCAGCGTCCGCTCGACCACCGAGCGCCCGCGCGGCGCCGAACGATCGAGGCGGTCGAGCTCACCGGCGACCCCGGCGACGTCGTCCTCGACGTGCTCGTGCCGCACCGACTCGATGAGCGCCGCGATGGCAGCGGCTCCCCGCTCCACCGCGGCCGACCGCTGGTCGAGCACGACGAGCATCTCGATCACGGACCCGTACGTCACCGTCTCGAGGCGGACCGGCTCGGCCCCGCGCCCGCGGATGACCAACCGGGCGTCGGGAGTCGGGAGCCACGCGGCCAACGCGGCGACGGTCGCGACCGAGGCGACCGCACGTTCGTAGTCGGCGAGCACCACTCGCTCCTGCTCTCGCAGACGGACTCGGATCGCGATCTCCTGCACCACGCGCTGACCTCTCGTTCGGGATCGGTGCGGGCGAGTTCCCGCGCCTGACCCGGATCGTAGTCCCCGTGGGTGGCGAGACAGCGAACGCCCCGAGACCGTCCAGGGACGGCATCGGGGCGTTCGGTGTGGCATCGGCGTGACAGCGGCTCGGCGTCCGGCGAATGGTGGAGATGGGGGGAATCGAACCCCCGTCCATCGCTGCAATTCGACGTCTTCTACGGGCGTATCCGGATGGTTCGTTCTGCTCGGCCCCGTCCTTTGCTACCGGCTTCTAGGACGACGGGCCCAGTCTCAGTGCAAGTCCCGCACGGCCCTGAGGCGCAACCGTGCAGCAAGTCCTCTGGATGACGCCGGAACTCAGGTTAGAAGACGATCACCTGGCCGACGGACTTCATGTGCTGGGCTGCTTACGCAGCGAGAGCGAAGTCAGTGCGCTTGGAATTGGCACTTGTTGGTTTCCACGGATCGTTAACGAGATAACCGTGGGTCCTCGGCCCGCTTCCCGTCGGCACACAGGCAATGTCGAAACCGATCATCCCCATGCGGGCCGGACGTGCGAGCCGCTGTCACGCTGTTGAGTTGCCAATGCCCCGTTCGGAGCAGTCCCTCAGTCTACCGACCGAGGCCGATCAGCGCTACTCGCCGACGCGGTTCCGGGTGCGCATGGCCCGCTCGGCCTCGCGCTTGTCGGTCTTCTCGCGCAGGGCCTGGCGCTTGTCGAACTCGCGCTTGCCCTTCGCGATCGCGATCTCCACCTTGGCCCGACCGTCGTGGAAGTAGATCTGCAGCGGCACGAGCGTGTAGCCGCCCTGGGCCGTCTTGTGCGAGATCTTCACGATCTGCTGCTTGTGGAGGAGCAGCTTCCGCTTCCGCCGCGGCGCGTGGTTGTTCCACGTGCCCTCGGTGTACTCGGGGATGTGCACGGCGTCGAGCCAGGCTTCGCCGCCGTCGATGAAGGCGTACCCGTCCACGAGCGATGCGCGCCCCTCGCGGAGGGACTTCACCTCGGTGCCGGAGAGGACCATGCCGGCCTCGTACGTGTCCTCGATGAGGTAGTCGTGACGCGCACGACGGTTCGTCGCCACGATCTTCTCGCCGCGTTCCTTCGCCATGCGTGTCTCCTCCCGGTCGGTCGCTGCGGATGCGCAGCCCTACAGACTACCCGACGCACGGGGTGCGGCGCACCTTCCCGGCGCGCCGCACCCGTGGGACGGCATCGAACCGTCCCGACTCTCGGGCCCAGCGACACTTCTCGGGCCGCAGAGCGCGCGAAGTGTCGCTGACGCCGAGACTCGGCGCGCCGCTCCGCGACCGCGCGTCAGACCTTGAGGTACCGGCGGATCGCGACGAAGGCGGACAGCCCCGCCAGGACGATGCCGATGACGATCACCGCCGGGACCACGACCGCCGCGTCCCCCATGCCGATGAACGCCGTCCCGGAGAACCGCTGCGCCAGGTAGTTCCGGACGAAGAACCAGACGACCGCGACGATCGCCCCACCCGCGAGGACCGCCCCGATGGCCGCGGCGATCACCCCCTCGAGCACGAACGGCGTCTGGATGAACCGGTTCGACGCGCCGACGAGGCGCATGATGCCGAGCTCCCGCCTTCGACTGAACGCCGACAACCGGATCGTCGTCGCGATGAGCAGGACGGCCGCGATGAGCATCAGCGACGCGATGCCGATCGCGGTGTACGACGACGCGTTGAGCAGGTTGAAGATCGGTTGCAGGTACCCGCGCTGGTCCACGACGCTCTGCACGCCGGCGACCTTCGACAGACTCTCGACGAGCACGTCCGCCTGCGACGGGTTCTTCAGGTTCACCCAGAAGGTCTCGTTGAGGTACTCGGGCTTGACGAACTCCGTGGCGGGCGAGTCCTTGAACTGCTGCTTGAAGCGGTCGTACGCCTGGTCCTGGTCCTCGTAGTACGTCTTCTCGATGTACGGCTTGAGGGTCGAGGAGTCGAGCTGTGCCTGCACCTGCTGCCGCTGGTCGTCGGTGGCCTTGGCGCCGGTGCAGTTGCCGGTGGTGTCCGTGTCGGTGCAGAGGTAGACCGCGACCTGCGCCCGGTCGTACCAGTACCCCTTCATCTGGTTGATCTGCATCTGGAGCAGGATCGCGGTGCCGACGAACGTCAGCGAGATGAAGGTCACGAGGACGACGGACACGACCATGGACGCGTTGCGCCGCAGGCCCGAGCCGACCTCGGACATGACGAGCCCGAGCCTCATCGGATGATCCCCGGGATGGTCTGGATGCCGGTGGTGTTCGAGACGCCGCCACCGCGCTGGATCGGCACTGCCTGGGTCTGGTAGCCACCCGACTGCTCGTCGCGCAGGATGGTCCCGTTCGAGAGCTCGATGACGCGACGCTGCATCTGGTTCACGATGCTGGCGTCGTGGGTCGCCATGAGCACGGTGGTGCCTCCCTGGTTGATGCGTTCGAGGAGCGCCATGATGCCGGCCGAGGTCGTCGGGTCGAGGTTTCCGGTCGGCTCGTCGGCGAGCAGGATCGCCGGCTTGTTGACCACCGCGCGTGCGATCGCCACACGCTGCTGCTCACCACCGGAGAGCTCGTGCGGCATGCGGGTCGCCTTGCCGGCGAGACCCACGAGCTTGAGCACGTCGGTGACGGCTTCGCTGATGAAGCCCTTGCTCTTGCCGATCACCTGCAGCGAGAACGCGACGTTGTCGAAGACGTTCTTGTTCGGGAGGAGCCGGAAGTCCTGGAAGACCACGCCGAGGTTGCGGCGGAAGTACGGGACCTTGCGCGACGACAGGGCGCCCAGCCGCTGCCCGAGCACGTGGATCTGCCCGCGCGACGGCTTCTCCTCCTTCAGCACGAGGCGGAGGAAGCTGGACTTGCCGGACCCGGACGCGCCCACGAGGAAGACGAACTCCCCCTTGAGGATCTCGAGGGAGATGGCGTCGAGCGCGGGACTCGGGTTGCCCGAGTACACCTTGGTGACCTGGTCGAATTTGATCATGACCGGATCAGGGTAGGTCGCCCCGCCGGGAAATCAACCGAGGCGCGCGGCTCAGGAGTCGACCGACTGCTTGCGCCAGCGGATGCCCGCGTTGATGAACCCGTCGAGGTCACCGTCGAACACGGCTGAGGGGTTGTTCACCTCGTGCTCGGTCCGGAGGTCCTTCACCATCTGGTACGGCGCGAGGACGTAGGAACGGATCTGGTCGCCCCAGCTCGCCGTGATGTTGCCGGCGAGCTCCTTCTTCTTCGCGTTCTCCTCTTCCTTCTTCAGGAGCAGGAGTCGCGACTGCAGCACGCGCATGGCGGCGGCACGGTTCTGGATCTGCGACTTCTCGTTCTGCATCGAGACGACGGTGCCGGTCGGGATGTGCGTCAGGCGGACTGCGGAGTCCGTCGTGTTGACCGACTGGCCGCCGGGGCCGGAGGAACGGAAGACGTCGACGCGGATGTCGTTCTCCGGGATGTCGATGACGGCGGTCTCCGGCATGAGCGGGATGACCTCGACCGCGGCGAACGACGTCTGCCGCTTGCCCGCGGCGCCGAACGGCGACATCCGGACGAGGCGGTGGGTGCCGGCCTCGACGGACAGGGTGCCGAACGCGTGCGGCGCGTCGACCTCGAACGTGGCGGACTTGATGCCCGCTTCCTCGGCGTAGGAGGTGTCCATCACCGTGGTCTTGTAGCCGTGCTGCTCGGCGTAGCGGAGGTACATGCGCAGCAGCATCTCGGCGAAGTCCGCGGCGTCGACGCCACCGGCACCAGCACGGATCGTGATGACCGCGGGACGGTCGTCGTACTCGCCGTCGAGGAGCGTCTGCACCTCGAGGTCGCCCATCGTCTTCTGGATCGCCTTGAGCTCAGCCGCGGCCTCGTCGGCGGACTCCTGGTCGTCGGCCTCGTTCGCCATCTCGACCAGCACCTCGAGGTCGTCGATGCGGCGCTCGGTGTCGTTGACCTTCTTCAGCTCCGACTGCCGGTGCGAGAGCGCGCTCGTCACCTGCTGCGCGTGCTCGACGTCGTCCCAGAGGTCCTGGGCTCCGGCTTGCTCGCTGAGGTCGGCGATCTCGCGCTGCAGGCGGTCGACGTCGACCACCGAGCGGATGTTGCCGAAGGTCTCGCGGAGGGCGGAGATCTGCTCGGTGAAGTCCAGTTCGACCATGGTCACCGATCCTACCGGCGTGCGTTCCACATGGCTGACCGCCTGGAGGCGCGGCTCGCCTCCGCCTCGCCGGTCACCGAGCAACCGCGGTGACGACCAGGACGGCGGACGAGTCGACGACCGGGCCGCGCTGCCAGTCACCGAACACCGCCGTCACGGCGAACCCCGCGGCGTGGAGTTGTCGCTCCAGCTCGCTCCGCGTGCGGAAGTGCAGCGTCACGGTCTCGACGATCGTCTCGCCGGTGTCGGTGAAGCGGTTGGACGCGACCAGCCGGACGACTCCCGGGGCGACTTCCTCGGCCTCCGACCACTCTTCGAGCGGCCCTTGCGCGGTGCCGCGGGTGGTCCGCTCGGTCGAGGTCCACCCCAGCCAGGCTTCGGCGGCCGGGTTCCGGCTCTCGAACGCCAGGGTCCCGCCGTGCCGGAGTGCTCCTCGCAGGTCGAGCAGGGTACGTGCCCAGTCCTCGTCGCCGATGTGCTGCGCGACGTTGCCCGTCATGACGGCGAGGTCAACCGACGTCTCCGGGAGCTGTCGACTGTCGCCGTGGACCCAGGTCACGGCCGCGGCACCCGGGCGCCCACGGGCGTGGTCGAGCATGGTGGCCGACGGGTCGATCCCGACGACACGGCGGTCCGGCTCGGCGAGGGTCACCGTGAGGATGCCCGTGCCGCAGCCCAGGTCGATGACCGAACGCGCTCCTGACTCGTCGGCGAGCGCGCGGTAGAAGTCGTGGTCCGGCCCGTCGGGGTTGTCGTCGTCGTAGAGCGCGACGAGTCGCCGGTCGAGGTCGGTCACGAGACGAGCTCCCGCCCCAGCTCCTGCGCGCGTCCGGAGGCGACGCCGAGTGTGAGGAGACTCGTGACGACGGCCGCGCGTGCGTCGAGCGCGGTGTCGGAGCGCTGGTCATCCGCGATCGCGAACACCGCCGCGGAGCTGAGCCGTGCGAGCGCTGCCGGCGGCAGGTGGACCCCGAACACTCCGTCGCCCTGACCTCGTCGCACGAGGTTCGCGAGCTGCACGTCCACCGAGCGCAGCACCAGGTGGATCTCCTCACCGTGCGCGCCGCGGCGCAGCGCCAGCAGGACCCGGTAGCGGTGTGCGAGTGGCCACAGCTCGACCACGAAGCGCGCCCAGACCTCGTCCGCGGGCAACCCGGGCCGCTCGGCCTTTTCGAGCACCGCCGTCATCTCGTCGACTGCTGCTGCGGCGAGCGTCCGGACCAGATCGTCCCGTGCCGGGAAGTACCCGTAGACGGTCCGCCTGACGACACCCGCCGCTGCGGCGATGTCGCCCATGCTCGCCTCCGGCTGTCGTCCGAGCAGTTCCCGCGCGACGTCGACGATGCGGCCGCGTGTCGCCTCCATCGCTCGGGCCCGAGCCGTCTCCGTCACCATGCGCCGATCATTGCACACAGTTGTGCAATGGGGTACGGTCCAGGCATCGTTGCACACACCTGTGCATCGAGCCGGCATCAGAAGGAACACCGTGACGACACCGCTCACTGCTGCAGCGCCGCTCCGCCCCTTCACCGTGGCCGTCCCCGACGAGGACATCCGCGATCTCCGGGCCCGCCTGGGACGGACCCGCTGGCCCGATCCAGAGACAGTGACGGACTGGTCCCAAGGAGTCCGGACCGAGCATGCCCGAACCCTGGTCGACCATTGGCTCCACCACCACGACTGGCGCCGTCTCGAGGCCTCCCTCAACCGCCACCCGCAGTTCCTCACCGAGGTCGACGGTCTCGACATCCACTTCGTCCACGTCAGGTCTCCCCACCCCGACGCCCTCCCGCTGCTCCTGACGCACGGCTGGCCGGGCTCGGTGATCGACTTCCTGCCGATGATCGCCCCCCTCACCGACCCCGTCGCGCACGGCGGCCGGGCCGAAGACGCCTTCCACGTCGTGATCCCCTCCCTGCCCGGTTCTGGGTTCTCCGGCAAGCCCACGGGCACCGGCTGGGACGTGGGCCGGACCGCCGCCGCGTGGACGGCGCTGATGCACCGGCTCGGGTACGCCCGCTGGGCGGCGCACGGCGGCGACTGGGGGTCGGTGGTGACGACGACCCTCGCGGCGACGCACGCTGCGGGGCTGCTGGGCATCCACCTCAACACGCCGTACGCGTTCCCCGAGCACATCCCCGAGTCACTGTCACCCGCGGAGCAGCACGCCGTAGACACGCTCGCCCAGTACGCAGGCGTGCTCGGCGGCTCGAACCACCTGCAGGGCACGAAGCCACAGACACCGGGCTTCGCCCTCGCCGACTCCCCCGTCGGCCAGGCCGCCTGGATCTACGAGAAGTACCAGTCCAAGACGGACAACGCGGGCCTCGCCGAGGACGCGATCCCCCTCGACACGATCCTCGACAACATCTCGCTCTCCTGGTTCACGAACACCGCAGCGTCCTCCGCCCGCATCTACTGGGAGAACCGAGCGGCGACGATGGCGGGTCCCGAGCTCACGCTCCCGGTCGCCGTCACCATCTTCCCGAAGGACATCCCGCTGTTGCCGCGGAGCTGGATCGCGGACAAGTACCCCGACCTGATCCACTACGCCGTCGCCGAGCGTGGCGGACACTTCGCAGCGCTCGAACAGCCGGGGCACCTGGTCGACGAGATCCGTGTGGGCCTCCGATCGCTCCGCGGGGCGGTGGCGACCGGCTCGTGATCCCACGCTCCGCCCTGCGAGCGCCGCGGGCCTAGCGCCCGAGGATCGGCTCGCGCGACGCCATCCCCGCGGCCCCCGCCCGCGCCACCGCGTCCGGCAGTGCTGCCAGGAACGCGTCGACGTCGGCGTCCGTCGTGGTGTGCCCCAGCGTGATCCGCAGTGCTCCGCGGGCGTCCTGCTCGGACAGCCCCATCGCGAGCAGGACGTGCGACGCCTCGGGGACACCGGCCTGGCACGCCGAACCGGTCGACACGGCGACCCCGGCGGCGTCGAGCAGGAACAGCAGCGAGTCCCCCTCGCAGCCCGGGAAGGTGAAGTGCGCGTTGCCCGGCAGGCGGTCGACCGGGTCTCCCATCAGCACCGCGGACGGCACGGCGGCCCGGACACCGGCGACGAGCCGGTCCCGCAGCGCACGGACGTCCGCGTGCGGCATCGCGGCTGCGACCCCGAAGGACGCGGCGGCCGGGGCGTCCTGCGTGCCGCTCCGCACCTGGCGTTGCTGACCGCCGCCGTGGATGAGCGGCTCGACCGTGGCCTTCCGCCCGAGGACGAGCGCGCCGATGCCCACCGGCCCGCCGATCTTGTGCGCGGACACGCTCAGCGCGTCGAGGCCGGAGGCCGCGAACGACACCGGTACCTGCCCGTAGGCGGCGACCGCGTCGCTGTGCACGGGCACGCCCGCGGCGTGCGCGAGCTCGACGATCCGTGACACGGGCTGGATGGTGCCCACCTCGTTGTTCGCCCACAGGAACGTGATCAGGGCGACGTCCGAGGCGTCGGCGAGTCGTGCCTCCAGGCCTCCGAGGTCCACGCGACCCTGCGCGTCCAACGGGACCACGTCGACGACCGCGCCCTCGTGGCGTTCGAGCCACTCGACCGTGTCGACGGTCGCGTGGTGCTCGCCGGCGGGCACGACGATGCGGGGCCGCGGTCGGTCCTGCTGCCGTGCCCAGAACATGCCCTTGACGGCGAGGTTGATGCTCTCGGTGCCGCCGGAGGTGAAGACGACCTCGACCGGATCGGCGTCGAGCGAGGCAGCGACCGCGGCGCGGCCGTCCTCGAGCAACATCTTCGCCTGCTGCCCGGCGCTGTGGATCGACGAGGGGTTGCCGACGGTGCCGAGCGCAGCCGTGAACGCGGCGAGCGCCTCCGGCAGGATCGGCGTCGTCGCGGCGTGGTCGAGGTAGACCGGCATCTGCACCCCCTGAACGAGCGTTTCCAGGATACCCGTGGGTCCTCGTACCCTGGTGGGCATGCACGAGACCGCGATCGACGAGACCCAGGGGTTCACCCTGGGGGCCGGTGTCCCGCGGTTCTCGGTCCGCTCCGCCTCGGCGACGGCCGTGTCGATCGTGGTCGACGGCCGCGGGACCGTGCCGTTGACGCAGTCCGGCGACGTCTGGAGCGGCGAGGTCCCCGGTGTCGAGCCGGGTGACACCTACCACCTGCTCGTCGACGGGCCGACGGGGCCGCGGCACGCGTTCGATCCCACCCGACCGTTGCTCGACCCGTACGCCCGAGGGATCACCCGCGGGACGGCCTCGCGGTGGACGGGCGTGGTGGTCGACGACGCGTTCGACTGGGGCGGGGTGGTCAAGCCGACGACGCCGCTCGACCGGGCCGTCGTGTACGAGGCGAACGTCCGGACCCTGACGGCCGCCAACCCCGCCGTCCCCGAGCACCTGCGGGGCACCTACGCCGGCATCGCGCACGAGAGCACGATCGCGCACCTGCACCGCATCGGCGTGACCACGCTCGAACTCCTGCCGGTGCACGCCTTCGACACCGAGCGGTGGCTGCGTGACGCCGGGCGCGAGAACGCCTGGGGCTACAACACGCTCGGCTTCTTCGCGCCGCACGCCGCCCACGCCTCCCCCGGAGCACGTGCCGAGGGCGCGTCCGCCGTGCTCCGCGAGTTCAAGGGCATGGTCCGGCTGCTGCACGCGGCCGGGATCCAGGTCGTGCTCGACGTCGTGTACAACCACACCGCCGAAGAGGGGCTCGGCGGCCCCACGAGCTCGCTGCGGGGCATCGCCGGGGCGAACCGGTACCGGTGGGCGGGCCTGCCGGACGACGATACGGCGGCGTACTACGACACGACCGGCTGCGGGAACACGCTCGACACCTCGGTCGAGGCGACGGCCGACCTGATCGTCGACAGCCTGCGGTACTGGGCGCGTGACGTGCAGGTCGACGGGTTCCGCTTCGACCTCATGGCAGCCCTCGGCCGGGACGGCGACCACGTGTTCGACCCGGCGCACCCGCTGCTCGACCGGATCCGGAACCACCCGGACCTGCAGGACACGCTCGTCATCGCCGAGCCCTGGGACGTCGGGCCCGACGGTTGGAAGACCGGCTCGTTCGGCCCCCGCACGAGCGAGTGGAACGACGGCTTCCGCAACACCGTGCGGCAGTTCTGGCTCACCGACATCGCCGAGGAACGCCGGAACGGTGCCCCGGCGCACGGCATCGGCCGGCTGGCTGATGCGTTGACAGGATCGAGGAGCCTCTTCGACACAGCACGCGGGCCCCTCGCCGGCATCAACTTCGTCACCGCCCACGACGGCTTCACGCTGCTCGACCTGGTGTCGTACGACGGCAAGCACAACGAGGCGAACGGCGAGGAGAACCGCGACGGCTCGAACGACAACCGCTCGTTCAACCACGGGATCGAGGGCGACACCGCCGACCGAGGGGTCCGAGCGGCCCGCGGGCGGTCGATGCGGAACCTCGCAGCGACCCTGATGCTCTCCGCGGGCGTGCCCATGCTGACCGCCGGAGACGAGCGCAGCAGAACGCAGCACGGGAACAACAACGCCTACGTGGTGTCCGACGACCTCACTCCGGTCGACTGGTCCGACGACGAGGACGCCGAGTCGATGACGTCCGCAATCGCATCCCTGGCGCGGCTCCGCGCGGCGCACCCTGCGTTGCGGCCGACGCGCTTCGGGGTCGAGGGACAGGAGACCCCTGGAGCCTCGCGGATGTCCTGGTACGGGCCGGACGGGCAGCCGATGACGATCGAGGGCTGGGACCAGCCCATCCACCGCGCCCTGCAGTACTTCGTCGAGTCGACACCAGAGCACGAGCCGTTCGACCGCGTGCTGGTGGTCGTGCACGGCAGCGGGCGCACGCGGGACATCACGCTGCCCACGCGCGAGGACCTGCTCGGGTACCGCCTGGCGTGGTCGAGCGAGAAGCACCGGGACCACGAGCGGCTCCGGCCCGCCGGACAGGTCTTCACGGCCTACGGCCCGGGGATCCACGTCTTCGAGATCGCCTGACGGCGGGTCGGACTGGAGGCGCGTGGCGGCGCCGCCACGCGCCTCCAGTCCGTCCCTCCACAGCTCCACGGCGCGCCCGACTCTCCACAGACGGCACGTTCCGGGGAACGCGGAGGCCCTCGCCGGGTAGCGTCGGCTCCGTGGCCACCGCAGACCGACCCCGCCGACCGAAGATCGGGCGCATCCCGATCACCGAGCTCGCCCCCACCACGCCGAACGGATTCCCCAGCAAGGCGTTCGACGGCGAGGTGATCACGTTCGGTGCCACCGTCTTCCGCGAGGGACACGGCGTCATCGGCGCCGACCTCGTCCTCGAACGGCCGGACGGGGGCACCCGCACGGTGCCGCTCGTCCTCGTCGCCGCCGGCACCGACCGGTACGAGGCCACGGTGCAGGTCGACCACACCGGCGTCTGGACGTGGCACGTCGAGTCCTACGCCGACGACTGGGCGAGCTGGCTGCACGGGGCGCGGCTCAAGATCGCCGCCGGCGTCGACACCGAGGCGACCCTGCTCGACGGCGCCGTGCTCCTCGACCGCCTGGCAGCGGAGACCGACTCCCCCGCAGCCACGCGCGCCGCCGACCGCATCCGAGACACCGACCTCGACCCGGCCGAGCGCCTCGCTGCCGTCGACGACCCGCGCATCACCGCCGAGGTCGAAGAAGCACCGCTGACCTCGCTGCGCACGCACTCCCCGACACAGCTGCTCGACGTCGAACGGACCCGCGCGGGCGTCGGCGCCTGGTACGAGTTCTTCCCCCGGAGCGAGGGCGCGAAGAAGAACGCCGACGGATCGTGGAAGAGCGGCGACTTCCGCACCGCCGCGCGCCGTCTGCCCGGTGTCGCCCGCATGGGCTTCGACGTCGTCTACCTGCCCCCGATCCACCCCATCGGCACGACCGCCCGCAAGGGCCCGAACAACACCCTGACCCCCGGGCCGCACGATCCGGGCAGCCCCTGGGCCATCGGCGGGCCGGAGGGCGGGCACGACGCGATCCACCCCGACCTCGGCACCGAGGACGACTTCCGCGACTTCGTCGAGACGGCGAAGAACACCGGGATGGAGGTCGCCCTCGACTTCGCGTTGCAGTGCTCCCCCGACCACCCCTGGGTCACCGAACACCCGGACTGGTTCACGCAGCGCGCCGACGGCTCGATCGCCACCGCCGAGAACCCGCCGAAGCGCTACCAGGACATCTACCCGATCCAGTTCGACTCCGACCCCGAGGGCCTGGTCACCGAGGTCCTCCGGGTGCTCCGGCACTGGATCGCCTTCGGCATCCGGATCTTCCGCGTCGACAACCCGCACACCAAGCCGCTCTGGTTCTGGGAACGCGTGATCCGCGAGGTCCGCGACGAGCACCCCGACACCGTCTTCCTCGCCGAGGCGTTCACGCGTCCCGCGATGATGCGTGCCCTCGCCGAGGTCGGGTTCCAGCAGTCCTACTCGTACTTCACCTGGCGCAACTCGAAGGACGAGATCGCCGAGTACTTCGACGAGCTCTCGCACGAGACGAGCGCGTACCTGCGCCCGAACCTGTTCGTGAACACGCCGGACATCCTCACCGAGTACCTGCAGTTCGGCGGCCGCGCCGGCTACAAGATCCGGGCGGCGCTCGCCGCGACGGGGGCACCCACGTGGGGCATGTACTCCGGGTACGAGCTCTTCGAGGACGTCGCCCGACCGGGCTCGGAAGAGAACATCGACAACGAGAAGTACGAGTACAAGCCCCGCGACTTCGCCCTGGCCGAGGCCGAGGGTGCGAGCCTCGCGCCGTACGTCACGATGCTCAACCGGTTCCGGCAGGCGCACCCCGCGCTCCGCCAGCTCCGGAACCTGCACGTGCACGACGCCGAGGACCCGGCCATCGTCGTCTACTCGAAGCACCTGCCCGGACGGTTCATCCGCTCGGGCCGCGACGACACCGTGATCGTCGTCGCGAACGTCGACCCCCACTCGGCCCGTGAGACCACGGTCCACCTCGACCTCGCCGCCCTCGGCCTCGGCCCGGAGCAGGCGTTCGACGTCCGCGACGTCGTGACCGGTCAGCGCTGGGTCTGGGGATCGTCGAACTACGTCCGCCTGGACGCATTCCAGGAACCCGTGCACCTGCTCGTCGTGGAGGGACCCCACCGATGACCGACACCCACCCCGAGGACGACGCACGGAAGGCTCGGGGCGACGCTCCCGGCGTGCCGGCGGTCCCGCCGCCCCCACCGCCCGTGCTCCCGCGTCGCATGCCGTCCGACACCCCACGTCCGACGCACCCCGCGCACCACGTCGCCGCCGAGCGGGCGGACGCCCCCGTGACCCCGGCGTCGTACGAGGCCCGGCCGACCACGCCGCCGGCCCAGCGCTACGAGCCGCGCGTCTCCGCCCCCGGCGAGGACCTGCCCGGAGCGCCGCCGGCTCCGCACGAGGCTCCCGACCGCGGGGTCCCCGAGTCCGCGACGCTGGCCGGTCACGCATCGGACGCGGCGCACCCGCGGCACATCGCGGTCGAAGCCGTCGAAGCCGTCGAAGCCGTCGAAGCCGTCGGCAGCGGCGCACCCACCGCACCGGCGTCCGACACTCCGGCAGCAACGGTCACGTCGGGAGCCCCGGCGGCACCGTCGTCCGGTGCTGCTTCCGAGCCGCATCCCGCCCCGCTCGAGGACTGGCTCCGCCAGCAGGTCGCCGAGGCCCGCTGGTCGCAGCCGCACGACGTGCTCGGCCCGCACCCCGTCGACGGCGGTACGAGCGTCCGGGTGGTCCGGCACCTCGCGGACGCCGTCCGGATCGTCCGCCCCGACGGCGACGACATCGAGCTGACGCACGAGGGCGACGGCCTGTGGGCCGGAGCCGTCGCGGGTGACCTCGGCCGGTACCGGGTCGAGGCGGACTACGACTACGACGAGTCCACCGACACCGACGACGCGACCTGGACGACGGACGACGCGTACCGGTTCGCCCCGACGATCGGCGAGCTCGACCTGCACCTGTTCGGCGAGGGCCGCGACGAGCAGCTGTGGCACCACCTCGGCGCACACCTCACGACCGTCGACGGCGTCGACGGGGTGTCGTTCACGGTGTGGGCACCCCGTGCGACGGCGGTCCGGGTCATCGGCGACTTCGAGGGCTGGGAGGGCCGCACCACAGCGATGCGTCGGCTCACCGACCTCGGCGTCTGGGAGCTGTTCTGGCCCGGCGCGCTCGAGGGCCAGCGGTACAAGTTCCAGCTCCTCACGGACTCCGGCTGGGTGGAACGCGCCGACCCGTTCGCCCGACGCACCGAGGTCCCGCCGCTCACCGCCTCCGTCATCACCTCGTCCGACTACACGTGGTCCGAGGGCGACGCGCAGTGGATGGAGCACCGGGCGAAGACCACCACGCACGACCGGCCGATGAGCGTCTACGAGGTCCACCTCGGCTCGTGGCGTCCGGGGCTGTCGTACCGTGACGCCGCCGACCAGCTCATCGGGCACGTGCAGCACCTCGGGTTCACCCACGTCGAGTTCCTGCCGCTGTCCGAGCACCCGTTCGGCGGTTCGTGGGGCTACCAGGTCACCGGCTACTACGCACCGACCGCACGCTTCGGCTCCCCCGACGACCTCCGGTACCTCATCGACCGCCTGCACTCGGCGGGCATCGGCGTGATCATGGACTGGGTCCCCGGGCACTTCCCGAAGGACGAGTGGGCGCTCGGCAAGTTCGACGGCTACGCCCTGTTCGAGCACCCGGACCCCCGCCGCGGGGAACAGCTCGACTGGGGCACGTACGTGTTCGACTTCGGGCAGCCGCAGGTGCGCAACTTCCTCGTCGCCAACGCGCTCTACTGGCTCGAGGAGTTCCACATCGACGGGCTCCGGGTCGACGCCGTCGCCTCGATGCTCTACCTCGACTACTCGCGGACCGAGTGGCTGCCCAACGTCCACGGTGGGCGAGAGAACCTCGAGGCGATCTCGTTCCTGCAGGAGACGAACGCCACCGCGTACAAGCGCTACCCCGGCATCGTGATGATCGCCGAGGAGAGCACCTCGTGGCCGGGCGTCACCCAGCCCACGAGCGCCGGCGGGCTCGGCTTCGGCCAGAAGTGGAACATGGGCTGGATGCACGACTCGCTCCAGTACATCGAGCGCGAACCCTTGTACCGCAGCTACCACCACGACGAGATCACCTTCTCGTTCGTGTACGCGTTCAGCGAGCAGTTCACGCTGCCGATCAGCCACGACGAGGTCGTGCACGGCAAGGGCTCCCTGTACGGCAAGATGCCCGGCGACGAGTGGCAGAAGCTCGCGAACGTGCGGGCCTACCTGGCCTTCATGTGGGCGCACCCGGGCAAGCAGCTGCTGTTCATGGGCCAGGAGTTCGCGCAGCCCACCGAGTGGTCCGAGGCCCGCGGGCTGGACTGGTGGCTGCTGGACGACCCGGGCCACCGCGGTGTGCAGGACCTCGTCGCGTCGCTCAACCGGGTGTACCGGGAGACCCCAGCGCTCTGGACCCACGACGCCACCGCTGACGGCTTCGAGTGGATCGAGGGCGGGGACGCGCCGCACTCCACGCTCGGGTTCCTGCGCAAGGACGGAGACGATCGCCTGGCCGTCTTCGTGAACTTCTCCGGGGTCCCGGTGGAGCGACGCTTCGGGCTGCCGACGGCGGGCTCCTGGCACGAGGTCCTCAACACCGACGCCGCGGAGTACGGCGGGTCCGGCGTCGGGAACCTCGGCGTCGTCACCGCGGAGGACACCCCGTGGGCAGGACGCCCCGCGTCGGCGCACCTGGTGGTGCCGCCGCTCGGCGCCGTCTGGCTGAAGCTGGCGCGGTAGACGCGGGAGAACGTCCCCAGAAAACGGACGGGAGGCGCGGTGCCAGCTGGCACCGCGCCTCCCGTCCGTCTCGTGGGTGCGCTCAGTACAGGGCGCTCGCCAGGCGACGCCGGGCTGCGATCACACGCGGGTCCTCGGTGCCGATGAGCTCGAAGTACTCGACCAGGCGGGCGCGCAGGGGTTCTCGCGCGTCGCCGAAGACCGTCGGCACGAGGTCCAGCAGACGACCGAACGCATCGTCGACGTGTCCGCCGGAGATGTCGAGGTCCGCGACGGCCAGTTGCGCCGCGACGTCCGTCGGGTCGGCGGCGGCCGCGGCACGGATCTCGTCCGCGGTGTGACCGTTCAGCCGGTCGAGGAGCGAGACCTGCGCGAGCCCGGCGACGGCCATCTGGTCGTGCGGGTCCTGCGCGATGGCGGTCTTGTACTCCTGGATCGCGGTGGCGTAGTCGCCCTGCTCGATCGCGTCGTACGCGGCCTGGTGGTGCGGCGGCAGCGGCTCGGGTTCGGGCTCGCCCTGCTCGACCGCGTCGGCCGGGGCCGCTCCGTCGACCGTGACGCGTCCGGAGACACCGTTCTCGGCGGCGGCGGCGAGGACCTGCTCGTAGACGTCGCGGACCTGCGCCTCGGGCAGCGCACCGACGAACAGCCCGAGGGGACGCCCGCCGATGAGCGCGGCCACGGTCGGGATCGACTGAGCCTGGAAGGCCTGCACGAGCTGCGGGTTGGTGTCCGCGTCCACCTTGGCGAGGAGCACACGGCCGTCGTAGTCGGCGGTGAGCTGCTCGAGGATCGGCGAGAGCTGCTTGCACGGCCCGCACCACTCCGCCCAGATGTCGACGATCACCGGGACGATCGTGGACAGCTGCAAGACGTCCTGGAAGGACTGGTCCGTGACGTCGAGGACGAGGGACGGGACGGTCAGGTCGGCGCCGGTCTCGCTGCCGGGGCCGCCGCCGGCGGACACACCCGCCGGGCCACCGGCGGGTGCCGGGGGCTGGGGCGGCCGCTGCGCGCGGTCGACGAGGGACGACAGGTCGACGGCTCCGCGGAGACCGGACGGGGTCGGGGGGACGTTGGTCATTGCACCTCACTCGCTGCTGTCAGGCCCTGCGTGAACCCGAGCAGGACCACTTTGTCATCGGTGCCCACCGGGGGCACGTAGAAGAGCAGCTGGACGCCGTAGGTGGCGCTGATGCCCTTCGTGCTGGAGTCGACACCGGAGAGCGCCTTGACCGCACCCTCGGTGTTGACCTCGGCGCCCGCCGCCGTCGGCGTGACCTTCTCGATCTCGTTGAGCTCGGCGGAGACCAGCGCTCCCGCGCCGTCCGTGGCGATCGCCACGGCGCTGTCGGCCGGCACCTCGGACGAGTACTCGATCTTGGCCGTGTCGGGCAGGGACGCGGACTTCTTGTCCTTGTAGGCCTTGCCGATCGTCGACCTGAGCCCGTCGCCGTCAGCCTGGAAGTACGACGCGTACGTGCTGTCCTTGTCCTTCGACAGGATGTCGCCGTAGACGCGGGCGATCTGGTCCGGCGCGATCGAGAGCAGCTTCGTGTTCGGCGCGAGCAGTGCGGCCCCGATCGACGTGGGGGCAAGGCTCGGGATCTTCGCCGCGGCCTCGAGCGACACGTCGTACGCCACCTTGTAGGCGTCACGCGCGGAGTCCTGCACGAGGGTCAGGGCCTGCGGTGCGGACTTGGCGTCGCAGTCCTCGGCGACGACGGCGAACACGGTGCGCGGCCACGAGTCGGTCTGCTGGGGCAGCGCAACGCAGACCTGGTCGGCGGAGATGGCCGGCGGTGCGTCGACGTCGGCGTCCTTCGCGCGGATCGTGTAGTTGGCCGTGCGGAGGTCGAGCGCAGCGCCGGTGAAGCGCTCCCCCGCGAGCCGGGCGTCCCGGGTCTCGTCGGCCTGCTTCGCGACCGCGGCCACCCGTTCGACGATGCGGCTGATCTGCTGCTTGGTCGCGGCGGTCGGTTCGGTCTGGGCAGCCGCGCCGGTGGCGGTGGCGGTGGGCGTCGGGCTCGCTGCGGAGCCGCCCTGGGGCCAGTAGTCCGCCGAACACCCGGCGAGGCCGAGGGCACCGACGAGCAGGACCGGGATCGCCACGAACGCGCGCCGACCACGGCGACCGCGGACCGGCACCTGCGCACCGGCAGCTGCGGCACGACGCGATGCACGGACACGCGGCGGACGCGAACCCCCGCTGCGGCGACGCGGACCACGACCACGACGCTGGTGGACGAAGGCCCAGATGAGCAGCACGAGGCCTCCGACGAGGAAGACACCACCGGCGACGAGCAACGGCCCGACACTCGGGGTGGCGGTGTCGCGCGGCCAGGTGACCGAGACGTCGCTCGGCGCAGCGCTCTTGCCGTCACCGACGATGATCACGGAGACGTCCTTCGGCAGCCGCACGGTGAACTGCCCGGCGCCGTCGTACTCCTGGTACCAGAGGTCGCTGCCGGCAGGGTCCGGGACGCTGGACTCGCTGCCGGTCGTCCGACCGACGAGCTTCGCCTGGTCGGCGTCGAACCGCATGGTCGTGTGCTTCGCGTCGCCCACCCACGCGTTCACGTCGGAGGTCTTGCCGTAGGCCGCGAAGACCTTGCCGGAGCCCGCGAGATTGATGCGCTGGTAGCCGGGGTTCGCGTTGAGGGTGGAGCCCGGGATCACCGTCACCGGCGCCGAGCTCTTCGAGGACGACGACGCGCTGAGCGACGACGGTGGCTCGAACACGGTCCGCTGGCCGACCGCGAGCGCGACGAGCAACAGACCGATGACGAAACTGACGATCGCCAGGACGAATCGCACGGATCTTCTCCCTACCGCGCCGGGGTGGGGGTGACGGCGCGCGAATCAGCGCTCCAGGATAGCGAGCGAGCCTGGACGGCGCATCCCCCGGCGCTGTCCGCGGTCACAGCCGACGATTCCGACGCGCCACTACAATCGTGGCCGGGCCTTCCCTGTGCCCTCCGCCGAGCACCCAGGAGCGAACACGTGGCGAACGACGAGGCAGAGTTCGGGACCGAGCTGCGCGGGTACCGCCGCGAAGACGTGGACCGTTCGCTGAACGACCTACGCCGCGAGCTCATCAAGTCGAACAACGACCGGGCCGACGCCGCGAAGGAGATCCGTCTCCTGCAGTCGCGGGTGTCGGAGCTGCAGGGTGAGCTCGACGAAGCCGGCACCCCCACGTACAGCGGTCTCGGGACCCGGCTCGAGTCCACGCTCCGTGTCGCCGAGGAGCAGTCCACCCGGCTGATCAGCCAGGCGGACATCGACGCCCAGCGGCTCCGGGCGTCCAGCCGCGCCGAGGCCGACCGGACCCTGCGCGAGGCACAGGAAGAAGCGCGCGACACCCTCGAGGACGCACGCACCCGTTCCACGAACGAACTGACCCGTGCCCGCGCCGAGTCCGCCGACACCGTCGAGCGCGCCCGCGCCGAGGCCGGCTTGCTCACGCAGGACGCCCGCAACGAGGCCGCCGCGATCCGCGGTGCCGCCGTCACCGAGGCCGCCGAGGTCCGCTCGGTCGCGATCCGCGAGACGAACGCCCTCCGCGCCCAGGTCGAGCACGAGGTCGCCGAGCTGCGCGAGATCGCCCAGCGCGAGTCCGCCGGGGCCCGTCAGGCCGCCGCCGACCTCGACCGTGAGACCGAGCACCGCCGCAGTGTGTTCGAGGCCGACCACGCCCGTCGCGTCGAGGACCTCGACCAGGAGGAGACGACCCGACGCGAGGCGCTCGAGCGCGAGGTCACCGAAGGCCGGGCAGCCTGGCACCGTGAGCGGGACGAGCAGCAGCAGGCGCACGCCCTGGAGCTCGAGACCGGCCGCGCGGACCTCGCGTCGGAGGTCGACCGTCGTCGTGCCGAGATCGACACCGAGCTCGCCGACCGCCGCCGTGTCCTCGACGAGGAACTCGCCGCCGCGCGTGCCGGGTGGGAGCGCGAGCTCGCCGGCGCCCGCACCGCGCTCGAGCAGGAGATCGAGGCCGCCCGAGCCCAGCTCCGGGTGGACGAGGAGCAGACCCGCGCCGAGAACGCCCGCCTGGTGCAGGAGACCGCCGACCGCATCGCCCGCGAGCTCGAGGAGCACGCGGCACGCATCGAACGCGAGCGCACCGAGGCAGCGGCCGTCGCCGAGCGCGCCGCCCGCGAGCACGAGAACGAGCTCGCCGCACGCCGGGATCGCGAGCACGCCGAGGTCGACACCGAGATCGCCGACCGTCGCACCGCCGAGCTCGACACGCTCGAGGCCGAGCGCACCGCCCTCCGACAGGAGATCGACACCGCGCGTGCCGACCTGACGAAGGAGCGCGACGAGGTCCGCGCCGAGATCGCCCGAGAGCGCGACGAGGCCCGCACGACGCTCGAGTCGGAACTCGCCGCGCGACGCGACGACGCCGAGCAGGACTACCTGCAGAAGCACCACGACACCGTCACCGAGACGCAGAAGTACCTCGACGAGGCGAACCTGCAGCTGGCCGAGGCCACCCGCCGTGCCTCCGAGGCCCGGGAGCGTGCCGAGCGCCTCCAGCAGGAAGCCGACGACCTCGAGCGGTCGAGCACCTCGGACGCGCAGGAGCACGCGCGCACGATCGTCGCCGACGCGCAGGACCGCGTGCACAAGATGATCGCCGACGCCGAGGAGCGCACGGCCGGCATCATCGCCGAGTCGGAGGACCGCCTCGCCGCGATCCGGACCGAGCGCGACGCGGTCGCCGGGTACCTCGAGAACCTCCGGGGCGTGCTGACCCACGCAACCGGTCTCCTCGGGAACGCTCCGGCGGTCGACACGGACGGCGCTGTCGACACCACGGCCGACGAGGACCGCGAGGCGTCCGCGGAACGCTAGGCGGGCAGGTGCGTCGGGAGCGGCGCGCTGCCCGGCACGACGAGGTCGGCGATCGCGTCGAGGACGATCCGCACGTACCGCTCCCCCACCCAGAGGTGCTTCGCGCCCTCGACCGGGACGACCCGGACGTTCGGTGCGAGGGCGAACCGCCGTGCGGCCTCGTCCGGTTGCAGGAAGTCGTCGTGCTCCGGGACCAGTGCCACCACGGGCACGTCCGCGGCGGCCCAGCGAGCGAGCTCGTCGTCGGACGTGCGGTGCAGCGGCGGCGACAGCAGGACGACCCCGGCGACCCGGCCGGACTCCACGTGTTCGAGGGCGTGCTTCAGGATGACCTCGGTGCCGAACGACCACCCGACGAGCCACGGCGTGGGCAGGCCGCGGTCGACGACGTCCGACACGGCCGCCCGGAGGTCGAACCCTTCGGAGACGCCGTCGCCGAAGGTACCCTCGGACGTCCCGCGGGGCGACGACACCGACCGGAAGTTGAAGCGCAGCACGGCGATGTCCGCCAGGGCCGGCAGGCGGGCCGCGGCCTTCTTCAGCACGTGCGAGTCCATGAACCCGTGCGCCGTCGGGAGGGGGTGCAGCGTGACGATCGTGCCGCGTGCCGGGCGGTCGAGGGGCTCGGCGAGTTCGCCGACCAGCGTGAGGTGGTCGTCCGTGACGAGTTCGATGTCGGTACGCCGGGCGGGCAGCTCGGTGTTCGAACGGATCTCGGTGGTGCCGGTGTCGTGGGTCACGCGATGCTCCAGCAGTGGTTGTGCCAGTGGCGACGGGACGCCAGGTCTGCCGCGTCGCCGAGGACGCCGTCCGCCCGCCACACGACGACGTGGGCGGTCCCGGGCAGCACGGTCCCGCCGCAGCCGGGGCAGACGTACTCCTTCTGCGCGGACGCCGCGGACACCGGTTGCACGAGGTACTCGCGGCCACGGCGGACCTCGGTGCGCTTCCAGGAGCTCATCAACCGGTCGAGACCGGTCGGTTCGTCCTCGTGCTCGAGGTCACGACCGCGGGGACGCCGCGGCCGGTTGCTGCGCGGCACCGGAACTGCCGATCAGTACCAGTTGAAGGACTGGCTGTGCCCCCACGCACCGCACGGGGTGCCGTACACACCGGAGATGTAGTTCAGGCCCCACGTGATCTGCGTGGCGGGGTTGGTCTGCCAGTCGGCGCCGACGGTCCCCATCTTGCTGCCGGGCAGCGCCTGCGGGATGCCGTACGCACCGCTCGGGTTGTACGCGTTGACGCGCCAGCCCGACTCCTTGTTCCAGAGCGAGACCAGGCAGTTGTACTGGTCGGTGCCCCATCCGCGCGCGGTGACCATCTGGAGCGCGATCGCCTGGGCGCTGCCCGGGTCGGGGGTCGCGGCGGTCGCGGCGAGCGTGTTCGAGGCGCTGACGCTCTTCGTGGCGTCGGTGTCCGTGGCGTCGTCCGTCGTGTCGGTCTTCGGCGCCTCGGTGACCTTGGGCTTCGGCACGGTCACGCCGTACTCGTCACGCGAGACGTCGAACGCCGCGTAGGTGCCGTGCGTCGTGTACTCCTGCGGAGCGACCGGCGCCTTCACGAGCACGGGTGCGGACACCGCGGCCTGGGCGACGTCGGGCTGCATCGGGTTGAAGAGCGATCCGACGACGATGCCGGACACCGCGAAGAACGAGAGCGCGGGGATCGTCGCACGCTTGCGCATGAAGGAGTTCACACTGCGGACGCTGCTGGGCTTCGTCGGCGCTGCGATCGCCCGAGCACGGCGCTGCTTGACGATGCGGGGGTCGGTGGGCGTCGCGGGGACTGCGCGCGCCACGGACGCCTGGGCGCCCTCGGTGTCCGACACACGGTTCGCCGCGACGGACTTCGGAGCGTTGGCCGGGGCGGTCGGCACCGATGCCGTCACCACCGTCGGGTTCGCCGGGAGGACCGAGTTCTCCGCCGTGCGGGTTCGGTTCAGTGCCGCGCGGCGCTCACCGGCGGCCGTGAGGCCGAGGTGCTCGCGGGTATCGCGGTCGGAGCTGATGTCTGCCGTGTGCCTGCCCATGAGTCTGACCAGGATAACGGAACGATCACGGAAAGCGAAGCACCCGCGCGAGCGCGTCGTCAGCGGACGGCGAGCATGACCTCGACGACGGCGTCGAGCAGCGCGTCGACCTGTCCCTCTCGGTACCCGCCGTGCTTGGGCCGGAACACGATCGAACGCACCTCGGTCAGGCTGAGCGGCTTGCCCTCACGGAAGTACCCCCCGAGGCGCTTGGCGAAGGCATCGACGTCCTTCGGGTGGTACCCGGTGCCGAGCACGCTGACCCGGCTGAACCGCTGCCCGTCCGGACGCTCGAGTCGGTCGACCACGTCGGACGCCTTCGCGCGGGCCTCGGCGTACCAGGCCTTCTGTCCGATGTCGGCGATCTCACGCTCGCGTTCACGGGCGGCGAAGGCGTCCTCGAGCCGCTCGAGTGCAGCGTCGACGTGCGCGGTCGAGTAGCCGCCCTTGCGCATCGAGAACGCCGTGGCACGGATCTTCGCGGCCTCGATCGCGGGGGCGCTGTCGTTCGCCGTGTAGGCCCGACGAGCGTCCTCGAGGAAACGCTCGACCTCGTCGACGTCGTATCCGAGGGCGGAGCGGTCTGCGTTCGGGAAGGTGGTGGCCACGGCGACATTCTGCCAGGACCGGACCCTGGTGTGACCTGGACGCGCGGTCAGTGGTTGACGACGAGGTACAGGACGTACGCGACGGCGGCCGACGGCAGGATGCTGTCGATCCGGTCGAGGAGGCCGCCGTGCCCGGGCAGGAACGACGAGATGTCCTTGATGCCGAGGTCTCGCTTGATCATCGACTCGGTGAGGTCACCCAGGGTGGCGGACCCGGAGATGAGCACACCGAGGATGATGCCCGTCCACCACGGCAGTCCGAGCATCAGCCAGCTGACGACGATCCCGACGAGGATGCTCGCCGCGACGGAGCCGGCGAAGCCCTCCCACGTCTTCTTCGGGCTGATCCGCGGGGCCATCGGGTGCTTGCCGAGGTTGAGCCCGGTGGCGTAGGCACCGGTGTCGACCGCCACCACCACGAGGATGAACGCGATCACCCACCGCTCACCGAGCGGCTGCGCTGCGAGCAGGACCACGCACGCACCGAGCAGCGTGATGTACGCCTGGACGAACAGCCCGTTGGTCAGGTCGCGGACGACGTTGCCCGCCGGCGGCTTCGGTCTGGTGACCGTGACCTCGACCAGGCGCCAGAGACTGATGAAGACGATGCCGCCGAGGAGCGTGAACAGCGCCGGGATCTGGCCGCCGAGGAAGGCTGCGGGGACGACCGCCACGCTCACGAGCACGCTCGGGATCCGTGGGACGTCGCGCCCGGCGAACCGCATCGCGCTCGCGAGCTCGTACACACCGACGCCGAGCAGGAACGCGCCGACGACCATGAACGACGGCTTCCAGATGAGCAGCGACCCGAGCATGACCACCGCGAACGCGAGGGCGATGCCGATCGCCGCCGGCAGGTTCCGGCCGGTCCGTGCCGTCAGCGCCTCGTTGCGGGCGCCGAAGTCGGCCTTCCGCTGCCGGAGCTGCGCCTCGAAGTCCGTCCGGGCAGCACGTGCCCGTGCGTCGAAGTCCTGGCGCAGCCCCTTGGCGGAACGCTTCTGATCTGTGGGGCGGTCATCGCCGCCCTGGTCTGGACGGGGCATCAGACCTCGAGGAGTTCGGCTTCCTTCTTCTTCAGCGCGTCGTCGATCTGATCGACGTGCTTCTTCGTCAGGGCCTCGAGGTCCTTGTCGCCGCGCGAGATCTCGTCGTCGGAGATCTCACCCTTCAGCGCGTCGAGGTCGTCCTTGGCGCGTCGGCGGATGTTGCGGATGACGACCTTGTGGTCCTCGCCCTTGCTGCGGACGAGCTTCACGAACTCCTTGCGGCGGTCCTGCGTGAGCTCCGGGATCGTCACGCGGACGATCTCGCCGTCGTTCGACGGGCTCGCACCGAGGTTCGGGAACGTCGCGATCGCGCGCTCGATCTCCTTGAGCGCCGACTTGTCGTACGGCGTCACGATGAGCGTGCGGGCCTCGGGCGTCTGCAGGGACGCCAGCTGCGCGAGCGGCGTCGGCGTGCCGTAGTACTCGACCGGGATCTTCTGGAAGAGCGCGGCGTTGATGCGGCCGGTTCGGACGGTCGAGAAGTCGTCCTTGGCGACCTCCACGGCCTTCGCCATCTTCTCGGTGGCTTCGGTCAGGACATCACTGATCACGGTGGTTCTCCTTCGGTACTGGCGTCGAGTCTAGTCAGCGGCGGAGGTCAGTTGCTGACCACCGTGCCGATGCGTTCGCCCCGGATGGCGGCGGCGACGTTCCCGTCACCCTCCATGCCGAAGACGTGCATCGGCATGCCGTTGTCCATGCAGAGCGAGAACGCGGTCGCGTCGACGACCTTGAGGCCCTTCAGGAGCGCGTCCTGGTAGGTCACGTGGTGGAGCTTCTCGGCGGTGGCGTCCTTCTTCGGGTCCGCCGTGTACACGCCGTCCACGCCGTTCTTGGCGACGAGGACCTCGTCGGCCTTGATCTCGAGCGCACGCTGCGCCGCGACGGTGTCGGTCGAGAAGTAGGGCAGCCCGGCGCCGGCACCGAAGATGACGACCCGGCCCTTCTCGAGGTGCCGCTCGGCGCGCCGCGGGATGTAGGGCTCCGCGACCTGGGTCATCGAGATGGCGGACTGCACGCGGGTCGCAGCGCCGGCCTGCTCGAGGAAGTCCTGCAGCGCGAGGGCGTTCATGACGGTGCCGAGCATCCCCATGTAGTCCGCCCGGCCGCGGTCCATGCCACGCTGCGAGAGCTCGGCGCCGCGGAAGAAGTTCCCTCCGCCGACCACGATCGCGATCTCGACGTCCTGGGCTGCGGTGGCGATCTCCTTGGCGATCGCGCCGATCACGTCCGGGTTCACACCGAGGGTCCCGGCACCGAACGCCTCCCCCGACAGCTTCAGCAGTACGCGGCGTCGTCCGGTCTTCTCGTCGGTCATCTGTGCACCCTTCGTCGTCTTCGGGAAATGTACACGCGCGGTGCGCGCGAAAACGGGGCCAGGAACCGATCGGTTCCTGACCCCGTCACGGGTTCGCTACGCGCCGACCTTGACGCGGGCGAAGCCCTGGATGGTGAGGCCGGCGTTCTCGGCGGCCTTCGCGACGGACACCTTGTTGTCCTTCGCGTAGTCCTGCTCGAGGAGCGCGACCTGCTTGCGGTAGGCGTTGAGGCGACCCTCGACGATCTTCGGCAGGGCAGCCTCGGGCTTGCCCTCCTCGCGCGTGATCGCCTCGACGGTCGCGCGCTCCTTCTCGATGGCCTCGGCCGGGATCTCGTCGCGCGTGAGGTACGTCGGGTTGGCGAACGCGACGTGCTGCGCGATCGAGCGGGCCTCGGCAGCGTCGTCACCGGCGTACGCGATGACGACGGCGATCTGCGGCGGGAGGTCCTGGCTGGTCTTGTGCAGGTAGATCTCGAACGCGTCGCCCTCGACACGGGTGACCGTGCGGAGCTCGAGCTTCTCGCCGAGCGCGGCGGCGTTCTCGTCGATGACCTCGGCGACGGTCTTGCCGTCGAGCGGCGCGGCGTTGCCGGCAGCGACGTCGGCGGCACCGGCAGCGGCGACCGCGGCGACGACCTTGTCCGCGAGGGTGGTGAACTTCTCGTTCTTCGCGACGAAGTCGGTCTCGCTCGCGAGCTCGACGACCGTGGCGGCGCCGTTCTCGGCGACCGCGACGACGACACCCTCGGAGGTGGCACGGTCGTCGCGCTTGGCGACGGCCTTGGCACCCTTGATGCGGAGGAGCTCGACGGCCTTGTCGTAGTCGCCGTCGGCCTCGACCAGGGCGTTCTTGGCGTCCATCATGCCGGCCCCGAGGTCCTCACGGAGCTTCTTCACGTCAGCAAGGCTGTAGTTGGCCATTGACTGGAGTCCTTTCTGGACTGTGTGTTCGAAAGAGAGAGAAAGGGGCGCCGAGCCGATCGGCCCGACGCCCCCGGTGGTCACTCGGCGGGGGTGGTCTCCGCGGCGGCCTCGGCCTCGGCCGTGGGCTCCGCGTTCTTCGCCTCGTCGGCGATCGGCTCACCGATCTCCTTGGCGGCGACCTGCGCGTCAGCGTCGTTCTCGGCAACCGGAGCGGCGGGCGCCTGGGTCGTGGCGGCGGCCTCGCCACCGAGGAGCTCCTGCTCCCACTCGGCGAGGGGCTCGGCGGCCGCTTCGTCGTCGCCACCGTTGTGGCGGGTCTTCAGGCCCTCGGCCGCGGCGTCGGCGACGATGCGGGTGAGGAGACCGACGGAGCGGATCGCGTCGTCGTTGCCCGGGATCGGGTACGTGATCTCGTCGGGGTCGCAGTTGGTGTCGAGGATGCCGATGATCGGGATACCGAGCTTCTGCGCCTCGTCGACGGCGAGGTGCTCCTTCTTGGTGTCGACGATCCAGAGCGCGCTCGGGGTCCGCGTGAGGTTGCGGATACCACCGAGGGTCTTGTGGAGCTTGTCCAGCTCGCGCTTCTTGATGAGGAGCTCCTTCTTGGTGAAGCCCTTCGTCGTGTCGTCGAAGTCGATCTCCTCGAGCTCCTTCATGCGCGCGAGGCGCTTGGAGACCGTCTGGAAGTTCGTGAGCAGACCGCCGAGCCAACGCTGGTTGACGTACGGCTGGCCGACGCGGGTCGCCTGCTCGGCGATGGAGCCCTGTGCCTGCTTCTTGGTGCCCACGAAGAGGATCGTGCCACCGTGCGCGACCGTCTCCTTGACGAAGTCGTACGCGCGGTCGATGAAGGCCAGCGACTGCTGCAGGTCGATGATGTGGATGCCCGAGCGCTCGGCGAGGATGAAGCGCTTCACCTTCGGGTTCCACCGACGGGTCTGGTGTCCGAAGTGGACGCCGCTGTCGAGCAGCTGGCGGATGGTGACGACGGCCATGCCGTCCTCCTTGTGTGTTCTCGGCGCGCAGCATGACTGCGAACCTGTTGCGGTTGTGTCGGTCGCGACCCGGTGGCCGTGACCCCTGGCGCCCTGTCCGCGCGGCCGCCCACTCACGAGAGTGGGACCGGTGGCCGCGTGACGTGCTCTGGATCACTGCGTGATCATGAGCACTGTGGACGCGCGAAGTCAGCGCGCACAGCGCGCTGCTGGATAGATGCTAACAGACTGGAGGCCCGGATCACGCATGCCGACCGGCTTGCGTGATCCGGGCCTCCAGACCCTGGATCGTGGGGACGTCAGGCCTTGGCGCTCACGGTGTCGCCCTCGGCGGTGATGCCCATCTCCTCGAGCGAACGACCCTTCGTCTCGGGGATCTTCGCGAGGACGAAGAAGAGCGAGAGCAGGGCGAACAGGGCGTAGATGCCGTACGTCACCGTCAGGTTGAAGCTCGACAGCACCGGGAACGTGATCGTGACGAGGAAGTTCGCGACCCAGTTCGCGGCGGAACCGACGCCGAGCGCGGTCGCACGGATGCGGTTCGGGAACATCTCGCCGAGGAGGACCCACATGAGCGGACCCCACGTGGCGCCGAACGACACGACGAACAAGTTCGCGAAGATCAGGGCGATGATGCCCCAGGCTCCGGGCAGCTGCGGTGCACCGTCCACGATGGTCGCCTGCGAGAACGCGATCGCGACCATGAGCAGCGACACGAACATGCCGGCCGAACCTGCGACGAGCAGCGGCTTCCGGCCGAGCTTGTCCACCGTGAAGATGGCGATGAAGGTGACCGCGACGTTCACCACCGAGGTGATGGTGGAGATCAGGAAGGAGTCGCTCTCCTTGAACCCGACGGCCTGCCAGAGCGTCGTCGAGTAGTAGAAGATCACGTTGATGCCGACGAACTGCTGCAGCACGGCGAGGATGATGCCGACCCAGACGATGGGCTGCAGGCCGAAGCGGTTGCCCCGGATGGAGCCCTTCTTCTCGCTGGCCTCCTTCTTGATGCCGTCCTGGATCTCCTCGAGGCTCGTGTTCACGGTGTCGCGGGGCACGATCTTCGTCATGACCTCGCGGGCGTCCTCCGTTCGCCCCTTGGCGAGCAGGAAGCGCGGCGACTCCGGCAGCGTGATCGCGAGGATGCCGTAGACCACCGACGGGATCACGCCGACGAGGAACATCCAGCGCCAGGCGGCGAGGCCGAGGACGGTCTCGGAGGCTCCGCCCGCGGTGACCGCGAACACCTGGTCGGACAGCAGCGCCGCGAAGATACCGAGCGTGATGGCCAGCTGCTGGAACGAGGCCAGACGACCACGGATCGCCTTCGGCGACACCTCGGAGATGTACGCCGGGGCGATGACCGACGCGGTCCCGATTCCGAGACCACCGACGAGACGCCAGATCACGAGGTCCCACGTCGCGAACGCGAACGCGCTCCCGATCGAGGACACGAGGAAGAGCACGGCGGCCCAGAACATGATCCGGGTACGCCCCCAGCGGTCGGCGAGACGGCCCGCGAAGAACGCGCCGAACGCGCAACCGATCAGGGCCGAGGCGACGGCGAAGCCACTGGCGGCCTCGGACAGGCCGAACTCGCCCTTGATCGCGTCGACCGCGCCGTTGATGACGGACGAGTCGAATCCGAAGAGGAAACCGCCCACCGCTGCTGCGATGGCGAACGCGGTGACCTTCCCCTTGAACGCACGGTCGGTGCCGTGCCCGGTGGTCGTGTTGGACACGATGCTCCTGGGTTCTGCCGCCGTGCGGGATGCTGCACGGTGCCCCGGCGGTCGGCTGGTTCGCCGTCCGAGCGGCGTTGCGTGTTCCGGAGCGGCCCCGACTGTACTCCCCGATCGGGGCAGGGGCGCAATCGGGGCGGGGGCGCAATCGGGGCGGCTCGGGGTTCGGTGAGGCTGGCGGTGCCCGGGGTGGGCGGTCCCGGTGCCCGGGCGCGTGCGCGTGCGCGTGCGCGCACGTCTGCTCACCGGTGTGCGACACCGCGCGTGTCGATCGACGCCTGCGACGTCGCACCATGCACCAGCACCGACGCCGGCGCGCACGCCGCCGCCCCTCTGCCCTCCCCCACAGCCTGGAGGCGCGCCCCACCCTCCACAGGTCGGCTCGCCGCCGTCCCGCTCGGCGTGCGCGTCAGCGAGGCTCGCGGTCGTGCACCAGTTCCGCCCAGCGTCCGCCCTCTCCGCCTTCCTCGCCGCCGTCCTGCTCCTCACCACCGGGTGCGGCGCCGCAGCGGGGCGTGCCGACGTCGATCGGATCGAGTCGGTCGTCGGGGACGACGAGCCGAGCCCGGCCCCGTGGGTGTGGCCGACCGGTTCACGTGTGGTGAGCCGGCCGTGGGAAGCACCGGCCCACGACTACGCAGCGGGCCATCGCGGTCTCGACGTCCCCGCGGCGATCGGCGACGCGGCGGTCGCGGTCGACGACGGCACGGTGACCTTCGCCGGCTCGGTCGCCGGCCGGGGCGTGGTGACGATCGACCACGGTGGCGGACTCCGCAGCACGCTCGACTCCGTGACGCCGGCCGTCACCGCCGGGGACGCCGTCGCGCAGGGCGACACCGTCGGGCGCGTCGCGGTCGGACACTGCCCGACCTCGGACCCGTGCCTGCACCTCGGCGCGCGGCTCGACGACCGCTACGTCGACCCGACGGCGTACCTGCCCGCTGCCGAGTGGCCGGTGCTGCTGCCGGAGGACGCCTGGAGCGGGTGACGGACGCGGCCGCGCCGGGTAGGGACGGTCACGCTCGGGGGTGCGCCGTCCGGTACACCTCGCGCAGGCGCGCTGAGGAGACGTGCGTGTAGATCTGCGTCGTGCCGAGGCTCGCGTGTCCGAGGAGCTCCTGCACGGCACGGAGGTCCGCTCCCCCGTCGAGCAGGTGCGTCGCCGCGGTGTGCCGGAAGGTGTGCGGGCCGCTCGGCCCCTCGCCGGGCAGGTCCTGCAGCACGCGCGCGACGATCCGGTAGGCGCCGCGCACCCCGAGCCGCGTACCCCGGTCGCCGAGGAACAGCGCGCCGGAGTCCGCGACGTCGGAGCGGGCGGCGAGGACCGGTCGCCCACGTTCGAGCCACGTCTCGACGGCGTCGCGGGCAGGCACGCCGAACGGCACGACCCGCTCCCGACCGCCCTTGCCGAGGACACGCACGGTCAGGCGCTGGCGGTCGAGGTCGAGGACGTCGATGCCGACGAGTTCGCTCACCCGGATGGCCGCGGCGTAGAGGAGCTCCACGACCGCCACGTCCCGCAACGCCGCGGGGTCGTCCGTCGCCGCACGTGCCGCCAGTCCGTCGAGGATGGCTCGCACCTGGTCGGACGTCACGACACGCGGCAGGTGTGCAGCGCCCTTCGGTGCGCGGAGCCGCGCCCCCGGGTCGACGGGCAGCGCCCCGGACTCGCTCGCCCACCGGGTGAACGCCCGCACGGACGACGACCGGCGGGCGATCGTCGACCGGGCGAGACCACGGTGGTCGGCGTCCCACAGCCAGTCGCGCAGCAGGTCGAGCTCGAGGCCGCCGACGCGGTCGATCCCACGGCCGGCCGCGAAGGTCACGAGCTGCCCGAGGTCGTTCGCGTAGGCGCGGACGGTCTGCTCGCTGAGCCCGCGGGCGTGCCGGGAGTGCTCGAGGAACACGTCCACCACCACCGCGAGTCCGTCGTCCGTCCGATCCGCCACGGCACCAGGGTAGGTCCGGCCACCGTCAGGCTCGTGCCCACCCGCCGGACGCGTGCACGACGAGTCCCTGCAGCTGCGCGAGCGCCAGGGCGTCGGCGACCTCGGCGAGGGACATCCCCGACCGGCCGGCGACCTCGTGCTCCGGCATCGCTCGACGACCCAGGGCATCGAGCACGCGGAGGACCTCGGGATCGTGGCGTGCGCCGGCGAGTGGCTCGCCCTGCCGGTCGGCGGTGAGCGGTGTGCTCGACGCCACGGCCGCGTCCACCGGATCCCTCGGGTGGACGACGAGCTGCGCCCTGCCCTGCGCCACGAGACGGTGGCACCCGACCGACGCCGAGGACGAGAACGCCCCGGGCACGGCGAACACCGGTCGACCGAGTTGGGCGGCGTGGTGCGCGGTGTTCAGGGCGCCGGACCGTGCACCTGCTTCGACGACCACCGTGACGTCGGCGAGGGCGGCGATCAGCCGGTTCCGGGCCAGGAAGCGCCACCGGGTAGGTCGGGTGCCCGGAGGCGACTCGGCGAGCAGCGTGCCCTGACGCGCGACGTTCCGGAGCAGTTCGACGTTGCCGGCCGGGTAGAGCTGGTCGATGCCGCCCGCGAGGACCGCGGTGGTCGGTGCTCCGGCGGCGATGGCCAGCCGGTGTGCGACCGCGTCGATGCCGTACGCGCCGCCGCTGATGACCGAGCATCCGGCGTCCACCGCCGTCGAGGCGATCTCGGCCGCGGCCTCGGCTCCGGCGACGGTGTTCGCCCGGGAGCCGACGACGGCGACGCCCGGTCCTGCTGCCGCCGCCGCCGAACGGGCCCAGAGGACGAGGGGCGCGTGCGGACCGAGGTCGTCGACGGCGCCGGGCCATGCCGACGTGCCCGGGACGAGGAGGGCGGCACCGACCGTCTGCGCCGCCGCGAGCACATCCGCGACGTCGGAACGCCCGAGCCGGGGCGTCCATCGTTCGACCGCGGCGATGAGCACGGCTCCGAACGCGACGTCGTCCTCGGAGCCCGCGACCCCCGACTCGACACAGCGACCGAGCAGGTCGCCGACGTCGCCGGCGTCCGCCGCTTCGAGCACTGCTCCGAGCGCACGTTCCGGCCCGAGCACCGTCACGAGTTCCCCCGCGACGGCGTCGCCGGGCTCCGCGATGGTCGACCACGCGATCCGCGAGGCGGTCTCGACGAGGTCGACCACGTCGGTGCCGTCGCCGAGGACGGACCGGACCGCGCCGAGCAGGTCGCCGCCCGCGGTCAAAGGGCACTCCGGAGCGCGAGGGCCTCCCGCACGTGGTGGCCGGCCGGCCGTTCGGCGGACTGCAGGTCCGCGAGGGTCCATGCCAGTCGCATGGTCCGGTCCCACCCGCGCATCGTCAGGGTGCCGAGGTCGAGCGCCTTGTCGAGCGGTGCGGTCGCACCCGGTTCGGCCCGTCCCTCGGCTCGGAGCCAGCTGCCGGCGACCTCGGCGTTCCGTGTCCACGGTGTCCCGCGCAGGCGCTCGACCATCCGGGCGCGCGCGTGCTCGACGACCCGACGGGCCTCCGCGGTGGTCGGTGTCGTGCCGTCGCCGGCGCGGATGCTGCCCGTCGTCACGCGGGGTACCCGCACGCGGATGTCCATCCGGTCGAGCAGCGGCCCGGAGATGCGCCCGAGGTACCGCCGGACCGTGGCTGGGCTGCACTCGCAGGGTTGTCGACTGTCGCCCGCGTTGCCGCAGGGACACGGGTTGGCGGCGAGGAGCACCTGGCACCGTGCCGGGAACTCGGCCGCGCCGGCTGCCCGGTGCACCGTGATCCGGCCGGACTCGAGCGGCTGCCGGAGTGCGTCGAGGACCGCGCGCGGGAACTCGGGTGCTTCGTCCAGGAACAGCACTCCTCGGGTGGCGCGGGAGACCGCGCCCGGTCGGAGCACACCAGAGCCCCCTCCGACGAGCGCGACCGTCGACGCTGAGTGGTGCGGTGCCTCCCACGGTGGCCGCTCGGTCCAGGACGCCGACCCGTGTCCGGCGACGGACCGCACCGACGCGACCTCGAGCGCTGCCTCGCCGTCGAGGTCGGGCAGCAGCCCGGGCAGCCGCTCGGCGAGCATCGTCTTGCCGGCCCCGGGTGGCCCGAGCAGCAGAGCGTGGTGTCCGCCGACCGCCGCGGCGACCACGGCACGCACGCCGATCGGGTTCCCGATCACGTCGGCGAGCTCCGCGGCTGGTCGTTGGTCGGACGGTGCTGCGATCGGCAGGACGGGGTCGACCTCGACGGCGGGCAGGAGTGCACCGGCGTCGATCGCCGCGGCGCGGAGCGAGTCCACCCCGCGGACCTCGATGCCCCCGACGAACCGCGCCTCGGCGAGGTTGCCGACCGGGGCGACGACCCGCTCGGCTCCGGCGTCACGGGCCGCGAGGAGCATCGGGATGACCCCGACGACCGGTCGCACGCGGCCGTCGAGCCCCAGCTCGCCGATGTAGACCACCCGCTCGGACACCTGCGGTGCCACCCCGGCCCCGGCCAGCACGGCCATCGCGATCGCGAGGTCGAAGCCGGACCCGCGCTTCGGGATCGCGGCCGGCGTCAGGTTGACGGTGATCCGCCGGGCCGGCAGCGGGCACCCCGCGTTGGCGGCAGCTGCTCGGACCCGCTCACGCGCCTCGCCCAGGGACGTGTCCGGCAGGCCGATGATGCTGAACGCCGGCAGCTGGCTGGTCAGGTGCGCCTCGACCTCGATCCGCCGGCCGGCGACACCGATGAGCGCGATGGCCGATGCCCGTCCGATCCCGGTCGTCACAGCACACCGGCGACGTGCTCGACCCCGACCCGATCACCGTCGACGTGCACCGCGACGGCGTCGATCCGGATCGCCCGGGCGGACACGTCCGGGTGGTCTTCGAACCACGCGGGCACGAGGCGCCGCAACCGGCTGACCTTCGACGCCGTGATCGCCTCGAACGGGTGCCCGGTCGAGTTGCCGGCCCGCGTCTTCACCTCGATGAAGACGAGCGTGCAGGACTGCCACGCGACGATGTCGACCTCGCCCCGCGCACAGCGCCAATTGCGTTCGAGCACGCGGAATCCGTGGTCTTCCAACCATTCCACGGCCCGGTCTTCACCGAATCGTCCGAGACTGCTGTTCCGCAGCGGTGTTTGCTCCATGTCGTTGCCTCCGCGTCGACCATCGCGGAGAACGCCCGCGGCCGCGGGGCGCCGGGGACGATCAGTGGAGAACGACGACCGACGGGCGATTGTGGAGGACAAAGCAAGAACCCGGACGACCGAGGTCGTCCGGGTTCTGTGCCACCGCGATCAGTGCGCGGCTGCGTACGCTTCCTGCACCTGGGTCGAGATGCGGCCACGGGTCGAGACCTCGTACCCGTTCTCCTTCGCCCACTCGCGGATCTTCGCGAGTTCCTCGGAGTTGCCACGCTTCGGCGCCGACTTCGGAGCAGCACCGCCGGTGCGGCGACCGGAGACCTTGCGCGCAGCGGCGACGTAGTCCGAGATCGCTTCGCGGAACTTGTCGACGTTGTCGTCCGTCAGGTCGATCTCGTAGGACGAACCGTCGAAGGCGAATTCGAGGGTGCGACCCGAACCGGGGGTGATGGGCGAATCGTCGAGGTCGTCGACGAGCTGGACTGTGACCTTCTGTGCCATGGCGCGCTCCTGCAATCGGGGACGGAATTCCCCATCACATTAGCGGGAAGAAATCACCGGAGTCGAATTGTCACGGTGTTTCTCAGCAATCGCATTACAAGTGAAGATCACTCGTCGAGTGCGAGTTCCTTCGGGAGCTCGAGTTCACGCGACGTGAGTTCCTCGACGTTGACGTCCTTGAACGTGAGCACTCGCACGGATTTCACGAACCGGTCGGAACGATAGACGTCCCACACCCAGACGTCGCTCATCGTCAATTCGAAGTAGAAGTCGTGCTCGGTGTCCCGGCGGGCGAGTTCGACCTCGTTGGCCAGGTAGAAACGCCGCTCGGTCTCGACCACGTACCGGAACTGCGACACGACGTCGCGGTACTCGCGGTACAGGGCAAGTTCGACCTCGCGGTCGTAGTCGTCGAATTCGTCGTCATCCATCGCGCCCACAGTCTACGGCGACCGGAGCACCCGCGGCACAACCCCCGACCGAACGCGCGGCACGACGCGCGGCAGCCCGGACGGACCACCCCGCGTCAGCCCGCCAGCGCGTCCAGTTCCGCGAACCCGTCGAGTGCGACGCTCGACGCCTGGTGCAGCCAGCTCTTCCGGTGCAGCGCGTGGGCACCCACCGACCGGATGGCGTCGTAGTGTGCCGTCGACCCGTACCCCTTGTTCGACGCCCACGCGTAGTGCGGCGCCTCGTCGTGCGCCGCACTCATCAGGGCGTCCCGAGCCACCTTGGCCACCACCGACGCCGCAGCCACCGACGCGCAGTCCCGGTCGGCCTTGGCCCGGACGACCACCTCGAGCGGGTCGGACGGCAGCCGCAGGGACGCCGGCACGGCCCGGGTGAGCCAGTCGAACGACCCGTCGAGCACGACGACGGCGCCGTCGAGCGCCACACCGGAGGCAACCAGGGTCGACAACGCCGCAGCCCCTGCCTGCCCGAGGGCCGGGACGATGCCCTGCTGGTCGACGACGTCGGCCGACGCCATCCCGACGGCGGTCCGGGTCCACCGGCGGACGACCGGGTCGAGCGCCTCCCGCCGTGCGGCAGTGAGCAGCTTCGAGTCCGCGAGCCCGTCGGGAACCCGACCGATGTCGATCGTGACGGCAGCGACCCCCACGGCCACGGGGCCGGCGATCGCGCCGCGGCCGACCTCGTCCATGCCGATCACGGTCACACGTCCTGCACCGAGGAGCTTCTTCTCGACGCGGAGCGACGGCCGGACCGCGGTCACTGGTCCCGCTCCTCCACGCCGGCGAACACGTCGGGGTAGTCGTCGAGCCAGGTCCACCGACTTGTAGGCCAGGAGATCACGAACGCCCGCCCCGTGACGTCGGACATCGGCACGAAGCCCTTCGACGGGGTGTCGCCGTTGTAGCGGGAGTCCTTCGAGTCGTACCGGTTGTCACCCATCACCCAGATCGTGCCCTTCGGCACGGTCACCGAGAAGTCGGTCCCGGACGCGCGGGTCTCCCCCGTCGGGAGCTTCAGGTAGGGCTCCTTGATCGGCACGCCGTTCACGGACATCTGGCCGAGGTCGTTGCAGCAGGAGACCTTGTCGCCGGGCAGACCGATGACGCGCTTGATGAGGTGGTCGTCGCTGTCCCCGGTGCCGAGCCCGACCTGCGTGAGGAGCCAGTCGATCGACTTCGCGGGCTGCGTGTCCGGGGTGACGTTCGGCACCTCCGACCCGGTGAGCCACCCGCCCGGGTCCTTGAACACGACGACGTCGCCTCGTTTGAGGGACACCATCCCCGGGACGAGTTCGTTGACGATCACCCGGTCGTTGATCTGCAGCGTGTTCTCCATCGACGCCGACGGAATGTAGAAGGACCGGATCAGGAAGGTCTTGACGAGGAACGAGACGAGCAACGCCGCGATGAAGATGATGACGAGGTCGCGGAGGAACGTGAGGACGCCGTTCCGCTTCTTCTCGGCACGGGGCCGGCGCCCGGTTTCGTCAGTCGTGTCCGTCATTTCCACTCTCGTTCGCACACCCCGCGCTCGCACGCCACGACCGGGGAAAGGAGCCAGCACAAAGGAAAGCCCCCCGTCGATGCACAACCGTACATCGGCGAGGGGCGAGCAGCGGCGTCCGGCTCGCGGACGCTCACTGTGAAGGCGATCAGTTGTCGCGCTTCTCCTTGATCTTGCGGCGGGCCGCCTTGCCGCGGAGTTCGCGGAGGTAGTAGAGCTTCGCACGACGGACGTCACCCTTGGTGACGATCTCGATGTGGTCGATGATCGGCGAGTGCACCGGGAACCAGCGCTCGACGCCGACCTGGAAGCTCACCTTGCGGACCTTGAAGGTCTCGCCGAGGCCGTGGCCCTGGCGGCCGATGACGACGCCCTGGAACACCTGGACACGCGAGCGCGTGCCTTCGATGATGTTGACGTGCACCTTGATGGTGTCGCCGGGGCGGAAGTCCGGGACGTCGGTGCGCAGCGACGCTGCGTCGACGTGGTCGAGGAGCTGGCTCATGATTGGGTCACTCTCTGCGGACGCACACGGGTCGCCGCGGATCGAATTCGGTTGGAAGTTTGGTGTGCCCGGTGTCGGCGACTCCCCCGTGGCAGAGTCCAGCCAGGGCACGGCTACCCATCTTGCCACAGCAGCCCGGCCGCGCAAAACGCACGGGGACGAAAACACGCGAGGATGGACCCATGATCGAACTCCGCACCCCCGCCGAACTCGACGGCCTCCGCGCCGCCGGCCGCTTCGTGGCCGACGTCCTCGACGAGCTGCTCGAGACGGTGGACGTCGGCGTGAACCTGCTCGACCTCGACCGGGTGGCCGCGCGGATGATCGCCGACCGGGGTGCCGTCAGCTGCTACGTCGACTACCACCCGTCGTTCGGCAAGTCGCCGTTCGGCAAGAACCTCTGCACGTCGGTCAACGACGCAGCGTTGCACGGTCTGCCGCACGACCGCACGCTCGTCGACGGCGACCTCGTGAGCCTCGACTTCGCCGCGAGCCTCGACGGCTGGGTCGCGGACTCCGCGGTCACGGTCCAGGTCGGCAGACCTCGGGAGGACGACCAGCGCCTCATCGAGACGGTCGAGCGCGGACTCGCCGCCGGCATCGCCCAGTTCCGGACCGGCAACAAGCTCGGCGACGTGTCGTACGCGATCGGTCGCGTCGCGAAGGACGCCGGCTACGACGTGAACCTGCAGTTCGGCGGACACGGCGTCGGACGGACCATGCACGGCGACCCGCACGTCCCGAACGACGGCCGGCCCGGTCGCGGCCTCAAGCTCCAGAAGGGGCTGGTCGTCGCGATCGAGCCGTGGCTCATGCAGGGCACCGCGGACCTCTACCAGGACGAGGACGGCTGGACGCTCAAGAGTGTCGACGGCTCGCGTGCGGCGCACGTCGAGCACACCGTCGCGGTGACGGAGGCCGGTCCCGAGGTCCTCACCCTGCGTCGCGCCCAGCGCGCCGACCCGAGCGCCTGACGGACTGGAGGCACGGTGCGGGCCCGCCCCGCGCCTCCCGTCCGCAGAGCGGTCCGTCCCATTGCGCGTGATCTGGAAAGCGGAAACGCGCGTAGGGAGTCGAAAGAATCGACCTCCTACGCGCGAAACAGCCTCCTACGCGCGGAACGACCCGCTGCGCGCTACGCGCGGAACGACCCGCTACGCGTCCGGCAGCAGGTCCGGCCGGACGCGCCGCGTCCGCTCCACCTGCTGCTCGTGCCGCCACGCGGCGACACGGCCGTGGTGCCCGCTGAGCAGGACCTCCGGCACGTCGATGTCCCGCCAGGACGCGGGCTTCGTGTACGAGGGGTACTCGAGCAGGCCGTCCTCGTGGGACTCCTCGACGAGTGACTCCGGGTTGCCGACGACGCCGGGCACGAGACGTCCGACAGCTTCGATGACGGCCATCGCCGCGACCTCGCCACCGTTCAGCACGTAGTCCCCGAGCGACAGTTCGACGACCGAGCAGCGCGACGCCGCCCACTCGAACACACGGGCGTCGATGCCCTCGTAGCGCCCGCAGGCGAACACGAGGTGGGGTTCGACGGCCAGCGACCGTGCGAGGGACTGCTTGAACGGGGTGCCGGCCGGGGTCGGGACGACGAGCGTCGACGACCCGTCGGGCCGCAGGATCGACTCGAGCGCCTGCGCCCACGGCTCGGGCTTCATGACCATGCCCGCTCCCCCGCCGTACGGGGTGTCGTCGACGGTCCGGTGCCGGTCGGTCGTCCAGGAGCGGAGGTCGTGCACGTGCACGTCGAGCAGCCCGTCGGTGCGGGCCCTGCCGAGCAGGGACACGTCGAGCACGGAGAAGAACTCCGGGAAGATCGTGACGATGTCGATGCGCACGCGCGCTAGTCCGTCACGGTCTCGGGACGCGACGTGTCCTCCGGGTCCTCGAAGAGGCCGGTCGGCGGCGTCACGGTGACGGTGCCCGACGCGATGTCGACCGCCGGGACGATCGCCGAGACGAACGGCACGAGGACCTCGCCGCGGTCCGGGGTGTCGATGGCGAGCAGGTCCTGTGCCGGCAGGTGGTCGACCCGTGCGACGGTGCCGACCTCGACACCGTCGCGGAGGACCTTCAGGCCGACCAGCTGGTGGTCGTACCAGGCGTCGTCCTCGCCGGTCTCGGCGTCGGCGTCCTGTTCGACCCAGAGGATCGCACGGGCGAGGGTCTCAGCGGCCGTGCGGTCCCCGATGCCCTCGAAGAAGGCGACCGGGTGGCCGTTGTACCAGCGCAGCTCGTCGAGTGCGAGGGTCTTGCCGGCCCACGGCGAGTCCTCGGGGACCTGGAGCGTGAAGACCGCTCCGCGCGTGAACCGACGGTCCGGGTCGTCGGTGTAGAGCTCGAGCTTGATGCCGCCCTTGAGCCCGTGCGCCTTCGTGATTCGACCCACCCGGAGCTGGGTCGTCTCCCTAGGAATCGGTGTCGACCACGTCGACACGCACCCGCTTGCCATCGGCCAGAGCCGTGACGAGGGTGCGCAGCGCCTTTGCGGTCCGTCCGGCGCGACCGATCACGCGGCCGAGGTCCTCGGGGTGCACGCGCACCTCGAGGACCTCGCCCCGCGCGGAGGTGGAACTGGCGACGCGCACGTCGTCAGGGTGATCGACGATCCCCTTGACGAGGTGCGTCAGCGCGGATTCGAGCAAGGAATTACGCCTCGGTCGTCTCTGCGGTCTCGTCGGCCGTCTCCGGAGCAGCGGCCGGGGCCTTCTTCTCCGACTTCGGCTTGAGGACGGCCTTCTTGGAAGCGTCGACCGTGAACGGCTGCTTCGGCTCGGCGACCTTGACCTTGGACTCGGTGTCCTTCTCGCCCTTGAACTTGGCCCAGTCACCGGTGAGCTTCAGCAGCGCGGCGACCTGCTCGGTCGGCTGCGCGCCGACGCCGAGCCAGTAGAGCGCACGCTCGGACTCGATCTTGATGACCGAGGGCTCCTCGGTCGGGTGGTACTGACCGATCTCCTCGATCACACGACCGTCGCGCTTGGTGCGCGAGTCGGCGACGACGATGCGGTAGTACGGCGCACGGATCTTGCCGAGGCGCTTGAGACGGATCTTGACAGCCACAATTACTCCTGTTGCGTGTTGTTGTGGTTGAACCGGAACCGCGGGCGTGGGGGCACACACGGTGGAAGCTCGGAATGAGTCGCGCACAGCTGGATAGAGGGTCGAGCAGGCGCGATTCGACCGTTCATTCTTACAGATTCCCGGCCGGGATGCGAGTCGACGCGCTAGGGGGCGAGTCGTCGGACCGCTTCGAGCGCCTCGGACGTCGCGCGGACCGCGTCCACGCTCCGTGCGTCGCGCGCGCCGCCGACGACGGCGAAGGGCACACCGGCGTCCTGGAGGCCCGTGACGAGTCCGTCGGTCGGCCTTCCGTCCGCCTCGTCACCGGTCGACGGCGTCGGGCCGTCACCGACGGAGAGCGCGCGTTCCTGCCCCGCGCAGACGACGACGTTGTCCGCGGGGACGGCTCGTTCCTCGCCGTCCTGGTCCCGGATCCAGAGGACGCCCGGTTCGATGCGGAGGTACTCCTGCACGCCGCCGACCATGTGCACGCCGGCGTCCCGGAGTCGCCCGATCGCGACCCACCGCGAGGTGATCCCGACGCCCTGCCCGAACTTGCCGGAACGGCGCAGCACGGTGACGTCCGGACCCGGTCGGAGCGTGCGGGTCGCCGCGGGGAGGCGCTGCGGCACGTCCCCGACGACGGCCTCGGACACGTCGAGGTCCCAGCGGGCGGCGAACTCGGTGGCCCGGTGGGCCTCGTCGGGCGACTCGACGAGGAAGGCCGCGGTGTCGACACCGATGCCACCGCCGCCGATGATCGCGACGGTGCCGGCGGGGACGCCTTCGCGCAGTGCCCGCTCGTAGGACCGGACGTGGGGCAGCGAGGCACCCGGGATGTCGACGGTGCGCGGGACGACCCCGGGTGCGAGCACCACGGCGTCGCTGCTGGTCAGGTCACCGGCGGTCGCCGGACGGCCGAGGTGGATCGTCGCACCGCGCTGGTCGAGCTCGGCGCGGGCGGACCGCACGGTGGCGGCGTAGTCCTCCTTGCCGGGCACGAGCGCGGCGAGGCCGAACTGGCCGCCGAGCTCGTCGGAGGCCTCCCACAGCGTCACGCTGTGCCCGCGCCGTGCGGCGTCGACGGCGGCCGCGAGTCCCGCGGGACCGCCACCGACGACGTCGACCCGCTTCGGCGACGCCGTGGGGCGTGCCGGGAAGGCGACCTCGCGGGCGGCACGAGGGTTGACGAGGCACGACACCGGCTGGCCGATGATCGACCGGTCGAGGCAGGCCTGGTTGCAGCCGATGCAGGTGTTGACGAGGTCGAACGCGCCGGCGAGCGACCGGTTCACGATCGCGGGGTCGGCGAGGAACGGACGGGCGAGGGCGACGGCGTCGATGGTCCCGTCGGCGAGGACGGTCTCGCCGTCGCGCAGGTCGGTCATCCGGTTCGACGCGATGACCCGGACGTCCGGGTACGCCGAGTCGCGGACGACACCGGCGATGCGCGCCGCGTACTCGAGCCAGGCCCCGTGCGGCACGGCGGCCTGCACGGTCGGCGTCCGGGACTCGTGCCAGCCGATCCCGACCGAGATCCCGTCGACACCGAGCGGCAGCAGGTCGTGGACGAGGGCGTCGACGTCCGCGTCGGTCGACGACCCGGGCATCAGGTCGGCCCCGGACAACCGGATCGTCACGGCGAGCTCGGGCACCGCGGCACGGACGGCGCGCACGACCTCCACGGTGAACCGGCGTCGACGCTCCGGGTCACCGCCCCACTCGTCGTCGCGCAGGTTCGTCAGCGGCGACTGGAACTGGTTGATGAGGTAGCCCTCTGAGGCCATGATCTCGACGCCGTCGAAGCCGATGTCGCGCGCGCTCCGGGCCGCGGCGGCGAAGTCCTCGATGGTGCGCTCGATGTCCGCAGCGGTCATCTCCGCGGGCACGACGCCTCGCGCGGCCGCCCACGGCAAGGCCGACGGCGCCAGGACCCGCTGGGGCTCACCGTGCCGGTCGACCATGCCGGACGCGAGCGCGTACCGGCCGGCGTGGAAGAGCTGCGCGAGGATCGTCGACCCCTCGTCGTGCACCGCCCGCACCGCTGCACGGAACCGCTCGTCCGCTCCCCCGACGCCGAACACCGCGAAGTCCGGGCCACCACGGGCCTCGTCGTTGACCGCGATGCCGCCGGTGATGATGCACGCGGCACCACCAGCGGCCCGCTCACGGTAGAACGCCGCCATGCCCGCCCCGCCGTCGTCGTGCACCTCGAGCCCGGTGTGCATCGACCCCATGACCACCCGGTTCGACAGGTGCAGCGGGCCGAGCGTCCACGGCGAGGAGACGACGGCGAGGTCGGGCATGGCGACGGTGCTCATGCGCCTACTCTGCCGTGTCGGACGCCGCGTCGGCTGCAGGCGGCAGGACCGCGTCGCGCAGCGGCGACGTCGTGTCCGCCCAGAACGGCGGCGCGATCACGGTCAGGCCGCCGTCCACCGACAGCACCTGCCCGGTGATGTACCCGGCCTTGTCGGAGAGCAGGAAGTCGACCGCGTCGGCCATGTCGTCCGCGGTGCCGGGACGCTGCAGCGGGAGCTTCTCGAACACGGACTCGATGGGCGCCTGGCCGGGGACCTTCGTGTAGAAGTACTCGAGCGAGTCGGTGTCGATGAGCCCGCCGTTGACCGCGTTCACGGTGATCTGACGCGGACCGAACTCCACGGCCATGTACTTCATGTAGGACTCGCTCATGGCCTTCGCGGCACCGAGCGCGGCGTACGTCGGGAACGCGCGGAGCGACCCGTACGAGGTGACCACCACGATGCGGCCGCCCTTGTCCATGAGCTGCGCGGCACGCTGCGCGCCGAGCACGAACGAGCGGGCGTTCGTGGCGTAGCTGCGGTCGAGGTGGTGCAGCTTGAGGTCCGCGACGGGCTTGAAGGCGCTGGCGGCCGCGTTCGCGACGAAGTAGTCGAGACGACCGTAGGTGTCGCGCACCAGGTCGAACAGCGCGTCGATCGACTCCGGCTGCTCGATGTCGACCTGTGCCGTGATCCCGTCGCCGCCGGCGGCCTTGACGTCGGCGAGCGACTCCTCGGCCAGGTCGGCGTTGCCCTTGTACGTCACGACGACGGTGACGCCGCGCTGGCCGAGCTTCTGCGCGAGCAGGCGGCCGATGCCGCGCGAGGCGCCCGTGATGAGTGCGATGGGTGCGGTGGTGGAGTCGGTCACTTCAGTCCTTTGCGTGCGTGCGTGGAGACGGACTGGAGGCGCGGGGCGGGCCCGCACCGCGCCTCCAGTCCGCTGGTGGGTTGCGGTCTAGAACCCGGCCTGGCCGGTCACGACGGCACGGCCGACGACCAGCTTCTGGATCTCGTTGGTGCCCTCCTCGAAGCGCTGCGCGCGCGCGTCGCGGTAGACGCGCTCGATCGCGTTGCGCTTCCAGTAGCCCTGGCCGCCGTGCACCTGCAGGGCCTTGTCGGTGACGCGGGCGAGCATGTCGACGGCGACCATCTTCGAGGCGCTGGACAGCGTCCCGGCGTCCGGGCGGTCCTCTTCGTAGGCGCGGGCGGCCTCGAGCACGAGCGCACGGGCCGCGGCGATGTCGGCGTAGTTCTCGGCCAGGTAGAACTGGATCGCCTGTCGGCTGGCGAGCTTCTTGCCGAACGTCTCGCGCTTGTTCGCGTACTCGACCGCGAGCTCGTTCGCACGCTCGGCCAGGCCGACGGCGCTCATCGCGACGGACACGCGGCTCGGCAGGAGGAAGCCGCCGAGTGCGACCTCGAGGCCCTGGCCCTCGGCACCGAGCAGCGCGCTCGCGGGGACCGGGACGTCGGTGAAGCGGAGGATCGCGTGGTCGGTGCCGCGGATGCCCATGGTGTCGGAGTCGTCGATCACCTCGACGCCGGGCAGCCCGGAGTTCGGCATGAGGAACGCGACCGTGCCGTCCTGGCCGGTGGTGCCCTCGAGGCGCGCGGCGATGAGCCAGTAGTCGGCCTTCACGCCGAACGTGATGAGGTGCTTCTCGCCGTTCATCACGTACGTGTCGCCCTCGCGACGGACGGTGGTCCGGATGTCCGCGCCGGTGCCAGCCGTGGCCTCGGTCAGCGTGAACGCCACGAGCTTGTCACCCGCGACGCTCGGCTTGACGACCTGCTCGATCTGCTCCGGCGTCGCGTACGGCTCCATCGCGCGCCACGTGCCGTTGATGACGTGCACGAGCATGCGGATCGAGGCGTGCGAGCGGGAGACGATCTCCATGATCTCGAGGTACCGCGAGAACGGGATGCCCCGCCCGCCGAGCTCCGCGGGTGCGGCGAGGCTGAGCCAGCCCTTGTCCTTGAGCTCCTGGAAGAGCTCGGGTGACACCTGCCCGGTGCGCTCGATCTCCTCGGCCCACTCCTCGCCCCGGCCGCGGACCCACTCGGTCACCTCGGCCTTGAGCTCCTGGAAGGCGGCTTCGGTCTGGGGCTCCATGACCATCGTCATCGTTCAGTTCTCCTTCGTCGCGACGAGCGCGGCTGCCTGCTCGCGCAGGACGTTCTTCTGGACCTTGCCGACCGCGTTGCGCGGCAGTTCGGCGATGTGTTCGAGCCGCTCCGGCCAGTAGTACTTGCTCACGCCGGCCTTGTCGAGCGCGCGCTGCATCCCGGCGAAGTCGAGCTGCTCCGCGCCGGCCGCCGGGACGACGAACGCGCAGGCACGCTCGCCGAGGCGGGCGTCCGGCATCGCGACGATCGCGACGTCGGTGACGAGCGGGTGCTGGTACAGCAGGTTCTCGATCTCGACGACCGGGATCTTCTCACCACCGCGGTTGATGACGTCCTTGACGCGACCGGTGATGGACAGGAAGCCCTTGGCGTCGACCTTCGCGAGGTCGCCGGTCTTGTACCAGCCGTCCTCGGTGAAGACGTCGTCCGTGAGGTCCTGCCGGTCGAGGTACCCGTCGAACATCGTCGGCGAGTGCAGCTCGAAGTTGCCCTCGGTGTCCGCCGGCAGCTCGTGCCCCTCGTCGTCGACGATGCGGATCCGGATGCCGGGCAGCGCGCGACCGTCGTGGCCGTAGGCGTCCGCCGGGTCGTCGGTCGGGCTGGAGAGCGCCCCGAGGCAGGTCTCGCTCGTCCCGAACGCGCCGAGGATCGCGGTGCCGAGCACCGTCGCGGCACGCTGGGCCAGTGCACGGGGCACCGCGGCGCCGGTCGGTACGAAGATCCGGAGCGACTCGGGCTGTCCGGCCCCGGCCTCGACGAGGTCGACGAGGTCGGTCAGGAACGGCGTCGCGCACTGCACGAACGTGGCCCCCGCGGCGCCGAACGCCTGCTCGAGGGCGACGGTGCCGTCCCAGACGGGCTGGATGACCTGGGGCGCACCGAGGCGGAAGGCCAGGAGCATGCCGTACAGGAAGCCGGTCTGGTGGGCGAGCGGCGACGGGATGTAGATCCGGTCCTCGCTCGTCAGGCCGGACTGCGCGACGTGCATCGCGGTCGCCAGGCCGAGCGTGCGGTGCGGGTGCTGCACGCCCTTCGGCTCGCCGGTCGTACCGGAGGTGAAGAGCAGCTGGCAGACGTCGTCCGGGCCGGGCGCGTGGGAGAGGATCTGGTCGACGTCCACCTGCACGGAGTCGAGCGCGGTGTCGAAGTAGCGCCAGTTCCACTCGCTCGCGGCGACGCGGTCGGCGGCGTCGGCGGGCAACGGCGGCTGGTTCGTCGGGCTGTCCGCCTGTCCGCGGGCCTCGGAGCGGAGCACGACCACGTGCTCGACCGACAGCCGACGCTTCTGCGCCTTCGCCTCGTCGATGACGTCGAGCAGCTCGAGGGCCGGACGGCGCTTGCGGAACAGGTTCGGCAGGAACACGACCCGGGCACGGGAACGCGCGAGGGTCATGGTCGTCTCGCGGGGTCCGAACACCGGCATGATCGGCGTCGCGACGGCACCGATCTGGATCGCGCCGAGGGTGATCGACACGAACTCGCGCCAGTTCGGCAGCTGCATCGCGACGGACTCCCCGGTGCGCACGCCGAGTTCGAGGAGCAGCGCGGAGACCTTGTCGGCCTCGTCCTGCAGTTCCTTCCACGTGGTGTTGACCGGCTCCGGGCCGCCGACCTCGATGACCGCCAGGCCGTCGGGGTCGGTCTGCGACAGGGCGCGGACCTTCTCGCTCAGGACGAGCGGGTCGGCGTCCACGCCGGTCAGTTCGGGCATCGTGTTCGTCGCTTCCTGGTCCCCACCGAGGTCGGTGCGCTGCGGCGTCAGCTCTGCACGCTCGGCGGCGGCCTCGGCCGCGTCGATCCGGTCGTCCCGGGCCACCTGGGCGGCGAGGCCGTCGCCGACCTCCATGTCGAGGCCCACCGAGTTCATCGCCTCGAGGAAGGTCGGGTACGAGATCCGGTACGCGCGCGGGTAGGTCAGTGCGGAGACGCCCTCGGCCTTCGACGCGGCGACGGCGAGGGACATCAGCACGCGGTGGTCGTTGAACGACGACATCGGGGAGCCGTGCAGCTCGCCCGGGCCGACGCCCGTCACGCGCAGTTCGTCGGCACCCTGCTCGGCCCGGCCGCCCATCCGGTTCAGCTGGAGCATCGCCGCGACGCGGTCGGACTCCTTCAGCCGGATGTGCGCCACGTTCCAGAGCCGGGTCGTGCCCTCGGCGAAGGTCGCCATCGTGGACAGGATCGGCAGCAGGTCCGGGATGGGCTGGCAGTCGATGTCGAGGGGCTTCAGGGGCGAGCCGTCGTGCTCGATGCGCACGAAGCCGGTCTCCTCGTCGATCCGCATCGGGACGCCCATGGCCGTGGCGAGGTCGAGGAACTCGCTCTCCGGGTGGTCGGTCTCGGCGGTGGTGAAGGCCGTCATGCCGCGGAGCAGCAGGTTGGACTCGCGGATGCCCGCGGCCGCGATGCCGAACGCGGCCGAGCCGATGTCCGGCGGGATGACGTAGTCGTGCGGGGTGGCCTGCTGGTTGGCCGGGATCCGGTACTCGAGCCAGTCGTCGGACACCTCGACGGTGAGTCCGAACTGGCGCATCATGCGGACGGTCAGCTCGACGTAGGGCTGCTCGTTGAGCCGTCCGCCGGTGATGTGGACGCGGGTCTCCTGCTCGGCGAACGGCGCCACGAGGAGCAGTCCCGAGATCCACTGCGACAGGGTGCCCGCGATCGAGACGTCGCCGCCGCGCGGACGCTTCGGCTGGACGGTGACCGGCGGGCAGTCGTTCGTCGCCTCGAGCTCGACGCCCATCTGCTGGAGGGAAGTCAGCAGCGCCTTGATCGGGCGGCGCTGGAAGTACTTCATGCCCGAGAGCGTCATCGGCTTGTCCGCCAGGGACGCCAGCCCCGTCATGAAGTACAGGGTGGTGCCGGAGGAGCCCATGTTCAGGATGCCGTCGGCTCCGCGGGATCCGTGGTCGACGACGTCGGTCGCCTCGTAGCGCCCGCCGAGGCCGGTGACGTGGTACTCGTTGCCACGACGCTTGACGTCGACGCCGAGCGCACGGAGCGTGCCCACGGTCCATTCGACCTGCCGGGTGGCACTGATCCCGGAGACGATGCTCGTCCCCTTCGCCAGCGACGCGAGCACCAGCGCGCGGTGCGCGTGGTACTTCGAGACCGGGATGTCGAGTTCTCCGACCAGCGGTGCGGACGTACCGCGCACGACCAACTGCATGCGTACCTCTTCCCTGTTGAGCGCTTCTACGGTACGCCCGGTGTGGATCTACTGTGAATCGGATCCGCACGACCGGAGCCGCCGTTCCTTGTGCGTGTCCGACAAGGTTCCGGGCAGGATGTTCAGCATGGACATCCGCTTCACCGAGTCCCGCCCGTCGACCATCGGCGTCGAGTGGGAGCTCCCCCTGGTCGACCGGGACACCGGCGACCTCACCCCGCGCGCACCCGCGGTCATCTCCGCCGTGCAGCAGCGCCTCGGCGACCGCGACCGGGTGACCGAGGAGCTCCTCACCAACACCGTGGAGGTCGTCACCGGCGTGCACTCGCGCGTGCAGGACGCGACGAGCGAGCTGTCCGGGATCATCGGCGAGGTCATCGACGCCGCCGAACCGCTCGACGCGCAGGTCATGTGCGCCGGCACCCACCCCTTCGCCGTCTGGGACCAGCAGGAGATCACACCGGACAGCGAGCACTACACGACCCTCATCGACCGGACCCGCTGGTGGGGACGGCAGATGCTCATCTGGGGCGTCCATGTCCACGTCGGCATCGACGACCGCGACAAGGCGCTCCCGATCCTCGGCGCGATGCTCCCGTACGTGCCGCACCTGCAGGCGTTCACCGCGTCCAGCCCGTTCTGGGCGGGCATCGACACGGGCTACGCGTCGAACCGGGCCCTGATGTTCCAGCAGCTCCCCACGGGTGGCCTGCCGCCGCAGCTCGGCGCGTGGGCGAACTTCGAGGAGGTCGTCGACGACCTCACCCGCACCGGCGTCATCGAGGGCTTCAAGGACCTCCGGTGGGACATCCGCCCGTCGCCGGGCTGGGGAACGCTCGAGAACCGCGTGTCCGACGGGATCTCCACGCTGCACGAGGTCGGAGCCGTCACCGCCCTCGTCCAGTGCCTCGTCACCGCGATGTCCGACCGGCTCGACGCCGGCGAGACCCTGCCGACCATGCAGCCCTGGTTCGTCCGCGAGAACAAGTGGCGGGCCGCCCGCTACGGCATGGAGGCGGAGATCATCACGAACGCCGCCGGCGACGAACGGCTCGTGACCGACGAGGTGCACGACCTGATCGGCCGGCTCGACCCGATCGCCGAGCGCCTCGGCTGCCAGCAGGAGTTGCACCACCTCGACACGATGATCGAGCGGGGCGCGTCGTACCAGCGGCAGCTCAAGGTGGCGCAGGAGAACGGCGGCGACCTCCGCGCGGTCGTCCGGCACCTGGTGACGGAGTTCCGCGAGTCCCTCTGAGCCGCGGCGGGCCGAACCTGGTCGTTCCGGGCGTACTTGGTCGTTCGTTCCGACCAGGTACGCCCGATTCCGCTTTCCATCGCGGCCGTTCTGGGAAGGAACGTCGCGACGTGACCGCAAACGAACCGGAGGCGCGGTGCCAGCCCGCCCCGCGCCTCCAGTCCCGGTTGATCCGGGCGTACCTGGTCGTTCGTTCCGGCCAGATACGCCCGATTCCGCTTTCCATCGCGGCCGTTCTGGGAAGGAACGTGGCGACGTGACCGCGGACAGAAGGGAGGCGCGGTGCCAGCCCGCCCCGCGCCTCCAGTCCACGTCTGGCTGCGCCCCACCCGCGTGGCCGTTCCGCGCTGAGGAGGTCGTTCCGCGCGTAGGAGGCACGTTCTTCCTGCCTCCTACGCACGAATCGACTTCCTACTGCGCACGCGATGGGAAGGAAGTCGCGACGTGACCGCAGACGGACGGGAGGCCCGTGGCGGATTCGCCACGGGCCCCCCCGTCTGCTGGTCGTCGCGTCAGCGACCCAGGAACTTCTGCAGGCTCGCGAGCTCTTCCTCGGTCGGAGCCTTGCCGCCCTTGGCTCCGCCGCCGAGGCCGAGACCGGATCCCTTCGGCGCCTGCTGCGGCGCCGCCGCGGCACCGGCCGCGAGGGCCGCACGCTTCGCCGGGTTGCCGACCTTCGACTTCTTCTTGCCGCCGCCCTGCTGCTGCTTCTTGCCGCCGTGCATGCCGGGGATCGGACCCATGCCAGGCATCTGCGGGACGCCACCGCGCGCGACGGTCTTCATCATCTTCGCGGCCTGCTCGAACCGGTTCACGAGGGCGTTGACCTCGGTCACGGTCGAGCCGGCACCCTTGGCGATGCGGAGTCGACGGGAGCCGTTCAGGAGCTTCGGGAGTTCGCGCTCCTGCGGGGTCATCGACTGGATGATCGCCTCGGTGCGGACGATCTCGCGCTCGTCGAAGTTGTCGAGTGCCTCGCGCATGCCCTTGGCGCCCGGGAGCATCCCGAGCATGCCCTTGATCGAGCCGGCCTTGCGGAGCTGCTGCATCTGCTGCAGGAAGTCGTTCAGCGTGAAGCTGTCGGTCGCGATCTTGTCCGCGACCTTGCGGGCCTCTTCCTCGTCGAAGGCGCCCTGGGCCTGCTCGATGAGGGAGAGGATGTCGCCGAGGTCGAGGATGCGGCTCGCCATGCGGTCCGGGTGGAACGGCTCGAAGTCGTCGAGGCCCTCACCCGTGGAGGCGAACATGATCGGACGGCCTGTGACGCTGGCGACCGACAGGGCTGCACCACCGCGGGCGTCGCCGTCGAGCTTCGACAGGACGACGCCGGTGAAGTCCACGCCCTCCTGGAAGGCGCGGGCGGTGTTGACGGCGTCCTGACCGATCATCGCGTCGATGACGAACAGGACCTCGTCCGGGTCGACCGCCTTGCGGATGTTCGCGGCCTGCTTCATGAGCTCCGCGTCGACGCCCAAGCGGCCGGCGGTGTCCACGATGACCGTGTCGTACTGCTGGTCGACGGCGGCCTTGATCGCGTTCTTCGCGACCTTGACCGGGTCGCCGACGCCGTTGCCGGGCTCCGGCGCGAAGACGTGCACGCCAGCCTGCTCGCCGACGACCTGCAGCTGCTGCACGGCGTTCGGACGCTGGAGGTCCGCCGCGACGAGCATCGGCGTGTGGCCGTCCTTCTTGAGCCACTTGCCGAGCTTTCCGGCGAGGGTGGTCTTACCGGCACCCTGCAGACCCGCGAGCATGATGACCGTCGGCGGCTTCTTCGCGAACTCGAGGCGACGCTGCTGACCGCCGAGGATGCCGACGAGTTCCTCGTTGACGATCTGGACGACCTGCTGCGCCGGGTTGAGCGCACGGTTGACCTCGTCGGAGAGGGCGCGCTCGCGCACTGCTGCGGTGAACGCCTTGACGACCTCGAGCGCGACGTCGGCGTCGAGGAGCGCCCGCCTGATCTCGCGGACGGTGCCGTCGACGTCGGACGGAGTCAGCCGACCCTTGCTCCGCAGATTGCGGAAGGTCTCGGTCAGCCGATCGGAGAGTGAACCGAATTGCGCCATGATCCGTCGATTCTACAAGGGCGTTGGACGGTTCATCGCAGGAGGACGCCTTCGGCGAGCACGACGGTCGTCCCGAGCCCGACGTCGACGACCACGGGAGCGGTCGACGGCGCGCGGTCGAGGGTCGGGAACCACTTCCGTCCGGGCGACACCAGGATGAGCAGGCCGTGCACGTCGCCGACGGGAGCGAAGTCCGGCCCGGGCGGGTTGGCGTAGGCCTCGAGTCCGTGGTGGCGGAGCGCATCGACTGCGCCGAGGACGTCGGGCACCGCGAGACCGACCTCGCTGACCGAGACGAGCCGGGCCGGGTCCGCAGCGCCAGCCGGACTGAGGTCCCGCCGCTCGATGAGTTCGAGCAGCTGTCGGTCCGGCCCCTCGAAGTACACCGAGCGTGAGTTCCAGTTCGGCGGGCCCTCGAACTCGTCGGAGTCATCCGCGCCGAGCACCGTCGCGACGCCCGCGATCCACGACTTCGCCGCCGCGAACGAGCCGGTCGGGATCGTGAACGCGAGGTGGTGCGCCCCGATCATCCCGTCGAGCACCCGGAAGACGAGTTGTGTCGAGCCGACGGTGACGTGTGCAGCATCCCGGTCCACGACGACCGGGCAGCCGAGTCGCTCGTAGAAGTGTGCCGTCTCGTCGGGCGCCCGGGTCGCGAGCTGGACCTGCCTGATCTCCATGCCCCCACTCCACCTCCTCAACCGGGGTTGAGGTCAACCGGCGACCACGAATCCGACCTTGTTGGACGGAGTACAGAAACTGTCGTAGCCTGTCGCCCATGCCGGAACTCGAGATCGTCCGACGTCCGGGTCTCCTCGACTACGCCGAGGGGCTCGCCCTCCAGCAGCAGCTCCGCGCCGACGTCGTCGCGGGCCGTTCACCGGGAGCCCTCGTCCTGTGCGAGCACCCGTCCGTGTACACCGCGGGCCGCCGCACCGAACCGTCCGACCTGCCGACCGACGGCTCCCCCGTGGTCGACGTCGACCGCGGCGGACGCATCACCTGGCACGGTCCGGGACAGCTCGTGGCGTACCCGATCATCCGGCTCGCCGAGCCGCTCGACGTCGTCGCGTGGGTGCGTGACCTCGAGCAGGTCATCATCGACGCCGCCGCCGCGATGGGTGTGCACGCCGAACGTGTCGAGGGCCGGAGCGGCGCCTGGACCAGCCAGCAGGGCGGACGCGCCGTCGACGGCGCCGCCACCGCGAAGGTCGGCGCCATCGGACTGCACGTCGCCGAAGGCGTCACCAGCCACGGCATCGCGATCAACTGCACGAACGTACTCGACGCCTACGCCGCGATCGTCCCCTGCGGCATCGCCGACGCCGGCGTCACGACCCTCAGCGCCGCCGCCAGCCGCACGATCTCCGTGGACGAGGTCGCCGCGGTGGTCGCCGACCGCACCCAGGCCGCGGTCGACGGCATGCACTCCAGGAACCGGATCAGCAGCACCGCACGACAGGAGACCCTCGTATGACCCTCGCCCCCGAAGGCCGCCGGATGCTCCGCGTCGAGGCGCGGAACGCCGAGACCCCGATCGAGACGAAGCCCGGGTGGATCAAGACCCGTGCCACCCAGGGCCCGGAGTTCCGCGAGCTGTCCGCCCTGGTCAGGGACAAGCAGCTGCACACCGTCTGCCAGGAGGCCGGCTGCCCGAACATCTTCGAGTGCTGGGAGGACCGCGAGGCCACCTTCCTCATCGGCGGCTCCCAGTGCACGCGCCGCTGCGACTTCTGCCAGATCGACACCGGGAAGCCCGAGCCGCTCGACCGCGACGAGCCCCGCCGGGTCGCGGACTCCGTGGTGTCGATGGGGCTGAAGTACGCCACGGTGACCGGCGTCGCCCGCGACGACCTGGATGACGGCGGCTCCTGGCTGTACGCCGAGACCATCCGCCAGATCCACGAGCACTCCCCCGGCACCGGCGTGGAGATCCTCGTGCCGGACTTCAACGGTCGCCCCGACCAACTCGGCCAGGTGTTCGACGCCCGGCCCGAGGTGTTCGCCCACAACGTCGAGACCGTGCCGCGCATCTTCAAGCGCATCCGCCCCGCGTTCACGTTCGAGCGCTCCCTCGACGTCATCACGCAGGGTCGTGACGCCGGGCTCGTCACGAAGTCGAACCTCATCCTCGGCATGGGCGAGGAGCGCATCGAGATCGAGGACGCCCTGCAGCGCTTGTACGACGCCGGCGCGGACATCATCACGCTGACGCAGTACCTCCGCCCGTCGCCCCGACACCTGCCGGTCGCCCGCTGGGTCAAGCCGGAGGAGTTCGTCGAGCTGCGCGAGGTCGCGGAGCAGATGGGGTACGCCGGCGTGCTCGCCGGGCCGCTCGTCCGCTCGTCGTACCGCGCCGGACGACTGTGGGCACGCGCCACGGTCGCTCGAGGCGGCACCGTGCCGGAGCACCTCTCCCACCTGCTGGACGCAGCGCCGGGCCGACAGGCGGTCTGACCAGCGTCCTGCGGTCCGCAGACGCGACCGCATGACAGACGGGAGGCGCGGTGCCAGCTGGCACCGCGCCTCCCGTTCGTTGTGTGCCCCGGATCAGGGCGCGTGGTCGCTACGCGCGACCGCGGATGCTCCGGAGGAGCCAGCCGATGACCGCCAGCAGGATGAGCACGATGCCCACCCAGAGCAGGAACTTCAGCGCACCGACGAAGATGCCGCTGAAGAGCAGGACGAGGCCGACGATGATCGCGATGATCAGCAGTGCGGGCATGAGGGTCTCCTATCCCTGGAACGAGACCGAGCGGATGCCCGGGCCGACAGGGACGCTACTCGGATTCAGCCCACGAGGTTCTGCACGAACACGTGCGGGGTGAAACCGGTGAGGTCGTTGATGCCCTCGCCCTGCCCGATGAGCTTGATCGGGATGCCGGTCTTCTCCTGCACGCTCAGCACGAACCCGGCCTTGGCCGACCCGTCGAGCTTCGTGATGACGAGCCCCGTGACGCCGGCACCCTCGATGAACGCCTGGGCCTGTGCCAGACCGTTCTGGCCGGTCGTGGCGTCGAGCACGAGCAGGACCTCGGCGATCTCGGTCTGCTTCTCGACGACGCGCTTGATCTTGGTGAGCTCGTCCATCAGCCCGGCCTTGGTGTGCAGTCGACCGGCGGTGTCGATGACGACGATCTCGGTGCCCTCGCGGATGGCCTTCTCGACCGTCTGGTAGGCGACCGACGCCGGGTCCTGCCCGGGCTGCGACGGTCGTACGACGTCGACACCAGCACGCTGCGCCCACGTGGCGACCTGCTCGACGGCTGCGGCACGGAAGGTGTCCGCCGCGCCGACCAGCACGGTGCGGTCGTACGTCTTGAGGAACTTGGCGAACTTGCCGATCGTGGTCGTCTTGCCGACGCCGTTCACCCCGACGACGAGCACGACCGCCGGCCGCGCGCTGAGCTTCAGGGTGGTGTCGAGCTTGGAGAGCCGCTCCTCGAGCACTTCGCGGAGCATGCGCTGCAGGTCGGCGGGGTCGGTCGTGCCGTACCGGTCGACGCGGGCGTGGAGGTCCTCGATGATCTCGTCCGCGATGTCCGGGCCGAAGTCCGCACCGATGAGGGCGGTCTCGAGGTCGTCCCACGTCGTCTCGTCGATCGTCTTGCGCTGGAACAGCCCGCGCAGCCGGGAGGACAGTGACCAGGAACTCGCCATGCTCCCAGCTTAGAGCGCGGCGCATGTCCGCTGTGCCCGGTATGCTCGGGGACACGAAGGGGAGTATTCCTCCTCGGTGTCCCCGTCAGTACGGTCCGGAACGATCCGGACCCGGGGCGCCGGTCGTGGCCGAACATCGAGTCGGCCGCGGCGGAAGAGACCTTCAGGCCTCGGCGTACCCACCACCTGGTTGCGCCCTCACCTGAAGGAATTCCGTGGACGTCCCTCTCTACGTCTGGCTCCTCACCATCGCGGGCATCCTCGCGCTGCTGGTGTTCGACTTCTTCTCGCACGTGCGCACCCCGCACGTGCCACACATCAAGGAATCCGCGTTCTGGTCGGTGTTCTACATCGGCCTCGCGATCCTGTTCGGTGTCGGCATCCTCGTCTTCGGCGGCGGTCAGGCCGGCGGTGAGTACTTCGCCGGCTGGCTCACCGAGAAGGCGCTCTCGGTCGACAACCTCTTCGTCTTCCTCATCATCATGTCGAGCTTCGCGGTGCCGAAGGAGTTCCAGCAGAAGGTGCTGCTCGTCGGCGTCGCGATCGCCCTGGTGGCCCGCGGCGTGTTCATCGCCCTCGGCGTGACGATCATCGACAACTTCTCGTGGGTGTTCTACCTGTTCGGCGCGCTGCTGTTCTGGCTCGCCTGGTCGCAGGCCCGCAGCGGCAACGAGCACGGAGCGGAAGAGGGCGACTCCCGCCTCATCCGTATCCTCCGCCGCATCATCCCGACCTCGAAGGACTACGACGGCGACCGTCTGACCACCAAGGTCGACGGCAAGCGACTCTTCACGCCGATGCTGCTCGTCATGGTCGCGATCGGCCTGACCGACGTGCTGTTCGCGCTCGACTCGATCCCGGCGATCTTCGGCCTGACGCAGGACGCCTTCATCGTGTTCACCGCGAACGCGTTCTCGCTCCTCGGCCTCCGTCAGCTGTACTTCCTCATCGCGGGGCTGCTCGAGCGGCTCATCTACCTCGGCCAGGGGCTCGCCGTCATCCTCGGGTTCATCGGCGTCAAGCTCGTCTTCCACGCCATGCACGTCAACGAGCTCCCGTTCATCAACGGCGGTGAGCACATCGAGTGGGCGCCCGAGATCCCGATCTGGTTCTCGCTGAGCTTCATCATGCTGACGATCGCCGTCGCGACGGTCGCGTCGCTGGTGGTGTCGAAGAAGCGCGCGGAGCGCGGACTCACCCCGACGGGCGAGCCGAAGCCGGTGGAGGCCGACGCGAAGTAGTCGCGACTGCAGACGGACGGGAGGCGCGGTGCCAGCTGGCACCGCGCCTCCCGTCCGTCTGCTGTCGCGACCGCCCGCCCGCGAAAGCGACAGGTCTCGGAGACCGGTCACTGTCGCTCCCGCGAAAGCGACTCCGTGCCGCGAGATCGCGGAGGGATTCTGTCGCTTTCGCGAAAGCCCACGGCCAGCGGCGCGCGCCGCTGCACGGCGCGCTACGCGACTGCTTCGGCCGGCTCCGGCTCGCGCTTCTGGACACGCTGCCCGACGACCGCCGAGACGCCGTCCTGCCGCATCGAGACGCCGTACAGCGCGTCGGCGATCTCCATCGTGCGCTTCTGGTGGGTGATGACGATGAGCTGCGACGACGCCCGGAGCCGCTCGAACACGGTGAGCAGGCGCCCGAGGTTCGCATCGTCGAGCGCCGCCTCGACCTCGTCCATGATGTAGAACGGCGACGGACGGGCCGTGAAGATCGCCACGAGGAGCGCCACCGCCGCCAGGGACCGCTCGCCACCGGACAGCAGTGTCAGCCGGTCGATCTTCTTGCCAGCGGGCTTCACCTGGACCTCGATGCCGGTGTTCAGCATGTCGTCGGGGTTCGTCAGCGTGATCGACCCCGAGCCGCCCGGGAACAGGATCGGGAAGATGACGTCGAACGCGTCCTTCGTGTCGTCGAACGCCGACTCGAAGATCGTCTGCATCTTCGTGTCGAGCTCGTCGATGATCGTCATGAGGTCGGTGCGGGTCTTCTGCAGGTCCTCGAGCTGCTCGGCGAGGAACGCGTGGCGCTGCTCGAGTGCCTGGAACTCCTCGAGCGCGAGCGGGTTCACCTTGCCCAGCTGGCCGAGGTCACGCTCGGCTGCCCTGAGCCGGCGCTCCTGCTCGGCCCGGTCGTACGGAACGGTCTCGACGTCGGCGGGATCGACCTCGTCGGTCGCGTCGAACTCGGGCAGCGCCGGGCCGCCGGGCAGGGTGGACTCGGCGTCGACGAGCTCGAGCACGTCCGAGTCGAGGTCGATCTCGACGTCCGTTTCGGCGTCGGTCTCGTCCGTCGTGGGTTCTATGCCCGCTGCCTCGGCTGCCGCGGTGGCCGCGGCGCGCTCGGCCTCGCGGTGCTTCCGTGCGAGGACCCGGGGGTCGACGAGCACGTCGACCGGCACCGGCACGTGCGGCCCGTACTCCGCGACGAGCACGGCCTCGGCGAGCCCGAGTTCGCTCTGCGCCCGGTCGAGCACGCCGGACACGTGCAGCTTCTTCTCGTAGATCTCCATCTCGAGCGAGTGCACCCCGTCGGTGATGGTCTGCAACCGGTCGCGGAGCTCGCGCTCCTCGTTCCGGATGGTCTGCAACTCGGTGTTCCGCTTCGACCGTTCGGACTCCTCGGTCGCGAGCTGCACGCGGGCCTCGGCGAGCGAACGGTCGACCGCGCCGAGCAGCCCGGGCAGGTCGGCGAGGACGCCCTCGGCCACGGCGATCTGCCCGCGACGGATGACCGCGAGGCGTGCGGCTTCCTCGGCGGCGGCACGCTCGGCCTCGAGCTGGCGTTCGAGCTGGCCGGCCCGGCTGCGTTCCGCCCGGACCCGTTCGCGGACGGTCTCGATCTGGATGCGCTGTTCGATCTCCGCGGCCCGGGCCGCCTCGAGCGCGTCCTGCAGCCCCTGGCGTCCGGACGCGTCGACCACGGGTCGCGGCCGTTCGGTGAACTCGTGGTGCGCGCGTTCGGCCTCGTCGAGCGCGGCATCGGCCGTCTCGACCGCGCCGTCCGTCTCGTCCAGGGCGGCCCGGAGCCGCTCCACCTCGGCCGCGGCGTTCTCTGCCTTCGCCCGCGTCGACGCGCTCGCCCGGTCGTACTCGGCCTTCGCCTTCGCGTACGCGCGGGACGCGGCGTCGGCGTCGTCCGCCCGGCGGCGTGCGTCCTCGACGGCGGTGCGTGCGGCCTGGAGGCGCGTGGCCGCGTCCTCCGCGTCGCTCGCGATGGCCTCGCGTCTGGTCACGGCGTCGTCGCGCTCCGCGACGAGTTCGATGCGGGAGGTCACCCGGGCACCGCCACCGGTCACGCGGACCGCGCGGACGAGGTCACCGGACCGCGTGACGACCGTCGCGTGCGGGGCGGCGGCGAGCACTGCCTCCAGGTCGACGGGTGTCTCGTCGGCCGACGCCTCCACGATGAGCGTGTCCCGCAGGATGGCGGCGACCGCCGGCGGTCCCTGCACGAGGTCGAGGGCCCGACGGACCCCTGCTGGAAGACGCTCGGGCAAGGTGGGGGCGGTACCCGCTGCGTCGGCGACGACCACGTCGATGCGGCCGATGTCCTCGGCGCGTGCGTGCGCGACGGCGTCGAGCGCGACCGTGCGGTCCTCGGCGAGCACGGCGTCCGCGAGCCCGTCGAGGGCGATCGCGATCGCTGCCTCGAAGCCGGGCGTCACCGTCAGGCTGTCGGCGAGGCGACCGACGATGCCGGCGCGTCCGGCGTCGATGAGCGCCTGCGAACCGTCGCGCACGTCGATCGACATGCCGAGCGCCGCCACACGGGCATCGAGGGCGTCCCGTTCGCGTTCGAGGGCGTGCAACCGGTCGCGCTGCTCGTCACGTGCGGTCTGGGCTGCCTCCTGCTGCTCGCGGGCAGTTTCGAGCGCCGTCGTGAGCGCCGCTTCGTCCACGCCCTCGGACGGGTCGGTCCCGAGTTCGGCGAGGGCCGCAGCGGCACGCTCGGCGCGCTCACCGGCCTCGGTGAGTGCGCGTTCGCGGCGCTCCCGGTCCGCGGTCGCCGAACCGCGCTTCGACCGGGCGACGTCCACCGCGGAGGCGAGTCGTTGGGCCTCGAGGTCGTGCTGGGAGACCAGAGCGGCCTGGGCGGCGATCCGATCGTCGAGGGCGTCGAGCGCGGCTCGGGCTTCCTGCACCTGCTGCGCCGCGGTCGCCATGCCGCCCGTCATCGCCGCAGCCTGGGCCTCCAGTCGGTCGGCCTCGTTCCGGACGCCCTGCACCTGCTCGGGCGTGATCGTGGGGCCCTGCTGGGGTGCATCGGCCTGCTGGGCGAGGAACATCAACCGCTGGTTTGCCAGGCTCGACAGTCCCCGGAGCCGCTCCTGCACGCTCTCCAGCCGGTGCACCACGGTCCGGGCACGGTCGACGTCGTCGCCGACCATGCTCTGCTCGACGTGCTGCTGCCGGACCCGGGTCTGGTCGAGGCGTTCGGTCAGGACGATGCGCTCGGACTTGCGGCCCGCCTCGACCTCCTGGTGCTCGTGCAGCTCACGGCGCAGGCGGACCACGTCGTCGGCGAGGATGCGGGCCTTGGCGTCACGGGCGACCGCGGCGACGGACTGGGCCTTGCGGGCGACCTCGGCCTGGCGACCGAGCGGCTTCAGCTGGCGGCGGATCTCTCCCGCGAGGTCGGACAGCCGCGTCAGGTTCGTCTGCATCGCGTCGAGCTTGCGGAGCGTCTTCTCCTTGCGGCGGCGGTGCTTCAGGATGCCCGCAGCTTCCTCGATGAAGCCGCGGCGGTCCTCCGGGGTCGCGTGCAGGACCTTGTCGAGTTGCCCCTGCCCGACGATGACGTGCATCTCGCGGCCGAGACCGGTGTCGCTCAGGAGCTCCTGGACGTCGAGCAACCGGCAGTTCTCGCCGTTGATCGCGTACTCGCTGCCGCCGTTGCGGAAGAGCGTGCGGGAGATCGTCACCTCGGCGTACTCGATCGGCAGCAGCCCGTCGGCGTTGTCGATCGTCAGGAGCACCTGCGCCCGCCCGAGCGGCCCGCGCGTCGAGGTGCCGGCGAAGATGACGTCCTCCATCTTGCCGCCGCGGAGGGTCTTCGCCCCCTGCTCCCCCATCACCCAGGCGAGGGCGTCGACCACGTTGGACTTCCCGGAGCCGTTCGGACCGACGATGCAGGTCACGCCGGGTTCGAAGGCGAACGTGGTCGGCTGCGCGAAGGACTTGAACCCCTTGATGGTCAGGCTCTTCAAGTACATGCGGTCTCCGGGTGTGCTGGCTCGCGTGCTGCTGGGCGGTGCTCGCTCGGCGTCAGGCTAACGCGTGCGAGGGCGTGGGCGCGGTTGGCACACGGGGCAGATGTGGCTCGACCGGTTCATGAAGGCCTCGCGCACGATCGTCGTCCCACAGCGCGGGCACGGCTTGCCCTGCTGCCCGTACACGTTCAGCCGCTGGGAGAAGTACCCGGACTGCCCGTTCACGTTGACGTACTGCGCGTCGAAGCTCGTGCCGCCGTCCTCGAGCGCCCGGGCGAGCACGCTGCGGACCTCGTCGAGGAGCAGCTGCAACGACGCCCGCGGCAACCGGTCCGCCGGGCGGTCGTAGTGCAGCTTCGCTGCCCACAGCGACTCGTCGGCGTAGATGTTCCCGATGCCGCTCACCACGCCCTGGTCGAGCAGCACCCGCTTGATGCCGCTCGACCGCTTCCGTGCCATCCGGATGAACCGGTCGTCGTCGAAGGCGGGGTCGAGCGGGTCGCGGGCGATGTGGGACACCTGCTTCGGGATGCTCCGGCGCCACACCGCGTCGGGGTCGGTGTCGTCGACGTGCCCGCCGAAGCCCGCGGGTGCGCCGTCGATCGTCGGGACCATCCGGTCGATCGCCATCGACCCGAAGGTGCGCTGGTCGACGAACTCGAGCTCGACCGGAGGTTCCGGCGTGCCGTCGCGGTCGGTGCCGGCGGGCTGCACGTCGATGAGGATCCGGCGGTGCTTCGCGGCCTCGCGCCCACGACCCAGCAGGATCTGGCCGCTCATCCCGAGGTGCGCGACGAGCGCCTCGGCCGGGCCACCGGCGTGCTCGGGCTCCAGCGGCATCCAGAGGAACTTGCCCCGGCGGACCGCCGCCGCGACGGTGCGGCCCGTCAGACGCTCGGCGAAGTCCTCGGCGGGTCCGTCGTGCCGGGTGAGGGCGCGGTCGTCGACGACGTCCACGTGCAGGACGCGCGCACCGCTGACGGCGGGCTCGAGGCCGGCGCGGACGACCTCGACCTCGGGGAGTTCGGGCACGCGGTCAGGCCGCCCGGCCGGAGAGCCGCGTCCACGCCTCGAGCGCGGCGGCCATCTCGGCGGTCTTCTTGCTCGACCCGGAGCCGGTGGAGACGTCCTCGCCCTGCAGCACGACGGTCGCGTGGAAGGTCTTGTCGTGGTCGGGACCGGCCTCGGTCACGCGGTACGACGGGTTCCCGAGCGACAGCGTCGACGCGAGCTCCTGCAGGCTCGTCTTCGGGTCCATCGCGGCACCGAAGCGGTCCGGGTCGACCAGCAGCGGCTCGACGAGTCGGAGCACGAGGTCGGTCGCCGGGTCGGGGCCTGCGGACAGGTACGTGGCACCGATGACGGCTTCCACGGTGTCGGCCAGGATCGAGGACTTGTCGCGGCCGCCGGTCTGCTCCTCGCCCTTGCCGAGGCGGAGGTACGCGCCGAGCCCGATCATGCGGGCGATCTCGGCGAGGGCCACCGTCGACACCAGGCTCGCCCGACGCTTGGCGAGGTCACCCTCGTCGAGCTCGGGGAACGACCGGTAGAGCTTCACGGTCACGGCCTGGCCCAGGATGGAGTCCCCGAGGAACTCGAGGCGTTCGTTGTGCCCGATGCCACCGTGCTCGTACGCGTACGAGCGGTGCGTCAGGGCAAGCTGGAGCAGCTCGAGGTCGATGTCGGCCCCGAGCTTCTCCCGCAGACGAACGACGTCCGACCCCACGGGGCGGGACCCCGCGGCGCCGGACGTCGCTGTCATGTGTGCGGTCCGATCAGACGTCGGCGACCTTGCGGCCCTTGTACTCCAGGTACAGGGGGGTGCCGGCGGAGTCCTCGACGACCTTGGCACGGTGCGGAAGGCTGTAGGTGACCTTGCCGTTCTCGATCGTCTTCACGAGCTGGACCGGCGCGGCCTTCCACTGCGAACGACGGGCGTGCGTGTTGGCACGGGACTGCTTGCGCTTGGGAACGGCCATGGTGGTTCTCTTTCGGTTGGTCGGTGGTCAGTGGCGAGGAACGTCAGGCCTGTCGGCCGTCGCCCTCGGGGCTCTGGTTCGGGGTGGTGTCGTCGGCGCTCTGGGAACCGCTCGGGGTGGATCCACTCGGGGTGAATCCATGCAGCGCGGCCCACCGCGGGTCCAGGACCTCGTGAGCACGCTGCTCGCCGATGTCAGCCAGTCGCTCACCCGTCACCGGGTCGAGTCCTGGGCAGTCCGGTCGGCAGACCGGCTGGAACGGCAGCGCCAGCACCACCGCATCTCGAACGACCTGTTCACAATCCACGTGGTCATCGTGAACGAAGAAGTCGAAATCCTCCGAGGCATCATACGCGAACAGCTCCGCGAAATCGACCTCGACGGGTTCGCTGATCTCGATGAGGCAGCGCGAGCACTCCCCCGCGGCCTCGGCACTCGCGTGCCCGGAGACCAGGACGCCCTCGTGCAGGCCCTCGAGCCGGAGGTCGATCTGCATCGACGCGCCCTGTCGGACGGCGATGACGCCGGCCCCCATCGCGTCGGGCACCTCGATGTCGAGCGTGTGCTCGCGCATCTCACCCGGCCGGTGCGCGAGGTCGCGCACGCGCAGGGCGTAGGGGCTGTTCACGTGGGAAGACACGATCGACAAGCCTACATCGCTCCGGCCCACGAGTCGAGGCGGGGACGGGCGTGTCCCGTTCCGTCCGGCGTTCAGCGGCCGGTGTGCTCGTGCAGCGCAGCGGCCACGACCTCCGGGACGTACGGGGCCACGTCGCCGCCGAGGGAGGCGACCTGTCGGACGAGCGAGCTCGACACGTGCGCACGGGACGCCTCGGGCAGCAGGAACACCGTCTCGACGTCGGCGAGGTGCCGGTTCATGATCGCCATCGGGGTCTCGTACGCGACGTCCTCGCCGGAACGGACACCCTTGACCAGGACCGTCGCACCGACCTGCCGGCAGTAGTCGACGAGCAGACCCGACGTCCACTCCCCGACCCGGACGTTGTCGGGGATGCCGGTCTCGACGAAGGACTCCTCGATGAGGCGCACCCGGTCGACGGCGTCGAACATCGCGGGCTTCTTGTCCGGGTTGTGCACGACGAGCACGTGCACCTCGTCGAACAGCCCCGCCGCACGCCCGATCACGTCGAGGTGCCCGAGGGTCACGGGATCGAACGAACCGGGGACCACCGCGATCTGCGCCATGGCAGCGACGATACCGGTCGATCCCGGGCGTCCGACCGCCTCAGTTCTTGCCGAGGAACGCGGCGTCGGACTCGTCCAGCCGCCGCGCGAGGGCCTCGCGCAGCGCAGGGTGGCCCTCGAGCTGCGGATCGGGTTCGAGGACGCGCTCGGCTTCTTCACGCGCGTCGACGATGAGGTCGGCGTGCTCGACCACCCGCAGGAGGTTGAGCGACGACCGACCGCCCGACTGTCGTTCGCCGAGGACGTCGCCCTCGCGCCGGAGCTCGAGGTCGACCCGCGCGAGCTCGAAGCCGTCGTCGGACGCCGACACCGCGTCGACGCGTTCCCGCGAGGTCGTCTCGGCCTCTGCTGCGGTCACGAGCAGGCACACGCCGGCGTACTGCCCGCGGCCGATGCGCCCGCGGAGCTGGTGGAGCTGCGAGACCCCGAAGCGGTCGGCGTCGAGCACGGCCATCATCGAGGCGTTCGGCACGTCGACGCCGACCTCGATCACGGTCGTCGCCACGAGGACGTCGATGCCGCCCGCGGCGAAGGACGTCATGACGCGGTCCTTCTCCTCCGAGGTCATCCGGCCGTGCAGCACCTCGATCCGGCGGTCGGCGAGCACCGGCATCGTCCGCATCCGCGCCGCCGTGGCGAGCACGGTGGCCGGGGCACGCTTCGGGGCGTCGTCGCCCTCGGGGTCGGGCTCGCCGTCGTCCTCCGTGTGGGCGTCGTCGATCGCCGGGCACACCACGAAGGCCTGTCGCCCGTCGGCGAGCTCCTCGGCCATTCGGGTCCAGATGCGGGACTCCCAGCCCGGGTGCTCGGCGAGCGGCACCGTGAAGGTCTCGACGCCGGCACGACCTGACGGGAGCCCGGTGATCGTCGAGACGTCGAGGTCGCCGAACACCGTCATCGCCACCGTGCGCGGGATCGGCGTCGCGGTGAGGACCAGCACGTGCGGCGGCGTCACGCCCTTCGTGCGGAGCGCCTCGCGCTGTTCGACGCCGAACCGGTGCTGCTCGTCGACCACGACCAGGCCGAGCTCGGCGAAGTCGACCCGGTCACCCAGGAGCGCGTGCGTGCCGACGACGAGCCGCGAACTGCCGGACGCCGCGGCGAGCAGCGCACGGCGGCGTTCGTCGGTGGACTGCGATCCGGTGAGGATCACCGGGCGGAGCTCCCCCGCGAGGTCCGGGCCGAGGAACTTCACGATCGACCGGAGGTGCTGTGCCGCGAGCACCTCCGTCGGGGCGATGAGCGCGGACTGCCCACCGGACTCGGCCACCGTGAGCATCGCGCGGATCGCCACGAGGGTCTTGCCGGAGCCGACCTCGCCCTGCACGAGACGGTGCATGGGCCAGTCCGCCGCCAGGTCGTGCGCGATCTCGGCACCGACCGACTGCTGGTCCTCGGTGAGGGTGAACGGCAGGGTGGCGTCGAACCGTTCGAGGATGCCGCCGGGTGACGCCGTCCGGGGTGTGGCTGCGGTGGCGCGGGCGGCGATCCGGCGTTGCACGAGGGCGGTCTGCAGGACGAAGGCCTCGCGGTAGCGCAGCGCGTCCTGCGCCCGCTTGAAGTCCGCGACCTTCTCGGGGCGGTGGAGCAGTTCGAGGGCGCGGCGGAACGGCACGAGGTCGAGCCTGGTCCGCACACGGCCGGGGATCGGGTCGGGGACGTCGGGCAGCGTGTCGAGCACGATCGCCATCGACTTGGCGATCTGCCACGAGGTCAGCGTCGACGTCGCCGGGTAGATCGGGATCGGCTGGCGGGAGAAGCGGATGGCCTCTTCCGACTCGGGGTCGGCGGTGGCCCGCGGGTCGTCGCGGTCGAACAGCTCGTAGTCGGGGTGCGCGAGCTGCCGCGCGCCCCGGTAGTCGCCGACCTTGCCGGAGAAGATGCCGCGCGCACCGGGCACGAGGTCCTTCGTTCGCCAGCCCTGGTTGAAGAACGTCAGGGTCAGCAGCCCCTTGCCGTCGCCGATCTTCGCTTCGAGGATCGACCCGCGTCGGGCACGCATCGTCCGTTCGCGGACGTCGACGACCTCGGCCACGATCGTCACCGACTCGCCGATCGCCAACGAGTCGAGCGCCGTCAGCGCACCACGCTCGGCGTACCGGCGGGGAGCGTGCTCGAGGAACTCGCCGACCGTGCGGTAGCCGAACGCCTTCTCGACGGCGCCCGCCGTCCGGCCGCCGAGGACGTTCGCCAACCGCGCGTCGAGCGGTGCGGGACCGAGGTCCGGCACCGCCGGCTCGGTTGTCGTTCCGGTCGTGACCACACGACAACGGTACCCGGCAGGACCGACGTGCCCCGTGCCTCCAGGCAGGCCTGTGGACAACCGCTGGAGCGTCCGGCGGCCCGCTACGGTGGCTGCATGACCCGCATCATCGCCGGCGCCGCCGGTTCCACGACGCTCCGGGTGCCGAAGTCCGGCACCCGACCGACGAGCGACCGGGTGCGCGAGGCGCTGTTCTCGTCGCTCGAGGCACGTGGGCTGGTCGACGACACCTCGGTCGCCGACCTGTACGCCGGCACCGGCGCCCTCGGGCTCGAGGCCGCGTCGCGCGGTGCGGTCGAGGTCGTGCTCGTCGACCGGGCCTCGGCGGCGGCGCAGGCCTGTCGTGCGAACGCGAAGGCCGTGCAGCAGCGCGTGCCCGGCGTGCGGATCGACGTGCAGCCGCAGCCCGTGCTCGGGTACCTGCGCGGGACGGTCCGGACGTTCGACCTCGTGTTCATCGACCCGCCGTACGACGTCACGGAGCACGAGATCGCCGAGGTGCTCGAGGCCTTGGTGCCGCGCCTCACGAAGGACGCCGTGGTGATCGTGGAGCGGAGCAAGCGCTCCGACGAACCGGCGTGGCCCGCGGGACTCGAGCCGTTCAGCAAGCGCAGCTACGGCGAGACCGTGGCGTGGGAGGCCGTCGTCTCGGCCCCGTAGTGCTGACGACCCGGAGCGCGTCAGCCGGCGGCGCCGTCCCAGTCGGCGTAGGGGTCCCAGCCGGTCGTCGGCACGGTGGCGCCCCCGTGGACGAGGTCCGCGTCGCCGCGGTCGAGCACGACACCGATGCGCCGGAACCCCCCAGGCAGCGCCGTGTCCGGCGGGAACGTCGCGAGCAGACCGTGGTCCTCGCCACCGTGCAGCGCGACGTCGTCGAGGGCAGGACCGTCGAGCGCAACATCGAGCGACAGCGTGACCCGGCTGGCCCGGGCGAGCCGTCCGGCGTCGATCGCCAGGCCGTCGGAGAGGTCGAGCATCGCCGTCGCACCGGCGGTGGCGGCGAGCGGCCCGTCCGCGATGGGCGGCACCGGGCGCCGCTGTCGTGCGACGTCCGGGTCGGCATCCGCGCCGCTCGCGACCGTCGCGGCGCGGGACGGTTCGCCGGCGGCATCGACGCCCTCGCGGAACAGCCGGGTCAGACCGCGTGCAGCCGCCCCCAGTTCGCCCGAGACCGCGACGACGTCACCCGGGCGGGCGCCGGAGCGGACGACCGGCGGCCGCCCCTGGAGGTCACCGAACGCCGTCACCGACACCGTGAACGTCGCCGAGGTGGACAGGTCCCCGCCGACCACGCCGCAGCCGGGCGCGAGGGCGTCCACGGCGAGGCGCACCCCGTCGGCGAAGGACTCGAGGACGGCGACCGGGGTGTCCTGCGGTGCCGCGAGCGCGATGACGAGGCCGGTGGGCACGGCACCCATCGCGCACACGTCGGAGAGGTTCGTGGCGGCTGCCTTCCAGCCGAGGTCCGCCGGCGACGACCACGCCCACCGGAAGTCCGGACCGTGGACCATCATGTCCGTCGTCACCACGAACCGGCCGTCCGGTGCGGCGACGACCGCGCAGTCGTCGCCGGGACCGAGCAGCGGTGAGCCCGCGGGCAGCCGTCGGACGATGCGGTCGAGGACGACGAGTTCGCCGAGGTCCCCCACGGTCGGTCCGGCCCAGGCGTCGTACGTCGCGTCCACACGAGAACGGTAGCCTGGACGTCGATGGACACCGTGCGCCGACCCTCCCGGAAGATCGCGATCGTGGGCGTCGTCGTGACCCTCGCCGCCGGACTCACGGGGTGCACGAACGCCGTCGCGATGTCCCCGGCCCCCTCCGCGAACGACGCCGCGTGCGCCGCTGCCCAGGTGCGTCTGCCGGGAGCCGTCGACACCAAGTTCGACCTGCGCAACACCAACGCGCAGTCGACCGCTGCGTGGGGCGACCCGGAAGCAGCGATCTACCACTGCGGGGTCACGGTGCCGACGGTGTCCGACCTGCCCTGCTTCGACCAGGGCGGCGTCGACTGGATCCGGGACGACCGCGGCAAGCAGATCGTCTACACGACGTTCGGCCGCTCCCCCGCGGTGCAGGTGGTCATCGAGACGTCCCTGACCACGTCGCAGGTCATCCAGGACCTGACGGACGCCGTCTCGACGCTCCCGAAGGACGGGCACAAGTGCCTCGACGCGTCCGAGGTGCAGGGCTGACACCCTGTCCGCGGGTCAGCGGACGGCTGCCCGCCCCAGCTCGATGAGCTCCGACACGAGTTCCGGGTAGGAGACCCCGGACGCGGCCCAGCACCGCGGGTACATCGACAGCGGGGTGAACCCCGGCATCGTGTTGACCTCGTTCACGACGAAGCCGTCGTCGGTCAGGAAGCAGTCGACCCGGGCGAGTCCCGCGCCGCCGATCGCCTCGAACGCCCGGGCACCGATCGACCGGATCTCGTCGGTCTGCGTCTCGGTGAGCGGCGCCGGGCAGAGCAGGGACTCGTCCCCACCGAGGTACTTCGACTCGAAGTCGTAGAAGCCGGCCTCGTCGACGACGATCTCGCCGGGCAGGCTCGTGCGCGGGACGCCGTCGCGACCCTCGAGCACGGCGACCTCGACCTCGCGGCCGATCACCCGCGGCTCGACGATCACCTTGGAGTCGTGCTCGAACGCCAGGTCCATCGCGGCACCCAGCTGCGACGGCTCGTCGACGCGGGAGACGCCCATGCTCGACCCGGCGCGGGCGGGCTTGACGAAGAGCGGCCAACCGTGCGCCGCGACGGCCTCGGCGACGTCCACCGGGTCGGCTGCCCACTCGCGGCGCAGCACCGTGGTCCACGGCGCCACGCGGAGTCCGGCGTGCTCGAGGACGGCCTTGGCGACGTGCTTGTCCATGGCCAGGGCGCTCGCGAGCACCCCGTCGCCCACGTACGGCAGACCGGCGATCTCGAGCAGGCCCTGCACCGTGCCGTCCTCACCGAACGGGCCGTGCAGGATCGGGAAGACGATGTCGACGGCGAGGGTCGTGACCGAGCCGTCCGGGTGCGACACGACGAGCTCGTTTGTCGCCGGGGACGTCGGGAAGGCCACACGCGTGCCGTTGTCCGGGACCGTCGGCAGCGCGCCGTCACGGATCGCCAGCTGCGCCGGGTCGTCGGGCTGGAGCGTGAACGCGCCGTCCTTCGTGATGCCGACGGGGACGATCTCGTACACGGACCGGTCGACGACGTCCATGATGCCGCCGGCGGTCACGCAGCTGATCTCGTGCTCGCTGGAGCGGCCGCCGAACAGCACGGCGACGGTCGTCGGCGCGGGAGCGATCGTGGGCATGGCAATCCCCCTGGTGGTCGGGACCGGACCGGTCACTCGCCCTGGGGCTCGTCGGTCTCGGTGAGGTGCGGCGCGATGTTGCGCGGATCGAGCCTACCCGCGAGGACCTCGGCGACCTGTCCCACGATGGGCATGTCGACGCCGTTGGCCGCGGCCAGCTCGAGGATCGGGGCCACGGACGCCAGGCCCTCGGCGGTCTGGTTCATCTGCCGCACGACCTCGTCGAAGCGGTACCCCTGGCCCAGCAAGCGGCCGGCGGTGTTGTTGCGCGAGAGCGGCGACTGGCAGGTGGCGATGAGGTCGCCGAGTCCGGCGAGCCCGGACAGCGTCGACGGCTGGGCGCCGAACGACACCGCGAAGTCGGTCATCTCGGCGAGACCGCGGGTGATGATCGAGGCCTTCGTGTTCTCGCCGTAGCCGACGCCGTCGACGATGCCGATCGCGACGGCGATGAGGTTCTTCAGCACGCCGCCGAACTCGGTGCCGATGACGTCGGTGTTGATGAACGAGCGGAAGTACGGGTTCGTGGCGACGGCGGCGACGGCGCTCGCGGTCTCCGAGCTGGTCGACGACACCACGGCCGCGGTGGGCTGCCGGCGGGCGATCTCGAGCGCGAGGTTCGGCCCGCTCGCCACGGCGATCCGGTCGCGGTCGATGCCGAGGCCCTCGTGCAGGACCTCGCTCATGCGCAGCCCCGTCGCCTTCTCGACGCCCTTCATCAGGCTGACGACGGGCACGTCGGGACCGAGCAGGTCACGGATGGCGGCGAGGTTGGACCGCAACGACTGCGACGGCACCGAGACGTACACCTGCTCCGCGCCGGACAGCACCGACTCGAGCGACGTCGACGCCGTGAGCGTACGCGGGAGGTTGATGCCGGGCAGGTACTCGGAGTTCCGCTTCGTCTCGGTGATCTCCCGCGCGACCTCAGGTCGGCGAGCCCACAGCACGGTACGGGCACCACCCTCGGCGAGGACCTTCGCGAACGTGGTCCCCCAGCTGCCGGCGCCGATGACGGCGACGCGGGGTTTGTCGGTCGACTGCATGACCACCCGGATCGCTGCGGTGTCGACCGCGCCCGGAGCGGCGACCGCGGGGTCCGGATGGTCCTCGTGCGGGCGGAGGCCCGGTCCCTGGTCACTCAAACTTGCCGGTCTCCTTCTGGTTGTTCGCCGCCGGGTCCCAGCGGGTCGCGGGAGCCTGCTCCCCGCGGAGCTGCTCGAGCAGCGCCGTGATGTGCTGCATGAGGACCTCGGTGGCCTCGACGAGCATCTGCTGGTCGATCGGCCGACCGCGGTAGGCGGACAGGTCGACGGGGTCGCCGACGATGACGTCCACGCGCGAGCGCGGGAACAGGCGCAGCTTGTTCGAGTACCGCGCCATGATCCCCTGCGTGCCCCAGTGGGCCATCGGGATCAGGGGCACGTCGTTCTCGAGCGCGATCCGGACCGCACCGGTCTTGCCGCGCATCGGCCAGAGGTCGGGGTCGCGGGTGAGCGTGCCCTCGGGGTAGACGATGATCGCACCGCCCTGCTCGATGAGCGACCGCCCGCCGCCGAGCGGGTCGCTCAACCGCGTGCGACCGGAGCGCTCGACCGGGATCTGCCCCATGCCGGACATCAGCTTGCCGAACACGGGCACCTTGAACAGCGACGCCTTGGCGAGGAACCGCGGCGCACGTCGACTCAGGTACACGGCGGTGCCGACCACGAGCGGGTCGATGTTCGTGAAGTGGTTCGGCGCGAGCACGAACGCACCGTCCTCAGGCAGGCGGTTCGGACCCACCCAGTGGTAGTTCGACGAGAACCGGAAGACCGGGATCACGACCGAGGCGGTGATGCGGAACGCGCGGTTGAGCTCCCCGCGCTTCCAGCGTCGCCCAGGCACCGGCACGCCGGTCGCGACCGGCGTGGCGGACGCACCACGTGCCTCCAGGCCGTCACCAGGACGCGACGGGCCGTCACCCGACTGCGAAGCCGACACCGCGCTCAGCCCGCGAAGTCGAAGTCCGCGCCGAGCTTGCGCAGCTTCGGGATGAAGTGCTCGTAGCCGCGGCTGATGATGCCGACGTTCGTGATGTGGGACTCGCCGTCGGCAGTCAACGCCGCGATGAGGTGGCTGAAGCCGCCGCGCAGGTCGGGGACACGCACGTTCGCGGCGTGCAGCGTCGTCGGGCCGGTGACGACCGCGGCCTGCTCGAACGGACGGCGGGCGACGCGACGGTCGTGACCGGGCAGTCCCTCCTTGTGCACGACGATGTCGGCACCCATCTCGTTGAGCGCGTCGGTGAAGCCGAAGCGGTTCTCGTACACGGTCTCGTGCACGATGCTCTGGCCCTCGGCCTGCGTCAGGGCGACGACGAGCGGCTGCTGCCAGTCCGTCATGAAGCCGGGGTGCACGTCGGTCTCGATGACGACGGGCTTCAGGGTCTCGAGCTCCCGGTAGAACCGGATGCCGTCCTCCTGGATGTCGAAGCCGCCGCCGACCTTGCGGAAGACGTTGAGGAACGTCATGAGCTCCTGCTGCTTCGCGCCCTCGACGAAGATGTCGCCGTTGGTCGCGAGTGCCGCGGATGCCCAGCTGGCGGCCTCGTTGCGGTCGTTGATCGCGCGGTGCGTGTAGCCGCGCAGCGACTGGACGCCCTCGATGAAGATGACGCGGTTCGGCTCGACCGAGACGATGGCGCCCATCTTCTGCAGGATCGCGATGAGGTCCATGATCTCGGGCTCGATCGCGGCGTTCCGGAGCTCGGTGACGCCCTCGGCGAGGGTCGCGGACAGCAGGACCTGCTCGGTCGCGCCGACGCTCGGGTACGGCAGCTCGATGTACGCGCCCTTGAGGCCGTTCGGCGCCGTGAGGTGGATCCCGTTGACCTGCTTGTCGACGACGGCCCCCATCGCACGGAGCGCGTCGAGGTGGAAGTCGATCGGGCGGTCACCGATGCGGCAGCCGCCGAGGTCGGGGATGAACGCCTCGCCGAGCTTGTGCAGCAGCGGGCCGCAGAACAGGATCGGGATGCGGCTCGAGCCCGCGTGGGCGTCGATCTCGGCGAAGTGCGCCGACTCGACGTTCGACGGGTCGAGGATGAGTTCGCCTCGTGCAGGATCGGTGATGCGCACACCGTGCACCTCGAGCAGGCCGCGGACGACCTTGACGTCGGAGATGTCCGGGACGTCCTTGAGGATCGACGGGGTGTCCCCGAGCAGCGACGCCACCATGGCCTTGGTCGCGAGGTTCTTCGCCCCACGGACCTCGATGCGCCCCACGAGCGGCTTGCCCCCGCGGATGACGATCTCGTCCGACTTGAGGCCCACGCGCGCCCCTGCGGCGGCTGCGTCCTGTACGAGAGAGTTCACTACTTCACCGGCAATGTCTTCGGCCGCCAACGGGAGCGGCGGGATTCGAACTCCGTGATCGAGGTCTCGTCACGGAGGGTGAGCCCGATGTCGTCGAGCCCTTCCATCAACCGCCAACGAGTGTAAGCGTCGATCTCGAACGGGATGTCCACATCGCCGAGCGACACGCGCTGGGCCACGAGGTCGACCGTCGCGGACACCCCCGGGTTCCGCTCGATCTCGGCCCAGAGCGCCTCGACTTCCGATTCGGTCACGATCGCGGTGACCAGGCCCTGCTTGCCCGCGTTGCCCTTGAAGATGTCCGCGAAGCGGGGCGAGATCACGACCGCGAAGCCGAAGTCGCGGAGCGCCCAGACGGCGTGCTCGCGGCTCGACCCGGTGCCGAAGTCCGGACCGGCGACGAGCACCTTCGCACCCTGGAACGACGGCTGGTTGAGCACGAAGTCGGGGTCCTGCCGCCAGCCGGAGAACAGCGCGTCCTCGAACCCCGTCTTCGTGACGCGCTTGAGGTAGACCGCGGGGATGATCTGGTCGGTGTCGACGTTGGAGCGCTTCAGGGGCGCGGCGATGCCGGTGACGGTGGTGATCTTGTCCATCAGATGGCGCCTTCCAGGACGGTTTCGACTTCGGAGTTCTCGAGGTCCCACGGGCTCGACAGCGTCCCGCGGATCGCGGTCGCGGCGGCGACGAGCGGCGACACCAGGTGTGTCCGCCCGCCCTTGCCCTGCCGACCCTCGAAGTTGCGGTTCGAGGTGCTCGCGCAGCGCTCCCCCGGTGCGAGCTGGTCGGGGTTCATGCCGAGGCACATCGAGCAGCCGGCGAACCGCCACTCGGCGCCGAAGTCGGTGATGATCTTGTCCAGCCCCTCGGCCTCGGCCTCGAGCCGGACACGAGCCGAGCCCGGAACGACCATCACGCGCACACCCGGTGCCTTCTGCCGCCCCTGGATGATCGACGCGAAGGCGCGGAGGTCCTCGATGCGCGAGTTCGTGCACGACCCCATGAACACCGCGTCGACCGCGATGTCCTTCATCGGGGTGCCGGCGGCGATGTCCATGTACTCCAGCGCGCGCCGCGCGGCAGCCTGGTCGTTCGGGTCGCTGTAGTCCGCGGGGTTCGGCACGTTCTCCGACAGGGAGACGCCCTGGCCCGGGTTGGTGCCCCAGGTCACGAAGGGCTCGAGTTCGTCGGCGTCGATGAAGACCTCGGCGTCGAACACGGCGTCGTCGTCGGTCGACAGGGTGTCCCAGTACGCGACGGCGTCGTCCCAGTCCTGGCCGGTCGGGGCGTGGTCGCGGCCCTGGACGTAGTCGTAGGTGGTCTGGTCCGGGGCGACCATGCCGGCGCGTGCCCCGGCCTCGATCGACATGTTGCAGATCGTCATGCGCCCCTCCATCGAGAGCGCACGGATCGCCGAGCCGCGGTACTCGAGCACGTAGCCCTGACCGCCGCCGGTGCCGATCTTCGCGATGACGGCGAGGATGATGTCCTTCGCGGTGACACCCGGACGCAGCGTGCCCTCGACAGTGATCGCCATCGTCTTGAAGGGCTTGAGCGGAAGGGTCTGCGTCGCGAGGACGTGCTCGACCTCGGACGTGCCGATGCCGAACGCCATCGCGCCGAACGCGCCGTGGGTGCTGGTGTGCGAGTCGCCGCAGACCACGGTGATGCCCGGCATGGTCAGGCCGAGCTGCGGGCCCACGACGTGGACGATGCCCTGCTCCTTGTCGCCCAGCGAGTGCAGGCGGACGCCGAACTCCTCGCAGTTGCGACGCAGGGTCTCGATCTGGATGCGGCTGGTCGGGTCCGCGATGGGGCGGTCGATCGCGAGGGTCGGGGTGTTGTGGTCCTCGGTCGCGATCGTCAGGTCGAGGCGCCGCACGGGTCGCCCGGCCTGGCGCAGGCCGTCGAACGCCTGCGGGCTCGTGACCTCGTGCACGAGGTGGAGGTCGATGTAGAGGAGGTCCGGGTTCCCGTCCTCGCCCTTGACCACGACGTGGTCGTCCCACACCTTCTCGGCGAGCGTCTTTCCCATGACCTCGACCTCCTCGTTCTCGTCGTCCGGCGCCGCTGTCGCGGCGTGATCGGGCGAGTCTAGCAGCTTGGTATACCAACGTGCGCCCGCCATCGTCGATCACTCTGGAGGCGCGGGTCGACTCCGCGACACCTGTCGCGGTGGGAAGATGGTCACGACATGACGACACCTGCGCACTCGACCCGGACCGTGAACCTCGAGGGCGCAGCACGCGCCGCGATCGCCGGGGGTGCGCCGCTCGCGCTGCTCATCGCCCTCGGGATGCCCGGGTACGCGGCGTTCGCGATGTTCGCCGGGTTCACCGCGATCTTCGGCGCCACCGAGCCGTACCGGCAGCGCGCGGTCACCACCGGGGTCGCCGGCGCGATGCAGGCGCTCTGCATGTTCGCGGGCGTCGCGGTCTCGCTCGCCGGCTCACAGCTCTGGTTGCAGACGGTGGGGCTCGTCGCGGTGCTCGTCTTCGCGGTGTGCACGCTGAGTGCACTGCAGACCATCCCCGCGCAGCCGATCTTCCCGACGTTCGCGTTCGTGGTGTCGGCCCTCGTGCCGCTCAAGGCGTCCGATCTGCCGCTCGTCGCGACGATCATCGTGTGCTCGGTCGTCTGGGCCTGGCTGGTCGCGATGTCCGGGTCGGTCCTCCGCCTGGTGTTCCACCCGCGGGCACCGCACCGCTTCCGCCCGCTCGCGCCGCGCAAGCACCGGTCGCTCGCCGTGCTGCGGACGCCCGCGCTGTGGGAGACCGTCGGCCTCAACGTCGTCGGGGCCCTGGTCGCCGGGGCCGTCGCCGAGACCATCCCCTGGCTCGGCCACCCCTACTGGGCCGTCATCGCGGTGGTGTCGACGCTGCCGGCGCTCCGGCAGCGCCACACGGTCCTCCGGGCGTTCCAGCGCTTCATCGGCACGATCGGCGGCACCGTCATCGCCGTGGGGATCCTGCTGCTCGAACCCTCGGCGTGGTGGATCGTGGTGATCGCCGTCATCGGGCAGTTCTTCGCCGAGATCTTCGTCGCCCGGAACTACGCCGTGACGCTGCTGTTCCTCACGCCGCTCGCGCTCGCGGTGTCGTGGCTGAGCCTGCCGGAGGCACCGGAGCTCCTCGCTCTGGACCGCGTCGCGCAGACCACGCTGGGTGCTCTCGTGAGCGTGGCGCTGCTCCTGGTCGGCCGGGCGATCGAGCGTCGGCGGGGCCGGGCGCTCGGCGCGACGAGCGCGATCCGTACGGTCTGACGGCGTCCGCGCGGGGCGTCGCGCCGGGGTCGCACGGGGTCGCACCGTGCGAGGGCTCCGCAGTGTGCGAGGGTCCGCGCAGTGTGCGAGGCCGCGCGGCTCCCACGGGGCGCGGAACCTCGCACACTGCGATCGCGATCGCCCGCGTCAGTCGCGCGGCTGCAGGTTCCAGGTGTCGATGACCGGGCGGCCGTGCTCGTACCCGAGCACGCTCACCGACGCGGTCCCGAGCTTCAGGACGGCACCGTCCTGCGGCGCGAGGCGGATCCACGCGGCACCGAGCGCACGGAGGACGTGCCCGTGGGCGACGACGATGGCGTCCTGCCCGTCGGCGAGCACCGGACGGGCACGGTCGAGGATGCGCTCGACCCTGACCCGGACCTCGGCAGCGTTCTCGCCGGGGGTGTCACCGGCCGGCACCCCGTCGGTCCAGAGGTCCCACGGGCCGTGCCGGAGCACCTTGATCTGCGGCGTCGTGAGCCCCTCGTACGCGCCGTAGTCCCACTCGTACAGGTCCTCGTCGAGGTCGGGGTCGACGCCGACGAGCGCCGCGGTGTCCCGGGCGCGCTGCAGCGGACTCGACAGCGCCAACGCGAACGTGCGGTCCGCCAGGTACCGGCCGGCGCGCTTCGCCTGCTCGATGCCGTTGTCCGTGAGCGGGATGTCGGTGCGGCCGGTGTGCTGCCCGCTCTTCGACCACTCCGTCTCTCCGTGACGGACGAGGACGAGTTCGCCGGGGCGTTCCGAGGTCATGTGTTCCTTCCGAGCCAGAGGCCGAGCGCGGCTGCGCCGACCGAGACGACGAGCATCCCGAGGCCGTTCAGGACGGCGAGCCGGGGCTTGCCGGATCGGAGGAGCTGTACGGTCTCGATGCTCGCCGTCGAGAACGTCGTGTACCCACCCATCATGCCCGTTCCCAGCACCGCGACCGACCCGAGCGGGATCGTGCCCGCCTGCCCGAGCCCGGTGAGGAGCCCGAGGACGAGGGATCCGGAGACGTTGATGACGACGGTGCCGAGCGGGAAGCCCCGCACCCGCGCCTTGACCAGGCCGTCGAGCAGGAAGCGGAGTGCGGCGCCGATGCCCCCGCCGACCGCGACGAGCAGCAGTTCGAGGGCGTTCACCGTGCGGCCCCCTTCGGACGGACGACCCCGGCGAGCAGGATGCCCGCGCCGACGGCGAGCAGCCCGAGTGCGACGGTGAGCAGCGCGTACCCGCCACCCGCCGTCCATCGCCCCGCGTCGAGGAGCTGTGCGGTGTCGTCCGCGAGCGTGCTGTAGGTGGTGAACCCGCCGAGCACGCCGGTGCCGACGACGAGCCGGAGCGTGCGGCGCCGACCGACGTCGGGGCCGCGGTGCGCGAGTGCTTCGAGCAGGAGCCCGAGGCAGAACGCCCCGACGACGTTGATGGCCAGGATCGTCCAGCTGATGCCGTCGTGTGCGGGGAATGCCTCGGCGAGGAGTGCCCGGACAGCGGTGCCGATCGCGCCGCCGAGGGCGACGAGGCCGAGCATCGACCAGCGGAGGTGGGGTGGGCGTTCGTCCGGCACGGTGCTCCTATCGCCGAGCACGCCGGATCGTCTCCGCGCGTGCGGTGTTCTCGGGATAGGGACCGTTGGCGGCTGTCCGCGGTTGGGTCCGGCAGGCCCCACTGCCGGGTCTGACGACCAGATCAGCGTACCGCGACGGTGCACCGTGCCGTCGATCGGTCAGTCGACGACCGCTGCGGTGCCCTCGATCTCGACGAGCTGGTCGTCGTAGCCCAGGACGGTCACACCGAGCAGCGTGCTCGGGACGTCGTGGTCCCCCATCGCGGCACGCACGATCTCCCACGCAGCGACGAGGTCCGCCTGGCGTGACGAGGCGACGAGCACACGGGTCTGCACGAGGTCCTCGATACCGGCTCCGGCCGCGGCGAGCGCCGTGCGGAGGTTCTCCACGCACTGGGCGGCCTGCCCGCGGACGTCCCCGACCGCCACGGTCGCCCCGTCGGCGTCGAGGGGGCAGGCGCCGGCGAGGAACACCAGTCGCGCGTCGGCGGGGGCGGTCGCGGCGTAGGCGTACTCGGCGACGTTGCTGAGGGCGGTGGAGCGGATGAGCTGCACGACACTGGTCACGGAGCGAGCCTGGCCGAGTGCGCGGTCACAGCGGTCCGGACTTTCCGGGACACTGGAAGGATGGCGACCCTCCGGCCGCCCGTCTCCCTCCCCTGCCTCTAGGAGTGCTCCGCATGCCCGAGCTCCCGCTCGTGTTCGAAGTCGGCTCGATCATCGCGCTCGTCCTGATCCTGCTCGCCGACCTCCTCATCGTGGCCCGGCGCCCGCACGTGCCGACGCTGCGAGAGTCGGCGGTCTGGGTCGGCATCTACGTGGGACTCGCGCTGGTGTTCGCCGTCGCGATGCTGGTGTTCGCCGGGACCGAGCCGGCCGGGCAGTTCCTCGCCGGTTGGCTGACCGAGTACAGCCTGAGCATCGACAACCTCTTCGTGTTCGTCATCCTGATGGCGCGGTTCTCCGTGCCGAAGACGATCCAGCAAGAGGTCCTCATGCTGGGCATCATCATCGCGCTCGTGCTGCGGGGCATCTTCATCCTGGTGGGCGCACAGCTCATCGAGGACTTCTCCTGGATCTTCTACATCTTCGGCGCGTGGCTCGTGTGGACCGCGATCCAGCAGCTCCGCGGTGAGGACGAGGACGACGACAAGGACAGCTTCATCGTCCGCGTGCTGCGCCGCCGGGTCCGCATCACCGACACGTTCGACGGGATGAAGTTCCGGACCACCGAGGACGGCGTGCGGCACTTCACGCCGCTGCTGGTCGTCCTCATCGCCATCGGCACGACCGACCTGCTCTTCGCGCTCGACTCGATCCCCGCGATCTTCGGCATCACCGAGAGCGCCTTCATCGTGTTCACCGCGAACGTGTTCGCCCTGATGGGCCTGCGTCAGCTGTACTTCCTGCTCGGTGGGCTGCTCGAGCGGCTCGTCTACCTCAAGTACGGCATCGCGTTCATCCTCGCCTTCATCGGCGTCAAGCTCGTCCTGCACGCGCTGCACGCCAACGAGCTGCCGTTCCTGAACGGCGGCGAGCACATCGAGTGGGCGCCGGAGATCAGCACGACGGTCTCGCTCTTGGTGATCGTCGGCGCGATGGCCGTCTCGACCGTCGCGAGCGTCGTCCGGGTCCGCCGGGACGACGCGCGGACGGAGGCCTCGAACGCCCCGCGAACGTCCGACTGACGCTCGCAAACAACACTTTCTTGCGCGGCGCGCCACAGGCGGCGCGTAGGACCGACGAGTACGCACGACTTCGCCGGAAACGGGCAAGAATGCGTCTGCCGATCTTCCTTAGGCTCAGGGGAAACCCAACGACGGGAGGTTCGACATGTCGCAGTTCGTCCAGAAGTTCTCGCAGGACGCCATCGTCGGAGAACCCGAGGTCGTCGAGGACCGCCAGACCGTCCGTGCGCTCGCCGCGCACCCGGCCTGGCTGCGGCTGAAGGCCGCCGTCGTGTCGTTCCGTGCGCTGCAGGCGGAGGACGGCTCGGTACCCGACCAGGCGGACCACGCGACCGCGACCGCGCACCTGGCCACGATCCTCCCGGCAATCGCCGAACTGGCCCCCTTCTTCCCGCACGATGCGTCGTTCCTCCAGGCAGTCCAACGCGACTTCCAGCGGTGGGCCGACGAGGGGCTCGGCATTCCCGACTTCCTCGATTCCCTCAGTGAATTCCAGCCCCAGCAGCACCGCGTCGACGGACTCGGACACCTGGTCGTGTTCCCGATGTACACGCAGAACGGCAGTTCATCGAGGTTGATCGAGGCAGTCCTGGTCGAGGTGATCTGGCCGGACTTCATCGCCGAACTCGAGGCCGGCGACCACAACAACGCATTGTTCGTCGCACTGCGGTTCGTCGACTTCACGCCGGGGTACGACACGAACTCCGCGGTGTTGTTCCCGGAGACGGTCGCGATGCGCGAGATCCCGACGTTCACGTGGGGCGCGATCTTCCAGGACCGCGAAGCCGCGCGGTACCGACGGGTCGTCCGCGCTGCTGCGGAGATCACGAAACTCGACCTCCCCGACGACGCTGCGGCAATGCTCGACGATCAAGAACTGACCGAGCGGGTGTTCGTGATGTGGGACATCATCCACGACCGTTCGCACATGCGCGGTGACCTGCCGTTCGACCCGTTCATGATCAAGCAGCGGATGCCGTTCTTCCTCTACTCGCTCGAGGAACTGCGCTGCGATCTGACCGCATTCCGCGAAAGCGTGCGGCTGCAGCGCGAACTCGAAGCCCGGCCCGATGCCGAGCTCTCCGATGCGGATCGCGCGATCCGTGACCACGCACGATTGGTGCAGTACGCCGTCGTCTTCGACCGGATCTTCCGGTTCGCGATCACCGGCAGCCGCGTCCGGAACTATGACGGACTCGGCGGGCAGCTGCTGTTCGCGTGGATGCACCAGCACGACGTCCTGCACTGGACGGACACGCGGCTCACGATCGACTGGCCGGCGGTGCCGGACGTCATCATCGCCCTCAGCGACGAGATCAACGAGCTGTACTGGCGCTCCATCGACCGGCCGAAGTCCGCGCACTGGCTCGCCGCGTACGAGATGCTCACCCGCACGCTCACGCCGCACCCGGCATCCGCCTGGGCGCGCGGGCTCCCCGCCGAGACGCTCGCCGGGCCGCCGAAGGGGTACACCGACGCGGTGCTCGACGACGAGTTCCCGCTGTCGATGTTCTACGAGGCGCTCAACAAGAAGATGGCGACGGTCATCGCGTCGACCGCCGGCATCACCGGCTCCTCGTCCGTCGAGGACGTCGCCGCGTGACCGGCGGTTCCCTCGTCGGTCGCGCCGTGCTCATCGCCGGTGCGACCAGTGCGAGCGGCGCGGCGGTCGCGCGCGCACTCACCTCCGCCGGTGCGACCGTCGTCGCGGTCGGCTCCAGACCGGACGCCCTGGAGGCACTGCAGGCGTCCGTCCCGGGTGTCACCACCCACACGTGCGACCTCTCGGACCTCGGTGCGGTCACCGCGCTGGCGGCGGCCGTCCGCGCCGGGGCCGGCCGCGTCGACGGTCTCGTCCACCTGGTCGGTGGCTGGCGCGGCGGGGGCAGCATCGCGGGGCAGTCCGACGACGACTGGGCGTTCTTCGACCGGGCATTCCGCACGCTGCGGAACACCACGCGGGTGTTCGTTGACGACCTCGTGGCGTCCCCGGCCGGCCGGCTCGCCTTCGTCTCGTCCACCGCCGTCGACGCCCCCACCGCAGAGGCCGCCAACTACGCCGCCGCGAAGGCCGCGGGCGACGCCTGGGTGCGCGCCGTCGCCCAGGGGTTCCGGAAGGACGCACCGAACGCAGCCGCCACGGTGTTCGTCGTCCGGTCCCTGGCCGGCCTCGAGGACCGCCTCGCCGACGAGGTCGTCCGGCTCTGGTCGGCGTCACCGGCGGACGTGAACGGCGCCCGCATCCCCCTCTCCCCACCCTCCCTAGGATGAATCCGTGACCCTTCGACTCCACGACCTGGACCTGCGGGGCTTCGCCTCGGACAACTACGCCGGCGTCCACCCCGAGATCCTCGACGCGATCGCCGCGGCCAACGACGGCCATCAGATCGCGTACGGCGAGGACGTCTACACGGCACGTCTGCGCGAGGTGGTCCAGGAGCACTTCGGTCCGCAGGCGGAGGCCTTCCCGGTGTTCAACGGCACGGGCGCGAACGTCGTCGGCCTGCAGTCGATGCTCCCCCGGTGGGGCGCCGTCGTGTGCACCGCGACCGCGCACATCCACACCGACGAGGCCGGAGCGCCCGAGCGCGTCGGCGGGATCAAGCTGCTGCCCGTCGAGACGCCCGACGGCAAGCTCACCCCCGAGCTCATCGACAAGGAGGCCTGGGGCTGGGGCGACGAGCACCGTGCCCAGCCGCTCGTCGTGTCGATCACGCAGACCACCGAGCTCGGCACCGCCTACACCGTGGAGGAGATCCGCGCGATCGCGGACCACGTCCACCCGCTGGGCATGACGCTGCACATGGACGGTGCCCGCATCTCGAACGCCGCGGCGACCCTCGGCCTGCCGCTCCGTGACTTCACGACCGACGCCGGGGTGGACGTGCTGAGCTTCGGCGGCACGAAGAACGGGATGCTCTACGGCGAGGCGATCGTCGTCCTGAACCCGGCCGCGTCGGAGGGCCTGCACTACCTCCGGAAGATGAACATGCAGCTCTCGTCGAAGATGCGGTTCGTCTCGGCGCAGCTCATCGCGCTGCTGACCGACGACCTGTACCTCCGGTCGGCCGGGCACGCCAACGCGATGGCCGCTCGGCTGCGCGGTGCGCTCGAGGCCCGGATCGCGGACGGCACCATCCGGGGCGTCGGGTTCAGCCAGGAGACCCGCGCGAACGGCGTGTTCGCGACCCTGCCCGCGGGCGTGGCGGACCGACTGCGGCAGCACTTCCGGTTCTACGACTGGGACGCCAGCCGGAACGAGGTCCGCTGGATGTGCTCGTTCGACACCTCCGAGCAGGACATCGACGACTTCGTGGCCGCCCTGACGCGGGAGCTCGACGCGGTCTGACGCACGTAGAATCTCGTGTGACCTCCGAGACCCCTGGACCCAGCGGCATCCTCCCCGAGGACCTGATCGTCACGCTCCGGGTCCTCGAGCAGATGCCGTCGATCGACGAGTCGCACCCCGACTTCGTGCGGGTCCGCCAGGCGACGGCGAAGATGTTCAAGGCCGTGAAGCGAGCGCACCGCCTCGAGAAGCGGGCGGTCATCGCCGAAGCGGATCGCCGGGTGATCGCCGCGACGGCGACCGGGGCCGCCGATCGGATCGACGACGAGACGCGCGGGGTCCCGATCCGCTCCTCGACCACGGCGCTGACCGCGGGCACCCTGCTGAAGTCGCGCCCGTGCTACATGTGCAAGCAGCAGTACACGGTCGTCGACGCCTTCTACCACCAGCTCTGCCCCTCGTGCGCGGCGATGAGCCACGCCAAGCGTGACGCCCGGACCGACCTGAGCGGCAAGCGGGCGCTGCTCACCGGCGGTCGGGCGAAGATCGGCATGTACATCGCGCTCCGGCTCCTGCGAGACGGCGCGCACACCACCATCACGACGCGGTTCCCGCGTGACGCAGTCCGCCGGTTCACGAGCCTCCCGGACTCCGCCGAGTGGATCTCGCGCCTCAAGGTCGTCGGCATCGACCTCCGCGACCCCGCTCAGGTCATCGGTCTCGCCGACGACGTCGCCGCGGCAGGCCCGCTCGACATCCTGATCAACAACGCCACCCAGACCGTGCGCCGGTCGACCGGCGCGTACCAGCCCCTCGTCGACGCCGAACTCGCGCCGCTGCCGGACGGTCCGCTGCCCGAGCTCGTGACCTTCGGCCACACGAACGACCAGCACCCGCAGGCGCTCGCCCACTCGGTCTCGGCGCACCCGATCCTGGCCGCGGCCGCCGCCCGGGCCGACGAGCTCACCGAGCTTGCCATGGCTCCGGGGTCCAGCTCGCTCGAACGCCTCGCCACGGGCACCGCGATCGACGCCGGCGGACTCGTCCCGGACCTGCACGACGTGAACTCCTGGACGCAGCACGTCGACGAGGTCGACCCCCTCGAGATGCTCGAGGTGCAGCTGGCCAACACCACGGCGCCGTTCATCCTCATCTCCAAGCTCCGTCCCGCCCTGGCGGCGAGCCCATCGGACCGGACGTACGTGGTGAACGTCAGTGCCATGGAAGGAGTGTTCGGCCGCGCCTACAAGGGACCGGGGCACCCTCACACGAACATGGCGAAGGCCGCGGTGAACATGCTCACCCGCACGAGCGCCCAGGAGATGTTCGAGACCGACCGCATCCTGATGACGAGCGTCGACACCGGCTGGATCACCGACGAACGTCCGCACCCGACGAAGGTCCGGCTGGCGGAGGAGGGCTTCCACGCCCCGCTCGACCTCGTCGACGGCGCCGCCCGCGTGTACGACCCGATCGTCCGCGGTGAGTCGGGCGACGACCTGTTCGGGGTGTTCCTGAAGGACTACCGGCCGAGCTCGTGGTGACCGATCGTCAGCGCTCCGCGGCGTCGAGGTGTCGGACGAGCCCCGCCGCGTCCGCCGTCATCGTGTCGAAGATCCGGTAGAGGGTCTCGGATCGGTCCACCGGGCCCACCGCGAAGCAGCGCTTCCCGAGGCCGAAAGCGATCCCCGCCTCGATGTGCGCCGCGGCACCGGCGGGGAGCACGAGCACGAACCGATCGGCCTCGCGGAGGGCCTCCAGGTCCTGCGCGAAGAGCTTCTGGATCCCCGGGTCGTCGAGCGCCGCCTCGTCCGCTCCGCCCGGCGCGGCGAACGCCGACGCGTCGTCGTCGTACTGCGCGCGGACGAAGCTGTAGGTCGACGCTCCGGACCGTTCGAGTGCATCCACCACCTGGAGGACAGCGTCCCGGTTGCGCCAGCTCCCCGCGATGAAGAAGTCGCTCATGCGGCCACGCTAGCGAAGCCGGTTCAGTCGGCCGAACCGTCCCCTGACAGGGCATCCCTGTCGACGGCACCCGGTCGTTGTGTCGATCCCGACGCGGGCCACCGTGACCCGTCGACCTGTTTTCGAGGAGCCACGGCTGATGAGCGACCCGAGCCTGAGCTTCCTCGTCTACACCGCGGAACCAGGCTCCCCGACGGCGGACGCACTCCGCGTGCTTGGCAGCATCGCTGCGACCGACGAGCGCGCGGTCCCGACCGCCAGGTGAGTGCGGGTCGCGACGACGGCCAGCCATCGGACTGGAGGCACGGTGCGGGCTGGCACCGTGCCTCCAGTCCGTCAGGCGGTCCGGATCCGGGTCGCCGCCGCCGCGGCGAGCAGTATGACGGCGCCGGCGCGCCCGGAAACGATGAAAGCCCCCCGGCGAACCGGAGGGCTTTCGTGTCGGTGTGACCCCAGCGGGATTCGAACCCGCGTTACCGCCGTGAGAGGGCGACGTACTAGGCCGCTATACGATGGGGCCGTCACACATGGGAATCCCCCGCCCTGGAGCGGGGGTCTCGTGCTCGTTGCCGGAGTCGGAGGCAAGCCACCTGTGGTGACCCCAGCGGGATTCGAACCCGCGTTACCGCCGTGAGAGGGCGACGTACTAGGCCGCTATACGATGGGGCCGTTCCGACAACTCGACAAGTATTGCACAAGCCCCGCGCCCTGCCAAAACGAGGCGTGTCGCCCGGGTGTGCCGTCATGCCCCGGTCGGAATACGGTGGATCGATGAGGCTGCGGATCGGTCTGTCGGGGTGGCAGTACGACTCCTGGCGCGGCGACTTCTACCCGACCGGAGTGCCGAAGCGACGCTGGCTGGAGTACGCGGCCGAACGGTTCCGCACGGTCGAGGTCAACGGGTCGTTCTACTCGCTCCAGCGCCCGGAGCGGTACCGTGCGTGGCGTGCGTCGGTGCCGCCGTCGTTCCGGTTCGCGCTGAAGGGCGGACGGTACGTCACCCACATGCTGCGGCTCCGGAACGTCGACACGGCGCTGGCGAACTTCTTCGCGTCCGGCCCACTCGAGCTCGGTGCGACGCTCGGGCCGGTCCTCTGGCAGCTGCCCGAAGCCCTCCTGCCGGCGCCAGCGGTGCTCGACGAGTTCCTCGCGCTGCTCCCGCGGACCCACGGCTCCGCCGCGGCGCTCGCTGCACGCCACGACGACAAGGTCGAGGACCCGTCGCTCCACGCCGAGGACCCGGCCCGGCGGATCGACCATGCGCTCGAGATCCGGGCCGCGGGCATCGGCGACGAGCACCTCGAGGTACTCCGCCACCACCGGGTCGCCCTGGTCGACTCGCACGCGGGCGACTTCCCGCGCTTCCGGGTCGACACCGGTGCCCCCATCGCGTACCTCCGCCTGCACGGTGCGCCGCGGACCTACCACGACGGGTACTCGCCGCAGGCCCTCGGACGGTGGACGTCGACCATCGTGGACCACCTCGATGCCGGGCGCGACACGTTCGTGTACTTCGACAACGACGCCGAGCGGCACGCGCCACGGGACGCCCTCACGCTCGACCGCCTCGTCGCCGACCGCCTGCACAGGCGGGCCGACAGCGGCGGGTGATCCGTGCCTCCAGGCCGACCGCCGCGCCGCCTCAGACCGTGAGCGACTCGCCGGGCGCGAGCAGCACGAGCGCGCCGCCGGGCTCGACCGCCTCGCGCAGGCGACCGGTGTGCATGCCGTACCCGATCTCGGAGAGCGTGGCCTCGTGGACGGGGTACGCGCGACGCGGCGCGACCGCGGCGACGTAGTCCATCATCTCGGCGACCTTGAGCCACGGGGCACCGACGGGTGCTGCGAGCACCTCGACGGGGGCGCCGGGCTCGGTGTAGGAGTCGCCCGGGTAGAAGAGCCTGCCGTTGACGAGGACGCCCGTGTTGTCGATGACCGGGATGCTCGAGTGGATCACGTTGTGGCGGGTGCCGTGGAAGGTCAGGTCGAACGGGCCGACCGAGCGGTGGTCGCCGTCCGTGACGACGTCGATCCGGACGCCGGTCTCGGCGAGCGCCGCGGCGACCCCGGCGGGGCCGATGACGATGGCGTCGGGGTTGCGTGCGAGGATGCCGGCGAGCTGCTCCGGTGTGACGTGGTCGGGGTGCTCGTGGGTGAGGACGACGGCGACGACGCCGGTGGTCTCGACCGGGCGGGTGAAGTTGCCGGGGTCGATGACGAGGCGGGCGTCGCCCTCGGTGACGATCTGGCAGGCGTGTTCGAGCTTGGTGACCTCCATGCGGCCGACCCTACGCGGGGCGGGGCGGGGCGGGGCGCGGCGCGAGCGGCGGCGCGCGGCGCGAGCGGCGGCGCGCGGCGCGAGCGGCGGCGCGCGGCGCGTCACGCCCGCGGCGGCCCCGTCGTCGCTCGCACCACGAGGTGCGCCGGCGCCGCCGGCAACGGCCCCGCGGCAGCCCCGTCCACCTCGGCGAGCACGGCCCGGGCGGCCGTCCGTCCCTGCGCCTCCGGGTCCTGGGCGACGGTGGTCAGCCCGACGACCTCGCCGTACTCGTGGCCGTCGATGCCGATCACCGACACGTCCTCCGGCACCGAGAGTCCGGCGCGGCGCGCGGCGAGCACCACACCGAGCGCCATCTCGTCCGAGGCGCAGAAGACCGCGGTCGGCCGGGCCACGGCGCCGCGCGCGAAGAGTGCGTCGCCCGCGTCGACACCTCCCGCGAACGAGAACCGTCCGTCGAGCACCCACTCGTCCCGCACGCTGAGACCGCGACCGGCCATCGCGTCGACGAACCCGTCGCGTCGGAGCCAGGGCACGGCGACGTTCATGCCCGCCTCGTCCTGCCCGCCGACGTAGGCGACGTCCCGGTGCCCGAGTCCGCAGAGGTGGTCGACGGCGATCCCGGCGACCACGACGTCGTCGACCCCGACGTTCCGCAGGCCGGCGGCCGGCCCGCCGATCACGATCATCGGGTGCCGGGCGAGTTCGAGCTCGGCGCGTTCGGTCTCGTCGAGCACGAGCGAGAGCAGCACGAGGGCGTCGACGCGGTGCCGGAGCATGGAGCGCCGGAACGCCCGGTCCCGGTCTCCCCCCGGTCCGCCGAGGTTGTACAGCACGAGGTCGTACCCCGCCCGCCGCAGTTCCGCGTCCACCCCACCGAGCGCCTTCACGTAGAACCACCGGTCGATGACCGGCACCACGACCCCGACGGCGCGCTGCCGTCCGGTGGCGAGGCCGGCCGCCGCCGAGCTCGGGACGTACCCGAGTTCGTCGGCGACCCGCCGCACCTGGTCGATGGTGGAGTCGGCGACCGTCGACATGCCCCGCAGTGCGCGGGACACCGTCGACTTGGACAGGCCGGTGACGGTCGCGATCTCCTGGATGCCCATGGCCACTGTCTGGAGGCCCGTCAGCCGTCCGACGCCCGGGTCACGTCCGACGCGGGGCCGGTCCGCGCTGGCGCGGCGACGGGTCGCGTCGCGCGGGTCCGCCGCCGTCCGGCCGGCGCGAGTTCGTCCCACCCGACGTGCCGGTGCACGCGGGCGCCGACCGGCGCCGCCGTCCGCGGGGCCACTGCCGACCGGGGTGCCGGAGCCGCGGGTGCGCCTCCGATGCCGTCGGCCGACGCCGTGCGCCGGAGCACCGACACCCGCCACCGGTCGAGGGCGACGATGCCGAGCACGCACACGAGCAGGGTGAGCGCCCATCCGAGGGCCGGACGCCCGGTGACCTCGCAGAAGACCGTGACCCCGAGGAACAGGACGCCGAACATCCCGACGAAGCCGATCGCCTCCTCGATGCGGGCGGTGGGACGGGACGGAGCACGTTGCGCCATGGCCGTCAGCCCTTCACGCCACCGGCGGTGAGGCCGGCCACGATGCGCCGCTGGAAGACGAGCACGAGGATCACGAGCGGGATCGTCACGATCGTCCCCGCCGCCATCACCGCCGTGTAGGGCTCCTGGTGCGGCTGCGTGCCGGCGAACGACGCGATGGCGACGGTGACCGGCTGGGTGGCGTCCGATGACAGCTGGGACGAGATGAGGTACTCGTTCCAGGACGAGATGAACGCCAGGATCGCGGTGGTGAACACGGCGGGGGCGGCCAGCGGCATGATGATCCGCCGGAACGCCTGCACACGGGTGCACCCGTCGATGCGTGCGGCCTCCTCGAGGTCCCACGGCATCTCGCGGAAGAAGCTCGCGAGCGTGTAGACGGTGAGGGGCAGCACGAACGAGATGCTCGGCAGGATCAGCGCCTGGTACGTGCCCATCCAGCCGATGTCCGTGAACAGCTGGAACAGCGGCGAGATGAGCGCGACGCCCGGGAACATCGACGCGGCGAGGATCGCGCCGGCGATGAGCGACTTGCCCTTGAACTCCAGGCGGGCCAGGGCGTACGCCGCGCTCGTGCCGACGAGCAGGGCGATGATCGTGACGACGCCGCCGATGAGCAGGCTGTTCGCGAGCGCCCGGCCGAGGTGGTTGCCGAGCGACGTCGAGAACGCCGTGGCGTAGTTGTCGAGCGTCACGTGCGTTGGCCAGGGGGTGGCGTCGAAGGTGAACCCGACGTCCCGGAAGCTCGTCACCACCATCCAGTAGAACGGCAGCAGGCACCACACCGCGATGACGGTGGCCTGGATGCCGGTGCGGAGCTTCGAGCCGGTGTGGCGCTGGACTCTCACGTCGGAACGGTCGACGGCGATGTCGCGTGCACGGGCGTTGGACCGGGGGCGGTCGGCTGCGAGGGTCACTTGAGCTCACCCTTCTGCTGGGCTGCCTGCGTCTGCACGACGTTCGCCCCGAGGAACCGGACGAACACGAACGCGACGATGAAGATCACGAGGAAGGTGATCGTGGAGAGTGCCGACGCGGAGTTGAACCCCTGCCGGATCTGGTCGACCACGAGGATGGACAGCGTGGTGGTCGCGTTGCCCGAACCACCGCCACCGCCGGTGAGGATCGCGGGGAGGTCGTACATGCGCAGCGCGTCGAGCACGCGGAACAGGACGGCGACCATGAGCGCCGGCTTGAGGAGCGGCAGCGTGATGAGCATGAAGCGCTGGACGGTGGAGGCTCCGTCCATCTTGCCGGCCTCGTAGACCTCTTCCGGGATGAGCTGCAGACCCGCCAGGATGAGCAGCGCCATGAACGGCGTGGTCTTCCAGGTGTCCGCGATGATGACCGCCCACCGGGACGCCCACTCGCCACTCGTCCAGAGGATCTGCTGGCCGAGCACGTGGTTGAGGACACCGTTGGCGTCGAAGATGAAGTACCAGAGCTTCGCGGTCACGGCGGTCGGGATGGCCCACGGCACGAGGATCGCGGCACGGACGAGCGCGCGACCCTTGAAGTTGCGGTTCATGATGATCGCCATCCAGACGCCGATGAGCGTCTCGGCGAGCACGGTCACGACCGTGAAGAAGAACGTGTTGCCCATCGACACCCAGAACTGGCTGCCGATGCTGCCGGGCGGGCAGGTGGTGTTGCCGCACTGCTGGGCGAGCCAGTGCACGTAGTTCGTGACGCCGGCGAAGCCGCCCTGCACGAACAGGCCGGTCGCCTTGTCGAGTCCGGCGTCGAGCTGGAACGACTGGATGATCGCGCTGACCACCGGGTAGCCGATGACGATGGCGAGGAGCACGATCGTCGGGCCGATGAGGTACACGGCCCAGCGGCCGTGCTCGGCGTTGAGTCCGCCCTTGCGCCGCTTCTGCGGCTCCATCCCCGTCGGGTTGGGGATGGCTGCGGGGATCTCGGTTGCTGCTGACACGTGACGGCCTCCTTGCCGGGTGTCGGAACGCAGGATGGGGCGGGCTGGAGGCGCGGGGCGGGGTCGACCCGCGCCTCCAGTCCGATGCGGCGTACGCCGCGCACTTCCGTGCTAGCTGCCGCTGCTGGTGGCCGTCTTGAGGGCCGCCTGCATGTCCTTCAGGGCTTCGTCGACGCTCTTCGATCCCTTGAGGGCGGCGTAGGTGTTGTCCTGGACGGCCTTCGTCACGGCCGGGTAGAACGGCGTGACCGGGCGCGGCTCGGCCGACTCGATCGACTTGAGCAGTGTGGGCAGGTACGGCAGCTTCGCGGTGAGCTCGGAGTCGGAGTAGAGGTCACCGACGACCGGGGCCAGCGAGCCCTGGGTCGCGAAGAACTTCTGCGTCTCGTTCGACTCCAGGAACTCCAGGAAGTCGTGCGCCGTCGCCTTGTGCTTCGAGTACACGCTGATCGCCGCGTTGTGGCCACCGAGCGTCGAGGCGCCGGTGCCGTCCTTGCCGGGGATCGGGGCGATGCCGAACGTGTCCTTCACCTTGCTGGAGCCGTCGGTCTTCGCGAGGCTGTACACGTACGGCCAGTTGCGGAGGAACAGCAGCTTGCCGGCCTCGAAGGCGGTGCGGCCCTGCTCCTCCTGGTAGGTGATCGCCTCGGCCGGGATGTTCCCGTCCTTGAAGGCGTCCACCAGGTTCTGCAGACCGGCCTTGGCGTCGGACGTGTCGACGTCCGGGGTGCCGCCCTTGTTGAGCACCGAGCCACCCGAGCCGTTGATCGCCTCGGAGGCGTTCACGGTCAGGCCCTCGTACTTGGCGAACTGTCCGGCGTAGCAGCCGATGCCGGCCTGCTTCGCGATGTCGCAGTCCTTCATCATGTCGGCCCACGTGGTCGGGGGCGTCTTGACGAGGTCCTTGCGGTAGTAGAGGAGCGCGCCGTCGGAGGTCTGCGGTGCCGCGTACAGCGTGTCGTTGTAGGTCGCCGTCTTGACCGTCGCCGGCAGGAGCTTCGACGTGTCGATCTTCATCTTGCCGGTGAGCGGGGTGAGCCAGCCCTTGGCGGCGAACTCCGCCGTCCAGACGACGTCGACGTCGACCACGTCGTAGTTGGCGTCCTTCGCCTGGAAGTGCTGCACGAGGTCGTCGTGCTGCTGGTCGGCCTGGTCGGACTGCTCCTTGAAGGTGACCTTCTCGTCCGGGTGGGCCTTGTTCCACTTCGCGATGAGCGGTCGGACGACGTTCGAGTTGTCCTTGCCCTGCACGTACGTGATCGGGCCGCGGCTGTCCTGCCCGTTCTGGGCGTCGTTCGATGCCGAGCTGCCGCTCGAGCAACCGGTGAGCACGAGGCCGATGACGGCCACGCCCGCAACCGATGCGAACCGCACCTTGGCGCGTGTTGTCTTCACAGCGTTGTCTCCTCGTCGAGATCACCAGGCGACCTCGATCGGGTGTCGACGACGCTGCCTGGAGCAGGCGACGCTGCCTGCTGGTGGAGGAAGCTACGCCCGCCCACAGCGTTTCGCAACCGGTTGCAAAGATTCCGTGACCTGAGCGTGACCTTCAGGGTTCCGGTGACTTCCTGGGTGAGCGCTCACGACGGACGAGGCGACCGAGTGCGGAACCCCGCACGAACCCCGCCACGCGGTGGGTCCGCCGTTGTCGGCCCCGATCCGCCCCCGTAGCGTCCGCTGCATGGCCCTGCTCTCCCCCGTCACCGTCCCCGGCCCACGCCGGGTCGTCAGCGTCGACCTCGACGCTCCGCTGCCGACCCTCGTCGCCGACGCGACCGGCTCCTCCGCGCTGGTCGTCGGCTACCGCGACGGTTTCCCGGTCACGACCCTCGACGTGATGCTCACGGCGGACCCGGCCGACGCCGCCCGCGCGCTCGCCCCGCTCGTCGACGGGCACCCCGGCACGGTCGACGCGTTCCCGGAGCAGGTGCCGGACGCGGACCTGCCGATGATCTCGATCGTGGTGTCGACCATCGTCGCCCGTGTCGACGACATCGGGAAGCTGCTCGACTTCCTCGAGCACCTGGACTACCCGGACTACGAGGTCGTCCTCGTCGACAACCGCGTCAAGGTGCCCGACATCGACGCGCTCCCGGGCCTGCTCGAGGGGCGCAACGTCCGGCTCGTGACGGAACGACGGCCCGGTTGCTCGGTCGGCCGGAACTCCGGCGTCGCCGCGGCGAAGGGCGAGATCATCGCGTTCACCGACGACGACGTCCGCGTGGACCCGCAGTGGCTCCGCTCGATCGGCACCCGGTTCGTCCGCGAGCCCGAGGTCCAGGCGGTCACGGGCATGATCCTGCCCGTCGAGCTCGAGACGCCCGCGCAGATCTGGTACGAGGCGTACTACGGCGGCTTCAGCGGCGAGCGCACCTTCGACCCGGTGACGATCGTCCCGGACGACGTCCAGGGCGTCATGCGGCACGCGCAGGCGTCAGCGATCGCCCCGGACGGCACCGTCCGCAAGCACTTCGCGATCTACGGCATCGGCGGCTACGGGGCCGGTGCGAACTGGGCGGTCCGCCGCTCCGCGTTCGACGCCGTCGGCGGGTTCGACCCCGTGCTCGGCGCCGGCGTGCCCGCGCGCGGTGGTGAGGACCTGGCGATCTTCATCGACATCCTCTGGGGCGGCGGCCGGATCGGCTTCGAACCCCGGGCGGTCGTGCACCACCGGCACCGCCAGGACCTCGAGGGACTGCACGGTCAGCTGCACTCGAACGGTGTCGGCTTCACGGCGCTGATGTGCGAGCTGATCGCGAAGGACCGGCGGCACGCGCTCGTGCTCGCCCGCCTGATGCCGCGTGCCGGCAAGATCAAGCTCGCCCAGCTGGTGTCCCGGTTGCGCGGGAAGCGGGACGCTGCGGCGGAGACCATCACCGAGGCGTCGACGACCCAGATCCCCCGCTCGCTGGCCTACCACGAGTTCCGCGGCTTCCCGGCCGGCCCGGCGGCGTACTTCCGGAGCCGCCGGTTCTGGCGCGACGTCGAGGAGGGCCGCTTCCGGCCGTAGACGCGACCGTCCGACGGACGGGAGGCCCGTGGCAGCGTCGCCACGGGCCTCCCGTCCGTCGGCGCGTGCGTGGTTGCGCGCGCAACGAGCGACACCGCGCCTGTCGTACGACGACCGTCTTGTCGCACCATGCACACGCAACCGTTGCGTGCGCAACGAGCGACAAAGCGCCTGTCGAACGACACCCGTCTTGTCGCACCATGCACACGCAACCGTTGCGCGCGCAACGAGCGACAAAGCGGCTGTCGAACGACAGCCGTCTTGTCGCAACGAGTCCGCACAGCGCGCCAGCCCCGCCGACCCGACCTGCCGACCCGCCGCCGCCCCGCGTCAGCGCGCCGCGCGCACCGACCGCAGGTACCGCCACGGCCCACCCAGCGCGGCGACCAGCTCGACGCGCTTGAGCCCCGCCGTCGCCGCCAGGAACTCGTCGTCGACCGGCCAACCCCCGAGCGCGTCCACCGCAGCCGAGACCTGCCCGTCGCCCTGACCGAGCGCCCCGAGCTGCTTGAGCGCACCGAACGCCCGCCGGAACACCGCGAGCGCCGTCCGGGGTCGCAGCATGAGCTTCGCGACCCAGGCGCCGAGCCCCGTGCCGTACCCGAGCGCCTGGGAGCGCAGCGCGGCACGGTCGGGACGGTGCTTGTGCCACACGATCGCGGAGGGTTCCACGGCGAGCGCCCCGCCGGACAGCAGGACGCGGGTGAACAGGTCGGGGTCCTCGCCGGCTCGGGAGGGGGTGCCCGGCCCGAGGGCGACGTCGAAGCCGCCGAGGGCGAGCGCTGCCGAGCGCCGGAGGGACATGTTCGCGCCGGTGCCGAACGCGCCGACCGAGAAGGGGAAGAGCGGCAGGTCCGCCGGGGGTGCCGAGGTCCGGAAGACCCGGCGGTCGAGGTTGCGTGCCCACGTCACCCGCTCGTCGAAGTAGCGCTGCGTGGGCGTCCGGAGTTCCCCGCTCGGCACGAGTCCGGTCACGCAGACGACGTCCGCGTCGCGGGCGTACGCGTCGGCGAGCGCCGCGAGCCAGTGCCGGTCGACGACGACGTCGTCGTCGACGAAGGCGACCACGGCCCCGGAGGCGAGGGCGAGACCGGCGTTCCGTGCGCGTGAGACGCCGGGTCGGGCCTCCAGGACGTAGTGGAGCCGCGGGTCGGCGAACGCGGCGACCACGTCGCGGGTCGCCGAGGTGGTCGGCGCGTTGTCGACGACGAAGACCTCGAAGTCCGGGTGCTCGGACGCGAGGACGCTGCGGACGCAGCGGCGGACGTCGTCGGGTCGGTCGCGGGTGCCGATGACGACGGAGACGCGGCCGGACGGGTCCCCCTGCGGGGCGGACGGGAGGCGCGTGGTGCGCAGGGCGCGCAGGGCCGGACCCAGCTCGGCCGGGTCCACCTCCCCGCTCGCGTCGACGGCGACGTCGACGAAGCCGGCGACCTCGCGGCCGTCGCGGACCAGCAGGCGGGCGCGGCGGAAGCCCTCCGCGCCGGCGAGCTCGACGGCGGAGGCGGCGAGCGCCTCCTGTCGGTCGATCGCGCCGACCCAGGCGGCTCCGGGCCACGCGGGGAGGTCCGGCGACGGCATCGCGGGCGCGATCATCAGCACGGGCACGGCGGTGGCCTGGTGGTCGGTCATGGTCCGATGCTCCGGTGGGGTGCCGGCACGGTCAACGGGCAGGTGATCGGGATGCGGCGACGGACGTTCCTCTTGCGGTTTGCCGCCACCGGATCCCGCTCGGCCCGTAGGATCGGGAGGACGACCCGGCGGCAGCACGCCGGGCACGAGGAGGACGAATGCCGCTGGGCCCCACGACCGAGCTCGGCGCGGACCTCCCGTCGGAACGGACCGTCCTCGTTGTCGATGCCGCGACGTGCGTCTGCGGTCACGTGCAGGAGGCGCACGAGCACTACCGCCCCGGCACCGACTGCGCGCTGTGCGACTGCCCGAAATTCCGCAAGAAACGCTGATCAGGGCCGCTTCGGGGGTCGCGGTGCGGGAAACCGCCGCTTCCCCGCAGCAGCCTCGGGCTCCCTTGTCGGCCCCGGAACGGCGCGGTTAGCGTCGCGTCCATGGCCATCTCCCCAGCGGCGCCCGCCTCACCCGCGGCACTCGCGTGCATCGTCCTCGCCCACGAGGACCCCGAGCACGTCCGCCGACTCGTCGAGGCGCTCGATCCGTTCCCGGTCTTCCTGCACTGCGACGCGCGCACGTCGGAGGCGGTGTTCCGGGCGATGACGGACGGCCTGCCGGATCGTGTCCGGGTCCTGCCGCGCATCCGGACCGGTTGGGCGAAGTGGGAGAACGTCGAGGCCGAGGTGGAGGGGTACCGAGCGGCCCTCGCCGGGTCGGAGGCGTCGCACGTGGCGGTGCTCACCGGCAGCGACTACCCCCTCGCGGACCCGGCCGAGATCGTCGCGCTGCTCGAGGCGCACCGCGAGGAGTCCTTCATCGCCGCACACCCGCTGCCCTTCGCGGAGTGGGGCAGGGGTGGTGGGATCCCGAGGATCCGGTTCCGGCACTGGGCGTGGCGGAAGCGCATGATCCGGCTGCCGATCCCCCGCCGGGTCCCGGCGGGCGTCGTCTTCGCGGGCGGATCGCAGCTCAAGGTGCTCGCCCGTCGACACGCCGCGGCGGTCGTGCACACCGTCGACAGCCGTCCTGACCTGGTCCACTTCTGGCGTCGGACGTGGGTGGCCGACGAGACGTTCGTGCCGTCGGTCCTGAGCACGCCCGCGCTGACGCCGGGCTTCGCGGACGAGCACGTGCCGAGTCCGCTGTGGTGGATCGGTTGGGACGGGACGGCGCGGAAGAGCCCGCCCTGGTTGACGACGGCCGACGCGGGGGCGCTGCTCGAGCGTCGGACGATGCCGGACCTCGAGCACCCGCACGTGTTCGCGCGGAAGTTCTCGACGGCGTTGAGCTCCGACCTGCTCGACATCGTGGACGGGGCGTTCGGGTTGCGGCAGGGGTCGGCCGGTTCGCCGTCGTCGGCTCCGTCGGTGGTGGTCGCGCCGTGACGCTCCCGCCGCAGACCCGCCGCGAGGCCCGCGCCGCACGAGAGGCCGCCGACGCGGCCGACGCCGTCGAACCGGTCCCGGCCGACGAGACCGTGGCGCCCGTCGCGCCCGTCCCCGAATCGCTCGACACCGGAGCGGTCGCGGTGCGCAAGGGCTCGTCCGTCCTGTTCGGCCGCGGCCTGCTGTACGTCGTCGTCTGGTCGATGCAGCTCGTCGTCTCCTCGCTGATCTCTCCCGTGCTGGCGCACCTCATGCCGCCGGCCGAGTTCGGCGTGCTCGCATCGGCGATCGCCCTCTACCAGGCACTCGTCGTGCTGGCCGTGGCGGGCATCGACCAGGCCGCCGTGCTGCAGCGCGCCGAGGACGGTGACGACCGGCGCGCCCGCGGGCTGCTCGCGGTCGGCATGATCACGGCGAGCATCGTGACGGTCATCGCGCTGACGACGATCCCCGCGTGGGGTGACGCCGCCGGCTTCGTCGGCTCGCACCCGCTGCTCCTCGTCGCGGTGCTGTGGACCGGCCCGGCCGCGATCGTGCAGATCTCCCTCGCGCTGCTCGTCGCGCAGGACCGCATCAAGGTCTTCGCCGTCACGAGCCTGCTGTCGTCCATCGGCGGCTCGATCATCGGCCTCGGGCTCCTCACGTTCGTGCACGCCGACGCCACCACGTACGCGTGGGGCGGGGTCGTCGCCCAGGGCGTGGCCATGGTGATCGGCATCGCGGCGACGAGGCCCCGGCTCGCCGGCCTGTTCGACCGCCGGACGAACGCCCGCGCGTTCCGACTCGGCATCCCGATCGCCCTCGGCAACCTGTCCTACTTCGTGCTGAACGCCGGCGACCGTGTCGTCGTGCAGCGGCTGCTCGGCCCGGAGGAGGTCGCCCGCTACCAGATCGCGTACGTGGTCGGGTCCGCGGTGATCCTGCTCCTGTCGTTCACGAACCAGGCGTGGGCACCGCACTTCGCCGCGCTCCGTGACGCGGTCGCCCGTCGGCAGCTGGCGATGCACTCGCGGAACGAGCTGTACCGGATGCTCGCTCCCGTGCTGCTCGCCGTCACGCTGGTCTCCCCGGTCGCACTGCCGATCCTCGCGCCCGCGTCCTACCGCGTCCACGAACTCACCATCGTGGTCTTCATCGTCGCCGTCACGGCGTTCCCCGTCGTGGCCAGCGGTGCGACCGGTCGCCTGCTGCTCATCGAACGCCGAGGGGTCGCCGTCGGCGTGATCGCCGCGATCGCCGGCGTCGTGAACATCGGCGCGAACCTGCTGCTCGTACCGGTGTTCGGCATCGCCGGCGCCGCGATCTCCACCGTGGTCGCGTACGTCGGGCTCGCCGCCATGCAGCTGTTCGCGTTGTCCGACCGCCGCGAGTGGCGTGGGCCGGGCCTGCGGATCGTGCTGCCGATCGTGGCCGCGCTCGTCGTCGCCGCGGTGTCGACGGCCGTGCCGCAGGACACCCTCTGGAACTGGATCCGTGTCGCTGGGGTGCTTGCCTGTCTCCCCTGGTTCATCCGACGACTCAGGGCCGCACGAGGAGGTGCGTCGTGACCGACCGCAAGCGAACGACCGACCGCAGGCGAACGACCGACCGCAAGCGAACGTCCGAACCAGGCCGACCGCTCCGGATCGGCGCCGTGGTCACCGGACTCGCCCTGATCGGCGGGCTGGAACGCTGCGTGCTCGAGGACACCGCCGACCTCGTCGCAGCGGGCCACGAGGTCGAGGTCTGGCACCGTGATGCCCACGCACCCCGCCGCGGCGAGGGGCGCGCGCCGTACGAGCGGCTCGGCGTCCCCCTGGTCGACGCGACCGACTACCGCTTCGGCGTCCGGACCGCGCTCCGCGACGCCTGGCGCTTCGCCCGCGAGGGCCTCCGCATCCGCCGATCACGCCTCGACGTCCTCTGGCTGAACCGCCCGGAGTACCTGCCGTTCGGGCGCATCGCCTCGATGATCGCGGGGGTCCCGCTGGCCGTGCACCTGCACCACGCCCCGAACTACCGCCGCGTCCGGGCGTTCTCCGGCGGCCGGACACGGTTCTTCGCCGTCTCGAACGCGATGGCTGCGGCATGGCAGGAGGCCGGCGCTCCCCCGGACAAGATCACCATCGTGCCGAACGGCGTCGACACGGACGCGTTCCGCGCAGCGACCCCCGACGAGGTCCGCCGTGCCCGCGCGACGCTCGGCATCGACGGCGACACCCCCACGGTGCTCTACTACGGTCGGCTCGCCCGGTCGAAGGGCGTCCTCGCGCTGCTCGCCGCGTGGAGTCAGGTGCTCGCCACTGCGGACGCCCGGAGCCTGCAGACCGTCCCCGCCTCCCCCGGGACACCGCGCCGCGCGCCGCTGCTCGTCCTCGCGGGTGCGCTCTACCCGAGCGAGGCCGACGCCGTGAACCGTGCGATCGCCGAGCTCCCCGAGGGCTCGGTCCTCGTCCTGCCCGAGCGGGACGACGTCGTCCCGCTCCTGCACGCCGCCGACCTCGTCGTGGCCCCCTCGATCGAACCGGAGGGCTTCGGCCGCGTGGTCGTCGAGGCGATGTCGACCGGACGCCCCGTGGTGGCCGCAGCCTCGGGCGGCACCGGGGAGATCCTGTCCGGCGAGTGGGCGCGCTTCACCGTCGACCCCGCGGACACGCGGGCGCTGGCGCGGAAGCTGTCGGACGTCCTCGACGAGGCCGTCCACGATCCGTCCCTCGGAGCCCGGGGCCGGGAGTTCGTCCGTGCGCACCACGGACGAGAGCCACACGTCGCCGCGCTGCTCGGCGCGCTGCAGGAGCACGCCGGGCGCTGAGCGCGGCCGCGGCCGCGGTGGGGTCGCTGTCGCGAAAGCGACAGGAGTGCGCCGACGTTCCGCAGCAGTCCGTCGCTTTCGCGATGGGGCGGGGCAGGCATCGGACGGGAGGCACGGTGCGGCCTGGACCCGCGCCTCCAGGCCGACAGGGCGTCGCGAACGCGACAGACCTGTGCGAGCGTCAGCAGACCCCGCCGCGAAGGCGACAAGAGTGCGCGCGAGGTCCGCAGCAGACCGTCGCTTTCGCGGAGGCGCGCGGGCTCAGCCCGCCTCGGGACCCTCGTCGCCCGGCGGGGTGTCCGCCGTCCAGCTGCCCTGCTCCGGCGGCGTGGCGCCGCCGGACGGCAGGCTCGCCTGCGGCTCCGCGCCGCCAGCGGGCACGTCGATGGTCATCCAGTCGATCAGGAGCGAGCCGGCGGCATCCCGCGGCGGGAGCCCCTCGTTGGAGCCCGCCTGGACGACGAGGTGCATGCGGGAGGTGGGGATGCTCTCGGTCGTGGTCCCCACGACCTCGCCGTCGACGAGGAACGACATCCGGGACGGCGTCCACTCGATCGTGTAGGTGTGCCAGTCGGCGAGCGAGGCGCTGGTCTCGTAGTGCACGCACTTCTCGGCCGGGTCCTCGAGGCAGTGCACGTTCAGGTACGCCGGAGCACCGAGGGCACCCTCGGGGAAGTCGACCTCGCCGTGCTCCCAGACGTTCTCGTCGCTCCAGAGCAGCATCGCGACCCCGTAGCCGTCGACCTCGTCGCTCTTCATCCGGACGGAGTACCGGCCGGACGTCTGCCCGCCCCACTGGCCGTCGACGAGGGGCACGATCCCCCCGGCGAGCGGTGTCCCGCCCTTCGTGGTGCGCAACCGCATGTCGAGGAGACCGTCGTGCGCGCTGAGCACCGAGGCCTGGTAGCGGCCCGTGCCGGCGGTGTCCGCGAAGCCGTGGTACACCGAGAACCGGTCGGCGTAGGCCGCCTCGAAGCCGCCCCTCGACGTGCCGTCGGCGAAGTCCTCGGAGAACACCCGGTCCCACCCGCTGCCGTCGCTCGTCGGCATGGACACTCCGCTCGGATCCGTGGGGTCGACCACCGGCGGCGTCGCGGTCGTCGCGGCGATCGCTCCTGCTGCGATCACCAGGGCACCCGCGGCGACGGCGATGCGCCGACCCGCGCGCCGGACCGGGCCGCGGTGCCGCGGGAGGCCGACACCGTGCGCGGGCGGGGCACCGTGGTCGACGGCTGCGTCGCCGTCGAGCGACGGTGTCACTGCAGGGCCCATGCCCGGATCTCCGACAACCCGACGTTGACGGTGGTCCCGGAGACGCCGGTGGTGGTGAACCGCGCCCATGTGACGTTCCTGGCGGCGAAGTCGACCGTGAGCGCGGTGCCGTCGTTCGGCAGCTGTCCGACGGTCACCTTGCTGCCGTCCGAGAACGTGAGCGTGCCGCTCGTGACCCGGTCGGCGGTGTTCGGACGGTCGTGCAGCACGATCCGCTGCAGCGGTACCGCCTTCGCCCAGGTGAGCTGGTACCAGACGCCCGTCCGGCCGCCGGGCGCCACCCACTCCTTCGTCGGGTCGGCCGGGTAGCCGGACACGACGCCGTCGACGGCCTTCGCGACGGTCTGGCCGTCCGCCGGGTTGTCGGCCTTCGCGGACGGTGTCGCCGTCCCGGTGACGTCGGAGAGCTTCGGCGTCGGAGTGGGTGTGGGCGTCGGCGTCGGCGTCGGCGTCGGCGTCGGCGTCGGCGTCGGCGTCGTGGTGAACGTCGAGGTCCCGTACACGCGGATCTCGGCGAGCCCGATGTTCTTCGTCGACCCGCTCACCGCGGTGACGGTGAACCGCACCCACGAGGCCTGCCGCGCGGTGAACGCCACGGTCTGGAGCGTGCCGCCGTTCGGGAGCGCCGGCACCGTGACGCTCGACCCGTCGGAGAACGTCAGCGTCCCGCCGAGCACCTGGTCGTCGGTGTTCGGCCGGTCCGCCAGGTGCACCTCGCTCATCGTCTTCGCGCTGGGCCAGCCGAGCTGGATCCAGGTCCCGACGCGACCGTTCGGAGCCGCCCACTCCTTCGTCGGATCGGCCGGGTAGCCCGAGACGACCCCGTCGACGGCCTTCAGCGCGGTCTGCCCGTCCGCGGGGTTCTCGGCGCTCGCGGTGACGGTCGCGCCGGTGGTGATGTCGGTCGGGCCGGTCGCCGGCGGTGTGGTCGTGCCGGCCGGACCGAAGGCACGGAGCTCCGCGAGCCCGATGTTCTCGGTCGACCCGCTCACCGCCGTGACGGTGAAGCGCATCCAGGTGACCTTCCGGGCACTGAACGTGACGGTCTGCGCCGCGCCGCCGTTCGGGAGCGCCGGCACGGCCACACTCGATCCGTCGGAGAACGTCAGCGTGCCGCCGAGCACCTGGTCGGCACTGTTCGGGCGGTCCGACAGGTCGACCTCGGTCAGGGTCCTCGCGCTCCCCCAACCGAGCTGGATCCAGGTCCCGACGCCACCGTTCGGAGCAGCCCACTCCTTGGTGGGGTCTGCCGGGTAGCCCGAGACGACCCCGTCGACGGCCTTCGACGCGGTCTGCCCGTCCGCGGGGTTCTCGGCGCTCGCCGTGACCGTGGCACCGGCGGTGACGTCGGTGCGCTGCGGGTCGGACGGTCCGGTGGGAGCGGTCGAGCCCACGGTGTACTGCCGGCTCAGCCAGGTCGACTCCGGCCGGGACGCGCACGCTTCCCACGACGCGCAGGTCAGGTCGTCGTACGCGGCGTAGGTGAAGAACGCGTCCGCCTTCGCGTCGACCTGCGCGGTGGTGAGGTTCGCGGGTCGGTCGGCGATCGGGTACCCCATGTACCCCGTGAAGTCGTGGGCGCCGGTGTACTGCTGCTGCACCTCGTCGGTGAGGTACCCGACGGTGTGGTGGTCGCTGTGGTCGCCGTCGCCGTAGGAGCCCTCGTAGTCGAGGGTGTGGATGTGGTTCGGGGTGAAGTCCTGCACGATTCCGAGCAGGGTCGAGCGGAGCTGCGGGAGCGTGTACGTCGCACTGTGCAGGGCGTCCGCGACGGTGTCGATCGTGCTCATGTCGCCCGTGTACAGGCGTTGCAGGCTCTCGTACCCGTCGGCCCAGAACCCGTTGCCCTCGACGTTGCCGTCCGGCAGCTCCAGGAACACCATGCTGATGCGGGGGTCCGTCGTCAGGGTCTCGGTGTGCAGGGTCCGTCCGGCGACGGTCAGCGACCCGGTGGCCCAGTCGGAGGAGACCCCGGCGATGCCGGCGTAGGACTCCATGAGCCCCTCCTGGCGGCTCTGCCAGTACCCCGCGGGGTACCCGGCGTCCCCGGCGGTCACCACGACGGAACGCACGCACCGATCGGCGTCGACGTCCGAGCGGATCGCGGTGCCCTGGAAGAGCAGGTCGTCGTCGGGGTGTGCGACCACGTTCAGGACGCGTCCCGCGCTGCAGTCGGCCGTCGTCGCGGCGTCCGCGGCGGGGGCGACCAGGGCGGGCCCGACGACGAGGGCCGCGACGGTCGCGAGGACCGCCGCGGCGGCCACGGCGATGGTCCGCCGTGTCCGCCGCTGGTGGGTGGTGTCAGTCGGTCGCATGGCGCAACCCTTCCTGGGTGAGCTCGTACATCGCCGTCGTGCCGGACGACCAGATGCGGTGCCAGTACGGGGACGAGGCCATGGCGGCCGCGAGCTGCTGGTAGTCGGCGTCGCTCTGGTACCCGTACCGCTCGTCGTACGCACCGAACGGTTCGGCGACGAGGGCGTAGTACTTCGTCGCCGTCCAGTTCTCGACCAGCTCGCGGGTGAGGTCGGACACGTCGGACTGCGCGTCGTAGGTGCCGGTGGGGTCCGGGTAGGGGCCGAGGGCCTCGCGGGAGAGGTACCCGACGTCGAAGTACCGCGCACCCGTGTTGCTCGGCACGGCGTTCGCCGAACCGGTGAGCAGCATGACGGAGCCCTTCGGCGCGGTGCGGTCGTACAGCTGCGTCGCCTCGGACTGGCTGCGGGTCACGACGCGGTTCCAGTCGAGCGCGGTCTGTCCGAACGCGCCGACCGCGACGAGCGCTGCGACGCCGAACCCGGCCACCGCGAACCGCACGGCGGTCGGCCGTGTCACCCGTCGGACGAACGCACCGACGGGGGCGAGCCTGCCTGATGGCATCGGGAGCGCCGCGGCGAGGATCGCGATCCACGGGGTCGCGAACAGCACCACGCGGAAGATGCCCTCCTGTCCGTAGTTCGTGGCGACGAGCAGCGAGATCGGGCTGGCCGCGGCGGCCAGGAGTGCCCAGTGCACCCGGTCGCGTCGGACGAGCACCGTGACGAGTGCAGCGAGGCCGAGGACGACGAGCGCCGCGGCCGGGATGTCGAACGCCAGGCGGGTGACGAGCGGCTTCGGCAGGACGGTCATGTCGTGCGACGGGGGCTGGACGTTGTCGAGGACACGTCCGACCGCTGCCAGCGACAGGAACTTGCCGAGGATGTCGCCGTTCAGGGCGGCGAACACGACCGCCGGGACGAGCACGACGACCGGCAGCCACCAGGGGCGGAGCATCCGGAAGACGACGAGCGCGACGAGTGCCGCGACGGTCAGGTACGGCGAGATCTGGTGCGTCACGGCGAGGACGACGCCGATGACCGTGATCGCGATGATGCGGGAGAGCCCGACCCGTCGGGCACGCGGCTTCGCCGGGACCGTCGCGTCCGCCGGCCCGGTGGTCACGTCGCGGAGCGGCCCGGTCGCGAGCACGAGGATCACGATCGACAGCAGGATGCCGGTCGACTGCGGCGAGAAGTAGGTGGTGTTGAGCGACCCGGTCATCGCGGTGAGGAACGCGGCGATCCACGGGCGACGGGCACCGGGCAGCCAGTGCGCGGCGAGCACGCCGACGGCGATCGTGGTGCTGAAGGCCAGCAGGACGGGGACCCACGCGGCGATGAGCATCGCGTTGGCGATCCCACCGATGTCCGCGACCCACGCGCCGGCGGCGAACAGCCCGGACCACGTCTGGAAGATGTCGGCCGCGGGGTTCGTCCCGCCGAACTGCCGGATGTACTCGAGGACGCCGATGTGCCGGGCGGCGGCGGCGACCGTGGGCACGCCGTAGGTGATCGCCTGCGCGAGCTGCACGACGCCACCGAGGACGACGACGGGCACCGCGAGACCGCGACCCCGCACGAGCGCGACGACGGCCGCGGCGACGATGATCGCGAGCCCGATGACCAGGCCCGGCCCGAGCGAGCCGAAGAGCCCCGCGGGCACCGGGTCGCCGATGTGCGTGAGGGCGGCGACGACCACGACGACCAGCCCCACGAGCGAGGCCACCGTGACGGTGGCCGTCGTGTCCCAGGCACGGACGGCCCGGCCGCTGGCGCCGCTCGACGGCCCACCCGCAGCAGCCCGCGCGAGGCGGTCCAACCGCAGCTCGGCGAGGTCTCGGGGCACCGCGATCGCGATGGCGACGGCGGTGAGCACGACGACCGCGACGAACGGGACGACGGGCGCCCAGACGTGGAACGTCGCCATCGTGTACCCGATGCCGATCGTGCCGACGAACGAGCCCGTGACGGCGAAGACCGTGAACCGCGCGAGCGGCATCGGGCGGACGAGGAGCAGTGGCGCGACGCCGAGCAGCGCGAAGAGGAAGACCCCGATCGCACTGCCCCGGAGGACGGGCAGCCCGGACACGGTGCCGACGGCCGCGACCACGAGGGCGACCACCGGCAGCGCTGCGGCAGTGAGTCGTGCCGCGGGGCTCATCGCACCGTGCACACCGGGTCGGGCGGGGCCGGCGGTGCCGAGACCGCGCTGGAGCTCGTGGCGCCCACGGGCGGTCCGGTCGATCGTCCCGGCGCCGCCGAGTCGTTCCCGGAGCGCGAGGAACGGCGCCGTGGCCACGGAGCGTCGCTCGACACCGCGCAGCTTCCGCGCGGTCGCGGCGAACTCGGCGTCGACGGCGTCGACCGCCGACGGGCCGCTGGCAGCAGGCCCACCCGCGGGGGTCCCACCCGCGGCCCCGGCACCAGCGTCCGACACGTCGGCGGCGCGGTCGCCCTGCTCGAGTCCGAGGCGTGCGAACGCGCTGAGGGCGTCCGGGAGGGCGTCGACGGAGGCGCTCAGCGTCTCGTGGTCGAGGGCGTTCTTGGTCATCCAGGCTCCGAGTCCGTGGCCGTGCGCTGCGGCAGCGCTGCGGAGCGACGCGACGTCGTCCGCCGTCCGCTGCCACGCGATCGCGGCCGGTTCGACGGCGATCGCGGATCCGGCGACGAGCAGGCGTGTGAAGAGGTCGAGGTCGTCCCCGCCGCCGACCCGTGTCCCGGGTCCGAAGGCGGTGTCGAAGCCGCCGATGCGCAGGGCGGTGGCCCGGTGCACAGCGAGGTTCGCGCCGGTGCCGTACTCGGCGGCGGCGAACGGGTGCGGCGGAGTGCCCGCTGCGGCGTGCTCGGTGTCGTCGAGGCGGTGGACCCGGCGTCGGACGGTCCGCGCGGCGGCGGTGCGGTCGTCACGCCAGCGCTGGGCGGGCGTGCGCAGCTCGGCGGTCGGCACCAGGCCCGTGACGCAGGCGATGTCGGGTGCCGTCGCGAACGCGGATGCGAGGGCGTCGAGCCAGTCGGCGTCGACGACCGCGCCCTCGTCGACGAACGCGACGAAGTCACCCGTGGCGGCGAGGAGTCCGGCGTTGCGTGCGGCTGCGAGCCCGCCGGCCGGGGCCGCGATCGTGGTGATGCGACGTCCGCCGATCTCGATCGTGGTGGGGTCGTCGCCGTCCGCGCCGCGGGAGACCACGACGACGTCGAACCGCGGGTAGCCGTTCGCGAGGACGGACCGCATGGTGTCCCCCGCTGCGCCGTCCGTGCAGAGCACCACGGAGACGGACGGCAGGTCCTGACCTGCTGCCGGCCGCCGTTCGGGTGCCGGCATCGGCCGGATCGCACGCTGGAGGGCACGGACGTCGATGGTCGGTCCGATCCGGCGCCGATCGGTGATGTCGGCCTCGACGAAGCCGAGCGGCTCGCCGTGGTCGCGCACCAGGAGACGGGCTCGCCGGTACCCCTCGGCCCCGGCGAGCGCGATCACGTCCCGGTGGCTCGACGCGTGCACGTCGGCCCGGTCGACCTCGGCGACCCACAGGGCGCCGTCCCACGTGGGGACGAGCGGCCCCGTGACGATCGGCGAGACGACCATCGCGAGTGTCGCGCGGGTCACCGTGTCACCGCCGGTGCGCGTGCGGCGCGGGCCGCGGGGGCGGTGACGACGACGCTGCCGAGCAGGCGTCCGACGGCGTACCCGGTGACGGTCGACACGACCGACACGACGATCGCGGCGGCACGGGGTGCACCACCGCGGCCGACGGCGCGCAGTTCGCGGAGGAGCGCGCCTGGGAGGACCTTCGTGAGGTACGTCTGTTCGCTCGACAGCGAGTCGCCGGTGCCGACGCGGCGGCTCAGCACGGCCTTCGAGATGCCCTCGTAGTAGCTGCGACGGCGGAGGTAGCGCATCGTGACGCGGTCCGGGGAGACTCGGTGCGACACGTTCGACCGCGGTTCGTGCCGGATCCGGGCACCCGGACGCGCCTGGGCGATCCGGATGCACATCTCGGTCTCCTCGCAACCGAGCGGCTGGTTGCCGACCCGGCCGATGCCGGACCGGAAGCCGCCCGCGAGCAGGATCGCCTCACGGCGGAACGCCATGCTCGAGCCGATGACGTTGCGGACGTCGCCCGCGGTCTCGGGCAGTCCGCGGTAGCTGCAGCCGACGATCCAGAGGAGCTCGTCGGTGTACGGGCCGGCCCCGGTGGCGTCGGGCCACGACGGGGTCGCACGGCCGCCGACGCCGACGACCTCAGGGTCGTCGAGCGCCGCGAGCATGTGTCCGAGCCAGTCCTCGTCCGCGGTGGCGTCGTCGTCGAGGAACGCGACGACGTCGGCCTCGGTGAGTGCGACGCCGGTGTTCCGGGCGCCGGACAGGCCGCGGTCCTCGGAGTTCTCGACGACGCGCAGTTCCGGCCAGCGGGCCACCGCGCGGGCGAAGAGCTCGGGTTCGTGGTCGATCACGACGACGACCTCGGGGGCCTCGGGCTGGCGCTTGGCCGACTCGACGCTGTCCTGCAGGTCACCCCATCGCTGCTGCGTGTACGCGCAGATGACGACCGCGACGGTCGTCACGCGGCGTCCCCCTCGAGTGCGGACACGGTGGCGGGCACGACGGGCGTGACGTCGGGCGAGGTGGGCACCGCAGCAACGGAACCGAGCGCAGCACCGCCGGACAGCGTGGCGACCCGGGCGCGTGCGCGACCCTCGGCGGCGCGGCGACGCTCGTGCATGATCGACTTCAGGACGCGGATGCCATCAGTGACCGCGTTGAGGTTGCTCGTCCCGTGCACCCGCAGCTTCTCGTGGCTGCCGACCTCGGTGATCGCGAGCTCGGCGGCGGACCACCGGCACGTCAGCACCGTCTCGATCTCGAACCCGTCGCCCCACAGCATCGAGCCGTCGGCGGGCCGCGGCAGCGTCGAGGAGAGCAGCCCGATCTTCGGCAGGACGTCGGCCCAGAAGGCGTTGTACCCGTAGCAGAGGTCGCTGTAGCGGGTGCCGAGGATGACGTTGCAGAGCACGTTCAGCCCGCGGTTCCCGAGGTTGCGGAGCAGCGTGATGTCGTCGCTCCCACCGCCGTGCGAGTACCGGGTGCCCTTCGCGACGTCGGCGCCCTCCACGAGCGCCTGGACGAAGCGCGGGATCTCGTCCGGGTCGGCAGAGCAGTCGGCGTCGAACATGACGACGACGTCGCCGGTCACGGCCTCGAACCCGCAGGCGAGTGCGTTGCCCTTGCCCTTGCGGGTCTGGTGCACGACGCGGACGTCGGGCATCAGTCGCTGCGCCGTCGCGATCGTGTCGTCGACCGAGTTGCCGTCGACCAGGATCACCTCGTGCACGGGCGGGAGCTTCGGCAGGATGATCTCGAGGTTGCGGGCCTCGTTGCGGGCCGGGATGACGACGGAGACCCTCGGGTCCCTCGGACGTGCGGTGGTGGCGGACATGGTGCTCCTGTCGGGTTCAGGGTGCATTCGGGTCGCTCGGAGGTCCGGCGAGGCCGCGGTGCGGGCTGCGACGACGCGGGTACGAGCGTCACGGGTGCCGGCGGGGCGCGGGTACGACGCCACCGGGTGCGGGTTGAGTGGGTACGTCTCACCCCGCGGTCCAACCCTCGCCGCGGGCGGGGTGGTGGTCAATGCGGTGTGCGGTCCCTTGCGGCCCCCCGAGTGCGGATACGGAAAGCCGCAACGCGAGTGGGAGTCGGCCCCTGGACTGCGGGTTCCGGACCGCGGCAGCAGGACGGCCTGGAGGCACGGTGCGGGCCCGCACCGTGCCTCCAGGCCGTCCTGTGGTCGCGTTGCGCGACCCGCCCTGGGTCAGCCGACGCGGTCCGCGGTTGCGTCGTTGGTCGCGAGCGCCTCGCGCACCACCGGCGCGAGCTCGGCGACGTGGGGCTCGCGCAGCAGCGACGTGTGCTCGCTGGCGATGCGGACCGTCCGGTTGTCGCCCTGCAGCAGACCGCCCCAACCCTCGGCGTCCGGGTTCGCGTCCGCCTCCACGTACGTGGACGGCCCGGTGAAGGGCGTCGGGCGGTGCCGTCGGCTGGAGACCGCGGCCTGGTCGAAGAACGCGTCGAAGTCCTTCTGCCCGCCGAAGCGGAGCACGCCGGCGGTGTACGCGCGGAAACGCTTCGCGGCCTTCTCGCCGTAGGGCACCCCGGCCGGCAGGACGCGTCGTGCGAGCCGGTCCAGGCCGTTGCGGACGACGCGCACCGTCGCGTTCGACGGCTGCTGCGGCCGCAACCGGCCGAAGTCGAGACGCGCCTGCTCCGCCCGGCTCCGCGGCAGGTAGGTGTCCAGCAGGACGACGTGTTGGACCCGCTCGCCGCCCTCGGTGAGGAGCCGTGCGATCTCGAGCGCGATGAGCCCGCCGAGCGAGTGGCCGACGAGCAGGTACGGGCCGCGCGGCTGCACGATCCGCATGAGCGCGAGGTACCGGCGGGCGCTGCGGGTGACGGACCAGTCCGGGACCCCACGGCGCTCGAGGGCGTGCTGCTGGAACGCGTACACGTCGTACTCGGGCAGGTACCGCGACAGCGGCAGGAAGGTCAGGGCGAGCGCTCCGGCGCCGGCGAAGCAGAACACCGCCGGGTTGCCCGAGGCCCGGGCCTCGGAGACCTTCACGACGTCGGGGTGGCTCGGCAGCGCCGCGGTGCCGACACGCACCCGGCGCGCGAAGGCCCGCAGGGTGGGGTGTTCGAGCACGTCCGACCCACGGAGGTCGACACCGAGCCGCTGGTGCACGATCGCGAGCATCTCCTCGGCGGTGAGCGAGTCGCCGCCGAGGGCGGAGAAGTCCTCGTCGAGGTGCACGCCGTGCAGCCCGAGGACCTCCGCCCAGATCTGCCCGACGACGAGCTCCCACTGGTCGTACTCGTCCTCGGTCATCTCGGCCTCGATGCTCGGCGCACCGGGCAGTGCCGCACGGTCCACCTTCCCGCGCTCGGTCCGCGGCAGCTCGGTCATCGGGACGATGGACGCGGGCACCATGTACTCCGGCAGACGGTCGCGGAGCCCACGGCGGATCGCGGCGGGCGCCGGGGTCCGGCGTCCGGGGCGGCCGACGACGTACGCGACGAGGCGGGTCACGGCGGGTGGGGCCACGAGGGCGGTGACCGCGGCGTCGTAGACCTCGGGCAGGGCGCGGAGCGCCGCCTCGATCTCGCTCGGCTCGACCAGGTACCCGCGCACCTTCACGGCGTCGTCGGCGCGGCCGAGCAGCACGAGGCGGCCGTCGGGGTCGATGCGGGCGAGGTCGCCCTGCCGCCAGGCGGGCACCGCGTCAGTGCCCTGGTCGGCGTCTGCTCGTGTCAGGTGTTCGGCGGTGAGGTCCGGGGCGCCCCAGTACCCGGTGGTCATGCCGTGGGACAGCACGACGAGTTCGCCGCTCTCCCCCGGTGCGGCCGGTGTCCCGTCCTCGCGGACGACCCGGACGCGCTTGCCCGGCAGGGGCCACCCGGCGGGGACGACCCCGGCGGGCAGCGCGTCGTCCGGACCGACGGGGCAGTACGCCACGCAGCCCATCTCGCTCGAGCCGAACCCGTTCCAGAACGTCGTCGACGGTCCGAGGTGCGGCCGTGCCGCGGCGATGTCGGTCCCGGTGACCGGCTCCCCCACGGTCACGACGAAGCGCATCGCACCGAGCACCCGTCGGTCGGGCACGTCCGGCTGCGCGCGCACGATCGACCTGACGAGGTGCGGGGTCGCGGCCAGGCCGTTCACGCCCTCGGCGTCGAGCCGCTGCAGGAGACGCTCGATGCCGAGGTCGCGCGGGTCAAGCAGCACGACGGCGCCACCGTTGAGCAGCGTGTTGAACGTGTACGAGAACCCGGCCGCGAACGACAGCGGCAGCACGAGGCCGACCCGGTCCCCTGGGCGGAGACCGAGGGCGATCGCGTCGTGCTCCGCGTTCTCGAGGGTCTGCCGGTGCGTGACGGCGACGCCCTTCGGCAGACCGGTCGACCCTGAGGTGAAGATGAGGACGAGGGGGTCGGTGTCGCCGGGTGCCGATGCCTCCTGTGTCTGCGTCTGCGTTCGCGTCTGCACAGCGCGCTCCAGCAGAGGCGTCAGGTCGTGGACGCGTCCGCCGGTCTCGGCGACGACCGATGCCGCAGCGTCCGCGCGGTCGGCGTCCGCCAGGACCTCCTCCACCCCGGCGAGCCGGACGACGTGCGCGAGCCGTGCGGGCGGCAGGTGGTCGTCGAGCACCACCACGGTGCGTCCGGCACGGATGAGCGCGAGCACGCCGACCACCGCCTCGGTGGTCTGGCCCGCCATGATCCCGATCGGCTCGGACGCTCCCCCGGCGACCGCCCCGACCCCGGCACCGGTCCGACCGTCCGGGCGGAGTGTGTCCGTCAACGCGACCGCGAGACCGGACACGAGTCGGTCCGTCTGCGCGTACGTCAGCGCGCGCCCCTCGCCGGCGAGGGCGGGTCCGTCGCCGTGCGCCGCGACGACGCGGTCCCACCGGTCGAGGACGGAGTGGTCGTCCGCCTCCGGCACGACGGCGGTGTGGTCCCAGTGGTGGTTCGTGGTCAGCGGTTCAGCAGCGGTCACAGGAGACCCCCCGAGTGCTCGTCAGCGGCCCGTCACGGTGTCGCGACGGTCCTTGGACCGTAGTTCCGTGCGTCGCCGGCGTGCGAGCGTGAGCGGGCCGGGTGCGGGCATCCTGCGGTTCGCCGCAAGGGGTAGGCCGGCAGCCGGACCGACGGGCGTGTCGTTCGCAGCGTTCGGGCGTGTCGGGCACGCGCACTGCAGGAAACGAAACAAGCCCCCGGGAGATCCCGAGGGCTTGTTCGATGAGTGCTGGGGTACCTGGACTCGAACCAAGAACGACGGTACCAGAAACCGCTGTGTTGCCAATTACACCATACCCCAAAGGCCCGGAGGCCTTCGGTCCCGGTTGCCCGGGGCACGATCAACTACTGTACAGCATCCCGGGGGTCCGTGAGACCACCCACGAGGTCGCGGTGCACTGCGGCGGCCGTCACCGCGCCGTGGCCGGCCGCGACGATGAGCTGCTCCGGGCCGGGAGGCGTGACGTCACCCACCGCGTAGACACCGGGAACGCTCGTGCGGCCCGAGCGGTCGACGACGACCAGGCCCTCGGCGTCACGATCCAGGTCGGCCGCCATCCAGTCGAGGTCGGCGTGCCACCGGGGCCGGACGAACCCGCCCGTCCGCGGCTCCACCTGCCCGTCCGCGAGGCGGACACCCGTCATCCCGGACCGGTCCCCCTCGAGGTCAGCCACGACCCGCTCGTCGACGCGCACGCCCGCTGCGGCGAGGCGCGCACGGCCGGCGTCGTCCAGGGGCGCCACCCCGTTCGTGTAGACCACGAGGTCGTCCGCCCACGCCGCGATGAGCAGGGCGCGGTCGACCACGTCGTCGGTCTCGCAGATGAACGCCAGCGGCTCGCCGGCCTTCTCGTAGGCGTCGCACTCGACACAGCTGTGCACGGCGGTGCCGTAGAACGCACGGAGCATGGGCAGCGCGGGGAACTCCTCGCGCAGCCCGGTCGCGATGACGACGGCGCGCGCCGAGGCCTCGACCTCGGCACCCCGCCACGTCCCGTGCACGGACCACCGATCACCGTCGGGTTCGACGCGGTCGACGACGGCCTGCATCACCGTGGCCTCGTCGTAGCCCTCGACCTCGAGGCGTCCGAGCTTCCGGAGCTCGAGCGGCGAGACACCGTCCCTCGTCAGGAACCCGTGCGACCGCAGGGTCGCGGCGTTCCGCGGACGGTTCGCGTCCACGAGCAGCACACTCCGCCGGGCACGGACCAGGTTCAGCGCGGCGCTGAGCCCCGCCGGACCGGCACCGATGACGACGACGTCGACCGCGATCCGGTCCGGCGCGGTCACGTCAGCGGTCCGCGAGACGACGCAGCCGCGTCACGGTCGAGTCCTTGCCGAGGATCTCCATCGACTCGAACAGCGGCGGGCTGATCCGGCGGCCCGACACGGCGACGCGCAGGGGCCCGAACGCCAGCCTCGGCTTGAGCCCCAGGCCGTCGATCAGGGCGGAACGGAGCGCACCCTCGATCGCCTCGGTGGTCCACGTGTCGAGCGGCTCCAGGGCGGCGATGCTCGCGCGCAGGACGTCGCCGGCGTCGGCTTTGAGCGTCCCGAGCGCGTCGTCCTCGACCACCAGGTCGTCGTCAGCGGTGAACAGGAACCCGAGCAGACCCGGCGCCTCGCCCAGCAGCTGCATGCGCTCCTGCACCAGCGGCGAGGCCTTCGTCAGGACCGCGAGCTGCTCCGGGGTGGCCGGATCCGACACGAACTCGGTCAGGTAGGGCAGCAGACGACCGCGGAAGTCGTCGGCGTCGAGCAGGCGGATGTGGTCGCCGTTGATCGCCTCGGCCTTCTTGTGGTCGAAGCGCGCCGGGTTCGGGTTGACGTCGGCGACGTCGAACGCCGCGACCATCTCGTCGATCGTGAACACGTCACGGTCCGGCCCGATCGACCAGCCGAGCAGCGCGAGGTAGTTCACCAGCCCCTCGGGGACCATGCCCGCCGCGCGGTGGTGGAACAGGTTCGACTCGGGGTCGCGCTTCGAGAGCTTCTTGTTGCCCTCCCCCATCACGTACGGCAGGTGGCCGAACAGCGGGATGAACTCGGCCAGACCGATCTCGTACAGCGCCTCGTACAGCGCGATCTGACGCGGCGTCGACGACAGGATGTCCTCGCCACGGAGGACGTGCGTCACGCCCATGAGCGCATCGTCGACCGGGTTCGTGAACGTGTACAGCGGCTTGCCGTTCGGCCGGACCACCACGAAGTCCGGGAACGTGCCCTGCTTGAAGGTGATCTCGCCGCGGACGAGGTCCTGGAAGCTGAGGTCGCGATCCGGCACACGGAGCCGCAGAGCCGGCTCACGGCCCTGGTCGCGGAAGGCCTGGCGCTCGGTATCGGTCAGGTCACGCTCGTGGTTGTCGTAGCCCTGCTTCGGGTCGCGACCGGCGGCCTTGTTGCGGGCTTCCATCTCCTCCGGCGTGACGAAGGACTCGTACACGTGACCAGAGGCCTTGAGCTGAGCGATGACGTCCTCGTAGACGTCCGAACGCTCGGACTGCCGGTACGGGCCGTGCGGACCACCGACCTCGACCCCCTCGTCCCAGTCGAGCCGCAGCCAGCGCAGCGCATCGAGGATCTGCCCGTAGGACTCCTCGCTGTCACGGGCGGCATCGGTGTCCTCGATGCGGAACACGAGCTTGCCGCCGGTGTGCCGCGCGTACGCCCAGTTGAACAGGGCGGTGCGGATGAGTCCCACGTGCGGCGTGCCCGTCGGGCTCGGGCAGAAACGGACACGGACGTCGGAGCCGGAGGCAGTGGTGAATGGCGCAGTCATGACACGACGATCCTACCGGCCCCGCACCGGCAGCCACGAGGGCTGTGGACAGCCCTGGAACGCAGAAAACCCCTGACCAGTGCTGGTCAGGGGTTCCCTGGTGTTGCAACGTTGAGTCCGGCGGCGTCCTACTCTCCCACAAGGTCCCCCTTGCAGTACCATCGGCGCTGAGAGGCTTAGCTTCCGGGTTCGGAATGTGACCGGGCGTTTCCCTCTCGCTATGACCACCGGAACACCTTCGACCCAATCCTGGATCAAAACCGTTCCTTCAGTTAGCTGAAGTATTCAGTTTGATTCCCGATCGTCTGTCGGGAACCACAAAGTGGACGCGAGCCCCACACCGAAGTGTGGGAAATAATTGTGTTGTCAAGTCTTCGGCTTATTAGTACCGGTCAGCTCCACGGGTCGTTAGTCCCCGCTTCCACATCCGGCCTATCAACCCAGTAGTCTGCTGGGAGCCTCTCACACTCAAGGTGCATGGAAATCTCATCTCGAAGACGGCTTCCCGCTTAGATGCTTTCAGCGGTTATCCGGTCCGAACGTAGCTAATCAGCGGTGCCCTTGGCAGAACAACTGACACACCAGAGGTTCGTCCATCCCGGTCCTCTCGTACTAGGGATAGATCTTCTCAAATTTCCAACGCGCGCAGCGGATAGGGACCGAACTGTCTCACGACGTTCTAAACCCAGCTCGCGTACCGCTTTAATGGGCGAACAGCCCAACCCTTGGGACCTACTCCAGCCCCAGGATGCGACGAGCCGACATCGAGGTGCCAAACCATGCCGTCGATATGGACTCTTGGGCAAGATCAGCCTGTTATCCCCGAGGTACCTTTTATCCGTTGAGCGACAGCGCTTCCACAAGCCACTGCCGGATCACTAGTCCCGACTTTCGTCCCTGCTCGACCTGTCAGTCTCACAGTCAAGCTCCCTTGTGCACTTACACTCGCCACCTGATTGCCAACCAGGTTGAGGGAACCTTTGGGCGCCTCCGTTACTCTTTGGGAGGCAACCGCCCCAGTTAAACTACCCATCAGGCACTGTCCATGAACCCGATCAGGGTCCTACGTTAGACATCCAAAGTGACCAGAGTGGTATTTCAACAATGACTCCACGAACACTAGCGTGCCCGCTTCACAGTCTCCCACCTATCCTACACAAGCCACTCCGAACACCAATACCAAACTGTAGTAAAGGTCACGGGGTCTTTCCGTCCTGCTGCGCGTAACGAGCATCTTTACTCGTAGTGCAATTTCGCCGAGTTCGCGGTTGAGACAGCTGGGAAGTCGTTACGCCATTCGTGCAGGTCGGAACTTACCCGACAAGGAATTTCGCTACCTTAGGATGGTTATAGTTACCACCGCCGTTTACTGGGGCTTAAATTCAGAGCTTCGCCCAAAGGCTAACCCCTCCTCTTAACCTTCCAGCACCGGGCAGGCGTCAGTCCGTATACATCGTCTTGCGACTTCGCACGGACCTGTGTTTTTAGTAAACAGTCGCTTCCCACTGGTCTCTGCGGCCTTCAACGCTCACGGAGCAAGTCCGGTCACGTGTCCGGCCCCCCTTCTCCCGAAGTTACGGGGGCATTTTGCCGAGTTCCTTAACCACGATTCTCTCGATCTCCTTGGTATTCTCTACCTGACCACCTGAGTCGGTTTCGGGTACGGGCGGCTGCAACCTCGCGTCGATGCTTTTCTCGGCAGCATAGGATCACTGATTTCCCCTTACGGGTACGCGTCGGATCTCAGGCGTACAGACGACGGATTTGCCTATCGTCAGCCCTACATCCTTACACCAGGTCCACCTTACGGATACCATCGCCTGGCTCAGCTACCTTCCTGCGTCACACCTGTTCATACGCTAACCGCACCAGCATGGGGTCGAGCGTTAGACCGCGCCGCATCACCCCGAAGGGATCCGCTGGTCACGGGTTAGGACTCTTAGCACCACTGGATTAGCTTGGGCGGTTGTTCGCCGGTACGGGAATATCAACCCGTTGTCCATCGACTACGCCTGTCGGCCTCGCCTTAGGTCCCGACTTACCCAGGGCGGATTAACCTGGCCCTGGAACCCTTGGTCTTTCGGAGGACGGGTTTCTCACCCGTCTTTCGCTACTCATGCCTGCATTCTCACTCGTGTAGCGTCCACGGCTGGATCACTCCGCCGCTTCACTCGCCACACGACGCTCTCCTACCACTCCGCACGACTGAACCACGAAGGCTTATCGAGTGTGCGAAATCTACAACTTCGGCGGTGTGCTTGAGCCCCGTTACATTGTCGGCGCGGAATCACTTGACCAGTGAGCTATTACGCACTCTTTCAAGGGTGGCTGCTTCTAAGCCAACCTCCTGGTTGTCTATGCAACTCCACATCCTTTCCCACTTAGCACACGCTTAGGGGCCTTAGTTGGTAGTCTGGGTTGTTTCCCTCTCGACGATGAAGCTTATCCCCCACCGTCTCACTGCTGCGCTCTCACTCACCGGCATTCGGAGTTTGGCTGACGTCAGTAACCTGTTGAGGCCCATCGGCCATCCAGTAGCTCTACCTCCGGCGAGAAACACGCAACGCTGCACCTAAATGCATTTCGGAGAGAACCAGCTATCACGAAGTTTGATTGGCCTTTCACCCCTATCCACAGCTCATCCCCTCCATTTTCAACTGAAGTGGGTTCGGTCCTCCACGACGTCTTACCGTCGCTTCAACCTGGCCATGGATAGATCACTTCGCTTCGGGTCTAGGACATGCGACTGAATCGCCCTATTCAGACTCGCTTTCGCTACGGCTGCCCCACACGGGTTAACCTCGCCACATATCACTAACTCGCAGGCTCATTCTTCAAAAGGCACGCCGTCACCCCTACAAGGAGGCTCCGACGGTTTGTAAGCAAACGGTTTCAGGTACTATTTCACTCCCCTCCCGGGGTACTTTTCACCTTTCCCTCACGGTACTTGTCCGCTATCGGTCATCTGGGAGTATTTAGGCTTATCAGGTGGTCCTGACAGATTCACACGGGATTTCTCGGGCCCCGTGCTACTTGGGATACACATCCGGCCATAACACCATTTCGTCTACGGGGCTGGCACCCACTACGGCCCGGCTTTCAAACCGGTTCGACTATGATGCGCTGTAACCGCCCCAGTCCGGCAGAACTGAGCGACGTGTCCCACAACCCCGACCATGCAACGCCCGCCGGCTATCACACATGATCGGTTTAGCCTCATCCGCTTTCGCTCGCCACTACTCACGGAATCACATGTTGTTTTCTCTTCCTGTGGGTACTGAGATGTTTCACTTCCCCACGTTCCCTCTACCCGCCCTATATATTCAGGCGGGAGTCACCAGGTCACAAAAGCGCCCAGCGGGGTTTCCCCATTCGGAAATCCTCGGCTCACAGCTCGATTATCAGCTCCCCGAGGCTTATCGCAGATTTCTACGTCCTTCTTCGGCTCCAGATGCCAAGGCATCCACCGTTTGCTCTTAGAAACTTGACCACAAAGATTAAAATTGCGATCGACTCGAACAACAACATCCACCCCGAAAGGCTTCGTCATCGTCACGAGCGATCTAAGATGCTCGCGTCCACTGTGTAGTTCTCAACATACGATCGGCACCACACTCCCCCAGGAGCAACCGCTCCCAGCTTCATGTGGCCCACCGAAGAACCATACGGATCACTCCGCCGGCTCAACCCCCAGTCACGAAGACCGGGAAGCCTGGTCCCTCAGGACCCAACAACGTGCACCAGCCGACCCGCTCACCCCCAACCCGTTCCAACCCGAACCCGAAGGCCCTGGCGTACTGAGGTCGGAAGCTGCGCTCCCGACTGCACTGTCAATGTTCCACCCATGAGCTACCGGCGAGAACGTTCGTCTCGATCCGGCGCCTGGACCCACCACACCCCCAAGAGGGCACGACGAGCCAGATGCTCCTTAGAAAGGAGGTGATCCAGCCGCACCTTCCGGTACGGCTACCTTGTTACGACTTAGTCCTAATCACCGATCCCACCTTCGACGGCTCCTTCCACAAGGGTTAGGCCACCGGCTTCGGGTGTTACCGACTTTCATGACTTGACGGGCGGTGTGTACAAGGCCCGGGAACGTATTCACCGCAGCGTTGCTGATCTGCGATTACTAGCGACTCCGACTTCATGAGGTCGAGTTGCAGACCTCAATCCGAACTGAGACCGGCTTTTTGGGATTCGCTCCACCTTACGGTATCGCAGCCCTTTGTACCGGCCATTGTAGCATGCGTGAAGCCCAAGACATAAGGGGCATGATGATTTGACGTCATCCCCACCTTCCTCCGAGTTGACCCCGGCAGTCTCCTATGAGTCCCCGCCATAACGCGCTGGCAACATAGAACGAGGGTTGCGCTCGTTGCGGGACTTAACCCAACATCTCACGACACGAGCTGACGACAACCATGCACCACCTGTACACCGACCACAAGGGGGCGACCATCTCTGGCCGTTTCCGGTGTATGTCAAGCCTTGGTAAGGTTCTGCGCGTTGCATCGAATTAATCCGCATGCTCCGCCGCTTGTGCGGGCCCCCGTCAATTCCTTTGAGTTTTAGCCTTGCGGCCGTACTCCCCAGGCGGGGCGCTTAATGCGTTAGCTACGACACAGAAACCGTGGAAAGGTCCCTACATCTAGCGCCCAACGTTTACGGCATGGACTACCAGGGTATCTAATCCTGTTCGCTCCCCATGCTTTCGCTCCTCAGCGTCAGTTACGGCCCAGAGATCTGCCTTCGCCATCGGTGTTCCTCCTGATATCTGCGCATTCCACCGCTACACCAGGAATTCCAATCTCCCCTACCGCACTCTAGTCTGCCCGTACCCACTGCAAGCCCGAGGTTGAGCCTCGGGATTTCACAGCAGACGCGACAAACCGCCTACGAGCTCTTTACGCCCAATAATTCCGGACAACGCTTGCACCCTACGTATTACCGCGGCTGCTGGCACGTAGTTAGCCGGTGCTTTTTCTGCAGGTACCGTCACTTTCGCTTCTTCCCTACTAAAAGAGGTTTACAACCCGAAGGCCGTCATCCCTCACGCGGCGTTGCTGCATCAGGCTTTCGCCCATTGTGCAATATTCCCCACTGCTGCCTCCCGTAGGAGTCTGGGCCGTGTCTCAGTCCCAGTGTGGCCGGTCACCCTCTCAGGCCGGCTACCCGTCGTCGCCTTGGTGAGCCATTACCTCACCAACAAGCTGATAGGCCGCGAGTCCATCCCCAACCAAAAAATCTTTCCACCACCAGACCATGCGGCCGGCAGTCATATCCAGTATTAGACGTCGTTTCCAACGCTTATCCCAGAGTCAGGGGCAGGTTACTCACGTGTTACTCACCCGTTCGCCACTAATCCACCCAGCAAGCTGGGCATCATCGTTCGACTTGCATGTGTTAAGCACGCCGCCAGCGTTCGTCCTGAGCCAGGATCAAACTCTCCGTAAAAAAATTACAACCAACACCGAAGTGCCAGCGAGTTGATTCTGACTGTTGACTGTCTACTGACAATCTTCAATCCAAAAGGAATTGTCTCCGAACCCACCAGCAAGCTGATGAGTCACGGGGTCAATAAATTGGCATTGACAATGTGCACGCTGTTGAGTTCTCAAGGACCAGACGCACTCCCCACTCGACCCCGAAAGAGGTTCCGCCAGAGAGGCATTTCGTCTCCACCCAGAAGACACGACTCAGAGAGTGTGACTTCGTTGGGATGTGTTGCCTGAGCGGGACCCCGTCCGGACTGCATCTCCGGGGCTCTCGCTCCGGTGACCGTCTCGGCCGTTCCGTTCTCCGCCTCAGCGGCAACGAGTGATTACTCTACACACGCCCCGGGGGCCCCGCCAACCGGCCCGCACCCCGGGCGTGTCGCCCGCCGGGATGCCCGCCGGTACGCGGAACGGCCCGCCCCCACGGTGGGGAGCGGGCCGTTCGGTGCTGCGGGTCAGTGACGCGCGATGACCGGGTTCTTCAGGGTGCCCAGTCCGGAGATGGTCACCTCGACGACCTCGCCGTCCCGGATCTCGCCGACGCCGGCCGGGGTCCCGGTCAGGATCACGTCACCGGGCAGGAGCGTCCAGATCGACGAGATGAACTCGATGAGGGACGGGATGTCGTGCACCATCTCGCTGGTCGAGCCCACCTGACGCAGGTCGCCGTCCACGCGGGTCTCGATGCGGATGTCCGACGGGTCGATCTCGGTCTCGATCGCCGGGCCGAGCGGGCAGAACGTGTCGAAGCCCTTCGACCGCGTCCACTGCCCGTCGCGCGCCTGCAGGTCACGGGCCGTCACGTCGTTCGCGATCGTGTAGCCGAGGATGACGCTCGCGAAGTCCTCCCGCGTGACGTTCTTCGCGAGGGACCCGATCACGATGGCGAGTTCACCCTCGTGGTCGACGCGTCCAACGCCCGCCGGGAGACGGATCGGGTCCTCCGGTCCGATCACCGAGGTGTTCGGCTTGAGGAACACCACCGGGTCGTCCCCCGCGCGCTCGTCCATCTCGGACGCGTGCTCGGCGTAGTTGAGCCCGACGCCGATGACCTTCGACCGCGGGATGACCGGCGCCAGGAGCTTGGCGTCGGCGAGCGGCACCCGCTCCCCCGTGGTCTCGAACCCCTGGTACATCGGGTCCCCCGCCAACACGACCAGGTCGCGCTCGTCGAGGATGCCGTACCGCGGGTCTTCACCCTTGCTGCTGAACCGTGCGATCTTCACCGTTGGAGCCTACCGACGCTCGCCTGGGCCTCAGGCCGGGTCGGTCAGGCGCGTCATCCACCCGTGCGGGTCGGGACGACGGCCGGACTGGATGTCGGTGAGCTCTTCGCGCAGGGACATCGTCAGTTCGCCGGCGCCCACGGTCGGCGAGCCGATGGTGAAGCCCTCGCCGCGGAGCTCCGCGATCGGGGTCACGACGGCGGCCGTGCCGCAGGCGAACGCCTCGGTGATCGAGCCGTCGGCGACACCGTCACGCCACTCGTCGAGCGTCACCCGGCGACGTTCGACCCGCAGGCCGCGGTCTTCCGCCAGCTGCAGGATCGAGTCGCGGGTGATCCCTTCGAGGATGGAGTCCGAATCCGGCGTCACGAGCGTGCCGTCCGACTTCACGAGGACGACGTTCATGCCACCGAGCTCTTCGAGGTACTTGCCCTCCACCGAGTCGAGGAACATCACCTGCTGGCAGCCGTGCTCGTAGGCCTCCTGCTGGGGCAGCAGGGACGACGCGTAGTTGCCGCCGGTCTTCGCCGCACCGGTCCCGCCCTTGCCGGCGCGGGCGTACTGCGTCGACAGCCAGATCGACACCGGCTTCGGTCCGGAGGTGAAGTACGCCCCGGCCGGGCTCGCGATGCAGTGGTACGCCACCTCCTGCGCAGCGCGGACGCCCAGGAACGACTCCGTCGCGATCATGAACGGCCGCAGGTACAGGCTCGTCTCCGGCGCGGACGGCACCCAGTCGACGTCCGTCTGCACGAGCTGCCGGATCGACTCGACGAAGGTCTCCACCGGGAGCTCCGGGAGCGCCAGTCGCCTGGCGGACCGCTGGAAACGGCGGGCATTGGCGTCCGGGCGGAAGGTCCACACCGAGCCGTCAGCGTGCCGGTAGGCCTTCAACCCCTCGAAGATCTCCTGCGCGTAGTGCAGGACGCTCGCGCTCGGGTCGAGGCTGATCGGCCCGTACGGGTGGACCGAGGCATCGTGCCACCCGTCGTCGAGCGTCCACCGCACGGTGGCCATGTGGTCGGTGAAGTGCTTGCCGAAGCCCGGGTCGGCCAGGATCTCCTCGCGCTCGGCGGCGGCGCGACGCTCGGCCGAGGGGGTGGTGGCGAACTCGAGTCCGAAGGCGGTGTCGGTGCTCATCTGGGGAGACTCCTGTCAGGCGGTGGTGGTGCGTGCCGTGGCCGCGGCGGCGATGGCGTCGCCGATCTCGGCCGTGCGACGCTGCGTGGTGCCCCGGTCAGCCAGATCGGCCTCGACCGCCCGCGTGACCGCCGACGCGAGGTCGCTGCGACCGATGTGGTCGAGCAGCAGTGCGACGGACAGGATGGCGGCCGTGGGATCGGCCTTCTGCTGACCCGCGATGTCCGGCGCGGAGCCGTGGACCGGCTCGAACATGCTGGGGAAGGTGCCGTCCGGGTTGATGTTGCCCGAGGCCGCCAGACCGATGCCGCCGCTGATCGCGCCGGCCAGGTCGGTGATGATGTCGCCGAAGAGGTTGTCGGTGACGATGACGTCGAACCTAGCAGGTTCCTTGACCATGTGGATGGTGACGGCGTCGACGTGCTGGTAGTCCACCGTGACGTCCGGGTACTCCTGCCCGACGGCGGCGACGGTGCGCTGCCACAGGGCTCCGGCGTGCACGAGCACGTTACTCTTGTGCACGAGCGTCAGGTGCTTGCGCGTCCGACGGTTCGCGAGCTCGAAGGCGTACCGGACGACCCGCTCGACGCCGTACGCGGTGTTCAGGGACACCTCGGTCGCGATCTCGTGCGGGGTGCCGGTGCGGATCGCGCCGCCGTTGCCGACGTAGGGCCCCTCGGTGCCTTCGCGCACGACGACGAAGTCGACCTCGCCCGGGTCGGCGAGCGGGGTCCCGACGGCGTCGTACACCTTCGTCGGCCGGAGGTTGACGTAGTGGTCGAAGGCGAACCGCAGCTTCAGCAGCAGCCCGCGTTCGATGATCCCGCCGGCGAGCCGGGGGTCCCGCGGGTCCCCACCGACCGCACCGAGCAGGATCGCGTCGTGGGTGGCGATGGCGGACATGTCGTCATCGGTGAGGATGTCCCCGGTCTCCAGGAACCGCGTGGCACCGAGGGAGAACGGGGTCTCCTCCACCACGAGGTCCTCCGGCAGCACGGCGTGCAGGACCTTGAGTGCCTCGTCGACGACCTCGGGCCCGATGCCGTCCCCACGGATCACCGCGAGCTTCACCGTCTGTGTCATGTCCGCCACTCCCCTACAGCGTGATGTCGATCTCGCGGAGCGACGCCGCGTCGATCGTGGACCGGACGTGCTCGAGGATCTCGGCCGGGACCGGCGAGTCGACGGTGAGCACGCTGAGCGCCTGGCCACCTGCGGCCTCGCGCGAGATCTGCATGGCCGCGATGTTGATGCCGGCCTCGCCGAACTCCTTGCCGTAGACGGCGACGATGCCCGGGCGGTCCGTGTAGACCATGACCACGTGGTGCTCGGCGAGGGCGACCTCGACGTCGTGGCCGTTGATCTCGACGAGCTTCGCGATCTGCTTCGGGCCCGTGAGGGTGCCGGAGACGCTGATCGCGGGGCCGTCGGACTGCGCGCCACGGATCGTGAGCACGTTGCGGTACTCCGGGCTGTCCGAGTCGGTGATCAGTCGCACGGACACCCCGCGCTGCTCCGCGATGAGCGGAGCGTTGACGTAGGACACCTGGTCGCTGACGACGTCGGTGAAGACGCCCTTGAGCGCCGCGAGCTTCAGCACGCTGACGTCGTACTCGGCGAGCTCGCCGTGCACCTCGACGTCGATGCTCGTGACGGGCGACGTCGCGAGGCCGGTGAAGACCTGGCCGAGCTTCTCGACGAGCGGGATGCCCGGGCGCACGTACGGGTCGATGACGCCGCCGGCGACGTTCACCGCGTCGGGGACGAGCTCGCCGCCGAGGGCGAGACGCACCGACTTGGCGACCGAGACGCCCGCCTTCTCCTGTGCTTCGTCCGTCGAGGCGCCGAGGTGCGGCGTGACGACGACGTTCGGGAGGGCGACGAGCGGAGAGTCCTTCGGGGGCTCCGACACGAAGACGTCGAGGCCGGCGCCCGCGATCGTGTTCGAGGTGAGCGCACGGTGCAGCGCGTCCTCGTCGATCAGCCCACCGCGGGCGACGTTCACGACGAACGCGGTCGGCTTCATGAGCGCGAACTGGTCGTCCGAGATCATGCCGACCGTCTCCGGCGTCTTCGGCATGTGGATCGTGGTGAAGTCGGCGCGCTTGAGGAGGTCCTCGAGCGAGACGAGCTCGACCCCGAGCTGCTGGGCACGGGCCGTCGTGACGTACGGGTCGTACGCGATCACCTGGACGCCGAACGCCTGCAGGCGCTGCGTGATGAGCGCGCCGATCCGGCCGAGGCCGATGATGCCGACGGTCTTCTCGTACAGCTCGACACCGGTGTACGCGGAGCGCTTCCAGGTGCCGGCGGCGAGCGACGCGTGCGCGGCCGGGATGTGCCGCGCGAGCGACAGGATGTGGCCGACCGTGAGCTCGGCGGCGGAGATGATGTTCGACGTCGGCGCGTTCACGACCATCACACCGGCGGTCGTGGCCGCCTTGATGTCGACGTTGTCGAGGCCGACACCGGCACGGGCGACGACCTTGAGGTTCGGAGCCGCGGCGATCGCCTCGGCGTCGACCTTGGTGGCGGAGCGCACCAGGATGGCGTGCGCATCGGCGAGGGAGGCCAGGAGGGCGGGGCGGTCGGTACCGTCCACGTTCCGGATCTCGAAGTCGGGCCCGAGGGCGTCGACTGTGGCGGGCGAGAGTTCTTCGGCGATCAGGACGACCGGCTTCGGCACAGCTGCAGTTTCCTCACACGAGACGGGCGGTATCCCACCATCGTATCGACGTGCGCACGTGGTTACGACCGCAGCGACGGTCCTGTGGACGACCACAGGACGGACTGGAGGCGCGGTGCCAGCCGGCACCGCGCCTCCAGGCAGTCGGACGGAACGTCAGAAATCCAGCAGACGCGGGACGAAGAGCTGCAGGTCCAGCCACAGCGCGCCGGCGGCGGCGAACGCGAGGACGAAGATGCCGACCGTCACCGCGAGACGCGCGCGCCGACTGACCCACAGCGCGACGGCGAAGGCGATCGGTGCGATCGCGATGTCCAGCACGAGCCAGACCCACGGCGTGCTGCGCGCGAGGGTGTCGCCACCGGAGGTGGTGCCGAGGAACTCGTTGAACGCCCGGACGGACTGCGAGACCGTCACGAGGTTCCCGACGCTCTGCACGGTCATGTAGGCGAACAGGACGGCGAACACCACCCACACCGCGATCCGCCCGACGATCGGACCCGGCGCGCGCCGGACGGTCGGCGTCGCGGCGGTCACCCGAAGCTCCGGGTCATCAGGAACGGCCACGGGAACAGGACCGCGGCGCCGAGGAGCATCCAGAGCAGGCGGGTGCGGGTCCGGCGACCACGACCGGCCCAGAGGACGACCGTGAACCAGAGAGCAGGCGCGACGATCGACAGGAAGCGCAGGACCTCGACGAAGACGGTCAGGACGGTGTCGACGTTCGAGACGTAGGAGGTCGAGGCGGTGAGCAACCACGCGACCGTGTACAGCAGGTAGAGCCCACCGAAGACGCCGAAGCCGATCAGGGCACCGGAGGTCTCGGGTGCCTCGGGGTCGCGGACCCCGCGGTCCTTGACGGCGACCGGGTTGTGGGCCGCGTCGACGTGGGTCGCGTCGTCGGCGTCGCCCCAGCTGAGGGCGTCGTCGTCGTGGTCGACCGAGCCGTCGGGCGGGGATGCTGCCGTGGTCATGCACCCGATTCTACGAGGCGAGCCGCGTCGGCTCGACCATGGACCACCTGTGCGGCCGCCGGTCAGACGTCGGCGGGCTGCGTCTCGAGGACCTGGGCGACGACGTCGCGCACGGCCGGGAACAGCGGGTGGCTCTCCATCAGGCCCGTGAGGATCTCGGTGAGCGCGTGCGCCGTGGCACCGGAGCGCAGGAGCGCGTGCAGCTCGATCGACTCGGGGTCGTTCTCGTCGTCGAAGTCGAGGGCGACCCGGACGGCGCCGAGCAGGTGGTCGACGGGCAGCCCGCGCTCTGCGAGCTGCGCGGCGGGACCGACGAAGCGCTCCCGGCGGCCGAGCTTCCGGAGCGGGTTCCGGCCGACGCGGACCGTCGTGTCGGGCAGGTGCGGGTTCGCGATGCGGGAGAGGTTCGCGGCGACGTAGCGCGCGTGCTCCTCCGGGTCGAACCCGTGCTTCGCGATGAGGAGTGCCGTGGTCTCGGCGAGGACGCCGTCGACCTCGGCGCGGACGGCGTGGTCCTCGAGGGCCTCGCGGATGAGGCGGATGCCCCGGACGTAGCCGTGGTAGGCGGCCGTCGCGTGGGCGGTGTTCACGGTGTAGAGCTTCCGCTCGACGAAGGGCTGCAGGTCGTCGACCCAGGTGACGCCGTCGATCGCGGGCGGCTCGGCGTCGGAGTCGGCGAACGGGGTGCGCTCGATGACCCACTCGTAGAACGGCTCGAGGACGACGTCGAGGCCGCCGGACTGCCCGAGGACGCCGGACTGGTCGGGCACGATCCGGTCGATGGCGCAGTTCGCGAAGACCGCGGCGATGTCACGGTCCTCGAGGATGGGGGCGCGGCGGATGCTGGCGTGCAGGGAGTCGGTCGCGTTGAACGCGTTCTCGCAGGCGACGATCGTGACGTCACCGCGCTCGAGCGGCCGGGCCGCGAGCCCCTCGGCGATCACGGGGGCGACGAGCGGCAGGGTTCGTGCACCGACGGCGGTCGTGAGGACGTCCGCCTCGGCGATGGCCCGGATGACCTGCTCGCGGTCGGTCTTGCTGCTGAGCGCCGTGAACCCGTAGACGAGGTGCTCGACCGGCATCTCGCCGACCTCGTGCACCACGAAGCGGCCGGCCTCGTTGAGGGCGGAGACGACGCGGTCGTCGACGTCGACGAAGGTCAACTCGTAGCCGCTCGCGACCAGGAACTGGCCCACGAACCCGCGCCCGATCTTGCCGGCGCCGATGTGGACCGCTCGCTTCGTCACCGCCATCCGACGATCCTCCCATGGGTCTCGGTGCGGTTCTGCCACACGGTGCCGACGGCGCGCGACATGTGTCGCGCAGGTGCCGCGGGCACGGCGAAGGGACGCCGGACGGCGTCGTCGGGTTCGTTCTGGAGCTGCTGCATAACGTTCGGGTCACGTCGCGAGGCGGCGGTGCAGGGTGCACCGCCGCCTCGTCGTCGAGTCCTCGGAAGACTACCGCGCGGCGGAACCGTCCACGTAGTCACCGTCGTTCTGCTTCCACGCGAAGAGGGCGCGGAGCTCACGGCCGGTGGCCTCGATCGGGTGGCCCTCGCCCTTCGCACGGAGCGCCTTGAACTCCGGCGCACCGGCGTCCTGGTCGTCGATGAAGCGCTTCGCGAAGGCACCGTTCTGGATGTCCGCGAGGACGGCCTTCATGTTCTCCTTGACCTCGGGCGAGATCACGCGCGGGCCGGAGACGTAGTCACCGAACTCGGCGGTGTCGGAGATCGACCAGCGCTGCTTGGTGAGGCCGCCCTCCCAGATGAGGTCGACGATGAGCTTGAGCTCGTGCAGGACCTCGAAGTACGCGATCTGCGGCTGGTAGCCCGCCTCGACGAGGGTCTCGAAGCCGTACTGGATGAGCTGCGAGGTGCCACCGCACAGGACGGCCTGCTCGCCGAACAGGTCGGTCTCGGTCTCCTCGGTGAAGGTGGTCTTGATGCCACCCGAGCGGAGGCCGCCGATGGCCTTCGAGTACGACCACGCGAGGTCCCAGGCAGAACCCGAGGCGTCGACCTCGACCGCGACGATCACGGGGACGCCACGGCCGGCCTCGTACTCGCGGCGCACGGTGTGACCCGGGCCCTTCGGGGCGACGAGCGACACGTCGACGCCCTCGGGTGCCTGGATGTAGCCGAAGCGGATGTTGAAGCCGTGGCCGAAGACGAGCGTCGCGCCCGGCTGCAGGTTCGGCTCGATGTCGTCCTTGTAGACGATCCGCTGGACCTGGTCCGGCGCGAGGATGACGACGACGTCCGCCCACTTCGTGACCTCGGCCGGGGTGAGGACCTCGAACCCGGCCTCCTCGGCCTTCTGGCGGCTCTTCGAGCCCTCCTGCAGGCCGATCTTGACCTCGACACCCGAGTCACGGAGGTTGAGGGCGTGGGCGTGGCCCTGCGAGCCGTACCCGATGACGGCGACCTTCTTGCCCTGGATGAGGGTCAGGTCGGCGTCGGCGTCGTACACGATGTCAGTCACGAGGGTGTGTCTCCTTGGTTCTGGTGGTCTTGGGCGGGCGCTCAGCGCACCCGGTCGGTGATGCTCTTCGGTCCGCGGCCCATGCCGAGCAGGCCCGCACGGGCGAGCTCCTTGATGCCGTACGGCTCGAGCACGCGGAGGATCGCCTGGATCTTGCCGGGGTCCCCGGTGACCTCGACGACGAGGGAGTCGGTCGCCACGTCGACGACCTGGGCACGGAACAGGTTCACTGCTTCGAGCACCGCCGAGCGCGTCTGGTTGTCGACGCGCACCTTCACGAGCATGTGCTCGCGCTGGACGGACTGCGAGAAGTCCAGCTCGACGATCTTGATGACGTTGACCAGCTTGTTGAGCTGCTTCGTCACCTGCTCCAGGGGGAGGTCCTCGACGTCGACGACGACCGTGATCCGGGACAGGCCCTCGACCTCGGTGTTGCCCACGGCGAGCGACTCGATGTTGAACCCGCGGCGCGCGAACAGACCGGCGACGCGGGTCAGCAGACCCGGCTTGTCCTCGACGAGGAGGGAGAGGACGTGGCTCATGCGGTTTCCCCCGTCATGTCGGCGTCCTCGTCGTCCCAGGTGGGCGCGAGGGCCTGGGCGTACTCGATGGACGAGTTGCTGACGCCCTGCGGGACCATCGGCCAGACCATCGAGTCGCGGCTCACGACGAAGTCGATCACCACGGGACGGTCGTTGGTCTCGAGGGCGAGCTGGATCGCGGCGTCGACCTCGTCGGCCTTCTCGACGCGGATGCCGAGGGCACCGTACGCGTCGGCGAGCTTCACGAAGTCCGGGACCCGGCGGGTGCCGTGGCCCGTCTGCAGGTCGGTGAAGGAGTGGCGGCCGTCGTAGAACAGCGTCTGCCACTGCCGCACCATGCCGAGCGACGAGTTGTTGATGATCGCGACCTTGATCGGGATGTCGTTGATGACGCAGGTCGCGAGCTCCTGGTTCGTCATCTGGAAGCAGCCGTCGCCGTCGATCGCCCAGACCACGCGGTCGGGCTGGGCGACCTTCGCGCCCATCGCCGCGGGGACCGAGTAGCCCATGGTCCCGGCGCCGCCGGAGTTGAGCCAGGCGTTCGGCCGCTCGTACTTGATGAACTGCGCGGACCACATCTGGTGCTGGCCGACGCCGGAGGCGAACACGCCCTCGGGTCCGGTGAGCTCGCCGATGCGCTTGATGATCGCCTGCGGGGCGAGGAGCCCGTCGGTCGGCTCGGCGTACCCGAGCGGGAAGTCGACCTTGAGCTGCTCGAGCTTCGTCCACCACTCGGCCGTTGCGGCGCGCTCGTCGGTCGGGACGGCGTTCCACGCGTCGAGCAGGTCCTTCAGGACCTCGCGCGCGTCGCCCACGATCGGGACGTCGGCGAAGCGGATCTTCGAGATCTCGGCCGGGTCGATGTCGACGTGCACGACCTTGGCGTTCGGCGCGAACTCGTCGGCCTTGCCCGTCACGCGGTCGTCGAACCGGGCGCCCAGCGCGATGATGAGGTCGCTGTCCTGCAGCCCGAGCACCGCGGGGACGGTGCCGTGCATCCCGGGCATGCCGAGGTGCTGCGGGTGCGAGTCGGGGAACGCGCCACGCGCCATCAGGGTCGTGACGACGGGGGCGCCGGTGGCCTCGGCGAAGGCGAGGAGCTCGGCCGTCGCTCGGGAGCGGACCACGCCGCCACCGACGTAGAGCACCGGGCGCTCCGACTCGGACAGCAGCTGGGCGGCCGCGGCGATCTGCTTGCCGTGCGCCTTCGTCACCGGGCGGTACCCGGGCAGGTCGATCTTCGGCGGCCACACGTACGGCGCCGACTTCTGCTGGGCGTCCTTCGTGATGTCGACCAGAACCGGACCGGGGCGACCGGTCGTGGCGATCTGGTACGCGGCCGCGAGCGTCGCGGGGACGTCGGCCGGGTCGGTGACCAGGAAGGAGTGCTTCGTGATCGGCATCGTGATGCCGACGATGTCGGCCTCCTGGAAGGCGTCCGTCCCCATCAGGGTCGAGAACACCTGCCCGGTGATCGCGATGAACGGAACCGAGTCCATGTAGGCGTCGGCGATCGCCGTGACGAGGTTCGTCGCGCCGGGACCGGAGGTCGCGATGGCGACACCGACCTTGCCGGACGAGGACGCGTAGCCCTCGGCGGCGTGGCCGGCGCCCTGCTCGTGACGGACGAGGACGTGGCGGATCGTCGTGGACGCCATGAGCTCGTCGTAGAACGGGATGATGGCACCGCCCGGCAGGCCGAAGACGTCGGTGATCCCGAGGTGCTCGAGCGTCCGGAGGACGGCTCCCGAGCCGGTCAGGATCTCCGGCGTCCGGCGTGCACCGGCGGCCGCGGACAGCGGAGTGGCTTCCGTGGGCATGAGGTGTTCCTTGCCTGGAGAGGTGGCGATGGTGCGTGTGTCGACGCTAGCCCGTCACTGCGCCCTTGGCGGCGGACTGGACGAGCTTCGCGAACTTCGCGAGGACTCCGCGGGTGTAGCGCGGGGGCAGCGGGGCCCAGCCTTCTCGGCGGGCTTCCAGCTCGGCGTCGTCGACCAGTAGGTCGAGCGAGCGAGCCGCGATGTCGACACGGATGCGGTCGCCATCGCGCACGAATGCAACTGGACCTGCGTCCACTGCTTCCGGTGCGATGTGGCCGATGCACAGGCCGGTTGTGCCGCCTGAGAATCGTCCGTCCGTCAACAGTAGTACATCCTTGCCGAGACCAGCGCCCTTGATGGCGGCGGTGATGGCCAGCATCTCGCGCATTCCAGGGCCGCCCTTGGGGCCCTCGTAGCGGATGACCACGACGTCGCCCTTCTGGATCTTCCCCTCGGTCAGGGCGTCCATGGCGGCGCGCTCGCGGTCGAACACGCGGGCGGGGCCCTCGAAGACCTCGGCGTCGAAGCCGGCGGTCTTCACGACGGCGCCCTCCGGTGCGAAGGAGCCCTGCAGGATCGTCAGGCCACCGGTCGCGTGGATCGGGTTGTCGAGCGTCCGGAAGACCTCGCCGTCGAGCTCCGGCGGGTCGATCTCGGCCAGGTTCTCGGCGAGGGTCTTGCCGGTGACGGTCATGACGTCGCCGTGCAGCAGCCCAGCGTCGAGCAGGGCCTTCATGATCACCGGGATGCCGCCGTTGCGGTCCACGTCGACCATGACGTACTTGCCGAACGGCTTCATGTCCGCCAGGTGCGGGACCTTCGAGCCGATGCGGTTGAAGTCGTCGAGGGTGAGCTCGACCTCGGCCTCGTGCGCGATCGCGAGGAGGTGGAGGACGACGTTGGTGGAGCCTCCGAGTGCCATGGCGACGGCGATGGCGTTCTCGAACGCCTCCTTCGTCAGGATCTGACGTGCGGTGAGCCCCAGACGGAGCATGTTGACCACGGCCTCGCCGGAGCGGTGCGCGTAGTAGTCACGGCGACGGTCTGCGCTCGGCGGCGCGGCGGAGCCCGGCAGCGACATGCCCAGGGCCTCGGCGACCGAGGCCATCGTGTTGGCGGTGTACATGCCGCCGCACGCACCCTCGCCCGGGACGATCGCGCACTCGATCTTCTTGAGCTCTTCTTCCGACATGGTGCCGGCCTTGCACGCACCGACGCCCTCGAAGGAGTCGATGATCGTCACCTCCTTGAAGGAGCCGTCGGCCTGCTTCACGTAGCCCGGCATGACCGAGCCCGCGTAGAGGAAGACGCTCGCGAGGTCGAGGCGCGCGGCGGCCATGAGCATGCCGGGCAGGGACTTGTCGCAGCCGGCGAGCAGGACGGTGCCGTCCAGGCGCTCGGCGTTCACGACGGTCTCGACGCTGTCGGCGATGACCTCGCGCGAGACGAGGGAGAAGTGCATGCCCTCGTGGCCCATCGAGATGCCGTCGGAGACGGAGATGGTGCCGAACTGGAGCGGGTACCCGCCACCCGAGTGGACGCCTTCCTTGGCGCCCTGCGCGAGGCGGTCGAGGGAGAGGTTGCAGGGGGTGATCTCGTTCCAGGAGGACGCGATCCCGATCTGCGGCTTCTCCCAGTCCTCGTCGCCCATGCCGACGGCCCGGAGCATGCCACGCGAGGTGGTTGCTTCGATCCCGTCGGTGACGACCCGGCTGCGGGGCTTCACGTCGATGTCAGGCATGGAGCGAGTCTAGGCGCAGTTGGGATACCAATAGGACAACAACATGCGTTCGCATGGTGAAACCCCGCCTGGAGGAACGGATCGCCCTGGTCAGCGCACCGCGCGCAGGCGGGCGAGCTGCTTCAGGACCCCGGTGAGCGCCGCCGGATCGGCGACCCGGTAGGCGGCGAGGGTCTCGCCCTCCCCCACCTTCACGCCGACGTCGCCGTCACCGAGCACGCGGAAGGCGTCCTCGTCGGTGACGTCGTCCCCGGCGAAGAACACCGCGTCCGCGCCGTGCAGGTCGCGCAGGCGGGCGATCGCGTCGCCCTTCGTGACGTGCCGGACGGCGAACTCGACGATGTCCTTGCCGCCCCGCTCGAGCACGTCCGGGTCGGCCTCGTGCGCCGCGGTGCTCGCAGCCGCGTTCGCCTCGGCCGCGACCTCGGCGCTCACCCGTCGGGTGTGCACACCGTGCCCCGCGGGCTTGTGCTCGATGACCACGCCGGGGAACCGCTCCCCCACCTCGTCGAGTGCCGCACCGATCCGGGCGACCCGGGCCTGCTCGTCGTCGGTCAACGCTGCCTCGTCGTGCCCGTCGACCCGCCACTCGACGCCGTGCGAGCCCACGAGGGCCATGCCGTCCGGCGCGTGCGTCACCGCGGCGAGGCTGTCGAGCGGCCGCCCCGAGACGAGCACGACCTCGGTGTCCGTCGCGCGGTGCAGCGTGAGCACGGCCGCCCACGAGCCGGGCAGTGCACCGACGTGTGCGGGGTCGTCGGCGAACGGCGCGAGCGTGCCGTCGAAGTCGAGGGCGACGATGAGTCGCGGCGCAGCCGCGAGCGTCTCGAGGGCCGCGTCGACGGCGGTCTGGTCGGTGTTCGTCTCAGGCATCACGCACCTCCCGGGTGTCCTCGGCAGCACGCGCCGTCTGGGCGTCCTGGTCGAAGATCGACATGTTGTCCGTCTGCGCCTCGCGGTGCTGGTCCTTCGGGTCCGCCGCCGACGGGTCGATCTGGGCGTTCCGCGGGGCGTGCCGGTCGAGCGCTTCGAGGAAGGAGCGCGACCAGCGCGCCACGTCGTTGTCGCGCACGCGCTTCCGGAGCGCGCGCATGCGCGTGGAGCGCTCGCGGCGGGGCATCTCGATCGCGCGCTGGATCGAGTCCTTCAAGGCGCCGATGTCGTGCGGGTTCACGATGACCGCCTGCTTGAGCTCGTCGGCGGCACCGGCGAACTCGGACAGGATGAGGACGCCGTCGTTGTCGAACCGGGCTGCGACGTACTCCTTCGCGACGAGGTTCATGCCGTCGCGCAGCGCGGTGACGAGCATGATGTCGGCGGCCAGGTACAGCGCCACCATCTCCTCGCGCGGGTACCCGTGGTGCAGGTAGGCGATGGGCTGGTGGCCGATCACGCCGAGGTCGCCGTTGATCCGGCCCACCGTCAGCTCGATCTCGTCACGGAGCGCGGCGTAGGTGTCGACGCGTTCGCGGCTCGGGCTCGCGACCTGGACGAGGGTGGCGTCCTCCACTGCGATCCGGCCGTCCTCGACGAGCTCGCCGAAGGCCTTGATGCGGTGCCGGATGCCCTTCGTGTAGTCGAGTCGGTCGACGCCGAGCAGGACCGTCTTCGGGTTGCCCAGGCTCTCGCGGATCTCCCGCGCGCGCTCCTGGACCTCGGGGCGGTGCGCGATCTCCTCGAAGCCCGCGGCGTCGATCGAGATCGGGAAGTGGCGTGCCTCGACGTGGCGCACGGTGATGCCCTTGCGGCTGCGCGGTGCGTCCGGGTCGTCGACCGGGACGTCGATCGTCTGGCCCTTGGTCGTGTAGCCCTTGATGTGGCGGACGGCCCGGAGGAAGTCGCTCGCGTCGTCGTGTCGCTGGAACCCGATCACGTCGGCACCGAGCAGCCCGTCGAGGATCTGCGCACGCCACGGCAGCTGCGCGTAGATGCCGACCGGCGGGAACGGGATGTGGTTGAAGAAGCCGATCGTCAGGTCGGGACGGCGCTCGCGCAGCAGCGCCGGGACGAGCTGCAGCTGGTAGTCCTGCACCCAGACGATGCCGTCCTGCTCGACGATCTCGGCGATCTGCGCGGCGAACCGCTCGTTCACCCGCTTGTAGGCGTTCCACCAGTCGCGGTGGTAGCTCGGGTGCTCGATGACGTCGTGGTAGAGCGGCCACAGGGTGTCGTTGCTGAAGCCCTCGTAGTACTCCTCGACGTCGGCGTCGCTGAGCGGGACGGGGACAATGTGGATGCCCTCGTTGTCGAACGGCTCGACCTCGACCTCGGGCTGGCCGACCCAGCCGACCCAGGCACCGTCGTTCGCCCGCATGACCGGCTCGAGTGCCGTGACGAGGCCGCCGGGCGAGTGCCGCCAGCCCTCGTTGCCGTCCTCGTCGACGACGCGGTCGACCGGCAGGCGGTTCGAGGCAACGACGAAGGCGTAGCGGGTCTGTTCGGTGCGGGGTGCTGCCATGGGGTGGTGGGGTCTCCGTTCCGCCCGGCTCAGCGCCGGGTCCAGCCGTAAGTTACCAGCGTGCCGACAGCGGATTCACGGCGGATCGGCGGCTTCCGGTACGCTGCACCCGTCGTGTCGGGGGGACACGCGGGTACCGCACGGGGTCGGTACCGCCCTCTCGACCAGAGAGGACCCACCCGCCGTGAGCGACCAGCCGCCCGTCCCGCCCGTTCCGCCGGTCCCGCCGGGGACCCAGCCGGGAGGCCCGCAGCCGTTCCCGGGGCAGCCCGCGTCGGCCACGCAGCCGGCATCCGACCCGTTCGGTCGCCTCCTCCGCACCGTCCCCGGACGCGACTGGCTCGCCGCCGTCCTCGCCGCCGTCGGCGGCTGGGTCGCGGCCTACGTGGTGGCCGCGCTCTCGCTGCTCCTCACCGTCGCGGTCGCCGCGTCCGGTGGGTCCGGTTCGTCGGTCGGCACCGGGGCCGGGTCGAGCTCCGGGACCATCGGCGGTGCCGCACCCGACGTGCAGGACCTGCTCTCCGGCGTCAGTGTCCTGCTCGGCGCGCCCGCACAGCTCGTCGTGCTCGCCGACCTCGGACGCCTGCACCTCTCCGGTTCGGCGGCGCTCTTCGGGGTGTCCGGTTCCGCGGCGCTCGGCGTGGTCCCGGCACTCGTGCTCGCGGCGCAGGTCGTGCTCACGGTCGTGCTGACCCGGCGCATCCGGACCCGGGCGCTCGGGTTCGTCCAGCTGCTCGTCACCGCCGTGCTCTCGGGACTCGTGCTGACCGCGGTCACGACCCTCACCGGACTCGTGCTCGCCATCCGGTTCCCGGACGTCCCCGGCGTGTCGATCGACCCCGTGCACGCGGTCGGCGTCGGCAGCGTGCTCGGGTCCTTCGTGATCGGCACCCTGTCCGTGCTGCTCGCACGACCGTCGGTCCTCGTCCGCGGCAACGTCTTCATCGCCCGAGCGCTCGGGACCGCACGGGTCGCCGTCGGGCAGCTCGGCGTCCTCGTCGTGCTCCTCACCCTGGCGACCATCGTCCTCGCGCTCGTCGCGCAGCCCGAGTGGGGCGCCGCCGTGCCGCTGCTCGTCGGCAACATCGCGGTGGCGTTCACCGCGCTGGGCTTCCTCGGCGGTGTGGGGACCTCCGGCCTCGGCTCGGCGGGGTCGACCGCGTCGGTGTTCGGCGGCACCACCGGGTGGCTCTGGATCGTCGTGCTCCTGGTGCTCGTCACCGCGTTCGTCGCCGGTCTCGCGCTCGCCGTCCGTCGCAACGACCGGGTCCGGACGGCGCTCGACTGGGTCGTGACCCCGGTCGTGTGGTTGCTCGGCGGGGTCGTCCTCCTCGTGCTGGGTACGGGTGTCATCGGCTACCAGGCCACCGGCACGAGTGTCGTCGGCGGGTCCGGCTCCGTCGGCGTGGCCCCGTGGACCCCGCTCGTCTTCGCGCTCTGGGGCGGTGCGGTCGAGGTGGTCGCCCGGTTCGTCGCACCCGCGCTGCTCCCCCGGCTCGGCGGCCGGGTCGTGCTCACCACCGCTCGCCTGGTCGGCACCGACCCCCGGCCGACCGTGCCCGTCGCCGTCCCCGGTGCGCCGACCGCGACCGCTCCCGACGCCGCGCCCGGCCCGGTCACCGCACCCGGTGCCTGGTCGGCCACCCCGGGCGTCGTCGCCGCTCCGACCTGGGGCGCACCGGCCGGCGCACAGCCCTTCGTCGGCGCCGGCTCCCCCGCGCCCGCGCCGATGTCGCCGCGTGCGAAGAAGGTGCTCGTCCGCTCGCTCATCGCCGGCGGCGCGGTCGTCGTGGTCGTCATCGCCGGGGTCGTGACGACCTCGGTCCTCCGCGCGAACGTGTGGGGACCGGCGCCGACCGTCCGCTCGTACGTCGACGCCATCGCCCGCGGGGACGCCGCTGCGGCCGAACGCCTCAGCGAGGTCCCGGCCGACGCCAGCATGCTCGACGCCACCGTGCTGAAGAGCGCGAAGGACCGCCCGGAGGACGTCCGCGTCGGACGGGTGACGACGAGCGGTGACACCGCGCTCGCCACGGTGTCCTTCACGCAGGGCGGCAAGAACCGGTCGGGTCAGGTGACCCTGCGCCGCACGGGCACGGCGTTCCTCGTGAAGGACGAGTGGCGCGTCACCCAGCCGCTCGCCGACACCGTGTCGGTCACGGCGTCCTCGGCGCTCGAGGGCGCCCCGGTCACGGTCGGCGGCAAGAAGGTCGGCGAGATCGAGGACGGGCAGTTCCGTTCCCTGGCCTACCCCGGGAAGTACGCGGTGCAGGTCGGCGGGTCCAAGTACTTCACCGGCGGCACGAAGTCGGTGTCGGTCGGTTCCTCGACGTCGTCGTCGTACGTCGACTTCGAGCCGAAGGCCACGGAGCAGCTCACGAAGGACGCCGAGCAGTACGTCACGGACCTCATCGAGTCGTGCGCGGAGAAGACCGACGTGGACGCGCTGAGCGGGTGCCCCTGGTACGGACCGTACGACGCGGACGGCGCCGTCAAGTACCAGGTGAAGACCATGCCGAAGCTCGACGTCCAGGTCTCCGGCTCCGGCTCGATCTCGGTGGAGAGCACCGAGGACGGCGTGATCGGCTACGACTACAAGTCGTTCTTCGGCGACTCCGGCCACGCGGAGGACACCTTCGACGTCTACGAGTACCTCAAGGTGCAGGACGGCAAGCTCGTCGAGGCCTACTGACGCACACCCCGCGACGGCCGGCCTGGGATCCCCTGGCCGGCCGTCTCACTAGGCTCGTCGGCATGGTCATGACACGGGCGTGGCGGAACGGCAGTGCGGCGGAGCGGGACTTCCCGGTCGACCGGATCTCCGAGATCGTCGCCGACGAGGACGCGTTCGTGTGGGTGGACTACACCGACCCCGACCCGTCCGACCTCGAGCACGTCGAGGCCGAGCTCGGCATCCACGCGCTCGCCGTCGAGGACGCGGTCGAACGGGGCCAGCGCCCGAAGCTCGACCGGTACCGCGACAGCCTGTTCCTGGTCGTCTACGACGTCGCCGGCCTCGACGACGACGGGGACCTCGTCACGCACGAGGTGAAGGCCTTCGTCACCGAGCACGCCCTCGTCACGATCCACGGCGCGGACGTCGACACCGGCGCGGTCGAACGGCGACTCGACGCGAACGCCGACATCGCCGACCACGGGGTGCCCTGGCTCGTCTGGGGGCTGCTCGACGCGGTGACCGACCACGCGACGAGCACCGTGGAGGACATCGAGCGTCGGATCGACGACCTCGAGGACGACCTGTTCGAGCGCGGCAACCCGCGCGAACAGCAGATCCAGCGCCGGTCGTTCCGGCTCCGGAAGGCACTCGGGGTCCTCCGCCGGCAGGTCGTCCCCACGCGGGACAGCGTCGCCTCCCTGCTGCACGGCGACGCCGAGACGATCTCCGACGGCATCCGCCCGTACTTCCGCGACGTCGAGGACCACCTGGTGTCGATCGCGGACTCCGTCGAGCAGTTGCGCGACGCGGTCTCGAGCGTCCTCGACACCAACCTCAACCTGTCCTCGAACCGCCAGAACACGGTGATGAAGAAGGTGACGAGCTGGGCGGCGATCATCGCGATCCCCACCGCGATCACCGGGTTCTTCGGGCAGAACGTGACGTTCCCCGGCGAGAGCCACTGGAGCGGCCTCTACCTGTCGCTCGCCCTCATCGTGACGTCCTCGCTGGTGCTCTACCGCGTGTTCAAGACCCGCGACTGGCTCTGACCCCGGCTCCGCGGCCGCGCGCAGCCTCGCACCGTGCGAGGTGGCTCGATGTACCGTGCGAGGTTCCGTGCACGGTGCGACCTCGGGACGCTCGCACACTGCGCGGAACCTCGCACACGGCGCAGCTCGCACAGCGCACCTCGCACGGTGCGTGGTGCGCAGCGGGCTACAGACGCAGCGCGAGCACGCCGGCCACGACCGTGAGCGGGGCGACCACGCACCCGAGCGCCATGTACTTCCCCCACGACAGGTGCACGCCCTCGGACGACAGCCGGGCGTGCCAGAGCAGCGTCGCGAGGGACGCCCACGGCGTGATGAGGCAGCCCGCGTTCACGCCGACGAGGAGCGCCGCGTAGCGCAGGGCCTCGTGTCCGGCCGCCGGCTCGAGCACCAGGTACGCGGGCAGGTTGTCGATCGCGTTCGCCGCCAGCGCCCCGGCTCCGCCGAGCGCCAGGAGCGGTCCGGTCCCGGTGCCGCCCGGCAGCGCGTTCACGATGGGGTCGGTGAGTCCGGTCGTGTGGAGTGTCTCGACCACGATGAAGAGCCCGGCGGCGAAGAGCAGCGTCGACCACGGCACGCGGGAGATCCGCAGCTCCGACGGTGCGCGGAACGCCGCGACCGCCACGAGCACGACGGCCGCTGCGACCGCGGCGATCCACACCGTCACGCCGGCGGTCAACGCGATCACCAGGGCGACGAGGACCGCCGACGCCGACCAGAAGAACACCGGGTCGGTCGCCTGGCGGACGGACACCGGGGTGTAGCGGCCGAACAACCGCCCGCGGAACACGACGAGCAGCACGGCGCACGGCACCACCACGCCCGCGAGCGCCGCCCAGACCATCAAGCCCGCGAACGGGATCGGCCCGTCGAGCCCGATCCGGTCGACGGCGAGCAGGTTCGTGAGGTTCGACACCGGCAGCAGCAGCGACGCGGTGTTCGCGAGCCAGACCGTCGTCAGTGCGAAGGGCATCGGCGGCAGGCCCACCCGGCGGGCGAGCGTGATCACGATCGGGGTGAGGAGCACCGCGGTCGTGTCGATCGACAGGAAGACCGTGCACACCACGGCGAGCACGACGACCGCCGCCCAGAGGCCGATCGTGCGCCCACCCCCGACACGCGCGGCGAGGTCGGCGAGACGGTCGAACACCCCGGCGTCCGCCGCGAGTTCGGCGACGACGGTGAGGCCGAGCACGAACGCCAGCACCGGGACGACCCGGTCGGCGAGCTCGGCGAGGTCGGACAGGGGCAGCAGGCCGAGGGCGACGCACACCGCGCCGACCACGAGCAGTGCTCCCCCGATGACGGCCTGACGCACAGCGGCTCCTCTTCGAGTGCGCCGGCAGGGCGACCGGCGGCGCTCCAATGTACTGGCCGGTAGCGTTGACGCGACCAGCGAAGGAGGAACCCGTGCGGAAGTTCATGTTCAGCGGTGCGGTGTGGAGCTCGATCATCAGCGGCTACAGCGTCGTGCAGACCACCAGGCAGGGACCGCGCGACTGGCGTCTCGCGCTGACGTGGGTGGCGTGGCTCGCGACGACGATCGTCGCCATCGGCACGGTCGTCGAGGACGACCGGGCGGTGAAGGCGAAGCAACCGTGAGCACAGCGGCGAAGCAGCCGTAGAGGTCGCGAAGGCGACCAGCAGACGGACTGGAGGCGCGGTGCCAGCTGGCACCGCGCCTCCAGTCCGTCCTAGGGTCGCGCTCAGCGCTCCGAACGCGGGATGTCGGACGTCTGGATCGGACCGGTGAACAGGGCGGCACGGTCCTCCTGCTCCGGAGTGAACAAGGCTGAAGACGACGCGGTCGAGGCGGTCCGGCGGGACTCGCGCGGCTCGGCGACCTCGTCGACCATGAGCACCCGCTGCACCGGCTGGGCGTCGGGGTGGGTGCGCTGGATCCAGGCGACCAGTTCCTCGCGGACGTAGCAGCGCAGGTCGAACAGCGACGGGGCGTCGTGCGCGGTCACGAGGACACGGACGTGCACGAACCCCTGGACGGCGTCGGTCACCTGCAGGACCTGCACCCGGCGGTCCCACAGGTCGGTACGGTCGAGGATCCGCTCGAGCTCCGCACGCATCTCCCCGGGGCGCACCCGCCAGTCCAGGTCGAACTCGACGGCACCGAGCAGTTCGCTGTTCGTCCGCGTCCAGTTCTCGAACGGCGTGCTCGTGAAGTAGGTCGACGGCAGGACGAAGCGCCGGTCGTCCCACAGGTGCACGACGACGTAGGTGAGGGTGATCTCCTCGATGCGCCCCCACTGCTGCTCGACCACGACGACGTCGTCGACGCGGATCGACCCGGAGAACGCGAGCTGCATACCGGCGAACACGTTGCCGAGCGTCGACTGCGCGGCGAGACCCGCGATGACGGAGATGAGTCCGGCCGAGGCGAGCACGCTCGCGCCCGCCGCCTCGACGCCGGGGAAGGTGAGGAGGATCGCGCCGAGGCCGATGATCACGAGCACCGCGACGGTCAGCCGGCGGAGGACGAGCACCTGCGTCCGGATGCGTCGAGCGACCCGGTTGTCGGGCACGTCGACGCGGTAGCGGTGGAGTCCGAGGCTCTCCAGGACGATCGCGATCTCGCAGGCGAGCCACGTGCCGACGCCGATCGTGACGATGAGGAAGGTGTGCGAGACCCCGTCGCGCCACGGGGAGGCGTCGGCGTTGTCCGGGATGCTCGACGCGAAGGCCACCCAGAGCAGCACGACGAGGAGCATGGTGCGGGTCGGGTGCTTGGTGCGGCGCGACAGCACGGCCGCCCAGCGCGTCCGTCTGGCGAGGGCGCGGAACACGAGGTGCAGGACGAGGGCAGCGGCGGCGGTGACGAGCAGCGCGAAGCCGATCGCGACGAGGAGCCGGAGGAGGGTGTCCATCCCTCCATGCAACCAACTGGACGACGGTCGTCGCCCAGCGGACCACAAGACGGGAGGCGCGGTGCCAGCCGGCACCGCGCCTCCCGTCTCGCTCGTCAGGCCCTACTTCGAGGACGTGAGCGAGTCCACGTAGTCCTGGTGCTCGGACGCCCACTTCGCGGTGATCGCCGGGTACTCGCTCGCCTTCGCGCCGCTGTTCACGAGCGCGTTCTCCAGCGAGTAGAGCGTGTCGGAGTCCATCGAGAAGTCCGACATCCACTTCGACGCCGTCGGGAAGTCGTCCTTGATGGACTTCTTCGCGATGGTGTGGATCTCCTCGTTCTTGCCGAGCGCGCCCTTCGGGTCCTCCAGGTCCTTGATCGGGAACGCGTCGTACGCCCAGTGCGGACGCCACAGCGTCACGACGACGTCCTCCTTCTTCGCGATCGAGGCCTTGAGGTCCGCGAGCATCGCCGGCGTGGAACTCGTGACGAAGTCCATGCCGTCGAGGCCGTACTTCGGGATGACCTTCTCGGACACGACCTTGGTCTCACCGGCGGCGGGCTCGATGCCGATGATCTTGTTGCCGAAGTCGGACGCGTGCGCCTTGAGCTCGTCGATCGAGTCGATGTCCGAGTACTCCGGCACGGCGAGCTCGAGCGATGCCTGCTCGTTCCACGCGCCGAGGTCCGTGAGGTCCTTGCCGTACGTGTCCATGTACTCCTTGTGCGTGTTCGGCAGCCAGGTGTCGAACACGACGTCGTAGTCACCGGAGGCCAGGCCCGTGTACGCGGGGGCGACGTCGGAGTTCGTGAGCTGGACGTCGTAGCCCTTCTGCTCGAGCACGTACTTCCAGAGGTAGCTGGCGGCGGTGTCCTCGTCCCAGCCGTTGAAGACGACGACGTGCATCGACTTCTGGTCGCCGTTGTCGAGCGTGCCGGTCGCGCCGTAGTAGCCCGGGGGCATGCAGGCGGAGAGGCCGAGGGCGGTGGCGGCGGCGAGCGCGGCCGCCGCGAGGGTGCGCTTGGTTCGCTTCATCATGTGGTCGTTCCTCACGCGTCGACGGTCTGGCGGTCGGTGACCGCTTCGGTGGTGGCGGCGGTCTGGGCGGTCGCCGCGTTCGGCGTCGCGGTCGCCGTCGGCTTCCGCTTGCGACCGAACAGCCTGGAGGCACGCCCCGCGTCGCCGCCGAGCGCTGCGGTCAGGCGGTCCAGCAGGATCGCGAGGACCACGACGGACATACCCGCCTCGGCACCCAGACCGACGTCGATGCGGTTCAGCGACGCGACGATCTGCTCGCCGAGTCCGCCGGCGCCGACCATGCCGGCGATGACGACCATCGAGAGCGACAGCATGATGACCTGGTTGACGCCCGCCATGATGCTGGCCTTCGCGAGCGGCAGCTGGATCTGACGGAGGATGCGCCACGGGCTGGAACCGAACGCGGCGCCGGCCTCGACGACCTCGCTCGGGACCCCGCGGATGCCGAGCTCGGTGAGGCGGACGCCCGGAGCCATCGCGAACACGATCGTCGCGACGATGCCGGGCACGACGCCGACGCGGAAGAGCAGCAGCGCCGGGATCAGGTAGACGAACGCCGGGGTGGTCTGCATGAAGTCGAGCACCGGGCGGATGATGCGGCTCGCGGCGTCGGAGCGGGCGGCCCAGATGCCGAGCGGGACGCTGAACACGACGGCGAGGCCGGCGGCGACGATCACGAGCGCCAGGGTGTTCATCGCGTTCGTCCACTGGCCGACGCTCACGATGAAGAGCAGGCCGATCGCGGCACCGAGGGCGAGCTTCCAGCCCTTCGCGACGAACGCCAGGACCACGAGGATCGCGACGATCACCCAGAACGGCGGGGTGGAGAGGAAGTACTCCATCCACGCGTCCATCCACGTGAACACGTAGCGGACGACGTCGAAGAAGCCGGAGAGGTAGGTGGTGATCCAGTCGACGATCGCTGCGACCCAGGTGCCGAGGGGCAGGTGGAAGTCGCCGAAGGAGTTGGTACCGGGGGTGATCATGCGTGGTCTCCTTCGGCGAGGGTCGAGTCCATGTCGGAGTCGGAGATGCGGGTGACCGGCTCGAGCACCGGGATCGGCATCGTCGCGGTGGGCACGTTGCCGAGCGCCGCGAGCAGGGTGACGCGCGGGACGACGCCGAGCAGGCGCCCCTCGTCGTCGACCACCGCGATGGGCAGCGGCGACTCGACGGCGAGCTCGAAGAGGTCCGTGAGTGCCGTGTCCGGTGCGACCCGGGCGAACTCGGAGTTCACGATCGCGTCGAGGTTGGTGTCGCCGGCCTTGACCTGGCGCATGACGTGCCGGTCGCGGACCCAGCCCTCGAGCTTCCGGCCGCGCCCGGTGACGAACACCGCCGCGGTCTGCAGGTCGCGCATGGTGCGCAGTGCGCCACGGGGTCCCACGGTGAGCGGGACGGCCGCACGTGCGGGCTCCATCACGCTCGCGGCGGTGAGCACGCGGGCACGGTCGACGTCCTGCACGAACTGGGCGACGTAGTCGTTCGCCGGATCGGTGAGGATGTCCTCCGGCGAGCCGATCTGCACGATCCGACCGTCGCGCATCACGGCGATCCGGTCCCCGAGGAACATCGCCTCGTTGAGGTCGTGCGTGATGAAGACGATCGTCTTCCCGAGGCGCTGCTGCAGGTCGACGAGCTGTTCCTGCATCTCGCGGCGGATGAGCGGGTCGAGGGCGCTGAACGCCTCGTCCATGAGCAGGACGTCGGTCTCGGCGGCGAGGGCGCGGGCGATGCCGACGCGCTGCTGCATGCCGCCGGAGAGCTCGTCGGGCTTGGCGTCCGCCCAGACGTCGAGGCCGACCAGGCCGATGACCTCGCGGGCCTTGGCGAGCCGGGTGGCCTTGTCGACGCCGTTCACCTCGAGGCCGAACGCGACGTTCTCGAGCACCGTGCGGTGCGGCAGCAGCGCGAAGTGCTGGAAGACCATCGACACGCTCGTGCGACGGATCTCGCGGATCTCCTTCGGCGTGGCCTTCGTCACGGTGCGGCCGCCGATCTCCACCGTGCCGGCGGTCGGCTCGAGCAGACCGTTCAGCATCCGGATGAGGGTCGACTTGCCGGAGCCGGAGAGCCCCATGACGACGAAGATCTCGCCGGGGCGCACGTCGAACGACGCGTCGATGACGGCTGCGGAACCGAGGTCACGGACCTCGTCACGCGTCGCGCCGGCGGCCAGACGGCGGACCGCTTCGCCGGGACGTCGGCCGAACACCTTGTAGGCGCCGCGTACGCTCAGCGCTGGATCGGCGGTGGGGTCGTCCGGCGTGGTGGCACGCCGGTCCTGGGGTGGTGCGATGGTCAACGGTGCTCCTCGCGGGACCGCGGCGCACGGGCGCACGGCGGTACCGGTGTGGTTGCGGACGGGTCGTCCGGCACCCTGTTCGGCGGCACCGCATCGAGCCCGCGCAACGGCGCAGGGCGAGCGATCACGCACGCGGGGGTCGTACTCGGGACGACCCCGGTCCGGCCGACCGTACGGCCAGCGCTGTGCTGCTGCGCTGGACGCGTCCTGATCGTCGGTGTCCCCTGAAGGGACGTTCAAGGGTATCGGCGGTTGTCCCCCATCGCGAATCCGCGTCCGCCGGAATCCCGGCACCGCTGTACCCCGACCACGGCGTGTCGCCCGTTCCCATGGGGATCGCGATCGTAACCGTCCCGTTACAGTTCAGGCATCTCGCATGTTTGTGTGCCGCCCCGGTTCCACGCACCTGTAGCGTGTCGCGCATGACAGCGCAGAACGACACCGGGGTGGACCGCGCGCCCGCGAACGACTTCTCGCACGAGCAGGAGGGCTACCAGCACGGTCTGAAGCCCCGGCAACTGCAGATGATCGCCATCGGCGGCGCGATCGGCACCGGCCTCTTCCTCGGCGCCGGCGGCCGACTGCACACCGCAGGCCCGGCCCTCGCGGTCGTCTACCTGATCGCGGGCATCTTCGCGTTCTTCATCCTGCGTGCGCTCGGCGAGCTCGTGCTGCACCGCCCGTCCTCCGGGTCGTTCATCTCCTACGCCCGCGAGTTCTACGGCGAGAAGTTCGCGTACGCCGCGGGCTGGATGTACTTCCTGAACTGGGCGATGACCTCGATCGTGGACACCACGGCCGTCGCGGTCTACCTGAAGTACTGGTCCGCGTTCACCGCCGCTCCCCAGTGGCTCCTCGCGCTGATCGCCCTCGTCGTCGTCCTCGCCGCCAACATGGTCGCGGTCAAGGTCTTCGGCGAGCTCGAGTTCTGGTTCGCCCTCATCAAGGTCGCCGCGCTCGTCGCCTTCCTCGTGATCGCGCTCATCTGGCTGATCTGGGCCTTCCCGGTCGAGGCCGGCGGCGAGACCGTCCGCACCGGCTTCAGCCTCTGGGCCGACAACGGCGGCCTGCTGCCGAACGGGCTGCTCCCCGCCGTCCTCGTGGTGCAGGGCGTCGTGTTCGCGTACGCGGCCATCGAGCTCGTCGGCACCGCCTCCGGCGAGACGCAGGACACCGAGAAGGTCATCCCCCGCGCCATCAACTCGGTCATCCTCCGCATCGCGGTGTTCTACGTCGGCTCGGTCGTCCTGCTGTCGATCCTCCTGCCGTACACCGCCTACAAGGAGGGCGAGAGCCCCTTCGTCACGTTCTTCTCGTCGATCGGCAACCCGCAGGTCGGGGCGATCGTCGGCTCGATCATGAACTTCGTCGTGCTCACCGCCGCGCTGTCGTCGCTCAACGCCGGGCTGTACTCGACCGGCCGTGCGCTGCACTCGATGGGCATGAACGGCTCGGCGCCGAAGTGGACCACGAAGATGTCGAAGGGCGGCGTGCCGTACGCCGGCATCCTGCTGACCGCGGCGTTCACCGTCGCGGGCGTCGTGCTCAACTACTTCATCCCGAGCCAGGCGTTCGAGATCGCGCTGAACATCGCCAGCCTCGGCATCATCACGGCGTGGGGCACGATCATCCTCTGCCAGATGAAGCTCCGTTCGTGGGCGAAGCAGGGGCTCGCGAAGGAGCCCTCGTTCAAGCTGCCCGGTGCCCCGGTGACCTCGTGGCTGACGCTCGCGTTCCTCGTGTCGGTGATCGTCCTGATGGCGATCGACTACCCCGTCGGCACCTACACGATCGCGTCCCTCGTCATCGTGATCCCGCTGCTCATCGTCGGTTGGTTCCTGCAGCGTGACCGGATCCTCCGCATCGCCTCCCTGCGCGAGGGCGTCACCGGTCCGTTCCCCGTGACCGGCCGTGACCCCGCGAACCAGGTGCGCCGCCGCGACGAGGACGGCAACTGACCGTCTCCCTCCTGTCCGGATAGCGACGACGCGGCTCGGCGCCGCACGCACGGGTCCGGCACCCCTCGGTACGATCGGCGGGTGCCGGACCCTTCTGCATCCCCCGCGACCTCATCGCCCGTGCTCGACCTCCAGTTGACCTGGCGCGGCACGTTCGGCCGCGTCCGGGTGTTCGACGACCACGTGTCGGCGGAGACCAGCTTCGAGCGCGACGGACTCACCCAGGTGCCGATGGACACGGTGCACGGATGGCGGATCGAACCGTGCGACTTCGACGCGGTGTGCGTCGAGTTCGTCACGGCCGATGAAACCTACCGGGTGCTGCTCGACACGTCGGACGAGAAGGTCGCCGGGCTCGCGCTCCGCCGGGTCTTCGGGGCACCGCTGCCGTCCGAGTCCTGACCGGACCGTTCTCCCGAGCCGCTCACGGCCAGGTGCGCCCCACCTGCCCGTCGGCGATCCGCTGCGCCCACACCGCATCGAGTGCGGTCGTCTGCGCCTCGGTGAGCACGACGCCCCCGACCGCGACGTTCTCGGCGAGGTGGTCGATGCTCGAGGTGCCGGGGATCAGCAGGACGTCCGGTGCGTGCCCGAGCAACCAGGCGAGCCCGAGCTGCGCGGGCGTGACGCCGAGCTCCGTCGCGATGCGCAGGACCTCGGGCTCCTCGGCCACCTTGGGCAGCCCGGGGAACGCGCCACCGAGCGGGAAGTACGGTACCCACGCGATGCCGTTCCGCACGCACACGTCGACGAGCGCCTCGTGCTCACGGGCGACGAGCGAGAAGGCGTTCTGCACGCACACGATCCCGGCCGCGAGCCCGCGTTCGAGGACCTCGCCGGACACCGCGCTCAGCCCGATGCCGCCGATGAGGCCTTCCTCCCGCATGGCGGTCATCTCCGCGAGCTGGTCGTCGAGGTCGACCAGCTGGTCCCCCTCCGCGATGAGCCCGGGACCGATGTCGGCCCGGCGGAGGTTCACCACGTCGATGCGGTCGCGCCCGAGGCTGCGCCGGTTCGCGTGCACCTGCTCGCGGAGTTGCTCCGGACGCTGTGCCAGGGCGAGCGGCACCGGCGCGTCCACCCGGACCGCGCCGACCTTGCTCACCACGACGACCTCGTCCGAGTCGCCGAACGCCCGACGGATCACGTCGTTGGCGACCCCGTCCCCGTAGAACTCGGCGGTGTCGACGTGGTCGACCCCGAGGTCCCGCGCGCGGTGCAGCAGCGCGACACCACGGTCACGGTCGGCGTCGAAGCGCTCGAGGGCCATCGCGCCGTACCCGATGCGTGCGACGGTCCGTCCGCCGAGGTCGTACGCGCCGCCCGGGCGCTCGTTCTCGTTGTCGTGCATGAGGTCTCCGGTAGTCTCAACTGAAGCGGAGGAACCTCCGCTTCGCCGATCATAACCGGAGGTACCTCCGCTTTGTCCAGTGAACCGCCATCCGTGCGCCGACGACCCCGTGCCGACGCCGCCCGCAACCGGGAGCGACTCGTCGAGTCCGCACGAGCGGCGTTCACCAGCGACGGGGAGGACACCTCGCTCGAGGGCATCGCCCGCGCGGCCGGGGTCGGCATCGGCACGCTCTACCGGGCGTTCCCCACGCGCGAGGACCTCATCGCGGCCGTGTACCGCGCTGAACTCGACGCAGCACTCGACACCGTCGACGACCTGCTCCGGTCCGCGTCCACCGGCGCCGGGGCGCTGCGGGCCTTCTGCGGTCGGTACGCCGAGTTCGTCGCCACGAAGCGCGGCCTCGCCGAGACCGTCCGGGTCGGAGCGCTCCGGGGTGCCGCCGAGGCCGCCGGCACACGCGACCGCGTGAACGGCGCCGTGCAGCGATTCCTCGACACGGGGGCGGCGGACGGGTCGCTCCGCGACGACATGCTGGCGGACGACGTCACCGCGGCACTCATCGGGATCCTGCTGTCGACGCGGGACACCACGGACACCGAGCAGACCGGTCGCCTGCTCGACATCCTGCTCGCGGGGCTCAGTCGGAGCCCGGCGAGAACTGCGTGACGCGGAAGGTCGCTCCCTGCGGGTCCCGCAGCTCCGCGGCTCGCGTCCAGAACCCCTCCCACGTGCCGAGCACCGTCCCGCCGAGGCGTTCCGTCAGCGTGGCGGCGTCGTCACGGTCCGCGACGCTGAACGACACGTGCCAGTCGTCGGGACCGGATTCCGTGCGGGCCAGGGCACCGATCACGTCGGCGAACCCGTCGGGCGCACCGACCTGGCGTTCGCGGATGTCCGGGTCCGAGGTCGCGGCGAGGTGGTCGCCGTACCCGGGCAGTCGGACCATCGCGCTCGGACCCTCCTGCATGTCGGAGACCTGCCACCCGAACAGCTGCTCGTAGAACGAGAACGCCTGCTCGGGCTCCGCCGAGCGCAGGTCGCTGAAGACCCAGCCGCCGGGGGCGTTGATGTGCTGCGAGCCGAGTCGTGCACGGGCCTGCCAGAGCCCGAATGCGGCCCCGCGGGGATCGACGCAGTCCACGCTGCGACCGGCCGCTCCCCCGGGGCCGGCGTCCTCGGGGGCAGCCGCCGATCCACCGAGCTCCGCGACCCGGGCGGCAACGGCGTCGGCGTCGTCCACCGCGATGTACGTCGTCCAGGTCGCCGGGTCCTCGCTCGACGCGATCGCACCGACCTCGCGCCCGTCGATGCTCACGATCCGGTACGACCCCGGGACGCCGGGCGGCAGGCGCTCCTCGAAGTCCCAGCCGAACAACCCGCCGTAGAACGCCTGTGCAGCGTCGGGGTCTGGCTGGCGGGCGTCGATCCAGCTCGGGACGCCCTGGGGGTAGGTGCGCGGGGTCTGGTCGGTCATCGTCGCTCCCGGGTCCGCCGGCGCTCGGCCGGATGCCCCCGGTCTACCGCGGACCACCGACGCACGCACGCGTCAGTCGTCGGTGTCGACCCGGTCCGTGACGACGTCACCGGAGCCGGCGTCGATCCGGACGCTGTGCTTCGTGCCGGACGGGTCGCGGACGTCGCCCTCCCAGACGACCTTTCCGAGGTGGTCGTCGAGTCCGAGCTCGGTGATGGTGCCGGCGTGCAGGTCCTCGAGCTTGCCCGCAGCGGCACTGACGTCCAGGTCGGCCGCCGCGACGAACCGGTCGTTCTCGGCGCGGTCGTCGGCATCAGAGGTCTCGGCGCGCGGCGAGCCCGACACCGAGGTGCCGTCGGCGTTCGTGTGGACCTCGTGCTCGGTGCCGTCGTCGGTGACGACCAGGACCTCGTACGCCGAGCCGTTCTGCTCCTGCTCGACGGAGATCACGACACCGGACCCGACGGCCTTCCGGGCGGTCTCGACGGCGGCGCGCAGGGCGTCGTTCGATGCGGCTGCTGCGGTGGCGGTCCCACCGGAAGCGTTCGACGAGGACGCAGCGGACGACGACGAGTCCGAGGAGCCGGACTGCGCGGTCGAGCACCCGGCGAGGGCGAGCGCGGCGACGAGCGGAAGGGCGGTGAACCCGGCGATGCGACGGGCGGAGCGGACGGAGGGGGTGCGGGGAGTGTTCATGCGACCAGCGTGCCGACCGGGTGCTGAAGCAGACCTGAAGCGGCCTGTTCAGCCACCGAGCGCGATGCGCACGACGAACCGCGCACCGCCGAGCGGCGAGTCCGTCACGACCACGTCACCGCCGTGCGCCCGGACCGCGTCGCGCACGATCGCGAGGCCGAGACCCGCGCCGCCGGCGTCCCGGCTCCGGGCCTCGTCGAGTCGCACGAACCGCTCGAACACCCGGTCGCGCTCCCCCGCCGGGATCCCGGCGCCGTCGTCGTCCACCGTCAGGACCGCCCGTCCGCCGTCCTCGGCGAGCGCCACGGCCACCCGGGAGGACGCGTGCCGGAGGGCGTTGTCGACGAGGTTGCGGACCACCCCGGCGAGCACGCGCTCGTCGCCGAGGACACGGGCGGCGGCGATCCCGGAGCCGTCGACGTGCACGCGGCCGGCAGCTCGTGCCCGGGCGACGGCGTCGAACGCCAGGTCGTCGAGGTCGACCGGCCGACCGTGGCCGATCCCGCCCTCGTCGAGGCGGGAGAGCTCGAGCAGCGCGCTGACGAGTTCCTGCAACCGGAGCGCCTCGGACCGGACGACCTCGGACAGCTCGGTGACGTCCGCGCGCTCGGGGTGCGCCGCGGCGACCTCGGCGTGCTGCCGGATCGTGGCGATCGGCGACCGCAGCTCGTGGGAGGCATCGGACACGAACCGGCGCTGCCCCTCGGCGGAGCGGTCGAGCCGGTCGAGCATGGCGTTCATCGTGTCGGCGAGCCGGGCGATCTCGTCCCCGGTGTCCGGCACGGCGATGCGGGCGTCGGGACGGGCGGCCCGGATCGTCTCGACCTCGTTCCGCATCCGCTCGACCGGGCGGAGCGAGCGACCGGTCACGACCCAGGTCACCAGGCCCATGAGGAGCACGAGCACGGGGACCCCGACCGCGAGCAGCACCACGGCCGCGCCGACGGCGGCGTCGGTCTGTTCGAGCGAGACGCCGTAGACGAGGGTTGCTTCCCCGCCGCCCGGCAGGTCGACGTCGTCGGCGACGAGCAGCCACCGCTCGCCGTCGTGCGACCACCGGGACTCGTCGGCGGTGGGCAGCGCTGGCGGGTCGGCGTCGTCACCGTGGGCGAGCACCGAGCCGCCGTCACCGACGACCTGGACGACGACGTCCTCGTATCCGCTGACCGCGCCGGCGCCGTCGGCCTCGACCCGGGCGGACGCCTGCTCGAGTCCGGACTCCGCCGCGGTGCGCACGCCGTCGAGGAGCACGAGTCGCAGGACCACCACGAACGCTGCGGCGCCGACGAGCAGTGCGGCGAGCACCACCACGACCGCGCCGAGCGTCGTGCGGGCCCGGACGGACCGGAGACGCCGCGTGGGCCGAGGAGCGTCAGCCACCGTCGGCCGCCAACCGGTACCCGGCACCGCGCACGGTCTCGAGGGAGGCGCGCCCGAACGGTCGGTCGACCTTCCGCCGGAGGTGCCCGACGTACACCTCGACGATGTTCGGGTCGCCGTCGAAGTCGACGTCCCAGACGTTCTCGATCACGGCGCGCTTCGAGCAGACCTCACCGGCACGGCGGGCGAGGAACTCGAGCACCGCGAACTCCCGGCTGGTGAGGTCGATCGGTGTTCCGCCGCGGGCCACCGTCCGGGCAGCAGGGTCGACGACGAGGTCGCCGACCGTGAGGACCGCCGGCCGCTCCCGGGCGCCGCGGCGGACCAGTGCGCGGAGGCGCGCGACGAGCACCGGGTGCGAGAACGGCTTGGTGACGTAGTCGTCGGCCCCGGCGTCGAGCGCCTCGACCTGGTCCCACTCGCCGTCCTTCGCCGTCAGCATGAGGACCGGTGTCCAGTCGCCGTCGGACCGCAGTTGCGCGCAGACCGCCCAGCCGCTGAGACCGGGCATCATGAGGTCGAGCACGATCGCGTCGTACGTGAACTCGCGGGCGTGCCAGAGGCCGTCGACGCCGTCGTGGGCCACGTCGACCGCCCATCCCTCGGCTTCGAGGCCGCGGCGGACGCCGTCGGCGAGCCGCACCTCGTCGTCGACCACCAGCACGCGCATCCCACGATCCTGCCGTGCCCCGCTGAAGCGGGCCTGAAGCGCCCTGGACGCGACCAAGGGCCGGACTGGAGGCGCGGTGCGGGCCCGCCCCGACCTCCCTCGCAGGCTCGGTCGGCGCGGTCCGCGTGACGCTGGCGCGTCACCGCTGAGCGGACCGCGCCAGGCCGTCAACCAGTCGCGTCCAGGGCCGCGACCATCGCGACCGCGCTGCGCACCAGCAGCGCCGTGAGCGCGTCGGCGGAGGCGTCGTCGTCCGTGGGGACCTCGTCGAGCATCTCCTCGACGAAGGCGACCCACGAGCGCAGGGCGCTGCGCAGCAGCGGACGGTCCTCGTGTCCGAGCTCGGTGAACACCGCGATCACCCGGCGGGCGTTCTCGTCACGGGCCTCGTCGATGAGGGCCCGCACGTCGGCGTCCCCGGCGGAGGCGCCGCGGACGAGCGCGTGGAACGTCCCGCGGTGCTCGGTCACGAACGCGACGAAGCGGCGGAGGGTGTCCTCGAGCCGGGCGAGCGGTTCGAGCTCGTCGCGCGGCTCGGTGGCGTGCAGCATCGCGTCGCGGGCGGTGCGGACGATGGCCTCGTGCAGGCCCTGCTTCGTGCCGAAGTAGTGGAAGAGCAGACCCCGGGAGACCCCGGCGTCGGTGGCGAGCCGGTCGATCGTGATGTCCTCGAGGGGTTCGTCCACCAGGGTCGCGACGCCGAGGGCGACGAGCTGCGCACGGCGTTCCTCGGAGCTGAGGCGGGAGCGCTGGCGGTCGTCGGGCACGGCTGGAGCCTAGCGAGCGGGCATGTCCGTCCCCCGAACGGGTCACGATGTTGTTGACCTGCAGTCAACAACGGGTCTAGCGTGGCCTGCGGTCGCGACGGAGCGGCCGTCACGAGGAGGAACGATGTTGTTCACCAGACTCACCCGCTCGCACGGCGGCCGCGTCGCACTCGTCGCCGTCCCGGTCGGGATCGCCACCGCCATCGCGTTCGGCGGCGTCGCCCAGGGAGCGGTCCCCGTGTCGTTCTCGGTCTCCGGCCAGCAGTTCCAGATCAGTGCCGACAAGCTCGACGGGCAGCAGTTCTCGCAGTACGCCGGCGTCGCGAAGGACACTGCTGGCAACGACCGCCAGGTCGCGATCGCCAACATCGGGTCGGCGACGCTCGCCAACCTGTGCCAGTCCGTCACGACCGAGACCCCGATGGGCAAGGTCGGCGTGATGATCACCGCCGGCGGCGGGAAGACCCCGGCGTCCGCGAAGGACCTGCAGATCGGGATGACCGACCTCAAGGGCGACGCCGAGTTCCACGACATCCGGATCGGCGTCGACGCGTCGACCGTCAAGGGCGACCAGCACGGCAGCGCCGGGGACTTCGCCCAGGACGCCGACGCGCTCACGATCGACGGCGTGCAGCAGACCGCCTGGTCGACGACCGCCGGGACGTTCACGCTGACGGGCATGCACCTGCAGCTCACGGACGGCTCGAAGAGCTGCTTCTGATGAGCGCCCACGCCGTCGCACCCACCTCGCCCTGGGCGCGCTTCCGGGCCTGGGCACGCTCGCGGCCGTTCGTCGGGGGCCTGCTCGTCGTGCTCGGTGGGATCGAGTTGTTCTGCTCCGGCCAGCTCGACCTCGGCAACATCCGGATCCAGTTCGGCATCGAGGGCCTGCAGGCGACCGTGATCCCGATCGCCCTCGTGGCGCTCGGCGTCCTGGCGGTGTGGTCCCCCGCGCAACGGGTCTTCTACGGCATCGTCGCGCTGGCCCTGGCGGTGTACTCGCTCATCGGCGTGAACCTCGGCGGCTTCGTGCTCGGGATGCTGCTGTCCGCGGTCGGGGGCGTGCTCGTGGTGGCGTGGATGCCGCGGGCGTCGTCCGAGCCGACCGACCCCGAGCGTGACGAGCGCGCCGCGTGAGCCGTCGACTGCGTGCGTCGCTCGGGATCGGCACGGTCCTGGTCGTCGCCGCCGCGTTGACGGTGACGGGTGGGACGAGCGCCTCGGCCGCGGGGTTCTGCATCCCGCTGCTCATGGACTGCTCGGCACCTGCTCCGTCGCCGACGCCGTCGGCGCCGTCCTCGCCGCCGCCGTCTTCTTCCCCGTCGAGCCCGTCCGCCCCCTCCGGGTCGGACACCACAGCCCCGTCGTCGCCGGATGCCGGGACGGGTTCGGGTCCCGGCCCGGCATCCGGCGGCGACGGTGCCACCCGTGATCCTGGTCCCTCCGCGACGGCCACGCCCGACGCATCCTGGGGAGCGGCGGTCCCGGACGACACGACGGTCTTCACGCAGCCGTCCGCGCAGCTCAGCAGTTCCTCCATCGAGATCGGCGGCCTGTCCGGACTCGCACTCGTGCAGGTGCCCCTGGCGGACGGTTCGGAGATCACCGTCATCCGGCTCAGCGCCGACCGGGTCGCGATGGACGACTTCACGCTCGACGTCCGCGGCGAGTCGAACGGGACCTCGGCGGTGACGACGGACGCCCGCATGGAGCTCCGTGGGCACGTGCAGGTCTACCTGAACTCGGTCACGGCCGAACTGCCGGGAGGGAAGCACCTCACCCTCGGCGCGGACACCCCACCCCCGGGCGGCGAGCTGCCGACGACGTGGGCTCGGGTCGACCTCGGGCTCGTCGGTGCCACTGCGGACAGCATCACCCACACCGGGTCAGACCTGCGGGTGCGGCCGGGCGCGTAGGGGTGCCGTTCCGCGCGTCGGGTGTCGTTCCGCGAGTAGGAGGCTGTTTCGCGCGTACCAGGCCGTTTCTTTCGACCAGGTACGCGCGATTCCGCCTCCTACGTCGCGCGCGATGGGAAGGAACAGACAGACGGGAGGCACGTGGCGGCGCCGCACCGCGCCTCCAGGCCCGCACACGGCTGGCACGCGAGCGCCGCGCCCGCCTGCCGGGCCGTTTCGCGCGTACCAAGCTGTTTCGCGCGTACCAGGCCGATTCTTTCGACCAGGTACGCGCGATTCCGCTTCCTACATCACGCGCGATGGGAAGGAACGGGCAGCGGGGACGCGCTCAGACGAGCAGCAGGATCCCCGCGACGACGGAAGCGACGGCGATGACCAGCGCGATGAGCAGCAGCACGAAGTGCACCGTGTAGAACGTCGTCGGCTTCCCGGCCGCGTCACGCGCCCGGGAGTCCTTCGCGACCCGCTGGAAGAAGCGCGGCCAGGTGACGACGTTGAAGACGGCACCGATGAACAGGACGACAGCTGCGAAGACGGTCACCAGACGATCCTAGACAACGCATGTCGGGGCCGGTGGTGCTCGGCCGCCCCCAACGCGGCCGAGACCCACCCCGGCGGCCACAGAATCTGTAGCAACTGCTACAAACCCTACACGGCCCGGGCGACGGCGTCGAGCCATCCAGTGGGATTCATGTCCCGTTCACCGCCGTGGGTGGCCCCGGCGACGATCCGCAGCCGTGCTGCACCCGGCCACGAGGCCACGAGCGCGCGACTGGAGTCGAGCGGCACGGTCCGATCGGCGTCGCCGTGGACGACGAGGAGCGGCGGTGCGGGGGCGGCCACGGCGGGGACCTCGAACCGGACGGGCGCGGCCTGACCGGCCAGCCTCGCGAGCCCCGGGACCCGCAGTGTCCACCGCATCACCGCGGCCGCCGCCCGCCCGATCGGACCTCCGCCGGCGCCGTGCGCGACCGTGGCGTCCCAGTCCGACAGCGGCCCGGTGAGCACGACACCCCGGACCCGGACGGGGAGCGGACCGGCGAGCAGCCGGAGCCAGAGCGAGGCGCCGAACGACCAGCCCAGCAGCACGACCTCCGTGGCACCGCGGGCAGCGGCGAACCGGAGCCAGGCGAGCGCCTCGTCCTGCTCGCACACACCGAAACCGTGCCGGCGCGCCGGGTACCGGGCGGAGTGCGACGCGAACAACACGGCGTCCCCGCGGTCGACGAAGGCGTCGGCGACGTCCTGGTGCCGCAGGGGGTGCGAGCCGAGGCCGGGCAGGAACACCGCCCAGGTCGTGCCGTCACCGCCCGGGCGGATCCACCCGGGGAGCCCGCCGACCGACACCGGCTCGAGCCCCGGCGCGGGGTCGACGTCCGGCGTCTCGTACAGGGCCGCGGCCCGACGAGCGATCACGGCACCGGCGATCGGGACGAGCGCACCGACGCCGGCCACGACCCCCGCGGTGCGCGCGGCGGCCGTCGCGGGTCGGCTACGCGACATCGAGCGCGGCCTCGGCGTCAGCCAACGCCTGGCGCTCCGCATCGCTCAGGGCCTGGCGAGCGCGGCGGGCACCGTCGTTGATCTCCACGATCAGTCGACTGAGACGCGTGGCGGGGTCACCGGAGTCCGGGTAGGCGTTGTCGATCCCGATGCGCTCGTGCAGGGGCGCGAGGCGGCGCAGGGCGACCTCCACCCGTCGGGAGCGTCGGCGCTGCGAGACCTGGTGACCGATGACGAGCAGGAGCATCCCCGAGGAGACGCAGATCACCGCGCCCGGGGTCGTCACGTCGTACGGCAGCGCGAGCGCGTGGGTCAGGTCGAGGTGACCCGCGACGTGCGCGAGGTCCATCACGACCACGACGACCATCCGCACCACACCGAGGACGCCACCGAGCACGAGGACCCACAGGCCGACGAGGTCGGTGGTGGTCCGGGCCTCGCGCAGGTGCAGCACGCAGATCAGCCCGGTCGCACCGAGGGCCACCCCGAGGTAGACCGTCTGCGCGATCGAGTAGACGGTGGCGGCCGGGTGCTGCCCGGCGTCGAGCATGAACGTCGTCGTGGTCGCCGGCTTGTCGAGCACCACGAAGGCGACGACCACCACGACCACCACCACCGCGCACGTGACGACGATCGCGTTCCGGAGCCACGGTCGGGCAGCGCCGACCGCCTTCGCCACACCCCAGAGCAGCGTGCTCGTCCCCGCGACCATCAGGCAGTCGCTGATCACGGTGACGACGTTGAACCCGCCGAACAGCGGATCGAGCCACAGGTAGAGCGGGTCGACGTTCGTGACAATCGTCGCCGCGAAGAGCAGGAAGGTGATCGCCAGTGTCCGGTCCTGCCCGCGCTGGAGCACGAACAGCGTCACCGTGCCGGCGATGAGGAGCAGCGCCTGGACGAGGGAGACGATCACCCGAACACCCCGCGGAACGCACTCGGACGACCGCGGTGCCCGCGGATGAGCCCGGCGAGCCGGTCGGCGAAGACCTCGGCCTCGTGCTCGTACTCGTTCGAGAACAGCCCGCGGGCGAGGGCCCGCTCGACCTTGTACTCCGGCAGGTCCGGGATGACGTCGCGGATGTACGCCGCCTGCGGTGCGTGGTCCTGGTGGCGGTGCAGGATGTGCCCGAGCTCGTGGCCGATGACGAAGGACCGGAAGGTCTGCGACGCCGTCGGCGAGATCATCACGAGGTGCTGGCGTTCCAGGGTGGCCACGAAGCCGCACACCGGCTCGGCGGCGAGGAACGCCTCTTCGCGCACGACGATCGGCTTGCCGACGACCTCGGCCGCTGCCGACACCGCCTGGTCGACGTCCGACCAGCCCTCGGCGGCGCCGCGCGCCCAGAACGCCTCGACGAAGTCGTTCGCCCCGACGCGCTCCGTCATGCGACGCTCCCCCGCTCGGACTCCTCCTCGAGGACCTCCGCGATGCGGCGGAGGGCGTCGGGCGAGAGCTCGCCGGGGAAGGTGCGGGCCGCGAAGCCGCTCACGCGTGCCGAGCGGAGCGACCGGACGAGAGCGAGCTGGGCACCGATGCGCTCGGGGACGTCGCTGTCCTCGAGCAGGAAGCGCTCGTCGACCTCGAAGAACCCGGCCAGCAGGCGGAGCAACACGGTGTCCCGGTTGCGTCGTCCGTCGCCGGAGAGCATGTACGTCCACTTCGCCCGGGACAGCGATCCACCCTGCTCCGCCACGTACTCCTCGATCGCGGAGAAGGGCACGGGCGTGCCGCGCTGCGCTTCCTCGAAGTCGAGCAGGAGGTTGAGTCGGCGCGCCAGTTCGGCGGCGTCGAGGACGCCACCCTTCGGAGCTGCTGTCGCCATGTCGATCGGACTCCTCCCCAGCCGCACGTCGTGCAGGACATGGTAGCGCGGGCGACCGGGTGCCCGCCGCTACCCTCGGGACCGTGAGTCCACGCTTCCCGTCCACGATCGCCGAGCCGGTGGAGCACGAGATCGTCATCACGAAGTCGCGGTTCATCACCACGGTCGCACCGGTCGCGGGCGTCGAGGACGCCGACCGTGTGATCGCCGACGTCCGCCGACGCCGGTGGGACGCACGGCACAACTGCACCGCGATGGTCACCGGCGTGCTCGGGGACCAGGCCCGGTCGAGCGACGACGGCGAACCCTCCGGCACCGCGGGTGTCCCGATGCTCGAGGTCCTGCGCCGGCGCGACCTGACCGACGTCGTCGCGATCGTCACGCGGTACTTCGGCGGTGTGAAGCTCGGCGCCGGCGGACTCGTCCGCGCCTACTCGACCTCGGTGTCCGAGGCGCTCGACCGGGCGACGCTCGTGCAGCGGCGGGCGCTGACCCGGGTGACGGTGGACGTCCCGCACGCCGACGCCGGTCGCATCGACAACGTGCTGCGCGACTGGGTCCGGCACCACGACGCGACGCTCGGCGACCCCGCCTACGGTGTGGCGGCGACTTTCGAGCTCTGGGTGCCCGGCGAGGCGATCGAGCCGCTGCGCGCGGACCTCGCCGCGACCTCCGCTGGCACGCTCGACCCGGTGATCGGCGAGGAGCGCATCGTCGACGTCCCCGTGGGCTGACCCGGACGAAATCGCGGCTCGCGCGCACTCCGGGCGTGTCTCGCTGGTGCGGCCCGAGCACCGGGAACGACGAAGGCCCCGGTCGTGATGACCGGGGCCTTGCTGGTGCACCCCCTCGGACTTGAACCGAGAACCCACTGATTAAGAGTCAGTTGCTCTGCCAATTGAGCTAGAGGTGCATGTTGCGCTTCCGTGCTGCAACGGGAAACAACAATAGCATGGGTTTCGCGTGCTCCTGACCACTCGGGGCACCAGACTCGACAGGAGCACCATGACCGACCGTCTCGCCGCCGGCGACACCGCCCCCGACTTCACCCTCCCGGACCAGGACGGCACCGAGCACTCGCTCGCCGACCTGCGCGGCAAGAAGGTCATCGTGTACTTCTACCCGGCGGCGTCGACCCCGGGCTGCACCACCGAGGCCTGCGACTTCCGGGACAACATGTCGTCCCTCCAGGCTGCCGGCTACGAGGTGCTCGGCATCTCGAAGGACGAACTCCCGAAGCTCAAGGAGTTCCAGCACGAGCAGGCGCTGACGTTCCCGCTGCTGAGCGACCCGGACCTCGCGGTGCACCAGGCGTACGCGGCCTGGGGCGAGAAGAACAACTACGGGAAGATCGTCACCGGCACGATCCGGTCCACGATCGTGGTGGACGAGGACGGCACCGTCCAGCTCCCCCTCTACAACGTGAAGGCGACGGGGCACGTGGCGAGCCTGCGGAAGAAGCTCGGCCTGGTCTGAGGACCCGACCAGACGACGGACTGGAGGCGCGGTGCCAGCTGGCACCGCGCCTCCAGTCCGTTGGTCGGTCCCGTCTACTCGACGGGACGGGCGAGCGCGTCGGTCACCGGACGCGACAGCACCAGCGTGATGCCCAGCAGCGCTGGGATGAGCAGGAGCCACCCGACGGCCGGCACGCGGAAGACACCCTGGAACGCGCCGATCGCCAGCGCACCCTGCAGCACCTGCCAGACGATGATCCCGGAGCGGACCCAGGGGCGACGGTTCCGGAGGCCGACGAACAGCGCGCCGAGCCAGAGCGCCGCGATGGCGGCGAGGATCGTGAGCGCGATGCCGGACGCGAGGCTCGATGCGGGCGCGACGATCAGTTCGACGACGAGGACGATCGTCACGACGACGAGGGCGGCGAACTCCACACCGACCACCACGAGGAGCGCCACGAGGGCCGGCGACCTCCGCTCGGCGGGGGCGGACTCGTTCGGGGTGGTGTCGGGCACAGCATTCCTCCAGCGTCGGAACCCTTGATTTGGCCCTACCAGTATGGAACGATATTCGAGGTCGTTTGGACGGCACGATGTGGTGTGCGTCTCCCGTGGTTCGACGCTCCTCCCCCGAGCGTTCTGCGGGCGTCAGACTCGCTTCCAGCGGACTCCTCCCCCACGGGTGTCCCCTCGTGCCTCGCGCATGCTCAGCGTTCCGATCCCCGAACCGCGGCCCCGGCCTGCCGTTCGAGCATCGATTTCAAGGAGCACCACACATGGACTGGCGTGACCAGGCAGCCTGCCTCACCGCGGACCCCGAGCTCTTCTTCCCCGTCGGGAACACCGGACCGGCCGTCGACCAGATCGAGAAGGCCAAGTCGGTCTGCGCTCGCTGCACGGTCACCGAGATGTGCCTGCAGTACGCACTCGAGAACAACCAGGACTCCGGTGTCTGGGGTGGCCTGAGCGAGGACGAGCGCCGCGCGCTGAAGCGTCGCGCCGCCCGCGCTCGTCGCGCCTCCTGACGACGCGCAGCCTCCGCGCCCTCGGCGCCTGACGCCCGCCGCCCTCCGGGGCCGGCGGGCGTCGTCGTGTCCGCGGTGCGCGGTGCGGTCCTGGTCCCTCGCGTGGTTCGGGGTGCCGTCGCACAACCAAAGTCACACGACACCGCGCCATTGCGTGGCGCGAATGCACTTTGGTTGTGCGGCGGGTCCGACGCGCGCCGGGCTCCGGGGCCCGGCCCGCCCGCGGGCGCTACGCGGCGCCGGCGGCCGTCAGCCAGCGGAACGGGATGGTGATCGTCACCTCGGTGCCGCTGCCGGTCAGGGTGTGCCAGTCGATCGTGCCGCCGAGCTCGCCCTGGATCAGGGTGCGGACGATCTGCGTGCCGAGACCCGAGCCGACCTTGCCCTCCGGCAGACCCCGGCCGTTGTCGCGGACCTGGATGTCGAGGTGGTCGTCGGAGCGCTCGGCCACGATCTCGACCTCGCCGTCGCGCCCGTCGAGGCCGTGCTCGACCGCGTTCGTGACGAGCTCGGTGAGACCGAGCGCGAGGGGCGTGGCCGCCTCGGACGGCAGCACCCCGAACTCCCCGGTCTTCTTCGGGTGCACCGTCGTGTTGTGCGAGGCGGCGACCTCGGTGACGAGCTTGAGCACCGAGTCGAACACGTCGTCGAAGTCGACCGTCTGGCTCAGCCCGCTCGACAGGGTGTCGTGCACGACCGCGATCGCCGCGACCCGGCGCATCGCGTTCTGCAGCGAGGTCCGGGCTTCGTCGGAGTGCGTGCGGCGGGCCTGGATGCGCAGGAGGGACGCCACCGTCTGCAGGTTGTTCTTCACCCGGTGGTGGATCTCGCGGATCGTGGCGTCCTTGGTGATGAGCTCGCGCTCCTGGTGCCGCAGTTCGGTGACGTCGCGGCAGAGCACGATCGCGCCGATGCGGTCGCCGTGGTCGCGGAGCGGGATCGAGCGCAAGGACACGGTCACGCCCTTGGACTCGATGTCCGCACGCCACGGAGCACGGCCGGTGACGACGAGCGGCAGGGACTCGTCGACGTCGAGCTGGGCGCCGATGAGTTCGGTGGTGACCTCGGCGAGGGACTTCCGCTCGAGCTCACCCTCGAACCCCATGCGGTTGAAGGCGCTGAGGCCGTTGGGGCTCGCGAACGTGACGATGCCGTTCGTGTCCAGGCGGAGGAGACCGTCGCTCGCGCGCGGGGCACCACGACGGGGACCGGCCGGCGCACCGATGTCCGGGAAGTCGCCGGTTGCGATCATGCCGAACAGGTCGTTCGCACTCGCCGTGAAGTTGAGCTCCTGCCGGCTCGGGGTGCGCATCTCGTCCTGGTTCGAGTGCCGGGTGACGACGGCGATCGGGCGCTCGGTCGTCTCGGCGGAGTTCGCGCTCAGGCGGCGCAGCACCGGGATCGCCCGCACGCGAGTCGGGGTGTCCTCGTACCAGTCCGGCTCGGCGGAGTCGACGACCTTCGCGCCGGCGAAGCACTCGGTGACCTGCTCGCGCCACTCCTCGCGGATCTCCTGCCCGACGATGTCCCGGTAGAAGAGCGTCGCCGCGGAGCTCGGACGGGCGTGGGCGACGGCCACGAACGAGCCGTCCTCGGCCGTCGGAACCCAGAGGACCATGTCGGCGAACGACAGGTCGGCGAGCAGCTGCCAGTCCCCGACGAGCAGGTGGAGCCACTCCACGTCGGCTTCGGAGGAACGGCCTTGTGCGAGGACGAGGTCACTGAGGGTCGACACCCCGCCAGTCTAGGTGCGCTGCACTGTGGAGAACTCTTCGCTCTCCACAGCCCGAACGCTGTCATATTTCTCATGTTGTACTCCCCATACGCTCACCCCGACGAAAGGGGCAGGGGTGGCGGAGCATGCACGCCGGATCGACGACACGGCGGGAAGGGTCGAGCCGACGCGGCTCACCGTGGTCACACCACCGAAGGACGTCGAGGAGACGGCACGAGCACTGGGACTGTGCGTCGCGGAGATCCTCACCGGCGCCCGCGAGGTCGACAGCATCGCACGGTGGATCACCGACGAGGTGCACCGGCACCTGCAGCAGCGGGCAGCGATCGCCGCGCGGTCGCGGCAGCTCGGAGGACGATCACGTGCGCGGGCACTGCTGCGGGTCGGGAGCGTGATCGTCTGCCGTCCGGCTGACGGCGTCGCCGAGGCGACCGTCGTCGTGCACACGCGCAGCCACGCCAGAGCGGTGGCGATGCGGCTCGAGGAGCGGCAGGGACGGTGGCGCGCGACGGCGGTCGGGGTCCTGTGACGTCCGCCCCGCGGCCGGGTCGACCGCAGACGGACAGGAGGCGCGGTGCCAGCTGGCACCGCGCCTCCCGTCGCGTCTGCGGTGACGTCAGTTCTTCTTGGCGGCCTGTCGACGCTCGGCGCGGTTGCTCGCCGCGGCCTGGCCGGAGGCCGTCGCCGCGTTGCCGAAGGCGGAACCCTGCTCGGGTCCGGCAGCGGCCTCGGCCTCGGCCTGCGCCTTCTGCGCACGTGCGGTCGCGGCCTGCTCGAGGCGACCGCGCTCGTCGCGCACCTCGACCTCGCCGTCGATCGACGGCGCCGAGTACTCGAGCCCGGAGACCTCGTCCTCGTCGAGACCCTTGGCCTCGATCACGGCGTTCTCGCCGTCGGACTGCACCTGGACCTCGAGGTTGAACAGGTAGCCGACCGACTCTTCGCGGATCTGCCCCATCATGCTCTGGAACAGGGCGTAGCCCTCGCGCTGGTACTCGACCAGCGGGTCGCGCTGCGCCATCGCACGGAGACCGATGCCGTCCTTGAGGTAGTCCATCTCGTACAGGTGGTCGCGCCAGCGGCGGTCGATCACCGAGAGGACGACGCGGCGCTCGAGCTCACGCATGGCCTCGTCGCCGAGGAGCTCCTCGCGCTTCTGGTAGGCGAGCTGGGCGTCGGAGAGGATCTCGCGACCGAGGAACTCCCGCGATGCCTTGCCCTTCGAGCCGGCCTCGGTGATGACCTCGTCGATGGAGATCGAGATCGGGAACAGCGTGCCGAGCTCGGTCCACATGGCGTCGAGGTCCCAGTCGTCCGGGGAGCCCTCACCGGTGTGGGTGTCGATCACGTCGTCGACGACGTTCTTCAGGAACGTCTGCGCGCGGTCGTGGATGTCGTCGCCCTCGAGGATGTGCCGGCGGTCGCTGTAGATCGCCTCGCGCTGGCGGTTCAGGACGTCGTCGTACTTCAGGACGTTCTTGCGGATCTCGGCGTTGCGGCCCTCGACCTGCGACTGAGCCGAACGGATCGCGCGGCCGACGAGCTTGTTCTCGATCGCCAGGTCGTCCGGGACGTTCGAGCGCCCCATCAGGCTCTCGGCGGCACCGGAGTTGAACAGACGCATGAGGTCGTCGGTGAGCGACAGGTAGAAGCGGCTCTCGCCGGGGTCACCCTGACGGCCGGATCGACCGCGCAGCTGGTTGTCGATGCGGCGGGACTCGTGGCGCTCGGTGCCGAGGACGTACAGGCCGCCGGCATCGCGCACCTTCTCGGCCTCTTCCTTGATCTCGGACTTGACGCGCGTGAACACGTCGTCCCACTCGGCCTCGTACTCCTCCGGGGTCTCCGTCGGGGACAGGCCCTTGGCGTGCATCTCCTGCACGGCGAGGAACTCCGAGTTGCCGCCGAGCATGATGTCGGTACCACGGCCGGCCATGTTCGTGGCGACCGTCACGGCGCCGAGACGACCCGCCTGGGCGACGATCGCGGCTTCACGAGCGTGGTTCTTCGCGTTGAGGACTTCGTGCTTGACGCCCTTCTTCGCGAGGAGCTTCGAGAGGTACTCCGACTTCTCGACGCTCGTCGTGCCGACCAGGACCGGCTGGCCCTTCTCGTGGCGCTCCGCGATGTCCTCGGCGACCTGCTCGAACTTCGCCTTCTCGTTCTTGTAGACGAGGTCGGTCTGGTCGATGCGGACCATCGGCTTGTTCGTGGGGATCGGGACCACGCCGAGCTTGTAGGTCGACATGAACTCCGCCGCCTCGGTCTCGGCGGTACCGGTCATGCCGGAGAGCTTCTGGTACAGGCGGAAGTAGTTCTGCAGCGTGACGGTGGCGAGGGTCTGGTTCTCGGCCTTGACCTCGACGCCCTCCTTCGCCTCGATCGCCTGGTGGATGCCCTCGTTGTAGCGGCGACCCATCAGGATGCGGCCGGTGTGCTCGTCGACGATGAGCACCTCGCCGTTCATCACGACGTAGTCCTTGTCGCGCTTGAACAGGGCGACGGCCTTGATGGAGTTGTTCAGGAACGAGATCAGCGGGGTGTTCGCCGACTCGTACAGGTTGTCGATGCCGAGGTAGTCCTCGACCTTCTCGATGCCGGGCTCGAGCACGCCGACGGTGCGCTTCTTCTCGTCGACCTCGTAGTCCTCACCCGGGGTGAGGCGGGTGGCGATGGACGCGAACTCGGTGAACCAGCGGTTCGCCTCGCCCGAGGACGGTCCGGAGATGATGAGCGGCGTGCGGGCCTCGTCGATGAGGATGGAGTCGACCTCGTCCACGATGGCGAAGAAGTGGCCGCGCTGCACCATGTCGGAGGACTGCCACGCCATGTTGTCGCGCAGGTAGTCGAATCCGAACTCGTTGTTCGTGCCGTAGGTGATGTCGGCGGCGTACTGCTCACGACGCTCGGCCGGGGACTGGTTCGCGATGATGCAGCCGGTCGACATGCCGAGGGCGCGGAACACGCGGCCCATGATCTCGGACTGGTACGACGCGAGGAAGTCGTTCACGGTGATGACGTGCACGCCGCGCGACGGGATGGCGTTGAGGTACGCGGCCGTCGTGGCGACGAGGGTCTTGCCCTCACCGGTCTTCATCTCGGCGATGTTGCCGAGGTGCAGCGCCGCGCCGCCCATGAGCTGCACGTCGAAGTGCCGCATGCCGAGGGTGCGCTTCGCTGCTTCCCGTACGGCCGCGAAGGCCTCGGGCAGGAGGTCGTCGAGGGTCTCGCCGTTCGCGTAGCGCTCGCGGAGCTCCTTGGTCTCGTCCTGGAGCTCCTCGTCGGACAGACTCGCGAAGTCGTCCTCGAGGTCGTTGATCGCCGAGGCGTACGCCTTCAGCCGACGGAGGGTGCGTCCTTCACCGATGCGGAGGACCTTCTCCAGCACGTTTGCCACGTGAGCTCCTTACGAGATCGTCCGCGCGACCTGCGCGATGCGAACAGCCAGTCATGCTAGCAACCCGGTCGGGCGAGCTGCTGGGAGCGGCACGGGTGTGCGCGGCCCGCGAACGGACCGCGCACACCTCGATCGTGTCGTCGTCGGGCGTCCGTCAGGCGATCGCGACCGCCGGTTCCGCCTCGGACGCCGGGGCGCCCGCGGTCTGGTCGTCGATGCCGATCACGCCGTAGTCCCAGCCCTTCCGTCGGTAGACCACGCTCGGTCGACGTGTCTCCGCGTCGACGAACAGGTAGAAGTCGTGTCCGACGAGCTCCATGTAGTAGAGCGCGTCGTCGACCGTCATGGGCGAGGCCTCGAAGACCTTCTGGCGGATGACCACCGGGCAGTAGGCCTCGGTCTCCTCCTCGTCGCCCGTCTCGTCGACCACGGGCACAGCACCGGTCGCGACGTCCTCGATGAGCTTGCCCGTCGCCGGGACGACACCCATCCGTTCGAACCCGGTGCCCGAGGCCTCGGACACGGAGGTCGGGCGGTGCCGTCCGCGGTGCACCTTGCGGCGGTCGCGCGCTCGGCGCAGGCGCTCCATGATGCGGGCGAACGCCAGGTCGAACGCCGCGTACTTGTCCGACGCGGCGGACTCCGCCCGCACGAGGGGGCCGGGGCCGATCAACGTGAGTTCGACGCGGTCCTCGCCCTGGGAACCGCCCGACTTCTCGTGGTGGCGGCTGATGCGCACCTCGAACGCGAGGGCGCGGTCGGCGAGCACGTCGATCTTCTCGGACTTCTGTTCGACGTAGGTGCGGAATCGGTCGGTGACCCCGATGTTCCGGCCCGTGATCGTCACGTCCATGTGGCGGCTCCCATCCAGACTCAGCGCGTCGCCTCCATCCGGCGATCCTGAACGCCTTGACGCGAGGCTAGACCCGCGGGCGGCCCGGCGTCACCCGATGCCGGTGAGTCGTGCCGGACACCCACCGGACACACAGTGGTCACCGAGGGTTCACTCGTCGACGCTCGCGACCGCGACGCACCGGACGACCCGTCCACCGGCGGCGCGGACCGCCCGGACGGCCTCGGCCATGGTCACGCCCGTCGTGACGACGTCGTCCACGACCACGACGTCCCGACCCGCGACGCGCACGGCTCGGAGTGTCCCCACCGTCGCCGCGACCCGCTCGACGGCGGACCGTTCCTTCTGCCCGGCGCCCGCATCGTGCGGGGCGACGACGTCCGGGGACCGGATCCGCTGCAGGCTCCGCGGACGCCGGACTCCCCCGCGGGCGAGCAGCAGGACGACCGGGTCGAAGCCACGTCGGCGCGCGCCACGTCGCGACGGCGGGACCCGGACCAGGACCGTGCCCGGCGGCGCCTCGGCGAGCGCCGCGCGCACCATCGCCCCGAACCGGACACCCAGGTGCCGGCCGAGGTCGACCCGACCGCGCAGCTTCAGTTCGAGCAGGAGCGTCCGGACGAGGCCCTCGTACTCGAAGGCCGCGTCGAGCCGGACCCCGGCGACGAGCCGCACGCGACGGACCTGGGCGTCGAGGACGGCCCGGCAGGCACGGCACAACGCACGGTCCGGTGTGCCGCAGCCGACGCAGGCGACCGGCAGGAACAGCCCGAGCACGGCGAGGGCCGCGTCCTGCCACGCGCGCCCGCGGTCGTCACCCATGCCCACGATCCTGGAACCGACCACGCGCCCGCGGGTGCGATCGTGGCGGGCTGTGGACGCGCCTCCAGGCCGGTGTCCCCGTGGAGGAGGACCGACGCGACCTCAGCGCTGGATGCCGAGCACGTCGGCCGTGACACCCGTCGTGTCCCAGCCGCCACCGGTGGACTGCAGGACCGAGCCGTCCGACATCCGCAGCAGCATCGACCCGCCGCTGCCCCCGGCGATCGACGTCGCCCGACCGTCCGGCTTCGGCAGCGTGTTCGACTGTCCGCCGATGGTCGTGCGGACGACGTCGGGCCCGGACGTGGTCTGCCCGACCGACGCGACGTCCGAGTCGCTGATCCAGGCGGCGCCCACCGCGGTCCCGGTCGCCGCCTGCACCCGCACCGGGGATCCGAGCGCGGTCGGCGTGCGGTCGGACCCGCGCACGATCGCCATGACGTAGAGGCTGGGGCCGTCGCTCGTCTCGATGAGCGCGAGCGCCCGGGTGGAGTCGCGCGAGACCTGGAACGACACGAGTTCACCGTTCGGCAGGGTCGTGCTCACCGCGTGCGGGTCGCCGCCCAGGCCGTAGGCCGTGACCTTCCGGGTGTTCCCCGACGACGCCACCCAGACGAACCCGAGGTCGTCGATCGACGGCGCGACGAGGTCGTCCGTCGCGTCGATGCGCAGGTGGTTCCGACCCCGCACCACGGTCACGCCGTCGTCGTTGCCGACCGCGGCCGCGGTGCCGGACGCCGACAGGGCGAACGAGGACGGGTCGAGTCCGGCGATCTCGTCGCCCATGCCGTTGCCGAGCTCCGCGACCTTCCCGCTGCCCGTCGCTGCGTAGCCGACGGCGCCGTCGTGGTCGACGAGCGGCCGCGAGTCGACGTCCGGGTTCTGCACGGCTTCCGTGCCGCTGGTGTCCGGGACGGAGAACGTCGCCCCCTCGGCGGTGATCGAGACGGACGAGACCGTGGCGACCGAGGCGAGCGACTTGCTGAGCTGTTCGCGCATCCGACCCCTGTCCTGGCTGCTCGCGCGGAGGGCGTCACTGGACAGGTCGACCAGCGCGGTGCCGTTGTCGACCGTCACGGCGTTCAGGGAGAGCTGCGTGCCCTCCGGGAACGACGAGACGACGGAGCCCTTCAGCCAGTCGGCCGGGCCGGCGAGCAGGGCGCTGGCGATGCGGGTGCTCGTGGAGGACCGGGCGAGGAACCAGCGCTCGTCGGGCACCAGGAACTTGTACGTCGGGTCGAAGAAGTAGAGCGCGTGCTGCTGGAACACCGAGTCGAAGTTCACCGGCGACAGGATGATGCCGTCCGGCGCGTACGCGATGCGCCACTCGCCGTCCTCGCGGGTGAACTGGAACGTCAGCGTCGACGAGGTCGGTCGGACGGCCTGGGTGTACTCGCCGTTCGCGTCGACGGTCGCACTCGCGGTGAGCGTGTACGTCAGTTCGCGTTCACCGACCCGCTCGACCGCGGGGTTCCCCTGCCGGATCGTGACGCCGCGGCGCGGGTTCCACTTCTCCGAGAAGCCCGACGACAGGAACTGCCGAGCGATGGCGTAGTCGTCCTGCGCGCCGGTGCCGGCCGCGATGAACCCGCGGAGGATCGCCGTCTGGTCGGCACCCGCCACGGGCTTGTCCGGGCGGTAGTCGACGCCGGAGAGCGACTCGTCCTTGATCGTCTGTCCAGCGCGGACCGGGCCGTCGGTCGGGATCGCCGCACAGGCGGACACGGTGACGATGGTCACCGCGGCGAGCGCTGCGGCGAGGAGGTGTCGGAGGCGGGTGCGCATCAGTCGTCCTCTCGCACGGCTCGGGGGCCATCGTACGATTCGTCGAGGTCGGGGAGCGGGATCGCCGACGTGGTGACACCGACCCGTTCGTTGCGGGGCAGGGTGAGCACGAAGGTCGACCCCTCGCCGGGCTGCGACCACACGTCGATGCGGCCGCCGTGCAGGTTCGCGTCGCCCAGCGAGATCGCCAGCCCCAGGCCCGTGCCGCCGATGGTGCGCTTCCGGCTCGGGTCGGCGCGCCAGAACCGGTCGAACACACGGACGGCGTCTTCCGGGGGCATGCCGATGCCCTGGTCGCGCACGGCGATCGCCACGGTGCGGGCGTCGCTGTCGACGACGACCTGCACGGGCTTCGCGTCGCCGTGCTCGATCGCGTTGCCGACGAGGTTCCGGAGGATGCGGCGGACGCGCTTGGCGTCGAGCTGCATGGTCGTGTGGCCGCCGGGGGTCACGAGCTGCAGGTCGATGCCGGCGCGGTCGGCGAGTGGTCGGAACTCGTCGACGATGTCCGCGGCGAGCGACGCGGGGATCACCGGCTCCGGGTCGAGCTGGACGGCCTGTGCGTCGAAGCGGGAGATCTCGAGCAGGTCGGCGAGCAGGAGCTCGAACCGTTCGATCTGCGTGTGCATGAGCTCGGCGGACCGGCCGACCGACGGCTCGAAGGCGTGCCGCGAGTCGTAGAGCATGTCCCCGGCGAGCCGGATGGTGGTGAGCGGGGTGCGCAGCTCGTGCGAGACGTCGGACACGAACCGCTGCTGCACCCGGGAGAGCTCGGCGAGCTGGGTGATCTGGCGGCTGACGGCGTCGGCCATCCCGTTGAAGCTCCGCGCCAGCGTGGCGATGTCGTCGTTGCCCCGCACCGGGATGCGTTCGTCGAGTCGGCCGGCCGCGATCTTCCGGCTCGTCTCTGCAGCACCGCGGATCGGCACCACGACGAGGCGCACGACGAGCGAGGTCACCAGGGCGATCAGCACCATGAGCGCCACACCGCCGATGGACAGGGTCTGCGACACGAAGTCGAGGGTCTGCTGCGCGTCGGAGAGGTCGTACACCAGGTAGAGCTCGTACTGGCCGGCGCTCGGGATCTGCAACGTCGAACCCACGGCGAGGCCGGGCTGCCGGCGACCGTCGTCCTCCAGCCGCACGGGCTGCAGGCTGAGCTTGCCGGTGTTCTTGCCGACCTCCTTGCGGAGGACGTCGGTGATCACGGCGTCGGGGAACCCCTGGCTCGCGACGTTCTGCACCGTCTGCGGTCCGGGCTGGTCCGGGCTGCGTTCGATCGCGATGCTCGTCCCGCCGGGGCTCGTCGTGTTCGACAGGATCGCCTGCTGCGCCTCGCTCTGCAGCGTCTCGAGCTCGGACTGGTTGTTGTCCTCACCCGCGGTGGCCGCGTCGAAGATCCCCTGCGCGACGATCGTCGCCCGTGCCGACTCCGCCTCGATCTGGTCGCGGCGCTGCGCGTAGACGTTGTTCGAGATGCTGATCATGACCGCGGTGCCGATGATCGCGATCGCGAGGCCGGTCGTCATCACCGTGATGGCGACCGACCGGAACATCAGGGAGCGTCGCCACAGGTAGGCGACCCCTCGCCAGCCGCGCCGCACCCACCGCCGGAGCCGTCGACCGATCCGGCCGAGCGTGCTCCGGGCGCCGGCGCCACCGCGGGACGGTGCGGGCGGCACGGTGCTCAGGCCCCTCCGGCCCGGTACCCGACGCCGCGCACCGTGGTGACGATCTTCGGGTTGTCGGGGTCGTGCTCGATCTTCGCGCGGAGCCGCTGGACGTGCACGTTCACCAGGCGGGTGTCCGCCTTGTAGTGGTACCCCCAGACCTGCTCGAGGAGCATCTCGCGGGTGAACACCTGGTTCGGCTTCTCGGAGAGCGCGCGCAGCAGGTCGAACTCGAGGGGCGTCAACGCGATCACGGACTCGCCGCGGCGGACCTCGTGCCCGGCGACGTCGACGGTGAGGTCACCCACGTGCAGCACGGTCGCGTCCGTCGCGGAGGGACGGAGCCGGGTGCGGATGCGGGCGACGAGCTCCTTCGGGTTGAAGGGCTTGACCACGTAGTCGTCCGCGCCGTTCTCGAGGCCCGCCACGACGTCGGCGGTGTCGCCCTTCGCGGTGAGCATGATGATCGGCGTCCCGCTCTCGGCACGGATGCGCTTGCACACCTCGATGCCGTCGATGCCCGGGAGCATCACGTCGAGGAGCACCAGGTCGGGCTTCGTGCCGTGGAACGCGTCGATGGCGTCGTTGCCGTCGGCGCTGAACTCCGGCTCGTAGCCCTCGGAGCGGAGGACGATGCCGATCATCTCGGCGAGGGCCTGGTCGTCGTCGACGACGAGGATGCGCGGTGTCATGTGATGTGGACTCCGTGTGACGTGCGGCGGTGCTGCGTGCGGCGGTGCCGGGTCGGCACTCGCGTCCTCACGATAGCCGAGGCCCCGTCGCGTGGCGTTTTCCGACAGGATGGTGTCGTCCGCGCGTCCGCTGCGCGGCCGAGGACGACGAGGGGGCGGCGATGTCCGATTGGCAGACACCGGGGACGTCCGGTGAGCAGCCGGGTGCGGACCGGCCTGGAGGCGCGGCGCACCAGCCCGGACCGCAGCCGTCCGCCCCGTGGCCGATCCCAGGGCCCCCGCCGCCTCCGCCCGCGGGCTCACGGCCCGTCATCCCGCTCCGGCCCCTCGGCCTCGGTGACGTCCTGGGCGGCGCCTTCACCGTCTTCCGCCGGAACGCCCGCGTCCTGCTGCTCTGGAGCGTGCTGCTCAGCGGCGTGCTCGGACTGCTCGCGACGCTCGTCAGTACCTTCGGCCAGCAGGCCCTGCAGTCGCGGATGCTCTCCGCCGCTGACGGCGGGAGCGGGTCCGAATCGATCGTCGCGGGGTCCGTGACGCTGCTGATCGTGCTCTCCGTCGGCCTGCCGTTCCTCGCATACCTCGGCCGGGGGTTCCTCGTCGCACCCGTCGCCGCGGACACCGGGCAGCGGATCCTCGGCCGGCGGGCGACCTTCCGCGGGCTCTGGGCGCTGCTCTCGGGTCGCCGGCGGTCCGTCGTCGCGTGGATCCTCCTGCAGCTCGCGGCCGGCGTCGTCATCGGCATCGTGTTCGTGCTCGTGTTCGTCGGCTTCATCGCCGCACTGACGGCGGGCGACGCCGGCGTGTGGGGCTTCGTGCTCGGGTTCCTCGCGATGTTCGCCGGCTTCGGGGTGGTCCTCGCCTGGCTCGGCACGAAGTTCGCGTTCACCGTCCCGACGATCACGCTCGAGGGCAGGTCGGTGTTCTCGGCGGCGGCCCAGTCGTGGCGCCTCACCCGCGGCGCGTTCTGGCGGACGTTCGGCATCGTGCTCCTGGTGCAGGCGATGTTCGGGTTCGCGGTGTCGATCGCGTCGTTCCCCCTCACCATCGGGAGCGTCCTGCTGAGCGGCACCTTCGATCCCCTCGGCCAGACCGACGCGTCCTCGGGCGTCGGCGTGGGCGGGATCGTCGCCGTGGTCGTCGGCAGCCTGCTCGCGATCGCGGTGCAGTGCATCGCCGACGTGCTGAACGCGTCCGTGGTGACGCTCCTGACCGTCGACCGACGCATCCGGACCGAGGCGCTCGACCAGCGGATCGCGTCGCACCTGGAGACCGGTACGCCGGCCGACCCGTTCGCGCCGGCGCCGCAGGTGTCGCGGCCGCCGTGGCCTCCGCAGCCGTTCCCGGTGCAGCAGCCATGGCCCGGGCAGCCCGTGCAGCAGCCGTGGGCCGGTCCGCCGGTCCCGCCGCAGCAGCCGTGGCCGGGGCAGCCGACGCCGCCGCCGGAGTGGGGCGGCGCACCAGGACGCTACCCGCCGGACGGTCGCGCATGACGATCGACCCCGACGAGGCCCGCCGCCTGCTCGAGCGGGAACTCGAACGGTCCGAGTACGACGGAGCCCACGTGACGTGGTGGGACCGGGCGTCCCGGTCCTTCCTCGAGTGGCTCGGCTCGCTGCGCGCGGACGGCCTCGGCTCGCCCGTCGTCGCGCACACCCTGCTCTGGGTCGCCGTCGTCGTGCTCGTCGCCGTCGTCGTCCTGGTGGTCGTGGCGCGTGGACTCCCCCGGCGTCGCGCTCGACTCGCCGGGCAGGACGTCGGCGGGGTCTTCGACGACGACGACCTCCGCTCGGCGGCCGAGATCGGCGACGCCGCACGTGCTGCGCTGCGGAACGGCGACTTCGACGGCGCGGTGCTCGACGGCTACCGTGCCCTCGCGCGCGGCCTCGGCGAGCGCGACCTCGTGCCGGACGTCCCCGGGGCGACCGCCCGCGCCATCGCCGGACGGGCCGCCGTCGTGTTCCCCGGCGAGACGACGCGGCTCGACCACGCCGCACGGGTGTTCGACGACGTCCGGTACCTCGGCGCCGTCGCCACCGAGGCCGACGCCCGCGACGTCCTCGACACCGAGCACGCGGTCCGGACAGCACGCCCCGTCGCCCCGACGGCACCGGCGGTCCCGGCATGACGACGGCTGCGCCACCGCTCGCGGGCCGGGCGCCGCGCGAGGGCCGCGGCCTGCGGATCGGGTTCTGGGTCGCGATCGTCCTCGTCGGCCTGCTCCTCGCCGCACTCACCGCCGTCGTGCAGCGCAGCGGTGCTCCCACCCGCGACCCCCTCGACCCGACGTCGGCGACGGCGAGCGGCTCGAAGGCGCTCGTCCGCGTGCTCGAACAGCGCGGCACCGACGTCCGGGTCGTCGACACGGCCGACCGGATCGACGCCGACGGCGGCACGGTCTTCGTCGACGACTCCCAGGCCGCCCTCGACCCGGCCGTCGCGCGGCGACTCGGTCGACAGGCCGCACACGTCGTCCTCGTCTCGACGAGCCCGGCGGTCCTCGACGCCTTCGGTCTCGACGTCGAACCCGTCGCGCAGGTCGGCGGTGACGACACCGCGGCGACCGGCACGTGCGCGATCCCCGCTGCGGCCGACGCCGGCCGCGTGACGACCACCGGGTTCGCCTACCGGGTACCGGACGGCGGACGGGCCCCGTCGGGCACCGACCTGTGCGCACCGACCGGCTCCGGCGACGACCGCGGCTACGGACTCGTCCGCACCGACACCCCGGCGGGCGACGTCACCCTGGTCGGTACGACGTCGGTGTTCCGCAACGACACGATCACCTCCGCCGGGAACGCCGCACTCGCCCTCGGTCTGCTGGGCGACGGTGACACGCTCACCTGGTACACGACGACGCCGGGTGCGCCGGACGCGGCACCGACGCTCGGCACGCTCGCACCGCCGTGGGTGCCGAGCGCCCTCGCCCTGCTCGGCCTCGTCGCCGTCGCGGCAGGGGTCTGGCGCGGCCGTCGCCTCGGACCGCTCGTGGTCGAGCGGATGCCGGTGGTCGTCCGGGCAGCCGAGACCACCGAGGGCCGGGCACGGCTGTCCGCTCGCACCCGCGACCGCACGCACGCCCTCGACACCCTCCGCATCGCCGCCGTCCGACGCACCGCCCGGCGCCTCGGACTCCCTCGCTCGGCGCACGTCGACGAGATCGTCCGGGCCGCTGCCCACGCGACCGGGCGACCCGACACCGACGTCGGTGCGGTGCTCGTCGGCGGGCCGACCCCGGACGACCGCGCCCTCGTCGCCGGTGCCGCGGCACTCGACGAGCTGGAGCGCGCCGTCCACGCCGCGACGACCGGCGATCACCAGACCGACCACGACCGACGAGGAGCACGACCGTGACCGATCCGTCCCCCACCCAGACCCCGCAGGCGCACCCGGCGGGCGATCCGCTCCGTGACGCGTTCGGCCGACTCCGCGCCGAGGTCGGCAAGGCCGTCGTCGGACAGGAGGGCGCGGTCTCCGGGATGATCGTCGGCATCCTCGCGCAGGGTCACGTGCTGCTCGAGGGTGTCCCCGGCGTCGCCAAGACCCTGCTCGTCCGGAGCCTCGCGGCGGCCATGTCGCTCGACACCAAGCGCATCCAGTTCACGCCGGACCTCATGCCCGGCGACGTCACCGGCTCGCTCGTGTACGACGCGTCGACGGGAACGTTCCCGTTCCGTGAGGGCCCCGTGTTCACGAACGTGCTCCTCGCCGACGAGGTGAACCGGACGCCCCCGAAGACCCAGTCCGCCCTGCTCGAGGCCATGGAGGAGCGGCAGGTCAGCGTCGACGGGGACGCCCGCGCCCTGCCCGACCCGTTCTTCGTCGCCGCGACGATGAACCCGATCGAGTTCGAGGGCACCTACACGCTCCCCGAGGCCCAGCTCGACCGGTTCCTCATGAAGCTCACGCTCGACGTACCCCCGCGGGACGTCGAGTGGCAGGTGCTCCGTCGGCACGCGGACGGCTTCGTCCCGCGGGACGTCCGGTCGGCGGGCATCATGCCGGTCGTCGGCGTCACCGAGGTCCTCGCCGCGCAGCGTGCGGTCCGAGCCGTGGGAGCGCGCGACGACGTCCTGGCGTACGTCGTCGACCTCGCCCGTGCGACCCGGCAGGCGCCGTCGGTCCGGGTCGGTGTGAGCCCCCGCGGCGCGACCGCACTGCTCGCCGCCGCCAAGGCCTGGGCGTGGCTCACCGGGTACGACGCCATCACGCCGGACCACGTGCAGGCCATGCTCCTGCCGGTCTGGCGGCACCGACTCCGGGTCGCCGCGGACGCCGAGCTCGAGGGCGTCGGGGCCGACGGCGTCCTGCAGCAGGTGCTCGAACAGGTCCGGGTGCCGATCTAGTGGCGATCTCCGGCCGGTTCGTCGCGCTGCTCGCCGTCGCGATCGTCCCCACCGTGCTGCTCGGCACGGGGTGGGCGGGCCTGGCGTGGTCGGGCGTGGTCGTCGTCGCCGCGGCACTCGACGTGCTGCTCGCGGCCGACCTGGCACGCGTCCGGGTCGAACGGCGCATGCCCCGGCTGGCACGGCGCGACACCACCGCGGACGGCACGCTCGTGCTCGCCAACGACGGCTCCCGGCGGCTGCGCGGCGTCGTGCGGGACATGTGGGAGCCGTCGGCCGGCCACGCACCGCGGCGCCTCCGGATGGACGTGCCGTCCGGCGAACGTCGGACCGCGCGCATGCGGTTCGCGCCGTTCCGCCGCGGCCGTCGGACCACCGCCGGCGTCGCCGTCCGCGCGTTCGGGCCGCTCGGGCTCGGCGCGCGCCAACGGGTCCTGCACGCCCCGGCGGAACTCGTCGTGACGCCGCCGTTCCGGTCGCGGCGCCACCTGCCTTCCCGACTCGCACGGCTCCGGGAGCTCGACGGCGAGACCACCCTGCAGCTCCGCGGACACGGCACCGAGTTCGACTCGCTGCGGGACTACGTGCGGGGCGACGACGTGCGGTCCGTCGACTGGCGGGCCACGGCTCGTCGGCAGGACCTGGTCGTCCGGACCTGGCGACCCGAACGCGACCGACGGGTGATCGTCGTCGTGGATGCCGGGCGTGCCGGAGCCGGACGGGTCGACGACGAGCCCCGTCTCGACACCTTCATCGAGTCCGCGCTCCTGCTCGGTGCGCTGGCCGCGGCCGCCGGTGACCGGGTCGACCTCGCCGTGCTCGACGACGCCGTCCGCGGCCGTGTGCACGGTGCCACCAGGACCGACGTCGTCCAGCGGTTCGGCGAGACGCTTGCACTCGCCGAGCCCGGGCTCGCCGCCACCGACTGGTCCGCCGTGCCCGCGCTCGTCGACTCCGTCACGACGTCGCGGGCGTTCGTCGTGCTCGTCTCCAGCCTCGACTCCGTCGGCGCCTCGGCGGACCTGCTCGCCGTGCTGCCGCGACTCGCGCGGCGGCACGCCGTCGTCGTCACCAGCGTGACGGACCCGACCGTCGAGCTCATGGCGAGCGGGGCCGTGGAGCTGACCGACGACGGACGGGGCCGACGGGGCGGACGTGCACCGTTCCTCCCGGACCGTGCCGAACGCGACGTCTACCGGCGGGCCGCCGCGGAACGCACCCTCCTCGATGCCGACGGCGTCGCCGACGTCGCCCGCCGGGCGGGTGTCGAGGTGGTGCGGGCCGCGCCCGAGCAGGTCCCACCGCTGATCGCCGACGCATACATCCGGGCGAAGGCGACCGGGCGCCTCTAACCGGCGACGAGTGCGGACGTGCCGCGCTCGAACTCCTCGAGGTCGCCGCGCTCCCCGGCGCGGTGCGCGCGGCCGCCGAGCACCCACTGGTACCAGAGGACCGCCGCGAGGGCGACCGTGCCGATGCCGATCTTGACGGGCCACGGCCAGTCCTGCCGCGTGACCGTGCCCTCGACGATGCCGGAGAGCAGCAGGGTCAGGGTGAGTCCGACGGCGATCGTGATGAGCGCGCGACCGTCCTCCGCCACGGCCTGCGCACGTGTCCGCGCACCCGGGGCCACCCACGACCAGAAGATCATCAGGCCGGCCGCAGCGGCGAGGAACACCGAGTAGAGCTCGAGCTGCCCGTGCGGGGCGATGTAGAGGAAGAAGTCCCCAAGACGGCCCTCGGAGTGCATGATCGCCGCCGAGACGCCGAGACCGATCCCGTTCTGCCCGATGGAGAACGGTACGAAGAGCCCGGTGATGCCGAACGCGACCATGGAGGCCGCGATGTAGGCGTTGTTCGTCCACACCTGCGCGGTGAACGCACCGAGGCCGTGGTCGGAGTAGTAGTCCTGGAAGTCCTGGGTCGCGTACTGGCGGAGGGCCTCCGGCGTGCCGAACGTCGCCGTCGCCCCAGGAGTGGTGCTGATCCAGACGGCCACGACGGCGGCGATCGCGGCGGTGGCGAGCGCGACCCAGATCGTCACCCAGCGGATCCGGTACAGCGCCGCGGGGAGCTGGACGACGAAGAACGCGGTGACCGCCGTCAGCGGGTCGACCGGGGTGCCCGTGAACCGGAGGCGGGCACGGAACAACGTCAGCGACAGCCGGTCACCGACGGCCGTCCGCGGCGCGGCCCCGCGGATGCGCGCGAGGTCCGTCGCGCCCTGCTGGTAGGCGGAGACGAGCCGGTCGACGTCGGCGCCGGTGGTGTGCCGTGCCCGAGCCAGGCGGTCGAGCTCCTGCCAGCGCTCACGGTGCACCTCGGTGTAGGCGTCCAGGTCCACAGCGTCTCCCCCGCTCCGTCGGTGCGCGGCCGGGCGAGCCGCGACCGTCTCCGACAGAATGATCCCATGCCGAAGACCCGTGCGCCGCGTGACCTCGCCGATGCCCGGTTCGTCCGTGCCCTCGACGACACCGCCGAGGAGCTCGTCGTCGGAGAGGCCGTCGCGCTCGACGTGCAGCCGGCGGGGATCGTCCTGCGCCTCGCGGCGGCACTGCTCGACGCCGTGTGCGTCCTCGCGCTGTACGTCATGCTCATGATCGGGCTGTCGCGGGTGTGGCCCAGCGGGATCGACGACGCCTGGGCCGCCGCGCTCGACATCGGCGTGCTCGTCGGGGTCCTCGTCCTGGTGCCGGCAGCCGTCGAGACGGTGACTCGAGGCAAGAGCGTCGGCCGCTACGCCACCGGCACCCGGGTCGTCCGGCTCGACGGTGGGGCGATCGGCCTCCGGCACGCGTTCGCCCGCGCACTCGTCGGGCTGTTCGAACTGTGGATGACGGTCGGGTCCGTGGCGTTGCTCGTCGCGTTGTTCGGCTCGCGGCCACGGCGGCTCGGAGACCTGCTCGCGGGGACGTTCGTGCAGCACGAGCGCGCGACGAAGCACCGTGACCCGCAGGTGCTCATGCCCGCCGAACTCGTGGCGTGGGCGTCCGTCGCGGACGTCTCGGCGCTGCCGCAGCGGCTCGAGAACCGCCTCGGGGCGTTCTTCCGCGGAGCCGCCGACCTCCGGCCCGAACTCCGGGAGTCGACCGCGCGGATGCTCGCCGAGGCCGTGGCGGAGTACGCGCACCCGGTGCCGGCGGTCCACCCGGAGGCCTTCCTCGCCGGGGTCGTCGTGCTCCGGCGCGAGCGGGACCTGCGGGCGCTGCGGTCGCGCGCGGCGATGCTCGACGACGCCGCGGTGCGGGCGTCGGCGCCGCCGCCCGGCTTCCCGCGCTGACGCGGCGCGTGGCGCGGGCCGCGGCGCGCGGCGCGGGCCGCGGGCCGCGGGGCCGGCCGTCGCCGCACAACCAAAGTCGTCCGACACCACGCGAACACGCGGTTCCGGGCGACTTTGGTTGTGCGGCGCCCGTGCCGCGGGCGCCCGCGCCCGCCGCGGCGGAACGATCCCGCGCCCCGTTTCGCACACCGCGCCCCGTCCATTCGGGGCGCGCTGTTCGGCGCGGGGCGCGGGGCGCGGGGCGCCATCGCGCCGGCCGCCGGCCGGCTGCGCCCGCGCCCCGGCGGTGGTGCCGGCCATCGGCCGTCGGCGCACAACCAAAGTCGTCCGACACCACGCGAACACGCGGTTCCGGGCGACTTTGGTTGTGCGGCGCCCGTGCCGCTGGCGCCCGCGGCGCGATGGCGCGACCCCGCGCCCCGTGTCGAACAGCGCGCCCCGTTCATTCGGGGCGCGCTGTTCGACGCGGGGCGCGATCGCGCGAGCAGCCGGCCGGCTGCGCCGGCGGCCGCGCCCGCCGCGCCGGCGCCCGCGCCCGCGGGCCCGCGGGCAGCGGAACGGCCACGGCACCGCGGAAACCGCGGTGCCGTGGCCGTTCGACGCCGATCCCGCGTCAGTAGCGGTAGTGCTCCGGCTTGTAGGGGCCCTCGACCGGGACGCCGATGTACGCCGCCTGCTCCGGCCGGAGCTCGGTGAGCGCGACCCCGAGCGCGTCGAGGTGCAGGCGCGCGACCTTCTCGTCGAGGTGCTTCGGCAGGACGTACACGCCGGTCGGGTACGACTCGCGCCGGGTGTGCAGCTCGATCTGGGCGAGCACCTGGTTCGTGAACGAGTTGCTCATCACGAATGACGGGTGCCCGGTCGCGTTGCCGAGGTTCATGAGACGCCCCTCGCTCAGCACGAGGATCGACCGGCCGGTCGGCAGACGCCACTCGTGCACCTGCGGCTTGATCTCGACCTTCTCGACGCCCGGCAGCGACTCGAGCCCGGCCATGTCGATCTCGTTGTCGAAGTGCCCGACGTTCGCGACGATCGCGAGGTGCTTCAGCCCGAGCATCTCGTCGACGCCCACCACGCCGAGGTTGCCCGTGCAGGTGATGACCATGTCGACCTCGCCGACGACGTCCGCCAGCCGCGCGACCTGGTAGCCGTCCATCGCCGCCTGGAGCGCGCAGATCGGGTCGACCTCGGACACGATCACCCGCGCACCCTGACCGCGCAGGGCCTCGGCCGCACCCTTGCCGACGTCGCCGTAGCCCACGACGAACGCGACCTTGCCGCCCATCAGGACGTCGGTCGCCCGGTTCAGGCCGTCGGGCAGCGAGTGGCGGATGCCGTACTTGTTGTCGAACTTCGACTTCGTGACGGAGTCGTTGACGTTGATCGCCGGGAACTTCAGCTCGCCGGAGCGGGACAGCTCGTACAGGCGGTGCACGCCCGTGGTCGTCTCCTCCGTGACGCCCTCGATGTCGGCTGCGATGCGGGTCCAGCGGTCGGTCGACTCCCGCAGCGAGGCGGCGACGGTGTCGAGGACGATCTTCCACTCGGTGCTCGCGTCGGCACCGGCATCGGGCACACGACCGGTTGCCTCGGCGTCGGCACCGGTGTGCACGAGCATCGTCGCGTCACCGCCGTCGTCGAGGATCAGGTTCGGGCCGATCCACTCGGCGCCGGCCGCTTCGGCCTCGGCCGACCAGTCGAAGATGCGGCTGGTGCACCACCAGTACTCCTCGAGCGTCTCGCCCTTCCACGCGAAGACCGGCACGCCGGCCGGGGAATCGGGGGTGCCCGTCGGACCGACCGCGATCGCCGCGGCGGCTTCGTCCTGGGTGGAGAAGATGTTGCAGCTCGCCCAGCGGACCTGCGCGCCGAGCGCGACGAGCGTCTCGATGAGCACGGCCGTCTGCACGGTCATGTGCAGGGAACCCGCGATGCGCGCGCCGGCGAGTGGCTGCGACGCGCCGAACTCCTCGCGCAGGGACATCAGGCCCGGCATCTCGTTCTCGGCGAGACGGATCTGGTGGCGGCCCGCCTCGGCGAGGGCGAGGTCGGCGACGCGGAACGGTGCTGCGGTACGGGCTTCGGTGGGCATGCCCACCAGTCTTCCACGCCGGGAGGCGCGGGTCGTCAGGCGACGTCGGTCACGTGATCCGTGCCTCCGGTCCGCCCCCTGTGGAGGACTGAGCAGGCCGCGCTCAGTCGGCCTCGCGCCGGAGCGGCTCGCGCCGCACCACCTGCCAGCCGCGCGGCACGCGCAGCGACGCTGCGTGCCGCTGGCACAGGTCGTAGCCGTGGGGTTCGACGCGGGAGGAGAGGGGGCCGACGACCACCATCGAGTCGCCGTAGTCGTACGTCAGGGTCGCCGCGGCGCTCGCGCCACAGGCCACCTTGCTGCAGATCCGTACGTCCATACCGTCCACGACCCTAGCGGAGCAGAGCCGGGACCGGAGTCGCGCGTACGATGTGGGGATGCGTCGCAGGACCCGTCTCGTCACACCGGTCGACCGAGGCCGCGGCCGATCCCGGCACGGTCGCGGCGGACGGTCCAGCGTGACCGGTCCTGACCTCGCGCCGATCATCACCCGGGCCGAGACCTTCGACCGGATCGTCGGCGACACCGCGCACTACCTGCTCGGACTGTGGCCGGACGAACTCCAGGGCGTGGTGTTCCAGGTCGCCGACATGCCGACCGACGCGACGCTCCCCGACCACATGCCGCGGTGGCGCGTCGACCGCGAGCAGCGCCGGGTGACCGTGTTCCGGATCCCCGTCGAGCGAGTCACCCGCAGCCCCGAGAAGGACGACACCGACAAGCGGGTCATCATCGAGACCGCGGTGTTCCGTGCCGTCGGCGAGCTGATCGACAAGGACCCGTGGGACCTGGCGCCGGACCGCTACCGCCACTGGTGAGCAGCGTCGCGGACGCCGCGGGCGGGCCGGGTCAGGGGTAGACCCGCACCGGCGTCGACACCTCGGTCGCCGCCCGCACCGGGAACCCGGCGATGCCGTCGCTCCCCATGTAGGTCACGCCCGCGACGAGCCCCTTCGTCCCGGAGAGCGTCAGCTGCTTCGACACCGGCACGATCACCGTGCTCGTGGCCCCGGCCACGACGTCGACCTGCTGTCGTTCCTCACCGGACCGGATCGTGACCCGGGCGTCCGAGCGCGTGGGGTTGACGAACGTCAGGCGCTGGTTGTCTCCGGGCGCGAGCGCCGTGATCGTCGATGCGCCGAGCGGCTCGGCGGACGCGAACCACCCGAGGTCGGTGCGGTCGTCGTCCGTCGGCGTGGTGGTGCGGGCACCGGCCACGAGCGGGACGGTGGACGTCACGGTGAACGAGTACCGGCCGTCCGGGAAGTCGTCGAGTGCGACGTCCGTCACGACACCGGGCTCGGCGGTCGCGTTCACGGTGGAGCCGCCGCCGTCCGCCGTCGTGATGCCGAGGGTGACCCGCGCGGCCTTCGTACCGGGCACGAACAGCCGGACGATCGGGGCTGCGTCGGCCGTGTCGTCACCGCGCTGCGCCGCCTGGGCGCCCTTGAGCACGACGCCGGGGATGATCTGCGTCGTCGACGGTGCTGCCCCGCCGGAGACGATGTCGAATCCACCGGGGGTCAACGTGCGGACGATGGACTCCTGCATGTGCGCGACGATCTGGCCGCCCGAGGACTCGACGTGCACGACGGTCGAGCCCTGGTCCGACACGAACCCCGACAGCGGGACGACCTTCTGCGTGTTCGGGGCGACGACGATGCCGGTCGTGCCGGGAGCGCTCACGGTGCCGGTGCCGTCGTAGATCGACAGGTCGACGGTGGCGTTGACGTCGGTCGGGTTCGACAGCGTCACGAGGCTGGTGCGGCCGGTCTCGGTGGATCCGCCGACCAGCCAGGTGGACTGGCTCGGGTCGTCGCACGACGCCGCGCCGGCGCCGACGAGGTCACCGTTGGAGACGCTCTGGTAGCTGCTGCCGGCGACCTGGGGGGTGGTCGTGCCGGCGGGTGCGGTGAGGAGGCGCGGGGCACTGCCGCCTGTCGACGACGGGTCGAGCGAGGAGCGCTCGACCGTCGACCCGGTGGTCGCCGTCGCGACCGTGGCGGACCCGACGGTGCTGGCCTTCGTCGCGTCGTTGCCGGCGTCGTCGGACAGCCGCAGGGCGCTGCCGGCACAGACGCGCTCGGCGTCGGCCGGCACCGGGGTGACGGTCTTGCCCGCAGGGCGTCCCGGGTCGGACTCGGTGCCCAGCGCGTGCGCCGCGGTGACGGCACCGGCGGCCACGACCACGGCGATCGCGGTGGCCGTGCCGCGGACGACCCAGCGACGGACGGAGGCGGTGTTGGTGCTCATTCGTCGCGCTCCTCGTCGAAGGTGGTGGCGGGTTCCTCGGCCTCGATGACGTTCGAGGTGGCGCGGCGACGCCGGGGTGCGGTGGGCACGGCGAGCAGGGCCGCAGCGCCGAAGACGACGCCGAGCACGATGAGGTAGAGCACGTGCGTGGTCTGCGCCGCGGCCGATCCGGTCGAGGGCCGGTCGACGTCGCCCTCGTAGTGGAACAACTGGCCGCTGGTCGTCTCGCCGATGCTCGTGAACAACGCGTTCTGGCCGATCGCGCCGGCGGCACGGTCGTGGACGTCCCGCGCGGCCTGGTCGTCCGAGGCGTCGTCGAGCAGGACGAAGCTGATGCCGAGCTGTCGGAGCGCGGGCTCGGGGTCGTAGCCGCTCCGGCTGGCGAGGTTTCCCGCCAGGGTCGCGAGCTGCGAGCCCGACCGGCTCAGCGTCAGCGCGGTCGAGTCGAGCGTCGTCTGGTCGTCGAGCGTCGAACCCTGGCCGCGCTCGAGCGACACCGCGAGCGAGCCGTCGGTCTGCGGCTGGACGACGAGCGTGCCGACGTCCGGGTTCGCCTGCGCCTCGGCGTTCACGTAGGCGCTGAGGACCCGGCCGGTGGTGGGCTGGATGACGGCGTTGCCGAGGTAGAACGCCCCGAACGCCGGTGCCACGGTGACCGCGGCGAGGACGGTCGTGACCAGCCCCGCGACGGGTGCGAGCCGGGGCAGCACGTCGATGCCGATGCACGCGGCGGCGACGATCCCGAGCCAGTACACGGACAGACCGCTGCCCGGCCAGACGATCGTGGTGGTCGATCCGACACCAGTGACCGTGACGTGGGTCGCCGCGAAGGCCGTGGCGAAGCCGAGCAGCGCGACGACGAGGGCCCCGCCGGCGACGGCCCAGCGGTGCCCGAGCACGGCGCCGATCGCGGCGACCGCGACGGGCAGCGCGAGGACGGCCATGAGAACAGGGAGGATCCACGCGGCGAGGGCGAGCCCTGAGGTCGTGGGCAGCCAGCCGCTCCAGTCCGGCACCGGCTGGCCGATGGCGAGCTGGAACGCGGACGGTGCACGGGTCGCGGACGGCACGCCGGGGTCGGCGAAGACGGCGAGCACGTTCCCGCGGGCCACCTGCGCGAGCACGAGGGGCAGGAAGAGCACGGCGGCCGGCACCGGGATGAACACCCTGCGGTGCGCGCGGCGCCACCCGACGGCGAGCGAGACGATCCACGCGACGAGCAGCACCGGCAGCAGCGACGGGGCCGAGGCGGCGACGACCGCGAACAGCAGCGAGGCGCCGGACGCCCAGGCCCACGACCGGTGCGCCTCGAGCACGGCGAGGAACAGCCACGGCAGCAGGACGTGCGCGATGACGGCGCCGAGGTGTCCGCTGGTGACGGCACCGACGAGCGTGGGGGCGATCGTGTACAGCGCCGCGCCGATGACCGGGACCCAGGTGCGGGTCGTGACCTTGCGGACGGCGAACCAGACGCCGAGCGCGGCCACCGGGAACGCGACGAGCATGACGAGCACGACCGAGGTCGACGGCGACCAGAACGTGATGGACCCGAGGACCGCGACGACGGCCGCGAACGGGTCGGACGGTCCGGTGAACCCGGTGCCGATCGAGTGCCAGCCGTAACCGACGTTCTGCCACAGCCGGGCGACGTCGGTGCTGAGCGGCAGGAGGCCACCACCGGTCAGAGCCGGGGAGCCGAGGAGCGGGTACAGCGTCACCACGCTGAGGACGGCCGCCGCCAGGACGACCCAGATGCCGCCGTCGCCGAGGAACGACGCCCGCGCGATCGGGGCGTCCTCGACCCGGGCGAGTTCGACGTCCCGGGAGGTCGTGCGCCGTTCGTGCACGCGCCGCCAGCTCACGCGGAGCGGTTCGATCGCCGCCCAGCCGAGCTTCTTGTTCCGGGCGAGGGTCCGACGGGACCGTCCGACTCCGCCGCCGAAGGCCACGGCGAACGCGGCGGAGAGCTCGGCACTGACCGCGGCGGGGTGCTTCGCGACGAGGTGCCCGATCGCCCGGCCGATCGCGAACGGCACGAGGGTCAGCCAGTGGATCCAGAGCACCCCGGCGGAGGCGTACGTCATCCGACGGTGGAGCTGCGCCTGGCGGTGCATCCGGACGCGCCGACGCTCTGACACCCGCTTCCGCCCGAACTCCTCGATGGGTCCGGCGCTCGTGACACGGGCGTCGGGGACGACCGCGACGCGGTGGCCGGCGAGGCGGACGCGCACGCAGAAGTCGAGCGCGGCGTCGACGTCGGGCAGCGCCGGGTCGAAGCCGCCGAGCTCGTTCCAGATCGACCGGCGGACGAGCATCCCGCCCGCCGCGACGGCCATCACGTCGGTGTTCCGGTCGTGCTGGCCCTGGTCGAGTTCGTCCTGCACGAGGACGAGGGACCGGCCGAAGCGGGTCATGCTCTCGCCGAACGCGCGGATCACGGACGGGTCGTCGACCGACACCGACTTCGGTCCGGCAACGACGACGGACGGGGCGATCTCGACGGCGGACAGCAGGTCGGCGAGCGCCGAGGGCGACGGTGCGTTGTCGTGCCCGAGCAGCCAGAGCCACTCGTCGACGGGCTCGTCCGCCACGGCCGGTGGCGCTTCGCGCTCACCGCGGGCGACCGCCTCGCCGAACGGCCGACCGGCGGGCAGCCGCAGCAGTTCGGCGGAGCCGCCGAAGGACAGGTCCTTGGTGGAGCCGTCGGTCGACCCGAGGTCGACGACGACGAGGTTCTCGGGGTGGCGGGTCTGGGCGGCGAGCGCGTCCAGGGTCCGGTCGAGGTGGTCCGCCCCGTTGGCGGCGACGAGGATCGCGGTGACTCTGGGCTGCATGACGGGCGTCACTCTACGGTCTGGAGGCGCGGCGCGGCCTGCGGACGGCGGCGCGCCGTGAACCTGTGGGGACGATCACCGCACGGTGTGCGTCGGACGCGCACCGTGCCTCCCGGCAGGCGGGGTGCGCGGCTACGCGCGCTTCCGCAGCTTGCGGCGCTCGCGCTCGGACAGGCCGCCCCAGATGCCGAAGCGCTCGTCGTTCTCGAGCGCGTACTCGAGGCACTGCGCCCGGACCTCGCACGAGGTGCAGATCTTCTTCGCCTCACGCGTCGATCCGCCCTTCTCGGGGAAGAACGCCTCGGGGTCCGTCTGCGCGCAGAGCGAGTCGACCTGCCACGAGAGCGGGTTCTCCTCGTCGTCGGTCTCCGGACGCCGGACGCCCGGGACGCCGAGCGACACGGGGTCGACGTGCCAGTCCTCCGGTACTCCGGCGTGGAAGTCGGAACCGTTCACCCTGATCACCCCTGACGTCTCGATAACGGGACCACAACGATCGCTGTCGTTGCCTGTAATTACAGCGGTGTCATTCGCGAGAGTCAAGTCGCGGATCATAGAAGGCTCTGACCGTTCCGGCGTGTCATGTCCCCCGTACGGGCGTGTCGCGGCCGGTCTGTCCGGGCTTCGGGGGACAACTGACGACCCCTCGAGCGCTCAGGAGACGTTGCGGCGGGCCTCCCACGCGCTGGTGACCATCTCGTCGAGGGTGTGCCGCATCGACCACTCGAGGTCACGTGCCGCGGCCTCGCCGGTCGCCACGATCCGCGCGGGGTCCCCGGCGCGTCGCGGGGCGATCTCCGGCTCGAACGCGATGCCGGTGGCGGCGGCCATGGCGTCCATGATCTGACGGACGCTCACCCCGTCGCCGCTGCCGAGGTTGTACGCACGCTCGAGGGTCTCGCCGGCTTCGAGCTTCTGCGCGGCGACGGCGTGCGAGTGCGCCAGGTCGGCGACGTGCACGTAGTCCCGGACGCACGTGCCGTCGGGCGTGTCGTAGTCGTCACCGTTGATCCGCGGCGTCCGTCCGGCCAGCAGCGCGTCGAACACGAGCGGGAACAGGTTGTGCGGGCTGGCGTCGTACATGTCCGGCTCCCCCGACCCGACCACGTTGAAGTAGCGCAGCGACGTCGTGGTGAACCCGGCGGCGACCTCCATGTCGCGGAGCAGCCACTCGCCGATGAGCTTCGACTCGCCGTACGGCGACTCCGGGGCCTTCGGGGTGGACTCCACGACCGTCTCGACGTCCGGCGTGCCGTAGACCGCGGCGCTCGACGAGAACACGGCCTTCCGCACGTCGTTCTCCGCCATCGCGCGGAGCAGCGTCGCCATGCCCGTGACGTTCTGCTCGTAGGTGTGCAGCGGCCGCTCGACCGAGACGCCGGCGTACTTGAACCCGGCGACGTGCACGACGCCCGTGACCCCGTGGTCGCGGATCGTGCGGGCCAGCAGCTCGCCGTCGAGGATCGTGCCCTCGACGAACGGGACGTCCTCGGGCACGAACGCCCGGAACCCGCTCGACAGGTCGTCGAACGCGACGGTGTCGATCCCCGCTGCGCGGAGCGCTCGGACGACGTGGGACCCGATGTACCCGGCACCGCCGGTGACCAGCCAACTCATGCTGGCCACGCTAGCGGACGGCGTTCCCCGCCCTCGTGCTCACGCTCCGGTCGCGATGAAGACGGTGGACGCCAGACCGCTGCCGCCGTCGGCCTCGACCGTGACGTCACCTTCGTCCGGGGTGATGTAGCAGGACTCCCCCTGCCGGAGCAGCGTCGCCGAGGTCGCACCGACGAGCGTCACGGCCCCGGCGGTGCAGATCGCGATCGAGGGCCCGACGAGCGGCGCCACCCCGCCCGTGCCGAGTCCGACCGGGCGTCCGTCACCGGTCACCCGGAGGAGTGCGAACCCCACACCCTCCGGCGCGAACCGCTCGACCCCGGCGTCGACCGGCTCGGGCGCGAGCAGGGGGGCCGGGTAGGCGGTGAAGTCCAGGACGTGCAGGAGCTCGGTGACGTCGACGTGCTTCGGCGTGAGGCCGCCGCGCAGGACGTTGTCCGACGGCGCCATCAGCTCGATGCCGAGCCCGTCGAGGTAGGCGTGGATGTTGCCGGCGGGCAGGTACATCGCCTGACCGGCGGCCAGTGTGACGCGGTGCATGAGCAGCGAGACCACGATGCCCGGGTCGCCCGGGTAGCTCGTGGTGAGGTCGCGCACGGTCGCGGTGTTCGGCGTCAGCGCGTCGTCGGGGAGCGCCGCGGCGAGGTCGCTGACGGCCTGCACGATCGCGAGGGCCGAGGAGTCCGCGGTCTCGAGCCAGCGGACGGTGTCCTCGAGTCCGTGCTGCAGGTGCACCGCGAGTGGGCCGAGCCGACCGGACCCGGCGTCGAGCGCCTCGACCTCGGCGAGCGTCTCGGCGACCGGACGGAACCCGCTCAGCGCCTCGAACCGCTCGCTCAGCGCCACGACGAGCTCCGGCTTCGGGAACGGGTCCTTGTAGTTCCGGGCGGGGTCGTCGATCGGGATGCCGGCGGCTTCCTCGCGCTCGAAGCCCTCGCGCGCCTGCTCCGGCGTCGGGTGCGCCTGCAGGGACAGCGGGGCCGCGGCTGCCAGGACCTTCAGCAGGAAGGGCAGACCGGACCGGTCGGCGCCGAGGGCGTCCTGCGGCTCGGCGGTGATCCAGTCGAGCAGGGTGTCGGCGCCGCCCACCATCGCGGGGTTCACCACCACGCTCGGGCTGCCGGGGTGGGCGCCGAGCCAGAGTTCGGCCTGCGGGGCCCCGGTGACGGTGCGGCCGAGGAGCTCGGGGATCGCGGTGACGGACCCCCAGGCGTAGTCGCGGGGCGTGTTCGTGATGCCGAGGAACATGGATCGAGCCTACCGGCGGTCGCCGGTACTCTGGCGTCGTGACGAACACCTGGCCGCTGTCGCGCGGGACCGTACCCGAGCGCGAGGCGTTCGCCCTCGGCGCCACCGTCCTGTTCGTCCTGTTCGCCGGCGACGCGGTGCCGAACACCCTGACCTGGGTCGGCGCCGGCATCCTCTGGGCAGCGGTCGCCGCGTGGGGCATCGCGGTCCTCGTGCGCGCCCGTCCGCCGATCGCACGGACGCCCCGGTCCCTGTGGTTCTTCCTCGCGTGGTGCCTGCTGTCGGTCGTCTGGTCGCACTGGCGGCCGGCGACGATCGCGAGCATCACGGTCCAGGTGATCTGCGCCGCGATCGCGTTCGCGATCGCGTCGACCCTCACCTGGCGGCGCATCCTCGATGCGATCAGCCTCGCGATGCGCTGGATCCTCATGCTGTCGCTCGTCTTCGAGGCGTTCGTGGCCGTGGTCGTCCGGCACCCGATCGCGCCGATCTGGACCGACTACGGCGACGCGAAGATCCCGGACGCGTTCTACTTCTCCCGCGCGGAGCTGTTCACCGGCGGCCGCATCCAGGGCCTGCCCGGCAACGCGAACCTGCTCGCGATGGTCGCGCTGCTCGCCGCGATCGCCGTGGCGATCCAGTTCGCCGAGGGCCGGATGGGTCGGAACCGCGCCATCGGGTGGCTCGTGGTGGCGGGCGCCGTCCTGCTGCTGACCCGGTCGTCGACCGTGCTGGCCGCCGCCGTCGTGGTGGTCGTCGCCCTCGCCGTCGCGCTCTGGATCCGACGGGTCCCGACCGAGCGCCGGACACCGCGGTACCTCGTCGTGCTGGTCGGCGCCGCGGTGGTCGCCGTCGTCGCGTTCCTGGCCCGCGGCGCCGTGTCCGAGCTGCTCGGCAAGGGTGCGGACGCGACCGGCCGTGGCGAGATCTGGCAGCGGGTCCTCGGCCTCGTCGACCAGCACCCGGTCGTCGGCTGGGGCTGGATCGGGTACTGGTGGCCGGACATCCCGACCCTCGCGGAACTCGCGCACCGCAAGGGCGTGACGTACCTGCAGGCGCACGACGCGTACCTCGACGTGTGGATGCAGACCGGGATCATCGGCCTGCTGCTGTTCGGGCTGTACGTCGTCACCACCCTGAACCGCTCGTGGTCGTCGGCGACCCGGATCGGCTACGACCAGACCCTGTCGCCGCGCGCGTTCGACCCGGTGTCGCTGCTGCCGCTGCTGCTCGTCGTGGCGCTGGTGGTGCAGTCCGTCGCCGAGTCGCGCCTGCTCTACCAGGGCAACTGGGTGCTCTTCGCCCTGATCGCGATCAAGACCCGCATCGTGCTCGTCGGCGAGGAACCCCGCTCCACCGGCGACGGCCCGCGCACCCCGCCCACCAAGCGCGAGTTCCGCCGGGCCGTGTCCCGCTGAACGACTACGGGGTGCTGAGCAGTCTGCTGCACGGCACCTTCGCGGACCACGGAGCGGTCCGCACGTCGACGACCTTCGCGGGATCACCGTCGCAGGCCGCCACGGCCGCGGGGACCTCCCCCGCCCAGACCGGACCGTCGCTGCGCCGGGTGGCACCGGGCGCAGCGTTGCCGACCGCTGCCACGACCACCACGGCGACCACGCACCAACCGGCCGCGACCCCGACGAGGCGAGCCGCGCCTCCAGTCCGACGGCTCGTCGATGCCGGCCGCCAGCCGACGAGCACGCTCGCCGAGACGACCGACGCCGCGACGAGCAGCAGCCCGGACGCCGCCGCGTAGCGCTGCGGCGGGACGGCCCCGAGCGCCGCCACCGGGTGCGACCAGTCCTGGGCGGCTCCGCCGTTCGCGAGGAGCGCCGCCCACCACACCCCGCCCGACACGAGCGCCAGCGCGACGATCATCCACCGCGCACGCCACGCCCCGACCGCCACCGCGGCGACGACCACGAGCACGAGCAACGTCAGCGGCACCAGGACACCGGCCCAACCGTGCGCGACGACGAACCGCACCGCGGCGCCGACGTCGGCGTCCCACGCGCCGGCGAACGGCTGCAGGACCCACCCGGCGACGACGTCCGCGAACTCCGGCGACCCCGGCTGCGAGACCCGGTCGTCGGTGAGCGCGGCGACCACCTGGGCGGCAGCCCCCAGGACGGCGACGATCGTCACGGGGAGCGCCCGTGGCCACACGCGCGCACCGGCACCGTCACGCCGGGGGAACCACGCGAGCAGGAGGAGCGGCAGGAAGAACACCGTCTGCAGCTCGGTGAGGACCACGAACCCGGTGAGCACGGCCACGACGCCGCTCCCCCACCAGGTGCGGGCCCGGTACGCGAAGCACCACGGTGCCGCGAACAGCAGGAACCAGTGCAGGTTCGCGGCGTTGCCGGCGATCTCGTAGGGCGTGAGCGGCAGCACCGCGGGGATCGCCGCGAGCACCAGGCGGAACGGCCACGACGGCACGACGTCGCGCGCGAGCACGAACACCGCCGCTGCGACCGCTCCGACCACGACGCACGACCCAGCGGACACCACGTGGGCGTAGTCCTCGATCGGCATCGCCCAGCCCAGGTCGACCAGCAGCCGTGGCACGAGGTGCAGGTACCCGGCGTACGGGTGCAGGAGCGAGTCGACCGGGCCGAGTGCCACCCGGTCACGCAGGAACACCCCGCCGTCCTCCGCCCAGACCGTCCCACGGGTCACCGGACCGAGCCGCCACCACGTGAGCGCGGTGACACCGGCACCGACGAGGACCGTCGCGACGACCGCGAGGACGGTCGGGACTCGTGTCGTCGTGGCGGCGGGTGTGCGGTCCATCGTCCGCCGACGCTAGCCGAGTCATCGCGCATCGGCGATATCGACGCTCCGCGATGGCGTCGGTACCGAGGCGGGTACGACAAGATGGACGGGTGACGGACGGACGGCTGACGAAGCGCATGCTCGCCAGGCGCTACCTGTCCGCCTGGATCGGGTTCTCCGCCGGCGGCCGGTTCAGCCAGGCGCTCGCGACGGTCATCGTGCTGTTCGCGTTCGGACAGCCCACCGTCCAGGCCCTGGTCGGCCGCGCCGGCGTGTGGGCCGTGCTCGTGACCCTGTTCGTCCTCGCCGGCCTGAGCCTGCTCGGCCAGCGGTACCGGATCGAGTGGCACGGCGTGCTCCCGCTCTCGCTCATGGCCTTCGTCGGCTACTGCGCCCTCAGCGTGCTCTGGAGCGAGTACTCCTGGGTGGCGCTCCGTGGGCTGGTCGGCACCGTGTGCTTCATCGGGCTCGGGCTCTACCTCGCCCTGGGCCGCGACCTCGTGCAGGTGATCCGGGCCTCGGGCGACGCCTTCCGGATCCTGCTCGTCGCCGCCCTCGGGCTCGAGGTCCTCTCCGGCCTCGTCCTCGACACCCCGATCCCCGCATTCGGCATCCAGGGCAACATCGCGTACGGCGGACCGATCCAGGGCATCGGCGGCACGCGGAACTTCATGGGCTTCATCGCCGCGATGGCGCTCGTGACCTTCGTCGTCGAGTTCCTCACCCGGTCGGTGACGATGTGGCGCGCGATCGGGTCCACCGCCCTCGCCGTGATCGCCCTCATGCTCGTGCAGTCCCCCATCACCGGTCTCGCCATGATCGCCCTCGCCGTGACGGCCCTCGCGCTCTGGTCGCTGCGGCACGCGCGGCCCTCCACGCGGCCGGTGGTGAACGGTGTGCTCGGCGGGTTCGTGCTGCTCATGCTCGTCGTCGGCGTCCTCGCCCGGCACCGGGTCCTCGCCGAGATCGGTGCGGCCGGCGGCACCGCGACGCGGGTCGACCTCTGGTCGCAGATCCGGGTGTTCGTCGGCCAGTTCCCGATCCAGGGCTGGGGATGGGTCGGCACCTGGCCGCACGAGGCCGTCGTGCCCTACGTCACGTTCATCGACCCCGCCGGCACCCGGTTCGCGTCCGGTCTGAACGCCTTCGTCGACGCCTGGCTGCAGATCGGCCTCGCCGGGACGATCATCCTCGGGGTGACGGCCCTGCTCGCGTTCGCCCGTGCCTGGGTCACCGCGACGACGTTCCCGGGGGTCGCGTACGTGTGGCCGGCCGCCGTGCTGGTGCTCCTGGGGGTGACGAGCGCTGCCGAGAGCTACCTGCTGCACGGTGCCGGTCTCATGGTCTTCGTCGCCGTGCTCGTGATCGCCGCACGCCGCCGGTCCTGGCGACGGCACCTGCCCCGCGGCTGATCGAGCCGGTCCCGCGAGCAGCGCCGGGCGCGCCGGTCCCGCGGGTCCCGCGGGTTCCGCGGGTTCCGCGGGTTCCGCGGTTCCGCGGGTTCCGCGGGTTCCGCGGGTCCGCGGTTCCGCCAAAGCGACAGACTCCCGCGGGAGTCCCGCGGGGATCTGTCGCTTTCGCGATGGTGACGACGCGGCCTGCGGGCACACCGTCGCGTTTGCGGGACCGACCACCCACCGGCCTGGAGGCACGAGTCGGCCCCGCCACGCGCCTCCAGGCCTGCACATGGTGAGCAGAAGACGTCGGGTCCGGTGCGCGGACCCGACCACTTCTGCTCACCAAGCGCGCCGCGCGGTGCGCGCGCCGCTGTGTCCGGAGACGCACGTCCGCACAGGTTCCCCCGGCCGCGCCGGGGAGGCGCCCTATACTGCGAGCGGCCGTCAGGGGGACGGCCCTCGCACGAGAAGGACCTCCATGCGTCTGCAGCACCGGCTCGCCCTCGTCCTGACCGCCCTGGTCGTCGCCACCGGCATCGCCGCCGTCGGCCCCGCCAGCACGGCAGCGGCAGCAGCTCCCACCACCGGCCGGTTCACGCCGCTCGACACGACCCGGGTCTGGTCCGGATCGGTGCCCACGACGGCGACGGTCATCCCGATCGCCGGGCACGGCGGGGTCCCCGCGAACGCCACGGCGGTCGTCGTGAACGTCGAGGTCGAGAACCCGACCGCCGCCGGTACCGCCCGGGTGACGCCCGCAGGTGTCAGCAGCGGCGTGACCTCGCAGGCGTTCCGCAAGGGCCAGACGGTGTCGGCGCTGCAGACCGTCCGGCTGGTGGGCGGCAAGGTGCAGGTCCAGCTGTCGGCTGGCAAGGCGACGGTCTACCTCGACGTGTCCGGCTACTACGCGAACGGCTCCGGCGCCACGTTCACCCCCTTGAACGCCGCACGCGTCTTCAACCAGAAGGTCGGTACGACGCCGACGAGGGTGCCCCTCGCCGGCCGTGCCGGCATCCCGTCGACCGCGACCGCGGTGGCGGTCAACACCGAGGTCGGCACACCGTCCGCGAACGGCTACGTCCGCGTGACGCCGGCGGGCAAGGACGCCACCGTCGCGGCGCAGGTGTTCACGAAGGGCACGACGATCTCGAACCTCGTGATCGTGAAGCTCGTCGGCGGTGCGGCCCAGGTGAAGGTCTCCAGCGGCACCGCGACGGTCTTCATGGACGTCGCCGGGTACTACGCGAACACCTCGACCGGGTCGGTGTACGTCCCCGTGAACCCGGTGCGGGCGGCGTCCACGTCGCTGACGACGACCGCACGCACGATCCGCCTGTCCGGCACGGCCGGGGTCCCCGGGACGGCCACCGCGATCGTCGCGACCGCCACGACCACGACCGCGAAGACCACCGCGTCCAGCTACCTGCGGTTCACCCCGTCCGGGCAGGACCCGCAGGTCGCCACGCAGGTGCTCGGTGCCGGGCAGACGCTGAGCAACGCCGTCATGACGAAGCTCGTCGGGTCGACCGTGGACCGGCGCGCCCAGGCGAAGGTCTCCGTGGGGACGGCGTCCCTGACCGTCGACGTCGCGGGCTACTTCATGGACGGGTCGAGCGGCTCCGGCTTCGGTGCGGACGTCTCGTGGCCGCAGTGCGGTGCAGCGCTGCCGACCGGGCAGGCATTCGGTGTGGTCGGGGCCAACGGGTCGCTCCCGAACCAGAGCAACCCGTGCGTCGCTGCGCAGCTGAGCTGGGCGACGTCCAGCACGGGCGGGACGTCGCAGCCGAAGGCCCAGGTGTACGCGCTCGCCGCGAACCCCGGCAGGGCGGCTTCGATCTGGCCCGCGACGAACAACGACCCCGCTGGCTCGCGTGTCACCAACCCGTACGGCACCTGTACCGGCGGCTTCGACCAGGCCTGCTCCTACATGTACGGGTACACCCGTGCGTACGAGGCCTCACACTCGCGCGGCGTGCCCTCGCCGTCGTCCTACCGCTGGTGGATCGACGTGGAGACCGGCCTCTCCTGGCTGAAGTCGACTGATGCGAAGGACTACCAGACCCAGAACCGCGCCGACGTCGAGGGGATGGTCGCTGCGCTCAAGGCCGCGAAGATCGGGACGATCGGCATCTACTCGACGAAGGCGCAGTTCGCGACGATCGTCGGCGCCGTTCCCGCCACGTCGTCGTTGACCGGGCTGCCGAGCTGGATCGCGGTCGGGACGGACGGCGTCGCCGCGGCGCAAGCTGCGTGTTCGACGGGCGGATTGACGACGGGCAGCCGCGTCCAGATGACCCAGTACGTCGTCGGCGACCGGGATCAGAACGTCAGCTGCGTCTGAGCCGCGGGCGCACTCCGGGCTTCGACGGAGCAGGAATCGGCGAGTGCGTCTCTGCGACCCGACGATTTCTGCTCACTCGACGGGACCGGCGGTACGGGACGCGAGGCTGCGGCGCCCGCACCGAGTCAGCGGCGAGGGCGTCGGAACCGCCGCTGGATCCCCCACTGGGTGACGCGGAGCATCGCTTCGCCGACGACCGAGCCGCTCATCTTCGAGACGCCGTGCACGCGGTCCCGGAACCGGATCGGCACCTCGACGATGCGTCCGCCGAGGTCGTCGACGCGCAGGGTCATGTCGACCTGGAAGCAGTAGCCCTTCGAGTCGACGGTGTCCAGGTCCATCCCGGCGACCGTCTCCGCGCGGTAGGCCCGGAAGCCCGCCGTGACGTCCCGCACGCCGAGGCCCAGCGCGATCCGGGCGTAGGTGTTCGCGCCACGGCTGAGCACCTCGCGCCGGAGCGGCCAGTCGACCACCGAGCCGCCGGTGACCCAGCGTGAACCGATGGCCAGCGCCACCGACGCGTCGTCCTGCAGCGCACCGAGGAGGGCCGGCAGCCGGTCCGCCGGGTGCGATCCGTCGGCGTCCATCTCGACCAGCACCGGGTAGCCGCGTTCGAGTCCCCAGCGGAACCCGGTGACGTACGCCGTGCCGAGGCCGAGCTTGCCGCTGCGCTCGATCAGGTGCACGCGGGGGTCGCCGGCTGCGATGGACCGGACGATGTCGGCCGTCCCGTCGGGACTGCCGTCGTCCACGACGAGCACGTGCGCCGCGGGCACCGCGTCGAGGATCGCCGTGGTGGCGCTTCGGATGTTCTCGGCCTCGTCGTACGTCGGGACGACGACGAGGGCCGTCAGGGCCGCTCCGGTCACCGGTTCTGCAGGCGCCGCTTGATCTTGCCCGCGACGCTGCGCGGGCCCTCGGTACGGAAGTAGTGCACCGCGCGGCCCACGTCGTGGCGGATGCCGTAGAGCTTCTTGCGGTCCGGCACGCGCACGCGCATCTGGTGCGCCTCGACCTGGGCCGAGGTCTCCCGCACCGACTTGTCGGCGGCACGGACGGGGTTCCGGCAGAACTCGACGAGCGGCGCGAGGACGTTCTCCCACGTGAACTGCTCACGGACGCGGTCGACGTTCCCGATGAACTCGGTGCGCGCCTTCTTGTCGTAGATCGCCGTCTCGAGCGCTGTTGCGAGGCCGTCGATGTCCTGTTCGTGCACGGCGATGCCGAGCTTCTGCTCCGCGACGAGGTCGCCGAATGAGTCGCCGGCGGTCGTCACGATCGGCAGGCGCGCCCACAGGTAGTCGAGGATGCGGGTGCGGAACGAGAACGTCGTCTCGAGGTGCTCGTAGTGCGTCGAGACGCCGGCGTCGGCCTCGAGCAGGTAGGCGCCGCGCTCCTCGTACGGGATCCACGTGTCGTTGAAGAACACGTGCTTGCCGGTGAGGCCGAGCGCGTCGGCCTCGGCGCGGACCTTGGCGACGATGTCCATCTCGGGGACGTCGGGGTTCGGGTGTTGCACCCCCATGAAGAAGAGCTTCACGGTCGGGCGGCGCTCGGCGAGCCGGGCGATCGAGCGGACGAGCGTGATCGGGTCGAACCAGTCGTAGATCCCGCCACCCCAGACGACGAGCTTGTCGTTCTTGCCGATCCCCGGGACGACGCCCTTCACCCGAGCCTGGTCGTGGACCGGCGGCGTCGAGGACAGACCGAACGGCACGACGCCGATGAGCGAGCGGAGGTCGGCGTCACGCGAGTACGTGCGCGCGTTCACCCGGCCGGAGCCGGCGAGCTGGCCGAGCCAGAACATGCGCTGGCGTTCGGAGGCGCAGATGAAGTAGTCGCCGAGCTCGAGCTGGTGGTTCAGGGTGTCCGAGGCGTCGAGGATCTGGCGGTTCCACTGGTCGACGTCGTCGCTGCGGCCCTGCTCGAGCTGCTCGAGGTGCAGCGGGTCGTAGACGTCGACCACGAGGATCTTGCGCGTCGACTCGAGCACCGGGAAGAGGCGGAGCGCGTGGCCCTGCACGATGATGACGTCGGCCCAGGCCTCGTGCTCGACCATTTGGCGCGGGTGGCGGTGCGGGACCGTGACGACCTCGTACGAGGAGTCGATCGGCGACGAGCGGGTCAGGCTGATCACGCGCACGTCGTGCTCCGTCGCGAGCTGCTTCGCCATCTGGGTCGCACGGATCGCCGGGCCGGCCATCTTCTCGCCGATGGAGTCGCCCGTGATGATGAGCACGCGACGACGGGTGCCGACCTCGAGCACGCCGAGGGAGTGCACGATCTTGTCGTAGCCGGCGAGGTAGTTCTCGATCGGGTACGCCGGCTCGTCGCGGTTGCCGAACAGACGGAGGAGCTCGCGGTCGCTGCGGACGCGGGTCGCCTGGATCTCGCGACGGGACTCGGTCATCGACGGGAGCTGCTCGACGAACTGGTCGACGCCGTAGATGCCCGCCATGCTCGTCTTCGGCACGGGGATCGTCGGGACGCTGTCGTCGCCGGGGTTGCGGAGGTCGAGCTCGGTCGAGTCGAGCTCGCCGCGGCCGATCGCACGGCGGACGACGAGGGCGAGGGACCCGGGGAGGGCCGCCGCGAGCTGCTCGTCGCCGAGGTTCTTGTAGAGCGTGAAGAGGGCGTTCCGCTCGAGCAGGTAGGTCTCGCGGAAGTCGCCGAACTTGTTCATCGACGCGTGGTGCTTGTGGAACGCGACGGACTTCGGCTGGTACCGGAGGCGCCAGCCGAGCAGGTTGAGGCGCCACCCGAGGTCGACGTCCTCGTAGAACATGAAGTAGCGGTCGTCGAACCCGCCGAGCTGCTCGAAGAGCTCCGCGCGGATGAACATCGCCGCTCCGGTGCCGAACAGCACGTCGGTCTCTGATTCCCAGCGGCCGGTGTCCGGCGACCCGGCGAAGGGCTTGTAGCCCATGCCGTACCAGGTCATCGCGGCCTCGGTGAAGTCGACGTTGACGCCTTCCCAGTCGAGGACCTTCGACGCCACGGCACCGATGTCCGCGCCGGAGGCGAACGTCGCCATCGCCTCGCGCACCCAGCCGGTGTCGGGGCGGGCATCGTTGTTGAGGAACGCGACGATCTCGCCGGAGGAGTGCTCGACACCGAGGTTGCAGCCACCCGTGAACCCGAGGTTCGCGCCGGAGTCGACGAAGGTGAAGTCGAGGTCGGAGGCCTTCAGCCGCCCGACGTGCTCGGGCCCGGAGCCGTTGTCGACGACGATGACCTCGAGCTTGTCCTGCGGCCAGTCCTGCTTGCGGAGCTCGGCGATGCTCGTCAGGGTGTCGTCCGTGCCCTTGTAGTTCACGAGGACGACGGACACGACTCCCGGCTTGCGCTCTGTCACGGCGGGTTCCTCCAGCGGCTGCCGCGCGTGCGGCATGGATCGGCGGTGCGACCGTCGGGAGTGCCCGTCGGCCGACATCACCATACAAGGCCGAGCACGCCGCTCCCCTGTGATCGGGTCGGGTTCGTGCACAATGGCAGACGGCCCCCACCCGGCCGCACCGTTCGCCGTGACCCGTCCGACGTCGCGGTGTCCCTCCCCAGACCCGGAGTCCCCGTGCCGCAGTCCTCGATCCCGACCTCCCCCGCCTCGTCGCCCCTCGCCGACGACTACGCCGCCATCGCGCGTGGTGACCACGCGGTCGGGGCCAGGGGGACGATCCGCTTCGCGGTGTCGACGGCCGACCCAGCCGAGGGCAAGGGCGACCTGTTCGTCGCGCTCGGGCTCGCGCGGGCCCTGCGTGCCGACGGCTGGGGCGTGGCGATGTGGCCGATCGAGCGCTGGGCGGAGGACGTCCCCGACGACACCACGGTCCTGGTGAACATGATCGAGTCGTTCGTCCCCGGGCTCGTGCCCGCCGGGACCGCCACGGTTGCCTGGGTCCGGAACTGGACCGCGCAGTGGGCGACACTCCCCTGGCTCGGCGAGTACGACGCCGTGTGGGCGTCCTCGTCGATCGCGCGCGACGAGCTCGCCCGGGTGCTCGACCGCCCGGTGGAGGTCGTGCCGATCGGCGTCGACCTCGACCTCTTCACGACCGACGTCGACGGTGCGCCGACCCCCCGCAGCGACCGGGCGGTCACCACGGTGAACTTCTGGGGTGCCCGGCGCGGCGTCCAGGACGTCCTCGAGCGGGTCGCCCCAGCGGAGCCGATCGTCTGGTTCGCCGCCAACGTCGAGCACGTGCAGGGCTCGGCCGGCGTGGAGCTCCGACCCGCGGTGTCCTACTTCGCACTGCCCGAGGTCTACCGCTCGGCCGCGTTCGTGGTCGACGACGTCATCGCGCCGGCCGCCGAGTTCGGCACCCTGAACTCCCGCCTGTACGAATCGCTCGCGTGCGGCGCGCTGCCCGTCACCACCTGCGCCCTCGGGCTGGACGAACTCGGGCTGGGCGACGTCCCGGTCGTCGACGACGCGGCGGCCCTCGAACGCGCCCTCGCGATGCCGGCGGCCGAACGGGACGCCCTCGTCGAGCGCCTGCACGCCGTGGTCGTCGAACGGCACTCCTTCGCTGCGCGTGCCGCCCAGGTCGGGCCGTCCCTGGACGCCGCCGTCGAGCGCGCCTCCGGTCGGTCGGGCGCACGCGACCCGCTGCTGCGCTGGGCCGCGCTGCACCGTGAACTCCTGCGCGAGACCGAGCGCGAGCGCGACGTCCACCGCTCCGGCGTCGAGGACATCAACCGTCGCCTCATCATCTCGGAGGAGGCCGTCGCGGTCGTCGACCGTTCACGTCGCACCGCCGAGGCCGAGCGCGACGCGATGGCACGGCGGTACGACGCCCTGACCCACTCGGCCGAGTTCCGGGTGCTGGACCGCCTCGGCGGCGTCGCGCGCGCGCTCCGCAAGCGCTGACCGCGCGCCGGACGCCGGTGTCGGGACGGGCGGTGGTCCGGCCCCGTGACGGACGGGAGGCGCGGTGCCAGCTGGCACCGCGCCTCCCGTCCGTCACGTGGTGACCGTCTACTGCACCGTCACCGACTTGCAGACCTCGGTGTTGTCTCCAGCACCCTGGTTGATGGCGAAGACGCAGACGCTCGTCGCGCCCGCCTTCTTGCCGGTGAACGTCGACGAGAACGCGTGGTTCCCACCGAACCCGCCGTAGACCGTCGCGAGCGACGGCTTCGCCTGGTCCGCCGCGATGGACACGCCAGCGGCACCGTCGAAGTACACGTGCACCCGAAGCGAGGCGGCCGTGTCCGGGTCGATCGCCCAGCCGCGCACCCGGATCTGGCCGGGCGCCGGCGAGGAGACCTCGTCGAGCAGCAGCGTCGGGTTGCCGGTCGCCGCGGCGACCGACTTGCACGTGCTGGCGTTCGAGCCGCCGCCGACGTTCTTGGCGACCACGCAGACCGTGTGCTTGCCCGGGCCGATACCGGTGAGCTTCTGCGTGTAGCCGTGCGCGTTGCCGTAGCCGGGGTGCGCCGAGTCGAAGCCGCTCTTCGTCTGGTTCGCCGTCCCGGTCGCGACCTGCTTGCCGTCGACCGTGTAGGTCAGCGACACCCCCGCAGTCGTGTCCGGGTCGTACGCGGTCCCGCTCACGGTGATCGCACCGAGTCCGGCGGACGCGGCCTGGTCGACCGTCACCTTCGGCGGCCCGGTCGGCGTGGAGAACGGCTTGCAGATGCTCGCGTTGAGGTTCTTCGGACCCTGGTTGATCGCGATGATGCACAGACTGTGCTTGCCGGCGCTGATCCCGCTCCGCTCCAGGCGGTACGCGTGCTTGTCGCCGTACCCCGGCTTCGCGTTGTTCAACCCGGTCTTCGTCTGGTCGGCGGCGATCGACGTGAGCGCCTTGCCGTCCAGGTAGAAGTGCACACGGACGGTCCCGGTGGTGTCCGGGTCGATCGCCCAGCCGCGGGCCAGGAGCTTGCCGGGGGCCTTGGACGCCACCTCGTCGACGGCGAGCCACGGGTAGCCGGTGGCCTGCGACACGGACTTCGACGCGATCTGCGTCCACTTCCCGTTCGACAGGTCCTTGGCGTGCACGGTGACGGTGTGCGTCCCCGCCGGGAAGCCCTGCACCGTGCCGGAGTACCCGTGGTTGTCGCCGTAGCCCGGCATCGCGGCGTTCAGCCCGCTCTTCGCCGCGTTCGCGTTGAGAGTCCCGAGCGTCTTGCCGTCGGCACGGACCTGCACCTGGGTCGCCGACTGGCTGTCCCGGTCGATGGCCCAGCCGCGGATCGTCAGCTTGCCGGCGACGGCGGACGCCGCGTCGATCACGCCCGTCGGGACGCCGCCGGAGACCGTGACGTCCCGGCACTCGAGCAGCGTGTTCGACCCCGGACCGGTGTTGATGCCGAACACGCACACGGTGTGCTTGCCGGTGGACAGGCCGCTGAGGGTCGCGGTGTACCCATGCGCGGTGTTGTTCGCGCCGAGGCGGCCCGCGAGGTCCGGACGGACGGCGTTGGCCATCACCGACGCCTTGCCGACGCCGTCGACGTAGACCTGGGCCTTGATCGCAGCCGTGGTGTCCGGGTCGGCGGTCCAGCCGCCGACGACGACCTGCTTGAAGCCGGCCTTCAGCGAGTCGAGGCTGCCGATCGGCGAGGAACCGCCCGTGGGCGACCCGAACCAGTCGGTGTACATGCGCCAGAAGTTGCGGTTGCCGTACGCCGAGCAGCTGTCGCCGGTGCCGTACAGGTTCGCCATCGCGGCGGCGTTCGGGGTGTACGGCGTGTAGATGTACAGCCCGGCGGTCGCCTGGTTCTGGATGTAGACCGTCTTCCGACCGCACGCGGCGTTCGGGTTGTAGAGGATCGCGTTGTTGCGCCCGGCCTGGTACGCCCACGACGTCGGGGACGCCTGGTAGCGCTTGAACTGCAGCGCGGCGGCGTAGACCTGCTGGCCGAAGCCGAAGTACGCCGGGTCGCACGGTGCGGTGTCCGGGCAGGCGAAGCCCGTGGCGTGCAGGTACATGTAGCTCGTCGGCGAACTCGTCGTGACGATGCCCTGCTCCTTCTGCAGGAGCACGAGGAGCACCTTCTGGCTGATGCCGCACGCGGCACCGACCTGGGCGATGATCGTCGCAGCGGACTTGTTGCCGCTCGCGATCGCCGAGCACCGACCGGACACGGCGGAGATGCCGCTCATGTTCTGCGTGAAGTTCTTCAGACACTTCGGCCCGCCGGACCGCTGCGTGCAGTTCGGCGCGACGCTGTTGAGGAACGACTGGACGCTCGAACCGCTCATCGCGGATCCGTTGTAGAAGTTCGCGTCGCTGATGATGTTGCCCGGGTCGAAGCCCGCGGCGGTCGCGGCGGATGCGGACTCGGTCGTCGTCTGCTCGGACACGATCGTGCCGACGGTCAACCCGCTGACGGCGATCGCGAGCGCCGCGACCATGCCGAGCGCCGAGCGGAGCAGGCGCCGTGGCGCACAGGTCTGGTCAGTGGATCGCATCACGGCACCTCCGCCGTCATCGGGTCGGATGTGGTCGACTGCGACCCGACCGTGTACTTGAGCGTGATCGACCAGGTCCCGGTCGACACCTGACTCGCGGGGAAGGACGCCTGGGCGCAGTTCACCGACGAGGCGCTCGCCTGGGCCGCGCTCGTGACGGTGCGCGAGACAGCGTCCTTCTTCGCCGTGAACGTGCAGGTCCCGGACGCGTTCGTCGTCCCGGACACCAGACCGCCCGCCTGCAGCGACTTGCTGCCGGCGTCCCATCCGGAGAAGGTCACGACCGCGGTGGCCGGGAACTCCCCGGGATCGGTGTCGGGTTGCGTGGTCTGCCCGGTACCGGGGAACGCGGTCGGGACGTCGTCGTCGCCCGCGGTGGCACCGGACGAGGGCTCGTCGGTGTCGGCCGTCGCCGTGGGAGTCGGCGTCGACGTCGGCGTCGTGGTCGCCGTGGCGGACCGCGAGGCACTCGGGGTGGGGTCGGTGTCGCCGCCGGCGGAACAACCCGCCGCGAGGAGACTGAGAGCACCGACCACCGCGAGCGCAGCGATCGGCCGTGGAGCAAGCTGCATGCTGACGGGCCGTCCTGTGGATGTTGACAAGGGTCCGGGTTGCGTCAACGGTAACCCCAAAGTGAAGGTTGAGGGTTGCCATCGCGCACATTCACCCCCGCACAGGGGTCGGACGACAGGTGTCGTCCGGTGTTCGCCGCACTCCGGTTCCCCGTCGGTGCGGTGAGTATGCTGTTCCGGTCCTGCCCCCACGAACGAAGAGACGAATGGTCGATCAAGCCCGCATGGCGGCGCTCGCGAAGGAACCCCTCGTCGTCGTCGGCGCCCCGACGAGTGCGATCCGAGGAACCTGGCGAGAACTCCGCGACGTCTTCCGGCAGCGCGAGATGCTCGGGATGCTCATCCGCCGCGACCTCAAGGCGCGGTACAAGGACTCGGCGCTCGGGTTCGTGTGGACGCTGGTGCGTCCGCTCACCCAGCTGCTCATCTACTACTTCGTGATCGGCAAGGTGCTCGGCGCCGCGCACGGCATCGACAACTTCGCGATCTACGTCTTCACCGGTCTGAGCGCCTACACGCTGTTCAGCGAGATCGTCGCCGGGTCGACCAGCTCGATCGTCGGCAACAGCGGACTGATCAAGAAGGTCTACGTCCCGCGCGAGGTCTTCCCGCTCGCGAGCGTCGGTGCCGCCCTGGTCAACTTCGCGATCCAGTTCGCGATCCTGCTGGTGTTCACCCTCATCCTCGGGGCGTTCCCCTGGCACGGCGGTCTGGTCTACCTGATCCCGTCGCTGCTGGTGATCCTGGTCTACGGCGCGGCGATCGGCCTCGTGCTCAGTGCCCTCAACGTGTACCTGCGCGACGTCCAGTTCGTCATCGACGTCGGCCTGATGGTGCTGCTCTGGGCATCGCCGATCGTGTACTCGTACTCGATGGTCCTCGCGAACCTCAAGGTGGGCTGGCTCCTGACGGTCTACACGAACAACCCCCTCACGCTGTCCGTGCTCGGCCTGCAGAACGCGATCTGGATCCACGACCCGACCAAGGTGGTCTACCCCGACCACCTCATGCTGCGACTCGGCATCGCCTTCGTGATCGGGCTCCTCTGCCTGCTCGGAGCGCAGCGGGTGTTCTCCCGTCTGCAGGGCAACTTCGCGCAGGAGCTCTAGACCATGGCCATCAGCACCCCCGTCGCCCCGTCGACGTCCGGCGCCACTGCCGACCGTCCGGACGTCATCGTCATCGACCACGTCCGCAAGCGGTTCGTCGTCCGCAAGGACAACACGATCCGCGAGCGCATCGTCACGCTCGGCCGCGCCGGCCGGAAGCACCGCCAGGACTTCTGGGCGCTCGACGACGTCACCGTCTCGATCCAGGCCGGCACCACCGTCGGGCTCATCGGCCAGAACGGCTCCGGCAAGTCCACGCTGCTCAAGGCGATCGGCGGCATCATCCAGCCGACGTCCGGCACGGTCGCCCGCCGCGGGCGTCTGGCCGCGCTGCTCGAGCTCGGAGCGGGCTTCCACCCGGACCTGTCCGGCCGTGAGAACGTCTTCCTCAACGCGTCCCTGCTCGGCCTGAGCCGCAAGGAGACCGAGGAGCGCTTCGACGACATCCTCGCGTTCTCCGGCATCGGCGACTTCATCGACACCCAGGTGAAGTTCTACTCATCCGGCATGTACGTGCGGCTCGCGTTCGCCGTCGCCGTGCACACCGATCCCGACGTGCTGCTCGTCGACGAAGTGCTGGCCGTCGGCGACGAAGCGTTCCAGCGCAAGTGCCTCGACCGCATCCGCTCGTTCCAGGAGCAGGGCAAGACGATCATCATCGTCACGCACTCGCTCAGCCAGGTGCAGGAGATGTGCGACCGCGTCGTGCTGCTCAACAAGGGCAAGGTCCTGCACGACGGCGACGCGGTGCAGGCGGTCAGCAAGTTCCGCGACGTGCTCGAGGAGCGCCGCTCCGGCGAGCTCAGCGCGGACGTGGCGGTCGGCCGCGGCACCGTCCTCGGCGCCACCGTGACCGCCGAGGGCAAGGAGCACCGCGCGCCGATCGTCCCCGGTGACGACCTCATCGTGGACATGGAGTTCGAGCACCTCGACCGTGTCGAGGACTGGGAAGCCGCGGTCCAGATCAACAACACCGCTGGTCAGGTCGTCTACGGCACCACCACCGGCATCATGGGCATCCACCTCGAGCCGCTGCACGGTCGCAGGAAGCTCCGCCTCCGCATCGCGGACACGAACTTCGGCACCGGCAAGTACTTCATCAACGTGTCGATGATGGACTCCGCCGGTCGGCACCTGCACGACCTTCCCGAGTGCGACTCGTTCGAGGTCCCGTCGTTCGGCGACGCCGTCGGCACCGTCTACGCGAAGCCCTCGATCGAGGAGCTCGACTGACCCCGGCCGACGGCGTCAGCCGCACGGCGGTCGTCGTCGTCAACTGGAACCGTGCCGACCTCACGACGCGGGCGGTGCGCGCCGTCCTCGACGACGGCGCGGCCGACCAGGTCATCGTCGTCGACAACGGCTCGACCGATGACTCCGTCGCCGAGCTCCGGCGGGACCTGCCCGACGCCACGGTGCTGGCCCTCGACACGAACGGCGGGTTCGCCGCGGGTGCCAACGCGGGCATCCGACACGCGGACGCCGACGTCGTGGTCCTCCTCAACAACGACGCCGAGCCCGCGCCGGGCTTCGTCGCGGCGCTCCGCGACCACCTGGACGCCGCCCCTGCGGACGTCGCGGCCGTGACGGGCCGCATCGTGCTCGCCGGACGTTGGTCGCGCCTCCAGTCCGCCGCTCCCGCACCCACCGGGCGCGCGCTTCGCGACCACGACGGCCACCTGTGGGTGCCGTCCCCGGACGGCGAGGTCCGCCTCAACTCGACCGGTGTCCGCGTCGACCGCGACGGCAACGGCATGGACCGCGACTGGTTCGCCCCGGCCGACCGGGTCGCCGACCGCGCGGTCTTCGGCTTCTCCGGCGGCGCATCCGCGCTCCGGCGGGCCGCGCTGGACGACGTCGGACTCCTCAACGAGTCCCTCTTCATGTACTACGAGGACACCGAACTCGCGTGGCGGCTGCGCCGACGCGGCTGGCGCGTCGAGTACGCCGGCGACGCCGTCGTCCAGCACGACCACTCGGCCTCGTCGGGCGTGCGGAGCGACCTGTTCGTCTTCCGCAACGCCCGCAACCGGATCGTCGTCGCCCTCTGGCACGCGCCGTGGTCGACGGTGCTGCGTGCGAGCGTCCGGACCCTCGTGCGCGGCCTGCGCGGACTGACCGCCGGCAGCACCCGCCAGGAGGCACGGCTCGTCCTGGCAGCGCTGGCCGACGTCACGCGGCACCTCCCCGCGCACCTCGCGCACCGGCTCCGCCAGTCGCGGGTCGCGTCCGTCCCGCGGAGCGGCGTGGACCCGAGCGCATGAGCGGGGCGGGCTATCCTGGACACTCCCCCGTCGACGGCACCGGCCGCGGCGTTCCCGCACGGAAGGAACCACGCGTGCCGCAGCTCACCGTCCTGATCGACGGGACGGCGGTACCGCGGAACCTCGGCGGCGTCGGACGCTACGTCGAGGGAGTCGCGTCGCACCTCACCGATCCCGGGCTCGACGTCCACCTGGTCGTCCGTCCGGTGCACGCGTCGCACTTCGCGTCGATCGCCCCGCACGTCACGGTGCACCGGGCGCCGGCGTGGACCGACTCGGTGCCGCTGCGGTTCCTCTGGGAGCAGACCGGCCTGCCGGCACTCGGCCGCCGACTCGGCGCGACCGTGCTGCACTCGCCGCACTACACGTTCCCGTTCACCTGGCGACGCGGGTCGGTGGTGACCCTGCACGACGCCACGTTCTTCTCCAACCCGGAGTGGCACTCGCGCCTGAAGCGCACGTTCTTCACCTGGTGGAGCCGCCGCTCGCTGCGCACCCGCCCGGTCGTGATCGTGCCGAGCGCCGCCACCGCGACCGAAGCCGCACGCGTCGTCACCGGCATCCGCGCCGACGTCCGGGTCGCTCCGCTCGGGGTCGACCGCGCCCGGTTCCACGAGCCGACCACCGCCGAGGTCGAAGACGCCCGCATCGCCGCGGGTCTGCCCGACGACGCCCCGTGGATCGCGTTCCTCGGCACGATCGAGCCGCGCAAGAACGTCACCGCGCTGCTCGACGCGTACGCCGCCGTCCGGGGTGCGCGGGACGCCACCGGGTCACCGACGCCGTGGCTCGTGCTCTCCGGGGCCCGTGGCTGGGACGACGCCGCGATCGAACGGCTCGACGCGCTGCAGGACGCCGACCACGTCGTCGAGGCCGGGTACCTCCCGCTCGAGGACCTCGCCGGCTTCCTCGGCGGCGCGGAGTTCGTCGTGTACCCGTCGCTCGGCGAGGGCTTCGGCCTGCCGGTGGTCGAGGCGATGGCGACCGGAGCGTGCGTCCTCACCACCCACCGGCTCTCGCTGCCCGAGGTCGGGGGCGACGCCGCCGTGTACACCGAACCAGACGCCTCGGCGCTGGCGGCCGCGATGGCCTCGCTGCTCGACGATCCCGCACTCGTCACGTCGCACCGGGCCGCCGCACTCCTGCGGGCCGACGACTTCACGTGGGACGCCACCGCCGCCGTGCACGTCGCCGCATACGAGACGGTCGCCGGGGGTGGTTCGCGGTGATCCGCGTCGCCGTCCTGACGGTCACCTACAACACCGGTGAGACGATCCGGCCCTTCCTCGCGAGCATCGAGGCCGCGTCGACTTCGCCGGTCGCCGTCGTGATCGCCGACAACGGGTCCGCCGACCTCGACGCGCTCCGGGCGATCGGCGAGTCCTACGGGGCCGTCGTGGTGTCCTCCGGCGGGAACCGCGGGTACGGCGGCGGGATCGACGCCGCCCTGAGCGCGCTCGACGACGTCCTGCCCGACGTCCGTCCGGACTTCCTGCTCGTCACGAACCCCGACGTCGTGCTCGAGCCGGGGTCGATCGACGAGCTCGTCGCCGCGGCCGACCGGCTGCCGCACGGTGGGTCGTTCGGACCGCGGATCCTCGACGACCAGGGTGAGACCTACCCGTCCGCCCGACGGCTCCCCTCGCTCCGGACCGGCCTCGGCCACGCGGCGTTCTCGCGCTTCTGGCCGGGGAACCCCTGGAGCCAGCGGTACTGGTCCACCACGCAGGTCGTCGAGCGCGAGGCCGGCTGGTTGTCCGGCGCGTGCTTCCTCATCCGCACCGACCTGTTCCGGCAGCTCGGGGGCTTCGACGAGTCGTACTTCATGTACTTCGAGGACGTCGACCTCGGGCAGCGCGTCGGGCTGGCCGAACGGGCGAACGTGTACGTGCCCTCCGCGGTCGTCACGCACACCGGGGCGCACTCGACGTCGTCGAACCGGCGCCGCATGGAGATCGAGCACCACCGCAGCGCCTACCGGTTCCTGTCGCGGAAGTACCGGGCGTGGTGGCTGTGGCCGCTCCGGCTCGTGCTGCGCGTCGGTCTCGCCGTGCGCGCCCGCTGGGTGACCCGCAAGTAGCGCGAGGCGCGGCGTCGTTCGCCGGCGCGGTCAGGTGCGGAGGCGGGCGCGCTCGGCGCGGGCGGTGTCGAGCAGGACCTCGGCGCGGGCGTCGAACGAGTGCTCGGCGGCGATCCGGGCAGCGACCGCGGCTCGCTCGTCGGGCGTCGGCCACGCGTGCGCCGGGTCGAGCATGGCGGCGAGGTCGTCCCGTGACCGGGCCACCGCGAGCGTCGGGACGTCGAGCACGTCCCCGAGCCCGGCGACCGGATCGGTGACCACGACTCCCCCGGACGCCAGCACGTCGAACACCCGGTTCGACACGAAGCCCCCCGCCGCCATGTCCGGCCAGTGGTCGTTGAGCACCACCCGAGCGGCGGCGTAGGACGCGGCGACCTCGGCCCGCGTCAACGCTGGTGCGCCGCGCATCGACTCCGGCACGACGGACTCCCACCCTGGACCGTGCACGCGGAGATCGGCGCCGAGCGCGACCGCGTCGGACACCACCGGGCGCGACGTCCCCCGGGTCGACCCGACAAAGACCACCCGACCGGCATCGGGTCCGGACGGCGGGGACGGGCGGAAGACCGTCGGGTCAGTGGCCTGCAACAGCGTCCGGACCGGGACACCCGAACGCTCGGCCGCCGCCGCTGCCCAGACGGGACCGGCCGCGAACGCCGCGTCGAACGACCGGAGTTCGGTGTCGGCGACGTCGTCCGGGTGGCTGATGACCCAGAGCAGGTTCACGGACGCCGGGTTCGGCGGTACCCGGTCGAGACCGCGCACCACGAGGGTGACGTCGTCCGCGTCGTCGTCCTCGCGGACGTGGGCGTCCCGCCGGTCGACGCGGACCCGCTGTCCGAGCCGTTCGAGGGCTCCGGCGAGTTCGGCCGCGAAGTGGACGTCGCCCCAGCCGTCCCCCTCCGGCCCGGCCGGCGCCGCGATCTTGATGGACCACGCCAGTTGGTCAGTGGACGCCGTGCGCCGCGGGACGGGCGTCACCGGGCGAGCACCCCAGGGTGGCAGCGGCGGACCCGCGACGACACCCGAGCCGCCGGGCTCCGGCTCGCGGTCGCGCCAGGCGGCGAATGCGTCGACGACGGTCTGGTCGATGGTGCGTCCCGCCTCGGCCGACCGTTCGACCGCCCACGTCACGACGGGGTCCTCCTCGGTCCGGTCCGCGATCGCGCGGGTCCAGGCCGTGAGGGTCATGCGTTCGTCCGGGAGGCACGGCGCCGGCACCACCGCCGCACCCGGCACCGCGACCACGGGTTGGTCCGCCGCGAACACCGGCAGCGTCCGGATCCCGTCGGCGAGGCGCGCGTCCGAGATCGCCGCAGCCACGTCCGGTGACGGCGGGGTGCCCGGATCGTCGTCCGTCCAGGGAAGCGCCCCGGGACGGAGCAGGCGCACTCCGTGCCGACGACTGCCGTCGGACGACCACACGCGCGCCTGGGCGACGCGGTCGTGTCCCGCCGTGGCGAGCACCTGCAGGTCCTGGTCGGTGACACCGACGGTGGAGTCGACGACGAGCAGGACGCGGCCGACCCCGGTCGACACCCCGGCGTTGATCGCGGACCCGATGCCGTCCACCGCGTCGGGGCGGACCCAGGGCACGCCGCGCTGTGGAGTGTCCTGCGGGGAGGCGTCGGCGACGTACCCGACGGCGCGCACGTCGATCTCGGGACCGAACGCCCGTCGGGCCGCCGCCACCATAGCGGGGAGGCGCTCGTACCGGTCCGAACGGCTCACCAGGAGCACGGTGACCGCGCGGTCCAGGTGCGGCAGCGGGCCGTCGAACCCGGCCACGCGGACGGGCGACGCCGCCGTCACGGACGCGGGTCGCGCCTCCAGGCCGGAGCCGGAGGGCGTCGCGTCGCGACGGCGGCGTCGGAAGATCGCCACAGGACGACTACGCGGAGAGGAGCCGCTGCAGGTAGACGCCGTAGCCACCCTTGACCAGCGGCGCGGCGAGCTCGGCGAGCTGCGTGTCGTCGATCCAGCCGTTGCGCCAGGCGATCTCCTCGATGCAGCCGATCTTGAAGCCCTGACGGTCCTCGATGACCTTCACGTACTCCGACGCCTGCATCATCGACTCGAACGTCCCGGTGTCGAGCCAGGCGGTGCCGCGGTCGAGGACCTGGACACCGAGCTCGCCCGCCTCGAGGTAGCGCTCGTTCACGGTCGAGATCTCGAGCTCGCCACGTGCGCTCGGCTCGATCGTCTTCGCGATCTCGATGACCTCGTTGTCGTAGAAGTACAGGCCGGGGACGGCGTAGTTCGACTTCGGCTCGGCCGGCTTCTCCTCGATGGAGACCGCGGTGAAGCTGTCGTCGAACTCGACGACGCCGTAGGCCTTCGGGTCGGCCACGTGGTACGCGAAGATCGTCGCGCCCTCGACCTCGGTGTTCTTCCGGAGGTTCGTGCCGAGGCCGGTGCCGTGGAAGATGTTGTCGCCGAGGACGAGTGCCACGCTGTCGTCGCCGATGAAGTCCTCACCGATGACGAACGCCTGGGCGAGGCCGTCCGGGCTGGGCTGCACGGCGTACTGGATCTCCATGCCGAGCGCCGAACCGTCGCCGAGCAGCGCGCGGAACTGGTCGTTGTACTCCGGCGTCGTGATGACCAGGACCTCGCGGATGCCGGCCATCATCAGCGTCGACAGCGGGTAGTAGACCATCGGCTTGTCGTAGATCGGCATGAGCTGCTTGCTGATGCCCTTGGTGATCGGCCAGAGACGGGTGCCGGAACCCCCGGCGAGGATGATGCCCTTCACGGTCTTTCCCTTACTTCTTCGTTCGGAGGGACTCGGTGTAGGCGACGCACTCGTCGTACATCGGCAGCAGCCCCTGCTCGGCGGCCTGCTCGAGCGTCGGCGCGCTGGTGTCCTTCTCGGAGAGCACGGGCTCGCCGAGCCCCTCCGGCAGGGTGAGCCCGACGGTCGGGTCGAGGATCGTGATCCCCTTCTCGCGCTCGGGGTTGTAGTGGGCGCTGACGAGGTAGTTCACGGTCGACTGGTCCTCGAGCGCGACGATCGCGTGGCCGAGACCCTCGGACAGGTAGACGGCCTTGCGGTCGACGTCGTCGATCCGGACCGAGTCCCACTGCCCGAAGGTCGGCGAACCGACGCGGATGTCGATGATGTAGTCGATGAACGCGCCGCGCACCGCGGTGACGTACTTCGCCTGGCTCGGCGCGACGAGGGCGTAGTGGATGCCCCGTGCGACGCCGGCCGACGAGATCGACATGTTCACCTGGCGGAGGTCCAGCGGGTGGCCGACCGTCTCTTCGAGGACGTCGGCGCGGTACGCCTCGAGGAATGCTCCTCGTGCGTCGCCGTGCTGGACGGGCGTGAACTCCCACGCGCCGGGGATCTTCAGTTCGCGGATCTGCACCGGAGCAGCCTAGCAAGGCGTCTGGTACACCACACATCGGGCCGGGCTCGGCGGGGTCCGGTCTCCCGTGACACGCGCGTCGCATAGGCTGTCCTGGTTTCGAGCACGTTGCCGACTCCCTGAAACGAGACACCGCGACCCGTGAAGCTATTCGTCCAGATCCCATGCCTCAACGAGGAGAACACCCTCGCCAGCGTCATCGACTCGATCCCGAAGCAGATCGACGGCATCGACGAGATCGAGATCCTGGTCATCAACGACGGCAGCACCGACCGGACCGTCGAGGTCGCCAAGGAGCACGGCGTCCACCACTTCGTGCACCACACCACGAACATGGGCCTCGCCCGGTCGTTCCGCGACGGCGTCGACTACGCCCTGCTGCACGGCGCCGACATCGTCGTGAACACCGACGGTGACAACCAGTACCCGCAGGCGCACATCGCCGACCTGGTCCAGCCGATCCTGCGCAAGGAAGCCGAGATCGTCATCGGCGACCGCCAGACCCGGACGATCGAGCACTTCTCCGGCTTCAAGAAGCTCATGCAGCGCTTCGGCTCCTGGGTCGCCTCGCGCGCAGCCGGCCTCGACCTCCCCGACGCGGCGAGCGGGTTCCGCGCGTACTCGAAGTACTCGCTCATCCGTCTGAACATCGTGACGCGCTTCAGCTACTGCATGGAGACCATCGTGCAGGCCGGGTACAAGCGCCTGGCGATCGCGTCGATCCCGATCACCACGAACCCGAAGACGCGCGAGTCGCGGCTGTTCAAGAACATCTGGCAGCACATGTTCCAGTCCGGGTCGGCGATCGCCCGCGTCTACCTGATGTACCGCCCGATGGCGCTCTTCCTCTGGGTCGCCGCGGTCCTCGGCGTGCTCGGGCTCTGGCCGCTCGTCCGCTACCTCGTGCTCCTCGCGATGCACACCGGCGGCAACCACCTGCAGTCGATCATCCTCGGGGTGGTGCTGCTCATCACCGCCGTCCTCGCGATCGTGATCGGCGTGGTCGCCGACCTCACGCGACTGAACAGGACGCTGGCCGAGGAGCAGCTCGACCTGCAGAAGCTGCAGCGCTATGGCGACTGAGCGCGGCGCGGCCGGACCGGATCGGCGGACGCGCGTCGCGCTCTGGCTGCGACGTCCGGGCAGCTGGGTCGAGATCGCCGCGTGGGCGGCCCTCGCCGCGTTCGTGGTCTGGACCATCGGCCCGGCGCTCATCGGGCACGGAACGTTCCTCAACACCGGGCTGCTGACCCGCTACACGCCGTGGGGCGAGTCGCTCCGCTCGATGGCGAACTCGACCAACATCCTCAACAGCGACACGATCGACACCGTCGCCCCGCAGACCTCGCTGCTGACCCGTCTGGCGCACGAGGGTGTGTTCGCAGCCTGGAACCCGTACGTCGCCGGTGGCGCCGAGCTCGGTGGCATCCCGGACTCCGGCGCCTGGTCGCCACTCTCCCTCCCGTGGTGGATCCTGCCCCTCGCGTACGCACCCGGTGTGGTGAAGCTGCTCGAGATCGTCGTCGTCACCGTCGGCATGTCGCTCCTGCTCCGCCGCTGGGGCGTTCCGCGCGCCGGCTGGGCGGTCGCCGCCCTCGTCTACTCGTCGTGCGGCTTCATGGTCGCGTGGTCGAACTGGCCGCAGACCCGCGTCGCGGCCTTCATCCCGCTCCTGTTCTGGGCCATCGACCGCGCAGCGGTGGAGCTCCGCGCCCGCGACGTCATCGCCGTGGCCGTGCCGGTCGCCTCCATGCTGCTCGGCGGGTTCCCCGCGATCGTCGGCTACGCGCTGTTCATCGGCGGCCTGTTCTTCCTGGCGCGGACGATCGTCGCGCACCGCCGCTGGCTGCCCGTGGTCCTGAGCGGGGTGATCGCGATCGGTGGGATCCTGTTCGGCGTGCTGTTGTCCGCCTGGCAGCTCGTGCCGTTCGCGATCAACGCGACGAGCCTCGTCGACTTCAGCGGCCGTGGCCAGAGCGGCCCGAACGGGCTCGGGACGCCGCCGCTCGTCAGCGCATGGGTGCCGGACATCTCGTTCCTGCAGAGCACCGGGGCCGCCTGGGGCATCCGCAACCCCGTCGAGGAGTACTCGTACCTCGGCATCGCGGCCGTCGTGCTCATCGCGGCAGCGGTCCTCATCCGACCGGCCGGTGCCGTCGGCGGTCCGGGCGACGACCTCGTCCGTCGTCGCACGCACGGCGTCGTGGCGATCACGGCCGCGCTGCTCGCCCTCGCCGTGGTCATCGTCTACCTCGGCGGCCCGGTCCTGTCGGCCGTCCGTGAGCTGCCCGTCTTCGACAGCAACCCCATCGGCCGTGCCCGCGTCGCCGTGCTGTTCCTGGCCGCCGTGATGGCCGGCGTCGGGTTCGGACGCCTCGCACAGCCGGAGAACCTGCGCGACGAGCTCGTGCGGTTCCGCGCCGCGGGTCCGCTGCGTCGCACCGGGCGCATCCTCGCCGTCGCCGCCGTGCTGTTCGTCGCCGTCGGTGTCGGGCTGCAGACGCTCCTCGCGCTCGACCCCGTGCCCGAGCAGTACGTCCACCGGACGAAGCTCGAGCTGCTCGCGGTCGGGGTCCTCGGCGTGGTCACCGTGGTCCTCGTCGCCGTCGTCTGGCTGTTCCGGTCGCGGGTGTGGGCCACCGTCGCGTCCATCGGCGTCATCGCGCTCGTCGCCGTACCGGCCGTCGTCGCCACGCAGCCCTGGTGGCCGATCGCGTCGACCTCGACGTTCTACCCGACCACCCCGGCCGTCAAGTACCTCGAGGAGCACGTCTCCGACCAGGACCGGTACGCCACGACCGGCAGCGCCATGCTCCCCGGATCGTCGTCGTACTTCCGGATCCGCGAGACGACCGGGCACGCGTTCCAGACGAGCGAGTGGAAGGACCTGATGCGGGCGGTCGACCCGGACACGTACCCGACCGCCACGTACCTGTCCTTCGAGCCGAACCGCATCCCCGAGCTCGTCGACTCCGGCATCCTCGACCGGGTCAGCACGAAGTACCTCGTCGCGGACCCCTCGGCACCGCTCGCGGGCACGGCCGAGGCCGGTGCGGCGCAGACGAAGTGGGCGGACCTCACCGACGACGACCCGTCGGTCGAGTCGGCCAGCCACACGGGCCCCGTGAACGGCATCACCTTCACCGGTCCACCAGCCCCGACGACCTCCGCGAACGGGATGACGCTCACCGTGGCCGTCGTCGAGGACGGTTCCGGCGCGACCCTGGCGAGCACCAGCAGCTGGGTGCCCGGCCTCGGCGGCCCCCGGAACGTCGCGCTGCAGGGCTCGACGATCCCGGCGTCCACGTCGTGGCACGTCCGGATCACGGTGACGGGGCAGGACAAGCTCGTCCCGATCGGCACGGACGACTCCGGTCACGCCGTGATGAGCCTGACACGGCCCGACGCGGGTGACGGGGTGACCGTGGTGCACACCGGCGACGCCACGATCTACGAGCGCAGCGGTGCCGTGGACCGCGTGCGGTGGGCGTCCGACCAGGTCGTCGAACGCACCGGGACCGCACGGGTTCGGGCACTCGAGGACCAGTCGTTGCCCGACGACACCGTCGTGCTCAGCGCGCCCACGGAGCACACCGCCGACCCGGACGGGACCGCACGCATCACCCTGCAGGGCGACGACGTGAACAGCACCGTCGCGAAGGTCGACGCGACCGCAGGCGGCTGGGTCGTCGTCTCCGACTCGCTGCAGCGCCCGGGTTGGACGGCGACCGTCGACGGCGCGGCGACGAAACTGGTCGCGGCGGACGACGCCGGCGGAGCCGTGTGGGTCCCCGCCGGGAGCCACACGGTCGAGCTGCGGTACGCCGTGCCCGGCGCCACGACCGGAGCGCTGCTCAGCGGTGCGAGCGTGGTGATCGCGGTGCTCGTGACCGTCCTCGTCACCGTGTTCACCCGACGTCGGCGGAAGCGTGTGCGCGGCGCCGGACAGGAAGCGTCCGCGCCGACGCCCTAGTATCGTCAATCGATCCAACGTCACCGACTCCGAAAAGGAACCAGACCTCGTGAAGATCCTCGTCACCGGCGGAGCCGGCTTCATCGGCTCGAACTTCGTCCGACGCACCCTGCAGGACGCGTACCCCGGTCTCGAGGGCGCCGAGGTCGTCGTCTACGACGCGCTGACCTACTCGGGCAACCTCGAGAACCTCGCGCCGGTGGCGGACTCGCCGCGGTACACCTTCGTGCAGGGCGACATCCGCGACGCCGAGAAGCTCGACGAGGTCATCCCGGGCGTCGACGCGATCGTGCACTTCGCCGCCGAGTCCCACGTCGACCGTTCGGTGCGCGACTCCGGCATCTTCGTCGAGACCAACGTCGTCGGCACGCAGCGCCTCCTCGACGCGGCGCTCCGCCACGGCACCGAACGCTTCGTGCACGTCTCCACCGACGAGGTCTACGGCTCGATCAGCGAGGGCTCGTGGGACGAGGAGCGCCCGCTCGAGCCGAACTCCCCGTACTCGGCGTCGAAGGCCGGCAGCGACCTGCTCGCCCGCAGCTACCACCGGACGCACGGCCTGAACCTCTCGATCACGCGCTGCTCGAACAACTACGGGCCGTACCACTTCCCCGAGAAGGTCATCCCGCTCTTCGTCACGAACCTCATCGACGACAAGCACGTCCCGCTCTACGGCGAGGGCAACAACATCCGCGACTGGCTGCACGTCGACGACCACACGCGCGGCATCGCGCTCGTCCTGACCAAGGGTCGCGCGGGCGAGATCTACAACATCGGTGGCGGCACCGAGCTGACGAACAAGGAGCTGACCCAGCTCCTGCTCGACGCGACCGGCAAGGACTGGTCGTTCGTCGACCGCGTCGCCGACCGCCTCGGCCACGACCTCCGCTACTCGGTCGACATCTCGAAGATCCAGGCCGAGCTCGGCTACGAGCCGCAGGTCCCCTTCGAGCAGGGTCTCGCCGACGTCGTGCAGTGGTACCGCGACAACCGCTCGTGGTGGGAGCCCCTCAAGGAGCGCGCCGCGCTCTCCTGAGCGCACGCCACCCCACCGACCGACCTCGACACGGGAGCGACACCATGACCCGGTACCTCATCACCGGCGCGGCCGGCATGCTCGGACACGACCTCCAGCAGGCACTCGCCGACCGTGACGTCACGGCTCGCTCCCGTGCCGACCTCGACATCACCGACCCGGACGCCGTCGAGGCCGCGGTCGCCGGGCACGACGTCGTGATCAACTCGGCGGCGTACACGAAGGTGGACGACGCGGAGACCCACGAGGACGACGCCCACGCCGTCAACGCGACCGGCCCGGAGCTGCTCGCGGCGGCGGCCGTGCGGCACGGCGCGAAGCTCGTGACGATCTCGACGGACTACGTCTTCGACGGCAACGGCACCGCCCCGTACGCCGAGGACGCCCCGACCGACCCGATCAACGCCTACGGCCGCAGCAAGGCAGCAGGCGAGGCCCTCGTCCGGCAGATCGCCCCCGACTCGTCGTACGTCGTGCGCACCGCGTGGATCTACGGCGCGCACGGGCCGAACTTCGCGGCCACGATGCTCCGGCTGGCCGCGACCCACGAGACCGTGAGCGTCGTGACCGACCAGGTCGGCCAGCCGACGTGGACCGGTGACCTCGCGGCCCGCATCGTCGAGCTCCTCGACGCGGACGCCCCGGCCGGCATCTACCACGGGACGAACTCCGGGCAGGGCTCCTGGTACGACTTCACGCGGGCGATCTTCGCCGAGAACGGTCTCGACCCCGAGCGTGTCCTGCCGACCGACAGCGCGGCGTTCGTCCGCCCGGCACCGCGCCCGGCGTACAGCGTCCTCGGCCACGACGCCTGGTCACGCGCCGGTCTGACGCCGATGCGCGACTGGCACGAGGCACTCCACGCCGCGACGGCCGCCGGGGTCTTCGGCGCGTGACGAACCCGACCACCCTGGTCGTCGGTGCCGGCGGGTTCCTCGGCGGAGCCGTCCTGCGCTCCCTCGACGCGGGAGCCGATGCACCCGTCGCGGTCGCGGCCCGCGTTCCGTGGGACGACCAGGACGCCGCCGTGCAGGCACTCGTCGACGCCGTCCGGTCGGTCCGCTCGGGTCCGACCCCGTGGCGGCTGCTGTGGTGTGCAGGGACCGGCGTCGTCGCCACCGGCGCGCACGTCTTCGAGCAGGAACGGCGACTCATCGGGCGGGTGCTCGACGCGACCCGAGCGGACGACTCCGCCCCGGGCACCGTGTTCTTCGCGTCCTCCGCGGGTGCGGTCTACGCGGGGAGCGATGCTCCCCCGTTCGACGAGGACACCGAACCGGCACCACTCGCACCGTACGGGCACGCGAAGCTCGCCGAGGAGCAGCAGTTCCGGGACTGGGCGGAGCACACCGGCAGCCGACTCGTGGTCGGTCGCATCTCGAACCTGTACGGCCCCGGCGCGAACCTCCGGAAGCCGCAGGGACTCGTGTCCCAGCTCACCCTGGCCCACCTCGAGGGCCGTCCGTCGTCGATCTACGTCCCGATGACGACCACGCGGGACTACCTCTACATCGACGACGCGGTGGCGATGGTGCTGCAGACGCTCGACCTCGTCGAGCGTCAGGACGCCGCCGCCGACCCGGTGACCAAGATCCTCGCCTCCGGCCAACCCGCCACGATCGCGGACGTCATCGCCGCCGTCGAGGAAGCGCTCGGCGAGGACCTCGACGTCGTGCACGGCGTGGATCCCTCCGCGACCTTCCACGGCCTGGACCTCCGGATGCGGTCCGCGGTCCTGCCCGAGATCGACGACCGGTCCTTCGTGCCGTTCCGGCAGGGGGTTCGCCGCACGGTCCAGGCGATGCGCTCGGGCCGCCCGGACGCCGCCGCTCACGGGTCGCCGGACACCCAGCAGTAGGATCGGCCCATGCGTGATCGCCCCGCGGGCCGCATCGGCTCCCTGGACGGACTCCGTGGCGTCGCCGCGGCCGTCGTCCTGGTCCACCACGCCCTGCTCGTCGTCCCGACGCTCTCTGCCGGCAACAACGGCCAGCCGATCCCCGCGAACCGTGCCTGGTTGGTCGACAGCCCGCTGCACGTGTTCTGGGCCGGTGGGGAAGCGGTCTTCGTCTTCTTCGTGCTGAGCGGTTTCGTGCTGACCCTCCCGGCGCTGCGGCGCCGGCAGGACTGGGTCGCGTACTACCCGAGCCGGCTCCTGCGGCTCTACGTGCCCGTCATCGCCTCGGTCGCGCTCGCCCTCGTCTGGTTCCTCCTGGTGCCGCGGGTCCCGTCCCCCGGCGCGTCCGGCTGGCTGCTGCGACACGTCGAGCCGCTCACCGCCGGCGGCCTGGTCGGGGACGTCACGCTGCTCTCGCCGACACGGCTCAACAGCCCACTGTGGTCGCTGACGTGGGAGGTCGCGTTCTCGCTCCTGCTCCCCCTGTTCGTCCTCATCGCGAAGGCGACGCACCGGGTCTGGTGGGTCACGGTCCTCGCGGCGCTCCTGCTCTCCGGGCTCGGCAGGCAGTTCCACGAGGACTGGCTGATGTACCTGCCGATGTTCCTCCTCGGGTCCGCCCTCGCCGCCGGGTGGGAGCGCATCCCGGAGATCCGGCGGGGCACCGGTTGGGTCCTCGCCGTCCTGGCGGTGCTCGGCATCACGTTCGAGTGGTGGGTGCCGCGGTCGATGGTCGGCATCCACGTCCCGATCGTGGTCGTCGCCTCGGCCGGGCTCATCGTGCTCCTGTGCGGCAAGTGGCTCCCCGCCGAGCGCCTGATGCTGGGGCGCGTGCCCCGGACCCTCGGCCGGCTGTCGTTCAGCCTGTACCTGGTGCACGAGCCGATCACGGTCTCCGTCGGCCTGTTGCTGCCGACGTCCCTGCCGTGGCTCACGCCGTTCATCGCGATCCCCGTCGCGATCGTCGTGGCCGGGCTCTTCGCCCGCCTGGTCGAGCTGCCCGCGCACCGTCTCGCGAAACGCGTCGCCAAGTCGATCACGGTGCGCCGAGCGCGGGTCGGCTCGGCGAGCACGCGCCCGGCGGGCGCCGCGTCGCCGCTCGCCGACGACGACCGCACCGCTGCGTGAGCGTCCGCGCACGCTGACGAGCGATGCGCACGGTGCACGGTGCGCACCGGTCGGGGACGTGCGCACACGTCGTGGACTGCGCACGCATGGGCCTGGAGGCGCGTGGCGGCGCCGCCACGCGCCTCCAGGCCGCCTCAGCGCCGCGCAGCCGCCAGCAGCTCGCGGTAGCGGTCGCCGACGGCGTCCACCGTGTGCGCGGCCGCGGTCTGCGCAGCAGCGACGCCCAGTCGCGTCGCCAGCGCCGGGTCGGCGAGGAGGCGGTCGACGGCGGCCGAGAGGCCGCCGGCGTCCCCCGGCTCGACGAGGAGCCCGTTCACGCCGTCCTCGATGACGTCGACGATGCCGGGCACCGCGGACGCGACGATCGCACACCCGGCGGACATCGCCTCGAGCAGCGCGACCGGCAGGCCGTCCCGGTCGCCGTTGGCTGCGGGCACGGACGGGTAGAGCGCGATCGAGGCCTTCGCGTACTCGGACGCCAGGTCCTCCTTCCCGCGTGCCCCGAGGAACGTGACCACGGACCCCGCCCGCGCCTCGAGCTGCGCCCGGAGCGGACCGTCACCGACGACGGCGACCTCGGCCGGTCGCTCGACCATCCGGTCGAGTGCGTCGAGGAGGACGATGGCGCCCTTCTTCTCGACGAGGCGTCCGACGAACAGCACGCGCCCGGGCACCCGGGTCTCGCGCTCGACGGCCCGGGTGATCGGGTCCAGGTCGACGCCCATCGGCACGACGTGCACCTGCTCGTCACGGGCGCCGAGCTTGCCGAGTTCGCGCGCCATGTCCGTGCTCATGCAGGTCACCGACGCGGCGCTCCGGATGACGGACCGCTTGACGGCCTGGAGGAGCGGGTTGCGCAACGCGTACAGGTCGCCACCCAGCGTGGTCACGACGCGCGGCAGGTCCCCGAGGACGAGCTGGCCGACGGCGCCCTGCGGGATGATCCAGTGCAGCAGGGCGACGTCCGGCTGCGAGCGACGGCGCTCACGGCGGAGCGCGGCGGCCATCGACACGAAGAAGAACGGGACCTGCAGCCAGCGGGACTTCTTCGCCTTGAGGTTGTCCACGATCGCGCCGTCGGCGAGGTCGCGCCAGCGCGCCGGGAAGTACCCGTAGCGCCGGACCTCGACGTCACCGATCCGCTGTTCGGCACGGGCGCCCTTGGTCATCGGCGCGACGACGACCACGCGGTACTCGTCCGACAGTGCCAGCGCGAGGTCGAGCACGAAGCCCGGGGTGCCGTCACCGGCCTCGGCCGGGAAGGTCGACGCGGCGACGAGGAGGGTCGGACGGAGATCCGGATCGGGTCGCATCCAGCGCGCTCCCTTAGAGTTGTCGGTCGATGGACGCTGAACAGCCTACGGGGTCGACCACGGGGTCCCCGGACCCGCTCGACACCTCCGCCGACGCCGTGACGGGAGCCGCGCCGACGACCGGTCGGCGGGCACGTGTGCTCACCATCGTGAAGTGGGCGGCGGCCGTCGTGGCCGTCGCGTTCCTCGTGTGGAGCATCGCGAAGCAGTGGGACAAGATCGTCCGCGACTTCGCGAGTCTCGACGTCGCGACGGTCACCGTGGGCATCGTCTTCACGCTCGTCGCGCTCGTCGCCAACATGCTCTCGTGGCGCGCGATGATGGCCGCCAGCGGGTACCGCGTCCGCCTGGCCGCGGCGTCCTCGATCTTCTTCGTCGGGCAGCTCGGCAAGTACATCCCCGGCGGCGTGTGGTCGATCGCCGCCCAGGCCGAACTCGGGCGCGCGCACGGCCTGCAGCGCACCGGCAGCGCCGTCGCCGCGCTCGCCTCCATGCTCGTGAGCATGGTCACAGCCGCGATCGTCGGCATCGTCGCGGTCCTGCTGGCCTCGTCGACCGGGTTCGCGACGTTCTGGTGGCTCATCCCGGTGATCGTCGTGGGCCTGGTCTGCCTGACCCCGCCGGTGCTCGGTCGGCTCATCGCGATCGCGTTCCGGGTGCTCCGACGACCCGCGCAGGACACCACCCTGACGTGGTCGGGCACCGTGATGTCGCTCGTCTGGTCGCTCGTGATGTGGGTGGCGTACGGCGTGCAGGCGACCGTGGTCCTCCGGGCCTTCGGCGCCGACTCCCCCGCGCTCTTCCCGGTGGCCGTCGGCGCGTACGCGGTGGCGTGGCTCGTGGGCTTCGTCGTCGTCATCGCGCCCGCCGGCATCGGCCCTCGTGAGGGCATCCTGGTCCTGCTCCTGGGCAGCGTCGCGGGTGGTTCCGCTCCCCTCGCCCTCGCGGTCATCAGCCGCGTCTTCATGACCATCGGCGACGTCGTCCTCGCCGGCGTCGGGGCAGTCCTCGCCACGCGGCACCGTCGGGTGACCGCCGCTTCCGCGCCCCGGCCGGGCACCCCGGTTCCTCCCCGAGCGGACTGATATGGTCGGCATCCGACCGCGCAGTGCGCACGGCAGCACCACGAGGAGGCGCACCGCATGACAACACTCCACGTCGTCGTGGACCAGGTCGTCGCCCCCGTCCCGGGTGGCATCGGCCGGTACGCCGAGGAGCTCACCCGGCACCTCATCGAGAACGCCCCGGAGGGCTGCGACGTCGCCGGCATCGTCTCCGCCGTCGGCAAGGACGAGATCGCCCACATCCAGACGCTCCTGCCCGGCCTGGCCGACCTCGACCGGCTCGCCCTCCCCCGCCGCGAGCTCTCACTCGCGTGGCAGGGCGGCTTCGTCGGCACCGTCGGACGCGGCATGGTGCACTCCCCGAGCGTCCTCGCCCCGCTCGTCAAGCACAACCGGTTCAGCGAGCCCGGACGGCAGACGGTCGTCACCGTGCACGACACCGTGCCGTGGACCCACCCCGAGACCCTGACGCCACGGGGCGTCCAGTTCCACAAGGCAATGGTCAAGCGCGCGTGGAAGCACGCCGACGCCGTGGTCGTGCCGACCCACGCCGTCGCGGGTGCCCTGAACGAGATCCACCGGTTCGACGACCGCCTCCGCGTCATCGGCGGCGCACCGAGTGGTCGACTGCGCACCCCCGTCGACGCCGACCTGCGCGCCGAACGCCTCGGCCTCCCGGAACGCTACGTGCTCGCCGTCGGCACGCTCGAGCCGCGGAAGGGCCTGCAGTACCTGATCGAGGCGTTGGCACACCCGGACGCCCCGTCGGACATCCCGCTCGTCATCTCCGGTCCGGACGGCTGGGGCGACGTCGACGTGTACGGCACCGCGGAGCGCGCTGGGCTCTCCCGCGACCGGGTCAAGGTGCTCGGCCGCATCGACGACGCAGACCTCGCCGTTGCCTACGAGCGTGCGACGGTGTTCGTGTTCCCGAGCCTCGCCGAGGGCTTCGGTCTGCCCGTGATCGAGGCGATGAGCTTCGGCACACCGGTCGTGCACTCCGACGACGCCGCCGTGCGCGAGGTCGCCTCCGACGCCGGGGTGACCGTGGCGCGCGACCCCCGGGACTCGTACGCCGAGCGGTTGGCCCAGGCGATCTACCAGGTCGTCAACGACCCGCTGCTCGCCGGCCAGCTCGCCGTCGCCGGACCCGACCGGGCGCGCATGTACGACTGGACGGATTCCGCCGCCGAGACCTGGCAGCTGCACGCCGACCTCTGACGCGGCGGCACGGGCGACCCGTCAGAGCGAGTCGCGGAGGCGCTGCGCCTTCTCCTCGACGAGCTGCTCGAGTCCCTCGGAGTACTCCGACAGGCGTGCGGCGACCGCGGGGTCGGCCGTTCCGATGATGCGCGCGGCCAGGAGTCCGGCGTTCGCCGCACCGTTGATCGCCATCGTCGCGACCGGGATCCCGGCGGGCATCTGCACGATGGACAGCAGCGAGTCGAGCCCGTCGAGCCGCGCCAGCTGCACCGGCACGCCGATCACGGGCAGCGTCGTCATCGAGGCCACCATGCCGGGCAGGTGCGCCGCGCCACCGGCACCGGCGATGACCACTCGGATGCCGCGGGCGGCCGCCCCGCGGGCGAAGCGGGTCATCTTGTCAGGGGTGCGGTGCGCCGACACGACGTCGGCCTCGAACGCGATGCCGAGTTCGGTGAGCATGTCCGCAGCAGCCCGCATGGTCGGCCAGTCGGAGTCCGACCCCATGATGATCGAGACGAGCGGCGTTCCGGTGGCTTCGGTGTCGGTCACGCGACGAGCCTAGTCGAGCAGCGCCGACCACCAGGCGTCGCCGTCGTCGCCGATGGTCCGCTCGTCCCGCACCCAGCGGGCCGCGACCGGGTCGGCGGCCCCGGCGTCCACCGCGGCGCGCACCGCGTCGCGCCAGGCTCCCGCGTCGTCGGGCACCGCGACGACGCCGTGGGCGCGGGCGTCCCGGTAGGAGACCCGGTCGGACACGACCGCCGGCAGACCGAGCGCCGTGTACTCGAGCGCCTTGAGGTCGCTCTTCGCGCGGTTGAACTCCTCGTCGCGCAGCGGGGCGACGCCGGCGCGCCACCGCTGCCGGTGGTCGACGAGCCACCGGGCGAACGCCGGGTAGTGGCCGTCGGGGACCTCGACCCGGCGGTACCACGCTGAGTCGTCGGGTTCCTCGGTCACGCCGATCACCTCGAGCCGGACGGGTGCCCCGTCCCACGCGCGGAGGTCGGCGAAGACGTCCCGCAGCAGCTCCAGATCCGCACCGTGGGTGAGCGTGCCCATGTAGAGGACCCGGTGCTCGTCCGCGGGCAGGTCGTCGTCGACGACGGCGTCACCAGGGGTCCAGATGGTGGGGTCGAGCGCGTTCCGGACGACCACCACGCGGCGGGCGATCGGTCGGACCACTGCGGCGAGCTCCTCGGTGCTGACGAGGACGAGGTCGGCACCCCGGACGAGGGCGTCGATGGAGGCGAGGCGGTCCGGGTCGTACTCGGCGCGGGCGAGCCGGGCGCGGCCGGACTCGGTGAAGAAGTCGTCGTCGACCTCGGCGGCGACCCGGACGCCCCGCGCCGCGGCGGCCGCCAGGAACGGTGCCACGAGGTCCCGCGGCAGGATGTCGCGCTGCACGAGGAGCACGCGGTACGGCGTCTCGTCGGCGCCGTCGACGAACGCCTGGGGGTCGACCTGCCGGACCTCGGCCCGGCCGCTGCGGGCGAGGTGCTCGACGCGGCGGACGACCCGGACGTGCGCGGACGCCGGGTGGGCTCCCCCGCCGCCGGCCACCACGTAGCCGAGCACGGGCAGCGGCTCGGGCGCCGGCGTGGAGCTGTCCGGGCGGGTGCCGGTCAGGGTTCGGCGGAGCCGTCTGGCGGCACGGCGGACGAGATCACGCGGCATGCGTCCATCCTCCCGCACGCCGGGCACCGGACCGCCCGTCGGCGGGGCTCAGCGCACCGTGACGGTCGCGCAGCCGAGCGACGTGTCGCCACCGCCGCCGATGCCCACGGCGACCAGGCAGACGCTCCGACGACCGCTCGGCACGGCGACGGTCGCCGAGAACCCGTGCGACGCGCCGACCCGGTACACGCGGTCGAGGTCCGGTCGCGAGGTGTTCGCGACCGTGGTGCCGAGGACCTTGCCGCCGACGGAGATCCGCATCGTCACCGACTTGCCGAGGTCGTCGCGGTCGAAGGCCCATCCGCGGACGGTGACCCGGCGCGTCGCAGTCGACGCCGCGGAGTCGCGGTGGGCGACGGGCGCCACCGACGGCGCCTTCCGCACGGGCGCGACCGGAGCCGGTGCGGACACCGCGGCCGGCGCCGTCCCGAGCCGTGCGTTCGCGACGAGGGTCTTCGCGAACGCCGACCACCACGTGCCCGCCGCCGGTCCGCCGTTGCACGTCCCGTCGCTCGCCCCGGGGGTCTTCACCCAGAGGAGGGCATCGAGGGCGGTGCCGTCGGAGACGATCCGGGGCGAGGTCCCGAGGCCGGCGCCCGGCCCGTTGCACCAGGTGCCGCGCCAGCCCTGCCCGTTCCGGGAGGTGTCGATGACGTAGTGCGAGCCGCCGGTCGCCGCGGACACCTTCTCGGCGTAGGCCTGCTCCTGGGCGGTCGGGTAGTAGTTCGCGACGTTCGTGAAGAACCCCCGCGCCTTCCGGACGCCCGCACTGTCCAGCCGCGCGGCCATCACCGCGGGCTGGACCCAGTTCGAGTTGCCCGCGTCCAGGTACGCGGGCACCCCGGCGGCTGTGAACGCGGCGACCTCGCGGGCGAGGATCCGGTACCGCTGCTGGTCGAGCGTGGTGCTGCACGCGGCGTTGCTGAGCATCGCGAGGGAGTCCGGCTCGACGATCACCGCGGCACGGTGCCCGGCGAGCCGCGCGACGATCTGGTCGACCCACGCGTCGTACGTGGCCTCGTCGAACCCGCCCGCCGAGTACCCGCCGCAGTCCCGCTGCGGGATCGCGTAGGTCACGAAGACCGGGGTGGTCCCGGAGCGTTCGGCTCCGGCGACCGCGGCGTCGATCGTCTTCGTCAGCGTCGCGCCCCGGGTCCAGTCGCCGAGCCAGGTCGCGACCGGGTACTGCGCGATCGTCCGCGCCGCGGCGGCCCCGCTCGGGTCGCTCGTCGCGAGCGCCGCCGCCGCCTTCGCGGCCTCGCTCGTGTCGGAGCGGTACGGACCGGCGCCGTAGAGGGTCGCGGCGGACGCCGACCGGATCGTCGCGGCGGTGGTCGCCGCGGACGCCGTGGCCGGCGTCAGCGCCCCTGCGGCGAGCGCGAGGAGCGCACCGAGTGCACCGGTCGTGCCGAACAGGACGGTGCGGCGCATGACGAACTCCCGGGACTGGTCGGCCTCTGACCCGTCCATGGGAGCACGCCGGTCACGCCGGCGTCCACACGCCAGATCGGGTGGCACCCGACCGGGTGTCCGCCCTTCTGCGGACTGCGCGTGGACGGCGGCGAGACCGCCGTCTCAGTCGTCGAAGTGGGCTGCGGCCGACCGGGCGCGGTAGGTGACGTCGTCGACGTCGTCACCGATCACGGTGACGTGCCCGATCTTCCGGCCCGGTCGCGGAGCCTTGCCGTAGAAGTGGTACTTCGCCTCGGGGAAGGCCTCGAGCGCTCCTGGGTACCGGGCCGCGAGGTCGCCGTCCGCCGGGCCGCCGAGCACGTTGATCATCACTGCCGACGGCGCGTGCATGCCGGTCGCGCCGAGCGGGAGGTCGAGGACGGCACGGAGGTGCTGCTCGAACTGGCTCGTCGTCGCCCCGTCGATCGACCAGTGCCCGGTGTTGTGCGGCCGCATGGCGAGCTCGTTGATGAGGATCCGCTCGTCGTCGGTCTGGAACAGCTCGACAGCGAGCACCCCGCTGACGCCGAGCTCGGTCGCGACGCGGACCGCGATGTCCTCGGCCAGGTCGGCGATCCTCCCCGCGCTGTCCCGGGCCGGGGCGAACACCTCGGCGCAGACCCCGTCGCGCTGCACGGTCTCGACGAGCGGCCAGGCGACGACCTCTCCGGAGGGGCGCCGGGCGACGGACTGGGCGAGCTCCCGGGTGAACGGCACGAGTTCCTCGACGAGCAGTGCCTGCCCGCCACCGGCCTCGGCGACGGCGATGAACCAGTCGGAGACGTCGGCGGGGTCGGAGACCACGCGCACCCCCTTGCCGTCGTAGCCACCGCGGGCGGTCTTCACGACCGCACGCCCGCCGTGGTCGTCGAGGAAGGCCTGCAGTTCGTCCGGGTCCTGCACCGCGGCCCAGTCCGGCACCGGCAGCCCGAGCTCGGACAGGCGCGTGCGCATGGTGATCTTGTCCTGCGCGACGGCGAGCGCCTCCGGCCCCGGGCGCACGGCGACCCCGGCGTCGACGAGGGCGCGGAGGACGTCCTGCGGGACGTGCTCGTGGTCGAAGGTGACGACGTCGACGTCCCGCGCGAACGCCAGGACCGTCTCGACGTCGTGGTAGTCGCCCTCGGCGGTGGCCGCGATCGACGCCGACATGCCCGGCCCCTCGGCGAGCACCCGGATGTCGAGGCCGAGCTCGACCGCTGCGGGCACCATCATCCGTGCCAGCTGTCCTCCACCGATGACCCCGACGCGCAACGCCATGCTGTGTGTTCCTTCCGTCGTTCACACCGCCCGGTGAGAACGCGCTGTCTAGAATCGCTGTTCGGGTCGCCAGTGCGCGACCACCGGTCGGGCGAACGGAGCCCCACCAGCGACAACTCTACGGACCATGGAGACACCGTGCGGCGACTGATTGCCCAGCTGGCTCGCTTCGGCGTCGTCGGTGCGGTCGGCTTCGTCGTCGACACGACGATCTTCAACATCCTGCGGGCGACGGTCCTGAGCCCGGACGAGGTCCACTCCGGCCCCTTCTGGGCGAAGGTGGTCTCGACCGTCGTCGCGATCTTCGTCAACTGGATGGGCAACCGCTATTGGACGTTCCGCGACCAGCGCCGGAGCGTCGCCACCCGCGAGGGCGTCGAGTTCGTGATCGTCTCCCTGGGCGGCATGGTCATCTCGCTCGGCTGCCTCGGCATCTCCCACTACGTGCTCGGACTCACGTCGGCGCTCGCGGACAACATCTCGGGCAACGTGATCGGGCTGGTGCTCGGCACGGCGTTCCGGTTCTGGCTGTACAAGGTGTGGGTCTACCACCCCGAGCGCAGTGGGCAGGGCGAACCGACCGAGGCGCGCACCGACACGTCCGCCGTCCCGACCGCCCAGTAGGCTCGTCGCGCCACCGGTCGGGTGGCGCCGCCGACCCGGGAGCCCCCTCGATGCAGCACGGACCACACCCCGTCGTCTCCCGGCGCGAAGGGTGGTGGATCGCCGTCCTGACGGCAGTGTTCGGCCTGTGGCTCGTCCTCTGGGCGCTCGTCGTCCCGGCGTTCCAGGCGCCGGACGAACCGGCGCACTTCGACGCCGCGGTGCACGTCGCGACCGGGTCGGGGTGGCCGGCACCGGGGACCCTGCACGTCTCGAACGCCGTCCTGGCGGCACAGCAGGAACAGGCTGCGGGCGACGCCTCCACGTGGTCCACGATGAGCGAGCTGCTCGCCGCACACCCCGGCGACTCGGCGACCGTCAACCAGATGACCCAGCACCCGCCGACGGCCTACGCGGCCGACGCACTCGTGCTCCGGGCGCTGCACTACGGCTCGTTGCGCTGGGACCACGCCCTGGTCGCCCTCCGGCTCGTCGACGCGCTGCTCGTCACGCCGCTGGCACTCCTCGCCTGGGCCGCGGTCCGCCGGGTCACCCGGTCGCCGCGTGCCGCCCTGCTCGCACCGATCGCCCTGTTCGCGACGCCGCAGCTCGCCTCGATCGGCGCCTCGGTGACGAACGACGCCCCGGTGCTGCTGCTCGGCGGGGCGGTGGTGTGGCTCGCGACCCGGATCCTCACCGGTGATCTCCGGACCCGGACGCTGCTGGCGCTCGGCGTCGTCACCGCGGCGCTCGTCTGGACGAAGGGCACCGGGCTCCCCGCAGTGCCGTTCACCGGGGTCGTCGCGCTCGTGGCGGGCGCCGGTGTGCTGTCGGTCGGCCGGCGAGTCGTCCGGACCGTCGTGCTGCTCGGGACCACCGCCGTGCTCGGCTGCTGGTGGTGGGTGCACAACCTCGTGACGTACCACCGCCTCCAGCCGGACGGGTACGCGGCGATCCGGCCGCACGCCGACTTCCCGCCCGGCGAGCACCCGTCCGCCGTGCGCTTCGCGGACGTCAGCTGGGGCACCATCGCCCGGACGTTCTGGGGCAGCCCCGGGCAGCGTGCGCAGGTCAGCATCGGCGACCTGCTCACCGCCGTCCTGACGATCGTGGCGATCGTCGTCGTCCTGGTGTGGGCGTTCCGTCGGCCCCGCACCGGCCCGGACACCCGCGCGGTGGCGTGGACGCTCCTCGTGTTCCCGGCGCTGCTGCTCGCGCTGCAGACGGCGAGCAGTGCCCGCGCGTACCTCGACACCACGCAGGTCGCCGGGACGCAGGGCCGCTACCTCTTCCCGGCCCTGCTCGCCCTCGTCGTGCTGAGCGCCCTCGCCTGGCGGCGGATCCCCCGGACCGAGCGAGGTCGCGGCGGGCTCGCCACGGGCATCGCCGTCGTCGCACCCGCGGTGGGGATCTACGGGCTGGCGGTCGTGTCCGCCTGGTTCTGGAACGCCGCCCGCGCGCCGCTGACGTCGGCCGGCATCGCCCGGTACGAGGCATCGGGTCCGGTGCCGTTCGCGCTCGTCGTCGGCGTCGCCGTCGTCGTCGCGGTGGGTCTGACGCTGGCGGTCGTGCAGGTGGCCCGGGATCGTCTGCCTGGAGGCACGGCGCACCTCGACCGGTCGACGGACGTCTGAGGGCGGTCGCGCCGGACACGACGACGGCCGCGCCTCTCGGCGCGGCCGTCGTCGTCGGTGGGATGGCGGGTGGGGTGGCGTCGGTCAGCGACCCATCCCGCGGTAGGTGAACCCGGCGGCGGTCCAGGCATCGCGGTCGAGGCAGTTGCGGCCGTCGATCACGACGGGGTTCGACACGAGCGAGGCCGCGACGGCGGGGTCGAGCTCGCGGAACTCGTTCCACTCGGTGAGGACCAGCACGAGGTCGGCGTCCCGGAGCGCGTCCGTGGCGCTCTCGACGTACTCGAGCTCCGGGTGGAGGCGCCGGGCGGTGACCACGGCCTCGGGGTCGTACGCGGCGACCGTGGCGCCGTGGCCGAGCAGGCGTGCGGCGATGTCGAGGGCCGGGGAGTCGCGGACGTCGTCGGAGTTCGGCTTGAACGCGAGCCCGAGCACCGCGATCCGCTTGCCGGTGACGGCACCGCCGAGGATCTCCTGTGCGAGCTCGACCACGTGGTCACGACGACGCAGGTTGATGGCGTCGACGTCGGCGAGGAACGCGAGCGAGTCCGGCACGCCGAGCTCGTTCGCGCGCGCCTGGAAGGCACGGATGTCCTTGGGGAGGCAGCCACCGCCGAAGCCGAGGCCGGCGTTGAGGAACTTGCGGCCGATCCGGGCGTCGTGGCCGATCGCGTCGGCGAGCGCCGTGACGTCGGCACCGACGACCTCGGCGATCTCGGCCATCGCGTTGATGAAGGAGATCTTCGTCGCGAGGAACGCGTTCGCGCTGACCTTGACGAGCTCGGCGGTGGGCAGGTCGACGACGAGGCGCGGGGTGCCCTCGGCCAGGGTGGTCGCGTAGACCTCGTCGAGGAGGGCAACCGCGCGCGCACCGGTCTCGCCGGCGGGCACGCCGTAGACGAGGCGGTCCGGCGAGATCGTGTCCTGCACGGCGAAGCCCTCCCGCAGGAACTCGGGGTTCCAGACGAGCGAGGCACCGGGGACGGCCGCCTCGACCTCGGCCGCGAGCCGGGCAGCGGTGCCGACCGGGACGGTGGACTTGCCGACGACGAACTCGCCCGCGCCCAGGTGGGGCGTGAGCGCGGCGACGGCAGCGTCGACGTAGGTGAGGTCCGCGGCGCCGGTCGGGCCCTGCGGGGTGCCGACGGCGAGGAAGTGCACCTGGGCACCCGCGACCTCGGCCATGTCGGTGGTGAAGCGGATGCGACCGGACGCGATGGCCTCGGTCAGGATCTCGGGGAGCCCGGGTTCGAAGAACGGGGCCTCGCCCGCGGCGAGCCGCTCGATCTTGACCGGGTCGACGTCGACCGCGACGACGTCGTGTCCGAGCTTGGCCATGGAGGCGGCGTGCACGGCACCGAGGTAACCGCAGCCGATGACAGAGATACGCACGCCGAAGACGCTACCGGGTTCTCGTCGAACTTCCACCGAGTGCGATGGCGTCCGTGTCGGGGGCGGGTTCGTCAGGGTCGGACGTCGCCCCACTGCGGTCGTTCGGCGCCGCCGACGATCTCGTCCCAGTCCGGCTCCCGGTGCCGCCGCCGGGCCTCGTACGCCTCGACCATGTCGTGCAGGACGGCGACGACCAGGTCGGCGTGCGGGACGTCGCCGAGCACCACGGCGGGTTCGTCACCCGGGAAGACGAGCACGTCCCCGGAGCGGAACACCCCCTGCAGGCCGCGGCGCCGGACGGTCACGTCGTAGCCGCGCGAGTGGAGGAGCTCCCGACGGGTGCGCGTCCCGAGGCCGTGCACGACGACGAGCCGCCGGGTGGTGACGACGTAGCGCTCGGACATCCAGCGGAACAACGGCACCGCACCGCCGAGGAACACGAGGACGACCACGAGCCCGGCGACGACGGCGTTCAGCCACGCGAGCTGGGCCTGGAACACGCCGAACCCGAACCCGCCCGCGAGGGTCACGAGCACGACGAACACCGCCGGGCGCACGAGCCGGCGCGCGTGCGGTCGCAGGCGCGCGACGACGCGTTCGGGCGGTGGCTCGTCGGTCATGGCGTCATGCATACCGCAGGTGGGTGATGTCCCCCACTGCGACGCCCCTGGTGACACCCTGTCGATCCCGGATCGTGATGCGCCCGTCGTCGTCGATGCCGGTCGCCTCGGCCTCCTCGACCGTGCCGTCCGGCAGCTCGAGGCGGACGTGCTGGCCGATCGTGCCGCAGGCCGACCGGACGCGGAACCGGACCGTCTCGGCGGCCGCACCGCCCGTGACCAGGGCGGCCACTGCCTCCAGGACGGCCTCGTGGAAGGCGGACAGCACCTCGTCGGCGAGGTCGGCGGCGTCACCGTGCGCGCCGGCGACCGCCAGCGACGTCGACGTCGGCGTCGGGAGCCGGTCCGCGGGGATCGTGAGGTTCACGCCGGCGCCGACGACGACGCTGCCGTCGGCGGCGACCTGGCAGAGGATCCCGCAGACCTTCCGTCCACCGATCTGGACGTCGTTCGGCCACTTCACGAGCACGGCGCGGTCGTCCGCCGCCGGGCCGTCGCTGCAGACGGAGGGACCGCGGAACGCGAGCACCCGGCCGATCGCGTCCCGCATCGCGGTGCCGGCGACGAGCGGCAGCCAGCCGCGGTCGCGCTCGCCGAGGTCCGCGCGGACGAGCACGCTGACGGCCAGGGTCTCGCCCGCCGGTGCCGACCAGGTGCGGTCGAGCCGGCCGCGCCCCGCCGTCTGGTGCAGGGTCGCGAGCACGCTGCCGTGCGGCTGGTCGACAGCGGCCGCGAGCAGGTCGGCGTTCGTCGACCCGGTCGTCTCCGGCGCCGTGAACACGGCACCCGCGGACTCGACGGCTGCGCGACTGCTCGCGAACGGCAGGGACGACGACGGGGACACGGGTGTGGACATGCACGCAAATCTACGGGCAGGAACCGTGGGGGTCCTCCAACCGACCGCGTGGTCGCCGCCGGTAGGGTGAGCGGGTGACTTCAGGAGACACCCCCGATCTCTCGACGACGGCCGGCCGGCTCGCCGACCTCCGCGAGCGGTACCACGAAGCAGTGACCGCCGCGGGCGAGGCCGCGATCGCGAAGCAGCACGCCAAGGGCAAGACCACGGCGCGCGAACGCATCGAGCAGCTGCTCGACGAGAACTCCTTCGTGGAGCTCGACGAGTTCGTCCGACACCGCACCCACGCCTTCGGCATGGAGTCGAAGCGGCCGTACGGCGACGCGGTCGTCACCGGCTTCGGCACCATCCACGGCCGGAACGTCGCCGTGTACGCGCAGGACTTCACCGTCTTCGGCGGCTCGCTCGGCGAGGTCGCGGGCGAGAAGATCATCAAGGTGATGGAGCACGCCCTCAAGACCGGTGTGCCGATCATCGGCATCCTCGACTCCGGCGGTGCCCGCATCCAGGAGGGCGTCGTCGCCCTCGGCAAGTACGGCGAGATCTTCCGCCTGAACACCCAGGCGTCCGGCGTCATCCCGCAGATCTCGATCGTGATGGGCCCGGCGGCCGGCGGGGCGGTCTACTCCCCCGCGCTGACCGACTTCGTGATCATGGTCGACAAGACCAGCCACATGTTCGTCACGGGCCCGGACGTCATCAAGACGGTCACGGGCGAGGACGTCGGCTTCGAGGAGCTCGGCGGCGCCCAGACGCACAACGCGGTCTCCGGCGTCGCGCACTACCTCGCCGAGGACGAGTCCGACGCGCTCGACTACGCCCGGTCGCTGATCGGCTTCCTGCCGGACAACAACCTGTCCGACGCCCCCGCGTACGACGTCGCCCCCGAGCTCGAGACCACCGACGCCGACCACGAGCTCGACGTCGTCATCCCGGACTCCACGAACCAGCCGTACGACGTGACGACGATCATCGAGCACATCGTCGACGACGGCGAGTTCCTCGAGGTCCAGCCGCTCTTCGCCCCGAACATCCTCATCGGCTTCGGCCGGGTCGAGGGCCGCACGGTCGGCATCATCGCGAACCAGCCGCAGGCCATGGCCGGCACGCTGAACATCGACGCCGGCGAGAAGGCCGCCCGCTTCGTGCGGTTCTGCGACGCGTTCGGCATCCCGATCCTCACCCTCGTGGACGTCCCCGGCTACCTGCCCGGCACCGACCAGGAGTGGACGGGTGTCATCCGCCGCGGCGCGAAGCTCCTGTACGCCTACGCCGAGGCCACCGTGCCGCTCGTCACCGTCATCACGCGCAAGGCGTACGGCGGGGCGTACATCGTCATGGGCTCGAAGCAGCTCGGCGCCGACATCAACCTGGCGTGGCCGACCGCCGAGATCGCCGTCATGGGTGGCCAGGGTGCCGTGAACATCCTGTACCGCGCCGAGATCAAGCGTGCCGAGGAGTCCGGCGAGGACGTCGCCGCCGTCCGCGCGAAGCTCGCGAACGAGTACACGTACAACGTGGCGTCGCCGTACCTGGCGGCCGAGCGCGGTGAGCTCGACGGCATCATCCAGCCGCACGCCACGCGCGTCTCGGTCATCAAGGCACTCCGGGCGCTCCGGGGCAAGCGAGCCACGTTGCCGCCCAAGAAGCACGGGAACATCCCGCTCTGATGGGTCGCCACGCAGCAGTCGTCCCACCCGTGCCCGTCGACGCCGCCGTGTCTGCCGCGGCCGACGTGCGGGTGGTGTCCGGCCAGCCCTCCCCGGAGGAACTCGCCGCGGTCATCGCCGTCCTGCAACGACAGGCGGACGAGGCCGCAGCGAACGGCCGTCCCGAGGTCACCGTGTCGCCGCGCTCCGGCTGGGAGGCCTCCGCACGCGGCCTTCGCCGTCCGCTCGAGCACGGCGTCGGCGTCTGGCCCCGATCGCTCCGCTGAACCGCGGGGCTTGCGGGACCGGCGGGCAACGGGCGACCATGTACCCCTGGGGTGCGAGCACGAGAGCACGTTGCAGCGTGCACTTCCCGGTCGGTCTCCCCTCACTCGGGGGACACATAGGGTCGACGGTGTTCGAAAACGCAGGATTTGTCCCCCATAATGACGACTGACACGGGGCTTGCCGGCGGGCATAGTAGTTCGTGTTCGGTGTCCTTCATGGAAGAACATCGCAGGCGGTGGCCGACTAGGGTACGAAGCCACCACCAGCTACGAGTCAGGGCGATATTCGGGTTGTCGCTCAGACTCGGGTCGTGAACGGGCCGGTCGGATTCCGACCGGCCCGTTCCCCGTTTCCGGGCAGGACCCGTCCGGCGGTGCCTCTCGGCACGCCCGTTCCGACACCGCACGCGTCGATCGACGCGCACGTCGTCGCACGATGCGCGCGCATTGTGTGCGGGCGCATGCTTCGACACCGCACCGCGGGAGCGACGCGTGTCCCGTCGCAGGATGCGTGCGCACCAGGCGAACGGGAGGCACGATGCGGGCCCGCCACGCGCCTCCAGGCCGGTGTCACGCGCCGCCACTGCGAAAGCGACATGATCCCGCGGGATCCGCGCGCACGACTGTCGCCCTCGCGGCAGGAACGCGCCTCGACGGCGCCAGACCGTCGCTTTCGCGGCGGCGACGGCCGCGGCCGCTACGCGGCGACGTGCCGCGGGATCTCCAGCCACAGGACCACGGAGTCGTCCTCGTCGCCGTCCTCGTCGTCCATGCCCGCTCCGAGCGCTGCGGACTCGCTCGCCGCGAGGTCCAGCCGCAGTCCGACGATCGTCACCGCGGAGTCGGAGCCTTCGGAGACGGTGCGGACGATGACGTTGTCGGCCTCGCGGGCCTGGCGCAGCGCCTCGGCGATCCGGGCGTGCACCCGACGCAGGTCCTCGATGTCGAGGTCGTCGAGGCCGCCGTCGTCGTGCAGCTGCACGGTGGCACCCCGTCGGCGCAGGCGCATGACCTCGTCGCGGACGTCGTCGGAGAGCAGGGACCGGCCGCGGATCTCGTCGCGGATCGCCTGCTCGAGGTGCAGGCACTCGGCCCGCTCGGCGGCGTCGAGGTCGCCCCCGGTGTCGATGATCCGCTGGAGCATCGGCAGCGCCATCCGCGTCGTCTGGCTCAGGCGGAACTGCCGCTCGAACACGTGCGCGTCCTGGGCCGCCTGCCAGTCGACGGTCTCCTGCTCCGCGCGGACGAAGTCGCGGGTGACCCGGGTGGCGCGGTTCATGGCCGCTGCGAACCCGGTGGCGATCGCGACCCACGACACACTGCCGAGCACGCCGAGGGAACCGAGGGCCCCGAGGCCAGCCCACGCGACCGTGTGCACGGCCAGGAAGCCCACGCCGATCCACGCGAACGGGCCACGGCCACGCACCACGAGCACGACCATGAGCGTGCCGACGGCGGCGATCCACCAGGTCGTGTAGTTCGGGCCGGACCGCAGCTCGACCACGGGCGAGGCGACGATCGGCATGACGATGGCGGTCCCGAGCGAGAAGCAGGTCGCCCAGACGGGCAGGGTGCGCCCGGGCAGGAACACCGCCAGACCCGTCGCCGCCGCGTAGAGGACCATGCACGCGATGACCGGTCCGACGTCGAGCACGCGGGGCAGCGTCGTCGCCGCGAGCAGCAGGTGGTAGACGGAGAACAGCGCGGCGAGGCCGATGGCGACGCCGGCCGGGATCGACACCTTCATCGCCGGGCCTCCTGGTGCGGGGTCCACCCGAGCAGCACGCGCGTGCCCGAACCGGGGGCGGTGAGGATCTCGGCGGTGCCGTCGACCGCCAGGACCCGCTCGACGATGGACCGACGGACGCCGAGCCGTTCCGCGGGGATCGCCTCGATGTCGAAGCCGGCGCCGTCGTCCCCGACCTCGACGTGCACGCCCGCGCCACGCTGCTCGACCCGGATCCACCGGTCGACCGAGGCCCCGCCGGCGTGCTGCACGCTGTTCACGGCCGCCTGGAGGGCCGCGGAGGCCAGGGCGTCGGCCACGGTCGCCGGGATCCGGATGCTGCCGAGCTGGCCCGGCTGGACGCAGACCGGAGCCGCCAGCGCACCGACCGCGTCCGTGATCCGGGCGCGCAGGTCGACGAGCGACACCGGCGGGGCGTCACCTGGGCCGTCAGACGCGGCGGCCTCGAGGTGGTCGATCGCGTTCCGGGCCATCCGCGCCGCGAGCATCTCGGCGTCGGCGGTCTCGGCCCGCGCCGCGGACAGCAGGGTCGTGAGGACGCTGTCGTGCACGATCGCGTCGACCTGCACCCGTTCGACCTCGGTGGCGTGCTCCCGGATCGCGTGCGAGTAGCGCCGGACCGCCGTGGCCTGTGCGGCGTCGACCGCGGTGGCCGCCCGCCGGAGGACGACGGCGATGACGAGGACGGCACCGCTGAGGATCGCCGTGTAGACCCCGTCGAGCAGCGCCCGCACGCCCGCGTCGCCACCGACGGGTGTGAGCCGGATGACGACGTACACGGCGGGGACGAGCGCGGTGTAGACCGTCGCGCGCCAGGGCGCGAAGCCCATCGCGGCAGCCGTCGACCCCACCGTGCAGAGCCACCACGGCCACGGCACCTGGTCGGCGGGGATGGGTTCGCGGACGGTCAGCGGCCAGGTCACCAGTGCGACGAGGAACAGCAGCGCACAGACGATCTGCGCGACCTGTGCCAGTCGCCGGGCGAACACGGACGCCCCGACGAACAGGAACGACGCCGCGAGCCCGCAGACCACCACCGGCCCCCAGACCGGGTCGAGGTACGGCAGCTGGTCGAGGACGGCCGGCACGGTGGTGGCACCGAAGCCGAGCGCGGCCACTGCGATGAGGATCGCGAAGGCGCGTTCGACCGATGCCTGGGTGATGGACGCGCGGACGCTCCGCGCGGGGTCGCCGAACGGACTCTGCCCACCGGCCGGGGCGGTGCCCGGGGCGGGCGGCGCGTCGGCGGGGCGGCCCGCACCGCCGGTCCGGACCGGACCGGCAGCCCGTGCCGAGCCGCCCGCCGGCACCGCGTCAGCCGCAGCCATCCGTCTCAGCGGCCGTCGCCGTCGGGGTCGATGCCGGAGTCGAGCCCCGGCAGGATGCCGTCCTCGACCGCACGGCGGAGGAGGTCGACCTTCGTCGGCGCGGGACGACCGACCTCGACGTACTTCACGCGGATGCGGTCGAGGTACTCGCGCGCCGTGGAGTACCCGATGCCGAGCTGCTGGGCCGCCAGCTTGAGCGGGAGTCCCGAGGCGTACAGGTGCAGGATCTCGCGCTCCCGACGGCCGAGCTGCGCCTTGGCGAAGTCCCGGTCGGCGTCGATCGCGCTGGCCCACTCGAGGTTGTTGAGGACGTCCCCGCGGGCGACGGTCGCGACGGCGGCCATCACGGTCTTGGTCGCCGAGGACTTCGGGATGACGCCGGCGGCCCCTGCCGCCAGGGCTTCCCGGACGTTCGCGACCCGGTCGGCGATCGAGTGCACGAGGACCGCGGAACCGGTGCCCTGCACACCCTTCACGTTCGCGGTCACGGTGGAGCCGTCGCCGAGCGACAGGTCGAGGACGACGACGTCGACCTCACGCCCGTCGAGGTGCTCGATGTACTCGGGGACGCTCGCGGCGGTGAGGACCACCTCGAACCCCTCGTTCTGGCACGCTGCCTGGATCCCGAGCCGCACGGACTCGTGGTCGTCGACGATCGCGACACGGACGGGCTTGGTCGCCAGTCCGGTCGTTCCGGTTGTGGTCGTGTCTGTTGCCACGGTGGCCTCTCTTGTCGATGCGCACCCCCGGCCCCTGAAACCGGGGAGCCATCACCGACCCAGGATACCCAGGTCGGACTCAGGCAACGGCCCGACGCGGGCGTGACACGGCGACGCGTGTTGCACTTCGACACACGCCGCGCAAATCGGCCAGCTCGGCGCGCCGCGGCCCCGCCACCGCCCGACGTCAGGCGACGGGCACCAGGCGCGCCACGGCCTCCAGGTGGTGGGTGTGCGGGAAGAGGTCGAAGGCACGCAGTGCCTCGAGGCGGTACCCGAGGTCCGCGAAGGTCGCGACGTCGCGCGCCAACGCGACCGGGTCGCAGGCCACGTAGACGACCTGCGCCGGCTGGAGGGCGGCGATCTGCACCACGACCTCGCGCCCCGCTCCCGAGCGCGGCGGGTCGAGCACGATCGTCCCGGCGCGGTGGCGCTGGCGTTCGCCGGCGGACAGGTTCGACACGGTGCGCTGCAGCCAGCGGTCGACGCGGCCGGTCTCGGCGCGGGCGCCGATCCACTCGGAGAGGTTCTCCTGCGCGTGCTCGGTGGCACGCTCCGAGCTCTCGACGCTGGTGAGCTTGGCGCGCGGTCCGACGAGGTCGCCGAGCGCAGCGCCGAGCAGCCCCACACCGCCGTAGAGGTCGAGGTGCTGGCCCTCGGGGTCGAGCCGGTCCCGGTCGACGAGGTCCTGCACCGCGGCGGTCAAGACGGCGGGGGCCGCACGGTGCACCTGCCAGAACCCGTTGTCGTCGACGGCGAAGGAGCGCTCCCCGACGACCTCGGTCACGACGGTGGGCTTCTGCTCGTCGATCACGAGTCGCGCACCCTCGGAGCCGCTCGGTGCGAGGACGTCGACGACGGAGGCTCCGGGCATCGCGCCACGGCCGAGCGGTGCGTTCTCCTGCACGACGCGGCTCGCGAGCGGGAGCGACGTGACCGGCACGACGGTGTGCGACCGGGCGGCGAAGGGGCCGGCGGTGCCGTCCTCGTCGACGTGCAGACGGACGCGGGTGCGCCAGCCGGTGCCGTTCGACTCGTCGTCGCCGGGTGCGGCCTCGACCACGACGTCGTGACCCAGCACCTCGGCGAGGTCGGTCCGGGCGAACCGCGCGAACGAGTCGACGAGGACGTCGTGCTTCAGCGTGCGCTGGTGGCCGAGCGCGATGTGCCCGAACTCGGCTCCGCCGGCGCGGACGGCCGGGTCGCGGTCGAGTGCGGCCTCGGGCCAGACGTGGTCGACGCGGTGCTCGCTCGGGGTCTCGACCGACACGGTGTCGGCGCGCCAGAACGACTTCTTCCGGTCCTCGGTGACCCGCGCGACGACCCGTTCGCCCGGGATCGCGTCCGACACGAACACCACCCGCCCCTCGTGCCGTGCCACCGAGATGCCGCCGTGGGCGATCCCGGTGACGTCGAGGTCGAGCAGCGTTCCGACGGATTCACCCATGGTTCGATGTTCCCATGCGTCTGTACCTCGCGAGTACCTCCCCCGCCCGCCGCGCCCTGCTCGCGCAGACCGGGATCGAGCCGGTGCTCGTCGCACCCGGGGTCGACGAGGACGCCGCGGTCGCCTCGGCTGCCGCGTCGCTCGGCCGGGACCTCACCGGTCCGGAGCTCGTCGCGCTGCTCGCCGTCGCCAAGGCATCGGCCGTCGCGGACGCTCCGGTCGCCGGTTCCCCGGTCGACGGGTTCGTGTTCGGCGGGGACTCCGCGTTCGAGGTCGACGGGGTCCTGTACGGCAAGCCGCACGACCCGGAGGTCGCGCGCGAACGGTGGCGGCAGATGCTCGCCGCCGGCGGCGGCACGCTGTGGAGCGGGCACTGCGTCATCGACCGGCGGCGGGCAGTCGAGGTGGCCGTTCCGCAGCCTGGAGGCGCGGGGCGGGCCGGCACCGTGCCTCCAGTCCGCACCGTGGACGCGTCGGGCGGCGGGCCGCTGGGCCTGGCCGCGTCGTTCGCCGACGTCGCGCCCGGCGGGTCGGGGATCGTCGCCTCCGGCGACTGCGTCGTGGCGGTCGACAGCGCGGTGCTGACCTTCGCGGACGACATGTCCGCCGAGGAGATCGACGCATACGTCGCGACGGGCGAGCCGCTCGAGGTCGCCGGTGCGTTCACGATCGACGGACGGGCGGCCGCGTACATCACGCGGATCGACGGCGCACCGTCCGCCGTCGTCGGGCTGTCGCTGCCGGTCCTGCGCTCGATGCTCCTGCGGGGGTTCGGGATCGCGTGGCACGATCTCTGGTCGATGTAGACATCCGCACTTGTTCTGGGCGGTTCTTTGTCGGTCCCGGTCAATTCCTGCCCCCGCGGCACGAATACGCTGATGTGTCATGCCCCGTATCAGCAAGGTCCTCATCGCGAACCGCGGCGAGATCGCCGTCCGCATCATCCGCGCGGCCCGCGACGCAGGCAAGGCATCGGTCGCGGTCTACGCCGACCAGGACCGTGACGCCCTCCACGCACGCCTCGCCGACGAGGCCTACGCGCTGAACGGCACCACGAGCGCCGACACCTACCTCGTCATCGACAAGATCATCTCGGTCGCCCGCCGCTCCGGCGCGGACGCCGTGCACCCGGGCTACGGGTTCCTCGCCGAGAACGCCGACTTCGCCCGCGCCGTCATCGACGCCGGGCTGACCTGGATCGGCCCCTCCCCGGAGTCGATCGAGCAGCTCGGTGACAAGGTCTCCGCGCGGCACGTGGCCGAGAAGGTCGGCGCGCCGCTCGCGCCCGGCACGATCGAGCCCGTGCAGGACGTCTCCGAGGTCTTCGACTTCGTCGACCAGGTCGGACTGCCGGTCGCCATCAAGGCGGCGTTCGGCGGTGGCGGCCGTGGTCTGAAGGTGGTCCGCTCGCGCGACCAGGTGGAAGAGCTCTTCGAGTCGGCGACGCGCGAGGCCATCGCGGCGTTCGGCCGCGGCGAGTGCTTCGTCGAGAAGTACCTCGACAAGCCGCGCCACGTCGAGACCCAGTGCCTCGCCGACGAGCACGGCAACGTCGTCGTCGTCTCCACGCGCGACTGCTCGCTGCAGCGTCGCCACCAGAAGCTCGTGGAAGAGGCGCCCGCCCCGTACCTGACCGACGCGCAGACCGAGCGGCTGTACGAGTCGTCGAAGGCGATCCTCCGCGAGGTCGGCTACGTCGGCGCCGGCACCTGCGAGTTCCTGATCGGTGCCGACGGCACGGTCTCCTTCCTCGAGGTGAACACCCGCCTGCAGGTCGAACACTGCGTCTCGGAAGAGGTGACGGGCATCGACCTGGTCCGCGAGCAGTTCCGCATCGCCGAGGGCGGCGTGCTCGACTACTCCGACCCGGTGGCGCGGGGACACTCGTTCGAGTTCCGCATCAACGGCGAGGACCCGGGTCGCAACTTCTTCCCGGCGCCCGGCCCGGTGCACGCGTTCAACGCGCCGTCCGGCCCCGGTGTCCGCGTCGACTCGGGCGTCGTGTCCGGTGACGTCGTGTCCGGCTCGTTCGACTCGATGCTCGCGAAGCTCATCGTGACCGGTGCGACGCGCTCAGAGGCGTTGGAACGTTCGCGTCGTGCGCTGGCCGAGTTCGAGGTGACCGGCCTGCCGACCGTGCTGCCGTTCCACCGCGCCGTCGTGTCCGACCCGGCGTTCGCCACGGACGACTCGACGCCGTTCAGCGTCTACACGCAGTGGATCGAGACGGACTTCCAGAACGACATCCCCGCCTGGAGCGGCTCCCCCGAGGAGCTCCCCGCGCCGGCTGCCCGCGAGAGCGTCGTGGTCGAGGTGCAGGGCAAGCGCATCGAGGTCACCATGCCCTCGATCGTCGGCGGTGGCGCTGCCGGTGCTGCCGGTCGTCGTCCTGCCGGGCCGTCCGCTCCCCCGAAGCGTCGGTCCTCCGGCGTCCGCGGGGGGCTGGCGTCCTCCGGCTCGGTGACGTCCCCGATGCAGGCCACCGTGGTGAAGCTCGCGGTCGCCGAGGGCGACACCGTGGTGAAGGGCGACCTGCTCGTCGTGCTCGAGGCCATGAAGATGGAGCAGCCCGTCGCTGCCCCTCGCGACGGTGTCGTCACCGGGCTGAACGCCCCCGTCGGCCAGACGATCTCGTCCGGCCACGTGCTGCTCGAGCTCGCGTAGGGCGCGGGCGGGCGGGGGCGGCCGCGCGTCGCCTTCGCTCACGCGTTCGAAGCCGTTCGCGCCCCTCGTCGAACACTGCGCCCCGTGTATGCGGGGCGCAGTGTTCATCGAAGGGCGCGCTGTGCTGCGAGTCGCCACGCACTCGGCCAGTCGTCGCCCAACGGGATACCGCCGTCGTTCAGGAGCCGCGGGAGTTGGCCGGCGGGCATCGAGTCCCGCCAGGTCACCCGTACGAGGCCGTTCACGCCGCGGCGCCGTCGAAGTCGGTCCTCACGGCGCTTCTCGTCCCACAGCGACTCGGCAGCGCCGCCCTCGTACTTGACGCGGCCGTCGAACTCGACGATCACACCCTGCTCCGGGTACCAGAGATCCACCCGGTCGCGCAGGACCTCGTCATGTGCGAACTCCTGCTGGAGTATGGGCGTGGGGCGCCGAGCACGTGCGCCCCCACCGTGTGATGCTCTCCCCCGCGGACTCCGACTCGCCGTCCGCGACCTCGATCAGGACGACCGCTCGAGCGCGTCCCCTTGGGCCGCGTTCGTCGAGCGCAGCACGAACGTCGTCCTTCGAGATGCCCCGGCGAAGCACCGCGTCCAGCACCACGATGGCTCGCCACGGGTGTTCGTGGAGGGCGACGTCGACAGCCGTCTCGGCGAGCGTCCCGACCAGCACGTCGTCCACGACGATCGACGCGGGCACACGGCCAGCGCTCCCCCGTCGCTGCACCGTCGGCTTCACCTGACCACGGTCACGATCCGGGTCGGTGACGACCACCCGGGAGCCGAACTCCCCGATCCAGGGCAGCCGGTGCATCGCCACCGCTGATCGATCGGACACGACGACCGTGGCGGGATGGGATCGCAGGTAGCTCGTGACGAGCACCCGATGGCGTTGCGCGGCGGATGTGGAAGTCCACTCCGATCGGAGCACGTACGCACCGGGATGGAGCCGCTCCCAGTCCCCACGATCGGCCGCGCGGCGGATCGCCGCCGCCTCTGCGCTCGGGAGGCCGCCCAGGTACACCGGTTCGATCGCCACAGCGTCATTCTGGGTATGATGCGCCAGATGCGGGGGCGCCTGCCACGATCTGTGGACAGATCACCGGTCGGCTCGCGGGCCGTACGTCAGCATGCTCCGTAGCGGTTTGCGCCCCGAGCCGAACACCGCGCCCCGGATCAACGGGGCGCGATGTTCGACGCGGGGCGCGACACGGTCGCCGGGGTCGTAGGCCCCGCGCCCTACGACACCAGCGGGCGGACCGCGGCGGCCAGGGCGTCGACGAGGGACTGGGCCTCGGCAGGAGTGGACGCCACGGTGTCGATGTAGACCTTGACCTTCGGCTCGGTCCCGCTCGGGCGGACGATCACCCGGGCGTCGCCGACGAGGTCGTAGCGCAGGATGTCGGACGGCGGGAAGCCCTCGACACCGTCGAGGTAGTCCGTCGTCGTCAGGACGTCCACGCCGCCGAGGGACGCCGGCGGCGACGACCGGAGGGATGCCATGATCGACCCGATGCGCGAGAGGTCGTCCACGCGGGTCGCGACCTGGCCGGACGCGAACGCGCCGAACTCCGCCGCGAAGGCCTCGAGGTGGTCGGCGATGGTCGAACCCGATGCAGCGAGGTCGGACGCGAGCGACAGCAGCGACAGGGCCGCCGAGATGCCGTCCTTGTCGCGCACCACGTCCGGGTCGACCAGGTAGCCGAGCGCTTCCTCGTACCCGAACAGCAGCCCGGGTATGCGGGAGACCCATTTGAACCCGGTCAGGGTGTCGCGGTACTCCAGCCCGTGCCGCGCGGCGACCCGTGCGAGCGCCGGCGAGGACACGATCGACGCCGCGAGCGTCCCCGAGCGACCGGCGGCCGACGCCTGGACGGCAGCACGCCACCCGAGGAGCCAGCCGACCTCGTTGCCCGAGAGCCGACGGAAGGATCCGGCGCCGTCCGGGATCGCGAGCGCCAGCCGATCGGCGTCCGGGTCGTTCGCGATCACGAGGTCCGCACCGACCGCGACACCGCGCGCGATCGACAGGTCCATCGCCCCCGGTTCCTCGGGGTTCGGGAACGCCACCGTGGGGAACGCCCCGTCGGGTTCGATCTGCTCCGGCACGGTCGACGGCACGGCGAACCCTGCTGCCTCGAACACCGCACGGGCGGTCTCCCACCCGACGCCGTGCATGGCCGTGTAGACCACCTTCGGCTGGGCGTCGACCGGGAGGCGCGGTGCCGGCACCGTCGCGGCCGTCGCGTCGACGTACGCCTGCACCAGGGCGTCACCCGCCACCGCGTAGTCGGTCGCCCGAACGAGATCGCGCACGTCGCCTGCGGCGACGTCGTCGATCGCCGCGGCGATCGCGCCGTCGACCGGCGGGACGATCTGGGAGCCGTCGTCGTCCTCGCCGAGGTACACCTTGTAGCCGTTGTCCCGCGGCGGGTTGTGGCTCGCGGTGACCATGACCCCGGCGCCCACGTCGAGGTGCCGGACCGCGAACGCCAGCACGGGAGTGGGGAGCGCCGACGGCAGCAGGGTGACGTCGAGCCCGAGGCCGCGCATCACCTCGGCGGAGTCGCGGGCGAACACGTCGGAGTTCACCCGGCCGTCGTAGCCGATGACGACGCTGCGCCGACGCCCGGTGTCGATGAGGAACCGGGCGAGCCCGGCGGCGGCCTGGGTGACGACAACGCGGTTCATCCGCAGCGGACCGTACCCGAGCTCGGCGCGGAGTCCGGCGGTACCGAACTGCAGCCGTCCGTCGAACCGTGCGGCGAGGGCCTGGACCGCGGGTCCGTCACCGGTCGCCGCAGCGTCGACGGCGGCGGCGAGCTCGGCCCGGGTCTCCTGGTCCGGGTCCTGCTCAGCCCACGCGCGGGCGGTGGCGAGCACCCCCGCCAGGTCGAGCTTCACAGCGCGCCCACCACACGGGCGAGCAGCTCGGCGATCACCGGCTCGGCCTCGCGCCCGGCCTCGAGGACCTCGGCGTGCGACAACGGCGTCTTCTGGATGCCGGCGGCGAGGTTCGTGATGAGCGAGAAGCCGAGGACCTCCATGCCCGCCTGACGAGCGGCGATGGCCTCGAGCGCCGTCGACATGCCGACGATGTGTCCGCCGATGGTCTTCGCCATCTGCACCTCGGCCGGGGTCTCGTAGTGCGGCCCGCGGAACTGCGTGTAGACGCCCTCGTCCAGCGTCGGGTCGACCGTGTGGGCGACGGCCCGCAGCCGCGCGGAGTACAGGTCGGTCAGGTCGACGAACGTCGCGCCCTCGAGCGGGCTGTCGGCGGTGAGGTTGATGTGGTCGCTGATGAGCACGGGGGTGCCGGGGGTCCAGTGCTCCTTGATGCCACCGGCACCGTTGGTGAGCACCATGATCGAGGCGCCGGTGGCCGCGGCGGTGCGGACGCTGTGCACGACGCGACGGACCCCGTGGCCCTCGTAGTAGTGCGTGCGGGCGCCGATGACGAGCGCGTGCCGACCGTCGGTGAGGCGGATCGAGCGGACGGTGCCGGAGTGCCCGGGGACCGCGGACGCGCTGAAGCCGGGGACGTCGGCGGCATCGATCGTCGACACGGTCTCGCCGATGAGATCAGCGGCCTTGCCCCACCCGGAACCGAGGGTCAGGGCGATGTCGTGTCGCTCGATCCCGGACCTCTCGGCGATGACTGCGGCGGCGTCGCGCGCGACCTCGAACGGGTCGGCGGCGGGGTCGTTCAGCGGGTTCTCCGTGCTCATGCCCCAACTCTAAAGGGACACGACCCGGCGACCGGCCCGGGACCGGGTCAGTGCTCGCCGAGCGCCCGGTCCACCGCCGCCGTGATCTCACCCTGGTCGAAGTGGTTCCGGATCACGATCACCTCGGCGTAGGTGTCCCCGATCGCCTCGACGAACTCCTGGCTCGTCAGGATCACGTTCGCGTCGTCCGACACCGAGCGCACCGAGGCGACGTCCGCCGCGACGACCGATGCCTGCAGGCCGAGCGCGGCGAGGGCCTTCTCGGCGTTCACCTTGAGGATCCCGCTCGCACCGATGCCGGCGCCGCAGATGGTCACGATCTTCACGCGGAGACCCCCATGATCGCGCGGACCTCGTCCGCCGTGGTCACCGCTGCGAGCCGCCCGGTGACGGTGGCGTCGTTGAACAGGTTCGCGATCTCGCCGATGGACTCGAGGTGCGCCCCGACCCCGGCGACCGCGAGGCCGAGCACGACCCGGACCGGGTCGTTGTGCGGGTGCCCGAAGGTCACCGGCGACTCGAGCGTCACGACCGACAAGCCGTCACGGAGCACCGCGGGCCCCGGCCGGGCGTGCGCGAACGCTAGCCCCGGGGAGATCACGATGTACGGGCCGTGTTCCTCGACCAGCCCGATCATCGCGTCGGTGTACGGGTCGGTGGCGGCACCCGAGGCCACGAGCGCGCCGCCGGCCAACCGGAGCGCGTCGCGCCACGAGGACGCGGTCGCCCCGAGCACGACGGCCTCGTCAGGCAGCGGCGGCAGTGGCATGCGTCAGGCCCCCTGGTGACCGGCCGTGATGGTGGCGATGATCTCCTCGCGGTCCTCGAGCGGCAGGAACGAGCCGAGGGCCGCGTTGATCTGGAACGCCGCGAGGTCGTCGAGGACGTAGCCGAACGTGCCGGCCAGGAGCGCGAGCTCCTTCGACAGCGTCGTCCCGCTCATCAGGCGGTTGTCGGTGTTCACCGTGACCCGGAACCCGAGCTGGTAGAGCACGTCGAACGGGTGGTCGGCGAGATCGTCGCCCCACGCGGCGATCGCGCCGGTCTGCAGGTTCGACGACGGGGAGACCTCGAGCGGGATCTCGCGGTCGCGGACCCACGAGGCGATCTCGCCCAGGGACGCCAGGGTGGAGCCGTCACCGGCGTCGGACAGGCTGACGTCCTCGAAGATCCGGACGCCGTGGCCGAGCCGCAGGGCCCGACCGTCGACGAGCGCGGAACGGATCGAGGCGAGGCCGTCGGCCTCGCCCGCGTGCACGGTGACGGGGAAGAGCTCGGAGGCGAGGTAGTCGAACGCGGCACGGTGGTTCGCGGGCGGGAAGCCGGCCTCGGCACCGGCGATGTCGAAGCCGACGACACCGGCGTCACGGTGCCGGACGGCGAGCTCGGCGATCTCGAGCGAGCGGTCGGCGTGACGCATCGCCGTGACGAGCTGGCCGACGCGGATGCTGCCGCCAGCGGCCTCGACCGCTTCCTCGATGCCGGCCTGGACCGCCTCGACCGTCTGGTCGAGGGTCAGCCCGCCCTGCAGGTGCTGCTCGGGCGCCCAACGGACCTCGCCGTAGACGACACCGTCGGCGACCAGGTCCTCGACGAACTCCTTCGCGACGCGGTGCAGCTGCGGCGCGGTCTGCATCACCGAGATGGTGACGTCGAAGGTCTTGAGGTACTCGACCAGCGAACCGGAGTTGGACTGGTCGGCGAACCACTGAGCGAGCGAGTCCGCGTCGGTGGTCGGCAGCGTCACGCCCGAAGCAGCCGCCAGCTCGACGATCGTCGCCGGACGCAGACCACCGTCGAGGTGGTCGTGCAGCGAGACCTTCGGCAGGTCGTCGATGACCGCTCCGGCGTCGGGCAGGCGGTAGGTCGGGGCGTCGGCGCTCATGCACCCAGGCTATCGGTGGTCACCGACCGCGCGCAGGCACCTGTGCACAACAGACGGACGAACGGACTGGAGGCTCCCCACAGGTCAGCGGGGAGCCTCCGGTCGGTCAGACGGCAGGGTTCAGCCCGCGATGCGCTCGCGCACGATCGGACCGCGGGGTTCCGCCGACGCACCGATCGCCCACGCCCCCTCGAGCGACTCCAGCGCCCGCGGGATCCGCGACACGTCGTCGGTGTGCAGGGTCCAGAGGGGCTGTCCCTCGGTCACCGTGTCACCCGGCTTGACGTGCAGCTCGATGCCGGCACCCGCCTGCACCGGGTCCTGCGCGCGGGCACGACCGGCGCCGAGCCGCCAGGCGGACACACCGAACGGCAGGGCGTCCTGCTGGACGAGCACACCCGACGACGGCGCGGTGACGACGTGCTGCTCCCGGGCGACCGGCAACGCGGCGGACGGGTCCCCGCCCTGCGCCTCGATCATCCGGCGCCAGGTGTCCATCGCCCGGCCGTCGGCCAGCGCCGCGGCCGGGTCGGCGTCCGGCATGCCGGCGAGCGTCAGCATCTCCGAGGCCAGTGCCACGGTCAGCGAGACGACGTCGGCGGGCCCGCCACCCTCCAGGACCGAGACCGACTCCCGCACCTCGAGCGCGTTGCCGATCGTCAGCCCGAGCGGGACCTCCATGTCGGTCAGCAGTGCCGAGGTCTTCACCCCGGCGTCGTTCCCGAGGTCGACCATCGTCTGCGCGAGTTCGCGCGATGCCTCGTACGTCGGCATGAACGCACCGGACCCGAACTTCACGTCGAGCACGAGCGCCCCGGTGCCCTCCGCGATCTTCTTCGACATGATGCTCGACGCGATGAGGGGGATGCACTCGACGGTGCCGGTGATGTCCCGCAGGGCGTAGAGCTTCTTGTCCGCCGGCGCCAGCCCGGAGCCGGCGGCGCAGATGACCGCACCCACGTCCTCCAGCACCTCGAGGAGCCGCTCGTTCGACAGCGCAGCCTGCCACCCCGGGATGGACTCGAGCTTGTCGAGCGTGCCGCCGGTGTGCCCGAGCCCCCGGCCGGACAGCTGCGGCACCGCGACGCCGAACGACGCCACGAGGGGCGCGAGCGGCAGCGTGATCTTGTCGCCGACCCCGCCGGTGGAGTGCTTGTCCACCGTCGTCTTGCCGAGCGCCCCGAACGACATCCGCTCCCCCGACGCGATCATCGCGAGCGTGAGGTCCTTGACCTCGCGCCGCTCCATCCCGTTCAGGAAGATCGCCATCGCCATCGCGGCCATCTGCGGGTCCTCGACGTAACCGCGGGTGTACGCGTCGACGAGCCAGTCGACCTCGGCGGTGCTCAGGGCGCCGCCGGAGCGCTTCGTGCGGATGAGGTCGACGGTGTCGAACGGCTCGACGGCCATGTGGATCAGTGCTCCTGCTGGTAGGTGGCGAGGGTGCGCGGCCCGAACGCGTCGGGCAGGACCTCGTCGATGGTGCGGATGCCGGACACGGTCTCGAGGAGCATGCCCTCGGTCGAGTGCTCGAACAGCAGCTGCCGGCAGCGCCCGCACGGCATCAGGGTCGCCCCGTCGCCGTCGACGCACGTGAACGCGACGAGCTTGCCACCGCCCGTCATGTGCAGCTGCGACACGAGCGAGCACTCCGCGCAGAGCGTCACCCCGTAGCTCGCGTTCTCGACGTTGCAGCCGGACACGATCCGGCCGTCGTCGGTGAGCGCCGCGGCGCCCACCGGGAACGACGAGTACGGCGCGTAGGCGTGCCGCATCGCGGCCGTCGCTGCGGTCCGCAGGGCGGTCCAGTCCACGTCGTCGGACGGGAGGCTCCCCGCCGGCACGGCCGGAGCGCCGCTGGCGCGTCGCCCCGGAACCGGCGGCGTGGGCCCAGGGGCGGCGTCCGCAGGGGCGGTGGCGGTGACCGCCTGGTCACCCTGGGCGTTCGTGTGGGTCATGTGCCGCGCCTCCCGGCTAGCTCTTGATGTACGGCTTGCCGGACGCGGCGGGACCGCGCGACTGCCCGACCAGGCCGGCCACCGCGAAGATCGTCACCACGTACGGGAGCATCAGCAGGAACTCGCTCGGGACGGGCGAGTTGATCGCCCCGAGGGTGTTCTGCAGGTTCGACGCGAAGCCGAACAGCAGCGCCGCGAGCGTGGCCTTGATCGGGTCCCACCGGCCGAAGATGACGGCGGCGAGGGCGATGTAGCCGGCGCCGGCGGTCATGTCCTTGGTGAACGGTCCGACGGCGTCGAGCGTGAAGTACGCACCACCGAGGCCCGCGATCGCACCCGCGAGGGACACGTTCCAGAACCGCGTGCTCGTGACGTTGATGCCCACCGTGTCGGCCGCCTGCGGGTGCTCGCCGACCGCGCGGAGGCGGAGGCCCCAGCGGGTCTTGAACAGCGCGAAGGTGACGACGGCGACCGCGATGTAGGCCAGGTAGACGACGACGGTCTGCTCGAAGAACACCGGACCGATGACCGGGATCTGGTGGAGCAGCGGGATCTCGATCTTCGGGAAGCGCACACCGACGTTCAGCGTGGTCTCGTTCGGCGAGAGCACCTGCGAGTACAGGAAGCCGGTCAGGCCGGAGATGAAGGCGTTGATGACGACACCGACGATGACCTGGTCGACCAGGTACTTGATGCTGAACGCCGCGAGGATGAACGACACCAGCACACCGGCGACGAGCGCACCGACGAGGCCGACCCACGGCGAGCCCGTCAGCGACGCGATGAGCGCCGAGGTGAACGCACCCGCGAGGAACTGGCCCTCGATCGCGATGTTCACGACGCCGACGCGCTCGGAGATGACACCGCCGAGCGCACCGAACACCAGCGGGACGCTGAGACCCAGCGCACCGACCAGCAGACCGGGCAGCGGGACGGTGGCGCCGGCGGCGGCCCACGTCAGGAAGCCGACGACGAACACGATCGCGAACACCGACGTGACCCAGAGCGGGACGCGTCGGAACGCACGGACCTCGACGAAGGCGTAGACCGTGGCGATCGCCAGCAGGACGACCACGACGTACCCGGTCGGACCGGCGGCCAGCGGGACGTCCGGCAGGGCGAAGAAGTCGCCGCCGTTCGCCAGGCGGAACGTCGTCGTGCCCGTGCGGTGCAGCAGGACGAAGAACACGAGCGCGAGCACCGTGAAGACGGCGTACCCGATCGGGAGCTTCCAGCTGCGGGTGGTCTCGACCGGACGGTCGGTGAGGGGCGACGCGGGCGTCGCGGTGGGGCTGAGGGTGCTCACGCGGCGACCGCCTTCTTGCTGTTCTTCGTGCTGACGCGACGGCGTGCACCCGGCTGCGGGATCCGGAAGATCGCGCGGACGAGCGGCGGGGCCGCGATGAAGAGGACGATGAGGGCCTGGATGACGCCCACGATGTCGATCGGGATGCCGTTCGCGGCCTGCATGGCGTAGCCGCCGTTCTTCAGCACGCCGAACAGGATCGCCGCCCAGAACACGCCCCACGGCTTCGAGCGACCGAGGAGCGCCACGGTGATGGCGTCGAAGCCGATGCCGGCGTCGATGCCCGAGGTGAACCCGGTCGTGACCGCGCCCTGCACCTGGTACGCACCGGCGATGCCGACGAGGGCACCGGAGATGACGAGCACCCAGATGGTCAGGGAGGGCACGCTCATGCCGGCGACGCGCGCCGCACGGGGGTTCTCACCGATCGTGCGGAACCGGAAGCCGAGCGACGACTTGTTGACGAGCCACCACACGACGACGACCGCGATGATCGCCACGACGAAGCCGAGGTCGATGCCGTACCGGGCCCCGAAGAGCGACGGGAGCACCGCGCTCTCCTTGGTCGCGGGCGAGATCGGGTTCGTGCTGCCCGGCGCCTGCAGGAGCCCTGGGGTGCGGAGCAGGTAGCTCACCAGGTACAGCGCGACGTAGTTGAGCATGATCGTGACGATCACCTCGTGCGCACCGGTGCGGGCCTTGAGCACGCCGACGATGCCGCCCCAGACCGCGCCGCCGACGATGCCGGCGACGATGGTGAGCGGGATGTGGATCGCGGCGGGCAGGTCGAACGAGAACCCGACCCAGCCGGCGGCCGCAGCGCCCATCAGGATCTGCCCCTGGCCGCCGATGTTGAACAGGCCGGCGCGGAACGCCAGGGCGACGCCGAGGCCCGCGGCGACGAGCGGCACCGCGTAGTCGACCGAGCGGGTGAGCGGCACGATGGCCTGCTGGAAGCTCGTGGCGCCGAAGTTGAAGACGGACCCCTCGAACAGCGAGGCGTAGGAGCCGCCCACCGCGGTGCCGATCGCACGGAGCGTGTCGACGGGGCGGGCGAAGAAGTAGCCCGCGGCCGCGCGGACGTTCTCGTCGGTGATCGCGATGAGGATGCCGCACGCGACGAGCGCGAGGACGACGGCGAGCACCGTGACGAGGGCTGAGCCGTTCAGGATGCCCTGGAGGGCGGCGTGCCAGCGGTCGTCGCCGTTGCGGCGCTCGGTGTCCTCGGCGGAGTCCGTCATGAGGTGCGGGGTGGACTCGACGTCCTGCAGGCGGTCGTCGGTCAGCGGGGCCTCGGCCTGCGGCTGCGTGTTGTCTGGCGTGGGGGTGCTCACGCTGCCAGCTCCGTTCCTTCGGGAAGCTCCCCGGCCATCATCAGGCCGAGGACGTCGCGCGGAGTGTCCGCGGGGACGATGCCGACGATCCCGCCGCGGTACATCACGGCGATCCGGTCGGCGAGCGCCACGACCTCGTCGAGCTCCGTGGAGACGACGATGACCGGGACGCCGGTGTCGCGGGTCGCGACGATGCGCTTGTGCACGAATTCGATCGACCCGACGTCGATGCCGCGCGTGGGCTGTGCCGCGACGAAGAGCCGCAGGTCACGGCTCAGTTCGCGGGCGAGGACGATCTTCTGCTGGTTGCCGCCGGACAGGCGCCCCGCAGCCGTGGTGCGACCGGGTGTGCGGATGTCGAACTCGGCGATCTTCTCGTCGGCGAACGCGTCGCGCTCCGCCGAGCGGATGGTGCCGGCGCGGACGAACTCGGCGTGGTCGGCGCGGTCGAGCATGAGGTTCTCGGCGATGGTGAACTCGCCGACGAGCCCGTCCTCCTTGCGGTCCTCGGGCACGAAGCCCACGCCCGCGTCGAGGATCTGCTTGACGCTGCGGCCGGTGAGCTCCCGACCGTCGAGCGTGACCCGACCGCCGTGCACGGCCTCGAGGCCGAGGATCGCCTCGGTGAGCTCGGTCTGGCCGTTGCCCTGGACCCCGGCGATCGCGAGGATCTCGCCCCGGCGGACGCTGAACGAGACGTCGTCGACGAGCACGATGCCGTTCGGGTCGGTGACGGTGAGGCCGTTCACGACGAGGGCGTCCTCGCCCCCGGTCGCCGGCGTCTTGTCGACGACGAGCGACACCGCGCGGCCGACCATGAGCGCCGCCAGCTCGTTGTTCGTCGCGGTGGGCGATGCCTCGCCGACGACCTTGCCGAGCCGAATCACGGTGATGCGGTCGGCGACTGCGCGGACCTCGCGGAGCTTGTGGGTGATGAAGACGATCGCGGTGCCCGCCTCGCGGAGCTGCCGCATGATGCCCATCAGCTCGTCGGTCTCCTGCGGGGTGAGGACGGCCGTCGGCTCGTCGAACACCAGCACCTTCGCGTCGCGGGACAGCGCCTTGATGATCTCGACGCGCTGCTGCACGCCGACGGGGAGGTCCTCGACCTTGGCGTCGGGGTCGACGTCGAACCCGAAGCGCTCGGAGATCTCCCGCACGCGCTTGCGGGCGCCCGCCAGGTCGAGCCGGCCGCCGAACGTGGTCTGCTCCTGGCCGAGCATGACGTTCTCGGCGACGGTGAACACGGGGACGAGCATGAAGTGCTGGTGCACCATGCCGATGCCGGCGCGCATGGCGTCGCCGGGGCCGTCGAAGTCCTGGACGACGTCGTCGAGGAGGATCTCGCCCTCCTCCGCCTGGTAGAGGCCGTACAGGACGTTCATCAGGGTGGACTTGCCGGCGCCGTTCTCCCCGAGGAGGCAGTGGACCTCACCCGGCTCGACGGTGAGCGAGATGTGGTCGTTGGCGACGAGGGGGCCGAACCGCTTCGTGATGCCGCGGAGTTCGAGCTTCATGTTCGGGAGTCTATTTCTGTCTCGCGCGCGCCACACGGCGCACGAGAACGCGGGCGAGGGATGTTCCCCCGCCCGCGTTCATCGGGTTAGGACTGCGTCTTGACCTTGATCGAGCCGTCGATGATGCCCGCCTTGATCGTGTCGAGCTCCTTCGTCAGGCCCTTGTCGACCTTGTCGGCGAAGTCGTGGAACGGTGCGATGCCGACACCGTCGTTCTTCAGCGTGCCGACGTACGGCTCGTTGGAGAACTTCTTGTCCGCGGCCTGCTCGACGACGTCCTTCGTGGCGGGGCGCATGCCCTTCTCCACCGAGGTGAAGGCGATGTCCTTGTACCGGGGGTCGGCCTCGTACAGGTCGCTGTCCGCACCGATCAGGACCGAACCGTTGTCGGCGTCCTTGATGGCCTCGGCAGCGGACTGGTAGATCGGGCCACCGACGGGCAGGATCACGTCGGCGTCCTGGTCGATGAGGGTCTGCGCGACGGCCTTGGCCTGCGTGCCGGCCTCGAAGCCACCCGTGAACGAGCCCTTGCCGGTGTCGACGTTCCAGCCGACGACCTTGACGTCCTTCGACTTCTGCTCGTTGTAGTACTTCACGCCGTCCGCGAAGCCGTCCATGAAGATGGTGACGGTCGGGATCTGCATGCCACCGAAGGTGCCGACGACGCCGGACTTCGAGTAGGACGCGGCCGCGTAGCCGGCGAGGAAGGCCGCCTGCGAGGTGTCGAAGGTGATCGGCTTGACGTTCTTCGCGTCGATCGAGTTGTCGTCGATGATCGCGAAGTCCGTGTCGGGGTTCTCCGCAGCCTGCTTCTTCGTGGCGTCGGCGAGGTTGAACCCGACGGTGACGATGAGGTTGCAGTTCTGGCCGACGAGCTGCTGGATGTTCGAGTCGTAGACGGTCGCGTCCTTCGACTCGGCCTTCTTGTAGGTGGCGCCGAGGTCCTTCGCGGCGTCGACCATGCCCTCGTAGCCGAGCTGGTTGAACGACTTGTCGTCGAAGCCACCGGCGTCGGACACCATGCAGGGGCGGAAGCTGGTCTTGTTGGCGGACGCGGTGTCGGACGGTGCGGCCGAGCAACCAGCGAGGACGGCGACGGTGCCGGCGAGCGCGAGAGTGCTCAGCAGGACCTGACGGGTACGAGATGTCACGGGTGGGTTCCTCCGGGGAGCGTGCCCGGACCACGTGCGTTCCGGGCGATCGTGGCGACAGTACACGACCGCCCGGCCGGTACAGAACGCCCTCGGAGGGGTCTGTGGATCAGTTACGGGATCGCGACCGCGCGGAAACGCGCCCGTAACGCGAAGTCACCGTTCCGCCCCCAGTTCTGGGGACGTCAAGCGCTTTTCGTGGTGGAGCGCTACAGGACGTCGCCCCGACCACTGATCTTCAGTGCATCCACCACACCCTTGACCCGCTGGGCGTTCGCACTGGTGGTCACGAGCAGGGCGTCGGGGGTGTCCACGACGACGATGTCCTCCACCCCGATGAGCGAGATGAGCCGCTGGCTGTGCGAGACGACGATGCCGCTCGACGAGTCCGCGAGGATGCGGGCACCGTCACCGAGCACGGCGAGGTTGTTCGCCCGGCCGCCGGACTGCAGCTTCGCCAGGGACGCGAAGTCCCCGACGTCGTCCCAGTCGAAGTCGCCGGGGATGACGGCCATGCGACCGGCGGCGGCGGCCGGCTCGGCGACCGTGTAGTCGATGGCGATCTTCTCGAGGTTCGGCCACACCGCGTCGACGACAGCACCGCGAGCGGAGGTGTCCCACGCATCGGCCAGTTCCTCGAGCCCGGCGAGCAGTTCTGGCTTCGTCCGGCCGATCTCGGCGAGCAGGACGTCGGCGCGGGCGATGAACATGCCGGCGTTCCAGAGGTACGTGCCCTGGTCGACGTACGAGCGTGCGGTGTCGAGGTCCGGCTTCTCGACGAAGGACCGGACGGCGTGTGCGGTCGGGGCGCCCTCGATGCCGATGGTGTCGCCGTGCGCGTGGATGTACCCGAAGCCGATCGCGGGCTCGGTCGGCGTGATGCCGATGGTCGTGACGTACCCGGCGCGGGCGGCGGCGACGGCCTCGCGCACCGACCGGCGGAAGCCGCGGGCGTCGCCGATGACGTGGTCGGCGGCGAACGACCCGACGACGACGTCCGGTTCGCGGCGGACGAGGATCGCCGCGGCGAGGCCGATGGCCGCCGTGGAGTCCTTCGGCTCGCTCTCGAGCACGACGTTGTGGTCCGCGACGCCGGGCAGCTGCGACTCGACGGCGACGCGGTGGGCGCGGCCCGTGACGACCATGATCCGCTGGTCACCGGCGAGCGGCGCGAGCCGGTCCCACGTCTGCCGGAGCAGCGAGGTGCCGGAGCCGGTCAGGTCGTGCAGGAACTTGGGTGCGTCCGCGCGCGACAACGGCCACAGTCGCGATCCGATCCCGCCGGCGGGGATGATCGCGTAGAAGTCCTCGAGTGCGTCTGCCACGTGCTCACCGTACCGGTGCGGCACCGTGCGACCTGGGTGCTTCCCGCACGCTTCCCGCATGCGGTCACCCGCACGGCCTGTTCACCCCGTGCGCGCGTCCCGTTCACGTCGACGGCCCCGCGGGGACACACCCCGCGCGGACCATGGGCCGTGCCATGAACGCACGCAGCGTGGAGCGCGGCACGTCCCAACGGACCGTCGCCGTCGTGACCGAGAGCTTCCTGCCCACCCTCAACGGCGTGACCACCAGCGTCCTGGCGGTCCTCGACCACCTGGAGCGCCGCGGCCACCGCGCGGTCGTGATCGCACCGGACACCCCGGGGCTCGCCCCGTTCCGCTCCCGGACCGCGGTCGAGCGCTACCGCTCGTTCGACGTCCACCGCGTGCCCGCGGTCGCGTACCGGCAGTTCCCGGTCGCACTCCCCCACCCCGTGCTCGACACGATCCTCGCCGCCTCCGGCGCCGATGTGCTCCACACCGCGAGTCCGTTCCTGTTGGGTGGGCGCGCGATCACGGCAGCCGGGAGGCTCGGCATCCCCTCCGTCGCCGTCTTCCAGACCGACGTGGCCGGGTTCGCCCGCCGCAACGGCCTGACCGCGACCGTCCCGCTGGTCAGGAAGATCCTGGGGCGCATCCACGCCGGCGCCTCGCTGACGCTCGCGCCGTCGAGCGCGACCGCCGCGATGCTCGCCGAGGACGGCGTTCCGCGCGTCGCGCGCTGGGGGCGCGGCGTCGACACGGAGCTGTTCCACCCGTCGCGCCGCCACTCGGGCCACGTCCGTGCGCTGCGACGGCGCATCGCGCCGGGCGGCGAGACGATCGTCGGCTACGTGGGGCGGCTGGCACCGGAGAAGGAGGTCGAGCGGCTCGCGGAGCTCGGCGGCATCCCGGGCGTCCGGATCGTGGTCGCAGGAGGGGGTCCCTCCAGGCCGGTCCTCGAACGACGGCTCCGCCACCTGGACGTGACCTTCACCGGCCCACTGCGCGGTGACGCGTTGGCGGACGCCTACGCGACCCTCGACCTGTTCGTGCACACCGGCCCCGCGGAGACCTTCGGACAGACCCTGCAGGAGGCGCACGCGAGCGGCCTGCCCGTGATCGCGCCGGCCTCCGGCGGACCGCTCGACCTCGTGGCACCCGGACTCGATGGCGAGCTGTACGACCCGGACGTCCCGCAGGCGCTCCGCCGAGCGGTCCTCCGCCTGCTCCACGACCGCGCACTCGCGGACCGGATGGGCTCGGCGGGACGGCTCCGCGTCGAGGGCACGACGTGGGAGTCGATCGGCGACCAGCTGCTCGACCACCACGACACGGCCCGCACGATCGGCGCGCCGCCAGCGACGACGCGGGGTGCACGGGCCGGGTGGCACGAGAAGGTCAGCGCACGCGCATAGGATGGTCGTGTTCCGAACACGAACACGAACGGCAAGGGCTCGCCGATCGGGCGAGCCCGTCCTATGGGAGGACGAGCTCATGGCCGAGCAGACCGGAGGGGGTACGGCGACCGCCGCACCCCAGGTGACGATCGAGGCGCCACGCGCTTCTCGGACACCGCAGGGAACGCTCTACCGCGGGTCCACCGGCATGTGGTCCTGGGTCCTGCACCGCATCACCGGCGTCGCGATCTACTTCTTCCTGCTCGTGCACATCCTGGACACGGCGCTCGTGCGGCTCTCCCCCGAGGCCTACAACGCGGTCATCGGCACGTACAAGACGCCGATCATGAACCTCGGTGAGATCGCCCTCGTCATGGCCATCGTGTTCCACGCGTTCAACGGGCTCCGGATCATCCTCATCGACTTCTGGTCGAAGGGCCCCAAGTACCAGCGGGCCATGTTCTGGATCGTGATCGTCCTCTGGGCGATCGCCATCGCGGGCTTCCTGCCGCGCCAGCTCATGAACCTCGTCGCCGACTTCAACTAAGGGGGCACACCGATGACCACGCAGACCATCGAGCCCCCGCGCTCGGCAGCAGCAGCCCGCCGCACCACCAACTGGGAGAAGTGGGGCTGGATCTACATGCGCGGCTCGGGCGTCCTGCTCGTCGTGCTGATCTTCGGGCACCTCTTCGTCAACATGGTGGCGGGCGAGGGCGTCAAGCAGATCGACTTCGCGTTCGTCGCCGGCAAGTGGGCGTCGCCGTTCTGGCAGGTGTGGGACTCGCTCATGCTCGTCCTCGCGCTGATCCACGGCTCGAACGGCATGCGGACGATCGTCAACGACTACGTGTCGAAGCCGGGCATCCGGAAGACGCTGCTCGTCGCCATCCTCATCGCGTGCGTCGTGCTCATCGTCCTCGGCCTGCTCGTGTGCTGGACGTTCGACCCGTGCCCCGCGGGCGCAGCCGCCGCGGACCTCCCGTCCTTCTGCCCGGCGCAGTAGCACCACCCCCGCTACCGACCGCCTTCCCACCGTCTACGGAAAGACCCCTGTGACCGAGACCACCGTGCACCACCACCAGTTCGACATCGTCATCATCGGAGCGGGCGGTGCCGGCATGCGTGCCGCCATCGAAGCCGGCCCGAAGGCGAAGACGGCCGTCATCTCGAAGCTGTACCCGACGCGCTCGCACACCGGTGCGGCGCAGGGCGGCATGGCGGCGGCGCTCGCGAACGTCGAAGAGGACTCGTGGGAGTGGCACACCTTCGACACGATCAAGGGCGGCGACTACCTGGTCGACCAGGACGCCGCCGAGATCCTGGCGAAGGAGGCGATCGACGCGGTCATCGACCTCGAGAACATGGGTCTGCCGTTCAACCGCACGCCCGAGGGCAAGATCGACCAGCGGCGCTTCGGCGGCCACACCCGCGACCACGGCAAGTCCCCGGTCCGCCGGGCCTGCTACGCCGCGGACCGCACGGGCCACATGATCCTGCAGACGCTGTTCCAGAACTGCGTGAAGCTCGGCGTGAACTTCTTCAACGAGTTCTACGCGCTCGACCTCATCATGGTCGACGTCGTCGGCGAGGACGGCGTCACCCGCAAGCAGCCGGCCGGCGTCGTCGCCTTCGAGCTCGCGACCGGCGAACTGCACGTCTTCCACGCCAAGGCGATGATCTTCGCCACCGGCGGCTTCGGCAAGATGTACAAGACGACCTCGAACGCGCACACCCTGACCGGCGACGGTGTCGGCATCGTGTGGCGCACCGGCCTGCCGCTCGAGGACATGGAGTTCTTCCAGTTCCACCCGACCGGGCTCGCCGGCCTCGGCATCCTGCTCACCGAGGGTGCCCGTGGCGAGGGCGCGATCCTCCGCAACGCCTCGGGAGAGCGGTTCATGGAGCGCTACGCACCGACCATCAAGGACCTCGCGCCGCGTGACATCGTCGCCCGCTGCATGGTGCAAGAGGTGGCCGAGGGCCGCGGCGCCGGACCGAACAAGGACTACGTGCTGCTCGACTGCACGCACCTCGGAGCAGAGGTCCTCGAGACCAAGCTCCCCGACATCACCGAGTTCGCCCGCACCTACCTCGGCGTGGACCCCGTCGTCGAGCCGGTCCCGGTTATGCCGACCGCGCACTACGCGATGGGTGGCATCCCGACGAACACCGATGCCGAGGTCCTGTACGACAACACCACCGTCGTGCCCGGCCTGTACGCCGCCGGCGAGTGCGCCTGCGTCTCCGTGCACGGCTCGAACCGCCTCGGTACGAACTCCCTGCTCGACATCAACGTCTTCGGCAAGCGCTCCGGCAACAACGCCGCCGAGTGGGTCAAGACCGCCGAGTTCCTGCCCCTCCCCGAGGACCCGGCCGCCGGCGTCCGCGACATGCTCGCGCAGCTCCGCGCCTCGACCGGCACCGAGCGCGTCGCCGCCCTGCGCAAGGAGCTGCAGGACGAGATGGACAAGAACGCGCAGGTGTTCCGCACCGACGAGTCGCTGGCCCGTGTCACGGAGACGATCCACGAGCTCCGCAACCGCTTCCTGCAGGTGTCCGTGCAGGACAAGGGCAAGCGGTTCAACACCGACCTGCTCGAGGCCGTCGAACTCGGCTTCCTGCTGGACCTCGCCGAAGTCGTCGTGTACTCCGCCCGGAACCGCAAGGAGTCCCGCGGTGGCCACATGCGCGACGACTACCCGAAGCGCGACGACGAGAACTACATGCAGCACACCATGGCGTACCTGACGGGCGATCCGCACTCGTCACTCGCCGACGACCACATCAGCCTCGACTGGAAACCAGTCGTCGTGACGCGGTACCAGCCGATGGAGAGGAAGTACTGAGATGACCGACACCCTGGTCTCCGACGCACCCCGTACCGACACGGTGCAGGACGCCCCTCCCGGTTCGTTCCCCGTCACCCTGATCATCCGGCGCTTCGACCCGGACGTCGACGACGAGCCGCGCTGGCAGGACTTCGACGTCATGATGCTGCCGACCGACCGCATCCTCGACGCCCTGCACAAGATCAAGTGGGACCAGGACGGCTCGCTGACCTTCCGACGCTCCTGCGCGCACGGCGTGTGCGGGTCCGACGCGATGCGCATCAACGGCCGCAACCGGCTCGCGTGCAAGACCCTGATCAAGGACCTCGACGTGTCGAAGCCGATCTACGTCGAGGCGATCAAGGGCCTGCCGCTCGAGAAGGACCTCGTCGTCGACATGGAGCCCTTCTTCAAGTCCTTCCGCGAGGTCCAGCCGTTCCTGCAGGCGAACTCCACGCCGGAGAAGGGCAAGGAGCGCGTGCAGTCCGTCGCCGACCGCGCCCGCTTCGACGACACCACGAAGTGCATCCTCTGCGCCGCGTGCACGTCGTCCTGCCCGGTGTTCTGGACGGACGGCCAGTACTTCGGCCCGGCCGCGATCGTCAACGCGCACCGCTTCATCTTCGACTCGCGTGACGACGCCGCCGACGTGCGTCTCGACATCCTCAACGACAAGGAGGGCGTCTGGCGCTGCCGCACGACCTTCAACTGCACCGACGCCTGCCCCCGCGGCATCCAGGTCACGAAGGCCATCTCGGAGGTCAAGCAGGCCCTGATGCGCGGCAAGGCCTGACACCGGCCGACGCTCGGCATCGTCCAAGGCTCGGCAAAGACACCACCGATAGGCTCCGCTCCATGACGTTCGCGGACACCCGCCCCATCCTCGACCAGCTCGGCTACACGATCCGCTACGTGCAGCTCCCCGGCGAGACCCTGCACGAGCCGCCCGTCGAGGGTGCGCTCCGCATCGTGCCAGCGCAGCACGACGAGTTCGCGCTCGAGGTCGTCGACTACGGCACCGCCCGTCGTCTCGCGACCGCGCGGGGCGAAGAGGACGCGGTCGAGATGCTGCGGCGGTTCCTGAACCGTCCGTTCCCGGCGCCGCGCGACATCCCCCGCTACGAGCTCGACGGGCTCCGCGACCGTGCGGCGTCCACGTACCCGCAGCTCGCGCAGCAGGTCGCGCAGGCCGGCGAGCAGGGGCTCACCATCCAGATCCCGGCCGGTGTCCCGGTGGACCGCATCGGCGGCCCCGACGGCTACCTGCTGCACCCGCTCGACACACCGGCACCGCAGCGTTCGCTGCCGCCGCACGTCGCCCAGGCGCCCGAGACGCACCGCTACCTGGTGGAGCGGCCGTTCCTGGTGACGGTGCGGTTCGTGCAGCCCTGGTTCGACCAGCCCGGAGGCGCTCTCCGGTTCCAGACGGCGGATCCGTCCGTCACGGTGCGGGACCTCGTCGTGGACGGCTCGCTCTCCCGCCTCCGGGTGGTCTGACGCCGGTCGCTGCGCGACACCCCATCACGACGAAGCGGCCCTCCCCGGACGGGGAGGGCCGCTTCGTCGTGGTGCTTCAGCCCAGGTCGGGACGGTCGTACTGCGCACCGGCCGGGTTGGGACCGAGGCAGCCGAACACGATGGCGACGATGCCGACGAACATCGCGATGATCCACAGCGGACCGGCGAGGTTGGCGTCGTGCACGCGGCGCCACCCGAGCGCGATGTTCGGGACGAGCGTGCCGAGCACCCAGATGCCGTAGAGCGCCAGCAACAGGAAGATCCACACGGGCGGCGCACCCTCGCTGTGGGTGTAGCCGTACTCGTCAGTGACCTGGGTGGAGGCACTCCATCCGATGATCCCGGCGATGAACCCGCCGTAGAGCACGATCGTCACGATCGCGTTGGCGAGGATCCAGTACCAGTACTCACTGCGGCTGGCACGACCGTCGAACCGGGCGTACTTCTTGAAGAAGCGGGTGAAGGCGTCGAGGAACCCGATGCCGTACCAGGGCGCCCACAGCGGCGGCGTGCCGTCGGGGCCGACCGGGATCGGCGGGCCGTACTGCGGGTACGGCTGGGCGTAGGGCTGCTGGCCGTACTGCTGCTGGCCGTACGGTTGCTGTCCGTACTGCTGGGGCTGGCCGTACGGCTGCTGGGGCTGGTCGCCTTCCGGCTGCCCCCACTGGGGTGTCCCGTCGTTGGTCATCGGGCGCCCTCCGGCTGGTCGAACCGGGCGCCCTCGGGGTTCGACGGCAGGAGTCCGAACACGAGCCCGACGATGTTCACGAAGATCGCGATGATCCACAGCGCGCCGGAGAGGTTCGCGTCGTGCAGCCGACGCCAACCGAGCGCGAGGCTGGGCACCAGGACCGCGAGCCCCCAGAGGATCGAGATCACGACCGCGATCCAGTACAGCCCGCTGAACGAGCCGGTGGTCTGCCCCGTGGACGAGTCGACCTGGATGTCGGACGTCACGACGCCGATCACCGCGATGATGGACAGGACGAACGCCACGATGACGTTCGCCAGGTACCACCACCAGAACTCGCTCCGGCTCGCACGACCACTGAAGGTCGCGTACTTCTTGAAGAACCGCGAGATCGCTCCGCCGAACGAGATGCCGTAGTACGGCGCCCAGAGCGGCGGCTCACCCCCGGGTCCGGTCGGTGCTGGCTGCTGCCCGTACGGGTTCTGCGGCGGGTACTGGTCACTCACGGGGTCCCCCTGTGTGTCGGCTGACGGTGTCGGCTCAGATTCAACCAGAACGACGACACCCCCGTCAGTTCGTGACGGGGGTGTCGAGCGGACGAGGCGAGCGGTCAGCCGCGATCGGGCCGGTCGTACTGCTGGCCCTGCGGAACGGTGCCGATCAGGCCGACGATGAGCGAGAACAGCACCCCGATCGGCGGGATGATGAAGAACAGCGCGAAGTACCCGCTGAGGTTCACGTCGTGCAGCCGGCGAACGGTCAGGGCGATGAACCCGACGAAGGTGGCAAGACCCCAGAGCCGGACGAGCTGGCTCGACCAGTCGTGCGCGAAGGGAAGCACGCCGAACACCGATCCGACGATGCCGACCGCCACGGACCCGATCACGTACCACAGCGCCCAGAACCAGTACTCGCTCTTGCTCGCGCGGCCGTCGAACCGGACGTACTTCTTCCAGAAGCGCAGGAACGCCTGCGTGAACGGGATCCCGTACCAGGGCGCCCAGAGCGGCGGCGGTCCCTGCTGCTGCCCGTTCGGCGTCGGAGCACCGTAGGGGTTCTGCGCGCCGTACGGCTGCTGCCCGTAGGGCTGCTGGCCGTACGGCTGCTGACCGTAGGGCTGCTGCCCGTACGGGTCCTGGTTCTGGCCGTACGGCGGCGGGTACTGGTTGCTCACGAGTTCGATCCTTCCGGCTGCCTGTCGGCGCCCACGCTCTTGGTGCACACGCTGTCGATGCACACAGAGTCAAGCACGTCCACGCCCGCGAGCGCGTCACCCCAGCGGAGGACCCGGCCCGGTCAGGGGATGAGCGCGAGCTTGCCACCGGGGTGCTGCGACTCCAGCAGCTCGGCTGCCGCCTTGGCCTCGGCGAGCGGGAAGGTCCGCGCGACGGGCACCTCGAGCTCGCCCGCTCCCGCGAGGTCGATCAGGCGCTGCCGCACCGAATCCCGGAACGCCTTGCTCTCCGGCTGCCCGCCGCCTACAGCCGGGAAGCCGTCGCGCGCCGCTCGACCCTGCGCAGCGATCGTCACGATGCGGCCGCGGTCCGCGACCAACGCGAGCGAGACGTCGACGGCCTCGTCGGTCCCGACGCAGTCCAGTGCCACGTCGACACCGGACGGTGCGAGTTCACGGATCCGCGCCTCCAGGCCGTCGCCGTACGCGACCCACTCGCCACCGAAGCGTCTGACGGTGTCGGCGTTGCGCTCCGAGGCGGTCCCGATGACCCGCGCGCCGAGCGGGCGGAGCAGCTGGAGGAGGCTGACCCCGACCGCACCGGATGCGCCGTGGACGACGACCGTGTCGCGCCCCTCGGCGCGCGTCACGCGGATCATGTCGGCCGCCGTGGCGGCGGCGAGCAGGAGGTTCGCCGCCTCGGGGAAGCCGAGCGTGGCGGGCTTCGCGAAGACGTCCGCAGCGGGGACCGTGATCCGTTCCGCCCATCCGCCGGCGACGCGGAAGGCGAGGACCTCGTCGCCGACGGCTCCCCCGCCGGAGGCGATCTCGGTGTCCGGGCCGACGGCGCTGAGGACCCCGGCGACCTCGTAGCCGACGGCGATCGGCAGGTCGGACGGGTTCCCCTGCCGGGTGTGCTTCGTGTCTGCGGGGTTCATGCCGGCGGCGCGGACGTCGATCGTGACCTCGCCCGGGCCGGGCGCGGGGACCTCGGCGTCGACGTACTCGAGGACTTCGCTGCCACCGAACCGCGGGGCCACCCAGTGCTTCGTCATGCGGTGGACGCTACGCCGGTAGCCTGCTGCCGTGACGAGCCACGAGCAACCGACGAGTCGTGCCGACGCGTTCCGCGCACGTGCCGCCGAGGGCTTGGCCCTGGTCCTCTTCGAGGGTCCGGGCAGCCACGCCGACGCGATCGTCGTCGACCGGCTCGACGACGGCCGGTTCCGCGTCGTGTCGACCGACGAGCGTGCGTCCGTGTGGGCCGGGAGCATCCGGATCTACCCCGCGGACGCTGAGTCGTCGGCGCTCGACGATGCCCTCACCCGGGCTCGTGCTGATCGTCGTGCCCGAGACGGTTTGCGCCGCCGTGAGGACGAGGCCGTCGCCACGTGGCGTGCAGCAGGTGGGGACGCCTGGGTGCGCAGCGAGACGGGGCTGTGGCTCAAGGGTGTCCACCACCCGGCGGGTCCGCGCTGGCAGGTGTTCCGACGACGTGAGGACTGGGGCTCGGAACGGGGGAACTCGCTGGGGTACGTCGCCCACACGCCTCGTGGCTACCTCGCGATCCCGCTGACCGGGTTCCCCGGCCCGGCGCACGCAACGTCCGCCGAGGCAGAACTCGCCCTCGAAGCGCTGGACCAGTCGGCTGCTGGCGTGTGAGGCACCGATCGTGCGTCGGCCGACAGGACTCGATGCTCCGCTCGTCTTGGGACGTTCCAGCAACTGCGCGCCGCTCTTGATGAACGAGGCTTCGCTCCGGCGCGTTCCGGGGGGCGGGGACGCTGGACGCCGGCTTGCAGCTGCACTCCCCCTGACCATGGCGCAGGCCGAAGTGGACGCGATCGGGTCGATGCTCGCTCCGTACCATCCGTAGCGCCGACAGCAGATCTCGGCTCGGGCTGGGCTCAGCCTCGTCCAGCTCGCCTGGCGTTCTCGTCGACCGCATCGGTGCGATGGACAATTGACTCGGCCGCTGACGGCACTCGGCGAACCGTCCGGCGTGCACCCGTTCGTCACGGCGGCGACCGTGCTCGTCCAGGCGTCGATCGTGCAGCCGCGGTTCAGGCGGGCCGGCCTCGCGATCTTGCACACGATCGCGGACGAACCGCTGTCATTGCGGGACTTCTTCGGCACGCCGACACCGAAGACGTCCCCGCTCGTCTGCCATGCCTTCCTCGGATGCTGGCGCTGAGTGCATCCGTCTCCGCCGAGGCATGAATCGCCCTCGCAGCGTTGGGCGACGCCGACGACGAAGCGTGGGACGCTAGCCTGGGACCGTGTCCTTTGCTTCGCTCCGCGCCGATCTCGACCGCTCCGGTTTCACGTCCCAGTTCGTCGTGCTGCCCGGTGACGACCTCGATGCCCCGCCCCTCGAGGGCGCGCTCCGGGTCGAGCTGAGCGATGCGGGGTACGAAGTGCAGTGCGTGGACTACGGTCAGGCGCGGGTCATCGGGCGCTCGACCGACGAGGACGGCGCCTGCGAGATCGTCCGGTCGTTCCTCAGGCGTCCGATCGCTGCGCCGCGTGACGTCCCCGACGCAGAGCTGAGCCGTCTCAGGGGCTCCTCCGAGGCGTACCTGCCCGAGCTCGTCGAACGGATCCGTGCTGGGAACGGCGGCGTTCTCATCCAACTGCCGAGCGACATCCCCGTCGATCGTGTCGGAGGGCCCGACGGCTGGATCCTCAATCCCCTCGGCGCATCGTTCGAGTCGAGGGCGCTGCCTCCGACCGCACTGTCCGCCCCGTCGACCGTCCACCGGTACCTGACCGAGGGAGAGGTCCTCGTGCACGCCCAGGTCACGCTTCCGTGGTTCGGTCAGCCCGGCGGCGCGCTCCGGTTCTCGATCGCCGATGACGCGCTGACCATACGCGACCTGCTCGTCAGTGGAGTCCTCCGAAGGATCGCCACCGGGTCATCTGCCCGCTGACGCCGCGGCGAAGGCCGTTCGGGAGTCCGACTCGAGCGCGCACCGCTCGATCCGGTCCACCGGGACGCGAGCGACCGTGGCGAACTGCACGGCCGGCGCGAGGAAGCTTCCGCTGCCGAACCACGCACGGTGGTCCACTCCGTTGACGTCCCACACAAGGACGTTCTTCCCGTCCGCGACCGTGAGGGACATGCCCTCGGGGAGTTCTTCAGGACGACTGCGCAGCCAGTGCGCGCGCCGAAGGCCAGCCCGGTCTCGGAGCACACCCGCGGCCGACGTCGCGATCCACCGAGCGGCGTCGTCCGGATCCTCGAACACCACCCCGGTCCAGTCCCCCGCGCCGCGGTCACCCCGCCAACCCGCGACACCGGTGTCGCGAACCACGTACCGCTCGAGCGTCTCGTGGTCCCCGAACTCGACGAGTTCCGGCTCGACCACGACGCGCTCGTACCCAGCACGGTGCAGGAGGTCCTGGAGCAGATCGCGGTGCGGGATGGCCAGCCGCGTGTCGGTCACGACAGGATCCCGAGGTTCCGGAGATCGGCCGCCGACAGGAACTGCACGGGCGGACCCGGATTCATGAACCTGACCTGGAGGCCGCCACCCGGGTGACCGAAGGCCGGCGCGATCTCGCTCACCTCGATCTTGAGGCCCTGCCCCTCGAATGCGGCAGCGTCGAAGTCGTACTTCCAGTACGCGTCGCTGAGGTTGGACGGCGGGAGCGCGCGCTGCTCGAAGGAGTACTCCGGGAACGAGAAGAAGTTGCCGGACTCCTTCCCGAGCCGGTCGAGCTGCGAGCCGTACTGCTGCACGAACGCCGCGGGATCCGTCCAGTCCACACGGTGCCCGGCGACGGCGCCGGCGTTCCCCGGGTACTCCGGCGCGTACGCCTTGTAGTCGTCGTTCCAGTCGACGTAGCGGTCTTCCCAGTCCTGCCGGGTGAGGTAGTTCCCGTCCGCGTCCTTGCCGTAGAGACCGTTCGGGTTCCCCCAGTCGTCGACGAGCGCACGAACGTCGTCGCTCATGCCGTTACCGCCGTAGGTGGGATCATCCGGCGCCCGGTACTTCGGCCCGAGGTCGTCGAAGTGCAGGTGCGGCTGGCCGTAGTCGGCGCGCTCGGGGTCGCCGCGGACCGAGTCGTCTCGTTCCCAACCCGGGCCGCTCGCGTCGTCCGAGAAGACCGGGTCGGTCGATCGGTCGTACTGGTGCGGAGGGGTCCCGGTGCCGTCCTGACCGGCACCATCGTGCCCGTCGGCGCCGTTCCCGTCACCGCCGTGTCCGTCATCGCCGTGTCCGCTGCCGTCAGGACCGTCGCTCCCGCCGGTGCCGTGGTCGGCGTCGGTGCCGTGACCAGAGCCGCCGTGCCCGGAGCCCCCGTCACCCGAGCCGCCGTGCCCGGGCCCACCACCGGTCGACCCGGAGTCCGAACCACCGCCGTGCGTCGTCGTGGTGCTCTCCCCGTGCCCGCCGTGCCCACCCGCACCGACCAGCTCCGGCTCGCGCACGGGCGGCGCCTCGACCGTCGAACCACCGTCGTGCGCGTGCGCGTTCGCATCGGCGCCCGACTCCGACCGTGCCGGCGGGACCTCGGCGTCGCCGCCGTGGTGGCCGTGCATGAAGTCCCCGAGCCCGGTCTTGAAGTCGGCGATCTTGCCGGTGAAGCCGTGCAGCGAGTCACCGAGTCCGGCCGAGACGATGCCCTTGAGGTCGCCGAGCTTCGGGAGCACCGACGTCAGGCCCTTCGAGGCCCAGGCCCCCGCGTCGACCAGGTCGAGGAACTTGCCCGCCTTGCCGACGGTCCCCGCGACCTCGCCCACCTTGCCGAGCGCGCCGACCTTGCCGACCTCGCCGGCGACCGGGATGAGCAGCGAGCCGACGCCCCAGATCGCTTGGCCGGCTGCCGTGCCCGGGTCCTTCGCCCACTCGTCCCAGCCCACGGTGGCCTTGCCGAGACCCTTCCAGGCCTCGCCCGCGTTGCCCCAGCTCCAGGAGTCGTCCGCGGCGTTGTAGCCGATGAGCGACCCCATGCCCTTCCACGAGTCCGTGAGGGTGTCGAGGTGCCAGCCGGTGCCGTCGATCCCGACGAGCATGCCGAGTCCCTGCACCGTGCCCCAGATGCCGTCGACGACGACGCCCTTGAGCAGGTTCGGCACGAAGTACAGCGTCTTCTCGCCGCAGCTCTCCTTGCGGGCCTCGGCGGTCCCCCAGGGCAGTTCCGTGCCCATCGGGAGTTCCTTGTACCCGTAGCCGAGCTCGTCGTCCGGGTCGTCGCCGGTCATCGCGTGCAGCGCCGCCAGACCGGAGAGCCCGCGGATCGTGTTCGCGCACTTCCGCTCGGCGGCCTGGTAGGCGACGACCTGGTTGGCGACTCCGTTGATGATGTCGTTGTTCTCGCCGTTGAGGGTCTCGTCCTCGTCCCACGCGCCGTCGTGCTTCTTGACGTCGGCATGCAGGGTGTTCCCGCGGGTGACGTAGGTCTTGAGCTTGGCGACGATCGGCGTGACCTCGGTCACGAAGTCGTCGAGCGCCTTCGCCACGGTGTCGAGGTCGTCACCGAACGCCGTGCCCTGCGGCACGATCGGCGTCATCGCGTCGTACAGGTCCTGGTCCCCCGGACCCTCGTACGAGTGCGAGATCGGCGTCCACGCACTGTGGATGTCCGCCGTCCCGTCACGCACCGCCGACGCCACCGTCCGGAGCTTGCCCGCCCCGGCGGTGATCCCGGACGTGTCGACGTCGGTGTACGGGATCTCCCCGACGTTGACGAGCCCACTCATCGTTGCTGCACTCCCCCTGCTGCCTGCTGCTAGTTCGCGCCCGGAGCGCCGTCGAACGCCGAGAAGTTCCCGCTCGTCGCCGCGGAGACCGCGTTGGCCTGCGTGGTCGCGGCCATCTCGTCGTCACCGTCGATGACGGCCTGGGTCGCCCCCGAGGCACCGAGCAGCGACGCGCGCACCCGGTTCTGGATGCCCGTCAGGGTCGCCTTCCGGTGCTCGAAGAACCCGGCTATAGCCTCACCGATGACCTGCGACTGCGCTGCGGTCGCCGCGTCCTGCACGATGGTGTCCACGCCCTGGACGGAGCCGTCCTCCGACCCGCCGAGGGCGGTGGACATGGTGATCGTCCGGTCCGAGACCGCCGTCAGGACGTTCTGCACACCCGCGGGGTCGACCCGCCAGCCGTCGACCACGTCAGCCGATGTTGCCGACGGCCGACTTCGCCTTGCTGATCGCGGACTGCGCCGACTCGTCGTTCGACTGCAGCGACGCACGCAGCGTGGCGATGATCTGCTTGACCTCGCCCGCGACGGTGTTCCACCGCTGCTCCTTGGCGTGGTAGTCGTCCGAGACGCCGTCGGCCTGGTAGTCGGCCATCGCGGCCTTCACGTCCGAGTCACGCTGCGCGATGAGCGCCTCGAGCTGGGCCGCGACGGCGTTGAAGTTGTCCTGCGCGTTCTGCGACGCCGCGACGTCGTAGTCGCGACGGTCTGCCTGGTTGCCACCGCTCATGGTGTGTTCTCCCTCTCCCCGAAGATCCGTCAGGCGCGACCGCTGAAGCGGGCCGCGTCGAAGTTGGAGCTGCCCTCGAGCGAGCTCGTGGACTGCGCCATGTCCTGGTCGCCTTCCTGGAACGAGCGGTCCATGCCCGAGATGCCCTGGAGGACGCTCGCGAGCGCACCGTTCAGCTCGTTGGCGATGGTGTCCGTCTCGGACTTGAAGCGATCGAACGCCGCACGCCCGGCACCGTTGAAGCGGCCCTGCAGCGGCTCGGCCGAGTCGGCGAGCTTCCGGACCAGGGTCCCCAGGTCACCGGAAGCGCCGGACGTCTGCTTGGTCAGGTTGGTGAGGACCTGTGCCCCCATTGCGAACTTCATCGCTCATCCTCTCTGTCTTTTCCCCCCACCCCAGTACGGGTGACAGCGAACGAGAGCAGCCTAGACCACGATGGCGACACGCGTCACGCCCCGCTTCTGACATGATCGGACGTGCCGATGGGAGGTGAGGCATGTCGTCGATTGTGGTCGAGACCGTCGTTCCGGTCATGACCTGCGGCCGCTGCGGTGCGCCGTCCACGCAGGGACAGCGGTTCTGCACCGACTGCGGCGCGCTCCTCGGCCGGACCGTCGCGTCGTCGGAGTACGACGCGTTGCGCGACGTCGCGGTGGCGGGCGCCGGTGCGGTCGCGCTGGCGCGACTCGTCGACGTCGTCGTCTGCCTGCTCGGCGCCGCGGCCGGTGCCGGCCTCCTCTTCCTCGCCCACACGGCCGTGCCCTCGTCCGACCCACTCGGCACCGCGATCGCCGGTGCGGTGACCGGCTTGGTCGTGACGGCCGTGATCGTGGCGATCCGCGCCTCCAGGACGGGTCGTGGACCGGGTGGTCTCGTCACCGGGACCCGCGTCGTCGACGTCGAGGACGCCCTGCCCGCAGGGCCGGTGCGTCAGCTGTCGCGCCTGCGCGGACAGCACCCCCGTCCCGTCGGCGCCGGTCCGTGGGCGGCTGCGACCGGCACGCTGACCGCGTCGCTGCGCTCCGGTCGTGAACCGCTCTCCCCTGCCGCCCCGGCGCTCGGCACCGCCTTCGGTGCGGCCGCGTCGGCGGGTGTCCGTCCCGGGTCTGCTCCTCTGCCTGGAGGCGCGGCACCGGTCGGTCTCGACGCCACCCGTTGGTCCGGGGTCGGCTCCGCACCCGTCGGTTCCGTACCCGACGCCGGTTTCGCGGCCGTGCCGCCGCCCACCGCACCCGTCGCCGACGAGTCCGTCCCGGCGGACGCCGTCGTGCTCCGCTTCGACTCCGGCGCGCTGCACTGGTTCCGCGGCACCTGCGTCGTCGGCCGCAACCCGGAGGCGGAACCGGGCGTCGCCACCGTCGCGGTGCCGGACCTCTCCCGGACGCTCTCGAAGACCCACGTCGCACTCGTCCAGACGGACGGTGCCGTGCTGCTGCGGGACCTCGGTTCGACGAACGGCACGTCGGTGGTCCGCCCGGACGCCTCCTTCGAGGACCTCGTCCCCGGCATCGACCTGCGCGTCGCCGCCGGGTCGACCGTCCGCATCGGGGACCACGCGTTCGTCGTCGACCGGGTCGGAGCCGCCGCGTGAACCCGTTCCGACCGGCGCGGGCGCACGACGACCGCCCGACCGCGAAGCACCCGCTCGTCGACTCGGCTGGCGGGGGCACCATCCGCATCGAGAGCCGCGCCGGCATCGTCCGCCTCGGCCGCGCCCAGGTGGACCTGCTCCGGACCGCGTCGATCGAGGGGGCCCGCCCGATCCTCGTCACCGACGGACTGTCCGTCGTGACCGAGGCGTTCCGGCAGGCGCTCGTCGACGCCGGTGGCGCGTGGGTGGTGCGCGGCGACGACGGGCTGCGCAACGGACTCGACGGGCGGCGGCTCGAGGAGTTCACCGACGCGGTGCTGCTCGGGCCGCCGACCACGGTCGAGGACGTCGCCGTGGGGCACCTCCGTCCGGAGCCCGCGACCGCGGACCAGCTCGTCGTCTCCGCCTCCGTCCGGCACCGTGCCAGCGCCGAGACCGTGCTCGGCACGACGACCGAGCTGCTCGCCGTCGAGCTCGCCGGCGCCGCCCCGACCGGCTGGGGCACGCACGAGCCGGCGAGTCGTGCCTGGGACCGCCGGGCGTTCACCGAGGCGGCCCGCGAGCGGATGCCGGACCCGACCCGACTGCTCGCAGTGGGGTCACCCGCCGCCCCGCTCGCGATGACGATCACGGCCCAGCGGACCGAGCACGGCGTCGAGGAGCTCACCACCGGGCTGCTGTCGGTCGGAGCCCCCGGAGACGCCGCTGCATCGGTGCGGGTCGCAGCCGTGCCGCAGGTGCTCGGTCGTCTCGCCGCGACCCAGCTCCCGCTCTTCGCCCTGGTGCTCCGCCGCCCGGGCCGTGCCGACCTGGCCCAGTCCCCGCGGATGGCGCTCCCGCCGGTCCCGGTCGCGATGCTGCTCGGTGCGCCGTCGGTCCGACAGCTCGGGCTCGACCCCGGGGCGATGCACGACCGGTTCGGTGCGGTCGTCGCCGGCCGACCGCGCATCCCGGCACTCGTGCTGCCGTTCGGACGGCACCGGGACCGCGACCCCGTCGCGGAGCTCGCGGCCGTGCTCGCCCACATCGGTCGTGACCGGGTGGCGGACGCGGTGGGGATGGACGAGGCGACGAGGGAACAGGTGCAGCGTGCCGCGGAACAGTGACTCGATCCTGCTGGAGAGCGTCTCGACGCACCGGCGCCGGCTCCGGCAGGCGTTCGTGCTCGGGCGGCTCGCCGACCGCCGGATCGTCAACGACAACGTGAAGCGGTTCATCGGCAGCGTCGTCCTCGCCGCGGTCGTCGGCGTCGGGTGCCTCGGCTACTCGTTCGTGACGAACGCGCTCGCCCAGCAGGCGGCCCAGCAGCAACAGCAACAGGAGACCAAGTGACCGACTTCACCCGCGTGACCGTGGTCGGCGCCGGCCGTCGCGCCGACGTCGTCGTCGCGTCCGACGAACCGTTCGCCGGGCTGCTGCCGCGACTGGTGGACATCCTCGACGAGCCGATCGCGGACAGCGCGCACCCGGTCGCCCTCGTGCGGGTCACTGGTGAAGAGGTCTCGCTCGCCGCGGACGCCGCCACGCAGGAGATCGCCGATGGTGAGGTCCTGCACCTCGTGCGCCGTGCCGACGCCCCGCCGCCGCCCGAGGTCTCCGACGTCACCGACGCCGTCGCCGACTCGCTCGGTCGCCGCTCGGACGGCTGGGGCACCGCCGCTCGACAGGCCGTCGCCGCCGGTGCCGTGGGTGCCACCGCCTCGGTCGTCGGGACCCTGGTGGTCGCGGCGTTCACGGTCGCCTCGGTCCGTGCTGCGTTCGACGGCGGCGACGTCTCCCCCGCCCTGCTGCCGTCCGTGCTCGCCGGCAGCGGCGTCGTCCTCGCGCTCGCGGCCCTCGTCGCCGGACGCGCCGGAGCCCGCTGGACCGGCATCGCGCTCACCGCAGCGGCCACCGGGCTCGCCCTGCCGATCGGTCTGGCGGTCGGCCCGGTGCTCGGCCGCGACGGTGACCAGCCCGCGATGATCGCCGCGATCGTGCTCGTCTGGGCGTGGATCGCGCTCGGCGTCGGGCTCGGCGTGGGGCAGCGCACCCGGACCATCGGCACCGCTGCCGTCGTCGGGGTCGTCCTGCCCCTGCTCGGCATGGTCACCTGGCTGACCCCGGCCCCCGAGGCCGCCGGGTGGGGCGTGGTGGCCGTCGCCGCGATCGTGGTGTGCGGGCTCCTGCCGTCCGCGGCGATGTCGTCCGCGGGGCTCACCGGACTCGACGACCGGGTGAGCGGGGGCGATCCCGTCGCCCGCGACCGCGTGGTGACCGCCCTCGACGATGCGTACCGGGCACTCGACTGGACCACGGCGGCCGTCGCGGCGCCGATCGCCATCGCCGGTGCCGCCCTCGTCGCCGACCAGGACCCGTGGGCGATCGGTCTCGGCACCGCCGTCGTCGTCGTGGCCGCGCTCCGCACCCGAGCGTTCCCGCTGACCCTGCAGGGCGTGCTGCTCTGGAGCGCGGTCGTCCTCGCCGCGGTGCTCGGACTCGTCGGGCACGCCGCCACCGCGCCCGTGCAGGTGCTCGGGATCCTCGCGGGACTCGGTGTGGTCGGGGCCCTGCTCGCCGGCGTCCGACCCGCTGCGCACCAGCGTGCCCGGCTGCGATCGCTCGGCAACGTGCTCGAGACCATCTCGGTCGTCGTGACCCTGCCCCTGCTGCTCGGCACGTTCGGGCTGTTCGCCGCACTGCTGGAGACGTTCTGACGATGCGGCTCTTCGACGACGTGGTGCCCGCACTCGGACGGGCGTTCTTCGGCAGCGTGGCCGGCGGAGCGCGTGAGCTCGACGACGCGCACCGGGCGATCCGGCAGGGCGTCCCCACGAGTCGGCGCATCGCCTTCGCCTCGCTCCGAGGCGGGACGGGGTGCTCGGCGACCGCGGCGGCCGTCGCCACGGTGCTGGCACGACGGCGGGCCGGACGGGTCCTCGGGGTGGACGGGGCCGCCGGGCTGCGGTCGTTCGCGACCCACGCCGGTGCCGACCGCACCGATCCGACGCCGCCGTCCGAGCGCCGCAGTGCCGCGCGGACCTCGTGGGACGCGACCGACGGTCTGGCCGTGACCGGCTCGGGACTGCACGTGCTCCGGATCGGCGACCCGCGCCTCCCGAGTCACCAGGCAGCACCCGCCGACTGGACCGACGCGGTGGACCCGATCGCCCGCTTCTTCGACGTCGTCGTCGGCGACTGGGGGTCCCGCAGCCCCTTCGTGGACCTCGGCGCCGTCGCCGCGGACGCGCACGTCGTCGCGCTCGTCACCGGACCGGACCGTCCGTCGGTCGAGGAGGGCGTGGCGCACGCCGACGCCATCCGTCGGCACGCACCCGGGTCGCGCGTGCTCGTGGTCCCCGTCGACACCACCGGCACCGGGCTCCGCGCGGCCCGCACCGCCGCGGAGTGGCCGGGCCACGCGGTGCACCCGGTCCCGAGCGACCCGAGCATCACCGGCGGCGGCGACCGTCCGACGGCCTCGCGCATCGCCCTCATCCAGCTCACCGCGGCGCTCGTCGACGCCGCAGTCGACCGCCGCGTCGACCGACCGGCACCGGAGGTGGCCCGGTGAACCGCATCGTGCACCGACCCGCACGGGTCTCCACGCCGCTCGTCCGTCCCGACGCCGAGCAGCTCGCCCCGCCGCCCCAGCTCCCCGAGGGACCGAGCGGCGGGATCCCCCTGCAGTCCCTGCTGCCCGTGGTCGGTGCGATCTCGTCCGTGGTGATGATGGTCGTGCTGCGGGGCAACAACCCCGTGCTCATGGTCGTCGCAGCGCTGGTCTTCGTGGTCGCCCTCGTCGGTGGCCTCGGTATGGCGTTCACCCAGCGCGGGAACGCCGTGCGCAACCGTCGCACCCAGCGCGAGCGGTACCTCGACTACCTCGAGGAGCTCCGCGGCGACCTCCGTGCCCGGACGACGGCGGTGCGCGAACGCGCCGAGCACGTCGACCCGGCACCGGACACCCTCCCCCGGCTCGTCGGCGACCCCGCACGGCTGTGGGAGCGGCGCCGCGCCCACGCCGACTTCCTGCGCGTCCGGGTCGGCTCGGGCGACGTCGCCTGGCTCGACCTCACGGTGCCGCCGGACCAGAACCCCGTGCAGCCACTGGACCCGCTGATGCTCGCCGAGCTCGAGCAAGTGGCCGAGCACTACGGCACCGTCCACGCGATGCCGATCGCGATCCGGCTCGACGACGCCGGTGACGTCTCGGTCGTCGGCGACCGGACGGCCGTACTCGACGTCGCCCGCGCCCTCGTCGCCCAGCTCGCGGCGGTGCACGCCCCGGAGGACCTGCACCTCGCGGCGGCGTTCCCGGCCGACCGCGCGGAGGACTGGGACTGGTTCGACCTGCTCCCGCACGCCCGGATGGACCGCACCTTCGACGGCCCACTGCGCGCCCGGCGGGTGGCCGAGGACGTCCCGACGCTCGCCCGCACCCTGGCCGGGGAACTCGGTGAGCGTGCCCGGACCGCGGCGATGTGGCGGCGGTCGGGCGACTCCGGCAAGCGGAGCGACCTCCCGCGGCTCGTGGTGTTCGCCGACGAGCACGGCAGCGTGGCCGTCCCGCTCGCGCTGCCCGAGGGCGAGACCCGGCCGGAGGACCTCCGGATCACGGTGGTCCACCTGGTCGCGGACCGCCTGCACGAGCCGTCGGACGTGCGGGTGCGCGTGACGGCACGGTCGTCCGCGCCCGAAGACGGCCCCGGTCGCACCCTGCTCGAGATCGTCGACGCCCGCGACGTGGTCGAGGGCGAGCCCGCCCCGGTGCAGGCCGCCGTCTGCGACCCGGTCGCCCCGACCCTCGTCACCGCCGTCGCCCGCGCGCTCGCTCCCCTGCGGTTGTCCGCCGACGCCGAGGAACGCGCCGAGTCGTCAGCCGCGATCGGCGTCAGCGACCTGCTCGGGGTGGAGGACGTCACGACGATCGACCCCGACCGGACCTGGCGTCCCCGGGCACCGCGCGACTTCCTCCGCGTCCCGATCGGCGTCGACGACTTCGGCGCCCCGCTGCTGCTCGACCTCAAGGAGTCGGCGCAGCTCGGCATGGGGCCGCACGGCATCTGCATCGGCGCCACCGGTTCCGGCAAGAGCGAGATGCTCCGCACGCTCGTGCTCGGCCTCGCGGTGTCGCACCCGCCGGAGGACCTCGCGATGATCCTCGTCGACTACAAGGGCGGTGCCGCGTTCGCCCCGTTCGCCCGGTTGCCGCACGTCGCCGGCCTGATCGACAACCTCGCCGACGACCCGCAGCTCACCCGCCGTGCCCGGGCGTCGATCGCGGGCGAGGTCCGCCGTCGCCAGGAGATGCTCCGCGACGCCGGGGCCGCGCCGTCGATCACGCACTACCGGGAGCTCCGCACGCACCGGCCCGAGTTGCCGCCGATGCCGCACCTCGTGCTCGTCATCGACGAGTTCGGCGAACTGCTCACGGCGGAACCCGAGTTCGTCGACCTGCTGCTCATGATCGGTCGCATCGGGCGCTCGATCGGCGTGCACCTGCTGCTCTCCAGCCAGCGGATCGAGGCCGGCAAGCTCCGCGGCCTCGACACCTACCTGTCGTACCGGCTCGGTCTCCGCACGTTCTCGGAGGCCGAGAGCCAGGTCGTCCTGGACACCGGGGACGCGTTCCACCTGCCCGCGGTCCCCGGGTACGGCTACCTCAAGGTCGACACCAGCGTGTACACCCGGTTCCGGTCCGGCTACGTGTCCGGCCCGATCGAGGACGCCACCCCCGCCGCGGCCGCGGCACCGACGTCCACCGACACCGCGCCGGAGCCGTTCGAGCTGCCCGTCTACAACACGCTCGCGTCCGAGGACGACGAACCGGGCGAGGCGACGCTCGAGTCCCCCGACGTCGGTCGGAGCGTGGTCGACGAGGCGGTCGAACGCCTCGGCCGCGGTGACCGGGCGACGACGCCGGTGTGGCTCCCGCCGCTGCCGACCCGTCTGGCGCTCGGTGCCGTGCTCGACCCGAACGCCGATGCCGACCCGACCGGGATCACGGTGCCGATCGGTCTGCTCGACGACCCCGCACGCCAGCGGCAACGCCCGTGGATGCTCGACCTCACGCAGGGCGGCGGACACGTCGCGGTCATCGGTGCGCCGGGCTCCGGTCGGACCACCTTCCTGCGCTCGGTCGCCGCGTCGATCGCGCTCACCACGACACCGCGCCAGGTGAGCGTGTACGGCATGGACCTGGCCGGCGGTGGCCTCGGCCGCATCGAGGGCTTCCCGCACGTCGGTGGCGTCGCGACCCGGGCGGACCGGAACCGTCTGCTGCGCCTGGTCGAGGAGCTGCAGGCGATGATCCGGTTGCGCGAGCGGGTGTTCCGCGACCACGGCATCGACTCGCTCGCCATGCTGCGGAGCCGCCACGCAGCCGGACGGGTACCCGAGCTCGGGTCCGCCGATGTCGTCCTGCTCATCGACGGCTTCGGCGTGATGCGCACCGAGTTCGAGGAGCTCGAGGACGCCTTCGGCGACCTGCTCCAGCGGGGTGGCAGCTTCGGCATCCACGTCGTCGTGGCGCTGACCCGTTGGAACGAGCTGCGGCTGGCGAACCAGCCGCTCATCGGGCAGCGCTTCGAGCTGCGGCTGAACGACCCGGCCGACTCCACGATCGCCCGCGCGGCGGCGGCCACCCTGAAGTCCGGTGAGCCGGGCCGGGTGCTGACCGGTGACGAACTGTTCGGCCAGGTCGCGCTGCCGGTGCTCGACGACGTCGAGGACGGGGCGGTCGGCGACGAGCTCGCGGCCCTCGCCCAGCGGGTCGCGGACAGCTGGGGCGGCCCCGCGGCTGCTCCGATCCGGCTGCTCCCGGAGTCGTTCGACCCCGCCGAGCTGCCCGACCCGCTCGTCTCGCCCGACACCGTTCCGTTCGCCCTGCGACAGGACACGATGGACTTCGTGGCGTTCGACCCCGCGGTCGACCAGCACCTGCTCGTGTTCGGCGACACCGCGAGCGGCAAGACGGCGCTCCTCCGGGGTCTCGCCGCCGGCTTCATGGAACGGTCGACGCCGGACGAACTCGTCCTGGCGTTCATGGACGTCCGCGGTGGTGCCGCTGCTGGCACCCCGGACGACTTCCTCGGCGGGCACGCCGCGAACGGCCGGGACGCCCGCGGGCTCGCAGCGGCGATCGCGGCCGAACTCGAGCAGCGGGCCGCCGGCACCTCGACCGGGCCGCGGCCGCGCATCGTGGTCCTCGTCGACGACTACGACATCGTCGCCTCGGCCGGCACCGACCCGCTGGCGCCGCTCATGCCGTACCTGCCGTCCGCGCGCGACCTCGGCCTGCACGTCGTCCTGACACGACCGGTCGCCGGTGCCGCGCGAGCGATGTACGACACCGTGATCCAGTCCATCCGCGACTCCGGCGCCACCGGCCTCGTCCTGAGCGGCGAGCGATCAGAGGGCCAGGTCTTCCCGAAGGTCTACGCCGAGCAGTTCCCGCCCGGCCGTGGCCGACTCGTCCGCCGCGGCACCGCGCCGCGCATCGTGCAGGTGGCCCACTTCGCCGCGGCGCCGACGACGCAGCCCGCACGCTCCGACGCCGCGGGCCAGACGACCGTCCTCGACCCGAAGGGAGCCGTCGATGCCCCGTGACGTCCTCATCCTGTCCGCGAGTGCGCCCGAGCTCGCGGCGTTCGTCGACGCCGGTGCCGACATCGCGCCCGACCTGCGCGTCCGGACACTCGAGGGTGGCGCGGTGACCGAGGTCGTCGACCGCCGGGGCGCCGCGGTGCTCAGTGTCCAGGTGCCCGAGTTCGTCGAGAACACCGCCGAGGTCGTCCGTCTGGCACCGTGGGCGTCCGTCGACGGTCCGGTGTGGTGGACCGAGGCGTGGGCACCGTGGGGAGCCGCCGGTGACGTCGGCGTCGACATCGCCCGGGCGTTCGCCGCCGCGATCGGCGCCCAGGTCCTCGTGGAGGACGGCTCGTGAGCGACCTCCCACCGACCTCGGCTCCCCTCCCCCCGATGCCGGGTTCACGGCGCGCGGCCCTGCAGCGTGCCCGGACGGTCATCGTCACGGGCGTCGCCGGCGGCACCGGCACGACCACGGTCGCGGCGCTCCTGGCGGACGCGATCGGTGGGCGGCTCGGCGTGGTCGTGCAGCCGACGGACCACTCCGGCGGTGAACTCGCCGCCCGGCTGCCGTCGCTCGAACCGGCGACCTCCCGCGTGACGGTGCACGACATGGGAGCGCACGTCGGACCGGCCGCGGCGCTCGCGGCGACTCCGGAGAACTGCCTCGTCGTCGTCGGCCGCGCAACCGTCGACGGCGCTGCCGACGTGCGCGCCGAACTCGCGTCGATCGCGCACGAACCCGACCCGACGCTGCTCGGGCGATCGGTGGTCGTGCTCGTGGACCGCGCGGCGAAGCCGACCGTGGTGGACACGCGTGTGGTGCGGGACGCAGGGGTCGCCGCGGTCGTCGTGCTCCGCGCCGATGCGGCGCTCAGCCGCCCGGGGCGCATCGCCGTGGCCGGCCTCGGCCGCGCCACGATCACGACGGTGTCGGAGCTGCTGGCGGCCCTCGGCTGGTGAGGCGGCACGCCGTTGCGTGCACGACACACCGTCCGACCCGCGAGACGCCGCCGGATTGCGCGGCGTCTCGCGACCGCAGCGGCGTCTCGCGACCGCAGCACAGACGGACGGGAGGCGCGGTGCCAGCTGGCACCGCGCCTCCCGTCCGTCAGGTGGGAACGCTAGGCGCGCGCGGAACGCACCCGATCCGCGAACGCGGCGTGCAGCGGGTGCTGCTCGTCGAGGCCGGTGATCTCCGTCACGACGGCCGCGTCGCTCCGGTCGGAGCGCAACAGCGCCTGCAGCTCGACGCTCTGCTCGTCGTCCGCGACGTCGAAGCGGAGCGCCGCACCCATCGCGTCGAGCAGCGCCGTGGGCTCGGTGCCGTCCTCGGCGAGGGCGGCAGCGGGCGACACGAAGCGCTCGTCCCGCGAGAGCTTCCGCAGCGGCTGCCGACCGACACGGGTCACCGTGTCGGGCAGATGCGGGTTCTCGAAGCGACCGATGATCGCCTGCACGTAGGCGCGGTGCACCTCGGGGTCGAGCTCGTGCCGGCGGACGAGCAGGTCGCTCGTCTCGGCGAGCACCGACTCGAGCTCGGAGCGGACCGCGGGGATCGCGATCGCGTCGGAGATCTTGTCCGCCCCGGCGAGGAAGCCGTGGTACGCGACCGTGGCGTGGCCCGTGTTGACCGTGAACAGCTTCCGCTCGATGGACGCGGCGAGACCGTCGACGTAGTGCGCGCCGGGGATCTCCGGCTCGGTGCCACCGAACGGGGTGCGGTCGATGGCCCACTCGAAGTAGGTCTCCACCGTGACGTCGAGGCCGGCGCCCTCGGGCTGTGCCGGGACGATGCGGTCCACCGCGGTGTTCGCGAAGACGGCCTTGGCGAGGGCCTGGTCGCGGACGTCGGCCGGGAGCGCCTCGACGATGAACTCGCGCAGGCGGTCCGTGGCGTTGAGGGCGTTCTCGCAGGCCATCACGGCGATCGGCGCGGCACCGGCGTCGCGCTGCTTGAGCGCGGCCGCGATCACCGGCGCGATGAACTTCAGGACGTTCGGCCCGACCGCGCACGTCACGATCGACGCGGTGGCGATCTCGGCGACGACGGCCGCTTCTTCCTGCGCGCTGTTCAGGGCGCGGAAGTTCGTGACCTCGTGGTCGCGGGCGTTCGCGCCGACCTCGTGCACGGTGTACGAGTCGGCAGCCGCCAGGGCGTCGATGAGGGGCGCCGCGACGTCGGCGAAGACGACCTCGTACCCGGCCTCGTGCAGGAGCAGTCCGACGAAGCCGCGGCCGATGTTGCCCGCGCCGAAGTGGACGGCGGTGGGGGTGCTCACTCGTTGACCTCACCGAGGATCGACAGGATCGCGGCGGTGTCGGGCGCGTCGGTCAGCTTCTGGACCTCGTCCTCGTCGGAGAACACGATCGCGATCTTGGACAGGATGTCGAGGTGCTCGTTGTTGACGCCCGCGATGCCGACGACGAAGCGCACCGGGTTGCCGTCCCAGTCGATCGGGCTCGCGTAGCGGATGAACGACAGCGCGGAGGACTTGATGGCGTCCTTCGCGTCGTTCGTGCCGTGCGGGATCGCGAGGAAGTTGCCCATGTACGTGGACACGCTCTTCTCACGCTCGAGCATCGCCGGGTAGTAGTCCGCCGTGACCGCGCCCGCAGCCTCGAGGATCTCGGCCGCCTCCTTCATCGCCTCCGACTTGGTCGGCGCGGTGTCCTCGGTGTGGATGCGGATCTGGCTCTCCTGCAGGACGGGCATCGGTGGTTCTCCTTGTTGTTCGAGGACGTGGTGGAGGGGACGGCGTTCGCCGTCCCCTCCGATACTGCACTGCGTTACTGGTTCTTGAGCTGTTCGACGACCTCGTCGTACTGCGGTGCGTTCATGAAGTTGCCGACCGAGACGTGCTGCGCGTTCGGGTTCTTCTGCTTCGCGCGGTCCGTCAGCTCCTCCTGGGTGATGATGAGGTCCTCCGAGCCGTCGAGGTTCGCGATCGCCTTGTTGACGACCGTGACGCCCTCGATGCCCGCCTTCTTCACCTTGTTGCGGAGGACGCTGGCGCCCATCGCGCTGGAGCCCATGCCGGCGTCGCAGGCGAACACGACGTTCTCGACGCGGGTGGCCGTGGCCGTGCCGGCGCCGACACCGCCGAGGGCGGCTTCCGACTCCTGCTCGTTCGCCGGGCTGTTGTTGCCGAGGAGACCAGAGGTCGCAGCGTTGACGTCGCGGCCCTTGTTCGCCTGGAGCTTGGCCATCGCCGCGCTCATGTCGCCACCGGTGCCGGAAGCGAGGTCACGCTTGCGGGTCGCGATGAGGAAGAACGACGCGACCGCGAACGACACCGCGGCGGACAGGACGACCGACAGGATGACGCCGAGGAAGCTGTCCTTCGCCGTGGCCCCGAGGACCGCGAAGATCGACCCGGGGGACGCCGGGGCGACGAGACCGGAGTGGAAGGCGACGTTGGTCGCGACACCCGTCGCACCGCCCAGGATGACGGCGATGAACAGGACCGGCTTCTGCAGCACGTACGGGAAGTAGATCTCGTGGATCCCGCCGAGGAACTGGATGATGATCGCGCCGGGAGCGGTCGAGCGGGCGATGCCGACACCGAAGAACGTGAAAGCGAGCAGGATGCCGAGGCCGGGGCCGGGGTTCGCCTCGAGGAGGAACAGGATCGACTTGCCGGACTCCTGCACCTGCTGCGCGCCGAGCTGGTCGAGCACACCGTGGTTGATCGCGTTGTTGAGGAAGAACACCTTGGCGGGCTCGATGATCACGCTGGCGAGCGGGAGCAGCGAGTGCTGGACGAGGAAGTTCACCGCGTCGCCGAGGCCCTCGGCGATGAGCTTGAACAGCGGCGCGAGCCAGAAGAACCCGGCCATGGCGAGCCCGAAGCCGAGGATGCCGGCCGCGTAGTTGTTGACGAGCATCTCGAAGCCCGGCTTGATCTTGCCGTCCCAGAGCTTGTCGATCTGCTTGATGAGGTACGCGCCGAGGGGGCCGCAGATCATCGCGCCGAGGATCATCGTCGTGCCGTTCGCACCGATGATGACGCCCATGGTCATGATCGAGCCGACGACGGCACCGCGGGTCTCGTAGACCATCCGGCCGCCCTGGATCGCGATCGCGAGCGGGATGAGGTAGGTCAGGATCGGCCCGACGAGGCCGACGTTCGCGACACCGCCCGTCTCACCGAAGCCACCGAGGATGCCCACGGGCGTCCAGCCGGTCTCGATGAAGAAGGCCGTGATGATGCCCCACGCGATGAAGATCGCGATGTTGGGCATGACCATGCCGGAGAGGAACGTGCCGAACTTCTGAACGGCGACGCGTGCGCCGCCCCGCGACTTCGCGGGAGCGTCGGGCGCTGCAACGGACGACGTTGTCATGTGCGGTGACTTTCTGTGTGGTGGAGCTGCTGCGGTGAAGGGGTGTGGTGCTGGTCGGCTCAGACGGCGTGCGCCGCGGCCGCGGCGGACTTCGCGGCCGCCGCCGTGCTCGCGGCGAGTGCCGCCTGGGCCATCTCGCGTGCCTGGTCGAGCGTGTGCTTGCCGAGTTCGGCGCGCACGTCGGCGAGGGCCGCGGGGGTCATGGAGAGGGTCGTGGCGCCGAGGCCGACGAGGACGACGGCGAGCAACGGGTCGGCTGCTGCCTCGCCGCAGATGCCCACGGGCTTGCCGGCATCGGACCCGGCGGAGCCGAGCTGTGCGACGAGTCGGAGGACGGCGGGGTGCCACGGGTCCTGGTAGGACGCGACGGTGCCGAGCATGCGGTCGGCGGCCATCGTGTACTGGGTCAGGTCGTTCGTGCCGATGGACACGAAGTCGGCGGAGGTGAAGACCTGCTCGGCCATCAGCGCGAGCGAGGGGACCTCGGCCATGACGCCGGCGGTGCGGATGCCGAGCTCGCGGGCGAGGTCGACGAAGTACTCGGTCTCCTCGGCGTCGGCGACCATCGGGGCCATCACCCAGAGGTCGGCCTCGGTCTCGGCGTCGGCCCGGGCGAGCGCGGTGAGCTGGTCGCGCAGGACCTCGGGGTGGTTCCGGAGCGCACGGAGGCCGCGTCGACCGAGGGCCGGGTTCTCCTCGTCCTTGTCGGTGAGGAACGGCAGCGGCTTGTCGGCACCGGCGTCGAGGGCGCGGACGACGACCTTCTTGCCCGGGAACGCCTCGAGCAGCTGCTTGTAGGAGGCCTGCTGCTCGTCGACGGTCGGCGCCTTCGGCGAGTCGAGGAAGAGGAACTCGGTGCGGAAGAGCCCCACGCCCTCCGCACCGAGAGCAACGGCGCCCGCGGCGTCGGCCGGGCTGCCGAGGTTCGCGAGCAGGGGCACGGTGTGCCCGTCGGCGAGGGCCCCGGCGGTGAGCGGTGCAGCGGCCGCGGCGAGGCGGTCGGCGATGCGCTGCTCGACGTCGGCGACGAGCTCGGCGGAGGGGTCGGTCACGACGGTGCCGGCGGCGGCGTCCACGACGACGACGGTCCCGTCGGACAGGTCGTCCGCGCCGGTCACGCCGACGATCGCGGTGATGCCCTTCGCCCGGGCGAGGATCGCGGTGTGCGAGGTCGGGCCACCGTCACGGGTGACGAGCGCGAGGACCTTGTCGAGGTCGAGGAGCGCGGTGTCGGCCGGAGCGAGGTCACGGGCGACGAGCACGAACGGGGTGTCCGACTCGGGCACGCCAGGGGCTGCGACGCCGCGGAGCTTGGCGACGATCCGCTGGGCGACGTCGTCGAGGTCGGCCGCGCGCTCCCCCATGTAGCCGCCCATGCCGACGAGCAGGTCGCGGAACTGGGCGAACGCCTCGTGCACGGCGCGCTCGGCGTTCGTGCCGCCGTCGATGCGGGCGTGCACGTCGTCGAGGAGCGTCGGGTCCTGCGCCATGAGCGCCTGCGCCTCGAGCACGGCCTGGGCGTCGCCACCGGCGAGCTGTCCGCGCTTGTTGAGGTCCTCCGCCACCGCGGCGATCGCCGAGGCCACGGCCTGCTTCGCGTCGTCGGCCGAGCCCTCGAGCGCGGCGGTCGACGGTTCGCCGAGCGGGTCCGCCATCCGGAGCACGGGGCCCTGGGCGACGCCACGGCCGACGCCGGTTCCGAGCAGTTCGGACATTCGAGACTCCTTCATCTCACACGCGCTTGCGGTGGGGTGGTTCGTTCGGTGCGCAGCGACACGGAGGGAACCCCGCCCGTGCGGCTTGAGCAGCACCATACCCCGATCCGCGTTGACAAACAAACACATCCGGGGATAAAAATGCAGAAACAGATGCCCGTTTGCGTCTGACGGCCAATCCGTTCGGCTCGGTTCCGTCGACGACGTGCCCGGTCGTGTCCGTTCCGATCCGAGTCCACCGTTCCACCCGCATCCCGAGACGACGAGGCCCACGATGTACGCACCAGAGCGCCACCAGCGCATCGTCGAACAGGCGCGCGCGCAGGGCCGGGTCGACGTCAAGGACCTCGCCGAGCTGCTCGAGGTCACCCCGGAGACCATCCGGCGGGACCTCACGAGCCTCGAGCGCCGCGGCCTGGTCCGTCGCGCCCACGGCGGGGCCATCCCCGTCGAGCGCATCACCATCCACCCCGGCGTCGGCGACCGCGGCGGCATCAACCAGGCCGAGAAGATGGTCATCGCCGAGGCGGCGCTCGGCGAACTGCCCGAGAACGGCTCCGTCATGATCGACGCCGGGACCTCGACGATCTGCCTCGCCGAGATGCTCCCCACCGACCGCGGGCTCACCGTGGTGACGCACTCGCTGCCCGTCGCGATGGCCGTCGCGAACCGCCCGGGCATCGATCTGCACCTGCTCGGCGGCAACATCCGCAGCGACTCCCTCGCCGGGGTCGGCACGTGGACGCACCAGCTCATCGGCATGGTCAGCGTCGACGTCGCCTTCATCAGCATCAACGGGATCACGCCGGAGCGCGGCCTCACGACGCACAACATGGCCGAGGCCGCCGTGAAGTCCGCGATGATCAAGTCCGCCCGACGGAGCATCCTGCTCGCCGACCACACCAAGTTCGGACGCGAGGAGTTCGGCCGCGTCGCACCGCTCGCCGCGATCGACACGATCATCACCGACCCCGCCGTGAACGCCGACCTCGTCCGTGAGGTCGAGGCCGCCGGCACCGAGGTCTTCTGGCCCGGACGCGACTGAGCGCGTCCACCGTCCGTCCAGCACCCGCCCACACCGTGCTCGCTACCATGAGCGCACCACCCATCGACGAGGAGTCAATCGATGTCCGAAGCCACCCGCACCGTCACCGTCGCCAGCGCGTCCGGCCTGCACGCCCGTCCCGCGTCCCTGTTCGTCCAGACCGTGACCGCGTCGGGCCACCAGGTCACGATCGCGAAGGGCGAGAAGTCCGGCAACGCGGGCAGCATCCTCGCGCTCCTCGGCCTGGGCATCGAGAACGGCGACGAGGTCACGCTCACCGTCACCGGCGACGACGCCGAGACGACCGCGGACAGCCTGGTCGAGTTCCTCAAGACGGACCACGACGCGGCCTGACCACGCGGGTCGCGTCCTGGACGCGACCACGGGACGGACTGGAGGCGCGGTGCCAGCTGGCACCGCGCCTCCAGTCTGTCCGGGGCTGGGTCCGGGGCTGTCGGCGCCCGCCGATAAGGTGTTCTGCATGACACGCCTGCGCCTCGCATCCGTCAACGTGAACGGCGTCCGCGCCGCCTTCCGCAAGGGGATGGGCGACTGGCTCGCCACACGCGACGTCGACGTGCTGGCCCTGCAGGAGGTCCGTGCCTCGAGCGACGACCTCGCCGGTCTGCTCGGCGACGAGTGGGACATTGTGCACGACCCGGCCACCGCCAAGGGCCGCGCGGGCGTCGCGATCGCCTCGCGGCACAGCGCCCACGTGCACCGCGTCGCGCTCGGCGCCGACGACTTCGACTCGGCGGGGCGCTGGCTCGAGGCCGACTACGAGATCGGCGGCACCACCGTCACCGTGGTGTCCACCTACGTCCACTCGGGCGAGGTCGACACCCCGAAGCAGGACGAGAAGTGGAAGTTCCTCGACGCGATGACGGAACGCCTGCCGAAGCTCCGCGAGCACAACCCGCTCGCGGTGGTCGTCGGCGACCTCAACGTCGGGCACGACCAGCGCGACATCAAGAACTGGAAGGGCAACGTGAAGCGCGCCGGCTTCCTGCCCCGCGAGCGCGCCTACTTCTCGCGCTTCTTCGGCGCCGACGGCTCCGAGGTCGAGGGCGCGGACGGCTCGACCGGCACCGGCCTCGGCTGGGTCGACGTCGGCCGTGAGCAGGCCGGCGACGTCGAGGGGCCGTACACCTGGTGGTCCTGGCGCGGCCAGGCGTTCGACAACGACACGGGCTGGCGCATCGACTACCAGATGGCGACCCCGGAGCTCGCCGCGAAGGTCACGCAGTACACGGTCGACCGGGCCGCTGCGTACGACCAGCGATGGTCCGACCACGCCCCCGTGGTCGTCGACTACGAGATCTGACCTCCTTACTCTCCAGCAGCTACAGGACAGCAACACCATGACCAAGACGCGCATCTTCTCGGGCATCCAGCCGTCGGCCGGATCCCTCCACCTCGGCAACTACATCGGCGCGCTCATGCAGTGGAGGACACTGCTCGACGACTACGACGCCATCTACTGCGTCGTCGACATGCACGCGATCACCTCCCCGCAGGACCCGGCCGAGCTCCGGGCGAACACCCGTGCGACGGCCGCGCAGTACATCGCCTCGGGCATCGACCCGACGAAGGCGACGCTGTTCGTGCAGTCGCACGTGCCAGCGCACGCCGAGCTCGCATGGGTGCTCAACACCCTCACCGGGTTCGGTGAGGCGAGCCGGATGACCCAGTTCAAGGACAAGTCGGCGCGGCAGGGTGCCGAGGCCGCGTCCGTCGGGCTCTTCACCTACCCGGTGCTGATGGCGGCGGACATCCTGCTGTACGACACGAAGATCGTCCCGGTCGGCGACGACCAGCGGCAGCACGTCGAGCTCACCCGCGACCTCGCCGGCCGCTTCAACTCGCGGTTCGGGGACACCTTCGTCGTGCCGGAGGCCCGGATCCTCACGGACACCGCCCGGATCTACGACCTGCAGGACCCGACGAGCAAGATGAGCAAGTCGGCCGCGTCGGACAACGGCCTCATCCGTCTGCTCGACGACCCGAAGCGCACGGCCAAGAAGATCCGCTCGGCCGTCACCGACACCGAGCGGGAGATCCGGGCGGACCGCCAGGCCAAGCCGGGCATCACGAACCTGCTGTCGATCCTGTCGGCGTTCACGGGCACCCCGGTCGCCGCGCTCGAGGAGTCGTTCCAGGGCAAGGGCTACGGCGACCTGAAGGGCGAGGTCGCGGACGCCGTCGTGGCCGAGCTCGAGCCGGTACGCGCCCGCACGCTCGAGCTCCTCGACGACCCGGCGGAGCTCGACCGGCTCCTCGAGGTCGGTGCCGAGCGTGCCGAGTCGATCGCGTCCGAGACCCTCGCGAAGGTCTACGAGCGCATCGGCTTCGTGCCGCGCACCCGGCGCTGACCCGCTCGGGCACGACATGATCCCCGTGACGTTGACGTCCGCCCGGGTGCACCTCGACGTGCCCACGCGGGCGGACGTCGCCGCGATCACCGAGGCCTGCCAGGACCCGGCGATCGTGCGGTGGACGACGATCCCGACGCCGTACACGGCGCGGGACGCCACCACGTTCGTCGACGCCCTCGTGGGGCCGGGGTGGGCGTCCGACCGTGAGTACACCTGGGCGATCCGCCGCGCGGGGTCGACCTGGCTCGAGGGCATCGTCGGCTACCGGACCGCGAACCGAGACCTCGGGTTCTGGCTCGCGCCGTCCGCCCGGGGCGCCGGACTCATGCACGACGCTGTCGCACTGGTGCTCGACTGGGCGTTCGGACAGGGCGCTCCCGACGTCTACTGGGAGTGCTACGCGGGCAACACGGCATCGGCGTCCGTCGCCCGGGCCGCGGGCTTCTCGTACACCGGCACGGGCGAGGCCCGGATCCCCGGACGTGACGGTGCGCCGACGACCGCGTGGAAGGGCCTCCGACGCGCGGACGGGGCCGCGGCCTCCGACCTGGCGTGGCCCGCGGAGACGTTCGCCACCGGCGACGTCGGCTGACGGCGCCGCGCCGGTAGTCTCGGGTCGTGAGCAGCACCACCACCCCGGCCGAGGTCCGCGCGATGCGCCGTGGCCTCGAACTCGCCGCGCTCGGTCCCGCGGTCGGCGACCACGCCCGCGTCGGGGCGGTCGTCCTCTCCCCCACGGGTGACGTCCTCGCCGAGGGCTGGCACAAGGGGGCCGGCACCCCGCACGCCGAGGTCGACGCGATGGCCAAGGTCCCTGCCGATGCCCTCCGCGGCGCCACGGCGGTCGTCACGCTCGAGCCCTGCAACCACACCGGCCGCACCGGCCCCTGCGCCGTCGCCCTCATCGAGGCCGGCATCGGGCGGGTCGTCTACGCGATCGACGACCCGGGTGCGGACGTGCACGGCGGCGCCGACCGGCTCCGCGCCGCCGGCGTCGAGGTGGTCTCGGGCGTCCTCGCGGACGAGGCCGAGGCGTTCCTCGAGCGGTGGCTCCTCTCCGTCCGCCTGGGTCGGCCGTGGGTGACCGTGAAGTGGGCGTCGAGCCTGGACGGCCGCGCCGCCGCAGCCGACGGCACGAGCCAGTGGATCACCGGTGCCGCCGCGCGCCAGCACGTGCACGAGCAGCGGGCCGCCCACGACGCGATCCTCGTCGGCACCGGTACGGTCCTCGCCGATGACCCGAGCCTCACCGCGCGGGGCGACGCCGGTGAGCTCCTGCCGGACCAGCCCCTGCCCGTGGTCTTCGGCGACCGACCCGTCCCCGACCACGCCGCCGTGCGCCGGCACCCCCGCGGGCTCGTCACGCTGCCGGGACACGACCTCGCCGCCTCGCTCGGCGCCCTCCGCGACCACGGCGTGCACTCGGTGTTCGTCGAGGGCGGCCCCACCGTCGCGTCGGCGCTCATCGCCGCGGGACTCGTCGACGAGTACCTCGTGTACCTCGCACCCGTGCTGCTCGGCGGCCCCCGTGTTGCCCTCGATGACGTCGGTGTGGGAAGCATCGGCGAGCGTCGGAGGTTGGACGTACTATCGACCACCAGCCTCGGCCCCGACCTGCTGGTCCGAGCTCGACCCCACCGCCAGGCCCGGCCGGTGGCGGACGCGCTCGGAGACGAGGGGCCCCAGAACGACCGGAGCACCCCATGACCGACGCACTGACCTCCCCCACCCCCGGGAGCCCGGTCCAGTTCGAGGTGTCCACGAACGTCCCGACGACCCACGGCACGTTCGAGATGCGCGCCTACCGCGACCTCGTGACGAGCGCCGAGCACGTCGCGATCATCGGCTCCGGCCCCGACGGCGCCGCGCCCCGCGACGGTGCGCTCGTCCGCGTGCACTCGGAGTGCCTGACGGGCGAGGCGTTCGGGTCCCTCAAGTGCGAGTGCGGCCCGCAGCTCGACGCGGCGCTCGACACGATCGCGACCGAGGGCGGCGTGGTGGTCTACCTGCGCGGGCAGGAGGGCCGCGGCATCGGGCTCATCAACAAGCTGAAGGCCTACCGCCTGCAGGAGGACGGCCTGGACACCCTCGACGCGAACCTCGCGCTCGGCCTCCCCGCCGACTCCCGCGCGTACGGTGGTGCGGCCGGCATCCTCGCCGACCTCGGCCTCACGAGCGTCCGGTTGCTCTCGAACAACCCCGAGAAGCGCCGCCAGCTCGAGGAGCACGGCATCACGGTCGAGAGTCTCGTGCCGCTCGTCGTCGGCGTCTCCGCGCAGAACGCCGGGTACCTCGACACCAAGCGCGACCGGATGGGTCACCAGCTCCCCGCCCACCTGGGCTGATTCGCAGGTGCACGACATCTGTCGTACGATGGGGACTTCCGTCACAAGCGGTCCACCACCACAGCCGAACGCACCCGATCGGTGTCCGCGCCACCCTGCGCGAACCGACCGGTGTCCGCCGTCCGGCTGACCGCTGCGCTCCCCTCGAGCGTTCCCCCACGGAGTCCCCTCACCCCATGTCCGCCGCACCGGCACCCGCAACCCCGAAGACCGCCGGCAATCCGCGCTCCCGCGTCGTGATCGCCAGCCTCGTCGGCACCTCCATCGAGTTCTACGACTTCTACGTCTACGCGACCGCCGCGGTCCTCGTCTTCCCGACGCTGTTCTTCCCCAACGAGGACCCGACGGCCTCGCAGCTGTCCTCGTTCGTCACCTTCGCCCTCGCGTTCTTCGCGCGGCCCGTCGGCTCGGTCCTCTTCGGCCACTTCGGTGACCGCGTCGGCCGCAAGGCGACCCTGGTCGCGTCCCTGCTCGTGATGGGCACGGCCACGTTCCTGATCGGCTGCCTGCCGACGTTCGACTCGATCGGCATCTGGGCACCGGTCCTGCTCGCCGTGATGCGGTTCGCACAGGGCGTCGGCCTCGGTGGCGAGTGGTCCGGCGCGGCCCTGCTCGCGACGGAGAACGCCCCGAAGGGCAAGCGCGGCGTGTTCGGCTCGATGCCGCAGCTCGGCGCCCCGATCGGCTTCCTGCTCGCCAACGGCCTGTTCATCGCGATCAACGCGGCGATGCCGGCCGGTGCCGACGGCACCCCGAACCCGGGCTTCCAGGCCTGGGGCTGGCGTCTGCCGTTCCTGCTCTCGGCGGTCCTCGTGATCGTCGGCCTCTACGTGCGGTTCAAGCTCGTCGAGTCCCCCGTGTTCCGCGGCGTCCAGGAGTCCGGCACGGTCGCGAAGATCCCGCTGGCCCGGGTCTTCCGCACCTCGTGGAAGCCCCTCATCGTCGGCACCTTCGGCATGGTCGCCACGTACGTGCTCTTCTACTTCATGACGACGTTCACGCTGTCCTACGGCACGACGGGTGCCGAGGCGGGGCCGCTCGTCCCGAAGATCGGGCTCGGCTACACCCGCGGTGAGTTCCTGACCCTCCTGATGATCGGCGTCGTGTTCTTCGGCATCTTCACCCCGGTCGCCGGCATGCTCGCCGACAAGTTCGGACGTCGTCGCACCCTCATCCCCACGACCGTCGGCATCGCGCTGTTCGGTCTGACGTTCCAGTTCTGGTTCGCGGCGTCGACCGGTCCGATCACGGTCGTCACCTTCCTCATCGTCGGCCTGTCGCTGATGGGGCTGACGTTCGGTCCGATGGGCGCCCTGCTGCCGGAGCTGTTCCCGACGAACGTCCGGTACACGGGTTCGGCGATCGCGTACAACGTCGCCTCGATCCTCGGCGCCTCGCTCGCGCCGACGATCGCGCTGGCGCTGTGGAAGCCGGACGGGAACATCTTCATGGTCGGCCTGTACCTGACGATCGCCGCCGTGGTCACCCTCGTCGCGCTCCTGTTCGTCCGCGAGACGAAGAGCGCGGGCCTCGACGAGGCGGACCGGTCCGGCACGCCGGACGCGGCCCCTGCCCAGGCGCGCGCCTGACGCGACCCCTGTCCGGACTGGAGGCGCGGTGCCAGCTGGCACCGCGCCTCCAGTCCGTCTGTCGGCACCGTGGCGACGTTCCTGCCCATCGCACCCGGCCTGGAAAGCCGATTCGCGCGTAGGAGGCAGGAAGTTCCTGCCCCCTACGCGCGATTCTGCCTCCTACGCGCGACTCCGCGCCGCATGCGCGGATCGGCCCTCGACGCGCGGAACGTCGCACCACACCTGTCCGTCAACTCAGGTTGACACATGTCGGCGCGTCAATGTAGGTTGACACGCATGGACCGACCGACCATCACGAGCCTCGCCGCGGGGGCAGCAGGGGACGACCCGTTCTCCGCCCTGGCCAGCGTGCGCGAGCTCCGCCGTGAACTCGACCGGACCGAGGAACTCGCCGCCCGTCGTGCCCGGAACGCCGGCGCCTCGTGGCAGGAGATCGCGACGCTGCTCGGCGTCAGTCGACAGGCAGTGCACAAGAAGTACGGCAGAAACTAGGAACACGATGAGCTCCCCCTTCGCGCGACCCAAGAAGACCGACGGCCCCCGCGCCAGCTTCGGCCGACTGCTGGGCTACCTGTTCGAGAACAAGCCGGCGATGGTCGTGATCATCGTGCTGAGCATCCTCGGCGCGGGTGCGTCCCTCGCGCAGCCGCTGCTCGTGAACCAGGTGGTCACGGCGGTGCAGCACGGCAACACGCTCAGCATGCTCGTGTGGGCCCTCGTCGCTCTCGTGCTCGTGTCCGGCGTCCTGAACGGCGTCCAGCACTTCCTGCTCCAGCGTGCAGGTGAGGGCGTGGTCCTCTCCACGCGCCGCAAGCTCATCGCCCGCATCCTCAACCTGCCGATCTCCGAGTTCGACACGCGTCGCACCGGTGACCTCGTGTCCCGGGTCGGCAGCGACACCACGCTGCTCCGCGCGGTGCTCACGCAGGGGCTCATCGAGTCGATCGGCGGCGCCCTCACCTTCATCGGCGCCGTCATCGCGATGGCGATCATCGACCCGCTGCTGCTCGGCATCACGGTCGTCATCGTGCTCGTCGCCATCGTCGTCGTCGGTGGGCTGAGCCGCCGCATCCGCATCGCGTCGAAGAAGGCGCAGGAGAAGGTCGGCGACCTCACCGCCGCCGTCGAGCGCGGCATCGGCGCCGTCCGCACCATCCGCGCCGCGGGCGCCACCGAGCGCGAGGTGCAGGAGGTCGACAGCCACGCGACCGAGGCCTACAAGCGCGGCCTCGACATCGCGAAGATGTCGGCGTTCGTCGTCCCGGTCGCGAGCATCGTCATGCAGGTGGCGTTCATCGCCGTGCTCGGCGTCGGTGGCGCGCAGGTCGCCGCCGGCACGATCACGATCGCCACGCTCATCACGTTCATCCTGCTGCTCTTCATGATGATCATGCCGCTCGGCCAGGCCATGGGCGCGGTCGTCGCCGTCGCCCAGGCGCTCGGCGCCCTCGGGCGCATCGAGGAGATCCTGCACCTGCCGACCGAGGCCCAGGACGACGGCGCGGTGCGCGTCGCCGCCGCGGTCGAGACCGACGACGCAGTCACGTTCGAGCACGTGTCGTTCCGGTACGGCGGTCCCGCCGACGGGCCTGGAGGCACGGATCCCCTCCCCGAGACCGCCGACACCGACCAGGCGGTGCTGCACGACGTCTCCTTCCGGGTGCCGCGCGGATCACGCGTCGCCCTGGTGGGGCCGTCCGGTGCGGGCAAGTCGACGACGCTGGCGCTCATCGAGCGGTTCTACGACCCGACCGACGGCGTGATCCGGCTCGGCGGCGTCGACGTCCGCGGGCTGGACCGTGCCGAGCTCCGCGCCCAGATCGGCTACGTCGAGCAGGACGCGCCGGTGCTGGCCGGCACCATCCGGGCGAACCTGCTGCTCGGGTCACCGAACGCGACCGAGGACGACTGCGTCCGCGTGCTCGAGGCGGTCAACCTCGGCGAGGTCCTGCACCGGGACCCGCGCGGCCTCGACGCCCAGGTGGGTGAGGACGGCGTCATGCTCTCCGGTGGTGAGCGGCAGCGTCTCGCGATCGCCCGTGCGCTGCTCGCCGCTCCCCCGATCCTGCTGCTCGACGAGTCCACGTCGTCGCTCGACGGCGTGAACGAGCAGAAGATGCGGCTCGCGATCGACGCCGTGGCCGAGGACCGCACGCTGCTCGTGATCGCGCACCGGCTGTCCACGGTGGTCGACTCTGACGTGATCGTCGTGCTCGAGCACGGTCGGGTCGTCGGGGTCGGCACGCACTCCGAGCTCGTGGAGTCCACGCCGCTGTACCGCGACCTGGCGAAGCACCAGCTCCTGGTCTGACGCCGGGCCGGCTGCCGCTCAGGCGGCGAAGGGGTCTGGCGTCAGGACGTAGACGCTCTCGAGGTACTCCTCGATCCCCTCGTGGGACCCCTCGCGGCCGAGGCCGGAGGACTTCACACCACCGAACGGGAACGCGGCGTTCGACACGACGCCGGTGTTCAGCCCGAGCATCCCCGTCTCGAGGCGCTCGGCCAGCCGCTGCCCTCGGGCGAAGTCCGACGTGTACGCGTACGCGATCAGCCCGAACTCGGTGTCGTTCGCGAGCCGGATCCCTTCTTCCTCGGTGGTGAAGCGCGTGATCGACACCACGGGCCCGAAGATCTCCGTGGTGAGGATGTCCGACCCGGGCTGCACGTCGTCGAGGACCGTCGGCGCGTAGTACGTCCCCGGGCGGTCGACGCGCTGACCGCCGGTGACGAGCCGGGCTCCGCGGGCGACGGCGTCGTCGACGAGTCGGGCGGCCTTGTCCACCGCTCGTTCGTCGATGAGCGGCCCCATCGTGGTGCCCTCCTCGCTCCCCCGGCCGATCCGGAACTCGTCGACCTTGGCGGTGAGCGCTGCCGTGAAGGCGTCGGCGATGCCCTCCTGCACGAAGAAGCGGTTCGCGGCGGTGCAGGCCTCGCCGACGTTGCGGAACTTCGCGAGCATCGCGGCCGTGACCGCGGTGTCGAGGTCGGCGTCGTCGAACACCAGGAGCGGGGCGTTGCCGCCGAGCTCCATGCTCGTCTTGAGGACGTTGTCGGCGGCCTGCTTCAGGAGCGCCGAGCCGACGGGCGTCGATCCCGTGAAGGTCAGCTTCCGGAGCCGGCGGTCGGCGATGATCGGCTCGGACAGTCCCTTCGCGTCGAGGGACGGCACCACGTTGAGGACCCCGTCCGGCAGGCCGGCACGACGGAACAGCTCGACGAGGAAGAGCGTCGTGAGCGGCGTGAGCTCGGCGGGCTTCACGACGACGGTGCACCCGGCCGCGAGGGCTGGGCCGATCTTCCGGGTCGCCATCGCCAGCGGAAAGTTCCACGGGGTGATCGCGTACACCGGGCCGACCGGTCGCTTCAGCACGATCGCACGGCCGGTGCCCTCCGGGTTGGTGCGGTAGTCGCCGCCGATGCGGACGGCCTCCTCGGAGAACCAGCGGAGGAACTCACCACCGTAGGTGACCTCGCCACGGGCCTCGGCGAGGGGCTTCCCCATCTCCAGCGTCATGAGCGCTGCCAGGTCCTCGGCGTGCTCGCGCACGAGGTCGAACGCTGCACGGAGCAGGTCGGAGCGCTGCCGCGGCGGGGTGGCGGCCCACGAGTCCTGTGCGGCGACGGCAGCGTCGAGCGCGGCGATGCCGTCCTCGGGGGTGGCGTCCGCGACCTCCGCGAGCACCTCGCCCGTCGAGGGATCGCGCACGGGGAAGGTCGCACCACTCGAGGCTGCACGCCAGCGCCCACCGATGAACAGGCCGGTCGGGACCCCCTCCACCGAGACGTTGGCGTCGGCGACCGTCGTGGTCGGGGCGGTGGTGGGGGTCGTGGTGTCCGTCACAGTACTGCTCCTCCGGGGTTCGCCAACCCCTCGTCCATGTCGCTGTGGTCGACGTGCCCGCCGGCCGTGCGGATCTCGTCGAGCGCGCGGGTGCTCCGGTCCGTGTCCACGCCCGCGACCAGGTCGTCGAACACGGCGACGTCGTACCCGGCCGCCAGTGCGTCGAGGGCCGTCGCGCGGACGCAGTGGTCGGTGGCGAGGCCGATGACGTCGACCGTCGTCACGTGGTGCTCGGCGAGGAGTTCGGGCAGCAGGACGCCGCCCTCGGTCCGGGCCTGGAACGCCGAGTAGTCCGGGGTCCCCTGGCCCTTGAACACGTCGACGTCGACGTACGCGGTGTCGAGTTCCGGGTGGTACTCGGCCCCCGGCGTGCCCGCGACGCAGTGCACGGGCCACGTGGTCACGAAGTCCGGACCCTCGGGACCGGCGAAGTGCCCGCCGTTGTCGTCGTCGCCGTGGTGCCAGTCGCGGGAGCCGACGACGAGGTCGTACTCGTCCTCGGCGTGGCGGTGGAGGAACGCCGAGATGCGGGCGGCGAGCTCCGCCCCGCCGGCGACCGCGAGCGCGCCGTCCTCGGTGAAGTCGTTCTGGACGTCGACGATGAGCAGTGCCCTGGCCATGGGGCCATCCAACACCCGACGGCTCAGGAACCGGTGAGCTTGCTACCGCACGAGTAGGTGGCAGCGGTGACCGCGTCGAGTGCCGGGAGCGCCGCTGCACGCGAGGACCCGATGGCGTAGAACGCGAACGTCAGACGGGTGCCGTCGGCGGCGTCGATGTACCCACCGAGCGTGTTCGCGCTGTCGATCCAGCCGGTCTTGGCGTGCACCTTGCCGCGGGCGACGGCGTTGGCACCGGTGAACCGGCTGGCGAGCGTGCCGGACTGACCGGACACCGGCAGGGCGTTCGCGAGCGTCCCGAGGCCCTTGGCACCGGCCTGCACCTGCACCATGAGGTGGGCGACGAAGTTCGGCGAGACGGCGTTCGCGGCGCTCTCGCCCGAGCCGTCCTTGATGACGATGCCGGACGGGTCGACGCCGTACGACTTCAGTGCCGTCTGGTACACGGACGTCAACGACGCCGCGGACCCGTTCGAGCCGGACTCCTTCGACGACACCCGCGCGAGCATCTCGGCGAGGGTGTTGTCCGAGTTCGGGATCATCTGCCCGATGAGCGTCGACACCGGCTGCGACGACACGGTGGCGATCGTGTCGGAGCTCGTCGTGGCCCGCTTCACGATCTGCGCGTTGGCGGCACCGGCGACCCCGGCGTTCGCGAGGGCCGTGCGGAACAGGTCCCCGGCCCGGCCGACCGGGTCGGTCGAGCGCGGCGACGTCGCGGCACCGGGGTTCGCCCGGTCGCCGTCGACCATGAGCGCCGTGACGTTCGGCTGGTAGCCGATCGTCCGCTCGCTGACGGGCCAGGTCGGGTCCCAGGCGTCGGCGTCGTTCCAGTACGTGTCGTCCGTGACGATCGTCGTCACCGGGGTGCTGCCGAGCTTCGCCTTCACCTGCTGGGCGAGCTGGCCGAGCGTCGGTGCCCCCGGGTAGACGGTCGCCCCACCGGCCGACAGGGTGGCGTCGCCGTGGCCGACGAGCGCGATCGCTCCGCCGGACTCCTTCGTCACGGTCGTCGGGATGCGGTGGTCCCCGCCGAGCACGGCGAGCGCGGTCGCCGTCGTCAGGGTCTTCATGACGCTGCCGGTCTGCGCGGCCTTGTCCCCGTTGCGCGAGAACAGGACCTCGCCGGTCTTGGCGTTCATCACGTACCCCTCGAACGCACCGAGCCCGCTCGCCGACGCAGCGGTCGAGATCGTGCAGGTGCGGAGGGCGGACGGGCCGGCGGCGTCCTTCGGCACCGCCCGACCCGTGGGGGTCGGGGTGCTCGTCGGCGCCGCCGTCGTCGCGGACGGGCTGGCCGTGGCCGAGGCGTCCGCCACCGGGCGCTCGGACGCCCGCGGCGTCGGCATCGTGGCCGCGGCGACGGCGACCGCTCCCCCTGATCCGAGCACGAGGACGGCCGCCAGACCGCCGGCGATCCAGGGCACCGGTCGACGGGCGACGGAGGCGCGGACTGCGGCGGCCGCGTCGCGGAGGCGATCCGGGACGGAGCGCGGTGAGGGCTGCTGGTCGGACATCGCGAACGATCCTACGGAACTGCGGGAGGAGCCTCCAGGCCTGATCCGAAGTCAGTGGCCGTCGGCCGCGTACCGGATCCCGACCTGCCGCCGCGCCTCGTCCATCAGCGCCATGATCGCGATGGTCTCCTCGGGGTCCATCGGACCGCCCTCGTGGGTGCCGGAGGTGACCATCGACTCGAATGCCCGCACCTCGTGCGCGTAGCCGGTGAGTTCCTCGCGCCCGTCGAACTCCTCGACGACCGCGCCGTCGCGGTCACGGAGCCGCCAGGTCGTCGGGGTGAACCACGTGGAGTCGAGGTCGATCCGGCCGTCCTCGCCGATCACCGACGCCGTGTTCGGACTGCGGAGGTCGAGGCCGAAGTGCAGCATCGACTGCGAGCCACCCTCGTGCGTGAGCACCAGTCCCATCTGCGTGTCGACGCCCTGCTCGCTCAGTGTGCCCGCGGCCACGACCGCCGTCGGGACGCCCAGCACATCGACCGCGAAGGAGATCGGGTAGATGCCGAGGTCGAGCATCGCGCCGCCGCCGAGCGCGGGGTCGTTCAACCGGTGCGCTGGGTCGCTCGGCAGGGCCTGGTGGTGCGTCGCCTCGACCAGCCGGACCCGCCCGATGCGCCCCTCGCTGACGAGCTCGCGGATCATCGACATCTGCGGGAGGAAGCGCGTCCACATCGCCTCCATGACGGCGACGTCCGCCCGGCGGGCTGCGTCGACGACCCTGCGGGCCTCGTCAGCCGTGATCGTGAAGGCCTTCTCGACGAGGACGTGCTTGCCTGACTCGATCGCGAGCAGGGCGTCCTCGGCGTGCCGGGAGTGCGGGGTCGCCACGTACACGGCGTCGACCTCGTCGTCGGCGACGAGGTCCTCGTAGGAACCGTGCGCCCGCGGGATCCCGAACTCCGCCGCGAACGACTCGGCACTCTCCTGCGTCCGGCTGCCGACCGCGACGAACTCGATGCCCGCGGCGGTGCAGTCGCCCACGAAGGAGCGTGCGATGCCGCCCGTGCCGATGACTCCCCAGCGAACCGTCATGCGTCCTGTCTACCAGGACACGACTCCAGCGTTTTGCTATGGACTCCACGGGTGACTGCCAGCTAGCGTGCTCCCACGCCCCTCGAACGGGGGCGCCCCCTCCCCGAGAAGGTATCCATGCGCCGATCCGTCCTGTCCGTCGTCGCCACCAGCGCGGCGATCGTCCTCACCTCCACCCTCGTCGGCACCACCCCGGCGAACGCGCACGGATGGGGGTCGCCAGGACACTCACCCGGCCACTCGGCCGACGCCGGTCTGACGCCGCGGACGCACTTCACGATGGCCGCCGATGGTTCTTCCGGCGCCACCCAGGGCGGTGAGGGCATCCCGAACATCGACTCCGTCAAGAAGACCATCGCGACGTACTACGGCGACCCCGGCACCGGCCTCGCGAACCGCACCGACTCCCCCTACATCCGCGAGATGCGGTCGATCGTCGCGCAGCAGAGCGCCGGACTGCAGCGCATCCACGACGCCGCCGTCCGCCACGGCGAGAAGCCGGCGATCGTGCTCGACGCCGACGACACCACCCTGTGGACGTACGACATGGAGGTCGCGGACATGCACTTCGTGTTCGACCCCGCCCGGCAGGACGAGTGGGTGCAGGACGAGCGCTTCGCCGCCACCCCCTCGATGGTCGGGTTCGTCAACCGCGCCTCGGCCATGGGCTTCACCGTGTTCGGGCTGACCGGGCGGAACGACGACCAGAAGACCGCGACCGTCCAGAACCTGTCGAAGGTCGGCTACACCGCCTTCACGCAGGACCGGTTCTTCACCAAGTGGACCGGCACGGGCACCTCGCAGCAGCCGTCGTACATCACCTGCGCTGCCGCGAGCTGCACCACCGTGGAGTACAAGGCCCTCACGCGGAAGCACATCGAACAGGACCTCGGCTACGACATCACCCTGAACATCGGTGACCAGTGGAGCGATCTGCAGGGCGGGTACGCCGACCGTTCGGTGAAGCTGCCGAACCCCACCTACTACCTCCCCTCCGCGGACCTGCCCGGCGTGTCCGAGCCACGGCTGACCCCCCGAACGCAGTTCACCATGGCGGCGGACGGGTCCTCCGGTGCGACGCAGAGCGGTGAGGGCATCCCCAACATCGACTCCGTCAAGAAGACCATCGCCACGTACTACGGCGACCCCGGCACCGGCCTCGCGAACCGCACCGACTCCCCCTACATCCGCGAGATGCGCACCATCGTCGCCCGCCAGGCCCCCGTCGTCGCCGCCCAGTGCGCCGTCGGACGGAAGCTGCACCGCAACCCCGCGATCGTCCTCGACGCCGACGACACCACCCTGTGGACCTACGACATGGAGGTCGCGGACATGCACTTCGTCTTCGATCCCGCCCGCCAGGACGAATGGGTCCAGGACGAGCGATTCCCGGCCACCCCGTCGATGACCTCGCTCGTGTCCGTCGCCCAGCGCTCGGGCTGCACGATCATCGGCCTCACCGGACGGAACGACGACCAGAAGACCGCGACGATCGAGAACCTCCGGAACGTCGGGTACCCGCAGTTCGCCGCCACCCAGCGCGGCGTGCAGACGTACTACACGAAGTGGACCGGTGTCGGTGCCTCGCAGCAGCCGTCGTACGTCACCTGCGCCACGGCGAAGTGCACCACGGTCGAGTACAAGTCGCAGACGCGGGCGCACATCGAGTCTCGTGCCGGCGGCCGGTTCGAGGTCGTCGCCAACTTCGGTGACCAGTACAGCGACCTGCTCGGCGGGTCGGCGGACCGCAGTGTGAAGCTGCCGAACCCGACGTACTACCTGCCCTGAGGCACGGCCCGCTCGAACGCGGACGCCCCCGGTCAGGTTGCTCGGACCGTCCGTGGCGCGTGCCCCGGAACGAACGAAGCCCCCACGAGCGACCTCGTGGGGGCTTCGTCGTCGTCGACGGGCAGACCGCCGCTCGGCTCCGTCGTCGTGCAGTCGGTCTGCTAGCTGCTAGCTGCTCGCGGCGAGGAGCGGCGCGAGCAGCGCGGCACCGATCGTGCTGTAGATGATGCAGTCCGTCGGGTTGTCGACGCAGTACTGGTTCGCCGACTTGTGCGCCCGCTTCACGCGCGCGACGAAGTCCGCCCAGGTCTTCGTGTGGCGCAGATCGATCTGGACGACCACCTTGCCGTTCTTCGAGATCCGGTAGATGCCACCGTCGCACTTCGAGGGGCTGGTCTTGCTCGTGTACTGGATGGGGGCTCCGCCGCCGTTGAAGCACGCGTAGTTCGTGCTGCCCGCGGCGTTGGCCGCGGTCGGCACCGGTCCCGCTCCCCCTGCGATGATCGCGATCGATGCGGCCGTCATCGCGACCCTGGTCCGTAGCTTCATTCGTCCCCTACCCCTCTGCCAGCGGGATCGCTGACCCGGTGACGAAGGTAGTTCCGGGCGGTACCGGATGCGTCAGCCCATCGGACGACCCGCACCGGCCGGTGCGACAGGTGCGGTGGTCGATCGACCACCGTCCCGCCGTCCGATCGGCCAGGATCACCGGTGTCGGCGGGCCCACCCCGACGAGCACGGGTGCACCCGGCAACGCGAAGAAGCCCCGGTCGAACATGCAAGAAGCACGTCTGACCGGGGCTTTTCGTGGAGCCGCCTGTCGGAATCGAACCGACGACCTATTCATTACGAGTGAATCGCTCTGCCGACTGAGCTAAGGCGGCGGACGCTCCGTTGCCGGAGCGGCACGGGTCACAACTATACAGGTTCAGACGAGCGAACGCGAAACCAGCGCGTCGAGGTCGGCGAACGACCGCTCGAGCTCGTCGACCAGGTGCGTGTCCGAACCGGCGTCCGACCACTCCCACCAGGCGTGCCGCAACGCGGCGAGGGCGACGAGCGACGCCAGGCGGGCCCGGCGGCGCAGTGCGACGGGCTCCGTGGTGGTCCCTGCACCCTCGAGCCGGGCGACCACGGCACGCTCGATCTCGGCCTGGAACTCCTTCATCGACTCCATGCGCCGGCTGAACAGCTCGGGCGCGGCGCGGAGCACCTGCTGCCGTTCCTCGATCAGCCCGCGCTCCTCGATGAGTTCGCGGGTCGAGTGCACGAGCAGCGACCCGAGGTCCGCCAACAGGTCGCCCTTCGGCCCACCCGCGACGAACTCCGCGAGCACGGCATCGTCCGGCAGGGTCGGGTCGTCCCCGAGGATCGCGCCCTCCTTGTTCGGGAAGTAGTTGAAGAACGTCCGCGGGGAGACGTCGGCGCGGCGTGAGATCTCGTCGACGGTCACCGCCGCGAGGCCGTCCTCGATCGCGATGCGGAGCGCGGCCTGCTGGATCGCGAGTCGGGTGGCGCGGCGCTTCCGCTCGCGCAGGCCGGGTTCTGCGTCGGACATGCGGCGATTGTCCCACGCGTGGCCGTGGGGCGGCGTGGGGTGCGTCACGGGGTTCGTCACGGCGAGACGGGCCTGGAGGCACGGTGCGGGCCCGCCTCGCTCGGCCCGCCACGCAGGCGGTCGCGTGCACGGCACGTGGCCGGCTCGACGGTGTGCGGTCAGCGCCTCGCGCGGGAGATGGTCACGAGGAGCGCCTCGAGCGCGAGGAGCGCGGCGACGTTGGCCGCGATCCGCTGCCGGGCGAGCGCGATGGCGTCGAGGACCTCGAGCGCAGCGGCCGGCGGCACCGACTGCAGCGCGTGGTCGAGGTGCTCGCGCATCGCGAGGTTGACCGGCTCGGCGGGCGCACCGAGTCCGAGCAGCAGCAGGTCGCGGTACAACGAGGAGACGTCCACCAGGATGCGGTCCAGACCGTCCCGGAGGCTCCGGGTCGCCCGACGCTTCTGGTCCTCCTCGAGCACCCGCAGCTGTGACCTGAGCGCCGGCGGGATGGTGCCGCCCGGCTCGATACCGAGGGACCGGAGGGCCGCGTCGCGTTCCTCGGAGTCACGCTGCTGCGTGATCGCCTTGGCGTCCTCGTCGGCGACGGCGAGCAGGTCCGCGGCGGCCATCACGGCGTCGCCGACGGTCCGGACGCCGAGCACCGTCGTGAGGGTGCGACGCCGACGGTCGCGGGCGTCCTCGCTCGTGGCGAGCCGCTGCGCCATCCCGATGTGGCTCTGCGCCTGCCGGGCGGCGTCCATCGCGAGGGCACGGTCGACACCGGTGCGCGCGACGAGGAGGTCGGCGACCGACTCGATGCCGGGGACCCGCAGGCGCACCGAGCGGACCCGGGAGCGGATCGTCGGCAGCAGGTCGGCCTCGCTCGGGGCGCAGAGGATCCACACGGTGCGCTCCGGGGGTTCCTCGAGCGCCTTGAGCAGCAGGTTCGACGTGCGCTCGGTCATGCGGTCGGCGTCCTCGATGATCACCACGCGGTACCGCCCGACGGACGGCGAGTAGTGCGAGGACGTGACGAGCTGCCGGATCTCGTCGATCGTGATGATGACTCGCTGCGTGGTGAGCACCGAGACGTCGGGGTGGGTCTTCGCGGTGATCTGCTGCAGGGTGTGGTCGTCGTCGGGGCCGTTGCCGACGAGCGCGGCAGCGAACGCCGAAGCGACGTTCGACCGTCCGGACCCGGGCGGACCCGTGATGAGCCACGAGTGCGTCATGCCGCCCGTGCCGTCGGGCGACTCGGCGGCGTTCCGCAGCGAGGCGACTGCCTCTTCCTGCCCGGTCAGGCCGTCCCACACGCTCACGTGGTCATCCTGCCAGTCGCCACCGTCATCCCTCGACGATCCCCACGAGCGGTGCCACAGCGGTACGGATCGCACGCTGGACCGCGTCCGCCGGTGCTGCCGCGTCGACGACCAGGAAGCGCTCCGGCTCGGCGGCCGCCATGTCGAGGAACGCACGGCGGACCGTGTCGTGGAACGCCTCGGCCTCGGACTCGAGCCGGTCGAACGTGTCCCCGCGCGCCGCCGCGACCCGGGCACGACCGACGGTCACGTCGAGGTCGAGCAGGATCGTGAGGTCCGGGGTGAGTCCGTCCGACGCCCAGTCGGACACCGAGCGGATGTGCTCGGCGCCGAGGCCCCGGGCGACGCCCTGGTACGCGACCGACGAGTCGATGTAGCGGTCCTGCAGGACGACGTCCCCCCGCGCGATCGCAGGCCGGACGAGCGTCTCGACGTGGTGCGCGCGGTCGGCGGCGTAGAGCAGGGCCTCGGCACGGGGCGCCACGTGCCCGCGCTCGTGCAGCACGATCTCGCGGATGCGCACCCCGAGGTCGGTGCCGCCGGGTTCGCGGGTACGGACCACCGTGCTGCCGTGCTCCTCGAGCCACGCCGTCAGGAGCTCCGCCTGCGTGGTCTTCCCCGCGCCGTCGCCGCCCTCGAGCGTGATGAACCGACCGGTCACTTCTTCTTGGCCGCCGGCTTCCGGGCCGGGGCCTTCTTCTTCACCGGGCCCTTGGCGCGCTTGTCCGCGATGAGCTGCACGGCACGGGCGTGGTCGACGGCCTCGACGTCCTCGCCGCGCGGGATCGTCGCGTTCGTCTCACCGTCGGTGACGTAGGGCCCGAACCGGCCGTCCTTCATCTTGATCGGCTTGCCGGACACCGGGTCGGCGTCGAACTCCTTGAGCGCGGCACTCGCGGCACGGCGTCCGCCGTACTTCGGCTGCGCGAACAGTTCGAGGGCCCCGGGCAGGTCGATGTCGAAGATCGCGTCCTCGCTCGGCAGGGTCCGGGTGTCGGTCCCCTTCTTCAGGTACGGGCCGTAGCGACCGTTCTGCGCCGTGATGTCGTCGCCGGACTCCGGGTCCTTGCCCACCGTGCGGGGCAGGTCGAGCAGCTTGAGGGCCGTCTCGAGGTCGACCGTCTGCGGGTCCATGGACTTGAAGAGCGACGCGGTGCGCTCCTTGGGCGCAGCGGCCTTCTTCGTGGTCTTCTTCGCCGGGGCCTTCTTGGCTGCCGTCTTCGTCCCTGCGGCCTTCGCGGTGGTCGTCTCAGCCTCGGTGGCCGCTGGTGCTGCGGCGGCCTCGAGGACCTCCCCGGTGGCCGGGTCCACGGCGGGCTCCGGCTCCGGGGTGCGCTCGGTCACGTACGGACCGAACCGGCCGTCCTTCGCGAGGACCTCCTTCCCGGACTCCGGGTTGATCCCGACGACACGGTCACCGAGCACCGGTGCGTCCACGAGCTCGCGGGCCTTCTCGGCGGTGAGCTCGTCGGGCGCGAGGTCCTCCGGCACGTTGACCCGGCGGGGCTTCTCGGGGTCGTCGCTCGGGACCTCGATGTAGGGGCCGTACCGACCGATGCGGAGCGTCAGGCCCGGGGCGAGTTCGACCGAGTTGATCTCCCGCGCGTCGATCTCACCAAGGTTGTCGATGACCGTGCGGAGACCCCGCTGGTCGCCGCCGCCGAAGTAGAACTCCTTGAGCCAGTCCACCCGGTCGGCGTCGCCGTTCGCGATCTTGTCGAGGTCGGCTTCCATGTCGGCCGTGAACTGGTACTGCACGAGGTCACCGAAGTAGTCCTCGAGCAGCCGGACCACGCTGAACGCGATCCAGTTCGGCACGAGCTGGGTGCCACGGAGCGAGACGTACCCGCGGTCGATGATCGTCGGGCTGATCGTGGGGAACGTGGACGGACGCCCGATGTCGAGGTCCTCCAGCGTCTTGATCAGGCTCGCCTCGGTGTAGCGCGGCGGAGGCGTGGTGTCGTGCCCCTTGGCGACGACGTCGTCGACACCGAGGTGCTCGCCCTCCTTCACGTCAGGCAGTGCGACGTCGTTGCCCGAGCGGTCCGAGGCCTCGTGGCGGTCCTCGTCCTTGCCCTCTTCGTAGGCGTTGAGGAACCCGCGGAAGGTGATCACGGTGCCGGAGGCGGTGAACTCGGCGTCGGTGCCCTTGGACGTCGACGCGATCCCCTCGACCGACTCGTCCGACGTGATGCCGAGCACGATCGACGCCGTCGACCCCTTGGCGTCGGCCATCTGGGAGGCGATGGTGCGCTTCCAGATGAGGTCGTAGAGCCGCCACTCGACACCGGTCAGGGTGCCCTGCAGCTGCGACGGGGTGCGGAAGGTGTCACCAGCGGGACGGATCGCCTCGTGGGCCTCTTGCGCGTTCTTGCTCTTGCTCGCGTAGACGCGCGGCTTGTCCGGCACGGTCGCCGCGCCGTAGAGGTCGGCAGCCTGCTTCCGGGCGGCGTCGAGCGCCTGCTTGGAGAGGTTGACCGAGTCGGTACGGATGTAGGTGATGTAGCCGTTCTCGTACAGCGTCTGTGCGGCACGAGCCGTCTGCCTCGGTGAGAGGCGGAGCTTGCGGGCGGCTTCCTGCTGCATGGTCGACGTCGTGAACGGCGCGGCCGGACGCCGGGTGTACGGCTTCGACTCGACGCTCCGGACGGTGGCGTCACCGGCGCGTTCGAGGACCGTGGTCAGTGCGGCGGCGGCGGCCTCGTCGAGACGGACGGCGTCGCCCTTCAGCGCACCGCGGTCGTCGAAGTCGCGACCGGAGGCGACACGCGTGCCCTGCACCCGGGCGAGCCGGGCGGTGAAGGCGGCGTCGCCCTCCTTCTCGAACCGGGCGCTGAGGTCCCAGTAGTTCGCGGACACGAACGCGAGACGCTCGCGCTCGCGCTCCACCACGAGACGGGTCGCAGCGGACTGCACGCGGCCGGCGGAGAGTCCTGGGCCGATCTTGCGCCAGAGCACCGGCGAGACCTCGTACCCGTACAGACGGTCGAGGATGCGGCGGGTCTCCTGCGCGTCGACGAGGGCGGTGTCGAGCTCACGAGTGGCTTCCTGCGCGCGCTGGATCGCCTCCTTCGTGATCTCGTGGAAGACCATGCGCTTGACGGGCACCTTGGGCTTGAGGACCTGCAGCAGGTGCCACGCGATGGCCTCACCCTCGCGGTCTTCATCTGTTGCGAGGTAGAGCTCGTCGGCGTCCTTCAGTGCGCGCTTGAGCTCGGCGACCGTCTTCTTCTTGGCGTCGGACACGACGTAGTAGGGCTCGAAGCCGTTGTCGACGTCGACCGAGAACTTGCCGAGGGAGCCCTTCTTGAGCTCGGCGGGCAGGTTCTTGGGCTCGACGAGATCCCGGATGTGTCCGACGGACGCCTGGACCTCGTATCCGTCCCCGAGGTATTGCGCGATCGTCTTGGCCTTCGCGGGGCTCTCGACGATGACGAGCTTCTTCGTGCCTGGCACGTGTCTCCTTGATCGATGGTGCGCGTCGGCCCTGGACGACGAGCGCGTCCGGGTCGACCGGGGCACCGGTGACCGGGGGCCGACAGCCACACCATACACATAGTGTTCTGGCCGGTCGTCCGCCGGACCGGCGACCGCGACTGCGCCCACGGCGAACGGTCCGCCGTGGACGAGGACCCGGAGCCGCGCGGTGGCCGCCGCGGTCCGGCAGCTGTCGACGACCGCGCGGTGGGCCGCCGCCACGCGCGCCGCGAGGACGCAGGGTTCGCCCGGGACGAGCCCTACGACGGACGCCGCGGCAGCGAGGGCAGCGGCGTCGGCGGCTGCCTGGGCACGGAGCGTCGCGACCCGGAGCCCGGCCGCGGCGAGCGCCCCGGCGACGACGAGCAACGCCACCGCGACCACCGCCGTGACCACGACGGTCGCGGACCCGCTGTCGGACGATGCCGCGCGGAACGCTCGTCGTTCCGGGCTCATCGTCCACCGTCCGCAGCACACCCCGTCGCGCGCAACGGGACGACGGAGAACGGCCCGGTGCCGGCACGTGAGGCCTCGACGCAGACGACGTCGCCGCCGTGCTGGACGGTCACCGAGGCGCCGGGGGCGATCCGGTCGACTGCGCTGCGACCGGCGTCCTCGTCGCCGCGCCCGATCGCCCGGGCAGCGGTCGCCGCCGCGAGCTGCAGCCGACCGAGTCCGTCGACGACGAGGACGGCGGCGACCAGCGAGGTCAGCACGAGGGCGACGACGGGGAGCACCACCGCGAACTCGACGCTCACGGACCCGCGCTCCCCGCCCCCGGCGGGCCGGTCAGAGGGAGAGTGCGCCACGGACCAGCTCGGTGAGGATCGACTGGACCTCGCCGGAGCGCATCACGGTGACGAGGACCCCGGCGAAGGCGACCGCGGCGAGGATGACGACGGCGTACTCCGCCGTTGCCGAACCGCGGTCGTCCCGCAGTCCGTGCCGCAGTCGCGCCCCGAGCCTCGGGCGGTGGGTGGTGGGTGTGTCGGTCATGGTTCCGTCCTTCCTGGTGCGATGGCTCCAGCATCGCGATCCGTGCACGTCCGTCGCGGCCCGCGGACCGGATCTGTGGACGGTCACCCGCTGTCGACGACGGTGGAGGAGAGGACCCCGACGACGACGGGCACGACCCCGACGAGCACGAACGCCGGCAGCACGCACAAGCCGAGCGGCAGGACGAGACGGACGGCCAGGCGTTCGGCGGCTTCGAGCCCAGCGGCCGCCGCGTCGTCACGGACGTCCTCCGCAGCGGCCCGGAGCAGCGCCGCCGCGGGGACGCCGGCGCGCTGGGCCAGCCCGAGGACCTCACGGAGCTGCTCCTCTTCCCTGCGGCGGGGCGCTGAGGGGACGGCCGTGGTGGTCGGGGCGAACGCCGTCTGCACGGCACGTCCGCCGGCAGCCCACGACCCACCCCCGGACACCGCGACCGCCCAGGCGTCGAGCAGGATGCCGGGGACGTGCCCGTCCGGCGTCGCTCGGCGCACCAACCGTGCCGTCCACGTCCGTCCGAGCAGGACGAGTCCCGCGGCGACGGTGCAGCACGTCCAGCCGATCGGCGTCCCGATGAGGGCCTGGACCGCTCCGGCGCCCCACGTCGACCCGAGGAGGAGTCCGAAGACGGGCAGGGCGAGCACGACGCGAGCGCTCGCCCGCGGTCCGGCGAGCGCGACACGGACAGCGCGGTCCGACGCCGCCGAGCGTCGGAGCGCACGGGCGAGCGCACGGAGCGTGGTGGCCACGGGCGCGCCGGTGTGTTCGGCCACCCGCAGCACGGCCCGGACGTCGTCCCAGGCGGGCGCGCTGCTGCACGGGACACCGCCCGCGAGTTCCCAGGCCCGGGGCGGCGGCACGCCCGCCGCGACGAGGGTCGCGACGCGGTCCAACGCGCGGGCGTCGTCCGCGGCGTCGCGCGGCCGTGGACCCGGGCGCCTGGTCACCGCGCGCGGTCCACCGGACGCACGTCGAGCCTCCCGTCCGCGCCGACGCGGAGCGCACCCACCGCACCGAGGCGGCGGCTCCCACCCCGGCGCTCGACGTGCACGACCAGGTCGAACGCGCTGACCGCCTGCCGTGCGAGGGCTTCCGGCCCGAGCCCGGCGAGGGCGCCGAGCGCTTCCAGTCGGGCGGCGACGTCAGCCAGGCCGTTCGCGTGCACGGTCCCCGCGCCACCGTCGTGTCCGGTGTTGAGCGCCGAGAGCAGCTCACGCACCTCGGCGCCCCGGCACTCCCCCACCACGATCCGGTCCGGGCGCATGCGCAGGGCCTCGCGAACGAGACGGTCGAGACCGAGCGCACCGGCTCCTTCGGCGTTCGCCTGCCGGGCCTCGAGCCGGACGACGTGCGGGTGGTCGATGCGGAGTTCGGCGACGTCCTCGATCGTGACGATCCGCTCGTCGTGCGGCACCGCGCCCAGCATCGCGGCGAGCATGGTCGTCTTGCCGCTGCCTGTCGCCCCCGTGACGAGCACGTTGCTACGCGTCTCGACAGCCCGTTCGACCACGGACCGCGGAACACGTGCGAAGGTTCCGGACCGTTCCAGGGACGACAGCGTCGGCGGCCCGGGGCGTGGCAGCCGGATGGACACGGCGGTGCCACCCACCGACACGGGCGCGAGCACGACGTGGACGCGGATGCCGTCGCCGTGCCGGACGTCGGCGCACGGCGTCGTCTCGTCGACGTGCCGACCACCCCGCGCGACGAGCTCCGTCGCGAGCTCCCGGACGCGCCCCTCGGGGAGCTCGGGTCCGGCACGCTCGAGTCCGTTCCCCCGATCGACCCAGGTGCCCGTCCCGCCGACCACGAGCACGTCGGTGACGGCGGCGTCACCGACCAGTGCGGCGAGTTCCTCGAAGTCGGCTGCGGACACGGCACGACGTCGCGCTGGGGACGCGGTGCCGGGAAGGAACGGGGCATGGGCCCGGTGTCGGTGCATGGGAGGAGACGGTAGGGACGGCAGGCAGGACGGACCGGATGCGTGCGCCATCGGTGGAGAGGACTGCCGTGTTCACACCAACGGACCGTTTTGTACCCCGAAGCACAAAGCCGTACCCCGCTCGGTGTCTGGGGGTCCACGCGCGCCCGAGCAAGGAAGAGCGGGGTCAGCAGCAGTTGGCGAACGCAACAAAGCGGAAGTGCGACGTCGGGCAAGTGCATGCAAGAGCATGGACAGGTCTGTCCACTGTTCGGCGTCCCCGTGCGGATCGAGGCAGATCGGTGCGGTGCCGGGTGACCGTGGGCACCGGGACCGAGTTCGGAAAACAGAAGAGGCGGCACCGGTTGGGGGGAACAGGTGCCGCCTTGACATCGGTGGATTGGGGGGAATCCGAACCGTTGCCGCCGGAAACGAGTCCAGCGGGATCTACTGTACCCCACGATCACCCCTGCTCGGCAACCCCCGACACGACTTCCGGGCGTGCCGGTCACGGCGGACGCGCACGCGCACGGCCCGCTGCCCCCGGCGGACGCGCACGCGCGCGGCCCGCCGCCCCCGGCGGACGCGCACGCGCACGGTCCGGCACCCCCGACGACACGCGACCGCACCGGCCCCAGCCCGAGGGGTAGTCTCCGACTGCACCCCTGCCGCAACGACGCGAAAGGACATCGATGTCCGCTCCGACCCAGACCGATCCCCGCCACGACGGAGGCCGCGAAGACCCCGCGACCTTCCCGCCGTCGCCCGAGTTCGTCGCCGACGCGGTGGCCGGCGCAGACCTCCACGAGGCCGCAGCGTCCGACCGCGAGGCGTTCTGGGCCGAGCAGTCCCGCACCCTGCTGGACTGGCGCACACCGTTCACGCAGACCCTCGACTGGTCCGGCGCCCCGTTCGCGAAGTGGTTCGCGGACGGCACCCTCAACGTCGCGGAGAACTGCCTCGACCGCCACGTCCGCGCCGGCAACGGCGACCGCGTGGCGATCCACTTCGAGGGAGCGCCGGGCGACACCCGGCGGATCACGTACGCCGAGCTCACCGCCGAGGTCCAGCGCGCGGCGAACATGCTCACCGACCTCGGCGTCGGGCACGGCGACCGGGTCGTGGTCTACCTCCCGCTCATTCCCGAGGCCGTCGTGACGATGCTCGCCGTCGCACGGATCGGCGCCGTGCACTCCGTCGTGTTCGGAGGCTTCAGCGCCGAGAGCCTCCGCGCCCGCATCGAGGACGCCGGGGCGAAGCTCGTCGTCACGGCCGACGGCGGCTGGCGACGCGGCGCGGTCTCGGCGCTCAAGCCCGCAGTCGACGAAGCGCTCGAGGGCGATGGCACCGAGAGCGTCGAGCACGTGCTCGTCGTCAAGCGCGGCGGCAACGAGATCGCCTGGAACGACCGCGACCTCTGGTGGCACGACGAACTGGCGAAGGCGGACGCCACCCACGAGGCGCAGGCGTTCCCCGCCGAGAACCCCCTCTTCATCCTGTACACCTCGGGGACGACCGGGAAGCCGAAGGGCATCGTGCACACCTCGGGCGGGTACCTGACGCAGGCGGCGTACACGCACAAGAACGTGTTCGACATGCACCCCGAGAAGGACGTCTACTGGTGCACCGCCGACATCGGCTGGATCACCGGGCACTCCTACGTCGTCTACGGACCCCTCGCGAACGGCGTCACGCAGGTCCTGTACGAGGGGACCCCGGACGAGCCGAAGCCCGGTCGGTGGTGGGACCTCGTCGACGCGTACGGCGTGACGGTCCTCTACACCGCGCCGACCGCTGTGCGCGCCGCGATGAAGGCCGGCCGCGAGATCCCCGAGGCCCGCAGCCTCGAGACCCTCCGCCTGCTCGGGAGCGTCGGCGAGCCGATCAACCCCGAGGCCTGGAACTGGTACCGGCAGGTCATCGGCCACGACCGCACGCCGATCGTCGACACGTGGTGGCAGACCGAGACCGGCGCGATCATGATCTCCGCGTTGCCCGGCGTCACGAAGCTCAAGCCCGGCGCCGCGCAGACGCCGCTGCCGGGCATCGTCGCGGAGATCGTCGACGACGACGGCAACCGTGCGGACCCCGGCGAGAGCGGCTACCTCACCATCACGGAGCCGTGGCCGTCGATGGCGCGCGGCATCTGGGGCGACCCGGACCGCTTCGTCGAGACGTACTGGTCGCGGTTCCCCGGGCGGTACTTCGCGGGCGACGGCGCGCGCCTCGACGGCCAGGGAGACATCTGGATCCAGGGCCGCGTCGACGACGTCATGAACGTCTCCGGCCACCGTCTGTCGACGGCGGAGATCGAGTCCGCCCTGGTCGGCCACGAAGGAGTCGCCGAGGCCGCCGTCGTCGGTGCCGCCGACGAGACCACCGGCCAGGCGGTCGTCGCGTACGTCATCCTCACCGCCGAGGCAGCAGCCGGCGTCGACCGCGAGTCCGCGGCGACGGAGCTCCGCAACTGGGTCGGCAAGCGGATCGGCGCGATCGCCAAGCCGCGCCAGGTCGTGATCGTCCCGGAGCTGCCGAAGACACGCTCCGGCAAGATCATGCGACGGCTGCTCCGCGACGCGGCCGAGGGCCGCCGCATCGGTGACACGACGACGCTGGCCGACCCGACGATCATGGCGACCATCTCGGAACTCATGTAGCGGGAACGACGCGAGCCGCGCCTCCAGTCGGTCCGGACTGGAGGCGCGGCTCGCGTGACGTGCGCCGCTGACGGTCCGTCAGTCGGTGAGTTCCACCACCAGCTCGACCTCGACCGGTGCGTCCAGCGGGAGCACCGCGACGCCCACCGCGCTGCGCGCGTGGACGCCGGCGTCGCCGAAGACCTCACCGACGAGGGTGGAGGCGCCGTTCGCGACGCCCGGCTGGCCGGTGAACGCCGGGTCGCTCGCGACGAAGACCGTCACCTTGACGACCCGCGCGACGCGGTCGAGCGAGCCGGCGACGGACTGCACGGCCGCGAGGGCGTTCAGCGCCGCGGTCCGGGCCTCCGCTGTGGCGGTCTCGGCGTCGACCGTGGCGCCGACCTTGCCCGTCACGGGCAGTGCGCCGTCGACGAACGGCAGCTGGCCGGCCGTGTACACGTACCCGCCGGTGACGACGGCCGGGACGTAGGCGGCGACCGGGGCGGCCACCGCCGGGATCGTCAGGCCCAGTTCGGCGAGCCGCTCCGCGACGCTCACGCGTCGGCCTTCGGACGCTTCAGGTAGGCCACCAGGCCGCCTTCGGGGCCGGTGACGACCTGGACCAGCTCCCAGCCCTCGTCCCCGAAGTTGTTGAGGATCGCGGTGGTGTTGTGGATGAGCAGTGGGGCGGTGAAGTATTCCCAGCGAGTCATGGAGATCCTTGCCAGCCTTTCAGTCGGCGGTGTCGTTTAGGCTGCATCCTATGTCTGCCCAGAAGACGTCTGCCTCGCGGACCAAGCCCGTCTCTGCAGTCGGCGCCTTCGTCGGTTTCGTCGGTTTCAGTGTGCTCGCCGGTCTGCTCGTCACGATCGGTGTCACCCCCGCGATCGCGGTGGCCGGTGTCACGACGACGTCGACGATCGGCGTGTTCGAGTCCCTGCCGGAGTACATCGAGATCGGTGACCTCCCGCAGCGCAACGAGCTGTACGCGTACCAGGGCGGCAAGAGCGTGCACTTCGCGACGGTCTACGACCAGAACCGCCAGGAGCTCAAGTTCGACCAGATCAGCGACCAGCTGAAGAACGCGGCCATCGACGGCGAGGACAAGCGCTTCTACGACCACGGCGGCGTCGACATGACCTCGCTCGTCCGCGCGGGCGTGGGTTCGCTCGCCGGTGGGCTCGGCGAGTCCGGTGGTGGTTCGACGCTGACGATGCAGCTCGTCCGCAACATCAAGATGAACCAGGCGCTCGAGCTCCCCACGCAGGAAGAACGCCTCAAGGCCTACAACGACGCGGTCGAGCAGACCATCCCCCGCAAGCTCGAGGAGATGAAGCTCGCGATCGGTCTCGCGAAGAAGTACACCCACAAGGAGATCCTCACCGGGTACCTCAACATCGCGTACTTCGGCGACCAGACCTACGGTGTGCAGGCCGCGGCGCAGCACTACTACAACAAGAGCGCGACCGACCTCACCCCCGCCGAGGCAGCCTCGATCCTCGCGATCGTGCAGTCCCCGAACACCCGCAACCTGTCGAACCCGAAGTACTACGACGCCAACGTCGCTCGCCGCAACGTCATCCTCAAGTCGATGTACGCGCAGAAGCACCTGACGAAGGCCGAGTACGACCAGGCGGTCGCGTCGAACCCCAAGGACTACGTCCACCTGACCCAGCCGTCGCAGGGCTGCCGCGCCTCGGTCGGTGACGGCTCGCAGTTCTTCTGCGACTACGCAGTCAAGGTCGTCAAGGAGATGACCCAGCTCGGCGCCACGCAGAAGGAACGCGACGCGGCCTGGCGCAACGGCGGCTACAAGATCCAGACCACGCTGAACATCGACTTGAACGCGCAGCAGAAGCAGCTCCTCAACACCTACGACAACAAGGCGGAGACGCGGCTCGCGCTCGGCTCGACACTCGACTCGGTCGAGGTCGGCACCGGACGCATCCTGACCATGGCGCAGAACAAGGATTACGACCAGTCCTTGAAGGCCGCGCCGACATCGACGTCCCTCAACTACAGCGTCGATGAGAAGTACGGCAACTCCACCGGCTTCCAGACCGGCTCAACCTTCAAGGCGTTCACGCTCCTCGACTGGATCAAGGCCGGCCACGGGCTCAACGAGACCGTCAACGGCACCGCCCGCACTGTGTCTCCGTGGACCATCTGCGGCCAGACGGACTACACGCAGTTCAAGGTGTCGAACGACTCCCCCGGTGAGAACGGGAACTACAGCGTCCTCGGCGCGACAGCTGGCTCGATCAACGGAGCCTTTGCCTCGATGGCCCAGAAGCTCGACCTCTGCGACATCAAGACGATGGCAGAGAACTTCGGTGTCCACCGTGCCGACGGGACAGAACTGCGGAAGAACCCGTCGTTCATCCTCGGCACGAATGAGATTGCGCCGCTGACCATGGCGGCGGCATACGCAGGCATCGCGAACAACGGCGTGTTCTGCCAGCCGATCGCGGTCGAGCAGATCACGAACGCCGATGGCAAGAAGCTCGGCGGCCAGACGAAGGAATGCAAGCAGGCCATCGACCCAGCGGTCGCCCAGACCGCGGTCTACGCCATGAAGCGCACGATCACGAGCGGGACAGCGCGCGGAGCGCAGACTGCGGACGGCCAGCAGTTGTTCGCGAAGACCGGAACGACCGACGAAGCCGAGCAGATCTGGCTGGTGGGCGCGAGTACCCGGGTGGCGACCGCCTACTGGCAGGGCAACACCGACGGCAAGAAGTTCAACCTCCGTCACTTCAGCAACGGCGTGAACGGCACCTACGCCGGTGTGCGTGCCGACGTGTGGCGGCAGGCGCAGACACCGGTCAACGCCGCGTACCCGGGTGGCACGTTCACGGATCCGTCCTCGTCATCGATCCGCGGCAACAGCGTGCCCGTGCCGGATGTGACCGGCAAGTCCGCGGCAGACGCGAAAGCAGCGCTCGTAGGATCGGGCTTCACGTACGTCGACGGCGGCACGCAGCCCGGCGCTCAGACGGCCGGCACCGTGACGTCCACGTCTCCGGCACCCGGCTCGTACCTGTCGAAGAACGCGAGCGTCACCGTCTACACCTCGGACGGATCGCAGATCACGGTCCCGTCGGTGACCGGGAAGCCGTTGAACGACGCACGGGCGCAGCTGAACGAGGTCGGACTCACCAACGTGGCGATCGCCGAGCAGTACGCGAAGGGCGGCGGCGACAAGGAGTGCCGTGTCGCTGCAGTCGACCCGGGCGTGCACACGAACGCCGGCAAGGACTCGACCGTCACACTGACGCTCTACGGTGACAAGAACGGCAAGGCCCCCAAGGACTGCAAGTGACCCGCGGTCGCGCCGCGCTGGGAGTCCTCGCAGCGGGCGCGGCCGTCGGTGCCGCGTCCGCGGCCTGGGGATCGCTCGTCGAGCGCCGTCGGTTCGGCATCCGGTGGGAGACCGTCCCGGTCCTCCCGCCGGGGTCGCGCGACGTCGTCGTCCTGCACCTGTCGGACATCCACATGGCACCGTGGCAGGCCGACAAGCAGCAGTGGCTGCGTGATCTGAGCCTGGTCGAGCCGGACTTCATCGTGAACACCGGCGACAACCTCGGGCACCCGACGGCGAACGCGGCGGTGGAGTACGCCCTCGAACCGTTCCGCGGGGTGCCGGGAGCCTTCGCGTACGGGTCCAACGACTTCTACGGTCCGTCGCCGCGCAACCCGTTCAAGTACTTCAGCGGGCCGAGCCAGATGCACTCGGAGCGGCGTCCGGTCGAGCTCGACATCGATCGGCAGACCGCCTTCTTCGAGTCGCTCGGCTGGCTCGACGTCAACGACCGCGCCCACGCGATCGAGCTGAAGGGTTCGCGCTTCGAGCTCTTCGGCACGTCCGACGCACACCGCGGGTGGGACCGGCTCGACCTCCTGCCGACGAACGTCGACGAGATGCGCGGCGACGTCCCGTGGTCCGAGGACGAGGACGGCCCCTCCCCCGTCGCGATCGGCATCACGCACGCGCCGTACCGTCGTGTGCTCGACGCCTTCGTCACGCAGGGTGCCGACATCGTCTTCGCCGGCCACACCCACGGTGGACAGGTGCAGGTTCCCGGGGTCGGTGCGCTCGTCACGAACTGCGACCTGCCGCGTCGGTACGTCAGCGGGCTGCACAAGTGGCAGCACCGCGGGCACTGGTCGTGGCTCGAGGTCTCGGCAGGGCTCGGCACGTCGATCTACGCACCGGTGCGGTTCTCCTGCCGTCCCGAAGCAGTGGTCGTCACGCTGACCGCGCGCACCGACTGACCCCTCCAGCGCGACGCGCCCGGGAGTTCGCTCGATGGTCACGAGCACACCGGATCATCGGATAGACTTCTGGGGTTGCTCCGGCCACGGAGCGATCACACCGCGGGGTGTGGCGCAGCTTGGTAGCGCGCCTCGTTCGGGACGAGGAGGTCGCAGGTTCAAATCCTGTCACCCCGACACTGTGTTGAGACAGTACGAAGAAGGCCCTGGTTCTCCGGAACCAGGGCCTTCTGCTTTCCCGTCGTCGGCATGTGTCCGCCGGCCCATCCACCGTCGCCACCGAATGGCGATCGTCGCGGTCGAGATACGCTCGATCCGCCATGGACATCCCCGCGCCGCTCGCCTCCGTCCTCGCGCAGATCGGTGCGCGCTTCCCCGAACTCGCCGACGACCCGGTGATGGCCGAGAGCCTGCTCGAGAACGTCACGTCGATGATCGCCGAAGCGCACGAGCGGTACGCCGCCGGCGTCGAGTCGAGCGTCGTGAGCGATTCGTACCTCGACCCCGCACACCTCGCGACCGGCGCACTGCACGCCGAGCACGCCCAGCACCCGGCTGGCGCGATGCTCGCCGCCGAGGTCCTGTTCGACGCCTACCTGCCGGTCTTCGTCGACGAGGTCGGCGCATCGACCACGGCCGACGTCCTCCGCGCCACCAGGGCGCTGCACGCCGGTGTCTGGAGCCGGTTCCCGGCCGGGGCGATCGCGTACACCGAGGCACTCCGGCAACGGGTCACGACGGCGCACATGGACTCCCGGACACAGATCGCCCGGGACCTGCACGACCGAGTGGCGCACGGGATCCTCGCGGGCCTGCAGCGCATCGACCTGACCCTGCTGACCGATCCCCCTGCGCCGGCACGGACCGCCCAACTGGAGGACGCGGCACGGCTTCTCCGCGGCGCGCTCGGCGAGGTGCAGGACCTCGCGGTCTCGCTGCACGCGCGGGTCGGCGACGACCACCTCGACGCCGCGCTCGGCCGGCACGCGCGGGACCTGTTTCCCGCCGAGAGCGCCGTCGAGATGACGTCCTCCGGCACCCCGGTGACCCTGCCGAACTGGAAGGCCGAGGAGGCCCTCACGATCCTGCTCGAGGCGCTGACGAACTGGCGGAAGCACGCGTCCGGGTCGACGGCCACGGTGCACTTCGACTGGACCAACCGGGCGGTCACGGTGACGGTCTCCGACGACGGGCCTGGATTCGACACCACGGCAGCGGCCGACGGTCGGCTCGGCCAGCTGACGATGCGGGAGCGAGCGGGCCTCATCGGTGCGGTGCTGACCGTCGAGAGCGCACCAGGGGCCGGTACGACCGTGCGGCTGGCGATCCCGGTGGGCGCGCTGTGACCGGCGACATCACGCACGTCGCGATCGTCGACGACCACCGGCTCTTCCGCGAGGGCCTGGCGACCATCCTGTCGTCGGTGCCGACCATCCGCGTCGTCGCGCACGGGGAGCGCCCGGCCGAGGTGCTCGACTCCCCCGAGGTGCAGGCGATCGACGTCCTGCTGCTCGACGTGGAGCTCGACGGTCCCCCGGCACGCACCACGATCGCCACGGTGCGCCGGAACCACCCGGGCATCGCGGTCGTCGTGCTGACGATGCACCGGGACGCCGTGCTCCGCCGCGCGCTGCTCGACGCGGGCGCGGTGGACTTCGTCACGAAGGACACCCCGAGCCGCGAACTCGTCGACCGGATCGTCCGGGCGACGAGCACCGACGCCGCACCGGTGACGTTCCCGATCGACCTCGTCACCGAGGCCCGCGCGGGCTCACCGCTCAGTGACCGCGAACTCGAGGTCCTGCGGCTCATCGCCGCCGCACGGTCGAACGCCGAGATCGCCGCCGACCTCGGCCTCGCCGTGGGAACGGTGAAGCGGCACGTCTACAACGTCTTCCGGAAGCTCGACGTGGGGTCCCGCGTCGCCGCGATCGCCACCGCGACGCGGCTAGGGCTCCTCGCCTAGACCGACGCGTCCACCCCGGCACGCACCAGGCGGCCGTCGGCGTGCAGCCCCGCGACGACGTCGAGCGCCTGGTGCCGGTACCGCGCCTGCGCCGCCCCCGGAGCGACGATCACGCCGTCCGCCCCGGTCGACTCGACGAGCGAGTTGATCTTCGCGGCGACCTGTTCGGCGTTCCCGTAGGCCTGCCGCTCCGTGCGCGCCGCGATGAACCGCCGCTCGAGGTCGCTGAACTCGTAGGCCCGCGCTTCCTCCATCGACACCGGCTCGGGCTTCGCACCCTGGCGCATCCGGATGAACGAGATCATCCCGGGAGCGCTCTGCTCGTCGACGATCGCCGGATCCTCGTCGGTGACGACCTGCACGCCGATCAGGGCGTTCGGTGTCTGCCGGAAGCGCGACGGCCGGAACGAGTCGCGGTACAGGGCGAGTGCCGCCTCGGTGTTGTCCGAGGCGAAGTGGTGGGCGAAGGCGAACGAGACGCCGAGCGCGCCGGCGGCCTGCGCGCTGTACCCGGAGGACCCGAGCAGCCAGAACTCCGGCACGTCGCCGTAGCCCGGGACGGCCCGGATGCGGGACAGCGGGTTCTCCGCGTCCATCCCGGTGAAGAACCCGATGAGGTCGGCGAGTCGGTCGGGGAAGTCGTCGACGTCGAGGCGGTCGGTCCGGCGCAGCGCCATCGCGGTCGCCCCGTCGGTCCCCGGTGCGCGACCCAGACCGAGGTCGACCCGGTCGCCGTAGAGCGCACGGAGCGTGCCGAACTGCTCGGCCACGACGAGCGGTGCGTGGTTCGGCAGCATCACGCCGCCGGAACCGATCCGGATAGTGGAGGTCGCGGCCCCCACGGCACTCAGCAGCACCGCCGGCGCGGACGACGTGATGCCCGGCATGCCGTGGTGCTCGGCGACCCAGAAGCGCTCGTAGCCGAGCTTCTCGGCGTGCACCGCCATGTCGATGGAACCCTGCAGGGCTTCGGTGTTGGACTGGCCGTACTCGCGCGTGGCCAGGTCGAGGACGGACAGGTGCACGGATGCGTCGCTCATGTGGGCACCAACGTCACCCGGCGCACGTGCATTCCGCACCACGTACCGGCCTGGAGGCGCGGGGCGGGCCCGCACCGTGCCTCCAGGCCGTCAGACGGTCGCGTGTGCACGACGCGGGCCGGTGCGCCCGTCAGTCGCCGTCGAGGCGTCCGCCGGACTCCGTGAGGTAGCAGTTGGCGCAGAGCGACTCGTACGTGACGTCCACGCCGTCGATCGCCACCTGCGATCCGTCGAAGACGAACCACCCGTCGATCTTGCGAGCGTTGAAGACCGCCTTGCGACCGCAGCGGCAGATGGTCTTCAGTTCCTCCAGCGAGTGCGCAACCTCGAGCAGGCGGGCGCTGCCGGGGAACGCCTCGGTGCGGAAGTCGGTCCGGATGCCGTAGGCGATCACCGGGATCTCGTCGAGCACGGCGATGCGGAGCAGGTCGTCGACCTGTCGCGGGGTGAGGAACTGGGCCTCGTCGACGAGCACGCAGCTGACCGGGCGGACCATGCCGTCGAGGCGGTCGGACTCCGGGTCGAGCGCACCCGCGTCACCGACGGCGGACCGGACGTCGGCGTCGGGGGTGAACACGATGTCGACGGTGCGGGTGACGCCGAGGCGCGAGACGATCTCACGGTCGCCCTTGGTGTCCACCGACGGCTTCGCGAGCAGGACGCGGTGTCCGCGCTCCTCGTAGTTGTACGCAGCCTGCAGCAGCCCCGTGCTCTTGCCGCTGTTCATCGCGCCGTAGCGGAAGTAGAGCTTCGCCACTACGCGAGGAACCCGTCCTCCGCCGCGCGACGGATCAGGTCGGACTTCTTCGACGCGGGCCGGCCGACCTTGCTGTACTTCTCACGCACGCGCCGGAGGTAGGTCTTCGCGGTCTCGTACTGCACGTTCATCTGCGCCGCGACCTCGTTCGTCGAGTAGCCCGAAACGTACAGGCGCAGTGCTTCTTCTTCACCGTGGCTGAGCTTCGGCCGCTGGTGCGCGTTCGCCCCGGTCGGCAACGGACGCCAGTCGCGCTGCGGCGGGGTGTCCCGGGCGACGCCCATGATCTCGCGCGCGACGTCCATGACCTCGCGCATCGGCAGCGACTTCGACAGGAACGCAGCAGCACCGGCGGCCAGGGCGCGGTCGCGGGACTCGCGGCTGTCGACGCTCGACAGCACGATGACCTTCGCTCCGGCGGCGCGGCAGGTGCGCACACGGGCCTCGATCGAAACGGGCTCCTTGAGCTGGAAGTCCAGGAACACCAGGTCCGTCGGGAAGTTCTCGCTGTGCACCATCTCGAGCCACGTGTGCGCGGTCAGGGCGAGGTCGAAGTCGAAGGCGTTCACCGCGATCCAGCTGGACAGGCTGTCCAGCAGCACCTCGTGGTCGTCGAGGATCGCCAGCCGCACGCGTCGTGTCCCCGGGTTCGGGATGGCAGGCGCACCATCCGTGATCCGGCTCGGGTCAGTGCTGGTCATAGGAGAACCTTAATGCGAGGGCGGAGGGTCGGACCGCGACGTCGAGGTCGGGGAACGTCACGCGGAGGACCGCGAAGTACGGGTCGAAGGTGCGGTGGATGCCGACGTCGGAGTCGGCGACGGCCAGGTCGATCGCGACGTCCACTCGGTCGGTGGTGTCCGGGGTACGACCGATCGTCGCGCGGAAGCCGGCGGGGTCGACGGTGGACGCACGCAACGCGGCGCGCAGGAAGGTCCGGACGACGGTGCGCTGGTCGGCGTCCAGGGTCGCGATGAGCCCGTCCGGGTCGACCACGACGGCTGCTCCCCCACCGTCCGCGGTCACCGCGTGCTCGAACCACGTCCGGTCGGCGTCGGCGACCATCGATCGTCGGATGCCGTCCGCGATCGCCCGCGCCCGCGCACGGTCGGCGTCGGTGATGACCTCGCGCGTCCGGAGCTCGGCGAAGAACGGAGCGACGTCCCGCGCCAGGATCGTCGAGCGGTCCTGCTGCACGCTCGCGGCGATGCCGTCCCGCTCCGCACGCTCGACCGAGTACGACCCGGCCCGGATCTGCACGCGCTCGGCGAGCCCCGCGAACGTCCAGGCGAACACCGCGGAGGCCGCCGTGAGCACGAGGGTCGGAGCCGCCGCCAGGAACCCGGCGACACCGATCGGGACGTGGTGCGGGAACGCGGCCGCGCCGATGCCCCACGACGCTCCGGTGACGACGGCCAGGACGATGCCGCCCACGGCCAGGTCGGTCCACGGACGGTACGGTGCCGTCATCACGATGCCGGTCGCCGTCAGCAGGGACATGAAGTCGTTCAGGGCGCTGCGGTCGGGCCCCCACTGCGCTGCGACGCTCGTGACGGTGGCCGCGGCGAGCAGCGCCACGTGCAGGACGAAGGCCCACCGCGGGAACGGCGCACGGAAGGGACTGGACGCGACGAGCACGACCGTGCCCGACGCGGCGACGAGCAGGACGGTGAGCGCGCTCAGCGTGGGGCTGCCGGTGACGTCCCGGTCGAACACCGACACGAGCAGTGCCCACAGGACACCGCAGGCGCCGAGGACGATCGCGAGCGGACGCGACCCCATCGCGCCGAGGGGGTCGTACTGCTGCGCCGTCCGGGTCGCGTCGGTGGAGTTCCTCATCGGTGGGCCCCCGATCCGTCGCTGGACACGGTGGGGGTCGTGCCCGTCACCGCGCCGTACGGCACCGTCATCATCACGCTCGTGCCCGATCCCGGGGACGACCACACCTGCACGTCACCGCCGACACGACCGATGCGCTCCCGCACGGACCCGCGCAGCCCCATCCGGTCCGGGCTCGTCGACGACTCGTCGAACCCGCGGCCGTCGTCGACCACCATCACGGTGCAGGAGGCGCCGTCGTCGAACACGCTGACCTCCGCGGCGTCGGTGCCGGCGTGCTTCCGGACGTTCGCCAGGCACTGCCCCACCGCGCGGAGGACCGCCGTCATCGCCGCCTGGTCGAGCCGGGTGAGCGCCGCGGGGTCCCCCGTGACGGAGACGTCGAGCCCCTGGGCACGGTGCTCGTCCACCATGTGCTCGAACGCGCGGACCGCCGCACCGGGCTCGGGGCGCGCCGGACGGCCTCCGGGTGCCAGCCACTCCTTGCCGGTGAGCATCGCGACGTCGGCCTCGACCGTGCGCGCCAGGTGCGGGTCCATGGGCCCGTCGGGGGCGAGGGCGATCGCGCCGAGGTGGTTCAGGACGGTGTCGTGCAGGATCGCTGCGGCCTCGGCCTCGACCCCCGCACGGTACGCGGAGACGTGCTCCTCACGCGCCGAGCGCAGCAGCTCGGGCTGGACGCGCTCGGACCGGGTGGTGTTGCGACTCGTGAACAGCACGAGGGCGATGACGAACCCCAGCGTGACCCAGGCGAGCACGAGCGGGTGCGTCGACCCCCCGGCCTGCAGGACGGCGACGGTCGTCGCGACCCGGCCGACCAGGAAGCCGGCGATCGACCACAGCGCCACCCGGCCGGCGACGGCGCCCGCGCCGCCCACCAGCACGAGCGGGATGACCGACAGCGACAGCAGGTACGACACGACCCATCCGGCGGGGACCTCGCGCTGCACCACGACGGCGAACCACCACGCGCACACCCCGCCGACGACGAGGAACGCGACGGCCGAACGCCACGTGCCGAACTGCACGTGCACCGCGATCATGCCGAGCATCGGGACGAGGGCCAGCACCGCACCGACGACCCGGACGTCCGGGTCGGCCAGACGGTAGAGCAGCAGCGCGACCGCAGCGGCCGCGAGCGACCCGATGGCGGCGGCGTGGAAGGCCCGCACGGTCGACCACGCGTTGACTCGCGGAGCGAGGTGCGTGGGGATGCCGAGCACGGGTGGGGGGTCCTTCCGGACGAACGGGTACGCCGCCCACGATCCAACCACCGTCTGCGTGATCGTGTACCCCGATCGACGGGGCGTTCGGCAACCCGCACGATGTTACCGGCACTTCCGCGTTCCAGCCTGTCCCCCGAACGCGGACCGGCGGGTACTCAGGAACGGCACCCCGTCGCGGTCGCTCAGAACAGTGTCGGCACCGCCCCCTCGGGTCGGCGCGGGGTGAGACGACGATCGAACCCCGGATCGGCGCGCTTGAGCGGCGAGGTCGCGGGCACCGACTGCTCCATGCCGTCGTCGAGTTGCTCGAGGCGTTGACGGTCGGCAGGACGGCGGTCGCCCGGACGGCCGTCGACCGCGCGGTTCGAGAACCCCATCGACCCCGTCGCCGGGTCGACACGGCCGAGTCCGAGCCCGTGGTCCCGCAGGATCGGTCGGACCCGCTCGGCCAGCCACCGCCGGTAGTCCTTCGGGGCGTACGTGTTGTCGAGGTACATCGACCGGTACCGCTGCACCAGGTCCGGCCGGGTGCGCTCGAGCCACGCGAACCACCACGGCTTCACCCCCGGTCGCAGGTGCAGTGCGGAGTACATGACACTCGAGGCCCCGGCCGCCGCGGCCCGGCCGATCGCGTCGTCGAGGTGCGCCCGGGTGTCCGTGATGTACGGGAGCACGGGCATCAGGAACACCGAGCACTCGAGGCCGGCGTCCCGGATGGCCCGCACCGTCGCCAGCCGCGCAGCCGTCGTCGGGGTCCCCGGTTCGACCTGCTGCTGGAGTTCGTCGTCGTACACCGCGATCGACATCGCCAGGTCGACGGGCACGGACCGTGCTGCCTCGACCAACAGCGGGATGTCCCGGCGGAGGAGCGTGCCCTTCGTCAGGATGCTGAACGGCGTGCCCGAGTCGGCCAGCGCTCGGATGACCCCGGGCATCAGCCGGTACTTGCCCTCGGCACGCTGGTACGGGTCGGTGTTCGTGCCGAGCGCCACCGGGTGGCGGTCCCAGGTCGGCTTCGTGAGCTCGCGGTGCAGCACGTCGGCCACGTTGGTCTTCACGACGATCTGCTGGTCGAAGTCCGCGCCGCCGTCGAACTCCAGGTAGGTGTGCGTCGGCCGCGCGAAGCAGTACACGCACGCGTGACTGCACCCCCGGTACGGGTTGATGGTCCACCCGTACGTGCCGCTGCCGTCCGCCGCCGGAACGCGGTTCAGCGCGCTCTTCGCCAGGACCTCGTGGAAGGTCACATCCGCGAACTCCGGCGTCGTCACACTGCGGACGAACCCGCTGTTCGACTCGAGCCCCGGGAGCGCATCGCTCCGCGAGGCGTCGATCGCCTGCCCACTCCATCGCATGCAGCCATTCGAACACATGTTCGAACGAGCTGCAAGCGAGAGCGCGTCAGTGGTGCAGTCCGAGCACCTTCGCCGTGCGCTCGAGGGTCTGGTCCGCGAGCCCCGCGTCGTTCCCCAGGTCCTGCCCGTAGGTCGGCACCATCACACGGACGGCTTCCTCCCAGCGGTCCCAGCGGTCGGGGAAGCACTTCCGCAGCAGCCCGAACATGATCGGCACGGCGGTGGACGCTCCTGGGCTCGCGCCGAGGAGTCCCGCGACCGAACCGTCCGCCGCGGTGATCACCTCCGTCCCGAACTGCAGGACGCCACCCTTGTCCTTGTCCGGCTTGATGACCTGCACGCGCTGCCCGGCCGTGATGCGGTGCCAGTTCTCCGGCTCCGCGCTCGGCATGAAGTCGCGCAGCGCGTCGAACTTCGTCTGCTTCGACGCGAGCAGCTGGCCGATCAGGTAGCGGACGAGGTCGAAGTTCGAGAACGCGACGCTCAGCATCGGACGGAGGTTGTGCGGCCGGATCGACTTGAACAGGTCGAGCAGCGAGCCCTGCTTCAGGAACTTCGGGCTGAACCCGGCGTACGGGCCGAACATCAGCGAGGCGTTGCCGTCGACGATGCGGGTGTCCAGGTGCGGCACCGACATCGGCGGTGCGCCGACGCTGGCCTTGCCGTACACCTTCGCCGAGTGCTTCTGCACGACCTCGGGGTCGTCCGTGCGGAGGAACTCCCCCGACACCGGGAACCCGCCGTAGCCGCGGATCTCGGGGATCCCGGACTTCTGCAGCAGGTGCAGGGCCCCGCCACCGGCGCCGACGAAGACGAACTTCGCGGCGATGCGCTGCGTCGATCGGCCCACGTCGTTGCGGACGTCGAGGACCCAGCCGTCGCTGACCTTCGAGCGGGTCAGGTTCGTGACCTGGTGCGAGGGCTCGAACTCGACACCGTCGATCTCGAGCTGGTCGAACAGCTGCCGGGTCAGCGAACCGAAGTCGACGTCGGAACCCGCAGCCGAGTACGTCGCCGCGATCGGCTGGTCCTTCTTGCGACCCGGGATGAGCGCCGGTGCCCACTTCCGGATCTGCGCGGGGTCGTCGGAGAACTCGAGACCGGCGAACAGCGGGTGGTCCTTCATCGCCTCGTACCGCTTCCGCATGTACTCGACGTTGTCGGCACCCCACACGAACGAGATGTGCGGGGTCGGGTTGATGAAGTTCGAGGGCTCGGGCAGCGCCCCTGTCTCGACGAGGAACGACCAGAACTGTCGGGACACCTGGAACTGCTCGTTGACCGTCACGGCCTTCGCGATGTCCACGCGGCCGTCGGGGAGCTCGGGCGTGTAGTTCAGCTCGCACAGTGCGGAGTGCCCGGTCCCGGCGTTGTTCCACGGGTTCGAGCTCTCTTGGGCGACGGTGCCGAGCCGCTCGTAGACACGGATCCGCCAGGAGGGTTCCAGCCGGTGGATGATCGCGCCGAGCGTGGCGCTCATGATCCCTCCCCCGACCAGGACGACGTCGATGGGGTCCACCTGCTTCACTGCCACCCGTCGATCCTAGCGGCGCGCGGCCGTGCACCGGCCCAAGATCCGACGGGAGGCGCGGCGCACGCCCGACATGTGGCTCCGGCCAGCAGGGTGCGAGCGTTCGCACACCGTGGGAGCCAAGCAGCGCAGGGTGCGAGCTTCCGCACAGCGTGGGAGCCAAGGCCCGCAGGGTGCGAGCTTCCGCACACCGTGGGAGCCAAGCAGACTCGCACACTGTCCGGAACGTCGCACCAGGCGCGGCGCGCCCCGGCCGGTCGGCGCAGGCGGACCGGCCCAAGATCCGACGGGAGGCGCGGCTCACGCCCGTGGTGTGGCTCCGGCCCGCAGGGTGCGAGCTTCCGCACACCGTGGGAGCCAAGCAGGCTCGCACGCTGTCCGGAACGTCGCACCATGCGTGGTGCGCCGCGCCCCGGCCGGACCGCGCACGGCGGAGGCCCGCCCCGCTGACGCGGGACGGGCCTCCTGGCAGTGCTGGCCGCTACGCGGCGACCGTGCGGCGTGCGACGATCGTCTCGGCGATCTGCACCGCGTTGAGCGCAGCGCCCTTGCGCAGGTTGTCGTTGCTGACGAACAGCGCCAGACCGTGTCCCTCGGGCGCGGACTGGTCCGCACGGATGCGGCCGACGAACGTCGGGTCCTGACCGGCTGCCTGGAGCGGCGTTGGCACCTCGGCGAGCTCGACGCCGGGGGCGTCGGCGAGGATCTCGGTGGCGCGCTCCGCGGACAGCGGACGGGCGAACTCGGCGTTCACCGAGATCGAGTGCCCGGTGAAGACCGGGACCCGCACGCACGTGCCGGCGACCAGGAGGTCCGGGAGCTCGAGGATCTTGCGGCTCTCGTTGCGGAGCTTCTTCTCTTCGTCGGTCTCACCGAGGCCGTCGTCGACGATGCTGCCCGCGAGCGGGACGACGTCGAACGCGATCGGTCGGACGTACTTGACCGGCTCCGGGAAGGTGACTGCCGAACCGTCGTGGGTGAGCGCAGCAGTGTCCTGCTCGAGCGCGGCCTTCGCCTGGCCGAGCAGTTCCTCGACCCCGGCGAGCCCGGAGCCCGAGACGGCCTGGTACGTCGTCGCGACGAGGCGACGCAGCCCGGCCTCGGTGTCGAGGACCTTGAGCACCGGCATGATCGCCATGGTCGTGCAGTTCGGGTTCGCGATGATCCCCTTGGGCGCCTGGTCGATGGCGTGCGGGTTCACCTCGCTCACCACGAGCGGGACGTCCGGGTCCATGCGCCAGGCGCTGGAGTTGTCGACGACGAGCGCGCCGGCCGCGGCGAACTTCGGCGCGAGGGCACGCGAGGCGGTGGCACCGGCCGAGAACAGCGCGATGTCGATGCCGGACGGGTCGGCGAGCTCGGAGTCCTCGACGACGATCTCCTCGCCACGGAACGGCAGGGTCGTGCCGGCGGACCGTGCGCTCGCGAAGAACCGGACGCGGTCCGCCGGGAACGCGCGCTCCTCGAGGAGACGGCGCATCACGGCGCCGACCTGGCCGGTGGCGCCGACGACGGCGACGGTGAGGGTGCTCATGCAGTGCTCCTGACGGGTCAGCGGCCGGTGCCGGCGTAGACGACGGCCTCGGAGTCGGCGTCGAGACCGAACGCGTTGTGCACCACGCGCATCGCCTCGTTGAGGGTGTCGGCACGGGTGACGACCGAGATGCGGATCTCCGACGTGGAGATCATCTCGATGTTGATCGACGCCTCGTGCAGGGCGCGGAACAGCGCCGCCGAGACCCCGGCGTTGGTGCGCATGCCGGCACCGACCAGGGCGAGCTTGCCGATCTGGTCGTCGTACTGGATGCCCTCGTACCCGATGTCGGCCTTCGCGACCTCGAGCGCCGTCAGGACGCCCTGGCCCTGGTCCTTCGGCAGCGTGAACGAGATGTCGGTGCGGCCGGTGACGGCTTCCGACACGTTCTGCACGATCATGTCGATGTTCGCGCCGGCACGGGCGACGATCGTGAAGATCTCCGCTGCCTTGCCCGGTGTGTCGGGCACGCCGACGACGGTGATCTTGCCCTCGGAGAGGTCTCCGGCGATGCCGGTGATGATCGGTTCTTCCACGGTTTCCCCCTCTGCAGGGTTGTAGACGATGGTTCCCTCGGCGTTGCTGAAGGAGGAGCGGACGTGCAGGGTGACCCCGTGCCGACGGGCGTACTCGACGGCACGGATGTAGAGGACCTTCGCACCCGAAGCTGCGAGCTCGAGCATCTCCTCGCTCGTGATGCGGTCGACCTTCTGGGCCTTCGGCACCACACGCGGGTCGGCGGTGAAGATGCCGTCGACGTCGGTGTAGATCTCGCAGACGTCGGCGTCGAGCGCCGCGGCGAGGGCGACGGCCGTCGTGTCCGAGCCGCCGCGACCGAGCGTGGTGATCTCACCCGTCGTGCGGTTGAAGCCCTGGAACCCGGCGACGATCGCGACGTGCCCGGCGTCGAGCGCCTCGCGCACGCGCTTCGGGGTGACGTCGACGATGCGGGCCTTGCCGTGCTGCGCGTCGGTGAGCATGCCGGCCTGGCTGCCCGTGTACGAGGACGCTTCGACCCCGAGGCTCTTGATCGCCATCGCGAGCAGCGCCATCGAGATGCGCTCCCCCGCGGTCAGCAGCATGTCGAGTTCACGGCCGGCGGGGATGGGGGTCACGGAGTGCGCGAGGTCGACGAGTTCGTCGGTGGTGTCGCCCATCGCCGAGACGGCCACGACGACGTCGTTGCCGGCCTTCTTCGTCTGGACGATCCGCTTCGCCACGCGCTTGATGCTCTCGGCGTCCGCGACGGACGATCCACCGAACTTCTGCACGATCAAGGCCACTGGCTGGTACTCCCGGAGACGACGGATCCGCGAGGTGACGCGGTCTGACAATGGTAGTCGGTGTTTCGCGGATGTTGCGTCTGAGCGGGCGCAGACGCAACGATCCTGCGTGGGGCTCGGAGGCGGGCCGGACCGGTCGGGTCAGCCGCCGACGACCCGGCGACCCTCGAAGGCGCGTCCGAGCGTGACCTCGTCGGCGTACTCGAGGTCGCCGCCGACGGGCAGCCCCGACGCAAGGCGCGTCGTCCGGATCCCCATCGGGACGAGCAGACGACTGAGGTACGTCGCCGTGGCCTCGCCCTCGAGGTTCGGGTCGGTCGCGATGATGACCTCGTCGACCGTGCCGTCGGCCAACCGCGTCATGAGCTGCTGGATGCGGAGGTCGTCCGGACCGATGCCGTCGATCGGACTGATCGCGCCGCCGAGCACGTGGTACAGCCCGCGGAACTCGCGGGTGCGTTCGATCGCGGCGACGTCCTTGGCTTCCTCGACCACGCAGATCACCGCGGGCGACCGGCGGGGGTCACGGCAGATGCTGCACTGCACGTTCTCGGTGACGTTGCCGCAGATCTCGCAGAAGCGGACCTTCTCCTTGACGTCGGCCAGGAGCTCGGCCAACCGCGACGGGTCGAACGACTCGGTCTGGAGGATGTGGAACGCGATGCGCTGCGCCGACTTCGGTCCGATGCCGGGGAGGCGACCGAACTCGTCGATGAGGTCCTGCACGATGCCGTCGTACATCAGGCGCCTTCCTCGTGGAGGGAGGTCTCCTCGATGAACTGGGCGTTCAGGATCTCACGGACCACGGCCTCGCCGTAGCGACCCGCGACCGGGGTCCGACGGACCTGGGGAGCGGACTGCTGCGGTGCGGCCTGGCGCTGCTGCGGTGCCTGCTGCGGGGCGGCGGCGGGTGCTTGGGCAGCCGGTGCGGGTGCGGACGCGCTCGGGGCAGCGGGTGCGTCCGGGTACGGCTCGCCCTCGCCGTAGGGATCGTCGTCGAGCGGGTAGTCGTCGACGGGCACGTCCGGCGCGGCGGGAGGCGCGGTCTCCGTCGTCGACGCCGGCTGCGGTGCACCGGCGGACAGCGACGACGCCGGGCGCAGCTGGGCCGCGAGGGCCGCGTCGACCGCCGGGTTCGACACGGTCGGGGTGGGCACGACCGGTTCGCCGGTGTCCGTGGTGCCGAACGGGGCGGACCAGGACGGCTCACCGCGATCGGGTGCGGCTGCTCCCGTGGGGTCGGTCGCCGGGATCGAGGCGACGGCCCACTCGGTCACCGGGGCGCCGCTGGGCTCGGGGGCTGCCGGGGCGGACGTCGCGGGGGTCGGCGGCGAGGACTGGGCCGGTGTCGCAGCCGCCGTGGGCTCGGAGGTCTGCGCCGGCTCGGGCGACCGCTCCGGTGCGGGCGCGGGTGCCGGTGCCGGTGCCGGTGCCTGCTGTGCAGCCGGACGCTGCGGTGCCCGGTCCTGCTGCGGCGCCGACGGCTGCTGCGGCTGGGCGGGACGCTGCTGCCCGGGACCGCCGGGGCCGCGCGCGACGAACTTCACCCGGAGGCCGAGGACGTCGACGATCGCTGCCCGCAGGAGTTCGCTGACGCTGTTCGACGGGTCGGACATCTCCTTGAAGGACGCCACGTCCTGCTGGCTGGGGAACGTCAGGGTGAGGACGTCCTCACGCAGGGCGGTGACCTGCGCGGTGACGACCACGGACCACGCCGAGCGCTTCGCCCGCTGCACGTGCTCCACGATCTGCGGCCAGGAGTCCCGGAGCTGCTGGAACCCCACGGCGGCGATCGGACGGACCGCTGGTTCGTCGCCGGCGACGGCTCCCTGCCCGGTCGAGGACGCGTTCGCGTTCCCGGCTGCAGGGCTCGGCGCGGAGGCCGGCGCCGCTGCGGCCGACGTCGGCACGGTCGCAGCCGGACGCTCGGACGGAGCCTCCGGCGCGCTCGGCACGGCGGCGGCCCAGGACGCGGCGGCGTCGCGTGCGGCCGTCCCGGGGTCGACGGGCGGCTGCGCGGACGCGACCACCGGTGTGGCGGGCTCGCCAGTCGGAGCCGGTGCCGGTGCCGGTGCCGGTGCCGATGCCAGGTCGGCCACCGGAGCGGGGCGCGTCGGCGCCGCAGCGGGGTTCGGTGCGCTCGTCCGCGCCGCGGGGGGCAGGGTCTCGGGACCGGCCTGGTGCCCGCCGGCGTCCCCGACACCCACACGCCGTTCGAGACGCTCGACCCGGGCGAGCGCACCACGCTGGGTGTCGTCGGCCTCGGGCACGAGCATCCGTGCCGTCATGAGCTCGAGGTGGAGCCGCGGCGAGGTCGCTCCGGTCATCTCTGTCAGCGCACGGTTCGCGATGTCCGCCGCACGCGAGAGCCCGGTCGCGCCGAACACGCCGGCTTGGCGGGACATCGTGTCGAGCTCCTCCGGCGAGACACCGCGCAGCACGGCGGCCGCGCTCTCGTTCGTCGCCGCGACGACGATCAGGTCGCGGAGTCGCTCGAGCAGGTCCTCGACGAAACGACGCGGATCCTGCCCGGTCTGCACCACGCGGTCGATCGCCGCGAAGGCCGAGGCGGGGTCTGCCACCGCGAGCGCGTCCACGACGTCGTCGAGCAGCGCGGCGTCGGTGTAGCCGAGGAGCGCGACGGCACGCTCGTACGCGATGGCCCCGTCCTCGCTGCCGGCCATGAGCTGGTCGAGCAGGGACAGGGTGTCGCGGACGGAACCGCCGCCGGCGCGGACCACGAGCGGCAGCACACCGGGCGCGACCGACACCGACTCCTGCGTGCAGAGCTGCTCGACGTACTCGAGCATCGCGGCCGGCGGGACCAGGCGGAACGGGTAGTGGTGGGTGCGCGACCGGATCGTGCCGATGACCTTCTCGGGCTCGGTCGTCGCGAAGATGAACTTGACGTGCTCCGGCGGTTCCTCGACCAGCTTGAGGAGCGCGTTGAAGCCCTGCGGCGTCACCATGTGGGCTTCGTCGAGGATGAAGATCTTGTAGCGGTCGCGGGCCGGGGCGAACACGGCGCGGTCGCGGAGGTCACGGGCGTCGTCGACACCGTTGTGGCTCGCGGCGTCGATCTCGATGACGTCGAGCGATCCGCCGCCCCCGCGCGCCAGCTCGACGCAGCTCGGGCAGACGCCGCACGGGGTGTCGGTGGGCCCCTCGGCGCAGTTGAGGCAGCGCGCCAGGATGCGGGCGGAGGTCGTCTTGCCGCAGCCGCGCGGACCGCTGAACAGGTACGCGTGGTTCACCCGGTTCGTGCGCAGGGCGGTCCGGAGCGGATCGGTGACCTGCGACTGTCCGATCAGCTCGGCGAAGTTCTCAGGCCGGTAACGGCGATACAGGGCGGTGACCACGCCCCAAGGGTAGCCGGGACGACCGACACCCCGTGGCCCTGGACGGACCGTCTGTGGGAAGTGGGGTGCGGGCACGACACGCACCGCGCCTCCCGTCCGTGCAGACGACGGACGAGAGGCGCGGTGTGGGTCGTGCCGTGGGGTCAGGCGCGCCCCCGGCGGCGGATGCCGCGGGCGAGCCGGGACAGGCCCAGCAGGAGGAACCCGAGGACCACCAGCCCACCGGCCGCACCCGCGAGCGGGGCGACGTCGGCGCCGGTGAAGGCGAGTCCGCCGGAGCCGTTGCCCGTGCCGGAGCCGTTGCCGGCGCCGGAGCCGTTCCCACCGGTGCCGGGCGCTCCAGGCGTTCCAGGCGTCCCCGGCGTGCCCGGTGTCCCCGGCTCGCCCGGCGTGCCCGGGTCAGCCGCGTCGACCACCACGGCGACCGACTGCGCGGCCAACGTCGCACCCGCCACGGTCTGCGTCACCCGGATCGTGTGCTGCCCCACCGCGAGTCGGAGCACCACGGACCACGCACCGGTGTCGTCCGCCGTCGTCGTGACCGGCGTCCCGTCGTCGGCGATGACCGTGACGGTCGCACCCGGCTCGGCGGTCCCGGTGACGCGCCAGTCGACGGTCCCGGCGGCGGAGGCCGTCCGGTGCGCACCCGGCGTCGGCGAGGTGACCGCGAGCGGTTGCACCGCGTCCACCACGATCGGCACGGGCTGCGAGGCCGTCGTCGTCCCGTTGACCGACTGCGACGCCGTGATCGTCCACTGGCCCTCGGGCACGCGGTCGAAGGTGACGCTCCAGTCCCCGTTCGCGTCGGCGGTCGTCGTCCGGACCTGGCCGTTCGACAGGCGCACCGTCACCAGGGCACCCGGTGTGGCGTGACCGGTCACCGTGAAGGACCCGGTGTCACCGGTCCCCGTGGCGGGGATGAGCTGCCCCGGTGCCGGACTGGTGATCGTGACGTCGGTCGGTTGGACCGCCGCGACCGTCACCCGGCTCGTGACCGGTGCCGACGTGACGCCTCCGACGGTCTGGGTGACCGACACCGTGTGCGGTCCGACGGGCACGCCGCCGACCGTGACCGTCCACGATCCGTCCCCACCCGCGGTGGTCGTCGCGGTCCGGCCGTCGACGTCGACCCGGATCGTGGCGTTCGGCTCGGCCGTGCCGCTCACCGGGACGGAGGCCGTCGGCCCCGTGGTCGGGATGACCTGACCGTCCGTCGGGGTCGTGATGCGGACCGGTGCGACGGCGCTGACGGAGAACCCGACCCCGGGTGCGTTCGTCGTGGTCCCGCCCACGGTCTGCGACGCCGCGATCGTGTGCGGCCCCGTGCCGACGTCCGGCACGGTCACGGTCCACTCGCCGTCGGCGTCCGCGGTCGTGGTGACCGGTGTGCCGCCGTCGATCCGGACCGAGATCGCCGCGTTCGGTGCCGAGACTCCGGCGACCTGGACGTCGGTCGTGCCGTCGACCACCCGGTAGGTGGTACCGGCAGCAGGGGACGTGATGACGATCGCGTCCGGCGCGGCCACGTCGACCGTGACGTCACGCACGATCGGTGACGACGTGGTGCCGTTCACCTCCTGCGTGACCGTGATCGTGTGGTCGCCCTCGTCGAGCCCGGTGACGTCGGTCGTCCACCGGCCGTCGGGTCCGACCGGGACCACGATCGGGTCCTCGTCGTCGACGACGACCCGGACGGTGCCGCCGGCCTGCCCGGTGCCGCTGACCGGCACGGTGGCGGTGGTGGTGTCGGCGGGGACGGTGACGGTCGCGCCGTCGGCCGGGGTCGTCACCGCGAGCGCGGTGCCCGGGGCGACGGTGAAGGTGCTGGCGACCGGCGCCGAGGTCGAGCCGTCGACGGTCTGGGTGGCACGGATGGTGTGCTCCCCGACGCCGACGTCCTCGAGGTCGACCGTCCAGGTCCCGGCGTCCGTCGCGGTCACGGTGACCGGGTCGCCCCCGTCGATCGTGACCCGGACCTCGGCACCGGACTGCGCGGCGCCGCCGGCCGTGATCGTCGCGATCGAGTCCTGCTGCGCGACGCGCACGGTCGATCCGTCTGCTGGGGTGGCGATCGTGATCGGGTCCGCGACGAGCACTCGGATGCCCACCGTGACCGGGGCGGAGACGGTGTCCCCGATCCGCTGGGTCACGCTGACCGTCGGGGTCCCGGCCGGCACGTCGGGCACCGAGACGCTCCACGCGCCGTCGCCGTCCGCCGTGGTGGACTCACTGCGTCCGCCGCCGAGGTCGACCACGATGGTCGCCCCGGGCTCGGCCGTGCCGCTGACGTCGACCGTCGTGGTCGCGCCCTCGCCGGCCACCAGGTACTCCTGGCCTGCCGTCGGCTCGTCGATCACGACGGGGTCGCCCGCCTCGATCTCGAACGACGTCTCCACCGGGGTCGTGGAGGTGGAGCCGTCGACGGTCTGCGTGACGCTGACGTCGTGCGTCCCGACCCCGAGGTCCGGTACGTCGACGCTCCAGCTGCCGTCGTCGCCGGCGGTGACCTCGACCGGGTCGCGGTCGTCGACCGTGACGGTCACGGTGGCACCCGGCTGGGCGTCACCCGCGACGGTCACGGTGGTCGTGGCGTCGCCGTCCGCGACCGTGATCGGGTCGTCGCCGGGCTCGCGGATCGTCAGGTCGGCCGCCGCGACGACGGACACCGGACGCTCGACCGCGGCACTCGTGGTGCCGTTGACCGCCTGGGTGACCGCTGCCGTCCACGACCCGACCGGGACGTCCTCCACCGTGGTGGACCACCGGCCGTCGTCGCCGACGGGTGCGGTGGCCGAGCCGCCCGCGCCGAGGTCGACCCGGACGGTCGCTCCCGGCTGGCCGGTCCCGGAGAACGGGACGTCGGTGGTGGCGTCGTCGTCCGCGACCGTCACCGAGGTGGCACCGGCGGGCGTGGTGACCGTGAGCGGCGCACCGGCGCGGACCGAGACACCGGAGCTGACGGGCGCCGACGTCTGTCCCTCGACGCGCTGCGTCGCGCGGACCGTGTAGTCACCGACCGGGACGTCCTCGAAGGTCGCCTCCCAGGTGCCGTCGGTCTCGGCGGTCACCTGTTCGGAGTCGCCGTTCGACAGCGTGACGGTGACGGGCGCTCCGCCCTGTGCCCGTCCGGCTGCCCGGACGTCGGCCGTGCCGGCCGCGTCGGCGACCGTCAGGACGTCGCCGTCCTCGGGCGTCGTCAGGGTGAGCGCGGTGGCGGCCCGCACCGTGACGGTCTGCTCCGGACTGGAGGCAGTGGTCCCGTCCACGGTCTGGGTCGCGGTGAGCGTCGGGGTGCCGACACCGACACCGTCGAACGTCACGGTCCAGTCACCGTCACCGTTCGCGGTCGTCGTCAGCTCGTCGTCGCCGAGCCGCACCGTCACCGGTGCGTTCGGCTCGGCGGTGCCGGACACCGTCACGTCACGCGTGGCGTCCGCGTCCGGGACCAGCAGGACGGCGTCGGGTTCCGGAGCGGTGACGGTCACCGCGTCCGCCGCCTCGATCGTCACCGTGCGGGTCACCGGGTCGGACGTCGCCGGGGACGAGACCGTGCCGGGCAGGGTCTGCGTGACCGACACGGGGTGCGTGCCGACCCCGAGGTCCGGGAACGTCACCGACCAGGTGCCGTCCGCCCCGACCGTGGCCTGCTGGTCGTCCTCGCCGTCGGTGCTGGCGGTCACGGAGGCTCCGGGCTGGCCGGTGCCGGTCACCGTCACGTCGCGCTGCACGTCGTCGCCCGCGACGGTGATCGGCGCGGTCGTCGGCGCCGTGATGGCGAGCGGGTTCGCGGTGACGACCTGGAACGTCGTCGGGATCGCGCTCGTGACGACGCCCTCGACGCTCTGGCTCGCGTTCACCGTGTAGGTGCCCATGGGTGCGAGACCCGTGGCGTCGACCGTCCACGCTCCGGCGGGGCTCGCCGTGGTGGTGAACTGCGTGTCCGGGCCGAGGGACACCGTGACGTCGGCGTTCGGCTCGGAGCTTCCGGAGATCGGCACGGTCGCGGTGGCGTCCCCGTCGACCACCACGAAGCGCGACCCCGCGGCCGGCGACTCGATGGTGATCGCGGTGCCGGGCACGACCGTGAAGTCCGTCGTGACCGTCGGTCCGGTGGTGCCGTTCACGGTCTGGACGGCCGCGACGGTGTGGTCGCCGATGCCGAGCTGGACCGGGTCGGTGGACCAGTTGCCCGAGGCGTCCGCGACGACCTCGACGGTGTCGCCGTCGTCGATCGTGACGGCGACCGAGGCTCCGGCCTCGGCCGTGCCGCGCACCACGACGCCCGCCTGGCCGCCGGCGCCTGCCGGGACCTGCTGCGCGTCCGTCGGTGACTCGATCACGAGGTCGTCGCCGACAGCGATGGTGAAGTCCCGGTCGACCGGCGCCGACGTCTGGCCGCCGACCGTCTGCGTGACGCTCGCGGTGTGGTCGCCCGTGCCGACCGCCGGCAGGATCACCGTCCACGTGCCGTCGTCACCGGCGGTCGTCGAGACCGGGTCGTCCGCGTCGTCGAGGACGACGTCCACGTCGGCGCCCGGCTGGGCGGTGCCCGAAACGGTGACGTCGATCGTCGAGTCGTCCGTGGCGACCGCCGTCGTGCTCCCCTGTGTCGGCGACGAGACCACGAGGCCCGCACCGGCTGCGACGGTGACGACCTGCCGGACGGCCGGCGAGGTCGTGCCGTTCACGCTCTGGGTCGCTGCGATCGTGTACCGGCCGACCGGGACGTCCTGGACCGTCGCGGTCCAGTCCCCGTCGCCGTTCGCCGTCGCCGTGGCGGTCAGACCGCCGCCGAGGGAGACCGAGACGTCCGCACCGGGCTCGGCGGTGCCGGCCAGGTCGAGGTCGGCGGTGGTGTCGACGTCGAGGACGGTCACGGTCGCGCCGGGCGCCGGCGAGGTGATCGCGATCGGGGCACCCGCACGGACCGTGAAGGCCGAGGTCACCGGACCGGACGTCGTGCCACCGACGGTCTGCCGTGCGGTCACGGTGCGGTCACCGACCGGGACGCCCTGGAACGTGGTCTCCCAGGCCCCGTCGTCGTCCGCGGAGACCGTGGCGGTGAAGGAGCCGCCGATCCCGACGACCACCTGAGCGTTCGGCGCGGCCGTGCCGGACACCGTCACGGGGGTCGTCGAGGTCGCGTCGGCGACGGTGATGGTGGTGCCGTCCTCCGGTGCGTCGATCGTCAGCGCGGGGGCGGCGGTCACGGTGAAGGCACGCGTGACCGGGGTGCTCGTCGAGGAGCCGACGGTCTGCGTCACGCTCGCGGAGTAGTCCCCCGCGGGAACGGACGTGATCGTCGTCGACCAGGCGCCACCGGCGTTGGCCGTGGTGGTCGCCGTCCGGTCGCCGCCGTTCACCGAGACGTCCACGCGGGCCCCGGGCTGCGCGGTGCCGGAGATCGGGACGTCCCGGGTGTCACCGGCGAGCGGGAAGTCCTGGCCCGCGGTCGGGGAGGCGATCGTCAGGCCCGCGGCGGCCACCACCCGGAACGCACGGGTGACCGGCGCCGAGGTGCTGTCCCCCACTGTCTGGGTGACGCTGGCGGTCTGGTCGCCCGTCGGGACGTTCGGCACCGTGACGCTCCAGGCGCCGCTGGCGTTCGCCGTGCCGGTCGCCGTCAGGCCGCCGCCGAGGTCGACGTCGATGCGGGCGTTCGCGGTCGCGGTGCCCGTCAGGGTCACGGGTGCCGTGGTGCCGGTCGTGGTGAAGGTCTGCCCGACGGTCGGTGTCGTGATCGTGAGCGCCTGCTGCGCGACGACGGAGAACGGCTGCGTGACGGTGCCGGCTGCGGTGCCGCCGACGGTCTGCGTGGCGGTCGCCGTGTAGTCACCGGTCGGCACGCTCGCGATGTTCGTCGTCCAGGTGCCGTTCGCGGCGACCGTGGCGGTACCCGTGCGGCCGCCGCCGAGGCTGACGACGATCGTCGCCCCTGGCTCCCCCGCACCGCTCACCGTGACGGTGCGCGTCGACGAGGCGCTGGGCACGCTGAACACCTGGTTCGCCGTCGGTGCCGTGATCGTCGGTGCGACGAACGCGCTGGCTCGGACGGTCGACGTCGCGAGGTCGACCGTGGCGACGTTCGCGCCCGGCAGGATCGACAGGCGTAGCGCGTGCACGCTCCGCGAGCCGGGGTCGTACCCACGGGCGTCGCGGAACCCGGTCGTGGTGTCCTGGGCGTTCACGGTGAGGTCGATCACCTGGCGGAGGAGCAGGACGACGGGCGAGAGCAGCGTCGCCACCGCCCGGGTCGTGTTCGTCAGCGTCGTGCCGAGCTGGGTGAGGGCGGTGCCGCCGATCAGCGGACGCAGCGCCGTCTGCAGGGCAGGGACGACGATCCCGGTCACGACCGGGGCGAGCACCGTCCCGAGGGGCAGCGGGAGCCCGGCGAGGCTGCCCGACGCCGTGATGGTCGGGTTCGCGGTGGCCGTTCCGGCGAGCGCGCCGAGCGTCGTGTCGACCTGCAGGCCGATCGCGGCGGCGGGCTGCCCGAGCACGGTGGCGTTGGTCGCGATGTTCACGCGGACCGCGGTGGAGTTGATCGTGTTCACGACGGCCGTCTGCAGTGCCGTCGGCAGCTGCGTCCCGAGGATCGTGGTGATGCTCTGGTTGATCGAGTTGACGGCGGCGGTCGTCAGCACCGGCGTGTTCGCGGGCTGGCCGTTGAGCGCCGTGAGCTTGTCGAGGTCGACGGTGATCGTCCCGGTCGACGGGGTGATCGTCACGGCGCCGTCGGTCAGCGGCTGGCGCAGGACCTGGGTCAGCGTGTCGTCGAGGTTGAGGTTCACGTTCGCGGTGATGTTCGTGCCGCTCACGTTCACCGTCCCGAGCAGCGCCTGGCGCAGCAGCGTCTGGATCTGCGCGGTCACGGCCGAGGTTGTCCCCTGCAGGGCGCCACCGGTGCCGAAGACGCCGTTGACGGAGCTCGACACCGTCCGGAGCTCGTCCCGGAGCGACGTCGTCAGGCCCTGGACCGCCGGGCTGGTCAGCGCGAGGTTCGCGCTCGCGATCCGGTAGTCGCTCGAGGTGCTCACCGTCGCCCCGCGCGTCGCGGACAGGGTCGACGCGAGGGCACCGACCTGCAGCTGGGCGTTCGAGAGCACCGTCGTGTCGGCGCCGACGCGCGAGAACAGCGGGTTGAGGTCCAGCGTCGCCGCGCCCGTGCCCGAGCCGTTCCCGACACCGATGCCGCCGTCGTTCGTGAGGAGACCGGAGGACGCGGTCGCGCCGTTCGCCGAGGTCGTGGCGTACTGGCCGTCCACCCCGAGGGTGAGGATGCCGTTCGCACCGATCAGGTCGATGTTGTTGCCGAGGTCCACCCCCACGGCGTTCAACGCGGTGAGGTTGAGCGGCTGGTTCGTGGTGCCGCCACCGGTGGTCGCACCGCGGGCGGAGTAGGCGCCCCCGAGTTCGGCGAGGGTGTCCACGTCGACGATGCCCGAACCGCTGAGGAGCACGCCCTCGGCCTCGGAGACGTCGGTCTGGGCGGCCGCAGCCGGTTGGATCGCCACGGTGGCGGCGATGAGCGCCGTCACCGTGGCGATGACGCCGCCACGCAGGAGGAGACGCCGATCGTCCGATGCTCGTCGTCGAGCTCGGTCGCCAGCACCGATGATCCGTCGTGTCCAGTCGCCCGCTGTCGTGGGTACACGGGTACCCCGAAGCGACACGTGCCTGCGCATGCGTGTCTCTTTTCCTGGCAGGACGCGCCTGCCACCTGATCCGGAAACTCCCCCGCTGGTGAGGCGGTGGAGGGTTCAGGAATCCTGGTTGGGGATTCCTGGGGCCGATCTTTGCACACGATCAGGTTGCTGTCCGCAACCCGTTACGAAACGGACACCCTGCCGTCGAGAAGTCGTCGCCGGGAGCACGAAAAGACTCCCCACGCACCCGCCAGAGCCCGGTTACCCTTGCTGCGTTTCCGCCCTGGGGGAGTTGGCCTGGATGGCGTCACGTGAGGAGCCTCCGGAAGTCTACCGGACGGAACGGGCAGACTCGGACACATGAAGATCGCCATCGCCGGAGGACACGGCCAGATCGCCCTGCTCCTCGCCCGCCTCGTCACCGACGCCGGCCACGACGCCGTCGCCATCGTCCGCAACCCCGCACACGTCACCGACGTCGAGCAACAGGGCGCCACGGCGATCGTCGCGGACCTCGAGCAGCTGGACGACGACGAGCTCGCGCTCCGGCTCCGCGGTGTCGACGCCGTGGTGTTCGCGGCCGGCGCCGGCCCGAACAGCGGCGCGGAGCGGAAGCTCACCGTCGACCGGGACGGCGCGATCCTGCTCGCCGACGCCGCGGAGCGGGCCGGGATCCGCCGGTACGTGATGGTCTCCGCGATGGCGGCGGACTCGTACGACCCGGAGCGTGCCGTCGTGCCCGCCCGCGCGGAGGCCGACGTGTTCCAGGTCTACCTGCGCGCGAAGGCCGAGGCGGACGCGAACCTCCGCGCCAGGAGCCTCCGCTGGACGATCGTGCGTCCCGGTGGTCTGGTCGACACCGTCCCGCAGGGAACGGTCGATGTCGGCCGGACGGTGCCGCGGGGGACGATCCCCCGCGCGGACGTCGCCGCGGTGGTGCTGCACGCGATCCTCGACGACACCGCGGTGGGCGTCCAGTTCGAGGTCACGAGCGGCGACACCCCGATCCCCGCGGCGCTGTCGGCGCTCAGCTGAGCGCGACCGCGGCCGACTGGCGGGCGATCTCGAGTTCCTCGTTCGTCGGGATGACGAGCACCGCGACGCGTGATGCGTCCGTCGAGACGAGACGGGCCTCGCGCGACGCGAGCTCGTTCCGGTCGGGGTCGATCTCGATGCCCAGGTGCTCCAGGCCGGCGAGCACCCGGCGACGCAGCAGCGCGTTGTTCTCGCCGACACCGGCGGTGAACACGACGGCGTCGAGCCCGCCGAGCTGCGCCGTGTACGCGCCCACGTAGCGGCGGATGCGGTGGCGGTAGACGGCGAGCGCCGCCTCGGCCTCGTCGTCGCCGTGGAGTGCAGCGTCCTGCACGTCGCGCATGTCCCCGTTCCCGGTGAGCCCGAGGAGCCCGGACTCCTTGTTGAGCATCGTGTCGAGCTCGTCGAACGAGAGTCCGGCTTCGCGGTGCAGGTGGATCAGGACCGCCGGGTCGAGGTCACCGGAACGCGTCCCCATGACGAGCCCCTCGAGCGGGGTGAGGCCCATGGAGGTCTCGATCGACTTCCCACCGTCGATCGCCGCGGCGGACGCCCCGTTGCCGAGGTGCAGCACGATCGTCTTCAGATCGGCGAGTGGTCGCCCGAGGAACGCCGCGGCCTGCTCCGACACGTACTTGTGGCTGGTGCCGTGCATGCCGTAGCGGCGGATCGAGTACTTCGCGGCGAGGTCGGCCGGGATCGCGTACGTGTACGCGTGCGGCGGCATGGTCTGGTGGAACGCGGTGTCGAACACGGCGACCTGCGGCACGTCGGAGAACACCTGCTTCGCGGCACGGATCCCCTCGAGGTTCGCGGGGTTGTGCAGCGGCGCGAGGCTGTTCAGGTCCTCGATCTGGCGCTCGACCTCGTCGGTGACCACGGTGGCCCGGTCGAAGGTGGTGCCGCCGTGCACGACGCGGTGCCCGACGACCGCCGGCGGGTACTCGTCGAAGGACGGCCCGACCTTCGCGAAGGCGTCGATCATCGCCTGGAACCCGGCGGCGTGGTCCGGCACGGCGGAGGCGTCGTTCGACGAGGACTCCCCCGTCAGCGCGTTGGTGTGCTTCCACGCGCCGGTCGACTCGCCGATGCGCTCGACGAGTCCGGAGGCGAGCGTCCGCTCCCCCTCGAGCTCGATGAGCTGGTACTTGAACGAACTCGAACCCGAGTTCACGACGAGGGCTGCGGTCACTGGTGGTGTCGCTTTCTGTTCATGGCCTGGTGGGCCGGACGGGAGGCACGGCGTGGGTCGGGCGGTCAGCCCGCGTCGGACGCGGTGCCGGCCTGGATCGCGGTGATCGCGACGGTGTTGACGATGTCGCCCACGAGTGCGCCGCGGGACAGGTCGTTGATCGGCTTGCGCAGACCCTGCAGCACCGGGCCGATCGCGACGGCACCGGCGGAACGCTGCACGGCCTTGTACGTGTTGTTGCCCGTGTTGAGGTCGGGGAAGATGAAGACCGTCGCCTTCCCGGCGACCGGCGAGTCCGGCATCTTCGTGCTGGCGACCGTCGGGTCGGCCGCGGCGTCGTACTGGATCGGGCCCTCGACGAGCAGGTCGGGGCGGCGCTCCCGGACGAACGCGGTGCCCGCCCGGACCTTGTCGACGTCGGCACCCGAGCCGCTGTCGCCGGTGGAGTAGCTGAGCATCGCGACGCGGGGGTCGATGCCGAACTGCGTCGCCGTCTCGGCCGACGAGATCGCGATGTCGGCGAGCTGTTCGCTCGTCGGGTCCGGGATGACCGCGCAGTCGCCGTAGACGAGCACCCGGTCGGCGAGCGCCATCAGGAACACGCTCGACACGATCGACGTGTCCGGGCGGGTCTTGATGATCTCGAAGGACGGCCGGATGGTGTGCGCCGTCGTGTGCTTCGCGCCGGACACCATGCCGTCGGCGAGTCCGAGCTGCACCATCATCGTGCCGAAGTACGAGACGTCGGTCACGGTGTCGCGGGCGAGCTCGATCGACATGCCCTTGTGCGCACGCAGCCGGGTGTACTCCTCGGCGAACCGCTCGCGGAGCTCCGGGTCGAACGGCGACACGAGCTGCGCGGCGTCGAGGTCGAGGCCGAGCTCGGTCGCGCGGGTGCGGATCGCGGCGGGGTCGCCGAGGATCGTCAGCTCGCAGACCTGGCGGGCGAGCAGCGTCGACGCGGCGCGGAGGATGCGGTCGTCCTCACCCTCGGGCAGGACGATGCGCTTGCCGTAGCCGCGCGCCCGGTCGAGCAGTCCGTGCTCGAACATCAGTGGCGTGACGACCCCGGACGGGGTGAGCTGGAGGCGGTCGCGCAGGGCGTCGGCGTCGACGTGCTGCTCGAACAGGGCGAGGGCGAGGTCGGCCTTCCGCGGGGAGTCCGCCGCGAGTCGGCCGCGGGTCTGGGTGATGCGGAGGGCGGTGTCGTAGGTGCCGAGGTCGTTCTGCGCGATCGGCAGCGAGCTCGACAGCCCCTCGAGCAGCCGGGAGATCTGCGGTGCGGTCTCGAACCCGCCGTTCAGGATGACGCCGGCGAGGCTCGGGAACGTCTCCGACTGGTTGGCCAGGAGGGTCGCGATGAGGACGTCGCTGCGGTCACCGGGCACGACCACGATGCCGCCCTCGATCAGGCGGGGCAGCACGTTCTCCATGCTCATGCCGGCGACGACGGTGCCCAGGGCCTCGCGGTCGAGCAGGGCGTCGTCACCCCGGACGAGCGTGGCGTCGGTCGCGGCGAGCAGTGCCCGCACGGTGGGGGCGACGAGGACGCTGTCCTCGGGGATCGCCCACACGGGGAGGTCCGGGTGGTCGTCGTGGACGGCACGCTCGACGCTCGACACGATCGCGCCGAGGGCGTCGGGGTCCGCACGGTTCACGATGACGCCGAACACCTGCGCGTGTGCTGCCCGGAGCTCGCTCGTCGTGACGTCGGCGACCTGCGCCATGTCGTCCGGGGTGCGGGCCCCGCGCTCGGCCGCGTCACGCCCGCCGAGCACGAGGAGCACGGGCGCACCGAGGTTCGCGGCGACCTTGGCGTTGAACGAGAGCTCGGTGGGGCTGCCGACGTCGGTGTAGTCCGACCCGAGCACCACCACGGCGTCGCACTGCCGCTCGACCTGGGCGAACCGGGTGACGATGGTCGCGAGGGCGGCGTCCGGGTCCGCGTGCACGTCGTCGTAGGTCACGCCGACCGCGTCGTCGTAGGTGATGCCGACAGCGGTGTGCTGGAGCAGGAGCTCGAGCACGTAGTCGGGCTCGTCCACCGACCGGGCGACCGGACGGAACACGCCGACCCGTCCGACCGAGCGCGCGAGGGTCTCGAGGACACCGAGGGCGACGGTGCTCTTGCCCGTGTGTCCTTCTGCTGACGTGATGTAGATGCGGGTCGACACGCGTCCAGGCTAGCCGCGTCCTTGTCGTGACAACTGGGAACGGCAGGAGCTGTGGACGGAGGTGGTCATCCGCACCCTCGAAGACCTGTACCATGGGGTGTCGTCATCGCGAGATGGCACCAGGAGAATTCGCCTAGTGGCCTATGGCGCACGCTTGGAAAGCGTGTTGGGTGCAAGCCCTCGGGGGTTCGAATCCCCCATTCTCCGCCAGCTCCACCCGAAGGACCCGAGCCAGACCGGCTCGGGTCCTTCGTCGTTCGAGGATCGATCGGAGCCAGGCAGTCCCCCACCAGGCGGACCCCACTGCACCCCGTTCCCCATGGACTGGCCGCGAAACGAGGCTCAGGGGTGGAACGGGCTGTCCCCGGTACCCGTCGGTCGCCTAGACTCACCGGACGGACGACCCCGGGACGGGTCGGACACGGTGCACGGAGCGGCAGGGGCGTCGCTCCCCGGGCGGACGATCAGTGCTGCCCGGGCACCCGAAGGGACGAGGAGTCCACGTGGGGGACCTGACGGCGCCGGCAGCGGCACACGTGCGCGCGGCCGCGTACGACCTGGTCCTGCGGCCACGGCGTTCGCTCGTGCGTTCGACGATCCTCAGCGTCGTGTTCTCCGCCGTGCCCCTCGCGGTCGCCCTGGTGTGGGTGTCGCTCCCCTTCCGCCTCTGGACGTTCGTCGCGACCGTGGTGATCGCCCTCGCGGTCGTCGTCGGGATCGTGTTCACCCGGCTCGCCACCGCCTTCATCGGCATCGACCCGGTCGGCATCACCGTACGCGGCGTCGTCACCCCGAGCCGCCGGGTGGCCCGCGAGCGCGTGCACAGCCTGGTCCTCGCGACGACGCACGGCAGCGCGGTGGAACGGACCTCGCGCGAGCTCGTGGCGTTCGACGCGGACGGCGGGCACCTGTTCCGCCTGCGCTCCGACGTCTGGGGTGACAGCGGGATCGACCGGGTCGTCGAGTCGCTCGGCGTGCAGGTGACCGAGGAGCCCCGTCCGATTCCGGCTCGCGAGTTCGCCCGCCGCTACCCGACCAGCCGCAGCTGGTACGAGCAGCGCGGCACCCACGTCGTGGTCGGGGTGCTCGCGGTCCTGGTGGTCAGCGGTCTGCTCGCGATCGAGACCGTCACGCTCTTCGGCGCCTGACGAACGGGCAGGACCCACCCGCACGCCGACCCGAAGCGCCCAACCTCAGCGCCGACGCCGCAGGGTCGAGAAGATCCCCTGCACGACCTCCTTGGCGATCGTCCCGCCCAGCCCGGACCCGAGCAGGTCCGACAGCGGGTCGTTCGCCTTGCGGGACGTCGTCGTCCGCGACGAGGTCCGACCCGACCGTCGGGCGGCCGCCGCCCGCTCGGCCTTCTCGAACTCCCGTTGCGTCCGCTCGTACTCCTTCTGCGCCGCGGCCCGCTCGCGTGCCTCCTGCTTCTCCTGCGCGGCGGCCTCCTTCGCCGCCGCGGCAGCGGCACGGGCTGCCTCCTTCTCGGCCTCGGCTGCAGCGGCTGCGGCCTCCTTCTGCGCGTCCGCGGCGGCGACCTGCGCCGCGGCGGCCTCCATCCGGCGGGCGAGCATCTCGTACGCCGAGTCCGGGTCGAGCCGGGTGCCGTACGTCGCCAGGAGCGGGGACGCCTGCACCCGCGCCTGCATCTCGGGCGCGGGCATCGGGTCCATCGACCCCTCGGGGGCACGGAGCCGGGTCCAGGCCACGGGCGTCGGCGCACCCTTCTCGTTCATCACGGTGACGATCGCCTCACCGGTGGCGAGCGACGTGAGCACCTCGCCGAGGTCGTAGCCGCTCGTCGGGTACGTCGACACCGTCGCCCGCAGCGCCTTCGCGTCGTCGGGGGTGTGCGCACGGAGCTGGTGCTGCACCCGGGAGCCGAGCTGAGCGAGCACGTCGTTCGGCACGTCCTTCGGGGTCTGCGTGACGAAGAAGATCCCGACGCCCTTCGACCGGATGAGCCGGACGGTGCGGACGATCTGGTCGAGGAAGTCCTTCGAGGCGCCGTTGAACAGCAGGTGCGCCTCGTCGAAGAAGAACACGAGCTTCGGCTTGTCCTGGTCGCCGACCTCGGGCAGCTCGTTGAAGAGGTCCGCGAGCAGCCACATCAGGAACGTCGAGAACACCTCGGGCTGGTCCTGCACGCCCGGCACCTCGAGCAGGCTCACGATGCCCCGGCCGTCGGCGGCGTTCCGGAGGAACACCTGCGTGTCGATCTCGGGCTCGCCGAAGAACTGGTCGGCGCCCCTGTCGGCGAAGGTGATGAGCTCGCGGAGGATCACGCCGGCGGTCTGCTTCGACAGGCCGCCGAGCTCCGCGAGTTCGCCCTTGCCCCCGTCGCTCACCAGGTAGGTCAGCACGCTCCGCAGGTCGGACAGGTCGACGAGGGGCAGGCCGGCCCGCTCGGCGTAGTGGAAGACCAGCCCGAGGGAGGACTCCTGGGTGTCGTTCAGCCCGAGGACCTTCGACAGCAGCAACGGCCCGAACCCGGACACGGTCGCCCGGATCGGCACACCGGTCCCCTGCCCGCCGAGCGAGTAGAGCTCGGCCTGGCTGGCGACGCCCTGCCACTCCTGGCCGATGCCCGCGGTCCGCGCGAGGAGCTTGTCGTTCGCCTGCCCGGCGACGGCGAGCCCCGAGAGGTCGCCCTTGATGTCGGCGGCGAACACCGGCACGCCGTTCGCGGCGATCTGCTCCGCCAGGACCTGCAGCGTGCGGGTCTTGCCGGTGCCGGTCGCACCGGCGACGAGGCCGTGCCGGTTCAGCATGCCGAGCGGGATCCTGACCTGCACGTCGGGCTGCGCCTCGCCGTTGACGAGGGCGCCCAGCTGGAGCGCGCTGCCGTCGACCTGGTACCCGTCCCGGATCGCGCCCACCGCGGCCGCGTCCAACGGACCGCCTGGAGGGACGGTGCCGGTCACCGGGGTCGCCCCCGGCGCCGACGTGGTCGCGTCCGGGGCGGGCTCCGCGTCGGGCGCGAGCGGTGCCTCCAGGCCGGTGGGTGCCGGGAACCCGGCGACCGCCGGCTCCGCGTCGGGGGCGAGCCCCGGTCCGGCCGCGGCTGCCTGCAGCGCGGCGGCGAGTTCCTCGGCACGTGCGGCGGCCTCGTCGGCGAGGCGTCTCGCCTCGTCCGCCGCGGCCCTCGCCGCTGCTGCCGCTGCCTGGGCCTGCTCCACCGCGTCGCTCATGAGCACAGCATATGGACGGCCCCGCCCGCGCGACCGGATCGGTGCTGGCGAGCGGTCAGTGCGTGAGCTCGGGGACCGTCCGTGGCCGTACGACCGCCCAGAGCAGGACGATGGCCGTGACGGAGGTGCACGCCATCACGGCACCCATCGGCGTCGCGGTCGTGATGCCGATCCAGCCGACGACCGGCGAGATGATCCCGGCGACACCGAAGTTCAGGGCGCCGAGCAAGGAGGCCGCCGTGCCTGCTTCCTTGCCGTGCGCCGCGAGGCCGATCACCTGGACGAGCGGGAACGAGAACCCGCACGCCGCGATGAAGAACCACAGTGGGACCAGGACACCGACGAGCCCCGCACCGAGCTGGTCGAGGACCATGATCGCGACCGCCGCCAGGAACAACGTGGCGGTCGAGCACGCCAGGATCCACTGCGGACCGACCCGTTGCGCCAACCGGGACGACACCTGCACGCCCACGACGACACCGACGGAGTTCACCGCGAAGAGCAGGCCGTACTGCTGCGCGTCCAGCCCGTACAGCCCTTGGAACAGGAACGGTGAGGCGCTGAGGTACGAGAAGAGTCCGCTGAAGACCATCGCCCCGATGAGCGCGACCCCCACGAAGATGCGGTCCGAGAAGAGCGCGCGGTAGCGCTGCCCGATCGTGGAGTGACCGGCCTCGTGCCGTCGCGCCGGGGGCAGTGTCTCGACGATGAGCAGGATCGACGCGATCACCACGGCGGCGCCGTAGCAGGCGAGGAACACGAACACGCCGCGCCAGCTGACGAACCGGAGCATCTGCGACCCGATGAGCGGGGCCAGGATCGGCGCGAGGCCGTTCACCATCGCCAGCCGGGAGAGCATCCGCACGAGGGGCTTGCCGCCGAACAGGTCGCGGACGGTGGCCATCGCGACGACGCCGCCGGCCGAGGCACCCATGCCCTGCAGCACGCGGAAGAGCGCGAGGACCTCGACGTTCGGCGCGAGCGCGGCGCCGATCGAGGCACCGACGTGCACGGTCGTCGCGATGATCAACGGCAGACGCCGGCCGACCTTGTCGCTCCACGGCCCGACGAGGAGCTGCCCGGCCGCGAAGCCGAGCGTCGTCGCCGTGAGGGTGAGCTGCACCGCGCCGTCGGTGATGCCGAACTCGTCCTTCAGCGACGGGAACGCCGGCAGGTAGAGGTCGATGGTGAACGGTCCGAGCGCGGTGAGCGCGCCCAGGACGAAGACGTAGACGAGTCGCTGCCGTCGGGAGAGCGAGTCTCCCGGGTGCAGGACGACCCGGAGCGAACCGGTGGTGGCGGGCGCGGTCACGAGCAGGAGTCCTTCGACGGTGAGGGGGAGGGAGGTGATCGCGGGATCGATCGAATCGATTCGGCCGCGGAACCATCCTACGGGTCCCGTGTCGTGGTCCGCGCATGCGGTACCGTCGGGTAGCTCGGTACCGTCTGCGGACGACGTGTCGGGTGGAACCGGATCAGAAGGGGGATGGCGTCATGGTGGATGCCCGGATCCTGCACACGACCGCAGCCCTGCGCGAGGCGATCCTGCGCCTCGCCGCCGGCCGCCCGGTGTCCGAGATCACCGTCGCCGACGTGACCCGCGCCGCCGGGATCAACCGGGCGACGTTCTACTCGCACGCGGTCTCCCCCGGGTCGCTGCTCGCCGACGTCCTCACGCCCGAGCTCGACCGCATCCGCGAGGACGACGCCGACGCCCGCCGCGCTGCCGCCGACCGCGGAGCCGGTGCCGACGAGCTCGCGACGATCACCCGTCGTGGCATCAACGCCGTCGTCGAGCACGTGGTCGCGCACCGCGAGATCTACGGGCGGGCGCTGCCGGACCCGAACGACGCATCGTTGCACCGGCTGCTCGTCGAGCACTTCACGGTGTCGAGCGCGCAGCACATCCGGTCGCTCGACGCCGCGCACCGGCCCGAACTGCTCGACGACGTCGCGGCGGGGTTCGTGGCGCAGGGGTTCGTCGGGGCGATCGAGGCGTGGCTCGCCGGGCCGCGGCGATCCCGGAAGGCGCTCGTCGACACCATCGTGCTGTCGTTCCCCGCCTGGTGGCGCTGAACGACGGAGGGCACGGTGCCAGCCGACACCGTGCCCTCCGTCATCGCGCCGCTACCGGCGTGCGACCTGTGTCAGCCCCGTGAAGGACACCGCGCCGAGCCCGGTCACGTCGTCGTACCCCTTCGCGGTGGTGAGCGACGTGTCGTGGTCGAGCGTGACGAGGTAGTCCTTGCCCGACGTCGCGCTGGTGTAGGCCAGGGCGACCGGCGACGACGGCGGACGGACGTCGCTGAACGCGGACGGAGCGGCACGGTACGTCGCGTAGATCGTCGGGTTCGCGAATCCGAGTCGGACGTTCGTCGACTGCTGCACGATCGCGGACAGCGCGGCCGTGATCGGCGACGCGAGCGAGGTGCCACCGTACGTCTCGTTCTCGAACGGTCCGACCGCGAGGGTCGAGTCGTCCGTGATCGGTCGGATGCCGATCGCGAACCCGGTGTACGGGTCGGCGAGCGCCGCGAGGTCCGGTGAGACGCGCTTGCCGCCGGCGAGCGACGTCGGCACGACGCCCTTCTGGTAGGCGGGCTGGTCGAACAGGGTGCTCCGGCCACCACCGGCGCCACCGCCGACGAGGCCGCCGGGCAGCGGGGTCGAGTAGACGTTCCCCCGGTCGCTGCTGACGATCTGGTCCAGGACGTCACCCCACCCGGTCTCGAACGTCTTCTTGCCGTTCTTCCCGATGCCGAGGCTCGTGCCACCGACCGAGGTCACCCACGGGCTGGACGCCGGGAAGTCCGGCTGGGCGCTGCCGAGCGCAGCCGACTCGTCGCCGTTGTCCCCGCTGGAGAAGTACAGGCCGATGCCCTCACCCGCGGCCTGGACGTGCAGGTTCTCCTGCCCGCGGATGCTCGAGAGCGGGACGTCCTCGCCGACGTCGCCGTAGCTGTTGCTGACGAGGTTCGCGAGGCCCTGGTCGAGGATCTTCGACATCGCGACGTCGAGCCCGCCGCCGCAGTTGGTGCCGCCGACGTAGAGGATCTTCGCCGCCGGGGCCACCGCGTGCACGGACTGGACGTCGAGCGTCTCCTCGCCCTGCCACCCGCTCGGCTGCTGGCAGAGCACCTGGTCGGTGAACTGCGACGTCGCGGGGATGCGCTGCTGGAAGGTCGCGCTGGTGAGCTGGGGCTCGCCGTTCTGCACCGAGTACGAGTTCGTGTCGTGCACGATCGTGGGCGAGGCGTACGCGTCGATGATCGCCACCGTCTGGCCCTGCCCCTGGACGCCCTTCGCCGCGAGTGCGTCGACGCCGTACGCCGAACGGATCTGCTTCGGCACGTAGCCGCACGCGAACGTGTGCACGCTGGTCTTCCCGTAGGCGGCGGGGACCGTCGCGGTGTGCTCCCCGTCGTACTGGGAGCACTTCGCCTGGATCCCGGTCGGGGCCGTCGCCTGCTGACGGAGCGACCGGGTCGGCGTGGACGATGCCGGGGTCTCGCCCTGCTCGACGAGCTCCGGGTGGGTCAGGAGCCGCCCCTGGTCGACGCTGACCCCGCTGACGAGGCCGGCGACGGAGGCCGGGAGCGTCGGAGCCGTCGACGGCGCGACGAGGGTGCGACCGGCGTGCCGGTAGTCGTGCAGCGAGGTGCCCAGTACCGAGTTCACGACGGACGCCGGCCCGCGGAACACGACGAACTCGTGGCTGGCCGGCACCGCGGTGATGCTCAGGCCCTGGGCCCGCAGGAATCCGGTCACCTGGTCGGCGTCGGCCTTCGTCGGGGCGTACTTCGCGATCCACGCTGCCGGGCTCAGGGGCTTGCGGTAGCGGGCGTTGCCCGGCGTGGAGACCGCCGTCGCGAGGGCTTCGGCTGCACGCTGGTCCTGCAGGGGCAGGTAGACCTCGCCCTCGACGTCGGTGTCGGCAGCGACCGTGCCGGCGTCGTTCGTGCTCGTGGCCCACGACGGGGTGGAGTCTGGAAGCGCGTGCCGGGTCGCGGCGTCGGCCGGGCCGGCGGCGAAGAGCACGGCACCGATGGTGCACGCTGCGGTGGTGAGGGCGATGGCTGCGGTTCGGGTGGAGCGTGGGCGTCGTTGCACTTCGGGTCCTCTCGACGGGCTGCGGTGAGGTGACTGTAGTGAGTGCCGAGTCGCCCCGGACAGTCGGTCGTTCCACCGACGAACGATGTCACCCGTTCGGGGGACCCATGCTGTCCCTCCGCACAGCCGACCGCCCCCGTGGTTGCTGGGGACCGCCGCGCACCGCCTGAGTGCGGCCTGAGGGTCAGCCGTCGGCGGGCTTCTCGCCCCGCTGGAGCGACTCGACCACCGCGGTCGCACGCGCCACCGTCGCGGCGTCGGAGTCCATGCCCTGCACCCGGTAGTCGGCCGACACACCGTCCCCGCCCGTCCCGGACGTCGGCAGGGGATCACCGAGGGCGACGATGACCACGCCGGCGTCGTGCGCCACCTGGACCTCGCCGCTCAGCGATGCCGGGTCGGCGGCCTCGACGAGGATCGCCTTCGCGCCGGCCTTCACGAGCGCACGCATCGCCGTCCGCTGGTCGGTCGCCGGGTCGGCCGCACCCGCGACCCGCACGTCCGGGGTGAACCCGGCAGCCGTCAGGTCGTCGTGGAACCGGTCCGACAGGGACACCCCGCCGGAGCTCGTGCCCGGGGTGGCCGCGGCGTGCAGGAGCACCACGCCGACGACGGCGTGCTGGTCGAACCCGCCGTCCGAGCTCGTCAGGTCGGTGCTCTGCACGGGGGTCGGCGCCGCGGACGTCGTGCCCTGGCAGCCGGTGAGGGCGAGGGCGGAGCCGACGATCACGGCTGCGGCGACGATGCGGAGGAGCACGGGTCCCACGCTACCCGCCTGCCCCCACCGCGGGCGGTGCCGGGACCGGGCCGAGACGACGGACGGCGACGACGGCGAGTGCCGCGATGACCGTCATGCCGCCGAACACGAGCGGGAACGACACGGCGCCGTCCGCACCGCCCGTCCCGATGAACAGCAGGCCCGTGACGGCGAGTCCGATCACGCTGCCCGAGGCGTCCGCGATCGTCAGGGCGGAGCTCGCGAACCCGTCGTCGCCCTCGCCCGAGAACCGGAGCGTCAGCATCGAGGTCCTCGGGTAGACCGCCCCCATGCCCGCTCCGCCGACGAACCACCCGACGACGAGGACCCACCAGGGCAGGCCGAACGACGCGACGGCGAGTGCCGTGAGCAGGCTGACGAGCACGAGCGCCAACCCGACGCCGAACGTCCGGGCGGCGGTGAGCCGTTCCTCGCCCAGTCGACCGTGCAGCCAGCTCGACCCGGCCCAGCTCAGCGCCGCCACCGTCAACGCGAGCCCGGCGGCCGAGGCGGACAGGCCGTCCTTCACCTGCAGCAGGAACGGCACGTACGCTTCGCTGCCGAAGAACGACGCCGCGACGAGGCCGCGCAGCAGGATCACCGACGGCAACCCCGGCGCCGCGCGGAAGGTGCCGGTCGGCAGCAGCGGGCGGAGCGCGAACCACGTGCCGACGAGACCGATCACCACGGCGGCGACGCGCGCCCACGCGCCGAGGTCCGGCGCGACGTTCAGGAGGAGGATCGCCACGGCGGCCGCGACCGACCAGCCGATCCGGGAGCGCTGCCACGGCGGGCGGAGCTCGACCGCGGGCGGGTGCAGCCGGCCGAGCGTCGGGACGAGCAAGGTGAACGCGCCGACGGCGATCACGAGCGCCCCCGCGAAGACCCAGTGCCAGTTCCAGGCGTCGGTGACGATGCCCGCGAGCGCCGGACCGATCAGCGCGGGCACCACCCAGGCGGCGGCGAACCCGGCGAACACCGGGCCGTGCAGCTCCGCCGGGAAGATCCGCGCGACGAGCACGTAGAGCACGACGTCGATCGCGCCGGCGCCGAAGCCCTCGACGAGGCGTCCGGCGAGGAAGACCTCCATCGTCGGGGCCAGCATGACGACCGCGGTGCCGACCGCGAACAGGCCGGCGGACACCCACGCGACGATCCGGCCACCGGCGCGGTCCGTCCAGTTGCCGGCGAGGACCATCCCCGGAACACCGGCGGCGAGCGGCGCCGCGAAGGCCAGCGCGTACAGGGTCTCGCCGTCGAGGTCGCGGCTGATCTCCGGCATGACCGTCGTCATCGCGAGGTTCTGGAACGCGGCGACGGCGACGATGGCGACCATGCCGACGGTGGCGAGTGCGTACGGGCCGCTGAACAGACTGGTCCTCGTCGCGGCGGTGCTCACCCGGTCATCGTATGGCCAGCCACCGACGGGCTGGAGGCGCGTGGCGGGGCCGGCACGCGCCTCCAGGCCGTCGTGTCTTCAGCGCGTCAGCGCGTCAGCGCTGCAGCGCCTGCTGCAGGTCCGCGACGAGGTCGCCGGCGTCCTCGATGCCGACCGACAGGCGGACGACGTTCTCCGGGACGGCCAGTTCCGTCCCCTTCACCGACGCGTGCGTCATCTCGCTCGGGTACCCGATCAGCGATTCGACGCCACCGAGGGACTCCGCGAGCGCGAACAGCTCGGTCGACTCGGCGAACCGCCGTGCTGCTGCGGGCCCGCCGGAGAGCGCGACCGAGAGCATGCCGCCGAACCCGCGCATCTGGCGCGCGGCGACGTCGTGCCCGGGGTGGTCGGCGAGCCCCGGGTAGTACACGCGCTCGACGCCTGGTGCAGCGACGAGGGCCTCGGCCACGGCCTGCGCGTTCTGCGAGTGCCGCTCCATCCGGACCGCGAGCGTCTTGATGCCGCGGGTGGTGAGGAACGCGTCGAACGGCGACGAGATCGCGCCGGCGCCGAACTGCAGGAACTGCACCTTCGCGGCGAGTTCCTCGTCGGCGAGCACGACGGCACCACCGACGACGTCCGAGTGGCCGCCGAGGTACTTCGTGGTCGAGTACACGACGACGTCGGCGCCGAGGGACAGTGGCTGCTGCAGGTACGGCGACGCGAAGGTGTTGTCGACGACGACGAGCGCACCGGCCCCGTGCCCGAGCTCGGCGAGCGCCGCGATGTCCGCGATCTTCATGAGCGGGTTCGTCGGCGTCTCGACCCAGAGCACGGTCTGCTCCGGGGCGCCCTCGAGCGCGGCACGGACCTGGTCGAGGTCGCTCATGTCCACCACGACGAGCTCGACGCCCCACGGGACGTGCAGGCGGCTCACCAGGCGGTGGGTGCCGCCGTAGACGTCGTTGCCCATGACCACACGGGCCCCGGGGACGAGCGCCGCGCGGAGCAGGGCGTCCTCGGCGGCCAGACCGGACGCGAACGAGTACGCGGCGACGCCGCCGTCGAGGTCGGCGAGCAGGGTCTGCAGCGAGTCGCGCGTCGGGTTGCCGGCGCGGGAGTACTCGTAGCCGTTCCGCATGCCGCCGATGCCGTCCTGCACGTACGTGGACGTCAGGTGGATCGGCGGGATGACGGCGCCGGTGGGGCCGTCGGGCTCCTGTCCGGCGTGGACGGCACGGGTGCTGAACTCGGTCATGCGGGCTTCGTTCCTCGGTCGTTTCGGGCGGGCCTGGGTCGGGTCGGGCGGGTCACTCGGAGAGGTAGGTCAGGAGGTCGTGGCGGGTCAGGACCGTGACGGGCTTGCCGTCCTCGACCACCAGGAGCGCGTCGACGGACTCGAGCGCGCGACGGGCCGAGGACACCGACTCGCCGACGCCGATGAGCGGCAGCGGCTCCCCCACGAATCCGGTCAGGGCGTCCGCCATCTTCGCCGCGCCGGTGAAGACCTGTTCGAGCAGGTCCTTCTCCGCCACCGCGCCGACGACCTCGCCGATGACGACGGGCGGTTCCGCGCTGAGCACCGGCATCTGCGAGACGCCGTACTTCGTCATGATGTCGACGACCTCGCGCACGGTGTCCGCCGGGTGGGCGTGGACGAGGTCCGGCAGACGGCCGTCCTTGCCCGCGATGAGCGACCCGACGGTGCGCTCGTCGTCGGTCTCGGCGAAGCCGTAGGAGCGCATCCACCGGTCGTTGAAGATCTTGCCGAGGTAGCCGCGGCCGCCGTCCGGCAGGAGCACCACGACGACGTCGTCCTCGGTGAGGTCCCGTGCGGCGCGCAGGGCGGCGACGACGGCCATGCCGCTGGAGCCGCCGACGAGCAGACCCTCTTCGCGGGCGAGGCGGCGGGTCATCGCGAACGAGTCAGCGTCCGACACGGCGATGATCTCGTCCGGCACGCCGGCGTCGTAGGCGTCGGGCCAGAAGTCCTCGCCGACACCCTCGACCAGGTACGGCCGGCCGGTGCCGCCCGAGTAGACGGAGCCCTCCGGGTCGGCCCCGACGATGCGGACCCGGCCCTCGGACGCCTCCTTCAGGAAGCGCCCCGTGCCCGTGATCGTGCCGCCGGTGCCGACGCCCGCGACGAAGTGGGTGATCTGCTGCTCGGTGTCGCGCCAGATCTCCGGACCGGTGGTCTCGTAGTGGCTGCGCGGGCCGTTCGGGTTCGCGTACTGGTTCGGCTTGTAGGCGCCGGGGATCTCGCGCACCAGTCGGTCGGACACCGAGTAGTACGACTCGGGGTGCTCCGGCGGCACCGCGGTGGGCGTCACGACGATCTCGGCGCCGTACGCCGTCAGCACGTTCCGCTTGTCCTCGCCGACCTTGTCCGGCAGCACGAACACGCACCGGTACCCGCGCTGCTGGGCCACGAGCGCGAGCCCGACCCCGGTGTTGCCGGAGGTCGGCTCGACGATCGTGCCGCCGGGGCGCAGGTCACCGGAGGCCTCGGCCGCGTCGATGATCCGGGTGGCGATCCGGTCCTTCGAGGAACCGCCGGGGTTGAGGTACTCGACCTTCACGAGGACGGTCGCACGGACCCCCTCGGTCACCCGGTTGAGCTTGACGAGCGGAGTGTCGCCGACGAGGTCGACGACGGAGTTCGCGTAACGCACGCGGTCGAGTCTAGGCGGCGGACACCGTCTTCTGCTGGGACTCGACGTGCGCGGACACCGCCGCCGAGACCTCCTGCCGACGCCGGTCGATGACCTCGCCCATGTCCCGCGCGAGCGTCGGTGTACCGCGGACGATCTGGTCCAGGGCGGTGGCGGGCACGACGAGCACGGCGACCTCGGTGAGCGCGACGGCGGTGGTGAGCAGTGCCTCCCGGGTGAGCGCCGTCTGGCCGAGGTAGTCCCCGGCCTCGACCCGGGTCGCGGGCAGTTGGGTGTCCTCGAACGGGACGCGCAGGTCGACGCTGCCCGAGAGCACGAACCGCACGGCGTCCGGCACGGTGCCCGCGGTGACGATCGTCTCCCCCGCGGCGTACCGCTCGAGCCGGACGAGCGGGGCCATCGCGGTGGTGTCGTCGCCGGTCAGGTACAGCGTCGGAGCGATCATGGCGAGTGCCTGGTCACGCCGCTCGTCGGTGACGAAGTCGTCGGTGGTGTCGCCGTCCAGGCCCAGGCCCGCACGGCGGGCCGCGTACCAGAGCCACATCCGGAACTGGGCGAGCGCGTCGCCCTCCTGCGAGGGACCGCGCACCTCGAACGAGCCCGTGTACCCGGACCCACCCGTCGGCACCGCGACCGGCTGGGTGCCCGGGTAGCGCTGGGGCAGGCCCGTCGCGACCTGCTGCAGGAGCGCGACCACGGCCGCCGGTGGGTCGTCCGTCGTGAACGTGACGTCCGTCGAGACCGGGAACGTGCCTCCTGTCCGGCTGAGGTTCGTGAACGACGCCCCCGCCAGCGAGGAGTTCGGCATGATCAGGATCCCGGCACCCGTGTCGATGTGCACCGACCGCCAGTTCACCTCGACGACCCGGCCACGCACCCCGCCCGCGTCGAGCCAGTCGCCGAGCCGGAACGGCTGCTCGAAGAGCAGGAACAGGCCGGCGATCACCGGGCCGACGGCGGACTGCAGCGCGAGGCCGATGACGAGCGAGCCGACGCCGAGGGCCGTGAAGATCCCGCCGACGTCCGCGCCCCACACGATCTTGAACACGAGCGCGAGCCCGAGAGCGATGAGCACGATCCGGGCGATGTCCACGAAGATCGACGGGATCTTCTCGCGCCACGTGCCCTTCCGGGCGTTCGTGAAGAGGACGATGTTCAGGCCGTTCAGCACGAACACGATCACCAGGAAGCCGAGCACCGTGCCGATGATCTGGTTCACCACGGGCTTGCCCGGGTCGACCGCGTCGGTGACCTGCACGGACAGGATCAGGATCGCGATGATCGGCACGACGGCGTTCCGGAGCAGCCCGATCACCTTGTGCAGCGAGTTGCCCCGGCGCTCAAGGTTCGACTGCAGCTCCGTCAGGATTAGCAGCAGCAGTGGGAGCCCGACGATCACGCTGATCGCCGGCCAGAACCACGGCTGCTCCCAGAACGCGGACACGACGCGCTCCGCTCGAGGCGCCAGATCCGCTGCGGGCCGGCCTGGGTCTGGACCTCGCCGACGTCCTGCACGCCGCCGCGGTCGCTGAGCTTGTCGACGACCCGCTGCGTCGCGTACACGCCGGGTGTCGGTGCGATGCCCTGCACCCGGTACGCCAGGCTCACGGCGTCGCCCCACATGTCGTAGACGATGCTCGACCGGCCGACGAGACCGCTCGTGACCTGCCCGGTGTCGATGCCGGCGCGGAGACCGATCTTCGCGCCGTGCTGGGCGTTGAAGCGCTCGAGGACGCCCTGCGCCTCCTCCGCCCAGTCGACGACCCGGCGGACGTTGTCGACCCGGGGCACGCTCAGGCCGCAGCTGGCGAGGTAGCCGCTCCGGGTCGTGCGGACGCGCTCGATGCCGTGCCGGCCGGCTGCCTCGTCGAGGGACCGCCACACGTCGTTCACGAGGGACAGGGACTCCTCGGCGGTGAGCCCGGACGCGAACTCGTCGAAGCCGATGATGTCCGCGTACACGACCGCGACGTCCTGGTGGTCGGCCGCGATGGTCTCGTCGCCCTGCTTGTAGCGGCGCGCGACCTCCTCGGGCATCAGGGTCAGCAGCAGCGTGTCGTTCTGCCGCCGCTGTTCGTCGAGCAGGTCCTGCTTCACCTGCAGGCTGCGGCTCATGTCGTTGAACGCCAGGCCGAGGTCGCCGATCTCGTCGCCGGCCTTCGTCTTCACCTCGACGCCCAGGTCACCAGAGCTCACCCGGTTGACCGCGGTCTGCAGGCGCCGGATCGGCCGGACGAACACCTGTGCGAGTAGCAGCGACAGCAGGCTCACGAGCACGATGATGCCCACCAGGGCGAGGCCGATGTTCCGCGCGAAGTCGTTCACCGGCGCGAAGGCCTCTGAGGTGTCCGTCTGCGCGACCACCACCCACCGGAGGCCGTCGACCTCGAGCGGGGCGTACGCCGACAGGACCTCCTTGCCGCGGTAGTCCGTCGAGATCACCGTCCCCGACTTGCCCTGCAGGGCCCGCGTCACCGGGGTGGTGTTCACCTCCTGCAACAGGACGGAGCCCTTCACCGCGACCTGGCGTGCCGCCGTCGACGGCGCCGTCCCGGCAGCGACGACGTCCCGCTGGTACTGCTTCGGGTGCTCGATGAGCTGGCGCGGGTACGACCGCATGAGGTGGTCGGCGCCGACGAGGTACGACTCCCCGGTGTCACCGAGGCCGTCGTCCTTCCACTGGTCGTTGCCCGTCATCACCTGGTTGATCAGCGACACCGGCACCTGGACCGCCATCACACCGATGATCTTGCCGTCCTCGCCCACCGGTGACATCACCCAGAGCGTCGGGACGTTGAGGCTCGGCACGTACCGGGCGAAGTCGGTGACCACGAAGTCGTCCGAACTCGTCAGCTGCAGTGCCTGCTGGTACCCGGTCGCGAGGTTCGAGTCGCGGTACGGCCCGCTGTCGAGGTTCGTGCCGAGGTCCGCGCCGGAGTACGCCGAGTAGACGACGTCGCCGTCGGTGTTCATGAGGAGCAGGTCCTCGTACCCGGCCGACTCCACGGCCTGCTGGAAGTACGGCTGGTACTCCGCGTGCGCCTTCGACCAGGCACTGCCGTCCCCGGCGTCGTCCTGCTCGATGGCCTTGTCGTAGTCGGTGAAGGGCGCCGTGTACCGCGCCTGCAGGTAGGCCTGCGGGTCCTCCGTCGGAGCGAACTGGTCCGGGTTCGCGGTCCCACCGGCCGCCTTGTCGAGCTGCGGCACGAAGCTGTCCCGGTACCAGGCGTCGACCGTGGTGTGGTCGTCGTCCGACACCGGCCGCGACTGCAGGTCGTCCCACCCGGACTCGAACGCCTTCGTCGCGCCGATCACGCTCTCGTTGCGGGTCTGTGCCACCACGGACTGGGTGAACTGCCCGAACGAGCGCTTCAGCTCCGTGATGCGGGCCTCGCGCAACGACGTCACCTGGTTGAACGCCGCGTTCTCGAGCGAGTTCCGGCCGTTCAGGTAGCCGACGACGCCGACGACGAGCGCGGCGACGATGCTCACGGCGAGGAGCATCACGAGGAGCTTCGACTGGATGTCCAACGACCCGCTCGTGAGGAACGCGCGCAACTTCCCCTTCTTGCGCGGTGCGTCCTCGACGACACGTGGCGCGTCGGCGCCGACGGGGCCGGTCGGGGGATGGGATCGGACGTCGGTGGGACCGCGGTCACTTCGAACTCCGCTCAGGGGGCACGTTGCGCAGGTGCGCGTGGGTCCACAGGTACCACACGAGTAACACTCGTGTCAGCGTGTCCGTTTGTTTGGTTGTCGTCGGATCGTCTGCCCTGTCCGGCGGATCGTCGCGAGTCGACGGTCGTCGGACTGGAGGCGCGTGGCGGCGCCGCCACGCGCCTCCAGTCCGTTCGTCGGTCGCGTCTGCCTGCCGTGGTGACGGCTCCGACGCCGCCTGCGGTGGTCTGCTCAGCCGCCCAGCGCGTCGGCCGGCACGTTCTGCTGGTGGTGCAGCATCGCGTAGATGCCGTCACGCGACAGGAGTTCCTCGTGGCTGCCCTGCTCGACGATCTGCCCGTGGTCGAGGACGAAGATGACGTCGGCGTCGCGGATCGTCGACAGGCGGTGCGCGATCGAGATCGTCGTCCGACCAGCCGCCGCGTTGTCGAGGGCGGTCTGCACCACGCGCTCCGAGATGGAGTCGAGCGCGCTGGTCGCCTCGTCGAGGACGAGCACCGGAGGGTCCTTCAACAGCACGCGCGCGATCGCGATGCGCTGCTTCTCGCCGCCGGACAGGCGGTACCCGCGCTCCCCCACCACGGTGTCGTAGCCGTCCGGGAACGACGCGATCGTCTCGTGGATGTTCGCCGCCCGGGCTGCGTCCTCGAGCTCAGCGTCGGTGGCGTCCGGCTTGGCGTAGCGCAGGTTGTCGCCGATCGTCGCGTGGAACAGGTAGGTCTCCTGGCTGACGATGCCGACGTGGCGCATGAGGTCCTCGTGTGCCAGGTCGCGGACGTCCTGCCCGGCGAACCGCACGGAACCGGCGGTGGCCTCGTAGAGCCGTGGCACGAGGTACGAGACGGTCGTCTTCCCAGCGCCGGACGGTCCCACGAAGGCGGCGAACTGGCCGGGCTGGAGCTCGAACGACACCCCGCGGAGCGTGGGCTTGTCGGCCTCGCCGTCCGGGTAGGTGAACGTCACGTCGTCGAACGCCACGTGTCCCACCCGGGACTCGTCGACGGGCTTCGCCGTGGGCGGGTCCGTGATCGCGGGCTTGAGGTCGAGGTACTCGAAGATGCGGGCGAACAGCGCGCCGGAGGTCTGCAGGTCGAGGACGACGCGGAGCAGGCCGACCGTCGGGAACAGCAACCGGGACTGCACGGTCGTGAACGCCACGATCGTGCCGGCCGTGATCGGGACGTCGCCGATGATGAGGTACGCGGCGACCACGTAGATGATCGCCGGGATGATCGACAGGAAGATCGACACGATCGCGAAGAACCACTGCCCCGACATCTGCTGGCGGACCTGCAGGCGGATCTGGTTGCGGTTCTCGTTGCCGTAGCGCTGGGTCTCCGCGCGCTGCTGGTTGAAGCTCTTCGCGAGCAGGATGCCGGAGACGCTCAGTGCCTCCTGCGTGATCGCCGTCATGTCCGACAGCGACTCCTGCGTCTGGGCGGCGATCTTCGCCCGGACCTGGCCGACCCGTCGCTGCGCGATCACCAGCAGGGGCAGCAGGATGACGGCGACGAGGGTCATCTGCCAGCTGAGGAGCAGCATCGCGACGACGGCGGCGATCACCGTCACGGTGTTGCCCAGGATCGATGAGATCGTGTTGTTCAGCACGCTCGCGACGCCACCGACGTCGTTCTGCAGGCGCGACTGGATCACGCCGGTCTTCGTGCGGGTGAAGAAGGCCAGCTCCATCCGCTGGAGGTGCCCGAACAGGCGCATCCGCATCGAGCCCATGACCTTGTTGCCGACGGTCGCGGTCAGGTAGGTCTGCCAGACGCCGAGCCCGGCGCTCGCGATCCAGAGTGCCACCATCGCACCGACGAGGACGTACAGCACGGGCATGTTCGGTCCGCCGCCGCCCTTCGGGAACAGTCCCTCGTCGAACGCGCGCTGGGTGAGCAGCGGTGGGATGACCGAGATCGCTGCCCCGATGAGGACCAGCACGACGGTGAGGATGATCGCGTTCCGGTGCGGGACGAACAGTCCGGAGATGCGCTTGAGCAGGTGCGGGATCTTCGGGGCCTCGGCGTTGGCTGCCTTCTGCGCCTCGAAGTCACCGCTCGAGATCCGACCGCCGCCGCGGCCGCCACCGCCGCCACCGCCACGCATGCCGCCGTGCATGCTCACGACGCGTCACCCCTGTCCATGCTGCAAACCTAGCCCCGAGCCCGGACATCGGCGGGGCCCGGACGGGTCCTGGTTCATTTGACCCTGTTCAGGGGGCATGCGACCATTTCCCGTCCCCTTCCCCGCACCACTCGAGGTTCCATGACGTCCGCGCCCACCCGCCCCACGTCCCTCCGCGCACAGCTCGCCCGCCGCAAGCCGATCGAGCAACTGCAGGCCGAGGCCTCGGCGGGGGTGAACGGCGAGCCGCTCCGCCGGTCGCTCGGTGTCTGGCACCTCACGATGATCAGCGTCGGAGCGACCCTCGGCACCGGCATCCTCGTCGTGCTCGGCACCGCCGTGCCGCTCGCGGGCCCCGCCGTCTGGATCTCGTTCGTCGTCGCCGGTGTCGCTGCCCTGCTGTCGGCCCTGTCCTACGCCGAGATGGCCGGTGCGGTCCCGACGTCGGGGTCGAGCTACTCGTACACGTACGCCACCATGGGCGAGGGGATCGCCTGGGTCTGCGGGTGGTGCCTCGTGCTCGAGTACGCCGTGTCCGTCGCCGCCGTCGCGGTCGGCGCGAGCGAGTACGTCGACGAGACCCTGCGCGTCTTCGGCCTCCACCTGCCCACGGCACTGTCGGCCCCTCCGGGCGAGGGTGGCGTCGTGAACCTGCCGGCCGCCGCCCTGGTCTTGCTCGCCACCGCCGTCCTGCTGCCCGGCGCCCGCGAGAGCGCCTGGGTGAACACGGTCATGGTCATCGTGAAGATCGCCCTGCTCGTGTTCTTCGTCGTCGTGGCGTTCTCGGCGTTCCAGGCGCAGAACTTCGAGCCGCTCGCGCCGATGGGTGCAGCCGGGGTGACCGCCGCGGCGTCCCGGCTGTTCTTCTCGTACATCGGCTTCGACGCCGCCTCGACCGCCGGCGAAGAGGCGAAGAACCCCCGCCGCGACCTCCCCCGCGCCATCATCGGGTCGATCGCGCTCATCACCGCGCTGTACATCCTCGTGGCCATCGCCGCGATCGGTGCCCGGTCCTGGACGTCGTTCTCGTCCAGCGAGGCCTCGCTCGTCCGCATCGTCGTCGACGTCACCGGGCAGCCGTGGGTCGCGCTCGTGTTCTCGATCGGCGCGGTGATCGCGATCGCCAGTGTCGTGCTCACCGTCCTCTACGGCCAGACCCGCATCCTGCTGACGATGGCCCGGGACGGCCTCGTGCCGAAGGTCTTCGGCCGGGTCTCGCGGCGCACCGGCACCCCGATCGCGAACACGCTCATCATCGGGCTCGTCGTGACCGTCGTCGCCGCGCTCGTGCCCCTCGGCGAGCTCGCGGACGCGACGAGCATCGGCACCCTCGTGGCCTTCGCCCTGGTGAACGTGTCCGTCATCGTGCTCCGTCGCACCCAGCCGTCGCTCGAGCGGTCCTACCGGGTGCCGCTGTTCCCCGTCGTGCCGATCCTCGGCGCGCTGTGCTGCGTGCTGCTCGCGGTGTTCCTCGGCATCGGTACCTGGATCGCGTTCGGCATCTGGATGGTCGCCGGCGCCGTGCTCTACCTGGCCTACGGCCGCCGCCACAGCACGCTGCGCTGACGCGCCGCGGCCGGCTGCCCGCGGGTCCTTCCGCGAAAGCGACACTTTCCCGCCCGACTCCTGCGGCAGTCTGTCGCTCTCGCGGCTCGGACCGCCCGCCCCGGCGCCACGATGTCGCTCTGGCGCAACACCCGCACGCGCGTCAACGGCACGGGACACCCCGAGCGCGGAAGAGTGCCCGCAGGCGCTCGGGATCGACGAGGTGCGACCAGTCCGCGCGGACGACGCCGCGGACCTCAGGACGTGATCGCAGCCGGTCCTCGCGACGCTTCTCCGCCCACAGCACGTCCCGGGGATCCCGCCCCGCGAGCATCTCGGGATCTTCGTACTTCTGCCGACCATCGAACTCGAGCACGAGTCCTTCCCGAGGGAGCCAGAAGTCGACGCGGTCCACCGTCCCGTCCGACGACACGAACTCGTGCTGTGGCTCGAGGTCCGGACAGCCGAGCTCGACGGCGCGCACCGCGAAGAACGACTCGCCGACGGACTCGTGCCGGACGTCAGCGATCTCGAACGCGTGCTCCAGCCGGACGGATCCCCACGGTCCGGTCGTGGCCGCGACCTCCTGCAGTTCGTCGAACGGTACGCCGCTGCGCAAGGCGTGGTCGATCGCCACGACCGCGGCCGACAACGAGCCACGACGAGCCGTCTCGACCGCGGTCGACGCGAGCGATGCGTACTCGATTCCCCAGAAGCGCTTGCCGGAGATCTCCGTGGTCCCGGCGTGCATGGTGAGCCCCACGCGGTGCACATCGTGCGCGAGCGACGGCACGAGGGCGCGGGCCCGGTCCGTCCACGGGTCCAGCCGGGGTAGCCCGTGGAGCGCCGCGGCCGACTCGAGCGCGAACACCGCTCCCGGACGGAGGAGCGGGATGACGGCGCGCATCCGAACGAGGTGCCGTGAGCGACCATCGAGTGCGTTCCACCCGGCGCGGTCGGCGTACACACCGTGCCGGACCCGCACCAGTTCGTCGGCTACCCGACGCCGTTGAAGGTGCCTCGCGGCCGCTCGGTCGAGGTCATTGGTCCGGAAGAGGCGGATGGCGTTCGCAGGGTGCATGGCGGCACTCTGTCGCTCGAGCCGGTCCGTCTGACGGACGCAAGCCGATCTGTGGAGAGATGCCGCGCCTCCAGGCCGTAGTGACAGCGCTGCCAAGGCGACAGTGCACAGCGAAGCCCGCACGCTCGTGCCGCCAGGGCGACAGAATCACGGCGATGGCGGGCAGGAAACTGTCGCTTTCGCCGAACGGGCGGCCCGACCAGCACAGCCCGGGCCGCAGCGGCCCGCCCCGCACACGACGAAGGCCGCCACCCCGAGGGGCAGCGGCCTTCGTGACCGAACGGTCGAGACTACGCGAGCTCGATCGTGGCGCCGGCGGCCTCGAGGGCCTCCTTCGCCTTGTCGGCCGTCTCCTTGTTGACACCCTCGAGGATCTTGGCGTCGGCGGTCTCGACGAGCGCCTTGGCCTCACCGAGGCCGAGCGACGTCAGGCCACGGACCTCCTTGATGACCTGGATCTTCTTGTCACCAGCGGACTTGAGGACGACGTCGAACTCGGTCTTCTCCTCAGCGGCCTCGGCCGGAGCAGCAGCGCCGGGGGCGGCGGCAGCGGCGACCGGGGCGGCCGCGGTGACCTCGAAGACCTCTTCGAACTTCTTCACGAAGTCCGAGAGCTCGATGAGCGTGAGCTCCTTGAAGGCCTCGATGAGCTCGTCCTGCGAAAGCTTCGCCATGATTTTCTCCTACTACTAGCTAGTACGTGTGGTTGATGAACGCGTGCCTGATCAGGCCGCGGACTCCTGCTTCTCGCGAAGGGCGTCCACGGTGCGGACGGCCTGCGAGAGGGGTGCCTGGAACAGGTACGCAGCACCGAACAGCGAGGCCTTGAAGGCGCCGGCGAGCTTGCCGAGCAGAACTTCACGGGACTCGAGGTCGGCGAGCTTGTCCACCTCGGTCGCGGAGAGCGGGTTACCGTCGAAGTAACCACCCTTCACCACGAGCTCGGGGTTCGCCTTGGCGAATGCACGCAGCGACTTCGCGACGGCGACGGTGTCACCGTGGACGAAGGCGAGAGCGGACGGACCGGCGAGTTCGTCGTCGAACGACGAGATGCCGGCGTTGTTCGCCGCGATCTTGGTCAGCGTGTTCTTCACCACGGCGTACGTGGCGTGCTCACGGATCGAGTTGCGGAGCTCCTTGAGCTGCGCGACCGTGAGACCGCGGTACTCGGTGAGCAGAACGGCGTTCGAGCTACGGAAGGACTCCGTGAGCTCGGCGACCGCAGCTTCCTTGTTCGCCATGGTTCTCCTTGGGGGTCTTGCCGGCAGCCCCAGGTCCACGAACGAAAAAAGCTCCGGCGCAGAGGCTCGGAGCTGCTCCCCCGAGAACGGAAGGAGTGGTTCGGAACACCTGCGCGGGATGCCTCACGTGTGAGGACCTTCGGTTGCGACGCAAGCGCAGCAACATCCGGCGGTCTTTGGCTTCGAGAACTGTACCAGATGCCGTGGACGGCACCAAACACCGGACTGGAGGCGCGGGGCGGGCCCGCCCCGTGCCTCCCGTCCGTCAGTCGGTGCGTTCCGACCCATCTCGCGCGCGTTGGAAAGCGGAAACGCGCGTTGGAGGCAGAAACGAACGACCTCCTACGCGCGTTTCGACCTCCTACGTGCGGTTCGGCACGTCGGACCAGGTGTCGGCGGCGGGAGCGTCCGTCGACTCGGGTGAAGCCGGCGACGCGGTCGCTGCTGCAGCGGCGTCCGCCGGCTGCTCCGCCGGCAGGTGCACCGTGAACACGGTGTCCCCCGGCTCGCTCGTCACGTCGACGGACCCGCCGTGCGCCTGCACGACCGCGTCCACGATCGCGAGCCCGAGACCCGTCGACCCCGCGGAACGGGAGCGCGAGCTGTCGGCGCGGGCGAACCGTTCGAACAGCTTCGGCAGGAACTCCGGGTCGATGCCCTGCCCGGTGTCCCGCACGGTGAGGTCCACGCCGGAGCCGGAGTCCGACGGCGCGAGCCCCACGGTGATCCGGGTGCCGTCCGGGGTGTGGGTCCGGGCGTTCGTGACCAGGTTGACGATGACCTGGTGCAGCCGCGCGGCATCGCCGACGACGACCACGGGCGAGTCGGGGACGTCGACCTCGATGGGGTGCTCGGGCGATGCGGCGTGGGCGTCGTTCACGGCGTCGAACACGAGCCCCGTCAGGTCCACGTCGTCGAACTGGATCTCGCGGCCCTCGTCGAGGCGGGCGAGGAGCAGCAGGTCCTCGACCATCGAGGTCATCCGGATCGACTCGGACTCGATGCGGCCCATGGCGTAGACGACGTCCTTCGGCAGGTCGCCGCCCATGCGTCTGGTGAGCTCGGCGTACCCGCGGACCGACGCCAGCGGGGTACGGAGCTCGTGCGAGGCGTCGGCGACGAACTGTCGGACCTTCTGCTCGGAGCGCTCGCGGGCCTGCATGGCACCGGCGATGTGCCCGAGCATCCGGTTGAAGGCGCTGCCGACGCGGCCGACCTCGGTGCGGGGGTCGGTGTCGGGGACGCGGACGTCCTGCAGGGCGTCACTGCGCTCGAGTGGCATCCGCGCGACCGTCGAGGCGGTCTCGGCGACGCGCTCGAGCGGCCGCAGGGACCGACGGACGACGACCGCGGCGACGACGGATGCGGCGACCAGGGCTGCGGCGACGACCAGGATGACCACGAGGAGCAGTGATCGGACGCTCTCGTAGACGGGTGACATCGGGAGGCCGACCACCAGGACGGCGTTGCCGACACCGGCGTTGTCGACCTGCACGGCGGCGACTCGGTACCGACCGAGCGATCCCTGCAGGTCCATCGTCGCCGGGTCGACGCCCACCTTCACGTCACCGAGCCGGTCGAGCTGCGCGCTCGACAGGAACGACCGTGAGCCGTCGTCGTTCAGCACGATGCCGCCGGCGCCACCGCCCGCGACGTAGTAGGCCGTGAGCGTCCCGGCGGCCTGCCCGAGCGGCTGGAGCGCATCGTCGTTCGGCCGCTGGCCGTTCGGGTCGCCCTGGCCGAACTTCGTGCTCGCGCGGCTCGTCGCCTTCTGCAGCTGCCCGTCGATCGTGCCCGTCTGGATCGACGCGAGCGCGATGATGCTGCCCGCGCCGATGACCGCGCTGACGGCGACGACGAGCGCGACGATGCTCAGGACGAGCCGGCGGCGGAGCGTCACGAGGTGGGCTTGATGACGTACCCGACGCCGCGCACCGTGTGGATCATCGGGGTCTCGCCGGCGTCGATCTTCTTGCGCAGGTACGAGATGTAGATCTCGACGACGGAGGACTTGCCACCGAAGTCGTACGACCACACGCGGTCGAGGATCTGTGCCTTCGACAGCACACGACGTGGGTTGCGCATGAGGAAGCGGAGGAGCTCGAACTCGGTAGCGGTCAGCTCGATGGACCGGCCGGCGCGGTGCACCTCGTACGACTCCTCGTCCAGCACCAGGTCGCCCACGACGATGCGCGAGTCCCCCGCCTCGGAGATCGAGATCTGCGAGCGACGGATGAGCCCGCGGAGGCGTGCCACGACTTCCTCCAGGGAGAACGGCTTCGTGACGTAGTCGTCGCCACCCGCGGTGAGGCCGGTGACGCGGTCCTCCACGGAGTCCTTCGCGGTGAGGAACAGCACGGGGGTGTCGTCGTTGTTCTGCCGCAGCCGGCTGAGCACCTGCAGTCCGTCGAGGTCCGGCATCATGACGTCGAGCACCATGGCGTCCGGCTTCCACTCGCGCGCCGTCGTCAGTGCGTCCTGCCCGCCGTTCGCGCTCTTGACGTCCCAGCCCTCGTAGCGGAGCGCCATGGACAGGAGGTCGGTGAGGCTGGCCTCGTCGTCGACGACGAGGATGCGCAACGGGGTTCCGTCGGCACGCGTGAGGCGCGGGGCTGCTGCAGGCTGGGAGATGGTCACGTCTTCGAGTATCGAGAGTTTCCTATGAGCGGTCTGTGGAGCGACCGTCGACGCTCTGTGGATTCCCGAGCAGGCACTCGGCGTCCGCTCCGTACCGTGAGCGGCATGCTCCGATCCTCGGCCTGGCCGGCCTCCGCCCGCACCGTCGACACCGCTCGGCTCGAGGAGTCCGCACGGGTCGCGGCGTCGGCCGGGAGGCACGGCTCGGCCCCGGCGGACCGCCTCGCGTTCGCCCGGTCGGTCGCCGCCAGTGCCCCACTCCTGTCCGCCGGGACGGCCGGCGGGGCCTTCGCGGCGCTCGCGGCCGTCGGCGCGGCCGACGTCGCGCTCGCGCGCACGGTCGAGCCGCACCTCGACGCGCTCGGGATCCTCGCCCAGGCCGGGGTCTCCGCACCGGAGGGCTCGACGTGGGGCGTGTTCGCCGCCGAGGGGCCGGGGCTGCGACTCACGGCGACGTCGGGCGGATCCGGCGGCTCGTTCGCGCTCGACGGCACGAAGCCGTGGTGCTCCCTCGCGTCGACGCTCTCGAACGCGCTGGTCACCGCCCACGTCGGGAACGACCGGCAGCTGTTCGCGGTCGACCTCCGGCAGGACGGCGTGACCGTGCACGACGAGGCCTGGGTGGCGCGGGGCATGCCGGACGTGCCGAGCGGCCCGGTCGACTTCGACGGAGTGCACGCGACTCCCGTCGGGGATCCCGGCTGGTACCTCACCCGTCCGGGCTTCGCCTGGGGCGGGATCGGTGTCGCAGCGTGCTGGTGGGGCGGGGCGGTCGGGCTGGGCCGGGTCCTCCGTGACCTCGCCGTGGCGCGGCCGGCGTCCGAGTTGCTGCAGGCCGCGCTCGGTGCGACGGTCGCCGACCTCGCCGATGCCGAGCACGCCCTCGCCGACGCCGCCGCCCGGATCGACGCCTCCGATCCCGCGTCGACGTCCGACGACGACTGGTCGCTGCTCGCCCAGGTCGTGCGGTCACGCGTCCGCCGCGCGGTCGACGCCGTCCGGATCCGGGTGGTCGCGACGATCGGCCCCGCTCCCCTGACCGCCGACCCGGCGATCGCGGCACGGGTCGCCGACCTCGAGCTCTACGTCCTGCAGGACCACGGCGAACGAGATCTCGCCCGCATCGGCCGGATCGTCGTCGAGCGCGGCGGTGTCGCGTGGTGAGCTTCGACCACCGCGAGCCGGGGACCGACCCCGCGGACTGGACGGCATTCCTCGACACGGTCTCCGCGCTGCCCGTGCGGCTCGACACGGTCGCCTCGGTCGTGGTCGTCGCACCGCACCCCGACGACGAGACCCTCGGGGCCGGCGGGCTGATCGCGTCCGCCGCCGATGCCGGTGTCCCCGTGCACGTGCTGCTCGTCACCCACGGCGAGGGCTCGCACCCGCACTCGCCGAGCACCACCTCCGAGCAGCTCCGGTCGATCCGCGACACCGAGTTCCGGGCGGCGCTGGCCGTGCTCGCCCCCGCGGCGAGCGCCACGGTCCTCGGTGTCCCGGACGGCGGGCTGCGCGAGCACCCGGAGGTGCTCCGGTCGGCCCTGACCGAACGGCTCACGGGCGTCGACGGCCCGGTCCTCGTCGTCGCACCGTGGCGCGGGGACGGGCACCGGGACCACCGGATCGCGGGCGAGGTCGCCGCGGACGTCGTGTCGCACGCGGCAGGGTCGGAACTCCTCGAGTACCCGATCTGGGCATGGCACTGGGACGCCCCGTCCGCCCCCGCGGCACCGTGGGCCCGGGCCCGGTCGCTGGCGCTGTCGTCGGCGGCCCTGGACCGGAAGCGCGCCGCACTCGATGCCTACTCATCGCAGACCCGGCCCCTCTCGCCGGCACCGGGTGACGAGCCGATCGTCGACGACCGGCACGCCGCACACCACCTCCGGCCGACCGAGTGGTTCTTCGCCGTGTCCGCGGCGCAGTCCTCCCGCTCCCGGGAGTCGTTCGACGCCCACTACGCGCGGAAGCCCGAGGGGTGGGACTTCGAGGGTTCCTGGTACGAACGACGGAAGCGTGCGGTGACGATGGCTGCCCTCCCCCGGGAGCGCTTCCGGTCCGCGCTCGAGCTCGGCTGCGCGACGGGCGTGCTCACCGCCGAGCTGACCGAGCGCGCCGACACCGTGCTCGGGACGGACATCGCCGCGGCACCGCTGGACCGTGCGCGGCTCCGGGCGCCGGCCGCACGGTTCGTCCAGGCCCAGCTGCCGTCCGAGTGGCCCGACGGGCGGTGGGACCTCGTCGTGATGTCCGAGGTCGGGTACTACCTGTCGCCGTCGGACCTCGACGCGACCATCGACCGGGTGCTCGGGTCCCTGGACGACGACGGCGTCCTGGTCGCCTGCCACTGGCGGCACCCGGACGACGACGCCGTGACCTCGGGCGACGCCGTGGAGGCCCGACTCGCAGAGCGGTGGCCACGACCGGCGCTCGTCCGGCACGTCGAAGAGGACTTCGTCCTGAGCGTGTTCCCCGGCCCGGCGGTGGTCTCCGTCGCGACGACCGAGGGGCTGACCCCGTGACGCTCCCCGCACACGTCGACGTCGTCGTCCCGGCGCACGACGAGGAGTCCGGCGTCGGTGGCTGCGTCGACGCCCTGGCCGACGCGATCCGGGTCCTGCGGCGAGCGCACCCCGTGGTCGAGGCGTCGGTCGTCGTCGTCCTCGACGGCTGCACGGACCGGACGGCGATGGTCCTCCGGTCGGCGGCGGCTGCGGACCCGCTCTGGACCGAGGTCCCCCTCGAGGTCGTGGAGACCGCGCACCTCGGTGTCGGCCGTGCCCGGGCCGTCGGGACCACCCGCGCGCTCGCGACCGGCCCGGAGCCGTCCGAGCGGTGGACGGCACACACCGACGCCGACTCCCGCGTCGACCCGGGCTGGCTCGTACAGCAGGTCGAGGCGCACGCGGACGGCGCCCACGTCCTGGTCGGGGCGGTCGTGCCGGACCCGGACGACCTCGACCCCGTCGTCCTCGCCCGGTGGACGCACGCGCACCCGCCGGGATCGACGCTCGGCCACGTGCACGGGGCGAACCTCGCGATCCGCGGGGACGTGTGCCTGGCGATCGGGGGCTTCGACCCGGTGCCGGAGCACGAGGACGTCCGGCTCGTCGAACGCGCACGAGCGCTCGGGTTCGACGTCCGTGCCACGACGGACCTCCCCGTGGTGACGAGCGGCCGGTTCGACGGTCGGACGCCAGGTGGCTACGCCGAACACCTCCGGCGGACGTACGGCGATGCGAGCTGAGGGTCCCTTAGACAGCTCATAGGGACCGGCAGCGCCGCTCATCGACTGCCTCCCTACGGTCTCCTCGACCCCAACACCGAGGAGAACCAATGTTCCTGACCTACCTCAGGCGCGAACTCACGAACCGCAAGAAGCAGACCGTCATCATCGCGATCGGCATGGCGCTGGCCATCGCACTCGTGGTCATCGTGTCCTCGATCGCGGGCGGCGTGAAGGCCGCGCAGGCGAGCGTGCTGCAGTCCGTCTACGGCGTCGGCACGGACATCACCGTGACGAAGACCGAGACCCCGACCGGCTCGGCCACCGGGCGCCCGAGCTTCGACTTCGGCAGCCAGGGCAGCTCCGGCAGCGGCAGCGGGTCGACCGACCTGTCGCAGTCCCGGCTCGCCGTGTCCCGCGGGTCCAGCACACTGAGCGCCGCGGACGTGAAGACCGTCACGAGCACGAGCGGGGTCAAGGCCGCGACCGGCGTCCTGACCCTCGAGAACAGCACGTTCTCGGGCCAGGTCCAGCAGCAGTCCGACAGCAGCAGCTCGAGCGACAGCAGCAGCACCTCGACCCAGCAGGGTCCGCCGAGCGGTGGCGAGGGCGGCGGCGGCTTCGGCGGCGGGTCGTTCAGCGTCGACTCGTTCACCGTCACGGGCATCCCGGTCTCCGGTGACGCCGTCGGGCCGCTGACGAGCACCGAGCTCACGAAGGGTCGGACGTTCACGAGCGCCGACGCGGGCAAGGACGTCGTCGTGCTCGACGCGAGCTACGCGAAGAGCGAGTCGAAGGCCGTGGGTGACACCGTCTCCATCGGTGGGAAGGACTTCACCGTCATCGGGATCGTCTCGTCGACCGGTTCGTCGTCGACCACCGGCTCGAACACGTACATCCCGCTCGACACGGCGCAGACCCTCGCGGACCTCGACGGCAAGGTCACCTCGATCTACGTCTCGGCGGAGTCGTCCTCCGACGTCAGCACGATCAAGTCCGCACTGCAGAAGCAGCTCACCAGCGCCACCGTCTCCACCGAGGCCGACCTCGCGTCGAGCGTGTCCGGGTCACTGAGCACCGCGTCGAACCTCGTGTCGAACCTCGGCACCTGGCTGTCGATCGTCGTCCTCGCCGCGGCGTTCCTCATCGCCATCCTCTTCACCATCTCCGGCGTGACCCGACGCACCCGTGAGTTCGGCACCCTCAAGGCGATCGGCTGGTCGAACGGCCGCATCACCCGGCAGGTCGCGGGCGAGTCCCTCGTGCAGGGCCTCATCGGCGGCGTGATCGGCGCCGCCGCGGGTCTCATCGGCATCCTCGTGGTGAACGTCATCGCCCCGACGATCTCGGCGAGCGCCACCAGCTCGACGAACCGCGGCGGCGCGGGCGGCGGGATGCCCGGCGGTGTGGCGACGGCGGCGGCCGGCAGCGGCACCACGGGCGGAGCACCGGCGGGCGGCTTCGGCGGCGGCGGGGCGAGCACCGCCTCGACGACCGACGTCGTGCTGCACGCGCCGGTCACGGTCGAGGTCATCCTGCTCGCGATCGGCCTGGCGATCCTCGGCGGCCTCATCGCCGGCGCCCTCGGCGGCTGGCGCGCGAGCCGCCTCCGTCCGGCCGAGGCCCTGCGGAGCGTGGCCTGATGGCCGGGCCGGCCACCGGCACGACGCCGGTCCCCGAACCGATCACCGCACCCGACCCGTCGACGCGCCCCGAAGGAGCAACCGTGACCAACACCGAGACCGCACCGTCCGCGGCGGACGCGAGCCGTGCCTCCAGGCCGATCTACGCCCTGAAGAACGTGAGCAAGACGTACAAGCAGAAGAACCGGACCGTCACCGCCCTGACGAACGTCGACCTGACCATCCCGCAGGGCCAGCTCGTCGCGATCCAGGGGCCGACCGGCGGGGGTAAGTCGACGCTGCTGCAGATGCTCGGGGCGCTCGACCGACCGAGTGCCGGCAGCGTGCTCCTCGGCGAGCAGGACGTCGCGAAGCTCGGTGACCGGGCGCTCACCGACCTGCGTGCCACGGAGATCGGGTTCGTCTTCCAGAGCTTCAACCTCATCCCGACGTTGACTGCCCTGGAGAACGTCGAGACCGCGTTCGCCGGGTCCCTCGCGAACCGGTCCCGGACCGAGATCCGCGACCGGGCGACCGCGGCGCTGCGGGAGGTCGGGCTCGGCGAACGGCTCGACCACCTGCCCGCCGAGCTCTCCGGTGGGCAGCAGCAGCGCGTGGCCATCGCACGGGCGCTGGTCAAGAACCCGAGCGTGCTGTTGGCGGACGAACCGACCGGTGCGCTCGACGAGGCGACCCGTGACGAGATCATGGGGCTCATCGAGAAGCAGTGGAAGGAGCGCGGGCTCACCGTCGTCATCGTCACGCACGACTCGTGGGTCGCTCGCCGGGCCGAGCGCCGCCTGCACATCAAGCAGGGGCAGGTCCGCGAGGTCTAGCGGCCGAACCGCGCGTCGGTGACCGAATCGCTCGTAGGAGGACGGAAGTTCCGGCCTCCTACAAGCGATTCGTCATCCCACGCGCGGAACGACCACCACCGGGTTCAGGCCACCGGGTAGTCGCAGTAGGCGAACCACCTCGAGTCCGGCGACCACGGCGGCACGTTGACCGTCCCCTGACCACCGTCGAGCGTGACGAGGGTCTCCGGGACCGCGGCGATGCGGGCCCCGCGCACCAGGACCCCGGGCAGCAGCCGGAGCTCCACGCAGTGGTCGGCGGGGTGTCCCTGCACGCCGGGCTCGTACGACAGGTACAGCAGGTGCGAGCCGTCCGGCGAGACGTGCGGGAACCAGTTCACCCGGTCGTCGTTCGTGATCCGGACGGGGTCGGTCGCGCCCGGCCAGAGGGAGACGAGCTGCGCGGTACCGGGGGTGAACCGTTCCGAGTTCCACACGAGCACCTCGCCCGCGAACGAGACGCCGTCGTCGGGGTGCTCGTCCCGGGTGAGGAACGTCGGATCTCCGGTGGCCAGGTCGACGAGTGCGACGTCGGTGGTCCAGACGCCCGCTTCGGTGCGCTCCCCGACGATCGCTGCGAGGGTCTCACCGTCCGGAGCGATGCCGTGCAGGTAGAACTTGCGGACGACCGGCAGCGCGGTCGTCACGTCGGTGAGGGTCGCCGCCGCTCCCCCGGCCGGTACCGGGACCCGGTACAGGTCACCGTCGCGGCCGCTCACCACGACGGAGTTGCCCGAGGGGTCGAGGACGTGGTCGTTGTTGATCTCGGGGACGCCGGGCATCGGGACGGGGACGAGCGCGGACTCGTCGAGGACGAGGTCGGCATCGCCGTCGCCGTCGCCGGGGAGTCGCAGCAGCCACAGGTCCCCGTTCCCGTTCAGGACGAGGGTGCCGTCGGCCAGGACGTTCGGCGCCTCGACGAGCACGGTGCTCGACTCGAACACCAGCCGGCTCGTGCGGGTCTCGACGTCGTACACGTGCACCCGGCTGGTCTGTCCGGGCAGCAGCTGCCGCCCTCGTGCGTCACTCATGGTTCCATCCTGTCGAGGTCTCCCCCCACCGGTACGCGGAAGCGACAGATTCCCGGCGGGGTGCGCCGGGAGTCTGTCGCTTCCGCGGGAGGGAACGGGAACGGGCTGGAGCGGAGGGGACCGCCTACTTCACCGCGCCGGCCGTCAGGCCCGCCACGAACTGGCGCTGCACGATGAGGAACGCGATCACGACGGGGATCGAGACGACGAGGGACGCCGCCATGATCTGGTTCCAGTACACGTTCGTCTGCGTGGAGTACTGCTGCAGACCGACCGCCAGCGTCTGCCCGTCGCCGTTGGTCATGACCGAGGCGAAGAGGACCTCACCCCAGGCCGTCATGAACGAGTAGATCCCGACCGCGACCAGACCCGGACGGGCCGAGGGCAGGATGACCCGGAACAGGGCACCCATCGGGCCGGAGCCGTCGACCATCGCGGCCTCGTCGAGTTCACGCGGGATGGTCTCGAAGTAGCCCGCGAGCATCCAGATCGAGAACGGGAGCGTGAACGTCAGGTACGTGATGATCAGGCCGGTCCAGCTGCCGACGAGCTGGATGCCGAGCGCGTTGCCGAGGTTCGTGAAGATCAGGAACAGCGGCAGCAGGAACAGCACGCCGGGGAACATCTGGGTCGAGAGCACCGCGGTGGTGAAGGTGCTCTTGCCCTTGAAGTTCCAGCGCGAGACACCGTAGGCGGCGAACGTCGCGATGATCAGCGAGAACACCGTCGCGACCGTGCAGACCACGAGCGAGTTGACGAAGTACTTGCCGAGCGGGACCGTCGACCACATGTCGATGAACGGCTGGAACGTGATGTTCGTCGGGATCCACGTGAAGTCGTTCTGCACGTCACCGAGCGGCTTGATGGCCGTGGTGATCATCACGTAGAGCGGGACGACCGTGAACAGGGTCAGGACGACGAGGGTGACGACCTTGAAGGACTTGGCGCCGAATGTCTCACGCACGGACGGACCTCCGGTTGGTCACGGCGAGGTAGATGCCGGTGACGATGAGCAGGAAGATGAGGAGCAGGACGCTCATCGCGGCACCGGAGCCGAAGTTCCAGGTGATGAAGGACGCGTTGTAGATGTGGAAGCTCAGCAGGTCCGCCGCCGGGGGCTGGGCGGTCGAGCCGAACAGCACGAACGGTGTGTTGAAGTCGTTGAACGTCCAGAGGAACATCACGAGCACGAGCGTCACGTTGACCGGACGCACCATCGGCAGCGTGATCGAGCGCCACTGCCGGAAGGGCTTCGCACCGTCGACCGATGCGGCCTCGTAGACGTCGTTCGGCACGGACTGCAGACCGGCCATGAGCATCAGGAACGCGAACGGCCAGGTCTTCCAGATCGCCACGACGACGACCGAGACGAACGCGTTCGAGCCGATCAGCCAGAACGGCCCGGTCCCGTTGAACAGGTGCAGCTGGTCCACGAGGATGTGGTTGATCGCACCCGAGTCACGCTGGAACATGAACTTCCAGGTGATGATGCCGGCGTACATCGGCAGCGCGTACGGCACGAGGAAGAGCGTGCGGAACAGCCCACGACCCCTGAACGGCTTCTGCAGCGCGACCGCGGCAGCCATGCCGAAGGTCCACGAGAGCCCGACCACGAGGACCGTGAAGCCGCACGTGATGAGGAACGAGTTCAGGACGCCCTTGCCGATCGCCTGGTCGAAGTCGATGACGACCGAGTAGTTCCGCAGTCCCGCGAACGGTGCTGCACCCCAGTTGGCGATGAAGTACTTGGTGAGCTGGATGAACGAGATCCAGATGCCGGTGAGCATCGGCACGATGTGGATCAGCAGCTCGAACAGGATGGCCGGCGCGACGAGCGCGTACGGCAGCCAGTGGGTCTTGCGCTTGCGACCTGGCGGACGGCCCGACATCGTCGGGGCCTTCGTGTGCGTCAGGTCGATGCGCTCGGAATCGGGCAGGACCGAGGTGGACATGGGCGGGGGCCTTTCGGCAGGAGGGGGATCGGGTGCTTCGCGCGGACCGTGGCAGCGGTCGGGAGGCGCGGCATGCGTGAGCCGATCGGCTCACCCCCGGCGTGTGGCCGGGTGCAGAACGCGAGGTCGTCCGGCCGACGCGAGCGTGGCCGTGGACCTGAGGGGTGGAGGCCCGGGACGCGTCCTGCGGACGCGACCCGGGCCTCCAGACCGGATCAGCCGTTCGCCTGGGACACCTGGTCCTGGGCGGTCTGCAGCGCGGTCTTGATGTCGCTGTCGGAAACGGTGGAACCGGTCGCGATCTTGGCGAACATGTCGTTCATCGCCTTGCCGACCGTGGACTCGAACTGATCCTCGGCGGGCACCAGCGGGAGCGGCTTCGCCTTGTTGTTGTAGATGTCGAGGAACGTCTTCGTCTGCTCGTCGGTGACCGAGTCAGCAGCCGCGGCGAGCACCGGCAGCGCCGAGTACGGCTTGTCGAGCGTCGTCTGCGTGTCAGCGCTCGTCATGTACTTGACGAACTTGAGCGCGCCGTCCTTGTTCTTCGTGTTCTTGAAGATCGACAGGTTGATGCCGGCTGGGAAGGACGCGATGTCCTCGCCGCCCGCGGTGGTCGGGAACGGCACGACGCCGAACTCGTCCGTCTTCATGCCCTGCGACGTGATGGTCGCGTTCGCGTTGTTCTGCGTGAGCATCATCGCGGCCTTGCCGTTGGCGAAGTCCGAGACGGCCTGGGTGCCGTTGTCGTACTGCGCGTTCGACGGGTTGACGACCTTGTCGGACTGCATCAGGTCGAGGTAGCGCTTGATGCCGTCGACGTTGGCCTTCTGGGTGAAGGTCGGCTTGCCGTCCTTGTCGAACCACTCGCCACCGTTCTGCGCGGAGGTGATGAACGCGAAGTGCGAGTTCTCGGTGTAGGAGCCACCGGCGATGGTGAACCCGTACTTGTCACCCGAGGTGAGCTTCTTCGCGTCGGCGGTGAGGTCCTCCCACGTGGTCGGCGCTTCGATGCCGGCGTCCGAGAACATCTTCTTGTTGTAGTACAGGCCGTAGGCGAGGCCGTAGAGCGGGACGCTCGTGACGGTCTTGCCGGGCGCACCACCGGTGGAGAGCGCGACCTTGCCGAACTTGTCGGACCCGCCGATCGCCTTCATCTCCGAGTCACCGAACTCCTGGAAGGCGCCGGTGGCCTGGAGCGACGTCGCCCAGGTGTTGCCGATGTTGACGACGTCCGGGCCCTGGCCCGAGGTGACGGCGGTCTGGATCTTGTTCTGCAGGTCGTTCCAGCCGATGACCTGGAGGTCGACCTTGATCCCGGTCTCCTTGGTGAACTTCTTGAGGACGGGGGTCAGCACCTCCTTGTCGTTCTGGAGGGACGTGCCCTGGTTGGACGCCCAGTACGTGAGCGTCTTGGAGTCACCGGACGAACCGGAGCCTCCGGAGGAGCAGGCTGCGAGGCCGGTCACGGTGAGTGCCGCGGCCGCGGTGATGGCCAGTGCGCGGATGGCAGTGCGCATGACTCTCTACTTTCTCGTCGTTGAGATGGTGCAAGGGGTTGGAACGGGTGGTGCTGTCGGGTGCTGCTGTGTGGGTGCGGTGTCGCCCCCGGCGGTCAGGCCAGGGTCGACGCTGCGGGGTCCCAGCCCTCGGGGAGGGTCGGGGAGGGTGCGACGGTGCTCTCCACGAGCACCGTCCCACCACGTTCGGCGGCCTCGGCGATGGAGACCATCACGTCGAGGACGTGGAAGGCGAGGGCACCGGGGACCCGGTTCTCCTCACCGGCGCGGAGGGCACGGGCGAGGTCGACCACGCCGGTGCCGCGCGAGTAGGTGGACCCGACGGCCGGGATCGTCTCCGGCTCCTCGGAACCGAGCGCGTAGAGCTCGGTGTCGCCGTCGAAGTTGTTCGGGTCGGGGAACACGACGGTGCCGGTCTCGCCCGCGATCTCGACGAAGCCGGTGCGGCCGCGGTCGGACTCGAACGAGAAGACGCTCTGGGCGCTCCCACCGTTCTCGAACTCGATGAGTGCCGAGTGGTTCGTGGGGACCTCGACCGGGAACTCGGTGCCCGCCTTCGGGCCGGAGCCGATCGTGCGGGTCGCGCGGGACTTCGACGCGGTCGCGGTGACCTTCTTCACCGGGCCGAACGCCTGCACGAGGGTCGTGATGTAGTACGGGCCGATGTCGAACAGCGGGCCGGCACCGTAGGCGAAGAGGAACTCCGGGCTCGGGTGCCACGACTCCGGTCCGGGGCTCTGGAAGAGCGTCAGGCCGTTGAGGGGCTTGCCGATGCGGCCGTCGCGGATCGTGCGGAGCGCGGTCTGGAGGCCGGCGCCGAGGAACGTGTCCGGCGCGACGCTGACGGTCTTGCCGGCGGCGCGTGCGGCGTCCCGGAGCTGTGCGGCACTGTCGCGGTCGAGCGCGTACGGCTTCTCGCCCCAGACGTGCTTGCCTGCGGCGAGGGCCTGCAGCGCGACCTCGACGTGGGCGGCGGGGATGGTCAGGTTGACGACGATCTCGATGTCGTCGTCGGCCAGGAGCTCCTCGACGGTGCCCGACCCGGCCACGCCCCACTTCTCGGCCTGCGACGCCGCACGGGGCAGGTCGATGTCGGCGATGAAACGGACCTCGACGTCGGGGAAGACGGTGAGGTTGCCGAGGTACTGGTCCGAGATGACCCCGGCGCCGATGACGCCGACGCCGACCGGGCCGGTCCGGCGGGCGCTGTCGGTGGACTGCTGCGTGGCAGTGGTGGTGTCGGTCATGCGCGGGCCCCCTCGAGGAACGTGTAGGAGTCGGCGACGGCCTGGAAGACGTCACCCTCGTGGTCGTCGAGCTCGACGACGTGCAGCGCACCAGGCGCCGCGGCGATGATCTCGCGGATCGGCATGACGCCGTTGCCCACGGCGACCTGCTTCTTGTCGTCGTGCGAGCCGTCGCCGTCCTTGACGTGCAGGAACTGGACCTTGTCGCCGTACTTGCCGAGGATCGCCACCGGGTCGTCCCCGCCGACCTTCACCCAGTAGGTGTCGAGTTCGAGCACGACGTCGTCGGACAGCGCGTCGGCGAAGACCTCGTACGCCGAGACGCCGTCGATGCGGTTCGAGAACTCGAACGCGTGGTTGTGGTAGCCGAGAGCGAGACCGTGGTCGGCGGCGCGGGGGGCGAGGGCGCTCAGCTCGCGGGCGATCGCCTCGACGTCCTCACGCGTGGTCCAACGGGCCTCGTCGATGTGCGGGTCGATCAGGGTGGTGAGTCCGACGGTGACGCTCGCGTGGAAGATCTGGTCGAGGTCCTGCTCGCCGGTGTCCAGCAGGCGGGCGTGGCCGCTCGGGCTCTGCAGGCCGGCCGCCGCGAGGGCATCGCGCAGCGCCTCGGCACGGTCGACGAAGCCGAAGGCCTCGACGTTCGTGTAGCCGATGTCGGCGATGCGCTGCAGCGTGCCGGGCAGATCGGCAGCGAGGGCGTCGCGGACTGTGTAGAGCTGGACCGAGAGCGGTTGGGTCACCAGGGGTTCTCCTCGTCGAGATGGTGTGGTCGACATCGACCGAGCGTCACACTACGAGCACTTCTGTCGGCGGTCAAGCAGAAGTCCGAGGAAAGTCGACGGACTTCGTTGCGTGCCGCGTTCGATGTGTGCTTCACTCCCCCTCATGGTCGACTTGACTCGGACGGCAGCGTCGCCTCCGGTCGGGACGAGCGAGCTCTTCCAGATCCTCCGCGACGGCGTGCCGCGGACCCGGGCCGAGCTCGCCGCACTGACGGGACTCGCACGCTCGACGATCGGCGTGCGCCTCGATGCCCTCATCGAGGTCGGACTCGTCGGACCGGTGGACACCGCAGCCTCCACCGGCGGACGCCCGCCTGCGCAGGTCGCCCTCATGCCGCGGGCACGGCTCGTGATCGCCGCCGACCTCGGCGCCTCGCACGGCCGCGTCGCCGTGACGGACCTCGTCGCCGCACCACTCGCCACCCGCGAGGCCCGGATCGACATCGCCGCGGGCCCCGTCCCCACCCTGACGTGGCTGGTCGAGACGATCGACGGCCTGCTCGACGAGGTCGGCCGCGCACGGGACGACGTCATCGCGATCGGCATCGGCGTCCCCGGCCCGGTCGAGTTCTCGACCGGCCGCCCCGCGAACCCGCCGATCATGCCCGGCTGGGACGGCTTCGACGTGCCCGGCTGGCTCCGGAACCACATCGCCGCCCACGTGCTGCTCGACAACGACGTCAACATCGCGGCGCTCGGCGAACGGGAGCACGGCTGGCCGGACGTCGACCACCTGCTGTTCGTCAAGGTGGCCACCGGCATCGGCTCCGGGATCGTGTCGGACGGCGAGCTGCAGCGCGGCGCGCAGGGCACCGCGGGCGACATCGGGCACGTCCGGGTCTCCAGCGCCGGCGACGTGCCGTGCCACTGCGGGAACACCGGCTGCCTCGAGGCAGTGGCCTCCGGACCGGCGATCGCCCGACGACTCCGCGCGAAGGGCCACGACGTGCACACCGGCGCCGACGTCCTCGACCTCGTGAACCGCTCCGACCTCGACGCGATCCAGGCGGTCCGCCAGGCCGGACGGGACATCGGCGAGGTCCTGGCCACGTGCGTGTCGCTCATGAACCCGTCCGTGATCGCCCTCGGCGGCTCGATCACCCAGGCCGGGGAGCACCTGCTCGCCGGCGTCCGCGAGGTCGTCTACTCCCGCTCGATGCCGCTCGCCACCGAGCACCTCGTCATCGCGCAGTCCCGTGCCGGATCCCTCGCCGCGCTGCAGGGGGCCGCGGCGCTCGCGATCGGGTACGCGCTCTCCCCCGCTGGGGTCGACGAGCTCGTCGCGTACGCCGAGGGTCACCAGTTGGTGTCCTGACGGCACGCGTCGGTTCCGTCGCGTCGGTGCGTCGGTTTCGCCCCGTCGGTGCTCGGGGAGACAATCGTGTGGTGACGATCGTGCAGCCCACCCTGTGGGGCGACCTCGACCCCGGCCTGGAGGCACAGACCGCCTCCGGTACGTCGGCGTCGGTCGTACCCGTGGCCGGCTCCACGGCGCCCGGTCCGGTCGCGCACGACGCGTTCACCGCACTGCGCGGGCACACCGAGCGGATCGTCGCACACTCGTCGGACCGCGTCGCCTGGCTCCGCGCCCGTGCGATGGGCATCACCGCGACCGACGTCGCCCGTCTCGCCTCGCTGCACGCGGTCGAGGCCGTCGTCACCGACAAGCGCTACGGCTCGCGGTTCTCCGGCAACTCCTACACCGAGCACGGCAAGGAACGCGAACCGCACATCGCCGCCTGGGTCGCCGCCACGCACGGCATCCAGCCGTCGGCGCACCTGTTCCACGCGGCGACGAACCGGGCGCACCTCGCCACCCCGGACGGCGTCGGCGTCGACGGGGCGTCACGGGTGGTCCTCGCCGAGATCAAGACCACGGCGAAGGGCTGGCGGAGCATCCCCCGGCACTACCTCCGGCAGATCTGGTGGCAGCAGTACGTGCTCGGTGCCGACCGCACCCTGTTCGTCTGGGAACGCCACGACGAGTTCGTGCCGGTCGCCGACGAACCAGAGTGCCGCTGGGTCGACCGCGACGACGACCAGATCCGCGGCCTCATCCAGCTCGCCGACCTGGTGCTCGACCGCCTGCGCGGGTTCCGCAGCTAGCCGCTAGACCTTCACCAGGCGCAGGCGACTCATCCCGATGACGAGCACGCCCAGCAGCGCGATGGAGACGCCGACCCCCACGCAGTACAGCGCGACGGCCCCGTAGCCGAGGTCCGGGTTCAGGAACGGGTACGGCACCCACCCGTCCGTAGCCCCGCGCACCAGGACGACGATCGTCCAGACGGCCGGGTAGATCAGGAACCACCACACGTGACGGAGCAGCAGCTTCGAGCGGTCCGAGAACAGGAGCCAGTCCAGCACCGCGTACGCGGGGAGGACCTTGTGCAGGATGTCGTTCGACCACTGCACGTTCGCGGACACGTCGACGTTCGTGAGCAGCGTGTTGTAGACGATGCCCGTCGTCGCGATGTACACCGTCGCCGCGCCGCGGAGCAGGCTCACGCCGAGGTCCGCGCGCTTCCGTCGGGCCGCAGCGACCAGCGTCACGGCGAAGGCCACCGCGATGATGATGTTCGACTGGATCGTGAAGTACCCGAAGAAGTTCCACGGGTTGTAGGCGTCGAGCTTCGAGCTGACGAGCCACTGCCCGACGATCGCGGCGACGACGGCGATGACGGCGATCAGCCGGAGCGAGTTCACGAGGGTGCGCACGGAGCCACGCTACCGGGACATCGCGCCCGGGATGCGAAAGGACCCACACCGAAACCGGTGCGGGTCCTCTCGGAACTGATCAGTGGATCAGATGCTGTTGACGTCCAGCGGGATGCCGGGGCCGAAGGTCGTCGAGACGGCGCCCTTCATGATGTAGCGGCCCTTCGAGGCGCTCGGCTTGAGGCGGTTGATCTCCTCGAGCGCGGTCGAGATGTTCTCGTCGAGCTGCTCCGGCGTGAACGAGGCCTTGCCGACGACGAAGTGCACGTTGGCGTGCTTGTCGACGCGGAACTCGATCTTGCCGCCCTTGATGTCGTTGACGGCCTGCGCCACGTTCGGGGTCACGGTGCCGGTCTTCGGGTTCGGCATGAGGCCACGCGGGCCGAGCACCTTGCCGAGACGACCGACCTTGCCCATGAGCTCCGGCGTCGCGACGGCGGAGTCGAAGGCGGTGTAGCCCTCGGCGACCTTCGCGATGAGCTCGTCGCCACCGACCTCGTCGGCACCGGCGGCGATGGCTGCCTCAGCAGCGGCGCCGACGGCGAAGACGATGACGCGGGCGGTCTTGCCCGTGCCGTGCGGCAGGATGACCGTGCCACGGACCATCTGGTCCGCCTTGCGCGGGTCGACGCCGAGCTTGAGGGCGACCTCGACGGTGGAGTCCGTCTTGGTCGAACCGGTCTCCTTGGCCAGCGCAACGGCCTCGGTGGGGGTGTAGAACTTGTCGGCCTCGATCTTCGCGGCCGCGGCCTGGTAGGCCTTGGACTTCTTCGCCATGGTGTTCTCCTTGGGAGCTACGTGGTTGACGAGCCGGCGAGGCTCTCCCACGGAAGGGTGTCGGGGTGTGGTGCGTGCTGAGGCTTACGCCTCGACCGTGATGCCCATCGAACGCGCGGTGCCGGCGATGATCTTCGCGGCGGCGTCGATGTCGTTGGCGTTCAGGTCGGCCTGCTTCGTCTCGGCGATCTGACGGACCTGGTCCATCGAGATCTTCGCGACCTTGACCGTGTGCGGGGTCGAGGACCCCTTCTGCACACCCGCAGCCTTCTTGATGAGCTCGGCGGCCGGCGGCGTCTTGAGGACGAACGTGAACGAACGGTCCTCGTAGACGGTGATCTCGACCGGCACGACGTTGCCACGCTGCGACTCGGTCGCCGCGTTGTACGCCTTGCAGAACTCCATGATGTTGACGCCGTGCTGACCGAGCGCCGGACCGATCGGCGGGGCCGGGTTGGCGGCGCCCGCATTGATCTGCAGCTTGATCAGGCCCGTGACCTTCTTCTTCGGTGCCATGACTTGTCTTCCTCCTGGAATCGAACGCACGGGGATCCGTGCCCTCTCCCGCTGGACCGGCCGTTCCGGACCGCGGTGAAGCCCCGCACGCACGAGGCGTGCGGGGCAAAACTCGATAAGTGTAGCGGGTGTTGCTGGGTGCTACAGCTTGGTGACCTGGTCGAAGCTGAGCTCGACCGGGGTCTCGCGCTCGAACAGCGAGACGAGGACAGTGAGCTTGCCGCTCTCCGGCTTGATCTCGGAGATCGAACCCGGCAGGCCCGCGAACGAGCCTTCCTTGATGGTGATCGTCTCGCCGATCTCGAAGTCGACCTCGGCTGCCGGCTGCGACTGGGCAGCGCCGCCGCCCTTCGCACCACCCTTGGTCGGAGCGGCCTCGGCGACCTGCACGAGGGACTTCAGCATGCCGAACGCCTCGTCGAAGCGGAGCGGCGTGGGGTTGTGGGCGTTGCCGACGAACCCGGTGACACCCGGGGTGTGACGGACGACGGACCACGAGTCCTCGTTGAGGTCCATGCGGACGAGCACGTACGAGGGGATCCGGACACGGGTGACCAGCTTGCGCTGCCCGTTCTTGATCTCGACGACGTCCTCCATCGGGACCTCGACCTGGTAGATGTAGTCCTCCATCGACATCGACACCATGCGGTTCTCGATGTTCGACTTCACGCGGCGCTCGAAGCCCGCGTAGGAGTGGATGACGTACCACTTGCCCGGCTTCATCCGCAGCTCGGCCTTGAACGCCTCGTACGGGTCGACCTCGGCCTCTTCGGCCTCGTCGTCGTCGAGCGCCTCGTCGGCGGCGAGGGTCTCGTTCGCCTCGGCGGCGGACTCCGCTTCGAGCTCGACCTCTTCTTCGTCCTCGACCGCTTCGACGGCGGCCTCGGCCTCGTCAGCGGTGTCGACCTCGAGCGCGTCGTCCACGACGGCGTCGGCCTCGGGGTCCTGGGACTCGGCGAGGGCGTCGAGCGCCTCGTCGAGGCCGCCGTCGTCGATGCCGAGCGACGGGTCGTTCTCGTCCTCCACCTCGATGGCGCGCTCTTCGGCCGACTCGGCCGAACGCTCCTCGCCGGTCTCGACGTCGCCTTCCTGGTTCTCCTCGACCTCGGAGGACTGCTCGGCAGCCGTGGCGAGGTCGATGTCGTCGCGGGAGTTGTCAGACACTGTCGATTCTTTCCGTTCGGTGGTGCGGATCGGGTTGGCGGGCGGATCGTCTCACGATCGGCTCCGTCTCGGGCGACCGTACTCCTGTCCGTGAACGGCCAGGACAGCCACGGTCCGGGTCAGGCCGTCGGCCCGTTGCCGAACACGTACCCGACGCCGAGTCCGAACGCGAAGTCGAGGATCGAGACCAGGATCATCATCACGACGACGAAGACCAGGACGACGCCCGTGTAGCTGAAGAGCTCCTTGCGGGTCGGCGTGACCACCTTGCGGAGTTCCGCGATGACCTGCCGGATGAAGAGCACGATGGCAGCGAAGGGACCGCGGCGCTCGGCCCGGTCCTGCTTCGCCTTGGCGACGACGTCGTCCGCCGTCGTCTCCATGTCTTTGCTCGCCAACTTCTACCCTTCCAGATGTGCAGGGCGGACAGGACTCGAACCTGCAACCTGCGGTTTTGGAGACCGCTGCTCTACCAATTGAGCCACCGCCCTTCAGAACACAGTTCGTCACCGATCCGCGTTCCGGTGGACGAGTCTACGGGAGTCCGTCACACGGTGTCCACTTGACGGATGCTCCGGCGTGCCGCGCCGATAGGCTGGGACCCGTGAGCACCGAAGCCCCAGGCCCCGAGTCCACCGCCAACCCCGCTGCCGCGAGCACCGATCGGCCGCGCATCGCGTCCCGCATCGCCGCGATCGCCGAGTCCGCGACGCTCAAGGTCGATGCCAAGGCCAAGGCCCTGAAGGCCGCCGGTCGCCCGGTGATCTCCTTCGCCGCCGGCGAGCCGGACTTCGCCACGCCGCAGCACGTCGTCGACGCCGCCGTCCAGGCCGCGCAGGACCCGAAGAACCACCGGTACACGCCGGCCACCGGGCTCCCCGAGCTGAAGCAGGCGATCGCCGAGAAGACCGCGCGCGAGTCCGGCATCACCGTCGACCCCGCGCAGGTCATCGTCACGAACGGCGGCAAGCAGGCCGTCTACCAGGCGTTCCAGACGATCGTCGACGCCGGCGACGAGGTCCTCCTCCCCGCCCCCTACTGGACCACCTACCCCGAGGCGATCCGCCTGGCCGGTGGCGTCCCCGTCGACGTCTTCGCCGGCAGCGACCAGGACTACCTGGTCACGGTCGAGCAGCTCGAGGCCGCGCGCACCTCGAAGACCAAGGCGCTCCTCTTCTGCTCGCCGTCGAACCCGACCGGCTCGGTGTACACCGCCGAGCAGACGAAGGCCATCGGCGAGTGGGCGCTCGAGCACGGCATCTGGGTGATCAGCGACGAGATCTACCAGGACCTCGTGTACGACGGCGTCCGGTTCACGGGCATCCTCGACGCGGTCCCCGCCCTCGCCGACACGACGATCCTCGTCAACGGCGTCGCCAAGACGTACGCGATGACCGGCTGGCGCGTCGGCTGGTTCATCGGCCCGACCGACGCCGTGAAGGCCGCGTCGAACCTGCAGTCGCACCTGTCGTCGAACGTGTCGAACGTGTCGCAGCGCGCCGCGATCGCTGCGCTCACCGGCCCGCAGGAGCCCGTCGCGACCATGCGCGAGGCCTTCGACCGCCGGCGCCAGGCCATCGTCGCCGGGCTCAACGCGATCCCGGGCTTCGTCACGCCGACCCCGCAGGGCGCCTTCTACGTCTACCCGGACGTCACGGCGCTGCTCGGCCGCGAGTGGGCCGGCACGACGCCGACCACCACGCTCGAGCTCGCGGACCTCATCCTCGAGCACGCCGAGGTCGCGGTCGTCCCGGGCGAGGCCTTCGGTCCGTCGGGCTACCTCCGCCTGTCGTACGCCCTGGGCGACGACGACATCGCCGAGGGCGTCGCCCGGCTCGCGGCGTTCTTCGCGTAGTCACCCGGAACGCGGGAACGGCCCACCTCGGCGAGGTGGGCCGTTCTGCGTTGCAGGCCTGGAGGCGCGGCTCGGCTCAGGCGAGCAGGTCGCCCACCGCCACGGGTTCCGGCACGAGCGAGACCCCGAAGCGGTTCAGGACGGTCACCTGGACGTAGCGGGCGAGTTCCGCCACCTGGGCGGCGGTCGCTCCCCCGCGGTTCGTCAGCGCGAGGGTGTGCTTCGACGAGATCGCGGCACGGGACCCGGGCACGGCGTACCCGCGGTGCACGCCGGCGTGCTCGATGAGCCAGGCGGCGCTGAGCTTCACGTCGTCACCGGCCTGCCAGCGCGGGGCCTCGGCGGGCAGGGTCTCCGCGAAGGCCGCCGACACGATCGGGTTGGTGAAGAACGACCCGGCGCTCCAGGTGTCGTGGTCGTCCTCGTCGAGGACCATGCCCTTCGTGCCGCGGAGGCGCAGCACCTCCGCCCGGACCGTCGACGGCGCCACGAGGGCCCCGAGCTCGACACCCAGCGAACCCGCGAGCTGCGCGTAGCGGACCGGGACACCGTCGGCAGAGGCCGTGCCGAGCCGGAACTCGACCGTCAGCACCACACCCCGTCGTCCGTGCTTGAGCGTCGACGTGCGGTAACCGAGCGCCAGCTCGGCCGCGGGCACCCACGCTCGCTCCCCCGTGGACGCGTCGAGGAACTCGATCCGGGTGAGCACGTCGGACAACTCGACCCCGTAGGCGCCGATGTTCTGCACGGGGGCGGCTCCGACCGTGCCCGGGATGCCGCTCAGTGCCTCCAGGCCGGTCCAACCGTGCTCGACGGTCGAGGCGACGAACGCGTCCCAGGGTTCACCGGCCGCGACGCGGACGGTGACGCCGTCGGCGGCCGTCCCTGGGTCATCCGACGGCACGGCTTCGATGCCGGTTGTGCGCACGAGGACGACGGTGCCGTCGAAGCCGTCGTCGGCGACGAGGAGGTTGCTGCCGCCACCGAGCACGAGCCACTCGTCGTCGTCCCACGCCGAGACGGCGTGGTCGACGAGCTCGTCGGTCGTCGTCGCGGTGAGCAACCGTGTGGCGGGACCACCGACGCGCAGCGTCGTGAGGTCCGCGAGCACCAGCTCCGACACGGTCAGCGGAACGCCACCGTGACCTGCGCCTTGCCGAGCACGGTCTGCCCGGCGGCGGTCACGGTGAGGTCGATGCGCTGCGGACGGCCCTCGTCGTCGACGGTGCCGACCTTGGCGACGACACCGACGGTCGCGCCCTGCTCAGGGTCGACGACCACGGGCCGGGTGAAGCGGACGCCGTAGCGGACGACGACACCGCGGTCGCCGAGCCACTCGGACACCGACTGCACCGCGAGGCCCATGGTGAGCATGCCGTGCGCGAGGACGCCGGGCAGCCCGACGGACGCGGCGACGTCGTCGCGGTAGTGGATCGGGTTGAAGTCACCCGAGGCGCCGGCGTAGCGGACGAGCGAGTCGCGGGTGAGGTGGACCTCGCGCTCGGCGACGACGGTGCCGACCTCGAGCGCGGTCACGGGTGCGGTGGTCATGCGTCGTCTCCTCGGACGACGAGGGTGGAGGTCGCCGTGACGACGTGCTCCCCCGCGGCGTCGTTCATCGTGCTCTCGGCGGTGACCATGGCGTTGCCGCCGAGGGTCTTCACGCTCGTGACCGTCAGGGTCGCGGTGAGCTCGTCGCCGGCCACGATCGGCCGGTCGTAGGTGAAGGCCTGCTCGCCGTGGACGACGCGCGAGAAGTCGATCCCGGCGTCCGGCTCGGCGAGGAGCTGGGCGAGCGTGGCCTCCTGCACGACGACCGCGAAGGTCGGCGGTGCGACGACGTCGTCGTAGCCGGCGGCACGGGCGGCCTCGGGCTCGTGGTGGATCGGGTTCGTCGCGAACACGGCACGGGAGAACTCCCGCACCTTCTCACGACCGACCAGGTACGGCTGGGCCGGCGGGAACGTCCTGCCGACGAGCTCGGGGTTCACAGACACGTCCGGCAGTCTAGCGACGCCCGTCTGGGGGCCTGTCGTTCATGAGTATGCATCGGCTATGGTTGTCGGACGCGGTTCGGGGGAACCGATGCCAGCGTCCCGGTGGTTCCGGGCCGGCACTTCCGGGGAGGGGAAGCACGATGAACACGACGACCGAGTTCGCGGTGCACACGGGCGACCGGTGCACGGCCATGGAGGTCGCGGGCGCAGCACTGCGCCAGACCGGCCACCGCGTGGAGTCGACCGGCGGAACGATCACCGCCACCACCGGCAGCCGGATGCTGACGATCCTGCTCGGAGCCCTGGTGCACCCGTCACGGGAGTTCCGTCGGTACGAGCTGTCCACGACCGTCACGGGGACGTCGACCACGATCACGCTGCGGCACTCGGGGCACGGTACGGCGGTGTCCGGCGGGGGCATCGGAGCGGGCCGGCGGCAGAGCGCGTGGCAGCAGGTCAACGCGACGCTCGAGCGGGCACTCCGGTCCGCCGGGGTGCTCGCCGCGCACCCGGAGCACCGCCCGTTCTGACGCCCCCGGGCCGCGGGCGTCAGGGCGGCAGCCGGTCTGCGGTCTGCGGTGGCGCACAACCAAAGTGGGCCCGAACCGCGACCTTCTGCGGTTCCGGATGACTCCGGTTGTGCGCCGACGAGCGCCCCCGGAAACGACGAAAGCCCGGCGCGGACGCCGGGCTTGCGGTAGCGAGGGCGGGACTTGAACCCGCGACCCCACGATTATGAGTCGTGTGCTCTAACCAACTGAGCTACCCCGCCAAGGATCCGGAGCGACAACGGCTCCGGGTCGGAGCCCCGAGTCAGGATTGAACTGACGACCCCTTCCTTACCATGGAAGTGCTCTACCACTGAGCTATCGGGGCATGTGCCGCTCGGCGGCACCACACGAGGATAGCAGACCCGCGACCGTGGTCAGGAACCCGGCGTGACGCCCGGGCGTGCCGCGTCAGACCACTAGTTCGCGTTGGCCTTGAGCCACGCCAGCGGGTCCACCGGGACGCCGTCGACGTGGACCTCCAGGTGCAGGTGCGGGCCCGTCGAGTTGCCCGTGCTGCCGACGAGTCCGAGCTCGTCACCGACCTCGACCTGCTGGCCCTTGACGACCTTGAAGGAGTTGTCCTCCATGTGGCCGTAGACGCTGGTGAACTGCTTGCCGTCGACGTCGTGCTCGACCCAGACGTCGTTGCCGAAGCCGCCGTCGTCCGCCTGCACCTTGATCACGGTGCCGGCTGCGATCACCCGGATCGGGGTGCCCTCGCCCGGGGCGAAGTCGACACCCATGTGGTTCGTCGAGCAGAACGAGCACCCCTCGACCTGACGGCCGCCGAAGCCGGAGGTGATGGGCACACCCGTCAGGAACGGCCACTGGATCGTGCCGTTCGGGTCGTTCGTGAAGCTCGAGGAGTCGACGTTCTTGTACTGCGTCGCCGAGGACACCGAGTACTGGTCGCGGTTGGTCTCGGCGTCCGTGGCACCGGAGCCGACGCTGAGCGACTGGGTCGCACCGGAGGCAGTCGCACGCTGGGACGTCGAGCCCGGCTCCGGCGTGTAGAGCGCCTGCGCGGGCAGCGAGGTCGAGACCACGAGGCCGGCGGCGAAGAGCAGTGCACCGACGGCGGTCACGCGCGACGCGGCCTTGCGGAAGGAGGCACCGTGCTGCACGGACGCCGTGGCGACCGGGCGCGACGCCGCGATGTGGCGGGTGGCGCGGTCGACGTGCACGGTCGACGCGGGCCGTCCGGTGCGGACCGGTCGGCCGCCGCGACGGGACGCGGGCACCTGGCCGAGGACGCGGCGGGTCTGCGACGGCGCGGGAGCGGCAGTCCGTACCGGAGCGGTCGCGGCCACGACGGGCGACGAGGGCGCGGGCGGCGTCACGGGGCCGGCGGTGGACGCCGGCATGGCCGGGGACGTCGGCGCGAGGTCGATCGGGGACGCGGGCGCCGGCGGGGTGGCCGGGCTCACGAGGTCCTCGAACGACGGCCTGGAGGCGCGCTCCGGCTCCGCCACGACCGTCACCTGGTCGAGGTGGTCGCCCTGCACCGCCACTGCCGCAGCTGCTCGCTCCGCCTCGATGCGTGCCCGTCGGGTCAGGTGGACGACCGGTGCGGGTGCGTTCACGGTGCCGTCGGTGAGCTCGGGCGAGAGGGAGGAGTGGGGCATGCGTTCGGTGGCGATCCTGATCGGGGCGAGGTGCGCTCGATGGTAACGAGCAGATAACGGGACCAGAGAACGGTAGCAGGAGCCCTACCGTGTCGCCAGTCCTGGTCATGACCACACGGCTCCCCCAGACCGAGGGGTCAGGCGGCTCACACCGCGAGCACGGACTCCTCGAGCCGCTGGAGCACGGCCGTCAGGTCGTCCGCGATCCCCGGGCTCGCGAAGAGGAACGACCGCGTCCCGCCGGCCTCCCAGATGCGCACGACGGCCCCGGCCTCCTGCGCCACGATCGACCCCGCGGCCATGTCCCACGGGTTGATCCCGCGCTCGTAGTAGGCGTCCACGGTCCCCGCTCCCACCGCGCAGCAGTCCAGCGACGCCGCTCCCCCGCGCCGGATGTCCCGGACCTCGCCGATGAGCCCCGCGAGCACGTCGACCTGCTGCCGACGACGGTCCGCGGTGTAGCCGAACCCGGTCGCGACGAGCGTCTCGGCGAGCGACGTCGGCGACCCGGCGTGCAGCGGCACGCCGTCCCGCGTCGCACCCTGGCCGACCACGGCCCGGTGCACGACGCCGGTGGCCGGTGCGACGACGACGCCGGCGACCGGTTCCCACGTGGTCGGGTCGGCGGCTCCGCGGACGACGCCGATGCTCACGCCGTACTCGGGACTGCCGTAGAGGTAGTTGACGGTCCCGTCGATCGGGTCCACGACCCAGGTGATCCCCGAGGTCCCCGCGCCGGTGCCGGACTCCTCGCCGAAGAACGCGTCGTCCGGGCGGGCCTCGGCGATCCGCGACCGGATGAGCGCCTCGACCTCGCGGTCGGCTGCCGTGACCACGTCGACGATGCTCGACTTCCGGTCGGCGACCTCGACACCCTCGGCACGGCGTCGGGCGGCGAGCGACGCGGCCTCGAGGGCGATGGCCTCGGCGAGGTCGGCGAACTGGGACGGCGTGGGGTCGACGGGCATGCGACCAGCCTGCCGGAAACGGAACGGCCCCGTCCGCAGTGGACGGGGCCGTTCCGATGGTGGCAAGTGAGGGATTCGAACCCCCGAAGGCTACGCCGGCTGATTTACAGTCAGATCCCTTTGGCCGCTTGGGTAACTTGCCATGTGCGCACCCGGCCCGTGTAGTCACCAACCGAAGGCGCGCATGAAAGCATAGCCGATCTCGGGACGTGCTCGTGACCACGTCGGACCGGACCGGACGGCCGCGCAGGCCGATCCGTGGGTGCCGAACCGCGCCTCCCGTCCGCCGTTAGGCTGTCCCGCATGGCAGACAGTTCCTTCGACGTGGTCAGCAAGGTCGACAAGATGGAGGCGGAGAACGCCCTCAACCAGGCCGCCAAGGAGATCGAGCAGCGGTACGACTTCAAGGGTGCCGACGCATCGATCGCGTTCAGCGGTGAGGACGTCCTCATCAAGGCGAACTCGGAAGAGCGCGCGAAGGCCGTCCTCGACGTCCTGCAGAGCAAGGCGATCAAGCGGAACATCAGCCTGAAGAGCCTCGACGCCGGTGACCCGTACCCCTCGGGCAAGGAGTACCGCATCGAGGTGAAGTTCAAGAACGGCATCGAGCAGGACGTCGCGAAGAAGATCGGCGCGTTCCTCCGGGCCAACGCCCCGAAGACCGTGAAGAACCAGATCCAGGGCGACGAACTGCGCGTCTCCTCGAAGAGCCGCGACGACCTGCAGAACACGATCCAGCTCCTCAAGGGTGAAGAGTTCGACGTGCCGCTGCAGTTCATCAACTTCCGCTGACGCGCCGCGCACCGCTGTGGAGCACTGGCTCAACGTCGCCATCACGGTCTTCCTGGTCCTGCTGGACCTGGCGATCCGCGTCTTCTCGATCATCTACGTCCCGATCAACCGCAAGCCGCAGACGGCCACCGCCTGGCTGCTGGCGATCTTCCTCATCCCCTACATCGGCTTCATCGTCTTCCTGGTCATCGGGTCGACGAAGCTGCCGCACGCCCGGCGTGAGAAGCAGACGGAGATCAACGCGTACATCCTCGAGCAGACCGAGGGCATCGAGCGGGTCCGCCGCGACCACCCGTGGCCGGCGTGGCTCGACAGCATCACGCGACTGAACCGCGAGCTCGGCGCGATGCCCCTCGTCGGCGGCAACTCGGCGGAGCTCTACCCCGACTACGACGAGTCGATCGCCGAGATGACCCGCGCGATCGACGACTCCCGGCGGTTCGTCCACGTCGAGTTCTACATCGCGACGCTCGACGACACCACGCGCCCGTTCTTCGAGGCCCTCGCCCGTGCGCAGGCCCGCGGTGTGACGGTGCGGTTCCTGCTCGACCACTGGGCGAGCCGCGGCTACCCCGGCTACAAGGACACGCTGGCGTTCATGGACCGTGCCGGCATCGAGTGGCACCTCATGCTCCCGCTGCTGCCGCTGCAGGGGAAGTTCCAGCGGCCGGACCTCCGCAACCACCGGAAGATCATGGTGATCGACGGCTCGGTGGCGTTCACCGGGTCGCAGAACCTCATCGACAAGTCCTACGACCTCAAGTCGCACCTCGACAAGGGCATGGCCTACAAGGACCTGTTCGCCCGGTTCGAGGGCCCCGTCGTCGCCGGCCTCAACGCCCTGTTCGTGACCGACTGGTACAGCGAGACCGACGAGCTCCTGCTCCGCGAGAGCGACCCCGTCCAGCGGGCCGACCGCGGTGACGCGCTGGACTGCCAGGTCGTGCCGTCCGGCCCCGGGTTCGACGGCGAGAACAACCTGCGCCTCTTCAACGCGCTGCTGTACTCGGCGCAGAGCAAGGTGTCGATCACGTCGCCGTACTTCGTGCCCGACGACTCCATGCTCTACGCCATCACCACCACCGCGCAGCGCGGGGTCGAGGTCGAGCTGTTCGTCGGCGAGATGGGCGACCACGCGATGACGTGGCACGCGCAGCGCTCCTACTACGAGGGGCTGCTCCGGGCCGGCGTGAAGATCTGGCTCTACCGGGCGCCCACGATCCTGCACGCGAAGCACTTCACGATCGACGACGACGTGGCGGTGATCGGGTCGAGCAACATGGACATGCGGTCGTTCAGCCTCAACCTCGAGGTCTCCGTGATGGTGCGCGGCAGCCGCTTCGTCGACTCGCTGCGCGAGGTGCAGGACGCGTACAAGGAGCACAGCTTCGAGCTGACGCTCGACGCGTGGGTGGAGCGTCCGCGGCGGTCCCAGGTGCTCGACAACGTCGCGCGGCTCACGGCGGCGCTGCAGTAGACGCTGGCCTGGAGGCGCGGGTCGGCCCCGCACCGTGCGCGGTCTCGTGCGCGGGCGCTCGCCAGTGTGCGAGGTTCCGACCGCAGTGGGAGGGCGCGAGCATCGCACACTGCGCGGGAACTCGCACCGCACGGACCGCAGGTCGGGTCCGCCTCGCACCGTGCGCGGTCAGGTGCGCGGGTCCGGCACCAGGCGTGTCAGGCGGGCGGTCAGGCGTTCCAGGGGTCCACGCCCGAGGAACGCGCGCCACGTCATCGCGAACAGCACCGAACCGATCGCGAACCACCACCACGCGGCTGGTGAGTCGGGGTACTCGGGCAGCATCGCGAGCACCACGAGGTGCCCCGCGTACACGGTGAGGGGCATCGATCCCACCGCGGCCAGCGGGAAGGCGATCCGCTCCGCCGTGCGCCCCCGACCGTCGAACACGAGCGTGCACAGGGCGATGACGGCGACGGCGATCCCCGCGGTCGCGACCACGTCGACGATCGACGACGAGTGGTCCCGCGGCGACAGGAACAGCTGTGCGAGCGCCTCGGGGCCGGTGCTGCCCTCCCCCGCGTACGGCACGCCCGGGAACGCGAACGCGGCGTCGGCGGGCACCGGGGCGAGGGCGTTCCCGACCAGGTACGTGACCAGCGCGACCACTGCGCCGGACGCGAGGAGCACGACCTGCGTTCCCCGCGCCTCCAGGCCGCTGCGGGCGACCGCGAGACCGACCAGGACGTACGCCAGGAAGGTGACCACCGGGTAGACGAGGCCGAGCTGGACCTCCCACATGCCGGCGTCCGCGTAGAACGGGACGGTCGCCATCGCGACCACCGGCGACAGCACTGCGCACAGCCCGGCGACCACGAGCAGCCACCGTGCCCGCACCCGGAGCACCGGGATCGCGAGCAGGAACAGCACACCGTACGTCGGCAGGATCACGTACACCGGCGTCTGCAACGCCATCAGGAGCAGGCCGATCGCGACCACCACGACGGCACGGATCGCCAGCCGACCGCGCACGCGACCGATCGCCGGCGGACCGGGCGGGTTGGTGCGCCCGCTCGTCAGACCGATCGACGCCCCGGCGAGGACCGCGAAGAGCGACGACGACCGGCCGTGCGCGACGGCCGCCCAGGTCCCCGGGTCCGACCAGTCCACCGCGTCCGCGATCCCGCCGACGTGCGTCGCCATCATGCCGAGCAAGGCGATCGCCCGGGCGGCGTCGACACCCTGCAGCCGGCCGCCGGGAACGAGCACGCCCCGCAACGCGGTGGGCGGTGCGGGGCGTGCGTCGGTCACGGCGTCGGCTCTCGCCTAGCTCGCGGTGGCGTTCGCGCGACCGAGCGAGACGTCGATCATCTCCTCGCGCGGGACGACCTTGATGCGCTCACGACCGTGGGGCTCGCCCAGGGCGAGTTCGTGGGCGTCGAGGTTGTGCCAGCCGTCGAGGTCGGTGTACTCGACACCGCGCTCGGTCAGGAGTGCCGGGATCGCACCCTCGGACGGGTCCTCCGGCGTCCACCAGCTCGCCTGGTCGTTGACGATGTGCTGCACGGTCTCCATCGCGTCGGACTTCGTGTGCCCGATCAGGCCGACGGGTCCGCGCTTGATCCAGCCGGTGGCGTAGACGCCCGGGAGCTGCTGGTTGTCGTCGTCGAGGACCTGGCCCTCGTGGTTCGGGATGACCCCGTGACGCTCGTCGAACGGCACGCCGGGCAGCGGCGACCCGAAGTAGCCCACGGCGCGGTACGCGGCCTGGATCGGGACCTCGCGGATCTCGCCGGTGCCCTCGACGCCGCCCTGGCCGTTCGGGCGGGTGCGCTCGTAGCGGATCGCGGTGAGCTTGCCGTCCTCGCCGACGAACTCGAGGGGCTTCGCGTAGAAGTGCAGGTGCAGGCGACGGCTGGCCTGCCCGGTCTCACGCGTGCGCCACTGCTCCAGCACGCGGTTCATCACCATCACCTGCTTGTTCGTGGCGATGGCGGTCTTCGAAGCTTCGTCGTGGTCGAAGTCCTCGTCGTAGACGATCATGTCGACGTCGCGGAGCTCGCCGAGTTCGCGGAGCTCGAGCGGAGTGAACTTCACCTGCGCCGGGCCGCGACGGCCGAACACGTGCACGTCGGTGACCGGGGACGCCTTGAGGCCCTCGTACACGTTCGCCGGGATCTCGGTCGGCAGCAGGTCGTCGGCGTGCTTCGCGAGGATGCGCGAGACGTCGAGGGCCACGTTGCCGTTGCCGATCACCGCGACGCTCTCCGCCGTGAGCGGCCAGGTGCGCGGGACGTCGGGGTGGCCGTCGAACCAGCTGACGAAGTCGGCCGCGCCGTACGAGCCCTCGAGCTCGACACCGGGGACGTCCAGGTCGGCGTCCTTGATCGCGCCGGTCGAGAACACCACGGCGTGGTAGTGCTTCCGCAGGTCGTCGAGGGTGATGTCCTCGCCGAAGCGGACGTTGCCGAAGAGCCGGACGACGCCGCGGTCGAGCACGTCACGCAGGGCGTTGATGATGCCCTTGATGCGGGGGTGGTCGGGGGCGACGCCGTAGCGGACCAGCCCGTACGGTGCGGGCAGCTGCTCGAACAGGTCGATCGACACGTCGTGGCCGTGGGCCTCGCGCAGCAGGATGTCCGCGGCGTAGATGCCGGCGGGGCCGGCGCCGACGATGGCGACTCGGAGGGTGGGCACTGATCGTCTCCAGTTTCGTTCGGGTGGGGTGCTCCCGAGGGGGTCTCGTGGCCGCGTCGCGTCGCTCCTGCGTCAGCGGTGGGGCGGCGTCGTCCGCCGCGGTGTCACCGCGTCATCGGCTGCGGTCGACGACCGACTCGGCGAAGCGGATCAACGCCCGCTTCACCGTGCCGTCCGGCAGCGGTGCGAGGGCGTCGACCGCCTCGGTCGCCCACCGGACCGCGACGGCCCGGGTGGCGGCGGTGGCCTCGTGCTCCCGGAGCGCGGCCACGGCGGACTGGTAGGGCGCGGAGTCGACGACGTCGTCCGGTGCGGCGTTGACGTCACGCTCGATGCGTTCGAGGAGGGCCACCGCGTCCGGTGCACCGGTCGCGGCGAGGCGACGGAGCTGCAGCAGCGGCAGGGTGTCCACGCCGGCGCGGAGGTCGTTGCCGGCGATCTTGCCGGTCTTGTCCTTCGCGGGGGCGAGGTCGATGACGTCGTCGACGAGCTGGAACGCCACGCCGACCTTCTCGCCGAAGGTGCCGACGGCGTCCAGGTAGGAGCGGTCGGCTCCGGAGAACATCACACCGGCGCGGGCGGCCGTCGCGATGAGCGAACCGGTCTTGTCGCTGAGGACCTGGATGTAGTGCTCGACCGGGTCGTCCTCGGGCTGGGGGCCGGTGGTCTCGTGCAGCTGCCCCATGCAGAGCCGCTGGAAGGTCTCGGCCTGCATCCGGATGCCCTCGGTCCCGAGGTCCGCCGTGATGAGGCTGGCGCGGGCGAAGAGCAGATCGCCGGTGAGGATGGCCACGTTGTTGCCGTACGTCACGTGGGCTGCCGGGACACCGCGTCGCACGGGCGCTTCGTCCATGACGTCGTCGTGGTACAGCGACGCGAGGTGGGTCGTCTCGATGCTGACGGCGGCTTTCACGACCGCGTCGGTCACGCCGTCACCGAGCTGAGCGATGAGGAGCGTCAGCGTCGGCCGGATCCGCTTGCCGCCCGCCGAGAGCAGGTAGCGGCTCGTCGTGTCGGCGAGGGTGTCCGTCGAGCGCATGGCTTCTTCGAGGCCCTGCTCGACGAGCTCCAGCCCGTCGTCGACGGCCGCGATGAACCGCCGCTCCGAGGGCGTGGCGAACAGTCGCTCGCCGATGCCCAGCGACGCGCGGAGACTCGGTGCGCGACGTGCGACCGGGACGCTCGGATTCAAGTGCTGCTCCGTGTTCGGGGGTGGAGGGACCGGTCAGGCGTCGGTGGGGTCGACGCTCGGCTGCTCACCGGTGTGCTGGTGCTCGCGGCGCGCCTTCGCACGACGGGCGACGGACTCGCGGACCGTGCCCGCCACGGGCTTGCGTCCGCGGTGCAGTGCGACGATACCGGCCGTGAGGTTGCGGTAGGCGACCATCGTGAAGCCGACACCGCGGAGCCACTGGCTGAGGACCTGCTGCTCGGGCCACGCCTCGATCGACTCGGCGAGGTAGCGGTAGGCGGCGGGGTTGCTGCTCGAGAGCCGCGCGACGCCCGGCAGCACCCGCTTCAGGTACGTGCCGTACCCGAAGCGGAGCACGGCGAGGGGCGGCGTCGAGAACTCGCAGATCACGACGCGCCCGCCGGGCTTGAGGACCCGCAGCATCTCGCCGAGCGCCTGCATCGGGTCGTTGACGTTGCGCAGGCCGAAGGAGATCGAGACCGCGTCGAAGGTGTCGTCGCCGAACGGGAGGTGTTCGGCGTCCCCCTCGACGAAGGTGATCTCGGGGTGGCGCTCGCGGCCGACGGCGATCATGCCCGCGGAGAGGTCGAGCGCCGTGACGTCTGCGCCCTTCTTCGCGAAGGCCGCCGCGCTCGTGCCCGTGCCGGCGGCGATGTCGAGCACCTTCTCGCCGGGCTGGGGGTCGACCGCGCGGACCGTCGCGACACGCCACAGCGGGGCGTTGCCCGCGGAGAGGATGTCGTTCGTGAGGTCGTACTTCGCGGCGACGTCGTCGAACATGGCCGCCACCTCGTCCGGCCGCTTGTTCAGGTCCGCTCTGCTCACCCACAACATCCTAGAGGTCCCGCCCGTGGGTTCCCCCGAGCACGGCGCGTGAGCGGTCGGAACCGGCGCGTACGATCGGTTCGTGACCCGAACCACCACGGCGGCCCCACCGCTGACGGTCTCGACCCGGATCCTCGACGACCCGGGCGCCGTCCTCCGCCACACCCTCCGGGACAGCCCGCTCGCGTTCGTCCGGAACGGCGACGGCATCGTCGGCATCGGCGAGGCCCTGCGCTTCACGTTCACCGGACCGGAGCGGATGCGGGAGGCCGCTGCCGTCTGGCGCACCATCGTGGAGTCCGCCGTGGTCGACGACCCCGTGCAGCTCCGCGGCACCGGTCTCGTCGCCTTCGGGTCGTTCACGTTCGCCGACGACTCCGCCGAGACGAGCGTGCTGATCGTCCCGCGCGTGGTGATCGGCCGCCGACGGGGCCGGGCGTGGCTCACCGCGGTCGACACCACGCCGGACCCGGAACCGCTCGGCTTCACCCGCACCTCGGTGCCGGTGCCGAACGTCGGACCGCACGTGTCGGTCGCCCTCGGCCCCGGCCGCATCGATGCCGACGCGTACGCCGAGCGGGTCGCCGACGCCGTCCGCCGGATCGCCGCGGGCGACGCCGAGAAGGTCGTCCTGGCCCGTGACCTCGTCGGGACCCTTCCCGACGACGCCGACCGCCGGGCGATCCTGCTCGACCTCGCCGAGGCCTACCCGCAGTGCGTGACGTTCGCCGTCGACGGGCTCGTCGGCGCGACGCCGGAGACACTCGCCCGGACGGACGGCACGCTGCTGTCCGCGCGTGTCCTCGCCGGCAGTGCCGCACGGGGCACGGACGCCGTGTCCGACCGCGCCGCCGCCGAGGCCCTCGCCGCGAGCGCGAAGGACGTCGGGGAGCACGCGTTCGCGATCGACAGCCTGCTCGCGGCACTGCGGCCGATCGCTTCCGACCTGCGTGCGGACCCGGAGCCGTTCCGGCTGCAGCTGCCGAACCTGTGGCACCTCGCCACCGACGTGCAGGCGACCCTGCCGGTGGGGACCACCTCGCTCGACGTCGCCGACGCGCTGCACCCGACGGCCGCGGTCGCGGGGACCCCGACCGACGTGGCGGTGCGGCTCGTGTCCGAGCTCGAGGGCGTCGACCGCGGCCGCTACGCCGGGCCCGTCGGGTGGCTCGGTGCGAACGGCGACGGGGAGTGGATGCTCGCGCTCCGCAGCGCCCGCATCACCGACGACGGGTTGGTGCGGGCCTGGGCGGGCGCGGGCATCGTGGCCGGGTCGGACCCGGCGCGCGAGGTCGCCGAGACCGCGCTGAAGTTCCGCCCGATCACCGACGCCCTGGCCTGATCCCGCGCCGCGCGCGTCTGCGACCCGGCAGCGTGCCGGACGGGAGGCGCGGCGCGGTGCCGCCACGCGCCTCCAGTCCGGTACGACGCGGGGTCTCGTCAGTCGGCCAGCGGGACCTCGATGACGACGCGCTCGGCCGGGTCCGTCAGCACGCGCTCCAGGTCGCCCCACGTCGCCGCGCGTCGGTACTCCCACCCGAGCCCCGTCACGACGCGCTCGACGTCGACGAACTGCGGCGTGGTCATCATCCGGCGCATGTCGGCCTCCGGTGTGGTCGCCGCGACCTCGAGCCCGCGGAAGATCGCTCCCCCGGAGTCGTTGCCGACGACGACCTGCACGCGGTGCCGGGGTTCCTCGGTGCCGGTGACGAACGCACCGAGGTCGTGCAGCAGCGTCAGGTCGCCGAGCAGCACGCGCGTGGTGCCGATCGACGCCGACGACCGTTCGAGTGCGGCGGCGATGCCGAGTGCCGTGGACACGGTGCCGTCGATGCCCGCGAGGCCGCGGTTCGCGTGCACCCGGATGGGCTTGCCGGCGACGTGTCCGTCGGCGACGCGGATGATCTGCGAGGCGCCGAGGACCAGTCGGTCGTGGGGCCAGGTCGCGCCCCAGACCGCGTCCGCGAGCATCGCCCGGTCGACCGGACGGCGGCGGAGCGCCACCTCGTCGCGGAGGAACTTGTTGCGCTCGGCCCGGTCGCTCGAGCGCTTCGCGTCGAGGTCCGGTCCGGCGTCACCGCCACCCAGCAGTGCGCGGCTCGTCGCCACCCAGCGTCCCACCCACGCACGGTGCTCCGGCCGGGTGCGGCCCGTCACGCGGACGTCGGACACGAAGGTGGTCGCCGCGGTCGGTCTGGAGGCGCGGGCCGGGTCGAAGGGATCGGCGCCCGGTCCGCGGACCACGATGGTCTCGACGTCGTCGCGCTGCAGGAGCGCGGGGACCTCACGACTGAGGGTGGGGTGGCCGAGCACGACGGCGCGGCGCACCGCGCCGCCGAACTCCGGCTCGCGCAGGAGCTCGCGGTAGGTCACCACGAGGTTGCGGCCGAAGCGCGCCCCGCTCGACACCTCGGCGAGCAGCGGCGCACCGAGCTCCCAGGCGATCCGTTCGGCGTCCGCCCCGGCGTCGTGCCCCGCGATGACGACCGTCCCGGGCTCGTCGTCCGGCGTCAGCTCGGCGACCGGGAGCCCCGAGTGGACGCGGCGTGTGGCGAACGCGAGGTCGACCTCGTCGTCGGGCACCGGCTGCACGTCGTCGTCGCCGAGTCCGGCGGAGAGCGGCTCACGGAAGGCGACGTTCAGCTGCACCGGCCCGGGCTGTCCCTCGTGTCCCGCGGCCGCGGCGACCGCCTGGCGCACGAGGGTGCGGACGGTGTCCGTGGTGCTCGCGTCGACACCGTGCGCGGTCGGCGCCTGGACGTCCCGCACGAACGCGACGGCTGCGCCGAAGATGCCCGGTTGGACGGTGGTCTGGTTGCTCCCGATGCCGCGGAGCTCGTCCGGGCGGTCGGCACTGACGACGATCATCGGCACGCCGGAGTGGTGCGCCTCGAGCACGGCGGGGTGCAGGTTCGCGACGGCGGTGCCGGACGTGGTGACGACGGCGGCGGGACGACCGGACTCGACCGCGAGGCCGAGCGCGTAGAACCCGGCGGTGCGTTCGTCGAGTCGGACGTGCACGCTGATGCCGCCGGCCCGTTCCAGGGCGACGGCTGCCAGGGCCAGTGCCTGCGACCTCGAGCCGGGGCTGACGACGACGTCGGTGACGCCGGCGCGCGCCAGTTCGGCGAAGAGGGTCAGTGCGAAGTCGGTCGCGGGGCTGCCGGAACCCGCGGGACCGTCAGCGATCGGTGCGGCCGTCGTCGTCGCGGTGCTGGTCGCGGCGGTCTCGGTCGGCGCGTCGTTCTCGTTCGCGGAACTGCTGCTCGAGGTCTCGGAGGGTCTCGTCGTCCTGGTCCTTGTCCGTGGGGTGCCGCTCGGGGCCGTGCGGGCCCCCGAGGAAGTCCGGGTCGTCTTCGGGTCCACGGTACCCGGAGCCGCCGCCCGGCTTCGTCGCCGGCGCACGGCCGAGCAGGAACCAGAGGACCCCGCCGAGCACGGGGAGGACGATCACGAGCAGGAGCCAGACGCCGCGGCTGAGGGAACGGACACGTTCGCGGGGCATGGTGGCGCAGTCGATCGCCGCGTACACCGTGAAGGCCACGGCCGCCACGACGACGATCAACCACAGTCGGACCATGTCCGGAGTCTAGGTCGCGAGGCTGTGGGGTCCCTGCCGGTCGCGCATCCGTAGACTTGCCGCGTGAAAGCGTGGCTCGTCTACACCCTGGCCCGTCTCGGCATCTTCGCCGTGGCCGTGGCACTGCTCCTGCTGACCCCGATGCCCTGGTACTGGGCCGTGATCGTCGGCGCGCTGGTGGGGCTGCTGGTCTCGTACATCGCGCTCGGCAGACTGCGGGAGCAGGTCACACTGAGCCTGGCGAACCGCCGTGGGAAGCCCGAGCACGACGCGGACACCGACTTCGAGGACGACTTCGTCGACGCGGCGGACACCGACGCGCCCGTCGCCCGCCCCGTGTCGGACGCCGATCGGCACGCCGCCCGCCGCGACACCGAGGACGACTGACTCCGTCCGCCTGAACGCTACGGCTGGACGGCCAGCGTGATCCCGAGCACGACACCGAACACGAGCGAGGCGAAGGACGACAGCTGCAGCGCCGTGATGAGCTCGCGGGGCTTCCGGGACGACACCCCGATCGCCAGCGCCGGCAGTGCCAGCAGCAGCGAGAAGTACGTGAAGCCGGTCCGGAAGTACAGCAGCACGAACCACAGCAGCACCACGTACGGCAGCATCAGGAACAGGCCGTAGAGCACGCGTGCGACCGGACGGCCGACGACGACCGCCAGGGTGCGCTTGCCGGCGAGGCGGTCCTCGTCGATGTCCCGGATGTTGTTCACCATGAGGACGGCGCAGGCGAAGAACCCGGCGGCGACCGCGGCTGCCCACCCGCTCGTGGTCACCCTGCCGATGAGCACGAACTGGGTACCGAGGACGGCGACGAGTCCGAAGAACACGAACACGAAGACCTCGCCCAGGGCGTTGTACCCGTAGGGCTTCTTGCCGCCGGTGTAGAACCACGCCGCGACGATCGCCGCGGCCCCCACGAGGAGCAGCCACCACAGCTGGGTGAGCACCACGATGACGATGCCGGCGACGGCGGCCAGGCCGAAGAACGTCAGCGCCACCGTCAGCACGGTCCGGGGCTTCGCGAGTCCGGCCCCGGTGAGGCGTGCCGGGCCGACCCGGAACTCGTCCGTGCCGCGCACGCCGTCGGAGTAGTCGTTGCTGTAGTTCACGCCGATCTGCAGGAAGAGCGCGACGAGCAGGGCGAGCACCGCGATGACGACGTGGCCGTCCTTCGCCAGGAACGCGCCGAAGTCACTCGGTTCGCCGCTGTCCACGAACGCGACCGTCGTGCCCATCACGACCGGGACGACACCGAGCGTCAGGGTGCGGAGGCGTGCGCCGCCGATCCAGTCGCTCGCGGTCGCCTTCCGCTTCGTGCGCTGCGGTGCCGCGGCCTTCGCCGGGTTGCCGGAGCGGCCCTTGGACTGCGTCGAGTTCTTCGTTCGTGCCACGACCGACCATCATATTCGCGACTCGTCGGTGTCCGGTCGCCCGGGCCTACGAACCGGCCATGACCTGGATCGCCCGACGGTCGGGCTTGCCGGTCGGGAGCATCGGGAGCTCGGGCACGACGACGACCGCGGCCGGACGAGCCGCACGGCCGAGCGCGGCGCCCACGTGGTCACGGACGACCTCGAGGTCGAGCGGCCGCGCGGTCACCACGACGGGCACCTCGCCCCACTCCCCCGACGCACGCCGGGTCACGACCGCGGCGTCCTGCCCGGGAAGCTCCCGCACCAGGCGCTCGACCTGCCCGAGCGGGACCTTCTCGCCGCCGGAGATCACGACGTCGTCGAGCCGGCCGAGCACCCGGACCACGCCGTCGTGCACCTCGGCGGCGTCGCCCGTGCGGTACCAGCGGAGCCCGTCCCGTTCGGTGAACGCGGACGCGGTGCGCTCGTCGTCGTCGAGGTACCCCTCGGCGAGCATCGGGCCAGCAAGGAACAGCTCACCGTCGACGACCTCGGTGCGGACGGAGCCGAACGGGACACCGTCGTACACGCAGCCGCCGCTCGTCTCGCTCGCACCGTACGTCGTCACCACGCGGACGCCCGCGTCGAGTGCACGTTGCCGCAGGGGTGCCGGCGTCGCCTGCCCACCGACCAGGACGGCGTCGAAGGCCGCCAGGGAACGGGTCGCCCGGGCGTCGTCGAGCACCCGCGCCAGCTGCACGGGGACGAGCGACGTGTACCGGCGCGGGGCGGCCGGCCCGGTGACGAGCCGGTCGGCGGCGTCGGCGAACGCATCCGCGTCGAAGTGCCCCGGCGGCACGACGACCGGCGAGGTCCCGGCGGCGATCGACCGGGTCAGGACGTTGAGGCCGGCGATGTAGTGCGTGGGCAGCGCGAGCACCCACCCGCCCGGACCGCCCAGCGCTGCGTCGGCGGCCGCGGCCCCGGCGAGCAGCGCCTCGGACGAGAGCGCCACGCGCTTGCCGGTCCCGGTGGACCCGCTCGTCTCGACGACCAGGGCGACCCGCTGTGGGACGCTGGCCGGCGCCGGTGTCGGCAGCGCCGGCGCGTCCTCTGCGACGGGGAGCAGCGCGGGGCCGCCGGCGAGTGCTGCCTCCAGGCCGCGGAGCACCGCGAGCGGATCCGACGCACCCAGCGCGACCAGCGGACGGGTCATGCCTCGGCCCGCCCGATCAGTAGTGCCACGGGAACGACGTCCACTCGGGCGCGCGCTTCTCGAGGAACGAGTCACGGCCCTCGACGGCCTCGTCGGTGCCGTAGGCCAGCCGCGTCGCCTCGCCCGCGAACACCTGCTGCCCGACCATGCCGTCGTCGACCGCGTTGAACGCGTACTTGAGCATCCGGATCGCGGTCGGGGACTTGCCGAGGACGATCTCGCCCCAGCGGATCGCCTCGCGCTCGAGGTCCTCGTGCGGGACGACGGCGTTCACGGCGCCCATCTCGTACGCACGCTGCGCCGAGTACTCCTGCGCGAGGAAGAAGACCTCGCGGGCGAACTTCTGCCCGATCTGCTTGGCGTAGTAGGCGCTGCCGTAGCCCCCGTCGAACGAGCCGACGTCGGCGTCGGTCTGCTTGAACTTCCCGTGCTCGGCGCTCGCGATCGTCAGGTCGCAGATCGCGTGCAGCGAGTGACCGCCGCCGGCCGCCCACCCCGGGACCACCGCGATGACGACCTTGGGCATCATCCGGATGAGGCGTTGGACCTCGAGGATGTGCAGCCGTCCCATCGACGCCTGGGCCGCAGCCGGGTCGACGCCCTCCGGCGGAGCGCCCTCGTCGCCGACGTACTGGTAGCCGCTCCTCCCGCGGATGCGCTGGTCGCCGCCGGAGCAGAACGCCCAGCCGCCGTCCTTCTGGCTCGGGCCGTTGCCGGTCAGCAGGACCACGCCGACGCGGGGGTCCTGACGGGCGTCGTCGAGTGCGCGGTACAGCTCGTCCACCGTGCGGGGACGGAAGGCGTTGCGGACCTCGGGGCGGTCGAACGCGACCCGGACGATGCCGTGCGACACGTGCTTGTGGTACGTGATGTCGGTGAACTGCTCCGCGATCGGAGCCGCGGTCCAGACGTCGGGATCGAACAGGTCGGAGACGGGAGCAGCCATGCCCCCACGGTACCGCTCGGGCACGGTGTCGCTTGGGCTCAGACGCCCATGCCGTCCGTGGCCGAGCCGCCCATGTCGGTCAGGACCTCCGGTGCGACGATCACGAGCAGGACGATGAGGATCACCGGGTTGGCGAAGAAGGCCACCACCACGCCGATCGCGCCGTACCAGCGACCGAACGACCCGACCGCGGCGACGAAGCCCAGGACCGCGGCGATGAGCGTCAGGAACACGACCACGAAGCAGATGCCGAACGCGAAGTCGGTGTCGCCGCCCATGAACACGGCGAAGGCGCTCGCGTCGACCGCCGCGGAGACCACCGCGAGTCCGAGGGCGATCTTGCCGACGACCGGGTTGCGCTTCCTGCGACCGACCGGCCCCTGCTGACGGACGTCGACGGTGTTGCGCTGCATGAGCCGGGCGAACTCGTCGGTGTCGCGGCCGGGTGCCGACGGACGCGGTGCGCGCTGCTGCGGTTCCGGCACCGCGCCTCCCTCGTCCTGGTCGTCCCGTGCTGATCGACACCTGTCGGCCGATCGCCTGCTGCCGACCCTGGCCGACCGATGCATGCTAATGCCCTGCCCTGGCGGTCGCCTCCGAGGAACCGTGAGGTGGGCTGGACGTCGCTGCCAGGATGGGGACGTGCTCCCCGACCGCGCCGAACTGCCCGCACTCGCCGACCTCCTCGCCGACGCGCACGTGGTCGCGCTGCCGATGCGGGTGCGGTTCCGCGGGATCACCTCCCGCGAGGCAGTGGTCCTCCGCGGCCCGACCGGCTGGACCGAGTTCTCGCCGTTCGTCGAGTACGACGACGCCGAGGCCGCTGCCTGGCTCCGGGCCGCGATCGACTTCGGCTGGGCGCAGCACGAGCCCGCCGCGGACTCCGTGGCGGTGAACGCCACCGTGCCCGCCATCGCCCCCGACGCCGTCGCCGGGTTGCTCGCCCGCTACCCGGGCTGCACCACCGCCAAGGTCAAGGCCGCGGAACCCGGCACGACGATCGACGACGACGTCGCTCGGGTCGCCGAGGTGCGTCGGATCATGGGTGCCGACGCCCGGGTCCGCGTCGACGCGAACGGCCTGTGGACCGTCGAGCAGGCGGCCGAGGCCCTGGAACGCCTCGCCCCGTTCGACCTGCAGTACGCGGAGCAGCCCTGCCGCACCGTCCCCGAACTCGCCGCCCTCCGCGCCCGACTGTCGGGGCTCGGCGTCCCGATCGCCGCCGACGAGAGCGTCCGGAAGGCGGCAGACCCGCTCGCCGTCGCCCGGGCCGGCGCCGCCGACGTGCTCGTCGTGAAGGCGCAGCCCCTCGGTGGCATCACGGCCGCGCGGGCCATCGTCGCCGAGGCAGGGCTGCCCTGCGTGGTGTCGAGTGCGCTCGACACGTCGGTCGGGCTCGGGATGGGGGCGTTCCTCGCCGCGGACGCCATGAGCCCGGGGTACGCCGCCGGACTCGGCACGGCGGCGATGTTCGAGTCGGACGTGTCGGGCACGCCGCTGCTGCCGGTCGACGGGCGGGTACCGGTTCGGCGTGTGGAGGTCTCGCGGGAGCTGCTGGCGCGGAACGCGGCATCGCCGGAGCGGACCGCCTGGTGGCGGGCACGGCTCGAGCGCGTGCACGCGGTGCTGGCCGGTTGAGGCCCTGGGACCGACCGGAGACTGACTGGAGGCGCGGTGCCAGCTGGCACCGCGCCTCCTGTCCGGTGGCGGTCGCGTCAGCGACCTGCGCCGCTCACAGGCCCGAGTAGCTGTGCAGGCCCTTGAAGAAGACGTTCACGACGGAGAAGTTGAACATCACCGCGGCGAAGCCGATGAGTGCCAGCCACGACGACCGCGCCCCTCGCCAGCCGCGCGTCGCCCGCGCGTGGATGTACCCGGCGTAGACGACCCAGATGATGAAGGTCCAGACCTCCTTGGTGTCCCAGCCCCAGTAGCGACCCCAGGCCCGCTCGGCCCAGATGGCACCGGCGATGAGCGTGAAGGTCCAGAGGACGAAGCCGACCAGGATGACGCGGTACGTCAGGACCTCGAGCCGGTCGGCGTCGGGCAGCGTCTCCATGAAGCGGAGCTTGCCCGAGGTCGAACGGCCCTGGCGGTAGGTCTGCACGAGCTGCGACACCGCGAGGCCGGCGCCCAGGGCGAAGAACCCGGTGCCGGCGATCGCCACGAACACGTGGATGACGAGCCAGTACGACTGCAGCGCGGGCTGCAGCGGGACGACGGGCACCCAGTAGTTCACGGTCGCGATGCCGAGCAGGATGATCGTGAGCCCGGTGATGAACACACCGAGGAACTTGAGGTTCTGCCAGAGCTGCACGAGCAGGAAGATCAGGATGATCAGGCCCGTGCCGGTGAGGGAGAACTCGAACATGTTGCCCCACGGCACACGGTCGGCCGCGATGCCGCGCAGCACGATCGAGCCGACGTGCAGCACGAGCGCGAGGATCGTCATCGCCATGCCGACGCGCTCGAACCGGGTGCCCCCGCGTCGGACGCTCCCGCCGTCGGACGACTGCGACACCTTCTCGAGGACGACGGTGCCCCCCTGCACGGTGGCGACCGTCCGTTCGGCGGTGCTCGCCTGGGGTGCACCGGCGCCGTCAGCGGCGGCCGCGACGTTGCCGGAGCGCTTCGCGACGTCCAGGGCGAACGCGATGAACGCGATGACGTAGACCGCCATGGCGGAGTACGTCAGCACGACCGAGTAGGTCGCGAGGTTCGTGGTCATGTCGTTCACTGGGGCATCCTAACTCCGAGGTCCGACGTGTGGCGCTTGGCGATGTCCGCCACGGCTCGTTCGAGGTTCGGGTCCTCACCGCGGGCGAGGCCGGCGTACTCGAGGTCGTAGCCCGGCTCGGCCCCGGTGCCGTCGTCGCGACGGGGCACGACCTTCACCCACACGCGACGGCGCGGGACGAAGAGCGACGTGAGCAGGCCGAGGACCGACAGCACGGCGAACCCGCCGACCCACAGCTGCGAGGGGTCGTGGTGCACGTCGAGCGAGACGTAGCGCTTCACACCGTCGAAGGTGATCGAGCCCGCGTCACCCGGCAGCTTCTTGGTCTGCCCGGGCTTCAGCTCGATGCTGGCGGTGTCGGACTGACGCCCCGCGATCTGCTGCAGGCCGCTCGTGTCGAGCGTGTAGACGCTCTGCGGGACGCCGTCGTCGAGACCGAGGTCACCCGTGTACACCTGCAGCGTCAGCAGGGGGTTCTGGTCGTCCGGGTAGGCGCTGGCGTACGCCCCGGTGGAGAGCTTCGACGCCGTCGGGTAGAAGAAGCCGACCATGCCCAGCTGGTCCGGCGCGGCGTCGGGCACCTTGATGACGCCGGTGGAGGTGTAGTTCGCGTCCTCCGGCAGGAACGGGACCGTGTCCTTGAACGCCACGTTGCCGTCACCGTCGCGCACCGTGACGTCCATCGCGTAGCCGTTGCCGAGGAGGTAGACGTTGGTGCCACCGACGCTCACCGGGTCGTTCACACCGAGACGGCTCGTCTGCTTCGCGCCGCCCTTCTCCTGCGTCGTCACGGTCGCCGAGTAGTCGAGCGCCTGGCCGAGGGCGTCGAGGTTGCGCTCCTCGTACTTGGTGACGAACTTGTCGAGGGTGAAGTTGTAGCCCTTGAGGTCGGTCTGCCGGAACCACCGGCCCGGGTTGAACGAGTCGTACGAGCCGAGCACGTTCGAGAACGTCTGCCCCTCGACCAGGAGGCGCTGGCCGGTGTAGCCGAAGCCGCCACCGACGCCGACCGCCAGGAGCACGCCGACGAGTGCCGCGTGGAAGACCAGGTTGCCCGTCTCGCGCAGGTACCCGCGCTCGGCGCTGACCGAGTCGCCGAAGCGCTCGACGCGGTAGCCGGACCGCTTCAGCAGGGCCATCGCACGGGTGACCGCCTGTTCCGCCGTCACCTCGGTGTCGTCAGCGGCGACCTTCTGGTAGCCAGCGAGCCGTGTCAGGCGCACCGGGGTCTTCGGCGGCCGGGTGCGGAGCGCCTGCCAGTGGTGCTTCGTGCGCGGGATGATGCAGCCGATCAGGGAGACGAACAGCAGCAGGTAGATCGCCGAGAACCACACCGAGGTGTAGGTGTCGAAGACCTGGAGCTTGTCGAGGATCGGGTAGAGCGTCGCGTGGTCCGCCTTGTACTGCACGACGCCGTTCGGGTCCGCGGTGCGCTGCGGGACGAGCGAGCCCGGGATCGCCGCGAGGGCGAGCAGCATGAGCAGGAACAGCGCGGTCCGCATGCTCGTGAGCTGGCGCCAGAAGAAGCGCAGGTAGCCGACGAGTCCGAGCTTCGGCTGGTTGACCCCATCGCCACCACCCGCGGCGGAGGGGTCGGCCGGACCGGAGCCGTCGACGTGGTCGGACGGTCGCTGCGGGTCCGCCGAGGTGTCGGTGGAGTCGATGTCGGCGGCGTCGACGTCGGGGTCAGACTGCGGGGACAAAGCTCTGGATCACCGCCCCCGCGCTCGACATGACGGCCGACCAGATTCCGGTGACCATGAGCAGACCGATGACGATCAGGATCGCTCCTCCGATGATGTTGACGGTGCGCATGTGGCGCTTCACGGCGCGGATGGCCCCGGTGGCCCAGCCGGCGCCGAGCGCGACGAGGACGAACGGGACGCCCAGGCCGAGGCAGTACGCGACACCGAGCCACATGCCCTGCCAGGCACTGCCCGACTGGACGCTGAGCAGGTTGATGGCGGCGAGGGTCGGGCCGAGGCACGGCGTCCAGCCCAGACCGAAGACGATGCCGAGCAAGGGTGCACCGACGAGACCCGTCGCGGGCGTCCACCCGGGCTTGATGGTGCGCTGCAGGAACGTGAAGCGGCCGACGAACACCAGGCCCATCGCGATCACGACGACGCCGAGGATCTGCGTGATGAGGTCACGCCACCGCACGAGCCAGAAGCCGAGCGCGCCGAAGACCGTCGTGTACGCGACGAAGACCGCCGTGAACCCGAGGATGAAGAGCAGCACCCCGAGCACCACACGACCGCGGCGCTGCCCGCCCTCGGCGACGCCGCCGACGTACCCGAGGTACCCCGGCACGAGCGGCAGCACGCACGGTGACAGGAACGACACGAGTCCGGCGAGCGCCGCGACGGGGAGCGCCACGGCCATCTGCCCGCTGAGGATCGCGTCGGCGAAGGGGTTGCTGGACACGGGTCAGGAGGCCTTGCCCGACAACTCGTCGGAGACGAGGGTGTTCAGGATGCCCGGGCCGTCGACGGCGCCGAGGACGCGTGCGGCGACACGGCCCTGCTTGTCGAGCACGATGGTCGCGGGCACGGCGTTCGGGGCGATCTGCCCGGACATCGCGAGCTGCATCGCGCCGGTCTTCTGGTCGAGCACCGTCGGGTAGTCGACCTTGAAGGTGCGCTCGAACGCCTCGGCCGTGGCCTGCTCGTCACGAACGTTGACGCCGATGAACTGGACGTCGTCGTCGGCGAACTGGTCGTGCACCTTGTTGAGGTACTTCGCCTCGGCACGGCACGGCGGGCAGCCGGCGTACCAGAAGTTCAGGACGACGACCTTGCCCTTGAGCGCCTTCGACGAGACGGTGTCGCCGTCGGTGTCCTTCGCCTCGAAGTCCACGGCGTCCGTGCGCTTGTCCGTGGCGACCTCGGTCACCGCGCCGTCGCCGGAGATGTAGTTCTGCGTCGTGCCGCTGCCGTACTGCTTCGACAGCGAGTCGTTGTCCGACGAGCAGCCCGTCAGGACGAGAGCGGCCGTCACCGCCGTCGCCGCGAGGACCGCGAGCCGCTTCCTGGTGCTGGTCACACTGCTCCTTCGTCGATGGCGGTCGCGCGCAGGGCCTGCGCCGGGTCCGCGTACCCGACCTCGGTGAACCGGCCGGACGAGGTGGCGGGTACACGCTCGACGGTCGTGATGCTGGAGAGGTCGCAGCGCCGCTTCCTCGGGTCGTGCCAGAGCTGCTCGCCGGCGAGACGGCGGTGCACCATCCAGATCGGCAACTGGTGGCTGACGAGGACGACGTCGCCCTCGTCGACGCTCTCCCAGGCCGTGGCGATGGCCGCGAGCATCCGGTTCGCGATGGACTCGTACGCCTCGCCCCAGCTCGGGCGGAACGGGTTCGCGATCCACGGCCACTCGGCCGGGCGTCCGAGCGAACGCTTCGTGAAGCCCGGAGGCTGTCCCTCGTACCGGTTGGTCGGCTCGATGAGTCGCTCGTCGAGCGCCACGTCGAGCCCGAAGGCATCGGACCACGGCGCCGCGGACTCCTGCGTGCGCTGCAGCGGGGAGGCCACGATGCGGCGGACGTCGACCCCGGCGTCCTTCCAGGCGGTGGCCGATGCGAGCGCCATCTGCTTGCCGAGGTCGCTCAGCCCGAAACCGGGGAGCCGCCCGTAGAGGACACGGTCCGGGTTGTGCACCTCGCCGTGACGGACGAGGTGGATTCGGGACGCGGGCATGGGTTCCAGTGTAGGTCGCTCAGGCGTTCCCACCGCCCGCACAGACGATTCACCGGATGCGGAAGCGCTCAGCCGAGTTCGCCGGAGAGCCGCCCGTGGAGCGCCACCGAACCCGTGTTGAGGTTCACCACCTCGACCGTCGAGCCGTGCTTGGCGAAGCGCTGCTCGACCCCGTCCAGGGCCGCGACCGTGCTCGCGTCGAACACGTGCGCGTCGGACATGTCGATGACCACGTGCTCGGGGTCCTGCGCGTAGGAGAAGCGGGTGACGAGGTCGTTCGAGGACGCGAAGAACAGTGCACCGCGGACCCGGTACCGGACCGTGTGCTCGTCGACGGGCTCGCGCACGACGGTCACCACGTGCGCGGCCCGCCGGGCGAAGACCAGCGCCGCGACCACCACCCCGACCAGGACGCCGGTGGCGAGGTTGTCCGTCGCGACGACCACGACGACGGTGATCACCATCACCGCGGTCTCACCGAGCGGCATGCGGCCGAGGGTGCGGGGGCGGATGCTGTGCCAGTCGAAGGTCGCGACGCACACCATGATCATCACCGCGGTCAGCGCCGCCATCGGGATCTCGGCGACCAGGTCGTGCAGCACGATCGTCAGCACGAGCACCGAGGCCCCGGCGACGAAGGTCGAGATCCGCGTCCGGGCACCGGCGGTCTTCACGTTGATCACGGTCTGGCCGATCATCGCGCACCCACCCGTCCCGCCGAAGAACGCGGAGACGACGTTCGCGATCCCCTGTCCCCATGACTCCCGCCACTTGCTCGACCCGGTCTCGGTGATCGAGTCGACGAGCTGGGCGGTGAGGAGCGTCTCGATGAGCCCGACGATCGCGACGCCGAACGCGTACGGCGCGATGGTCTGCAGCGTCTCGAACGAGAACGGCGTCGTGATGCCGGTGAACCCCGGCAACGCCGTCGGCAGGGCTCCCTCGTCCCCCACGGTCGGGACCGCGATGCCGGCGACCAGGGTGATCGCCGTGATGACCACGACGGCGACGAGCGGTGCCGGGACCGCCTTCGTGAGGAACGGGAAGCCGACGATGATCGCGACGCCGAGGGCGGTGAGCGGCCAGACGATCGCCGGGACGTCCCCGCCGAAGAGGTTCGGCAGCTGCGCCGTGAAGATCAGGATCGCGAGGGCGTTGACGAAGGCGACGTTGACGCTCCGCGGGATGAACCGCATCAGGCGCGCGACGCCGAGGAACCCCAGCACGAGCTGGAACACCCCGCCGAGCACGATCGTCGGGACGAGGTAGGCGATGCCGTGGTCCCGCACGAGCGGGGCGATGACGAGGGCCACCGACCCGGCGGCGGCGGACACCATCGCCGGGCGTCCACCGACGATCGAGATGACGACCGCGATGACGACGCTCGAGAAGAGCCCGACGGCGGGGTCCACCCCGGCGACGACCGAGAAGGAGATCGCCTCGGGGATGAGGGCGAGCGCGGTGACGATCCCGGCGAGGACCTCACGCGTCAGCAGTCGGGGCGAACGCAGGGCGCTGAGGACTCTCGGGGCCGTCGGGGCGTGGGTGATCACGGACATCACGCCGAACTCTACCCTCACGTGAGGGTAGAGTTCGGCGCGTGAGCACCACCATGCACATCGGGGAACTGGCCGAGCGTGCGGAGATGTCCCTCCGCACCATCCGGCACTACGACGAGGTCGGGCTGCTCGTGCCGAGTGAACGGACGAGCGGTGGGTTCCGGGTGTACACGGAGCAGGACCTGGAGCGGCTGCTCGTGATCCGTCGGATGAAGCCGCTCGGGTTCACGCTCGACGAGATGGCCGAGCTGCTCCGGGTCGTCGATGGTCTGGCCGCGATGGACACCGGGGCCGCTCCTGCGTTGGCAGCGCGGCTCGACGAGTTCCTCGTGGATGCGCGGGCTCGGCACGCGAAGCTCGTCGAGCGTGCGGGCATGGCCGAGGAGTTCATCGGCACGCTCGGGACGCTTCGCGCCTCAGTCCCGTGACAGCTCGCCGGCCTCGATGAGCCGCTTGCGCTCTCGACGTGCCGCTCGCCACTCGGCTTGTCTCCGGATGAGCTCGTCGTGCTCCCAGATGAGGCGTCGCGCCTTCCACGGCCGCAAGCGGTACTTCCGCCGGATCCGCTGACGCCATTCCTCCTGGCGCCGAGCGACGAGCGCGAGCACCGGATCTTCCACCGTCATTCCGATTCCCTCCCCGTGATGAGCCCGAGCACCATCGTGCCCAGCACTGCGTCGCCCTCGCGAAGAATCTGCATGTCGTACATGACATCAGCACTCGCGAAGCCGATCTCTGCCCGCCCGACGTCCCCGTCACACGCCTGGTCGACCGTCCACACGAACCGCGACCACGCCCGGTCCCGCTCCTCACGCGCCACGTCCCGCCGCCACCGCAGCACCGCCCACAACCCGCCGACCAACCCCGCCACCGCCGTCAGCCCGACAGCCAGCGCAGCCGCGACCACCGTCGCGACCGCCGCAGGCGGCCAGGCCGCGAGCCCCTCGACCCCTGCCGTCATCCGGGGCCTCCCTCCAGCTCGCGACCCGGCCACGTCGAGAACGCTACGGAGCCGCCGGGCCCGCACCGTGCCTCCAGGCCGACCCTGTGGACGACGCCGGGCGGAGGCCCGCCTGTGGAGGAAGGAACGCACCCAACGACGGGCCCGGAGGCAGACCGGTAGACTCGACCACCGTGATCGAACGCACCCGCATCGCCGACCTCGCCGCACGCCCCGACGGCCCCGTCTCCGTCGCCGGATGGGTGGAGACCGTCCGAGACCAGAAGAAGGTGCAGTTCGTCGTCCTCCGCGACGAGTCCGGCGCCGCTCAGCTCGTCAACCCCGCCACGCGCGAAGCGGTCGAGGGTGACGACGCCTCCGCCGCAGCACTCGCGACGACCGAGGCGATCTCCGGCCTCGCGCACGGCACCTTCGTGCACGTGCAGGGCACGCTGAAGCACGACGAGCGGGTCAAGCTCGGCGGGCTCGAGGTCAAGGTCGGCGACCTGACCGTCATCAGCGCAGCGATCCCGGAGACGCCGATCGCGGACGACTCCTCGCTCGACAAGCGCCTGGACTGGCGCTTCCTCGACCTGCGCAACCGCAAGCAGAACCTCATCTTCCGCATCCAGACGACGATGGAGCACGCGTTCCGCACCTACTGGGTCGAGCGCGACTACATCGAGATCCACACCCCGAAGCTGATGGCGTCGGCGTCCGAGTCGCGTGCCGAGCTCTTCCAGCTCGAGTACTTCGAGACGACGGCGTACCTCGCGCAGTCCCCGCAGAACTTCAAGCAGATGGCGCAGCCCGCCGGCTTCGGTGCGGTCTTCGAGATCGCGGACGCCTTCCGTGCCGACCCCTCCTTCACGAGCCGGCACGCCACCGAGTTCACGAGCATCGACGCCGAGTTCTCGTGGGTCGAGTCCCACGAGGACGTCATGGCCATGCACGAGGAGCTCCTCGTCGCCGGGTTCACCGCGGTCAAGGAGAAGCACGGCAAGGACATCGAGGAGGTCTTCGGCTTCGAGTTCGTCGTCCCGACCGCTCCGTTCCCCCGCGTGACCCTGGCCGAGGCCCGGAAGATCGTGGCCGACAGCGGCTACGAGGTCGTCCGCGCCGACGGTGACCTCGACCCCGAGGGCGAGCGCCGCGTGAGCGCCTGGGCGAAGGAGACGCACGGCTCGGAGTTCGTCTTCGTGACCGACTACGACGCGTCGATCCGCCCGTACTACCACATGCGCCACGCCGACGACCCGACGCTCACGAACAGCTACGACCTGCTGTTCAACGGCGCCGAGATCTCGACGGGTGCGCAGCGCGAGCACCGCGTGGAGACCCTCGAGGCGCAGGCCGTCGAGAAGGGCCTCGACCCGGAGGAGCTCGGTTGGTACCTCGACTTCTTCCGCTACGGCGTCCCGCCGCACGGCGGCTTCGGCATGGGCCTGGCGCGCGTGCTCATGCTCGCGCTGCACGAGCCGTCGATCCGCGAGGTCACGTACCTCTTCCGCGGCCCGACGCGCCTGACCCCGTAGTCACCCGGCACACGCGAAGCGGCCCCCGTCCGAGGACGGGGGCCGCTTCGCGTTCCGCGGTGGGCCTGGAGGCGCGGCTCAGCGCTCCCAGTCGATGGCCGCCCGCCCCGTGACCAGGCCACGGATCTCCGCTGCCGCGGCCTGGTGCTGCGGGTGCACCTGGTACTCGTCGAGTCCGGCGAGGTCGTCGAAGGTCGCCACGACGGCGACGTCCTGGTTCTTCCCCGGGTAGGCGACGTTCTCGACGACCTCCAGGGAGCGGATCGACCCGACCGTGCCGATCAGCCCGACGAGGAGCTCCCGGATCCGGGCGATGGACGTGGCGCGGTCGAGGTCCTCGCGCAGGGTCCAGGAGACGACGTGGTGGATCATGCGTGGGCCTCGGCCTTCTCGAGTGCACGGTGGAGCCGGTCGGCGTCGACGTGCCAGTTGCTGTGGACGCGCCCGTCGACCAGGACGACGGGGATGTCCTCCGCGTACTCCTCGCGGAGGGCGTCGTCGTCGAGGATGGACAGCTCCTGCAGGGTCGCCCCGGGGTGTTCGGCCACGACGCGTTCGACGACCGGTCGGGCGTCGTCGCAGAGGTGGCAGCCGGGCTTGGTCAGCAGGGTCACGGCGGGCATGGGACAACCATAACCGGCCCCGGAAATGCGAAAGCCCCGGCGAACCGGGGCTTGACGCTGCAGGCTCGGGGCCTACTTCTTGTTGCGACGCTGGTGGCGCGTCTTGCGAAGCAGCTTGCGGTGCTTCTTCTTCGCCATGCGCTTGCGACGCTTCTTGATGACAGAACCCATACGGACCTCACTCGGACTGATGTTGTGTGGACACCGGGCCAACGAGACCGCGGAAAAACAACCCCGCCGAGTCTAGCGGAGGGCCGACGCGATGTCGAACGGGCCGGTTCGGACCCGACTAGCCGACGTCGGCGATGCCGCCGCGCAGGACGTCCGCGACGGCGGACTCCGGGACGCGGAAGGACCGGCCGAACCGGATGGCGGGGAGTTCACCCGCGTGGACCATGCGGTAGACCGTCATCTTGGAGACGCGCATCATCTCGGCGACCTCAGCGACGGTGAGGAAGCGCACGTCGTCGAAACTGCCGGTCATGGTCCGCCTTCGGGGATTGGTGTGACCTGTGTGGTCACTGGCAACTGTAGGGGCCGGTGCGACCGGTGTCCAGATCCGGCTCAGTCCTCGTCGCCGCGCCGGGTGAAGCGCTTGCGGCTGCGGTCGACGACCCGCTCCCAGCCCTGCTGCGCACCGCTCAGTGCGGCGGTCGCACGGTAGGACGCCTCGGCCATGACCCGGCCGAGTTCGGTGCCGACCTCGACCGTGGCCTTGCCGGCCGTGCCGGAACGGCGGACCGACACCGGCTGGCCGTCGAGCGTCCACGCCGTCGTCGCGGGAGTGCCGTCCGCGTCGACCGCGCTCGTGAACGGGAGCACCCACTCCTCGATGCCGACGAGCGGTTCCGGGTCGAGGCGGTAGTAGCGGTGCTGCCCCTCTTCACGGCTGGTGACGAGGCCCATGTCCCGGAGGACGCGGAGGTGCTTCGACACGGTGGGCTGGCTGACACCGAGCTTCTCGACGAGCTGCCCGACGCTGAGTTCGCCGCCGGTGACGTCCGACCCGTACGAGGACAGCAGCGCCCCGAGCAGTTCACGCCTGGTGGGATCCGCCACGACGCTGAAGATGTCGGCCATGCAGCAAGGCTAGCCGGGCCGTCACGGATGTACCATGACGAACCGTCCCGCCCATGTCCCCGGAGGCATACGATGCTCGATCGCCACGAGCCGCCGTCGCGTCCGGCGGGCGCGACCCGTCGGCGGCCGTCCCGGATCGGCACGGCGCTCCGTTCATCGCCGTCCCGCCTGGCGATCGTCGTGTTCGTCGCGTTGATCTTCGTCTTCACGAGCCTGTTCATGACGCCGTGGGCCGCGGCGGACGGTCGCTCGACCCACTTCGCGGACGCACTCTTCACCGCAGCCTCGGTGGTCTGCGTCACCGGGCTCGCCACCGTGGACATGGCGACGCACTGGTCGGTGTTCGGCAAGACCCTCGTGGTGATCGGCACGCAGATCGGGGCCGTGGGCGTCCTGACGTTCGCCTCCATCCTCGGGCTGTTCGTCACCCGGAAGCTCGGACTCCGGGCGAAGCTCATGGCCGCCGGCGACTCGAACCCGCTGCGGACGCACCACGGCGCCGTCCCCGAGGGCCAGGCCGTCCGCCTCGGCGAGGTCGGCACCCTGCTCGCGACCGTCGCGGTGAGCACGCTGTCGATCGAGATCGTCCTCGGGCTCCTCCTGCTGCCGTCCGTGCTCATCGCGGGGATGCCGTTCTGGACGGCCGTCGGCGACTCGTTCTACTACGCGGCGATGGCGTTCACGAACACCGGCTTCGCGCCGAACGCCAGCGGGCTGACCCCCTTCGCGCACGACTACTGGTTCCTCTCGCTGCTCATGGTCGGCGTCGTCGCGGGCTCGATCGGCTTCCCCGTGATCCGCGCCCTGACGAAGCAGCTCCGCACCCCGCGCCGCTGGCCCATCCACGTGAAGCTCACGCTCGCGACGAGCGCGGTCCTGCTCGTCGGCGGGGCGGCCGTGTACATCGCGCTCGAGGCATCGAACCCGACGACCTTCGGCGAGGAGGGCGCCGGTCGCACGGCGTTCCAGGCGCTCTTCCTCTCGACCATGACCCGGTCCGGCGGGTTCTCGCTCGTCGACTTCGACCAGTTGAACGGCTCGAGCCTGCTCGTCACGGACATGCTCATGTTCATCGGTGGCGGCTCGGCCTCCACCGCCGGCGGCATCAAGGTCACGACACTGGCCGTGCTGTTCCTCGCGGCCGTGGCGGAGGCACGCGGACGCCAGAGCATGGAGGCGTTCGGTCGCCGCATCCCGAGCGACGTGCTCCGCGTCGCCGTCGCAGTCGTCCTCTGGGGCGCCACGATCGTCGCCGTCGCCACGGTCGTGCTGCTCCAGATCACGCACGAGTCCCTCGACCGGGTGCTGTTCGAGGTCATCTCCGCGTTCGCCACCTGCGGCCTGTCGTCCGGGGTGTCCGCGAACCTGCCCGAGTCCGGCAAGTACGTGCTCGCCGCGACGATGTTCCTGGGCCGTGTCGGTACAGTGACCATCGCCGCTGCACTGGCCGCCAGCCAGAGCCGGCAGTTGTTCCGCCGTCCCGAGGAGAGGCCGATCGTTGGCTGACCGCAACCGCCCGCACCCGCTCGGTGCCGTCAGCCACGACGCCCCGGTGCTCGTCATCGGCCTCGGCCGGTTCGGCGCCGCCACCGCCGGACAGCTCGAGCGGCAGGACCGCGAGGTCCTCGTGGTCGACACCGACGCCGGGCTCGTGCAGAAGTGGTCCGACCGGGTCACCCACGCGGTGCAGGCCGACGCGACCGACATCGACGCACTCCGCCAGATCGGCGCGCAGGACTTCCCGATCGCGGTCGTCGGGACCGGCAGCGACCTCGAGTCGAGCGTGCTCATCACGGCGAACCTGGTCGACCTCGGGATCCCGCAGATCTGGGCGAAGGCGATCAGTCGGTCGCACGGCACGATCCTCTCCCGCATCGGTGCCAACCACGTCGTCTACCCCGAGCGCGAGGCCGGCGAACGCACCGCGCACCTGGTGTCCGGCCGGATGCTCGACTTCATCGAGTTCGACGACGACTTCGCCGTGGTCAAGATGTTCCCGCCGGCGTCGGTCCGCGGGAAGGACCTGGCGACCACGGTGATCCGCACGCGCTTCGGCCTCACGGTGCTCGGGATCAAGACCCCGGGCGAGGCGTTCGTGCCGGCCACGCCGGAGAGCGTCATCGGCCAGAACGACGTCATCATCGTCTCCGGGACCGAGGGTGCCCTGGAACGCTTCGCCGCCCTGGAGTGAGCAACGGGCGGACGGGAGGCGCGGGGCGGCCCCGCACCGTGCCTCCCGTCCGCATCCCGGTCACGTCGCGGACGCGACCCCGTCCCGGAGTGCGCGGAAGAGGCGGTCCAGTCCGGCGCGGTGCGCCGTCGTGACGGCGTCCCGGTCCTCGTCGGCGAGGATCCGCCGAGCGGTCTCCACGAACACCGTCGCGTAGCCCGCGACGAAGAGCGCGGCGAGCAGTGCGTCGCCCGTCGCCTCGGCGAGCGCGTCCTGCGCTCCCGCTGCGAGCTCCCGGGCGCGGGCCTGCAGCGCCGGTGACGCTGCGATGGTCCGGAAGAACGACTCCGATCCCGGCGCGAGGCCGGAGACGGGCGCACGGTCGTCGACGAGTCGCGTGGTCAGGACCTCGAGCGCGTCGAGGACCCGTGTCCGTGGGACCCCGTCGACCGCGGAGCGGAACAGGTCCACCGTCTCGGCGGAGCGGTCGAGGAACAGGTCCTCCTTGCGCGGGAAGTGCTTGAAGACCGTCACGCTCGAAACGCCCGCGGCCTTGGCGACCTGCGCCACGGTGACCGCGTCGAAGCCCTGTTCGGCGAACATCCCGGAGGCCGTCTCGGCGATCCGTGCGCGGGTCTCCGGTCCCCCGCGGGGTGCGCTCCTGGGCATGCGGACCCACTTCCTGTTGACTGACTGAGTTTAGTGACTTAACTTAGACGCATGAACGCCGTCAGCACCCACTCTCCCCGATCCCTCCGCGGTTCGCGGGTCGCCCTCGCCGGGCTCGCCGCGGTCTTCCTGTTCGAGATGCTCGACAACTCCGTCCTGAACGTCGCGTTGCCCACGATCGGCCGGGAGCTCCACGTGGGCGCGTCCGGACTGCAGTGGGTCACCGGCGCGTACTCGGTGGTGTTCGGCGGCCTCATGCTCGCCGCGGGCGCCGTCGCCGACCGGTACGGCCGTCGGCGGGTGATGCTCGTCGGGCTCGTGCTGCTCGGGCTGGCGAGCCTGGCGACGGCGTTCGTCACCACCGCGGACCAGCTCGTCGCCGTGCGCGTCGTCACCGGCATCGCGGCAGCCATGACCACTCCGGGGTCGATGGCCCTGGCGTTCCGGCTGTTCGACGACGACGACCAGCGTGTCCGGGCGATCAACCTCATCTCGACCGTCGGGCTGGTCGGCCTGGCAGTCGGCCCCACCCTGGGCGGCCTCGTCCTCGCCGTCGCCCCGTGGCAGGTGCTGCTGCTCGTCAACGTGCCGATCGCGGCACTCGCGTTCGTCGGCATCCGTTCCGGCGTCGCCCGCGACGAACCCGCCGGGCTGCACCGGGCACCGATCGACTGGACGGGTGCCGTGCTCGGCACCGCGACGATCGTGCTGGCGCTCGTCGCCCCGACCCGGTTCGCCGAGGGCGGGGTCGGCGACTGGACGGGTTGGGCCGCTGGTCTCGGCGCTGTCCTCGCCGGCACCGGGTTCGTGCTGCGCGAGCGTCGGGCAGGGCACCCGCTGCTCGACCTCGCCCTGCTCGCCCGTCCCCTGGTGACGAGTGGCCTGGCCTACAAGGCGGCGACCGGCCTCGCCGTCGCCGGCCTCGGGTACCTGGTCACCCTCCAGCTCCAGCTCGCGTGGGGGTGGCCGCCGGCACTCGCCGCGATCGGCATGCTCCCCCAGGTCGTCGTGCTCGTGGCCGGGAGCGCGTTCGTCGGACCGTTCGTCCGGCGCGTCGGGCTCGAGCACGCCGCGTGGTCGAGTGCCGCCGCGGTCGTCGTCGGGCTCGGCGTCTACACCGTGCTCGGCACGCACGGCTACGGCTGGGTCGCCCTCGCCCTGGTGCTCGTCGCGGCGGGGATGCGGGTCGTCGGTGTGGTCGCCGGCACGAACGTGCTGCGGGGGCTGCCGGAGGACCGCACCACGATCGGCGCAGCGCTGGTCGACACGTCGTCCGAGGTCACCTCGGCGATCGGGATCGCGATCGCGGGCACTGTCCTCGCCGCGGTGTTCTCCGGACGACTGACCGCGACCCCCTGGACGCAGGCGCAGGGCACGCAGTTCGACAGCGCCGTCGTGATCGCCGGGACGGTGCTGACGGTGCTGGCCGGTGCGCTCGTCACGTGGGCGGTGCTGCGCGCCCGGCGCTAGCCCTTCGCGAGTTCCTCGGCGCGGGCGATCGCCGCGCGGGACGCCCGCTCGAACGTCCCCGCCAGGTCGGCGTCCTGCAGCACGGCGACGGCGCGCTCGGTCGTGCCCTTCGGGCTCGTGACGGCCTTCCGCAGGTCGGTCGGCTCCTTCCCGGACGCCGCGAGCAGCTCCACCGCGCCACGGAGGGTGCCCTGCACCATCGCCTCGGCCTGGTCGTGGGAGAACCCGAGGGACTCGGCCGCCTGCTGCCACTGCTCCACGAGCAGGAACACGTACGCCGGGCCGGACCCGGACACGGCGGACAGCGCGTCGAGCTGCGACTCGGGGACCTCGATGACCACACCGGAGACGTCGAACACCGAGGACGCGAGCGCCACCGCCTCGGCATCGGCGGAGGGACCGGCACTGATCCCCGTCACGCCGTGCCCGACACCGATCGGGGTGTTCGGGAGCGCCCGGACGACACGGACCCCGGCGGGCACCTTCGCCTCCATGCTGGCGATCGTGGTCCCCACGGCCACGCTCACGACGACCGCCCCGGGCTCGAGGTCCGCCGACACCTCGTCGAGCAGGTCCGCGATCACGTACGGCTTCACCCCGAGCACGACGAGCCCCGCGCCACGGACCGCCGCGCGGTTCGCGTCGGCGTCGGTGTCGGTCGCGGTGGCGTCCAGCCCGCGCTCCCGGTGCGCCGCGGCGGACTGCTCGGACTTCGTGGTGAGGGTCACGGTCGCCGGGTCGAGACCGGCGGCGAGCAGGCCGTCGAGGACCGCGCCGGACATGGAGCCGACGCCGAGCAGGGCGGTACGGGGCAGTTCGATCGTCATGCTCCCGACCCTATCCAGCGCGCCCGCCTAGGATCGTGGGCGCAGGTCAGGGAGAAGGGACATCTGTGAGCGCTTCCGGAGGCACCAAGGCCATCTTCGCCGCACTCGGTGCCAACATCGGCATCGCGATCGTGAAGTTCATCGCCGCGGCGATCAGCGGGTCGGCGTCGATGCTCGCCGAGGGCGTCCACTCGCTCGCGGACTCCGCGAACCAGCTCCTGCTGCTGCTCGGTGGGCGACGAGCTCGGCGGGCAGCCGACGAGGAGCACCCGTTCGGTTACGGGCGCGAGCGCTACGTGTACGCGTTCGTCGTGTCGATCATCCTGTTCTCCGTCGGCGGCGTGTTCTCGCTCTACGAGGGCATCGAGAAGCTCACCCACCCGCACCCGCTGGAGAACTGGTGGCTGCCGCTCGTGGTGCTCGTCATCGCGATCGGGCTCGAGGGGTTCTCCCTCCGGACCGCCCTGAACGAGGCCCGTCCGCAGAAGGGCCGGCAGAGCTGGGTGCAGTTCGTCCGCCGTGCGAAGGCCCCCGAGCTGCCCGTCGTGATGCTCGAGGACACCGCGGCCCTGCTCGGCCTGGTGTTCGCGCTGTTCGGCGTCGGCCTGACGGCGATCACGGGCAACGGTGTGTTCGACGCCGTCGGCACGATCCTCATCGCGGCGCTGCTCATCGCAGTGGCGGTCGTGCTCGGCATCGAGACGAAGAGCCTGCTCGTCGGCGAGGGCGCGACCGCAGCGGACGTCGAGCGCATCAAGCAGGCCGTGCTGGACGGCCCCGAGGTCGACTCGATCATCCACATCAAGACCCTCTACCTCGGGCCGGACGAGCTCATGGTCGGCGTGAAGGTCGCGGTCGACGGCGACCGTCGACTCGGTGACGTCGCCGCCGGCATCGACACGGTCGAGCAGCGGGTCCGGACGGCCGTCCCGATCGCGCGGGTCATCTACGTCGAACCCGACGTGCTCCGCACCGGCCCGCGCCCGCCGACCGAGGCGATCGTCATCCGCGCCGCGGACTAAGGGGAACCTTGCTGGCGAGCACCGTCGCCGGTCATCCACGATGGTGACATGTCGGCGCTCTTCAGCATCCTGCTCGTCCTGCACTTCCTCGGCCTCGCGGCGGTCATCGGCGCGTTCCTCGTGCAGGTGCGCCGCAAGGGTGGGTTCCAGACCTTCTGGCCGATCACCGGTCTCATCGTCCAGCTCGTCACCGGCCTCGGCATGATGGGGATCATCGACGCCACGAGCGACGGCGGCGCGAACCACGCCAAGCTCGGGGTGAAGCTCGTCATCGCGGCGGTCGCCCTCGTACTGGCGTTCGTCGCCCGGGCGCGTCAGAAGCGTGCGGACGCCGGCACCGCGAAGGCCAAGGCCGCGCTGCCGTTCTTCCACTCGGCCGGAGCGCTCGCGATCGCCAACGTCCTGATCGCGGTCCTCTGGAAGTGACGCCCGTCGCTCAGCGCCGCGCGGCGAAGAACGCGTCCAGCAGCGCGGCGCACTCCCCCTCGAGCACCCCGCCGACGACCTCGGACCGGTGCGGCAGCCGGCGGTCCCGCGCGACGTCGTAGACGCTCCCGCTCGCCCCCGCCTTCGGGTCCCACGCGCCGAACACGATCCGCGGCACACGAGCCGCCATCACCGCACCGGCGCACATCAGGCACGGCTCGAGCGTCACCACCAGGGTGACGTCCCCCAGGTGCCAGTCGCCGATCGCCGCGGCGGCGGCCCGCAGGGCCAGGACCTCGGCGTGCGCGGTCGGGTCCTGCCGCGCCTCGCGCTCGTTCCGCCCGACGGCGACGACGGCACCGTCCCGGTCGAGGACGACCGCACCGACGGGGACGTCCCCGGTCGCCAGGCACGCGCGGGCCTCGTCGAGCGCGCGTTCCATCGCGGGCACGAACGGGCGGGCGGCGGGTGCTTCCACGGGTCTCTCCTGAGGGTCGACGGCACGGTAGGCTCGACCCTATGCGAGTCCACGTCGCCGACCACCCGCTCATCACCCACAAGCTCTCGGTGCTCCGCGACCGTACGACGCCCTCCCCGACGTTCCGCGCCCTCACCGAGGAACTCGTGACGCTCCTGGCGTACGAGGCGACCCGGAACGTGCGCGTCACCGCGACGCCGATCGACACCCCGGTGGCCCACACCATGGGCGTCTCGATCGCGAAGCCCCGCCCGCTCGTCGTCCCGATCCTCCGTGCCGGGCTCGGAATGCTCGAGGGCATGGTCAAGCTCGTCCCGACGGCCGAGGTCGGCTTCCTCGGCATGGCGCGGAACGAGGAGACCCTCGAGCCGCAGACCTACGCCGAGCGGCTGCCCGACGACCTGACCGGCCGGCAGTGCTTCGTGCTCGACCCGATGCTCGCGACGGGCGGCACCCTCGCGGCCGCGATCGACTTCCTGTTCGACCGCGGTGCGCAGGAGGTCACGTGCGTGTGCATCCTCGGTGCTCCGGAGGGCCTCGCCGCCGTCGAGCAGGCCGTGGGCGACCGCAACGTCTCGATCGTGCTCGGCGCCCTGGACGAGAAGCTCGACGAGAACGGCTACATCGTGCCGGGCCTCGGCGACGCCGGCGACCGCCTCTACGGCCTGGCCGAGTAGGACGACCGCCGGTCGCGACGCGACCACTTCCGGACTGGAGGCGCGGTGCCAGCTGGCACGCGCCTCCAGTCCGTTCTGTTGTCCGGTTCACCGCACCGTCCATGCGGACGGTTGACACGACGTTGGTATCCCACCGATACTCGTCCCATGACTGCAACCGTGTCCACCCGCGTCCTCTCCGAGGCACAGGGGACCGCCGGCATGATGATGCCGGCCATGGCCGTCATGCGTTGTCGAATGTGTGCCTGATCGGCACCCGTTCCAGCCGGATCCCCCGCGACACCACCCCCGTCGCGCGAGCGTGATCCCCGGGTGACGACCACGTCGACGACGCGCACCACGTCACGAGGCCTGTCTCCCGTACCCCCGGGTCGGCCCCGGTCCGCAGCAGGACCGCAGGGCACCACGGCACTCGCCGTACCCGGACCGACGCATTCGACACGGCCGCGGCACCACCTCGTGCCCGCAGCCACATCGCCCGGAGAACCGCCATGTCGCTCACCATCGCTCAGCCCCGCACCACCCTCCGCACCGCAGCCCCCGCGCCGACCGACCTCGGCACCGTGACCCCGATCCGTCCGCGCCGCGAGCCGGTCGCCCCGCCCGTCACGGCCGGTGTGCCGACCAGCCCGGTGGTCGCACCGCAGCGCAACCGCGCACTGCCCGAGGGCACCGAGGCACGCGGCTTCGCGCTGTACGTCGGCATCGACGAGGCGAAGGCCGCCGCCGCCGGCACGACGCTCGCCGCGGTGGTCGAGCAGCTCAAGGCCCTCACCGCGCAGCTCGTCCCCTCGTCGGAGACGTACGCCGCGGTGGCCGTCGCTGCCGAGGGGTCCGGTGGCCGCGACGTCGACGTCGTCCGGCTCGCCCTGCAGGACCGCTCCGCCGTGGCCGCACGCAAGCAGGCCGAGAAGCCCGAGCCCGAGGAGACCGGGGTCGTCATCGACATCTCCCGCAAGCGCGTCACCCTCGACGGCGAGGCCGCTCCCCTGACCTACAAGGAGTTCGAGCTCCTGCAGTTCCTCGTCCTGCGCGAGGGCCAGACCGTCGACCGCTCGGCGATCATCGACGGCCTGTGGTCCGACGGCGAGGACGAGACCCCGAACGAGCGCACGATCGACGTCCACGTCCGCCGCCTCCGCTCGAAGCTCGGCGCCTTCGAGGAGATCGTCCGCACCGTGCGCGGTGTCGGCTACCGCTTCGACCGCCACGCGGACGTCGCCGTCCGCTACGCCTCGACGCCGTCGCCCGACCTCTTCTGATCCTGATCGGTCGTTCTTGGTGAACTCGCAGCGAACGACCGCCGCGACCGGTAGCGCGCCGTTACCCGTTCGTTATACAGTCGATGGTGCAGACGGTGTTTGCTGTGGCACTGCCTGCGGAATGTGATTGCAGGACACTCTTGGTGCAAGGGAGAGGGCCGGTCGTCCCCGTGACGACCGGCCCTCGTTGCGTTCCGGGGGACATCGCTGCACGCCAGCGACGTCGCGTGTCGCAGGCCGTCGGTAGTGTGGGATGACCGTACGACCGGAGGGAGCGCGACCGTGGACGAGACACGTCGCAGCGAGAAGGCGACCGCCGTGGCGGCCTGGGAAGCGCTGTTCCGCGCCCAGGTCACCGTGATGCGCGCACTCAACGCCGAGTTCCCCGGCGGCGAGATCTCCTTCAACGAGTACGACGTCTGCTTCAACCTGTCGACCCAGCCCGGTCGCCGGTGCCGGATGCGCGAACTCACCGGGCACCTCCTCCTCACGCAGCCCAGCGTCAGCCGCCTCGTCGACCGACTCACCGCGCGGGGCATCGTCGAGAAGCAGCCGGACCCCACCGATGCCCGCGGTGTCATCGTGGCCCTCACGGCGCACGGGTTCGACGTCTACCGCTCGGTGGCGGTCCAGCACGCACAGACGATCGTCGACCAGGTCGGCGCCGGCCTGAGCGACGCCGAACTCCGCACGCTCACCGAGCTCTGCACGAAGCTGCGCGTCGGTGCGGGTTCGACAGCTCCCCGTCGGGGCACCCGTGCCTCGGCCACCCCGGACCCGGCCACGGTGTGACCGGCGCACTCGTCTGGCTCCGCGACGACCTGCGGCTCGCGGACAACCCAGCGCTCCGTGCGGCGATCGACCACGGCGGCGACGTCACGGTCGCGTACGTGCTCGACGACGAGTCCCCCGGCATCCGTCCGGTCGGGGCCGCCGCACGGTGGTGGCTGCACCACTCCCTCGCCGCGCTGGACGGCGAACTCCGCGAGCGCGGGTCCCGACTGGTCCTCCGACGCGGGCCGGCCGCCGAGGCCATCGACGCCCTCGTGTCCGACACCGGCGCCGACGCGGTGTTCTGGAACCGCCGCTACGGTCGCGCCGAGCGGGACCTCGACGCCGGCATCAAGTCGTCGCTGACGGACGGCGGGACTGCGGTGCACAGTTTCGCCGCGAGCCTGCTCTGGGAACCGTGGACCGTCCTGACCGGACAGGGCGAGCCGTACAAGGTCTTCACACCGTTCTGGCGTGCTGCCCAGGCGATGCCCGAGCCCCGCCACCCGTTGCCCAAGCCGCGTGACCTGCCCGCGGTGGCCCGGGTCGCGAGCGACGACCTCGACGCCTGGGAGCTGCTGCCGACCCACCCCGACTGGGCCGGCGGCCTCCGGGACGCCTGGGAGCCCGGCGAGCAGGGCGCGCACCGTCGGCTCGAACACTTCGTGCACCACGCGCTCGAGGACTACGACCAGCGCGACGAACCCGCGATGGCCGCCACGAGCGATCTCTCCCCGCACCTGCGGTGGGGCGAGGTCAGCCCGTACCAGGTCTGGCACCGCCTGCACGGACAGCTCGAGCCCGAGCAGCGCAAGAACGCCTCGGCGTTCCTCCGGCAGCTGGCCTGGCGCGAGTTCAACTGGAACGAGTACTTCCACTGCGAGGACATCACCACGGTGAACGTCCGACGCGAGTTCGATGCCTTCCCCTGGCGGGACGTCCCCGACGGCGAGATCGACCGCTGGCGCACGGGGACGACCGGGTTCGACCTCGTCGATGCGGGCATGCGGGAGCTCTGGCACTCGGGTGCGATGCACAACCGGGTCCGGCTCGCGACGGCCAGCTTCCTCGTGAAGAACATGCTCGCCGACTGGCGCATCGGGGAACAGTGGTTCTGGGACACCCTCGTCGATGCAGACTCCGCCAACAACGCGGCGAACTGGCAGTGGGTCGCTGGCTCCGGGTTCGACGCCGCGCCGTACTTCCGGGTGTTCAACCCCGACCGGCAGCTCGAGCGGTTCGACCCGCACCGCGAGTACGTGCACCGTTGGGTCCCGGCCGACGAGGACCGTCCCGAGCCCATGCTGGACCTCAAGGAGACCCGACAGCGGGCCCTCGACGCGTACGACCGGATGCGCCGGTCGTGACGGGGATCGACACGGGGACCCTCGCCGAGGTCGACGCGGTCTTCCGTGAGCGCGTTGAGCGGGGCGTCGCACCGAGCAGCGTCTGGGGCGTGTTCGACCGCACCGGGCTCGTCGCGTCCGGCGGGCACGGCGACCGCGGCGACGGCGCCGCCCCGGACGCCGACACCGTGTACCGGATCGCGTCGTGCACGAAGAGCGTGACGGCAGCGACGCTCCTCGCCCTCGTGGCGGACGGCCTCGTCTCCCTCGACGCCCCGGTGACGGACTTCGTGCCGTCCTTCTCCGCCGTCGCCCTCCCCACCCCGGACTCCCCCGTCCCGACACTGCGCATGCTCCTGACGATGGCGGCCGGCTTCCCCACCGACGACCCGTGGGCGGACCGGCAGGAGTCGATCTCTGACGCCGAACTCGACGCGGTCCTGCGCGACGGGCTGCTGTTCGACTCGGTCCCGGGAACGCGGTTCGCCTACTCGAACACCGGGTACGCCCTGCTCGGCCGGGTGATCTCCGTCGTCGCCGGTGCGCCGTACCCGCAGGTGGCCGCCGACAGGGTGCTCCGCCCGCTCGGCCTCGACGACACGGTCTTCAGTGCCGCCGAGTCGCGCGGCTTCGTGGTGACCGGGGTCCGCCCGCACGACGGCGACTGGGAACCCCTGCCACTGACCGGTCCCGGTGCCTTCTCGTCGATCGGCGGACTGTTCTCCACCGTCGCCGACCTCGCCCGGTGGGGCACGCACCTGGCATCGGCGTTCACCGACGCTCCCGAGCCGGGTCCCGTCGCACCGGCCGACCGACGACTCATGCAGCAGGCGATGCGCGTCGTCCCGGCGTCGGTCGTGCCGTCGTCGACCCGTCCCACGGCGTACGGATTCGGCCTCTTCGTCGAGCAGGACCCCCGGTTCGGTGAACTCGTGTCCCACTCCGGCGGCTACCCGGGGTTCTCCGCGCACATGCGGTGGTCCGTGCGGGACGGTCTCGGTGTCGTCGCGTTCGAGAACGCCACGCAGGCGAAGGTCTCCGCCGCAGCCGACCGCGCGCTCGACATCATCCTCGCAGGGGCGAGCGGACGCGCGCCTGCGGGCGCTGGTCCGGGTACGGGACGCACCACGTCCGCGACGCGGGCGGCGCAGGGAGCCGTCACGCGCCTCCTGGCCGACTGGAGCGACGACCTGGCGGACGCGATCTGCACCCCCAACGTCGCCATGGACGTCCCCTACGAACGCCGGCGTCGCGCGATCGCCACGGCGGTCGCCGCTGTCGGGGCGGACCTCTCCGCGGATCCGGTGGAGGAGTCGTCGACGACCCCGGCGCACCTGCGCTGGTGGCTCCCCGGGACCGCCGGACGGCTCCGCGTCGAGATCCGACTCGCACCCCTCGCGGCCGGGCTCGTCCAGACACTGATCGTGACGGCCGAGCCCAGCGAGCACTGAGAGGCCGCGTCAGACCGGCGGTCGTCCACCCACGAACCCGAGCGCCCGCGCGGCGACCCGTGTGCCCTCGCGTGCGGCCGCTCCGACACGGACCGGGTCGGTCGCCCAGGCACGGAGGAAGCCGGCGGCGAAGGCGTCACCGGCCCCGAGGGTGTCGACGACCGTCGCGGGGGTGACGGGCACGCGCTGCGGGCTGCGCCCCGGTCGTCCGAGGAGCACTCCGTCGTGGCCCATCGTGACGACGACGAGCGGCACCCTGGCGGTGAGGACCGGGATCGCCTCAGCCACCGAGGATGCCCCGGTCAGCGCGAGGGCCTCCTGCTCGCTCGGGAAGAGGACGTCGACGCCGTCGAGCGCCGCGAGGAAGTCGGCGGCACCGATCCCGCCGACGACGACGGCGGACGACGGGTCGAGTGCCACTCGGGCCGACCCGGCGCGGGCCCGCTCGACGAGGGACGCGATGCGGGCTGCGCCACCGCCGCCGAGCATGGCCGCGCCGGTGAGGTGCACGATGTCCGCTCGTCCGGTCAGGTCGGGTGGCAGATCGTCACCGGAGAGCACGCCGCTGGCGGCCGGGTCGGCCATCGTCGTCCGGCGGTCCCCGTTGCGGACGCTCACGACGGCTCCGGTGGCCGACCGGGCGTCGTACCGGATGTGCGCCCGGACCCCGGCGTCGGCGAGTGCACGCTCGTGCCGGTAGACGTCGTCGACACCGACCCGGGCCACGAGGTCGACCTCGGCACCGAGCCAGCCCAGCCAGGTCGCCGTGTTCCCGGCTGCGCCCGTGGGCCGGTGCCGGATGACGGCGACGGGGTCGTGGTCGCCCAGGGTCGCAGCGGTCGTCTGCACCAGGACGCCGTCGAGCACGTCCCCGACGACGAGGAAGCGCTTCCCCGCCCCGCGACGCCGGCCTGCGACCGCCCGCCCGGCCCGGGGCGCGTCGGGACGCGACGGGGCCTCGGGGCGCTCGGACGGCATGGACATCCCGCCCATCCTACGCGGAAACGAGCAGACCTCGATTTCTTGCCCACGCAAAGCCTTGCACTCGCGAGGGCCACCCCTGGCATTCTCGATCATGACCCGGTAATATACTCATTGATCGTATGTGAACGGTCGCGTACCGCCCACGACCCGCTGGAGACGCCATGCCCCGGAAGCCCGACCCCACCCTGAAGCCCGCGATCATCGCGAAGGTGGCTCAGCACCTCCAGGACACCAAGCTCGAGGACGTCTCCGTCCGCAGCCTCGGCCGCGTGCTCGGCACGAGCGCGTACCCGATCGTCTACCACTTCGGCACGCGCGAAGCGCTCATCGACGCCGTGGTCGAGCACCTCGCCGAGGCCGTCTCGACCGCCACCCTCGAGCCCACGGCGGACGACCTCGCCCTCGCCGAGTACCTCATCGCGGTGTTCGGCGGCCTCGACGACCCCGAGCGCTCCCTCTCCGCACGACTCACCTTCGAGCTCGGCGCGGTCGAGTCCATCGACGGCCGCGACCGCGAGCGCTCGTTCCACCGCGACCAGGTCACCGCCATCGCCGCGTGGTGCCGCACACACGGGTACGGCACCGTGGACGCCGACCGGGCGGCCCAGGGCGCGGTCCTCGCGGCACGGGGCGCGCAGTGGGGCACGATCCTCGACCGTGAACGCACCGACACCGACGCCGCGCTGCGCGCGATCGCGCACAAGCTCGTGTCCGGCGCGCAGTTCGCGGCGGCCTGAACGCACTGAACCCGACCGACGACGAACGGGAGGCACGGTGCCAGCTGGCACCGTGCCTCCCGATCGTCAGTCGGTCACCCCTTCGGGCGTGACCCGCTGCGTGTACGTCAGAGCGTGACGAAGCGCTGCGACTTCGCGTTCGCGAAGCGAGCGGCGACGTTCTCCCAGTCGACGATGTTCCACACGGCCTTGACGTAGTCCGCCTTGACGTTGAGGTAGTCGAGGTAGAAGGCGTGCTCCCACATGTCGAGCATGAAGATCGGCACGAGACCGAACGGCACGTTGGCCTGCTGGTCGAACAGCTGGAACGTGGTGAGCTTCTGGCCCACGGTGTCCCAGGCGAGGACGGACCAGCCCGAGCCCTGGATGCCCGTGGCGACGGCGGTGAACTGGGCCTGGAACTTCTCGAACGAGCCGAAGAACTCGTCGATCGCCGCGGCGAGCTCGCCCTCCGGGACCTTGGTGTCCGGGCCGAGGTTGGTCCAGAAGATCGAGTGGTTGACGTGGCCACCGAGGTTGAACGCGAGGTCCTTCTCGAGCTTGTTGACGTTCGCCAGGTTGCCGGACTCGCGGGCCTCGGCGAGCTGCTCGAGCGCGGTGTTCGCACCCGTCACGTAGGTCTGGTGGTGCTTGTCGTGGTGCAGCTGCATGATCTTGCCGCTGATGTGCGGCTCGAGTGCGGCGTAGTCGTACGGCAGCTCCGGCAGGGTGTACTCAGCCATGTGAGTTCCTTTCGATCAGTGGTTGGCGGATGGTGCTCCGCGGCTCACGAGAGCCGGGAACGATCGGTGAGGGAGTGGAATTCCCGGTTGTGGTAGACCAGCGGCTCCCCGCGCTCGAGGCCGACGACGATGTCGAGGACCTCTGCCACGACGACCGTCGACGACCCGATCGGGGTGGTCGACAGCGGCCGGCAGCGCAGGGCGCTCGCGGCACTCGGCAGGTAGCGGTCCCCGGAGGGCAGCGTGCCCCAGATCGGGTCGTCGGCCGCTGGGCTGCCGGTCGCGGCGAAGCGCTTGGCGAGGTCGACGCCGAGGGAGTCGACCAGGTGCACGACGAAGATCGGCGCACCGAGGACGACTCCGGCGGACCCGGAGTTGGTGGACAGCGAGAAGACGAGCACGGGCGGGTCGATCGCGACGCTGGCGACGCTCGACGCGGTGAGGCCGGTCGGGCCGTCGGGGCCGTCGGCCGTGATGACGGCGACACCGGCAGGGTGCCCGCGGAAGGCGGACTTGTACGCGTCCGCGATGGTCGCCGGTGCTTCGTCGGGCATGGGAGTCGTGGTCGTTCCTTCGGATGGGGAGGGCCGCGGCTCCGCGGCCATGTCCCAACGTATGACCTCAACCATGGTTGAGGTCAACGATTCCCAGGTTCGACCGATCCCGGGCGCGCCGTGTGACCTCGTGTGACGTCCGCTGGGTGGGAGTCGGGCGTGGGCTGAGGCGTTCGGTGAGCAGAAATGGTCGAGTCAGCTCGGGCGACTCGACCATTTCTGCTCACCGAGTGCGGGCTACCGGCGCTTGAGCATCACGACGGCACCGGCCGCCGCGACGACCATGAGGAGCGCAGCGACCCCCGCTGTGATCGTCACGCCGGAGTCGAACGCCGCCCGCGCCGACTCGAGCAGCGCCTGCCCGGCCGTCCCGCCGAGCGAGGTGGCGGCCGACACCGCGCCGCCGAGGGTCTCCTGGGCCGCGGTGTGCGCCGACGAGCTCAGGCCGCCGGGGACCACGACGTGCGCCCGGTACGCGGTCGCCAGGATCGTGCCGAGGACCGCCGTGCCGAGCACCGCGCCGATCTCGTACGCGGTCTCGGACATCGCCGACGCCGCGCCGGCCTTGTCCGCCGGCGCCGTGGAGATGATGAGGTCGTTCGTCACGGTCTCGGACGCGCCGATCCCGATGCCGAGCAGGACGAACGCGAACGCCAGCGCCACGATCGAGGCGTCGTGGCCGAGCACGGCGACCATCGCGTACGCGGCTGCCGAGAACAGCAGGGCGACGGCGACGACCCAGCGGGGTGCGACCCGGGCGACGATCGGCACGACGACGAGTCCGGCGACGATCGTCAGCACCGACCCCGGGACGAGCACGATGCCGGACGTGAACGGGTCGAGCCCGGCGACGAGCTGCAGGTGCTGCGCGATGAAGAACAGGAACCCGGTGAGCGAGAACATCGCCGCCATGTTCATCAGGACGCTGCCGGTGAAGGCGGTGCTGCGGAACAGCCGGAGGTCGAGCATCGGGGTGCGCGAGCGGAGCTGCCGGCGCACGAACGCGATCCCGCAGAGCACGCCGACGGCGAGCATGGCGATCGCGAACCCGCGCTCCTCCGGGTGCACGACGGACTTGATCGCCCAGGCCGTCGGAGCCAGGGCGCCGAGGGAGAGGAACATGCTCGGCACGTCGACGGGGCCGGGGTTCGGGTCGCGGGACTCCGGCACGCAGAACGGCACGGCGACGAGCATGACGACGAGGATCGGCACCGCGACGAGGAACACCGCACCCCAGTGGAAGTGCGCGAGCAGCGTGCCACCGACGAGCGGGCCGAGGGCGTTGCCCGCCGCGAACATCGTCGACCAGACGGCGAGCGCCATCCGCCGCTCCCCCGCGTCGACGAAGACGTTGCGGATGATCGACAGCGTCGCGGGCATGAGCATGGCGCCGAAGACGCCCATCACGATCCGGGCCGCGACGAGCATCCAGGCGTCGGTCGCGAAGGCCGCAGCGACCGAGAACACCGCGAAGCCCGTCGCGCCGATCACCAGGATCCGCCGGCGCCCGATGCGGTCGCCGATGCTGCCCATCACCACGAGGAGCCCGGCGAGGACGAGCGGGTACGCGTCGACGATCCAGAGCTGCGTGGTGGCGTCCGGGTTCAGCGCGCGCGAGATCGACGGCAGCGCGAAGCTCAGGATCGTGTTGTCGACCGAGATGAGCAGGACGGGGAGCATGAGCACGGCGAGCGCGGCGAACCGTCGGGTACGGCTGCCGGTGACCGGGGTGGGGACGGGGCTGGTGAGCAGGGCGGACACGGTGACTCCAGGGACTTCGAGCCGGACCAGGTCGACGGCGGAACAGACGAGACGGGACGCGGGGTGGGCACGCGTCCCGTCAGGACTCCGTTAGTGTACCGTCTGGACGGTGATGGTTGCAAATGCAACCAAGAGCTGACTGGAGGCACGGTGCCAGCCCGCACCGTGCCTCCAGTCCGCTGCCTGGTCCCGCCCAGGGCGGGCCGCAGTCGTCAGGCCGACTCGCGCAGGAGCAGGCGGTGGCGCACGGTGCGCTGCACCGCGTCGCCGTGGCGCGGGAGCTCCCCGGCGAGCATGCCGAGGGCCAGCCCGAGCGCCTCGCGCGCGACGGCGTCGAGGTCCACCGCGAGGGTCGTGAGCGTCGGCGAGACCAGCCCACCGAGGGGCAGCCCGTCCACGCCGACCACCCGGACGTCACCGGGCACGTCGACCCCGCCGCGTCGGCAGGCCTGCAGCACGCCGAGCGCCATGACGTCGTTGAAGGCGAGGATGGCGTCCTCGCGGCGTCGGCGCCGGAGGATCCGCGTCGTCTCCTCCGCGCCGCACTCGGCCGTGCCGTGCGGGGCGTGCACCAGTTCCGGCAGGTACCCGCGTCGCCGCAGTGCGTCCATCATCAGCACACCGCGCACGCTGGTGTGCTCCGGCGAGGAGTTGTCGAGGACGACGGGGTGCCGGACGCCGGTCGCCACGAGGTGGTCGGCGAGTTCCTCGATCGCGTCGGCCGGGTCGATCCAGACGGCCGCCGTGGGTGGGTCGGTGGACGGGTCGAGCTCCACCATCGGCACCGTGCCGAGCAGGTCGTTCCAGCGCTCACGACGCGAGCCGAGGTACCCGATCACGACGTCCGTCTGCGCCCCGAGCGCCTGCACCATCCGGTCGGCGTCGCTCGCGAGGTCGACGTCGGCGAGCATGACGTTCCACCCCTGCTCCGCGGCCAACCGGAACACCGCGGAGGCGAGCTGCGGCGTGTACGGGTTCCGGAGGTCGTTGACGACCAGGCCGAGCTGGTGGTCTCCCCCGGTGACGAGCCCGCGACCGAACCGGGACGGCCGGTAGTCGAGGCGCTCGGCGGCGGCGAGGACCCGCTGCTTCGTCGCCGCGCTGATGCCGGACATGCCGTTCATGGCACGCGTGACGGTCTGCCGGGACACCCCGGCGGCCGCTGCGACGTCGATGATCGTCGCCCGGCCGCCGGGGGCGGGGACCGGGTCGGTCAGTCGCGGAGGTCCAGCCATGCCACCTGTTCGGGAGTGAGGTCGACGGAGAGGCCCGTCATCGAGGACCGGGCTTCCGCGATCGTACGCGGTCCGAAGAGCGGGAACGTCGGGAAGGGCTGGTTCAGCACGTAGGCCAGGGCGATCGCCGTCGCCGGGACGCCGAACTGCTCGCCGAGCTCCCGCGCCCGACGCAGGCGTTCGAAGTTGTCGTCGGAGTAGTAGCAGCGCACGAGTTCGGCGTCGCTCGTGTCCTCCGGCTTCGCGCGGCCCGTGAAGAACCCGCGCGCCTGGGACGACCACGGCAGGAGCGGGACCTGACGCTCCTCGAGCCACTGCTTCGAGGCGGCGTCGGTCGCGTGCCGGCACCCCGCCCACGGGACGTCGTACGCCTCGGCCAGACCGAAGTGGTTGCTGAGGACCTCGAACTCGTGCTTGCCGTTCGCGCGGGCGTACTCGTTGGCCTCGTCGAAGCGGGCGGTGCTCCAGTTCGATCCGCCGTACACGCGGATGCGGCCGGCACGGCGGTGCTCGTCGAGGACGTCGACGAACTCCCCCACCGGGATGTCCTCGTTGTCGCGGTGCATCATGTAGACGTCCGCGTAGTCGGTGCCCTGGCGTTCGAGGCTCTCGAGCAGCTGGCGGGTGAGCGACTCCGGGTCGCAGAACGGCGTGTGCGCACCCTTCGTGATGACGACCACGTCCTCGCGCACGCCGCGGTTCTGGATCCACTTGCCCAGGCGGCCCTCGAGCACGCCGCCGCCGTAGATGTACCCGGTGTCGAAGACGTTGCCGCCCTGCTCGGCGAACAGGTCGAAGATGGCGCTGGCGTGTGCCAGGTCGGGCTGGTTGTCGACGCCCATGACCAGGCGGGACATCCGCTTGCCGACGCCGGGGACCTCGCCGTACTTCATCGGGTGGTCGGCCCGGTCCGGCTCGTGCGCGGCCACCACGAGCGGCCGGCCGCTGACGGTCGGGATGTCGGCGGTCTCGGCCTCGAACGGGAAGCGCAGGCCGATCGCGGCACGCCACCTGTCGAGCGTGCGGGCGGCGGCGAGCGACTCGTCGAGGGTGAACTCGGGGGCGTCGACCCGGCCGGCGGCCAGTGCGGCGGTGGTCGCGTCGGCTTCGCGGGCGTAGGGGTGCTCGCCCGCGAACGAGAGCGTGCGCGGGTCCTCGTCGACGGTGCGCACCTCGATCGTCGGGTCGTCGCCGAGGGTCCACGGGTCGATCAGCGTGATCTTCCCGGTCGTGCCGTACACGACAACGGCGTTGTCGTCCTGCACGCGGACGCCGGTGCGGAGGCTGGCCGTGATGCCGTTCTTGTAGGAGAGCTCGGCCACGGTCCACTCGTCGACGCCGGTCGGGCCGAGCGTCCCGGTCGCCGTCAGCTCGGTCGGTTCCGCGACCGCCACGCCCGTCGCAGCCTGCACGATCGCCGCGGCCATCGTCACCGGGTACCCGCCGACGTCGAGGATGCCGCCGCCGGCGGTGTCGACGTCGAACAACCGGCCGGTCCGACCGCCGGCACGGAACGCGAACGAGGCGTCGATGTGGGTGACCTCGCCGATCGCACCCTGGCGCACGAGGTCGAGCAGGGCCGCGGTCTGCGGGTGGAAGCGGTACATGTACGCCTCGACGAGCGGCAGGCCGGCCTGGCGTGCGGCATCGGCGAGCGCCATCGAGGTGCCGTGGTTCGGCGACAGGGGCTTCTCGCACAGCACGGCCTTGCCGGCGGCGAGCGCGGCGAGCACGAGGGCCGCGTGACCGGTGTGCACGGTGGAGACGTACACGGCGTGCACCCGGGGGTCGGCGAGGACCTCGTCGTAGGTGCGGGCGGCGACGTCGGCGAAGCCGTGCTCGGCCGCTTCGTCCGCGAACGCCTGCGCACGCTCGGTCGACGAGCTGCCGGCGGCCACGAGGGTCGCCCCGGCAGTGCTCAACGACAGCTGCGAGAGGAAGCGGCGGGCGATGCTGCCCGGCCCGAGGACGGCCCAGTTCTGGGTGCTGGTGGCGGTGGTCGCGGTCTGCGCTGACATGCGGATCCCTATCGTGTCGTGAACCTTCACGGTCGCATCGACCGTAACGCCCCGTTCCCGCTGTCGCAATGATGTTGGTGCTTGACACGGCGTGTCGGTCGGGGCAGGCTCTGCACCACTTCGTGAGCGTTCACGGTCGAACGCTCCGGGCATCTCCATCGCAACGAACATCCCCATCTCAATGACGAGAGCAGGTACTCCGTGACAGCAGCACCATCGACCAGTCTCAGCCGGCGGGGGTTCCTCGCCGGTGCGGGCGCCCTCGGCGCCCTCGCCACCACGGCGCTCCTCGCCGGGTGCTCCACCGGCACCGCCATCTCGAAGGACCCCGACGAACTGGTGCTCTGGTACTGGAACCGGTCTCTCGACCCGAAGTTCCTGAAGCAGGCAGCCGGGGGCATCAGCGGGCACGAGCCGAAGCGCCTCCGGCCCGACCTGATCGGCGGCGCGTCGTACGACACGAAGTTCCGGACCGCTCTCGCCGGCAACGCGTTCATCCCCGACGTGCTCATGGTGAACTCGAACTGCTGGCTGTACTTCCCCGACGAGGACCTGTTCACCGACTTCGACGACCACGGCGGCGCGGCGAAGAAGGACGAGTACTACGACTGGAAGCTCGCGCTCGGCCGCACCCCGAGCGGCCGGCAGTGCTTCTGGCCGGTGGACACCGGTCCGACCGGGTTCTTCTACCGGCAGGACGTCCTGGCGAAGGCCGGGCTGCCGACCGACCCCGACGAGGTCTCCGACGCCATCGCGACCTGGGACGGGTTCCGGTCGTTCGGCGCGAAGATCCGCAAGGGGGCCGGCGCGGCGACCGTGATCACCGCCACCCAGCTCTTCAACCAGTACATCTTCGCCAGCCCCACCCGGTACTTCGACCGCGACGACCGGCCGGTGTTCGAGCAGGACGACAGCTCGGTGCGCCAGGCGTGGGAGAACGCCGTCGCCTGCATCCGGTCCGGACTCACCGGCAACCTGCAGTCCGGAACCGACCAGAACGCCGGCTGGGTGTCGGGTCGGGTCGCCGGACAGATCGAGGGTGCCTGGTGGACCCAGGTCATCCACGACACCGCACCGGACGCCGCCGGGAAGTGGCGCATCGCCCGGCAGCCGGAGCGGCCGGGCAACAGCGGCGGCTCGTTCCTCGCCGTCCCGAAGACGTCGAAGGACCCGGCGGCGGCAGCGGCGTTCGCGCAGTGGATCACGTCCCCCGAGGTGCAGTCGCACACGTACAACGACGTGCAGCTGTTCCCCTCGACACCGGCGTCGTTCTCGAACGGTCTCATGAAGAACCCCGGGAACTACTTCGGTGACCAGGACCCGCTCGGGTTCTTCAACGCCTCGGCCACGGATGTCCCCGTGACGTACATCTCGAACTCGGAGCGCTTCATCGGTGCGTTCGCGACGGAGATCACGAACGTCGAGTCCGGCAAGGACCCGGAGCGTGCCTGGCAGGACGCCGTCGACCAGACCAACCGGGTCCTCGAGAAGCGCGGGGTGCGGGCATGAGCACGAAGCAGGCACCCCCGACCACGAGCATCCCCGCGGTCGTCGGCACCCCGACGGCGTCCATCACCACCGCCGCGACCGGCGGGCGGTTCGGCCTCCGGCGCTTCTGGCCGCAGTACGTCGCGATCGCGCCGTTCTACATCCTGTTCCTGGTCTTCGGGCTGTTCCCGATCGTCTTCTCGATCGTGCTGTCGTTCACCGACTGGGACGGCGTCGGCTCCCCAGCGTTCGTCGGGCTGGCGCAGTACCAGTACCTGCTCGGCGACCCCCGGTTCTGGAACGCCGTCGCCAACACGTTCCTGATCTGGATCATGTCCACGGTGCCGATGCTGTTCCTGGCACTCGTCCTCGCGTTCCTGCTGCACGGCGACATCCGCGGCAAGGGTCTCTACCGGGTGGCGTTCTTCATCCCGAACGTCACGAGCATGGTCGCGATGGCGATCGTCTTCGGTTCGGTGTTCTCCGACGGCTTCGGCCTGGTGAACGCCGCGATGAAGGCGCTCGGGGCCGACCCCGTCGGGTGGCTGTCGTCGTACTGGGGCATCAAGGTCACGATCTCGGTGATGGTGATCTGGCGCTGGACCGGGTACAACGCGATCATCTACCTCGCGGGCCTGCAGTCGATCTCCACCGAGCTCTACGACGCGGCGAAGGTCGACGGGGCGAACACGTGGCAGATCTTCTCGCGGATCACGGTGCCGCTCCTCCGGCCGGTGATCCTGTTCACCGTCATCACGTCGACGATCGGCGGGCTGGGGCTCTTCACGGAGCCGCAGATCCTGTTCAACGGCCAGGCGGTCGGAGGCCCGGACGAGGCCGGCATGACGATCGTGCTCTACCAGTACGAACAGGCGTTCAACCAGTTCGACTTCGGGTACGGCTCGGCGATCGCCTGGGTGCTGTTCATCTTCTCGGTGGTCTTCGCGATCATCAACTGGCGACTGCTCAGTGAACGCGACGGCCTCAAGACCCCGCGGCGCCTGCGGACCCCGCGCGCCGTCCGCACCGCTCCGAAGGGGGTCGACGCATGACCGCGACACCGACCACGACGACGACCAACACCGCAGCGGCGCTCGGTCGACCGGGTGCCGCTGGTCAGGACCGCGGGCACGCGTTCCGCCGCGGATGGGTGGGGACCGCCGTCACGCACCTGTGCCTGATCGTCGGCGTCGTGCTGTCGATCTTCCCGTTCTACTGGTTGCTCGTGATGTCGACGTCGACGAACGCGGAGATCTTCGGCTACCCGCCGTCGCTCTGGTTCGGCGGCAACGCCCTGGCGAACGTCGCCTCGGTGTTCAGCAACGTCGACATGCTCCGGGCCCTGCTCAACACCGTCATCGTGGCGGGTGGCACGGCGGTCCTCGTGATGCTGTTCGACTCGCTCGCGGCGTTCGCCTTCGCGAAGTACGAGTTCCCGTTCAAGCGCTCCCTGTTCACGGTGATGCTCGCCACCTTCCTCGTGCCCGGCAGCCTGTCGCTGGTGCCGAGCTTCGTGCTGATGGCGCACCTCGGGTGGATCGGGGGCTTGCAGGCGTTGATCATCCCGGGCGCCGCGAACGCGTTCGGGATCTTCCTGCTCCGGCAGTTCGCCACCGGGTCGATCCCGAACGAGGTCATCGACTCGGCCCGGGTCGACGGCGCCGGGTTCTTCCGCACCTGGTGGTCGATCGCGGTCCCGATGCTCCGGGGCGGCCTGGCGTTCCTCGGGATCTTCACGTTCATCACGGCGTGGAACGACTACGTCTGGCCGCTCATCGTGCTCATCGACCCGAAGGGCCAGACGCTGCAGGTGGCGCTGGCCGGGCTGAGCTCGGTGAACGCGACCGACCTCGGTGCCGTGATGGCCGGCGCGGTGATCAGCGTGTTCCCGTTGATCGGGGTGTTCATCATCGGTTCGCGGCACTTCATCGCGAACATCGCCGCCGGTGCGCTGAAGGGATGAGGCCGTGGGCGGCAGCGCGTGTCCCGCGCTGCCGCCCACGAATCCCTAGACTCACCCCATGGCAAGTGCTCGCGACCGTGTCCTCGACAGCTTCGTCGCCATCGTGTGCGAAGAAGGGGAACGCCCGGCGACCCTCGACGCCGTGGCCGCCCGCGCCGGTGTCTCGAAGGGCGGGTTGCTGTACCACTTCGGCTCGAAGGCGGCACTCGTCGAGGGCCTGTGCGAGCGACTGTCCGACCTGTCCGCGATCGACGTCGAGCGGATGCGGGACGCCGAGGACGGTGCCGCGCGCTACTTCGTCCGCAACTGCCAGTTCGTCGGCAGCGAGCTCGACCTCGCGCTCCTCGCCGCCAGTCGACTGCAGCAGGCCGGGTACGAAGAGGCCGGCCGCACCCTCGACGACACCGAGAACGCCTGGCTCGCGACACTCGTCGACTCGCTCGGCGACGCGCCCACTGCCCAGGCGATCAAGCTCATGGGCGACGGGCTGTACCACGCAGCGTCACTCGGTGCTGCGAGCGCCGGCCGACCCGACCGGGCGAGCGTCGACATGGAGCCGCTCCTCGCCGTCGTCGACCGCTTGATCGCCACCCGACCCGGCGCGTGAACGACGATCCCCGCTCCTGGGGATAGACTGGGTGCGATCCACCCGCCTGACATCCGGAGGTACCACTGTGGGCCGCGTCATCGCCGCTGTTTTCTCGATCCTGCTGCTGCTGGTGTCGATGTACCTGTTCGGTTTCGCGTTCCAGGTGAGCTCGGGTCAGGCGTTCATCTTCATGGGCGGTCTCGTGCTCATGTGCCTCTCGTTCTTCCTGCCGATCCACGTCTTCGGCAAGCGGTAGTCAGCACCGCACACGAACGGCCCCGCACCTCTCGAGGTGCGGGGCCGTCGTCGTTCGGGGCTGGCGGGATGTCCGTCCATGCGCGCACCGAGATCGCGCCCCGGAACGGACACCGCGCCCCGTCAGAACGGGGCGCGGTGGCCGGCGCGGGGCGCAGTGGCCAGGAAGAGCCGCGCCGCGACCGCCCTACGCGAGCACGCGCAACCGGCGCAGCGTCACCGCCGTCGACACCGCGGCGTGCACGGCCTCGGCACCCTTGTCCTCCTTCGACCCCGGCAGTCCGGCGCGGTCGATCCCCTGCTGCTCGTCGTCGAGCGTGAGGACGCCGAACCCGACGGGCTTGCCGGTGTCGATCGCCACGCGGGTGAGCCCGCTCGTGGCCGCGTCCGACACGTACTCGAAGTGCGGGGTGCCGCCCCGGATGATCACGCCGAGGGCGACCGCTGCGTCGAACCCGGACTCCAGCGCGGCCTTCGCGACCACCGGCAGCTCGAAGCTGCCCGGGACGGGGATGACCTCGGCCGTGGCGCCGAGCCGTTCGACCTCGCGCTGCGCCCCGGCGAGGAGCCCGCCCGCGATCTGGTCGTGCCACTGCCCGGCGACGATCGCCACCCGGATCCCGGTGCCGTCGACCTGGTCGCGGTCCGCCGCGCCTGCTCCGCTCATCGTGCTGTTCCCTCCGTGGACAGGGCTTCCGCCGCCGTCCGGTCTGCCGCGTCGAGCCACTCGACGAGTGCGGCGATGGTGATGACGGGCACGCCTTCCCGGTGCCCCAGTTCGACGAGCCGCGGCAGGCGCATCATGCTGCCGTCCTCGTCGACGATCTCGCAGATCGCCGCTGCGGGACGCAACCCCGCGGCGGTGACGAGCTCGATCGCTGCTTCGGTGTGGCCCGCACGTTCGCGGACCCCGCCCGGCCGTGCGCGCAGGGGCACGACGTGTCCGGGACGGTGCAGGTCGTCGCGCACGGAGGCCGGATCGGCGAGGACCCGCAGCGTCCGCGCGCGGTCGTGCGCGCTGATCCCGGTGGTCACCCCGACGGCTGCGTCCACGGTCACGGTGTAGGCGGTGCCGCGGACGTCCTCGTTGTGCTGCACCATCGGCGGCAGGTCGAGTGCGTCCGCGATCTCGACGCTCACCGGGGCGCAGATGAACCCGGACGAGTGCGCGACCGTCCAGGCGATCCACTCGGGTGTCGCGAGTTCCGCGGACAGGATGACGTCGCCCTCGTTCTCCCGGTGCTCGTCGTCCGCGACGATGACGGGACGGCCGACCGCGATCGCGGCGACGGCGTCCTCGATGCTCGACAGCGCGTCCATCTAGACCGCCTCGGCGACCCGGTCGAGCCGCAGCATCCGTCGGACGTGCCGTGCCAGGACGTCGGTCTCGATGTTCACGCGGTCCCCCGGCACGCGGGCACCGAGTGTCGTGGCCTCGAGCGTCTCCGGGATGAGGCTCACCTCGAACCAGGCGTCGCCGACCGGGGTGTCCTCATCGGAGACGGCGCTCACCGTGAGCGAGACGCCGTCGATCGCGATCGAGCCCTTGTCGACGACGAGCGGACTGAGCTCCGGTGCGAGCGAGAACCGCACGCGCCGCCAGCCGTCGCCGTCCGCGGTCTCGAGCACGGTGGCGGTGCCGTCGACGTGCCCCTGCACGATGTGGCCGCCGAGCCGGTCGCCGACGGAGGCCGCGCGCTCGAGGTTCAGGCGGTCGCCGACGGCGAGCGAACCGTGCGCGCTCATGTCGAGCGTCTGTTTCATGACGAAGGCCGTGAAGGTCTCCGGGGTCTGCTCGACGACCGTCAGGCAGACGCCCGAGGTGGCGATGGAGTCGCCGTGCCGCGCGTCCGCCACGACGAGCGGGCCGCGGACGCTGAGCGCGACGGAGTCGCCGTGCTGCTCGACGGCGGTGACCGTGCCGAGTTCCTCGATGATGCCGGTGAACACTGGTGTCCTCTCAACGGGACTCCGGGGGCGTTCGACGATCGTCGGCATCGACGGACGGGTCGCACCCACGGATCGTGGGACGTCTCGTCCGCCAGCGCGCCTCCCATCCGGACTTTCACCGTCGGTCCCGGAGTTCCACCGGGTCAACCTCTGCCGGGTTCGCACCCGTCATCAGTTCGTGGACTGTCACCACCGGTTCGGAATTACACCGACCCCGGAGCGCTTGCGTACTCGGAACGATACCCCACACGGACGACGACGACACCGCACCGGTCGCGCGGGCGTAACCGAGCGTCGTGGAGGCGCGCCGCGCCGGACGGGAGGCACGGGGCGGGCCCGCACCGCGCCTCCAGGCCGCCGTGTGGTCCCGTGGGCCGCGGGGCGGACGCGTGGTCCGCTCAGCCGCGACCGCGCGCCAGCGCGACCGCCTGCCGGAGCGACAGGTCGGGCAGGTAGGCGCGGACCACCGCGATCCCGATCGCCGGCAACGCGACCGGGTCCGGGTACGCGAGCACGAGCGGGTGCAGCTCCGGCCCGAACTTCAGCTTGAACCGCAGCAGCGACCGGAACCCGTACACCGGCTCGAGCACGCCGCCGACGAGGCCCAGGAGGTCCTGCACGCCCTCGTTCGCCGGCGCTCCGTCCGAGGCCTGGGCGAGCGGCGCCGCGGACAGGCTGAGCCGTTCCACCCCGTCCTCGCGCATGCGGTCCGCCGCGCTCACGACGAGGAACTCCATCACCCCGTTCGGTGCCGCTCCGGTCCGGCGCATGACGTCGAGCGTCCACCCGACGACCCGGCCCTCCCGGTGGCTCGGCAGCCAGCTCGTGACGGCGAGCACCGTGCCGTCCTCGTCCTGGGCGACGAGGATCCGGACGGCAGGGTCGCGCATCTCGTCGACGCCGCCGAGTGTGAAGCCCATCTCCGGCAGCTCGCGGTCGGCGACCCACTCCTCGGAGATCGCCTCGATCTGCCGCGTGGTCGACGCCGGGAGCTCCTGCCAGCTCGACCACGTCGCGGTGAGCCCCTCGCGCTTCGCCTTGTTGACCGAGGTCCGGACGTCCTGCTTCTTCTTGCCGCCCGTGGTCCAGGTGCGGGGATCGAGGTCGGCGTCCTCCGCGACCGGGAGCGTTCCCCACCCCTGCGCGGTGAGCGTGCCGGCGGCGTCCGAGCCGATGCCGTAGAAGACGGCCGTCCACCCGTTGTCGTCGCACCAGCGAGCGAACGCGGTCATCGCGGGGCCACGCGCGTCGGGCCAGCCGAACGGACCGCCCACCGTGACGGCGACGCGGCCGTTGCGGCGGAACGCGACGCCGGCCCGACCGTCGGCGGCGAACCAGTAGGCGTTGCCGTGCCACGTCGTCATCCACCCGAACGCGTCGCCGCCACCCGCTTCGAGCAGCGCGCGGGCGCGCTCGCGGTCCCGGCGCGTGCCGTCCGCGTCGGCGTCGGGTTCCACGGCACCGGTCGGTCGGACGGCGGCGAAGGCGATCACGAACCAGAGCACCGGGCCGGCGAGACCGATCACGACCCGGAGCATCGGGTGGAGCGACGGGAGGCGGTCCCAGAACGTCACCGGGGCGATCGGGCCGAGTGCCGCGACGGCCAGGCGGAGCGGGTCCTCGACGTGCTGGGGCGACGACGCCGCGGTGGCGAGGACGACCGCGACGATCGTCCCCGCCGCGGCAGCCACGGTCACCGCGAAGGCGACGACCCGACGGCGCGAGGGCAGCACCGTGAACGAACGGCGGAGCAGCACGAGGACGACGGCGGTCGCGAGCGGGACGACGATCGACGCGGCGATGGACACCCCGACGATGAACTGGTCCTCGGTGCCGTGCAGCCGTTCGACCCTGCCGGGGACCGCCCCGTACGTGACGGCCGCGGCGAGCGCCGTCACGACGTCGACGACCACCACGAGCCAGACCGCGAACCGGCTGCCGCGGAACAGCCCGAGCCCCGCGACGACGAGCACGAGCAGCGGCGCCGCGGCGAGGACCAGGGTCCACGGGTCGGTCGCGCGGTACGCGAGCAGCGAGCGGAGGCACTCCCCCGCGACGCCGTCCGCTCGGCACCCGTGCACGGGGGTGACCGGCCCGGCGCCCACCACGGCGGCGAGCGGCGCGAGGATGCCGACCCGCGCGCGGGAGACGAGCGCGATGACCGGACCGACGGCCGAGACCAGGACGACGGTGCCGAGCAGCACGCGGGTCTCGCGGTGCGAGCTGCGGGCCCACCCGTTCCGCTTCGGCGTTCGACGGAGGAGCTCGCCGAGCACCCAGCCGGCCCCGGCGGCGAGGACCGCGTACAGGTCTGAAGCGTGTCCCGCGTACAGCAGCAGTGCCGCGACCACGGCCAGGGCGTTCACCCGGATGCGCCGCCGCCAGAGCGGACCGGCGAAGGCGCTCGCGGTCACGATCGTCCCGACGATCGCTGTCCAGGGGTCGAAGCTCGTCGCCCGCCCGAGCAGCAGGGGTCCGACGTCGCGGCCGTCCGTGTCGACGAAGGCGCTCAGCGCACCGATCCCCGTGCCGACCACCGTCGTCACGACGAACGCGAGCGCGGTCCGCCACGACCCCATCAGGCGTTCGGCGGCGCCGACCAGGACGACGACCCCGGCGAGGGTGAGCAGGAGCGCCAGCACACCGGTGGACACCGCGAAGACCCGGAACGGTCCGTACGAGACCGGCCCGCCGCCGTGCAGGACGCGCAGGACCACGGCGGTGACCGACGTGGCGAGGACGAGCAGGACGATCGTGGTCGTGACGGGGTGCCGACGGATCGTCCGCCAGGCACGGCGGACCGCGGTCACGGTGCCACCGGACATCACAGCGCCACCTGACATCACAGTGCCCCCTGACATCACAGCGCACCCGTCGTCGCCGGGAGCCCGAGGTGCGTGAGGACCGTCGGCAGCCCGTGCGCCAGGACGTACCGCACGGTGTTCCAGTCGTGCGCGGACCCCGGGGACACCACGAGCGACGTCTGCATGCCCTCCCGCTCGGCGACGGTCCGCAGCGCCGCGGTCGACGCCCGGTACGGCGCGTCGTCCTGCCCGACCCCGAAGACCGTCAGGTGGTCCCGGTACCGGCCGTGCGCGGCCATGATGGCACTCGGCGACGCCGCACGGTACGCGGCTACCGACCCGCCGAAGCCCTGCGCGATCGTGTGCTGCACGCTGCCGTTGCGAGGGGCGAGTTCGCTCGAGATCGCGAGGGCGCTCCCGAAGACGTTCGGGTGCGCGGTCGAGAACTGCATCGCGCAGGTGGCCCCCTCGGAGAACCCGACGATCCCCCACGCGCTCGGTGCCGTCGCGACGGGGAGGTGCTGGCGGATCCACCGCACGGTGTCGGTCATGACGTACGTGGCACTCCGGCCGAGACGACGGGAGTCGACGCACATCGGGTTGTGCGCCGGCGCGCCGAGCTGGTCCGGTGCGACGACGATCGGGGCGAGTCCGTGGTGCGCGTCGGCATACCGGTCAAGGTACCGGCCGAGGTCGCCGGTCTGGAACAGGTCGGACGGCTCGCCCGGCTGGCCCGAGAGCGCGACGAGCACGGGGAGCGTCGGCGGGTGCGCGGTCCGGGCAGCTGGCGGGAGCCAGACCACGGCCTTCCGGGCGCGGAAGTGCGAGGTCGTCCCCGGGATCCGCACGCTCAGGGGCTCCCCTGTGCGCGGCATGCCGGCCGGAGCGCGCCAGTGTGCGGCATCCACCACCTGGTCGGTGTTCGTGGCGTCCGGCCGTGCGCTCAGCGACCGGGTCGGGTACGGGTTCGTCGCGATGGCCTGCTCGACGTCCTTGTAGAACCCGAAGTCCACGTTCACCCCGAGACCGGCGGAGAGCGCGACCACCGCGGCCGCCCCGACGGCGACGACGCGCAGGGTCCAGCCGCCCTGGACGAGGACCACGACCAGCAGTGCGATTGCGGCGCACGCGAACGCGATCCACATGCGGGTCACCGGCGTGAAGGACACCCCGAACAGGTCGAGCACGTCACCGGTCCACCACACCGCGACCAGACCGATGCCTGCGCCGACCACCAGCGATGCCGTCCGGACGAGCACCGCTCGGACCGGGTGCTCGCGCGTCCGACGGAGGACCGGCGCGACCACGACGAGGACGGTCAGCAGGGCTGCGGCGACGTCGACGGGAACGAGCACGTCGGGGCCGGTGACGGGGATGCGCAGGAGGTCGTGGAGCACGGTCTCATCGTGGCGTCGGCCCGCTGCCGGGCGGCCGCGGAGCCGCTTCTGCTGTGCACAGGTTCGGCATCGACGGCTCCCAGGAGTCGATCGGACGTTTCCCAGCTGCGGGCACGGGAACGAGGGGCACCGCGCGGCGGTGCCCCTCGTGCCCTGGTTCCGTCAGTGCCGCTTGCGCAGCACCATGGTCCCCGCTCCGGCCAGCAGCAGGAGCAGTGCGATGCCCAGGGGCGCGACCGGCGAGGTCGCCCCCGTGTAGGCGAGGGCGGGCTGGGTGCTCGAGGTGCCGACCGTGCGGGCGACGGTCTGTGCGACCGTCGAGACGCCGGTGGCCGTCGCGAGCACGGTCCCCGTCCTGGAGGCACCGGTCGCCGCCGACACGCCGGCTGCGGTCACCGGGGTGGTCGCCGTTCCGGGCGTGCTCCCGTCGCCGACGCCGGTCCCGTCACCGGGGTCCGTACCGTCACCGGGCGTGGTGCCGCCGCCGGGCGTGGTGCCGTCACCGGGGTCCGTGCCGTCGCCCGGGTCGGTGCCGTCACCGGGATCGGTGCCGCCACCGGGGTTCGTGCCGGTTCCCGGGGTGGTGCTGGTGCCGTCGCCGACGATGCCGATCCCGTTGCCGCCGATGGTGATCGGGAGGCTGATGACCGGGGTCAGCTGGGTGCCGGAGAGGAGCCCGCCGTCGCCGGAGGTCGTTCCTCCGGCAGTCGGGGTCGTGCCCGAGGAACCGGTCGTCGACGGGGTCGTCGAGCCGGTGCTCGTGCCGTCACCGACCAGGCCGATGCCGTTCCCGCCGATCGTCACCGGCAGCGAGACCACCGGCGACACCTGCGAACCCGAGGCGATCCCGTCCGAACCGGAGGTCGAACTTCCGGCAGCCGGGGCAGTGCCCGTGGAACCGGTCGTCGCCGGGGTCGTCGAGCCGGTGCTCGTGCCGTCACCGACCAGGCCGATGCCGTTGCCCGACACCGTGATCGGGACCGAGACGATCGGCGCGACCTGGGTGCCCGACGCAGTGCCGTCCGACCCGGAGGTCGATCCTCCGGCAGCCGGGGCCGTGCCCGTGGACCCCGTCGCCGGCGTCGTCGGCGTCGTCGAACCGGTGCTCGTGCCGTCACCGAGGAGCCCGATGCCGTTCCCGCCGATCGTCACCGGCAGCGAGACGACCGGGGACACCTGCGAACCCGAGGCGATCCCGTCCGCGCCGGAGGTCGAGCCCCCTGCGGCCGGGGTCGTACCCGTCGAACCCGTCGCCGGCGTCGTCGAACCAGCCGACGCGCCGTCACCGAGGACGCCGATGCCGTTGCCCGACACCGTGATCGGGACGGAGACGACCGGCGCCACCTGGGTGCCCGACGCCGTCCCGTCCGAACCCGACGTCGTCGGAGCCGACGACGCTGCCGGAGCGGCGGGCGTCGGTGCCGTGGCGGGCGTCGACGCCGAGGTGGCGTCTCCCCCGACCGCGATCGCGTTGCCGGAGGCGGTCACCGGGGCGGTGACGTCACCGGCGACCTGCGTGCCCGACGCGATGCCGTCCGAACCGGACGTCGCCGGAGCAGCGGCCGGTGCCGGAGCGGGCGCTGCGGGTGCCGGAGCGGCAGCGGGTGCCGGCGCCGACGCAGCAGCGTCGCCGCCGACGGCGATCGCGTTGCCCGAGACGTGCACGGGGGCCGTGACGTCCGGGACGACCTGGGTCCCGGACGCGACACCGTCAGCGCCCGAGGTGGACGGAGCCGCAGCCGGTGCTGCGGGTGCCGCGGGGGTGGCTGCCGGCGCGCTGCTCGTGACCGCGGACGCCGCGTGACCGAGGACTCCGAGTGCGTTGCCGGTCGCGGACACCGGGGCGTCGATGGACGGTGCCACCTGGGTGCCAGAGGCGGTGCCGTCCGCGCCGGAGGTCGTGGCCGCGTTCGCCGCGGCAGCACCCCCGAGCGTCAGCCCGCCGACGAAGAGGGCGAACCAGAGCCCTCTGGAGACGTACTTGTTCATGATCGTTGCTCCCTGATCGAGATGTGAGACCGACCGCGATGGCGGCCGGTGGTGCGTGCCTGCCGTGACGGACAGGCGCACCGATCTCAGTCAGGGGCGACGTCGTGCTCGCCGACGACCGACGCGGGGACGGCGTCGTCGGAGAGGGTGCCGCGTGACCCCGCGGCGAGGGAGATCTGTCCGCCGGTGGAACCGACGATGCCGACGGCGGCTGCGGCGCCGGCCGAACCCGCGGCGCTGCCGCCGAGGACTCCGGAACCGTTCCCGTCGAACGGGCCGTCACCGTGACCGGTGCCGTGCCCCTCGGGGACGAGGAGCGCGCGGCCGCCGAACGTGACGTCCTGCGCGGCGTCCGCGACCTGCGCGGCTCCGGCGACCACCGTCGCCCGCACCGCGGACGCGGAGGCGGTCTGCGCGGAGTCGGACCGCTGCGCCGCTGCGGGCGGCACCGCCGCAGCCGTGACTGCGACGCGCACACCGGTGGCCGACGTCGTCGGCCCGGACGGCGTGGTGGAGCTGCCGCCCACCGGGCCGGAGGGGACACCGGGGACGGGATCCGTGCCTCCAGGCAGGGTTCCGCCGATCACCGGGGGGAGGCCGTCCACCACGCCGGGGAGGGAACCGACGGTCGTCCCGACGCCGCCGAGGGTGTCGTCGACCAGCCCGGTGACCGGGCGGGTGACGGTCCCGAGCGTGTCGTCACCGACGACGGCGCCGACGATCGGCAGACCGCCGAGCACCTGGTCGAGCGTGTGGACGACGGTGGTCACGGGACGCGCGTCGGTGAGCGACTGCACGGTGCCGGTGACGGGGCGCAGCACGGTCACGACCGCGTCGGTGAGCGGCCTGGAGGCACTGCTCGCGACTGTCGGATCGGCCTGCGTCGCGGGGGTGGTCGGTGCTGTCCCGGCGGCCGGCGCGTGCGAGGCGGCGGGTGCCGACGTGCTCGGTGCGGCGGGTGCCGGAGCGGCCGCCACGGGAGCGGGGCTCGACGGCGCGGCAGCCGGTGCCGGCGCGGCGGGGGCCGGCGCTGCTGCGACCGGCCAAGGTGCTGCGGGCGCCGGAGCCGGCGCCGCCGGAGCGGGTGCGGGTGTGGCAGGTGCCGGGGCAGGTGCAGCCGGAGCGGGTGCCACCGGCGCGACCGCCGTCCGGACCGGTTCCACGACGTCCTGCACGACGTGACCGACGCCTCCGGCGACGCCGTGGACGGTGTCGCCGAGGCCCTGGACCAGGCCACCGACCAGTCCACGCTGCTGCGACTGCTGGGGCTGGGGTGCGGTCCCGGGCGTCGCGGCGGAGGCCGGGCGGGCGCCCAGGACGAGCGAGAGCAGCACGAGGGCAGCAGCGATCCCGACGCCGAGGACGGCGTACCGGACGATCGCGCGCCAGGGTGCGCGCAACGGCTGATCCATGCGCTCACCTCCTGATCTCGGCTGCGCACGTAGAGTGGTTGATCGGCACGGTACGCCGCTCCGCTCCGGAACGCACCCTGTTTCGGAAGAAATCGTCAGGAAAGGCCGGTCTTGGTCTCGATCTTCAACGCTCCGACCCGCAACCTCGACATCGTGACGCTGCACGAGATCCTGCGCCTCCGCCAGGACGTCTTCGTCGTCGAGCAGGGGGCCGCCTACCCCGACATCGACGGGCGCGACCTCGAGCCGGGCACGCTGCAGTTCTGGGCGGGGCAGGGGTCCGTCGACGCAACGCTCCGGCTCCTCCGCGAACCTGACGGCACCGAGCGCATCGGCCGCGTCGCCACCGCTGCCGCCGCCCGCGGGCAGGGTCTCGCGGCGCAGCTGATGGAGGCCGCCATCGCCGAGGCCCGCTCCCCGCGGATCGCGATCGACGCGCAGGCACACCTCGAGCAGTGGTACGCCCGGTTCGGGTTCGTGCGCTCCGGCGAGGACTTCTCCGAGGACGGCATCCCGCACCTCCCGATGGCGCGGACGCGCTGACCGTCAGGCGCTGATCGTCAGGCGCGCCAGCGGCGGAGTTCGTCGAACGACCGGCCCTGGTGCGCGCGGTCCGCCACGAGCCGTTCGAAGACGATGTTCGTCTGCGTCGTGGCCACCGACGGGTCCCCGCTGAGCTCGTCGGCCACGAAGTCCCGGAGCTGTTCGGTGGACGTGCAGGCGATGTGCACCAGGAAGTCCTTGTCCCCGGCGAGGAACGACACGTCCTGCACGACGGGCACCCGGAGCAGGCGCTTCGCGAAGTCGCGGAGCTCGTGCCGTGCCGCGGCGTGCACCCGCACCGAGACCATCGCCTCGATCGCGAACCCGAGCCGGGCGACGTCCACCTCGGCGCGGTAGCCGCGGATGATCCCGGCGTCCTCGAGGGCGCGGACCCGGGTCAGGCACGTCGACGGTGCGATGCCCACCGCAGCGGCCAGCCGGTTGTTCGGGATCCGGGCGTCGGCGGCCAGGGTCCAGAGTATCCGTTCGTCGACCTCGTCGAGGCGCGGAGCGGGGTCGGGGCGGCGGACGGGACGATCGGACACGCCTCGACGCTACCGGGTCACTCCGCGGACCGCGCCGCGGTCGTCCCGCTGAGCAGGGCCCGCAGGGCGTCCTCGAGCGGACCGGCCACGGCCGCGGCGTCCGCGGAGGCGAGCGGTTCGACCTGCGTCGAGGTCCGCAGCATCGACATGCCGAGCACCACCGAGAGCGCGATCTCGGCGCGGACGAGGAGGTCGTCGGTGACCTCGCGGCCGACGACACCGGCCAGGCGTTCAGCGTACCGGCGCAGCGTCTCGCGACGGATGGCGTCGGCAGCGTCGTCGCCCGAGGAGCGGAGCAGCAGCATGAGCTGCATCGAGTCCTCGTCCGTCGGGGACTGGACGATGTGCCCGATCAGGTCGCCGAGGGCACGGTCGAGGTCGGGGCCCTGTCGTTCCTCGACGTCGCCCTCCGAGCGGAGGTCGCGCACGACGCGGTCGAGGCAGGCGCGGAAGAGCCCTTCCTTCGACACGAAGTAGCGGTTGATGAGCGCCACGTTCACCCCGGCGTCGGCAGCGATGTCCCGGACGGTGGTCGCCCGGTAGCCGTCGAACGCGAAGCGACGTCGGGCCGCCTGCACGAGCAGCAGTCGGGTGGCCGCGGCGTCCTTGCTCATGGTCGAAGCGTACCGGCTCCGACCGCGATGTAAGCAAGTGTTGACATCGACGCCGAACCGCGTACCCTCGTCAAGTCAGCAACTGTTTACATCGACCGTACGGAGCACGATGACCGAGACCATGGCGACCCCGCGGACCGGGTCCCACCCCACCACCGACGGACGGCGGCCGAACAGCACGGCGATCATCGTCTACCTGTCCCTCGGCGGCCTGTCCTTCGCGGTGCTGCAGTCGCTCGTCGCCCCGGCGCTCTCCACGATCGGCCAGGACCTCGGCGCCTCGACCAGCGCCACCAGCTGGGTCCTCACCGCCTACCTGCTCTCGGCGTCCGTGCTCACGCCGATCCTCGGCCGGCTCGGGGACATGGTCGGCAAGCGCAAGGTCCTCATCGTCGTGCTGTCGATCCTGCTCGTGGGCGCCGTGCTCGCCGCCCTCGCGCCGAACCTCGGCACGCTCATCGTCGGTCGCGCGCTCCAGGGTGCCGCCGGCGCGGTGATGCCGCTGTCGATCGGCATCGTGCGCGACGAGCTCCCGAAGGAGAAGGTCAGCGTCACGATCGGCCTGCTCTCCGCGATCTTCGGCATCGGCGCCGGCGTCGGCATCGTCGCCGCCGGCCCGATCGTCGAGCACCTGTCGTGGCACTGGCTGTTCTGGCTGCCCGCGGTGCTCGTCGTCATCGCGCTGCTCGGCGCGGTCTTCGGCATGCCGGAGTCCCCCGTGCGGAAGCCCGGCCGGCTCGACATGGTCGGCACGTTCGTCCTCGCGGTCTCCCTCGTGGCGATCCTCCTCGCGATCAGCGAGGGCGAGACCTGGGGCTGGGGCGACGGCAAGACCGTCGGCCTGCTGATCCTCGGCGCCGTCGCCCTCGTCGCGTTCGTCCTCGTGGAGCTCCGTGTCGCCGAACCGCTCATCGACGTCCGCCTGTTCGCGGTGCGCGGTGTCTGGACGGCCCACGTCGTCGCCCTCGTCTTCGGCTTCGCGATGTTCGGCACGTTCGTCCTCGTCCCGACCCTGCTGCAGCTGCCGACCGCCGTCGGCTACGGCTTCGGCAAGGACGTCACCGAGGCCGGCCTCTTCCTGCTGCCGACCGTCGTCATGATGATCGTCGCCGGACCGATCGCCGGCATCCTGGTCCGCAAGGTCGGGCCGAAGCCGCCGATGCTGCTCGGTGGGATCGCCATCGTCGCCGCGTTCCTCATCCCCGCGATCTCGCACGCCGCCATCGCCGAGGTCGTCGTGTCCGGCGTCCTGACCGGCATCGGCATCGGTCTCGCCCTCGCGGCGTGCTCGAACGCGATCATCGAGAGCGTCCCGGCGAACCAGACCGGCGAGGCCATCAGCGCGAACACCGTCGTCCGGACCATCGGCTCCAGCGTCGGCACCGCCGTGATCGCGGCGCTCATCACCTCGCACAGCACCCCGCAGGGCCTGCCGACCGACGACGCCTTCACGATCGGCTTCTGGGCCTGCACCGGCGTCGCGGTGCTCGCCGTCGTCGGCGCGCTCATCGCGCCGTCGATGCGTGCGCGCCGCGCCGCGGCGGCCGCTCGCGGCATCGACGACCTGGACGAGGTCGCCTCCTGACGCCCTGGTGGTGACCACCCCTGGAGGCCCGGCCCGCGTCGACGACGCGAGCCGGGCCTCCAGGCGGTTGCGCCCACTGCACCCGACCCGCGCCGACCTGGGAGGTGCCCGAGCGTGCACGCAGACGACGTGACGATCCTCGGAGTCGCAGCGTCCCACGGACGGACGCGGAGCACCGCGCCCGGACAGGAGACCCCATGAGCACCACCGACCACGACGACACCACCACGACCGGCAAGCCGTCCTTCCGCGACACCGTCACCGCGGGACTCGTGCAGAAGGCCCTCGAGCCGGTGCTGCGCGCCGTGCGTGACGAGGTCGCCTCGGCGCGGCGGGAGATCTCCGAACGAGCGAACGGCGCGAAGACCGGCCTGGTGCTCGCCGGGATCGCCGTGGGCTTCGCGCTGACGACGCTCGTCCTGCTCGCCGGGCTCGTGGTCGCGCTGATCGCCCTTGCGCTGCCGGTGTGGGCCGCGGTGGGCATCACGTTCGTGGTGTTCGCGATCGTCACGGCGATCCTCGGCGTCGTCGGGCTCCGTGGCATCCGCCGTGGTGTCCCGCCGGTGCCCAAGGACACGATCCACGAGGCGAAGGATCGGGTGACGAACCGCTGAGGCCGGACGCCGCTACATCGCGAGCGTCATGCCGACGACGGCGACCGTCATCGCGAACACCTCGCCGCTCCGCACCGCCCGTCGGTCATCGCGCGCCCACTCGTACCGGAGCAGCCACCCGCTGAACGCCGAGTAGCCGATCACGCCGGCGCCGAGCACCGCGGTCAACGCGATCCCGTGCCCGGCGTGTCCGTCAGCGATGCCGGTCGCGTGGCCCATCAGGAGCATGCCCGCCATCACGACCGCGGAGAGCGCGCGGTGCACGTCCATCGGCTCGGCCCGGCGGCCGTCCGCTCGACGACGGCGCATCACCGGCAGCGGGGCGAGGAGCAGGAGCAGGGTCGCCGCGAGGAGCGTCCACACGGCTCCGGCGTGCACGACGGACATCAGCATCGCGACGAGCATCACGGCCGCCGGGACGATCACACCCGGTCGCGGCCGGTAGCGGTCACCGACGATGCAGCACACCGACGCGAACTGCGGCACGACGAGCATGGCGTCGGCGACGGTCTCGTGCACGGCGTGTCCTCGGGTGCGGCGGCTGGTGCGGGGTGGGTCAGTCCTCGGCGCGGGAAGCGGCCTTCGCGGCGCGTTCCTGCTTCACGCGGGCGTTCTCGGCGTGCACGGCGGCCTGGGTCGCACGCTCACGGACGAGCCACTCGGGCTTCTGCTCGAGCAGCGTCTTGATCTCGGACGTGGTCAGCGGCTCGTCGATGCCCGCACGGGTCAGCCCCGAGATCGACACGCCGAGCTTCTGCGCCACGACGGGTCGCGGGTGCGGGCCGTCGCGACGGAGGTCCTCGAGCCAGGTCGGGGGTTCCGTGCGGAGTTCGTCGAACGCGGTCCGGCTGATCGGCGCGCTCTGGAAGGTCTCCGGGGCGGCCGCCAGCAGGATGCCGAGCTTCTTCGCGGCCGTCTCGGGCTTCATGGTCTGTTCCTGCGCCATACCCCCAAGGGTACGGCCCCTATGCTCGGTTGCATGACCGCGGCCCTCACCATCGCCTTCGTACCAGGGGTGTCCCCGGCGAAGTGGGCACGCGTCTGGCGCGACCGCTTCCCCGAGATCGACCTCCGTCTCCGTCCGATCGGCGCTGCCGAGGTGGTCGACGCACTCGCCGACGAGGCCGACATGGCCTTCGCCCGAGCCCCCTTCCCGGACGGCCACAACGCCATCCCGCTCTGGACCGAGACCGCCGTGGTCGCGGTCCCGAAGGACTCCCCGCTCGCCGACCTCGCCCAGATCGACCTCGCCGAGACCGACGTGCACGTCGTCGACGCCGGGCCCGTCCCGGCCGACGTCGATGCCGCCCTCGACCTCGTCGAGGCCAACGTCGGTGTCGTGGTGCTCCCCCAGTCCCTCTTCCGCGCGGCGAGCCGCAAGGACCTCGTCGCCCGCCCGCTCGTCGACGCACCTGGTACCCGGATCGCGCTCGTCTGGCGCGACGAGGACGCCTCCGACACGACGGAGGAGTTCATCGGCGTGGTGCGCGGACGGACCGCCAACAGTTCGCGGGGCACGCAGGACGAGCCTGGAGGCACGGATCGCGCCGCGGACGCCGGCTCACGCCCGTCGGGTGGTGGCAAGGCGACCGCTGCGAACAAGAAGACCGTCGCCAAGCGCGGAGCCACGAAGGGCACCGGTGCGAAGAGCGGCGGGGGCAAGAACTCCACCGGGCGCGGCCGGGTGCAGCGCGGCATGAAGGGCAAGCCGAAGCGCGGCTCGAAGGGCAACCGCTAGCGCATCACGGCTGCGGCTGCCCGTGCGACGCGTTCGCCCCGGGCGTCCTCGGCGGCCACTCGGGCAGCGGTGACCACCCGGGTGTCAGCGCGCACGGCGGACCCGGCGTCGAACGGCGGCTGCGGGTCGTACTCGATCTGCAGCTGGATCGCCTCGGCCGCGGGCTGCCCGGCGAGCTCGGCCGCGAGCCACAGCGCCATGTCGATGCCCGCACTGACCCCGGCCGCGGTCACGATCGCACCGTCGTCGACCACGCGGTCCTCGACGGGCTGCGCGCCGAACGCCGCGAGCATGGGCTTCGACGCCCAGTGCGTCGTCGCACGCTTCCCCGCCAGGAGCCCCGCACCGCCGAGCACGAACGCACCAGTGCAGACCGACGTCACCCACGTGGCCCGTTCGGCCTCGCGCCGGACGAACCCGATGACCTCGGGGTCGAGCATGGCGTCGAACGCGCCGTCGCCGCCGGGGACCACGAGGACGTCGGCTGGCCCGGCCTCGGCGATCGTCGTCGTCGGCACGAGCGCCAGGCCGCAGTCGCTCGGCACGGGGTCGAGCGTGGCCGCGACGTACTCGACCCGAGCGCCAGGCACGCGGGTCAACACCTGCGCCGGACCCGTCAGGTCGAGCTGCGTGAGGTCCGGGAACAGCAGGAACGAGATCCGGACCTCGTCGGGGTCGTGGTCGGGCGTGACCGCGTCGTCGACCGGCTCGGGCACCGGGACGTCGGTGTCGACCGGCACCTCGACCACCTCGGCGTCGACCGGGTGGACGGGGCGGACGCGCGGGTTCTCGGAGCTCATGTCGCGACCCTAGCGCTGCGGCGAGGACCGCGTTCCGGTCAGGCCCAGACGCCGGAGGACCCGCGGCGGTGGCTGCCCACGAGGTGCGTGTCGACGATCCCGAGCGCCTCCATCAGGGCGTACATCGTGGTCGGACCGACGAAGGCGAACCCCCGCTTCCGCAGCGCCTTCGACAGCGCCACGGACTCGTCGGACTTCGTGGGGACCTCGGCGTAGGAGTGCGGCTCGGGCGTCGTGGCGGGCCGGAACGACCACACGAAGTCGCTCAGCCCGCCGTGGTCACGCAGGGCGATCGTGGCGTTCGCGTTCGTGATGGTCGCGAGGATCTTCGCCCGGTTCCGGACGATGCCGGCGTCGGCCATCAGGCGTGCGACGTCGTCCTCGCCGAACCGGGCCACGGTGTCGGCGTCGAACTCCGCGAAGGCCGCACGGAACGCCGGCCGCTTCGCCAGGATCGTGCGCCACGACAGACCGGACTGGAACGCCTCGAGCGAGAGCCGTTCGAACACACCCCGCTCGTCGCGCACCGGCATGCCCCACTCGGTGTCGTAGTAGTTCCGGAGCAGCTCGTCGGTCGACGCCCACACCGGCCGGGCGAGCCCGTCGTCCCCGACCACGAGGTCCGACGGTGGCGGTGCGGGTTCAGTGCTCATGGCACCATCCTGGCGCGGGCCGCCGACAACCGACGCCACGCCCCCGGTCACTCTGCGGGCGGGCCGTCCTGCGCCGCCTGCGGGTCCATCCACACGTACTCCCAGCGGTGCCCGTCCGGGTCGGCGAAGCTCCGCTGGTACATGAACCCGAGGTCCATCTCCGGGCGGTCCTCGGCGCCGCCGGACATCACCGCGGCGTCGACGATGCGGTGGACCTCGTCCTTCGACGGCGCACTGAGCGAGTTGATGACCTCGATCGTCCCCGCGTCGGCGATCGTCTTGTCGGTGAACTCGGCGAACTTGGCGTGCGTGAGCACCATGACGTAGATCGTGTCGCTCACCACGACGCACGCGGCGGTGTCGTCACTGAACGCCGGGTTGATCGAGTAGCCGAGCGCCTCGTAGAACGCCTTCGAGCGCTCGAGGTCGGCGACGGGCAGGTTGATGAAGACCATCGTGTCCATGGGGAGGTTCCTTTCGTCGTGCTCAACCTGGCGCGCCGGAGGGCCGAGCGCAACCGTTTCATCGGCGAAGCAAGTGGAACGCAATGTACTGGACGGATGCAGCGCGCCGACGTCGACGAGTCCGAGCCGGGCGGCGGGCGCGACCACAACCGGCACCGCGCCTCCAGGCCGTCCGTCGTGGAACGACGAAACCGCTGTCGCACGACAGCGGTTTCGTCGTTCCGGGTCGGCAGGAGCCACTCAGCCCGCCGACCGCGTCAGGCGAGCTCGCGCCCCTCGCCCGCGGCCTTCTGGTGTGCCTCGGCCTCGGCCTGGCCGATGATGTCCTCCGCCGGGACGGGGTTCAGCCGGTCCCAGAGGAAGAAGAGCAGCCCGCCGACGAGCATCGACAGCCCGACCCACAGGTTGATGTGGATGCCGCCGGTCTTCTCCGGGTCGGTGTTCCAGTGGACGATGCCGACGATGGTCGTGATCACGCCGTACAGGACGAACAGGCCACCGAGGATGCGACGCAGGTCGAGTCGGCGGGTGGAACGGACGAGGGCGGCCTTCTGCTCCTCGGTCATGGCGGTGTTGGTGTCGCTCATGGGAGATCTCCTTCGGTGATCAGAGGAACGGGAGGTAGAGGACGACGCACAGCACGAGTGCGACGGTGCCGAGCAGCGCGGGCGAGCGGTACCAGGCGGTGTCGGTCGCCACGGAGTCGCCGTGCAGGTCGATCTTGCCGATGCCGTAGACCAGGCCGCCGAGTTCCTTCTCGGCCTTCGGCTTGGTGAACATCGACACGACGAAGCCGACGACGAGCACGGTGACGAACGAGATGATCGCGCCGTACAGGGTCTCGGCGGTCGCGGTGGCGAACAGCTTCGGGTTCACGAGGTACGCGATCCACGTGATCGTCGGCGTGACGATGCCGAGGATGTAGCCCCAGAGCGCACCGGCGGTGGTCATCCGCTTCCAGAGCAGACCGAGGATGAACACGGCGAACAGCGGCGCGTTGAAGAACGAGAACAGCGTCTGCATGTACGTCATGATGTTCGACGCCTGCGCGGCGATGAACGCGGTCGCGATGCCGATGAGGACGCCGACGACGGTCACCCAGCGACCGGTCTTCAGGTAGTGCAGGTCGGGCATGTTCGGCTTGATGTACCGCTGCCAGATGTCGTACGTGAAGACCGTGTTGAAGGACGACACGTTCGCTGCCATGCCGGCCATGAACGAGGCGAGCAGACCGGTGACCGCGACGCCGAGCACGCCGGTGGGCAGGTACATCTGGATGAGCTTCGGGATCGCGTCGTTGTAGTCCAGCGCCCCGGAGGCGAACTGGTTGCCGACGACGGCCGCGGCGATCAGGCCGGGGATGACGACGATCGCGGGGATGAAGAGCTTCGGGATCGCGGCGATGAGCGGGGTGCGGCGGGCAGCGGACATGTTCTTCGCCGAGAACGCGCGCTGGACCTCGGTGAAGTTCGTCGTCCAGTAGCCGAAGCCGAGGACGAAGCCCAGGCCGAGCACGATGGCGAGCCAGTTCGCACCGATCGGGTTCGTGACGTCGCCGAAGCCGGTGCCGGCCCACGCCTGCAGGTGCTGGACGCCCTGCGTCTCGGTGATCGCCTTCGTCAGGCCGTTCCAGCCACCGACGCGGTGCAGACCGACGATCGTCAGCGGGATGAGGCCGGCGATGATCACGAAGAACTGCATGACCTCGTTGTAGATCGCGCTGCTCAGGCCGCCCAACGTGATGTAGACGAGCACGAAGCCGGCGGAGACCACGATGGCGAGCCACTCCGGCCAGCCGAGCATCGCCTCGATGACGATCGCCATCGCGTAGAGGTTGATGCCGGCGATGAGGACGTTCGACACCGCGAACGCGATCGAGTTCACCAGGTGCGGGGCCTTGCCGAACCGCCGCAGCATGAACTCGGGCACGGAGCGCACCTTCGAGCCGTAGTAGAAGGGCATCATCACGAGCCCGAGGAACACCATCGCCGGTACCGCGCCGACGAGGTAGTAGTGCAGGGTCGCCATGCCGATCTGGGCACCGTTGGCGGCCATGCCGAGGATCTCGGTCGCTCCGAGGTTCGCGGACACGAACGCCAGGCCCGTGATCCACGCGGGCATCGAGCGGCCCGAGAGGAAGAAGTCCATGCTCGTCCGGACCTGCTTCCGGGCGGTGAACCCGATCCCGATGACGACCGCGAAGTACACGATGATCATCAGGTAGTCGACCCAGCCCAGATCGAGCCGGATCCCGTTGTTCGCTGCAGCGAGAACCATTCAAACTCCACGTCAGTGTGTTGCGATCGACAACTCCGCCGACCCGGACGGGAACGTTACACCGATTTGTGACCGTTCACATAGCCGAGGTATGCATCACGCTCGCAAGGGCCACGAGCGGCGTCGGTAGGCTCGCTCCATGACCGAGCAGTCGCGCATCCTCGTCCTCAACGGCCCGAACCTCGACATCCTCGGGCGGCGCGACCCGACGCAGTACGGCACGGTGACGCTCGCCGAGATCGAGGCGATCGTGCACACCGAGGCCGCGGTGCACGGCTTCGACGCCGACTTCCGACAGACGAACCGCGAGGGCGAGCTCGTCGAGTGGCTCCACGAGGCGCTCGACGACTTCGTCGGGGTGGTCATCAACCCCGCCGCGTACGCGCACACCTCGGTCGCGCTGCACGACGCGGTCGAGGCACTCTCGGTCCCGGTCGTCGAGGTGCACCTGTCGAACACGTGGAAGCGCGAGCCGTTCCGGCACGTCGACCACGTCGCGACGGCGGCGACCGCCGTCATCGCCGGCGCCGGCCCGGACGGCTACCGCCTGGCGGTCGCGCACGTCGCGTCCCTGCAGAGCTGACCCCCATCGGTCTGGAGGCGCGGGGCGGGCCCGCCACGCGCCTCCAGTCCGATGGTTGGAACGTTCCGTACGTGAGGATCTCGCGCTAGGTTCGTATGTATGGACAAAGTGCGCATCGGTCTCGTCGGCTACGGCATCGGCGGACGGGCCTTCCACCGGCCGTTCCTCCTCGACGCCGAGGGCGTGGAACTGGTCGGCGTGGTGGCCCGCTCGGCCGACAAGCGCGACCAGCTCGCAGAAGACCTGCCCGGGGTCGCCGTGCACGACTCGCTCGGCGCCCTGCTGGCGGGCGGGGTCGACGCCGTCGTGATCACCACTCCCCCGTCGACGCGGCGCGACCTCGCGCTCGAGGCGATCGCTGCCGGTGTCGCGGTCGTCGCGGACAAGCCCTTCGCGCCCGACCCGGCGACCGCACGCGAGATCCGTGACGCCGCCGCAACAGCGGGCGTGGTCATCGTGCCCTTCCACAACCGGCGGTGGGACACCGACCTCACGACGCTCCGGGGCGTGCTCGACGACGGACGCGTCGGAGCGCCGCTGCGGTTCTGGTCCCGGTTCGACCTGGTCGAGCGGCACGGCATCGCGACGGGCGTCGGTGGCGGCGTGCTCTCCGACATCGGGTCGCACCTGGTCGACCAGGCGGTCTCCCTGTTCGGACCGATCGCACGGGTGTCGTGCACGCTCGACCTCCGGGACGCCCGCGCACTCGGACGCGACCAGGACGGTGCCATCGACGCCGGGTTCACCCTGACGGCGACGCACGTCTCCGGCGTGGAGTCCGTCCTGACGTCGAACAAGGCCGGCTGGCTGGGTGCGCGACGCCTGCGCGTGGACGGGGTCGACGGGACGTACGAGGCCTCGAGCACCGACGTGCAGGCACAGGCCGCGGTCGCGGGGCATTCGCCGTCAGACGACCGTGCCGGGTGGGGCATCGAGCCCGTCGGCGGGACGCTCACGACGTCGTCGGGGACGGCCGAGGTCCCGTCGGCGCAGAGCTCGTACACGGACTACTACGAGCGGTTCGCCCGCGCGGTCCGGGGGCTCGGGCCGGTGCCGGTCCCCGCGGACGACGCCGTCCACGTGGTGGACGTGCTCGAGGCCGCGCGCCGGTCGGCGTCGTCGGGCGAGACAGTCGCGGTGCCCGCGCCCTGACGGGGCATCGCGCGGTGCGGCCGTCGAGATCGCAAGAACTGCCGCTCACGTTCGGCGGGGACGGCAGTTCGCGCGACCTCGGCGACGGACCTGCGGCGTGTGGTGCGACCTCGTGGTGGGCCCGCGGCTCAGAAGTCGGCGGGGCGGCGGACGTCGCCGGCGCCGGCGGTGGCGAAGCCCCCGCGGATGATCGGCAGGGCGCGGTGCACGGCCTGGTCGATGCGCAGCTCGAGGTCGACGTTCGCGATGTCGTAGCCGCCCTCACGCTTCGTGAAGTCCCGCTCGTTCCCGAACACGCCGATGGGCAGCGTGGTCGACTGGAAGAACCCGAACAGCGGCCGCATCTGGTGCTCGACCAGCAGTGCGTGCCGGTCGCTCCCGCCCGTCGCGGTCAGGAGCACCGGGGTGTCGACGAGGTCGTACTGACCGATCCAGTCGAAGAAGAGCTTGAACGCTCCGGAGTAGGCGGCACGGAAGGCCGGGCTGCCCACGACGAGCACGTCAGCTGCCTCGACGGTCTCGAGGGCACGGCGGGTGCGGTCGGACATCGCCTCGCGCGACGGCGCAGCACCGAGGTCGGCGAGCAGCGGTCCGATCTCGACCGTCTCGGTCCGGGCGTCCTCGATCTCCTGGCCCAGGCGCGCCACGGTCGCAGCCACCAGGGTGGACGTCCGCGAGGGGTCCGATGGGCTGCCGCTCACGCCGACGACGAGTTCTCCGCTCATGCGATCGATCGTCACACGCATGCCGCCCGGGCGGCCCGCTTGTGACGACATGTGTCGGGTTCCAGCGCCGGCCGCGTACCGTCCTCGCCATGCAGACGTTCCTGCCGTACCCGGACTTCCGCGCCTCGGTTGAGGCGCTCGACGACCGGCGGCTCGGCAAGCAGCGGGTCGAGACACTGCAGGTGATGCGTGCGCTGACGCTGCCGGACTACGGCTGGCAGCACCACCCCGTCGTCGCGATGTGGCGCGGGTACCGCCCGGCGCTGATGGCGTACCAGGATGCCACGTGCCGGGTGTGGACCGAGCGCGGGTACGCGGACACCTGTCTCGACAAGACGCTCGCCGACCTGGGGCTCGTGCCGGAGGACCGCGACGCGTACGACCGTGGCGACTTCCCGACACCGCCGTGGAACGACGACCCGGCCGTGCACCGGTCGCACCGATCGAAGCTCGTGCAGAAGGCGCCAGAGCACTACCGGCCGCTCTTCCCTGACGTGCCGGACGACCTCGACTACGTGTGGCCGGTCAGCCCAGGGGCGTCCACCGGGGTCCGTCGCGCCGAGTGACGGCAGCTGACCGGACCTCGGCGGTGGCCGCGAGTCCGTCCGCGGCGTGCGAGGCGACGGCTTCGGCGATCTCGTCCGACGGTGCCTCGAACCGCACGACGGCGCAGGGCACGCCACGGAGCAGCTGGACGTCCTTCGCCTCGACCACGGTGAGCTCGGCGACCAGCCGAGCGGCCTCGGGCAGGACGGCGTCGGGGGTCGCACCGGGAGCGAGTGCCCCGACGGCCAGGGTCACGCGGTACGAGGGCATGCGGCAACGCTAGCGCGATCAGGAGCAGGATCCGGGGCCCGCCGTGGGCGGAGGGGGCGGCGTCGCACAGGGGAAGCGACGCCCACGCCCACGACGGGTCGCGGGATCCAGCGGGGCACGACGATTCAGGGGGTGCCGTGCCCCGCGCCGGACGCAGATCAGGGGGCAGCGTCCGGTCGTCGCACCGTCGGGTCCGCAGGGGGGACGGACCCGTCGGTGCTGGTCCTCAAGGGTGTTCGGTGTCCTCTCGGTACCGGTCTGTCTCGGTCGGTGCGGGCATCGACCGTCGGGCCGCCGCGGGTCGGACCATGGGGAGCAGAGCACTCCCGATGGTCGCCAGCGCACCGACGACGGCGATCAGCCCGAGCGGGGCTGTGCCGAGGTCGTGCTGTGCGGCCAGGACGAGCGCGACGACCGTCGCGGGTGCAGGGAGGAGCTGGACCGCCCGGAAGTGGTCCTCCTGCCGGACCCGAGTCGTCATCGCGTTTGCCATGTGAACACTCTGACGCAGATCCGCTGTCCGCAGAAGGGGGGACACGACCCCACTCATGGAGTAGAACGTCTAGTACACCCCGAGGCTTGTTCAGGCGAGGGATCGCACGGCCGCGACCGACTCCGCTACGGCCGCGACCACGACGGGCACGTCCGCCTCGGTCAGGGTCGCGTCGAAGGTCAGCCGGAGTGCCGTGCGGGCGACCTCGTCGGACAGCCCGAGCGCCGTGAGCACGTGCGACGCCTCGGTGCTGCCGGCGGCGCAGGCGCTCCCCGACGACGACACGACGTCGCGCTGCTCCAGTTCGAGCAGCACCGTCTCACCGTTCACGCCGGGGAAGCAGAACGACGCGTGTCCCGGCAGCCGCGCGGTCCGCGACCCGGTGACGAACGCCCCGGGGGCGGCGGCGACCACCCCGTCGAGCACGGCGTCCCGGGTCGTGGTCGCGGCGTCGACCGCCGCGTCCCGCTGCGCAGCCACGAGCGCGAAGGCCGTCGCGACGGCCACCGCCCCGGCGACGTCCTCGGTGCCGGACCGTCTCCCCCGCTCCTGGCCGCCGCCGTGCAGGAGCGGCTCGAGCGGGATGCCCGACCGGATCGCCAGCACGCCGGTGCCCTTCGGTGCCCCGACCTTGTGCCCCGACAGTGACAGGGCGTCGACACCGAGCACGTCGAGTCCGATCGGCAGCCACGGCGCGGACTGCACCGCGTCGGTGTGGAACCGGGCGCCGACCTCGTGCGCGACCGCGGCGAGCGCCGGGAGGTCCTGCACGGTCCCGATCTCGTTGTCGGCGTGCGCGATCGACACGAGCGTGGTGTCGGGTCGGAGGGCTTCCCGCAGGACGTCGGGGGCCACCACGCCGTCGGGGTCGACGGGCAGGATCGTCAGGTCGAACCCGTGGAAGCGCTCGAGGTAGCGGCAGCTCTCGAGCACCGCTTCGTGCTCGATCGCACTCGTCACGACGTGCCGGCCGCGGGGCGCGGCGAGCGCGATGCCCTTCACCGCGGTGTTCGCGCCCTCGGTCCCGCCGGTGGTGAAGACGACCTCGGCCGGTCGGCACCCGAGGACCCGGGCGACGGCGGTCCGGGCGTCGGCGAGACCCCGGGCAGCCGCGTCGCCGACACCGTGCGTCGACGACGGGTTGCCGAACGTGCCCGTGAGGTACGGCCACATGGCCTCGAGTACCTCGCGGCGCACGGGGGTCGTCGCCGCCCGGTCCAGGTAGAACACGGGCCCGGTCAGACCGCGACGTCGATGTCGAGCCCGAGGTCGAGGGCCCGGGCGGAGTGCGTCAGGGCCCCGACGGAGATGACGTCCACCCCGGTCGCGGCGATCGCGGCCACCGTGTCGAGCGAGACGCCACCTGATGCTTCGACGAGCGCACGGCCGTCGACGAGCGCGATGCCCTCGACGAGCATCTCCGGCGTGAAGTTGTCGAGCATGATCGTGTCGACGCCGGCCGAGACCACGGGTTCGATCTGGTCGAGGCGGTCCACCTCGACCTCCAGGTGCACGGTGTGCCCGAGGCGCTTCCGGGCCGCCACGATGGCGTCGCCGATGGCCGTCCCGCCCGCCAGGAGCACCGCGAGGTGGTTGTCCTTGGCGAGCACGGCGTCCGACAAGGAGGTCCGGTGGTTGTGCCCACCGCCGCACCGCACCGCGTACCGCTCGATCGCTCGGAGCCCCGGGGTCGTCTTCCGGGTGTCGACGATCCGCGCACGCGTGCCCGCGACAGCGGCGACGTAGCTGGCCGTCGCGGTCGCGATGCCGGACATCCGCTGCGCCAGGTTCAGCGCGACCCGTTCGGCACGGAGGACGGAGCGTGCCGGACCGCTCACGGTCGCCAGGACGTCCCCGGCGACGAACCGTGTGCCGTCCGCGACGTGCAGCTCGGTGACGATCGACGGGTCGACGGCGTGCATGACCGCGGCGAAGACCCCGCCGCCGCTCAGCACGCCCCGCTCCCGCGCCGCGAGGGTCGCCGTCGCGGTCGCCTCGGCGGGGATGAGCGTCTCGCTCGTGACGTCGCCCCACGGCGCGTCCTCCTCCAGCGCGGTCTCGATCACCCGGCGGAGGGCGTGCGGCGGGATGGTCCCGGGGTCGATCGGTGCGGTGTCGACGGTCATGCGGGTACCTCCTGCGGGACGGCTGCGTGCTGGGCGACCCACGCGTACGACGCGGGGGCGGTCGGGTCGGTGTCGGGGTGGTCGGTGCGGGCGTGGGCACCGCGGGACTCGGTGCGGGTCTCGGCGGCGAGCGCGACGATCCGCGCGAGGTCGAGGAGTGCCCGGTCCTCGTGGTCGCGCACCCCGGCGGGGTCCGCGACGCGCAGGGCGTCGAGTTCGCGGCGTGCGGTCGCGAGTCCGGTCGCGTCGCGGAGCAGGCCCACACGGTCCGTCATGACGGACTGGACCGCCTGGCGGACGTCCGTGACGTCGGTGTGGCGATCCGCGCCTCCAGGCAGGGTCGGACTGGAGGCGCGGATCACGTCGGCCGCACCGCTGACGGTGGTGACGTGGAGACCTGCGTCACCCCGCAGGCGAAGTCGGCCGGGGCGCGTCGCGTCGAGCGCGTCCGCTGCCCGGACGGCGAAGACGAGCCCCTCGAGGAGCGAGTTCGAGGCGAGCCGGTTCGCACCGTGCACCCCGGTGCAGGCGACCTCGCCGACGGCGAGCAGACCGGGGAGACTGGTTCGTCCCTCGGCGTCGGTCGCGATGCCACCCATCGAGTAGTGCGCGGCGGGCGAGACGGGCACACCCTCGCGGGTCCAGTCGAACCCGGCAGCTCGGGTGGCGCGGGTGAGTCCGGGGAAGCGTCGGACCAGGAAGCCGGCGTCGAGACCGGTCGCGTCCAGCAGCACGGGTTCGCCGCCCTGGTCGCGCACCGCGGCGGCGATCCCGCGTGCCACGACGTCCCGCGGGGCGAGCTCGGCGTCCGGGTGCACGTCGGTCATGAACCGTCGACCACGGACGTCCCGGAGCACGGCGCCTTCGCCACGGACGGCCTCGGACACGAGTCCCCCGCCGGGCACCGCGAGGCGGGTCGGGTGGAACTGCACGAACTCGAGGTCCGCGAGGACCGCTCCGGCGCGCCACGCGGCGGCCATGCCGTCGCCCGTCGCGACGAGCGGGTTCGTCGTCTCGCGGTACAGGTGTCCCGCTCCGCCGGAGGCGAGCAGGACCGCGTCGGCGTCGAGCCGCCGTGGTTCGCCGAGCAGGTCGAGGACGTCGACCCCGACCACCGCGCCGTCACGGACGACGAGGTCGGTGAGGCAGGTGCGCTCGAGGATCGTGACGTGGCGCCGGTGCAGCGCGTCGATGAGGGTGCGCTCGATCGCCGCTCCGGTGGCGTCGCCGTCCGCGTGCACCACCCGCCACCGGCCGTGCGCTGCCTCGCGACCGCGGGCGAGGTCGTCGCCGTACCGGTCGAGGCTCGACGGGTCGGCCGTGCGGTCGAACGGCACGCCGAGCGACAGGAGGTCGCGGACGCGTGCCGGTCCGTCCGTGCAGAGCACCTCGACCGCGCGGGCGTCGGCACTGCCGGCCGCAGCGACGTGCGTGTCGGCCTGGTGGAGCGACGAGGAGTCGTCGGCGCCGAGCGCGACCGCGACGCCGCCCTGGGCGTACGCGGTCGCGCTGTCGGCGAGGGCGCCCTTCGTCACCAGGGTGACGTCGTGGCGCGCGCTCGCGCGGATCGCTGCTGTCAGCCCGGCGATGCCGGAGCCGACGATGACGACGTGCACGGTCGCTCCGTCTCAGTCTCTCGGCTTCGCGGCGAGCATGCGCTCGAGGGCGACCTTGGCGTCGGCCTGGACGTCGGCGGGGACGACGATCTCGTTGAGGACCTCGCCGTCGACCAGGGCCTCGAGCACCCACGCCAGGTACCCCGGGTGGATCCGGTACATCGTCGAGCAGGGGCACACCACGGGGTCGAGGCAGAAGATCGTGTGCTGCGGGTACTCGGCCGCGAGCCGGTTCACCATGTTGATCTCGGTGCCGATCGCGAACGTCGTCGGTTCGGTCGCCGCGGCCACCGTCTTCCGGATGAGGTCCGTGCTGCCCGCCGCGTCCGCCGCGTCGACCACGGCCATCGGGCACTCGGGGTGGACGATCACCTGGACGCCGGGGTGGTCCCGCCGGGCCTGCTCGATCTGGTCGACCGTGAAGCGGCGGTGCACCGAGCAGAAGCCGTGCCAGAGGATCACCTTCGCGTCCTGCAGGGCCTGCGCGTCGTTGCCCCCCAGGGCCTTCCGCGGGTTCCACATCGGCATCAGGTCCGAGCTGATCCCCATGGCCTTGGCGGTGTTCCGCCCGAGGTGCTGGTCCGGGAAGAACAGGACGCGCTGCCCACGCTCGAAGGCCCACTCGAGGACGGTCGCCGCGTTCGACGACGTGCAGACGATGCCGCCGTTGCGTCCGCAGAACGCCTTGAGGTCGGCCGCGGAGTTCATGTAGGTGACGGGGATGACCGGGACGCGGCCGTCGGCGTCCGGCTCGGTGCCGTAGACCGCGGTCAGTTCGGCCCAGGCAGCCTCGACGCTGTCGATGTCGGCCATGTCCGCCATCGAGCACCCGGCGGCGAGGTTCGGCAGGATGACGCGCTGGTCGTCCCGGGCGAGGATGTCGGCCGTCTCCGCCATGAAGTGCACGCCGCAGAACACGATCGCCTCGGCGTCGGGCTTCGTCAGCGCCGCGTTGGCGAGCTGGAAGGAGTCACCGAGGAAGTCCGCGTGCCGCACGACCTCGTCCCGCTGGTAGAAGTGCCCGAGGACCACGACGCGGTCGCCCAGGGTCGCCTTCGCCCGCTCGATGCGCTCGTGGAGTTCGTCCACCGGCGCGTTCTTGTACTCGTCCGGGATCACGCCCTGTCGCGGCGCTGAGGTCGGGATGACGTCGGACATCGACGAGCCGGGGCCGTAGCCGGGACGGGCGTCGAAGTCCCAGGTCGGCATGGCGAGGTCGGGCGTGCAGGTGCTGCCGGCGGCCTGGCCGTTGGAGATGAGTTCGATGGTCGTTGCGATGGACACTGCGGTGTTCCTATCGGTTCTGCGGTCGTGTGCCCTGCTGCAGCGGGCCGTTGTCCGCGTAGGCCAGGTCGGGGTTCGAGCGGTACAGCCGGGCCGGACGGTGCCGGTCCCCGCTCGTGGTCTCGTCGGTCGGCAGGATCGCGTCGGTCTTCTCGACCTGCCGCCGGAAGTTCGCCGGGTCGAGCGCACGCCCGAGCACCGCCTCGTACACCCCGCGGAGCTCGGCGAGGGTGAACCGGTCCCCCAGGAACGCCTGGGCGATCCGGGAGTACGACATCTTGTTGCGCAGTCGCCAGAGGGCGTACTCGACGATGCGGTCGTGATCGAACGCGAGCGGCGGGTGCTCGTCCGCCAGGAACCAGCGCACGTTCCAGTCGTCGGGCACCGAGCTCGCCTCGTCCGGGTGCACCAGCGCCCAGTACACGATCGACACGACCCGGCTCGGGGACCGTTCGACGTCGCCGAAGGCGTAGAGCTGCTCGAGGTACCGCGGCTGGACGTTCGTCGTCTCGCGGAGGCGTGCGGCGGCGGAGTCCTCGAGCCCCTCGTCCGGCTGCACCCACCCGCCCGGCAGCGCCCAGGACCCCTCGAACGGTTCGGCGACCCGGCGGACGAGCGGCATCCAGAGCGCGGGCGCCCCGGTGTCGGGGTGCGGGCGCAGCGCCACGATCACGGTCGAGACCGCGACGCGGATGCGGGGTTCGGTGGGTTCGCTGGTTTGTGTCATCTTGACTCGAAGTGTTCGGGTTGCAATGACACTATCACCGGGTTTCACGAGACGGAAACAGCGACGAAAACTCCTGGTCGGGCCGCGCGCCTACATTGAGCCGCATGACAACGGTGACGAGGATGCACGCCGTCGTGTCGGGGACGGTCCAGGGGGTCGGTTTCCGGTACTGGACCGCGAGGAAGGCCGACGGACTGGAACTCGCCGGGTACGCGCGGAACCTGTTCGACGGGACGGTCGAGGTCGAAGCGGAGGGACCGGCCCCGGCGGTCGACGCGCTGATGGCCTTCATCCGGACCGGACCGCCCTCGGCGACCGTGACGGACGTGGCGTGCCGGCCGGTCGTGCCGCACGGTGACGTCGACGGGTTCGCGATCCTGCACTGACGGCGCTCGGTCGATGCCCCGATGCGGATGTCGGTGCGAAGCGGAATAATCGAATCCACTCAGGCGGTTGCCCTGTCTGCGCGTTCTGCGCCACCTCGTTCCACCAGTCGTGATCCACCAGGAGCCCCGCATGTCCCAGGCCGTCGATTCCGCACCCCGCACCGGGAGCGTCGCACAGCCCTCCCCCGGCGAGACCCGGCTCGTGATCGGGCTGCTCCTCGTCTCGGCGTTCGTGGTCATCCTCAACGAGACGATCATGGGCGTCGCCCTGCCCCGACTGATGGACGACCTCGACATCAGCGCGGCGACCGGTCAGTGGCTGACGACCGGCTTCCTCCTCACCATGGCGGTCGTGATCCCGATCACCGGGTTCCTGCTGCAGCGGTTCAACACCCGCCCGGTGTTCGTCTGGGCGATGAGCCTGTTCTCCGCCGGCACGCTCATCGCACTGCTCGCGCCCGGGTTCACGATGCTGCTGCTCGGCCGGATCGTGCAGGCGAGCGGGACGGCGATCATGATGCCGCTGCTCATGACGACGGTGCTCACGCTCGTCGAGCCGGCCCACCGCGGCCGCGTGATGGGCAACATCTCGATCGTCATCTCCGTCGCCCCGGCGATCGGTCCGACGATCTCGGGCCTGATCCTCAACGCGTTCTCGTGGCGCTGGCTGTTCGGGTTCGTCCTGCCGATCGCCCTGGCCGCACTGATCCTCGGCATGGTGAAGGTCGCGAACGTCTCGACCCCGCGCAAGGCACCGCTCGACGTGCTGTCGGTGATCCTGTCGGCCTTCGCGTTCGGCGGGATCGTCTACGGGCTGTCGAGCATCGGCGAGATCGCGACCACCGGCCCCGTCGTGCCGATCACCGCCCTGGTCGTCGGCGTCGTCGCCCTCGCGGTGTTCGTCCTCCGCCAGACCCGGTTGCAGCGCAGCGACAGCGCCCTGCTCGACCTGCGCACCTTCCAGACGAAGGGCTTCACGATCCCGATCGTCGCGATGGCGCTGAGCTTTATGGCGATGTTCGGCACGCTCATCCTGCTGCCGATCTACCTCGAGCGCGTGCTCGGGCTCGAGGTACTGCAGGTCGGGCTGCTCCTGCTCCCCGGCGGGCTGCTGATGGGACTGCTCTCCCCCGTCGTCGGCCGGATCTACGACCGTCGTGGCCCGCGCGTCCTGCTCATCCCCGGCTCGATCATCGTCAGCGCCGTGCTCTGGGCGCTGTCCACGGTCGGCGTCGACACGAGCGTGTGGTTCGTCCTCGGTGCGCACGTCGTGCTGAGCATCGGGCTCGCCCTGACCTTCACCCCGCTGTTCACGGCGGCGCTCGGCGGGCTGCCCCCGAAGCTCTACTCGCACGGCAGCGCGGTCCTCGGCACGGCGCAGCAGCTCGCCGGGGCCGCGGGGACCGCCCTGTTCGTGACGCTCCTGACCATCGGTGCGTCGACGGCGGTGGCCGGCAGCGGGGCGGACGGCCTCGCGGCTGCGACTGCATCGGGCGTGAAGACGGCGTTCCTCGTCGGCGCGGTCATCTCGCTGTTCGGCATCGTGACGTCGGCGATGGTCCGGCGCCCGGCGACGCCCGAGGGCGCGTCGGCACCGTCGATGCACTGACCCGCGCTCGGCATCGCCCGCGCTCCCGGTTCGCGCCCGCTCCGGTTCGCGGCCCCTTCGGTTCGCGCCCGCTCCGTTTCGCGCCCCCTTCCGCACATCGCGCCCCGTTCCTCCGGGGCGCGATGTGCATCCGGGGGCGCGATCCGAGCGGCGCGTGGCATCGTGGGCGGCATGCGGTCGACGACGAGCGAACTGAACTGGTCCGGCACGGTCACGTACACGGCCGAGCGGGTCCTCCGCCCGGCGTCGATCGACGAAGCAGCCGAGATCGTCGCCCGCGAACCCCGGGTCCACGGGCTCGGGACCCGGCACTCGTTCAACGACTCCGCCGACGCCCCCGGTGTGCTGCTCGACCTGACCGGGATCCCGACCGACCTCGAGGTCGACGCCGTCCACCGCACCGTGACGATGGGGGCGGGCACCCGGTACGGCGCCGTCGCTCCCGAGATCGACCGCGCCGGGTTCGGTCTGCACAACATGGGCTCGCTCCCGCACATCTCGCTCGGCGGGGCCATCGCGACCGGGACCCACGGCTCCGGCACCGCGCTGGGGTCGCTCAGCACCGCGGTCCGCTCGTTCGAGGTGCTCGGACCCGACGGGACCGCGCGGACGATCGACCGCGACGACCCGTCCTTCCCGGGGGCCGTGCTGCACCTCGGACTGCTCGGCATCGTCACCCGCGTCACCGTCGACGTCGAGCCGACCTACTGCATGCGCCAGGACTCGTACGGTCCGGTCCCGTGGGACGTCTTCACCGCGAACGTCGCCGGGATCCACGCCGCGGCCACCTCGGTCTGCTCGTACACCGTCTTCGGCGACGAGATCAGCGAGGTCCTGCTGAAGTCCCGCGTCCCGGACGGCGCCGACGACGTCGCCGTGCCCGAGGAGCTCGTCGGCGCGCCGAAGCTGCCGGAGTCCCCGGGCGACGGCCACCACACCGCCCGGGACGGCTCGGTCGGACCCTGGTGGGACCGCCTGCCGCACTTCCCGATCGAGTCGGTGCCGAGCCACGGCTCCGAGGTGCAGAGCGAGCACTTCGTCCCGCTCCGGCACGCGGCAGCAGCGCTCGACGCCGTCCGTGGTCTCGCCGACCGCATCCAGCCGCACCTGCACGTGTGCGAGCTCCGGACGATGGCGGCCGACCCGTTCTGGCTCAGCCCGACGCAGGGCGAGGACGTGCTCTGCATCGCCTTCACGTGGAAGAAGCACCCGGCCGAGGTCGCGGCACTGCTCCCGGACCTCGAGCAGCGGCTCGCGCCCTTCGACGGACGACCGCACTGGGGGAAGATGAGCTCCCTGGGACGCGAGGCGATCGACGGGCTGTACCCGCGCCTCCAGGCCTTCCGCGACCTCGTCGCCGCAGCCGACCCGGACCGGACGTTCGCGTCGGCGTTCGGCGAGCGCGTGCTCGGGGTCTGACCACGCTGCTCGTCCCGAGGCGGGACACCGTCCCAGCATCGAGACGCCGTCCCAGCGCCGAGACGCCGCCAGAACCAGCGGCGTCTCGCGAGCCGGGCGGTGTCTCGCGAGCGGGGCGGCGTCTCGGACGACCAGCACGCCGCCCGGCTCAGCCGATCGGCGTCACCGTCCGCGTCTCACCGTCCCAGTGCCGGACCCCGGCCACCTGCAGGGTCGGCGGCAACGGGCACTCGCGGAGCACCTCGACCGCTCGGGGCAGGTCGGCGTCGCGCACCCGGCGGGCGAACGAGACGTGCGGCGACCACCGGCCGGGCAGCGTGGTGTCGACGGCGTCCGGAGCTGCCCGGTGCACCGCGGCGTGGAAGGCGGAGAGCACCGGGTCCGGCACGACCGACCGGACCAGTACGGACCGGCCCGGACCGGCGGGGAAGAGCAGCACGCCGCTGAGCAGCAGCGACTCCGGCGGGGGTGCGTCGAACACCGTGGGCACCGGCACCGTCGGACCCGCCGCGAGCGTCACGTGCGGCGCGTTCGAGGGGGACGGGTGCCGACCGAGGCTCGGCAGGTCGGCGTCGACGAGCGCAGTCCACACCGCCCGCACCGCAGCGTCGGACGAGGGCTCGAGGACGAGTTCGATGCTCCGCACGTACCGAGTGAACCAATGAACCGTGTGACTGCGATGTAACACGGCGGAACGGAACTCGCACGGCGCCGGGCGGCCCGTCACACTCGACTGCACGCCGCGGACCACCGCGGTCACGGCCGCGGCCACCGCGGCACCCCCACAGCACTGCCCACGAGGAGCACCCGAATGTCCGCAGCACCCGCACTGCCCGAGAAGCCGAAGGGCAAGCGCCCGATCGGCTGGATCATCGCCGCCGCGGTGGTCGTCGTCGCGATCGTCGTCGCCCTCATCGTCGGAGCCGTCCGTTCGGGCGGCAACGACGACGGAGCCGGCGCTTCCGGTGACGCGCCGAAGACCGTCACGATCGGCGTCGCGGACAAGTCGCTCTCGTACTGGAGCACCTACACGAAGCTCGCGAAGTCGAAGCTCAACGTCACGGTGAAGCTGACCAACTTCGCGGACTACTCGCTGCCGAACCCGGCGCTCAAGGACAAGCAGCTGGACCTCAACCAGTTCCAGCACATCCAGTACCTCGCGGACTACAACGTCACCTCGAACGACGACCTGCAGCCGATCGGCTCGACCGCCGTCTACCCGCTGCCGCTCTACGCGACGAAGTACGACAAGGCATCGGCGATCCCCGAGGGCTCGAAGATCGCGATCCCGAACGACTCGATCAACCAGGCGCGTGCGCTCCTCGTGCTGCAGGGCGCGAAGCTCATCACGCTGAAGGACGGCGGCTCCGCCTTCTCGACCACGTCGGACATCGAGACGAAGAAGGTCGACGTCGAGCCGCTCGAGGCCTCGCAGACCGCGAACGCCCTGCAGCAGGGCTCCGTCGCCGGCGCCGTCGTGAACAACAACTTCGCGACCGCCGCTGGCCTCCCGACGAGCGACGTCGTGTACCAGGACGACCCCTCCAGCGCGAACGCCGCCCCGTACGTGAACGTCTTCGCCGCCCGCGACGCGGACAAGGACGACAAGACGTACCTCGCCCTCGCGAAGCTCTTCCAGGACGACGCCGTGCAGAAGGTGTTCCTCAAGGACAACCCCGACGCGGTCGTCCGCGACGAGAGCGCCTCGTCGCTGCAGGACGAGCTCGCCAAGGTCGAGAAGGACGCGAAGGCGGCCAAGCAGTAGTGCCGGTCCTCGTCGAACTCCGCGGCGTCTCGAAGCACTACCGCCGCGCCGACACCGGCGAGACCGTGGTGGCCGTCGAGGACGTCTCCCTGGACGTGCACCAGGGAGAGGTCCTCGGCGTCATCGGGTACTCCGGTGCCGGCAAGTCCACCCTGGTCCGCCTCGTCAACGCCCTGGAGCTGCCTTCGGCCGGCTCGGTGACGGTGGCCGGCCAGGAGCTGACGGCGATCCCCGAGCGGGATCGCCGTCTGGCGCGTCGGCGCATCGGGATGATCTTCCAGCAGTTCAACCTGTTCCGCTCCCGCACCATCGCCGGCAACGTCGCGTACCCGCTCAAGGTCGCGGGTGTGCCGAAGGCCGAGCGTGACCGCCGCGTCGCCGAGCTGCTCGACTTCGTCGGCCTGCTCGACCGGGCGTACGCCTACCCCGAGCAGTTGTCCGGGGGCCAGAAGCAACGCGTCGGCATCGCCCGCGCGCTCGCATCGAACCCGGAGCTCCTGCTCGCCGACGAGGCCACGAGCGCCCTCGACCCGGAGACCACCTCGGAGGTCCTCGCGCTGCTGCGCCGGGTGAACCGGGAGCTCGGCGTCACCATCATCGTCATCACGCACGAGATGGACGCCGTCCGCCAGATCGCCGACCGGGTCGCCGTGATGGAGCAGGGCCGCGTGGTCGAGGTCGGGGACGTGTACGACGTGTTCTCGACCCCGAAGACCGACGCCGCCCAGCGCTTCGTCCGCACCGCGCTGCACGACCGGCCCTCCCCCGAGACGCTCACGCGTCTGCGGGAGCGGCACCCCGGTCGGCTCGTCACGGTGCAGATCACCGACGAGGCCGGCCTGCAGAACCGCATCGACGCCGCGTTCCGCGCCGCCGGGGTCACCGCCGAGCTCGTCTACGGCGGGGTCGGGGAGATCCGTGAGCGTCGGATCGGCTCGCTGACGTACGAGCTCAGCGCAGCCGACACGACCGCCATCGACCGGGCCGTCGCCGCGCTGCGCGCCGACGGCGTCACGACCGACGAGGAGGCAGCAGCGTGAACAACAGCTTCCAGAGCGTGATCGACACGTTCGACGTCTTCCTGTCGTCGATCCGCGACACCATCGTGATGTCGCTCATCTCGCTGGTGATCGCCGGGATCATCGGGCTCGCGCTGGGCCTGCTCCTGTACGCGACCCGTCCGGGCAACCTGCTCGGCAACCGGGTGGCGTACACGGTCATCAACGTGGTCGTGAACCTCGTCCGGCCGATCCCGTTCGTGATCTTCCTCGCGGCCATCGCCCCGCTGTCACGGGTCGTCGTGCAGACCACCATCGGCGTGCCCGCGGTGACGTTCGCGATCTCGCTCGCAGCGGCGTTCGCGGTCTCCCGGATCGTCGAGCAGAACCTGCTCGCGATCGACCCCGGCGTCGTCGAGGCGGCTCGGGCGTCGGGCGCACACCCGGTATCGATCCTGCTGACCGTGCTCATCCCCGAGGGCCTCGGCCCGCTGATCCTCGGCTACACGTTCATCTACATCGGCATCGTCGACATGACGGCGCAGGGTGCGCTGGTCGGTGGTGGTGGCCTCGGCGAGTACGCGATCACGTACGGGTCGCAGCGGTACGACTGGTGGATCGTCTACGTGTCGGTGGCGGCGATCGTCGTCATCGTCCAGCTCGGCCAGTTCATCGGCAACCGCTTGGCGCGCGCGACCCTGCGTCGCTGACGCGAGCGTCGCGCCGCGCGACGCGCTTCGCGCATGGTCGAGGTCGCACGAAGTGCCGCCTCGGCCGCCGCGCGGCGGCACTTCGTGCGACCGTCGCGTCCACGACACGGCGCGTCCTGCGACCTCAGCACGTGCCCTGGACGCAACCGGCGGGAGGCCCGGTGCCGGTTCCTGGAACCGGCACCGGGCCTCCCGTGCGTGCGCTGGCGCGGGGCGCACCCATGGTGACGCGCGAACGGCGCTTCGTGCCACCTCGGCGAGGCGCCCGCGGGCGCACCGCGTCAGGCGGCGGGAGCCTCGGTCGTCGCGACGTTGCCCGTCGCGCCGGGGTGCTCGTAGTGCGCACGGACCAGGATCGGCCGGTGGTCGGAGATGCCCGCCGGCAGGGTCTCGACACCGGCGATGTGCAAGCCGACGCTCGTCGCGAAGTCGAAGTGGCCGGTGAACTTGCGGTAGCGCAGGTACGTCGGCTGGTCCGAGAGCGACAGCGCGAAGCCGTGCTGCTCGATCTTGCGGCGCAGGTTCGTCTGGAACCAGGGGTAGTTGAAGTCGCCGACCATGACCGCGGGGGCCTCGGTCGAGAGGTCACGGACGAACTGGTGCGCGGCCTCGATCTGCTTGCGGCGCAGGGAGTTCGTCGCGGTCAGGGGCGAGGCGTGGAAGGACGCGACGATGACCTCGGCGTCGGCCTCGGTGTCGCGCAGGTGCATCGCGATGAGCCGCTCGTGCGCGGGTGCGAGGACCCGGTCGTGCAGCGACTTCTGCAGGGAGTGGATCTTGAAGTCCTCGACCTCGAAGCGGTCGTCGCGCTTGTAGATCGCGAGCCCGAGGCGGTTCCCCTGGGTCGACGCGGCGAGGGAGAGCCCGGCAACGGAGGGTGCCAGGTCGTTGCTGTCGCACTCCTGCACGCAGATCACGTCGGCCTGCGAGGCTTCGGCCAGCGCGGCGAGCTCGCCGTTCGCGGTGTGCTCGCGGAGGTTGTAGCTGACGACACGCAGCCCGGTCGGTTCCACGGCCGTGTCGGCTGCGATCGTCCCCTGCTGCTGTGGCGCGGCCATGCTGCCTTCCTGTTCCGGGTGTTTCCGGTCACCCTGCCGCGGGCAACCGTACTCGGCGATCGCAAACGGATGCTGAGACTGTAGCGCGGCCCGGGTTTCGTGCGTGTGACCGTGTCGAAAACGGACGACGATGCCGGATCGGCGGCCTCAGGCGCGAACGCGGCGCGCGGGCCGGACCGTCTCGCCGGCTGTGCGGCTCATCAGGAGCCCCTCGACGCAGGCGACGACGAGCAGCACCGCGATCACCCAGAACGCCGCGTCGTAGGGCCCGGTACCGCCGAGTCCGGCTGCGGCTCGGATGACCACCGCGGCGACCGCGACGCCGAAGCCCGCGGCCGTCTGCTGGAGGGTGGACGACAGGGTGTTCGCCGGGGTCATGTCGGCCTGCTCGACGTCCGCGAAGGCGATGGTGTTGTACGCCGTGAAGCCGACGGACCGCGCGGCACCGCTCACGACGAGCAGCACGGCGAGGAGCCAGAACGGGGTGTCCTCGGTCATGAAGACCATCGCCACGACACTCAGCGCAGCGATCGCACTCGACACGATGATGACCGGGCGGTACCCGAACCAGCGGAGGAACGGCGTGGTCATGGGCTTGATGCCGAGGTTGCCGACGAAGACCCAGAGGACGGCGGACCCGGCGAGCACGGCGCTCCAGCCCCAGGCGTCCTGGAAGAGCAGCGGCAGGACGAACGGCACCGCGGACACGGCCAGGCGGAACAGGCTGCCCCCGGCGTGCGACACCCGGAAGGTCTCGAGCCGGAACGAGTCGAGCCCCATGATCGGGTGCGGTGCCCGGCGGAAGTGCCAGACCGCGAGCCAGCAGCACACCGCACCGAGGACACCGAACAGGACCACGGCGACGACCGGGATCGTGTCGAGCGCGAGCAGGGACGCCATCACGACGAGCGAACCGAGGCCGAAGCAGGCGAGCAGCGAGCCGAACCAGTCGAACGGCACCCGCTCCGCCGCACGCTCCTGCGGGACGAGCACGAGCGCCGCGACGAACGCGATCACGCCGAGCGGGATGTTGATGAGGAAGATCCAGTGCCAGGACAGGGTGTCGACGAGCACACCACCGACGAACGGCGCGATGATCGGTGCCGCGAGGGCCGGCCAGGTCAGGATGGCGATCGCGGTGACGAGCTGCTCCCGCCCGGCGCTCCGGAGCACGACGAGTCGTCCGACCGGCACCATGAGCGCACCGCCGAGCCCCTGCAGGATGCGCCACAGCGTCAGGTCGACGAGCCCCGTCGAGAGCGCGCAGAGGGCCGAGGCGATGGTGAACAGGGCGATCGCGCCCGCGAACACGGTGCGGGAGCCGATGCGGTCGGTCAGCCAACCACTCACGGGGATGAACACCGCCAGCGTGACCAGGTACGCGGTGATCGCGACGCCGACCGCCGCGGAGTCGACCCCGAGGTCGCGTCCCATCGCCGGCGCCGCCGTGGCCAGGATCGTGCCGTCCAGGAGCTCCATGAAGAAGGTGCCCGCGACGAGCACGGCCACCGCCGTACTGCCCTGTCGTCGTGTCGTCATCGTCGTCGCCATGTCAGGCCGAATGCTATGCCCAACCGAGGTTTTGCACTGCAGAATGACGGGGACGAGGTCGTTGCCCCACACGACGCGACACCGCGAACGTAGGGGCACCGCACGACGCACAGGAGGTTCGATGACGACCACACCCGGCACGGTCACGACGAAGGGCGCCCCCGACCCGGCGACCCCGGCGACCCGCCACGTCCTCGACCACGCGCACCTGCCCGTGATGACGCTGCGCGAGTCCGCGTTGGCGAACAACACCGCCGTCATGCAGGCCTACGTCGAGCGGCACGGGCTCCTGTTCGCGCCGCACATGAAGACGCACATGGCACCGGCGCTGGCCGCTCGGCAGGTCGACGCCGGCGCCTGGGGCGTCACCGTCGCGTCCGTCCAGCAGGCCATGGTCGCATGGGAGCACGGCGTGCACCGGATCCTCGTCGCGAACGAGGTCCTCGACCCCGTCGGCCTCGCGTGGCTCGCCTCCCGTCGCGCCGCCGACCCCGCCGCGGACGTCCTCTGCTACGTCGACTCCGCCGCTGGCGTCGAGGCGGCGCGAGTCGCGCAGGCCGAGGTCGCGGGCGACCTGCACGTCCTGGTCGAGGTCGGGTTCCCCGGCGGTCGCACCGGCGTCCGCACCGCTGCCGGAGCGCACGACGTCGCCCGGGCCGCGCACGACGCCGGCCTCTCGCTCCGAGGCGTCTCGGGGTACGAGGGCGGCCTGCCCGGCGTGGACGCCGCCCGCACCTACGTCGAGGGCGTCCTCGCCGTCGCCGCCGCGGTGCGACCGCTCGTCGATGCCCCACGTGCCCTGTTCAGCATGGGCGGGAGCGCCTGGTTCGACGGGGTGGTCGACGCCGTCGCCGCCCGCCCGGACGACCTCGACGTGCTGCTCCGGTCCGGCGCGTACCTCACGCACGACGACGGCTTCTACGCCGAGCGCACGCCCTTCGGCCGCCACCCGGAGGAAGGCTCGCTCGTCCCCGCGATCGAGGTCTGGGGGCGTGTCACGTCGTGCCCCGAGCCCGGACTCGCGCTGGTCGCGGTCGGCAAGCGGGACATCTCGTTCGACGAGGGACTCCCCGTGGTCCGTTCCGTCCGGCACGTCCGGCGGATCCGGCCCGGAGGCGCGGGTGACGTCGTTCCGGTCATTCCGGCCCCCGGGGCGGTCACCGTCACCCGCCTCGACGACCAGCACTGCTACCTCGCGCTGGCGGACGGGGCGCCAGGGCTGACGCCTGGCGACGTCGTCGTGTTCGGCATCTCGCACCCGTGCACGGTCTTCGACAAGTGGCGGCAGGTGGTCGTCCTGGACGACGACGAGACCGTCCTCGACACGATCGCGACGTGGTTCTGATGCGCGCCACCACCCCGGTCGCACCCGTGACGGACGACGGCGACCCCACGCCGGCCCGGAACGCCGCACTGTCGCTGCGCCGCGGCCTCCGACTGCTCGACTGCATCGCCGACCGCACCAGGAACGGCGAGCTCGCGGTGTCACTCACCACGCTCGCGGCGGAGCTCGGCACCTCGAAGTCCACCGTGCTCCGGTTGACCGCCCCGATGGTCGAGAACGACCTGCTGCGCCGGACGCCCGACGCGGGCTTCACGCTCGGCCTCGGGGCACTGCTGCTCGGGCAGAGCTACCTCGAGGGCATCGACCTCCGCTCGGCTGCCGCACCGTTCCTCCGTCGGACCGCCGAGCAGACGGGGCTCACCTGCCACCTGGTCGTCCCGGACGGCACGGACATCGTCTACGTCGACAAGGTCGAGATGCGCGGGACCGTGCGGATGGGCTCCCGGATCGGCAACCGCCTGCCGATGCGCAACACCGCGTCCGGCAAGGCGATGGTGGCGTTCGGCGAGCCGGAACTGCTCGAGCGGGTACTCGCGGAGCCGGCGACCGCGATGACCGAGCACTCGATCGTCGACGACGACCGCTGGCGTGCGGAGGTCGACCGGACGCACGGCCGCGGGTACGGCATCGACGACCGCGAGAACGAGCCGGACATCCGGTGCGTCGCCGCTCCCGTGCTCGACCACGCGAACCAGGTCGTCGGCGCGATGAGCATCTCCGGCCTGGCCTCCCGGTTCCCCGCCGCGGCCGTCCGCGAACTCGGCGACGGTGTCGTCCGGACCGCGCTCGAGATCTCCGTCGCGCTCGGGTCGTCCTCGGCGCAGCTCGCCCTGTCGAAGGGCACCCGGTGAGCGGGGACGGCGTCGGTCGCGTCCTGACCTTCGGCGAGACGATGCTGCTCCTGACCGGCCGGGACACGGGCGCCGTCCCCGACCTCGAGCACATGCGCGTGGACACCGGCGGTGCCGAGAGCAACGTCGCGATCGGCCTCGTCCGCGCCGGCGTCCCGACGACGTGGATCGGCCGCGTGGGCACCGACCCCGCCGGCGACCGCGTCACACGTGACGTCCGGAGCGAGGGCGTCGACGTCGTCGCCGTGCCGGACCCCGACCGGTCGACGGGCATCATGATGAAGGAGCGGCTGGCCGACGGACGCACCCGGGTGACCTACCACCGTCGGGGTTCGGCGGGCTCGGCCCTGCGGGCGTCCGACCTGCCGGCGAGCATCGTCGAGCAGGCGGCGCTCCTGCACGTCACCGGCATCACGCTCGCGCTGTCCGACGAGGCCCGCGCGACCGTCGAGTCGGCGATCGACCGCGCCGACGCCGCCGGGGTGCCGGTGTCCTTCGACGTGAACCACCGGCCGAAGCTCATCGACGCCGACACCGCACGGGAGCGCTACCGGGCCGTCGCCCGGCGCTCCTCGATCGTGTTCGCCGGCGACGACGAGGCTCGACTCGTCCTCGGGCTCGCCGACGACGAGAGCGACGACGAGACACTCGCGCACGACCTCGCGGCGCTCGCCCGGGGCCGCGCCGTCGTGAAGCTCGGGTCGCGCGGCGCGGTGGCGTCCGTCGACGGGGTGTTCCTCCGTCGCCCGGCCACCCCGGTGCGGGTCGTCGACCCCGTCGGTGCCGGCGACGCCTTCGTCGCCGGCTGGCTCGCGGCGGCCCTCTCGGGTGCCACCACGGCCGATGCCCTCGACCGGGCAGCCGACGCCGGCGCGCTCGCGTGCACCGTCGAGAGCGACTGGCGCCGACCGGACCCGGCCGCGCTGCACGACACCACCACCCCCTCGGACGTCGACCACGCCGTCCACGACCGCGTCGACCGCTGACCGGTCCCGCTGACCACGAGGAACGAGCACATGACGAACACCACCAGCACAGACCCCGCCGCTCCCGTCCGGCACCGGCACGCCGCCGGCCCGGCGATCGCGATCCTCCGCGGCGGCACCGGCGAGCACGTCGAGGACGTCATCGCCACGCTCGTCGAGGCCGGCGTCCGGGCGATCGAGATCACCACGAACACGCCGCGCTGGCGGGAGGGCATCGCCTGGGCCGCCGACCGGTACGGCACGGCGGCGTCGATCGGCGTCGGCACCGTGCTCGAACCGCGGCAGCTCGACGAGGCAGCAGCGGCCGGGGCGGTCTTCGCGGTGAGCCCGCACCTCGACGCCGGCATCGGGGAACGCGCGCACGAACGCGGCCTCGGCTGGTACCCGGGTGCGGCGACCCCGACCGAGATCGTCCGCGCCTGGCAGCTCGGCGCCCGCGCGGTGAAGGTGTTCCCGGCCGCACAGCTCGGCGGCCCGGCGTTCCTCAAGCAGGTCCTGGCACCGCTCGACTTCGTGGACGTGATCCCCACGGGCGGCATCGGTGTCGACGACGCGTCCGACTACCTCGCGGCCGGAGCGGTCGCGGTCGGGCTCGGCTCCCCGCTCGTCGGCGACGCCCTGGCGAGCGGTGACCTCGACGCCCTCCGGACCCGCGCCGAACGACTCGTGGCCGGGCTCGCACGGTGACCGACCCGGCGCAGGTCCTCCTCCGCGGTGGCAGCGTCGTCGGGGCGGACGGTGCCGTGCGCGCCGACGTGCTCGTCGCGGACGGCCGCATCGTCGCCGTCGGCACCGACCTCGACGTCCCGACCGACGTCGCCACGATCGACTGCGGCGCGCGCCTCGTGCTCCCCGGGTTCGTGGACGCGCACTCGCACGGCGGGTCGCTCGTGTTCGACGAGGCCGTGCAGACCGCGCTGCTCCGGCAGGGCGTCACGACGATCGTCACCGGGCAGGACGGCGTCGGCCCCGCTCCGGGCGACGGCAGCTACGCCGACCGGTACTTCGCGGCGATCGACGGACCCCACCCACGGTACGACGGTGGTGGCGTCGGAGCGCTGCTCGGGACGTACGACGGCACGACGCCGGTCAACGTGGCGACCCTGGTGCCCGCCGGCACGGTCCGGCACGAGGTCATCGGCGACGACGACCGGCCCGCGACCCCGGCCGAGCTCGAGGCCATGCGTGCCCTCGTGCGCCAGGGCCTGGCCGAGGGTGCGGCAGGGCTCGCGACCGGTCTCGACTACGTGCCGGGCCTGTACGCCGACACCGCGGAACTCGCGGCGCTCTGCACGGAGGTCGCGGCCGCCGACGGGCTCTACGTCTCGCACATGCGCGGCGGCTACGAGGGGAACGCCCGCGCCGGGCTGGACGAGATCGCCGAGATCGTCCGGGCCTCCGGCGTGCGGGCACACGTCTCGCACCTGCACGCCCCGGTCGAACTCGCTGTCGCCGCCCTCGCCGAACTCGCGACGGCCGGGGCACCGATGTCGTTCGACGCCTACCCGTACTCCCGCGGCTGCACGATCCTGTCGATGCTGCTGCTGCCCGCCGAACTCGCGCGGCCCGGCACCGAGGACCTCGCCCTGGCGCTCGCCGACGATGCCGGCCGCCACCGGGTCCGGGGTGCCGTGCTGGCACGGGTGCTCGGTCGCGCCGACCTCGGGACGGACTGGGCGGACCAGATCACGCTGTCGCACGTGCCGGCCGCCGAGTTCCACGCGCTGCAGGGCCGGACGCTCGCCGAGGCCGCTGCGGCCACGGGCACCGACCCGGTGGACCTCGCGCTCGACGTGCTCGTCGACTCGGCACTGCAGGTCACCGTCGTGATGCGGGTCCCCCGGCCCCGGACCGCGGACGAGCTCGCGCCGCTCTTCCGGCTCCCCGGGCACACGGCGGGGTCGGACGGCATCTTCGTCGGGACGCACCCGCACCCGCGGGCGTACGGCACGTTCGCGCGGTACCTGCACGAGTACGCGGTGCCCGGGCGACTCGGCTGGTCGGAGGCCGTCCGGCACCTGTCCACCACGAGCGTCGAGCGTTACCAGCTCGGGGACCGCGGCGAGGTCCGGGCCGGAGCGGTCGCGGACCTGGTGGTGGTCGACCCGGCCGGGGTCACGGCGGGCTCGTCGTACGCGGAGCCGATGCGGCTGGCCGAGGGCATCGACGACGTCCTCGTCGCGGGGGTCCCGGTGCTCGCCGACGGCACCCTGACGCACGCGACCCCCGGCGCGGGGCTCCGTCGGGACGGCTCCGGCACCGGGGGTCGGTGAGGCTTCACTCAGCCAGCGCGGGGGTCACTCCGCGGTCGGCAGCACCGCGACGACGTCGATCTCGACGAGGATGTTCGCGAGGTGCGACTGCACGGTGGTGCGGACCGGGTACGGCTGCGAGAAGTGCTTCGCGTACTCCTCGTTGAAGGCCGGGAAGTCACGGTCGGAGTGCTCGAGGTGCACGGTCGACTTCACGACGTCGTCCAGGGTCGCACCGTGCTCGGCGAGGACTGCGGCGACGTTCGCCAGCACCTGGGCGGTCTGACCGGCGACGTCGTCGGCGATCGCACCCGTGGCCGGGTCCTGCGGGCCGAAGCCGGCGGTGTAGATGAAGCCGTTCGCCACGATCCCCTGGCTGTACGGGCCGGCGGGCTTCGGGGCGTTGTCGGTCACGATGGCGGTCTTCGGCGCGGTGTTGTCCGGCACGGTGGCTCCTCACGGGTCGGTGGACGTGACCTCCAGGCTAGGCGGCGGCGCGGCGGTGGACCCGGCCGTGCACCCAAGCCGTTCCGTCCTGCACAACGCGATCCGTGCCTCCAGGCCGCGTGGTGAGGAACCCAGAAGCCTCGCGCGTCTACGCTCGTACCGTGCCCCCTGCCATGCCCGGACATCGCGGAGAGCCGCGGTGAGTCGACTGGACGGGACCCTGACGGAGTCGATCGCGAGCGGCCGTCGTCGGCTGCTCGACCTCGTGACGAGCCTGCCGGCGTGGACCGCCGTGCTCCTCGTGTGGACCGGCGGACGCATCGTGTCGACGTTCTGGCTCGCACTCGCCTTCCCCCTCATCGGCCGTGCGCTGCCGGAGAACGCGATCTGGGGGAACGACCACGGCTTCCTCAACTTCCTGACGGCGTGGGACGGCCAGTACTACGAGCAGATCTCGGTGCACGGCTACCCGACGGCCCTCCCCCTCGACGCCGCCGGGCACGTCGCGCAGAACGCGTGGGCGTTCCTGCCGGCGTTCCCGTTCACGATCCGGATGCTCACCGCCTCGACCGGTGTGCCGTTCGACGTCGGTGCGCCCGCGATCGCCCTGCTCGCCGGACTCGTCGCGACGTACCTGCTGCACCGGCTGGTCCGCGACCGCGCCGGGTCCTCGGCGGCGATGTGGGCGGTGTTCTTCTTCACCTGTGGGCCGTTGTCGTTCCTGCTGCAGGTCGGGTACGCGGAGAGCACGTTCCTCGCGCTGACGTTCGGGGCACTCCTCGCGCTCGAGCGTCGGCGGTACGGCCTGCTGACCGTCCTCGGGGTCGTCGCCGCCTTCACCCGGCCCGGGGCGCTCGCGATCCCGCTCGTGCTCGGGGTCGTCGCCCTCGTGCGGTGGATCAGCGCCCGGCGGACCGCCGGTGTCCGCTCCCTCGACGTGTTCCCGGTGGCCGAACGCCTGCGGGTCGTCGCGGCCGGCGTGGTGATGGTGGCCGCCGGGTTCGCCTGGCCGCTCATCGCCGCGCACGTGACGGGTTCGCCGAACGCCTACCTCGAGACCGAGATGTCGTGGTGGGTGAACTTCATCGGGCGGGTCGACTTCACGCCGCTCACCCCGTGGTTCCTCATCGCCGCACGGTGGCTCGGCGTGGGCGGGGTGCTCATCGTGGTGTTCCTGCTCGTGGCGTACCCGGTGTGGCTGCTCCGTCGGTCCACCCGTCGGCTGGGGTTCACGACCGTGGTGTTCTCGGCGGCGTACGCGCTGTACATCTTCGCGGTGTCGCTGCCGATGGCCTCGACGCCCCGGTTGCTGATGCCGCTCGCGCCGCTGTTCGGCTCACCGGAGCTCGTCGCGAAGCCGTGGATGCGGTGGACGTTCGTGGTCTGCGCCGTGCTCGGGCAGCCGGTTCTCGTCGCCGTGCTGTGGCTGCTCGGCCCGCCGTGACGCACGGGCCGAGCAGCGCTCGCTAGAGCTCGACGGTGCCGTGGTCGCCGGTGTCCGGCTGGCTCTGCTTGCCGAGCGCGGCCTTGAGGGTCTGCACGAGGCTCCCCACCGGGCCGGTGTCCTGCGTCCAGTACTCGACCGAGTCACCCTCGACGGTCAGCAGCCGGATCGTCGGGTCCTCGCGGCCGTCCGGGAACCAGGCCTCCGCGAACGGTGACCACAGTTCGTCGATGACCGTGTCGTCCTGGGTGACCGTGGCGGTGCCGGCGATGGACAGGTAGCCGCCCTGCGACTCGATGGCGACGTTGACGTGCGGGTTCCGGGCGATGTCCTCGACCTTCTCGCTGCCGTCCTGCACGAGGAACCGGAGCGTGCCGTGGAAGGTCTTGTCCTGCACGGCGAGCGGCCGTGCGTGCAGCTGGCCGTCCTCGCTGACGGTCGTCAGCAGGGCCGTGTGGGCTCCGTGGACGATGTCCGAGATGGCTGCGCGCTGGTCTGCCTCTGTGTCGGTCATGGTGCTCCTCTCGCGTCGTGCGCCCCGTTGTGCTCGACGTGCGGCCGGGTCTCCCCGGGGCGCGTTCCGTTCCCGCCAGTCTGCCCCTCGATGCTGGGCGCGTCCGGGTGGGCGCTGCGGGTGCTCCGCGGTCAGGCGGGCTCGCGGATGGTCGTCTCGACGTCGACGACCTGCGGGATCCGCGGCATCGACGCGAACCCGAACGCCACGGGCGGGTCGAGCGGCGCCAGGGACCCCAGCGACTCCCCCGCCCAGGTTCCCCGCACGCCGGTGACGTCGTGCGCCCCGGTCACGCCGTAGTACTCGCGTCGGCCGTTCCCTGCGGAGCCCGCGGTGCCCGACCCCGGTGCCAGCAGCCGCGCCACGGGGTCGATCACCGCGAGCCACCGGGGGTCGCGGGCGATGGACTTCGGGACGATGCGGAGCACCCGGCCGAGCGGGGAGATCGTGCCGACGTCGATCGAGGCCTGCAGCGCACCGGCGGAGAGCTCGATGCCGCTGGCGGTCCGACGGGCGGACACGTCGACGACGGAGACCGTGTCGAACCGGTAGGTGCCGGACACGTACGCGGCGACGATCTCGTCGGGGGCGAGCAGGACGCTCGTGCCGTCGGGCAGCTCGAGGAACACGTCGGTGAACGCACCGAACGGCGAGCGCTCCCACATGCCGACGACGATGCGCACGCCGGACGTCGTGCCGACGCCCGTGATCCGGCCGCGGAACCGACGCTCGACGGGGGACGGGGCGGGGGTGGGCGACATGCCCTGGACCGTACCCGGCGCCCCCGTGAGCCACGTCGGCGGGGCGAGGCGCGCCTCCAGGCCGGACACGGCCCGCGCGCCCGACGCGGCCAGCGCCGCGACGGGCCCCGCTACGCGACCGGGACGGGCTCCGCCAGCAGCTCCCGCACCCGCGGGGCGACCTGCGTGCCGTACAGCTCGATCGACCGCATCATGTCCTCGTGCGGCAGGCGACCCGTCGCGTACCGCATGTCGAAGCGGGTGACACCGAGGATCCGCATGTTCCGTGCGATCTTCCGTGCGACCGTCTCCGGCGACCCGACGTAGAGCGACCCGCCGGCCGACAGGCCCGCGCGGTACCCGGCCACGTCGAGGGGCGGCCAGCCGCGCTCGGCGCCGAGCCGGTCGGTGACGGCCTTGTGGTACGGCCAGTAGCGTTCGGCCGCCTCCTCATCGGTGGCGGCGACGAACCCGGGCGAGTGCATCGCGATCGGCTGCTGCGGCAGGTCGAGCTGCGCGAGCGCCTGGCGGTACAGCCGCGAGAACGGGGCGAACTGCGCGGGCTGCCCGCCGATGATCGCGAGGAACAGCGGCAGACCGTACGACGCGGCACGGATGACCGACTGCGGCGAGCCACCGACGCCGACCCAGGTGGGGATGGCGCCGTGCTCGAGCTTCGGGAAGACGTCCTGGTCGGTGAGCGGTGCGCGCTTCGTGCCGGACCAGGTGACCGGGTCGCCGCCGCGGAGTGCGGCGAAGAGCTGGAGCTTCTCCTCGAACAGGACCTCGTAGTCGGCGAGGTCGTAGCCGAACAGCGGGAACGACTCGGTGAAGGACCCGCGGCCGAGGATGACCTCGGCGCGGCCGTTCGAGAGCGCGTCGACGGTGGCGAACCGCTCGTAGACGCGGACCGGGTCGTCGCTCGACAGCACGGTCACCGCACTGCCCATCCGGATCCGCGAGGTCCGAGCGGCGATCGCGGCGAGGACGACCTCTGGTGCGCTCACCACGAAGTCGGCGCGGTGGTGCTCCCCCACACCGATGAAGTCGATGCCGACCTGGTCGGCGAGGACCGCCTGGTCGACGACGTCGCGGATGCTCTGCGCGTCCGACTTGACGCCGCCGTCGGGGAGCTCGGTGACGTCACCGAACGTGTCGAGGCCGAGCTGCACGGGGCCGACCCGCTCGGGTGCGGGCGGCGGCACGTCCGAGGGGCGGTCGGTGCCGAATGCGTTGCTCATGGATCCTCCTGCTGGCTGCGAACGTGGCCGTCGCTGCTTTCATGCGTTTGCATAAAAATAGCACGCGCGCCACGCCACCACCAGGGTCCGCGTGTACGGTCCCCCGCATGCCGCAGATCCCCGACCAGACCGGCCGCCGCATCGTCGTCACGGGCGCGAACAGCGGAACCGGCAAGGAGACCGCCACCCGCCTCGCCGCCGCCGGGGCGTCCGTCGTCCTCGCCGTCCGCACGCCGTCGAAGGGCGAGGACGCAGCCGCCGCCATCCGGTCGGCCCACCCGGGCGCCGACGTCGAGGTGCGCGAGCTCGACCTCGCGGACCTCGCGAGCGTCCGGCGGTTCGCGTCGGGCATCCTCGCGGAGGACCGAGCCCTCGACGTCCTCGTCAACAACGCGGGCGTGATGGCGCCGCCGAAGCGCTTCGAGACCGTCGACGGCTTCGAGCTGCAGTTCGGCACGAACTTCCTCGGCCCGTTCGCCCTGACGAACCTGCTGCTCCCCGCACTCCTCCGTTCGCCCGACTCCCGCGTCGCGACCATGTCGAGCATCGCCGCCGTCCCCGGGCGGATCCGGTTCGACGACCTGCAGTGGGAGCGCGGCTACAACGGCTGGCGCGCCTACGCCCAGTCGAAGCTCGCCGACCTCCTGCTCGCGCTGCACCTGCACCGGCTGTCCGTCGAGCTCGACTGGCCGCTCACGAGCACGGCGGCGCACCCCGGCTACACACGGACGAACCTGCAGTCGGCCGGGCGGTCGCTGGGGCGGTCGCAGCCCGTGAAGTCCCGGAACCTCGCCCTGCCGTTCACCCAGGACGTCGAGCAGGGCTCGGAGCCGCTGCTGTACGCGGCCGTCGGCCCGAACGCGACCGGAGGTGCGTACTACGGGCCGTCGGGTGCGTTCGGGTTGACCGGTCCGACCACCACGGCGTCCGTCCCGAAGTCGGCTCGGAAGGCCGACCTGGCGCGGTCGCTCTGGGCCGTGGCCGAGGACCTCACAGGGACGACGCCGCCCGCCTGAGCCGCCGTCGTGCGGTCCGTCGGTGTCGGCGAGCGTCGGCCTGGAGGCGCGGGTCGGCTCCGCCCCGCTGCGTCAGAACCGCACGTGGTCGCGTGCGAAGGCCGTGCGCACCGCCGCCTCGATCGCGCGCTGCCCGCGGGCAGTGGGGTGCACGTCGTCTGCCTGCATCCAGTCCGCGTGCCCGCGGAGCGGCTGCCCGACGTCGACCGAGGTCCCGCCGTCCCGCTCGACGGCGGACCGGAGCGCCGCCGAGATCGTGGCGAGTTGGGCGGGCGGAGCGTCCTCGTTCCAGATCGCGCTGAGGCCGACGACGCGGGCGCGGGGCAGGAGACGGTGGACCTCGGCGACGAGCTGCTCGGTGGCACCGGCGAGTTCGTCGTCGTCCTGCCCGAGGTCGTTCGAGCTCGCCTGCACGAGGACGACCGCGGGCCGGAGGTCCACCGCGCGTTGGACGAGTTGCTCGTACGTGCTGCCGCAGTCGTCGTCGTCCCCCTCGGTCAGCACGCCGGCGCCGTCGCACGACAGGTTGGTCAGCTGCCACCGCTCGCTCCGGGCGAGGAGCTCGGGCCAGGCCTGCTCGGCGGACAGCCCGTGCCCGCCGCTGATCGAGTCGCCGATCACGACGACGCGGGCACCGGGAGCGTCGTCCCACGCCCGGGCGGTGCGCGCGGCCGACGTCGGCGTCGGTGCCGCGACCGACGTCGGAGCCGCCGCGACGGACGCGTCCTCGGAGCACGCGGCCAGTCCGAGCACCGCGACGACCGCCACGACGGCGGTCAGCACGGAACGCGTCCCGGAGAGCACACCCGGACGCTACGCGCGGCGGCCATGACGCGGCCGGTCACCCGCTGTGGGCCGGTTCAGGCGTGGTGCAGCTCCACCGAACCGTCGAGTCGCCCCGGTTCGGTGAGCCGCGCGTGCTGCAGGACCGTGCGCTCGGGTCCGACCGCCGCCGCCACGATCGAGAGCGTCGCGAAGTGGCCGTCCCGTTCGTGCGCGTCGCGGAGGATCGCGTCCGGGTCGTCCGCGGGCAGCACGGCCGACTCGGCGAGCAGCCCGAACCACCCGCTCCACCCGTCACCCGCGTCGTCGCCGGCGTCCGCGGTGCGGAGCTCGTCGAACGGCCCGAGCACGGGCGGACCGGTCGGCGCCTCGACGCGCCGGAAGGCCTCGAGCCACGGGCCGATGCGGGGCGCCGCGGGGTCGTCGGGTTCGCCGTGCGTGACCATGTGCACGCCCGGTCCGAGCTCGGTCGTGCGGACCCGGGAGCCGTCCCACGTCAGGACCTCGGCGCCCGAGGCCGTCGCGCGCACCAGGTTGAACGCCCGCGTGGTCGGCACCGTGCCGTCGTGCCCCGGGAGCACACCACCGACGGCATCGAGCGGCACGATCCCGCGGGTCGCCCAGGTGCCGTCGACGCTCGGGACGTCCTCGCCGCGGTTCAGGACGACCGCGAGCCCGGCGCGGTCGGACGCCGCGAGCCACGCACCCCCGGCCGAACGGTCGCGGACGCCGCGGATCCCCGGGTCGCGCTCCGGCCACCACGCCGCCGGCGGGTCCCACGGACGCTCGGGCGACTCGTCGCGGAGGGCGAGCATCGTGACGGGCCACGCGGACCCCGGGTCGACGCGGACGACGACGGTGCACATGGCATCGATCCTCGCACGCCGCTCCGGGTAGCGTGACGGGCGTGAACGCAGCAGCAGAGCGCCGCCTGACCGTCGTCGTGGGGATCACCGGGGGCATCGCCGCCTACAAGGCCGTCGGCGTCGTCCGCGACCTCGTCAAGCGCGGCCACGACGTGCACGTCGTCCCGACCGAGGGCGCGCTGCGGTTCGTCGGCCTGCCCACGCTCGAAGCGCTCAGCCGGAACCCGGTCACCACGAGCGTCTTCGAGGACGTCGCCGAGGTCCGGCACGTGTCGCTCGGCCGGCGCGCGGACCTGATCGTCGTCGCCCCAGCCACCGCGGACACCCTCGCCCGGATGACCGCGGGTCTGGCGGGCGACCTGCTCGGCACGACGCTCCTGGCCACCGAGGCACCCGTCATCGTGGCGCCCGCGATGCACCCGCAGATGTGGGAGCACCCGGCGACGACGGCCAACGTGGCGGTGCTCCGGGAGCGTGGCGTCCGGTTCGTCGGCCCGGTCGTCGGCGCCCTGACCGGGGACGACGCGGGCATCGGCCGGATGGCGGAGCCGGAGGACATCGTCGACGCCGCGCTCGCCGTGGTCGGGGACGACCCGGGTTCCCCGGCCGCACCCTCCGGCACGGTCGCACGGGGCGATCAGGGCGACCTCGCCGGCGTGCGCGTGGTCGTCAGCGCCGGCGGCACCCGGGAACCGTTCGACCCGGTCCGCTTCGTCGGGAACCGCTCGAGCGGACGCCAGGGGCTCGCGATCGCCGCCGACGCTGCCGGGCGCGGCGCCACGGTGACCGTGGTCGCGGCCAACGTCGACGCGGGGCTCACCGAAGGTCTCGACGCGACGATCGTGCCCGTCGGGTCGGCGCTCGAGCTCGCCGAGGCGGTGCACGCGGCAGCCGCCGACGCCGACGTCGTCGTGATGACCGCGGCCGTCGCCGACTACCGCCCGGCCGAGGTCCGCCCGGACAAGCTCAAGAAGGAGGCGCAGGGCGACACCATGACGCTCGAGCTCGTCCGGAACCCCGACGTCCTCGCCGACCTCGTCGCCGCTCGGCGCACCGGGCAGATCATCGTCGGGTTCGCGGCCGAGACGGAGCCCGACCGCGCCGCGCGTCTCGAACTCGGCCGCGCCAAGATCGCCCGGAAGCCGGCCGACCTGCTCGTGGTGAACCACGTCGGATGGTCGGCGGGCTTCGAGCGCGAGGAGAACGCCATCGAGGTGCTCGTACCAGGCGGCGAGGTCGTCCGGGAGACCTCGGGCACGAAGGCCGAGGTGGCCACGGCGATCCTCGACCTCGTCGCGACCGCGCTGACCTGAGCACGCACCGACCTGAGCGCTCTCCGGACGCGTCGAGGGTCGCACGGGCACGATGGGTGCATGCGACGACGCGAGCGCCAACGACGCGCCACCCGGACCGCCACCCTCCTCGCCGTCGTGCTGGGCGGGGCCGGCGTCACCCACTTCCTGCGGCCGAAGGGCTACGACCGGATCGTGCCGGACACGCTGCCCCCACGCCTGACCACGCTGGCCTCCGGCGCAGCCGAGCTCGGCATCGCGACCGGCCTCGCGATCCCCGCGACGCGTCGGGCCGCGGGGTGGGCCGCGGCGGCGCTGTTCCTGGCCGTCTTCCCCGCGAACGTCAAGATGGCGAACGACCTCCTCGACAGCCCCCGTTCGACACAGGCAATGCGACTCGTGTCCGTCCTCCGGCTGCCGCTGCAGGCACCCCTCGTCGCCTGGGCCGTGCGCGTCGGCCGCCACGCGCCGAAGCGGTGACCGAGCCGGCGCGTGCCCGGGCCGCGGTGCCGTTGCTGCACCGCCCCGTCACGGTGCACGCCTGGGAGGACATCGTGTTCGCGCACTGGCGGCACGACCCGGAGTCCCTCGCACGACTGGTCCCGCGCGGCACCCGCCCGGACGTGGTCGACGGCAGTGCCTGGGCCGGGCTGTCGGCGTACGTCTTCCGCGAGACCCGCGTGCCGCCGTTCCCGCCGTCGGGTCGGCTCGGCACGATGACCGAGGTCACGATCGAGATCCTGACGATCGACGACCGCGGGCGACGCGGGGTCGCCTACCGCACCGTGGACACCGCGAACGTGCCCGCCATCGTCGCCGCGCACGCGCTGCTCGGGGTTCCGTACACGTTCGCGCACGCCCGGGCACGCCGTCGTGGGGACACCATCGCGCACCACTCGGTCCGGCACCCCGCGCGTGCGCTGCACCCGATACGTTGGCTGCGCGGCCACGGGACACGGCCGGGAGGCACGGTGCAGCCCCGCCACGAAGCCACCGTCCGCGTCGTGGCCGGTCCGGCCGTCGACACGCCACTCGCCACGGAGCTCACGACGCGCGAGGGCATCCACGCACGGCACCTCGCGCAGACCGTCTTCTGGCAGCGCCAGCACCCGCCGCTCGAGATCCGGTCGGCGCGGCTCGAACGACTCGAGGGCGACCTGCCGGACGCCGTCGGCATGCCCGGGCTCCTCGACCGCGCCCCGGACTCGCTGCTCGTCGTGGACCGCACCACCGTCCGGTACGGCTGGGGAGACGTGGTCCGGTGACCGACGACCCGCACCACCTCGAACGGTTCGTCCGTGCGCAGGACGGTGTGCACGACACCGCGCTCGCCGAGCTCGGGCAGGGCCGGAAGACCTCGCACTGGATGTGGTTCGTGTTCCCGCAGCTCAGCGGGCTCGGCCGCAGCCCGATCGCACAGCAGTACGCCATCGACGGCGTCGCGGAGGCCCGCGCGTACCTGGCGCACCCCGTCCTCGGCCGACGGCTGCTCGAGGCGACCGATGCGGCGGCGACCGCACCGGCGCGGTCGGCCGACGAACTCCTCGGGGGCGTCGACGCGCTGAAGCTCCGGTCGTCGATGACGCTGTTCGCCCGGTCGGCCGACGATCCCGAGCCGTTCCGCGCCGTCCTGGCACGCTGGTACGCCGGGACCGAGGACCCGGTGACGCTGCGGCTGCTGCGCCTCGACGAGTGAGGTCGGCCGGTCTGGTGACACTCCCCGATCCGAGCGGAACGCCGTTCTTATATCAGGTACGGTGAACATGCGTCCGTACCGAACGGTCGGTCGCCCAACCCGACCCCTTCCACCACGATCCCGGAGGAACCCGCATGCCGGTCCCCAGCAGCGCACCGACCGAGCACCAGCTGCTCCGCGACACCGTCCGTCAGAAGATCCACGACGCGATCATGGACGGCACGCTGGAGCCCGGTGAGCGTCTCAACGACGACGAGCTCATCGCGTGGCTCGGCGTCTCCCGCACCCCCATCCGTGAAGCCCTGAGCCAGCTCGCACGAGCCGGCCTCATCGAGATGGCACCGAACCGCTACACGCGCGTCACGACGCCGAACCCGACCGAGGTCGTCGAGGCGCTGCAGACGCTCGGCGTGCTGTTCGGCGGGGTCGTCCGCCTGGCCGTCCCGCTGCTGGGCGCGAGCGCGAAGAAGAAGATCCTCGCCCAGCTCGACGCCACCATCAAGGACTACGAGACGCACGACATCAAGGCCGTCAACCACGACGCGCTCGGGGTGTTCGCCCTCTACGTCGACGAGTGCGGCAACGAGAACCTGCAGCGCGTCTGCCGGGACACGATGGACGGGCTCGCGTTCCGCCTGCGCCTGCCGAACCTCGACGAGCTCGTCGACTGGGACCAGATGACCGAGGACTTCCGCCGTCTGCGCGAGGCAACGGCCTCCGGCGACAACGTCGCGGCGGAGCTCGCGACCGAGGCGATCCACCTCCTGCCCGGTGAGAAGCGCTGATCGGCTGAACAGCCGCACAGGAACCCGCCCGTCTCGCCCACGCGAGGCGGGCGGTCCTCGTTCCCCGCGCCTCCAGGCAGTCACCGTCCGCGCCTGCGCGACGCTCCCAGTCATGCGCTCCGGCGAGCCGGTAGCATCGGCGCGACCGCCTGCCCGACCACCCGGAGCACCGCATGAGCAACCGCCAACCGGACCGTACCGAGATCGCCGCGCGCCTCGCCGCAGCGGTCGGCCGGATCAGCCGACGGGCGCGCACCGACTCGGCCGCGCTCGGCTACGGGATCGTCTCCGCACTCGCCACGATCCAACGCGAGGGCCCCCTGCGCCCCGGCGACCTGTCGCGGATCGAGGTCGTCACGAAGCCGACGATGACGCGGATCCTGACCGAGCTCGAGCAACGGGGGTTCATCGAGCGCGAGGCCGACCCACGGGACGGTCGGGCCTTCATGGTGACCGCCACACCGGAGGGCATCGCCGCCGTCGAGCGCGCCCGCTCCGACCGCACCGGGATCGTCGCCGAACTCATCGCGGAGCTCCCCGAGCCGGACGTCGACGCGATCGCTGCGGCGCTCGACGCCCTCGAACGCGTGGCCCAGGGCGACCGCACCCAGGAAGCTCACACCTCTCAGGCCTGATCAGGTCGTTACCGAACCGTTACGAACGGGTGGACGGACGGTTCTGCCAGTCAGTCTGGACGGTGCGTCCAGGATGACGGGTCATCGTGTCGTCTTCGCCCATCGGCGGCCACCCCACGGTCGCCGGCCGGCGGACGGACGGGCCCCACACCACCGTCCGGTCCTCCCCCGGCTCGCGAGCTCTGACGAAGGACGTCCCACGTCCGACACCCCTGCGCGCTCCCATCACCCGCGTGCACCGTCCCGAGCTGCGCACCACGAGCCGGCCGACCACCGGAATCGATGACAGGACGCAACACCGACCTCCCCACCACCACGGCCTCGACCCGACGTGAGGCCCTGAACTCCCCCAACCGGCGACTCCGCCGTGCACTCCGCCGCCCCGCCACGTTCATCGTGGGCGGAGCAGCGGTCCTCGCGGTCGCCGGCGGCATCGCGACCGTCGGCACACAACCGGCGATCGGCGAAGCCCTCGGGATGCCGACCGCCAGCGCCACCTCCGCACCGGCACTCGAGGGCACCGCGCTCGACCGGGCCCAGGCCGCCGCGACCATCGCCACCGCGCAGACCATCGTCGAGACCGCGAACGACAAGACCGACACGGCGACCCTCGAGCGGCGCATCGACTCGCTGGACGATTACCGCAAGCTCTCCGGAGCCGCGCTCACGTCGCGGATCTCCTCGACGGTCGACGCCACCACGGACGTCGCGAACGCCAGCGCCACGCAGGACAAGCGCGACGCCGACGCGAAGGCGGCAGCCGAAGCCGCGGCACGGAAGGCCGCAGCCGAGCGTGCAGCGGCAGCCGAAGCGGCACGCAAGCAGGCCGCCGCGAACACCGTCGAGGGCGCGAAGGCCACGGCCAGCTCCCTCGCCGCGTCGAAGTACGGCTGGGGTTCCGACCAGTTCCAGTGCCTCGACAACCTGTGGACCAAGGAGTCCGGCTGGAACTACCAGGCCGTCAACGCGAACGGTGGCGCGACCGGCATCCCGCAGGCGCTCCCCGGCTCGAAGATGGCGACGATCGCCGCGGACTGGCGCACCAACGCCACGACGCAGATCACGTGGGGGCTGCAGTACATCAGCGCCTCCTACGGCACGCCCTGCGCGGCGTGGGCGCACTCGCAGGCGTCGAACTTCTACTGACGCTTCGCCTGAGCAGCACGCACAAGACGGCCCCGGGATCGCTCCCGGGGTCGTTCGTCGTGTAGGCATACCGGGTGACCACCATCGGACTCCGCCGCATGGCGCCCCGGGACCCCGCCGAGGGACACCGCGCCGCCAGCCCCCTCGAGCTCCTCTTCGACCTGGTGTTCGTCGTCGCCGTCGGGTTCGCCGCCTCGAACCTGCACGAGATCGAGGCGGAGGGGCACGTCTCGTCGGCCGTGGTCTCGTACGCCTTCGTGTTCTTCGCGATCTGGTGGGCCTGGCTGAACTTCACGTGGTTCGCCACCTCGTTCGACACGGACGACTGGCTCTACCGCGTGATGACGTTCGTGCAGATGGCCGGCGTGCTCGTGCTCGCCGCCGGGGTGCACGCCGCCATGGTGGAGGGGTCGACCACGATCGTCGTGGTCGGCTACGTGGTGATGCGGCTGGCCCTGGTCGGCCAGTGGCTCCGCGCCGCAGCGTCCTCGCCCGAGTACCGACGCACCGCACTCCGGTACGCCGCGGGGATCGTGGTCGTCCAGGTCCTGTGGGTGCTCGCGCTGCTGCTGCCGCACGACGTGGGGTGGGCGGTGATCCCGGTGCTCATCCTGCTCGAGGTGCTCGTGCCGCCGTTCGCGGAGACGGGTGCCCGCACCACTCCCTGGCACACGCGGCACATCGCCGAGCGGTACTCGCTCTTCACGCTCATCGTCCTCGGCGAGGGGCTCGTCGCCTCGGCCAACGCCGTCATCGACGGCATCGCGCACGCCGACCACCTGGCGTCGCTCCTGGTGCTCGCCGCGTGCGGGCTGGTGATCGTCGCCGGCCTCTGGTGGATCTACTTCTCGCGGGAGCAGCACGACCACATCCGCTCACTGCCGACCGCGCTCGTCTTCGGGTACGGCCACTACCTCGTGTTCGCCGCCGCCGGTGCGCTGCCCGCCGGCATCGAGGTCGCCGTCAGCGCCGACGCGGGCGAGGCGGACCTGTCGCACACGACCGTCGCCGCCACCATCGCGGTGCCGGTCGCGGTGTTCGTGCTCGCGATCTGGGCACTCGCGCTCCGACCGTCGCTGCGCACCGGGTGGAACGTCGTCGTCGTGGTGCTCGCGCTCGCGGTGCTCGCGAGCATCGCCGTGCCCGCGATCTCACTGGTCGCGACGGCAGTGCTGGTCACGGCGACCGTGGTGGTCCTGGAGGTCGCGGACCGCGGGCGGTGACCCGGTGACGGACGGGAGGAACGGTGCGGTGCCGCCCCGCGCCTCCAGTCCGCACGGTGGTGACGTCAGCCGACGCGCGCGACCCGGACGTCCACGCGGCTGAGCGGCAGACCGTGTGCGGTCGCCGCCGCGAGCGCCGCGAGGTGCGCCGCACGTGCCGTCTCCGGCGCGGGGACCGAGCCGTCGGTGCCGATCACGATGCGGAGGACGTCGTCGTCGAGGACGACCCGCGCGATCGTCGACCGGGTCGCGAGGTTCTTCGCCGCGGTCACGGTGCTCCCGAGGGTCGGGCGGGCGCGGTAGAGGTCGGCCACACCGGGGACGGCCAGCACGGCTTCCTCGACGGCTGCGAAGGTCTCGTCGTGGGAACTCATGCCGGGTCCTCCTCGGTGTTCTCCGGTGCGGCGGTGTCCTCTGGTGCGGCGGTGTCCTCTGGTGCGGCAGTGTCGTCGCTCGTCGGGGGCGGCAGCAGGTCGCGGACCACCACGTCGACGGCCTCGACCAGCAGGTCGGTCTGGGTGGCGAGCACCTGCCCGACGGTCTCGCGGACGTCGGCGGCGACCCGCTGGATCGTCGAGCCGGCACGCACCGCGATCTCGACGACGATGTGGACCGGGGCCCCGAGCTCGGTGACGTCACCCTCGAGCGTGCACCGCGCGATGAGCGCATCGGGGACGGCGTCTCCGGCCGTCCGGACGAGGGAGCGGATGGCACCCTCGGTCATCACGGGCCGCTCGGTCGGCGCCGCCGGACGGAGCGGGACGTCGCGACCGGCACGGGCCTCGAGCGAGATGTTCGCGAGCACCCCGCTGATCCAGGACTCGTCGGCTGGTGCTTCCTGCTCGGCTGCGGCCTCGAGCGAGCCGAGCGAGGAGTGCCGGAGCCGCACGATCGCGGCGAGGGCGTTCTGGCAGGCTGCGGAGTCGTCGATGCTCGGGTCGGCCGGCTGCATGCCGGCGTCGAGGTAGTCGGCGAGCTCGTCGATCGTGTGCCCGTCGAGGTCGTCGGGCTCGAGCGACTCGAGCCGGACGGTGTCGCGGTCGGTCATCGCCATCCCTCCATCAGACGGATCATGTTCTTCCTCGCCCGGGACAGCAGTCCGCGGACCGTCGAGGCGGGGAGGTCCAGTTCCTCCGCGATCGCCTCGTACGAGTACTCGAGCACTTCCTTCATCACCCAGCACCGTCGCTGCGCCTCGGGCAGCTCGGCGAGCGCCGTCTCCACCGCCTCTTCGCGGGAGCGTGCTTCGGCGACGCGTTCCGGGGCGTCGGCGGCCGGTGCGGCGACCTCGAGCTCGGTGACGTCGTCGTGGAACCGGCGAGCCCGGATCCGGTCGATGCACTTCCGGCTGAGGATGCGCATGAGCCAGGCCTTGACGCGTGCGCCGTCGTCGAGCCGGTCGAGCCGGTTCCACGCGGTGATGAAGGTCTCCTGCACGACGTCGTCGAGTTCGTCGGTCGACCCGAGGGTCCGTCGTGCGTAGGCGCGCAGCAGCGGTGTGTACCGGCGGATGAGGACCTCGAACGCCCGGACGTCGCCGTCGGACGAGCGACCTGCGAGGACGGCGTCGTCGAGATCGGTGAGGGGCTGGTGGTGCACGCTTTCCTTCTACTGGTGGTGGATGGGGTTCAGCTGGGCACGGACGACCTTCATCGGTCCGACGGGCCTCGCCGAGAGCGCGCGGACCCGGGCCTGCGCGAGCAGGTGCTGTGGTGCGATCCGTCCGTGGGACGTCGTGTGGCGCGCATCGGTGTCGGTGTCGGGCATCTGGGCTCCTCGGGTGGACCGCGCGTTCGGGGTCCGTCACCGATGAGACGTGCGCCGGAGGTGGATCGTCACACTTCTGCGCTCGTCGATTCTGCGGCAGGCTGGGGGCATGTCCCTCGTCACCGCCGTCTGCCGCGTCGACCGCCTGCTGCCCGACTCGGGCACGATCGGCATCACCGCGATCGACAAGCGTCCCGTCGACGGTGCCGTCCGCGTGCGTCCGCTCGGGCTGTACGCCGACGTGCAGGCCGACCGGAAGCACCACGGCGGCGAGGACCAGGCGGTGTACGCCTACGCCGACGAGGACGCCGCGTACTTCGCGCAGCTGCTCGACCGCGAGGTCCCACCCGGGCTGTTCGGCGAGAACCTGCGGACCTCGGGCATCGACTGCACCGGCGCCGTCACGGGCGAGCGCTGGCGGATCGGGGAGACCCTCGAGCTCGAGGTCACGATCCCGCGGAACCCGTGCGGCACGTTCGCCCGGCGCATGCGGGTCGACAAGTGGGTCAAGCGGTTCACCGAGGAGGGGCGCCCCGGGGCGTACCTCCGGGTGCTGCACTCCGGACCGGTCTCGGCCGGCGATCCGATCGTCGTCACACACCGGCCGGACCACGGCGTCACGATCGGGCAGATCTTCAGCGGGTTGACGCCCGAGCAGGCACAGGCGGTGCTGTCGTCCGGCCGTGGGTCCGGCGGCGGGCCGGGCACGGGTGGACTCGCCCCGAAGGTGGTCCGGGACGTGTCGAAGGTGCTCGCCCGCGCTCGCGCCTGAGTGCCCGCGCCCGCGGTCTGGTCATCCGCCCTGCGTGCGTCGGAGCGGGTCGATCGGACGCTTCGCCCTCGGCAGTCCCGCGACCACCAGCTCGTAGGCGTTGGCGACGAGGTCCTCCACCAGCGTCTCGTCGATGCCGTCCCCGGGCGACAGCGTGATCCAGTGCTGCTTGTTCATGTGCCAGCCCGGCGTGATCTCGTCGTGGTCGCGCACGAGCGAGGCACCGTGTGGCGGCGCGCACTTCAGGTTGACGATCGGCACGCCCCGCAGCTCGGACGTCATCACGAACATCTTCCCGACGACCTTGTAGACGAACGCGCCCTCGCCGAAGGGCTGCGTCTCCGCCACCGCGGGCAGGCCCATCGCGGTGCGGGCCGCGACCTCGTGCAGGGTCTCGCCGTCCATGCGTCCAGCATGCCTCGTTCTGGGGTGGGAGGAGTCCCGCGTTGCTGACGTACCCTCAGGCCGTGAACCTCACCCGATCCCGTCTCGTCCGCTCGCTCGGCATCGCCGCCGCCACGACCGCACTCGCCGCCTCCGTCGTCCTCGGCGGGGCCTCGACCGCGCAGGCTGCTCCGACCGTCTACAAGAACTGCACCGCCGTGCAGAAGGTGTACTCGGGCGGGATCGCGAAGAAGTCGGTCACGAAGAACAAGGTGACCTCGAAGGGGAAGACCACCTACCGCGCGCTCAAGGGCACCGTGAAGAAGGACGACGCGCTCTACAACGCGAACAAGAAGATGGACGCGGACGCCGACGGGATCGCCTGCGAGAAGAGCTGACGGCCGCGGTCGCGCGCCGCTCCGGGTCGGGGCCGCGCCGGGCCGCCCGTCAGAGGGTCGGGACGCCCTCGTGCCCCGAGCGTGGGCGCGCCGTCCCGGCCACACCGGTGACGACCGAGCCCGCGGGCACGTCCTTCGTCACCACGGTGTTCGCACCGACGACCGAGTCCGCGCCGACTGTGATCGCCCCGATGAGCGACGAGCCGGCACCGAGCACGACCCGATCCCCCACCGCGGGGTGCCGGCGAGCGCCCGGTCCGTGGTCGCCACCGCGGCCGCCCAGCGTCACACCGTGGAACAGCACCACGTCGTCGCCGACCACCGCGGTCTCCCCGATCACGACCCCCATGCCGTGGTCGATGAAGAAGCGTCGGCCGATCCGGGCGCCGGGGTGGATCTCGATGCCTGTCACCGACCGTGCGACCTGACCGATGACCCGCGCCGCGAACCGCGACCCGGGCAGCCCCCGGGCGATCCACAGCCGGTGCGTCAGCCGGTAGGTCCAGATGGCGTGCAGCCCCGAGTACACGATCGCGTTCTCGAGGTCGCCGCGGGATGCGGGGTCACCGCGGCGTGCTGCGGCCAGGTCCTCCCGGACAGAACGCAGCACGCCTCGTCGGACGGGACGGCTCACGCAGTGAGTCCCTCGAAGAGCACGGTCGACAGGTAGCGCTCACCGGTGTCGCACACGATCGCGACGATGCGCTTGCCCGCGTTCTCGGGGCGTGCGGCGATCTCGATCGCGGCGTGGATGATCGCGCCGGACGAGATACCCGCCAGGATGCCCTCCTGCGTGCCGAGGTCACGCGCGACCCGGAGTGCGTCGTCGAGCGCGACGTCGAACACCTCGTCGATGACCGACTGGTCGAGGACCTCGGGGATGAAGTTCGCGCCGATGCCCTGGATCTTGTGCGGGCCCGCCTTCCCCTCGGTCAGCAGCGGGGAGTCCTTCGGCTCGACGGCGACGATCTGCACGCCGGGCACCCGCTCCTTGAGCACCTGACCGACGCCGGTGATCGTGCCGCCGGTACCCACACCGGCGACGAACACGTCGACGTGCTCCTCGGTGTCGCGAAGGATCTCCTCCGCCGTGGTCTTCCGGTGGATCGCCGCGTTCGCCGGCGTCTCGAACTGGTGCGCCAGGATCGCGCCCGGCGTCTCGGCGACGATCTGCTCGGCCTTCGACACGGCGCCCTTCATGCCCTCGGAACCCGGGGTGAGGACGATCTCCGCCCCGTACGCGCGGATCAGGGCCCGACGCTCGACGCTCATGGTCTCGGGCATCGTGATGACGACCCGGTACCCGCGAGCGGCGCCGACGAGAGCGAGCGCGATGCCCGTGTTGCCGGAGGACCCCTCGACGATCGTCCCGCCGGCCTGCAGCTCGCCGGACTCCTCGGCCGCGTCGATGATCGCGACGCCGAGGCGGTCCTTCACGCTCGCGCCCGGGTTGTAGAACTCGAGCTTCGCCAGGATCTCGGCGCCGCCCGCCTTCGGCAGGCGGTTCAGCCGCACCAACGGCGTGTTCCCGAACGCCTGCGAGATGTTGTCGTGGATCGTGCCGCTCATCGGTACCGTCCTCTTCGGGTCAGGTCGCGTGCCTCCCCCACTGGAGGCACGGCGTGCGCTGTGATCCTAGCGATCCGACCCAGCGTGTCCCTGTCCGGTGACGCACGCGCGTTCCGCGCGTACCGTGCTCCGCAACGACGAGGAGGTCGCCATGTCCAAGGAACAGCAACCCGACGTCGCCCCACCGGTCGTCGATCGCGCCGCGTTCGACGAGGCGCTCGCCGCGCAGGTGCAGGACGAGAAGGAACTCACGCGCCACGGCGACCGTGTCTCAGCGGCCCGACGGCGGCTGCCGATGGTCCGCGTCGACGACTACGAGTTCGCCGGCCCCGACGGCCCCGTGCGGCTCACCGCGCTGTTCGGGGACAAGTACCTGCTCCTCGTCCAGAACGTCATGTACGGACGGGACTGGGACGCCGGGTGCCCGAGCTGCACCTGGGCCGTCGACAACCTGCCCGCCGACATGGGCCGACTCGACGACGAGGGGATCGCGTTCGCGATGGTCTCCGAGGGGCCGGTCGAGAAGCTCGAGGCCTGGCGGGCGGAGCACGGATGGTCGCACACGTGGGTGTCCTCGGGCGCGACGAGCTACCACGACGACTGGGGCTGGACCGTGCACAGCGACGACTGGGACGGCCCGGTGCCCGGCTACTCGTACTACCTGCTGCGGGACGGCGTGCCGTACCTGACGTACGCGACCGGTTCGCGCGGCACGGAGGCGATCCTGCCCGTGGCGCACATCATGGACCGCACGGCGTACGGGCGGCAGCAGGACTGGGAGGACAGTCCCGAGGGCTGGCCGCAGTACCCCACCTACGGCTGACCCGGTCGGTCGCCCAGGACCACCGCAAACGGTCCACACCCTGTGGACCAATTGACTCTCCCTCGAGCTGAGGCCGTGCGGTCAGCTCCGTGACGGGTCCGCCTGGCTCGGCGCACCGCAAAGCGACACAATCCCGTCGAACTGTCGCGTGCCACTGTCGCCTTTGCGGGACGGGCCGCGACCAGACCAGGGAAGCTGTCGCTTCGACGGGAACGAACGACGGATCGATCAGCCGTGTGAGCAAGCCCCGTGAGCGCCGTGATGTGCCCCCTGGCAACCGCTCCGACGTTCGCGCTGAGCGACAGTCCTCGCGATCAGGGGCCAGAGAAGTGTCGCTCCGCGCGAGACTGGCCAGCGCGTCAGCGCACGAACGCCGTGCGCGCGAACCGCTCGTCGGTCGCCTCGAGCACCCGCAGCACGTTGCCGCCCGCCAGCGCCCGAAGATCCCTCTGACCCCACCCGCGCCGCCGCATCTCCGCCGCGAGCACCGGGTACCGCGACACGTCCCGCAGGTCCGGCGGCAGCACCGGGGTGCCGTCGAAGTCCCCACCGAGGCCGACGTGCGCCGCGCCGGCCACGTCGCGTGCGTGCTCGACGTGGTCCGCGACGTCGGAGACGGTGACGGGCGGCGCGTCCTCGGACGACCCGGCGGCGAACCACTCCGCGTACGCCGCGGAGACGAACTGCGGCACGAACGTGATCATCACGACTCCGCCGTTGTCCGCCAGCCTGCTGAGCACGTCGTCGGGCACGTTCCGCGGGTGGTCGTTCACGGCGACGGTCGAGGAGTGGCTGAAGACCACGGGCTGCGTCGCGACGTCGAGGGTGTCGCGCATCGTGGTCGGCGCGGTGTGGGACAGGTCGACGAGCATGCCGATCCGCTCCATCTCGGCGACGATCTCGCGCCCGCGGTCCGTGAGTCCGCCGTGCGGGTGCGACCCGGTCGCCGAGTCGGCCCAGGGGGTGTCGTCGTTGTGCGTCAGGGTCATGTACCGGACGCCGAGCCGTGCGAGGTCGCGCAGGACGGCCAGGTCGTCACCGATCGAGTGCCCGCCCTCGGCGCCGAGGAGCGAGGCGATCCGGCCGGAGTCGATCGCCGCACGCACCTCGGCTGCGGTCCGGGCGAGCGCGAGGGTGTCCGGGTAGCGCTCGATGATCCGGTGCGCGACGTCGACCTGCTGCAGGGTCGCCCGCACCGGATCGGGTTCGTCGCACGGCACGAACACCGACCAGAACTGTCCGACGACCCCGCCAGCACGGAGCTTGGGCAGGTCGGTGTGGAGTGAGCCCGCTTCGGAGTCGATGCCCTCCACCCCGGAGTCGTGGGTCTCGCGGCGTTCCCAGGGAAGGTCGTTGTGGCCGTCGATGACCGGGAACGGGAGCGCGTCGAACGTCATCCCCCGACGGTACCGTCCGTCGTCGTTAGGCTCGGCGGATGGACCCCGTGACGCTCCGCACCGAACGGCTCGTGCTCTCGGTACCGGAACCCTCCGACGCCGAGGACGTCGTGGCCTACGCGAACGACCCGGACGTCATCGCGTACACCCCCGTGCCGGTTCCGTACGGCCACGCCGAGGCCCGGCAGTGGATCACCGAGGTGGTCCGCACGGGCTGGGCGGCCGACACCCGGTACGACTTCGGGATCCGTCGGGCGGACGACCCACGGCTGCTCGGCACGATCGGCTTGTTCGGCTTCGTCGACGGTGCGGCGGAGATCGGGTACGCGATGCACCCCGACGGGCGCGGCCACGGGTTCGTGACCGAGGCCGCAGCTGCCGTCCTCGAGTGGGCGTTCGCACCGGCACCTGACGGCCTCGGCCTCGTGCGCGTGCAGTGGCGCGCGATCGCGACGAACACGCCGTCGGCCGCGATCGCCCGGCGCCTCGGCCTGCGCTACGAGGGACGGCTCCGGTCCGGCGTGCACCACCGCGGGCAGCGCCACGACCAGCTCATCGCCGCCGCGCTCCGCGACGACGACCGGTCGACGCCGACGCTCTGGCCGACGTCGTGACGGTGTCGTTCCGGGTCGTCACCGAACTGGACGCCCCGCCGGAACGCGCGTTCGCGCTGTCGCTCGACATCGGCGCGCACGAACGCTCGATGGCCGCCACCGACGAGCGCGCCGTGGCCGGCACGACCGCCGGCACGATCGGGCTCGGTGAGAGCGTCACCTGGCGCGCGCGGCACTTCGGGATCGTCTGGCGGATGACGAGTCGGATCACCGCCCTGGAGGCACCACACCGGTTCGTCGACGAACAGGTGCGTGGGCCGTTCGCCCGCTTCCACCACGTCCATCGCTTCGAGCCGTCGGCTCGCGGCACACGGATGGTCGACGAGATCGAGTTCCGCGCCCCGCTCGGGCCGCTCGGCGTGCTCGCCGAACGGATCGCGCTCGCGCGGTACCTGCCCCGGCTCATCGCCGAGCGGAACGCCTCGCTCGCGACCGAGCTCCGTGCGGACGGGCACGGCACCGACGACGGTCAGGGCGCGGCGAGCTCGCCGAGCGCCTCGTAGGCCGTCGCGACCGCGTCGACCCGCGTCCGTCCACCCGGACCGGACGCCTCGTAGACGTCGTTCGCGATCGCCGCGACCACCGCGAAGAGCGCCGCCATCGAGTCGAACGCCGACGGTGAGTCGACCGGGCACAGGATCGCGGTGTTCGCAGGCGCCGCGATGACGGCCGCGGTCGGGTCCCCGAGGACGACGACGTCGGCACCCGTCGAGACGCAGTGCCGTACGGCCCGGTCCACGCCGGCCGCGTGCCGCCGCACCGTGACGAGGACGACGAGGTCGCGGCGGTCGAGGTCTGCCACCTCTTCACCGAGGCGCTGGCCCGGAGACGGCCCGACCCGCACGTCCGGTCGGACCTGGGCGAGCTGCGCACGGAGCTGCAGGGCGACCGGGTACGCGCCACGCTCCCCGATCACGAGCACGCGACGGGCGCGGACGATGCGCCGCGCGAGCCGGGGCCGATCGGCGCGGGCCAGGGACGCGAACGCGGCGTCGAGGTTCCGCGACTCGACGGCCCGCTGGTCGACGTGGGAGGCGTCCTCGGCCGCCCACGGCAGTCCGGTGCCCCGCGCCGACATGAGGTTCTGGCGGACCTCGGCGGCGTCCTGGAACCCCAGGGAGCGGACGAGCCGCGAGACCGTGGCCTTCGAGGTGCCGGACTCGGCGGCGAGTTCGGCCGAGGTCCCGACGAGCAGGAGCTCCGGGTCGTGGCGCACCATCGCGGCGACGCGGCGCTCGGCGGGCGAGAGCTGCTCCCAGACCGAGTCGATGCGGGCCCGGACGTCGGTGCCGGCGGTGCTCACGCCCGGGCCACCCGTTCGACCGCGACGGCGAGGGCGTCGAGTCCGAGGGCGATGTCCTCCGTGGAGACGAACTCGTCGGGGTGGTGGCTGATGCCGTCCGGGTTGCGGAGGAACAGCATGGCGACGTCGGTGATCAGCCCGAGCGACATCGCGTCGTGGCCGGCACGCGAGAACAGCTCCATCGGGGCTGCTTCGCCCGTCGACTCGATGCCCGCGCGGACGGCGTCCATCAGCCGCGGCGCACAGAACACGGCGGGCGCCCGGTGCACCTCGGTGGGCTCGACGCTGACCCCGCGGCGCTCCCCGATGAGGGCGAACGCCTTGGTGATCTCGTCCCAGACCTCGTCGCGGCCTTCGTCGAACTCCCCACGGAGGTCGACCGAGAACCGTGCGAGCCCCGGGACGACGTTGACCGCACCGGGCTCGACGGTCATGGTGCCGACCGTCCCGACGTGCTGCGCGGCCCGGCAGATCCGTTCCACGGCGAGCGCGGCCTCGGCTGCGGCGAGCAGTGCGTCGTGCCGTCGCTCGTACGGGGTGCCGCCGGCGTGCCGGGCCTCGCCCACGGCCTCGACCGTGAAGCGCCGGGCGCTCGCGATGCTCGTGACGACGCCGAGTGCCTGCCCGGCCTGCTCGAGGTACGGCCCCTGCTCGATGTGGGCCTCGAGGTACCCCGCGAGTGCGGCCGGGTCTGCCGCTGCGTCGCCGACCCGCGACGGATCGAGCCCGAAGTCCTCGAACGCCCGGCGGAGGGTGACCCCGTCGCCGTCGGCCAGGTCCCACCACGACTCGTCCCAGACGCCCGCGACGGCCGAGGACCCGAGCAGCGCCTTGCCGAACCGTGTGCCCTCCTCGTCGGAGAACGCGATGACCTCGAGCGCGACGGGCAGCGGCCCGGCGGCGGTCAGTCGGGCGACGGTCCGGACGGCCATCAGGACCCCGACGATCCCGTCGTACCGTCCGGCGTCGACCACGGTGTCGAGGTGCGAGCCGAGCAGGAGCACCGGGGCGTCCGCCGTGGCCCCGGCGACGCGGCCGTGCAGGTTGCCGGCGGCGTCCTGCCAGGTGGTGAGCCCGGCGTCCTGCATCCACCCGGCGACGATCGCGTTCACCCGGGCGTGCTCGGGCGACAGGTAGACGCGGGTGATGCGGCCGGTCTCCTCGGTGACCAGGGCGAGTTCGTCGCACCAGCGCGCGACGAGCTCGGCGTCGGCGGTGGCGTGCTCGGTGGCGTGCACCGCTGCCGCGGCGCTCACGCGGGCACCCCGACGGGCGAGCCCGCGTAGACGTCCAGCGCCGCGTCGACGCCACCGCCCTGCGGCACCGCGTGGCCGGCCCGGCGCAGCGCGTGCTCGAGCGCGGCGAGCGTCGTCACGACGGCGTCCTTCCGAGCGTTGTAGCCCATGGTGCCGATCCGCCAGACCTTGCCGTGCAGCGGTCCGAACGACGTCCCGATCTCGATGCCGTGGTCGTCGAGCATCGATGCCCGGACCTGGTCGCCGACGACGTCGGACGGGATCTCGACCGCGACGACGTTGTGCATCTTGTGCCCGAGGTCACCGAAGACCCCGAGTCCGAGGGCCCGCACGCCGGCGAGCATCGCGCTGCCGGCGGTCTCGTGCCGGGCGATGACGGCGTCGCGGCCTTCCTCGAGCAGGATGCGGGCGCACTCGTTCGCGGCGTAGAGCATCGACGCCGCCTCGGTGTGGTGGTTGAGCCGGCGCGGGCCCCAGTAGTCGAGGATCATCGCCAGGTCGAGGTAGTTCGAGCGGATCGGTTCGTCGGACACGTCGTCACCGGGTTCACGGATGCCGGCCTCGACGCTGCGGCGCTGGTCGAGGACCTCCACCGCGTGCGGCGACACCGTGAGCGGCGCACTGCCGGACGGGCCACCGAGGCACTTCTGCAACCCGGCGCTCACCGCGTCGATCCCCCAGGCGTCGACCTCGAGCGGGTTGCCCCCGATGGTCGCGGTGGCGTCGGTGTAGAACAGCACACCGTGCCGGTCGCAGATCGCACCGAGCTCGTCGAGCGGCTGGTTCATCGTCGTCGAGGTGTCGCCCTGCACGATCGCCAGGACCTTCGGACGGACCCGGACGATCGCGTCCTCGATCGCGGACGGCGTGAACACCTGCCCCCAGTCGGTCTCGATCGTGTGGACCTCTGCTCCGGCGCGCCCGGCGATCTCGGCGAGCAGGTGTCCGAAGCGACCGAACACCGGCACGAGCACGCTGTCCCCCGGAGCGAGCAGCGACACCAGTGCCGCTTCGATCCCGGCGCGCGAGGTCCCGTCGACGAGGACGGTCGCCTCGTTCGCGGTGCCGAACACCCGCCGGTACAGCTCCTGCGTCTCGTTCATCGTGGTCGTCATCCACGGGTCGTACTGCCCGACGAGCGGGGTCGACAGGGCACGGAGCACCCGCGGGTCGGCGGTGATCGGCCCCGGCCCCATGAGCAGACGGGCGGGTGGGTTCACAGGGAGCATGTTCGGTCCTCTCGTTCCGGTGGAGATCGTATCGGAACGATCGTTACAACGGTGTTTCGACGGGTGCGGTGACCGGACGCGCGACGAGCTGGCCCGCGACGGACGTGACGCCCGTGTCCGCGGAGGCGACCAACTGCCCGCGCAACCAGGTCTCGGTGACGCGGCCCCGTGCCTCCAGGCCGGCGAACGCGGAGACCGGGTTGCGGTGTTCCAGCCCGGCCACGTCGATGACGGCCGTGGCGGACGGGTCGAACACCGCGAAGTGGGCGAGCGCACCGGGTGCGATGCGGCCGCGGTCGGCGAAGCCGGCGAGCGCCGCCGGGCCCGTCGTGAACAGCGGGAGCAGCTGCTCGAGCGGGACGCCGCGACGGACTCCTTCCGTCCACACCGCGCGGAACCCGACCTGCAGACCCGCGATCCCGCCCCACGCGAGCCCCCAGTCGTCGGTCTTCAGGTCCGCCGTGGAGGGCGAGTGGTCGGACACGATCATGTCGATCGTGCCGTCGAGCACGCCCTCCCAGAGGGCGTCGCGGTTCGCGTCGTCACGGATCGGCGGGCAGCACTTGTACTCGGTCGCGCCGTCCGGGATGGTGCCCGCCTCGAACGCGAGGTAGTGCGGACAGGTCTCGACCGTGATCCGGACCCCGTCCGCCTTGGCCGCACGGATCATCGGCAGCGCCCCGGCGTCGGACAGGTGCAGGATGTGGACGCGCGCCCCGGTCGCACGTGCACCCTCGATGACCCGCGCGATCGCGGACCGCTCGGCGTCGACCGGCCGGGTGGCGAGGAAGTCCTCGTAGTGGCCGCCGAGCGCGTCGTGGCCGACCAGGAACTCGGGGTCCTCGGCGTGCACGATGAGCAGGGCGTCGATGCGGGCGACCTCGTCGATGGCGGCGCGCAGCTGCGAACCGTCGAGGTGCGGGAACTCGTCGACACCGGACGGTGCCGTGAAGCACTTGAACCCGAAGACGCCGGCGTGGTGCAGCTGGTCGAGGGAGCCGAGGCTCGCGGGGATCGCTCCGCCCCAGAAGCCCACGTCGACGGCGACCCGCCCCTCGGCGCTGGCGCGCTTGACGTCGAGTGCGTCGACGGTCGTCGTCGCCGGGATCGAGTTGAGCGGCATGTCGATGATGGTCGTCACGCCGCCGAGCGCGGCGGCCCGGGTGGCGGAGGCGAAGCCCTCCCACTCGGTGCGCCCGGGCTCGTTGACGTGCACGTGGGTGTCGACGAGGCCCGGGAGCAGTACCTGCCCGTCGGGCACGCGACGGTCGTCGCGGGCGGCGACGTCGGCGTCGAACGGCAGGACGTCGGCGACGCGGCCGTCGCGGACGACGACCGCGGCGGGGCGGAAGGCGCCCTCGACCCAGGCGCGTTCGGCGCGCAGGACGAGGTCGGCGCGGTCGGCGTTGTCGGCCTGGGCCCACGCGGGCCGGTTCCCGTGCGCCGCGGAGCCTGCGGAGCGGCGTTCGGGCCGAGCCCGTGGGGAGAGGCGCGTCATGCGCCCGCCCCGACCGTCGCGTCCGCCGCCGGGTGGCGTTCGAACCCTGCGAGCAGTCCCGACATCGGCTTCGCGGGCGGGGCGGCGTACTCCCCGTGCTTCCCCGTCGTCAGACCGAGCCGCACGAGCGACTCGGCGAGCACCGTCGCCGCGGCCACCCCGTCGACCACGGGCGCCCCGATCGCTCGGGACACCTCGGCGCAGAAGTCCGCCATCCCGGCGCACCCGAGCACGACCGCGTCCGCGCCGCCCGCGATGACGGCCCGGCACTCCTCGATCACCACGGCGCGGGCGTCCGAGGCGGGGTCCTCCAGGCGGAGCACCGGCACCTCGCACGCCCGGATCTCGGTGACGAGCGAGGCGAAGCCGTACCGCTCGGCGAGCTCGTGCGCCCGGCCGACGGTCCGGCCGAGGGTGGTGACGACGCCGAAACGCCGCCCGAGCAGCGCCGCCGCGTGGAAGCCCGCCTCGGCGATCCCGATGACGGGTCCGGAGGCGGCCTCCCGCGCGGCGTCGAGGCCCGGGTCCCCGAAGCAGGCGACCACGTAGGCGTGCACCCCCTGCTGCTCGCCGATCGCGATCTGCTCGAGGAGCCCCGGGACGGCCAGGGCCTCCTCGTAGTGGCTCTCGATCGACGCCGGTCCCATGGAGGGGTTGACGGCCTCGACGGTCGTGCCGGGCCCGGCGACCGCGGCGGCGGCCGTGCCGATCGCCGCGGTCATCGAGCTCGTGGTGTTGGGGTTGACGACGCGGATGCGCATCGGGGTCCTTCCGGTGGTGCGGGTGGTGCGGTGGTGCGGGTGGTTCAGGCGCGGCCGGCTGCTGCCCCGTCGTCGACCGTGGGGTCGTCGGCGGCGAGCTCCGGCATGCTCGGACGAGCACGCTCCAGCCCCCAGAAGACCACGAGTCCGAGTGCGCACCCGATGAACCAGCTGTAGTTCGACAGCCACGGTACGACGCCGAGGGCCGAGGGCAGGACCGCGCTGGCGACCGAGATCACCCCGGTGACGACGAGCGTCCAGATCGCGTTCGGGTTGAAGCCCTTCGCGTACCAGTACCGCGCGCTGGGGTCCTTCGTGTACATGTCGTCGACCGCCACGCGCTGCTTCGCGACGATGTAGTAGCCGGCGATGAGGATGCCGAACAGGGGGCCGATCAGGGCGCCGAGCACCCCGAGCGTGTAGAGGATCGCCTGGTCGTTGCCGTACCAGTTCCACGGGGTGAGGAGCACGGAACCGACCGCCGCGATCATGCCGCCGGCGCGCCAGCTGATCTTCCGCGGCGCCACGTTGGAGAAGTCGAACGCGGGGCTGATGAAGTTCGCGACGATGTTGATGCCGACGGTGGCGGTGACGAACGTCAGGCCGCCGAGCAGGATCGCGAACGGGGCGCCGATCGCCTGCACGGTCTCGATGGGGTCGGTGATCAGCTTGCCGAACACCGGCACCGTGGCACTGGCGCAGAGCACGGTGAGCACGGAGAAGAACAAGAAGTTGATCGGCAGGCCCCAGAGGTTGCCGCGCTTGACCGCCCCGTAGGACTTCGCGTAGCGGGAGAAGTCGCCGAAGTTCAGCATCGGGCCGGAGAAGTAGCTCACGACGAGGGCGATCGCCGACAGCATCACCGGGATGCTCGCGCCGAACGAGAGCGGCTCCCCCGCGGACAGTGTGAACGAGATGTTCCCGATGCCCGCCTGGCTGACCAGGTACACGGCGAGGGCGATCATCACGACGTAGACGGCAGGTCCTGCCCAGTCGATGAACTTCTTGATCGCGTCCATCCCCATCCAGAACAGCGCGCCCTGCGCCACCCAGAGGATCGCGTACGAGATCCAGCCGAGCGCGGACAACCCGAGGAACGAGTGCTCGAGCAGGCCGGCCGACGCCGGGATGAACTTGAGGAAGATGATGTTGAGCGACTGCGCGGCGAGGAACGTCTGCACGCCGTACCAGGCCATCGCGATGAGGCCGCGGATGATCGCGGGGACGTTCGCGCCGAGGACGCCGAACACCGCGCGGTTGATCACCGGGTACGGCACCCCGGTGCGCTGGGACGGCTTGGCGACGAGGTTCGCGAACACCTGGACGATGAGGATGCCGACCACCAGGGCGATGAGCACCTGCCAGCTGGCGATGCCGAGGGCGAAGAGCGAACCCGCGGTGACGTAGCCGCCGACCGAGTGCACGTCGGACATCCAGAAGGCGAAGATGTTGTAGCTCGTCCACGTCTGCTTGCGCAGCGGCGCGAGGTCTTCGTTGGTGAGCGCCGGGTCGTACCCGGGCTTGACGACGCCGGCACCCGCTGGGGCTGCCGTCGTCAGGGGGGCGTGGGGCGCGGCGACCGGGGTCGCGATCTCTGTAGCCATGGCGTCCTCCGAAGGAGTGGGAAGGGCGAGCGGTGCCCGCCTCTGCCACGAAGCTACGGAGCCTCTTCGAGCCGCCCGTTTCCCCCGTGTAACGGTCGTGTGTCACGCCACCCGTCCTGGAACGACCGTTTCAGCGTGGGGAGCCGCGGCGCGGGCTGCGGCTTGCCGCACGGAAGGCGCACGCGCTGCCGAACGCCTGCCGTGGCCGGGTCGGCCGGTGGTACCAATCACCCATGACCAGGGGAATCAGGATCGACCACGTGGGCGTCACGGTGCCGGACATCGACGCAGCCACGGCGTTCTTCGTGGCAGCGTTCGACGCCGTCGTCCTGTACGACATGCGGTGCCGCACCGAGGCACCGAACAGCTCGCCGGAGGCGCACCGGTACCTCGGCATCCCACCGACCATGGCGCAGGGGGCGATGCGGATGCTCGCACTCCCCGAGGGCCCCGGACTCGAGCTGTTCGAGTACCTCGGCCCCGACCAGCACGGCGCCGCACACCCGTCCGACCTCGGATGGCAGCACCTGGCGATCTACGCGGACGACCTCGACGAGACCCTCGCCCGGGTCGAGGCGGCCGGGGGCACGCGCAACTCGGACCCGCGCGACCTCCGCGGGCTCGAGGCGGGCGACGGCAACCGGTTCGTCTACACCCGCACGCCGTGGGGGTCGACGCTCGAGCTCGTCAGCTACCCGTCGCCACAGCCGTACCTGCTGAGCGCGCCCCGGGCGAAGTGGGCGCCGTGGCCGATCGCTGCGGACGCGCTCCCGATGCCGCTGTGACCCACGCCCTGGTGGGTCAGTGCGCGCGAGCGCGCTGGCCGATCCGGAACGATGCGCCCCGGTGTTCCTCCGGCAGGCGGTCGCCGCGGCCGTGCAGCTTGTGGCGGAGCGACCCCTGCTCGTAGCCCTCGGGGTAGACGCCCCGGGCGCGGAGCTCGGGGATCACGAACTCGATGACGTCCTCCCACGTGCCCGGGGTCACCGCGTACGCCAGGTTGAACCCGTCGACGTCGGTCAGCTCCTGGATCTCCTGCAGTCGGTCGGCGATCGTCGCTCCACCACCGACTGCCACCGGCCCGAGTCCGCCGATCGCCGTGTGCCGTGCGAGGTCGCGGATCGTCCACGAACTGCCGTCCTCACCGGTCGCCGCAGCGATGTTCGCCGCCGCCGACTGGATCGCGTTCGACTCGACGTCGCCGAGGGGCTCGTCGAGGTCCCACTGCGACAGGTCGACACCCATCCACCCGGAGTTGAGCACGAGCGCCCCGAGCTCGGAGGCGTACGACAGGTAGTCCTCGTACTTCGCCTGGGCCAGCTCGTCGGTGGCGTCCGTGATCACGGTGAGCAGTGTGTAGACGCGAGCGGCGTACCGGTCGCGACCAGCTGCCTCCAGGGCGTCACGGACCTTCGCGACGGTCGACGCGAGCTGCTCGACGGTCGGTGCGCCCACGAAGACGGCTTCGGCGTTCTCCGCTGCGAAGCGGATGCCGCGCGGCGACGCGCCCGCCTGGTAGATGACGGGCGACCGCTGCACCGACGGCTCGGACAGGTGGATCCCCGGCACGTCGAAGTGCTTGCCGTGGTGCTCGATCGGGTGCACCTTCGCCGGGTCGGTGAAGACGCCGGTCTCGCGGTCCTCGACGACGGCGTCGTCCTCCCACGAGCCCTCCCACAGCTTGTAGAGGACTTCGAGGTACTCGTCCGCGACGTCGTACCGGTCGTCGTGCGACAGCTGGTCCGTCTGCCCCATGTTCCGCGCCGCGCTCGGCAGGTAGCCGGTCACGACGTTCCAGCCGACACGGCCCTTCGTGAGGTGGTCGAGTGTCGAGATGCGGCGGGCGAACGGGTACGGGTGCTCGTACGCGGTGCCGGCCGTGATCCCGAAGCCGAGGTGCTCGGTCACCGAAGCCATCGCGGACACGAGCAGGATCGGGTCGTTCACCGGCACCTGCGAGCCGGTCCGGAGCGCGGCCTCGTTCGAGTCGCCGTACACGTCGTACGTGCCGAGGACGTCCGCGATGAAGATCCCGTCGAAGTTCCCCCGCTCGAGCAGCTTCGCGAGGTCCGTCCAGTACGACAGGTCGTTGTAGTGGCGCGACCGGTCACGCGGGTGCCGCCAGAGTCCGGAGGACTGGTGCGCCACGCAGTTCATGTCGAACGCGTTGAACCGGATCTGCCGCTTGCCGCTGCTGGAGGTCACGGGCGCGACGCTACGTGCCGATCACCCCGAGGTCACGCACCGTGACGAAGCGTGACGCGCGACCGGTCAGCGGGCCGCGGTCGCCTCGCGGACGGCGGCTTCAGCCGCGACCCACGCGAGCATGCCGCACTTCACGCGCATCACGAACTTCGAGACGCCGTGGAAGGCGATGAGGTCCTCGAGGACGTCCTCGTCGGGCTCGCCGGCCCCGCGGGACCGCATCATGGTGCGGAACTCCTCGGTGAGCGCCAGGACCTCGGGGACCGTCCGGCCGACGGCCATGTCGGTGAGCACCGACGCCGAGGCCATCGAGATGGAGCAGCCGTCGCCCTGCCAGCCGAGCTCCGCGATGCGGTCCGTGCTGGGCTCGAGCCGGACGCGCACGGTGATCTCGTCGCCGCACGTCGGGTTGCGTTCGAAGTGCTCGGCGTCGGGGGCGTCGAGCAGGTGGTCGCCGTGCCGGGCCTTCGCGTGGTCGAGGATGACCTGCTGGTACAGGGAGTCGAGGGCGTTCACGACGCTGCTCCTTCGGCGCCGAAGTAGGCGCGGATCTCACCGACGGCGGTCAGGAAGCGGTCGACGTCCTGCTCGGTCGTGTACACGTAGGTGCTCGCGCGGCTGGTGGCGACGAGACCGAGTCGACGGTGCAGGGGTTGGGCGCAGTGGTGGCCCGAGCGCACCGCGATGCCCTGCGCGTCGAGGTACTGCGAGACGTCGTGCGCGTGCACCCCGCCGACGTCGAACGACACGAGGCCGGACCGCGGCACCTCGGCGGAGGGCCCGACGGTGCGGATGCCGGGGATCGCCGCGAGGCCCTCGAGCAGACGGCGCGCCAGGTGTTCCTCGTGGGCGCGGACGCGTTCCATGCCGATGGCCTGCAGGTACCGGACGGCCTCGGCGAGCGCGACGGCCTGGGACACCGGTTGGGTGCCGGCCTCGAACCGTTCGGGCGCCGGCATGAAGTCGGTGTGCTCCATCGTCACGGTGGTGATCATCGACCCGCCCGTCCGGAACGGCGGCAGGGCGTCCAGGAGCTCGTGGCGCCCCCAGAGCACGCCGATGCCGTTGGGTCCGAGCATCTTGTGGCCGGAGAACGCGGCGAAGTCGACGCCGAGCGCCTGCACGTCGAGGGGGCGGTGCGGCGCGGACTGGCAGGCGTCGAGGACGACGAGCGCACCGTGCGCGTGGGCCGCCGCGACGACGGCGGACACCGGCGCGATCATGCCCGTGACGTTGGAGACGTGCGCGAACGCGACGACCTTCGTGCGGTCCGAGATCAGGGCGACGGCCGCCTCGGCGGTCCAGGTGCCGTCGTCGGCGACCGGCACCCACCGGAGCGTCGCACCCGTCAACGCGGCGAGCTCCTGCCACGGGACGAGGTTCGCGTGGTGCTCGGCCTCGGTGACGAGGACCTCGTCACCCGGACCGATCCGGAAGCGCTCGGCAGACGCTCCCCCACGGCCACGGCTGGCGTTGGCGATGCCGTACGCCACGAGGTTGAGGGCGTCCGTGGCGTTGCTCGTCCACACGACCTCGTTCGGGGACGCCGCACCGATGAACCCCGCGACGGTGGCTCGGGCATCCTCGTAGGCGTCGGTGCTCAGCGCAGCGAGGGTGTGGGCACCACGGTGCACGGCGGCGTTGTCCTGCTCGAGGAAGCGGCGCTCCGCGTCGAGGACCTGGCGGGGTCGTTCGGCCGTCGCCCCGGAGTCGAGGTACGCGAGGGGGAACCCGTTGACCTCCTGCTGGAGGATCGGGAAGTCCTGCTTGATCGCCTCGACCTCGGACTCGGTGAGCGGTTGGTTCGGCGCCACGACTGTCACCTCCCCATGGTGGTCCCTCGTGGTTCGAACGTCCAGTCGGTAAAATATATTAGTATTGTGACCATAAAGGGTCGTCACCATTTAAATCCAATATGCATGCTGTCCATGGAGTTCGAACCCGACCGGAACCGACGTGAGGACGAGATCATGCGCACCACGACACGACCCGACATCGATTCGGCCGTCTCCGAGTACACGGATGCCGTGGACGCCGGCCTGGTCCACATCGCGGACGCCGTCCGACTGCACGCGACCCTCGACATCGCAGCGTCCTCCGGTCTCCCGAGCGCCGAGGCGGAGGAGGCCTTCGAGCGCGCCGTCGAGGCCCGTACGTCCGCGGTGCCGATCGTCGTCGCCTGACCGCCCCACGGCGAAGGGCCCCGGACCGATCGGTCCGGGGCCCTCCGTGTCGTGCGACTACTCGTTGCCGACCTGCTTGTCGGCTGCGTCGCGAGCGCCCTCGATCTTGTCGTCGAACTTGCCGCCCGTCGCCTTCTTCACCGCGTCGGCGACGCCGTCGAGCACCTTGTCGCTGATGCCCTCGGCCTTCTCGCTCTTCAGGGCGTCCTGGACCTTCCCGTCCTTCAGGAATTCCTGGGCCTTCTTCGTGATGTCGTCGAACCCCGCCATCGGGTGCTCCTCGCCTCGGTGCGGAGCCCTGCGCCCCGTCCTGGCGCCGATGCTAGGCCGGATGTCCGGGATGCGCGCCGGATCGTGACGAACTGTTCAGACCATCTGAGCGCTGCGTCGGCGGGCCAGCACGTAGCCGACCGCGACCGAACCGGAGACGGCGAGCAGCGAGGGGATGAGGATGTCGGTCCCCTGCTGCGTGAACTCGACCACGAGCACGAGGGCGGTGAAGGGTGCCCGCATCGTCGTCGCGAGGAACGCCGCTGCCCCGATGAACGCGAACGCCGTGAGGCTCGGACCGTCGGTCGGCCAGAGCAGGAGCCAGAGACCACCGAGGCCGCCGCCGACGGCCGAACCGATCGCGATGGACGGGGTGAGTGTGCCGCCGACCGCTCCGGCGCCGATGGTGGCCGAGGTCGTGATGGTCCGGATGACGCCAAGGACGAGCAGGAACACGATCGGCGACAGACCCGCGACCGAACCGGCGTCGAGGGAGGAGTTCATGGCGACGAGCCCGAGCGCCCGACCGTTGCCGAGGATCTCCGGGAAGGGCACCGCGATGAGTCCCACCATCGCGAAGACGACGGGCAGCACGACGAGCAGGTGCCACCCCTTCGGCGCGAGCCCCTGCAGCCGGTTCGTGAGCTTCACGAAGCCGACCCCGGCGAAGCCGAGCACGGGGCCGACGATCACGGCCCAGACGAGCACGGACGGCGAGAGGTGCATCGCGGGCACGTGGTACAGGACCTCGTCCGGGATGACGAGGCGGGCGACGAACGCCGCGACCGCACTCGTGGCGAACGCCGGCAGCGCGGTCGCGAAGGTCAGCTCACCGAGCAGGACCTCGACCGCGAACAGCGCACCACCGAGCGGGACGTCGTACACGGCGGCGAGACCGGCAGCCGCACCGCAGGCGACGAGGATCTTCGTCTCGCGCGCCGTCAGTCCGGCCCGTGCGGTGACGAGCTGCGCCAGCCAGGCACCGATCTCGCGCGGCGCGACCTCCTTGCCGATGGAGGCACCGAGGCCCACGGCGAGGATCTGCACGCCCGCGTTGGCGACCGTGGCCAGGGTGGGCATCCGCTTGCCACCGACGGCCGCGGGCACGGACACGATGGGGCGGCCCCAGCGGCGGAGCGCCCACCAGGCGAACCCGGTCAGGACACCCGCGGCGACGAGCGCCAGCAAGCGGTTCAGCGCCGAGGGGGCGTCGGCGGCCTCGAGGTGGCCACCGAACGGGTACCCGAACGCGACGAACTGGATGAGCTGCAGGGCGAGCCAGACCGAGACGCCGGCGATGCCGCCCGCGACCCCGACGAGGCCGGTGACCACGGCGAGCTTGAAGGCCCAGACAGGGGTCGCGCGTGTCGCGTGTCCGGTGTGCGGCATATCGGGAAGCCTACTGGCTCACCCCACCGGCACCGGACACGCGAGGACTCGGGACGATCAGTCGAAGAGCTCGCTCAACCAGTTGCCGCGACGCTTCTTGCCGTACCCGTACTGCTGCTGGCCGTACCCGGGCTGGCCGTACTGCTGCCCGTACCCGGGCTGCCCGTACCCACGGCGACCCTTGTCCCACGACCCCGGCGAACCGGGCGACCCCGGCGACGCGTACCCGTTGCGGGGCACGGCCATCCCGGGCGCGTACGACGGCTGCGGGTACGGGCCGCCGGACTGGGGGTAGGCGGGGTTCGGCACGGCCTGCTGCGCCTGCGGGGCCGGCGGCGGTGTCTGCGCGGGACCGCCCGAGGCGCGCTCGATGATCTTGTCGAGTTCACCGCGGTCGAGCCACACACCCCGGCACTCGGGGCAGTAGTCGATCTCGATGCCGGACCGCTCCGACATCACGAGGGTGGCCTGGTCGTTGGGGCACTGCATGGGGAGGTCCTTCCGAGCGGAGGCGCCGGTCGAGGCGCTTCCTGTGATCCTGGCCAGGTTCCATGGGGCGACCATGCGAAGGACCTGGACGGACCCGGTGAGACGACCCGCGCCTCCAGGCCGGATGCCCCGCTGCGGTCAGACGCTCGAGCGCGTTGACACCGCCCCGGTCTCCATCAGAACCAGCGTTTGACCTTGAACACCACCCAGAGGGCCGCCGCGAAGAGCACCATCGCCACGATCGCCAGCGGGTACCCCCACGGCCACTGCAGCTCGGGCATGTGCGTGAAGTTCATGCCGTAGATCGCCGCGACGAGCGTCGGCGCGAACAGGATCGCCGCCCACCCCGAGATCTTCTTCGTGTCGTCGTTCTGCTTCTGCGCCGCGAGGGTCGAGTCGACCGTCAGGGCGTTCTGCAGCAGCTGGCGGAAGGTGTCCAGTCGCTCGACGGTCCGGATCGCGTGGTCGAGGACGTCACGGAACCGGCGCTGCATCTCCACCGGCAGGTGGTACTTCTCGGCGCCGCGGTGCAGGTTCTCGATCATGTACACGAGCGGCCGGGCGGCCCGCTGGAAGTCGACGACCTCGCCGAACAGCTCGTAGATGCGTCGGGAGACCCCCGCTTCACCCGCGAAGAGCTGGTCCTCGATCTGGTTGATGTCCTCTTCCAACCCGTCGATCACCGGCACGTAGCCGTCGACGATCGAGTCCATCAGCGCCCAGAGCTGCGCCTGCGGCCCCACCGTCACGAGGCCCGGCTTGCCGCTCATCCGCTGCAGGGCCCGCGGCACGGTCTGCTTGCCGCGCGGGTCCGCCTGCACGACCGCGAGGAAGAACTCCTCGCCGACGAAGGCGTGCACCTCGCCGAACTCGACCTCCTCCGCCTGGTCGTTGTAGAGCGCCGGCTTCAGGACGACGAACAGCGTCTTGCCGTAGCGCTCGAGCTTCGGGCGCTGGTGGCCCTCGGCGGAGTCCTCGACCGCCAGCTCGTGCAGGCCGAGGGCGACCGCGACGTCGCCGAGTTCCTGCGCGTCGGGCTGGTGCAGGACGATGCACGCACTGGCGCCCTGGTCCTCGAGCATCCGGAAGGTGTCGTCGAGCGAGGGACTCGGGATCGGAGCGATCCGGTCGACGTAGACGGTGTTCAGCTCGACGGTCACGTGCCCACCGTACGCAGGCTGCGCGGCAGCCGCCGGGCGCGACCCGCTGACGGCCTGGAGGCGCGTGGCGGCCCCGCCCCGTGCCTCCAGACCGTCCCGTCCCCCGTCTGCTGGACGTGCGCTGCGCGCCGGGGCCGGCCACGCGCCTACGGTGCAGGTCATCAGCATGCTGACGAAAGGGGCTGACATGAAGAGGATCTGGAAGCGGATCGCGGTCGCGGTGAGTGCGGTCGTCGCGGTGGTCGGCGCGTTCGTCGGCTCCGGGGCAGCCGGCGGGACACCGATCCAGGACGCTGCGGGCGGGGCGTTGTCGGCGTCCTCCACGGCCATCGCACCCGACGGGCCGGCGTTCTCGATCTGGAGCGTCGTCTACGTCGGGCTGCTGGCGTACGCGATCCGGCAGTGCTTCCGCACGGCGGACGACGACCGGCACGCACGGCTCACCCTGCCCGTCGTGCTGTCCCTGCTGCTCAACGCGGCGTGGATCCTGTCCGTGCAGTTCGGGTTCCTGTGGCTGAGCGAGCCGATCATCGTGGCGCTGCTCGCGGTGCTGGTGTGGACGTTCGTGCTGCTGCGGCGCTCCCGACCGTCGGGCGTCGTCGAGGCGATCGTCACCGACGGGACGTTCGGGCTCTACCTCGGGTGGGTCTGCGTCGCGACGGCGGCGAACACGGCCGCGGTGCTGACGGCAGCGGGCTTCCGGGGCTTCGGGCTGGGCCAGGACCTCTGGGGTGTCGTCGTGGCGCTCGTCGCCGGGCTCGTCGGGGTCCTGCTCGCGGTGTGGGGTCGGGGGCGCCTGGCGCCGGCGGCGTCGCTCGCGTGGGGGCTGGCGTGGGTCGCGGTCGCGCGGCTCGACGGGCCACTCGTGTCGACGCCGACCGCCGTCGCCGCGGTGGTGGCCGCGGCTGCGGCGGTCCTCGTGACGCTCGTGGTGCGGGCCCAGGCGGGGTGGCGCGGCGCGCCCGTCGCCGGCAAAGCGACACTCCTCGCGAACTGAACCCCGTTCCTCCCGCGAAAGCGACAGATCCCCGCCGGACTCCGGCGGGGATCTGTCGCTTTCGCGAACCGGCGCTGGGCCCGCGGCCTGCGGCGCGCGGCGCGCTCAGCGCGCGGCGGCCACCAGGCCGTGCGCGGCCGCGACAGCCTCGTTGACGACCTGCCCCGCGTGCACGTTCACCCCGAGCGCGAGCGCCGGGTCCGCAGCGGTCGCCGCCTCCCACCCCTGGTTCGCGATCGCCACGGCGTACGGCAGCGTCGCGTTCGTCAGCGAGATCGTGCTGGTGCGAGGCACGGCTCCGGGCATGTTCGCCACGCAGTAGTACACCGAGTCGTGCACGGCGAAGGTCGGGTCGTCGTGGGTCGTCGGGTGCGAGCCCTCGAAGCAGCCGCCCTGGTCGATCGCGATGTCGACGAGGACCGACCCGGGCTGCATGTCCGCGACCATGGCGTCGGTGACGAGTTTCGGCGCCGAGGCTCCGGGGATCAGCACGGACCCGATCACGAGATCGGCGTCGCGGAGCGCTTCGGCGATGGCGTGCGACGAGGACCGCAGCGTCGTGATCCGGCCGTCGAACCGGGCGTCGAGCGCGCGCAGTCGGGGCAGGCTGATGTCGAACACGGTCACGTCCGCGCCCATGCCGAGCGCCATCGTCGCCGCGTGCTCCCCCGCGACGCCGCCGCCGATGACGACCACGCGACCCTTCGGCGTGCCGGGGACCCCGCCGAGCAGCAGCCCGCGACCGCCCTTCGTGCGCATGAGGTGGTTCGCGCCGACCTGGGCGGACAGCCGACCGGCGATCTCGGACATCGGCGACAGCAGCGGGAGCGAACGGTCCGGCAGCTGCACGGTCTCGTACGCGATGGCCGTGGCACCGGAGCCGATCAGGGCGTCGGTGAGCGGCCGGTCGGCGGCGAGGTGCAGGTACGTGAAGAGGACCTGCCCGGGTCGGATCGAGGCGTACTCCGACGCGACCGGCTCCTTCACCTTGAGGATCATCTCGGCACGCGACCACACGTCGGCCGCGGTCGGGACCACGGTCGCGCCGGCTGCGGCGTACTCGGCGTCGGGGAAGGACGATCCGTCGCCCGCTCCCGCCTGCACGAGGACCTCGTGGCCGTGCAGCGTCAGCTCGGCGACGCCGGCCGGGGTGGCGGCGACGCGGAACTCGTTGTTCTTGATCTCGGTGGGGACGCCGATGAGCATTGCGGACTCCTTCGTGGGCGGTGCTGGTGTCCCCACCATTGAGCGCCGGATTCGTTACGGGAGTGTTACTGCCGAACTTTCCTGCATGATCACTCTGATCCGTGCCACGAGATTCGGCGTGAGCGTCAGAACACCTTGCCCGGGTTGAGGATCCCCGCGGGGTCGAACACCGTCCGGATGCCCCGCTGGAGCTCGAGCACGTCGTCGCCGAGTTCGTCGCCGATCCACCGCCGCTTGAGCACACCCACCCCGTGCTCCCCCGTCAGCGTCCCACCGAGTTCGATCGCCGCGCGGAACATCTCGTCCGCCGCCTGCCACACGTGCGGGGGTACCTCGTCGCCGTCGAACACGAAGTTCGGGTGCAGGTTGCCGTCTCCGGCGTGGGCGACGGTCGGGATCGAGATGCCGTGTCGGGCACCGATCGCCTCGACCCGCGCGAACATCTCGGCGAGCCGGCTGCGCGGCACGGCGACGTCCTCGATGAGCACGCGGCCGCGGGCCTCCATCGCCGGGTGGAACGAGCGGCGGATCGTCAACAGGCGGTCGCGTTCCGCCGCCGACCCGGCCAGGCGCACGGTCCCGCCGACCTCCTGGAGGCCCGCCACGGCTCCCAGCGCCGCCTCGGCCGCGCCAGGGCCGTCCCACTCGACGAGGAGGAACACCCCGTCCGCCGTCGTGCTTCCCATCGTCTCGGTCATGACCTCAGGCCCGAGGTACGCCGCGATCCCCTCGAGCGCCGCCCGGTCGAGCAGTTCCACCGTCGACGGCCGGGCCGCGTCGGTGACGACGAGCGCCGCAGCCCACGCCGCGCGCTCGACGTCCGGGTAGACGGCCGCAAGCGTCGCGGGCTCGCCCTCCGGGATCGGCACGAGGCGCACGGTCGCGCCGACGATGACGCCGAGCGTGCCCTCCGACCCGACGAGCAGTGCCGTGAGGTCGAGGCCGGTGACACCCTTCACCGTCCGGTGCCCGGTGGAGATCAACCGGCCGTCGGCCAGGACCACGTCGAGCCCGAGCACTGCCTCTCTCGTGACGCCGTACTTCACGCAGCGCAGGCCGCCGGCGTTCGTGGCGATGTTGCCGCCGACGCTCGCGATCGCCGCGCTCGCGGGGTCTGGTGCGAACCGCAGGCCGTGCTCGGCGACCGCGGCGTTCAGGTCGCCGTTCAGCACGCCGGGTTCGACGATCGCGTACTCGTCCTGCGTCGACACCTCGAGGATGCGGTCCATGCGCGCCACGCTCAGGACGACGCTGCCTTCGGTGCCGTTCGCACCACCGGCGAGCCCGGTGCCGGCGCCGCGCGGGACGACCGGGACGCCGAGCTCGGAGCAGGTCCGCAGGGTCGTCTGCACGTGCTCGACCGTCCGGGCCTCGACCACGGCGACGGGGCCACCAGGGGCGGTCCAGCCGGACTTGTCCGTCCGAGCTGCGTCGAGCACGTCACGCTCGGTCCGGACGACCTCGCCGTCGGGGTCGGCGAGCACGGAACGGAGGGCGGAGACGACGGTGTCCATCCCGCCACGCTACCGAGCGCGGAGGGACTCGCTCGGCAGTTCCCCGAAGCGGGACCGGTACGTCGCCGAGAAGCGACCGAGGTGCCCGAAGCCCCACGCGCGGGCGACGTCCGCCACCGACGTGTCGTCGCGGTCGCCCCGGACGAGGTCGGCCCGTGCACCGTCGAGCCGCACGCCACGGAGCAGGTCGCCAGGGGTCTGGTCGAGGTGCCGACGGAGGGACTGCTGCAACCCGCGCGGACTGAGCCCGGCCGCCGCGGCGATCTCCGGCGTGCCGATCGGTTCGCGTGCGTGCTCGTGCACGTACTCGAGCGCCCGCCGGAGCCGCTCGTGCTCCGGCCCGCTGCCGGTCACGGTCGACCGCCACCGGCTGCGCTGCGGGAACGCCGCGATCGCCGCGGTCACGAAGGCCTCGGCGATGTCGCGCTGCGCCGTCGCGGTGAGTTCGTGGTCGACGTCGAGCCAGGTGGCCGAGTGCGCGCGGACGACGGACTGCCAGGCACGCATCCCCTCGGCCGACGGGCGGCGCAGGGGTTCGAAGGCGAAGTCGTCGTCGCCCACGACGGACCGGAGGAACCCGGCATCGAGGTGCACGAGGTTGAGGGCGATGTCGCGGTGGTGGAGCTCGTAGGTGTCGGAGAACGGCAGCACCACGGGCACGCCGGCTTCGAGCTCGTGCGGTTCGCCGTCGTACGTGATCGTGCTCGAGCCGCTGCGCATCCAGGCGACGAGGAACTGGTCGTCGACCCGGCTGTCGCTCCGCAGGTCCACCATGAACCGCGAGGACCGCAGGGACATCCGGTCGTCGCCGACCCCCGCGAAGTCCCAGTGGGACTGCTTGCGGGTGCGACGGACGGAGGGCGTGCGGAAGTCGTAGTCGCCGCCGAAGAACGCGAGTGCCTGGTCGACGTCGGTGCCGACGAGCCGCCGGAAGTACCGGGTGTCGCCGGAACGGCGGGGAGCGATCGTGGCAACCATGCACCAGAACGTACTGCGCACCACCGACAAAGTAGTTCGGAAGGTGACGCAGAGCACCGCTCAGGGCTGCAGGATCGCCTGCCCGACGCTCTCGTCCAGGATCAGGTCGGTGATGAGCCCGGCGGCGAGTGCACCCTTCAGCGACGCGGCCTTCGACCGTCCGGCGACGACGCACACACGACGCGGCGCGCGCTTGATGGTGTCGAGGTCCGGTGCCCCCGCGCGGGCGTTCACGCCGATGTCCTTCCACGAACCGTCGGCCCGGTAGAAGACGGTCGAGACGTCCCCGACGACCTGGGCCTTGGTCAGCTCGTCGCGATCGGACGGGTCGAGGTAGCCGCCGGAGTACACGTGCGAGGGCACCGGGGCCTGGGGCGCACCGACGCCGAACACGACGAGGTCCATGCGCTCGTGCAGGTCGAGCACGCGGCGGATCGAGCGCTCGCGGAACAGGGCCTCCTTCGTCGCGGGGTCGTCGAAGAACGCCGGGACCGGGAACTGCTGCACGAACGCGCCGTAGGCCTCGCCGAACCGACGGAGGATCTCGGACGCGTAGACGATGCCGGTGGTTCGGGTGTTCGCCGCGCCGTTGATCTGCACGACCGTCGAGCCGTGGGTCGTCTTCGGCACGAGGTAGCGGCTGACCGCGCTCACGGTCGAGCCCCACGAGATCCCGATCACCATGTTCGACTCGACGTACTGCGTCAGGATGCGGGCGGCGGACAGCGCGACCCGCTCGAGACGGTCGACGTCGCTCGTGTGGTCCGGGACCGGCACCACGTGCGCGTGCACCCCGAAGCGCGACCGGATGCTGCGGCTCAGCGCGGCGGCCTGGTCGAGGGGCGAACGGATCTGGATGTCGACGAGCCCGGTGTCCCGGGCGTACTTCAGCAGGCGCGACACCGACGACCGCGACGTCGCGAGCTCGTCGGCGATGGCGTCCATCGTCAGGTCCTGCAGGTAGTAGAGGTGCGCGGCGCGCAGCGCCTGCTGCGTCCGCATGGGCTGAGCCGCATCGCTCATCGTGCTCCGATCGGTAGAACGCAACCATGCACGGACGTGCACGGCCTCTGCAACCCCTGTCGCGCCTCCAGGCCGCTGTCGGGGCCGTGCCCACACGTGTGCTGCACGTTCGTGCACGCGAGTTGCCCGACCTCTCACCCGGGGCGCACGATCGGTGTCGAACCCCCACGGAACCGACCAAGGAAGCGACGCACCATGTCGAAGAAGACGCAGCCCCGGAACACGGTGAACGCGCTCACGGAGCGCCCGAACGCACAGGTCCTCGTCGTCGGTGGCGGCATCAACGGCATCGCCACCTTCCGCGACCTCGCCCTGCAGGGGGTCGACGTCGCCCTCGTCGAGCGCGGCGACTACGCGTCCGGCGCCTCGGCCGCGTCGAGCCACATGATCCACGGCGGCATCCGCTACCTGGAGAACGGCGAGTTCCGCCTGGTGCGCGAGAGCGTGCAGGAGCGCAACGGCCTCATCCGCATCGCCCCGCACTACGTCAAGCCGCTGCAGACGACGATGCCGATCTTCTCGACCTTCTCGGGCATCATGAACGCCCCGCTGCGCATGCTGACGCACAAGCAGCGCTCCACGAAGGAGCGCGGCGCGATGCTCATCAAGATCGGCATGACGATCTACGACTCCTTCTCGCGTGACGGCGGTTCCGTCCCGAAGCACGTCTTCCGCACGAAGAAGGCCGCGCTCGAGGACATGCCGGCCCTCAACAAGGACCTGAAGTACACGGGCACCTACTACGACGCCTCCGTGCACGAGCCGGAGCGTCTCGCGCTCGACGTGCTCAAGGACGGCCTCGCCGCAGGGACGGGCACCGGCTCCGCAGCGACCGCCCGCGCGACCAACTACGTCGAGGCAGCCGGCACCCGTGACGGCGGTGTGCTGCTCCGCGACCGCGAGACCGGTGCCGAGTTCGTGTTCACGGCCGACGTCGTCATCAACGCCTCCGGCCCGTGGACCGACCTGACGAACGGCGCGTTCGGCGGCGAGACGAAGTTCATGGGCGGCACGAAGGGCTCCCACATCGTCGTGCACAACGACGAGCTGCTCGAGGCGACGAAGGGCCGCGAGCTCTTCTTCGAGAACGACGACGGCCGCATCGTGCTCATCTACCCGCTCAAGGGCCGGGTGCTCATCGGCACGACCGACATCGACGCCGACCCCTCGAAGCCGGTCACCACGACCGACGAGGAGATCGACTACTTCTTCGGGCTCGTGAAGCACGTGTTCCCGCAGATCGACGTCACCCGCGACCACATCGTCTACAGCTACTCCGGCATCCGCCCGCTCCCCCGTCACGAGGACACCGCCCCCGGCTTCGTCTCGCGTGACTACCGGATCGTGGACACCCCGATCGCGGGGCTGCCGGGGTCGACCGTGCTGTCGCTCGTCGGTGGCAAGTGGACGACGTTCCGCGCCCTCGCCGCGCACCTGTCGACCGAGGCCACCACGAAGCTCGGCGTCACCCGCTCGGTCGACACGACGGGCATGCCGATCGGTGGCGGCAAGGACTTCCCCACCACGGACGCCCAGCGTGCCCTGTGGATCAAGTCGCACCGCGACGGGCTCGACGCCTCGGTCGTCGAGGGACTCCTCGAGCGCTACGGCACCCGTGCCGCCGAGGTGGTCGACGTCCTGGTCGACGGCCCCGTCGAGCCGCTCGAGTCCGACCCCGCGCTCACCCGCGCCGAGGTCGCGTACTTCGCCGAGCACGAGCAGGCCGTGCACCTGGTCGACGTCGTGCTGCGTCGCACGAACCTCGCGTTCGTCGGTGGCGTCACGATCGACCTGCTCGACGAGCTGGCCGACGTGCTCGCGGGAGCGCTGGGGTGGACGCCCGAGGAGCGCGCCGACGAGGTCCAGCGCACGCTCGACGTCCTGCGCGAGGCGCACGGCGTGATCGTGCCGCTGACGTCCGCGTCGCAGCTCGCGTAGCGCAGGCGGCGTCTCGTCTCGCTGAGACGAGACGCCGCCTCGTTCGCGAGACGCCGTCTCGCCGCGGTGCGAGGGTGCACGTCCTGCACGAGACGGACTGGAGGCGCGGTGCCAGCTGGCACCGCGCCTCCAGTCCGTTGCGTGGTCGCGTTCGCGACCGCGCGTCAGAAACGCTCGCCGGTCGGGTCCTGCGCCGTCCGGTCGATGAGCTGCTCGCCGCCGACAGGCTCGCCCTCCCAGTCGACCAGGCGCCAGCCGTCGTCGAACGACCCCTCGAGCTCGACGATCCCGGTGTTCTCCAGGTGCCGCTGCGTCCCGAAGTGGTCCGGAGTGTTGTCCGCCGCCGCGCTCGCCCAGGTGCGGATGGCGGCACCGTGGCTGAACGCTGCCGCGACGTCGACCCCGGTCTCGAGGATCTGCCGGACGGCGTCGTCGTAGCGGGCGAAGAACTCGTCGCCGCTCTCGGCTCCGGGCATGCGCGTGCTGCGGCCCCCCGCCGACCACCCGTGCACCGTCGAGATGTACATCTGCACGGACACCTTGTCGCGCTTGCCCTGGGTGTCGCCGGCCTCGATCTCGCGGAGACCCGGCAGCACGACCGGCTCGAGGCCGAGCGACGCGGCGAGGGGTGCCGCGGTGATCTGCGTCCGGACCATCGTCGAGACGAACAGCCGCTCGATCCCCCGGTCGGCGAGGGCGGCGGGGAGGGCGTCCGCCTGCTGCTGCCCGAGTTCGGTCAGACCCGGCCCGGGGACCTCGGCGTCGAGGACGCCGTTCACGTTCGCGGGGGTCTGGCCGTGGCGGATGAGCAGCAGTCGCATGGAACCACCCTACGGAACACCGGTGACGTCACCCCTGGCGGGTGTTCCAGCGAGGGTTCTTCTTGTTGATGACGTACACACGGCCGCGACGACGGACCACCTGCGAGCCGGGGATCTTCTTGAGTGCCTTCAGCGAGTTGCGGACCTTCACGGAGCCTCCTTCGACGGCGTTCCCTTGTTGAGAACGATGATCATGTACATTAGCCGACATGCGTCCCGCCGCCATCACCCTCGTCTCCGCCCTGCACGACGTCGACGCCGACCGGGTGGCCGCCCGGATCTCCGTCGGCCACCGGATGCACGCGCGTGGCAGCGCGTTCGCCGCGGCACGCGCGATCGCCGAGCGGGCCGACCAGCTCGACCGCGTCTGCGGGCCCGACGCCGACCACGGGCTGGTCGTCACCCTGCCACCCGGGGCCGACTCCCGCGCGGTCGGGATGATGCTCGCGAACGCCGCACGGTCCGAGACCGGGGACGACCGGATCCTGCGGCACGTCGTGAGCGTCCTGCGCGCCGACGACGTCGCACGACTGCTGTGGTCCGACGTCGACGACGCCTTCGTCGCAGCCGACCGTGTGGCGTCGCTCGTCGAGTACGCCACCGTCATCGCCCTCGACCGCGTCGGCCCCGTCCCGGTCGACCGCCGCCGGGCCCTGCTCGCGCTGCTGCACCGGCTCGCGCCACAGGCCGTCGTCGTGGCGGTGTCGTCGATCCGGAGCGCCGCGGACCTACCGGCGGCGAACGGCGGGGCGGCGAGGGTCCTCGCGGCCGGTGCCGGGTGGATGCGGGCGCTCTCCGGCTCGGCGGGACGGGACCCGCGGGACGGCCTGGTCGCGCTGCGGTACCGGGAGCCACTGCCGTTCCACCCCGCACGGCTCGCCACGGTGATCGAGCACGACCTCGCCGCCGGGGCCAACGGGCGGGTGCTGCGGTCGAAGGGGTTCTTCCGACTGGCCTCACGACCGGACCACGTCGGAGCCTGGTCGAGCCTCGGCGCGATGCTGGCGCTGGACCCCACCGCGAACCCGTCGTGGGACGAGGACGCACCGATCGGCCAGGCGCTGTGGTTCGTCGGCGAGGGGCTCGACGTGCACGCGATCGAACGGGCGCTCGACGGTGCGCTGCTCACGGCGCCGGAACTGCTCGCCGGGCCGGAGCTCTGGCGGTCGTGGGCGGATCCGTTCCCGGTGTGGCCGGCGCTCGACCCGTCCGGGGAGCACCGGCCCGAGTGACGGGCGGGCGGGCGGTCGGGTGGGTGCCGGGCGCGCGCGGGCGGCGGGCCACGGCAGGTCGCACCGGGAGATCGACATCGCGCCAGTCGATCGACGCGTGTCGTGTCGCTCCATGCAGGCGACTCGGATACCTGCGCATGAAACGACACTGCGCGCGTCGATCGACGCGCGCAGTGTCGTTTCACGGACGCGGGCGGGCGGCCACCCCGCTCCGACGGGCGGCCGGTCAGCGCGCCGCGGCCAACTCCTCGTCACGCGCAGCCTCACGCGCTCGGCGCGCAGCGTCCTCGGCCGCGAACGGCAGATCGCCCAGGTCGAGGTTCGGGTTCGTGTCCTGCGTCAGCACGAGTTCGCGGGCCTCGTCCTCCGTCTCGACCGCCGGCATCGAACCGGGCAGCGGGCGACGCGAGGACTCCTTCATGCAGAACACCCCGACGGCCCCGACGACGCTCATGGCCATCAGGAAGTACGCGGGCGCGAGCTCGTCACCCGTCGCCGTGAGCAGGGCCTGCACGATGAGGGGTGTCGTCCCACCGAACACGGCGATGGCGATGTTGTACGCGAAGCCCATGCCCCCGTACCGCGTCGAGGTGGGGAAGAGGGCCGGCAGGGACGCCGCCTGGTTCGACACCCACAACGCCGTCATGAGCGCGAGGAGCCCGAGCCCGGCGAGCGTCGACCACTGCGCACCGTGGCCGATGAGCAGGAACGCGGGGACGACGAGCACGACCGTGGTCGCCGCGCCGATCCACATCACGACGCGGCGGCCGAGCTTGTCGGACAGCTTGCCGGTGAGGGGCAGCATGACCGCGAGCAGCACGAGCACGGGGATCGTCAACAGCGTGCCGTCGAGCGCGGAGTAGCCGAGCGAGTCGGTGAGGTACGTCGGCATGTACGACGTCAGCGCGTACCCGACGGTGTTCGACGCGGCGACGAGCATCACGGCGATGACGATCGGGCGCCAGTGGTCGCGGACCATGACGAACACGTTCGCGGGCCGCTCGCCCGCGAAGGACGCCCGGGTCTCGCTCGCGGCCTCCTGTGCCGCCTGCGTCGCCTGGAACACCGGGGACTCCTCGATGCGCAGGCGGAAGTAGATCGCCACGACACCGATCACACCGGCGGCCAGGAACGGGAAGCGCCAGCCGTAGGCGGTCATCGCCTCGTCGCCGAGGGTGAGCTGCAGCACCGAGACGACGGTCGCACCGAGCGCGAAGCCCAGGTAGCTGCCGAAGTCGAGGATGCTCGCGAAGAACCCGCGGCGGCGATCCGGGGCGTACTCCGTGACGAACGTGGTGGCACCGGCGTACTCACCGCCGGTCGAGAAGCCCTGCGCGAGCTTCAGCACGACGAGGACGATCGGCGCGAACACCCCGATCGTGGCGTACGCGGGCAGCGCGCCGATGAGGAACGTCGACGCCGCCATCATGATCAGCGTCGTCGCGAGGACCTTCTGCCGGCCGATGCGGTCGCCGAGCCGACCGAACACGATGCCGCCGAGCGGACGCGCGATGTAGGTCGCCGCGAAGACACCGAGGCTGAACAGGATCTGGACGGAGGGTTCGGCGGTGGGGAGGAAGACCTTCCCCATCGTGACGGCCAGGTAACCGTACACACCGACGTCGTACCACTCCATGGTGTTGCCGACGACCATGCCACTGACGGCTCGGCGCATCATGCTCTTGTCGACCACGGTGACGTCGCTCACGCGGAGACGTCGCTGCGGCCGGGTCGGGGTATGGCTGGGATCGGAGCCCATGCGTTTCTCCTCGAGGGGATCAGCGGGCCGACGGGTACCGGCCCGGGAACAGCGGACGACGTTACCGAGCAACCGAAATGTCATTCGCCGGTGATTCACAGGGAGCGGCGTGTCACCCGAACGGGGCACGCGAGGGATGCGCGCGCTCGCGGCGATCGGGAGCCAACCGTAACGAGGCCATAACATCGCGACATGGCGATCGAACCCGAGACGAAGAACTGGACGTGGGTCATCGAGTCCGCGTGCCCCGAGTGCGGCTACGACGGCAGCACCGTGACGATCCGCGACGTCCCGGGGATCATCGACGAGAACACGTCCGGGTGGCCGGCCGAACTCGCCCGCGACGACGTGCGCGACCGCCCCGACGACCAGACCTGGTCACCGCTCGAGTACGGCGCGCACGTCCGGGACGTCCACCGGAAGATGGCGGAGCGGCTGGCGCTCATGCTCGCCGAGGACGCCCCCACGTTCCCGAACTGGGACCAGGACACCACTGCTGTGGAGGACGACTACGCCGCACAGGACCCCGCCGTCGTCGCCCGCGAGCTCGGCGAGGCCGCGCATCGTGCAGCCCGGGCGTTCGACGACGTCCGGGACGACCAGCTCGGCCGCACGGGCCTCCGCTCCGACGGCAGCGCGTTCACGGTCGCGACGCTCGCGACCTACTACGCGCACGACCCGGTGCACCACCTGTGGGACGTGCGGCGCACGCGGTAGACGCACCCGCCTGACGGCCTGGAGGCGCGTGGCGGCCCCGCCCCGCGCCTCCCGTCCGCCGTGTGGTCGGCCGATCCGCGCGTGGTGAGCCGAATCGCGCGGAGGAGGCAGAAAGAACGGACCTCCTACGCGCGGAAAGGCTTTCTATCCCAGGCGTAATGGGAAAGAACGCGCACCGGCGAGCGGTCAGGCGAGGGCGTCGAGCAGGGCGCGCGCCGTCGCGGCGTCAGTCACCAGCTCGTTGACCAGCCCTCCGCGCACCGCACCGACGATGCTCGCGACCTTCGCGGCTCCGACCGCCACACCGACGGCGTGCGGGACGGACGACAGGACCTCACGCGAGGTCCGCACCATCCGGTCGCTCCCCGGGAACTCGATCGCCGAACCGTCGGCGGCGTAGAAGTTGAGGCACACGTCACCGGCGGCCTGGTCGAAGACGGCGTCCTCGACGGGGACGCCCCGTGCGAGCGCGTCGCGGGTCGGGGTCGGCGCGCCGATGCCGAGGATCGCGCCCTTCGCCCGACCCCACAGGCCGATGACGTGCTGGAACGCCGGGTCCTCGTCGAGCGACGAGCGCATCGCGGGTGACGGCAGCGCCTGCGCGAACAGGAACGCCGGGATCGCACCCGAGTGCTCCGCGGCGGTCCGGGTGATCTCGTTCGTCTGGAACCATGGCATCGGGTCCGCCTGCCCGCCCACGGTCGGGACGAGCTGCACACCGGCGAGCGGGGGCATGCCCGCGTGCGCGACGTCGTACACGGTGCGACCGGAGGACATCAGGACAGCGTCGCCGGGCACGAGGGACATCCCGTCCACCGCTGCGGCCAGCGGTGCGGCCAGGTCGGCGCCGAGCGTGGCGGTGTGCGTCACGGCGGCGAGGTGCACGGCCCGGAGACCGAGCACGACCTGCAGGCGTTCGGCGAGCGCGACGGTCTCGTCCTGGAACGGGTCGACGACCTCGATGCGGACGAGGCCGGCCCGGCGCGCCTCGGCCACGAGTCGCGACACGGTCGGGCGCGAGACCCCGAGGCGCGAGGCGATCTCGACCTGGGTGGCGTCCTCGAGGTAGTACATCCGCGCGGCCTGGTAGACGGTGTCGAGCGGGAAGCGGGTCCGGGCACCCTCGGCGGCAGGGATCTCGGCGGACATGGGGCGATCGTAGTCCCGGCGCACGTCAGCGGATCGTGAACCCGCCGTCCACGCGGAGGTCGGCGCCGTTCACCATCGCGCTCCACTCGCCGGCGAGGAAGAGCACCGCGGCGGCGATCTCGTCGGGGGTCGCGAAGCGTCCGGTGGGGATCTCGTCCTGGTGCCGGATGCCGTTCTCGTTCGCCCAGGCTGCCCGGCCGAGGTCGGTGAGCACCACGGTCGGCGAGACGGTGTTCACGGTGACGCCACGCCCACCCCACTCGAGTGCGAGCACACGGGTGAGCCCGACCACGCCGGCCTTCGACGCGCAGTACGCCGCGTGGCCGTCGATGCCGACGTGGGCCGCCTGCGAGGCGATGTTCACGATGCGCCCGTACCCGGCGGCGAGCATGTGCCGGCCGACGGCCTGCGCGACCCGGTAGGTGCCGGTGAGGTTGACGTCGATGGTCTTCGCCCAGGTCGCTGCGTCGAGGTCCTCGGCCGGGGCGAGTGCTGCGATGCCGGCGCAGTTCACGAGCACGTCGATCCCGCCGAAGTGTTCGGAGACGGCGGCGACCGTGCGGGCGACGGAGGCCTCGTCGGTGACGTCGCAGCCGAAGCCGGCGTGGACGCCGACCCCGGCGTCGGCCACGGCCATGGCGTCGGCCACGGGCAGGTCGGCTGCCGCACCGGCGGCGCCCTCGGCCCGGACGTCGACGATCGCGACCCGCGCGCCCCGTTCGGCGAGCCCCCGGGCGATGGCGTTCCCGATGCCCGAGGCGCCCCCGGTGACGATCGCGGTGCGACCGGTGAAGTCGTTCGTCAGGTCCACGCTGCTCGGGCCCGGGCGGAGGGCCGCGGCGAAGTCGGTGGGGGTGCTGGTGGTCATGTGCGCTCCGTTGCGTTATTCAGACGTTCGACCAGACCGTACCAGAAATTGTGTTCTGGACAAACGTTCCGGAAGGTGTACAGTCATCGCCGAAGCCACCCAACGGAGGAACAGCTCATGTCGACGACGACCGAGAACGCGGCCACCACCGCCGCCACCACCAGCCCCACGACGATGCGCGCCGTCGTCGTCCACGGTCCGGGCGACTACCGCCTCGAGACCCGCCCCGTGCCGACGCCGGGCCCCGGCGAGCTCCTGCTCCGCACCGACGCCGTCGGCATCTGCGCGAGCGACCTGAAGTGCTACCACGGCGCCGCGAAGTTCTGGGGCGACGAGAACCGCCCCGCCTGGGCCGAGAAGGACCGCATCCCCGGCCACGAGTTCGTCGGCACGATCGTGGCCGGTGACGACGACACCCTCGCCAAGCGCAAGGTGTCCGTCGGCGACCGCATCGCGTGCGAGCAGATCGTGCCGTGCTGGGAGTGCAAGTACTGCCTCGAGGGCGCGTACTGGATGTGCAACGTCCACGACATGTTCGGGTTCAAGGGCTACGACGGCGCCATGGCCGAGTACGTCCTCGTGCCCGCCAAGGCCCTGACGCACCCGGTGTCGAGCGCGCTGCCCGGCCAGGTCGCCGCCTTCGCCGAACCGCTCTCGTGCGCCTTCCACGCCGTCGAGCGAGGCGACATCAAGTTCGGCGACACCGTCGTCATCGCCGGCGCCGGCCCGATCGGCCTCTCCGCCATCGCCGGCGCCCGCCAGAAGAACCCGCTCCGAATCATCGCGCTCGACGTCGTCGAGGCGAAGCTCGAGCTGGCCCGCAAGGTCGGCGCGGACATCACCATCAACATCGCCGAGGACGACGCCGTCGCCCGCGTGAAGGAACTCACCGACGGCTACGGCGCCGACGTCTACATCGAGGCGACGGGCCACCCGTCCGCGGTGCCGCAGGGCCTCAACCTGCTCCGCAAGCTCGGCACGTTCGTCGAGTACTCGGTCTTCAAGGACAACGTCTCCGTCGACTGGTCGATCATCTCCGACGACAAGGAACTCGACATCCGCGGCGCCCACCTCGGCCCGCACACCTGGCCGGCCGCGATCAAGCTGCTCGAGACCGAGACCCTGCCGATGTCCGAGATCTGCACGCACCAGTTCCCGCTGGAGCGCTTCCAGGAGGCCCTCGACCTGGTCGGCGACTCCGCCGGCGCAAGCGTCAAGGTGTCGATCATCCCGTCCCTGCAGGCCTGAGCCGAAGCCCACCACAGGAGTCAGCAAGCATGTCAACGACGACACAGCGCGCCACCGGTGCGCCGACGACGCCCCGCACCGAGGGCCGCCTCGACAAGATGGGCATCCCCCGCCCGCTCGCCCTCGGGTTCCTCGCCGTCCTGGTCTTCATGACCGGCAACGGCGTCGAGTCGAACTTCATCACGCCGCACATGGTCGCGGTCCTCGGCAGCCCCGAGGCCACGGTCGCGACGATCGTCACGTTCTACAGCCTCGCCGCCCTCATCGGCAGCTACGTGTCCGGCGCCCTGTCCGACCTGGTCGGTCCGCGCCGGGTGATGATCCTCGGCTTCGCCGTCTGGGTCGTCTTCGAGGTCCTGTTCCTGCTCGCGCTGAACATCGGCAGCGTCCCGTTCGCCGCCGTGGCCTACGCGATCCGCGGCTTCGGGTACCCGCTGTTCGCCTTCGCGTTCCTGGTCTGGGTGAACATCACCACGCCCGTCGAGCGGAACGGATCGGCCGTCGGCTGGTTCTACGTCGCCTTCACGGGCGGCCTGCCGACGCTGGGGTCCCTCTTCGCGATCGGCGCCATCCCGGTGTTCGGCGGCGGCACCGGCGGTGAGACCGGCGCGATGGTCGCCTCGATCGGCCTGGTCGCCATCGGCTTCCTCATCCTGCTGTTCGGCGTGCGCCTGCCGAACGGGTTCTCCCGCATCGCGCCGGAGGGCGAGAGCGCCTGGCGCGTGCTGACGAGCGGCATCCGGCTCACGGCGACGCGACCGAAGATCCTGATGGGCTTCCTCGTCCGACTGATCAACACCGCGCCCGAGTTCGGCATGTTCGTGGTCCTGCCCGCCGTGATCGCGAACGAGCGCGGTTGGGGACAGAGCCGCTGGCTGCTCATGACCGTGTGCGTCTACGCGACGAACATCCTGGTGAACGCCCTGTTCGGCTGGGTGGGCGACAAGATCGGCTGGCAGCGCACCGTCAAGTGGTTCGGCATCGTGGGCTCCGCGACCGGCCTCGTCGCCTGGTGGTACGTCCCGCAGCTCGTCCCCGCCGGGTCCGACTGGGGCTACGTGCTCTCGGTCATCGCCGGCTGCGTGTTCGGCTGCCTGCTCGCCGGGTTCGTCCCGATGGGCGCGATCATGCCGGCGCTGGCCCCGGAGCACAAGGGCGCCGCGATGGCGATGTACACGACGGCTGCGGGTGGCGCGGCGTTCCTCGGCACCGGTGTGGTGGCCGCGGTGCTCGCCCTCGGCGGTGGCGGTCAGGCCGTGACCTGGACGTTCGTCGGCCTGTACGCCTGCGCCTTCGTGATGATCCACTTCCTCAAGGTGCCCCAGGGCCGGAGCGCACACTGAGTTCCGGGCGACGGCGGCCGTCCCGCCGTCGCCCGGTGCACCACCCCCACACGACCGAAGGACACGCACCATGACCACGATCCACGACGACCCCGACGAGTTCGCCGAGGACCAGCTCGCCGGCTGGCTCGCCCTCTACGCCGACCGTGTGCGGGGCGCGCACGGCGGCGTCGTCTCCCTGCCGACCGAGGGCGCCGAGCCGCAGGTCGCCGTCGTCGTCGGCGGCGGCTCCGGCCACTACCCCGCGTTCTGCGGCGTGGTCGGTCCGGGCTTCGCCACCGGCGCCGTCGTCGGCAACATCTTCACCTCGCCGTCCACCGCGCAGGTCTACTCGGTCGCCAAGGCCGCCGACCAGGGCAAGGGCGTCGTGCTCTCGTTCGGCAACTACGCCGGCGACACGATGAACTTCGGGCTCGCGGCCGAGCGGCTGAACGCCGAGGGCATCGACACCCGCATCGTGGTGGTCACGGACGACATCGCCAGCGCCGACGAGGAGTCGAAGCGCCGCGGCATCGCGGGCGACTTCTCGGTGTTCAAGGCCATGGGCGCCGCGGCGGCAGCGGGGGCGGACCTGGACGAGGTCGAACGGATCGGCAACGCGTCCAACACGGCGACCCGCACCATCGGCGTCGCGTTCTCGGGCTGCACCATGCCCGGCGCGACCGAGCCGCTCTTCACCGTCCCGGACGGCCACCTCGGCCTCGGGCTCGGCATCCACGGCGAGCCCGGCATCCAGGACGTCCCGCTGCTGCCCGCGACCGAGCTCGCGAGCCTGCTCGTCGAACGGCTGCTCGCTGACCGTCCGGCGAACGCGGGCACCCGGGTCGCCCCGATCCTCAACGGTCTCGGCGACACCAAGTACGAGGAGCTCTTCCTGCTCTGGGGCCGCGTGCTCCCGCTCCTGCAGGACGCCGGCATCGAGGTCGTCGAGCCCGAGGTCGGCGAACTCGTCACGAGCCTCGACATGGGCGGCTGCTCGCTCACCCTGCAGTGGCTCGACGACGAACTCGAGACGCTGTGGCGGGCCGACGCCTACACGCCCGCGTACCGCAAGGTCGCAGCGCCGGTCGCTGCGCTCGTGCCGGCCGACGCGGTGGACGCGGCGGAGGACGAGGCGACCACCGTGCCGGACGCGAGTGGTGCCTCCAGGCAGACCGCGCAGACCGCGCGCGCCGCGATCGAGGCGATCGACGCGCTCCTGCGGGAGCACGAGGAGGAACTGGGGCGCATCGACGCGGTCGCCGGTGACGGCGACCACGGACGCGGCATGGTCAAGGGGATCGGTGCGGCCCGCAAGGCGGTCGACCGGGTCGGCCAGGAGGCAGGGGTCGCCTTCGTCCTCGGACGCGCCGGTGACGCGTGGGCCGAGTTCGCGGGCGGCACCTCCGGGGTCCTGTGGGGTGCGGCACTCGAGGCGTTCGGTCGGTCGCTGCGCGACGACCGCTCCGCGTACGAGCCCGGCGACGTCGTCGAGGCAGCGCAGGCGTTCGCGGACTCGATCGTGCACCTCGGCGGGGCGTCGCGCGGGGACAAGACCCTGCTCGACGCACTGCTGCCGTTCGTCGACGAGCTGCGGAGCGGCGTCGACGCTGGCAGCGCCCTCACCGAGGCGTGGCAGGCTGCCGCCGAGGTCGCGGTGTCGGAAGCCGCGGCGACCGCAGACCTGAAGCCGAAGGTCGGGCGGGCCCGACCGCTGGCGGAGAAGAGCCTGGGGACACCCGACGCGGGTGCCACCTCGATGGGGATGATCCTCACGCGGGTCGGCGAGGTCCTCGCCACCCGTGCAGCAGACAAGGAAGGGACACACGCATGACGTACCGTCTCGTGGTCGGCTCGGACGATGCCGGGTTCGACTACAAGGAGATCATCAAGGCCGACCTGCTCGGCGATCCGCGGGTGGAATCCGTGGTCGACGTCGGGGTCGACGCGGACGGACACACCGCCTACCCGCACGTCGCCGTCGACGCAGCACGGCTCGTCGCGAACGGCGAGGCGGACCGGGCGATCCTGATCTGCGGCACCGGCCTCGGCGTCGCGATCAGCGCGAACAAGGTGCCGGGCATCCGGGCCGTCACGGCGCACGACTCGTTCTCGGTCGAGCGGTCCATCCTGTCGAACGACGCCCAGGTCCTCTGCATGGGCCAGCGCGTCATCGGCGTCGAGGTGGCCCGACGCATGGCGAAGGAGTGGTTGGGCTACGAGTTCGACCGCTCGTCCGCGAGCGCCGCGAAGGTCCAGGCGATCTGCGAGTACGACGGCTCGGCGCCCGCGGGCGTCGACGCCTCCGCGTAGGCCGCCGCGCGCCGCACAACCGGAGTGGGCCGGAACCGCGTTCCTCCGCGGTCCCGGCCCACTTGCGTTGTGCGGCAGCAACCGGAACCGCGTCAGCCGCGGGCGGCCACGCGGTGCACGACGGCCTTCGTCGCCTCGTACAGCTCGCGGTAGTCGCGGTACCCCGGTTCGTACGCCGCCGTCGCCTCCGGGTCCGATTCAATGCGGGCTGCGGGCGGGTTCCAGGCGCCGAGGTCGACGCCGTCGCCGGGCCCCGCCACGAGGCCCGCCGCGAGGAACGCCGACCCGTAGCAGGCACCGATCGTCACGCTCGGCACCGTCTGCGGCAACCCGGTGACGTCCGACACGATCGTCGGCCACAGCCGCCCGAGCAGTCCCCCGCCGGCGCCGACGAGTTCGCGGACCTCGACCCCGGCCTCACGCAGCACCTCGATGTTGTGGCGCACCGCGTACGCCGTGGCCTCGAGCGTCGCCCGGTAGAGGTCCCCCCGCGTGTGCCGGACGGTCAGCCCCGCGATCACCCCGCGGGCGTCCGGGTCGGCGATGGGTGTCCGCTCGCCCGCGAAGTACGGCAGCATGAGCAGCCCGTTCGCGCCGATGCCGGAGCAACGGGCCTCCTCGAGCATCGTCGACCACTCGCCGTCCACGAGCCGCCGCAGCCAGTCGGTGATCGCACCGGAGGTCGCCATCCCGCCGGAGACGCTCGGCTGCCCCGGGTGCGTCCCGACCGTGGTCCACATCCCCGGCACCGGGATCGGCTGGGCCGTCGGCACGATCATGAACATCGTGGTGCCGTACTGCAGGAACATGCGGCCCGGCACGGACTCGCCGACACTCACGCCCTCGGCCCAGGCGTCGATGGTCCCGGCCGTCACGGGGATGCCGGCCGGGATGCCCGTGGCCGCGGCCGCCTCGTCCGTCACGACCCCGGCCCGGTCGCCCGACCAGAGGAGCCTCGGCATCTCGAGCCCCGGCGCGAGCCGCTCGCACCACTCCGGGATCCAGGCGTTCTCGTGCACGTCGTAGAGGGGCGTCGTCTGGCTCGCCGAGTGGTGGTCGAGGACGTACTCCCCCGTCAGCCGCTCCACGACGCGCGACGACGGCATCGTGAACCGGGCGGCCTTCGACCACACCTCGGGCTCGTGGCGGGCCACCCAGGCGAGCTTCACCCCGGCCGCCTGGGTGCTGAGCGCCGACCCGCAGCGTTCCCGGATCGCCCCCTCGCCGCCGAGTTCGGCCGTGACGTCCTCGAGCATGTCCGCCGTCCGGGTGTCGATGCCGTACAGGATCGCCGGACGCAGCGGTCCCCCGGCGTCGTCGGTGAGGAGCACGCACGGGCCGATGCCGCTCACCCCGACGGCGGCGACGTCGGCGTCCGGCTCCCGCTCGAGCAACTCGCGCGTCAGGGTCGTGAACTCGTCCCACCAGACGTCGGCGTCCATCTCGACGAGCCCCTGCTCCGGGCGGTCGACGTCGTGCTTCCGACTGACCTCGGCGATGACGGTGCCGTCGAACCGGGCGAGCAGCGCCTTCGTGCTCGACGTCCCGATGTCCAGACCGAGCACCGCCCGCATGCCGTCTCCCTCGTCGCCACCGACCGTCGTCGGTCGTGCCACGAGTCTACGAACGAAGGCGGCTCGTCATCCTCTCGGTGGACGACGGCGCGCGCCTCGGGAGGGATCGTTGGAGTACGGCGACGCCCAGGCTCCTGTCGGGGGCCGGACGTACCGTACTCCCGACTCCGATGCTCCACCGAGGGGAAACCGATGAAGAAGTCAGCCTGGCTGCCCGCCGTCATCGCGCCGGTCGTCGTCGCCGGCGCCGTCGCGGCTCCGATGATCGCGAACGCCGCCAGCGACCCGATCGCCGGGAAGAGCCCGACCGCGGCCGCCGTCATCGCGAGCATCGCCCAGTCGTCCGACGCGCAGTACTCCGGCAAGCTCGTGCAGACGAGCGACCTCGGACTGCCCGAGCTCCCGACGGGCTCCGGCGGTTCCTCGCTCGAGGGGAACGCGTCCGACGCCCTCGGCCTGCTGACCTCGTCGCACACCGCCCGGGTCTACGTCGACGGCGCCGACAAGCAGCGCGTCCAGCTGACCCAGCAGCTCGCCGAGCAGGACCTCGTCCGCAACGGGTCCGAGGTCTGGACCTGGGACTCGAAGGAGCGCACGGCGACGCACGTCGTCCTGCCGAAGGACGCCGCGACGCCGAAGAGCGGCACCGCGACGCCGTCCGACATCGCGGAGAAGGCGATCGACGCGATCACGCCGAGCACCAAGGTGTCGAAGCCGAAGGACGTCCGGGTCGCCGGGCACGACGCCTGGCAGATCACGCTGACGCCGAAGTCCTCCGGCACACTGGTGGGCTCCGTGCGACTCGCGGTCGACCAGCAGACCGGCCTCCCGCTGCGCGCCACGATCGAGGCGAAGGGCCAGTCCGACCCGGCCGTCCAGGTCGGCTTCACGAGCCTGCAGTACGGCGCTCCGGCCGCGCGGTTGTTCGACTTCACCCCGCCGTCGAACGCGAAGGTCGAGACGAAGGACCTCTCCGACGCCCCCGCACACGCGAAGGGTGACGCCCAGCACCGGTCCGCACCCGCCGGCGACGAGCCGACGTTCACCGGGAAGGGCTGGAGCACGATCGCCGAGCTCCCGAAGGGATCCGTCGACCAGTCCGCCCTCGGCGACGACGCGACCGGGCTGCTCGACCAGCTGACGAAGTCGGTCGACGGCGGCCGCGCCGTGCAGACCTCGCTCGTGTCCGTCTACCTGACCGACGACGGACGAGTCCTCGCAGGAGCCGTGCCGGTGTCCGCCCTGGTCGCCGCCGCGAAGTGAGCACGACGGAACCACCGGTGGTGGACGGGGCCGTCCCGGCGGCCGCGACCGACCTCGCGATCCGCACCACGGGCCTCCAGAAGGTCTTCCGCAAGCAGCGCGCGGTGGACGGCATCGACCTCGCCGTCCCCCGCGGAGCCGTCTTCGGCTTCCTCGGGCCGAACGGCTCCGGCAAGACCACCACGATCCGCATGCTCCTCGGGCTGTCGAGCGCGACGGGCGGGACGATCGAGGTGCTCGGCGAGCCGATGCCGAAGGCGTTGCACGACGTGCTGCCCCGGGTCGGTGCGCTCGTCGAGGGCCCGGCGTTCTACCCGTACCTGTCCGGCCGGGCGAACCTGCTCCGGTTCGACGCCGCGGACGCGACGTCCGATCCGCGCAGCCGGAAGGCCCGGGTGGCGAGTGCCCTCGACCGTGTCGGGCTGGGCCACGCGGCAGACAAGAAAGCGCACGCGTACTCGCTCGGGATGAAGCAGCGGCTCGGGTTGGCGAACGCCCTGCTGTCGCCGCGGGACCTCCTCGTGCTCGACGAACCGACGAACGGCCTCGACCCGCAGGGCACGCGCGAGGTCCGGAACCTGATCCGTTCCCTGGCGGACGACGGCACGACGGTGTTCGTGTCGAGCCACCTCCTGGCGGAGATCGAGCAGGTGTGCACGCACGCCGGGGTCATGCGGACGGGCAAGCTCGTCGCGCAGGGCACCCTCGAAGACCTCCGGTCCGCCGGGGCGCGCACGGTCACGGTCCGCACGCCGGACCTCGGCCAGGCCGGATCCGTGTTGACACGGCTCGGGCTGACCCCACGGCACGACGGCGGCGCGGACGTGCTCGTCGCCGACCTGCCGCGCGAGGTCCTGCCGGAGACCATCACCGCCGAGCTCGTCCGCGCCGACGTGCGGGTCCGCGGGCTGACCGTCGGCGGCGGGACCCTCGAGGACCTGTTCGTCGCCCTCACCGGAGAGGGCTTCGATGTCGCAGCCTGACGCAACCACCGCGCCGCCGACGCACGACGTCCGCGAGTTCGCACGCCGCCGCCCTCGCCCGTTCGCTCTCCTCGGCTCCGAACTCGCGCTCGTGTTCCGTCGTCGCCGGACCTGGGCGATGCTCGGAGCGCTCGCGCTGGTGCCGATCCTCATCGCCGTCGCGGTCCGGCTGACGACGGGCGACGACAGCGGTGGTCCGGCGTTCCTCGGCGACATCACGAACAACGGCCTGTTCGTGTCGTTCACCGCACTGACGGTGTCGATCCCGCTGTTCCTCCCGCTCACCGTCGGGGTGGTGGCGGGTGACACGGTCGCAGGCGAGGCGAGCCACGGCACGATCCGCTACCTGCTCGTCGCGCCGACCGGCCGGGTGCGGTTCATCCTCGTGAAGTTCGCCGGTGCGGTGGCGTTCTGCCTGGCCGCGACGCTCCTCATCGTGCTCGTGGGCGCGGCGATCGGCGCGGTGCTGTTCCCGATCGGACCGGTCACGCTGCTGTCCGGCACGCAGGTGGAAGGCTGGTCGTACGCCGGCCGCGCGCTGCTCCTCGCGCTGTACGTCACGCTGTCGATGCTCGGACTCTCCGCGATCGGCTTGTTCGCGTCGACGCTGACGAGCGTGCCGGTCGGGGCGATGGCCGCGACGGTCGTGCTCGCCGGGGCGTCGCAGGTGCTCGACCAGCTGCCGCAGCTCGACTGGCTGCACCCGTTCCTGTTCTCACACCAGTGGCTCGGGTTCGGGGACCTGCTGCGCGACCCGATCGCGTTCGACTCGTTCGCGTCGAACGCCGTCCTGCAGTTGGGCTACGTGGTCGTGTTCGGCGCGCTGGCGTACAGCCGGTTCGCCAGCAAGGACATCCTCAGCTGACGGGGTCCCGCAGGTCGCGCGACTTCTCGGACTTGTACCAGTGCAGCCGCGCACCGGTCTCGACGGGCTGCATCCCCACGACGACCTTGCCGCGGGAGTGCATCTCGGCGAGGTCCTCGTACGCGTCGACGATGTACTCAAACGGGTAGTACCCCGAGATGATGAACTGCACCTTGTGCCGCTGCACGAGGTCCCCGAGTGTGGTGAGCATCTCCGCCGCCTCGGTGTCGTCGCCAGGTGCTCGCAGGAACCGGATCTCCAGGTCACGGCGGTCCTCGCTCGACACGAAGCGCTTCGGGTCGACGCCGAGTCGGGTCGCCAGGTCGACGTTCTCGCCGTGCTCCCGGTTGTCGATGAACGCCGTGATCGGACGGTCCTCGGCGATGTCGCGGATCCGCTGCTCCTCGCCCTCGCCGTAGGCGACCGGACGGACCCCGATCTGCCGCAGGGCGTCGTGGTTGCGCGGACTGCCGAGACCGATCACGGTCGCCCCGGCATCGCGCGCGAGCTGGCACTCGATGTGCCCGACGCCGCCCGCAGCCGCGCTGATCACGACCGTGTCGTCGGGTCCGAGCTTCAGGGAGCGGACGATCGACAGCGCGGTGCACCCCGCCAGGTACAGGCTGCCGGCGACCTCGAACGTCATCGTCGAGGGCTTCTTCACGACGGCACCGCGCGGCACCGCCACCCAGGTCGCGTGCGATCCGCCGTGCGGCGCGTGGCCCATGACCTCGTCGCCGACGTGGAGGTCGCGCACGTTCGACCCTCGGGACCGGACGACGCCCGCGAAGTCGACGCCCTGGTGTGCGGGGAACTCGAGGTCGATGAACTCGCGGAGCTGCCCTTCGCGGAGGAACCGCTCGATGTGGTTCAGTCCGGCGACGGAGACCTCGACCACGACCTCGTCGGGGCCGGGGTCCGGCCGCTCCTGGGGGACGAGCTCGACGACGTCGAACCCGCCGTACCGGTCGTACTGCACTGCACTGCCGATCCGCATGGGGTGCTCCTTCGCTGGAGGTGTGGACCCGGCCTACTCGGTGTTCCCGCATGCAACCCGTGCGTGCGGGGTACCAGCGCGCCGACAGGCGGACGGGAGGCACGGTGCGGGCCCGCCCCGCGCCTCCAGTCCGCCTGTCGGTGCGTCTACTGCCCGGTGGACGCCTCGATGATGCGGGCGACCGTGTCCGCGTCGAACGCGAACGCGAGCGGATCGGCGTCCGGACGCGGCACGCGGACCGGCGTCGACCAGACCGAGCCGTCCTCGGCGACGTCGACGACGAGGGCTCCGGCGTCGACGTAGGCGGCTTCCTCGTCGTACGGCCCGGTGACGTCCGTGTCGTTCGCAACGCCCGGCGCGACGAGCACGGGGACGCCTGCGAGCGACCCGGCGAAGTGGTGGTGGTAGTGACCGGCGAGGACGACCCGGACGTCCGACCCGCGGATCACGTCGGCCAGGGCTTCCGGGTTCCGCAGCTGCAGCGCCGCGTGCAGTGCGGTCGGGGCGGGCAACGGCGGGTGGTGCAAGACGACGACGGTGCCGTGCGGGGCGTGGTCGCCGTCGAGTGCTGCTCGGAGTCGCTCGAGCGATGCCGCGCTGATCTCGCCGTACCCGGCCCCGGGAACGCTCGTGTCGACCGTCACGATGCGGCGACCGGCGACGAGGGACTGCCCCCAGACCGGGGCCGTCGGCGGGTGGTACTCCATGGTGTGCATGAGCGGACGACCGCCCTCGCCCAGGACGTGTCCGTTCGTGAGGACCTGCCGGAAGCCCTCGCGCAGGTCGTGGTTCCCGGGCACGGCGACCAGCGCCGCGCCGTGCCGTTCGGCCCAGCCACCGACCCGCTCGACGAGTGCGGCGTAGGACTCGGGGCTGCCGTCCTCGGACACGTCGCCGGACACCACGACGAGGCCGATCCCGGGGACACCGTCGATGCGGGCGAGCACGCTCTCGAGCGCTGCGGTGGTGTCGACCGACCCCTGGTGCAGGGCGCCGTCGCCCGTCAGGTGGGTGTCGGACAGGTGGAGGATGCGGAGGGTCCCGGCGGCTGGCTGCTGCATGCGGCCCACGCTACCGAGCGTGCCTTGCGGGCCCCGGTGCCTTCGGCGTGCGTTCCGTGAGCAGAAATGGTCGAGTCCGTTCGCGGGACTCGACCATTTCTGCTCACGATGACGAGCGTGCGGGACCGTGCGGGGGTTTTCCCCACCCCGGAGCGGGTGGTCGCTGGATTCTGCCGCTGGTACATCGCCGGGACGATGGGATCATGCACACGAACCCCGCCGCCCGCACCCGCTCCGAACGCTCCGCGCTCACCTCCGCCGCCGCTGTCCTCGGGATGGGACTCATCGTCTCCACCCTCGCCGGGTGCAGCGTCATCGAGCCGTACATGCCCGAACAGCAGCAGCACTACGACTCGTACGGCGACGCCCCCTCGAAGGCGAACTCCGAGGACGTCGCGTGGTTCATGCCGTCGTGGGTCCCCGAGGACGCGAAGGACATCGACGTGCGCCTCGACACGAGCGACCCCGGCTACGTCATCGCCCTCACCTCGAAGGACGGCGTCGACACCGCTGCCTGCACGGCCGTGGACGGGACGAAGGGCGGCCCTGCGATGACCGCCGGGTTCCTGCCCGACGACCTCCCAGCGACCGGGCTCCTCACCTGTGGCGACGGTCGGATCACCGCCCAGATCGACGGGCGCTGGTACGGCTGGACCCCGAAGCAGCCGATCGAGTCCGACGGGAACGACACGCTCCGCAGCTCCTGAGTCCGATCGAGGTGCGCGCTCCGTCGTTCAGTGAGCAGAAATGGTCGAGTCCGTTGGCTGGACTCGACCATTTCTGCTCACTCGATGCACGCGCAGCACGCGCAGCACGCGCAGCATGCGCGAACGGCGCCGCGCGTCAGTCGGCGGCGGCGGCCAGCTGGTCCTCGAGGTTGAACACCTCGGGCAGCACCCGCGCCGTCTGGTCGGCCCGCCCGGTCGCTCCGTCGAACAGGTCCTGCATGTGCGACTCCCACGCCGCAGCGACCTCCGAGGCGGCGAGCGACGCATCGGCATCGGCCACCGAATCGGTCTCGTAGTACCCGATGAGCAGCCCGTCGTCGTCCAGGAACAGCGAGTAGTTCCGCCGCCCGGCCGCCGCGATCGCCCGGAGCATCGCCGGCCAGACCGCCGCGTGCCGCTCGCGGTAGGCGTCCAGGGGTGCACCCTGCACCTGCAGTCGGAAGCAGACGCGGGTCACCGGTCGGCCTCGGCCCGACGACGCTGCTCGGCCTCGCGGACGGCACGCTCGTCGGCGGTGCGCACGGTGCCGGTGACGCTGGTCACGGTGCCGTACCGCTCGGCCTCGATCGCCTCGAGCGTCTTGCCCTGCGTCCGCGGTGCCCAGATCGTGCCGACGAGGAACGACAGCGCGAGCAGGCCCAGGATGAGCCCGCCGAGCGCACGGAGTCCGATGTCGGACAGGAGCAGCGGGAACCAGATGCTCAGCAGACCGACCATGACCCGGGCGGCCAGGAACAGCACACCCTGGGCGCTGGCGCGGTAGCGGGTGGCGAAGAGCTCCGAGGTCCAGAGGCCGTAGAACGCCTGTGCACCGATGCCCGAGGACACGCCCCACGCGATCGCGAAGAACAGCAGGGTGCCGAGGTTCGCCGGTGCGTAGATCAGGACGGCCCACGAGACGATGGCGAGCACGGCGCCGATCGCGAACAGCAGCCGGCGGCTCACTCGGTCGCCGTACCGCATGAAGCCGAAGTAGGTCGCGGCGACGGTGCAGCCCCACACCAGGATCTGCAGACCGTACTGCTCCGTGACGCTCGTGACCCCGGTGGCCGAGTAGACGCGCGGCTGGAAGATGCCGGCCTGTCCCGCGACGGTGTTCCAGAGCGCGTAGACGCCGAACAGGAACAGCATCGCGGTGAGGTTCTTCCGGCGGCTGAACAGCTGCGTGAACCCGTGGAAGAAGTTCGCGGAACCGGTGGCCGCTCGCTCGTCCTTCCAGATCGTCGACTCGGGCAGGCCGCGACGGAGCCACCACACGATCGCGGCGACGACGAACAGGTGCGCGAAGATCAGGCGACTGCCGAGGAGCCCGAGCGGTGCGGCGGCGATGGCCAGGGCGAACCCGACCATCGGGCCGATCGACCACGCGAGCTGCGCGGTGCCGACGTGGGCGGCGCGCTTGTCGGCGGGCGCCTGCTCGGCGATGTACGTCCAGCTCGCCGGGACGCCGGCGCCGACCGCGATGCCGGTGAGGATGAAGCCGACGAGCAGCATCCCGTAGCTGCCCGCGAACACGGCGAGCAGGATGCCGAGCATGTACAGCAGCAGGTCGTAGGTGTAGATGAACTTCCGGCCGTAGCGGTCGCAGAGGGGTCCGCCGATGATGGCACCGGCAGCAGCGCCGAACGCGTTCGCGGACAGGCTCGCGAGCAGTCCGACCTGCAGGTCCCCGACGTGGAACTGGGCCTGCCAGAGGCTGAGGCTGGTGGCGATCGCGATGATCGACCCGGACTCGATGTAGTTCGACATGGCGACCGAGATCGTCGCCTTCCAGCCCGTGGTGTTGCGGGCTCCGATACGGACCGCCATTGGTCCTCCGTTCGCGTGTTCTTCGATGAATCGTTTCAACGGTGCTGCGAGGACGTTACCCGTGGATCGACACGAGGGCAAGTCGCTCCCCCGAATCGCCGGGCCCGATGCCAGGATGACCCCATGGCAGTGAGCGTTCGTGACGTCGCAGCGCTCGCCGGCGTGTCACTCGGCACGGTCTCGAACGTGCTGAACCGCCCGGACAAGGTCGCCCCCGGCACCGTCGAACGCGTGCAGTCCGCGATCGCCGAACTCGGCTTCGTCCGCAACGACTCGGCACGCCAGCTCCGCGCCGGCCGCAGCTCCACCGTCGGGCTCATCGTGCTCGACGGCGGCAACCCGTTCTTCACCGACGTCGCCCGAGGCGCCGAGGACGCAGCCATGCGGAAGGGCCTCGCCGTCCTCGTCGGCAACTCCGACGAGTCGGTCGACCGTGAGCACACCTACGTCGACCTCTTCGAGGAGCGCCGCGTCGCCGGGCTCCTCATCTCCCCCGCCGGTGACGACCTCACCCGGCTCGAACGACTCCGCGACCAGGGCACCGCCGTGGTGCTCGTCGACCGGCGTGCGGACGACGAGCACTTCGCCTCGGTCTCGGTGGACGACGTCGCGGGCGGACACATCGCGGTGGCGCACCTCGCCTCGATCGGGCGGACACGCATCGCCTTCGTCGGCGGGCCGTTCGGCATCCGGCAGGTCGCCGACCGGCACGCCGGAGCGGTCGCCGCCGCGGCCGCCGCCGGGGTCTCGCTCGAGGTGCTCACCACCTCGTCGCTGTCCGTCCTCGAGGGCCGCCGCATCGGCGAAGAACTCCAGGCACGCCCGGCCGCCGAACGCCCGGACGCGGTGTTCGCGGCGAACGACCTCCTCGCCGTCGGCCTCGAACAGGCGTTCATCATGCGCGGGTCGATCCGCGTGCCGGACGAGATCGCCATCGTCGGGTACGACGACATCGCGTTCGCCGAGGCCGCGGTCGTCCCGCTCACCTCGGTCAGGCAGCCCGCGCAGGACCTCGGGCGGCGAGCGATCGAGCTGCTGCTGGCCCAGGTCGAGGAGGGCCAGGAGGTCGAGACCCTCCACGTGGAGTTCACCCCCGAGCTCGTCGTCCGGCAGTCCACGGTCGCCGAGCGCTGACGCGCGCGCCGCGCCCGTGCCGGCTGCGCCGTGTCGGACTGGAGGCGCGTGGCGGCGCCGCACCGTGCCTCCAGTCCGGTGGTGGGCCGGGACGGCACCCGCTCCGCCTACGATCGGAGCATGGTGCATGTCCCACGGCGCGACGGACCGCCGAGCGTGCACCACGTCGCGGCTCGGGCGGGCGTCTCGCTCGCGACGGTCTCGAACGTCCTGAACCACCCCGAGCGCGTCGCCGACGCCACGGCGGCCCGCGTCCGCGCGGCGATCGCGGAGCTCGGGTACACGCCGAACCGCAACGCCCGCGCCCTGGTGTCGGGCAGCACCCGGGCGATCGGCCTGGTCGTCGCGTCGCTGCGGAACTCCCTGTTCACGGACATGGTGAGCGGCGCCCAGACGGCCGCACGTGACCGTGGGAACACCCTGCTGGTGGCGAGCAGCGAGAACGACCTGGTCGCGCAGGGGGAACACCTGGCGTTCCTCGAGAGCACGAGGGTCTCCGGCATCCTGCTCGCCTCGATGACCGAGTCGCGCGACCAGGTCGAGGCCGCCAAGCAGCACGGCCGGCCGATCGTGTACGTCAACTACGAACCGACCGAGGTCGACGCCTGCTCGGTCATCGTCGACAACGAGCAGGCCGGGTACGTCGCGACGAAGCACCTCGTCGAGCAGGGCTGCCGACGGATCGGGTTCGTGAGCGCGCGACCGGACCTGCAGCCCGTGGCGCGACGTCGGGCCGGGATGCTCCGGGCGATCGCCGAGCACCCCGGGGTCGAGCTCGTGGACGTCGACGCCGGTGACATCGACCCTCCCGGCGGGACGGACGCCGGCGCTCGCATCGCCGCCATGCCCGCCGAGGTGCGGCCGGACGGCGTGCTCGGCGTCACGGACCTGCTGGCGATGGCGGTGGTGACCGAACTGCGCGCAGGGGGGATCCGCGTGCCGGAGGACATCCCGGTGTCGGGATGCGACCACAACTCGGTGGCGTGGGGTGGCGCGGTGCCGCTGACCTCGGTGACGATGCACGGCGAGGAGATGGGCGCGGCGGCGGTGTCCCTCCTGCTCGACGAACTGACGGACGACCCCGCGGAGCACGTGCACCGGACGGTGGTGCTCGGCAGTGAGCTCGTGCCGCGGGAGAGCACGCTCGGACGGGGGCGCGCCGCCGAGGTGGCCGCGGCGGGGACGCCGAGCGACCCGAGGCGCACCGAGGCCTGAGCGTGGGCGCGGCAGGCGGCGGTGCGGTCGCAGGCGGCGGTGCGGTCGCAGGCGCACTCGTCCCGCCGAAGCGACAGCTTCCGGCGGACACGCATCGTCTTTGCCGCCAGAGCGACAGTCTCCCCGAGAACTCCGGCGGCAGACTGTCGCTTTCGCGAACCGCGCCCACCGCGCCCGCCGCGCCCACCGCGCCCGCGCGCCGCGCCCGCCCGCCTCGCGGACCGCGCGGGAGCACGCGCTTCCGTAACGAATCCGAATCGGTGATTGACACGCTTCAATCCACATGGTTCCATTCCGATTGAAACGTTCTAAACAGCACCACCGGATCCCGCATCGGCGCGGGCTCCGGGTCCGTTTCACCCGGGGTCACCCCGCCCCGGGCCTTACGAGGAGGTAAGGAATGTCAGCTCGTTCCCTGACCACCCGGCTGCTCGCCATCGGCGGCGCCACGGTCCTCATCGGCGGTCTCGCCGCCTGTTCTTCGGGCGGCTCCGCCGACACCGGCAGCGGCGGCGGCAAGGTCACGATCACGTACCTCGCCGACAACGCCGAGGCCACTGCCGCCACCGCGAAGCCGCTCATCGCAGCATTCGAGAAGGCGAACCCCGACATCACCGTCAAGTTCGACACGAAGCCGCAGGGCACCGACGGCGACAACCTGGTGAAGACCCGGCTGTCGACCGGCGAGATGGCCGACGTCTTCAACTACAACTCCGGCTCGCTCATGCAGGCCCTCAACCCGGACAACACCCTCGTCGACCTCTCGAAGGAGAGCTGGGCGAAGGACGTCGACCCGCAGTTCACCAAGGTCGTCAGCACCGACAAGGGCATGTACGGCGCACCGTTCGGCACCAGCTTCGGCGGCGCGGTCCTCTACAACAAGAAGGTCTACAAGGACCTCGGCCTGAGCGTCCCGACGACGTGGGCGGACTTCATCAGCAACAGCGAGAAGATCAAGGACGCCGGCATCGCGCCGATCATCCAGACCTACGGCGACACCTGGACCAGCCAGCTGTTCGTCCTCGGCGACTTCGCGAACATCACCGCGCAGCAGAAGAACTGGGCGACGCAGTACACGAAGCACAAGGAGTCCTACGCGGACCAGCCGGCACTCGCCGGGTTCCAGCACCTCCAGGAGGGCAAGGACAAGGACCTCTACAACGAGGACTACGCGTCGGCCACCCAGGCGAACGGCCTGAAGATGCTCGCCGACGGCAAGGGCGCCCAGTACCCGATGCTGACCAACGCGATCTCGGCGATCCAGCAGGACTCGCCCGACGCGGTGAACGACATCGGAGCCTTCGCCCTGCCGGCGGAGAACGCGGACGACACGAACCTCACCATCTGGGAGCCGAACGGCCTCTACATCCCGAAGACGACCACGGGTGACAAGCTCGCGGCCGCGAAGAAGTTCATCGCCTTCGCGAACTCGTCCGACGGCTGCAAGGTGCAGAACGACACCGGCACCCCCGGCGGCCCGTACGTCATCTCGACCTGCACACTCCCCGACTCGGTGCCCCCGATGATCGGCGACCTGCAGAAGTACCTCGACGACGGCAAGGCCAGCCCGGCGCTCGAGTTCCTCTCCCCGATCAAGGGCCCGAACCTCGAGAAGATCTGCGTGCAGGTCGGCTCGGGCATCACCAACGCGGCGAAGGGCGCTGACCAGTACGACGACGACGTCGTCCAGCAGGCCCAGCAGCTCGGCATCAAGGGCTGGTGACCGGCGTGACCGCGACGCTCACGACGGCGGTGGCCCCGCCGCAGACAACGAAGGCGGGCCCCGGCCCGGCCCGGAAGCGGATGCGCTCGTTCTACCCGGCGTGGTTCTTCATCCCGGCGATCGCGCTGTACGTCGTGTTCTTCGCGGTCCCGACCTTCGCGGGGTTCTACTTCTCGCTCACCCGCTGGACGCTGTTCGACCAGACCTTCATCGGCTTCGACAACTTCGTCCGGTTCTTCCAGGACCCGCAGCTCGTCTCCGGGTTCGTGCACACGTTCGAGTACGGGTTCGTGACGAGCGCGGCGAAGGTGGTCCTCGGACTCGCCCTCGCCCTGCTCCTCACGAGCCCCGTGCTCGGGCGCGGGTACCTCCGAGCGGTGGTGTTCTTCCCCGTGCTGGTGTCGACCATCGGCATCGGCATCACGTTCAAGGCGCTGATGGACCCCTTCCACGGGATCATCAACGGCGTCCTCGGTTCGGTCGGCCTCCCCACGCCAGGGTGGCTGACCGACCCGGCCCTCGCCCTCTGGAGCGTCGCCGCAGTGGACGTCTGGAAGGGCGTCGGCATCGCGACGCTCATCTTCATCGCCGGCATCGTGGCGATCCCCCAGGAGTACTTCGAGGCCGCCCGGGTCGACGGTGCGAGCGCGTGGACGATCTTCCGGAACATCACGCTGCCGCTCTCCCGACCCGCGATGGGGACGGTCATCATCCTGTCGCTCATCGGCGGTCTGCGATCGTTCGACCTCATCTGGGCGATGACGGGCGGCGGACCAGGGTTCACCAGTGACGTCATCGCGAGTGTGATCTACAAGCAGTACCAGGCCGGGTTCTACGGGCTGTCGACCGCGGGCAACGTCGTGCTCTTCATCGTCGTGACCGCGATCATGGTCCCCATCTCCTGGCTGCTCAACCGCAAGGAGGCAGAACTGTGACCGCGACCACCGCGCCCGCACGCCGGCCCGTGAAGCGCCAGACCGTCCAGCGGTGGACCGTCGGCTCGATCGCCATCGTCGTCAGCTTCGTGGTCTTCCTCGTGCCGTTCGTCTTCGTCCTGCTGCAGGCCGCGAAGAGTCCGGCCGAGGCGAACCAGCTCGGCTTCAGCCTGCCGACCCAGTGGCAGCTGTGGCAGAACCTCGTGGCGGTCATGCAGACCGGCGACGGCGGGATCCTGCGCTCGTTCCTGAACAGCGCCGTCCTCACCGTGGGGAGCGTCATCATCATGGTGGTGTTCTCCGCGATGGTCGGCTACGTCCTGCAACGGCGGCCGAGCAAGTGGAACGGCCTGATCAACTTCTTCGTCCTGGCCGGACTCATCGTCCCGCCCGCGATCGTCCCGACGATCTGGGTGCTGCAGGGGCTCAACCTGTTCAAGACCATGGGCGGGATGATCCTCATCGAGGCGACCTTCGGCCTGTCGTTCTGCATCCTGCTGTTCCGGGCGTTCGTCGCGACGATCCCCAAGGAGCTCGACGAGGCAGCCGTGCTCGACGGCGCCGGACCGATCCGTCTGTTCTTCGGGGTCGTCCTGCCGCTGCTCAAGCCGGTGATCATCACGGTCGTGCTCGTGCAGTCGGTGACGGTGTTCAACGACTTCACGAACCCGCTGTACTTCCTGCCCGGGTCCGAGAACGCGACGGTGCAGCAGACCTTGTACACGTTCCAGAGCCAGTCGGTCAGCCAGCTGAACCTGCTGTTCACGGACGTGCTGCTCATCACGATCCCCCCGCTGATCCTCTACATCTTCTTCAACCGTCAGATCGTCGCCGGCATGACCAGCGGCGCCGTCAAGGGCTGACGCCCGACCCCGGCCTGGAGGCGCGACCCGTCTCCTCCGCACCGCCCACCCGGGCGGGCGGCCGGGCCCTCGACCCCCGCACCGGTCGACGACGACCGGTCGCGTGAAAGGACCACACCACATGACCACCTGGACCGCACCGTTCATCGCGAGCGACGCCGACCTCGGGAGCGCACCGATCCTGCGCCGGGAGTTCACCCTCGACGACGGCCACGGCGCCGTCGCGAGCGCGACCCTCGACGTCAGCGCACTCGGTGTCGTCGAGGCCTGGCTCGGCGGGACCCGCGTCTCCGACCACCTGCTCGAGCCGGGCTGGACGAGCTACGAGTGGCGCCTCCGTGTCGTGTCGCACGACGTCACGGCGAACCTCACGGACACCGGGTCGGGCGACGCCGCCGTGCTCGCACTCGTGCTCGGCAAGGGCTGGGCCGCCGGGCGCCTCGCGTGGGGTGGCGGTGGCGGCTGGTACGCCGACGAGGTCGCCGGGTTCGCCGAGCTCCGGATCGTGTTCGCGGACGGCCACGAGCAGCGGATCGCGACGGACACCGACTGGCAGGCGCTGTCGAGCGCGATCACCGCCGACCAGCTGTACGACGGCGAGGACATCGACGCCCGCCTGCGCGACGGCTCGTTCCTCACGCCGGGCGACGTGACCGTTCCGAGCGTGGACGGACACGAGGGTCGCACCGGCACGGTGCACACGGTGGACCTCGGCGAACGCGAACTCGTCGCGGACACCGTCCCGCCGGTCCGACCCCTCGCCGAGGTCGCCCCAGTCGAGGTCTGGACGAGCCCGTCCGGCGCGACCCTGATCGACTTCGGGGTGAACCTGGTCGGCTGGATCCGCGTGACGACCTCCGGCCCCGCCGGCACCGTCCTGACCCTCCGTCACGCCGAGGTCCTCGAGCACGACGAGCTCGGCACCCGTCCCCTGCGCACCGCCAAGGCCACCGACCACTTCACCCTGAGCGGCGGCGACGACGTCTTCGAACCGCGCTTCACGTTCCACGGCTTCCGGTACGCCCAGGTCGACGGGTGGGCCGGCACGCTCGACGAACTCCGCTCGGCGGTCACCGCGGTGCAGGTCGGATCGGACCTCACCCGCACCGGCACGTTCGAGTCGAGCCACGAGCTGCTGAACACCTTCCACGACAACGTCGTGCGCGGTATGCAGGGCAACTTCCTCAGCGTGCCGACGGACTGCCCGCAGCGCGACGAGCGCCTGGGCTGGACGGGCGACATCGCCGCGTTCGCCCCGACGGCCTCGTACCTGTTCGACACCAGGGCGTTCCTCGGCGACTGGCTCCGCGACGTCTGGCTCGAGCAGCAGCACGCCGACGGCGTCATCCCGTTCGTGGTGCCGGACGTGCTGAAGTACTCCCCCGCCGAGGACTTCGGCAAGCCCGATGCGACCGCGATCTGGTCGGACGCCGGGGTGTGGGTGCCCTGGACGCTGTACCAGGCGTACGGCGACACCGCGGTGCTCGAGGAGCAGCTCGACTCGATGACGGCGCACCTCCGCCGGATCAAGGGACACCTCTCCCCGCAGGGCCTCTGGGACACCGTGTTCCAGTTCGGTGACTGGCTCGACCCGGACGCCCCGCCGGAGGACGCCGCCAAGGCGAAGGCCGACCCGGGCGTCGTCGCGACGGCGTGTGCCTACCGCAGCGCCACCCTGGTGGCGCAGGCGGCGCGGTTGACGGGCCACGAGGCGGAGGCGACCGAGGCCGAGGAACTCGCCACGGGCCTCCAGGCCGCCTTCACCGAGCACTACGTGACGGACGGCCGGATCCGCTCCGACTGCACGACCGTCTACGCGTTGGCGATCGTCTTCGGCATCCTGTCCCCCGACGACGAGGCGAAGGCGGGCGACCGCCTGGCCGAACTGGCCGAGCAGTCCGGCTACCGGATCTCGACCGGGTTCGCCGGCACGCCGTTCATCACCGACGCGCTGACGCAGACCGGCCACCTCGACGACGCGTACCGGCTGCTGCTGCAGACGGAGTGCCCCTCGTGGCTGTACCCGGTCACGATGGGCGCGACCACCGTCTGGGAGCGCTGGGACTCGATGCTGCCCGACGGCACCATCAACCCGGGCGAGATGACCTCGTTCAACCACTACGCGCTCGGTGCCGTGGCGGACTGGATGCACCGTGTGGTGGGTGGCCTCGCGCCGCTGACCCCCGGGTACGAGTCGGTGCTCATCGCGCCGCAGCCGGGCGGTGGCCTGACGTGGGCGTCGACCTCGCTCGACACGGTGCACGGGCACGTCGCGGTGCGGTGGGAGCTCGTCGACGGGGAGCTGCTCGTCCGTGCGACGGTCCCGGAGGGCGTCTCCGCCGTGGTGCGACTGCCGGGGGCTGCGGAGCAGCGGCTCGGCGGCGGGACGCACGAGCTGCGCGCGCCGGCCGCGGTGCCCGCCGCGTAGCGGGCGCGGGCGGGCGCGGGCTCCTGCTCGCGCCCGCCCGCCGGCGGCTCCGCACAACCAAACGCACCTCGCACCTCGCAATCGCGCGGTTCCGGTCCACTTTGGTTGTGCGCAGACACCCCGCGCTTGCGCGAACCGCGCGCGGCGCGTACCGTATGAAACGATTCAATCGACCACGAGGAAGTGACACGATGACATCTGCGAGCTTCAGCTCCGTCGCCGACCAGCTGGCCCGTCAGCAGATCGAACTCCCCAGCTGGGCGTTCGGCAACTCCGGCACCCGCTTCAAGGTGTTCGGGACGCCCGGCACGCCGCGCGACCCCTACGAGAAGATCGCCGACGCCGCCCAGGTGCACAAGTACACCGGCCTGGCCCCGACCGTCGCGCTGCACATCCCGTGGGACCTCGTCGACGACTACGCCGACCTGAAGCGCCACGCCGAGGAGCACGGCGTCTCCCTCGGCACCGTGAACTCGAACACGTTCCAGGACGACGACTACAAGTTCGGCGCCCTGACCCACGTCGACGAGACGATCCGGCAGAAGGCGATCGACCACCACCTGCGCTGCATCGACGTGATGGACGCCACGGGTTCGCGCGACCTGAAGATCTGGCTCGCCGAGGGCTCGAACTACCCGGGGCAAGAGGACATGCGCTCCCGCCAGGACCGCCTGCACGAGTCGCTCAGCACGATCTACGACCGCCTCGGCGCGGACCAGCGCCTGGTGCTCGAGTACAAGTTCTTCGAGCCGTCGTTCTACCACACCGACGTGCCGGACTGGGGCACGAGCTACGTGCAGACGGCTGCCCTCGGCGACAAGGCGATGGTCTGCCTCGACACCGGCCACCACGCCCCCGGCACGAACATCGAGTTCATCGTGATGCAGCTCCTGCGCCTCGGGAAGCTCGGCTCGTTCGACTTCAACTCGCGCTTCTACGCGGACGACGACCTCATCGTCGGAGCGGCGGACCCCTTCCAGCTGTTCCGCATCCTGGTCGAGGTCATCCGCGGCGGCGGCTACGACAACCCCGACGTCGCGTTCATGCTCGACCAGTGCCACAACATCGAGGACAAGATCCCCGGGCAGATCCGCTCGGTGCTCAACGTCCAGGAGATGACGGCCCGTGCCCTGCTGCTCGACCGCGTCGCACTGACCGCGGCGCAGGAGGCACACGACGTCCTCGGCGCGAACGAGATCTTCATGGACGCGTACCAGACCGACGTCCGTGCCGACCTCGCCGCGTGGCGGGAGTCCCGTGGGCTGCCGGCGAACCCGATGCGCGCGTACCTCGAGTCGGGGTACCAGCAGTCGATCGCCGAGGACCGCGTCGGCGGCGTCCAGGCCGGATGGGGCGCGTAGACATCATGACAAGCACAGGACTGGAGGCACGGGTGGACCCCGCAACGCAGCGAACGGACGCAGACACGACGATCAGTGCACTCATCGCACGATCGAACGCGCTCGGCTCGGATCCGCGGATCACGAACTACGCGGGCGGCAACACCTCCGCCAAGGGCACCGACACCGACCCCGTCACGGGTGAACCGGTGGAGCTGCTCTGGGTGAAGGGCTCCGGGGGCGACCTCGGCACCCTCACCCCGGCGGGCCTCGCGGTCCTGCGCGTCGACCGGGTCCGGGCACTCCAGGACGTCTACCCGGGAGTTGAACGCGAGGACGAGATGGTCGCCGCGTTCGACTACACCTTGCACGGCAAGGGCGGGGCGGCGCCGTCGATCGACACGGCGATGCACGCCCTCGTCGACGCCGCGCACGTGGACCACCTGCACCCGGACGCCGGCATCGCCATCGCGACCGCGGCGGACGGACCGGCGCTGACGTCCACGATCTTCGGCGACAAGGTCGTGTGGGTCCCCTGGCGTCGCCCGGGGTTCCAGCTCGGCCTCGACATCGCCGCGATCAAGCGCGACAACCCGCAGGCGATCGGCACGATCCTCGGCGGGCACGGCATCACGGCCTGGGGCGACACGAGCGACGAGGCCGAAGCGAACTCGCGCTGGATCATCGACACGGCGGAGCAGTACATCGCAGCCAACGGGAAGGACCAGCCGTTCGGGCCGGTCCGCCCCGGGTTCGAAGCGCTGCCGACCGACGAGCGCCACGCGCGTGCCGCTTCCCTCGCACCGACGATCCGGGGAATCGCCGGGCACGACAAGCCCGTGGTGGGGCACTTCACCGACTCCGACGTCGTGCTCGACTTCCTGGCGAGCGCCCGCGCGGAGGAGCTCGCCGCCCTCGGCACGAGCTGCCCGGACCACTTCCTGCGCACCAAGGTGAAGCCGCTCATCCTCGACCTGCCCGCTTCGGCGAGCACCGACGACACCATCGAGCGGCTGCAGACGCTGCACCAGCAGTACCGCGAGGACTACCAGGCCTACTACGACCGGCACGCGACCCCGGACTCCCCCGCCATCCGCGGCGCCGACCCGCTCATCGTGCTCGTCCCCGGCATCGGGATGTTCTCGTACGGCAAGGACGCCCAGACCGCCCGGGTCGCCGGCGAGTTCTACGTCAACGCCATCAACGTCATGCGCGGCGCGGAGTCCCTCAGCACGTACGCCCCCATCGACGAGGCCGAGAAGTTCCGCATCGAGTACTGGGCACTGGAAGAGGCGAAGCTCCAGCGGATGCCCGCCCCGAAGAAGCTCGCGACGCGCATCGCCCTGGTGACCGGCGCCGCGAGCGGCATCGGCAAGGCCATCGCGAAGCGCCTGGCGGCCGAGGGCGCCGCGGTCGTCATCGCCGACCTCGACCTGGCGAAGGCGCAGGACGCCGCAGCCGAGATCGGGAACACGGACCAGGCCATCGGCGTCGCGGCGAACGTGACGGACGCCGACGCGATCGACCAGGCGATCCAGCAGACGCTGCTGCACTTCGGCGGTCTCGACCTCGTCGTGAACAACGCCGGGCTCTCGCTCTCCAAGTCCCTCCTCGAGACCACCGAGCAGGACTGGGACCTGCAGCACGACGTCATGGCGAAGGGCTCGTTCCTGGTGTCCAAGGCGGCGGCGAAGGTCCTCATCGAGCAGGGCCTCGGCGGCGACATCGTGTACATCTCGTCGAAGAACTCGGTGTTCGCCGGACCGAACAACATCGCCTACTCGGCGACCAAGGCCGACCAGGCGCACCAGGTCCGCCTGCTCGCCGCCGAGCTCGGCGAACACGGTGTCCGCGTCAACGGGATCAACCCCGACGGCGTCGTCCGCGGCTCGGGCATCTTCGCGTCCGGCTGGGGTGCCAACCGCGCGAAGACGTACGGCATCGAGGAGCAGGACCTCGGCAAGTTCTACGCCCAGCGCACGATCCTCAAGCGCGAGGTCGTGCCCGAGAACGTCGCCAACGCCGTCTACGCGATCTGCACCGACGACTTCTCGCACACCACCGGGCTGCACGTGCCGGTGGACGCGGGCGTCGCGGCGGCGTTCCTGCGCTGATGAACGACAGGAGGTAGCACCGTGACGAACCGCGGCACCGTCGCCGCCGTCGACCTCGGGGCCACCAGCGGCCGGGTGATCCTCGGCGTCGTCGACGCCGACGACATCCGGATGGAGCACGTCGCCCGGTTCCCGAACGGCCCGGTCACGCTCCACGAAGGCGACCGCGAGGCGCTGCACTGGGACGTCGTCGAGCTGTACCGGCAGGTCACCGCGGGCCTCCGCGATGCCTTCGGCCGGCACCCCGAGATCGCGAGCATCGGCATCGACTCGTGGGCGGTCGACTACGGGCTGCTCCGTGACGGACGCCTGCTCGGGCTGCCGTACCACTATCGCGACGAGCGGCACGAGCACGGCGTCGCGCCGGTGCACGAGCGGGTACCGGCAGCCGAGCTGTACGCCCGGAACGGCCTGCAGCACCTGCCCTTCAACACGGTGTTCCAGTTCGCCGCCGACCCGTCCGTGCAGCTCGCCCAGCGGGCGCTGCTCGTCCCCGACCTGCTCGGGTACTGGCTCACCGGGGTCGAGGCCGCCGAGCGCACCAACGCGTCGACCACCGGGCTGTTGCACGCGACCACCCGCGGGTGGGACCCGACGTTGCGGGCTGCTGCGCGCCTCCCGTCCGGACTCCTGCCCACCCTGCGCGACCCGGGCGACCGTCTCGGTCCCCTGCTGCCGTCCGTCGCCGACGCCGTCGGCGGCCGCGCCCCGGTGACGCTCGTCGGGTCGCACGACACGGCGTCCGCGGTCGTCGCGGTGCCCGCGACGGAACCGGACTTCGCCTACGTCTCGTCCGGCACGTGGTCGCTCGTCGGCGTCGAACTCGACGCGCCGGTCCTGTCGGACGCGGCACGCCGTGCGAACTGCACGAACGAGGGTGGGGTCGACGGCCGCGTGCGCTTCCTCAAGAACGTGTCCGGACTGTGGTTGCTCTCCGAGAGCGTCCGCACCTGGGAACGTGGCGGGGACCGCATCGACCTGGAGGCACTGCTCGCCTCCGCCGCGGCCGTCACGGCCCCTGTTCCCGTCTTCGACGTCGCGGACGAGTCGTTCACGCCACCGGGCGACATGCCGTCGCGCATCGCGGCCTGGTGTGCCGCGCACGGCCTGAGCGCGCCGGCTTCGCCGGCCGAGTACGTGCGGTCGATCCTCGAGTCGCTGGCCTCCGCGTACGCGGACACGCTCGAGACGATCATCACCGTCACGGGCCGAGACGTCCGACAGGTGCACATCGTCGGTGGCGGGTCCCAGAACCGTCTGCTGTGCCAGCTGACCGCCGATCGGACCGGGCTGCCGGTCCTGGCCGGGCCCGTCGAGGCGACCGCGCTCGGCAACGTGCTCGTGCAGGCACGGGCCGCCGGACTGGGCGGATTGACCGGCGCATCGCTCGAAGCGCTGCGCGACCGGGTCGCCCGCACCGTCGAGCCCGTGCGGTACACCCCCACCACCTCCCCCACTTCGACCCACCGATCCACCCCGAGACGTAGGATGTCTGTATGACCTCGACCGACAACCAGCACCGAGTCGACCCGGCGACGGGCGCACCGGCAGCGACCCCGGGTGCCCCGTCGGCCCGGCGCACGCCGATCAAGCGTCAGCTGCCGACCGTTCGCGACCTCGCGCCACTGATGCAGTTCAAGAAGCCCGACCTCAACGCGCGGCGGCGGCGGCTCGACCAGGCGCTGACGATCTGGGACCTCCGGGACATCGCCGCGCGACGCACCCCCCGCGCCGCGTTCGACTACACCGAGGGCGCGGCAGAGGCCGAGATCTCCCTCGCACGCGCCCGTCAGGCATTCGAGGACATCGAGTTCACGCCGGCGATCCTGCGTGACGTGTCGCACGTGTCGACCTCGCGCGAGGTGCTCGGTGCTCCCGTCGCGTACCCGTTCGGCATCGCACCGACCGGGTTCACCCGCATGATGCAGACCGAGGGCGAGCGAGCCGGGGCCCGGGCTGCCGGACGCGCTGGCATCCCGTTCTCCCTGTCCACGATGGGCACGACCGCGATCGAGGACGTCCGCGACGCCAACCCGCACGGACGCAACTGGTTCCAGCTGTACATGTGGAAGGACCGCGAGAAGTCGATGGCGCTCGTGTCCCGTGCCGAGAAGGCCGGGTTCGACACGCTGCTCGTCACCGTGGACGTCCCCGTCGCCGGCGCCCGCCTGCGGGACAAGCGGAACGGGTTCTCGATCCCGCCCCAGCTCGGCGCGAAGACCATCCTCAACGCGATCCCGCGGCCCTGGTGGTGGTTCGACTTCCTGACCACCGAGCCGCTGGCGTTCGCGTCGCTCGACCGCTGGTCCGGCACCGTCGGGGAGCTCCTCGACCACATGTTCGACCCGACCGTCACCTACGAGGACCTGGAGTGGATCCGCTCGCAGTGGAAGGGCAAGGTCGTCGTCAAGGGCGTGCAGTCCCTGGCGGACGCCAAGCGCCTGGCCGACATGGGCGTCGACGGCATCACGCTGTCGAACCACGGCGGGCGGCAACTCGACCGCGCTCCCGTGCCGTTCCACCTGCTGCCCTCCGTGGTGAAGGAGGTCGGCAAGGACACCGAGGTGCACCTCGACACGGGCATCATGTCCGGCGCCGACATCGTCGCCGCGGTCGCCCTCGGCGCGAAGTTCACGATGGTCGGACGCGCTTACCTGTACGGCCTGATGGCGGGTGGCGAGGCGGGGGTCGACCGGATGATCCAGATCCTGTCCGAGCAGATCGAGCGGACGATGCGCCTGCTCGGGGTCGCGTCGCTCGACGAGCTCGAGCCGGGGCACGTGACGCAGCTGCAGCGACTCACGCCCATCGCCCGGACCTGACGCGGGGCAGGCACCCCGCGGCGTCCCCCGCGGCGTCCCCTCGGCCCGAGTCTCGGTCAGGGCGACAGTTCTCGCGACCAGCGGCGCGAGAAGTGTCGCGCAGGCCGAGTCTCGGCGCGGCCGAGTGCCGGCTGGGAACGGTCAAATCGGGCAGGACCCCCCAAACGGGGCACAGATGATGCATGATGTTCGGGGACCCGTCACCGAAATCCGTGGATCGCGCCGTGGAGCGGGCCCCTTCCATGCCCGAGCCCCACCCGAGGAGCCCGACATCTCTGCTTCGAAGCACGTGCGCGACCGCGCACAGCACGCATCCACGACGAACCGTCCGACCCGTCACCGCCGCAGCCGCGTCGTCCTGGCGGCAGCTGCCGCCAGCGCCCTGCTGATCGGCGTCCCGACCGCTGCCTCCGCCCACGGGTGGTGGGGCGGACGCGGCCACCAGTCGCCGCCGACGGCCCCGGTCTCGCCGACACCGACCGATGACGCGACGCCCTCCGACGACGCCTCGCCCACCGACGAGGCCGCCCCCACCGAGACCCCGTCCGCCGACTCCGCCCCCATCGAGGAGTCGGCACCCTCCGACGACGCGACACCCGGCGACGACACCGCCGCTGACGACGCAGCGCAGGCAGACCTGATCTCACTCGCGCCCGACACGTCGTTCGTCGAGAACTTCGACCTGTCCGCGGTGACCGGTCTGGTCAGCCGCCTCTACCCGCAGGCGTGGCAGCCCTACCCTGACGGGACGTCCGGCATCTACGAGCCGAGCAAGACCGTCTCCGTCCACGACGGCGTCATGGACGTGCAGCTCGGCGGAGCGGGAACGGCCGGTACCTTCGGCTCGCGCGCCGGCGCCTACGACCACGTCGGCGGGACGTTCTCCGTCCGCGCGAAGGCGACCGGCGGCGACGGCAACGGCGCGGCCTTCATGCTGTGGCCGAGCTCCGACAAGTGGTCCGACGGTGAGATCGACTTCCCCGAGGGCAACTTCGACCAGAGCCCGTCGGCGTTCCACCACTCGATGACCCCCGGACACGAGGCCGAACGCGTCCAGCTCGGCACCGGTGTCTCGTGGCGTGACTGGCACACCTACACGATCGACTGGGACCCGGGGAAGTCGGTCACCTACAAGGTGGACGGCAAGGTCATCGGCACCGTCACGCACGACGTCCCGACGACCGAGCACCGGTTCATGTTCCAGACCGGCAACTGGGGCGATTCCGGCAACCTCCTCATCGACTGGGTCGCGACGACCGAGTAGCGGGCGCTCCGCGCCTCCAGTCTGTCTCTGGTCTCGCACACCGTGAGCAGAAGTGGTCGGGTCGCCAGAGCGCACCCGACCACTTCTGCTCACGAAGTCGGCCGGTGCCCGGCGGCGCTCGGACGTCGGGCGACGAGCGTCCCGACCCCCTGGACGATGCAGGAGACACCGCTGGCGACGACCAGGGTCGAGATGACGAGCCGGACCGCGGACGCCCCCTCGACCATGACGGGGACCACCGCCACGGCGATGAAGATCCCGCCCATCACGATCACGACGACCGGGTTCTGCGCGACGAAGAAGCGACGACCGCCGTTCGCCTCGGAGATCGCGCGATCACGAGCCTGCGGAAGGGCGTCCGGCGAGCGACCCGCGTGTCGTTCACGCCGTCGCCAACGAGCCCTGGCGACGAGCCACACCGCGACGCCGATGCCGATGCCGACCGGGAAGGCGACGGCGTCGCTCACCTGGGCGAACCCGAGGACGAACACGACGACCAAGCCCGCCACGACCCCGGCGATCGCAGCCGTCGTCGTCCGGTCCGTACGGCCGTCGGCGCCGGTGACGTAGCCGGGACGCCGAGGGTACGGGTCGTGCTCATCGGTGTTCTGTTCGTCGGTTCGTTCGGTCCCCACGGATCGAACCTACGTGTCGGACTTGATGGGCCCTTCCGCACCGCTGCGACGCCGCAGTTCCTCGCGGACGCGCTCGGTGCTCCGGAGCAGTCTGGGCGTCGACACCACGGACCAGGTCAGGAACCCGACGAAGAACACGACGCCGAACCACCACACCGGTGACTGCGACAGTGCGAGCCACAGTGCGAGCACGATCATCAGACCGAACACGAGCGGACCGAGCCAGAGGTTCCGACGGAGTTGGCGGCGCTGCACATCAGCCGTGGCAGACCACGCTGACACGTCGACTCCTTCAGGCACCTCGCCGCGACGAAGGCCCTGCTGGACCGTGTGGAGCTCCGCCGCCCCACCCGCCCGTCGTCGTGCACGAGCGATCCACACGCCGAACACGGCCGCCATCACACCCCCGTACCAGACGGTGCCGATCAGCCGGATCGCGATCGGCTGGTCGCGGGGCATCGTGACGAGGCCGATCAACAACCACGCGCCACCCACCACGACGAAGAGGATCGGCACCAGTGCCCACATCGGCATCGTCCGGAACCAGCGCATGCAGCGATCTTCTCAGGTCGACCGGTGCCAGGTCACGGAGTAGCGCCAGAGCGGGTGCCGTCGGTAGCGGGAGCCCATGAGCACTGCCCAGGCGGTCCGTTGCACCTCGGAGTAGGAGTGCGGCGGCGGCCAGCACGTCGGGGCCGAGTGCTCCCAGTAGCCGCGACGCCACGAGTACCAGCGGTGTTGCACGACACCGACCAGGTCGAGCAGGCGGTCCCGGAGCCGCGTCGACCGCGCGAGACCGACGACCACGAGCGTTCCTCCAGGCGCAGTCAGGTCCGCCAGGCGCGACAGCGCGAGGGCGAGGTCTGGCAGGTGGTGCACGGTCGCGACCGAGGCGACGACGTCGAACTGCTGCCCGAGATCGGCCACCATGACGTCTCCGCACACCCAGTGGATCGCTGCGTCGGCGTGCTCGGTGCGGGCGGCGTCGAGCACCGTCTCGTCGAGGTCGATCGCCGTCACCGCGAGGCCCGCATCGGCGAGGTCCCGGGCGAGCAGGCCATTGCCCGTCCCGACGTCGAGTGCCGTCCTCGCGCCGCGCGGGACCGCACGCAGGACCAGGTCGTGGAAGTGCGTGTTGTGGTTCCAGGGAGGCGTCATGGCCTGCCGACGTCGACGCGGAGCGGGAACGACAACGGGTCGGCTCGGACGGCGTCGACGGCGTGCGCCACCGCCCCGATCACGACGACGTCCGCACCGAGCGACGACGCCACGATCTCGGGCACGGGGTCGAAGTGCCCGTCGTCGAGCAGTGCGCGTGCGCGCTCGATCACGGCCGCGGCGGGTTCGGCGATCGCCCCGGCGACGACGACACGGTCGATGTCGAGCAGGCTCGCGAGCAGGACGCACACACGGCCCAGGCGATCCCCGAGCCGGTCCACGATCTCGGTCGCCTGCGCGTCACCGTCCCGCGCGGCACGGAACACGGTGGCGGCGTCGATCTCCTCCGTCGCGAGCGGGCTGTCGGGCCGGAGCACGCCGGCAGCGACGGCCTCGGCGACGAGCGTCCGGGCCGTGGCACCGATGCCGTCCGACGACCCGACCCCCTCGACGAGTTCGAGCACCCGCATCTCCCCCGCCCCACCGTGCGCCCCGCGGAGCAGCACGCCGTCGACCACGAGTCCGGCGCCGAAGCGTTCGCCGGACAGGAGCGCCGCGAACGAGGCCTCACCGGAGGACGGCCGCTCGGCGAGCGCGGCGAGGTTGGCGTCGTTCTCGACGACGACGCGGCCGTGCGGGACGGTACCCGCGAACCCGGGGTTCATCCGGTCCCAGAACCCGCCGTCCCCGGGAGAGGCCCCGCCGGTGTCGACCGGAGCGGGGATGCCGACGACCGTCACGAGCACGCGTCCGGGATCGACCGCGGCATCGGCGAGCGCCTCCGCGACGGTCTCGGCGAGGACCCGCAGGCGGACCGGGACGTCGAGCCCGGACTCGCCGAGCGTCCCGGACGCACGGCCGAGGACGGTTCCGCGCAGGTCCGCGACGAACGCGGTCACCCGGTGCTGCCCGGCGTCGACCCCGACCACGACGCCGGCCGTGGTGTCGAGCTCGTAGCGCCGTGCGGGCCGGCCCATCCGGTACTCGCCCGCGGCCCGGGCGTCGTCGAGTTCGCACAGCCAGCCGAGGCGGACGAGCTCCTCGCAGGCGCCGAGGATCGTGGAGCGGGTGAGCCCGGTGGTGTCGATCGCCTCGGTCGCGGTGAACGCACGGACCGCGAAGGCGTACTCGAGCAGCGTCTCGGCGCTCGTTCCACGGTGCGGCGGCATGCGGTGACCCTATCGCGGCGACACTTCCTTGCGTAATTAGATTTTCTCGCTAGATTAAGTCCTGCGGGCGGCACCGGAGCCGGACCGCGAACCGGAACGGCAGGGACGCCGGGTCCGGACGGACGGAGACGACGTGCAGACACACGCCACCAGGAGCACCGCCGCGGTCAGCCGCCGCGGGTTCCTGCTCGGGGCGGGCGGCATCGGCGCAGGGCTGGCACTCGCCGGGTGCGCCCCGCTCGGTTCCTCGAGCAGCCGACCCGAGACGATCACCTTCTACGTGTCCAAGCCCGAGGTCATCGGGTACTTCGACGACGTGATCGCGAAGTTCCACGCCAGCCAGTCGAAGATCCGCGTGGTCCGCGACTCGACGTCGAGCATGTCCGCGAACTTCGTGCGGAACCGACCGCCGGACCTCGGGTGCTGGAACTACAACTTCTCGGTCGCACCGTTCGTCGAGCACGGCGCCCTCACCGACCTCTCCGACCTGCCCCAGGCGGACACGATCAACCCCGACCTGTGGCCGCTCCTCGAGCAGACCGCCGACTACCCCGGTCGCAAGAGCGCCCTGCCGTACTCGGTGACGGCGGCGTCGGTCATCTACAACAAGCAGCTCTTCGCCGAGCAGGGACTCGACGTCCCGACGACGTGGAGCGAGTTCGCGGACGTCTGCGAGCGCCTGACGAAGGCCGGCATCGCACCGATCTACGGCACGTTCAAGGACAACTGGACGATCGCGCAGGGCATGTTCGACTACTCGATCGGCGGCATGGTCGACGTCCCGAAGACGTTCGCGGCGCTCCAGCGCGAGGGCACGAAGGTCGGCAAGGATGCCTCGGTGTCGTTCGAACGCGACTTCCAGGGACCGATGGAACGCATGGTGCAGCTCCGCCAGTGGCACCAGAAGGGCGCAGCCAGTCGCGGGTACGGCGACGGCAACCTCGCCTTCGCCCAGGGGAAGGCCGCGATGTACCTGCAGGGGCCGTGGGCGCTCGGCGAGATCGCGAAGACGACCCCCGACATGGACCTCGGGACGTTCCCGCTGCCCGTCACCGACGACGCCGCCGACAACAAGGTGCGCGTGAACGTCGACCTCGCGCTCTGGATCCCGGAGGCGTCCCGCAAGCAGGAGGCCGCCCGCGAGTTCCTGACGTACCTGATGACCCCGACGGTGAACGACAAGTACAACGCGGACAACAACGGGTTCGGCGTGCGGAAGGACGCTCCTCCCGCCTCGAACCCCGCACTCACCGGCATGCAGTCCTACTACGACGACGCCGCGTTCTACCTCGGCGCCTCGCAGCTCATCCCCGCCGAGATCCCCGTCGCGAACTACGCGCAGTCGATCGCCTTCGGCGGCGACCCGAAGCCCCAGCTCCGCACCCTCGACGCCGACTGGGCGCGCCTCGCGCTCCGCACGGCCGCGTAAGGAGACGTCGAATGGCCACCACGACCACTGAATCCGTCACGACGGCGGACCGCCGCCGACGGGGCGGAGCCGCACCGCGCCTCCAGGCCGGAACGACCGGGACGCGACGCCGCAGCCGGCGTCTCGACCCGCTCTTCCTGGCGTTCCTGCTCCCCACCCTCGTGCTCTTCACCCTCGCCATCACGCTCCCCGCGGTGATGGGCATCGTGCTGAGCTTCACCAACTCCGTCGGCTTCGGCGAGTTCCGGTTCACCGGGCTGACGAACTACATCGCGGTGTTCTCCGACCCCGCGATCCTGCAGGCGTACCTGTTCACGATCGGGTTCTCACTCGTCACCGTGATCGTCGTCAACGCGGTCGCGTTCCTGCTCGCCATCGCCCTGACGTCGAAGATCCGCGGGAAGATCGCGCTCCGCGGTGTCTTCGTCCTGCCGATGGTGATCTCCGGGATCGTCATCGCGTACGTGTTCTCGTTCCTGTTCGCGAACAGCCTGCCGGCGCTCGCGACGTCGCTCGGGTTCGCGCCGCTGGAGCAGAGCATCCTGGCGAACCCGGACCTGGCATGGGTGGCGATCGTGATCGTCACCGCGTGGCAGGCGATCCCGTCGACGCTGCTCATCTACATCGCGGGCGTCCTGTCGATCCCCGGCGAGGTGTACGAGGCCGCGGCCCTCGACGGTGCGAGCTCGTGGCGGCAGCTGATCTCGATCACCGCACCGCTCACCGCGGGCTACATCCTCATCAACCTCGTGATCGGGTTCAAGAACTTCCTGAACTCGTACGACATCATCGTCGGCCTCACCGACGGCGGCCCCGGCACCTCGACCACCAGCGTCGCGATGAGCATCTTCAAGGGCTTCAACGGCGGCGACTACGCATACCAGATGGCGAACGCCACGATCTTCTTCGTCATCGCGGTCGTCATCGCCGTGATCCAGCTGCGGGCGACCCGCGGGAAGGCAGCGCTCTGATGTCCCTGCAAGCACCCCTGCGACCGGGCACGACGAAGACCGGCAGCATCCGGTCGGTGGACGCGGACCGGTCCGCCGGCGGACGTGCCGCCGGCCGCCGCAGCGGGAACGCGAACTGGCCCGTCACGATCGTCCTGATCGTCTGCGCGCTGTCCGTCCTCGTCCCGCTCTACGTCACCGTGACGATGGCGTTCAAGACCACGGCGCAGTCGGTCGACGGCAACGCGTTCTCGCTCCCCGCACCGTTCAGCGTCGACGGCTTCGTGCAGGCCTGGCAGCTGACGGACTTCCCGCGGGCGTTCGGCGTCTCGGTGCTCGTCGCCGCGATCACCGTCGTCGGCACGATCCTGCTCGCCTCGTTCACGGCGTACGCGATCGCCCGGAACTGGGACCGCCGGCTGTTCCGCTGGTCGTTCTTCTACCTGCTCGCCGCGATGTTCCTGCCGTTCCCGGTGCTCGCGCTCTCGCAGGTGAAGCTGACCGGCCTCGCGCACCTGGACAACCCGTTCGGCGTCGCGATCCTGCACGTCATGTTCCAGCTGTCCTTCAGCGTGCTGCTGTTCACCGCGTTCCTGCGGTCGATCCCGGCCGAGCTCGAGGAGAGCGCCCGCATCGACGGCGCGAGCACGGGGCAGGTGTTCTGGCGGCTGGTGTTCCCGCTCCTCGCACCGATGAGCGCCACCGTCGGGATCTTCGCGTTCCTGGCCTCGTGGAACGACTTCGTGATGCCGTCGCTCATCACCTCGGACCCGGCGCTGCAGACGCTGCCGGTGCTGCAGCAGATGTTCCAGACGCAGTTCAGCAACAACTACAACGTGTCGTTCGCCTCGTACCTGATGGCGATGGCACCGGCGATCATCGTCTACCTCATCACCCAGCGCTGGGTGATGGCGGGTGTGACGCAGGGCGCGATCAAGTGACGACAGCAACCGAAAGAAGGAACCCCGTGACCGACACCCTGGTCCAGACCACCCCGACCGCGACCGACGAGACCTGGTGGCGCCAGGCCAGCGTCTACCAGATCTACCCGCGGTCCTTCGCGGACGCGAACGGCGACGGCATCGGCGACCTGCCCGGCGTGACCGCCCGCGTGCCGTACCTGGCGTCGCTCGGCATCGAGGCCGTCTGGCTCAGCCCGTTCTACCCGTCCGCTCTCGCGGACGGCGGCTACGACGTCGACGACTACCGCGACATCGACCCGCGCCTCGGCACGCTCGAGGACTTCGACGAGATGGTCGCCGCGCTGCACGGTGCGGGCATCCGCGTGATCGTCGACGTGGTGCCGAACCACACGAGCGACCGCCACGCCTGGTTCCGCGAGGCGCTCGCCTCGCCGAAGGGCTCCCCCGCCCGCGACCGGTACGTGTTCCGCGACGGCACCGGGCCTTCCGGCGAACACGCCCCGGCCGACTGGATCTCGATCTTCGGCGGCCCGGCCTGGACCGCGGTCGGCGACGGCCAGTGGTACCTGCACAACTTCGCCAAGGAGCAGCCCGACCTGAACTGGGCGAACCGCGAGGTCCGCGACGACTTCCTGCACACCCTCCGCTTCTGGTCCGACCGGGGCGTGGACGGCTTCCGCATCGACGTCGCGCACGGCCTGGCGAAGGACCTGCCGGAGGGCGAGCTGCCGACCTGGGCCGAGGTGCTCGCGTCCCCGAAGGACGGCTCGCACATCCTCTGGGACCGCGACGACGTGCACGAGATCTACGCCGAGTGGCGGAAGGTCTTCGACGAGTACACCCCGGCACGCACCGCCGTCGCCGAGGCGTGGGTCGCCGCCGACCGCCGCGCCCGGTACGCCAGCGCCGACGGGCTCGGGCAGGCGTTCAACTTCGACCTGCTCGAGGCCGACTTCGACGCCGCGTCGTTCCGGACGATCATCGAGTTCAACCTCGGACTCGCCGAGCAGTCCGGTTCGTCGACCACGTGGGTGTTCTCGAACCACGACGTCGTCCGGCACGCCACCCGCTACGCCCTGCCCGCCCGCAACGGCGCCGAGGAGAAGCAGGGCAGTGCCTGGCTGCTCGCCGGTGGTTCGCAGGACGCGCTCGACCGGTCACTCGGCCTCCGGCGGGCGACGGCGGCGACGCTCCTCGAGCTCGCCCTGCCCGGCTCCGCGTACCTGTACCAGGGCGAGGAGCTCGGCCTGCACGAGGTCGGCGACATCCCCGACGCGGACCGCCAGGACCCGGCGTTCTTCCGGAACCCGGGCATCGACGTCGGCCGTGACGGGTGCCGCGTGCCGCTCCCCTGGACGACGTCCGGTTCGTCGTTCGGCTTCGGTTCCGGGACGGCACACCTGCCGCAGCCCTCGTGGTTCGGCGCCGTGAGCGTCGAGGCCGAGGACGCGGACCCCGACTCGACCCTGAACCTGTACCGGAAGGCCCTCGGTCTGCGCGGGCAGCTGCAGTCCGAGGAGCACCTCGAGTGGCTCGAGACCGGGCGCGAGGACGTGCTCGCGTTCCGCCGCCCGAACGGCTGGACGAGCGTCACGGTGTTCGGCGACGAGCCGTACGAACTCCCCTCCGGCGAGCTGCTGCTCGCCTCCGCGCCGGTGGCAGACGGCGCACTGTCGGGTGTGGGGACCGCCTGGTTGCGTTCCTGACGGAACCAGGAGGCGGAGTGGCGCGCCCGGCTCAGGGGCAACGCGAAGCGTTGCGCCGGGCGCGCCGACCGAGCCTGCGAGGGAGGACGGTGCGGGCAGGCACCGCGCCTCCAGTCCGTCAGGCGGTCGCCATCTCGGGCCGTGGGCCGGTCCGTCAGGTGCGGCCGGTATGGTCGGTCCGTCGAGAGGGGCGAGGATGGCCGGGGCGAGCATCAGCGTGCAGGACTTCGTCATGCGCTTCGGGGACCGCAACGTCGTCGACGGTCTGTCGTTCGACATCGCCCCCGGCGAGACCTTCGGCCTGCTCGGCAGCAACGGCTCCGGCAAGACCACGACGATCCGCGCCCTGCTCGGCATCACGACCCCGACGTCGGGCACCCTGACGATCGACGGGCACCCGTACAAGCCGGCGACCGGCGGCATCGGTTACCTGCCCGAGGAGCGCGGCCTGTACCGCAAGGAGTCCGTCATCGACGTGATGACCTACTTCGGGCGACTGCGCGGCCTGCGAGGACCCGAGGCGACGGCCTGGAGCATGGACTACCTCGCCCGGGTCGGCCTGGCGGACCGCGCGAAGCTCCGCGTCGACAAGCTCTCCGGTGGCCAGCAGCAGAAGGTGCAGCTCGGGATCACGATCATGGACCGGCCACGGCTGCTCATCCTCGACGAGCCGACGAAGGGCCTCGACCCGGTGAACCGCCGGCTGCTGCTCGACCTCGTCGACGAACGGAAGGCCGACGGCGCCACCGTGATCCTCGTCACCCACCACATGGACGAGGTCGAACGGCTCTGCGACCGCATCCTGCTCCTGAAGGACGGCACGGCGGCCGCGTACGGCACCATCCCCGACGTGCAGGACGCCTTCGGCGGCGCGGTCGCCCGGGTCGGCCTCGACGGACCCGTGCCGCAGTCACCGCTGTACCGGATGGCCCGGCACGAGGGCCACGTCGCGTACCTCGTCCCGACGCCCGAGGCGACCGCCGACGGCTCGGACATCCTCGCCTCCCTCGTGTCGGCGGGTGTGCACGTCACCGCGTTCGAGATGCGACGGATCCCGCTCGACGAGATCTTCGTCCAGGTCTACGGGCACGACGCGCTCGCTGCCGAGTCGGGGGTCGCCGCGTGAGCCGCCTCGGGACCGTCGTCCGGTTCGAGTTCGTCCGCGCGGTGAAGAAGCCAGCGTTCTGGATCGGCACACTCGCCCTGCCGGTCGTCATCGTCGTGGTGTCGCTGCTCGTCGGGGTGGGCCAGGCGGCCGGTACCGACTCGGTCATGACGAGCTCCTCGGCGTCGAAGACCCCGTTCCGGTACGTCGACCACTCCGGGCTCGTGTCCCAGACCGTCGCGGCGAAGTGGGGTGGGTCGCCCTCCACCGACGCGGCGGCAGACCGGGCCGCGGTCCGCGACGGCACGCTCGACGCGTTCATCGAGTTCCCGGCGTCACCGTCGACCAAGCCGATCCGCGTCGACGCCGCCGACCGCGGGTTGTTCGGCAACGGCGGCTACTCGTCGCTGGCCGAACGCGTGCTCGAGCAGAGCGTCGCCGCGACCGTCGACGACCCCGAGACCATCCAGCTGCTGCGGACGCCTCCGGACACCGACCTCACGACGTACGCGGACGGCCAGGTCGCCCCAGGATGGCTGTCGATCGTGCCGCCGTTCCTCTACGTCGCGGCGTTCTTCGGGCTCGTGATCCTGCTGGCGACCCGCATGGTGACGGTCGTGGTCGAGGAGAAGGAGAACCGCATCTCCGAGATGATCCTCACCACCGTGACCGCCGGTGACCTCATCCGCGGCAAGGTCATCGCGATGCTGCTCGTCGGGTTCGTGCAGATCGGGGTGTTCCTGGTGCCCGGACTGATCGGGCTGCTGGTGGCACTCCCCCTGATTGCCTCGCGCCTCGGCGGGCTGGTCGTCGACCCGTGGCGGATGCTCGTCGGTGCGCTGCTGCTCGTCGGCGGCGTGCTGCTCGCCTCGGCGCTGTTCGTGGCCGTCGGTGCCGCGGTGCCCTCGATCAAGGACGCCTCGGCGCTGCAGTCCGTCGCGATCTTCTCGCTGATCATCCCGCTCTACGCGGCGTTCTTCGTGATGACCACCCCGACGTCGCCGATCGCGTCGTTCTTCACGTACTTCCCGACGTTCACACCGATCACCGCGATGGTGCGGAACGCGGTCGGGTCGCTCACGGTCGTCGAGTCGGTGGTCTGCATCGTCGAGGTGTTCGTCGTCGCCGCGCTGCTGCTCTGGTTCGCCCAGTACCTGTTCCGGCACTCGGTCGCCCAGTACGGGTCGAAGGTCACGCTCCGCCAGATCGCGTCGTGGCGGCGCTCGCGTCCGTAGCCGCGGTCAGCTCGTGAGGACGACCTCGTCGAGGTCCCACGCGGGGACCTCGTGCTCGCGCCACCCCTGACGGAGCGTGCGGACGGAGCGGTCGAACTCCACCAGGACGTCGATGTGCGGCCGGACGAGCATCTGGATCTGCAGCCCCTCGTACACGGCCAGCAGCTGTGTCGCCGCCTGGTACGCGGGGATCGCCAACCGCTCGCTGCCGGCGTCGACGTCGCGCTGGAGCCCGGCCGAGAGCTGTTCGACGTACTCCTCGAAGCGCTTCCGGAACAGCTCGGCGAACCCGGTGTCGGCCGCCGCGATCGTGATCACACCGGCGAGCACCCGGACGAGCCCCGGATCGGCGACGTCCTCGGCGAGGGTCATCCGGACGTGGTCGATCGTGCACTTCGGCGGGTTCGTCCGACGCGTCCCACGCAGCTGCGTCCAGCGGTCGTACGTCACGAGCAGCAGGGCGTCCCACGTCGGGAACAGCCGCTCGACGACGTCGACCCCGATCCCGGCCACCTCGGCGACGACAGTCGCATCGACACTGTCGAACGGGTGGAGCCGGTAGGCGCGGATGGCTCCGCGGACGATCCGCTCGGCGAGGGACTGCTCGTCCCCGAGCGAGGCGTCGTGGTCGTGTTCCATCCGTCCATCTCACCCCGTCGACGGCCCCGTGTCTCGTCCCAGACCGGGGGCCGCGCACTCCGGACGGTCAGCCGACCGTGACCGGCGCCGCCGACGGCTTCGTCCGCTGGTTCATCCAGACGAAGAACCCGGTGAGGGTGAACACCCCGTAGAAGACGTACATGAGTCCGGACGCGTAGTAGCCGGCCGAGAACAGCAGCGGAACGCCCACGAGGTCCACCGCGACCCAGACGAGCCAGAACTCGACCCACCCCTTCGCCATGCCGTACGTGGCGAGCAGCGACCCGACGAAGATCCACGCGTCGCTCCACACGGGTTCGTAGGAACCGAGGGCGCGGAAGATCGGGGTCAGGACCGCAGTGCCGCCCACCATGACGAGGACCATCAGTCCACGAGCCCGCCAGGAGGCCCAGCGCGGGTCGATCACGGTCGTCGCGTCGTCGGGACGGTGCGTCCAGCGGTACCAGCCGTAGATGCTCACGATGATGAACATGACCTGTCGGCCGGCCTGGCCGAGCAGGTTCACCGGGTTCGGGGTGTCGAAGAGCGCCCCCATGAAGACCGTGAAGAGCAGGGCGTTGCCGACGATGCCGACCGGCCAGGCCCAGACCTTGCGGCGCATCCCACCGAGGGCGCTGAGCAGGCCGAACACGTTGCCGATCACCTCGCGCCAGAGCACGGTCTGGTCGCCGATGACGAGCTGCGCGTCGAACAACCACCGCACGATGCCCATGGGCCCTCCTCGTTTCCGGACGGTGCAACGGTACGGGGGTGCTCGGCATTCCGAACTCCGGGGCCGTCGCATCGGGGTACAAAACGTGTCGGCACTCTCGGGGACGAAAATGCCCCCTGTACTGGGTCCATTCAGACGCATGTTTCCTCTTGTCGGCACTTTGGGGGACCGGTAGCGTCGTCACCAGAGCGAGTCCAGCCCGCCCGAGACGTGTCACGTCGCGGAGCCCGGCGACCACTCTCCGGCACAGGTCAGCCGCGACCCCGCGAACCAGGGGCCGATGACATCGTTCCATCGGCACCGCCGATGGCCTCAGCGCGCCCGAACGCGCAGGAACGGACTCCTCCATGCACAAGATCGTGACCGGTGCCATCGCCGGCGCCGCCGGTGTCGCCCTCCTCCTGGGCGGTGCGGGCACCTTCGCCCTCTGGAACGCCAGCGCCAGCACGGCGGCATCGTCGGTGAGCTCCGGCTCGCTGACCCTCAGCGCCAACAACGACGGCGTCTGGACCGACGTCACGAACGGCCGCTCGGCGACGATCAACCCGGCGAGCGCCCTCATGGTGCCGGGCAACACGTACCAGTTCACCCAGACGCTGACGATCGGTGCGACCGGCCAGGACCTCAAGGCCAACCTCACGTACGCCAACCAGAGCATCACGGGTGACGCCGCGCTCCTCGCCGCGACGACGAAGACCCTCGCAGTGACGTCGTCGAGCGCCTCGGTCGTGCAGTCAACGTCGAACGCGAACACCTTCGTCGTCTCGCCCTCGTCGGCGACCTCGACGGTGAAGGTCGTCTTCACCATCGCGCTCCCCTCGTCGGCGACCACCGGGCAGGGCGGCACCCTCAACGTCGGCGCGCTCGCCTTCACGCTGACGCAGACCGCGATCGGTTCCTGACCCGCGGGTGCCGACCCGGGCCTGGAAGGCCGTGGTCCCGATGGGTCCCTGATCCGCCGATCGCGACCACGTGCCTCCAGGCCGTGTCAGCACCACCTGCACCACCGCACCGCCCCATCGGCGGTGACCGCACGCCCACGACGACCAGGGGACGGACATGACCAGCACACCGAGGACGACCGGGCGCCACCGCGCACCGCGTCGTCACCGGTGGATCTGGCCGACCGTCATCGCCCTGGTCGTCGCGGTCGTGACCGCGATGCTCGGCACCGGCGGCACCTACGCCCTGTGGAACGGCACGGCGAGCACCTCGGGGTCGACCGTCCGCTCCGCCACCGCGACCATCACCACCGGGCCGCTCTCGGCGATGAACACCGCCGTGCTCGGGCCGGGCACCGGCGTGACCGGCACCTTCACCGTGCAGAACACGGGCTCGATCCCGCTCAGCATGCGCGTCGCGACCACCTCGACCAAGGTGTCGTACGCCACGAACTCCACGACCACGGCCGTGCTCGGTGAGCTGACCCTTCGCCTGTCCGTCGTCGGCTCGACCGCCGACTGCCGCACGGGGCTGTCCGGCGCGAGTGGCCGGCTCGCCGCCTTCGACACCGGGAGCGGGTCCTTCACCCTCGCCGCCGGGGCCAGCGCCGTCGGCTGCGTCGAGATGGACCTCGACGCCGATGCGCCGCAGAGCGTGGCGGGCGCCGTGGCCGACTTCTCCCTCACCGTCACCGGGACGCAGGTGAGCGCATGAGCCGCCGGCTCCGCGCCCTGCTCGCGGTCCTGCTCACCGTCGCGTTCGTCGCCGGTGGGTCCTCGGCCGCGTTGGCGCTCTGGAGCGCCACCGGGACCACCGCGTCGAGCGTGACGATCGGCAAGACCGGGGCGTCCCTCAGCGGCCCGAGCGACATGACGACCACGTTCTCGTCCAGCGTGACGTCGATGACGAAGCCGATCACGCTGACGAACACCGGCTCCCTCGCCGGCACCGCGACGACCACCGTGTCGGTCGTCTCCGGCAGTTCGACCGCCCTCGCCCAAGCGGTGAGCGTCGTCGCGTGGCCCGTCACCGCGACGTCGGCCTGCACGGCGTCCACCGCGGTCGGCACCGGCTCCGTGTCCGGCACCTGGGCGTCGCTGCCGAGCATGACGTCGAAGCTCGCCGCCGGCGCCAGTGCCGTGTGGTGCACGCGGAGCACGCCGACCTCGTCCGCCCCGGCGTCCACCACCACGAACGTGAACGTCAACCTCACGGTCACGGCGGGCACGTGGACGTCCGGCGTCGTGCAGGGCGGCTTCTACCTGAACACCTCGGCCGCCACCCCGGCGTTCACCTGCACGGACCACAGCGGCACGTACGTCGAGGTCGCCTGGCCGACGTCGTCCCGTCCGAAGGACACCTGGTACGGCGCGTTCGTCGGTCCCGGTGCCTCGACCATGGTCGGGCAGAAGGAGCAGGACTACTACGGACGCTTCACCCTGGCGCCCGACCAGATCCCGGCGAGCGTCGCGACCAGCGGTCCGGTGACCGTCACGGTCAAGATCCTCGACAGCGCGGGCAACCCGACGAGCACCGTCGTCGCCAGCGGCACGATCACCCTCTTCACGCAGAACAACGGGAAGGCAGTCCGATGCGGCGCATGATCCCTGCCGGTCCGTCGGTCGCGGGCTCTTCGGTCGCCGGTTGGAAGGCCGTCGTCCGAGCCGTCATGCTCGGGCTGAGCACCGGCCTGCTCCTGCTCGTGGCGGGGCTGGCCGTCGTGCTGATCGTCGTACCGAAGGCCACCGGATCGACCCCGCTCACCGTGCTGACCCAGTCGATGGACCCGACGCTCCCCCCGGGCACCCTGCTCGTCGTCCGACCGACACCGGTGGAGGACATCCGCATCGGCGACGTCGTGACGTACCAGATCTCCTCCGGGCAGCCCGCGGTCATCAGCCACCGCGTGGTCTCCGTGGCGTCGTCGTCCGACGGGTCCCGGACCTTCACGCTCAAGGGCGACAACAACGCGCTCGCCGACCCGGCACCGGTCACCGCCGCACAGGTCCGTGGTGTGGTCTGGTACAGCCTGCCCGACATCGGGCTGGTCAACCAGCTCGTCAACGGGTCGCGCTCGTGGCTCATCCCGGCGATCGCGGGGGTGCTGCTCGCCTACGGGGCCGTCATGGTGACGATCGGGATCGTGTCGGCGGCCCGGCGTCGGCGACGTGTCGCCGTTGCCGGTCGTTCCCACGGTCGGCGGTCGGCGGGCGCGCACCGGGCTACGCTCGGGTGACGTGACGGACGGCGTGGAACGAGCGAGGGCGCTGCTCGACGACGCTGCTCGGACGCTCCGGGACGCTGCGGTCCCGGACGAGGCACTCGGGGAGTACGTCGAGCCGAAGGCCGTGCTCGGCATCCGCCGCGAACCCACCATGCGGTCGCTCGGCCGCGTCTGGCGGGTCGGCACACTGCTCGTGGGTTCCTCGCTCGAGACCGGTGGGCGGGTCTGGTCGACCGGCCTGATCACACGGGTCACCGACCCCGGTCGTTCCCAGTTCGTCTCGGTGTCCGCCGAGGTGCGGCGGGCGTACCGGGCTGCGGCACAGAAGGGGCACTTCGCGCCGGGCGACACCGTGAACCACGGGGCGACGCCGATCCCGCTCGACGAGTCGCTCGTCGGTTCGTCGGCGGTGCTCTTCGTCGAGGACGGGATCCCGCTCGTGCGCTGGTCCCCCGCTGCCGGTGCCGCCGTGCCGCTCGAGGGGTACCTCGCCGACCGGGTGGGGCTGCTGGTGGATCCGCCACGGGGTGCGACGGACTGAGTCGGCGCCCGTGCGTGGCGGTACTGCGCCGGTGCCATCGCGTGGCGATGGTGACAAGATGTCACCATGCATGCGGTCGTCGTCACCGAGTACGGGTCCCCGGACGTCCTGTCCTGGCAGGAGGTCCCCGACCCCGAACCCGGACCCGGTCAGATCCGGGTCGCGGTCCGCGCAGCAGGAGTCGGCCCGACCGACCTGCACATCCGCGCAGGACACCTGCAGGGTCCGTTCCCGCTGCCGACGCCCGGGATCCTCGGGTTCGAGGCGGCCGGGACCGTCGACGCCGTCGGTGCAGAAGTCGACGGCGTCTCGATCGGAGACGACGTCGCCGTCCTCCTTCCAGGGCTCGGCGGGTACGCCGAACGGGTGCTCGCAGACACCTGGGTGGCCAAGCCCCCGAACGTGACGTGGGAGGCGGCCGCGGCGTTCCCCGCCTCCGCCGAGGCGGCCGTCGCCGGACTCGTGCAGCTCGACGTCCGCGCCGGCGACCGCCTGCTCCTCTTCGGCGGTGGCGGATCCGTCGGGTCGATCGTCCTCCAGCTCGCCGTCGCCCGCGGGGCCACGGTCCTCGCCGTGGGTCGCGAGCACTCTCGGGCCACGATCGAGGAACTCGGCGCGACGTTCGTCCCGTCCGACGAACCGCTCCTCGACGCCGTGCGGGCGCGGACCGACCGGGTCGACGCCGTCCTGGACGCCGTCGGGCTGGGCGACCTCGGACCGGCCGTCGAGCTCGCCGGAGGCACCGACCGGGTGGTGACCCTCACCGGAGCCGCTGCCAAGGACGGCGTGCACCTGCTCGCGTCGGGGCCGCACCGCGCGCCCGGTGCGCTCGACGAGACGATGCCGTTGCTCGCCGCCGGGGAGCTGCGACTCCGGTCACGGACGACGTTCCCGATGCATGAGGCGGCGGCGGCACACGCGGCACTCGAAGCAGCGGGTCCGCACGACAAGGTCGTCCTCGTCGCGGACTGATCGCCGGAGTGCCGGGCACCTGCGGATCGCCCGCCCGAGGGTCGTGACAGCGATCGACCGCGGTGGCATGATGACCGCACTGCACCGAACGACGGGGACGGCGGACCGCTGATGACGACCGTGCATGAGATCAAGCCGCTGACGGCGGAGACCTTCCCCGCCTGGCGGGCCCTCGCCGAGAAGCACAACGGCGTCTGGGGCGGGTGCTACTGCTCGTACTTCCACGGCGACACCGACCAGACCGTCAAGAACGAGTACGACCGGCCGACGTTCAAGCAGCGGCTCGTGCAGGAGGGCGTGGCCCACGCGGCACTGGTGTTCGACGGCGACGACGCGATCGCTTGGTGCGAGTACGGCAGTCCAGCGGAACTGCCGAACATCTACCACCGCAAGCAGTACGACGCGGGCGAGACCCGACCGGCTCCGTGGCGGATCACCTGCTTCTTCGTGGATCGAGACCACCGCCGCTCGGGCGTCGCACGAGAGGCCCTCGACGGCGCGCTCGGCCTCATCGCTGCTGCCGGTGGCGGCGAGGTGGTGTCCTTCCCCAACGAGCTCACACCGGGGAAGCGGACCTCGTCCTCGTTCCTCCACAACGGCACCCGCGCGATGTTCGAGCAGGCCGGATTCGAGTTCGAACGGCACATCGGGAAGAGCAAGACCGTGATGCGCAGGACGGTCACGCCCGTTCAGGCCTGACGGGGCGGTTCGTCGTCCTGGTCGTCGTCCCGCTCCCGGAACGCGGCCCGGTAGGCGCTCGGCGACGTGCCGACGATCGCGCCGAAGTGCCGGCGCAGGTTGGTGTCGGACCGGAGCCCCGTGGCCTCGGCCACCTGGGTCACGGTGAGGTCGGTCCGCTCGAGGAGTTCGCGTGCGTGGTCGATGCGTGCGCGGAGCACCCACTGCATCGGTGTGATGCCGGTGTCCGCGGTGAACCGCCGCGAGAACGTCCGGGGCGAGACGGTGGCCTGCCGCGCGAGCGTGGCGAGCGACAGGTCGTCTCGGAGGTGGTCGAGGGCCCAGGCCCTGGTGGCGGCGAACACGTCACCGAGCGGCGCGGGGATGCTGCGCGGCACGTACTGGGCCTGACCGCCACTGCGGTACGGAGCACTCACCAGCCGCCGGGCGACGTGGTTCGCGAGCCCGACGCCGTGGTCGCGCCGGATGAGGTGCAGGCAGAGGTCGATGCACTGGCCGCTCCGGCGCTGGTGAGGACCGCCCCGGCGTCGACGAAGAGCACGTTCGCGTCGACCTCCACCTCCGGGTACCGCTCGTGGAGCACGTGCGTGTAGTGCCAGTGCGTGGTCGCGCGACGGCCGTCGAGCAGCCCGGCGGCGGCGAGCGTGAAGGCCCCGGTGGAGATGGCGGCGATGCGGGTGCCACGTGCGTACGCCGCCCGGAGCGCGGTCACCACCGCGGGCGGGGTCGTCGCCTCCGCCGGGTTCCGGTACCCGGGGACGAGGATCGTGTCCGCCCACTCGAGGGTCTCGAGGTCGTGCCCCACGGCGTACGCGAGCCCGTTCCACCCGTCGACCGTCGCGGCCCGTTCGCCGCAGACCCGCACGTCGTACGGCATGCTCGGCCGCTTCGCGAAGACGTGCGCTGCGATCCCGACGTCGAGCGCCTTCGCTCCGTCGAGGACGAGCACGGCGACGCGATGGTCGCGGACGGTGTTCACAGGGGCGAACCTAGCGCGCATCGACCGTGGCTCGGGACCGTCGCTCGGCAGCCATGACCACGAGGACGACCGCGACGACCACGGCGGACGCGACGTACACCGCGCGGTACGGCGCGGGGAGGACCCCGAGGACTGCGATCAGGAGCCCCGCCAGCACCGCGCCGATCCGACGCGTGTTCGTGAAGAGCCCCGACGCGAGCCCCGGACTCGGGAAGACGTCGTGGAACACCGTCAGCCCGACACCGGCGACCGTCGCGAAGAACCATGCGTTCAGCGGCTGCAACGCCAGCAGTTGCCAGGGTCCGTGGACGAACGCCGCGACGCCGAAGTACACGAGCCCGGCGCCACCGCCGAGCGCGAAGAGCAGGCGTACCGGCATCCGGCCGTGCAGTCGGCCGATGGCCAGCAGCGCCGGGATCTCGAGCAGAGCAGCGGCCCCGAGCACGACACCCGCCCAGACGATCGGGGCGTGCAGGGCGCGGGTGACGAACAGCGTCGCGATCGTCACGGTCGCGATGTTCGACGCCTGCAGCAGGGTGAAGGCCGAGATGACACCCCAGCGCGACCACCCACGGAGTTGGGAGAGCAGGCTCGGCCGAGCCGCTCCCCCGGTCTCGCGGACGGGGGTGCGTCGGCGGAGCAGGAGCAGTGCCGTGCCGACGTTGACCAGGCCGATCCCGCCGAGCAGCAACAGCGCGGCCGGCGTCCCGAACGTCCCGGTGCTCAGCGTCGCGAGCGGCGGACCGACCACCCAGGCGAACGACACGATCGCGCGCGTGCGGATGACCTGCGCCGGCGGGGCGCCCTGGTGTCGGAGCTGCGCGAACAACAGGGTCGACCCCACGCCGGGCGGACCGCCGAGCACCACCAGCGCGATCACCACGACGGGCAGCGAGGTGGTGAGCGCCAGCGTCAGGACCAGTCCGATCCCGCCGAGCGCACAGAACAGCAGCGGGCGGAGGTAGTCGCCGGTCCGGTCCGCCATCGCCGGGATCACGAGTGACGCGACGAACCCACCGACGTTGTACGCGCCGAGCACCCACCCGACCTCGGACGGGGTTGCACCGGCGAGCGTGACGAGGAGGACGGCGAGGAGCGGGTTGAGGACGGCGAACTGGAGCGCCCAGAACCACGCGGCAGCCGGCCAGAGCAGCCGTCCGGCGAATCCGTCGTCGGTTCGCTGTGCGCGGCTCGTGCGTTCTGCATCCATGCGGTCCACCCAACTGGGCCGCCGCGGACGCCACCAGCAGCAGCGAGGACTCCGGCCGTACAGATCGCGCCAACGAAGCGCGCTACTTGTCCCAGGCTCGGATGGACGGCAGCCCACGAGCCGCTCGCTCCTGGTCCAGGAGTTCCTGCACGATCGCGCTCTTGGCCTCGGTGTAGCGCGCACCATCGGCTTCGGCCGCGAGCCGGACCTTCGCGGCGCCGTACCGCTCGCGGGCATCGCGGTCGTGCAGCAGCTTGTCGCGGAACAGCCGCTGGTTGCACGCGTCCCACGACTCGTGCGCGAAGACGTGCAGGATGTGCGTCCGCGTCCCCCGGTCGGCACGGACGTACACGCCGTGGTTCTTCGGGCCCGACCGGTGCAGCTCGTACCCGAGCGGGGCGATCAGTTCCGTCAGTCCGAACACGTCGACGTGCTCCGCGGCTCGGGCGGCGAGGTCGACGACCGGCTTCGCGACGAGGCCGGGGACTGCCGTACTGCCGATGTGCTCGAAGGCGGTGACCCGGGTGTCGAGCCCCTCGATCAGACGCCCGGCCTCGCGCTCGTACTCCCGCGCCCAGTCAGCGTGCCGGTTCTCCAAGGACACCATCGGGAGCACCCTAGCCGCGGTGCGGGAGCCCCGCTCCCTCCGCCCGCGCGATCGTCGCCATGACAACTGCCGCGCGATCGGAGAGCAGGGCGACGGTGCGGTCGACGTCGTCTCGCCGATCGGGTGCGCGACCCACGGAGAACCGGACGAGGTCGAGGAACGCGAACGCGACGCAGGCCCCGAAGACCGCGGAACCAGCTGCCCGGACGCCGGCACCGACGAGCATCGTGACCGCGTCGGGTGCGACCGACTCGTGGCTGAGGAGGGTCGCGTAGTCGACGGCGCGCGTCCCGCTGCCGATCGCCTCGATGTCCACGACGGCCTGCACACCACCGTCGCGGAACAGCACGTTCGCCGGCCGGAAGTCACCGTGCACCATGTCGTCGCGCGGCCACGGGACCGTCTCGCACTCCGCAGCGAGCAGTCGGCAACGTCTGACGAGGTCGTTCCCGGCCGGCCCGATCCACTCAGCAGCGGCGGTCAGATCCCCGGCCCGGTCGGTCAGTTGGTCGACGACGAAGTCGGACCAGCAACGGTCTGGGTCTGGGTCGAGTCCCCGCTGTGACTCGATGACGCGGATCAGTTCGGTCGCCTCGGACGCCGTGACGTCGGACACCGGCCGACCGTCGACGCGTTCCTGCACCTGGTAGCCGAGCCCCGCCGACGTCGAACCCACGTGCACCCAGGACGGCGTCGGGTACCCGGCCCGCAGGACAGTACGGACAGCAGCAGCCGCGCGGACGACCTGCGAGGACCACGCGGGATCCGAGGCCACTTTGAGCACGACGGGCGCCGCAGGAACGGCCGACTCCTGGGACCCAGGCGTGAGTTCCCACACTCCACCCTGCCGTCCGCCCGTCACCTGGCCGCCCAGGCGCCACGGTCGGCCCGTACGCTCTTCCAGGTCCGCGGTGGCCTCGACGGCGATTGCGGTCAGCCGTCCGTACTCGTCGCCGAGGGGACGCGACCACGCGACCTCGTGCTCGAGCTGCCCGGTCTCCGAGAACCGCTGGACCTGCTGCGCGTTCGGGAGCGCCGCGGCGAGCTCGTCCCGGTCAGCAGCGACGAAGCCGAGGCGTTGCCAGAACGGGCCGGGCCGGCGCGAGAACAACCAGGCTCGCGCGGCACCCGACCGGGCTGCTTCGTCGAGCGCGAACCGGGCGAGACGGGTGCCGACGCCCCGAGTACGTCGGCCGTCGGCGACCTCGACGCTCCGGATCAGCGCGTGGGCCCCGTCGCTGCTCAACTCGAACCCGGCGCTGCCGACGATGCGGCCGTCGGCAGCGCGCTCGATCCACAGCCGGACCGTCTCCGAGTCGATGCCGTGCACGGTGAGGTCGGCCTCGCCCAGGAACACCCTGAGGTCGTCGAGGTCGTCGATCCCGACGGCCCGGAGGTCCCCGGGTTCCTCGGTGCGCAGCGCTGCAGCCATGTTCGATCCTCTCAGACGAGGACGATGACCTTGCCCGCGATCCGCCCCGCAGCGCCCTCGGCGTGCACGGCCCGGAGTTCCGTCAGCAGCACCCGTCGCGTCACCTCGACCGTGAGCTCCCCGGCGTCGACGAGCGACACGAGCTCGGCCAGGCGCTCCCGGTTCCGCAGGACGAACACCGTCTCGGCACGGACACCCCGGGACTCGTCGCCCGGCGTCGCGATGAACGCCGTGGTGCTCACCACCGCTCCCCCGTCACGAACCGCGGCCACGAACGCCTCGAACCGCTCGGGCTCGAGTGGCGCGAGGTTGAGCAGCACGTCGACCTGCCCCTCGACCGCCTGCAGGACGTCCGTCTCGGTGTGGTCGATGACCTGATCGGCACCAGCAGCCCGGACCGCGTCGGCGCTGCGCGGGCTGGCGGTCGCGATGACGTGCACGCCGAGGCGCTTCGCGAGCTGGATCGCGTACTTGCCGACGACACCGCCCGCACCGACGATGAGCAGTCGCTGCCCGGCTTCGAGCCGACCGGAGTCGACGAGCGCCTGCCACGCGGTCAACGCCACGGACGGCAGGGCGGCGGCGTCGGCCAGCGGGATGCTCGTCGGTGCCGGGACGAGGGCGTCAGCCGGGGCGACGACGTACTCGGCCGCTCCCCCGTCGCGCTCCATGGGCAGGAACCCGATCACGGCATCGCCCACCGCGAGGTCGGTGACGCCGTCGCCGAGGGTGTCGACCACGCCGGAGACGTCGTAGCCGGGGATGTGCGGGAGTTCGATCGGGATCGGGAGGAACCCGGCGCGCATGCCGTTGTCGGCCGCGCTGTAGGCGGACGCGGTGACCCGGACGAGCACCTCGCCGATGCCGGGCGTGGGCTGCTCGACCTCGCCGTACTGGAGGACCTCGGGTCCGCCGACCTCGTGGAACTGCACTGCCTTCATGATGATCTCCTTCGTGGTTTGCTTCGAATTCGAAGCGAATACCAGGAACGTACCACTGCTTCGAACTCGAAGCAACAGGTAGGATCGAGTCATGTCCGAGACCCCGACCTCCCTGACCCCGACGCAGCTGAGCGCGTACTTTGCCTTCACCGAGGTCGGCGCGCTCCTCCGACCCGCCGTGGAGCAGCAGCTCAAGGACGTCGGTGGGCTCAGCTACGTGCAGTTCCAGCTCCTGGCCACGCTCGGGGACGCCCCCGACGGACACCTGCGGATGACGGACCTCGCCGACGGGGTCGTGTACAGCCGCAGCGGGTTGACCTACCAGGCACAGCTGCTCGAGCAGCGCGGACTCGTCACCCGGTCGCCGTCGCCGGACGACGAACGCAGCACAATGGTCTCGATCACCGACGCCGGACGGGACGTCCTCGCCGCGGTGTTCCCCGGGCACATCAGCACGGTGCACGGGCTCCTGTTCGCGTCGATCACCGACGACGACGCCGCCGACCTCGCCCGCATCCTCGGCACGATCAGCGGGCACCTGCGCGCGAACCCGCCGCGATCAGCGGCCCGACGCCGCGCGAAGTGACGGAACCGACCGAACCGACCACGGACCGAGATGCTGCGGACCGCGCGACGCGACCGACGAGGCGGAGCCGACCCGTGCCTCCAGGCCGGCCCTTCTCGTTCGTCACCGGCCACCGATAGTGTCGAGGCGTGAGCAACGAGGCATTCGACGACCGTTACGAACTGCGCGAGTTCGCGCCCGGCGCGGGCGACCAGGGCGCACCCGACGCCGAGACCGAGGCCTGGATGCAGGCCGTCGGACTCGGGTTCCACGAGACGCACCCCGGTGACGAGCACGCCGCGCGCATGGTCGAGCACTTCGTCGAGGACGGCAACACGTGGCTCGGCGCCTACGTGCGTCGCCCCGCGACCGGCTCCGTCGACGAGACCTGGCCGGCCGGCACGTTCGCGTGGTTCCGGAAGTCGCTCAGCTGGGGCGACGGATCGTCCATCGACACGCAGGCGATCTCCGCGGTCACGGTCCGACCGACCGAACGACGCCGAGGGATCCTCCGCAGCATGATGACGCACGCGCTCCAGCGCGGTGCCGCCGACGGCTACGCCATCGCGTCCCTCACCGCGTCGGAGGGCACCATCTACCGCCGCTTCGGCTTCGGCAGCGCCATCCGCGAGCGCGCGGTCAGCGTCCGCCGCAACCGCGCGCTGCCGTTCCTCACGCCGACGACCGGCGTCGTCAGCGTCGTCACGCCCCAGTGGCTCGCGGGCGGGCCCGGCCGGGCCGTGTTCGACCGCTTCAACGCGCGCACCCCGGGTTCGATGGTCCGGAACGCCGGCACGTGGCCGGTCGTGTTCGGGCTCCTCGACCAGGAGGGCCAGAAGGCCAAGGACGTCCGGGCCGCCGTGCACCGCCCCGACGACTCCGACGAGGTCGACGGCTACGTCACCTGGCGCGTCAAGGAGAGCCGCGACGGCGACACCGTGCTCGAGGTCGTCGACCTGGTCTACGCGACCGACGCCGCGTACCTGTCGCTGTGGGAGTTCCTGCTCTCGATCGACCTGAACGACGTCGTCAAGTACAACCGCTCGCGGCTGGACGACCCGATCGTGGCCGCGCTCGGCGACAACCGCGCGTACGACGTCGACCACGAGGAAGACCACGTCTGGCTGCGGATCCTCGACGTGCCGGCGGTGCTCGCCTCACGGCCGTACGCCGTCGACGGTTCGCTGACGCTCGCCGTCACGGACGCGCTCGGGTTCACCACCGGCACGTACCGACTGGACGTCCTGGAGGCACGGGGCACCGTCACGAAGACCGCCGACGTCGCCGACGTGGCCGGCTCTGACGTCCAGCTCGACGTCGCAGAACTCGGTGCGTTGCTCCTCGGCTCGGTGTCGCCGGTCACGCTGGCGGCCGCCGGCCTGCTGCGCGCCGCAGACCCGGCTGCGCCGGGTCTGCTCCGCGCGATGCTCACCCCGCCGCGGACGCCGCACGGGATCACGTACTTCTGATGGACGTACAGGAGCTCAGCGACGAGGTCGAAGAGGTCTCCGCGTTCTACGCCGAGCGGCACGGCATCGACCGGACGCCCGAATGGTTCGTGCTGAAGCTCGGCGAGGAGGTCGGCGAACTCACGCAGGCCTTCCTCGCCCGGTCGGGCCAGGCGCGGCGCAAGGGACGGACCGATGCCGAGCTCGAACAGGGCTTCCGTGACGAGATCGCGGACGTCCTCGCCCAGGTGCTCCTCGTGGCGCGGCACTTCGACGTCCCGATCGACGACGCGATCCGCGAGAAGTGGTCGAAGTGGCACCCGGACCGGATGAACGCCGGATCATGACCGACCTGACCCGGTCGGTGGGGCGGGCGCGGCAGGCGGTCGCCGTGCTCGCCAGCCCGACGCTGCGTGCCGCCGTGGTCGGCGACGCCGAACTCGACGACCGGACCCGGACGGCGATCGCGGCGTTCGACTGGCTCGGCGACGACGGCCCGGACACGCCACTGCTCGGGCGCACGGCCCAGGACCTGCAGCGCCTGCAGGCACCCGCCGCGTTGCTCGAGTTCGACCGGATCGCACGGATGCCCGCACCGGACGACCAACGGCACCCCTTGTCACTGCGCATCGTGGGGCTGGTGTTCGAACGGCTCGGGGCGACCCGTCCGGTCCCCGAGCCGGTGCTCAACGCGGCGATCGCGATGTTCGCCGAGGACGTCGCGGTCGTGCGACGGGACGCTGTGGACCTCGGCGTGCTCGAGCGGACGGACGACGGCGCCGCCTACCGCTACGTCGGCCAGGACGGGTCGGGTGGTTCGGCGTAGTCTCCGCGCCATGAGCGAGGACGACGTGGTCGACTGGCTGCTCGACTCCGACCCGGCGATCCGCTGGCAGGTGGAGCGGGACATCGTCGGCGTGCCCGCGTCCACGTGGGAAGCCACCCGTGCGCGTGTCGCCACCGAGGGACTCGGCGCAGCACTCCTCGCCCACCAGGACCCGGACGGGCAGTGGGCGGGCGGTGCGTACTTCCCCGCGGACTTCGACTTCGACGGTCCCGAGGCGAAGCAGCCCGGGCAGCCGTACACGGCGACGACCTGGTCGCTCAACGCCCTGCGCGACTGGGGCCTCGACGCCGCCGTGCTCGGGGACACCGCAGCACGGCTCGACGCGAACAGCCGGTGGGAGTACGAGCAGCTGCCGTACTGGGGCGGCGAGGTCGACTGCTGCATCAACGCGTTCACGCTCGCGAACGGCACCTGGCTCGGTGCGGACGTCGACGGCATCGCGGACTGGCTGCTCGAGCACCAGCAGCCGGACGGCGGCTGGAACTGCGGTTGGGTCGAGGGCTCGACGGTGTCCTCGTTCCACTCGACCCTCAACGTGCTGGACGGGTTGCTGCAGCACGAGCAACTCACGGGCGGTCGGCACCCGCGTGCGGAGGAGCTCCGGGACGCCCGACACCGCGGCGCGGAGTACCTGCTCGAACGGCGGCTGCTGCACCGGAAGTCCGACGGCGAGGTCGTCGGCCCCTGGGTGCACCGCTTCGCGTACCCGTTCCGGTGGATCTACACCGCGCTCCGGGCAACGGACCACCTGCGCGCGGCATCCCTGCACGACGGGACCCCGCCCGACCCGCGTGCTGCCGAGGCCGTCGAGGTGGTCCGCGCCGCGCGGAACCCGGACGGCACCTGGACGCAGGGCGAGCGGCCGGCCGGGCGGCAGTGGTTCGAGGTGGACGTCCCCGCGGGTGCGCCGTCGCGGTGGCTCACCCTCTCGGGCACCCGGGTCCTGCGGTGGTGGGACGGCGCACGCCCCGCGTGACCCTCGCACCGTGCGAGCCGCGCCGAGCGCACTCGCGCCGCGCTGCCGCAGTGTGCGAGGTTCCGCGCAGTGTGGGACTCCGGCGGCCTCGCACACTGCGCGGCACCTCGCACCGAACGAACCTCGACCTCGCACCGTGCGAGGGAGGGGGGACGCAGGGATGAAGCACCGCGCACGCGCCTACGCGCGCCGGCGCACCCGCGGGTCGACGAACGCGTACACGACGTCGACGATCACGTTCGCCGTCACGATCAGCAGCGCCGAGAACAGCGTGAAGCCGACGACCACCTGCAGGTCGAGCGTGTGCACCGCGTCGATCAGCAGCGCACCGAGGCCCTGCATCGAGAACACCTTCTCGGTGATGACCGCACCGCCGAGCAGCGACCCGAGGTCGAGCCCGAACAGCGTCACCACCGGCAGGATCGCCGTCCGGAGCCCGTGGCGCACGACGACCTGGCGTTCGCGCAGGCCCTTCGCACGGGCGGTCCGGACGAAGTCCTGCGACATCGACTCGAGCATCTCGCCGCGGGTGAGCCGGGCGTAGATCGCCGCACTGATGAACGCGAGCACGCACCACGGCAGGATCAGGTGCGTCAACCACCCGACGGGGTCGTCACCGAACGCGACGTACCCGCTGGTGGGCAGGATGCCGAGCACGAACCCGAACAGCAGGATGCCGAGCAGCCCGACGAGGTACGAGGGGGCGGACACGCCGGCGACGGCGACGGTCATCACGGCACGGTCGACGAAGGTCCCCCGGCGCAGGGCCGAGAGCGCTCCGCCCGCGACGCCCGCGACGAGCCACAGCACGGCCGCGCCGACCGCGATCGAGGCCGTGACGGGCAGGCGGGACAGGATCAGGTTCGTGACGCTGTCGTGCAGCTGGAACGAGTACCCGAAGCACGGTGCGGCGCAGTGGATGACGGAGGCTCCGGAGCCGAACGTCCGGCCGGTGAAGATCCCGGCGAGGTACGCCCCGAACTGGGCGAGCCACGGCTTGTCGGTGCCGAGGAACGCCTGGACCTCCCGCAGCCGGTCGGGCGTGCAGGGCTTGTCGCAGATCGCCCGGGCGGGGTTCGTCGGCAGCAGCATGAACAGCGCGTAGGTGATCGCGGCGACGACGAGCAGGACGACCGCGGCACCGAGGACGCGGATGGCGATGAAGCGGAACGTGCTCATCGTGCACCTCCACGGGGGTCGAGGGCATCGCGGAGCGCATCGCCGAGCACGTTGAAGGCCAGGGTGATCAGGAACAGCGCGAGACCGGGGAACACGAGGTACATCGGGTCGGTCTGCACCCACCCGATCGCGTCGCCGATGCTCCGACCCCAGGACGGTGTCGGCGGGGTCACGCCGACGGCGAGGAACGACAGGGCGGCCTCGGCACCGATCATCGAGGGGATGGAGATCGTCGCGTAGACGGTGATCGTCGCCGCGAGGTTCGGCAGCAGCTGGGTCCGGATGACGTGCCAGCGGCCGGCGCCCATCGCGGTCGACGCGACGACGTAGTTCCGGCTCACGAGCGACAGGGTCTGACCGCGGACGACACGGGCGACGGACGGCCAGCCGAAGAAGCCGATGACGAGGACGACGAGCACGGGCTTCGGGAAGGACGTCGGCACGATCGCGGTGAGCGCGATCATGAACACGAGCGACGGGAACCCGAAGATGACGTCGACGACGCGGGAGAGCACTCGGTCGTACCAGCCGCCGAAGAACCCGGTCGTGACGCCGACGAGCACGCCGATCACGATCGAGACGACGGTCGCGGCGAGGCCGATGCCGAGCGAGGTCCGCGCGCCGTACGTCACGATGGCGAACAGGTCGCGCCCGGTGAGCGGCTCGACGCCGAACCAGTGCTCGCCGCTGATCCCACCGCCCACGCCCTTCGGCGCACCGAACGAGTTCAACGCGTCGATGTGGTAGCCGTACGGGTCCTGACCGGTGATCGCGGCGATGAGCGGCGCGGCGATCGCCACGACGACGAACACGACGATGACGACCGCGGACGCCACGGCCCAGCGGTCCTGCCGGACCCGGCGCACGACGGCGCGGAACCCGGTGCTGCGGTTCCCGGTGGCCGCGACCGGACGGTCGACGACGTTGGCGGTCACGAGGCCACCCCTTCCCACGCACGCCAGGCCTCGCGGCGGGCGGCCTGTCGCACGGGGTCGGCGACGGGCGCTGCCGCGAGGAGCATGCGCGTGTAGTCCTGCTGCGGGTCGTCGAGCACCGCGTCGGTCGTGCCGCGTTCGACCACTCGGCCGTCGTGGAGCACGACGACCTCGTCGGCGAGCTGCCGGACGACGGCGAGGTCGTGGCTGATCAGCAGCATGCCGAACCCGAAGTCCTGCTGCAGGTCGGACAGCAGGTCGAGCACGGCCGCCTGCACGGTGACGTCGAGGGCCGAGGTCGGCTCGTCGGCGATCACGAGGGCGGGCCGGAGCGCGAGTGCCCGTGCGACCGCGACGCGCTGTCGCTGGCCACCGGAGAGCTGGTGCGGGAACCGCTCGGCCCACGACGGGTCGAGCTGCACCGCGACGAGCAGTTCACGGACCCGTTCGGCACGGTCGGCCGCCGAGGCCGTGCCGTGCACGAGGAGCGGCTCGGCGATGCTCCACCCGATCGTCTGGCGCGGGTTGAGCGAGGACGCCGGGTCCTGGAAGACGATGCCGACGCGGCTGCGGAGCTCCCGCAGCCGTCCGCCCCGAGCCGTGCGGAGGTCACTGCCGTCCACCTCGACCGAGCCGGCCACGACCGGTACCAGGCCGGCGAGCGCCCGCCCGATGGTCGACTTGCCGGAGCCGGACTCCCCCACGAGGCCGAGGGTCTCGCCGGCGCGGAGTTCGAGGTCGATGCCGGACACTACGGGCTCGCCACGGCGTGCGTAGCGCACGTCGACGTCGCGCAGCTGCGCGACGAGCGGCCTGGAGGGGCGACCCGCGTCGACGACGTCGGCCTGCGCCGTGGAGGTGCCAGCCTCGACGTCCGCGGCCGGTCCGCGCAGGCCGGCCCGCGCCTCCAGGCTGGGCACCGCGTCGAGGAGCGCACGGGTGTACTCGGCGGTCGGGTGCGCGAAGACCTCGGCGACCGTCCCCTGCTCGACCGGGTCGCCCCGGCGCATCACGAGGAGTTCGTCGGCGACGTCCGCCACCACGCCCATGTCGTGCGTGATGAGCAGCACCGCGAGGTCCCGTTCGCGCCCGAGCGTGCGGAGCAGGTCGAGGATCCCCGCCTGCACCGTGACGTCGAGTGCCGTCGTCGGTTCGTCCGCGATGAGCGCCACCGGGTCGCCCGCGAGCGCCATCGCGATCATCGCCCGCTGCAGCTGGCCGCCGGACAGTTCGTGCGGGTAGGCCTTCCGGATCCGCTGCGGGTCGGTCAGCCCGGCGGCACGCAGCAGCTCGTCGATGCGCGCGGACACCCCGGCACGGTCGAGCTCTGTCGGGTGCCCCGTGACCGCCTCGGCGATCTGCGTCCCGATCGAGAGCACGGGCGTGAAGGAGTTCATCGGCTCCTGGAACACGACGCCGATGCCCGCGCCACGGACCGCGCGAAGCTGGTCGTCCGTCGCGCCGACCAGCTCGCTGCCGCGGAACCGGATGCTGCCGGTGACCCGGGCCTCCGGCGGGAGCAGGCCGAGCACGCTCATCGCGCTGACGGACTTGCCCGAGCCGGACTCGCCCACCAGGGCGAGCACCCGGCCGGGCGTCAGGGTGAAGGAGACGTCACGGACGACGGGCTCCGCGTCGCCGAACGCGACGCGGAGCCCCTCGACCTCGAGCAGCGGTGAACTCACTTCGCGAGCGAGACCTTGAGGTAGTTCGGGTACGCCGGGAAGTCCGCGATCTGGAAGTTCTGCACGTTGGAGCCGGCGAGGAAGGACTGCTTCGCGTAGGTCAGCGGCACGATCGGGGCGTCGCCCATGATCTTCTTGTCGGCCTCGGCCCAGAGCTTCTGCGCGTCCTTCTGGTCGACGGTCGCGCTGGCCTCCTTGATGAGGGCGTCCACCTCGGGGTTGCTGTACTTCGAGACGTTGTAGCCACCACCACCGATCTGCGACGAGTCGTAGAGCGGCTGGATGTTGGCGTTCGCGCTCGGGAAGTCCGGCTGCCAGCTGAAGAGCGCCAGGTCGAAGTCCGTGCCGTCGGTCGTCGCGGTGTAGAACGAGTCCGAGTCGAGCGGCTTCAGCGTGACGGTGATGCCGGCGCGCTTCAGGCCGGCCTGCAGGGCCTGCGACTGAGCGAGGCTCGACGGGTCGTTCTGCGTGGCGAGGGTCAGCTTGAGGTCGGAGACGCCCGCCTCCTGCAGGAGCTTCTTCGCCTTCGCGACGTCGCCGGACGCACCCGGCTTGTACAGGTCGTAGTCCTGACGACCGGCGATGCCGGGCGTGATCAGCGTCGTGGCGTACGAGCCGGCGAGCGCACCACCGGCGGCGATCCGGTACGACTTCTTGTCGACGGCGTACTGCAGGGCCTGGCGGACCTTGAGCTCCTTGAGCGAGCCCTTCTGCGTGTTGATCGCCATGTACGTGATGGGGCCGGCCTTCGACGTGGCGAGGCGATCCTGCGCGGACGGGTTCGAGCGGACCTGGTTCAGCTCGGCGGCACCGAGGTACGTGGCGCCGAAGGAGTCCTTCGCGTCACCGTTGTCGGCGATGAGCGTCTGGGTGACCGTCGACGGGTCCTGGCTCTCCTTGAACACGACCTTCGACGGACCGGCGGTGCGGACGTCGTCGGTCTTCGCGCTCCACTCCTTGTTCCGGACGAGCGTGATCTGCGAGCCCTGCGTGTTCGACTGCACTTCGTAGGGGCCGGAGGCGACGGGCTTGGCGTCGTAGGCGCCGGTGTCGGTGCCCTCGCCGTCGGGGACCGGGGCGAACGCCGGCATCGACACGAGCCACGGCCAGTCACCGTAGGCCGCGTTGAGCTTGAAGACGATGGTGGAGTCGTCCGGCGTCTCGATGCTGTCGAGCGTCTTGCCGTCGAACGGGCCCTTGTAGGTGTCACCGCCGACGAGGAGTGACTTGTGGTAGCTCAGGCCACCGGTGAGGGTCGGCGCGAACGAGCGCTCGATGCCCCACTTGATGTCCTTCGTGGTGATCGCCGTGCCGTCCTGGAACTTCAGCCCCTTCTTGAGGTGGTAGGTCCAGGTCTTGCCGCCGTCGCTCGAGTCGCCGGTGTTCGTCGCGAGGTCCGGGACGACCTTGGCCGTCTTGCCGGGCTCGACGTCCCACGCGGTCAGGCGACGCAGCACCAGGCCGAGTGTCGTGATGTTGAGGTTCTGGCTGGTGGCCGGGTCCAGGTGGACCGCGGTCGCCGTCGTCAGGATGTTGAGCGTGCCGCCCTTGGACGTTCCGCCAGAGGCGTCGTCCGAGGCACCCCCGCCCGAGCAGCCGGTGAGGACTAGGGCTGCAGCTGCGGCGACCGCAGCGGTGATGGTCAGGCGGTTCGGGCGTCTCATGACGGTGGTGCTCCTCGTGGGGAAGTGGTGGTGCGCAGCCGTGGGGTGGCCACGACGTGTCGCCGTGCTCCGGAGCCCGCGCGGGCTCCGGGTGTCGGGGCGTCGGGCTGTCGGGGCGTCGTCCATCCTGACACCGCGATCGGACGGTGTCCGAATCCCGGGCACGGCCGACGTCGCACGGCGTAACGGTCCAATCGCCGTGCGACCACGGTCTATTCCCGATGCGTCGTCCTGCGTGCAGCCGACCGGGGAAGATCCGCCTCGGGCATCACCGATCGAACCACTGCGCAACCAGGGCCGCGCGGTCTTCTGAGCGAGTGACCGTCCTGGTTCGCGATCCCCGGGGACCGCGAGCCAGGACGGTCACCACTCACCACCCGATCAGCGGTCGAACAGCCCGCCGAGGAAGTCGTTGCCGAGGTTCGACGCCTGCTCACCGAGCCCACCGAGGAGCTGCTCGCCCTCGCCCGCGAGTCCCTCGACACCACCGCCGAGGTCCCCGAGTCCGAGGTCGCCGATCCCGGCGGCGATGCCCTCGAAGTCGACGCCGAGGTTCGCGGCCTCGGCCAGCACCGGCCCCGCGGCGGCGCTGAGCACCGCGCCACCGGCGACCGCTGCGCCCAGACCGCCGAACGCCATCGCACCGGCGCCGACCGCTGCCCCGCCGGCGAACGCTCCACCGCGGCCGCGCCCCGCCGATCCGCCGCCGCCCAGGACACGTCGGACGAGTCCGGGCCGAGCGACCTCGCCGCGGGTCATCGCACGGGCCATCCCACCGGCGGAGTCGTCGCGGAGGTGCTCGTGCGGCGGCAGCTCGGAGTTCAGGCGGTTGCGGATCTGCTGGCGCTGCGCGGGGGTGAGCCGGGCGAAGGCGTCGTGGTGGACCTGCTCGAGCTGCTCCGGCGGGGCGGTCCGCAGCAGGTAGTCGTACTTGGCGATCGCGACCTGGTCGGAGTCGGCGGCCCCGTGCTGCTGCTGGCCGTGCTGCTGCTGGCCGGGCGCCTGGCCGTACGGCTGCTGCTGCTGCCCGTACGGCTGCTGGTGCCCATGCTGCGCCTGCTGGTTCCGGTCGTCCCCGGTCAGCTTGTCGGCCGCGCTCCGGACGATGCCGCGCCAGTCCGTCCCGCCCTGCTGCTGCCCGGCGCCGGCCGCGGGTCCCGCCTGCCCGCGCTTCTGGAGCTGCTTGTCGATGACCTTCCCGGCCATGCCGATGATGCGGTTGAGGTTCGCCATGCCCCAACCTTTGTGATCGCACATGTGAGCGCTCAGGATCGCCCCGGTGGATCGGCCGGAGATGTCATCCGAAGGCCCTGGGAACGCCGACCCCCGGTCAGGTCAGGATGCGCGCGAGGAACGCGTTCCGGAACCGCCCGGTCGGGTCGAGGTCACGGGCGAGCGCGGCGAAGTCGGACAGCCGCGGGTACACCTCGTGCAGCCGCTCGGAGCTCGCCGCCGACACCTTCCCCCAGTGCGGGCGGGCATCGAACGGCGCGAGGACCTCCTCGATCCGCTCCACCGCGGCTGCCACCGCGCTCACATCCCGCCGGAACGTGAAGTGGATGCCGACCGACTGCCGCTCGGAGGACGGTGCGAGCCACGCGGTGTCGGCGGCGATCGTCCGGACTTCGGCCGCGATGAGGATCGGCGCGAACAGCGACCCCAGGGGTCGGATCGCCTGCAGAGCGTCGACCGCGGAACCGGCCGGCAGCAGGTACTCCGCCTGGATCTCCGCCCCGGTCGACGGCGTGAACGAGGACCGGAAGTGCGGGAGCCGCTCGGACCACGGCCCCGGTACGCCACCCTGCTCGGTGACCCCGGCGGGGTCGTTCTCCCCCGGGTGCACCGGACCGTCGGCGGGCCGGGCGCCGAGCGCGACGAGGTCGACGGCCGGTGCCGGTTCGCCCACGCGGTGCTTGACCCAGACCTGCCGGGCGCCGCGGTCGTCGAACGAGGTGAACAGCGACACCGAGTACGCGTCCGACACGACCTCGTCGAAGTGCGCGGCGACGGCGTCCCACGGCAGGTCGAGGTGCACGGTCGTGGCGACCTGGAACGTGGGCTCGATGGCGAGCTCGACCGCGGTGACGACGCCGAGCGCGCCGAGTGCCACCCGGTGCGCGTCGAGGGAACCGTCCGGTGTCGACGCATCGACGAACGCCAGGTCTCCGGAAGCGCGGACGACCTCGAGGCCGACGACCGCCTGCGCGAGCGACGGGTTGCGGACGCCGGAGCCGTGCGTGCCGGTGGCGACCGCTCCGGCGGTGGAGATGTGCGGCAGGGAGGCGAGGTTCGCGAGTGCCCAGCCCCGCGCCTCCAGACCCGCGGCCACCTGGCTGTGGATCATGCCGGCGGCGACGCGCACGACCCGGCGGTCCTCGTCGATGTCGAGCACCGGCGGCAGGTCCGCCAGCGACACCTGGAGCGCGTCCGTGTCGGCGATCGTGTTGAACGAGTGCCGTGACCCGAGCGCCGTCAGGCGCGGCGTCGACGCGACGAGCTGCTGCAGCTCGTCGACCGACGTCGGGCGCGCCAGGCCGGACGCCCGGTAGGTGACGTTGCCCGCCCAGTTCGTCCGCGTCGTCGCGCTCACGGTCACGAGCCTAGAACCCTCGGTCGAGACGGTGCCACGTCTGCTGGAGGCGCAGCTCGTCGCGGAACCCGCGCTCGGAGGTGTGCTCGTCGATGACGAGGAACTCCGTGCCGACCATGGTCGCGAAGTCCTCGACCACCTGCAGGCCGACGGCCGTCGTCATGACGGTGTGGTGGGCGGCGCCGGCGGTGAGCCAGGCCTCGGCGGCGACGGGGAACGACGGGCGCGGCTCCCAGACGGCGCGTCCGACGGGCAGCTTCGGCAACGCGGCGGTCGGCGGGACGACGTCCACGACGTTCGCCGTGAGGCGGAAGCCGTCGCGGGTGTCGGAGAGGGCGACCACGACGGCCTCGCCGGCGTCGGCGGTGAAGACCAGGCGCACCGGGTCGTCCTTGCCGCCGATGCCGAGCGGGTGGATCTCGAGCGTCGGCTTCGTGGTGGTGAGCGTCGGCGAGACCTCGAGCATGTGCGCACCGAGGATCTTCTCGGCCCCCGGCGTGAGGTCGTACGTGTAGTCCTCCATCAGGGAGGCGCCGCCGGGGAGGCCGGCGCCGGCGACGTTCATCGCACGGACGAGGACGGCCGTCTTCCAGTCGCCCTCGGCACCGAACCCGTACCCGTCGGCCATCAGGCGCTGCACGGCGAGGCCGGGCAGCTGCTTGAGCGTGCCGAGGTCTTCGAAGTTGGTGGTGAAGGCAGCGGACCCGTTCTGCGCGAGCAGGGTGCGGAGGCCGATCTCGATCGCGGCGCCGTCGCGGAGGGACTGGTGACGGTCACCGCCGTCACGGAGCGACGGGTCGACGTCGTAGTCCTGCTGGTAGGTCGCGACGAGCGCATCGACCGCTGCCGTGTCGGCTTCCGCCGCGGCGACCGCCTCGGCCAGCTCGTTGACGGCCCACGTGTTCACCTGCACGCCGAGCTCGATCTCCGCCTCGGTCTTGTCACCCTCGGTGACCGCGACGTACCGCATGTTGTCGCCGAACCGGGTGAGCTTGAGCTCCCGCACGGCCGCGGCACCGGCGGCCGCGCGGGTCCAGTTCGCGACCCGCTGCTGGACGCGGGGGTCCGAGACGTGCCCGACGGCGGTGGCGTGCCGGACGCCGAGGCGCGCCAGGGCGTACCCGAACTCCCGGTCACCGTGCGCCGCCTGGTTGAGGTTCATGAAGTCGAAGTCGATGTCCGACCACGGCAGCGTGACGTTCGCCTGGGTGTGCAGGTGCAGCAGCGGCTTCGTGAGCGCCTGCAGGCCGCCGATCCACATCTTCGCGGGGCTGAACGTGTGCATCCACGTCGTCACACCGATGACCTTGTCGTCCGCGCTGGCCTCGATGAGGGCGCGCCGGATGCCGTCGGCGTCCTTCAGGACGGGCTTCCAGACGAGCTTCACCGGCAGCGCGCCCTCGAGCTGCGCGTGCACGGCACGTGACTGCTCCTCGACCTGGCGCAGGGTCTCCTCGCCGTACAGCCCCTGGCTGCCCGTCAGGAACCAGACCTCGTAGCCCGCCAGTGTCTCGGCGGGGTCGACGACGTGCGTCATGAGAGTGCTCCTTCGGGGTTCTGTCCGTAGACGTTCTGGTAGCGATCGAAGAGTCGATCGATGTCATCCGGTGCGATCGGCACGGTCTCGCCGCCCTGCCGTGCGATGTGCACGGTCCGGGCGACGTCCTCGCACATCACCGCCGCCTTGACCGCATCGCGGGCGTCGCGACCGATCGTGAAGACGCCGTGGTTCTGCATCAGGACCGCCCTGGACCGGTGGCCACTCAGGGTCTCGACGATGCCGTGGCCGATCGAGTCGTCGCCGATGATCGCGAACGGGCCGACCGGGATCGGGCCGCCGAACTCGTCCGCCATCGCCGTGATCACGCACGGGATCTCCTCGGCACGGGCGGCCCACGCGGTCGCGTACGTCGAGTGGGTGTGCACGACACCGCCGACCTCGGGCATGTTCCGGTAGACGTACGCGTGGGCGGCGGTGTCCGAGGACGGGCCGTGCTCGTTGCCCCAGCCGTCGGCCGGCACACCGTCGAGGGTGCAGACCACCTGGTTCTCTGGCGTGAGGTCGTCGCTCGACACCCCGGACGGCTTGATGACGAACAGGTCGGTGCCGGGGACGCGTTCGGAGACGTTGCCGCCGGTCCAGATCACCAGTCCGTAGCGGACGAGTTCGCCGTGCAGCCTGGCGACACGTTCGCGGGTGGCGGCGACCGCCTGCTGGGTCTCGTCGTTCATCGGGTCACTTCCTCTTCCTGGAGGCGCGGCTCGGCTCCGGCCGTCGGTTCGCCGTGGTCGGTGGTGGCGGTGGGTCGGGTCGCGGCTGCCGCGGCGGCCTGGACGGGGAGCGCCGCGCGGTACCGGTCGAGGTAGGTCTGGAAGCCCGCGACGTCCCGCGGCTCGGGGTCAGCCACGTGCACCGCGTCGCCCCCGAACACCGTGTCGGCCAGGAAGTCCGCCAGGTGCTGGTCGGTGTGCTCGAGGTAGGCCGCGAGCACCGCGATGCCCCAGGCCCCGCCCTCGCCCGCGGTCTCCTCGAGGGCGACCGGCACCCGCAGGGCCGCGGCGAGCAGCTGCTGCGGCGCACCGGGCGTCCGGAAGAGTCCGCCGTGCGCCGTCATGCGGTCGACCTGGACGTGCTCGGCGTGCAGGACCTGCATGCCGATCGCGAGGGTGGCGAAGGCGCCGTGCACCTCGGAGCGCACGAGGTTGCCGAGCGTGAACCGCGCGTCCGGGGTCCGGAGCAGCAGGGGCCGGCCGTCCTCGACGTGCGTGACGGGCTCCCCGGCCAGGTAGTTGAAGGACAGCAGCCCGCCGGCGTCCGGGTCGGCGTGCGCCGTCTCGGCGAGGAGGGTCGCGTAGACGGTGTCCGTGTCGAGCGGCTGCCCGGCGGCGTCGGCGAACCGGCCGAAGACCTTCGCCCAGCTCGCGATCTCGCTCGCGCCGTTGTTGCAGTGCACCATCGCTACGGCGTCACCGGAGGGCGTCGTCACGACGTCGAGTTCCTCGTGTGGGGTGCGCAGCGCGTGCTCGAGGACGACCATCGCGAAGATGCTCGTGCCGACGCTGACGTTGCCGGTGCGGGGGGCGACGGCGTTCGTCGCGACCATGCCCGTGCCGGCGTCGCCCTCGGGCGGGCAGAGCGGGACGCCGGGCTGCAGGGTGCCGGTCGGGTCGAGCCACGCGGCACCCTCGGGGGTGAGGTCGCCGGCGTGCTCCCCGGCGACGAGCACCTCGGGCAGGAGCGCGCGGAGGTCCGGCACTGACCCGCCCAGCAGGTCCTGCGCCGTGGCGAGCTTGTCGTGGTCCCAGTCGCGGTGGCCGGGCTCGCCTGGTCCGCTGTCCACGGGGCCGCTGTCGATCGGGAACATCCCGGAGGCGTCACCGACCCCCAGGACGTCGCGGCCCGTGAGCCGGCGGTGTACGTACCCGGCGAGGGTCGTGATGCCGGCGAGCTCGGCGACGTGGGGCTCCTCGTCGAGCACCGCCTGGTACAGGTGCGCGACCGACCAGCGCAGCGGGACGTTGAAGTCGAGTGCCTCGCTGAGCCGTTCGGCGGCCGGACCGGTCGAGGTGTTGCGCCAGGTCCGGAAGGGCACGAGCAGCTCACCCGCGGCGTCGAACGCCAGGTAGCCGTGCATCATCGCGCTGACGCCGGCTGCGCGGAAGGTCGTCGGGGTGACGCCGTACTGCGCCTCGACGTCGGCCACGAGGGCGGCGTAGGCGGCGCGGAGTCCGGTCTCGACGGCCTCGAGGGAGTAGGTCCACCGGCCGTCGACGAACGCGTTCTCCCACTCGTGGGCGCCCGCGGCGATGGGCACGAGGTCCTCGTCCACCAGGCACGCCTTGATGCGCGTGGAGCCGAGCTCGATGCCGAGTGTCGTGCGGCCGTCCACGACCTGTTGCCGGCGATCGTCGCCCATGCGTTCCTCCAGAACCTCGTCGTCCTCCGTGAGCGCTCACATCCTGGCACGTGAGCGCTCACTCACGCAACGCTGCCGCGCGTCGCCGGCCCTCCGGTCGCACAACACGCCGCTCGCGTTGCGCCGAGGTCGCACGATCTGTCGCCCGCGGGCGCCACGAGCGACACTTCGTGCGACCTCGGCGCACGTGCCCGGGGGCTACGCGACCGCACGCCCCCGCGGACTACGCGCCGATCGTGCTCTCGCGGATGACGAGCGTCGGGGTGACCGCGGAGGACGCCGCCGCCCCACCGTCGATCAGGTCGAGCAGCGCCCGCCCCGCCACCCGCCCGAGCTCCTCGAGCCGCAGGTCCACCGTGGTCAGCGGCGGCCGGCTCGCGAGCGCCATCACGTCCCAGTCGTCGAACCCCGTCACCACGACGTCGTCGGGCACCGACCGCCCGACCTCCCGCAGCCGATCGCACACGCCACGGGCGATCTGGTCGCTCCCGCAGACGATCGCGTCGACGTCCACCGATCCCCGCGCGAGCACGTCGACGGCCTGCCGCCCCCACCGCTCCGACCACTCGCCGTACAGCGGTTCGCCGACGAGCCGCGACCCGAGCACCGAGACCGCGCCGGCCACCCGTCGCTCGGCGGATCGGTGCCGCGCGGGACCGGTGACGATCGCGACCCTCTGCCGACCCAGCGACAGCACGTGCGATGCCACCTCGGCGCTGCCGGCGGAGTCGTCGAGGGTGATCGAGACGTCGGCGTCCGAGGTCGACGGCGTGAACGCGTAGACGACCGGCATGGGCACGTCGATCGGCGGGCGGGGGTCCGCGGAACGCCCGGTCACGATGATGCCGTCGACCCCGCGGGCGGCGAGCGAGCGGAGGTAGTGGGCCTCACGCACGTGGTCGTCGCGGGTGTCGCACAGCAGCACGGCCATCTGCCCGGCGGACAGGGCGTCCTCGGCGCCGAGCAGCACGGGGATCGAGAACCGGCCGAACGAGTCCGTCGTGATCATGCCGACCGTGTAGGTCCGGCCGGAGGACAGCGCGCGAGCACGGGCGTCGCCGACGAACCCGAGCTTCTCGGCGGCGTCCTTCACCCGGGCGCGGGTGGCGTCCCGGAGCTGTCCGGTCCCGTTGAGGGCCTTCGACGCGGTGCCGATCGACACCCCGGCGAGCGCGGCGACGTCGGTGATCCGGACGGGCTGCGTCACACGATCGATCGTCACGGCAACCACCTTTCCGGATCACGAGACGTACCCATGAGTCTATCCACCGATTGTGCCGGAGCCCTTGCGCCGGACCCGCACGTGTCGTAGCGTCCCCGCCAGAAACCGTTTTCCGGCACCCGACGACGGGCCGTCCGACGGACCAGTCACATCGCAAGGAGGCGACATGACCACCACGCTCGCGACCGACAGCCGCGCGCACACCGCGACGCCGGTCCTCCCGACCGCCGACGCGCACCTCACGCTCCGGCCCCTGCCGACGGGCGACGCCCGCATCACCGGCGGGTTCTGGGCGCTCCGGCAGGAACGGAACGGCCGCGACGCGATCCGCGGCGGGTACGCCCTGCTCGAGGCCGCGGGGAACTTCCGGAACCTCCGGATCGCCGCCGGCCTCGAGGAGGGCGACGCGACCGGCCCGATCTTCATGGACTCCGACGTGACGAAGTGGCTCGAGGCGGTGGCGTGGGAGTACGGCCGCGCCCCGTCCGAGGACCTGCTCGACCTGCAGCGCGAGGTCACCGCCCTGTACGCCCAGGCGCAGGCCGACGACGGCTACCTCGACTCCGTGCAGCAGATCCGCGGGAAGGGCGAGCGGTACACGGACCTCAAGTGGAGCCACGAGATGTACTGCGCCGGGCACCTGTACCAGGCCGCCGTGGCGCAGCACCGGGCAACGGGCGACACCGGCCTGCTCGACATCGCGGTCAAGAACGCCGACCACCTCGTCCGCACGTTCGGTGACGGACCGGGCAAGAAGACCGACGTCGACGGCCACCCCGTCGTCGAGATGGGCCTCGTCGAGCTCTACCGCGAGACCGGCAACCGCGACTACCTCGACCTCGCGCACTGGTTCGTGGACGCCCGCGGGCACGGCATCATCGAGCGGGCCGGCGGCGAACCGACGTACTTCTCCGACCGCGTGCCGAGCCGACAGGCCACGACCGTCGAGGGGCACGCCGTCCGCGCCGTGTACCTGGCCGCGGGAGCGGTCGACGTCGCGATCGAGACCGGTGACACCGAACTCCTGGCGGCGAGCGAGGGGCAGTTCGCGGACATGCTCGCGACGAAGGCGTTCATCACCGGCGGCCTCGGTGCCCGCTGGGACTGGGAGGCGTTCGGCGACCCGTACGAGCTCCCGACCGACCGCGGCTACGCCGAGACCTGTGCGGCGATCGGCGGGATCCAGTGGGCCTGGCGCCTGCTCCTCGCGACCGGGAAGCCCGAGTACGCCGACGCGATCGAGCGGCTGCTGTACAACGCGTTCCTCGCCGGGGTGAGCCTGGCCGGCACCGAGTACTTCTACGTCAACCCGCTGCAGCAGCGCGACCACGCCCACCAGGACGAGAACCGCTCCCCCGCGCACGGCCGACGCGGCTGGTTCGACTGCGCCTGCTGCCCGCCGAACATCATGCGGACGTTCGCGAGCCTCGACGGCTACCTCGCCACCGCCACCGACGGCGGCCTCCAGCTGCACCAGTACGCCACGGCTTCGCTCGGTCGGGTCGACGTCGAGACGGGCTACCCGCACGACGGTCACGTGCGCGTCACGGTCACCGAGGACGGCCCGCTCGCCCTCGGTCTGCGGATCCCCGCGTGGTCGGACACCACGACGGTCACGGGTCCGGACGGCACGGACAGCCCCGCGCCGGGCACGCTGCACGTCATCGACCGCGAGTGGACCGCCGGCGAGACCGTCGAGCTCGTCTTCGACACGACGCCGCACCGGTACGTCGCCGACACCCGGATCGACGCCGCCCGCGGGCAGGTCGCGATCGAGCGCGGCCCGCTCGTGTACGCGGTCGAGCAAGCCGACCAGCAGGGCTTCACGGTCGACGACCTGACGGTCGACGCGGACGCGACCATCACCGAGGACCGCCAGGACGGGTTGCTCGACGGCATCGTCACGCTGCGCGTCCCGGGTCGTGCGCCTGCCGAGCACGTGCAGGCAGCGTGGCCGTACCGCCGACTGGACGGGCCGGGAGGCGCGGATCACGCTCTGGACGCCACCAGCGTCGACGACGCGGCCGGCTCTGCGGGCCCCGCCACGGGCCTCCAGGCCGTCACCGCGACCGCGGTCCCCTACTACGCCTGGGCGAACCGCGGAGCCGCGCCGATGCGCGTCTGGCTCCCGCTGGCGCGGTGACGTGATGCTGCGCAGAGCGTTCCTCGCCGGCGGGCTCGCCGGCGGGGCGGCCCTCACCCTGGCGGCGTGCTCCGGCACCCTGCCGAAGGTCGACGCGAAGGCGGCGTCCTTCGGCCGGAACGCGACCGGCACCGTGCACGTCTGGTGCCGCGCCGCGACGCAGGCCGGGCTCACGGCGGCCGTGGCCGGGTTCAACAAGGCGAACCCGAAGCTGCAGGTCGAGCTCACGCCGGTGCCCGACGGGCAGTACGTGACGAAGCTCGCGACCGCGATCCGTGGCGGTGAGCCGCCGGACGTCGTGGACATCGACGACATCAACTCGCAGCTGTTCATCTTCCGCGAGGCGTTCGCCGACCTCACCGACGTCGTGAAGGGGCTCGACTACTTCGACGAGATCTCCCCAGGCCACCTCCGGCTGCTGGAGTACCGGGACCGGTACTACGGGCTGCCGTACCTGGCGGACAACTCGCAGCTCTTCGTCAACACCGAGCTGTTCGAGAGGGCCGGGCTCGACGTCGACGACTCGACGAAGGACCTCGACTCGCTGCTCGCCGCGGCGAAGGCGATCCGGAAGACCGGCGACGACGTCTACGGGTGGTCGATCTCCGGCAACGCCGCCGGGATCATCGGCTTCGTCACGCAGCCGCACGTCTGGGCCACCGGCGTCGACATGATGTCCGGCGAGGTCGGCTCCCAGAAGGCGAACATCACCGGCAACGAGGCCCTCGAACGCATGCTCGAGTTCTACCGGCAGCTGTGGAAGGACGGCGTGCTCTCGAAGGCGACGTACTCCGACGCGGGCACCACGTGGGGCGCCGACTTCCGCGCCGGCAAGGTCGGCATCTTCCCGACCTCGTACGGCGCCACCGTCCCGGCCGCGACGAAGGCGATGCGGGCGAAGATGCAGACGGTGCTCATCCCGTCGTGGGACGGCAACCGGTCGTTCTTCGACGGCGGGGACAACATGTGCATCCCGAACGGGGCGGCGAACCCGTCCGGCGGCTGGGCGTTCATGCAGTACGCGAACGGGCTGCAGCAGCAGCAGGCGCTCCCGGACGGCGGGTACTTCCCGACCCGCTCGGACGCCGCGACGCCGGCGTACCGGAAGCAGTACCCGCTCGCGTTCGGCCCGCTCGACGCCATCGACAAGGGCTACGCGCCGCAGACGCTCGCGTACAACCTGCTCAACAACCAGCCGTCGTCGCCGTACTTCGCGATGTTCCGCGAAGCCGTGTTCGGCTCGGGAGCCGCCGCTGCCATGAAGACCGCGCAGTCCGAGTACCAGCGGATCCTCGACCAGGTCCAGGCCTGACCCACCGTCGCACCACCGACAGCAGCTCGCACCACCGACAGCAGCTCGCACCACCGACAGCACAGAGAGGTGCACGTCATGTCGACCATCTCCACCCGGCGGTCCGGCGCCGGCCGGCCAACCGTCGGCCGGTCCAGCGTCGGCGGCCGTCCCGGCCGCTCGGCCCGGACCCGCAACTCGCTCACGCACCCGCCGCGCACCGGCGCCGTGCTCGTCGCCCCGGCGATCCTCTTCGTCGCGGTGTTCGTCCTCGCCCCGCTCGTGTTCGCGCTGTACATCTCGTTCACGAACTGGCCCCTGATCGGCCCGTACCGGTTCATCGGCCTGCAGAACTACGCGACGCTGTTCCAGGACCCGACGTTCGTGCACGCCATCGGGTACACGCTGCTGTACACGGCGATCGTCACGCTGCCGATCCTGGCGCTCGGGTACTTCCTGGCAGTGCTGGTCCGGGCCCGCCGTCGCGGGAGCACCCTGCTGCGGACGGTGTTCTTCCTGCCGTACGTCGTCGGGCTCACCACGCTGTCGTTCATGCTCGTGCTCGAGGCCCAGCCGAACTCCGGCGCCGTCAACATGGTGCTCCGCTGGCTCCGCATCACCGACGGGAGCACCGCCTGGCTCGTGAACGCTCCGCTCGCGACGCTGCTCATCTGCGTGCTCGTGGTCTGGGCGGTGTCCGGGCTGACGATGGTGCTGCTCATGTCCGCGATGCAGGGCGTCCCGGACGAGGTGTACGAGTCCGCGCAGCTCGAGGGCGCGTCGTGGTGGCAGACCGAGCGGCTCATCACGTTCCCGATGATCCGGTCCACGGTCGCGCTCAGCGTGATCATCTCGGTCATCGGGTCGCTGCTGGCGTTCAACCAGTTCTACATCCTGACCCAGGGCGGGCCGGGGACCGAGACCACCACGATCGTCAACGCCATCTACAACCGCGGGTTCGTCAACCTGCAGCTCGGGGCCGCGACCGCCCAGTCGATCGCGCTCGTCATCGTCATCGCCGCCGTCACGGTGTTCCAGTTCTGGGCACTCCGAGAGAAGGACTGAGCCATGAGCACCACGACCCCGCGGGCATCGCTCGCCGCCCCGGACCTGTCCACGCGGACCCTCACGACCGAGGGTGGCGGGCGCAGGAGGCGCCACCACCAGGGCAGCGTCCAGCACCCGCGTGACACCGCCGTCAAGCGCACGCTCTACGCGATCGCGGGCATCGGCTCGGCGCTCGTCTTCGGCGTCCCGTTGATCTGGTCCATCCTGCGGGCGTTCCAACCGGAGGCCGTGATCACGCAGGCACCGGACCCGGCGACGTTCTTCCAGCTCGGCTGGCAGAACTTCAGCGCCGTGTTCAGCTCGTCGTCGCACCTGCTGACGGGGGTGTTCAACTCGGTGATCGTCTCGGTGTCGACGGCCGTGCTCACCGCGGTCATCGCGACGATGGCCGGGTACGGGTTCGCCCGGTTCCGCTTCGGCGGGTCGGGGCTGGTGTTCGGACTCGTCCTGTTGACGATGATGGTGCCGTTCCAGGCCATCCTCACGCCGCTGTACCTCGAGCTGAACGCGATGAAGCTCACGAACTCGCTGCTCGGGCTCGTGCTGTTCTACACGACCGTGAACCTGCCGTTCGGGGTGTTCGTGATGCGGAACGCGTTCGAGTCGATCCCGACCGAGCTCGAGGACTCGGCGTTCGTGGACGGGGCGTCCCGCTTCCGGGTCGTCGTGTCCGTGCTCCGTCCGCTGCTCCTGCCCGGGGCCGCCACCGCCGCGCTCTACGCGTTCCTGGCGTCGTGGACGGAGTTCCTCGGAGCGCTGACCTTCCTGACGAAGGACTCGCTCTACACGCTGCCCGTCGCGCTGCTGAACCTGCAGACCGGCGCGTACGGGCAGGTGTCGTACGGGAACCTCGTCGCCGGGTCGGTGGTGGCGATGATCCCGTGCATCGCGCTCTACGTCGGGTTGCAGCGGTTCTACGTCGCGGGCCTGTCGTCGGGCGCGTTGAAGGGCTGACGGTCGGGTCGGCTCGGGTCGGCGCCCCCTCGCACGGTGCGAGGTGGCGCCGCCAGTGTGCGAGGGGGCGCCGCCAGTGTGCGAGGGGGCGCCGCCAGTGTGCGAGGTTCCGAGCACGGTGGGAGGGCGCAAGCCTCGCACCGAGCGCGGAACCTCGCACACTGCGTCCGGGCGCACCCCGTCCGCGCGCACCCCGGCCCTACGCGCTCCGGCGCACCACCAGCTCCGGCAGGAGCAGGGTCTCGTCGCGGGGTTCGCCCTCGACGAGCGCCCGCACGGTGTCGAGCACGCGCTCGCCCATCGCCCGGAAGTCCTGGCGCACGGTGGTGAGCGGCGGCGTGAAGTGCGCGGCCTCGGGGACGTCGTCGAACCCGACGACCGCGATGTCGTCCGGCACCCGGAGCCCCTCGTCGGCGAAGGCGTGCAGCACCCCGAGCGCCATCTGGTCGTTCCCGGCGAAGACCGCGTCGACCGTGTGGACGTCGATGGTCCGGGCGGCCGCGAAGCCACTGGCCGGGGTCCAGTCGCCGTCGAGCACCACGGGTTCGAGCCCGGCGTCGCGCATGATCCGCTCGTAGGTCACCCGGCGCACCTCGGACTCCTGCGAGACCGCAGGGCCGGCGATGTGCACGATCCGGCGGTGCCCGTGGGCGAAGAGGTGCTCCATCACGAGCGAGGCACCTGCGGCCTGGTCGATCGCGACCGCGGCGACGCTGGGTGCCACCGGAGCGCGGGCGGCGTCCCGCTGCACGGCGTTCGCCACGACGACGGGCACCGTGACCGGGACGGTCAGCGAGGCGAGGGCGTCGAGCACCCGGTTGTCGGCGGCGACGAGCACGATCGCGGCGACGTCCTGCGCGAGCAGCGTCGTCAGGGCGTTCGACAGGTCGACCGGACGAGGGTCGTCGGGCAGGGTCGAGAGCAGCACGTGGTACCCGGCGGACCGGGCGGCGCGCTCGAAGCCGATCGCGGTGCTCGACGGTCCGTACAGGGCGTCGCCCGCGGTGATGATGCCGAGCGCGCGGCTGCGCCCTCCGGCGAGCGCCCGGGCCGCGGCACGGGGGCGGTACCCCAGTGCGGCGACGGCGTCGGACACCTGAGCGCGGAACTGCTCGCGGACCGTCGGGTCGCCGTTGATCACCCGGGAGACCGTCTGGTGGGAGACGCCCGCGCGCTCGGCGACGTCGAAGATCGTGGGGGCCTTGCGACGTTTGCCGCCGGCGTCCCCGAGCGCGGTCGTGGTCGTCACGTGGCCAACCGTACCGCGCGGTCCGGCCGACGCGACAAGATCGCGAAACGGTCACGATGAGTTGACACCCCGTCACGGAACCCACAGTATGTGAGCGCTCACACGAGCGAATCCCGCGGGGCACAGCAGCCCCGGCACCCGAGTGCGTCGAGGACGACGCGCAGGAACTGAGGTACTTCGATGATGAAGCGCAAGATCGTCGCGGGCGTCGCCGCCCTCGGCATCGCCATCGCCCTGGCAGGTTGCTCGGCCGGCGGCCGTGCGTCCACCGACGGCGGCGGCAGCACCGACAACAAGGGCGCCCTCGTCGGCGTCGCGATGCCGACCAAGGTCTCGGAACGCTGGATCAAGGACGGCAACGCGGTCAAGAGCGACCTCGAGAAGGCCGGCTACAAGGTCGACCTGGAGTACGGCGACAACAAGGTCCAGCAGCAGGCGCAGCAGGTCAGCAACATGATCACGAAGGGCGCGAAGGTCCTCATCATCGCGTCGATCGACGGCGGAGCCCTCTCCGACCAGCTCGACGCCGCCGCCAAGGCCGGCATCAAGGTGATCTCGTACGACCGTCTGCTGACCGGCAACAAGAACGTCGACTACTACGTGTCGTTCGACAACGAGAAGGTCGGCGTCGACCAGGCGAACAGCCTGCTCACCGGACTCGGCGTCCTCGACGCCGACGGGAAGAAGACCGGCGAGAAGGGCCCCTTCAACATCGAGGTCTTCGCCGGATCGCTCGACGACAACAACGCTGGGTTCTTCTTCAACGGTGCGATGAAGACCCTCAAGCCGTACCTCGAGGACGGCACCCTGAAGATCCAGTCCGGCCAGGACCAGCTCTCGCAGGCCGCGACGCAGCAGTGGGACCCGGCCACCGCCAAGGCCCGCATGCAGAACCTCATCGCGAAGTCGTACTCCGGCGGCACGACGCTGAACGGCGTGCTCTCCCCCTACGACGGCATGTCGATCGGCATCATCTCGGCGCTGCAGGGTGCCGGGTACGGATCGAGTGACCGCCCGCTCCCGACCATCACCGGTCAGGACGCCGAGCAGGCGAGCGTGAAGTCGATCATCGCCGGCCAGCAGTACTCGACCATCTACAAGGACACGCGCAAGCTCGCGAAGCAGTCCGTGACGATGGCCGAGGACCTGCTCACCGGCAAGAAGCCCGAGGTCAACGACACGAAGAGCTACGACAACAAGGTCAAGGTCGTCCCGACCTTCCTGTTCCAGCCGACGGTCGTCACGAAGGACAACTACAAGGAAGTCCTCGTCGACTCCGGCTACTACACCGAAGCCGACCTGAAGTAGTCGCAACCCATCCGTCGGACTGGAGGCACGGGTCGACCCCGCCCCGTGCCTCCAGTCCGTCTCCTCAGCGCGCACGCGCGCGCACGACGGAAAGGCGGTCCGCATGGCGGACACCATCCTCGAGATGCGGGACATCACCAAGACGTTCCCCGGCGTGAAGGCACTCCAAGGGGTCTCGATCGAGGTCGAGCGCGGGCAGGTCCACGCGATCTGCGGCGAGAACGGCGCCGGCAAGTCCACCCTGATGAAGGTGCTGTCCGGGGTCTACCCGCACGGCTCCTTCGACGGCGAGATCCGCATCGACGGCTCCCCCGTGGAGTTCGGCGACATCAACGGCTCGGAAGCCGCCGGTGTCGTGATCATCCACCAGGAACTCGCGCTCAGCCCGTTCCTGTCGATCGCCGAGAACATCTTCCTCGGCAACGAGCAGTCGCGGGCCGGGTTCATCGACTGGAACAAGACGAACCTCGCGGCCGCTGAGCTCCTGCAGCGCGTCGGCCTGAAGGACAACCCGGTCACGAAGATCGTCGACATCGGTGTCGGCAAGCAGCAGCTCGTCGAGATCGCGAAGGCCCTGTCGAAGCGGGTGAAGCTCCTCATCCTCGACGAGCCCACCGCTGCGCTGAACGACGACGACTCCGCGCACCTGCTCGACCTCATCCGGTCGCTGCAGGCCGAGGGGATGACGGCGATCATCATCAGCCACAAGCTCAACGAGATCAAGGCGATCGCGGACAAGGTCACGATCATCCGCGACGGCAAGACCATCGAGACGCTCGACATGCACGCGGACGACGTCTCCGAGGACCGGATCATCCGCGGCATGGTCGGCCGCGACCTGTCGAACCGGTACCCCTCGCGCGACGACCCGCAGGTCGGCGAGGAGCTCCTGCGGATCGAGGACTGGACCGTCCACCACCCGCTCGACGCCTCCCGCGAGATCATCCACCAGGCGAACCTCTCCGTCCGCGCGGGCGAGGTCGTCGGCATCGCCGGACTCATGGGCGCCGGACGGACCGAGCTCGCGATGAGCGTGTTCGGGCAGTCCTACGGCACCGGCATCAGCGGCACCGTCTACAAGCGCGGCGAGCCGATCAAGACCCACACGGTCACGCAGGCGATCGACCACGGGATCGCCTACGTCACCGAGGACCGGAAGCGCTACGGGCTCAACCTCATCGACGACATCAAACGGAACATCTCCGGGTCGGCGCTCGGCAAGCTCGCCACCTGGGGCTTCGTCAACGCGTCCGAGGAGACCACGGTCGCCGGGCAGTTCCTCAAGAGCCTCAACATCAAGGCGCCGAACGTCGACGTCGTGACGGGGAAGCTCTCGGGCGGCAACCAGCAGAAGGTCGTCCTGTCGAAGTGGATGTACGCCGACCCCGACGTGCTCATCCTCGACGAACCGACGCGCGGCATCGACGTCGGCGCGAAGTACGAGATCTACACGATCATCAACCGGCTCGCCGACCAGGGGAAGGGGATCATCGTGATCTCCTCCGAACTCCCCGAACTCCTCGGCATCTGCGACCGGATCTACACACTCTCCGAGGGCACGATCACCGCCGACGTGCCCCGCTCCGAGGCCACCCCAGAGGTCCTCATGCAGTACATGACCCAGGAACGGGAGACCCCTGTCAATGAACGCGCTTAAGTCCGCCGCCGGCTACCTCACCGGGCAGCTCCGACAGATCGGCCTGTTCATCGCGCTGATCGTCATCGTCATCTTCTTCCAGGTGACGACGAACGGCATCACCCTCGCCCCGATCAACGTCTCGAACCTGATCGTCCAGAACAGCTACATCCTCATCCTCGCCATCGGCATGGTCATGGTGATCATCGCCGGGCACATCGACCTGTCCGTCGGGTCCGTGGTCGCCTTCACCGGCGCGATGGCCGGGGTCATGATCACGCAGTGGGGCCTGCCCTGGCCGGTCGCCGTCGTGCTCTGCCTGGTCGTCGGCGCCCTCGTCGGGGCCTGGCAGGGGTTCTGGATCGCCTACTTCGGCATCCCGGCGTTCATCGTCACGCTCGCGGGCATGCTCGCCTTCCGCGGTGCCGCCCAGATCGTCCTCCACAACCAGCAGATCTCGCCCTTCCCGGAGGGCTTCCGCTCCCTCGGCTCCGGCTTCCTGCCGTCCTTCGGCACCACCGGGTACGAGCCGCTCACGATGATCCTGGGCTTCGCGGCCGCGGTCGTCCTGGTGGTCACCTCGTTCCGTGGGCGGGCGACGCGTCGGAAGTACCAGCTCGAGAGCGAACCGTTCGCGTGGTTCATCGTGAAGCTGGCGTTCACCGTCGCCCTCGTCATCTACGTGGCGCTCCTGCTCGCCAGCTACAACGGCACCCCGATCGTGCTCGTCGTGCTCGGCGCCCTCGTGGTGATCTACTCGGTCGTCATGCGCAGTGCGGTGTTCGGTCGGCACATCTACGCGATCGGTGGCAACGCCCTCGCCGCACAGCTGTCCGGCGTGAAGACGAAGCGGGTGACCTTCCTGCTCTTCGTCAACATGGGCGTCATCTCGGCGCTGGCCGGTGTGGTGTTCACCGGGCAGCTCAACCTGGCGGCACCGGGTGCGGGCAACGGGTTCGAGCTCGACGCCATCGCCGCCGTGTTCATCGGTGGCGCGGCGGTCACCGGCGGCATCGGCACCGTGCCCGGGGCGATCGTCGGTGGTCTCATCATCGGCATCCTGAACAACGGCATGTCGATCCTCGGCATCGGTACCGAGTACCAGTCGCTGATCAAGGGTCTGGTGCTGCTCGCCGCGGTCGCGTTCGACGTGTTCAACAAGCGCCGGGCGGCGTCCGCGCGCAAGTAGCGCGTTCGTCCGCGCGCTCGCGCGCTCGCGTTCGTTTCGTGAGCAGAAATGGTCGGGTCCTGTCCGGGGACCCGACCATTTCTGCTCACGATCCGGAGAGAACGGCCCAACCGCCGGCCTGGAGGCGCAGGGTCCGGTCCCGCACGTCGGCACCGCCCGCCTCCACGCGCGTCCCGTCGGCCGCGGGCACGGTGACGGGGTCGGCTGCCAGGTTCAGGGCGGTCACCACCGCGTTGTCCGCGGTCGCGGTCCGCAGCACGATCGCCGTGTTCGTCAGGTGGACGACGTCGGTGTGGGCACGGTGCAGCCAGGGGTTGCGCCGTCGGAGTGCGATGAGCGCCTCGTACGCGTGCGTGAGCTCGACCGGCGCGGGCGGAACGGCCGGGAACTCCGGTCGGACGGCATCGTCACCGCCGAGACGCTCCTCCTTCACGCCGGTCCAGCCGTACTCGTCCCCGGCCCACACGCTCGGGGTCCCTGCCACCGTGAACAGGACGGCCACGGCGTGCACGGCGAACCGCTCCCCCACAGCGCTCGCGATGCGGGTCACGTCGTGGTTGCCGACGAACGTGCTCGGCGGCTGCGCGGCCAGCAGCTCGTCGTGCCGTTCGACGGCGTGCGCCAGTTCGAAGCAGTTCCCGTCGGCGATGCCGTGCCAGATGCCCTGCCACAGCTCGTACTGCGTGGTCGAGTCGATCGTCGAGTCACGGACGAACGCGGCCGTGTCGCCGTGGATGACCTCGCCCGTGAACCACGCGTCCGGGAAGCGCTCCCGCACGCGCGGCAGCACCCGCGCCCAGAACGCCGTCGGTACCGCGTAGGCCGCGTCGAGCCGCCAGCCGTCGACGCCGCGGGCGAGCCAGTGCGTCATGACCTCGACGACGAGGTCCTCGGTCGCGCGGCTCTCGTGGTCGAGCGCGACGAGGATGTCGTGCCCCTCGAACAGTCCGACCGGCACGTCGTCCCCGGGCGACCAGCCCGACCAGTCGATCGCGAACAGATCGGCCGTCGGCGCGTCCGGGCCCTGCTGTTCGACGGCGCGGAAGGCCGGGTGCTCCCGTCCGACGTGGTTGAAGACGCCGTCGAGCAGGACCCGGATCCCCCGGTCGTGCGCGGCGGTGACGAGCCGGTCGAAGTCGTCGTCGTCACCGAGCCGCGGATCGACCCGGAAGTGGTCGACCGTGTCGTACCCGTGCGTCGAGCTCGCGAAGACCGGCCCGAGCAGCAGCCCGTTCAGCCCGAGGTCCACGACGTGGTCGAGCCAGGGCTCGATGCGGCCGAGCCGGTGGTCGACGGGGCGTTCGTCCACGGGGGTGTCCGGCCGGACGTCGGCACCGACGAACCCGAGCGGGTAGACGTGCCACCACATGACGTGCTCCACCCAAGCGGGCTCGCGCGGGCGGTCGGGTGCGGTGTCGGTGCTCACCGCCACGATCGTGCCAGCCGCACCTGTGCTGTGCGCGCAACCGGACAGCGCGGACGATGATGGGTCGCATGGGACGAGCGATCAGGACCGCAGCGGACGCCGACGCGTCGGACTCGGTGCACGCGGAGCGCACCTGCGCCTCGTGCGGACGCCGCATGCCCTCGTCCGCAGCCCCTGAGGCGAAGTGGTGTTCGGGCGCCTGCCGCAAGCACGGCGTCGACGCCACCGACCACGCGCTCGAGCAACGCATCGACGAACTGCTCGCCGCACGGGCGCGCACGTCGAGCATCTGCCCGTCCGAGGTCGCCCGCTCGATCGACCCCGATGACTGGCGCCCGCTCATGGAGCCCGCGCGACGAGCAGCCCGGCGGATGGTCGCCCGGGGCGAGGTCGAGATCACGCAGCACGGCAGCGTCGTCGACCCGTCGACCGCCAAGGGTCCGATCCGTATCCGCCGACCGCGCTGAGGGAACACCTGTCGCCCAGCGACGTTGGACCCCGGTGATGACCACAGCGATCGAACCGTCCACCGACCGTCCCCGAGCCCTCGTGGTGGGTGCCAGCGGCATCACCGGCTCGGCCCTCGTCGAGCACCTGCTCGACCTCGGGTGGGAGGTGTCCGCGCTCTCCCGACGTCCCCTCGCCCGGGACGGTGTCCGAACCGTCGCCGCGGACCTCCGCGACCCGGACTCGCTCGGCACGGCACTGGCCGACGAGCGTCCCACGCACGTCTTCTTCACCGCGTGGCAGCGGCAGGAGACCGAGGCCGAGAACATCCGGGTGAACGGCGGCATGGTCCGGGACCTCCTCGCCGCGCTCGCCCACGCGCCACTGGAGCACGTCGCCCTGGTCACCGGACTCAAGCACTACCTCGGCCCGTTCGAGGCCTACGCCGCTGGTGAGATGCCGGACACCCCCTTCCACGAGGAAGAGCCGCGGCTCGACACCGCGAACTTCTACTACGCGCAGGAGGACGAGCTCTTCGCCGCGGCCGCGCGTCAGGGGTTCACCTGGTCGGTGCACCGCTCGCACACCGTGATCGGCCACGCGGTGGGCAACGCGATGAACATGGGGCTGACGATCGCGGTCCAGGCGACCCTGGCGAAGGAACTCGGCCTGGACTTCGTGTTCCCGGGCAGTGAGGCGCAGTGGAACGGTCTGACGGACATGACCGATGCAGGCATCCTCGCCGAGCACATGGTCTGGGCCTCGAGCACGCCGGAGGGTGCCGACGAGGCGTTCAACATCGTGAACGGTGACGTCTTCCGGTGGCGGTGGATGTGGCCGCGGCTCGCTGATCACCTCGGGGTCGACCCCGCCCGCGTCGTCGGGTACGAGGGAACCGTCCGTCCGCTCGAGGAGCAGATGGCGCCGTACGAGTCAGAGTGGGCGGGCATCGCCGACCGCCACGGGCTCGCCGAGCGGGACATCGCCCGGCTCGCCTCGTGGTGGCACACCGACGCCGACCTCGGTCGCGCGATGGAGGTCGTCACGGACATGGGGAAGAGCCGCGACGCCGGGTTCACCGCCTTCCGACGGACGGAGCGCGCCTTCGCGGAGCTGTTCGACCGCTACCGCGCCGAGCGGCTCATCCCCTGACCCGGATCTGCTAGAGCGCGAGCAGCAGCACGACGAGCGTCGCGACCGAGAGCGCCAGGAGCACGACAGCCGCCTGGACGTCGCGGTCGTGCGCGCGGAGGTGCGCGACGACGGCCCCGGCGAAGTAGACCACCGCACCGATGGCGGCCGCGATCGCGAGCGGGGTCCACCACAGCCCGACGACGAGCCCGACGGTGGCGGCCACCTCGAGCAGGCCGAGGACGGTCATCTGCGGGACGGTGACGTGCACGTTCTCCATCGAGGCGACGATGCGCGGGTTCCGGATGAGCTTCATCACCCCGGAACCGAGCATGGCGAGAGCGAGGACGAGCGACAGGACGACGGCAGCGATGTGCACGGTGACTCACCCCGCCGCGACGTCGCACGCAACCGTCAGGCGCTCGTCGACGCGGCCCGGACTGCGTTCGGCGACCACGGCCTCCAGGCCCCACTCGAGCCGATCGCGGTCGCGGCCGGACTCGGCAACGCGACCCTCTACCGGCACTTCCCCACGCGCGCAGCGCTGTGGGAGGCGGTCCTCACCGAGCCCCTGCAGGAGGTCCTCGACCTCGTCGAGCGGTGCCGGGCGGTCTCCGCCGACGACCCGTGGACCGGATTCGCGACCTTCGTCCGGGAGACGGCCGAGATCGAGGCGCGCAACACCGGCTTCAGTGACCTGATGACGACCGACTACAAGGACGCCCCGACGCTGCTCGACCTCCGGATCCGTGTGCAGGACGGCGTCGACGCGCTCTTCCACGCCGCTCGGGACGCCGGCGCGATGCGCCCGGACGCGGAGCTCGCGGACGTCGCGATGGTGCAGCTGTCCATCGCCGGGACCATCAGCACGTTCGGCCGCGTGGCACCCGAGTCGTTCCGCCGATGGGTCGACCTTGCCCTCGACGCGCTCCGTCTGCCCGGCACGCCGCGCGAGCCACTGCGCGCACGGCCGCTCCGTGGCGACCAGGTGCGGCGAGCCCTGGCCGAACGCCAGCAGCCGACGACGCGTCAGAAGGCGTAGCGGATGCGGCAGCTCGGCAGGTGCTCCGCGACGAGCTCACGGAAGCGCTCGACGAGCTGCCCCTTCATCCCGGAGCGGTAGCGCACGTTCACGGCGCCGTTCTGCGACACCTTCTGCTCCTGCAGGTCCGGCCGCCACAGCAGGTCCTCGGCCTTCGGGTGCCAGCCGAGGTTCACCTCGTGCAGCGGCTGGTTGTGTGTGAGGAAGATCACCTCGGCCGCGAGCTGCGCCTTCGCCGCGGGCGAGAGGACGTCGTCGACCTGCCGGAGCAGCTCGGCCCAGTCGGACTCCCACGTGGGCGTCAGGATGACCGGCGAGAAGTTGAGGTGGACCTCGTACCCGGCGTCGACGAAGTCGTTCACCGCGGCGATCCGCTCGGCGATCGGGCTGGTGCGGATGTCGGTGACCTTCGCGGTCTCGTGCGGCATGAGCGAGAAACGGATGCGTGTCCGCCCCAGCGGGTCCCAGCCGAGCAGGTCCCGGTTCACGTACTTCGTCGCGAAGGACGCCTTGGCCGTCGGTGTCATCCGGAACAGGTCGCACAGGTCACGCACGTTGTCGCTGATCATCGCGTCGACGGAGCAGTCGCTGTTCTCGCCGATGTCGTACACCCACGCGTCCGCGTCGCACTGGTTCGGCTCGGTCTTCGGCCCCTGCTTCGCGATGTTGCGGGCGACGTGCTTGGTGATCTGGTCGATGTTGGCGAACACGGTGACCGGGTTGCTGTACCCCTTGCGCCGCGGCACGTAGCAGTACGCGCACGCCATGGCGCAGCCGTTCGCAGTCGACGGCGCGATGAAGTCGGCGGAGCGTCCGTTCGGCCGGGTGACGAGGGACTTCTTCACTCCGAGCACCAGCGCCTCGGTCTTGATGCGCACCCACCGCTGGACGTTCCGCTCGTCGCCGTGCACCTCGGGGATGTTCCAGTGCGAGTCGACGGGGACGATCTCGGCGTCGGGCCAGCGCCCGACGACCTCCTGCCCGCGCGGGAGTTCGAGGGCGGCCGGTTCGGCGTAGATGCGGCGGACGTCGAGCATCGGTCGTACGCGAGGGTGGGTCATCGCCTCCTGTCTACCCGGCACCACCGACGGTGCAGGCTGGGAGCATGAGCGAACCCGACGAGCACTTCTTCGTCGTCGACGGTCGGCGGTGGCGCCGCACCGACCCGGCGCTCCCCGAGGACGTGGCGGCCGCACTCCGATCGCACCTCGGGCGTGGGCGGAACGCCGTCAAGCAGGCGAAGCGCACGGGCGACGACGACGCCCTCGCTGCTGCGCGGCACCGCAACGGGTTGGCGAAGCACGGCCTCGGCGAACGCGGACCCGAGTGGTGGACGCGCCCCGAGGCCCATCGGATCGCGGATGCGCGCACTGCCCTCGCCGAGCTCGACGCGGACGACGGCGACGCCTGATGACGACGCTGCGCCCACCCCGCCTCGACCGGGTGCTCGCGTTCATCGTGTTCGGGCCGGTCTGGATCGGCACCGGCCTCGCGCTCGCAACCGTCGCGTTCGTCCCTGGAGCCTCGGCGAGGGTGTTCGTCCTCGTTGTGGCCGCTGCGTTCGTGGCCGGCGGGACCTGGACGACGATCCGTCTGAGCCGCGTCGCCGTGCACCTGTCGGACGACACGCTCCGGTACGACGGGTTCCTCGTGTCGTGGACCGCACCACGAGCTGGGATCTCCGCTGTGCTCGACGACGCGTTCGTGGAGTGGCGCGACGCATCCGGAGCCGAGCACCGCCGTCAGATCTGGATGCTGACCATGGCGTGGCGGGACGACGGGACGAAGTTCGCTCCGTTGTGGCGATGGCGACGCGATGCGCTGCTCGACGTGCGCCGGTGGGCGGGTGCACCAGCGGTCTGATCCTTCCCAGAACGCCCGCGATGGGAAGCGGAATCGGGCGTACCCGGTCGAAACTTCTGTCCAGGTACGCCCGATTCGACCAGGTACGCCGGCCGGGGCGCCGCTACGCCTCGGTGTGACCGAGGTCCGGCTCCGCGAGCAGGTGCACGGTGCGAGCGGCCGCGGCGTGCAGTTCGAGCACGACGACGTCGTTCCGCCCGGAACGGAGCACCGGGCCGGGGACGGCCAGGGTGCGCTGCGGCCCGCGGGACCAGTACCGGCCGAGGCAGAACCCGTTCACCCAGGCGACGCCCTTCCGGAAGCCGTCGAGACGCAAGTACCGGTCGTCGGCGGAGTCGAGGTCGAACGACCCCGCGGCGAACACCGGGCCGGCGAGCACGTCGCCGTCCGTCGGCTCGATCGCTGCCAGGACGTCGAGGGCGGCGGCGGGCACCGGGTCGAGGGCGATCGGGGACGCGCTCCACCGGGCGAGCGGGACACCGTCGACGGACACCCCGCCGATCAGGCCCTTCGGTTCGCCGATGCGTGGGCCGTAGTCGACGCGGCCCTGGTCCTCGACGAGGAGCTCCAGCGTGCCCGTCACCGCCGGGAGCGCGATCGCGCGGTCGTGGTGTTCGCGTTCGAGGACCCCGACGACGGTGCCGTCGACCGAGACGATCGCGCGGTCGCGGACCTCGTCCCCGACGGTGAGCACGCCGCCGGACGGCAGGTCGACCTCGGTCCGGTAGAGCACGAAGCCGGAGGCGGCGCCGAGCGCGTCGAAGGTCGGCGGGGCGTCGTGCGTCGACCAGTCGGTGAGCGCGGGCAACAGGGACCGCAGCGACGCGACGCGGTCCAGACGGACGGCGACGTCCGTGGCGGGAACGAGCCGCGCCTCCAGGCCTGAGGAGGAGAGGTGACCCGACCCACCCGGCTGCATCGATGCCGGCAGTGCCGGGACGGGCGCGTAGCGCTCGATCACCGAACGGAAGGCGTGGAACTTCGCCGTGGGTCGACCAGCCTCGTCGAGCGGTGCGTCGTAGTCGTACGACGTCGCGATCGGCCGGTACACGCCCTTGTCGTTCGCACCGTTCGTGAAGCCGAAGTTCGTGCCGCCGTGGAACATGTAGATGTTGACCGAGCCACCCGCGGCCAGCAGGTCGTCCAGGTCCGACGCCGAGGCAGCGGCGGGCGTGGTGTGGTGGTGCTCACCCCAGCTGTCGAACCAGCCGTCCCAGAACTCCGAGCACATCAGCGGTCCGGTCGGCTGGGCCTGTCGGAGTCGTTCCAGGCGTGAGGTCGAACGGGACCCGAACGACCCGGTCTTGTGCAACGACGGCAGCGAACCGTCCTCGAGCATCGTGCCCATCGGCTGGTCGACGCTCGTGAAGGGGACGGTGAGCCCGATCGCGCGGTGCATCGCCTCGAGCTTCCGCAGGTACACGGGGTCGGAGCCGTACGCGCCGTACTCGTTCTCCACCTGCACGAGCACGATCGGGCCGCCCTGGTCGATCTGCCGCGGGACCAGCACCGGCGCGAGGTGCTCCAGGTACCCCTGCACGGCGGCGAGGAACCCGGGCTCGTCACGCCGCACCCCGACCGTCCCGTCGGTGAAGAGCCAGTACGGCAGGCCGCCGTTGGTCCACTCGGCGCAGATGTAGGGGCCGGGGCGGACGATGGCGTGCATGCCCTCCTCGGCGACGAGGTCGAGGAAGCGGCCGAGGTCCAGACCGTCCTCGAAACTGAACGAAGCAGGCGACGGCGCGTGCGCGTTCCAGGCGACGTACGTCTCGATGGTGTTGAGCCCCATCAGCTTCGCCTTGCGGATCCGGTCGGCCCAGAGGTCGGGGTGCACGCGGAAGTAGTGGATCGCGCCGGACAGGATCCGGTGCGGCTCGCCGTCGAGCAGGAAGTCGGTGTCGCCGATGGCGAAGCGCATGAGATGACTCTTTCAGGAGACGGGGCCGTGCGGAAGGATCCGCACGGCCCCGGTCGAACGTGTGACGGACTACTTGGTCGAGACCGTGAAGCCCTGGTCCTTGCCGTACTTCGCGAGGGCCTTCTGCCAGGCGGCGAGACCGCTCTCGAGCGAGGTGCCGTTCTCGTACGACTGCCCGACGGTGTCCGCGTAGACGCTGTTCGCGTACACCTGGTACGGCAGGTAGGTGAAGTCGTTGTCGGACGACTTCGACGCGTCGACGAGCACCTTGTTGATCTGCTGCCCACCGAAGTAGGAAGGCTTCTCGTCCAGGAACGCCGACGACTCGAGGTCAGCGGTGGTCGACGGGAACCCGCCGGACTCCATGAAGACCTTGGTGGAGGCCTTCGACGAGTTCAGCCACTTCAGGAAGCCCGCGGCGAGTGCCGGGTCCTTCGACTGCTTCATGACGACCTCGGCGCTGCCGCCGTTGTTCGCGGTCTGTGCGGTGCTGCCGTCGTAGGTCGGCATCGGGGCGACGCGCCAGTCACCGCTGGCGTCGGCGACGCTCGCCTCGAGGTTGCCGGGCATCCAGGCGCCCGTGATCAGCGTGGCGATCTGGCCGTTGCCGAGCTGCTTGTACCAGTCGTCGCTCCAGCCGACCGTCTTCGACAGCAGGCCCTGCTCGACGAGCTGGTTCCAGGTGCTCGTCCACTTCTTCGTGCCGGCGTCCTCGAGGTTGATCGTGACCTTGTCGCCCTTGGTGGTGAAGGGGGTGCCGCCGGCCTGGGCGATCATGCTCGTGGTGAAGCCGGCGTCGCCGGAGTCCGCCGCGATGTAGGCGTTCGGGTCGGCGTCGTGCAGCTTCTTGGCCGCGGCGACGTACTCGTCCCAGGTCTTCGGGATCGCGATGCCGTACTTGTCGAAGACCTTCTTGTTGTAGAACAGCGCCATGGGGCCGGAGTCCTGGGGCAGGCCGTAGACCTTGCCGTCGATGTCCACCGAGCTCCACGTGCTCGACGCGAACTTGTCCTTCAGGTCGCCGAACCCGTACGAGGACAGGTCGAGCAGCGAGTCGGACAGGGCGAACTGCGGGAGGGCGTAGTACTCGACCTGGGCGACGTCGGGGGCACCCGAGCCGGCCTTCACGGTGTTCTGCAGCTTCGTGTACTGGTCGGCGCCGGTGCCGGCGTTGACGAGCTTGACCTTCACCTTGGGGTAGGCCTTCTCGAACGCGGCGACCTGGGCCTTCGCGGACGGGGTCCACGACCAGTAGGTGAGCGTGCCGCCCTTCTCGAGGGCCTTGTCGATGTCGTCGGACGATCCGCCGGACGACGAACCACCGGAGGCGCAGGCCGCCAGGGCGATGGCGGCGGTGACGCCGATGGCGAGGGCGCTGAGCCCGCGCCGGATGCGCTTGTGCATTCGGGTGCCTTTCACTTCTTCGTGTTGGGGGTGGTGCATTGGTGCTGCTGTGTGCCGGACGGGAGACGCGTGGCGGGGATGCCCCGCGCCTCCAGTCCGGTGGTTCAGGCCTTGACGGACCCGGCCGCGAGGCCGGACTGCCAGAAGCGCTGGAGGAAGAGGAACGCGACCACGATCGGGATGATCGTGAGGAGCGATCCGGTGACGACGAGGTTGTAGATCGGCTGCGCGCCGGACCCTGTGGCCTGCGCGTTCCACTGGTTCAGGCCGACCGTCAGCGGGTACCACTTCGGGTCGCTCAGCATGATGAGCGGCAGGAAGTAGTTGTTCCAGGTGGCGACGACCGCGAACAGCAGGACCGTGACGACACCGGGTGCGAGCAGGCGCAGCGCGATCGTGAAGAAGATCCGGAACTCGCCGGCGCCGTCCATGCGGGCGGCCTCGAGGAGCTCGGCCGGGATCGCGTCGACCGCGTAGGTCCAGATCAGGTACATGCCGAACGGGCTGATGAGCGACGGCAGGATGATCGCCCACGGGGTGTTCGTCAGGCCGAACTGCGAGAACAGCAGGAACGTCGGGACGGCGAGGGCGGTGCCGGGGACGGCGATCGCGCCGAGGACGACTGCGAACACGGCGCGACGGCCGACGAACTGGAACTTCGCCATGCCGTAGCCGGCGACGGTGGCGAGCAGGGTCGCCCCGCCGGCACCGACGACGACGTAGAGCAGCGTGTTGCCGAGCCACTGGACGAAGATGCCGTCGTTGTAGGTCAGCGTGTCGACGATGTTCTGCCAGAGGTTGAACTTCCCGCCGAACCACAGGCCGAAGGTCGACAGCAGCGAGGTCTGCGTCTTCGTGCTGTTCACGAGCAGGTAGAACAGCGGCGCGAACGAGTAGACGACGAAGACGACCATCACCGCGGTGAGGAGACCGGAACGCTTCTGCTTGCGTCCGCCCTCCGCGTTCCGCAGGCGGCGGGTGCGGGTCGACCTGGAGGCGCGGCTCGCCTTCTCGCGCGGGTCGCGCTGCGTCGTGGTCGCCTCGGTGACCGTGGCCGGTCCGGTCGCGGCGGGTTGCTGCAGGGTGCTCATCGGTTCTCCTGGCGGGTTCCGCGGACCTGGACGACGTAGGCGATCACGGCGGTGATGACGCCCATGACGATCGCGACGGTGGCGGAGTAGTTGAACTGCTGGCCGCTGAACGACAGCGAGTAGGCGTACATGTTCGGGGTGAAGGCGCTGCCGATGACGTTCGGGGCGAGGGTCTTCAGCAGGTTCGGCTCGTTGAAGAGCTGGAAGCTGCCGATGATCGAGAAGATCGTGGCGATGACCATCGGGCCGCGCAGGGCGGGGAGCTTGATGGAGAACACCGTGCGCAGGGGGCCGGCGCCGTCGAGCTCGGCCGCTTCGTACAGGTCTCCGGGGACGACGCGGAGGGCGGCGTAGAAGATCAGCATGTTGTAGCCGAGGAACTCCCACGTGACCACGTTGCCGATCGAGGTCAGGACCCAGTCGGGGCTGAACGGCTGCAGCAGGTCGATGCCGAGCGCGTGGTTCGCGGCGCCGGTCAGGCCGAACTGGTTGCCGTAGATGAAGCCCCAGATGAGCGCCGCGACGACGCCGGGGACCGCGTAGGGCAGGAACACGGCGATGCGGAAGAACGACGTGCCCCAGAGCCGCGCGCTGTCGAGTGCCAGGGCGGCGACGAGCGCGAGGCCGAGCATGATCGGCACCTGCACGAGCAGGAACAGGGCGACCCGGCCGAGTCCGGACCAGAACTTGGCGTCCTGGAACAGCTGCACGTAGTTCGCGAACCAGACGAACTGGTTGCCGCCGATCAGCTGGTCGCGGAACAGGCTGAGCCAGAGCGCGTAGCCGATCGGGACGATGAGCATCGCGACGAGCACGACGACGAACGGGCCGACGAAGAGCCATCCCGTGTACCTGCCGCGCGGCTTGGCGCGGCGGCGCGGTGGCACGGTCGGAGCGGTGGCTCCGGCTGCGCGCGCTTCGAGCGTGCTCATGTGACTCCCTTGTCGTACTGCGTTCTCGGCCGTCGATGTTGACGTCAACATCGAACGGCGCGACGATAGCATGGCAACGTCAACATGCGCTAGCGTTCGGGGACGCCGGAGTTCTCCGTCCGGCTCTGGACAGAAGGGGCGCCCGTGACGACCGAGCTGTCCGCCGCCGCGCGCCGCTCCCCTTCGATGGCCGCCGTGGCCGAGGCCGCCGGGGTCTCGATGCAGACCGTGTCCCGCGTCGCCCGCGGCTTCGACAACGTCTCCCCGGACACCCGCGACCGCGTCCAGCGCGTGATGGACGACCTCGGGTACCGCCCGAACCGCGCCGCCCGGGCCTTGCGCTCCGGCCGGTTCCGCACCATCGGCGTGATCATGTTCACGCTCGCCTCGTACGGGAACATGCGCACGCTCGAGGCAATCGCCGACGCCGCGGGTGCCGCCGACTTCACGATCACCCTGTTGCCGATGGCCTCCCGGACCGAGGAAGGCGTCCGCTCGGCGTTCTCCCGCCTGCACGAACAGGCCGTCGACGGGGTCGTCATCATCATCGAGTCGCACATCATCGACACGGCCGAAGTGGCACTGCCCGACGGCGTCCCGATGGTCGTGATCGACTCGACCGGCACGACGCAGCACCCCGCGATCGACACCGACCAGGCCGACGGGGCACGCCAGGCCACGCAGCATCTGCTCGACCTCGGGCACGAGACCGTCTGGCACGTCGCCGGGCCGGAATCGTCCTACTCCGCCGCACGCCGCCTCGCCGCCTGGCAGGCCACGCTCGAAGCCGCCGGGCGACCGGTCCCCCCGGTGTTCCACGGCGGGTGGAGCGCCGAGTCCGGCTACCGCGCCGGGCTGGTGATCGCTGGTCGGCCGGACATCACCGCCGTCTTCGCCGCGAACGACCAGACCGCGCTCGGCGTGCTCCGCGCCGCCCACGAGCTCGGTCGCGCCGTGCCGGAGACCCTGAGCGTGGTGGGCTTCGACGACTCCCCCGAGTCCGACTCGTTCTGGCCGCCGCTCACCACCGTGCACCAGTCCTTCGACGAGGTCGGCCGTCGAGCGGTCACGAACCTCCTCACCCAGATCGACGGGCAGCGGGTCCGGGCCGAGGCCGACCTGGTCCCCGTCCGGCTCGTCGAGCGGTCCAGCACGGCTGCCCCACCCACCCGCACGGTGCGCTGACGCGATCAGCCTCCGGGGCGTACCGTGCACCCGGAGCCGGATTGCTGTCCCGGCCCCGGGTGTGCGCCACTTCCGTGTGTCCGGAGGACGAGCCGTCGGCTGCGGTCCTCATCTCCCCACCTCGGCGTTCGGATCATGAAGAACATCGTCTACGGACTGACCGCTGTCCTCACCTCGGACGAGGCAGCCGATGCCGTGCTGGACTACGCCGCGGCCCTGGCGCACGCGGGGCTCGCGGACACCGTCGCCGTCCCGACCGTCGACGCGTTCGGGAGCACGACGACCACTTCGTTCCTGCTCGCCCCCGCGCTCGGCCTGCTGATCGAGGACGCGGCGGACGACCCGCTCGGCCCCGACACCGCCGCGTTCGTCGAGGAGATCTCGTGGCGGGCGCGCGCCGTGCGCTGCACGCCGCCGCGCGTCTGAGCGCGGCGCGCGGTCCGCGGCACGGACAGGCCCGGAAGGCAGCAGGGAGTCGCTTTCGCGGCACTGACGGCGACCACCCACCGGACGGGAGGCACGGTGCCAGCCCGCACCGCGCCTCCCGTCCCCCGTCGCGAAAGCGACAGAGCCGCGCTGGATTCCCGCGGACTGGTGTCGCCTTCGCGACACGGACGAGTGCAGACCCCGGAACACCGTCGCGTTCGCGGGACACAGCCAGCACGGCAGAGGGCGCCGGCACCGCGAAGCGGCCCGACGCCCTCTGTGCTCACTCGACGCCCGCCGGAGCGCACGCCGAGGCGTCTCAGCCGATCGACACGGCGGTCCAGGAGACCGGCGGGAGCTCGATCGTGATGGTGTCGCCCTCGCGGCGGACGGACTCGTTGGTGCGGAGCCCGACACGGGTGGTGTTCGCGAGGTCGTTCACGGCGTGCACGTCGTCGTCCCAGATGCCCTCGGCACGGACGTCGCCGTCGACCGTCAGGCCGGCGAGGTCGATCGTGACCGTCGTGGACTCGGACGGGTGACGGTTCACGAGGAAGACCGCGGCCGTGCCGTCGGCGTCGACGGTGGCCGCCGAGTCAACGACCGGGACCTCGCCGTGCTTGCCGCCGTCGACCGTGTCACCCGAGGCCTTGACCTGCAGCGACGTGCCGTTGGCGAGCTTCGACGTCAGCGAGAACGGGAAGAACGTCGTCTGGCGCCAGGCGGGTCCGCCGGGCTCGGTCATGATCGGGCCGATCACGTTGACGAGCTGGGCGAGCGACGCCGAGGCGACCCGGTCCGCGTGGCGGAGCAGCGAGATGAGCAGCCCACCGACGACCACGGCGTCGGCGACGGTGTAGACGTCCTCGAGGAGGCGCGGGGCGACCGGCCACTCCTCGAGCGTGAACTCCTTCGCCTGCTCGTGCCACTTCGTCAGCGACCAGACGTTCCACTCGTCGAACGAGATGTCGATCCGCTTGTCGGACTTCTTCTGCGCCTGCACGTGGTCGGCAGCCGTCGTGACCGTCTTGATGAAGTGGTCCATGTTGACGCCGGACGCGAGGAACGAGGCGAGGTCGCCGTCTTCCTCGTAGTAGGCGTGCGCGGAGATGTAGTCCACGTCGTCGTAGGTGTGCTCGAGGACGGTGCGCTCCCACTCGCCGAACGTCGGCATCGAGGCGCCGGACGAACCGCAGGCGACGAGTTCGAGGTCGGGCTGGATCTGCCGCATGGCCTTGGCGGTCATCGCCGCGAGCTTGCCGTAGTCCTCGGCGTTCTTGTGGCCGAGCTGCCACGGGCCGTCCATCTCGTTGCCGAGGCACCACATCTTGATGCCGAACGGCTCGGTGCGGCCGTTCGAGCGGCGGTACTCGGACAGGGCGGTGCCGGCGTCGATGTTCGCGTACTCGAGGAGCTCGATGGCCTCGGCGGTGCCGCGGGTGCCGAGGTTCACCGCGAGCATGAGCTCGGAGCCGACCTGGTCGAGCCAGTGCTGGAACTCGTGCAGACCGACCTCGTTCGTCTCGGTCGAGTGCCAGGCGAGGTCGAGCCGGCGCGGGCGCTGCTCGACGGGTCCGACGCCGTCCTCCCACTTGTACCCGGAGACGAAGTTGCCGCCGGGGTAGCGGATCGCGGACACGTTGAGCTCCTTGACGAGGTCGACCACGTCACGACGGAAGCCGTGCTCGTCGGCGGTCTCGTGGGCGGGCTCGTGGATGCCGTCGTAGACGTGGCGTCCGAGGTGTTCGACGAACCCGCCGAACAGGCGACGTCGCACCGGCCCCACGGTGAACGCGGCGTCGAGGACGAGGTGTGTGCGGGGCATGGATCTCCTTCGATCGTGCGTGAGCGGGTCGTGCGGGGAGTGGACCGGTCGTGCGGTGCGGGTCGGCGGGTACCGAGCCGGGCCGTCACGAAAGTGAGCGCTCACCCGTCGGAAACGCTACCGGGTTCACCGCCGACGCGAAAGGGGTGGCGGATGATCGGAGCGAGCGCTAATGTGAGCGCTCACGGAGCACCGACCCGCTGCCCCGTGCGGAGCAGCGATGCTCCGGCCCGGAGCACCGACCCTGTTCCGGTCTCGGCCCGTCCCGATGGAGTGATGCCATGCCGATCCGACCCGCAACACCCGCGTCGCGCCTCTCGCGCCGCGGCTTCCTCGCCGCCGGCGCAGCAGCAGCGACGGTCCTGCCGCTCGCAGCGTGCTCGAGCCCGATCGCAGCCGGACTCGCCGGGAGCGCGCTCAACCCCGAGACGCTCGTCTTCTGGAACCTCTTCGGCGGCGGTGACGGCGCTCGCATGCAGGCCATGGAGGCCGGCTACGCCAAGCAGCACGGCGGTTCGTCGTCACTGCAGGCCACCACGTTCGCGTGGGGCAACCCGTACTACTCGAAGCTGACACTGGCCACCGTCGGGAACAAGCCGCCGGACGTCGCGGTCGCCCACCTCACCCGTGCGAAGCCGCTCTGGGACGGTGACCTGCTCGACCCGATCACCTCCGACGACCTCGCGAGCGTCGGCCTCAGCGCCAGCGACTTCAACCAGAAGGCGTGGACGGCGCAGAAGACCGACGGCAAGAACATCGCGATCCCGCTCGACACCCACCCGTTCGTCCTCTTCTACAACGTTGACATCTGCCATAAGGCGGGCCTCCTCGACGCCGACGGCAAGCTCAAGGACCTGTCCGGCATGGACGCGTTCGAGAGCGCACTGGCGGCGGTGTCGAAGGTCACCGGCGGCAACGCCCTCAACGTCGCGAACGTCGTGCCCGAGACGGCCACCCCGTGGCGCTTCTTCTGGACGCTCTACAACCAGATCAACGGCGCGACCCCGTTCATCAGCGACGGCGGCGGCAAGCTGACCGTCAACGAGGACGCCTACAACGAGGTCACCAGCCGCACCCAGAAGTGGGTGAAGCAGGGCTGGCTGAACAAGGCGCTCGACTACGCCACGGCCGAGTCGCTCATGTTCACCGGCAAGGTCGGCTTCTTCATGCAGGGCGAGTGGGAGATCAGCACCGCGCAGTCCGTCAAGGGCCTGAAGTTCGGCATGGCCCCGATCCCGCAGCTGTACGACAAGCCCGCCACGCAGGCCGACTCGCACACGTTCGTCCTGCCCCGCAAGGACCGGACGCCCGAGCAGCGGAAGCAGGCGATGCTCTTCATCAAGCAGATGCTCGAGCAGAGCATGACGTGGGCGGAGGGCGGGCACGTCCCGGCCTACATGCCGACGTTCGACAGCACCGCGTACAAGAAGCTCACGCCGCAGTCGAACTACGCGGCTGCCGCCGAGACCGCCGTGTTCGACGACGCCGCCTGGTACGGCGGATCCGGCTCGACCTTCGAGGGCATCGTCGGTGCCCAACTCGCCCTCGTCCAGCAGGGCAGCTCGTCCCCCGCGTCCGCGCTGAGCGCGATCAAGGGCCAGCTCGCCACCTACCTCCGCACCCCGAGCCCGCTGTGAACGGGCACACGCACGCCCGGTCGGCCGGGCACACGCACGCCGTGAACACCGCGCGAAAGGCACGATGACGTGACCACAGCACCTGTCCTCGACCGCCCGACGGACGCGGCCACCGCTCCGCGGCGGGTCCGCACCTACCGCACCAGCCTGACCCGCGGCCAGGGCCGCAGCGGCTGGCTGTTCCTCGCCCCCTTCGGCCTGTTCTACCTGGCCTTCCTGCTCGGCCCGACGGTCTGGATGATCGTCACGAGCTTCTTCAACACCTCGACCGTCCGCACCGGGCTCGGCAGCTTCGCCGGGTTCGCGAACTACGCGGAGATGCTCGGCCGCTCGGACTTCTGGTCCTCGCTCTGGCACACGCTGCAGTTCACGCTGTACACGACGCCGCCGCTCGTCATCCTGGCGTTCGTGTTCGCCGTGCTGACGAACCGGATGAACCGCGGCCAGTGGTTCTTCCGACTGGCGTTCTTCCTGCCGTTCATCCTGCCGTCGGCGACGATCTCCCTCATCTGGGTGTTCATCTTCACGCCGGCGACCGGTCTCTGGGCGAGCCTGCAGACGGCGCTCGGCATGACGCCGGGTTCCGGCATGCTGTCGAGCCCGAACACCGCGATGATCGGTGTCGCGATCGCCACGGTCTGGTGGACGCTCGGGTTCAACTTCGTGCTCTACCTCGCCGGCCTCCAGGAGATCCCGCGCGAACTGTACGAGGCCGCTGCCGTCGACGGCGCCTCGAACTGGCAGCAGATCAAGTCGATCACGCTGCCGCTCCTCGGCCGCACGACGACGCTCGTCATCCTGCTGCAGATCATCGCGAGCCTGAAGATCTTCGACCAGGTGTACCTGATGACGAACGGCGGGCCGGGCATCTCCACCCAGGTCTCCCTGCAGCTCATCACCGGTGTCGGCTTCACGGACAACCGGCTCGGTGCCGCGTCGGCCGCCTCGGTGCTCCTCTTCATCGTGATCGTCGTGATCGCGATCATCCGGCAGCTCGTCGAGCGCGCCGCCGCCAAGCGCGAGATCGGAGCCTGACATGACCGCCACCGAGAGCATCACCACCGGCCGCCGGAAGCTCCGCACCGGCGTCTCGGCCGCCGCACCCGCGAACGCCGCGAAGATCGGCGTCAGCGGCAAGGGCTTCACGATCGCGTCCGGCATCGTCCTGACGGTGTTCGCGATCATCTGGCTCATCCCCAGCCTGTTCGCCCTGAAGACGTCGCTGTCCGACAACGGCGTCGCCGCCCTCGGCGCGAACGCGATCCTGTCGAACTGGAACCCGACGCTGCACAGCTACGCGTCACTGTTCCAGTCCGGCGACATCTGGAACTGGTACCTCGCCAGCGGCATCACGAGTGTCGTGACCGCGGTGCTGACCGTGTTCTTCGCGTCGATGGCGGCGTTCGCGCTGTCGCGGCTCGTGTTCCGCGGTCGGAACATCGCGTTCCTGCTCATCATCCTCGGGATCATGATCCCGACGCAGGTGCTGATCATCCCGATCTTCCAGGAACTCAACGCCGTCGGGCTGCTCAACACCTACTGGTCGGTGATCTTCCCGCAGGTGCCCGCCGTGATCGCGGTGTTCATCTTCAAGCAGTTCTTCGACGGGATCCCGAAGGAACTCGAGGAGGCCGCCCGCATCGACGGTGCCAGCATCTGGAAGGTCTACTGGTCGGTCATCCTGCCGCTGTCCCGTCCGGTCATCGCGGCCGTCACGATCCTGACGTTCGTCGGGGTGTGGAACAACCTGCTGCTGCCGCTGTTCGTGCTGTCCAACCCGGACCTCATGACGATCCCGGTGGGACTCGCCACGGTCCAGGGCAGCTTCGGTCAGCGCTACGCGGACATCCAGGCCGGGGCGATCCTGGCGGCGTTGCCGCTGATCATCCTCTACCTGATCTTCCAGCGGCAGATCGTGGAGGGTGTGACCGGGTCCGGCCTCAAGGGCTGACGCGACCCCACATCGGACTGGAGGCGCGGTGCCAGCTGGCACCGCGCCTCCAGTCCGTCTGTGGTCTGGTCCGCCCCCGCCTGCCGGAAGTGCGCGCTCCTGGTGGAATCGGGCGTACCCGGTCGGAAGTTTCGTGGCGGTACGCCCGTTCCAACCGGGTATCGCACGCGCTATGGGAAAGAACGGGCATACCCGGCGGCGTCGGCGGTACCGGGCGGAACGGCGGTACCGGGCGGAACGGCGGTGCCCAGCGGAACCGGGCGTACCTGCCGGAATCGGGCATACCTGCCGGGATCGGGCGTACCTGGCGCGAAGTTTCGTGGCGGTACGCCCGGAAACGCCAGGTATCGCCCGCGCTTTGGGAAAGAACGGGCTGCGAACGGTCAGGCGGAGACGGACTCGCGTGCCTCGTGCTTCCAGAACCCGGAGAACGTGATGCGGGACTTCGGCAGGCCGGCACGGTGCAGGTGCCGACGCCCCTCGGTCGCGAGCGTCGACTCCCCCACGACGAACGCGTACCCGCGGTCGTCGGCCGGCACGTACCGCTGCAGTTCGGCGAGCGCCGCCCGACCGGGCACGGTGTGCTCGGTCTCGGCGCGGACGATCCACGTCACGGTGACCCCGTCCGGGACGTCGAGGTCGCGGACGTCCCCGGCGGTGGGGACCTCCTGGATGATGCGGCCGACGGTGTCCCGCGGCAGTGCGGCCGCGATGCCGACGACGCCGGGCAGGCCCGTCTCCTCGGCGGCGATGACGACCTCGCTCGTGCCCTCGGGGACGTCGAAGATGCAGCCCTGGTCGAGCATCGCCAGCTCGTCACCCGGGCGGGCGGCGCAGGCCCAGATCGCGGCGCGGCCCTCGGGTTCGCCGTCGGCTCCGGTGTGCACGACGAAGTCGATGTCCATCTCGCGCGACTCGGCGCGGAACTCGGCGACGGTGTAGTTCGCGCAGTGCGGTCGGACGTCCTCGGGGATCGCGAGGAACGTCGGCCACCACTTCTTGCCGTCGAGGTCCGGCATCCGGAAGGCGTCCTGGTCGGGGCGCTGGACGAACAGCCGGAACCAGTGGTCGAAGCCGAGGTAGCCGAACTCGGCGAGGTCGTCCCCGGTCACCGTGACGCGCTGCATCGACGGCGTCGTGCGCTCGCTCCGGAGGACACGAGCACGGAAGAGCCGGGGGTTCTCGGGCAGGAGCCGCGGGGTCTTCGCCATGAGGCAAGGCTAACCTAAGATGATCTCCGTGCCAGCCCCCACCCCTGCCCTGGCTTCCGCTCCGGATGCCCGCGCCGTCGACCTGACGGATGCCCTCGGCGTCCACCGAGCCGCCGTCCGTCGCCGTGTCCTCGTGATCGTCGGCCTCCTCGTGGTGCTCGTCGCGGTCGCGGTCGCGAGCATGCTCCTCGGCAGCAACCGGATCGGTGTCGACCGGGTCCTCGACGGCCTCACCCGCACCGGGAGCAGCACCGACGAGGCGATCGTCTGGGGCTCCCGGATCCCCCGCACGTTCATCGGTGCCGCCGTCGGCGCGGCCCTCGGCATCGCCGGACTCCTCATGCAGGGCCACACCCGGAACCCGCTCGCCGACCCCGGTCTGTTCGGTGTCTCGTCGGGTGCGGGGCTCGCGGTCGTCATCGGCGTGTACGTCTTCGGCGTGACGAGCACCGGCGCGACCGTCTGGTTCGCCCTCGCCGGGGCCGTCGTCGCGAGCGTCGTCGTGTTCTCCGTGACGATCGCCGGCAGCGGGACGGCGAGCCCGGTCCCGCTGGCCCTCGCCGGTGCCGCGGTCTCGGCACTGCTCGGCGCGCTGACGTCCTTCGTCGTGCTCACCGACCAGGACTCCCTCGACGCCTACCGGCTCTGGGTGGTCGGATCGCTCGCCGCCCGGCAGCTCGACGTGCTCGGGGCCGTGTGGCCGTTCCTCGCCGCCGGCCTCGTGCTCGCCGTGCTGAACGTGCGTGCCCTCGACGCGCTCGGCCTCGGTACCGACCTCGCGAAGGGCCTCGGCGAGAACATCGTCGTCGCGCGGCTCGTCGGGCTCGGCGGGATCACGCTCCTCGCCGCCGGGGCGACCGCCGCCGCGGGGCCGATCGGCTTCGTCGGACTGACCGTCCCGCACGTCGCCCGCGCCCTCGTCGGCACCGGACACCGCTGGACACTGCCCGTGTCCGCACTGGTCGGGGCCTCGCTCGTGCTGCTCGCCGACGTGGTGGGCCGGCTCGTCGGCGGGTTCGCCGAGGTCGAGGTCGGCATCGTCCTGGCCGTCATCGGCGGACCGGTGTTCGTCGCGGTCGCCCGTCGCCGATCGTTGGTGTCGCTGTGAGCGCGGCTGGCACCGGCGCGGCAGGCACGGGCGCCGCCCGCTCCGACGCGAGCCCGATCGCGGCCCACACCGCCCCCGGCCGCCGTGGCGTCGTCGTCGGCCCCGTCGGCCTCGCCTGGCGCCCCCTCGTCTTCTGGTACACGGTCGCGGCACTCGGCACCGCCGTGCTGCTCGTCGTCCTCGGCGTCGCGATCGGCTCGACGTGGATCACCCCCGTGACGGTCGTGCGGTCCCTGCTCGGGTTGGAGACCGGCCCGGACGCGTTCATCGTCGAGAACCTCCGCCTGCCGCGCGTGCTCACCGGCGCCCTCGTCGGCCTCACCCTCGGGGTGGCCGGAGCCCTGACGCAGACCTTCACGCGCAACCCGCTCGGCACGCCGGACATCATCGGCGTGACCTCGGGAGCGAGTGTCGGCGCCGTGGCCGCGATCGTGCTCGGCGGTGGCACGTACTCGGTGTCCGCGATCGTCCTCGGCGGCGGGATCCCGATCGCTGCGACCATCGGTGCGCTGGTCGCCGCCGTCGCGGTGTACGGCCTCGGCTGGCGGGGTGGCGTGCAGAGCTACCGGCTCGTCCTCGTCGGCATCGGCGTGAGCGCGACGCTCGACGCCGTCACCAGCTACCTGCTCGTCCGCGCGAAGATCACCGCAGCCGCGGCCGCGTCGCAGTGGCTCGTCGGCAGCCTCAGCAGCACGTCGTGGACCACGGTGTGGCCGTTGCTCGTCGTCGCCGCGGTCGCGGTCCCGCTCGCCCTGGCGACCAGCGCGGCGCTCGGCATCGGGCAGCTCGGGGACGAGGTGGCGACCGGCGTGGGCCTGGCCGTCCAGCGCCACCGGCTCGTCGTGATCGCGCTCGCGGTCGTCCTCACCGCCGCTGCCGTCGCCGCCGCTGGTCCGGTCGGGTTCGTGGCGTTCGTGGTGCCGCAGATCGGGCTCCGGCTCGCCGGGACGAACCGTCCGCCGCTCCTGCTCGCGGGAGCGCTCGGCGCCGTGCTCGTCCTCGCCGCCGACCTGCTGGCACGTTCGGCGTTCCCGTGGCAGGTGCCCGTCGGCATCGTCACGACCGTCGTCGGCGCCCCGTACCTGATCTGGCTGCTCGTCCGTCACCGCAAGGAGATGTCCCGATGAACAACGTCCCCGTCCTCGAGGCCCGCGGCCTGTCCGTCGGCTACGACCGCCACCCGGTGCTCGCCGACCTGGACCTCCGGATCGAACGCGGCACCGTGACGACGTTCCTCGGTGCGAACGGCTGCGGCAAGTCCACCCTGCTCAAGGCGTTCGGCCGGGTGCTCAAGCCACAGGCCGGCGAAGTCCACCTCGACGGTGTCCCGATCCGCAGCGAGCCGAACCGCGCGGTCGCCCGGAAGCTCGCGATCCTGCCGCAGTCCCCGGTCGCCCCGGCGGGTACGAGCGTGCTCGACCTGGTGATGCGCGGCCGGAACCCGCACCAGTCCTGGGCGAAGCCGTGGACGGCGGACGACGCCGACGTCGCCGAGCAGGCCATCGCCGCGACCGGGCTCACCGAGGTCGCGCACCGTGACGTCGCGAGTCTGTCCGGCGGCCAGCGGCAGCGCGCCTGGATCGCCCTGGTCGTCGCGCAGCAGGCGGAGACGCTGTTGCTCGACGAACCGACGACCTACCTCGACCTCGCGCACCAGCTCGAGGTCCTCCGACTCGTCCGACGTCTCAACCGCGAGCAGGGGTCGACCGTCGTGATGGTCCTGCACGACCTGTCCCTCGCCGCGCGCTACTCGGACCGGCTCGTGGTGCTGCACGAGGGCGGGGTCGCCGCGGACGGTACTCCGGCGGACGTCCTGACCCCTGAGCTCCTGGAGCGCGCGTTCGGACTGCACGCCCGGGTCGTCGCGGACCCGGTGACCGGCGCGCCGATGATCGTCCCCGAAGCGGACGAGCACGACGTCATCCACGACCGAGAACTGGCGAGTGCGGCGCACTTAGGTTAGCCTCTCCTAACGTGAAGATCCCCCGCCGCGGCTCCCTCCGTGCCGCCCTCGTGACCTCCGTGGCCGTCTCGGCCCTCCTCCTCGCCGGCTGCTCCAGCACGAGCAGCTCGAACGGCTCCGACTCCGCCGGCAGCGGCAGCACCGCCGCCTCCGACGGCGCCTGGTCGTACAAGGACGCCACCGGCGCGACCGTCAAGGTCGACCACACCCCGAAGCGCGTCGTCGTGCTCAACGACATCGCGCTCTCGTTCATCGAGTACGGCCTGCAGCCCGTCGGGACCTTCGGCCAGCTCACGATGGCGAAGGACGCCCGCTTCACGGGCCTCGACACGGACGGCGTCACGCAGCTCGGCGAGGCCTACGGCGACATCGACCTCGAGCAGCTCGCAGCGCTCAAGCCCGACCTCGTCGTGACCTCGGTCTACCCGACCGACGAGAAGGGCACGCTCGACACGACGCAGCCCGGGTACGGATTCAAGGACATGGAGCAGCAGAAGCAGATCCAGGCCATCGCTCCCGTCGTGCAGGTGAAGTGGGGCGGCAAGGGCGAGGACGTCATCGAGAAGATCGCCGACCTGGCGGAGTCGCTCGGCGCGAAGGAGTCCACGGTCGACAAGGCCGAGAAGCGCTTCGACACCGCGGCCGACGAGCTCGAGAAGGTCGCGAAGGACAAGGACCTCTCGGTGGTGTCGATGTACGCCGACGGCGACGGTGCGTACGTCACCCGACCGACCGACGAACCGACGCTCCAGATGTACTCGTCGTTCGGCGTCGACTTCGTGAACCCGAAGCCGAAGGGCTTCTACTGGGGCATCTACTCGTGGGAGAACGCCGGCCAGATCACCGGCGACGTGATCCTGCTGTCGCAGCAGGGCTACCAGGTCGCGGACCTCGAGAAGCAGCCGACCTTCGCGGACAACGCCGCCCTGCAGGCGGGTCAGGTCCACAGCTGGACCTTCCCGGCGCTCGACTACGCGTCGCAGGCCGACTACATGCAGAAGATGGCGGGCTGGCTCGAGGACAGCAAGAAGCTGTCGTAGACGCAACCGACCAGCGGACGGGAGGCACGGTGCCAGCTGGCACCGTGCCTCCCGTCCGTCATCTGGTCACGTCCAGAGCGTCAGCCGGCCGGCAGAGCCGCGTTCACCCCCGTCTGCGCCTGCCGCCAGACCGCGGCACGCGTGCCGGCGTAGGTGCCCTCGCCGCTCGAGTAGTGCCGCAGGTTCGTCTTGCCGCCGTCCGTGTTGCCCTGCCAGTAGGCAGTCACCGCGCGCTTCGTCCCGCCGACGAGCCAGATCTGGTCCGCGGCGTCGGTGGTACCGGTCTTGCCGAACAGCGTGGCGCCGTCCGGGGTCTGGCCACCGCTCGCGGTGCCGCCCCGGAACGCGCCCTGCATCACCTCGAACGCGGTCGACGCCACCGTGGCCGAGACGGCCCGCCGGCACGTCTTCGGCTGCCCGCCGAGCTGCTTGCCGTTGCGGTCGGTCACCTGGTCGACGACCACCGGCGCGCAGTACACCCCGCCGTTTGCGATGCCGGCGTAGGCGGCTGCCATCGTGAGCGGGGCGATGCTCGTCGTGCCGAGCACGGCCGCCGGGTTCGCGGGCAGATCGCCGCCGCGAGCCGGATGCACCCCGAGGCTCGCGGCCACGTCGCGGATGTCACACAGGTCGAGCTGCGCGGCCATGGACGCGTACGCCGCGTTCACCGACTGCGCCGTGGCAGCACGCACCGTGTAGGGGCCGGACTGGCCCGGTGAGTCGTTCTTCGGGTCCCAGAACGCGTTGATGGTCTGCCCGCACTGGGTCCAGGTGCTCTGCGCGTGCCGCGTGCCGTTCACGACCGCGTCGGGGCTCTTCCCCGCAGCGAGCCACGCCAGCAGCGTGAACATCTTGTACGTCGACCCGACCTGGAAGCCGCTCGATCCTCCGTACGCGTGGTCGGTCGCGTAGTTGAGCGAGGTCGCGGTGGCCGGTGCACGGTCGGAGCGGTCGTAGTCCGTGTTCTGTGCCATCGTCAGGACGCGTCCGGTGCCGGCCTCCACCGTGTCGAGGGTCGCACCGAGGGCGAACCGGGACTCGGACGCCGGGTCGTACCGGTCGAGCAGGTCCTTCTGCTGCCCGTTCAGGTCGAGGTCGAGCGTCGTCTGGATCCGGTAGCCGCCCTTCCGCCACGCGTCCTCGCGGCGTTCCTCGGTCGGGCCGAGCTGCGGCAGCTCCTGCGCCACCCGCACCGCGTGGTCGCAGAAGAACTCCGCTCCGCGGGCGACCGCCTCGCACCCCTGCTGCGGCGCGGTGATGCGGACGTAGTCGGCCGGCTTCGACGCGAGCGCCTCGGTCAGCTCGGCCCGGGTCAGGTGCCCCTGGTCGTGCATCGAGCGGAGGATGACGTCGCGACGGGCGACGTTGTCGTCGTAGTGCGACGGCGTCGAGAGGTCGCGGCGTTCCGGCCACTGGACGATCGCGATCAGGGACGCCGCCTCGGCCGGGCTGAGGTCGGTGGCGTCCTTGCCGTAGTAGTGCTGCGCGGCCGACTGCACGCCGTACGTCTGGTCGCCGAAGTAGGCGATGTTGAGGTAGGCCGTCAGGATCTCCTGTTTCGAGTACTCCTTCGCGAGTCCGATCGCGAGCTTCATCTCGGCGAGCTTCCGCTTCGCGGACCGTTTGGTCGCCTCCTTGTAGCCCGCGTCGCGCTCCGCCTCGGTGGGGAGCTCGCTCGCCTGCTGGATCTTGATGTTCCGCACGAGCTGCATCGTCAGCGTCGAACCACCGGAGCCGCCCTTGCCGCCGGCGGCGATGACGCTCACGAGCGACCGGACCATGCTCGTCGCGTCCACTCCGCCGGTCTCGTAGAAGCGCTTGTCCTCGCCGTCGACGGCCGCGTGCTCGAGGGTGTCGCTGATCTGGTCGAGGGTGAGTTCCTGCCGGTTCTGCGCCCACACGTTCGCCAGGTGCACGGGCTGCCCGCCGCGGTACGCCCAGATCTCGTTGCGCTGCGGGAGGTCCCCGATCTCGATGTACTCGGGCATGGAGTCGAACACCCCGATCGCCGAGCTCGTCCCCACTCCCGCGACCGCGAGCACCGGCGTCACGCCGACCCCGACCAGCAACCCGGCGAGCACACTGCCACCCACGAAGCCGAACACGGCTCCCCCTGCACGTCTGAACGTCATGGCCGGAGCGTCCCAGCCGTCCTCGGACGACCGCCGGGACTTCGCCGGAGAAGTCCGACACGTCGACTGGGAAAGCGCCGAGGCGGTACGGATCGTTACGAAGGGCGAGCCAGCCCGTGCTCGTACGCGAAGATCACCGCGTGCACCCGGTCCCGCAGGCCGAGCTTCGCGAGGACCCGACCGACGTGCGTCTTCACCGTCGACTCGCTGGTGTGCAGCGCAGCGGCGATCTCCTGGTTCGACAGTCCACCGGCGATCGCGAGCAGCACGTCCCGCTCCCGGGGTGTCAACACCGACGCCGCGTCTCCCCCGCCGTCGTCCGGGTCGGGCAGCCGGGTGCCGAAGAGCTCGAGCATCCGCTGCGTGACCCGCGGCGACACGACCGCCTCGCCCGACGCCACCGCCCGGACCGCGTCGAGCAACTGCGCCGAGCTGATGTCCTTGAGCAGGAAGCCGCTCGCCCCGGCACGGAGCCCGCCGAACGCGTACTCGTCGAGGTCGAACGTCGTGAGGACGAGCACCCGAGTGTCGGGCACCTGCTCCACGATCGCCGCCGTCGCCGTGACCCCGTCCACCCGCGGCATCCGGACGTCCATGAGCACCACGTCCGGGTGGCGGGCGCGGGCGAGTTGGACACCGGCTGCGCCGTCCTCGGCCTCCCCCACGACCTCGATGTCGGGCTGTGCCTCGAGCAGCAGCCGGAACCCGGTCCGGATGAGCTGCTGGTCGTCGACGATCGCGACGCGGATCATGCGGTCACCTTCCTGACCGGGATCGAGGCCCGGACCTCCCAGCCGCCGTCGGGACGGGGACCGGCGCCGACGCTGCCGTCGAGCGCGTGCACCCGTTCACGGATGCCGATGAGTCCGCGGCCGGCACCGATGGAAGTGTCGGGGGCGGAGCGGCGTCCGTCGTCGGCGACCAGGACGACGACGCTGTCCGTGGTCGACGTCACGACCGCCGAGACGGCGCGGGCGTCGGGGGCGTACCGAACGGCGTTCGTGAGCGACTCCTGCACGATCCGGTACACGGCGAGCTGGAGGGCGTCGTCGTCCGGCGGGGCACCGACGAGCTCGAGCGTGACGGGGGTGCCGAGCGTCCGGAAGCCGTCGACGAGCTGCGGGAGGTCCCGGATCGCGGGCTGGGGTGCATGTGGCGCCGGCGTGTTCGGCTGAGCCCCGGTGTCCCCGTCGTTCAGCACCCCGAGCATCCGCCGCATGTCGGTCATCGCGCTGCGGCCCACCTCGGCGACGCCGTGCATGGCGGCCGCCGACGGCTCCGTGGCCGGGAGCCCGGCGGCGGCCCCCTCGGCCAACCGGACCATCACCGTCACCGAGTGCGACACGATGTCGTGCATCTCGCGGGCGATCCTCGCGCGCTCCGCCGCAGCGGCGAGCCGGGCCTGCTGGTCCCGTTCCCGAGCGAGTTGGCGTGCTCGCTCGATCAACGCCTCGGTGTAGCGCCGCCGGTCCCCGGTGGTCGTACCGATCAGGACCGCGATCACGAGGAACGCGGGGAGTGCCGGCGCGAAGACCTCGCCGAGGCCACCCGATCCCGGCGCGACGACCCACACCCGCACCGCGGTTGCGGCGGCTCCGAGCACCGACGCGACGGCGATGCTCCACCAGCCGGCCGCCCGGGACCACCAGACGCACGCGGCGAAGGCGGCGAAGAGCATCGGCGAGTACCCGGCCTCGGTCCACGCCATCGCGACGACCGACACGAGGCCGGCCACCACGGTGATCTGCGGCCGGGTCCGGCGGAACGGGATGCCCGACACCGCGATGGCCACCAGGACCAGGACGATGAGGGTGTTCGCGACAGACTCGTCCGCGCGCCACACCCCGCCGATCGCGAACGCGAACTCGGGGCCACCCCAGAACAGGATGAGCAGGGCGTCCGCGACGCGCGGGTGTCCGGCCCACAGGCGTCGGATCGGGCCGGGCGGGACGGGCAGCGTGACGTCCCCGGCGCCGTCGAGGGCGCCGGGGACGGGTGCGGTCCGGGGACCGGTCACGCGTCCCGCTTGTTGGCCAGGACGAGGGCGGTCACCATCGCGACGACCACCCACGCCGCCAGCACCGCGAATCCACTCCACCCGCCCAAGGCTAGGACGCCGTCGTGCCATCCGGACGTGTCCTCCGTGCCGAACTGCATCAGCGGCTGTCCGGCGTTCTGCGGGAGCACGTTGTTCACCGTGCCGAGCCACTTCGCGTTCGTGAAGCCCTGGATGAGCTGCACGATCACCGGGGCGACGAGCATGAGGCCGAGCACACTGGCGATCGCCCCCGCGGTGGACCGCAGGATGATGCCCACCGCGAAGGCGAGCAGGCCGATGAGCGTCAGGTAGACGGATGCTCCGAGCAACGGCATCGCGACGCCGCCGTCGAGCGACGCCTCGACGCCGTTGGCGTTGGCGATCGGCATCGTGATGAACGCCGTCGCCCACACGCTGACCGCGCTGGCGACGAAGACACTCGCGGCCAGGACGACCCCCTTCGCGGCGAGCGCCTCCCACCGCCGGGGCACTGCGGCGAAGGTCGACCGGATCATGCCGGTGCCGTACTCGCCGGTGACGACGAGGGCGCCGATCACCGCGACGACGAGGACCGAGATCGTCGCGCCGCTCGTGCTGTACTGCACGAGCGCGTTGCGGGCGGCGTCGCCGGTGAGCGTCTTCCCGTCGGTGTTCGCCAACGAAGCCAGCAGGACCCCGATGCCGATCGGCAGCAGGATGAGGACGAGGTAGCTCCAGATCGTCGAGCGGAGCGACCGCAGTTTGACCCACTCGGAGTGCAGGACCCCGGAGAACCGCAGGCGGACGTCGTCGTGGTGGACGGTGGTGCGCGGCCGTTCGGCCGTCAGGGTGGCGCTCATCGGGCGACCTCCGATCGGTACTCGACCTCGTCGTGCGTCAGCTCGAGGTAGGCCTGTTCGAGGCTCGCCACGGTCGAGGCGAGCTGGTGCAGGACGATGCCGGACGCCGCAGCGGCCTCACCGATCTGCTCGGCGCCGAGGCCGCGGACGCGCAGGCCGCCGCCGTCCTCGTACGCGATCGCGACGTCCGGGCCGGCGATGGCCGTCATGAGCCGATCCGGTTCGGGCGTGCGCACCGACACCGACCGTTCGGTAGACGAGGCCACGAGGTCGGCGAGGTCCGTGTCGGCCAGCACCCGCCCGCGACCCATCACGACGATGCGGTCCGCCGTCAGCGCCATCTCGCTCATGAGGTGGCTGGAGATGAACACCGCGCGCCCCTCGGCGGCCAGGCTCCGGGCGAGCTGTCGCACCCACACGACACCCTCGGGGTCGAGGCCGTTGACCGGCTCGTCGAGGATCAGGGTCTGCGGGTCGCCGAGCAGTGCCGCCGCGATGCCGAGGCGCTGCCCCATGCCGAGGGAGAACCCGCCGACGCGCTTCTTCGCGACGTTCTCCAGCCCGGTCATCCCGATGACCTCCTCCACCCGCGACTTCGGGATGCGGTGGGTGACGGCCAGGGCGAGGAGGTGGTCGTACGCGCTGCGGCCCTTGTGCACGGCCTTCGCCTCGAGCAGGGCACCCACGCGGCGCAGCGGGTCGCGGAGCTCGCGGTACGGACGGCCGTCGACCACGGCGCTGCCGGACGTCGGGCTGTCCAGGCCCATCACCGCGCGCATCGTGGTGGACTTCCCGGCGCCGTTCGGCCCGAGGAACCCGGTGACGACACCGGGCCGGACGGTGAACGACACGTCGTCGACGGCGGTCTTCTCGCCGTAGCGCTTCGTCAGGTTCTGGATCTCGATCATGCGGCAACGCTACGAATCCTGACCCCTCGCCCACATCGCCGCCAGCGCCCATCTTCCGGAGCCGCACGTGGTACCCCGGTACCACCTGGCCGGCGCGCGGCACGGCCCGGAGGCTGCGCGGATACGCTCGACGGATGGCGGACTCCGGGTGGCACGAGGACGTCCTCGGGGCGCCGTTCGAACGCCTCGAACTCCCGCTCGGCGAGGACTCCGAGGGCCCGGTCGTCGCGACCCTGGTCCGCCGTCGCCGGTCCCCCGCCGACCTCCTGCTGCACGCGCACGGCCCGCTGCACGGTGTCGACGTCCTGTACGTGCACGGCTGGTCGGACTACTTCTTCCAGGTCGAGCTCGCCGACCGGGTCGAACGGCTCGGGGCACGGTTCCACGCCCTCGACCTCCGCAAGTACGGTCGCAGTCTCCGGCCGCACCAGACACCGGGGAACGTCGACGACCTCGCCACGTACGACCAGGACATCGGCGCCGCCCTCGACGCGATCGCCGCCGAGCACCACGGCGACTCCCGCCGGCGGCTGGTGCCGATGGGGCACTCGACCGGCGGGCTCACCCTGTCCCTGTGGGCGGCACGGCACCCGGAGCGCGTCGACGGCCTCATCCTGAACAGCCCGTGGCTCGAGTTCCAGGCGAGCACGGTCGGCCGGGCACTCGTGGCACCGGTGATCAAGCTCGGAGCGCGGCGGAACCCGCTCGCCCCGATGCCGGCCGTCGACCCGGGCTTCTACACCCGGACGGTGTCCGCCGCGGGCGAGGGATCGTGGACCTACGACCAGCAGTGGCGGCCCGACCGGGGCTTCCCGCTGCACCCGGGCTGGCTCGCCGCGGTGTTCGACGGCCAGGCCACCGTCGAGGCCGGCCTCGGCCTTGAGGTCCCGGTGCTCGTGATGCTCAGCGACAAGAGCATGCTGCAGCCCCGGTGGGACGACGGGATGGCCCGGGCCGACGTCGCCCTCAACGTCGACGTCGTCGCGCACCGCGCCCTGTCCCTCGGCAGCGAGGTCACGGTCCGCCGGCTGCACGGGGCCGTGCACGACGTCGTGCTGTCGACGCCCGACGTGCGCGAACACGCCTACGAGTCGATCGACCGGTGGGCCAGGTCCCTGCAGCGCTGACTCGTCGGCCGTTACCCTGAGCGCCATGACCGCATCGTTCAACCACACGATCATCGCGGCGAAGGAGCCCGCGGTGTCCGCGGCGTTCTTCGTCGACCTCCTCGAGGCAGCCGAGGCTCCGTCCTGGGGCCCGTTCACCAACCTGCAACTCCCCGACGGCGTGCTCCTGCAGTTCGCCGCTCCCCCGATCGACTTCCCGCCGCAGCACTACGCGTTCCTGCTCGACGACGAGCACTTCGACCGCGCATACGCTCGGATCACCGCCGAGGGCCGCGAGCACTGGGCCGACCCGCAGCGCCAGCGCCCGGGCGAGACGAACACCGAGCACGACGGCCGTGGTGTCTACCTCCTCGATCCCTCCGGCCACTACATCGAGCTGCTCACGAGGCCGTACCTGTGACGATCACCCTCGCCCGGCTCGACCCGACCAGCGCCGACCGTGCGGACCTCGTCGCGTTCCTGACCGGCGAGGACTTCCCGTTCCACGTTCGCCGCACGATCGCCCGCGCGGACGCCGAGGCCGCGATCGACGCCGGCGCCTACCGCGACTACGAGCACGACACCTACTGGCTGGAGCACGACGAACTCGGACGCATCGGCATCGTCCGACTCGAGGACCTCGCCGATCCCGTCCCGCTCTTCGACCTGCGCATCGCCGGGCGGTTCCGCGGCCAGGGCCTCGGCGTGCCTGCGTTGCAGGCGACGACCGACCACGTGTTCCGCACGATGGGCGACGTCACACGCTTCGAGGGACAGACGCGGGAGGACAACGTCGCGATGCGCCGTGTCTTCGTCCGCGCGGGCTGGGTGAAGGAAGCGCACTACCGCGAAGCGTGGCCGGTCGAGGGCGCCCGTCCCGTCGCGTCGGTCGCGTACGGGATGCTCCGCCGCGACTGGGAATCGGGCACGGTGACGCCCGTCCCGTGGGACGACGACGTCATCGCGAGCAGCGAGCGGGGTCGCTGAGGCACCGGCCTGGAGGCACGGGTCGTCTCCGCCACGCGGCGAACGTCGACAGGCGCGAACCGCCCGAGGCATCCGACCCGTGAGAGCGTCACTTCGGGCTGATGGTCACTGCGTACGAGGCGGCGCCGTTCCCGGCGGCGTCGACGGCGGTGACCCGCACCATGTTGTTCCCAGAGGGCAGGCCGGTGAGGGTGAGCGGGACCCTCGGGATCATGCTCTTCGCCACCGTCCACGGACTGATCGACGCCGACGCATCCGGTCGACTCCGCGCGCGCACCGGATGGTCCGACATCAGCGCCGGCATGGACTTCGTCCTCGACCTCATCGCCCACGCGAACATCCCCGACAGCTGAAGCGCCGCGTCAGGGTGTCGTCACCGGTGGCTGGATCAGATCCCACGGCATGCCGGCCGGATCCTCGAAGACCGCGACGGTGCCGTACGGCTCGTGCCGGGGTAGCTCGCGGAACCGAGCGCCGGCGGCCACGAGTCGCTCGTGCGTGGCCGCGAAGTCGTCGGTCTCGAGGAAGAACGCCACGTCGCCTCCGGCCTGCTGCCCGACCGCGTCCGCCTCGGCAACGACCAGGACGAACCCCGCGCCACCCTGCGGAGGCCCGACCACGACTCGACGCCAACCACTCTCGAACGTCTCGTCCTGGCGGACGGTGAAGCCGAGGCCGTTCGTGAAGAACCGGACCGCGTCATCCACGTCTCGCACCAGGTAGGTGACGTTCTGCAACCGGATCATGCAGTCACACTATGCGCGCGGCCGCTCGGACGACGCGGGGCGCGGGTCAGACCGGACGGCTGAACAGGTTCACCAGGTTCCCGTCCGGGTCCCGGAACAGCGTCGACCGATTGCCCCACGGCATCGTGGACGGCGGCAGCACGACGTCGTCGAGCCCCTCACGGAGCCGTTCGAACGCAGCGTCGACGTCCTCCACGAGGAACTCGACGATGACGCTCCCGTTCGACGCCGCGGTCGGCGCGGCGTCCCCGAGCATCCCGACGGTCGCAGGCGTCCCGAGCGCCAGGACGGCTCCACCGGTCACGATCTCCGCGAACACCGGCGCCGGCCGCCGCGCGGCGGTCCCGGTGACCCGTTCGTAGAACGACACCATCCCGTCCAGGTCCTCGGTGATGATCCGGATCGATGCGAACTCCATGGTGTGCCTTCCCGGGCGGCCTCGGTGACCGCCCGGGTCGAGCATCCTCGCCCGGCGCGACACCGTCCTGTCGGTGTTTCCCGGTTCGGTCGGGTCAGTCGCCGAGGACGGGTCGGAGCACCCCGTGCGGGATGTCGAGTTCCTCGACCCGGACCACTCGTGGCGGGGCGGCCTCGTCGGTCTCCTCGACGGCGAGGACCCGGTCGCCGCGGAACGCCCGGACGCCGTCGCGCAGCCGGCACCAAGCGACGAGGTACCAGTCCTCGCCCTTGCCGATGTACCCGAGCGGCTCGACTGTCCGCTCGGACTCGGCTCCGGCACGGTCGCGGTAGCGCATCCGCACGACGCGGCCCCGGGTGAGCGCTGCCGCCAGCGCCGTCGGTGCGGGCACCCGGTCACCGGCCTCGAGCAGGTGGACCCGGCCGGCGAGCCGTGCCGTTCGTCGGGCATCGTCCTCGGTGAGGACCGCTGTGACCTTCCGGGCAGCGTTCCGGGCGGCTTCGCGGAACGGGCTGTTCCCGAGGGTCGCGAGTCCGATCGCCACGGCGAGGGCCTCCTCGACCGTGAACCCGAGCGGCGGGAGCGTGGCACGCGCGTCGATCGTGTAGCCGCCCGTGCGTCCCGGTTCGGCCCAGATCGGGACCCCGGCCTCCTGCAGCGAGAGGAGGTCGCGCTCGACCGTGCGTGTGCTGACGCCGAAGTCCTCGGCGAGCCGACGTGCGCTCCGGCGCGCAGGCGCGGCGGCACGCAGCGCCTCGACGAGCGCGTACAGGCGGTCGGTCCGGTTCACGACGCGACCCTAGCGCCCTGGACGCGGCAACTGACGGACTGGAGGCGCGGTGCCAGCTGACACCGCGCCTCCAGTCCGATCGTCGGTCGCGTCTCAGGAACGCGACAGGCGCGTCACCGTCGCGTGCGCACCCTCGGTGATGAGCCCATCGAGGGCGTCGCGGTACGCCGCGACGAAGCGCTCGTCGTCGACGAGGTCTCCGAAGACCTGCCGGTTCGCGATGAAGGCGAGCCGGTCGTCGCGCTGCGTCTTCGCGATCGCCGTGAGCTGATCGGCCAGGCGGTCGACGACGGTGATCGGCTCGCCGGACTCGTCGGTGCCCTCGGCGTACCGCGCCCAGGACGCCACGATCCCGGCGGACAGCGTGACGGGCCCACCGGACGCGAGGTTCTCGCGGACGACGGGCAGCAGCCACTTCGGGATGCGGTCGCTCGACTCGGCGCAGAGGCGTGCGAGCGTGTCGCGGACCTCGGGGTTCTGGAAGCGCTCGATGAGCGTGGACTTGTAGTCCTCCAGGTCGATGCCGGGGACGGGCGTGAGCGTCGGTGTGCCTTCCTCGTCCATGTATCGGCGCAGGAAGGTCGCGATCGCCGGGTCCTGTGTGGCCTCGTGGGCGTAGCGGTAGCCGGAGAGGTACCCGAAGTAGCAGAGGCCCTGGTGCGACGCGTTGAGCAACCGGAGCTTCATGAGCTCGTACGGTTCGACGTCGTCGACGAGCTGCACGTCGGCCTGTTCGTACGGCGGGCGTCCGGCCGGGTGGTCGTCCTCGAGCACCCACTGGAAGAAGGGCTCGGCGACGACGGGCCAGGCGTCCTCGATGCCGAGTTCGTCCCGCACCCAGGCACGGTCCTCGTCGGCGGTGACCGGGGTGATCCGGTCCACCATCGAGTTCGGGAACGAGACGTGCTCGTCCATCCAGTCGGCGAACGCGGGGTCCTGCAGGCGGGCGTAGGCGGTGAACATGTCGCGCGCCACGTGGCCGTTGCCCTGGATGTTGTCGCACGACATCACCGTGAACGGCTCCTGCCCGCGGTCACGGCGTCGGCGGAGTGCTTCGACGACGAGCCCGAACACGGTGCGCGGCGGCGCGTCACCCCGCAGGTCGGCAGCGACGCCCGGCTCGTCGGCGACGAACTCGCCCGTCACGTGGTCGAAGTTGTAGCCGCCCTCGGTGATGGTCAGGCTGACGATCTTCGTGTCCGGGTGCGCCATCTTCTCGACGACGGCGTCCGGGTCGTCGACGGCGAGCAGGTAGTCGACGATGCTGCCGATGACGCGGGACTCCCGGGTGCCGTCCGGGTGCTTGAGGACGAGCGTGTACAGGCCGCCCTGCTCGGCCATCGCGGTCGCCATCCGACGGTCCTGCTCGAGCACGCCGACGCCGCAGATGCCGTAGTCGCGGGCCTCGCCCTGCTGCAGGAGCCGATCGACCACCATCGCCTGGTGGGCTCGGTGGAAGCCACCCACACCGAAGTGGACGATGCCGGCGGTGATCCCGTCGCGGTCGTAGGTCGGGACGGCGACACCGCTCGCGGCGATCTCGTCGAGGGTCTCCGGGGACAGGCGGACGGGCATCGGGTACTCCTTCGTACGGCGGACGTGCTCGGCCCAGTCAACCACGCACAGATGTGCTGCACATCGTTTCTGAGTGAGGAGAGCGCTCCGGGGTACGAACCTGAGGATGCACTCCTACTCGTTGCACCGAGTGCATCGATGCACCTAGTGTGCTCATCGTGACCCTGTCGATCGACCGCCGTGCTGCCCTGAAGGCGAAGCACCGAGCGGCGATCCTGCAGGCAGCGCGCGACCTCGTCGAGGAGCGCGGCGGCCGCGGGTTCAGCGTCGACGACCTGGCATCGCGGGCGGACATCGCGCGCCGGACGGTCTTCAATCACTTCGGGTCCCTCGACGAGGTCCTGCTGGCCGTGTGCGAGCAGGAGCTCTCGGTCATCATCGACCGGTTCCTGGCCGACATGGCGAAGACCCCGGTCGGCGACGGCAGCCGGGCCTCGATGTTCGACGAACTCGAGTCGGCGGCCCGCGGCGCAGACCTGGCTCCAGCCATCGCCGGCATGTACCGGATCCTCGGGGACCCCGGCAAGGACGACCCGAAGGCAGCCGTCCTCACCCAGACCGCGTTCGCCCGGGTCACCGAGCGCCTCCGCGAAGAGGTCGCCCGGCGCCACCCGGCCGCCGACTCCCTCGACGCCGCCCTGCTCGTCGAGTCCCTGATGAGCGGGATCGTCGTCATCGCCGAGCACTGGCTCACGACGACCGGCCCCCGACTCGACCAGGACGCGCTCGACGCCTGGGACGCCCTGCTCGCCCGCCTCGTGCACAGCGTCCGCAGCGGCTACATGCCCACCGACTGACTCCACCTCCAGGGGTTCACCGGCGCACCCCACCTCCTCCACAGCACCTGACACGAAAGGAACGGGGCAACCGCATGGCCGGTCTCCTCTACCGTCTCGGACGGTTCTCCGCACGACGCCACTGGCTCGTGATCATCGCCTGGGTGGTGATCATGGGCATCGCCGGCGTCACGTACACGCTCTTCGCCGGGACGATCTCGTCGTCCATCACCATCCCGAACACCAAGACCAGTCAGGTGCAGGACGAGCTGGCCGACAAGTTCCCGTCCGCGAACGGCGGCAACGGGACGATCGTCTTCGAGACGAAGAACGGCAAGGCGTTCACCGACACGCAGAAGTCCGACGTCGCGGACTTCCTGAAGGGCATCGAGAAGCTCGACGGGGTCAAGGGCGCCACCAGCGGCTTCGACACCCAGAAGCAGCTCGACGACGGCCGCCAGAAGATCACCGACGGTCAGGCGCAGATCGCCGACCAGGAGTCGCAGATCACCGACGGCCAGACGCAGATCGACTCCGGGAAGCAGCAGATCGCCGCTGCCCAGAAGCAGCTCGACGCGCAGAAGCAGCAGGTGGCCGCCCTCACCGGTGCCGCCCAGAGCGCCGCGCAGGCGCAGCTCGACGCCGCCCAGCAGCAACTCGACGCGCAGCAGCAGACGATCGACGCATCGCAGCAGAAGCTCGACGACGGCAAGACCAAGCTCGCCGACGCGAAGCAGACGCTCGACGAGAACGCGCGACTGCTCGACCTGTCGAAGGACATCCGGTTCGTGTCGTCGAACGGCAGCGCCGTCATCGGCACCGTGCAGTTCACGAAGTCGACGTTCGAGGTCCCCGCGGACACCAAGACCGCGATCGCCGACAAGGCTGACGACGCCGACATCAGCGGCGTGAGCGTGTACGTCTCGAACGACATCGCGCAGGGCGTCCCGTCGATCCTCGGCCCCGGTGAGATCGGCGGCGTGATCATCGCCGCGATCGTGCTGTTCCTCATGCTCCGCACGATCATCGGCGCCGCCGTGCCGCTCGTCAGCGCCGTCCTCGGCGTCGGGGTGGCCTCGCTCGCCGCCCTGTCGTTCTCGAGCCTCGTCGAGTTCATCTCGGTGACGCCGGTGCTGGGGGTGATGCTGGGCCTGGCGGTCGGCATCGACTACTCGTTGTTCATCCTGAACCGACACCGGACCCAGCTGAAGCAGGGCATGCAGGTGCACGAGTCGATCGGGCTCGCGAACGGCACCTCCGGCAACGCCGTGGTCTTCGCGGGTGCGACCGTCATCGTCGCCCTGCTCGCGCTGAACATCACGGGCATCCCGTTCCTCGGCCTGATGGGCACCGTCGGCGCGGTCGCGGTGTTCTTCGCGATCCTCATCGCCACGTCCTTCACCCCGGCGCTGCTGTCGCTCATCGGCATGCGGATCCTCCGGAAGAAGGAGCGCGCGAAGATCGGCAACACCGACTCGACGCGGGTGCCGAACAAGCCGATGTCGACCTGGCGCGCGGTCATCACGCTCGTCGCCGGCGTCGCGGTCCTCGGCACGATCGCCCTGCCCGCCACGCAGATGCGCCTCGGCCTGCCGACCGGTGCGTCCGAGTCGGTCGACTCCAGCCAGTACAAGGCGTACAAGGCGCTCGACGAGGAGTTCGGCGCCGGCCAGAACGGTCCGCTCCTGGTCGTGGCGACCCTGCCGAAGGCGATCAGCAAGGACGACGTCACCGCGACCGAGGTCACGATCGGCGAAGCCCTGGCGAAGAACGACGACGTCAAGGCCGTCCTGCCGATCGGTGGCTCCAAGGACCGTGACATCATCGCGTTCCAGGTGAAGCCCGCGGGCGGCCCGGACAGTGTCTCCACCGAGACGCTCGTGAAGGACCTCCGTGCGCAGGACGTCACCGTCGACGGCGGGAAGGCCACGCTCGGCGTCGCCGGCAACGCCTCGGCGAACATCGACGTGTCCGAGAAGCTCGCGGACGTCCTGCCGCTCTACCTGGTGGTGGTCGTCGGCCTGTCGCTGATCATCCTCATCATCGTGTTCCGGTCGTTCCTCGTGCCGATCACCGCGACGGCGGGCTTCATCCTGTCGGTGATGGCGTCGTTCGGTGGCCTGACCGCGATCTACCAGTGGGGTTGGCTCGGCAGCGTGTTCGGGGTGCACGACCCCGCACCGATCCTGAGCTTCCTGCCCATCATCGAGATCGGCATCCTGTTCGGACTCGCGATGGACTACCAGCTGTTCCTGGTGTCCGGCATGCGTGAGGCCTACGCCCACGGAGCCTCGGCGAAGGTGGCGGTCCAGCGCGGCCTGCACGCCGGTCGCGCCGTGGTCACAGCAGCTGCGATCATCATGATCTCGGTCTTCGCGGGCTTCATCTTCTCGGACTCCTCCACGATCAAGCCGATCGGGTTCGGCCTGGCGTTCGGTGTCCTGGTGGACGCGTTCGTCGTCCGGATGCTGCTCATCCCGGCCGCGATGCACCTGCTCGGCAAGAGCGCCTGGTGGTTCCCGAAGTGGCTCGACCGGATCGTGCCGGACGTCGACGTGGAGGGCGCGAAGCTCGAGCGGTCGCACCCGGTCGCCGGGCACGAGAGCACCCACACCGGGTCGCACGCGCTGCCCGTGGAGCCGGACGCGCACGCGCACGAGTCGGGGCACCCGCCGGCGCACCGCGCGTAGTCGACGCACCCAGCCTGGAGGCGCGGGTCGACCCTCATGGGTCGGCCCCCGCCTCCAGGCGGTTGCGGCACACCCCCGCGCGATCGCGCGCCGCGACGTTTCGTGGGCGAACGGTATGGTGGGCGGATGACCGAGACCGACGTCGACCCGCTCGCCCTCGACCGGCAGCTCTGCTTCGCGCTGGCGGCGACCAGCCGGAGCGTCATCGGGCTCTACCGCGACCTTCTCGACCCCATGGGCCTCACCCACCCGCAGTACCTCGTGATGCTCGCGCTGTGGGAACGCGACCCCCGCTCGGTCCGCGAGATCGCCCGCGAACTGCGGCTCGACTCCGCCACCCTGAGTCCACTGCTCAAGCGGCTCGAGGCCTCCGGCTACGTCCGACGCTCGCGCAGCGCCGCCGACGAACGCCAGCTCGAGGTCTCGCTGACCACGGCCGGCCGGGCACTCCGCGACCGCGCCCGAGCAGTCCCCCTCGCGGTGGCCGACCGGCTCGGCTGGCCCCTGGCGCGACTCGAGGCCCTCAAGGACGAGCTCACCGAGCTCCTCGAACGCGTCGACACCGTGTGATCCGGAGCCATTCGTGGCACAATGGTTCGTGCACGAACGAAAGGACGGACCGTGGGTCGCTTCGGACAGTGGTACGAACGGTGGAACAGCACGCTCATCGCCAAGATGGGGCCGTCCCAGATCGGCGCCGGACACCCCGAGGGCGTCGACGACCGCACGATCGACCGCGGCTGCCCGATCTGCGGCCAGCCCCTCTCGCTGCACCAGGTGATCCGCCCCGAGGGGCAGGTGCGCTCGTCGACGCTCGTCTGCCCGCGACCCTGACGATCCCCTGCGCGCGGGAATTGCACCGCGCAACACGTCGTTCCAGCCGGGCGTGAAGCTCTTCGAACCCGCCGACTTCGGCGCACTCCCCCTGTCGAACCGCATCGTCATGGCCCCGCTCACCCGCGTGCGCGCCGGCGAGCACGGTGTCCCGAACGACCTGCTCGTCGAGCACTACGCGCAGCGCGCCGGACTCGGCCTGATCGTCACCGAGGGCACCTGGCCCGTGCAGGAGGGCCGCTCGTACCCCGGCCAGCCCGGCATCGAGACCGAGGAGCAGATCGCCGGCTGGCGTCGGGTCGCCGACGCCGTGCACGCCGCCGGCGGCACCATCGTCATGCAGCTCATGCACGGCGGCCGCGTCTCGCACACGGACATCTCGCAGACCCCGCGGATCGTCGCCCCCTCGGCCCTGGCTGCACCCGGCCAGACCCACCTCGCCGACGGGTCGAAGGTCGACATGCCGGTCCCCCACGAACTGACGACCGACGAGGTCCAGGAAGCCGTCCAGGGCTTCGTCCAGGCCGCACGCAACGCCGTCGCCGCTGGACTCGACGGCGTCCAGGTGCACGGTGCCAACGGGTACCTCGTGCACGAGTTCACCTCGACCGCGTCGAACACCCGAACCGACCAGTACGGCGGCTCGCCCGAGAACCGCGCCCGCTTCGCGATCGAGGTCACCACCGCCGTCGCCGAGGCCATCGGCGCCGACCGCACCGGCATCCGGCTCTCCCCCGAGCACGGCATCCAGGGCGTCATCGAGGACGACCCGGCCGACGTCCGTGCCGTCTACACCGCCATCGCCGAGGGGCTGGCGCCGCTCGGACTCGCCTTCGTCGACGTCCTGCACGCCGAGCCGACGGGCGACCTCGTGCAGCACATCCGCCGCACCGTGCGGGCGCCGTTCATCGCCAACTCCGGCTTCAGTGCGCTGACCACCCGCGACGAGGCTCTCGCCCTCGTCGAGGACGGCCACGCGGACGCCGTCGGGGTCGGTCGCGCCGCGATCGCCAACCCGGACCTCGCCCACCGCTGGGAGCACGACACGGAACTCAACGAGCCGCGTCCGGAGCTGTTCTACGGCCAGGGCGCCGAGGGCTACACCGACTACCCGACGCTGGCCGAGCTGCGCGAGCGGGTCGCGTAGTCGACGCAACCGCCTGATCGACGGGAGGCGCGGTGTCAGCTGGCGCCGCGCCTCCCGTCTGTGGAGAGACCGCTCGCAGTCGGACGATCGCGGTCGGTGCCGTCCCAGAGGTCCGTGCAGTCGACCGGCGCCACGCCCGCTCGCCGCAACCACAGACCCGCACGACGGTCCCCCGGGTCCGCCGCGACCGCCGAGACGAGCGATGCCCGGTGCGCCGATCCGGCGAGCACGGGGTGTCCCGGTCGGTCCCCGAAGACCGCGCGACGGAGCGTCGTCGGGCGGCCGCCGTCGCCGAGCACCCGCCGGACGGCGGCCGCGGGGAGTCCGGGCAGGTCGACGAGGGAGACACAGGCCGCCGCAGATCCGGTGACCGCGGCGAGCCCGGCGACGAGGGACGCGCCCGGGCCCGCGGCCCAGTCCTCGGCGACGACGACGGACACGCCGTCCCGTCGGGGAAGGAGCGGCCGCGCACGCTCCGCCGCGGCGCCGAGGACGACGACGACCCGGTCGCAACCGCCGTCGAGGAGGGCGTCGACACCGACGTGCAGCCACGGGGTGCCGTCTGCGTCGGTGATGAGCGCCTTCGGCCGGCCCATCCGCGTACCGGCGCCGGCGGCGAGCAGGACGCCGACCGCCTCGGTCACACGAACGCCGGGACCGACTGCCACGCGGCCGGTGCCTCGGCGACGCCGTCCCGCGCGACGGTCCCGGAGATCAGGCCGTAGGGGCGGTCGGCGGCGTAGAACACCTCGCCGGGGTTGTCCAGACCGAACGGCGCGAGGTCGACCAGGAAGTGGTGCTTGTTCGGCATCGAGAACCGGACCTCGGCGATCTCGGGGAACGCCTCGATCGCCGTGCGGCCCATCGCGAACAGGGTCTGCTGCAGCGCCAGGGAGTGCAGGTCGGCGAAGGTCGCGAGCATCCGGTCGAGGACCCCGGCGTACAGCGCGTCGTAGTCGATGCCAGCGGCCACGGCCTCGGGCGTGTACCGCCAGCGTGCCGTCACCGAGGTCGCGAGGATCCGGTCGTCGGTCTCCGCGAGCGTCGTGTAGCCGTCGCGGGGGAACCCGTGGAACTCGCTGCCCGTCGACTTCAGGACCGTGAGGTCGGTGACCCCGGCGAGCACGTGCACGTCGTCGCCGTCGACCTGCACCACGGCCGTGCGGGTGCCGCGACCGGCCCGGACGAACGAGTGGTCGTGCTCCCGGCCGTCGACGACGATCCGCTCCCACGTGTGCTGCTCGGCGGACAGGGTCGAACCGTCGTACCAGTCGAAGGCGGTGCTGAAGTGCCGGCCGAGTCGCAGGAGGAAGTCCTCCGGCGTCCCCACCCCGTGCGCCTTCGCGAAGGCGTAGACCGTGTTCTTCTGCGTGTCCGTCGCGACGACCTTGGCGTTGTCGCCCTCGGTGTACGAGTCGGCGAGCGCCGCGCCGCGCAACTGGGTCGTGACGGTCAGGTCCTCGATCTCGTGCCGGTCGGTGTCGCGTGTGACCCGGACGAGCCGGACCTCGGCCTTGCCGTACTGGTTCGCACCGAGGTGGACGGTCGTGGTGGTGGGGACTGGCTGCACGTCGGTGATCTCCATGGAGGCGACGATGACACCCGTGTGTTTCGGCGGTGGGTCGAACAGGTCACGAGCTCCGTCAGCGGCCGCGGCCCGGTCGTGACGCACCCGTCGAACGCCCGTAACCACACGGAAACACCCGTTCCATAACGTTGCCGCCACGACGCACCCGATCGAGGAGGGCCCCGTGGCGCACACATCCGCACCCCGGCAGTCCTCGGCGTGGAACCGCGGGATGATCGCGCACGGACGACGGTCCGACGGCGCCATCGACACCCGTTCCCCCATCCCGATCGGACCCTGCAATGGACCTCGTCTCCGTCCGCACCGTGCGGACACCGTCGCACCGCGACGACCTCTCCTTCGGTCCCGGTGAGCAGCCGCTCGCCGGCGGCACCTGGCTGTACTCGGAGGAGCAGCCCGGCCTGACCGGGCTCGTCGACCTCACCGCACTGGGGTGGCGCGACACCGAGCAGACCCCGGACGGGCTCCGGATCGCGGCGACGTGCACGATCGCCTCGTTGCGTCGTGTGGTCCCCCGGGACGACTGGGCCGCCTGGCCGCTCGTCGACCGGTGCGCCAACGCGCTGCTCGCGTCGTTCAAGGTGTGGAACCAGGCGACCGTCGGCGGCAACGTCGCGGTCGCGTTGCCGGCGGGGGCGATCACCGCGCTGCTCGTGACGCTCGACGCGGTCGCAGAGGTCTGGACCCCGGGCGGCGGGGAGCGCCGGGTCCCGGTGGCGGAACTGGTCACCGGGCCGCGGACGACCGACCTCGCGCCGGGTGAGGTCATCCGGGCGTTCGACGTGCCACGAGCGGCTCTCGAAGCACGCACCGGGTTCCGCCGCGTGTCCCTCAGCCCGCACGGCCGGACCGGCGCGCTCGTCACGGCGCGGTGGTCGGCGTCGGGATTCGTCCTCGTCGTGACCGGGGCGACGCCGCGTCCGCTCGTGCTCCGCCACCCCGGAGTCCCGACCGCCGCGGAGGTCGACGCACGGCTGGAGGCCCACGACGCCTGGTACGACGACCCGCACGGCTCCCCCGACTGGCGGCGCGCGGTGACCCGGCGGTTCGCGGCGGAGCTCGTCGCCGAGGCGCTCGGGACGACGGGCGGTGCGGCATGAGGTTCGAGGTCGACGGCGCGACGGTGGACGCCGAACCGCAGCCCGGTCAGGTCCTCCGCACCCTGCTCCGCGAGCACGGTGTGACGTCGGTGAAGAAGGGCTGCGACGCGGGCGACTGCGGCGCGTGCTCGGTGCTCGTCGACGGTGTGCCGGTCCACTCCTGCATCACGCCGGCGCACCGGATGGCGGGGCGTGCGGTCACCACGGCGGCGGGGCTCGGCACGCCGGAGGACCCGCACCCCGTGCAGCGCGCGTTCGCCGAGGCCCCGGGCTTCCAGTGCGGCTTCTGCACCGCCGGCTGGGTCGTCACGGCGTCCACGCTCGACGAGGACGCCCTGGCCGACCGGCACCGCACGTTGAAGGGCAACCTCTGCCGGTGCACCGGGTACCGGGCGATCGAGGACGCCCTGGACGGGGTCGCGAACACGTCGTGCGCACCGGCCGGTCAGGCGATCGGCACGTCGGTCGCCGCTCCTGCCGCGATGGCGATCGTGACCGGGCGCGAGGAGTACACGCTCGACGTGCGGCGCACGGAGCGGCTGCTGCACCTCGCGGTCCTCGGCAGCCCGCACCCGCACGCCCGCATCGTGTCGATCGACACGGCGGAGGCCGAAGCCCTGCCGGGTGTGCACGCCGTCCTCACCCACCGGGACGACCCCGGCGTGCTGTTCTCCACGGGTCGGCACGAGTCGCGCCTGGACGACCCGGACGACACCCGGGTGCTCGACCGGGTGCTCCGTTTCCGCGGGCAGCGCGTCGCCGCCGTCGTCGCGGACAGTGTCCGGATCGCCGAGCAGGCCTGCGCCCTCGTGCGGGTGCGGTACGAGGTGCTGCCGAGCGTGCACGACCCGGACGCGGCCCGTGCCGCCGGGGCACCGCTCCTGCACGGCGACAAGACGACGGAGGAGCACCGGATCGCCGAGCCGGGGCGCAACGTGGTCGCCGCCCTGCACGGTGAGACGGGCGACGTCGACGGGGCCCTGGCGACCGCCGCGGCCATCGTTGAGGGCACCTGGACGACGGGCCGTGTCTCGCACGCCGCGCTCGAGACGCACGCGACCCGCGGGTCCCTCGACCCGGACGGACGGCTCGTGCTCCGGACCGCGACGCAGGTGCCGTTCCTGGTGCGGGACGAGATCGCGCACGTGTTCGGTCTCGACCCGAGCCGTGTCCGTGTGGTCGCGAAGCGCGTCGGAGGTGGGTTCGGTGGCAAGCAGGAGCTGCTGACCGAGGACCTGGTCACCCTCGCGGTGCTGCGGACCGGTCGCGCGGTGCAGTACGAGTTCAGTCGCCGCGACGAGTTCACGATCGCCCCGACCCGGCACCCGATGCGTGTGCGGGTCCGGCTCGGCGCCGACGCCGACGGGCACCTGACCGCGCTGCACGTCGACCAGACGATGGACACCGGCGCGTACGGCAACCACGGGATCGGTGTCATGTTCCACTCCGTCAGCGAGTCCGTCGCCGTCTACCGGTGCCCCTCGAAGCGCGTGGACGCGGAGTCGGTGTACACGAACAACCTGCCGTCCGGGGCGTTCCGCGGGTACGGGCTCGGCCAGGTCGTGTTCGCGATCGAGTCCGCCATGGACGAGCTCGCCCGGGAGCTCGGCATCGACCCGCTCGACCTGCGGCGGCAGAACGTCGTGGTCCCCGGCGACCCCCTCGTGGTCACGGACCCGGACGAGCAGGACGACCTGCGCTGGGAGGGCAGTTACGGACTCGACCAGTGCATCGACCTGGTGGAGGACGCCCTCCGCGCGCCGGTGCCCGAGGTCCCCCGGATGGACGGTCCGCCGTTGGACGACTCCGACGACTGGGCGTACGGCACCGGGGTCGCCCTCGCGGCGATCGCGACCATGCCCCCGCGCGGGCACCACGCGCACGTGTCGGTCGAGGCCACGGCGGAGGGCCGCTACCGCATCGGTGTCGGCACGGCCGAGTTCGGCAACGGGACCACGACGGTGCACACGCAGCTCGTCGCCACCGCCCTGGGCACCACCACGGACCGGGTCGACGTGCACCAGTCCGACACCGACGCAGCCCGGCACGACACCGGGGCGTTCGGGTCCGCCGGGGTCGTGGTCGCCGGCAAGGCCCTGTACGCCGCGGCGCAGGCGCTGCGCGACGACATGACCGGGCGCGCCCTCGGGATCGTCGCCGCCCGGACACCCCGGACCGCGTCGGGGCCGCTCGGGCCGGCGGTCTCGGTCGAGCCCGACGGCGTCCGGATCGGCGAGGAGCTCGTCGGGCACGCCGAGTTGCTCGCCGACGGTCCGCTCGTGGCGCACGGCAGCCACGACGGCACGCCACGGTCGCTCGCGTTCACCGTGCACGGAGTGAGGGTGGCGGTGCACCGGCCGACGGGCGAGGTCCGCGTGCTGCACAGCGTGCAGGCGGTGGACGCCGGCACCGTCCTGAACCCGGAGCAGCTCCGCGGCCAGGTGGAGGGCGGCGCTGCGCAGGCGATCGGCTCGACGCTGTACGAGGAGGTCGTACTGGACGAGACCGGTCGGGTGACGACCGACGCGTTCCGGGCGTACCGGGTGCCGAAGATCTCCGACGTGCCCCGCACCGAAGTCCGCTTCGCCGACACCCACGACCCGCTCGGCCCCCTCGGGGCGAAGTCGATGAGCGAGGCGCCGTACAACCCGGTCGCGCCAGCCGTCGCGAACGCGGTGCGCGACGCCGTCGGCGTGCGCCCCCACCGGTTGCCGATGACGCGCGACCGGGTCTGGGCGATGCTCCAGGACGCGACCGACGCCGGGGGTGCGTGATGTTCGAACTGGCACCGCGCCTCCTGGCCGCCCTCGACGCGGGGGACCCCGTGGTCGTCGCGACGGCCGTCGCGATGACGGACAGCGCACCGACCGGCGTCGGCTCGTCGATGGCCGTCCTCCCCGGCGGACAGGTCGTCGGCACCATCTCCGGCGGGTGCGTCGAGGGCGCGCTGTTCGACACCGCGGAACAGGTCCTCGAGACCGGCGAGGCGGTGCTCGAACGCTTCGGGTTCGACGACGACCCGGACGACGGAGACGCGATCTGGGCTCCGGCGCTCCGCTGCGGCGGTCGCGTCGAGGTCATGGTCCGTCGCGTCCGTCCCGACGACGCCGACGTCGTGGACGCGCTCCGACGCGCGGCGTCCGGGATGCCGACGTCACTCGGTCTCTCGCTCGACCCCCCGACGCTCGGCGCGGTCGTGCACGTCCCCGACGGCTGCCGCGGTCGCGTCTTCGTGGAACGTGCGGACGTCCGGCCACGGTGCATCGTGGTGGGCGCCGTCGAGTTCGCCGTGGCCCTGACGAACGCGGCCGCGGTGCTCGGCTACGCCGTGACGGTCGTCGACCCGCGCCCGGTGTTCCTGACCGACGAGCGGTTCCCGGCCGCCGACGAACGCATCGTGGGCTGGCCGACACGCGTGCTCGAGGCGCTGCCGGTGGACGCGACGACGGCCGTCGTGGTGCTCTCGCACGACGACCGGTTCGACGCCGCCGTGATCGACTCCGCACTCCGACGGGGCGCCGGGTACGTGGGGGCGATGGGCTCCCGCGCGACGAACGCGCGCCGGACGGAGGAGCTCCGGGCGCTCGGCACACCGGACACCGACCGGCTGCGGTCCCCGATCGGGCTCGACATCGGTGCGTCGACGCCGGCCGAGATGGCGGTGGCGATCATGGCCGAGGTGATCGCGGTGCGGACTGGTGCTGGTGGCGGTGCGCTCGTCGACGGATCCGGTCCCATCCACCGCCGCGCGGTGGCGGCGGGCTGAGCGGCACGGGCGCGCGCGTCAGGCGACCGCCGGCGTCCGCGCCAGCCGCTCCGCGAGCCGTGCCGCGAGCTCGTGCTCGTCCGCCTCGACGAGCACACCGTCCCGCACCACCACGCGCCCGCCCACCACGACGTGCCGCGGTCGCCGACCTGGCGACGCCCAGAGCAGCCCCGCGACGGGGTCGGCGACGCCGGCGTCCGCCACCCCGGAGACGTCCCACACGCACAGGTCCCCCGCGCTCCCGGCGCCGAGGTGCCCGAGCTCCGGCCGACCGAGCCCCGCCGCGGACCCCTCCGTCGCTGCGCCGAGCACCTGGCGCGCCGGCAGCTGGGGACCGACGAGCGCCGACACCTGCATCGCGAGCCGGGCGTCCGCGAGCAGGTGCCCGGCGTCGTTGCTGCCGCCGCCGCTCGTGCCGAGACCGACCGGCACCCCTGCCGCGAGGAGCTCGGCGACGGGCGCGACGCCCCACCCCATCGGCACGTCGCACCCGGGGGCGTGCGTCGCGGTCACGCCGGCCGCGGCGAGCCGGGCGATCTCGTCGTGGGTGACGTCGCAGAGGTGCGCGATCGTGACGTCCGGCGCGAGCCACCCCCACTCCTCGAGCAGGTCGAGCGGACGACGGCCGTAGCGCTCGAGTGCGATCGCGGTGTCGACCTGTTCGTTGGCCTGGGTCCGCCGGCGGAGCCCGTACCGGGCCGCCACCTCGCCGAGTGCGCGGAAGGTCGCCTCGCCGTCGGAGTGCACGCCCGCCGGACCGACGGCGACCTGGAGCCTGCCGTCCGGGTCCACACCGCCGACTGCGTCGTCGTGCAGCAGCCGCGACGCGATCGCGTCCGCCGAGGCCGCGGCGCGGTCCGGGTCGTCCCGTGCCGAACCACGGACGAAGACGAGCCGACCGCCGAGACCGCGGACCGCGCCCACGGTGGCCGCCGCGAGCGCGACGGTGTCGTCCGCGGTCGCGTCCGCGGGCCAGTTCAGGTGGTGGTCGGCGATGGTCGTGACGCCGGACAGGAGGCCCTCCGCGGCTCCGGCGGACGCGGCCAGTGCGTAGAGCTCAGGATCGTGCCCCACCCGGGCGTACGCCGCGGCCATCGCGGGGAGCCAGTCCGCCATCGGCATGCCGCGGGTCCCGGGCAGGGTGCGGAACGCGGTCTGCAGGAGGTGGTGGTGCGCGTTCACGAGGCCTGCGGTCACGACGCAGCCGGACGCGTCGAGGGTGGTGGCGAGGTCGCTGCCGTCGTCGACGACGACGTCGCCCTCCCGTTCGGTCCGGGGGTCGACGAGGACGCGGAGGGCACCGGTGACGGTCAGCATGGTGGTGTTTCTAGCAGTCCCCTGTTTCCGGCCCGTGACGGGGCGGGGCACGGACGACGCACCTGCTCGGTCCCGGCGTTCCAGGTCCCTCGGCCGGCACCGCGGGGTAACCGGGCGGAAACACCCGGGGAACACGCCGACCGTAGGTTCGCCCCATGACGCAGACCCTGATCCGCGCCGGATGGGTGCTCACCGCAGCACCCGACGGCGCCGCCACGCCCGCCGCGATCCGCGACGGAGCCGTGCTCCTCGACGGTGACCGGATCGCCGCGGTCGGCACGTACGCCGACCTCGCCGCCGCCCACCCGGACGCACCGGTGCGCGGCGGTGCCTACGACATCGTCACGCCCGGTTTCGTGAACACCCACGGCCACTTCAGCGAGGGCCTCATCACCGGGATCGGTTCGCAGTACACGCTGTGGGAGTGGCTCACGGCGTTGATCGGGCGTGTCAACCCGGTGATGACCCGGGACAAGGCCTACGCGGGCACGGTGCTGCAGGGCATCCAGCTGCTCCGGAGCGGGGTGACGACGGCGAACGACATGTTCTGCGCCGACCCGGTGCCGGACGAGCCGGCGACGCCCGGTGTGGTGCAGGCGCTCGAGGACCTCGGGCTGCGCGGGGTCGTGTCGTTCGGCTCCGGCGACGTCGACCGCCACTTCGGCGCGACGCCGATCCTGGAGGAGTTCGAGGCCCTGCGCGAGGCGGCCGCCGCCAGCCGGTACAGCACGTTCCGGGTCGGCGTCTCGTCGATCGGGCGGTACACGGACGACACCTGGCAGGAGCACGTCGACTACGCGGTCGCCGGCGGCCACGGCGTGCACGTGCACTTCCACGAGGTGCGCGAGGAGGTCACCGCGGCTCGGCAGCGCACCGGACGGACGGCCATCGGGCACGCCGAGGCGACGGGCATGTTCCAGGTCCCGGTGATCGCAGCCCACAGCGTCTGGGTGGACCGCGAGGACCGGGAACGGTACGCGGCCAACGGCGTCGGCGTGGCCCACAACCCGGTCGCGAACGGGATCCTCGCCAGTGGCATCGCCCCGATCGCGGAACTCCGAGCGCTGGGCGTCCCGGTCGGCATCGGGGTCGACGGCCCGGCGTCGAACGACTCCCAGGACTTCCTGCAGGCGATGAAGACGGCTGCGCTGCTCGCCCGGGTGCGTGACCTGCAGGCCACCGCGATGAGCGCCCGCGAAGCATTCGAGATGGGCACGATCGGCGGCGCCCGAGCCCTGCGCATGGAGGACGAGATCGGCTCGCTGGAGCCGGGCAAGCGCGCGGACCTGGTCGTCCTCGACGGCGACTCCCCGACCCTCGCCAACGTCCACGACCCCTACCAGGCGGTGGTCTTCGTCGCCGGCAGCCGCGAGGTCCGTGACGTCTGGGTGGACGGCGAGCTGAGCGTCGCGGACGGCGACGTCACCCGGGTGGACGTGCGTGAGGCGGTCGAACGAGCACGTCCGCTCGCCCGGCGACTCGTGGCCGAAGCGGGGCTGGAGCGCCTGTCCGTCCTCACCGGCGGCGCGCTCGACGGCACCGAGCGTCCGTAGTCCCGCCGGTCAGAGCTCCAGCACCAGCCGCGGGCAACCGCGCCGGGCGCGGGACACGCAGACCATCATGGTGCGGTCGTCGGCCTGCTCCTCCGGGCTGAGCACGGTGTCCCGGTGCTCGACCGAGCCCTCGAGGACGGGGGTCTCGCAGGTGCCGCACGTGCCTTCCCGGCAGGACGAGAGCACGAAGGCACCGGCGTCCTCCGCGACCTCGAGCAGGGTCCGGTCGGCGGGGACCGTCACGGTGACGCCGGTGACCGCGAGCTCGACCTCGAACGCCTCGCCGGGGGCGTCCACGTCCGCGGCGGGCTCGAAGCGCTCGACGCGGACGCTGCCCGCCGGCCAGTGCGCGGCAGCGGCCTCGACCGCGTCCATGAGCCCGCGCGGCCCGCAGCAGTACACGACCGCGTCGCGCGGTGCGGCGAGGAGCGCGTCGACGTCGAGCCGGACGCCCTCGTCGGCCGCGGCCACCACGACCCGGTCGGGGTGCGCGGCGACGAGCTCGTGCACGAACGCCATGCGGTCGCGGGACCGTCCCGCGTAGTGGAGCTCCCACGGGGTGCCGGCGCGTTCGGCGGCGGCGATCATCGACCGGATCGGCGTGATCCCGATGCCCCCGGCGACGAAGACCGCGGGGCGCGCCGGGTCGTGGCCGAAGTGGTTCCGCGGTCCGGCCACCACGACCTCGTCGCCGACCGCCAGACCCTCGTGCACGGCGACCGATCCGCCGCGGCCGTCGGGCTCGCGGAGCACGGCGATGCGCCAGTGCCCGCCGGCCGTCGTCGTGACGAGCGAGTACTGCCGCTCGGTCCCGGGGAAGACCTCGAGGTCGACGTGCGCTCCGGGTTCCCAGTCCGGCAGCGCCGGACCATCGACCGGGGCCAGGTCGAGTGCGACGACCTCGGTGGCCACCTGGTGGCGAGCGGCGACGCGCAGCCGCCGACGCTCCGGCACGGCGCTCACGCGATCGCTCCGGCGCGCGGGGTCTCCTTGACCACGATCATGTGGAAGCGGGTGCCGTCCGCACTGCACCACCGGTGGCCGGTGCCGCCGCGGTAGTACGCCGAGTCGCCCGGACCGAGGTCGAGTGGTCCCTGTCCGCGCAGGTCGAGGTGCACACGGCCGGCGAGCACGGTGAGGAACTCGTCCTCGTGGTGCTCGAAGTACTCGCCCAGGTCCGTGTTGTCGCCGACCCACTCCAGCGGCTCGAAGGCGTGCGGGCCGGCGTGCACGAGCAGCCGGGCCTCGCCGCTCGAGAACGGTCCGCGGGCACCCTCGCCGGCACGGATCACCTCGGGCAGGCGGACGTCGCGCTCCGGTCGCTCCGGGGCACCGGCGGCGAGCAGTTCGACCTGGGTCGTCCCGAGCGCCGCGGCGATCTTCTCGAGGGACACCATGCTGGCGCGCGAGTGCCCGCGCTCGACCTGGCTGAGGAACGGGTGCGACAGACCGGTCAGCTCGGCGACCTGCACGAGCGTCAGTCGTGCGGCGCGTCGGCGGGCACGGATGTGCTCACCGATCCGCTGGGTCTGGTCGTCGACGACGCGGTCAGTCTCGGTGGTGGTGCCGGTGCTCACGCGCGCTCCTCTCGTCCTCGGTGGGGCCGTCCCGACCGGTCGGCCGGAACACTCGTTCCCGCTCCCGGTCGCGTCGGGGCGGGCGTCACACACGGCAACCGCCTCGAAACGAGAGGGAAACACTGCCGCCCTAGCATCGGAGATGTTGATGCGATCAACATTCTCACACACGATCGAGAGGCTCCGGATGGACTCGTCAGTGCCCCGCCCGATCGCCCTCCTGCGCTCCGCGCTGCTGCCGGACGGCCGCTCCGTCGACGTCGCGATCGACGGCGCGACCGTCTCGGCCGTGGCACCGGCCGGCACCCTCACGGCCCCGGCGGACGAGACGATCGACCTCGGCGGCCGGCTGCTCCTGACCGCACCGGCAGAACCGCACGCCCACCTCGACAAGGCCCTCAGCGCCGACGCCATCCGGCCGCCGCTCGGGGACCTCGGCGCCGCGATCGCCTCGTGGACAGCGCACGCGACGACCATGACCGTCGAGGACATCGCCGACCGGGCCCGGACCGCCGCGCTCACGCTGCTCGCCGCCGGCACCACGGCCGTCCGGAGCCACGTCGACGTCCTCAGCGGCCGGCACAGCGCGGCCGACCGGCCCGCCACCACGGAGCAGGCCCTGCGCGGCGCCCGTGCCCTCGTGCAGGTCCGCGACGAACTCGCGGGCCTGATGGACATCGAGCTCGTCGCCCTCGCCGGTCCGCTCGCCCCCGACGAGCACGTCGAGGCGGTGCTCGACCTCGGCGTGGACCTCGTCGGCGGCGCCCCGCACCTCGCCGAGGACCCCCTCGCCGACGTCGACCGACTCCTCGCCATCGCCCGGCGACGGGGCCTCGGGGTCGACCTGCACGCCGACGAGAGCCTCGACGGCCCGGTGACCCTCGACCACTACGCCCGGGCGTCCCGCTCGCTGCGGCGGGACCGGCAGTACTCCGCCGGGCACTGCGTCCGGCTCGGCACCCTGGGGCCGGAGCGACTCGCCGAGGTCGTCGCCGACGTCGCCGCAGCCGACCTCGGGGTGATCACGCTCCCGATCACGAACCTGTACCTGCAGGGCTGGCAGCACCCCGTCGCGACGCCGCGGGGACTGACCGCCATCCAGGCGCTCCTCGACGCCGGCGTCCGCGTCGCCGCCGGCGCGGACAACGTCCGCGACCCCTTCAACCCGGTCGGCCGGAGCGACGCCTTCGAGACCGCGTCGCTGCTCGTCTCCGCCGGCCACGTGACGCCGGACCAGGCGTACGCGATGGTGAGCGACACCGCCCGGAGCGTGATGGGCCTCCCGGCCGCCGGTCCCGTCCCGGGGCGGCGCGCCGACCTGCTCGCCGTTGCCGCGACGAGCGTCACCGACGCCGTCGCGAACGCCCCCGCCGACCGCATCGTCCTGTCCCGCGGGCGGCTCGTCGCCCGCACCGAGGTGCGACGGACCGTCGCCGCGCCGGCCACGGCCGCCGTCCCCGCCTGACCCCACCGCCCGCCCGCACCGAGAACCCGAGGTGATCGTGACCACCACCGCCCCGCCACCCGTCGCCACGACGGACACGCTGCTCGACTTCCGCAACGTCGAGATGACCTTCCCGAACGGCACCATCGCCCTGCAGGGCGTCGACCTCACCGTGGACCGCGGCCAGTTCGTCTCGGTCGTCGGCCCGTCCGGCTGCGGCAAGTCCACGCTGCTCCGCATCGCCTCCGGCCTCGAGACCGCGTCGGACGGGTCGGCCGGTGTCGCGGCCGACCGCATCGGCTACGTCTTCCAGGACGCCACGCTCCTGCCCTGGCGCACCGTCCAGGGCAACGTCGAGCTGCTCGCCGAGCTCGGACACGTGTCGAAGGCCGAGCGAGCAGCCAAGGCCGCCCACGCCATCGACCTCGTCGGCCTGAACGGCTTCGAGACGAACCTGCCGAAGCAGCTCTCCGGCGGCATGCGGATGCGTGTGTCACTCGCCCGGTCGCTCACGCTCGACCCGGAGCTCTTCCTGTTCGACGAGCCGTTCGGCGCCCTCGACGAGATCACCCGCGAACGCCTCAACGACGAGCTCCTCCGGCTCTTCGTCGAGCAGCAGTTCGCCGGGCTCTTCATCACCCACTCGGTCTCCGAAGCCGTCTACCTGTCCACCGAGGTGATCGTCATGTCCGGACGCCCCGGCAGCATCGTCGGCCGGTTCGACGTGCCGTTCCCGATGCCCCGCGACCCCGACATCCGCTTCACCCCCGAGTTCGCCGAGCTGGTCGGCGAGGTCTCGCACGCGCTCCGGGAAGGACACCGCTGATGGTCACCCTGCAGGAGGCCGCCGAGACCCGCGCGGTCCGGGCCGCCGCCCGTCGCGCCGCTCCTCGGACCCGGCGCGGCATCGCCTGGTGGCAGCCCGTCGTCGTCCTCGCCGTGCTCGTCGGCATCTGGTACGCGGCCGCCGCCTACTACGACCACGTCCGTGGCCTGGCGTTCCTCGTGCCGTACCCGCACCTCGTGGCGAAGGCGATCGTCGCGCCGACCATGCCGGACGGGTCGCCGTCCACGTTCGGCTCGGACCTCTGGTCCGCCCTCGGACGCACCACCGTCGTCTCGCTCACCGGCCTCGGCTTCGCGATCGTGATCGGCGTCGTCTGGGCGATGGCGATGGCGCAGGCGAAGTGGCTCGAGAACTCGCTGTACCCGTACGCCGTGGTGCTGCAGTGCGTGCCGATCCTCGCCCTCGTGCCGCTCATCGGTGCCCTGTTCGGCTACGAGTTCGTCAGCCGCGTGATCGTCACCGTGATGATCGCGCTGTTCCCGATGGTGTCGAACACGCTGTTCGGGCTGCAGTCCGCCGACCGCGCGCAACGTGAGCTGTTCGAGCTGCAGCGCGCCGGCCGGTTCGCCCAGCTCGTCAAGCTGCAGTTCCCCGCCGCGCTGCCGTCGATCTTCGTCGGCCTGCGCACCTCCGCCGGGCTGAGCGTCATCGGCGCGATCGTCGGCGACCAGTTCTTCCAACGCGGCAACCCCGGGCTCGGCGTCCTCATCCAGGTCACGGCCTCGCGCCTGATGGGCCCCGAGCTGTACGCGACGATCCTGATCGCCTCGCTCTACGGCGTCGCCGTCTTCCTCGTGTTCGGACTGATCGGCCGTCTGGCCGTCGGTCGCTGGCACGACTTCAGCTGACCATCCCTCCCCGTACCCACCCCTTCCCACCACAGCACCACGAGACCCGCACCACGAACGGAGCCTCCATGCGCACCACCTCCCGCCTCGGCGTCGCCACGGCCGCCTTCGCCGCCACCGCCATCGCCCTGACCGGCTGCTCGGCCGGCTCGGCCGGCAGCACCGGCACGACCGCCGCGACCTCGACGACCGCTTCCGGGCCGAAGGTCGACCTTTCCAGCGCGTGCCCCGCGACCGTCGTCGTCCAGACCGACTGGAACCCCGAGGGTGAGCACGGCCACCTGTACCAGATGCTCGGCCCGAACCCGTCGATCGACGCTTCCGGCAAGACCGTCACGGGCGACCTCTACGCCAACGGCAAGAGCACCGGCGTCAAGCTCGAGATCCGTGCCGGCGGCCCGGCGATCGGCTACACCAAGGTCGCGTCGCAGATGTACCAGGACAAGGACATCACCCTCGGGTACATGTCCACCGACGAGCAGGTGCAGTTCTCCGGCAACCTGCCCACCACGGCGGTGTTCGCCGAGAACGACCAGTCCCCGATGTCGATCATGTGGGACCCGAAGACGTACCCGAAGGTCGACAACATCGAGAGCCTCGGCAAGGCCCTCGAGAAGAACGACGGCGTCGTGCGCTACTTCAACGGTGCGGCGTACATGACCTACCTGGAGCAGTCCGGCATCCTGCCGAAGAAGGTCCTCGACGGCAGCTACGACGGCACCCCGTCGAAGTTCGTGTCCGCGGGCGGCAAGGACGCGCAGCAGGGCTTCGCGACCGCCGAACCGTACATCTACCAGAACCAGGTCGCGGCCTGGGGCAAGAAGGTCGACTACGCGCTCGTCTCGAGCACCGGGTGGAACCCCTACCCCGAGGCGATGTCCGTCCGCACCGGCGACCTGACCAAGCTCGAGCCGTGCCTGAAGAAGCTCGTGCCGGTCATGCAGCAGGCCGACGTGGACTACCTGAAGTCGCCCGGTGCCACGAACGACCTCATCACGAAGCTCGTGCAGCAGTACAACAACGGCTGGACCTACGACTCGAAGGTCGGCGCGTTCGCCGCGGCCCAGATGGTGAAGCTCGGTCTCGCGAAGGACACCGACGGCTACATCGGGTCGATGGACGAGCAGCGCATGCAGGACTTCATCGAGAAGGCGACCCCCGTGTTCGCCGGCACCGGTGACGTCAAGAGCGGCCTGAAGCCCTCCGACCTGTACACGAACGAGTTCCTCGACAAGTCCATCGGTCTGGGCAACTGACACCGGTCGGCTCGCGTCGTCCGCGGGCCGACCACCCACCGGACGGGAGGCACGGTGCACCACCGCCCCGCGCCTCCCGTCCGGTGTCTCCGCACCACCCACATCCCAGGAGTGAGCATGACCACCGTCACCCCCGTCTCCCCCACCGCCGTCGAGGCGCTGCGCGCCGAGCTCGTCGCCCTGCTCGGCGAGCGCGGCGTGAGCGCCGACGAGCGCACCCGGGCCCGCGCCTCCGTCGACGAGGCGACCATGAGCCCCATCCTCAGCGAGCAGCTGCCGCTCGGCCTCGCCGACCTGGTGGCGTCGCCGGCCTCCGCCGACGACATCGCCGCCGCCCTGCGGGTCGCCGTCCGGCACGGCGTCCCCGTCACCACCCGTGGCAAGGGCACCGGCAACTACGGCCAGGGCATCCCGCTGCACGGCGGACTCGTCCTGGACACGTCCCGGGCACGCGCCGTCGTCGAGGTCGGCGACGGTTGGATCACCGCCGAGGCGGGCGCGTCCATGGTCGCCCTGGAGCAGGCGGCCGCGGCCACGGGCCAGCAGCTCTGGATGTACCCGTCCACCGCGCAGTCGACCATCGGCGGTTTCCTGTCCGGGGGTTCCGGCGGCACCGGGTCGATCGCACACGGGTCGAACTGGCAGGGCTTCGTCACGGCGCTCGACGTCGCACTCCCCGGCGCCGACGAGCTGCTGCACGTCGAGGGCGACGAGGCGCAGCCGTTCGTGCACACCTACGGCACCGCCGGCGTCATCGCCCGCGCCACCGTCCGGCTCGAACCCCTGCAGGAGTGGCGCGCGGTCTACGCGGCGTTCCCGACCTTCGAGGACGCGCTCGTCGCGGTCCGCACGCTGCGCGGACTCGACCCGGTGCCGCGCCTGGTGAGCGCCGACCGCGCCGAGGTCGCCGCGACGCTGCCGTCCGACCTCGCGATCCCCGACGACCGCGCGAGCCTCCGGGCGATCATCGACGACGCCGTGCTCGACGAGGCACGTGCACGCATCGAGGCTGCCGGCGGCGAGGTCCTGGACGTCCGCGAGGGGCTCCAGCAGACCACGAAGGTGTCGATGCTGTCGTACAACCACCCGATCTGGTGGCTGAAGCGGAACACGGCGGACACCGAGTACTTCCACGTCGAGGTCGGCGGCGAGGCGCTCATCGACAGGATCGCCGAGGTCGAGGCCGTCTACCCGGGCGGCATGCTCCACATCGAGGCCGCGCACATCGGCCCGATCGGGATGCTCACCGCGCCGTACACCGGGGCAGAGGACGTCTACGCCGGCTACCCGGTGCTCCGCGAGCTCGGCGTCCGGGTGCACAGCCCCCACCAGTACTACGTCGACCACGGGGTGGAGGAGCTCGTCGCGCTGAAGCAGCGCACCGACCCCGCCGGACTGCTGAACCCCGGGCACGTCATCGACCCGTCGCTCGTGGTCAGCGGTGGCTCCACCGCGTCCGCGCAGCCCATCGTGCCGGGGTTCGGGAAGTGAGCGCCGTGGGTACCGTGCGCTCGCGTCGGCTCGCGGAGCTGTCGGGGCCCGCCGTCGCTGCCGGGTTCGGGCCGGACACGATCGTCGTCCAGCCGACCGGCGCCGTCGAGCACCACGGTCCGCACCTGCCGCTCCTCACCGACCACCTCCTCGCCGAGCACATCGGCGGCGCCGCCGTCGAAAAGGCCGCTGCCGAGGGCCTCGACGTGTGGCAGCTCCCGACACTGTCGTTCACGAAGTCCGACGAGCACAGCTGGGCTCCAGGCACCGTGTGGCTCGACGCCGACACGATGTTCGACACCGCAGTGCAGATCGGTCGCGCCGTCGCCCTCACCGGAGCCGGCACCCTGGTGTTCGCCAACGGGCACGGCGGCAACGTCGCCCTGCTGCAGGTCGCGCTCCGGGAGATCCGGAAGCGCTACGGGCTGAAGACCTTCCTCATGCCGACCCTCGCCCGCGTACCGGGCCCGGACGGCGAGGACGCGGACGAGCTCGGGCTCGGGATCCACGGCGGTGCGGCAGAGACGTCGATGATCCTGCACCTGCGCCCCGACCTGGTCGACATGTCGCTCGCGGAGCGCTGGGTGCCGGAGCACATCGCCGGCTTCGAGAAGATCGCGTTCAACGGCGGCCCGGTGTCGTTCGGGTGGCTGTCCGACGACTTCGGGACCCCCGGGGTCGTCGGTGACGCCAGCCGAGCGTCGGCGTCGTACGGTGCGGCCCTGTGGGAGCACTCCGTCGCCGAGGCCGTGGCGTCCCTGCACGAGATCGCACGGTTCGACCCGGCGGTGGCTCGTCCGCTGCCCGTCGCCACCACCGCGGTCTCGTGACCGTGCCGTCGGGGCACGGTCTCGTGACCGTGCCGTCGGGGCCGGACGCGGTCGACCAGGAAGCGCCGGCCCCGGCGGACCCCCTCGCGCTGGCCGCCGCCTGGCTCCCCTCCGCGGCCGACGGACCGGGTCCGACCATGACGCTCTCCACCGTCGGCCTCGACGGCTACCCCGACGCCCGCACGGTGCTGCTCTCGCTCTTCGACGGGGAGCGCCTGCACTTCCACACCGACGCCCGCAGCCGCAAGGTCGCCGAGCTCGCCGCGCTCCCCCGCGCCGCCGTCACCCTGCACTGGCCGGAGGACGCCCGCCAGCTCGTCGTGGTCGGCGACGTGGCAGCGGCCACCGACCGGGAAGCACGGCTCGCCTACGTGGCCAGGTCGCGGTACCTGCAGGTGCTGGCGTGGGTCAACGACCACGCTGCCGCCGCGGACACACCGGACCGGCGCCGCGAGGTCTGGGCGGCGTTCGACCGCGAGTGGGAGGGCACCGACCTGCAGCCGCCGAGCACGTGGGCGGGGTTCGCACTCACCCCGGTGCGGATGGTGTTCTGGCGCGGGGCGACGGACGCGGCGAGCAACCGGGTCGCGTACGAGCGGCGCACGGACGGTTCGTGGTCGACGGAGTCGTGGCCGGGGTGATCGACGCGATCGAGACGTCCCGACACACACGCCCCGATCCGGGGACCCTCGAACACTCCGACGTACATCGCGCTCGTCGACGTGAAGTACGGCGCCGCCACGATCTTCTGATCACTCGCCCCCGAGGTGCGCTCTGCGTGCCTCGGAGGCTTTCGTCGTTTCAGGGGACTCGTAGACTGTCTCGGCGGTGCGCCCGAGCGCCGCTCACGAAAGGACTCCCGTGCCCGACTCCCGCGCCGACGCGGCCTCCCCGTTCCTGATCTCAGCGGTGATCGCGACGTACAACGTCGCCCGTTACCTCCCGCCCCTACTCGAGTCGATCGAGCAGCAGACGTACGGATCGCGGAACGTGCAGTTCGTGTTCGTTGACGACGGTTCGACCGATGACAGCCTCGCGATCCTGCGAGCGTGGGCGGAGGGCCGCGAGGACCACGTCATCGTCCTGACGCAGCCGAACGCGTGGGTCGCTGAGGCGCGGAACGCCGGGCTTGCCGTCGCGACCGGGGAGTGGGTCACCTTCACGGACCCCGACGATGTCCTGGACCCGGGGTACTTCTTCGAGGTCGACAAGTTCATCCGATACCACGGCCACCGCCGCGAGGTGACGATCCTCGCCGCGCACCAGATGCGCCTCCTCGAGTCCGGCGAGGTGCTCGACAACCACCCGCAGCGGTACAAGTTCGCGCTCGGATCCCGGGTCGTGAACCTCGATGCCGAGCCGGTCATCCAGCTCAGCGTCAACTCGTCGTTCGTACGCCGGGACCTCGTCGAGGAGCACGGGCTGCGCTTCGACGGCCGGGTTCGTCCGAACTTCGAGGACGGCCACTTCCTCGCCCGGTACATGCTTCTGACCGGCACGGAGCACCTCGCGGTCATGGCGTCAGCGAAGTACCTCTACCGGGTGCGTGGAGACGGATCGTCGCTGTTGGAGAGCAGCTTCCGATCGCGCGAGAAGTACGTGTCCGTCCTCCGGTACGGCTACCTCGACCTGCTCGAGACCGCGGAGACACACGGCGGGGTGCCGCGGTGGCTCGAGAACACAGTGCTGTACGACCTGTTCTGGTACTTCAAGGAGCAGCAGGCGATCCACTCGCTGACGGCTTCGGCGCCAGCCGACGTGTTCGACGAGTTCCACGAGCTCGTCCGTGAGATCCGGTCGCACATCGCCGACGATGCGATCCGCAGCTTCGACATGATGGGTCTGTCGTTTGCTGTTCGGGAGACGATCCTGCGGGCGTACACCGAGGAACGCATCCGGCACGACTACGTGATCCTGCGCCACGTTGACGAGTCCCGGCAGCTGGTGAAGATCTCGTACTGGTTCTCGGGAGAGGTCCCGGACGAGCGGATCAGGCTGGATGGAGCCGACATCGAGCCGGTCCACGAGACCGTGCAGGACTACACGTTCTACGGGCGTGTGACCGTGCGTCAGAGGCACCTGTGGTTGAAGCGAGGCATGAGGCTGACGATCAGCTTGGACGATGTCCCGCAGCAGGTGACTCGCTGGGAGCAGCAGGGCAACCCGGAGGGTCTCACCGCGAAGCAGATCGATCCGCGCATCGCCGGCCAGCGCCGCGAGACTCGCGAGCGGTTCGACCCTCGTGGGGACACGCTGAAGCAGCGTGTGCGAAAGCAGCTCGGGGACTGGCGCCGGCGGCAGGCGAAGAAGCTGAGCCGCGTGGGCCTCTACGACGAGCGGCTCGAGCTGGTGCTGCGGAGCAAGTCCGTCCGGGAGCGGTTTGCGCACGCGTGGGTGTTCATGGACCGGGACACGGACGCGAACGACAACGCCGAGCACCTGTACCGACACGTCGCGAAGCACCACCCGGAGATCAACGCGTGGTTCGTGCTGCGGAAGGAGTCGAAGGACTGGCCGCGGTTGGAGGCTGAGGGCTTCCGGCTGGTGGAGTACGGCTCCTGGGATTGGAACCTCCTCATCCGACACGCCGACCATCTCGCGTCGTCGCACGCGGACGCGTACGTGAACCAGCCGTTGGACCAGCGTCGCTATGGGCGGCCACGGTTCAAGTACACGTTCCTGCAGCACGGCGTAACCCAGGACGACATCTCCCGCTGGTTGAACTGGAAGCGCATCGACGTGTTCGTGACGACGACGCCGGCGGAGCACGAGTCGATCGCTGGCCACGGGCCGTACGCGTTCTCGGAGCATGAGGTGTTCCGCACGTCGATGCCGCGGTACGACCGGCTGTGGGAGAAGCGCCAGGCAGTCGCGGCCAGTGAGCGAGACACGATCCTTGTGATGCCGACGTGGCGTGAAACGCTGCTGAGCAAGCGCATCGGCAACTCTAACGAGCGAGGGAAGATCGCGAACTTCGCCCAGACGGATTATGCGCGGCAGTTGACGGCTCTTCTGTCGTCGCCGCGGCTGCGTGAGCTCGCCGAGCGCACGGGTCAGAAGCTGGCGTTCATGCCGCACCCGAACATGCGGCCGTACCTCGGGGACTTCGACCTGCCCGATTACGTGCAGGTGTGGAGCTTCGACACGCACCCGATTCAGGACATCCTGTCGAGGACGAGCGCATTCGTGACGGACTACTCGTCGCTCGCGTTCGACGTCGGGTTCCTCGACATCCCGATGGTCTACTTCCAGTTCGACGCTGCGTCGTTCTTCGAGGGCACTCACCTTCGCCGGCGGGGCTACTTCGACTACCAGCGCGATGGGTACGGTCCGGTCGAGTCCGAGGCGGGTGCCGTGGCCGAGCAGCTCGTCGCGATGGGTAACCGTGGGTACCTGTCGGAAGAGACGTACCGGCAACGGAGCGCGGAAGCGTTCCCGGACCGGGGGCGGGGTTCGGCGGCTGAGCGGGTCGTCGAGGCCATGTACTCCGTCGACAGCAAGCCGACGCCGGCACCGGTTGGGTTGCACGAGCCGAGTCCAGCTGTTGAGGAGAGCGTTTCCCGCTAATTGCGAAGGGCCCCGCACCGTTCCTGGTGCGGGGCCCTTCTTCCGGGTGCTGCTACTTAGTCGGCTCCGCGATCTCGCCGAGGAGCGATTCGAGCGCGTCACCGTTCCGGTTGTAGTCGAACTCCCACGGGGATTGGAACGCCTTGTTCGAGAAGCCACCGCGGGGGTGCTTGATGTCCGAGGGGGACCAGAAGTAGTGGATTGCGTCGGCGGTCGAGGAGGCGAACAGCTGCTCGTTACGCGCCGTGTAGGACTCGTGGGTCAGCAGGATCACGTTCTTGATCCTGTCGTTGAAGAGCATGTTGAACATGCCGGACCCGGAGAACCCGCCGATGTTTTCGGCATTGGCGAAGACGTTCACCTGTTCCTCAAAGGGCAGCGCTTCCGGGTAGACGATCTCGAACCCGTGCTCGGCGAAGGTGAGCTCGACGTCCTCGACGTTGCGGCATGACCGGTTGCCGGGGACGTGTTTGCGGGAGATGAAGACGTTCTTCGGGCGGGTCTCGTCGTACGTCACGAGGCCGTCCCGCAGTCGCCCCCAAACCTCGAGGATCCGGGGGTGGAAGTGGTACCAGGCGGCGTTCTGCCAGAGCAGGGAGGGGGACGCGAAGGTGTTGACCCGGACGTTGCGGGTCTCCCAGCGGATGTCTTCTTCCGGGATGCCGTACGCGTGGAACAGGGCGCGTTCGAACCGGGGCTCGTAGTCCTCGTGGGGGATCCGGTACAGGACCTTGATGTCTGGGTAGGCCGCTTTAGCTGCGTCCCATCCCCAGAGCTTCGGGATGGTCTCGGTCATGACGTGGCCGAAGTGGCCGGGGATCGATGACGAGAGGTCGTAGTACTGGCCCTCGAGCGGGTAGGAGCGCCGCTCCGCGCCGTCGATGACGGCGTACTCGTGGTTGAGACTCGCCATCTTCTCGTTCGGGACGTTGCTCACGCGGGGGTGGCGGAACGACGGCGGGAGGATCGTCTTGTCAGCGTAGGCGAGCATGTGAGATGCGGCGACGACGGGCCCGTGGTAGACGCGGTTGCTGATCGGGTTGTACTTGATCGTCGGGTTGAACATCCGCATCTGCGCGCCGTGCTGGTGCGTCTTGAGGCGGGTCTCGTACACGCCGCCGTCGATCTCCTCGAGGATCTCGATCGAGAGGTCGGGGTTCCGGGTGGGGAGCACAGCGTCGACGCTCTCCTCCTTGAGCTTCAACCAGTGGTCATTGCCCTTGCCGGTGATCGTGTAGCCGTACGACTCGATCGAGATTCCCGCTGCGGCCTGCAGTGCTCGTGCTTCGGAAAGCGGCTTTCGGTCGGCAGTCAGCGTCGCGATGCCGACCTCCCACGCGGTCTCGACGTAGTCTTTCGGGCTGACGTAGTAGCCACCGCGGCTGAGGGTGAAGAAGAATTTCTGCCACCGGTTCATCCGGTCAAGGAGGTTGGTGGCGGCTTCGTCGATGATCGCGGCGAGGGGCGGCAGCGCAGTCAGGTGGCTGAGGATCGCATCGAGGTTGGTGATGGCCTCGTACTTGGCGCCGTCGACGTGGGGGAGGACGTCGTTCTCTGTGATGACGTGGAGTCGACCGTGGAACGCCTCACGCCAGTGGGCGAGCGTCTCGGGGGTACGAGGTCCTGCGAAGAGGACGATCGGGCCGCCGATCTCGCGCATGCTGTCGGCATGCTCAGCGATGAACCGCTCTATCTCGCTGGGACGACGCAGCCAGTTGACAGGGTTGAGGACGCCCGCTGTAGCCATGCTCAGGAGGCTATCTCACCTTTGCGGCAACTCAGGGAGCGAGCGGCCACGCTGCGCGCGTCGGACTGAAGCGCTACTTGTGCGGGTTTGCGGATCGCGCGAACGCCGGGAGCGCTTCCCTCGCGTAGTGCGAGCCAATCATGTAGCCGTCCTCCCAGGATGATCGATCGAATCCTGGGTCGGCGTCAGGCGCGGTCTGTTCGGCGGGAACGAAGTTCCGGCCTTGAGGGTCCATGGCAGCAGCCTCGTCGGCGTTGACGATGTCGTTGTAGCCGGCGTCCCAGCCGTCGTCCCAGGTGCTCTTCGCGCTCACCGCTGCATTCTACGGTCGGGCCCGGACGGCGTCCCGCCACGCCCAGGCGCAGTCAGCAGCCTGGTCGAACCTCCACTCGACGAGCACGGCGCGTTCGGTGTGCGCCAGAACGCGTGCCTCGACCTCGAGGATGCGGTCGCGGAACTGTACCCGGGCCAGGACCGGGTCCGGCGTGAGGAGGTCGACCTCAGGGCCGCCGCGGACCAGCTCGGGCAGCGAGTACGCCGGCGCGAGTGTCCACCGGTCGCGTCGTCGACGTGCCATCCTTCGCGTCGGGGTGCGAGCTTGCGCGTGGTGACGGTGTCACGCGGGGGCCCATGCCCGCTGCAGGCGGCCCTGCCAGGCGATCTCGACGTAGACGGCGACGTCGGACCGCGCGACGGCGACCGCCTTGACCTTCTCGAGTTCGCCGATCTGGTCGAACTGCAGGTGGGAGATCCATACCGGCTGCCGTGGATCGACGGGCTCGAGGCGGCCGATGACGTCGAGAGGCAGTGACTCGGCTGCGTAGATCGGGACGTCCTGGTGCTCGGGCGGCGCCCACCTGTTCTCGGGCATGCCGAGATGCTCGCACCTGCCCCTGACACGACGAATCCCCCGGCGATCCCACTTGATGGGATGCACCGGGGGATGCAATCGGTTCGGTGTTCCGTGCGCTCGAAGGGACTCGAACCCCCAACCTTCTGATCCGTAGTCAGATGCTCTATCCATTGAGCTACGAGCGCAGGTGGCCTTGCGGCCGTGGAAGACTCTACAACAGGTGCCGCCCCGACGCCAATCGAGCCGGGCGCAGCACGACCGTCCGGCGTGTCGCCCGCTCAGAGCCCGCCGAGCTCCTCGTCGAACACCTCGGCGAGGAAGACCTCGAGCGCCTGCCAGGACCGACGGTCCGCACGCGCCTGGTACTGCGCCCCGTGGTCCGGCGCGTCGGTGCCGGGCACCGCGAACGCGTGCATCGCCCCGGCGTACGTGACGACCTGCCAGTCGACGTGCGGCGCACCGCGCATCTCGTCCTGCCACGCCGCGACCTTCTCGTCCGGCACGACGGGGTCGGACGCCCCGGTGAGGACGAGGAGCTTCGCGCGGATCGCGTCGGCGTCGGACGGGTCGTGGGCGAGCAGGTTGCCGTGGAACGACACCGCCCCGACGACGTCGGCCCCGGTACGGGCGAGCTCCAGTGCCGCCGAGCCACCGAAGCAGTAGCCCATCACGACGATGCGTGAGTGGTCCACGTCGGGATCCGCGCGCAGCCGGTCCAGGCCGGCCTGGGTCCTCGCCCGCATGAGTGGGAGGTCCTGGTAGAACGAGCCCGCGACCTGCCCGGCGGTGTCGTCCCCCGGGCGCACGCCTTCGCCGTAGACGTCCGCGCCGAACGCGACGTACCCGAGCCGGGCGAGCATCGTGACGCGCGCCTCGACGTGCTCGTTGACACCGTGCCAGTCGTGCACGACCAGCACGGCCGGGCGTGGGCCGGCGATCGCGGCGTCCTTCGCGAGGACGCCGAGCAACGCGGTGCCCTCGTGGTCGTAGCGCACCGGCTCGACACGGATGTCGGCTCCGGCGGGTTCGGGAACGGTCTGCAGGACGTCGTCGATCGTGGTCACTTGGAGGACGTTACGCGGCGGTGCTCGTCACGCGTCGATGTTGTCCCAGGACCCGGGTCCTGCCGAGCCGGCTGCGTACTCGTCGAGCGGGGTCCTCCCGTCGCGCCAGGCCTGCAGGAACGGCTCGACGACCTTCCAGCCCTGCACGGCACTGTCGCCCCGGACGGACAGCGTGGCGTCGCCCTCGAGCACGCCGGCGAGGACCTCGCCGTAGGCGCTCAGCCGACCGGGGTTGAAGGTCGTCTCGAGCGTGGTGTGGTCGATCGTGTACGGGTCGCCGGGACCGTTGACGTTGAGCTCGAGCTGCATCTCGTCGGGGGCGATCCAGATGCGCAGCCGGTCGGGACGCTGCGCGCCGGTGAGGCCGACGGGGACGTGCGGCGAGGCCTTGAACGTGATGACGATCTCGCGCCGCTGCTCCGCGAGCGCCTTCCCAGAGCGCAGGGTAAACGGCACACCGGCCCAGCGCCAGTTCGCGATCTCCAGGGTGAGCTGCGCGAGGGTCTCGGTGCCGAGCGACGGGTCGACCCCGTCCTCGTCGGCGTAGCTCGGCAGCTTCCGCTCCCCCACGGAACCCGCCGTGTAGCGAGCGCGCTTGCCCGCGGCGACGACGTCACCGCGCCACGGTCGGACAGCACGCAGCACGAGTTCCTTCTGGGTTCGGAGGTCGTCGGCGTCGATCGACGCCGGTGCCTCCATCGCGACCACGGCCATCACCTGCAGGAGGTGGCTCTGGATCATGTCGACGAGCGCCCCGGCCTTGTCGTAGTACCGGGCGCGTCCTTCCAGGCCGAGGGTCTCGTCGTAGACGATGTCGACGCGCTCGACGTGCGCGCTCGAGAGCAACGGCTCGACGATGCGGTTCGCGAAGCGGAGGCCGAGCAGGTTGAGGACCGTGGATCGCCCGAGGAAGTGGTCGACGCGGTGGATGCGCTCCTCGGGCAGGAACGAGTGCAGCAGGTCGTTCAGCGCCTCGGCACTCGCCGCGTCGGTCCCGAACGGCTTCTCGAGCGCCAGGCGGGTCCCGGCGGGCAGGTCGATGCCCTTGAGCACGGCGCAGCTCTTCTCGGTCACGGCGGGCGGCAGGGCGAAGTAGATCGCCGGGTCGTGCTCGCAGTCGCCGAGCAGGGCGCGCAGGTCGTCGGCGTCGGTGACGTCGGCCTTCCGGTACGACGAGACCTCGATGACGTCCACGAGCCGCTTGCTCAGCCGCTCACCACCGTCCTTCGCACCCTCGTCCTCCTCGTTCTTCGACGCCTGCGCGTTCTCGAAGGACTCGCGGACCTGCGCCTTCCAGTCGGCGTCCGAGATGTCCTCCACGCCGGCACCGACGAGCTGGACGTCCCAGTCCTCCTTGACCTCGAGCAGGGTGGCGAGGCCGGGCAGCAGCAGGCGCTTGGACAGGTCGCCACTGGCACCGAGGATGAGCAGGGAGGTCTGGAGGCTCGACATGCCCCAGAACGTACTCATGCGTTCCGGCGCACGGCCGGGAGACGCCGATACGGTGGGACCAGTTCGGCGCGAGGGAGCACCATGAGCAGTGGGTACGGAGGGCGACGCCTGCGCGTCGCCGTGGTCGGGACCGGCATGATCGCCGGGGTCCACGCACGGGCCGCTCGCGCGGCCGGAGCAGAGGTCCTCGGAGTGCTCGGCAGGAACCAGGCGAGGTCCGAGCAGGTGGCCGCGCAGCTCGACCTCCCCCGCGGGTACGCCTCCCTCGACGAGGTGATCGCGGACGCACCCGACGTCGTGCACATCTGCACGCCCAACGACCAGCACCACCCGCAGGCCCTGGCGGTGATCCGCGCCGGCATCAACGTCGTGTGCGAGAAGCCGCTCGCGATCGACGCCGCACAGGCCGCCGAGCTCGTGGAGGCGGCGCAGGAGGCCGGCGTCGTCGCGACGGTGCCGTTCGTGTACCGCTACCACCCAATCATCCGCGAGATCCGGGGCCGCATCGCCGACGGCGACCTCGGCCGCGTGCTCGCCGTGCACGGGCACTACCTGCAGGACTGGATGCTCGACGAGGACGCGTCGTCGTGGCGGGTCGACGCCGGGTCGGGCGGGCTCTCCCGGGCGTTCGCCGACATCGGCTCGCACTGGTGCGACCTCGTCGAGTTCGTCACCGGCGACCCGTTCGCCTCGGTCTCCGCCGCGACCGACGTCGTCTACCCCACCCGACCGGCTGCCTCCGGCCCCTCGTTCTCGGGCTCCCCCGACCCCGACCCCGTCGCGGACGCCTCGCAGCGAGCCGAGGTCACGACGGAGGACACCGCGGTCGCCACGTTCCGCACCGGCACCGGTCGGATCGGCAACGTCGTCATCTCGCAAGTGTCGGCCGGGCGGAAGAACCGGCTGTGGTTCGAGGTGGACGGCACCCGCGGCTCGGCGGCGTTCGACCAGGAGCAGCCCGAGTCGGCGTGGTTCGGCAACGAGCGCGGCGCGCAGATCGTCGTCCGCGACCCGGCACTCGGCGTGCCGGACCAGCGGCGGCTGGCGCTCGTGCCGTCCGGTCACCCGCAGGGCTACCTCGACGCGTTCGCCGCGTTCGTCGCCGACACGTACGCCGCCGTGCGGAGCGGATCCGACCCCGCCGGGTGGCCCGAGGGGCTGCCGACCTTCGCCGACGGGGCACGCTCGGCACGCATCATCGACGCCGTGATCGGCAGCGCAGCCGACGGCACGTGGAAGGAGATCCGATGAAGCTCGGGATGCTGACCGCCTGCCTGCCCGGGTGGTCGCTCGACCGCATCGCCGCGTTCGCCCAGCAGCAGGGGTACGAGCGCCTGGAGGTCGGCGTCTGGCCGGGCACCGGCGGCCGAGACTTCGAGGCGGCGCACCTGCCCGTGGCCGCCTTCACGGACGACGACGCCCAGGCCACGCGGGAGCTGCTGGACCGCACCGGGCTCGAGATCTCGGCGTTCGCGTACTACGAGAACAACCTGCACCAGGACCTCGAGCGCCGGGCCGAGATCAAGGAGCACCTGTTGCACGCGGTCGACGCCGCACAGCTCCTCGGGGTGCCGTACGTCGGTACGTTCGTCGGTCGCGACAACAGCAAGTCGGTGCGCGACAACATGCGCCTGGGCGACCAGGTCCTGCCGGAGCTCGTGGACTACGCCGGGGAACGCGGCGTGCGGCTCATCATCGAGAACTGCGTCATGGAGGGCTGGCACCCGGACGGCTACCCGGGCAACCTCGCCTACTCCCCCGAACTCTGGGACTGGGTCACGGGGCTCGGCTTCGGACTGAACTGGGACCCGTCACACCTGACCTGGATCGGCATCGACCCACTCGAGACGATCCTGCCGTTCGCCGAGCACATCGTGCACGCACAGGCGAAGGACCTCGAACTCTTCCCGGCGAAGCGCGACCAGTACGGGTTCTTCGGCAAGGTCGACAAGGGCGACGACCCGTGGGACATGGGCTGGTGGCGCTTCCGGGTTCCCGGACGCGGGGTCGTGGACTGGCCGCACGTGGTCGACCGGCTCTACGAGGCGGGCTTCGACGGCACGCTGAGCGTCGAGCACGAGGACCCGCTCTGGGGCGGTACCGACGACAAGGTCCTCGAGGGGCTTCGGATCGCCCACCGCACCCTGCGGCCGCTCATCGCCGAGGAGTGACCACCGCGCACGGTGCGAGGCACGCGCGGCCGCGCACCGTGCGACGCCGCCGTGTTGCGTGTGTGAACAACACGTGACGTGTTGCGGCACGCCCTGGCGCGCCGGCTGTGCGGTTTCATAGGTTCTTGGGCGATGAACGCTCACACCTCCCCGCGCCGACGACGGCGCCTCGTCGGCAGCGCAGCACTCGCCACCGCCGGCGTGCTCGTCGCCCTGTCCGTCCCGTCCGCCGCCCTCGCCGCCGAGGGCGACACCACGATCGACATCCTCGACGTGAACGACTTCCACGGCCGCATCGAGTCCGAGGGCACCGCAGCCGACAAGGCCGCCGGCGCTGCGAAGCTCGCCGGCATCGTGCAGTCGTACCGCGAGGCCAACCCGAACACGATCTTCGCGAGCGTCGGCGACAACGTCGGCGCCTCGACCTTCACGTCGCTCATCCAGCAGGACGCGCCCACGATCGACGCCCTCAACGCGATGGACCTCGACGTCAGCGCGATCGGCAACCACGAGCTCGACAAGGGCCAGAGCGACCTCACCGGCCGCATCGAGGACCGCGCCGACTGGCAGTACGTGTCCGCGAACATCGTGAAGAAGGGCACGACCGACCCAGCGTTCACCCCGTTCAAGGTGGTCGAGAAGGGCGGCGTCAAGGTCGGCTTCATCGGTGCCACGACGGAGGACCTCATCCCCGGCCTCGTCAGCCCCGGCGGCGTCGAGGGCCTCGCGATGGCCCCGATCGTCAGCCAGGTGAACCGCTACGCGACCGACCTCACCGACGGCAAGCCGGAGAACGGCGAGGCCGACGTCCTCGTGCTGCTCGTGCACGAGGGCGCCACCACCGGCGCGATCGCGGACGCCACCGGCACGGGAGCCTTTGGCAAGATCACCGCCGGCGTCTCGTCGAAGGTCTCCGCGATCATGTCCGCGCACACCCACGCCACGTACAACCACTCGATCGCCGGCCCGGACGGCAAGGAGCGCCCGGTGATCCAGACCGGCTCGTACGGCGTGAACTACGGCCACCTGCGCCTCACGGTCGGTGCGGACAAGAAGCTGACCGGCATCACCTCCGAGGTGAAGTCGATCAACGCCGAGACGACGGTCCCCGCCAACCAGACGTCGGTGGACGCGGTCACCGGGATCGTCACCGCGGCGAAGGCCGTGGCCGACGTGAAGGGCAGCGAGAAGCTCGGTGAGATCACCGGCGACCTGCGCCGCGCCGTCCAGTCCGACCGCGTCACCGAGAACCGCGGTGGCGAGTCGGCGCTCGGCAACTCCATCGCCGAGGTCCAGCGCGCCGCGACCGAACGGAACGGCTCGCAGGTCGCCTTCATGAACCCGGGCGGCCTCCGCACCGACATGCTCTACAAGTCGAGCGGAGCGGGCGACCCCGACGGCACCGTCACCTACAAGGAGGCGGCCCTCGTCCAGCCGTTCGCGAACACCCTCGTCACCGAGGACATGACCGGGCAGCAGATCAAGGACGCACTCGAGCAGCAGTGGCAGCCCGACGGCCTCGAGCGACCGTTCCTCAAGCTCGGCGTCTCGAACGGCTTCGCCTACACCTACGACCCGTCGAAGGGCCGCGGCGAGCGCATCACGGCGATGACCCTCCACGGAGAGCCGATCGCCCTCACGGACTCGCTCAAGGTCACGGTCAACTCGTTCCTGTCGACCGGTGGCGACAACTTCGCCGCCTTCGCGACCGGCACGAACAAGGCCGACTCGGGCCAGGTGGACCTGCAGGCACAGGTGGACTACTTCACCACCAACCCGAAGGTCACCCCACCGATCGACCAGCGTGCCGTCGGTGTGACGGTCACCCCGACCCCCGAGGGCGGCTTCCAGCCCGGTGACGAGGTCTCGGTGCGGCTCTCCTCGCTCGTGTTCTCGAGCGACGACCCCGCGAAGGCCGGCACGGTCTCGATCGCCGCGGGTGACGGCGAGCCCCTCGCCACCGCCGACGTCGACCCGACCGTGATCGACAAGACCGACGAGCAGGGCACCGCGACACTGACCTTCCGGGTGCCCGGAGCGACCACGAACCCGGTCGCTGCCGCTGCTCGTGCGTTCGCCACGACGACCCTCGCCGCCGCGGTCACGCCGGCCGCCACGACGGACGAGCCGCTCGTCGTCTCGCTGCCGAACGGGCAGACGATCACCCTCGCGGTGACGATCCCCGTCGCCGCGGTCGTCGACCCGACCGACCCCACGGACCCGACCGACCCCGGCACGCCGGGCACCCCGGGTGCGGGCGGCGGTGACGACGGCGCTGCTGGTGTCGACACCGACGGCGACGGCGTCGTGGACGGCACCGTCCCGGCGAACGCCGGCGGAGCACTCGCCTACACAGGTGCCGAGATCGCGGCACCGGCCATCGCGGCGGGCATCCTGCTCCTCGCGGGCCTCGTTGCGCTGGTGCTCGTGCGCCGGAACCGAGCACGTCGCGACGCGACCGTCCCGACGGACTGAACCGGCGCCTCCAGGCAGGGAACGGGCCGTCTCACCGTGGTGGGACGGCCCGTTCCCGTCCGCAGTGGAGGCACGGTGCCGGTCCGCCGCGTCGGCCCGCTCCCGCAGGTGGACCAGCAGGCTGTCCCATCACGGTACTTCCCTGCGGTTCCGGCGATCTGCGGGGTACGCTCTGCCTGTCGCATCGCGACGCGTCGCGCTGGGTCGCCTCTCAGCCCGGACGGTGGTTCCGCCCGGGGGACTCCGCGACGCGGGTGCTCTCCGTCTCCAGGGAAACGACGGAGGGCACCCACTCACCGTCTCAGCGGAAGAGCTGCTCGCCGATGTACGAGCCCTTGCGGGGCGCGGGCGGCACCGCGAAGACCGCGGACCCGATGTGCGAGATGTACTCGTTCAGACGGTCCGAGGCGCCGAGCTTCCGCTGGAGCGTCGTGAAGTGCTCCGGGTCGTTCATGTACGCCGTGAAGAGCAGGCCGGCGTCGAGCTGCCCGAACTGGTTCAGGCCGTCCGTGTAGTTGTACGGGCGCCGGAGGATCTTCACGCCACCGTTCGCCTCGTGTGCGGCGAGGGCGATGTGCGACGTCGGGTCGATCTTCGTCTCGCCGCCCTTGTGCACAGCAGCGAAGTCCGGGGTGGTGTGCTCGGAGCCTCCGGAGAGCGGTGCGCCCTCGATCTTCGTCCGACCGAACACCCGCTGCTGGTCGCTGACGACGTCGGCGTCCCAGATCTCGATGTTCATCCGGATCTTGCGGGCCACCTGGTACGTGCCGCCACGCATCCAGTCCGCACCGTCACCGGCGTCGTCGATCCACACGAAGCGGTCGTAGTCCTCGTCGGTGGTGATGTTGCGGGTGCCGTCCTTGAATCCCATGAGGTTCCGCGGCGTCGCCTGGCTCGGCCCCGCCGAGGCACGGCCGAAGCCGAGCACGGTCCACCGGACGGTCGCGGTCCCCCTGGCCATCCGGGCGAGGTCGCGGACGGCGTGGTACGCCACCTGCGGGTCGTCGGCGCAGGCCTGCAGGGAGAGGTCGCCGCCGGTGAGGCCCTCGTCGAGGTTGTCGCTCGGCAGGGTCGGGATCGCGGCGAGGTGCGCCGGCTTCTTCGACGCGAGCCCGAAGCGTTCGTCGAAGATCCCCGGGCCGAGTCCGACCGTCACGGTGAGGGACGCAGGGCCGAGGTCGAGCGCCTCCCCCGTGTCCGCGCCGACGCCGTCGCCGTGCGCGGGTTCGACACTGCCGACGGTCTTGCCCGCCTGCAGCTGCGCGATCGACGCCGACCAGCGGGCGAGCAGCACCTGCAGGTCCGTCGCCACGCTCGACGACACGTCGAACGTCATGAACACGCAGTACCGCTGGGGTGCGGTCTGCACGCCGCCCTGGGGCTGCCGCGCGGCAGTCGCGTAGAACGGGTGGCTCTGCGAGAGGTCGATCGACTCGTCGCCGTTCGTCGCCGCGGTGAACGGGTTCACCCCGGTCGCGGCGGTGGCTCCGGCGATCCCGGCCGCCGCCCCGACGCCGGCGCCGGCTGCGGCGACACCGGCGCCGAACAGCCCGCGCCGGGAGACGGGTGGGATCGTCACGCGGTGGCGACCTTCTCGGCGAGGCGGGACAGCGGGTCCTGCAGCGCCTGGACCTGCTGCGAGATCGTGTTCGCGTCGGAGGCCTTGGTCGCCGCGTCCCACGTGTCGAACCCGCCGAGGTCGTCCGCGTTGCGGTAGTCGTCCATGAGCGTGTTCGTCGCGTCGAACTGCTTCGCGATCTGCTTCGTCAGCGTCGGGTCGAGCTTCGTCAGGCCCGGCTTGAGGTAGGCGAAGGCCTGTCGTGCGCCCTCGACGTTCGCGGCGAGGTCGACGAGGTCGATGTGGCTGTACGCCTCTTCCTCACCGGTGACCTTGTTCGACTGGACCTCCTCGAGCAGGCCGGCTGCGCCGTTGGCGAGGTCCTCCGGCTTGTAGTCGAGCGTCGGCACGAGCTTCGCCAGGAGCTCGACGTTCTCGGTGAGCGACGCGGCGGTCTTCTTCGTCGTGTCGGTGATCGCTCCGGCCTGGAACAGGTCCTTCTCGACCGCGTGGAAGCCGCTCCAACCGACGGCGTCGTCGAGGTTCGACGCGCGCATGTCGATGAGGTAGTCGAGGTTGCCGGCGTTGTCGGTGGCCTTGAAGCCCTTCTTGACGAAGCCGTCGACGTCGCTCTCGACGTGCTCGTAGAACGGGCGGGCGTTCGCGTAGTCGGTCTTCGCCGCGGCGAGGTCGCCCTTGTCGACGTCGGCCTGCAGCTGCTTCACGGCGGTGACCATGTCGGTGACCTGGCCGTCGACGTACTCGGCGTAGCCCTTGGTGCCCTCGTCGAGCAGGGTCGCGGCGCTGCTGTTCGCCGTCGAGGTCACCTTGCCGGTGACGGTGAAGTCCGTCAGCTCTTTGGTCGCGCCGGGGCAGTACACCTGGTACTTCCCGCCGGTGAGCGTCGCGGTGAACCGCACGGCGTCGAGACCGGGCGCGAGGTTCTCCTTCTCGCCGAGGATGCGCTGGTCCTGCAGCAGCTCGACCTCGGTGATGGCGGTCGACGACTCGTTCTTCACGGTGAACGTGACCGGGCCGGCCGGGACCTTCGTCTCGGAGACGGCGCACTTGTCGGATCCGTCGTTCGTCAGCGTGACGGAGACCCGGGAGACCTTGCCGGAGCTGCTCGCGTCGTCGCTCGCCGACGTCGACGAGTTCGCGCACCCGGTGAGGGCGAGGGCGGTGACGACGCCGAGGGCGCCCAGGGCGATCAGGGGGCGGGCTGTCCTAGCGGAGGGCATACTCGGTGCTCCTTGTGGGGTCGTCCGCGGGTGGGCCGCGCGACGGGTCGGTTTCGGGGGTGGTGGTCGTGGGCTCGGGCCGGTGTCGTCGGTCGCGCAGCGCGAGCAGCGCCTGGGCAGCGGCGGCCACGCCGAGGGCGATCGGCAGCCAGGCCTTCCAGAGCAGCAGCTCGGCACTGCGGGTGTCCGCGGCCGCCACGGCGGCAGCGGATCGCTGGACGGTCGCGTTCGGGACGGACCACACGGTCCGGTCCAGCGTGGTGGTGCGAGCGGACGGGAGGCCCCCACCGCTCAGCGTGAGCACCGTGCGTTCCGCGCGACTCGCGTCCAGGACCCCACCACGGACGGTCCACAGGCTCACGGTGTCACGGACGGACCAGCGTGCGGTGAAGGGACCCGGGTTGGTCGAGGGCGAGATCCCGACGGGGACGCGGCCGAACAGGTCGACGAGGTCGTCGAGCGTCAGGCTCGTCGGCCGCTGCGCGGCCGTGGCGTCCTCGGTCAGCCGCCAGCGGTCCGCGGTCACGCCCGCGCGGGTGACGCGACGGTGGGCCGATGCCGGCAACGCGAGTCGCGCCTCCTGGCCGGATCCGCTGGTGCGGAGGACGCCCGTCGCACCGTCGACGGACGCCGTGACGGACGTGGCGTCGCCGGTGACGGCGGTGGTGCGTGGGAGGTCCGCACCACCGGTCGGGACGGCGATCGCGAGCGCCGCGGCCGCGACGGCGAGGACACCGGCGATGCCGAACCGCACGGCGGGGACGCGCGCGCGGGACGGACGCCAGGCGCGGGGCCACAGCGAGATCGCGAGGACCGGGACGACGTAGAGGACCCAGCCGAGGACCTCGATGACGCGCGGGTCCGGCGGGATGCCGAGGACGCCGGTGACGAGGGCGCCCTGCACGGACCCGTTCGGGGCGAGCCAGCTCAGGTCGACGGTGCGCTGCTGCCCGATGACGATCCAGCCGGCCTCGTGCGCACGGCGGAGCACGGTCAGCACGAGGCCGCCCGCGACGAACACCAGGAAGACCCCGGTGCCGGTGAAGAACTTCGACAGGTTCAGCCGGACGCCGCCGGTGTAGATGCCGTACCCGATGACCACGGCGCCGGCGATGCCGATGACCGCGCCGAGCGCCGCGAGTCCGGTGTCCGACGAGGCCTGGAACGTGGCGAGCAGGAAGACGGCGGTCTCGAAGCCCTCCTTGAGGACGGCCAGGAAGGCCATGCCGGCGAGGGCCCAGGCGGTGCCCCGGCCGAGGGCCTCCGTCGCGCTGGCTTCGAGTTCCTTCGTGAGTGTGCGCGCGTGCGTGCGCATCCAGACGATCATCCCCGTGACGAAGACGACGGCGACGATGCCGATGATCGCCTCCATGCCCTCCTGCTGCGCCTGCGGCAGGGCCCGCTCCACGACCTGCAGTCCGAAGCCGACGGCGACGCTGAGCACGACGGCCACACCGACGCCGAGCCACATGGGGGCGAGGGGGACGCGGTTGCGACGCAGGAACGCGGCGATGATGCCGACGATGAGCGTCGCTTCGAGGCCTTCGCGGAGGCCGATGACGAGAGTGGCGAGCATGACGAAGGTGAGGCTAACCTAACCGCCGCCCGACCCGCCACTCCCCGCGGGTGATGTTTGATGGTTCTCATGAACCTGCTGTCCGTCGACGACCTGGCGTCGGTCACGAACGTGCTCGACCTGGCGGGTGTCTTCGCGTCCGCGCTGCTCGGCGGATCGCTCGCCCGCACCATGGACTTCGACCTCTTCGGGTTCCTGGTCGTCGGGTTCGTCTCCGGGCTCGGCGGCGGCATGCTCCGCGACACCCTGCTGCAGAACGGACCACCGGTCGCCCTCGTCGACCCGCTGTACGTGCCCGTCGCCATCGCCGGCGCGCTCATCGCGTTCCTCGTGTCGTTCTCCGAGCTGACCTGGGACCGGCTGTTCACCGTGCTCGACGCCGCCGTGATCGGCTTCTGGTCGGTGGTCGGCGTGCAACGCACCTTCGACGCCGGACTCGACTGGCCGGCCGCGATCATCATGGGCACCATCACGGCGGTTGGCGGCGGCGCGATGCGGGACCTCCTGCTCCGCCGCGTCCCCGCGGTGTTCGGCGGCAACGCGCTCTACGCCACCGTGGCGGTCGCCGCGTCGGCGGTGATGGTGATCGCCTCGCACCTCGGATCGCCGTCCATCGGGATCGTCGCCGCGATCGTGCTGTCGCTCGTCCTGCGGTGGGGTGCCGTCCGGTGGGGCTGGGGCCTGCCGAACGGCCGCGACTGGCAGCCGAAGTCCACCCTCGGGTCGCTCCTGCAGCGCGGCCGGAAGCTCCGTCCCGACGCGATCCGGCTGCTCCGGCGGCCTGGTCGGCGGTCCGGCGCGGGGAGCGTGCACCACGAGAACGAGTCTGGCGCCGACTCCTCCGGTGATTGAGGGGTGTCATCTGTCGGTGCTCCGGCGTACGATCAGTACCGCCGGGTATCGAACCGGCGCACGTCGTCCGATCCAGCACCGACGCGACCCGAACGCGGCGGTTCGAACGGACGTGTGGATGGGGGCTTCGCTGATGCCGCGCGGGATCAGACGCGCGGCGCGGCAGGTCTCCGACCGCAGCACACCTGCACCAGAATGGCCGTGACCCACCACCACGCCAGCCCGCCGAAGCCGGACCCGACGGACCGCGACGGGCTCCGTCGAACCAGGAACCGATGAGCGACGACGCTTCCGTCCCCGCCTCCCCCAGCCCGCGCACGCCCCGGGCGGAGGTCCGCGAACGCCTGCTCGTCGCGGGCGCCGCCGTCTTCGCCGAGCAGGGCGTGCACGAGGCCCGGCTCGACGACGTCGCCGCGCGCGCCGGGTTCAGCAAGGGCGCCGTCTACTCGAACTTCTCGTCGAAGGAGGACCTGCTCGCGCAGGTCATGCAGCGCGCGACGAACCTGGTCCTCGGATCGCTGCGGGAACTCGTCCGCGCGGACATCGCCGCCGTCGACATCGGGGACGTCGTCCGGGCCGCGTTCGGCCGGCACGACCAGGGGCCGCAGTTCGCGCTCCTGTCCGAGTTCCGCGGCTACGCGATCCGGCACCCGGAGTTCCTGCCCGAGTTCGTCCGGCAGCGCCGCGAGTTGCAGGACGGCGTGCTCGAGCTCGTGCAGCTGTGGTTCGGCGCGCACCCGGAGATCGACCCGGGGATGCCGCTCGAGGACTTCGCCACGGTGCTCATCGGTGCGAACGTGGGCATCGTGTTCGACGCCGAGGCGCTGCCCGGGGTGAACCCGGGCGAGGTCGTGGCGGCCCTCGTCGAGGCGGTCATCCGCCGGCGCTGACGCGGGACGCGCGGCGCCGGGGCTACGCCGGGCGGCGCGTGCGACGACCCTCGTGGGACCACGCCGACGACGGCAGCAGGCTCGGCGGGAGCACGCGCGACCGCACCACCCGGGCACCGGAGACCGAGGCGTCGAGGGCGACCCGTGCCTCCTGGACGGCGATGAGCAGCGCGTCGGCGTCCACCACTGCCGCACCCCCGTCGGCGAAGCGTTCCCGGTCGACCGCGTCCACCACCGCGTCGAGGTGCGGGAGCACCGCCGCCGGCAACGACGGCCGGAGCCGACCGAGCACCGCCCGCGCCGTCCGGGCGGCCGCAGCGGCGTCACCCGGTGGTGCGAGCCCGGGCGCGTACCCGTGGTCGGCGACGTCGTCGAGGACCTCGCGCCAGGCGTTCACCGCCGGCGCACGACCGGACCGGATCGCCCCGAGCCGGGAGCGTCGTCGGGCGGCCCGCACGACGGCGGGCGAGACGAGGAGTGCGAGCGCCAGCACGATGCCGACCCCCAGTCCGAGCGGCCCGTTCCCGCCACCGGTCGAACCGGCCGCACCGGGTGCTGCGGAGGCCGAGGGCGTCGGCGTGGCCGAGGACTCTGCCGGAGCCGACTGTCCCGGAGCCGGCAGCGGCGTCTCGGGAGCGGCTGCCGAGGGTGTCGACGTGGCCTCGGTCGAGGACTGCGCGGCCTGGTCGGAGTCCGGGGTCGGCTCGAACGCCACCCAGCCGGCGCCCTTGATGTACAGCTCGGGCCACGAGTGCAACTGCCGGTTCGACACCGTGTACTCGCCGTTGGCCTGGGTCGCCCCGGCCCGGTACCCGACCGCGATGCGCGAGGGGATGCCGAGCGTGCGGGCCATCACCGCCATCGCCGAGGAGAAGTGCACGCAGTAGCCCTCGCGGACCTGCAGGAACTTGGCGACGACGTCCATGCTGTCGCCGTCGTAGCCCTGCTCGACGGGCGCCGTCTCGGAGTACGTGAACAGGTCGCTGCGGAACCACTGCTCGAGTGCCCGGGCCTCCTGGTAGTCGGAGCCCGCGCTGCCGGCCACGCGTTGGGCCGTGCTGGCGATGCTCTTCGGCAGGTCCTTCGGCAGCGCCCGGTCCGTCCGGAGCTGGTTCGCCGAGGGCGTCGCGTACCCGCGGCCGTCGGCACGACCGAGCAGCCCGGACGCGGCGATCGCGTCGAGGTACTCCCCCGACCACGTCGAGGCGCCGTAGACCTCGTAGGTGGAGCCACGGGGCGTCGCCGGCCCCGTGGAGCGCACCGTGCTGGACTCCCCCATCCACCGCCACTGCGACAGGTCGAGGTTGGTCGACCGCGACTCGATCGAGACCGCGCCCGACGGCACCGGGAGGTAGTTGCTGGACAGGCCGGTGATGCGCACGGTGACGTCCCCGCGCGTCGACAGTCGCGGGTTCACGCCGACGGCCCACTGCTGCTGGTCGGCGGAGTCGGACTTGCTGGCGTCGGTGGTCGTCGGCACCCAGTCACCGGTCCCGAACTCGTCGAGATCGGCGAGCTTGAGGTACTCCGGCTGCCCGTCCGACGACCGGTACCGGAACACCTCGAGTTCGTTCGGCTGCCGGAGGTCCTTGCCGAGGTTCAACAGCGTGCCGGGACGTCCGGGCTGCACGGGCGACTGGATCGCTCCGGTCACGCCGGACAACCAGCTGGCGTTGAGCGGCACGATCGCGGGCAGCCCCACGGCGACCACGAGACCGATCGCGCCGACGACCGCCGCAGGGAGGGCGCGCTGGACCGGCCGGACCGAGAGCCACAGCAGCGCGAGGAACGCGATCGCGGTGGCGATGACGAGCCCGGGGGCGGCCGGGACACCCGTGACGATACCCGGCACGATGAGGATGACGAGGGCGGGCGCGGCGGCGAGTGCCGTGGTCGGGGCGACGGCCGCGAGGAACAGGGACACCCCGGCGACCCACCCGATCGCGACGGTCACGATGAGCCGGATGGAGTCGGACTGCGGCAGGGGCGCGGGGTTCAGTCGGATGGCCGCGAGCGTCTCGCCGAGGGCGCCGTCCTTGTCGAGCCACCCGAGCGGCTGGATGTCGTTGACGACTGCGGCCGCGCACGAGCAGACGACGAGCGCGGCGACGAGCGCGACGAACCGCACGCCGGGAGCACGGCGGCGGACGGCGAGCATCGTGCCGACGAGCACGGCGGCGACCAGGACTCCGGAGACCCACCACGCCACACCCTGCACGAGCGGACGCATGGCGAGGGCCGCGATGAGGACGGGCACCGGGGCGAGCGCGACCACCCACGGGTTCGGGGAGTCGGGGCGGTCCTGCCGCGCCGACGCGCGGTCGCTGTCCGCGCGTGCGGACGATGGAGGCGCCGCCGGGCGGGTCGAGACGCCGCTCACCGGAGGCTCCCGGGGGCGTGCGCGCCGGCGACGGGGACCACGAGCGTCCGCCAGCCGCCGCGGTCCAGGATGCCGCGCACCACCGGGTCGGGCGGCACGATGGTCGCCAGGATGCCGCGGCTCGACCCGGTCGTCGCGGAGACGAGTTCGGCGGCCTGCTCGGCCGTGCAGTGCCCGGTGACGACCGCGGTCATGCCGTGGACGTCGCGTCCGCGCACGTCGGGCAGGACCTCGGTGACCTCACGCGCATCGGAACGGACCCGCACGTCGGCGAGCCCGACCAGCACGTCGGTCAGGCCACCGGCGTCGCCCGCGTGCCGGGTGCTGCCGGCCGGGCCGTCGCTGACGAGCAGGACGCGGGACGTCCGGGCGGCGAGGGCCCGCGCTACGCTGGCGGCCACGACGACCGCGTGCTCGAAGGCCGCGTCGCCGCCGAGGTCGGAGAGCTCAGCGAGGTCGTCGCGACCGAGCCGCTGGTACGACTCGCGTCGGACGTCGAGGGCGATGACGGCCTCCGGCGGCTGGGCCTGCGTGGTCTGCCGGACGTGGAGCTCCCCGCGCCGTGCGCTCTGGGCCCAGTGCACGCGTCGGATCGGGTCGCCGGGGCGGTAGGGCCGCAGTTCGCTGTCGTCCGCCGACCCACCCTGGCCGACCCGGCCCTCGTCCGCGGAGACGGCACCGGCGAGCGCTCCCGTCTCGATCGCACCGAGCGGTGTCGTCGCCGGGACGACCACGACCTCTTCCGCGGGGACCACGGGGCGGTCGATCCGGAGCAGGCCGAACGGGTCCTCCACCCGGATCGTGACGGGCCCGACGAGGCTCCGACCACGGTGCATCGCCAGGGCCTCGACGTCGAGGACGGCCGGCGGCACGTTCGGTCCGACGGCCGCGTACGTCTCGGCGGTGGACACGCTCACGAGGCCGTCGTCGAGCTGCTCGCGCACGAGCAGCGTCGACCGCGGACCGATCGGCAGGCTCGTGCCACGGAGCGTGATGCGCTCCCGGTAGACCTCGCCGACCTGGACGATCGCGCGTGCCGTGCCCCGACTGCCGCGCAGTGGAGCGGCCACGACGAACGCCATCACGACGCCGAGCACCACGAGGACGAGCAGGAGCAACCCGGCCGACACCGCCACGCTCGTGGTGCCGACGAGGCCTCCGCCGACGAGTCCGATGCCGACGGCGATGACGGTCCACCCGCGGCCCGTCGGCCGCGGGAACGGCGTCCGCCGCAGCAGTGCGAGCCCCCGGCGGCCGTAGCGTGCCGCCGTCGAGCGCGCGGCACCGGCACGCAGGGCGAACGACGACGGTGCCGAGGGACCGGACATCAGGAGCGGACGGGTGTGGCAGTGAAGGGCACGGCGGTGTCGGACACGATGCGCACCACGATCTCGCGGACGGTGTCGTCGCCGGTGCCCCCGAGGCCGCGGGCGACCGGGACGAGTCGGTGGGCGAGGATGACCGGCGCGAGCACCGCGACGTCGTCCGGGGTGACGAACGGCCGACCGAGCAGCGCGGCGTGGGCGCGGGCGGCCTGGGCGAGGTGCAGCGTGGCACGCGGGCTCGCGCCGAGCACGATGTCCGGGTGCGTGCGGGTGGCCCGGACGATCGCGACGATGTACGCCTCGACGTCGGGAGCGATGTGCACGGTGCGCACGGAGTGGATGAGGTCGCGGAGCGTGTCGACGTCGACGATCGGCCGCAGGTGCGCCAGTGGGTCGCCACCGCCGCGGTTCGTCAGCATCTGCCGTTCGGCGTCGGCGCTCGGGTACCCCATGGTCAGGCGCGCCATGAAGCGGTCGCGCTGGGCCTCGGGCAGCGGGTACGTGCCCTCCATGTCGATGGGGTTCTGCGTCGCCACGATCATGAACGGGCTGTCCAGCTTCCGCGTCACGCCGTCCACGGTCACCTGCGCCTCGGCCATCGCCTCGAGCAGCGCCGACTGGGTCTTCGGACTCGTGCGGTTGATCTCGTCGCCGATGACGACGTTCGCGAACACCGGGCCGGGCGAGAACCGGAACGTGCCGGAGGACTGGTCGAAGATGTTCACGCCCGTGACGTCCGACGGCAGCATGTCCGAGGTGAACTGGATGCGGTTGACCGACCCGCCGACCGATGCACCGAGCGCCTTCGCGAGCACCGTCTTGCCGACGCCGGGGACGTCCTCGACGAGCAGGTGCCCCTCGGCGAGCATGACCGTCAACGCGGTGCGGATGGCCTCGGCCTTGCCGTCGACGACGGTGGAGACGGCCGCGATGACGTCGTCACCGACGTCCCGGATGCGCTCGATCGGGAAGGCGGGGTCGGTCGGTTCCGGCACGCAGGCCTCCTCGTCTCGGGACAGGTGTCGTGCATGCTACAACGGCCCGGTGACAGCGCCCGGAGGATGCGTCACCCACTGGGTCACCGGACACACGGCGACGGACTGGAGGCGCGCCCAGCGTGAGCCGATCGGCTCACGCTGGTCGCGCCTCCAGTCCGGTTCCCGCACCGCGTCAGACGCGAGCCGCCAGCGACGCGTCGGCGGCCAGCAGGACGCGCGCCGCCACGGCGACGCCTTCCTCTCGCCCGAGCTCGGTGTCCTCGTGCTCGATGTTCACCCACATGTCCGGGTCGACCTCGCGCAGGGCCTCGAGGAACGCCGACCAGTACGCCTCGTCGTGCCCCTTGCCGAGTGCGACGAAGTCCCAGGCCGACGGCTTCGGCCACTCGTTCGCCCACTCGTCGCCGCCGAGGTTCGTGCGCGGCTCGTCCGGCGACAGCCGTCGGAACGAGTTGTCGAGCACCCCGTTGATCGCGGCGTGCGGGTTGATCCGGACGTCCTTCGCGGCGGCGTGGAACACGAGCGGCCCGAGGTCGCGGACGACCGCCACCGGGTCCATCTGCTGCCAGAACAGGTGCGATGCGTCGAGCTCGACGCCCACGTTGGTCAGCCCACCACGCTCGACGAGCTCGCGGATCGTCGCCGGGTTGAAGACGACGTTCTGCGGGTGCAGCTCGAGCGCGACCTTCACGCCGTGCTCCCGGGCGAGGGCGTCGATCTCCTGCCAGAACGGCACCGCAACGCTCCACTGGTACTCGATCACGTCGAGCGCCGCGGAGTTCCATGCGTTCACGATCCAGTTCGGACGCGTGCCACCGGGCTCGCCCGCGGGCAGACCCGACATGGTGACGACGCGGTCCTGGCCGAGGCGTGCGGCGAGGCGGATGCTGCGACGGATGTCCTCCGCGTGCTCCGGCCCGATCGCGGGGTCCGGGTGCAGCGGGTTGCCGTTGCAGTTCAGGCCGGCGATCGAGACGCCGGTCCCGTCGAACTGCGCGAGGAAGGCGTCGCGGGCCTCGTCGTCGTCGAGGATCTCGTCGACGTTCGGCACGTGCACGGGCGGCAGGAAGCCGCCGGTGTTGAGCTCGATCCCGGTGAGCCCGTTGCCCGCGATGGCCTCGAGCGCCGCGGCGAGCGGGCGGTCGTGGAAGATCGCGTTGTAGAGACCGAGCTTCATGCGTGCACTCCTGCCGTTGCGGTGAGGTCGACGGTCGCTCCCCCGTCGGCGGCGGACCGGGCCACCGCGTCGAGGACCTCCATGTTGTGGACGCCGTCGTCGAACGTGGCGTTCGCCGGCAGCGGGTCGGTCGTGTTGCCCACGACCTCGTCGAGGAAGGCACGCGCCTGGTACTCGAACATCTGGTTCTGGCCCCAGCCGACACCGGGGGCGTCCATCGCCATGCCACCCGCGACGTAGGGGTGGTCCGGGCCGAGGACGACCTGTCGGTACCCACCGAGTCGGGAGCCGTCGGACTGCAGGGCGAGGCCGATCTCGGACGCGCGCTCCTGGTCCCAGCGTGCGGCGCCGTTCTCGCAGAACACCTCGACGACGAGGCCGTTCGGGTGCGACGTGGCGACACGCGACACCTCGAGCGAGCCCACCACCGAGCCGTCGCCGAAGCGGGCATTGAAGGTGGCGTAGTCGTCGTTCTCGACGTCGGCGAACTCACCGGTCAGCGGGACGGCCTGGCCGCGCAGGGCGAACCCGGCGGCGATCGGGCGCTTCGTGATGGCGGTCGTGAACATGCCGCCGTTGACGCTCTGCACCTCGCCGGCCAGGAACTCGGCCACGTACGCGAGGTGCGAGCCGACGTCAGCGAGGGCTCCGGTACCCGGGGCTCCCGCGAAGCGCCACGAGAACGGGACGTCGGGCGAGGAGCCGTAGTCGGTCCAGTAGCGGGCGGAGACGTGCAGGACGCGACCGAGGGTGCCGTCCTCGACGAGCTGCTTGATCGCGGCGAGCCCCGGGGCGCGGCGGTAGGTGAAGCCGACGCGGGCCGTCAACCCACGCGGCGCTGCGTCACGAGCGGCGTCCGCCATCGCCCGCGCGTCCTCGAGCGAGTCCGACAGCGGCTTCTCGCACAGGACGTGCTTGCCGGCGGCGAGCAGCCCCTCGACGATCTCGCGGTGGAGCTTGTTCGCGACGACGACGCTCACCACGTCGATGTCGTCCGCCTCGGCGATCGCTCGCCAGTCGGTGTCGTGCCGGGCGTACCCGAAGCGCTGCGCGGACTCGGCCGCCAGTGGTTCGTAGACGTCGCCGATCGACACGAGCCGCACCGGCGGCAGCGTCGATCCGAAGAGGGACGGTGCGTTCCGCCACGCGGCCATGTGGGCCTTGCCGGCCATGCCCGCGCCGATGACGGCGACGCCGATGCTGTCGCTCATGTTCTCTCCTTCGAGAAGGTGTGATGCGGATTCTGGAACGTTCCAGAACGTGTGGCTAGACTGTAGCCCCACCACCCCATGTCCTGTCAAGGAGCCGCGTGTCCCGACCACCGACGATCATCGACGTCGCCACCCGCGCCGGGGTCTCGAAGTCGCTCGTCTCGATGGTCATGCGCGACGACCCCGGGGTCTCCGACGCCCGGCGGTCCGCGGTCCTCGCCGCCGCTGCAGAGCTCGGGTACCGCCCGAACCGCGCCGCCGCGATCCTCGCCGGCACCCGCACCCGCACGATCGGTGTCGTCGTCGACGACTTCCGGAACCCCTGGTACGTCCCGATGCTCGACGGCGTACGCGAGGCCCTCGCCCCGCACGGCCTCCGCCTGACCCTGGCCGACACGCGCGCCAACGCCCACCTCGACTCTTCGCCGTTCGACGACCTCGTGTCACTCCGGGTGGACGGAGTGATCCTCGCTGCCGAGGGCTTCCCCGACCTCGTCGTCCCCGCGGACACCCCCGTCGTCATCGCGGGTGAGCGCGCCGAGGTGCCCGGCGGCCTGGACGTCGTCGCCTCCGACGAAGCCGCCGGCGGCCGGTTGGCAGCGGACCACCTCATCGGACTCGGTCACCGCCGCATCGTCCACATCACCGGTTCCGGAGGCCCGGCCGCCGTCCGCCGCGCCGCCACCGTCGCGCGGATGGTCGAGTCCGGCATCGAGCCCCTGGTGTTCGGCGACGGCCCGACCTCGGAGCAGACCGGCTACCAGGGCACCCGTCGCGCGCTGCAGGACCACCCTGACCTGACCGCCGTGTTCGCCGCGAACGACGTCATGGCGATGGGAGCGATCGCCGCGGTGCGCGAAGCTGGCCTCCGGGTACCGGAGGACGTGTCGGTGGTCGGCAACGACGAGACCCCGCTCGCGGCGTCACCCCTGCTGCGCCTGACCACGGTCGACCCGCACAACGACGAGGTCGGGCGGCTGGCGGCGAACCGGCTCGTCGAACTCATCGGTGCGACCGAGCGCCCGGAGCCGACACGGGTCCTCGTGCCGCCGTCGCTCGTGATCCGCTCGACGACCGCTCCCCCGCGCGCGTGACGGCGACTCAGCTGGTGGTCGCCACCGCTGCGGTCGTGTCTGCCACCGTCGTCGACGAGAACTGCAGGTAGTCGACGTGCGGGACCACCGTGATCGTGATCGATGCGTCGTTGTCCATGGATCCCACTCCTCACCCTCGAGACTGCCTTCCAGCACCGTATCCACGCCACCCATCTGATCTGAATGCATTTCGTATGCTCGTTACAGGGTCGTTACCCGAACGAGAGCGGAGAACCTACGCTGGGGTGATGCTCTCCCGACGTGAGGCCGCCGTCCGGCTCGACATCCCCCTCGAGATGGCGACCCACCACGGGATCCCGCCGCGTCTCAGCGAGGCCGACCTGGCGGCGATCGAGCAGGACCCGCCCGCCTGGCTCGTGCAGTCACGCGCCAACCGCACCGGCGGTAAGAAGGTCTGGGTGCGCCTGGAGTGCGCGGTCTGCGGGTACAGCGAGACCGCACGGCCGAAGAAGTGGTGGCCCGACTGGGACCACCTGATGTGCGACTACCACGCCCCCTACCAGGCGCCGGAACCCACCGCAGGGTTCACCCGCCGCGAGGTCGACGGCGTGGGCAGCCGGTTCGTCGCACTCGTCGACGAGCGTCCCTAGCGTCGTCTCAGTCGCGCAACTGCACCCAACGCCCCTCGGAGACCACCCGCACCGAACCACCCTCGACCGCGATGGCGGTCTGCTCGTCGATGGCGTAGGCGGGCCCGTCGATGTCGGCAGCCCACCGCTCGGCGTGCTCGAGGGTGTTCTCCGGGAACGCGTCGAGGTGCGGGAAGACGGAGAAGTCGACGATCCCGAGTGTCCGGTCGTCGACGGCGCCGTGCCACTCGACGAAGGACGCACCGATCCGCGGCGTCATGACCATGCTCCCGGCGCTCACGCCCACCCACACCCTGTCGGGCAAGGACGGCAGCACCTCGGCGAGCCCGGACGCCCGCATCCAGTGGCTCAGGTAGGTCGCGTCACCGCCGTCGACGAGCAGCACGTCCGCCTCACGCACCCAGGCCCCCCACCGTTCGACACCGATCGTCGGCAGCGCGGTGAGCTCCAGTACGCCGACCGAGGCCCACCCCAACCCGGCCAGGTACCGGGATTCACTCCCCCCGGCCACCAGGCTCCGCACGGAGGCCGGCCCGCACATCGGGTGCCCCCACTGCGCGGTCGGGATGACGAGCGCGTGACACTCCTCGACCGGTTTGCCGAGCATGTCCACGAGCGCGGTGTGGATCGTCGGGTTCGTCACGCCCCCTGAGGTCAGCAAGAGCTTCACGTCGTCTCCGTCTCGGGCAGGGCCAGGGTGTTCAGGGACCAGAGTGCGACACCGTGCAGCCCGAGGTCCTCGGCGAGGGCGACTCGGGCGCGGTAGGACCGAGCGTCGGACCAGTGCAGTTCGCGTCCGTCGTCGAGCGCGGCCGACCACTCGCCGGTCCGGGCCGACCACGTCGCGGCACTCCCCGCCGCCGCACGCGCGGCGTCCGGGCTGAGCTGCGGGTCGCCGGAGCCACCCCACACGTAGCCGTACCCGGCGACGCCGAGGTCGATCCGGTCGGCCGGGACGCCGGAGCGTTCGGCCGCCGCGACCACGCGCTTCGCCCACGGCAGGGACCCGATCGTCCCGGCGTCGCTCCAGGGACCGTGCTGGTCGTAGGTCATCAGGACGAAGCGGTCGACGTGGTCCGCGAGCGCACCGAGGTCGTACCCGGTGTCGCGGTAGCCGCCTGCGCTCGTCGACGCCATCACCGCCACCGACACCTCGGCGTCCTTCCCGAGCCGGTCGTGCACGGCAGTCCGGAGCGCAGCGGCGAACGCCACGAGTCCGGCACGGTCGCGACCCCGGAGCGACTCGAGGTCGATCTGCACCCCGCGCACGTGCTGCTCGGACGCGAGTTCCGCCAGGCGCGACGCGACCCGCGACCGGTTCCCGGCGTCGGAGAGCAGTGCCGTGCCGACCTCGGGCGAGAGGTCCCCGATCGACTCGGAGTAGTTGCTGACGAGCAGCTCCGGAGCCGCTCCACCGTCGGTCGCCGTCCGGGCGAGCGCCCCGACGCCGGCCGGCAGGTCGTCCAGACCAGCGCCGTCGTCGGCGACGGTGACCCCGTCGATCCCGATCGTCGCCGCACGACGGGACGCGTCGGTCACCAGGCCGGCCGAGCCGTCACCCGGCTCGACGTACGCCTCGACGTACGCCTCGACGGCGAGACCAGCACCAGCACCGGCACCGGCACCAGCACCGGCACCAGCACCAGCACTGGAAACACCGCCGGCACTGCCGACATCCGACTCGGCGGCGCAGCCGCCGAGGACCAGCGCGACCACGACCGCACCGGTGACCACGAGACCCCTCCGCCGCACCATCCGCACACCGTAGCGCGCGGGGCGGGGAGGAGCCGCGCCTCCCGTCAGACCGTCGCGCCCTCGAGCCGGTCGACCGCGACCGCGAGTTCCTCGAGTTCCGGGACCTCCCGGGCCTCGGCGAGCGCGCCCTCCAGCGCGGCAGCGTGGATCGGCGTGGCCGCGTCGAGCAACTGCTGGCCCGCGTGCGTCAGCTCGGTGTACAGCCCGCGGCGGTCGTCGGCGCAGAGCACGCGGGTGAGGAGCGCACGCTCCTCGAGTCGATTCACCAGACGGGTGGTCGCACTCGGGCTGAGCGCCGCGGCACGGGCGAGCTGCTGCATGCGCATGTGGAAGCCGTCCTGACGGCGGAGGGCGTCGAGGACGGTGAACTCGACGACGGACAGGTCGACCTCGCGCAGGCCGCGCTCGAGCCGCGCCTCGATCAGGCCGTGCAGGGCTGCGAGCGTGCGCCAGCCGTGCGCGCGGACGGCGACGGACGTGTCGTCGACGGACATGGACTCTCCCAACTCGTGGTCGCGGGCACAGATGGTTGCTTGCGCGGATACCCCGCGTGTGCAACTATCGATATCCCGCGTCTGCAACAACCAGCGTACGCGGCCCAGCTGCACCGCACAACGGAAGGACATCCATGCCCGCGGGACTCATCGCCCTCGCACTCGGCGGATTCGGCATCGGCCTGACCGAGTTCGTCATCACCGGGCTCCTGCCCGAGGTCGCCGCCGACTACGGCGTGACCGAGACGACCGCCGGCTGGCTCGTCACCGGGTACGCCCTCGCCGTGATCGTCGGGGCGCTCGGCCTCACCGCCGCCACCACGCGGCTCCCCCGCAAGCCCGTGCTCATCGGCCTGCTCGTGCTGTTCGTCATCGGCAACACGCTCTCCGCGGTCGCGCCGGTGTACGGCGTCATGATGCTCGGCCGCGTCATCGCCGCCCTGTGCCACGGTGCGTTCTTCGGCATCGGCTCCGTCGTCGCGTCGAACATGGTCGAGCGGTCGAAGCGCGCCTCGGCCGTCGCACTCATGTTCACCGGACTCACCGCGTCGAACGTGCTCGGCGTCCCGTTCGGCACCTTCCTCGGCCAGGCGCTCGGCTGGCGCGCCACCTTCTGGACCATCGCCGTGATCGGCGTGATCACCCTCGTCGGCGTGGCCCTGCTCGTGCCGGGCGTCCGGTCCGACACGGAGCAGCCCCCGTCGCTCGTCCGCGAGCTCAGCGCGTTCCGCTCCGGCCAGGTCTGGCTCTCACTCGGCATGACCGTGCTCGGCTACGGCGGCATGTTCGGCGCCTTCACGTACATCGCGTACACGCTGACGTCCGTCTCCGGCTTCGCATCGAGTGCCGTTCCCTGGCTGCTCATCGTGTTCGGCGTCGGGCTCTTCGTGGGCAACTTCGTCGGCGGCAAGCTGGCCTCGAGGTCCATCGACGGCACCCTCCTGGTCGTCCTGGTCGTGCTCACCGTCGTCCTCGCACTGTTCGCCGTGGTCGCGACCTCGCCCGTGCTCACCGTGATCGCACTCGTCCTGATGGGCGCGTTCGGCTTCGCGACGGTGCCGGCCCTGCAGACCCGCGTGATGCAGTACGCGGACCACGCACCGACCCTGGCGAGCGGTGCGAACATCGCCGCGTTCAACCTCGGCAACGCGCTCGGCGCATGGATCGGCGGGCTCACGATCGCGGCGGGGCTCGGCTACACGTCGCCGATCTGGGCGGGTGCCGGCATCACGCTGGCTGCGGTCGTGCTGACCGCCGTCGCCGCCGGCGCGGCACGCCGCGGCCGTTCGCGCGGTGCGGTGACGACGGGGAGCGTCGCGACGGTCTGACGGTGCGCACCCACCGGACTGGAGGCGCGGTGTCGGCTGGCACCGCGCCTCCCGTCCGTCCGTGGTCGCGTCGCGAGCATCGAGTGAGCAGCAATCGTCGGGTCGCGGGCGCCCACTCGACGATTGCTGCTCAGTCGACGCGACGCGGGCAGGGCTCCGGAACGACGAAACCCCGGTCCGAGCGGACCGGGGTTTCGTGTGGTGCGGAGACGGAGGGATTTGAACCCTCGGTCCCCTCAAAGGGGACTCCACCTTAGCAGGGTGGTGCACTCGGCCGGACTATGCGACGTCTCCAAGCACTCTCGCGAGCGCTCCGACCACCATACAGGAGGACGAGCCCACTCTCGACCTCGGCGCGTCACCCCCGAGCACGGTGGGTCCCCCGAAGTGGGGACACGTGGGGGTTGTCCACTCGTACCCCGCTCAATAGCATCGACGGGACGCGGCGATCACGTTCCGGAGGGTTCCCCTCCGTAGTCGCGACACAGCACCGACGTCGCTCCCTGGAGCCGAGCCCGACGCGCCCGATCGCGGCGCTCGGCCGGGGAGCGACCGAGGGGGCGCGGCCCACCACCGCGCCCCCGATCTCGGTGGCGGCTCGCGCGGCTGCGCGGCGCGAGACTCGGCGTGCGCCGCGCGAGACTCGGCCTGCGCGACAGTTCTCGGCCCCCGGAGCGCGAGAAGTGTCGCTCACCGCGAGACTCGGGGGGGGATCCGTCGCGGCACAGCGACAGTCTGGCGCCGGGGTACTGCGGGAATCAGTCGCTTTGGCGGGGCGGGCCAGCGACCGCACGACTCGCGCGCCGACTCAGGAGCCGAAGGCCTTCGAGCAGGTCTGCTGGTCGGCGGACTGACCCTGCAGGCCGTCGATCGTCTCGGACGGGGCAGTCGCCGCGGGGGTCTCCGCCGCCGGAGCAGCAGGCGCCGACCCGGCAGCTGAGGTCGACGGTGCAGCGGTCGATCCGGCAGCGGGCGCCGAACCGGCAGCGCTCGACCCGGCCGACTGACCCGCGGACGCCGCGCTCTCCGACCCGATGCCGGTGCTGTCCGCCCCGAGGGAGAACGACTGGTCGGCCTTGATCTTCGTGAACAGCTGGGCCGCGAGCTCCGTCGACGGCTGCACCTTGCCGGCGTAGACCCCGGTCCCCCCGGTCGTGCCGGGGTACTGCACGAAGTTGACCTGTGCGAGCGGGAGGTCCTGCAGCGCCCGCCCCATCTGCACCATCGTCCCGACGTCGTTCAGGCTCTGGGACAACTGCATGTTCGACGCCGCGGCGCGGGCCAGCTTGTACAGGGTGGTCGGCGAGGTGAGGGTGTCGTTCGACTTCACCGTGCGGAGCAGCGACGACAGGAAGACCTGCTGGCTGGAGATGCGGCCGAGGTCGGAACCGTCGCCGACCCCGTGTCGGGAGCGCAGGAACGCGAGGGCCTGGTCTCCCTGGAGCGTCGTCGTGCCCTGCTGCAGGTCGAGGCCGGTGTAGCGGTCGTGGATCGGCTGGGCGACGCAGACGGGCACGCCGCCGATGGCGTTCGACATCTCGATGACGCCGTTGAACGACACTGCCGCGGAGTACTGGACGTCGAGTCCGGTGAGGCCCTGCACGGTCTGCACGACGCAGTTGAGCCCGCCCTCGCCCCACGCGCTGTTGATCGGCTGCGCCGCCATGGCCGGTGTGGTGCCGGAGCCGTCCGGCTTCTGACACCCGGGGATGGGCGTGATGAGGTCGCGCGGGATGCTCACGGCCGTGGCGTTGGTGTGGTCGGCGGACACGTGCAGCAGGATGTTCACGTCGTTGAGGGTGGCGTCGCGTTCGCCGTACGCGGTCCCCTGCTCCGGGTCGTTGTCCGTGCCGACGACGAGCATGTTGAACCCGCCCTTGTAGGCGCTGAGCGCCGTGGCTCCCTTGGCCTTCGGCGCAGCCTGCCCCTGGATCTGCACGCCGTCGCCGAGGTCGTCGGTCACCTGCTTGGCGGCGATCGCGGCGACCGAGGCCGAGCTGACGAGGGCGACGGCCACGACGCCGGACAGGACCTTCGTGATCGTGCCGACGGGGTGACGGTTCCGGAGACGTCCGTGTCGTGCGATCCCGGTCGCTCGGTTGAGACGGTGGGATCGATCGCGGACGTCGTTCACGGGCACTCCTGTCGTGTGCGGACACGGTGCACGCCGGTGGTGCTGACGTGCGGGCAGCGCCCACCCTGTCGGGCGCCGGGGCGTCCCGCACGAGCCCGGGTCGTCCCGGGCCGCGGAGACGGCAACCGGACCACCCTGCCACGAGCCCACCTGGCGATTCAGTGCGAGCGGCCCCGGAATCCGCGGTGAGTGCTCAGGCCGCCGTCCGGAACCGATGCGGCAGCGCGATGAGCGCATCGGCCAGCTCGACGAGCGCCGCAGCGCACTCGTCGAGGGCGTCGCGTTCCGCCGCGACCGTCGCGCGTTCAGCGATCGACCGGCGTTCCCGACGGGCGACGACGGCGTCTATCCCGTTCGCGAGTGCGACCTCGTCGGAGAAGAAGGCGTCGAGGACCGCGTGCTGCGAGAGGAGCCAGTCGGCACTGACGGCGGCACCGTTCCGCCGCAACCACCACGATCCGAGCTCGACGAAGACGCCGCCCTCGGTCTGGCAGTCCCGCACCCAGGCGACGTCGAACCGGTCGGCGCAGCACGCTGAACCGGACGACGGTTCGGTGATCATCGTCCGCGCGATCCGGATCCGTTCCGTCATGTGGTCGACGGTCCAGTGCGCGACGACGACACCGACGTAGCGCTGCACGCTCACCAAGCGCAGGTTCTCGAGCGGCATGAGGGCTTCACGCACGGGCGTCCGGGACACCCGCATGTCCTCGGCGATGGCGTCGAGCCGGATGCGCTGGCCGCGGCGGTACACGCCGCGCAGCACGTTGTCGAGCAGCCGGGCGAAGACGGCATCGCGCAGCAGGCTCCTCCGGATGCCGTTCGGATCGTCGTCCCCGCGGCCCGCGCGGTGCTCTGCTCGCCCCATGCCGTCAGGATCACGCACGGCCCACGCCGCCGCGATCGGACGAGGACGGACCGTGGACCGTGCGGTCGGATGCCGCGCTGTGGAGGAGTGCCATGGGAGCACGATGGCAGTCGCACTCCCGACGTGCTAAACACTCCGTATACGGAATACTACTTTCGTGGCGCGTCTGCCTCCTTGGTCAGGACCGACAACGGCTGCGTGACGTCCTCGAGCCCCTTCCGTGCCGCGTCGACGCCGAAGATCAGCGCCACGACACCGCCCGCGATCATCACCGCGGACCCGAGCAGGTACCCCCAGAACAGCGGCTCGCGCGACGACCCGTCGCCGATGAGCGCTCCGTAGATGAGCGGCGCGATCGCACCGAAGATCTGCGCCAGCGCGAAGAAGTACGAGATCGCCTGCGACCGGAGCTCGAGCGGGAAGATCTCGCTCACGGTCAGGTACGCACTCGACGCACCCGCCGAGGCGAAGAAGAACGACACGCACCAGAAGACCACCTGCACGCCGGCGCTGATCGCGTCCGCCTGGAACAGGAACGCCGAGGTGGCGAGCACGAGCCCGGACACCAGGTACGTCGAGAAGATCATCTGCCGACGACCCCAGGTGTCGAAGAACCGGCCGAGGATGATCGGTCCGAGCAGGTTGCCGATCGCGAAGGGGAAGAAGTACACCGACGTCTCGGCGGTCTTCAGGCCGAAGAAGTTCGTGAGCACGAGTGCGTACGTGAAGAAGATCGCGTTGTAGAGGAAGGCCTGCGTGATCATCATCGTCGCGCCGACCAGGGTCCGGGTCGGGTACTGCCGGAACAGCACCTTCACGATCGTCCGGAACTTCACGTTGTCCATCGGCGTGACGGTCATCGCCTTGGACGCGTCGACCTCCGGCAGCCGGTGTCCCGTGGACTTCTCGACGGACTCCTCGATCTGCGTGACCGTCGCCTCGGCCTCGTCCTCGCGTCCGTGGGTCATCAGCCACCGCGGACTCTCCGGGATGTGCCGCCGCAGGAAGATGATCGCGATGCCGAGCACCGGGCCGAGGAAGAAGCCGATGCGCCAGCCGATGTTCTCGGCGAAGTTGGCCGTGTCGAGCAGGTAGATGTTCGCGAAGGCGCCGAGCGCGGCACCGCCCCAGTACGTGCCGTTGATCGCGATGTCGACGTGCCCGCGGTACTTCGCCGGGATGAGCTCGTCGATCGCCGAGTTGATCGCCGCGTACTCGCCGCCGATGCCGAGGCCCGCGACGAACCGGAAGGCCGCGAGGAACCAGAAGTCCTGCGCGAGCCCCGCGATGCCGGAGCCGATCAGGTAGATGGCCAGCGTGAGGATGAAGAGCTTCCGACGACCCAGCCGGTCGGACATCCGGCCGAAGACGATCGCGCCGACGACCTGCCCGATGAGGTAGATGGTGCCGAGCGAGGTCACCTGCTGCGTCGACAGGTTCAGGTCTGCCTGGAACCCGGCGTTCGACACGATCTGGATCTCGAGGCCGTCGAGGACCCAGGAGACACCGAGTCCCACCACGACACTCCAGTGGAACCGTGTCCACGGCAGTCTGTCCATCCTGGCGGGGACCAGGCTCTTGATCGCCCCGTTCGTCGTCGCGCTGCTCACGAAAAGGGAACCTACGCCGAGATCGCCGCGATGGTTCAGGGACGGAACGACACGTGTCCGGGGGCGGAGCCGGATCCCCCTATCGAACCCGGCTCCGACGCCGGAACCTCAATCATTGCAATTGCTATGAAAACCCACAAGCGGACTGGAGGCACGTGGCGGCCCCGCCACGTGCCTCCAGTCCGCAACGGCGTAACGTCGAAGAGGTGACCCGACCCGACATCCGAACGGTCGGCGAGCTCCGCACCTCTGGCCACGTCCAGAAGACGGTCCGCGCCGAGATCCGCGACAACCTGCTCAGCGCCCTCCGCGAGGGCCGCGACCCCTGGCCCGGCCTGCACGGCTTCGCCACCACCGTCGTCCCGCAGCTCGAGCGTGCCCTCATCGCCGGGCACGACGTCGTCCTGCTCGGCGAACGCGGACAGGGCAAGACCCGCCTGCTCCGCACCCTGCAGGGCCTGCTCGACGAGTGGACGCCGGTCATCACCGGCTCCGAACTCGGCGAGCACCCGTACGAACCGATCACGACCGCGAGCATCCGACGTGCCGAGGACCTCGGCGACGCGCTCCCGATCAGCTGGCGGCACCGCGACGACCGCTACGTCGAGAAGCTCGCGACGCCGGACACCTCCGTCGCCGACCTCATCGGCGACGTCGACCCCATGAAGGTCGCGGAGGGCCGCAGCCTCGGCGACCCGGAGACCATCCACTTCGGCCTGGTCCCCCGTGGCCACCGCGGCATCGTCGCCATCAACGAGCTGCCCGACCTCGCCGAGCGCATCCAGGTCGCGATGCTCAACGTGATGGAGGAGCGCGACGTGCAGATCCGCGGGTACGTCCTGCGGCTGCCGCTCGACGTGCTCGTGGTGGCCAGCGCCAACCCCGAGGACTACACGAACCGCGGCCGGATCATCACCCCGCTCAAGGACCGCTTCGGCGCCGAGATCCGCACCCACTACCCGATCGAGCTCGAGGACGAGATCGCCGTGATCCGGCAAGAGGCCCAGCTCACGGCCGACGTGCCGGACGCGCTGGTCGAGATCCTCGCCCGGTTCACCCGTGCCCTGCGCGGATCGAGTGCGGTCGATCAGCGCAGCGGTGTCAGCGCCCGATTCGCGATCGCCGGCGCCGAGACGATCTCCGCCGCGGCCGTCCACCGTGCCGCTCGTCAGGGCGAGGAGCACGCGGTCGCGCGACCGATCGATCTCGAGACGGCGGTCGACGTACTCGGCGGCAAGATCGAGTTCGAGAACGGCGAGGAGGACCGTGCCGACGAGGTGCTCGAGCACCTCCTCCGGACCGCGACGGCCGAGACCGTGCGCGCCCGGTTCCGCGGCCTGGACTTCGCGGTCCTCGTCGAGGCGCTCGACGGCGGCACGATGGTGACCACCGGCGAGCAGGTCAGCGCCCGGGCGTTCCTCGAGGGCCTGCCGAGCATCGGCGAGTCCGACCTGTACGACCAGGTCTGCGAACGCCTCGGAGCGACGAACGACGGGGAGCGTGCCGGCGCGATCGAGCTGGCACTCGAAGGGCTGTACCTGGCCCGACGCATCAGCAAGGAGTCCGGCGGGGGCGAAGCCGTCTATGGCTAGACAGAACCGACGGCTCGCGCGCGACGCCCGCTACGGCAAGGCTGCGTCATACGGAAAGTACGTGGACGGTCCGGATCCGCTCGCTCCCCCGGTCGACCTGGCCGAGGCCCTCGACGCCATCGGCGAGGACGTGATGGGCGGCACGTCGCCCGAGCGCGCCATCCGGGAGTACCTGCGGCGCGGTGGGCGGGACCAGCGCGGCCTGGACGACCTGGCACGTCGGGTGGCGGAACGACGGCGCGAACTGACCGCGAAGAACAATCTCGACGGCACCCTGCAGCAGGTCAAGCAGCTGCTCGACGAGGCCGTTCTCGCCGAACGCGGACAGCTCGCCCGCGACACCGACCTCGACGACGGCGACCGTGCCCTCGCCGAGATGCAGCTCGACAGCCTCTCCCCGTCGCCGGCGTCGGCCGTGCAGGAACTGCGCGACTACGACTGGAAGAGTCCCACCGCCCGGCAGAAGTACGAGGAGATCAAGGACCTGCTCGGCCGCGAGGTGCTCGACCAACGGTTCGCCGGCATGAAGCAAGCGCTCGAGGGAGCCACCGACCAGGACCGCGAGGACGTCGCCGCGATGATGCGCGACCTCAACGCCCTGCTCGAGGCCCACGCCCGCGGCGAGGACACCCCCGAGCAGTTCGACGCGTTCATGGCGCAGCACGGGCAGTACTTCCCGTCGAACCCGCAGAGCGTCGAGGAACTGCTCGACGACCTCGCCGCCAGGGCCGCCGCCGCCCAGCGGATGCGGAACTCGATGACCCAGGAGCAGCGCGACGAACTCGACGCTCTCGCGCAGCAGGCGTTCGGCTCCCCCGACCTCATGGGCCAGCTCTCCCAGCTCGACGGCAACCTCCGCGCGCTCCGGCCCGGTGAGGACTGGGGCGGGTCCGAGCGGATGGAGGGCGAGCAGGGGCTCGGACTCGGCGACGGCACCGGCGTGTTCCAGGACATCGCCGACCTCGACGCCCTCGCCGACCAGATCGCGCAGTCCGGGCCGGGGTCCGACCTGGACGACCTGGACCTCGACGCCCTCGCCCGACAGCTCGGCGCCGAGGCCGCGGTCGACGCGCAGACCCTGCAGCGGCTCGAGAAGGCACTGCGGAACTCGGGGGCGATGCGCCGCGGCGCGGACGGGGCGCTCCGGCTCACCCCGAAGGCGATGCGGCAGCTCGGCAAGAGCCTGCTCAAGGACGTCGCGGAGCGGATGTCGGGCCGACAGGGCGCACGCGACCTCCGGCGGTCCGGGGCAGCCGGGGAGCCGTCCGGCTCGACACGGCAGTGGCAGTACGGCGACACGGAGCCGTGGGACGTGACGCGGTCGATCACGAACGCCCTCACCCGTACCGCGGCGTCCGGTCGGATGGGGCCCGGCGTCCGGCTCGAGATCGACGACGTCGAGGTGCAGGAGACCGAGGCACGGACGCAGGCCTGCGTGGCGCTGCTCGTCGACACCTCGTTCTCGATGGCGATGGAGGACCGCTGGGTCCCGATGAAGCGCACCGCCCTCGCGCTGCACACCCTCGTGTCCACGCGGTTCCGCGGGGACGACCTGCAGCTCATCGCCTTCGGTCGCGAGGCCGAGGTGATGGACATCGAGCAGCTCGTCGGCCTCGACGCCATGTGGGACAAGGGGACCAACCTGCACCACGCGCTGCTGCTGGCGAACCGGCACTTCCGGAAGCACCCGACCGCCCAGCCCGTGCTGCTCATCGTCACCGACGGCGAGCCCACGTCGCACCTCGAACCGAACGGCCAGGTGTGGTTCGGCTACCCGCCGGACCCGATCACGATCGCGCTGTCCGTCCGGGAACTCGAGAACGCGGGACGTCTCGGCGCGCAGACGACCTTCTTCCGACTCGGTGACGACCCGGGCCTCGCGCGGTTCATCGACGCGATGGCGAAGCGGGTCGACGGCACCGTGGTGGCTCCGGAGAACGACGACCTCGGCGTCGCCGTGGTCGGGTCGTACCTCGGGTCCCGACGCGGCGGGAACACCCGATTCGACGGGTACGGCCGCGACCCCTGGGGGTCGTGAACCGCGGCTTCCGTACGGGCTCTTCTCCCGACGCCGACCTCGTCGTATGCTGACGCCACAGCTGCCCCAGACCCCGGCCGCGACCACTGTTCCACGCGTACCGACGACATCGGCGCGCGTGGATCCGGCCGACCGAGTGCACCTGATCCGCCCTCGACCGGCCGACCCCCGTGGAGTCCCGGAGATCGAGGATGCTCTCCGTCAGGCACGCCACGGGCTTCCGCGCCCCGGCAGGCGGGGCGCGGTGCGGGTCGGTGGGCTCCGGACCCGACGGAGTCCACCGACCCGATCTCCGTCGGTGTCGGCGCTAGAACAACGGCCAGGGCACCGCGGGTCCGTGCCCGGGAGGCGGCGGGAACACCGCGACGGCCCGGAGCGCGGCGCACCGAGCACGGAGCGTGTCGACCTCGGCGACGGTGAGGTGCTCGTCGAGTGCCGCACCGAGGTCACCGTGCAGCGCATCGGTCACGCGGTCGATGCCCTCGAGCTCGTCGGCGTCGAGCGGCTCCCCGATCCACCCCCACAGCACCGTACGGAGCTTGTGCTCGACGTGGAACGCGAGCCCGTGGTCGACGCCGAACCGGTGCCCGTCGGGCATCGCGAGCACGTGCCCGCCCTTCCGGTCCGCGTTGTTCACCACGACGTCGAACACGGCCATGCGTCGGAGGGCCGCGGTGTCCTCGTGCACGAGCGTCACCGGACGGTCCTGCTCGTCGATCGCCTCGAGCACGGGCAGCCACGGCGCGTCCTCGGCGTCGGCGTCCTCGGTGGGGACGAGGTCCACCGCGTCCTGCTCGGGGTCGACGTCCTGCCAGCGCTGGACCATGCCGCGGCCGAACGGCCCGTCGCCCATCCACGTGGGCGGGACGATGCCCCAGCCGAACGCCTCGGACACCAGGTACGCGGCGACCTCGCGATCGGCCAGCGTGCCGTCGGGGAAGTCCCAGAGCGGGCGTTCACCATCGATCGGCTTGTAGACCACCGACTCGCCGTCGAGGTCGGCCAGGAACGTGGCGTTCGACGCTTCACGGATGCGTGCCCGGATGGACAGCGATCCGTCGCTCATGCGTCGCCGGGAGGACGACCGGCAGCGACGATCTCCCGGGTGCGGGCGACGAAGGCACGGGCGGTGCCGACCGGGATCTTCACCTGGAACAGTTCGGCGGGTTCGGGGATCTCGACGACCGCCTCGATCTCCTCGCCGTCCTCGTTCGTCTCCGCCACGATCTCGAGCTCGTCGTCGATCGGGTAGGCCTCGATGACCACCTGCGCGGTCGCCGGGTCGAACCCGAGGCTCAGGGCACCGGCGCGGAACTCCGGCTCGACCGGTTGGTCGAGCGGGGCACCGTCGTGGAGCTCGGTCGGAGCGGACGGCGGGACGCTGAAGCGGTTGTCCTCCACCGTGGCGACCTCGTCGAGGAGCTCGTCGATCTTGTCCGCGAGGACCGCCGACTGCTCCTTCTCGAGCGCGACGCTCGTCACGCGGCGGCCGTCGCGCGCCTGGAGGTAGAAGGACCGCTCGCCCGGGAGGCCGACGGTCCCGACGACGAGACGGTCCGGCCAGTCGAAGCCGTGCACGATGGTGGGCATACCGGCATTGTAGGAGCGCCGACCGACACGCGTTCAGGCCCTGTCGGTACCCGTCTGGGTCTCCGGCGTCGCGGCGTCCCCGTGACCGGCGCCACCGCCGACCGCCGCGTCCCCGGACGGCGCGGGAGCGGCGGCGAGCCAGGCGAGGTCGCCGGACTCGGTGTTCGACGCGACGACCTCGGGCCGGTGCTCCCCGTAGCGCACGATGGACACCGACGCCGGGCCGACCGCGATCCGCTGGAACAGGTCGAGGTGCATGCCGAGGGCGTCGGCGAGCACGGACTTGATGACGTCGCCGTGGCTCACCGCGACCCACACGGCGTTCGGCCCGTGCGCTCCCTCGACCTCGGCGTCGATGCGCCGGATCGCCGCGACCGCGCGGGACTGCATGCTCTGCATGGACTCACCGCCCGGGAACACGACCGCACTCGGGTTCGCCTGCACCGTCCGCCAGAGCGGCTCCTTCGCGAGGTCGGCGAGCTTCCGCCCCTGCCAGTCGCCGTAGTCGCACTCGGTGATGGCCCGTTCGATGCGGGTCTCGGGCGTGCCCGGCTGCCGTTCGAGCAGGGCACGGGAGGTCTGGCGGCAGCGCTCGAGGGGGCTGGAGACCACAGCGGCGAGGGGCACCGCGGCGATCCGGTCCGCCGTGCGCGCTGCCTGCTGGCGTCCGACCGCGTCGAGTGCGACCCCCGCGGTCCGTCCGGCGAGCAGGCCGGTCGCGTTCGCGGTGGTGCGTCCGTGCCGGACGAGGAGGACGGTCGCCATGTGCCCGATCCTAGGCGGCGTTCGCCACCGGAGCTGCGGGCACCGTGTCGACCACCCGCCCGTCGACCACGGTCACGAGTTCGTCGAGGACGTCCCGGTGCACCATGTCGTGCGTCACGAGCATGGTCGCCGTGCCGCGGTCGTGGGTCAGCTGCGCGATGAGACCCATGATCGCCGCGCCCCGCTCCTGGTCGAGTGCGCTCGTCGGTTCGTCGACGAGCAGTACGTCCGGCCCGTGCACGAGCGCCCGGGCGATCGCGACGCGCTGCCGCTGCCCGCCGGACAGCTGCGCCGGACGCTTGTCGGCGTGCCCGGACAGACCGACCGCGTCCAGCAACTCGTCGACACGCGCGCGGGTGACCGCCCCGCGACGACCGGCACCACCACCGAGGTGCGCCATCACGAGCACCTGCTCGCGGGCGGTCAACGACGGCAGCAGGTTGGACTGCTGGAAGACGATGCCGATCCGCTCCCGGCGGAGCGCGGTGGCCTCTCCGGGCGAGAGCGCGGCGGCGTCGACGACGGAGCCGGAACCGCCGCCGATCAGCACCCGGCCCGAGTCCGGTCGGATGAGCGTCGCGGCGACCGCGAGCAACGAGGACTTCCCGGAGCCGGACGGGCCGGTGATCCCGGTGACCACACCGGCCCGGGCGGTGAGGGACACGTGGTCGACCGCGGTCACGCGGCGGTCGCCGTCGGGGAAGGTCAGGGTGACGTCGTCGAGGGTGATCATCGGTTGCTCCCGAGTGCGGTGAGGGGGTCTGCTGCGGTGACGGTCCGGAGGGCGACGGCCGCTCCGGCGAGTCCGAGCGCGGCCATCGCGACCGCGGGGACGAGGGTGGTGAGCGGGCTGAGGAGGAACGGGAGCGCCCCACCGGCGAGCGCCCCGAGCCCGACGACGGCGGCCGTCCCGACGCCGATGCCGACGACGAGCACCACGAGCGCCTGCCCGAGGGCGTCGCGGACGAGCGACCTCGTGCTCGCGCCGAGCGCCTTGAGCACCGCGACGTCACCGGCGCGCTGCATCGTCCACACGGTGAAGAACGCGCCAACGACCAGGGCGGACACCCCGAAGAGCATCGCGATCATCAGGGCGAGGGACCCGACCTCCGACCTGAACGTCTCGAGCGCCGTCAGCGAGCCGAGGTGCGACGCCGCCGACGTGTGCGTCCGAGCGGCCACGGCGTCCCAGTCGGGCGAGCCGCTCACCGCGAGCACGGTCGGCGCTCCGTCCCCACCGAGCCGACGGTCGGCTGCTGCCCAGGCGTCCGGTGTCATGGCGAGCACCGGCGTGTGGCTGTACCAGGCGTCGCCGCCCACCGAGGCGACCCGGTAGGTCGTTCCGGTGATCGTCACGCGGTCGCCGACGCCGACGCCGAGGTCGGAAGCGGCGGCGGCCGACAGGCCGACCTCGTCGTCCCGATCCGGCGCGAGCGCAGCGACGGTGCCGGCGCCGGCGCCGGCACCGGAAGCAGCGGCAGGCAACCCGAACAACGCAACGCCGACGGCCGAAGCCGCACCCGCGTCCGCCCGTCCCTGCACGATGCCCACCGGGACCACCTCGTCGACGCCGGCCGCCGTCTGCCAGCCGACCCGTGCCTCCCGGCCGATCGTGGACTCGCCGAAGGACGGCTGCCCGCTGGACGGCTGCTGCAGCACGAGTCGGTCCCCCGGCAGGCCAAGCACGGCCGAGATGTTCTGGGCGGCCAGCCCGCCGGTGAGTCCCGCGAGGAAGCCCACGAGCAGGGTGATGAGCGCGACGACGGAGCCGATGAGCACGAAGCGTCCGCGGGCGAACCGGAGATCGCGCCAGGCGACGAACACGGTGGTCCCTTCCCGATCGCGGGCCTTCCGCAACCGTGGTCCCAGCCTCGCGAGACCGGGCCTTCGGGACATCGCCGACCGGGTTGGTCGTCCGATCGAACTTTCGGTTGATCCGCCGCGCCCCGCCGCTCCGTACGCTGGGAGGGACATGGCGCACAGCACCCTCACCCCGGTCTTCGTCGGTCTGCGGACCGGCCTGCACGTGCTGTTCGCCGCGCTCCTCGTGCTCGTCGTCGTCCGGATCGTCGTCGTCGGCGCACCGGGGTCGTGGGTCCCGCTCACGCTGTCGGTCGTGTTCGCGGGGGTCTACCTGCTCGGCGCGCTCGTCGCCCGGAACGCCTCGCGGCGAGGACTCGCCGGTCCCGCCTGGATCCTCGCGCTGACCCTCGTCTGGATCGCGCTCCTGGTCCTGGTGCCCGAGGCCGCCTACCTCGTCTTCCCGCTCTTCTTCCTCTACCTGCACGTCCTGCCGCGCGTGGTCGGCCCGGTCGCCGTGGTCGTCGCGACCCTGGTCGCCGTCGTCGCGCTCGGGCTGCACGGCGGATTCACGGTCGGCGGCGTCGTCGGTCCGCTCGTCGGCGCCGGCGTCGCGCTCCTCATCGGGCTCGGCTACCGCGCGCTCGCGCGGGAGGCAGTCGAACGTGAGGCGCTCGTCGCCGAGCTCCTCGCCACCCGCGACCGCCTGGCCGCCACGGAGCACGAGCAGGGCGTGCTCGCCGAGCGTGCACGGCTCGCGCGGGAGATCCACGACACGGTCGCGCAGGGACTGTCGAGCATCCAGATGCTCCTGCACGCCGCCGAGCGCGCCGACGGCGAACGCCCCGGCCTGGAGCACATCCGGCTCGCGCGGGAGACCGCGGCCGACGGTCTGGCGGACACCCGGCGCTTCATCCGCGAGCTCACGCCCCCGTCGCTCGACCAGGGACTCGGTGCTGCGCTGCGCCGCCTGGCCGAGCAGCAGTGGACCCGCGACGGGCTGACCGTGGAGGTCGACGTGCCGGAGGTCTCCCTGCCGATGGACGTGCAGACGGCGCTGCTGCGCATCGCCCAGGGCGCGGTCGCGAACGTGGTGCAGCACGCGGCCGCGTCGACCGTCCGGCTTTCGCTCGCGGTGGACGGCCGGGAGGCGCGACTGACGGTCACGGACGACGGCGTCGGTTTCGAGCCGGTCACCGCACGGGACCGCGCGTGGTCGACCGACTCGTTCGGGTTGCGTGCGATGGAGGACCGCGTCGGGCAGTTCGGCGGTCGGCTCGACATCACCTCGGCCCCGGGCCGCGGCACCACCCTCGCCGCCGTGCTGGAGGTGCCGTGATCCGGGTCCTCATCGCCGACGACCACCCCGTCGTCCGGGCCGGGTTGCGCGCGCTCCTCGACGCCGAGGACGACCTCGAGGTGGTCGGCGAGGCGTCGACCCCGTCCACCGCGGTCGCCCTCGCCGAGTCCCTGGCGCCGGAGCTCGTGCTGATGGACCTGCAGTTCGGACAGGACGCCACCGGCGCCGACGCCACCCGCCGGATCCGGGCGCTCGACGCGGCACCGTACGTGCTCGTGCTGACGAACTACGACTCCGACGGCGACATCCTCGGCGCGGTCGAGGCCGGCGCGAGCGGGTACCTGCTCAAGGACGCGCCGCCGCACGAGCTCGTCGCGGCCGTTCGCGCGGCGGCGTCCGGGCAGAGCGCACTCGCGCCCGCGATCGCCGGGCGGCTGATGGCCCGGATGCGGTCGCCGCAGGTCGCGCCGTCGGCGCGGGAGATCGAGGTGCTGCGGCTCGTCGCCGAGGGTGCCTCGAACGGTGACGTCGCCGCACGCCTGCACATCAGCGACGCCACCGTGAAGTCGCACCTGGTCCACGTGTTCTCGAAGCTCGGGGTGTCGTCCCGCACGGCCGCCGTCTCCGAGGCACGCTCCCTCGGCATGCTGCGCTGATCCCTTGACTCGGCCCGTGTGAAACGTTCTGATGGACCCATGATCGGGCGCCACCGCGCGGCACTCTTCGCCACGTCGACGATGACCGGGTTCGGGATCGCCTCGTGGATCACCCGCACACCCGCGGTCCGTGACGAGCTCGGAGCGTCGATCGAGGCGATGGGCATCGTGCTGCTCGGCCTGTCGATCGGCTCGATGATCGGGATCCTCGGCGCCGGGGTGCTCGTCCGCCGCCTGGGCACACGGCCACTCATCGTGCTCGGCGGGATGCTGCCCGTCGCCGGCATGCTCCTCGTCGCCCTGCTCGCCCCCGCGCAGCTCGCGGTCGGGGTGTGGGCCGGGCTGTTCCTCATCGGGTTCGGGTCGGGCGTCGCCGAGATCGGTCTCAACGTCGAGGCCGCCGCGGTCGAACGACAACTGTCCCGACCGGTCGTCCCCGTGCTGCACGCGTGCTTCAGCCTCGGCACCGTCATCGGCGGCGCCGCCGGGATCGTCCTGACCGCCGTCCGCACCCCCGTGCTCGTGCACCTGCTCGTCGCCGCCGTCGTGATGGCCGGACTCGCGACCTTCGCCGCCGCGAACCTGCGGCCGGTCCCCCGCGTCGCGCCGGACCCGTCCGCCGCCGCCGTCGCCACGCCGCGCCTGCGGTCGGTCATCACCTGGCAGGTGCTGCTCATCGCCGTGATCACGCTCGCGATGGCCTTCGCCGAGGGTGCGGCGAGCGACTGGCTCCCGCTCCTCATGACGACCGACCACGGAGCCCCCGAGGCGGTCGGCTCGCTCGTGTTCACCGGGTTCGCCCTCGCCATGTTCGTCGGGCGGTCCGCCGGCACGCCGCTCGTGGGGCGGTTCGGACGCGCACCGGTGATCCGCGTGTGCGCCGCGGTCGGGGCCGTCGGCGTCCTGCTCGTCGTCGTCTCGCCGAACCCGGTGCTGACCGCCGCGGCGGCCGGTGTCTGGGGCCTCGGGATCGCCCTCGGGTTCCCGCTCGCGATCTCCGCCGCCGGCGACCACCCGACCGACGGCGACCGACGCGTGTCCGTCGTCGCGACCGCGGGCTACATCGCGTTCCTCGCCGGGCCGCCCGCGCTCGGGTTCCTCGGGGAGCACCTCGGGTTGCAGACGGCGATGCTCGTGCCTGCCGCGCTGCTGGTCGTCGCGCTGCTCGCGGCGCCGGCCACCCGCAGTCGGGCGGTGGTCGACACTCCCGCGGCGTCGGTCCCGACGGGCCCCAGGGCCTGACCGCTGACCGGGCGTCTCGATCTCCCACGATCCGTTCTCCACAGGCGGCCACGTACTCGTGGCTGCGATCAACGAGATGACGTACCGTGTGACCATGACCCCGGACGCCTCGCTCACTCGACCCGACGGCTCGCAAGCCGTCGGTGACGATGGCCTGACCGACGGCGAACGCGATTCCTACGCGACTCGGTACCGCGCCACCGTCGCGCGGAAGACCCTGACGGCCGTCGAGAAGGACGTCATCGAACGCTGGCTCGCCAGCCGTGGAGCGAAGTAGCACGCGCGACCGGCGCGCCGCCGGCCCGGAGCACCGGGCCGCTCTCCAGTCGTTCACCTGTGCGGACCCGCCGCGGGCGGTGTGGGACCGTCACCGGCGCGAGAAGATCCACGAACGGCCTTGGGAACTCACGGTGCAGTCGCACATCCGAGCGCTCCGCCCGACTCTTCCCTCGTCCGAGAATGCGCTCCTCGGCTTCGTCGACGGTGACCTCGCGAGCGTCGTGCACTTCGGGTGGACCGATGACGGCACGCAGCTCCTCGTGCTGGCGATCGCGACGGAGCACGAGCATCGCCGTGCGGGCCTGGGACGCGCGACGCTCGCGAGGACGCTCGACGTGCTGCGCTCGGTCCGCGACGAAGCTGCGATCGGGTGCGGTGCGTTCGCCCGGATCGACCGTCGGAACACCCCCAGTGCCCGGCTCTTCACCGCAGCCGGTTTCGTCCGGCTCGAGCCGGATCGCGAGGACACCGATCTGGACTACTGGGTCCACGACCTGCTCTGACAGTGCGCGCACCGAGACGATCTGTCGGGTTGATCGACCAGGCCCCGCTGTGGAATGCTGGGCCAGCAGCCCCCCCCCTGCGGTACCGCGGATCAGGGGGTCTCACTGTTTCCCGAGGGATCTCGCTCGGTGCACGACGAGCGCATGACGGGATGCGGACAGCGGTTCGCGCCGGCGCCCGACCCGCACCAGTATGGAGCCGTGCTCGTCTCCATCGTCTACATGAGCCGCGCGACCGAGCCCTTCGACGAAGCTGCGCTCGCCCAGCTGCTGCGTGACGCACGGCTCCGGAACGAAGCCCTCGGCGTCTCCGGACTGCTGCTCGCGAAGGACGGCCGGTTCATGCAGCTGCTCGAGGGCCCGGCGTGGAGCGTCGACGACCGGTTCGCGGCCATCTCGCGCGACCCTCGGCACGGCGAGGTGAAGTCCCTCATCCGCGAGGACGTCGAACGCCGGCGGTTCGACGGCTGGTCCATGGCCTACCGTGCGCTCGACGACGCGGACGTGGACGCCGAGGAGGGGTTCAGCCCGTTCCTGACCGACACCGTCGACTTCCCCCGCTCGTTCGACCGCACGAGCGCCGCCTGGCTGCTGAAGTGGTTCCGCGACCGCGAACTCCACGACCGCTGATCGATCTCAGCCGCGCGCGAACGCCAGGCTCTCCGCGACGATGCCGACCACCGTCGCGAGCTCGTCGTCGTCGCGCGGCCCGTAGACCATGAACTCCGTGCCGAAGTCCGCGTAGCCGTGCGGTTCGGCCCACCCCAGGTCGATCAGCTCGCGCCCGCGATCCTCGGGCAGGACGAGGTGCACGCTCGTGTCGTCCACGCCGTGCAGGTGCACGGGTTCGAGCCGCTTCCCGGGAGCGAGGGACCGCTCGGGCGACGACTCGACCTCGCGGTCGGTGAGGAACACGGCGCGCGAGCTCGCCGGCGACACCTGGCTGTGGCCCTCGACGACCTCCGGCAGCGCGAACACGGCCGCGACGAGGCGCCCCCACAGCTCCGGCGGTGCGAGCTGGTCGATCTGCCGGTGCGGCCCTTCCGTCGAGGTCGTCGGCGTCGATCCGCGTCGAGGAATTGTCATGCCGTCAGTCTGCCGCGAGCCCGGGCGACTCCGGCGACGACACCCGTGACGGCGAGCAGCACGAGGCCGACGCCGCCCACTGCGTACGCGAACAGCGCGAGGATCCCGGCGCCGATGTTCGCCCCGCCGCCGTCGTCCACGGTGATGAACAGCGACCACAGCGCGACGCCGAGTCCCGTGAACCCGACGGCGAGCAGCACGGTCGCGACGACGTGGAGTGTTCGGAGAGCGGTGCGCATGCCGTCAGTCTGGCGTGCTGAACGTCTCTGCCACGACCCCCAGCAAGCGGGCCCGGTGTCGCGGGTCGGCGATGCCGGAGAGGAGCACGCGCCACATCGTCGCGACCGCCGGGTCGAGGTCAGCCCGCCCGGTGCGGACGTCGGACACGAGCTGCACCCCGGTGAAGTACGGCACGACCGTCGCCCCGAGTTGCTCGGCGGAGAGCTCGGTGCGGAGTTCCCCCGCGGCGACGGCCAGCCGGAAGACGTCGACGATGCCGGCGATCCACTGCTCGTAGAAGCTCGCGGTCGCGGCGGCGAACTCGCCGCGCTCGAGCGACAGCCGGATGCCCGCCCGCACGATCGCGTCGGCCCGGAGCAGGTCGGCGATGCCCTTGGACGCACCGATCAGTGCCGACGTGGGTGAACTGTCGGTGTGGCTGACGACGTCGAACGTGCGGACGTTCTGCTCGTCGATGACGGCGAGCGCCATCGCGAGCTTCGTCGGGAAGTGGAAGTGCAGCGCCCCCTGGGACACGCCCGCGGTGCGGGCGATGCCCGCCACCGTCGCGCTGGCGAAGCCGGCGCGGTCGAACTCCTCCGCCGCGGCCTGCAGGATCTGCTCACGTCGTTCCACCCCACCAGTGTCACGGACTGGAGGCGCGGTGCGGGCCCGCACCGCGCCTCCAGTCCAGGGGTGAACGCGACCGAGTCGGCTACGTGAGTTCCAGCAGCGTGTTCACCTGCTCGTTGATGCCGGTGAGGGTCGTGATCGACTTGCCGTTGGCGTACACGTCGTCGAACGCGGGCTGCAGCAGCGCCTGCACGTCCGCCGGGTTGCGGGTCACCGGGAAGAGGAACGTGGTCTTCTCCTCGACCTGTCGCGTGAACGCGGAGACGTCCAACCCCCGCTTCCGGAACGACGCGACCGCGGCTTCGGTGCCCGCCGGCCGCGCGGGGAACACGATGCCGGCCTTGCCGACGATCGTCTGCGCGGCGTCGCTGCCGAGGAACGCCACCCACTTCGCGGCCGCCTCGGGGTCCTTCGCCTGCTTCGTGATCGAGTCCCCGAGCCCGTTGAACATCGAGGCGCGGTGCCCGACCGGGCCGACGGGCGTGGGGGCGACCGCGATGTCGAGGTCCTTCATGCCGAGGTACGTGCCGATCATCCACGAGCCGTTGAACGACAGCGCGCACTTCCCCGAGCCGAGCTGCACGTCGGGGCCGGTGGTGGTGGAGAACACCCCGTACTTCGCCATGTAGCCCTTCTCGGCCAGGCGGTAGTACCAGGCGAGGGTGTCCTGCACGACCTTCTCGTCGTAGCGGAACTTGTCGCCCCAGGGGTTCTCGTTCGTGTAGAACCAGTCGATCGACCCCGTGAACGGCGACCACTGGGTCTGCCCGAAGCCGTCGCCGCCGGACCCGTTCGACGAGATGCCGTAGACCGCGACGTCGTGCTTGTCGAAGCCCCGCTCGTCCCCGCGCCGCCCCTTGGAGTCCACGGTGAGGTGGGCGAGCATCCGTTCGAACGAGCCGCCGTCGTCGGGGTTCCACTCGAGGTCGGCGAGGTCGGCGTCGGACACGTCGGCCTTCGCCATCGCCTTCCGGTCGTAGAACATCGCGATGGTGTCCCAGTCCTTCGGCGACCCGTACCGGTGGCCGTCCTTGCCCTTCCAGAGCTCGGCGAGCCCGGATTGGTAGTCGGCGTCCCGGATGCCCTTGGTGGCCTCGAGTTCGTCGAGCTTGTAGAGCACGTCGAGGTCGGAGTACTGCGGGAACTTCGTCAGGTGGTCGGTGAACACGTCGGGCGCGGTGCCGGCGATGAACCCGGCGGTGAGCTTCGTCCAGTAGTCGTTCCACCCGAGCTGCGTGATCTTCACGGTGATGTCGGGGTTCTCGCGGTGGAAGGCATCGGCGACGGCCTGGTAGGCGGGCAGCTGGTTGGAGTCCCAGAGCCAGTAGCTGACGGTCCGGGTGCCGGTCCCCGAGGTGGAGCCGCGGCCGGGCGACGAGCACGCGGCGAGCGCACCGAGCGCCAGGGCGGAGGCGCCGCCGGCGAACAGGGCGCGGCGGGAGAGCGAGTTGGTCATCTGGTGCCTACTTGATTCCGGAGAAGCCGATGGAGTTGACGATGCGCTTGGCGAAGACGCCGAACAGCACGATCATCGGGAGCGCCGCCACCAGGGTCGCGGCCATGAGCCCGGCCCAGTCGGTGCCGGACTGCGGGGTCTGCGACTTGAAGACGCCGAGCGCGACGGTGAGGACCCGCGAGCTGTCCGTGTACGAGACCATCAGCGGCCAGAAGTAGTCGTTCCAGCTCGTGATGTACGTCAGGACGGCGAGGGTGGCGATCGGAGCGGCGGCCATCGGGATGACCAGGCGGAAGAACACCCGGACCTTTCCGGCGCCGTCGATGAGGGCGGCCTCCTCGACTTCCTTCGAGATGCCGAGGAAGAACTGCCGCAGGAAGAACACCGCGAACGGGGTCATGAACATCGTCGGCAGGGCGATGCCGAGCAGGTTGTCGACGAGCCCGAGCTGCTTGATGAGGGTGAAGTTCGGCAGCAGCGTGAAGATCGCGGGGACCATGAGGCCGGCGAGGAACACCGCGAAGACCTTGTCGCGTCCGGGCCAGCGCAGGCGGGCGAAGGCGTAGGCGGCCGCGGCGGAGAAGAACACCTGGCCGACGGTGACGAGCGTCGACACGATGACGGAGTTGCCGAGGTAGCGCCAGAAGTTCAGCGCGGCGCCGGAGCCGCCCTGCTCCAGGGCCTCCTTCGTGGACTGCAGGCCGAATACCCGCTCGAACCCACCGAGGCTGAACCCGACGGGCAGCAGCGAGGTCGGGTCGGAGTTGATCGCACCGTTCGACGACAGCGCGGTGCGGAGGATCCAGTAGAAGGGGAACAGCGTGATGACGATGACGGCGATCATCGCGACCCACGCGAGGATCCGGCCGATCGACGGGCGTCGACGGTGCGCGGCGCCCGGGCGGGGCTGACGCTTCGTGGTGACGGAGCGGGTGAGTGTCGTGGTCATGTTCGGGACGCTCCGTTCAGTCCAGGTCCGACTCACCCGAGCGGGTGAGGCGGTACTGGATGATCGTGATGATGCTGAGGACGATGAGGAGCGCGACCGACACGGCGGACGCGTAGCCGAACTGGAACCGGCCGAAGGCCAGGTTGTAGATGTAGTTCTGCACGACGTTCGTGGCGTTCGCGGGGCCACCCTGCGTGGTGACCGCGACGGTGTCGAACACCTGGAACGACCCGATGACGGTGATGATGAGCACCAGCGACAGGATCGGACGGAGCAGCGGCACCGTGATGCGCCAGAACATCTTCCACTCGCTCGCGCCGTCGATGCGCCCGGCCTCGTAGACCGTCTCGGGCAGCGACTGCAGGCCGGCGAAGATGAGCAGCGCCGTGTAGCCGACGTGCCGCCAGACGTTGATGAGCGCGATCGAGGGGATGCCCCACACGTCGCTCTGCAGGAACGGGATGCGGTCGAGACCGAGGGCGGCGAGCATCTCGTTGCCGATGCCGAGCTGGGTGTCGAGGATCCAGAGCCACACGAGCGCCGCGACGACGTTCGACACGAGGTACGGCGCGAGGACGATGCCGCGCACGAAGGTCGACTTCGTCAGGCGGTGCATCATCACGGCGATGAAGAGCGCCACCACCGTCTGGATCACGATGTTGATGACGACGTACTCGACGGTGACGACCATCGAGTGCCAGAAGATCGAGTCCTGCGCGAGTCGGACGTAGTTCTGCAGGCCGGTGAACTCCGGCGGGGTGAGCAGGTTGTACGAGGTGAAGCTGAGGTAGATGCCCCGGACGGTCGGCCACGCCAGGAACACGGCGAAGCCGATCGCCGCCGGTGCGATGAACACCAGCGCGAGCCAGAGGTCGTTCCGGGGTCGACGCCTCGGCGAGGTCGTCCGGGCACGGGCGAGGGTGGTACCCCTGCTCCGTGGGCGGGTGGTCGTCAAGGGTGACGACACGGGGCTCTCGGTGGCCATCGCGACTCCTTCGTCTGCGGTGGACTGACGTGCAGCAGTCCGTGAGCCGGGAATCTACACGTGGGGATGGATCGTGGCAAGAGTCTGTTTTACTGCTGAATCAATGGTTGTCACGTGTAGACACCGTGTGTCAGGATGGCCCCCGATCGCATCGGAGCGACCTGCTCGGCGACGCATCCCACACCCCTGGAAAGGTCACTGATGATCTCAATCGGAATGGTCGGCGCAGGCCAGTTCGCCCCGCAGTTCGCGAAGCTGTTCAAGCTCCACCCCGACGTCGACCGGGTCTTCGTGACCGACCTCGTCGACGACCGCGCATCGGAGCTCGTCGAGTCGCAGCACCTCGACGGCACGTTCGACGACTTCGACGCCGTCCTCGCCTCCGACGTCGACGCGGTGGCGATCTTCACCCAGCGATGGACGCACGGCCCCCTCGTGGTCAAGGCCCTCCGCGCCGGCAAGCACGTGTACTCCGCCGTGCCGATGGCGATCTCGGTCGAGGAGATCAGCGCGATCATCGAGGCCGTCCGCGAGACCGGACTCACCTACATGATGGGCGAGACGAGCTACTACAACCCGGCGACGGTGTTCGCGCGGAAGCAGGTCGCCGAGGGGGCGTTCGGCCGCGTGTTCTACGCCGAGGGCGACTACGTCCACGACATGGACCTCGGCTTCTACGCCGCCTACCAGTTCAGCGGCGGCGAGCAGTGGAAGCAGACCGCCAGCTACCCGCCCATGCTCTACCCGACGCACTCGGTCGGTGGGGTCCTCGGCGCGATCCCCGGGCACGCCGTCAGCGTCAGCTGCATCGGCGTCAAGGACGACCGCGGCGACGGGGTGTTCGACAAGGACGTCAGCCAGTTCGACAACGACTTCTCGAACGCCACCGCCCTGTTCGAGCTCGACAACGGCGGGGTCATGCGCATCAACGAGATGCGCCGCGTGGGCTACCCGTCGCACATCCGCGAGTCCCGCTTCCGCTACTTCGGCACCGAGGCCAGCTTCGAGCAGCTCGCGAAGGTCAGCGTCTGGCAGGACAAGGAGGACTCGCACGACATCAGCGACCGGATCAACACCAAGGCGACGATGGACCTCGACGACCCGCGCCTGGCCGGGGTCGACCCCTCGCTCCGCGACGCGTTCGTCTCCGGGTACGCCGAGGTGCACGACACCGACCGCCTGCCGGCCGAGTACGCCGGGATCCCGACCGGGCACGAGGGCAGCCACCAGTTCCTCGCCGACGACTTCGTCCGCGCCGTCGTCGACCGCACCCTGCCGCCGGTGAACGCCTGGACCGCCGCACGGTTCACGCTCCCCGGCATCATCGCCCACCAGTCCGCGCTGCAGGGCGGCGTGCGCCTCGAGGTGCCGGACTTCGGCGACGCCCCCGCGACGGCCGGTGCCGCGTCCGCCACCGGTGCGAGCGCCGTCTAGGATCACAACAACCGTCGTTCGGGTGCCGGTCCGTGCGGATCGGCACCCGAACTCGATCCAGGAGGCGTCCGTGACCAGCCCGACGACCCCGAGGGCGGTCACCCGCGCGGACGTCGCCCGGTACGCGGGCGTCAGCACCTCGGTCGTCAGCTACGTCGTGCACGACGGGCCCCGCCCCGTGGCCGCCGAGACGGCCGCCCGGGTCCGGGACGCCATCCGGGTCCTCGGGTACCGCCCGAACGCGAGCGCGCAGGCACTCCGCACCGGGTCGTCGAAGATGCTCGGGCTCATCGTCCCCGAGCTCGACAACCCGCTCTGGTCCGAGGTCGCGATCGCCGTCGAACAGGCCGCGGCCGACCGTGGCTACGACGTGCTCATCTCGAGCAGTGACGGCGACGTCACACTCGAACGAGACCGCATGCGCAGCCTGTCCGCACGCCAGGTCGACGGGCTCATCGTCACGAGCATCATGACCCGCCCGGACCTCTCCACCGTGGTCGACCCCGGGCTGCCGATGGTGCTGCTCAACACCTTCTTCGAGGTCCCCGAGTTCGCCAGCACCGGCGTGGACGCCCGCCGCGGTGCCTTCGACGGGACCGCGCACCTCGCCGGGCACGGCTACTCCTCGATCGGGCTCGTCATCGGGCACGCCGGTTCCGACACGGACCTCCGCGAGCAGGGCTGGCAGGACGCCCTCCGCGAGCACGGCGTGCAGGACGGCCCCATCGTCCGCACCGAGTTCTCCCGCGCGGGCGGCTACACCGCCGGGCTCCGCATGTTCGGCTCCGCCAACCGACCGCGCGCCGTCTTCGTCAGCTCCGACATGCAGGCCGTCGGGGTGCTCCGCGCCCTGTACGAGCTCGGGCTGTCCGCGCCGACGGACGTCGCGATCGTGTCGTTCGACGGCACCGCCGAGGCCGACTTCACGAACCCGCAGCTCACCGCGGTGCGACAGCCGATCGACGCGATGGCTGCCGGTGCGGTCGACCGGGTCCTCGGTCGCGTGGCCGGCGAGCAGTGGCACCGCGACCTCGTAGAGGCCGAGTTGGTGCTCGGCGCGAGTTGCGGGTGCGACGTGCGTCGCTGACGCACCCACCTGCCGGACTGGAGGCACGGTGCGGGCCCGACCCGCGCCTCTCCCCACCGGCACGGCCGGCCCGCCGCTGGCGCGTCGGTCCGGAACCGGCGGCGTGGGCCCAGGCCGTCAACCGGTCGCGACTGCGCGCCCTGACGACAGGTGCGCGCGTTCCACACCGCGCAGTCGTCGTCAGCGCGCGCGGTTGTCGGCCGACGTGTGCCCCTGCACCGCCTTGAGGTCGCCGAGCGGGACGCGGCGCTGCGCGACGCGCGTCACCGCGGCGGCCTCGACCGGCTCGCCGGTCTCGGCGTCGACGAACCGCAGGTCTGACTTCAGGTCGGTGCGGCGGTGCCGGTCCGCCCATCCGCCGAGCACGAGGAGCACGAGCGAGAGGTCGCGGCCGGCATCGGTGAGGACGTACTCCTCGCGGACGCGTCCGCCCTCCGGCTTGTAGGCGGTGCGTTCGAGCACGCCGCCCTCGACGAGGGAGCCGAGACGGGCGGTGAGGACCTCGCGCGGGATGCCGAGGCTCTGCTGGAACTGGCTGAAGCGGGTCGAGCCGGCGAGGGCGTCGCGCACGATCATGAGCGTCCACTTCTCGCCGAGGACGTCGAGGGAGCGCGCGATGGGGCAGCGCTCGTCGCCGCCGAGGATGCCGAGCATGCGTCCATCGTAACTGGGTTCGGAATGCAGACACAACGTGCTAGGTTCGGTTTCCGTACTCAACCTCTCTCGACTGGAGCACCCATGACCGACCTCACCGACGCGATCGTCCTCGTCACCGGAGCGAACGGCGGCCTCGGCGCCGAGTTCGTGCAGCAGGCCCTCGACCGCGGCGCCGCCAAGGTCTACGCGACCGCACGGAACCCCCGCACCTGGGACGACGATCGCATCGTCCCCCTCCCCCTCGACGTGACCAGCCAGGCGAGCGTCGACGCCGCCGCCCGCACCGCGGCGGACGCGACCATCGTCGTGAACAACGCCGGCGTCGGCGGCTCGACCCCGTTGCTCGAGACCTCCGTCGAGGACGTCGAGCGCGTCTTCGCCACCAACGTCTTCGGTGCGCTCCGGGTCGCCAAGGCCTTCGCGCCGACCCTGGCAGGCGGTGCCCTCGTCGACGTGCACTCCGTGCTGAGCTGGATCGCGCTCGGCAACGGGTACTCCGCGTCGAAGGCGGCGTTCTGGTCGCTGACGAACTCGCTGCGCCTCGAACTCGCGCCGCAGGGCACGCAGGTCGTCGGTGCCCACCTCGGGTACACCGACACCGGGATGACGGCGGACCTCGACGTCGAGAAGGCCGACCCCGCGGTGATCGTCGCCGCCATCTGGGACGCGGTCGAGGCCGGCGAGCACGAGGTGCTGGCGGACCAGATCAGCCGGGACGTCCGCGCCGGGCTGAGCGCGCCGCTGGTGGCGCTGTACCCGGGGCTCGCCGCGGCGGTCTGACCTCGGCGACCGCAGCCCCCGCCGCTACCATGACCGCATGGTGACGACGGGGGCGGTCGCGGAGCGGCGGACGGGGTGGACGTCAGCGAGGTTGGCGGCTCTGTACTGGGTGACGGTCGTGCTCGGGGTGGGCGGCGGGGGCGGGTCCTGGCTCTGGCTGTACCTGGCCTCCGAGGAGGCCACCCGTGGCGCGACCCCGGACCGAACGGGCGCGAACCCCGGCATCCCCATGGGGGTGACCGGGCTTGTGATCGGCCACCTGGTGGGGTTGGTCCTGCTGCTGATCACGGCGCGGCTCGCTCGGCACCGGGGGCGGTCGGTCGCGGCGTTTGCGATTCTCGGGCTCGTCATCGGGTCCGGCATCGGGTTGGCGCTGTCCCTCCAGCTGACCGGCGGACGGCTGGTCGCGCCCTGGCCGCACGAGCCGTTCGTGCCCTGAACCACAGCTTGCCGACCCGTGTCAGCCGTGGGCTCCGCGGCCGGTGATGCCGCGGGTACTCGCGGTGATCGACGCGCGCTCGTCGTCGGTGAGCCCGGCCACGCGGAGGATGCGGACGAGGACGTCGCTCTTCTGCTCGAGGTAGCCGTCGATGTCCGCCGCAGCTATGGCAGCCTGACGCTTGACCGCGGCGTACTCCTCGCGCAGGACGCCGTCCGCGCGCAGGACGTCGCGCACGGCGAGGTGGTTCCGCAGCGCGAGTGACCCCTCGGAGACGACGTACGTGTTGGTCGGCGCGAAGTGGTCCGGCGTCCGGAAGGCCTGACGCTCGGGGATGCCGAGGTCACCCCGGGGCTCGAAGCCGATCGTCGCGAGGGCGGCGACGGCCGCCGGGACGTCCGCGGAGGCAACGACGACGTCGACGTCGATCACCGGTTTCGCCGCGAGGCCGGGGACGGCGGTGCTGCCCACGTGCTCGATGCGGTGCGGGACGCCGGCAGCGCGGAGTGCGTCGTCGTACGCCCTCCGGAGCACCTCGAAGCGCCGCGGCCACTCCGCTCGATACTCGACGACCTCGACCACACCGCCCCCTGGATCTCCTCGCGCACAGTGCACGGTACGCGTCCCGGTGTCCCGACGGTCGGCGCCGCGTGCGAAGATCAGGCAGTGCAACTCCCTCCCCCCGTCGCGGTCGTCATCGCAGCCATGAGCGAAGAGGTGTCCGCGTTCGCGTCACTCTTCGACGGCGTCCCGATCCTCGACGGTCCCGTCGGCGGGCACGACGAGCACCACCTGCTCGACATCGACGGAGCCACCGTCGCGGTGCGTCGGAGCGGCATCGGGTTCGCGAACGCCACGGCCGCGGTCGCCCATGCGTTCCACGACTTCGGGTCGGGCGTCCCCGTGATCAGCGTCGGCACGGCTGGCGGACTGATGCACGGCGTCGAGATCGGCGAGGTCGTCGTCGGAGACCACTACGTCAACCTCAACGCGGACGCCACAGCATTCGGCTACGCACTCGGCCAGGTCCCGGGCATGCCGACCGGTTACGAACCCGATGACCGACTCGTCGGACTCGCGCTCGCCTCGGACGCCGGGTACCGCATCCGGGCGGCGACGATCGGCTCGAGCGAGGTCTTCGTGACCGAGGGTCGAGCGCGCACCCTCCGCGCTGCCTTCCCCGCGGTCGCCGCCGTCGACATGGAGTCCGCCGCGATCGCGCAGTTCGCGCACGTCCACGACATGCCGTTCGTCTCGGTCCGGTGCATCAGCGACCTGTGCGCGCCGGACGGCGACGAGTTCAAGGAGCACCTCGACGGAGCGGCAGCGCGGGCCGCCCGTGTGGTGCACGACGTGGTGGCGGGCCTCGTCAGCTGATCGCGAGCCGGAACCGCGTCCCCATGGCGGAGGGTGTGGGATTCGAACCCACGAGACATCTCTGCCCACCTGTTTTCAAGACAGGCTCCATCGGCCGCTCGGACAACCCTCCGTGACGCGACCACGTGGCGAGACGTGACCGCGTCCCGAGAAGTCTAGCCGAGCCTCCAGGCCGCGCAGTGAAGGCCCCCGCGAACCGTCGGCACCGCGCGCGTCAGCGCGGCAGCGAGTCGAGCGCGGCCGCCAGGCCGTCGTCCGTCACACCGCCGGTGAGCTCGTTGCCCGCGTCCACGACGTCCTCCGGCGCCTGGCCCATGACGACCCCGCGCCCCGAGGTCGAGGCCCACCGCAGCATGTCGATGTCGTTCCGGCCGTCACCCGCGGCGAAGACCCGGGATCGCGGGATGTCGAGCCACTCGCGGACGCGTTCCATCGCAGTGGCCTTCGTCACGCCCTCTGGTGCGATGTCGAGCCAGGACGTCCAGCCCACCGAGTACGAGACCTTGTGCAGCCCCATCTGCTCGACGATCTGCAGGAAGTCCTCGGTGTCGTGGCCGGGGGAGATGACGACGACGCGGGTGGCCTCGACGCCGAGCAGGCGCTCGAACGGGACGTGCTCCCCGGCGACGGTCATGGCGTCGTCGGGGAAGTTGCCGGAGAGCAGGAACTGCCCGGCTTCGTCCTCGACGCCGAACGCCGCGTTGGCGAGTGCGCCGTGCACGGTCCGCAGGACCTCGGACGGGTCGAACTTCTCGACGTGCACCCGGTCGTAGGAGCCGTCCGGCCGGCGGGCGAGGGTGAGCGCACCGTTGGCGCACACGAGGTACTTCGGCTCGATGCCGAGGGTCTCGAGCAGGGGCACGGTCATGCCCTCGCTGCGGCCGGTGGACAGCATGACCTCGTGCCCCGCGGCCTCGACGTCGCGCAGGGCGGCGATCACGGTGTCGGTGACGACGCCGTCCTCGCGCATGGTGGTGCCGTCGATGTCGAGGGCGACCAACCAGCGCTTGGTCCGGACCGATCCCCCGGCCCCGGAGCCACCGTCGACGAACCGACCCTGCGTGCTCATCGGGGCTCGATCACCTCGACGCCGCCGAGGTACGGACGGAGGACCTCCGGCACCACGACCGAGCCGTCGGCCTGCTGGTGGGTCTCGAGGATCGCGACGATCCACCGGGTGGTCGCGAGCGTGCCGTTGAGGGTGGCGACGGGGGCGGTCTTGCCGCTCTCGGTGCGGTAGCGGATGTCGAGTCGACGGGCCTGGAACGTGGTGCAGTTCGACGTCGAGGTGAGCTCGCGGAAGGTGCCCTGCGTCGGGACCCAGGCCTCGATGTCGTACTTCTTCGCGGCGCTCGTGCCGAGGTCGCCCGCTGCGGTCTCGATCACGCGGTAGTGCAGTCCGAGGTCCTGCAGCATCTGCTCCTGGTAGGACACGAGGCGCTCGTGTTCGGCCTCGGCCTGGTCCGGGTGCACGTACGAGAACATCTCGAGCTTGTTGAACTGGTGCACGCGGAGGATGCCACGGTTGTCCTTGCCCGCCGAGCCGGCCTCGCGTCGGTAGCAGGTCGACCAGCCGGCGTAGCGGTGCCCCTCGCCCGACTCGTCGAGCGACAGGATCTCGTCCGAGTGGAACCCGGCGAGGGCGACCTCGCTGGTGCCGGTGAGGTACAGGTCGTCGGCCTCGAGCCGGTAGACCTCGGCAGCGTGCTCACCGAGGAAGCCGGTGCCCGCCATCGTCTCGGGGCGCACGAGCGTCGGGGTGATGAGCGGTTCGAAACCGGCGGCGATCGCACGGTCGAGACCGAGCGACATGAGGGCGATCTCGAGCCGGGCACCGAGGCCGCGCAGGAAGTAGAACCGCGAGCCGGAGACCTTCACACCGCGCGGGATGTCGATGATGCCGAGGTACTCGCCGAGGTCGGCGTGGTCCTTCGGCTCGAAGTCGAACTCGGGCTTGGTGCCGACGGTGCGGAGCGTGACGAAGTCGTCCTCGCCACCTGCGGGCACGCCGGGCAGGACGACGTTCGGGATCGAGCGGACGACGCTGTTGAACGTGTCCTCGGCGGCGGTGACGGTGGCCTGCGCCTCCTTCACCTTGGCGGCGAGCGCCTGGGCCTGCTGCACGAGCGCGGCCTTCTCGTCCTTCGGGGCCTTCGCGACGGTCTTGCCGAAGGCGTTCTGCTCGGCGCGGAGGGACTCGAACGAGGTGATCGCGCTCCGCCGTGCCGCGTCCGCGGCGACGGCCTCGTCGACGACGGACACGGAGGCGCGGCGCGCCTCCTGCGAGGCCTTGATGACGTCCGGGTTGTCGCGCAGCAGCTGGGGATCGATCACCGCTTCATCTTAAAGGGACGTCACTGGAGGCGCGTGGCGGCGCCGCCACGCGCCTCCAGGCCGTCACCGGGTCACGTCGGACGTCCCTTCGCAGCATCCGATCGGTACCGTTGGTGCATGTCGACCCCTTCGGAGACCGCGCCCGCGGACCAGGACGCCCTCCAGACCGAGCAGCGGACGGCCGCGGTGGTCTACAACCCCGTCAAGGTCCACCTGCCGACCCTCAAGCGCACCGTCGAGAAGCACCAGCAGGAGGCCGGCTGGGCCGAGACCCTGTGGTTCGAGACCTCCGAGGAGGACCCGGGCGGTGGCATGGCCCGCGCCGCGCTCGAGGCAGGAGCCGACGTCGTCGCCGCTGCGGGTGGGGACGGCACCGTCCGGGCCGTGGCCGAGGTGGTGCACGGCTCCGACGCCTCGCTGGCGCTGCTCCCGAGCGGCACGGGCAACCTGCTCGCGCGGAACATGAAGCTGCCGCTCGACGACCTCGGCGGCATGGCGAAGGCGATCTTCTCCGGCAACGACCGCTCGATCGACTTCGGGCTGATCGGCGTCGAGCGACCCGACGGCTCCCGCGACAAGTTCGGCTTCCTCGTGATGGCCGGCCTCGGGCTCGACGCCCGGATGCTCGCGAACACCCGCCCCGGGCTGAAGAAGCGCGTCGGGTGGTTGGCCTACCTCGACTCACTGTTCCGTTCCGTACGGGACACCGACGGCTTCGAGTTCAAGTACCGGCTGGACGAGTCGGCGCGCAACGGCTCGGTCCGGGCGCACTCCGTCATCGTCGGCAACTGCGGCATGCTGCAGGCCAACGCGATGCTCCTGCCCGACGCCGAGATCGACGACGGGGTGTTCGACATCGTCGTGATGCGTCCCCGCGGCTTCTTCGGGTGGGTGCGGATCGGCGCCCGGGTGTTCTGGGAGAACGCGATCCTGCGCTGGTTCCACCGCTCGTCGCTCGGCAACACCGTCGTCGGGCGTCGGATCACCACGGCGGCGAAGCAGGAGCGGCCGCTCCGCTACATGCGTGGCGAGGAGTTCGTGCTGCGGCTGACGAAGCCGGACGAGTTCGAGATCGACGGCGACCCCGTGGGCGAGATCGTGGCGTTCCGCGCGCAGATCGACGCCGGGTCGCTGGACGTGCGGGTCCCCGTGGTCGAGCCGCACACGGGGCGCGGCCGCAAGAAGTAGCTGACAGTGTGCGAGGTTCCGCGCAGTGTGGGACGCAATCGTCGTCCCACACTGGTCGGAACCTCGCACACTGCGGGCGGGCGGACGACGCGGCGGGTCAGTGCGCGTCGGGCTCGCCGGAGACGATCGCGCGGAGCCAGTCCCGGGCCTCGACGAACGCCGCGTCCGAGTAGCGCGTGGGCACCTCGGGGCGGACCCCGTCGGCCCGCGGGTACGACCCGAGGAAGGTCACGCGCGGGCTGAACCGGCGCAGACCGAGCAGGGCGTCGGCCACGCGCTCGTCCTGCACGTGCCCGTCGAGGTCGATCACGAACCGGTAGCGGCCGAGCTCGTCACCGATCGGCCGTGAGGACAGCAACCCCATGTTGATGCCCCGGGTCGCGAACTGCTCGAGCATGTCCACGAGCGCGCCCGGGTGGTCGGCGGGCAGCTCGACGATGACGCTCGTCTTGTCGGCGCCGGTCGGTTCGGGCAGCGCCAGGGTCTTCGACACGAGGACGAACCGGGTCACGGCAGACGCGTTGTCCCCGATCGACGACGCCAGGACGTCGAGCGCGTAGTGGTCGGTGATCCCCGGGGGCGCGACCGCGGCGTCGGCTGTGGGGTGCTCGTCGAGCAGGGCTGCGGCGGCCGCGACGTTCGACGAGGCCGGGATGTGCCCGTGCCCGCGGACGTTCGCCTCGAGCCAGTTGTGGGTCTGCGCGTACGCCACGGGGTGGGCGTTCACGGTGCGGACGTCGGCGAGCGCGGTGCCGGGGCGGGCGACGAGCACGAAGTCGACGGGGACGAGGTACTCCCCCACGATGCGGACGCCGGGGATCCGGGCGAGGGCGTCCTGGGTGGCGCTGACCCCGCCGTCGACGCTGTTCTCGATCGCGATCACGGCGCCGATCGACCGGCCGCTGACGACGTCGTCGAGGGCTTCGCCGACGTTGTTGACGCTGCGCCAGGGCTTGCCGGCGGCCGCGTCGACGAGTTTGAGGGCCGCCTCGGTGAAGGTGCCGGCGGGTCCGAGGTAGGAGTACGTGTCGGACGGCGCGGCGGGCTGGCTCATGTGGCGAGCCTATTGCAGCGCCGCACGACGGCCGCGACCGTCAGTCGGTCGCCGTGCCGGTCAGTCGGGCTTCGCAGATCGCGGTGTCGTCGTCGTCCCGCGGGTAGGTCAGTGCCGCGAAGCGCCGCTCGGGGTCGAGCCGGGTGAGCAGGGCAGCGGCGATGCCGTCGAGTTGCCCGACCTGTTCCTCGGTGAGGGCGTCGATCACCACGCGACGGGCGGTGCGCACGTGGTCGGGCGCCGCGTCGACGATGGTGGCGTACCCGGCGTCGGTGAGCCGGACGTCGGTCGCACGCCGATCGTCGGTGGACGGGCACCGGGAGACGAGCCCGCGCTTCTCGAGCCGGGACACGACGTGCGACAGCCGCGGCAGGGACGCGTTCGTGGCCGACGCCAGCGCCGACATCCGGAGGGTGCGGGACTCGGTCTCGGAGAGCATCGCGATGACCATGTAGTCGAAGTGCGTCAGGTCGGCGTCACGCTGGAGCTGCTGGTCGAGCGCGGCCGGCAGGAGTTCCATGACGGCGACGAGCTTCATCCACGCACGGAGCTGGTCGCGCGTGAGCCACGGGGTCTCGTCGGTCATACCGGCATCCTAGCGAATGGTTGTCGGTTCAACCAGTAGACGTCGCGGTCCGCCGACGCCGGACCGCGACGACCAGCACGGCGACCACCACGAGCACCAGCACGCCCTCGACGACGAGCAGGCGCAGGCCGTAGTCGAACGGCAGCACCGTGTCGTTCTTCGTGCCGTGCGCCTTCGCCGCGATCTCCGGCAGGACGACGAGCGCCAGGACACTCCCGAGCACCACGACGGCCTGCACGACCACGAGCGCCCAGACCTGCAGCGTCCGCCCGGTCCGACGGAGCAGCAGCCCGACGGCGACGACGAACGGCGACAGGATCGCGTCGTGGAGGATCACCGCGCCGAGCAGCCACGTCGCGAGGCCCCAGATCCGGTTCGGCCGCACGGTCGTCACCATGACGTACGCCCCGAACGCGATGACCAGGACGCCGACCACCACGAGCACGATGCGCGCGACCTTCACCGGATCACCTCGATCTTCTCGATCCACTTCGTCTGCAGCACTCCGGGCCGACCCGGGGCGATGATGCGCGCGGGGAAGCCGTGGTCCAGGTCGAGCTTCTCGCCGTTCAGTTCGAGCGCCACGAGGGTGGTCGGGTCCTCCGCGTACTCCGGTCCCATGTCCATGATCCGGTAGCCGCCGTGCCGTTCGAGGCTCGTCACGCGCACGTGCGACCCCGGCTGGGCCTGGACCGCCGCGAGGAGGTCGCGCATCCGCACTCCCTTCCAGGTGGCCATCTGGCTCCAGCCCTCTACGCACGAGATCGGGAGGTCGACCTGGGTGGTCCCCAGTGCGACGAGCTCGGCACGTGCGAAGGTCCGGCTGACGTCGTGGCCGACGACCGTGAGGGTCCAGTCCGCGGCCGTCGCGGTCGCGAGGACACCGGCAGCCCGGGCCGTGCGGTTCACCGGCAGGTCGTTCGGACCGCGGTGCCGCTGCCGCGCGCCGAAGACGTTGAACGGCTCGGCGAGCTTGTTCGACTGCCCGGCCGTCAGGGCGACGACACCGACCGTCGCCGCTGCGACACCGGCGAAGAAGCCGCGTCGGGCGACGCGCTCACGTCGGCCCTGGGTCGCCTCGGGCGACTGCCTGGAGGCGCGGCGAGCCTCCGTCGCATCGGCCTGCGTGGTCGGAGCGGGAACGCCGTCGACCCAGCGCAGGACCCTGGCGGTGAGGCCGCGGGGGTAGGACGCGACCACGGGCGCGACCGCAGCCGTCGGGACGGAGTCGGTCCGTGCCTCCAGGCCGGGAGGCAGCAGCTCGCTGCCCACCGTCGTGTCCGCGACGAACCGACCGTGCTCGTCGTACGCGTCGCGCTTCCGCCAGTACCGCGCGATGATCCGAAGCTTCGTGCCGATGTGCAGCACGAGCGACCCGATGAGCACGTACGACAGCGCGTAGTGCACCTGGCGGAACGGGAACGGCCACGGGTACCACTGGTACGTGTTGACCAGGCCGGTGGCGACCTGCACCAGCGCGGCCGAGACGAACACCGCGATCGACACGCGCTCCAGCAGGTGCAGGACGCCGCGCACCGGCGGGACCTGTGCAAGAGCGGGCATCACCGCGTTGAGCTTCGCGACGAGCAGCGGGATGATCGCGATCCCCGCCGTGATGTGGAGGCCCTGCGTGAACTGGTAGAGCTGGGTCGGCCGTGTCGGGAACCGCATGCCGGGCAGCGGGTCCTGCAGGAAGTGGCTGAAGAGGCCGGTGCCGAAGCACACGATGAAGGCCACCCCGAGCAGCCGCCCGAGCACGACCGCCGACCGGGCGTTGCGGTTGGGGGACGCCATCGTCGCCCGGGCGTCCAGCAGCAGCCGCCGCACCACGGATAGCCTCAGGACACGATGAGCGAACGACTGCGCCCCGGCCGACTGCTGCCGACCGTCCTGGCCGTGGTCGGGGTACTGGCCCTCGCGGGCGTCATCGCCGTCGGCGTCACGCATCTGGGCTTCCTCCGATCCGGTCATCGTGCTCCATTCGTTGCGTGGACCCTGATCGCTTGGACCGTCTTCGCCGGAGCGGTCCTGGCGTTGCGGTTCGTCCCCGCGAAGTGGATGACGTGGCTCGTGGTCGGCGGTGGCCTGGTGGTCGGGCTCGCCGCCATCGCCGGGCCGCCGAACACCAGCACCGATTCTGCCCGGTACGCCTGGGACGGCATCGTCCAGCACGCCGGGATCTCCCCGTACGCGCACACGCCGCAGTCGACCGCACTGTCCGGTCTGCGACCCGACTGGCTCTTCCCGGACAAGATCGACGGAACGTGCGACCCCCTGCAGCCCCGGTACCGCGGACTCGGCGACGGCGCGCAGGGACACTGCACCGCGATCAACCGACCGGACGTGACGACGATCTACCCGCCGATGGCGCAGCTGTGGTTCGCCCTCGTCCGCGCGTTCGTCCCGGCCACGGCGCAGTACATGCCGTTCCAGGTCGCCGGGCTGATCGTCTCGCTCGGCGTCACGCTCGGACTGGTCGCGGTGCTCCGCCGACTCGGTCGTCCGACGTGGTGGGCGGCACTCTGGGCGTGGTCGCCGCTCGTCGCCTCCGAGGCGGTCACCAACTCGCACGTCGACCTGCTCGGCGCCGCACTCGCCACGGCCGGTGCCGTGCTCGTCGCCTTCGGCCGGCCGATCTGGGGCGGCATCGCCCTCGGGGCGGCCACCGCGACCAAGCTCATCCCCGCGATCGTCTACCCGCCGTTGCTCGGACGGTGGAGGAACTGGTGGGCGATCCCGGTCGGGATCGCCGTGTTCGGGCTGCTCTACGTGCCGTACGTGCTCACCACGGGGCTCGACGTGCTCGGGTACCTGCCGGGCTACCTGTCCGAGGAGGGCTACGAGGACGGCTCCCGGTTCGCCCTCGTCTCGCTGGTCTTCAAGGGCGACGCGGCGACGATCGTCGTCGGGCTGCTCGTGCTCCTGGCGGCGTTCGTGGCGTGGCGGCTGTCCGACCCGTCGCGGCCGTGGTCCGGCGAGGTGCTGATGATCGGCGTGACCTTCCTGGCGGTGAGCCCGCGGTACCCCTGGTACGCCCTGCTGCTCATCCCGTTCGTGGTGCTCTCCGGTCGCTGGGAGTGGTCGGCGATCGGCCTCGCGATCGCCCTGCGCGGCGTGTGGCCGTCGGTGGACGCGTACCGGTGGTGGCTCGCTGCGGCGGTGCTCGTCATCGTCGTCGTCACGATCGTGCGCACCCGCCGGTCGGACTGGGTGCGCTGGGGACGGCTGTTGTCGTTCCGACGGCTCGACCACGTACGCTGACGCCCATGGCACCCGCGACCCTGCTCGGCTCGACCGGCGCGTCCGCATCGTCGGACCCGACCGGGCTCGTCGACCGGTTCGGCCGCCGAGCCGTCGACCTGCGGGTGTCCCTGACCGAGCGCTGCAACCTCCGCTGCACGTACTGCATGCCCGCCGCCGGACTGCCGTTCGCCCCCGACGACCAGCTGATGACGGCCGCCGAGATCGAGCGGCTCGTCCGGATCGGGACGGCCCGGTTCGGCGTCCGCAAGGTACGGTTCACCGGTGGTGAGCCGATGCTCCGTCACGACCTCGTCGACGTGATCGCCCGGTGCGCCGCGCTTCCGGACGCCCCGGAGCTGTCCCTCACCACGAACGCGATCGGCCTCGCGCACCGCGCCGCCGCCCTGTACGCCGCCGGACTCCGCCGGGTCAACGTGTCGCTCGACACCGTCGACCCGTCGGTGTTCGCCGAGGTCACACGACGACCGTTCCTCGACAAGGTCATCGCCGGGCTGTCGGCCGCGCACGACGCCGGACTGGCGATCAAGGTGAACGCCGTGCTCCTGCGCGGGGTCAACGACGCCCTGGCGCCGGACCTCATGCGCTGGTGCCTCGAGCGCGGTTACGAACTGCGGTTCATCGAGCAGATGCCGCTCGACCCCGACCACGCCTGGGACCGCACCTCGATGGTCACCGCGGCGGAGACCCGCGCGATGCTCTCGGAGTCCTTCGGCCTCGTCCCGGACGACGCACCGCGCGACGGCGCCCCCGCCGAACGGTTCCGGGTGCTCGCACGCACGGCCGACGGGGGCGTCGGTCCGGTACTCGGCACGATCGGCATCATCGCGAGCATCACCGAGTCCTTCTGCGCCGACTGCACCCGCGCACGACTCACCGCCGACGGGCACGTCCGGAGCTGCCTGTTCTCCGACGAGGAGACCTCCGTGCTCGGACCGATGCGCGACGGTGCGACCGATGACGAGGTCGCCGAGCTCTGGCGCCGGGCGATGTGGGCCAAGCCGCGTGACCACGGCGACGACACCGACGACCTCGTGCACCCGACGCGGGGCATGAGCGCGATCGGGGGCTGAGGTGACCACGATCCGGTTCTTCGCGGCTGCCCGGGCGGCGGTCGGCGTGGACGAGGTCACCGCGGCGGCGCCGGACCTCGACGCTGCGCTGCGCGGTGTGGACGCCACCGATCCGTCGCGGTGGCGGGCCCTGCAGGAGCGGTGCTCGTACCTGGTCGACGGCGTGACCACCCGGGATCGATCGACCCCGCTCGAGGGCGTCTCGGTCGTCGACGTCATGCCGCCCTTCGCCGGGGGCTGAGCGGTCGCGGGCAACCCTGCCGTCGTGTTCGCGTCGGCGTTGTTCTGTCCCATCACGCGTGCAATAGGAAGCGCTTTCGCGCGTAGGGTGCAGGAACTTCTGGCCTCCTACGCGCGGAACGGCCTGCTATGCGCGAAACAGCCTGCTACGCGCGGAACGGCCCGGCCCGGCCCCTACGGGGAGACGGACAGGACGATGAACGCGGCGAAGATCACCAGGTGCACCCCACCCTGCAGCCGCGTCGCGCGACCGGGCAGCACCGTGAGCACCGCCGCGACGATCGTCAGCGCGAGCAGCACGATCTGACTCGGCCCGAGCCCCAGCAGCAGCGTGCCGGGCATGAACAGGGACGCCACGGCGATCGACGGGATCGTGAGGCCGATCGACGCCATCGCCGACCCCATCGCCAGGTTGAGGCTCGTCTGGATCCGGTTCCGAGCGGCCGCCTTCGACGCCGCGATGCCCTCGGGCAACAGGATGAGCAGCGCGATCACGACACCGACGAACGAGGGCGGGAACCCGACCGCGGCGACGCCGGCCTCGATCGCGGGCGACTCGACCTTCGCGAGTCCGACCACCGCGACGAGCGCGAGCAGCAGCAGCCCGAGCGAGGTCAGCGTGGCACGGCCCGTCGGTCGCGCGGCGTGGGCGTCCGCGGACTCCTCGAGCACCCCGCCGGTGCGGTTCACGGGCAGGAAGAAGTCGCGGTGCGCGACGGTCTGCGTGACGACGAACAGGGCGTAGAGGGCGAGGGACGCCAGGGCGACGAAGACGAGCTGCGCGCCGGTGAACGACGAGTCGTCGGTGCCGGTGGTGAACGTCGGCAGCACGAGGGTGAGGACCGCCAGGGCCGCGACGGTCATGGTCGCCGCCGACGCGCCCTCCTGGTTGAAGCGCACGGTGTTGTGCCGGAGCGTCCCGATGAGGATCGCGAGCCCGACCAGGCCGTTCATCGTGATCATCACCGCCGAGAAGACGGTGTCCCGCGCCAGGGTCTCGGCCTTCGCACCGCCCGAGCTCGACAGCGCGATGATGAGCGCGACCTCGATGATCGTCACGGCGACGGCGAGCACGAGGGACCCGAACGGCTCCCCCACACGGTGCGCGACGACCTCGGCGTGGTGCACCGCTGCGAGGACCGTGCCGGCCAGGACGACGGCCACGACCACCACCACGAACGTGCCGAGGTCGTGCCGGCCGAACGACAGTGCGAGGACGATCGCCGCGATCACGGGGATGCCGACGGGCCAGGACTTGGCGATCCAGTTCGTCACTGGAACATCTTGGCACCGGCCGGCTCGTAGACCGTGACCTCGGTGTCCGGCACGACGATCCGGACGGGGTCGCCCGGGGCGAGCGTGAGGGCCGCGGCCACCGAGACCGTGACGTCCGCGACGAGTTCTCCGGCGCGCACGCGGACGAGCCCGTCCCGCGGCTCGAGCGCGGTCACCGGACGCTCCGGCCCGGCACCGTCCCGCGTCGGTCGAGCGGCCGTCGGGTGGTAGACCGCCAGCGCGGGTCGGCCTGGAGGCACGGTGTGCGTCCCCGACGCCAGCGCACCTCCGCCCTCCAGCGCGATCCCACCCCGCGTGGCGATCCCACGGACGAGCGTCAGTCCGGAGAACGACGCGGCGAACGCGCTGGTCGGGCGGCCGAGGACGTCCGCGGTGGGGCCGGCCTCGACGACGCGTCCGGCTTCGAGGACGACGAGGCGGTCCGCGAGGGCGACGGCCTCGAGCGGGTCGTGCGTGACGAGGAGCGTCGGGCGACCGGTGCGCGCGGTGCCGAGGGCTGCACGGACCTCGGCGCGCGCATCGACGTCGAGGGCCGAGGTGGGCTCGTCGAGGAGCAGGAGCGCCGGATCCGTGGCGAGGGCCCGGGCGATCGCCACGCGCTGGGCCTGCCCACCGGAGAGCGTCCCGGGTGCCCGGTCTGCCAGGCCGGCCACGCCGACGGCCGTGAGTGCCGCGGACGACCGGTGTCGCGCCTCCCGGCTGCCCGAACCGGATGCGCGCGGTCCGTACGCGACGTTGCCGGCGACGGAGCGGTGCGGGAAGAGGTCCGCGCGCTGCGCGACGAGGCCGACCCCGCGGCGGTGCGGCGGCACGCGCGTGAGGTCCCGGTCACCGAGCACGACCTCGCCCTGCCGGGTGCGCAGCAGCCCGGCCAGCGCCTCGACGACCGTGGACTTGCCGGCGCCGTTCGGTCCGACGAGCGCGACGCACTCCGCCGGACCGATGTCCAGGCGGACGTCGACGTCACGTTCGGCCACCACGAGGTGAGCGCGCAGACCGCCCGTCACGCGAGGACCGTCCGGGTCCGGAGGGCCGAGGCACCGATCACGACGAGCGCGACCACCACGAGCACGAGGGCGAGCGCGACAGCGGTGTCCGGGTCGATCTCGCGCTGCAGGTAGATCTCGAGGGGCAGGGTGCGGGTGACCCCCTGCAGACTGCCGGCGAAGGTGAGGGTCGCACCGAACTCGCCGAGGGCACGGGCGAAGCAGAGGACGAGCCCGGACAGGATGCCCGGCAGCACGCGCGGCGTCGTGACCGTCAGGAACGTGCGGGTCGGCCCGGCACCGAGCGTCGCCGCCACGCGTTCGAACCGGTCACCACCGACGCGGAGCGCACCCTCGATCGACGACACCAGGAACGGCATCGCGACGAAGGTCTGCGCGATCACGACGGCGGTCGTGGTGAACGCGATGCGGAGGCCGTGGTCGTCGAGGAACGCCCCGACGACGCCGAGTCGCCCGAAGGCCGCGAGGAGCGCCAGGCCGCCCACGACCGGCGGCAGCACCAGGGGCAGCAGGACGAGTGCCCGGGCGACGCCGACCCAGCGCGAGGTCGAGCGTGCGAAGAGGACGGCGAGCGGGTACCCGAGCACGAACGCGATGCCGGTCGCAGCCGCCGCCGTCCCCAGGCTCAGGCCGAGGGCGCTCAGCGACGCGGGCGAGGTGACGAGCGTGCCGAAGGAGCGCCAGTCGACGCGGCCGACCATGGCGAGCACGGGCACGACGACGAACAGGCCGCCGAGCACCGCCGGGACCGGGAGCCACCACGGCACCGGGGCCCGGCCACGGGTCACGGTGCCCCGAAGCCCGCGTCGGCGAGCACCTTCTGACCGGCGCCCGACCGGACGTAGGCCGTGAACGCGGCCGCGAGGTCGGGGTTCGCCGCGTCCTTCAGCACGCCGATCGGGTAGGTGTTGACGGCCTTGCTCGACGCGTCGAACGAGACGCCGTCGACCTTGCCGTCTGCACCCTTCACGTCCGTGACGTAGACGAGCCCGGCATCGGCCTGCCCGGACTCGACCTTGCCGAGCACGTCGGTCACCGACTGCTCCTCGCTGACCGGCTGCAGGTCGATGCCGGTGGCCTGCTCCACCGTGGCGGTCGCGGCACCGCACGGCACCGGTGCGGCGCACGTCACGAGCTGCACGTCGGACGACGTCAGGTCGTCGAGGTCGGTGATCTTCTTCGGGTTGCCGGGAGCGACCGCGATCTCGAGGACGTTCGTGGCGAAGTCCTTCGGCGATCCCGGCGCGACGTCGGTCTTCACGATCTTGTCCATGTTCGCCTCGTCGGCGGACGCGAACACGTCCGCCGGGGCGCCGTTGCGGATCTGCGTCACGAGGTCGCTCGAGCCGGCGAACGAGAAGGTGATCGAGGTGCCCGGGTGGGCGTCCTCGTACTGCTTCCCGAGGGTCGTGAAGGTCTGCTGGAGCGAGGCTGCGGCGAAGACGGTGATCTTCCCGGTGGGGCCGGTGGTGGTGGTGGCGGTGCCGGTCGTCGCGGTCGACCCGGCGGTCCCGCCCGATCCGCTCGTCGAGCAGCCGGCGAGGCCGATCGCAGCGAGTGCGGCTGCGGCGAGGAGGAGCGTGGCGTTCCGCTTGTGCGTCGTCATTCCGCGATCGTATCCGCAAGTGCGGAGATCGGGCCGCCCTCGCGTCGCCAGGCCTCGATGCCGCCGTCGAGGACCGTTGCCGGCCGACCTGCCGCGCGGGCGGCTCGGGCCCACGCGGTGGCGCGGACGCCGCTGGCGCAGACGACGACGACCGGCGCGTCCGACGGCTCGTCGTCGAGGTGTTCCGGTGTGGTGCTGCCCGGGATGGTCCCCGTGGCGAGTTCGGCGGGGGTCCGGACGTCCACCAGGAGCAGACCACCGCGAGCGTCGCGCAGTCGTTCGGCGAGCGCCGCGGGGGCGATCCGCGGCGGGGCGTCGTCGACGTGCGCAGCCGGACGGCGTGACGCGGGTCCCCGGCGGAGCGGACTCTCGGTCCAGCGCCACCGCCGGGCGTCGACCGTGAGCACCCGGCCGAGCAGCGGGTCACCGATCCCGGCGACGAGCGCGGTGACCTGCGCGGCCATCACCGAGCCGACGGCCCCGCACAGCGCGGGCAGCACGCCGTCGAGCGCGCAGGAGCCCTCGTCGGGCAGTGCGTCCGGGTGGAGATCGTGGAAGTCGATCGGCTCCGAACCACTGTCATGGAAGACCGAGACCTGCCCGTCGAGCCCGAGCACCGTGCCCCACACGAACGGGGTGCCGGCGCGGGAGCACGCGTCCGAGATCGCCCGTGTGACCTCGACGCTGTCGGCGGCGTCGACCACGACGTCGTGCCCGGCGACGTGCTCCGGCCGGAAGGACTCGGCGAGCGCGACGACCTCGAGCTCCGCGTCGACGCCACGAACCCGCTCGGCGGCACACTCGACCTTCGACCTGCCGACGTCCACGGCGGCGAAAAGGGTCTGCCGTGCGAGGTTCGACGTGTCGACGACGTCGTGGTCGACGATCGTGACGCGACGCAGCCCGACACCCGCCAGGTACGTGAGCACCGGGGCGCCGAGCCCACCGGCACCGACCACCAGGACGCTCGCGTCGGCGAGTGCCCGGACGGCCTGCTCGCCTGCACCCTCGAGCGCAGCGGTCCGGGAGGTCAGGCGTCGCCGCGCGTCGGTTGTCACGGTGCGGGCTCCGCGGGCACCTCGACCGACACCATCGTCGCCTTCACCGAGGCCACCGCGACGGAGCCGACCTCGAGCCCCAGCTCGTGGACGGCTTCGGCGCTCATCAGCGACACGACCCGGTGCGGCCCGCTCTGCAGTTCGACCTGCGCCATCACGCCGTCGACCGTGAGCGCGGTGACGATGCCGACGAACCGGTTCCGGGCGGAGCTCCGCGTGCCGGACGGGTCGTCGAGCTGTTCACCGCGACCCCTGATGTGGGCGGCGAGTTCCCGCCCGTCCACCACCGTCCGGCCGGAGGCGTCGACCGCCTTGGTGAACGTCCCGCCGTCGACCAGTCGTCGGACGGTGTCGTCGCTGACGCCGAGGTACCGCGCGGCGTCTCGGATGCGGAGCTTCGTCATGGTGTTCGCACCATACCGGTATGCGGAACTCTCAGTGTCGACGGGCCTCGCGCCGGGGACCTGTCCAGACGCCCCGGCTACCGTCCAGTCCGTGAGTACTCCCCGGACCGGCACCATCAGCGTTCCCCGCTCGGCGGGGCTCGCACCGGTCCGGACGCGCTCCCGTCGGCTGCTGTCGAGCATCGGGCTCGCCGTCGTCCGGACGCCCGAGCTGACGATCGGCGCCCTCGGGGTGCTCGTCACCGCGGCCTTCGCCTGGGTGCCGTCGCTCTGGTACGACGAGGCCGCCACGGTCACGAGTGCGCAGCGGACCTGGGCGCAGCTCTGGGCCGAGCTCCACAGCGTCGACGCGGTGCACGGGCTCTACTACGCGCTCATGCACGTCTGGTTCTGGCTCGTCGGGTACACGCCGTTCACGCTGCGGTTCCCGAGCGCACTGGCCGTCGGCGTCGCAGCGGGGCTCCTCGTGGCCCTCGGACGACGACTCGGCGGTCGTCGGCTCGGGATCACCGCCGGCATCGTGTTCCTCGCACTCCCCCGGGTGCAGTGGGCCGGGTCGGAGGGCCGTCCGTACGCGACGATCACGACCCTCGCGGTGTGCCTGACGCTCGTCGGGATGACCGCGGTCCGTCGGACCCGCACCGGCCGCAGTCTGCACTGGTGGGCTGCGTACGGCGCACTCGCACTCGTCGCGGTCACCTTCAACGTGTACCTGTCGCTCGCCGTCGTCGCGCACGCCGTCACACTGCTGTGGACGATGGCCGCCCGCCAGGTCGCCGTGCACCGGGCGACGGTGTCCCGCGATGCCCGTGTCCCCGGCCCGCCGCTCGTGACCGGCGGCGCACTGCTCCGCTGGGCGGTCGCGGCGGGCATCGCGGCCGTGGTCGTGTCGCCCGTGGTGATCGAGATCGCGTCACAGTCGAAGCAGGTCGCCTGGATCGCCGGGATCGGGCAGCGCACCGGCGCGCAGGTGTTCGCCACCGCGTGGTTCGGCGGGGTCGACTGGTACGCCGGCGTGGCGTGGACCCTGATGGTCCTCGGGGCCGTCGCCGGTCTGGTCGAGGCCCACCGGCGCTCCGCGACCGTCCGCTCCCTGCTCCGCGCCCAGGCCGTCCGGGTCGCGCTCCCCCTCGTGGTGATCCCCACCGCCGCGCTCGTCCTCGCCACCGCGATGGGCAAGCACCTGTACTCCCCGAAGTACGCGACCCTGAGCCTGCCGTTCGTCGCGCTGCTCATCGCGCTCGCGCTGACCATGATCCGCCCGAAGGCGCTGCTCGCCGCCGCGGTCGGGGTCGTCCTCGTCCTGTCGGTGCCGACCGCGGTCGCCGTGAAGGAGCCCCTCGCGAAGCAGGACTCCACCTGGGCCCGCGCCGCCTCGATCATCGCCGCCGAACGGAGCAGCAACCGCGTCGACGCCGACGAGGGGGTCGTGTTCGGCAGCGTGTACGGGCACCCGGGCACGACGGCCGACGTCATCCGCGTCTCCTACCCTGATGCGTTCTCCGGCATGACCGACCTCGGCGTCCGCAAGAACGGCGCCGAGAGCGGGGTGTTGTGGAACCAGACCGGCGACCTTGCCACGACGATCCCGAGCCGCCTCGACGACATCGACACGGTGTGGTTCGTGGGCGGCACGGTGAAGGCGCGCAACATCGAGCCGGAGACGGCGTCGGTGCTCGCCGCGCACGGGTTCACGGCCAAGGAGCACTGGAAGACCGGCACGGTCGTCATCACGGAGTACGTGCGCCGCTGACGGGCACACGGCCCCGCCGGGTGGCTGGCTAGTGCACCACGCGGGCGCCGTGCACCGGCCCCGCTGCCCGGACGGCCACCATGCCCGCGGCACTCAGCTCGACCTGCACCTCGAGCGCGGCGTCACGGTCGGCGACGAGGAACGCCACCGTCGGCCCGCTGCCGGACACCAGCCCGGCGAGCGCCCCGGCCTTCTCACCGATCTCGAGCGTCGACGCGAGGCGCGGCTGCAGGCGCATGGCCGGTGCCTGCAGGTCGTTGTACAGGCAGTCCGCGAGCAGGTCGGGGTCGCCGGCTCGCAGGGCCTGCAGCACGTTGGCCTCGACCACGGGGGTCGTCGGCGCCGGTGCGATGTCCGCCCGGTAGCGCTCGCGGTGTTCGTCGAGCGCCCGGTACACCGCCGGGGTGGAGAGTCCGTCGTCGCTCAGCGCGAGGACCCAGTGGAACTCGCCCTTCGCCAGCGCCGGGCTGAGCTCGTCGCCCCGGCCCGTTCCGACCGCGGTCCCACCGGCGAAGGCGAACGGCACGTCGGCGCCGAGCTGCGCGGCGAGCCGGAGCAGTTCCTCACGCCCGAGCGCCGTGCCCCAGAGCGTGTCGACGGCGAGCAGCGTCGCGGCCGCGTCGGCCGATCCCCCGCCCATGCCACCGGCCACCGGGACCTGCTTGTCGATGGTGAGCCGGACGCCGCCACGGTAGCCCGCAGCGTCCGCCACGAGCCGTGCTGCCCGGATGGCGAGGTTCGACTCGTCCACCGGCACGCCGCTCGTGTCGATCGATCCGGTGAAGGTCACCGAGAAGTCGTCGGCCGGCTCGGCGGAGACGTCCTCGTACAGCGAGACCGCCTGGTACGCCGTCGCCACGTCGTGGTAGCCGTCGTCCTGCAGCGCCCCGACGGACAGGTACACGTTGATCTTGCCGGGGGCGCGCGTCCGCACGCGGGTCGGAGCGGCCAACGTGGTCATGCCCCCAACCTATCCCGACGTGGCAGCGGAGACGCCCGACGTCGCGGCTGCGAAGCCCCGCGCCAGGTCGGCGAGGATGTCGTCGACGTGCTCGAGACCGATCGACAGCCGGATCAGGCCGTCCCCGACACCCGATGCAGCCCGCTCCGCCGACGTCATCTGCACGTGCGTGGTCGACGCCGGGTGCACCACGAGGGACCGGACGTCGCCGATGTTCGACACGTGGTCGAACAGCTCGAGCGCTGCGACGAACCGACGCCCCGCTTCGACCCCTCCGTCGAGGTCGAACGCGAGCACCGCCGACGGCCCCGCGGGCACGTAGCGCTGCTGCAGGTGGTGCCACGGCGACGAGGACAGCCCCGCGTAGTGCACGCCGAGCACCTGGTCGTGCGCGTCGAGCCACGAGGCCACCGCCGCGGCGTTCGACACGTGCCGGTCCATCCGGAGCGACAGCGTCTGGATGCCCTGCAGCACGAGGAACGCGGTGAACGGCGCGATCGCCGGGCCGAGGTCGGCGGAGAGCTTCGACCGGGTGCGCTGGATGAACGCGCGGCGGCCGAACTTCGACGCGAAGTCCGTGTTCGCGAACCCGGACTGCTCGGTGGTCGCGAGCTGCGGGAACTTGTCGGCGTGCGCGGCCCAGTCGAAGTTCCCGCTGTCCACGATCAGCCCCGCGATGGCGCTGCCGTGCCCGGCGAGGTACTTCGTCGCCGAGTGCACGACGATGTCCGCTCCGTGCTCGATCGGCCGAACGAGGTACGGCGTCGCGATCGTGTTGTCGACGATGAGCGGGACGCCGGCCTCGTGCGCGACCCCGGCCACGCCCGCGAAGTCGAGGACGTCGCCACGGGGGTTCGGGATCGACTCGCCGAAGAACGCCTTCGTCTCCGGACGGACCGCCGCCGCCCACTCGTCCAGGTCGGTGGGGTCCTGCACGAACGTGAACGCGATCCCGAGGTCACGCAGGGTCGACGCGAACAGCGTGTAGGTCGCGCCGTACAGCGAGGCGCTCGAGACGACGTGGTCGCCGGCACGCGCGACTCCCAGCACGGCCAGGGTGGTCGCCGCCTGACCGGAGGCGAGTGCGAGTGCGCCGACACCGCCCTCGAGGTCGGCGATGCGCCGCTCGAGTGCGGCCGCCGACGGGTTGTTCACGCGGGAGTACGTGTGCCCCGGCGCGTTGAGCATGAAGCGGTCCGCGGCGTCCTCACCGGACGGGTACACGAACGCGGCACTCTGGGCGATCGGTGGGACGTTGGCGCCCCAACCCGGGTCGGCCTTGTACCCGGCGCGGATCTGGCGGGTCTCGAAGGCCCACTCGTCCTCGGTCGTGCCCATCAGACGGCTGCTCCGGACGGCGCGGTCACGGACGGTCGCACGAGCGGGATGACCTGCTCACCGAACCGGTCCATCTCCTCGAGCTGCGGCGAGAACTGCAGCAGCAGCGTGTCCACCCCGGCGTCCTCGAACTGCTTGATGCGGTCGGCGACCTGCGAAGGCGTCCCGACGAACCCGGGTCGGAGGCCACGGTTCGACACCGAGTAGTCCTCCAGCGAGGGCACGTGCTCGAGCTGCGACTTCGAGATGAAGTCCTGGTACGACTCGTACGCCTGCCCGTGCTGCACGTCGGTGATGCGCGCCAGTTCGGCCTGCGCCTCTTCCTCGGTCTCGCGGACGATGACGTACGCGGCCATGCCGAACGCCTCGAACGGTGGCAGCCCGGCGTCGACCCGGCGCTGCTTCATCTCGGCGATCTTCGTCCGGAGCTCTTCGACCGTGCCGCCGTGGGTGACGTAGGCGTCGGCGTACCCCGTGATCGCCGCCTTGCCCGCCTCGCTCTCGCCGCCGGCGTAGATGCGGGGCGTCACGCGGGGCTTCGGCTCGAGGTGGGCGTTCTGGATGTCGTAGTACTCACCCGAGAACGAGTACGGCGTCTCGCGCCACATCCCCTTCATGACCTCGACGAACTCCGCGGTGCGCTTGTACCGGTCGTCGTGCTCGGAGAAGATCCCGCCGTACTGCTTCGCCTCCTCCGCCCACCAGGCACTCACGACGTTGAACGTGAACCGGCCGCCGGAGATGTCGTCGATCGTCGCCGCCTGCTTCGCCGTCACGGCCGGCAGGTGGTACCCGGGGCGCATCGCCGCCATGATCTCGAGCCGCTCGGTCGTCGCCGCGATGGCAGCCGCGAGCGACCATGCCTCCAGCGACGGCGCGGCCGTGCCCTTGATGTCGTTGAGGTTGAGCTCCGGCACCAGCGTCAAGTCGAAGCCGATGCGCTCGGCGCGCTGCGCCAGGCGCTTCACGTAGTCGAAGGTGACCGGCATGTGCTCGTTCTCGACGTTGCGCAGCCAGCCGCCGAAGAGCGGGGTCCAGTATCCGAATCGCACGGGGTGAGTTCCTTGGGGAGGTGGGGAGTGCCCTGGACGGGCGCGGGACGGACTGGAGGCGCGGGGCGGGCCCGCCACGGGCCTCCAGTCCGGTGGTTCTTGCGTTCTCAGGCCGTGAGTTGCGCTGCGTACTGCGTCTCCAGCAGGCCACCGAGGTACCGCGCGATCGAGCGCGGGCCGGAGGCCGGCGCCGTCTCCTCGACGGCCGGGTTGTAGTTCGTGTTGGTGTTGATGTCGTAGACGACCGTCCGGCCGTCCGTGGTCTCCATGAACTCGACGCCCGCGATCGTGATGCGCTGGTCGGCCAGGAAGGTGCGGAGCTGCTGGACGAGCGGGTGCTCGGCCGTGACCTCGGTCCGGACGCTGAACGCCGGGGGTGCTCCTGCGGTCTCGGTTCCGGGCACGTCGCAGACCGCACCGGCGATGACCTGGGGCACCTCGCAGGCGTCCGCCGGGCACAGCTCGAAGCTGCCGGCGCTCGTGTCGACGCGGACGGCGTAGACGAACTCGCCACCGACGAACTCGACCCGCGTGATGAAGGGCTCGCGGGCCGTCAGGTACTCCTGCAGCAGGGTGATGCCGTCGACGGGCTCCTCGAACTCCGGGCTGTCGACGTAGGCGTCGAACTCGGCGAGCGAGTCGAACCGGCGGACGCCGAGGCCCTTGCCGCCCTGGTTGTGCTTCGTGATGAACGGGACGTCCTGGCCGTCCGTGAAGTCGTGCGCCGCCTGCTTGAGCGTCGTCGAGCCGAAGACCGCCGTGGTGCGGGGCACGTCGAACCCGGCGTTCTGCAGCAGCCCGTGCTGAGCCACCTTGGACACCTCGAGCTCGAGGACGTGGCTGCCGCCGACGACCTGGCGGCCCGCACGCTCGAGCCAGCCGAGGACCGCGCGGGTGTACTCCTTGCTGTGCTCGTGCCCGCGCGTGTGGCTCGACGCCGACATGCGGGACCAGTACACGCCCGGGTTCGGCTCAGCCCCGAGGTCGATCTGGCCCTCGGTCAGGAGGATCTCCTCGACCGGGACCCCCTCGGCCTCGAAGGCAGCGGCGAGCGGCGGGAACCACTCGGGGTTCTCGTGGATGACGTACACGCGCGGAGTGCTCACGTCGCCACCCTAGGCAGGTCGTGCTGGGCGGGGCCAAGTGTGTGACGCGGGGTTTCCTGTCGCTGTGTCGGCGGTTGGTCGCAGTGTGCGAGGTTCCGCGCACTGTGCGAGGCACGCGGGCTCGCACGCCGCGCGGAACCTCGCACGGTGCGTGCGCCACCTCGCACGGTGCGAGGGCGTGGTCAGCGTGTGAAGGTCTGCTGGCCGACGACGCCGAGGAGCTCGAGCTTCTGCGCGTCCTCGGTCCCCGCCGGTGCGGTGAAGAGCAGGAGCGCCTGGGTCTGGCTCGTCGTGTGGAGCACCTGGCAGTCCACGGTGATGCGGCCGAGTTCGGGGTGCACGAAGGTCTTGTGGTCCTCCCAGCGGCTGGCCACCTCGTGCAGGGACCAGAGGGCGCGGAACTCCTCGCTGTGGGACTCGAGGTCGGCGATGAGCTCGGCCGCCCGTGCGTCGTTCGGTCCGGCGGCTCCCACCGCCGCGCGGAGCGACGCGACCTGTGCCCGCGCCAGGCGGTCGTGCTGCTCCGGGGCGTACTTCGCCCGTTCGTACTCCGTCATGAACCACCGCCACGGCTGGTACCGCTCGTTGCCCGGCAGACCGATCGTGGTGCCGAGCAGCGCCGCGCCGAGCCGGTTCTCGACGAGGGTCTCGCCGAGGTCGTTCACCACGATCGCCGGGGTGTCCTCGAGCCGGTCGAGCACGCGGAGGATCGCCGGGTCGACGTGGTCGGAACGGTGCACCCGCGCGGGGGCGTTGTGTCCCGCGAGGCGGAACAGGTGGTCGCGCTCGTCGAGCGTGCACCGGAGCGCCCGGGCGATCGCCGCCACCATCTGCTCGGAGGGTTGCGGGCCGCGCTGCTGCTCGAGGCGCGTGTAGTAGTCGGCGGACATGCCCGCGAGGGCCGCGACCTCCTCGCGGCGGAGCCCCGGCGTCCGTCGACGCTGCCCGGACCCGAGGCCGACGTCCTCGGGGCGCAGCAGTTCACGGCGGCGGCGGAGGAAGTCGGCGAGCCCGGGGCGGTCCATGTCCCTCATCGTGCCCTGCCGCCGACGTCCCTGCCAGGGATCACCGGTCCCCCGATGACGGCGCTCTGGTTCGAGTGCTGCGGGCGGCGGATCGTGGTCGACATGGACATCACGAACTCCACCGTCTTCATCCCCGGAGCGACCTCGGGCATCGGCCTCGGGCTCGCCCAGCGCCTGCAGGCAGCGGGCAGCACCGTCGTCATCGGCGGCCGACGCCGCGCACTGCTCGACTCACTGCACGACGAGTACGGCTTCGGCACCGTCGAGCTCGACGTCACCGACCCCGCGTCGATCACCGCCGCGGCCGCATCCGTCATCGACGAGTACCCGTCGCTCGACACGGTCATCACGATGTCGGGCATCATGCGCGCCGAGGACCTCCGCTCGTCGGAGCACCTCGCCGACGCAGTCGCCACCGTCGAGACCAACCTGCTCGGCACCATCCGCCTCGTCGACGCCTTCCTGCCGCACCTGCTCACCCGACCGGCGTCGACGATCATCACCGTGTCGTCCGGACTCGCGTACACGCCGCTCGCCGCGACGCCGACCTACAGCGCCACGAAGGCAGCCGTGCACTCGTACACGCAGTCCCTCCGGCAGCAGCTGACCGATGCGTCCGTCTCCGTGCTGGAACTCGTCCCGCCGGCGGTCGCCACGGACCTGATGGGCGAAGGGGTCGACTTCGGCGGGATGCCGCTCGACGACTTCCTCTCCGAGGTGGTCTCGCTGCTGCAGGCCGGTGCTGCGCCGGAGATCCTCGTGCAGAACGTCCTGCCGCTGCGCTGGTCCGAACGGGACGGGAAGCAGCAGGAGCTCATCGAGATGCTGGCGGCCCGCCGGCACTGACGGACCGCGCGCGGCTCAGTCGGCGGCGCCGTCCGGTTCACCGCGGGCCTCGCGTCGCCGGATGACGCCGTCGAGGAACCGGTTGACGAGCCGCCAGGCCGGCCACGCGAGGGCACCCACGAGGGCGGTGTCAACCGGACGGCCGATGGCGCGGATCACCACGTACCCGCCCGTCGCTGCCATGGCAGTCGACAGGACGCCCGTGACGCGGCGCCGGTCGTGGTCGTGGTCGTGGTCGTGGTCGTCGTCGTCGTCGTCGTCGGGGAGTCTGTCGAACGCGATCCCCCACGCGACGAACAGCACACCCACCACGACACCCGCCCACGCGGCGTCGTCGGACGGATCGCGGAGCAGCGCCCGCACGGCGAACACCACGATGGCGCACCCCGCGACCACTGCCGTCAGCAGGACGAGCAGCGAGGAACGGGAGCGAGGTGCAGACACCTGTCGGAGCCTAGGGCCGACGAACCGGTCCGCGCGCGCCCCCGTTCACGTGGTCACGCGCCGGTCAGAGCCCGGCGAGCAGGCCCTGGAGTTCCGCCTTGGCGTCCGGCATGCGTTCCGGCCCGGTGAGCCGTTCGCGCTGCGCCGCGATCCGGACCGTGCCCGCCCGCGAGCCGTCCTCGGTGTTGAGCAGCACCGACTCGCGATCGGGGAACGTCCACCGTGCCGACGGACGCTTCCCGCCCCGGCTCTCCGAGGTCGGCCGGAAGCCGAGCGCGTCGGTGAACACCGGCACGATCTCGTCGAGCACCGCTTCGCGTTCGCCGGGCACCTGCCGGGACGCCGACACTGCGAAGGAGCCGTCGGACCGTTGCCCCGGGATCCGCAGTCCCCGCGCCTGCTCGTACCCGATGGTGACGCCCTGCGCCCACCACGAGTCGACGCCCTGGTCGACGAGCCAGGTCGCGATCGCCGGGTGACCGATCGTCCGTCCGTCGGCCGCGTCGATGCGGGCGTACCAGTCCTCCGGGGTCCTCCCCGTGGCGGCCAGCACCTTGTCGGCGGCCATGCCCTGCGCGTGCGATCGCACCGTCCCGTCGGTCATGCCGTCATCGTAGGGGCGGTGCGATCGCATCGCGCTCGTGATGCCCTCAGCTCGCCGCGCAGGAGCGCAGGCGCCGTGCGGCGTCCAGGCCGTCGGGTGAGATGAGGAGCTTGAGGTCCTCACCTGGAACCGCGCCGAACGCGGCATCGCACGTGACGAGGGCGCCGACGTCCGCAGCGATGGCGGTCGCGACCTGGAGTGCTCGCCGAGTGGTCAGGCCCCACGCCGACATCAGGAGCGGGAGATCTGACGCGACCTCGTCGACTCCTACCCAGTGCATCGAAATAGACCCGAGCATGCCCTGCCACGCCGCGATGTACGAGGTCGGGGCTCCCTGCCCGATGTCGAACGCCGCGTCGAACACGTCGAGTTCGAGGAGGGTCGTGTAGAGGATGCTCGTGTCCATCAGGTCGAGGCGGTCGAGGAACGCCGCAGCCTCGACATGACCCGGCTCTGACGGGTTCAGGGCACGCCGCACGAAGCTGATGTCGAGGAGCACCTGCGCCGGGCGTGCGGTGCAGTCGGAGTAGGAGAGCACTCCGTGGTCACCGAACGCCGTCGGGATCAGCGGCTCGAACACTGAGTCAGACAGCGGTTCGACGGGCGTGCTCGACCGGCGAGGGCTTCACGGCTCCCCGAAACGAGTTCAGCGCGCGATGGAGTCGAGCGCGGCGCTCCTCACGCGTACCCTCGAGCGCCGGCGTCCGCGCGAAGATCGCCGCCATCTCGGCCGCGGTGAACACTCGCACTCCGTGGCGCACTTCCGCCACAACGGTCTCGTCTTCGGGGGATTGGGGCTGGACGATCATCATGTCTCCTTTGGTTCGTGCTGCGACCGTAGATCCGCACGACCACAGCCTGCAAACATGTTGTATTTCCCTGCCGATCGATCATGCTCGCGTGCATACGGCGGATCGGGAGAGGATGGGCGGTGATGAACGACCGCCTCGCCACCGTCCAGCGCATCGTCGCCGAAGCCGGCATCGACTCGACCGCCCGGGAACTCCCCGACTCGACCCACAGCGCCGCGCAGGCAGCAGCCGCACTCGGTACCGAACCGGGCGCGATCGCGAGCAGCCTGCTCTTCCTGGCCGACGGCGAACCCCTGCTCGCGATGACGTCCGGGCGCCACCGGGTCGACACGGATCTGCTCGCCGGCCAGCTCGGCGTCACCGAGCTCACCATGGCCACCGCGAAGCAGGTCCGCGAGGTCACGGGGCAGCCCATCGGCGGCGTCTCCCCCGTCGGGCACCCGGCACCGATCCGGACCGTGGTCGACGAGGCGCTCCGCGAGTACGACGTCGTCTGGTCGGCGGCCGGGACCGCGAACAGTGTGCTCCCCCTGACGTTCGAGCAGCTCCTGACCCTGACGAACGGGACCGTCGTCCGGGTCAACGAGCACTGATGGCGACGAGGACACGGGTCGAGCTGGGGCGGCGGGAGGACCTCGGAGCCGACTGCGCGAACTGCTTCGGCCTGTGCTGCGTCGCGCTGGCGTTCGCGAAGTCCGCGGACTTCCCGTTCGACAAGGACGCCGGCGACCCGTGCACGAACCTCGACGACGCGGACGGCTGCCGCATCCACCCGCACCTGCGCGAACGAGGGTTCTCCGGCTGCACGGTGTTCGACTGCTCCGGTGCCGGCCAGAAGGTCTCCCAGCACACCTTCGCCGGACGGTCCTGGCGGGACGACGCCGAGACGCAGCGGTCGATGTTCGCCACGTTCCCGATCGTCCGACGGCTCCACGACCTGCTGCGGTACCTCGACGAGGCGATCACGCTGGTACGACGGACGAACGACGAGGCTCGCTGGGTCGCGGCGTTCGAGCGCGTCCGATCACGCAGTGACGGGACGCCGGAGGAGCTCGCCACCTTCGACGTCGACGCCGAGTACGACCGCGCCCGCCCACTCCTGCTCGAGGCGAGCGAGATCGCCCGCGCGCGGGGTCCGCTCGGCACCGGTCACCGGAAGGTCGGTCCGGGGAGCGACCTGGTCGGTGCAGACCTGCGTGGCGCTGACCTCCGCGGGACGACGCTGCGCGGCTCCCTCGCGATCGCGGCGGACCTCCGGCGCGCTCGGCTGGATCGCTGCGACCTGCTCGGCGTGGACCTCCGCGATGCCGACCTGCGCGGCACCGACCTGCGCGGAGCGGTCTTCCTCACGCAGATGCAGGTCAACGCCGCTCGGGGCGACGCCGCCACGGTCCTGCCGGAAGGGTTCCAGCGCCCGGGGCACTGGTGAGTTCAGCCTGCGGCCGCGAGGACCGTCCGGCCGAGGCGCACGAAGTCGTCGGCACTGAGCATCTCGCCCCGTGCGGTCGGGTCGATCCCACCCGCGGTGAGGACCTCCGACGCGCGGGCGCTGCTGCCGAGGACGCCGGACAGGCTCTGCCGGAGCATCTTCCGACGCTGCTGGAAGGCGCCGTCGACGAGCGCGAACACCTGCGCCCGGAGCGCTTCGTCGCCGGGCGGGTCGTGCCGGTCGAACCCGACGAGGACACTGTCGACGTTCGGGACCGGCCAGAACACCTGCCGGCTGACCTGCCCGGCGATCGACCACGAGCCGTACCAGGCCGCCTTCACACTGGGGGCGCCGTAGACCTTGCTGCCCGGCCCCGCGGCGATGCGGTACCCGACCTCGGCCTGCACCATCACGAGTGCCCGCTCGATCGACGGGAACGTCGCGAGCAGGTGCAGCAGGACGGGCACGGAGACGTTGTAGGGCAGGTTCGCGACGACGTGGGTCGGCGCTTCCGGCAGGTCGTCCGCCGCGACGGCGAGGGCGTCCTGGTGCACGACACGGAGCCGGGCCGAGGGCTGCATCGTCGACACGGTCGTGGGGAGCTGCGCCGCCAAGCGACCGTCGATCTCCACCGCGGTGACGGACGCGCCGGTCTCGGTCAGCCCGAGGGTCAGCGAACCCAGGCCGGGGCCGATCTCGAGCACCTTCGAGTCGGCGGTCACGCGGCCGGACGCCACGATGCGTCGCACGGTGTTGGCGTCGTGCACGAAGTTCTGGCCGAGCTTCTTCGTCGGGGTGACGTCGAGCTTTGCCGCGAGGTCCCGGATCTCCGCCGGGCCGAGGAGCGATGCCACGACTACCCGTCCACCGTCACGGGCTCGGCGTCCCACGCGCCGTAGACGAGCTCGGTGTTGGAGGCGATCTGCGCCGCGAGCATCGAGGCGTCAGTGCCGAGGGTCTCGGCCATCGAGCGCAGGGTGAGCGGGATGAGGTACGGCGCGTTCGGCCGCCCGCGGAACGGTGTCGGCGTGAGGTACGGCGCGTCCGTCTCGACCATGATCAGGTGCCGCGGCGCGATCTCGAGGGCCTGCCGGAGGGGCGCCGCGTTCTTGAACGTCACCGTGCCCGCGAAGGACATGTACCAGCCCCGCTCGGCGCACAGGCGGGCGAGGTCCGGACCGCCGGAGAAGCAGTGGAACACCGTCTTCTCGGGAGCACCGACACGGTCGAGCACCTCGACCACGGCGTCGTGCGCGTCGCGATCGTGGATCGTGAGCGCGAGGTCGTGCGCCTTCGCGATGCGGATGTGCTCCTCGAAGGAGCGGACCTGGGCGTCGCGGCCGTCCTCGCCGGTGCGGAAGAAGTCGAGGCCGGTCTCGCCGATCGCCCGGACCCGGGGCAGCGCCGCGAGCCGTTCGATGCCGGCGAGGTGCTCGTCGAGCAGGCCCCGCTCCTGCAGCGATGGCGCCTCGTTCGGGTGCAGCGCCACCGCGGCGAGGACCCGGGGTTCACGCGCGGCGATCGCTGCCGACCACTCGGACGTCGCCAGGTCGGTGCCGACCTGCACGACGCCGCGGACGCCGACGCTCGACGCGCGGTCGAGGTGCTCTCGGTAGTCGAGCGCGCCGTCGCCACCGTCGGCGATCTCCATGTGGGTGTGGTTGTCGTAGACCGGGACGACGAGCGCCTCGGGCAACGGCGGGTAGGTCAGGTCCCGCTTGGGACCGTCCCCGTCACCACGGGAGCGGAGGTGGGCGTCGGTCACGCTGCGCCCTGCTCCGCCTGTTCGATGCGCGGGAACAGCCCGGACTCGAGCGGGACGACGGTCGACGCGCCCTGCCACTCCCAGGCACGGTCCACGCGCTGCTCGGCGATCGAGCCGCCGGCACCGATCGAGGCCCAGAGCTTCTCGGTGGCCTTCGGCATGACCGGCGACACCAGGACGGCGACCGTGCCGAGCCCGCGGAGCGCCGTGGCGAGGACGGTGCCGAGGCGCTCACGCTGGGCATCGTCCTTCGCGAGCGCCCACGGCTGCTGCTCGGTGATGTACCCGTTCAGGGCGTCGACGAGCTCCCAGACGGTCGCGATCGCGTCGTGCGGGGCGAAGGCTGCGATGGCCGCGTCCGCACGCGTGGTGACGGACTCCGCGAGCGCGTCGATCGCCTGGTCGGACGCGGACAGCTCGCCACGTTCGGGCACGGCACCGTCGAAGTACTTGCCGATCATCGCCAGCAGACGGGACGCCAGGTTGCCGAAGCCGTTCGCGAGTTCGGCCTGGTAGCGGGCGGAGATGTCCTCCCAGCTGAAGTTGCCGTCCTGCCCGAAGGTGATCGCGCGGAGGAAGTAGTAGCGGAAGGCGTCCGAGCCGAACGTGTCGGTGATCTCGGACGGCGCGATGCCGGTGAGCTTCGACTTCGACATCTTCTCGCCGCCGACGAGCAGCCAGCCGTGACCGAAGACGCGCTTCGGGACCGGGAGCCCCGCGGCCATGAGCATCGCCGGCCAGATCACCGCGTGGAACCGGGCGATGTCCTTGCCGACGATGTGCACGCTCGGCCAGAGCCGCTGGAACGCCTCGTCGTCGTCGCTGCCGTAGCCGAGCGCCGTGACGTAGTTGAGCAGGGCGTCGAACCAGACGTACAGGACGTGGTCGCTGTCCCACGGGATCTTGATGCCCCAGTCGAAGCTCGACCGCGAGATCGACAGGTCGCGCAGCCCCTGCTTCACGAACGAGATGATCTCGTTGCGGACGCTCTCGGGCTGGATGAACTGCGGGTTCGACTCGTACAGGTCGAGCAGGCGCTGCTCGAAGTCGGACATCCGGAAGAAGTAGTTGCGCTCGGACAGGACCTCGACCGGGATCGAGTGGATCGCACAGACCTGCTGGCCCTCGTACGCGCCGGTGCCCGGGACGAGGTCGCTCGGCTGCTTGTACTCCTCGCAGCCCACGCAGTAGAAGCCCTCGAACTCGCCGGCGTAGATGAAGCCGTCGTCGTAGAGCTTCTGCAGGAACGCCGTCACGCCGCGCTCGTGGCGCTCGTCGGTGGTGCGGATGAAGTCGTCGTTGGCCACGTCGACGGTGTCGAGCAGCGGCTTCCACGCTTCGGTGACGAGGCGATCGGCCCACTCCTTCGGGGTGACGTCGTTCGCGCTCGCGGTGCGCAGGATCTTCTGTCCGTGCTCGTCGGTGCCGGTCAGGAGCCAGGTGTCGTCGCCACGCTGACGGTGCCAGCGCGCCATGAAGTCCGCGGCGACCTCGGTGTAGGCGTGCCCGATGTGGGGCACGTCGTTCACGTAGAAGATCGGCGTGGTGATGCTGAACGAGGAGCCGTCGGACATGCCCACCATCCTACGGGCGGGCGGGAGACGCATGACGCGCCCCGCGCGCAACCTGTGGACAACCGGCCTGGAGGCACGTGGCGGCGCCGCCCCGCGCCTCCAGGCCGCCTGTCAGCAGCGTCACCGCGCCGCCAGCGCGCCCTCGTAGAGGTCGCGTTTCGACAGTCCCGTCGCGTCCGCGACGGCCGCCGCGGCCTCCTTCATGCGGGAGCCGGCGGCGACCCGCTCCAGCACGAGCCGGACGCCGTCCTCGATGGTCGTGACGTCGAGTGCGCCGGTCGAACCCTCGACGACGATGCAGATCTCCCCGCGGACGCCATCGGCCGCCCACGTCGCGAGTTCGGCGAGGGGTCCGCGACGGACCTCCTCGTGCAGCTTCGTGAGCTCGCGGCACACCACGGCGCGACGGTCGTCGCCGAAGCCCGCTGCCATGTCCGCCAACGTGTCCGCCAGCCGGTGCGGCGACTCGAAGAACACCATCGTGCGCTGCTCGCCGGAGAGCGACGAGAACAGCCGACGGCGCTCCCCGCCCTTTCGGGTCGGGAAGCCCTCGAAGCTGAAGCGGTCCGTCGGCAGCCCGGAGACGGCGAGCGCCATGAGCACGGCGGACGGACCGGGGAGTGCGGTGACGGTCACGCCGGCGGCAGCAGCGGCCTCGACGAGGGGGAAGCCCGGGTCGCTGATCGCGGGCATGCCGGCGTCGGTGAGGACCACGACGTCCTCGTCCCGAGCGAGCTCCACCACCTCGGCGGCCTTTGCGCGTTCGTTGTGCTCGTGCAGGGCGATGAGCCGCGGACGGTTCTCGATCCCGAGCGCACGCATGAGGTGGATCGCGGTGCGGGTGTCCTCCGCGGCCACCACGCTCGCGTTCGAGAGCGTCTCGATCAGCCTCCGGGAGGCGTCACCGAGGTTGCCGATGGGCGTTGCTGCGAGGACGATCACCTCCCCATTGTGGTGGCAGGTGTGTCCTGGGAGCGATCCGTAGGATGCTGCCGATGACCAGCGAGCTGACCGACGACCGCACCGCCGTCCCCGACGGGCCGGTCGGCTCCCGTCTCGACGACTGGTGGGGGCGTGTCCTGTCCGTCGGTTGGCGGGTCGCCGCGTGGCGCTGGGCGGGACCGCTCGCCGTCACGCTGCTGGCCGCCGTGCTCCGTCTGGTGAACCTCGGGCACCCGCACTCCCTGGTGTTCGACGAGACCTACTACGTCAAGGACGGTTGGTCGATCGTCCACCTCGGGTACGAGGGCACGTGGCCGGGCAACCCCAACGACGACTCGCTGCCGACGACGGACCAGCGGTTCGCCGACGGTGAGACGTCGCTGTTCACGAGCGCTGCGGAGTTCATCGCGCACCCGCCGCTCGGCAAGTACCTCATCGGGCTCGGCATGCTCCTGTTCGGTGCCGACAACTCGTTCGGGTGGCGGTTCGCGGTCGCCGTGCTCGGCATCGCGACGGTGTTCCTGACCGCCGTGATCGCGCGGTCGCTCTTCCGGTCGACGCTCATCGGCACGCTCGCCGGCTTCCTGCTCGCGGTCGACGGACAGGCGATCGTCATGTCCCGCGTCAGCCTGCTCGACGGGATCCTGTCGTTCTTCGTGGTGCTCGGGTTCGGTGCGCTGCTGCTCGACCGACGGTGGACGGCCAGACGACTCGACGCGTGGGTCGCCCGACGCGCGGCCGCCGGGAAGGACACGCTCTGGGGGCCGGTGCTCTGGTGGCGTCCGTGGCTGTTCGCGATGGGACTGGCGCTCGGGCTCGCGACCGCGACGAAGTGGTCCGGCATGTACTTCCTGGCGTTCTTCGCGGTGTACTCCGTGCTGTCGGACATGGTCCAGCGTCGCCGAGCCGGCATCGAGTTCTGGTCGTCGAGCGCGTTGCTGCAGCAGGCCCCGGTGACGTTCCTGCTCACCGTGCCGATCGCGGCGGTGACCTACCTGGCGTCGTGGACCGGATGGTTCGTGTCGAAGGGCGGCTGGGACCGCGACTGGATCGCATCGGGCGGGCAGCGGTGGACCGGCGTCCTGTCGTGGGTGCCCGACAGCCTGCAGAACTGGTGGCACTACCAGTCCGAGATCTACGGGTTCAACATCGGGTTGCACACCCCGCACTCGTACCAGGCGAACCCGCTGCTCTGGCTGCTCATGCAACGCCCCACGTCGATGTACTACGTCGGCACGAACGCCGGCCAGGACGGCTGCACGGCGACGCGCTGCGGCGAGGCGATCACCGGCATCGCGAACCCGTTCGTCTGGTACGCGGCGGTCATCGCGACCGTGGCACTGCTCGTGCTCTGGATCATGCGCCGGAAGTGGGAGTACGGCCTCGTCCTGATGGGCATCGCGGCCGGGTACCTGCCGTGGCTGCTGTACGTGAACCGGACGGTGTTCCAGTTCTACACGATCGCGTTCGAGCCCTTCATGGTGATGGCGCTGGCCGCGGCGATCGGGCTCGTGCTCGGGTCACGGAGCGATCCACGCCCACGACGGACCCGGGCGGTGGTGTGGGTCGGCGTGTACCTCGGGGTCGTCGTCCTGGCGTCGGCGTACTGGTTCCCGATGTGGACCGGGTTGCAGATGCCGTGGGATTTCATCCGGTCGCACTACTGGTTGCCGAGCTGGCTGTGAGGCTCGGTTCCGCGCGCTAGTTCTGGGCGTGCAGGGCGCGTTCGATGGACTCGCGATCGAGCGGGGTGCCGAGCATCGGTGCCTCCGTGCCCCCGGGCAGGACACCCTCGATGAGGACCTCGGCGTAGCGACGCCAGGCGTTCGGGTCGTGCGCGCGGGTGGAGTCCGCCACGGCGCCGACCATCGAGGTCAGCATCGGGAGGTCCCGGTAGTCGAAGCCCGCGCGGACGACCCCGGCCGTCTCTGCCCGCTCGATGATCGCGCTGACCTGGGTCTCGAGGCGATCGCGCTCCTGGACGATCGACGGACGCGCCTTGCCGGCTCGGACGATGGCGTCCGCCAGGGCGCGGTCGCGGGCACGGAACTCGAACACGCCCATCAGGTAGACGCGGAGCGCCTCGCGCGGATCGACCTCGTCCGCTGCACGGGCCGCGGCTTCGTTCATCGCCTCGAACTTGGCGGCGAGGAGCGCCTCGATCAGGGAGTCCTTGTCGGCGAACCGGCGGTAGACCGTCCCGACGCCGACCCCGGCCTCGTGCGCGATGTCGTTGAGCGTGACCGAGAGCCCGCGTTCGGCGAAGCACTTGCGGGCCGTCTGCAGGATCAGCTCGCGGTTGCGGGCGGCGTCCGCGCGGAGGGGACGCTCGAGGTCGGTGGCGCTCACGCTCCTGACGGTAGTTGAACTTTCTGGGAATAAGTGGATGCGGACCTTCCGTTTCGGTCTACACTGGTCACAACCGGATGCATCGCATCCGTTTTGGTTCCTTCGTGAACAGCCCTCCCCCTTGAAGCGTCCGACGGCGCGCGCTTCGCCATCCCTCCCACCTCGAAGGAGGCTGCCGTGACGGCAGAACAGACCGTGCCGACCCCCACCGGGGCCGCACCCACGACTTCGGGCTCCGCGCCCGCCAAGGCCAACCACCGCTGGATCGCCCTGGCGGTCATCGCCCTCGCCCAGCTCATGGTGGTGCTCGACGCCACCATCGTGAACATCGCCCTCCCGTCGGCCCAGGCGGACCTCGGGTTCGGCACCGACCAGCGCCAGTGGATCGTCACCGCGTACTCGCTCGCGTTCGGTTCGCTGCTGCTCCTCGGCGGTCGACTCGGTGACCTCTTCGGCCGCAAGAACACTTTCATCATCGGGCTCGTCGGCTTCGCGGTCGCGTCGGTCCTCGGCGGCCTGGCGGACTCCTTCGGCCTGCTCGTCGCCGCCCGGGCGCTGCAGGGCGTGTTCGGCGCGCTGCTCGCCCCGTCCGCGCTCGGCATGCTGACCACGACGTTCCGTGACCCCAAGGAACGCGGTCGCGCGTTCGGCATCTTCGGGTCGATCGCCGGCTCCGGTGCTGCGATCGGTCTGCTCCTCGGTGGTGTCCTCACCGAGTACGCCTCGTGGCGCTGGTGCCTCTACGTCAACGTCGTCTTCGCCGTCCTCGGCGTGATCGGCGCACTCGTCTTCATGGCGAAGCCGCCGAAGGTCGAGCGTCCGCGCATCGACGTCGCCGGCGTCATCACGATCACGGCCGGTCTGGTCGGCGTCGTCTACGGCTTCTCGAACGCCGAGACGAACGGCTGGGACTCCCCGCTCACGATCGTCATGCTGGCCGCGGGCGTGGTGCTCATCGCCGCCTTCGTGTTCATCGAGACGCGCGTCGCACACCCGCTGCTCCCGCTCCGGGTCGTCCTCGACCGTGACCGCGGTGGCTCGTTCATCGCGATCGGCCTCGTCGCGATCGGCATGTTCGGCATCTTCCTGTTCCTGACCTACTACCTCGAGCAGACCCTCGGGTTCAGCTCGCTGCAGACGGGCCTCGCGTTCTTGCCGATGCCGCTGTCGATCATGATCTCGGCGACGCAGATCGGCGGTCGCCTGCTGCCCCGCGTCGGTCCGAAGGTGCTCATCTTCGCCGGTGGCCTCGTCGCCGCGATCGGTCTGCTGCTGCTCCTCCGCACGGACCTCGACAGCTCCTACGCGGGAACGGTCCTGCCGGCGCTGATCGTCATCGGCCTCGGCATGGGCACGATCTTCTCGTCCGCGATGAACACCGCGACGACCGGGGTCGCCCGCGCCGATGCCGGCGTGGCCTCGGCGACGGTCAACACCATGCAGCAGATCGGTGGCTCGATCGGTACCGCGCTCCTGTCGACGATCTTCGCGGACGTCGTGAAGAACAGCCTCACCGGGCTGTCCGCGGCGCCGACGAAGCTCCAGCAGGCGCAGGCGGTCCTCGACGGCTACCACGTGGCGTTCGGCATCTCGGCGGGCGTGCTCGTCCTGGTCGCCCTCGCCGGTGGGCTCCTCATCAACCGCCAGTCGGTTCGACTCGACAAGCTCGCACACGCCAGCGCCGCGACGACCGGGAGCATCCCGACCGCCGCGCACTGACGTACCGCACGCCGAACGGCCCGCCCTGGATTACGGGGTGGGCCGTTCTGCGTGCGCGGGGCGGGCGAGGGCGGGCGGGCGAGGGCGGGACCGCACGCGTGTTTCGACACCACGCCCGTCGATCGACTCGTGTGGTGTCGAACGTCGCGTGCGGACCCGGGGTTGCGCCGCCGCTTGCTCGCGCACGGAGTCGGTACGACAAGCGCGATGTCGTACGACGACCACGATGTCGTTCCGAGTCCGCACCCGCCGCCGCGACCGCCCCACCCGAATCTCCTTCGCCAGAACCCCCACCGGTTGCGCAGTGTGTCGGAATCCCTCGCAGACGTCAGGGGTCTCGATTACCGTGTGCGCCATGGCCCCCGTCCTGACCTCGCCGCTCGTGTCGACGCAGTGGCTCGCAGACCACCTCGGTGCTGACGAGCTCGTCGTGCTCGATGCCTCCGTGCACACGGTGGGGACCGGTCTCGCGACGATGTGGCACACCGCGAAGGACTCCTACGAGCAGCACGGGCACGTCCCCGGTGCCCGGTACGCCGACCTGGTCGAGGCGTTCTCCACGCCCGACACCGACGTGCCCTTCACCCGCCCCGGCGCCGAGCAGTTCGAGGCCGCTGCGCAGGAGCTCGGCGTGACGAACACGTCGACCGTGGTGGTCTACGACGACAGCGTCGGCGAGTGGTCGGCACGCCTGTGGTGGATCTTCCGGTCGTTCGGCTTCGACTCCGTCGCGGTGCTCGACGGCGGCTTCACGAAGTGGCGCGACGAGGGCCGCCCGGTCCGGGTGGGTGCACTCCGCTCCGTCCAGGCCGCTGCCCCGGACGCGGGTGCAGCCTTCCGTGCCGGCGAGGAGCGTCCGCTCTGGGCCGACCACGCACGCGTCCTCCGAGCGGTCTCGGGCGAGCAACCCGCGTCCCTGGTGTTCGCTGCCCCGGAGTCGGCGCTCGGCGAGGAGCACCCGCCGATCGTCCCGGGCAGCACCCCGATCGCCGTGGACACGATCGTCGACCCGGACACCAACGCCTACCTGCGCGGACCGGCACTCGAGCGGGCGTTCGCCGAGGTGCTCGACGCCGAGGAGATCGTGACGTACTGCGGCGTGGGCAGCGCCGCCTGCGTGGACGCCCTTGCGCTGACGGTCCTGGGCCACGAGAAGGTCCGGGTCTACGACGGCTCCCTGCTGGACTGGTGGCGGCGCGAGCCGGAGGCACTCGCGTCCTGACCAACGTGCCGAAGAGTGGAGCGCCCCCGCGGACTACCGTTGACGCATGAGCACCAGACGCGCGGTCGTCCTCGGCGGTACCGGCGGGATCGGTTCGGCCGTCGCGCGTGAGCTCCTCGACGCCTCCGGCCGCGGGGGCGACGACTGGCAGGTCGACGTCGTCGCCCGGCACGGCGGCCCCACCGCCGACGCCCTGACGGCGGCTGGCGCGACGTTCGTCCCCGGGGACCGCCGGGACACCACGGTGCTCCGCGAGCTGCTCCGCCCCGGTGCCGACCTGCTCGTGGACACCGTCGGGCTGACCCGCGACGACGCCCTGCAGCTCCGGCCGTTCCTCGACGACGTCGGCTCCACCGTGTTCGTGTCCTCGAAGGCCGTGTACGTCGACGAGCAGGGGCGCCACGCGAACTCCACGGAGAAGCCCGTGTTCGGCGGCGTCGTGACCGAACTGCAGCCGACGGTGGCCGCGGCGGACGGCGACCCGACGAGCCGCGACGGCTACGGCGCTGCGAAGGTCGCTGCCGAGCAGGTCCTCCTCGACCACGGCGCCCCGGTCACGGTGCTCCGACCGTCGAAGGTGTACGGACCGGGCATCGGCCGTCCCCGCGAGTGGTTCGTGGTCCGACGCGCGCTGGACGGCAGGGAGCGCATCCTGCTCGCCGACCACGGTCGCGGCGTCGACCACACGACGGCGGCGAGCGGCATCGCCTCCTTGGTCCGCCTTGTCGCCGACGCCCCGGACCGCCGCATCCTCAACGTCGCCGACGCGACGGCGCCGAGCGTGCTCGAGATCGTCCGGACGATCGCCGGGCACCTGGACCACCCGTTCGACGAAGTCCTGCTCGACGCCGACGCCCCGGCCTTCGTGGGCACCACGCCGTGGTCGTCGCCCACGCCGTTCGTCCTCGACACCACTGCCGCGCGGTCCCTCGGGTGGGAGCCGCCGGTCTTCGCATCCGCGGTCCGACCGGAGCTCGACTGGCTCGTCGAGACGGCGCACGCGGTCCCCGCGGACGGCGACGTTCCGTGGGCCGCGGACCCGTTCTGGGACCGCCTGTTCGACTACGGCCCCGAGGACGCCGCCCTCGCACTGCTGTCCCTGGCCTGGAACTGAACCGGGCAGACGTGCTGCCGCGCTCCGAGGTCCTCTTCATCGGGGGACGGTCCGGTGTGGGGAAGTCGACCGCCGCCGAGGCCCTGCACGACCTGCTCGTCGCCGCGGACGTCCGGCACGCGGTGATCGAGGGCGACCTGCTCGACCTCGCCCACCCGGCGCCGCACGTCGAGTTCCCCGAGGCGCACCTCGCCGAGCGCAACCTCGCGGCCATGTGGTCCGCCTACCGCGAACTCGGCCACCACCGGCTGGTGTACACGAACACGGTGTCGGTGCTCGAACAGGACACCCTGGCCGCGGCGATGGGCGACGACCCCGTCGTGACCGCGGTCCTGCTCCGTGCCGGGGACGCGACGACGGCGGGCCGCCTCCGCCGTCGGTCGGGTGGTCACCTGCCCGAGGCGCAGCTGGCCCACAGCACGCGGACGGCCGGGAGGCTGGACGCGGCTGTCCGGGACGCCGTCACCCGGGTGGACACGGACTCCCTTGCCCCGGCCGAGGTGGCCGTGCGGCTCGCGTCGCTCACGGGTTGGCTGGACACATGACCGACAACCGCCTCGGCGCCGCCGTCAGCCCGTACCTCCGCCAGCACGCGGCGAACCCGGTGGACTGGCGCGAGTGGGGGCCGGAGGCGTTCGCGGAGGCCCGGGAGCGCGGCGTGCCCGTCATGGTCTCGGTGGGTTACGCCACGTGCCACTGGTGCCACGTCATGGCGCGCGAGAGCTTCTCCGACCCCGAGGTCGGCGCGCTGCTGCGCCAGGGCGTCGTCTCCGTGAAGGTCGACCGCGAGGAACGCCCGGACGTGGACGCCAGCCTGATGGCGGCCGCGAGCGCCTTCACGCAGCAGCTCGGCTGGCCGCTGACGACGTTCCTCACGCCGGACGGCCACGTGTTCTTCGCGGGCACGTACTTCCCGCCCACGCCGGTCGGGAAGGTGCCGTCGTTCCGGCAGATCCTCGCGGCGGTCCTCGACGCCTGGACGGAGCGACGGCACGAGGTGGACGCGAACGCGAGTGCGATCGCGACGGCGATCCGGCAGGGTGCCGAGGCGGACGCGACCGCCCGCTCGGGTGCCGCCGGTGGCGGGGCCGAGCCGTCCCCGCTGGCACGGCCGTCACGCCGCTCCGCAGGCTCCGCGACGCGCCGGAACCGGCCAGAGGGGGCCCACCTCCCGGCAGTCGACAGCATCCGGGCCGTCACCGGCCTGCTCACGCAGGCAGAGGACACCACCTACGGAGGTTTCGGCGGCGCGCCGAAGTTCCCGAGCGCACCCCTGCTCGAGTTCCTGTCCGACGTCGCCGCCGACGGCGACGGCCAGGCGGGCGCCCTGCTCGACCGGTCCCTGCACGCGATCCGGAGCACCGAGCTGACCGACGTCGACGGCGGCGTCTTCCGGTACGCGACCAAGCGGGACTGGAGCGTGCCGCACTACGAGCGGATGCTCTACGACAACGCCGGCCTGCTCGCCGTCGCGGGCGCCGACCAGGCGCGGGGCATCGCGGTCTTCCTGCGGGACACCCTCCGGCGACCAGACGGCGCGTTCGTCGCTGCGCAGGACAGCGAGTCGACGATCGACGGCCAGCGCGTCGAGGGCGAGTGGTACCGGCTACCACTCGACGAGCGCGGACGACTCGACCCGCCGCCGCTCGACGACCAGGTGCTCACGGGGTGGAACGGACTGGCGATCCGCGGGCTCGCGGTCGCCGGCGCACGGCACGCGGACGACGGGATGATCGCGCTCGCCCGCGGGGCGGCCGACGCACTGCTCGCGACCCACGTCGAGAACGGCCACGTCACCGTCCGTTCGAGCACCCCGCGCGGCGTTTCCAGCGCGCCGCCGACCATCGAGGACGTCGGACTCCTCGCCGAGGGGCTGCTCGAACTCGCGCTCGTGACGGGCGAGGTGTCGTACGCCGTGACCGCGCGTGGGCTCGTCGACGACGGACTGGCCGGACGCTTCGAGGTCGACCCGGTGTTGGCGGCGGCCGGCACGGCCACGGGCGAGCAGCCGCAGACGGCGATGCGATCGGGGACGGTGGCGCTCGCCGCTGCATCGGCGGGCCTCGCCGCGCTGACCGGCGACGCGACGTACCGGGCGGCCGCCGCACGGCTCGTCGCCGACCGGGCGGCCACCGGCACCGAGCAGCCGCTCGGGCACGCCGACGCCCTCGGTGTCGCGCTCGCGCTGCAGCGGCCGTCGCGCGAGGTCGTCGTCGTGGCGTCCGATCCGACCGACCCGCTCCGGACGACGGCGCGCGACGCCCGTCGACCGGGGACGGTGCTCGCGCTCGTGACGCCCGACCAGGCGGTGGCGTGGACGGAGGCCGGGTTCGAACTGTTCGAGGGCCGGGACACCCTCGACCCCGCTGGTTACGTCTGCCACGACCGGGTGTGCGCGCTCCCCGCGCGGACCGGCGACGAGCTCGGCGCACAACTGGCCTGACCGGCGTCGCCAGCGGCTGTAAGCTGGAATGCTCATGTCGACCACGCCCGTCATCACGTACCCGCCCGAACTGCCGGTGTCGCAGCGGCGGGACGACATCGCGGCCGCCATCCGGGACAACCAGGTCGTCATCGTCGCGGGCGCCACCGGGTCGGGCAAGACGACGCAGCTCCCGAAGATCTGCCTCGAACTCGGGCGCGAGCACATCGGCCACACCCAACCCCGACGCATCGCCGCACGGACCATCGCCGAGCGCGTGTCCGAAGAGCTCGGCGGTGAACTCGGCGGACTCGTCGGCTACCAGGTGCGCTTCACCGACCGGGTGAGCTCGGACACCCGCATCAAGGTGATGACCGACGGCATCCTGCTCAACGAGATCCACTTCGACCGCGACCTGAAGCGGTACGACACGATCATCATCGACGAGGCGCACGAGCGCTCCCTGACGATCGACTTCCTGCTCGGGTACCTCAAGCGGCTGCTCGTCCGACGTCCCGACCTCAAGCTCATCATCACGAGTGCGACGATCGACCCGGAGTCGTTCTCGAAGCACTTCGGCGACGCCCCGATCATCGAGGTCTCCGGCCGCACCTACCCGGTGGAGATCCGGTACCGGCCGCTGGTGACGGAAGCGTCCCAGAACGACGACGAGGACGACGACGATCCGCGCACGGACGACAGCGGCGGAGGCAACGCCGCTGACGACCGCGACACCATGCAGGGCATCACCGACGCGCTCGACGAGCTCGCGCGCGAGGACCCGGGCGACGTCCTCGTGTTCCTGTCCGGCGAGAACGAGATCCGTGACGCGCAGGACGCCATCGAGGGCAAGCGCTACCCCGGCACCGAGGTCCTCCCCCTGTACGGACGCCTGTCCGCGGCCGACCAGCACCGGGTCTTCGAGCGTCGGCACACCCCGGGCATCCGTCGCCGCGTGGTGCTCGCCACGAACGTCGCCGAGACGTCGCTGACCGTCCCGGGCATCAAGTACGTCATCGACGTCGGGACCGCGCGCATCTCCCGGTACTCACCGCGGGCCAAGGTGCAGCGCCTGCCGATCGAAGCGGTCTCGCAGGCGTCCGCCAACCAGCGCTCCGGTCGCGCGGGCCGCACGAGTGCCGGCATCGCGATCCGCCTCTACTCCGAGGACGACTTCGACCGGCGTCCCGAGTTCACGGACCCGGAGATCCTCCGCACGAACCTCGCCGCGGTGATCCTGCAGATGATCTCCCTCGGCTTCGGGGACATCGAGTCGTTCCCGTTCCTGCAGCCGCCGGACTCCCGCGGTGTGAAGGACGGCCTCGACCTGCTCCGCGAGCTCCGCGCCGTGGACACCGACGGCCGGATCACGAAGACCGGCAAGCAGCTGACCCGGCTGCCGATCGACCCGCGACTCGGCCGGATGGTCCTCGAGGCCGGACGACAGGGCGTCGGTCGCGAGGTCATCGCCGTCGTCAGCGCCCTGAGCATCCAGGACCCGCGCGAACGTCCCCTCGAGAAGCGGGCGCACGCCGATCAACTGCACGCCCGCTTCGCCGACCCGACGAGCGACTTCCTGACGCTGCTCAACCTCTGGAACCACATCGAGGACAAGCAGGACGAGCTGTCGTCGAGTGCCTTCCGCCGCCTGTGCAAGGCCGAGTTCCTCAACTACCTGCGCATCCGCGAGTGGCAGGACCTGTACCGACAGCTCTCCCGCGCCGCGAAGCAGGTCGACGTCCGAGTCGGGCAGTCCCGCTCCGACGACGGCGATGCCGTGCACCGGTCGCTGCTCGCCGGGCTCCTCAGCCAGATCGGGCTGCGCGACAAGGAGAAGCGCGACTACCTCGGGTCCCGGAACACCCGGTTCGTGGTGTTCCCGGGCAGTGTCCTCGCCAAGAAGCAGCCGGATGCCGTGATGGCGGCCGAACTCGTCGAGACCAGCCGGCTGTTCGCCCGGACCGTCGGACGGATCGACCCCGCCTGGGTCGAGCCGCTGGCCGGGGACCTCCTCAAGCGCACCCACGGCGAACCGCACTGGGAGAAGAAGCAGGGCGCGGCCGTCGCCTACGAGCGGGTCACCCTGTTCGGCGTCCCGATCGTGCAGCGCCGCCGTGTGCAGTACACGCGCATCGACCCGGAGCACTCCCGCGAGCTCTTCATCCGGCATGCCCTGGTCGAGGGCGAGTGGGACTCCCAGCAGGCCTTCGACCGGACGAACCGGCAGCTCCGTCGCCAGCTCGAACAGCTCGAGGAGCGCACCCGCCGCCGCGACATCCTGTTCGACGACGAGCGCGTGTACGAGTTCTACGACGCCCGCATCCCCGCCGACGTCGCGACCACCCGGGACTTCGAGGGTTGGTGGCGGCAGACCCGTCGCGACCAGCCGGAGCTGCTCACGATGCGGCGATCGGACCTCCTCGACGAGGGCGCCGCCGAAGCAGCGGAGGACGACGCCGAGTACCCGACCCAGTGGCGGAGCGGCGACCAGCGCCTCGCCATCAAGTACCGCTTCGAGCCGGGCGCGCAGGACGACGGCGTGAGCGTGCAGGTCCCGCTCGCGCTGCTCCCCCGCATGCGCGAGGAGGGCTTCGACTGGCAGGTGCGCGGCCTCCGGAAGGAGCTCGTCACCGCACTGATCAAGTCGCTGCCGAAGCAGATCCGCAAGAACGTCGTGCCGGCGGCGGACTGGGCCGAGAAGATCGTCGCCGAGCTGCCCGACGACGCCCCGACCGAGCCCACCGAGTCGTTCCGCGCGACGCTCGCGAAGGCGATCCAGCGGATGACCTACGTGCCCGTCACCGAGTCGGACTTCGACCTCACCCGCGTCCCGTCGCACCTGCTGCCCACGTGGGCGGTCGTCGACGAACGGGGCCGCCGGGTCGAGGCCGGCAAGGACCTGTCGGCCCTGCAGACGAAGCTCAAGGACCGGACCCAGCAGAGCGTCGCCTCCGCCACGGTGCGGGCTGCCAACCGGCCTGGAGGCACGGCTCGCGTCGCGTCCGCCGGTGGCGGTCAGCAGGTGGAACGGTCCGGACTGACCGCCTGGCCCGACACGGACCTGCCGGAGACGCTCGACACCAAGCAGGCCGGCGGCGTCATCCGCGCCTACCCGGCGCTCGTCGAGGAGGGCACCGGGCCGAAGGCGACCGTCGGCGTCCGGTTGCTCGCGACCCCGTCCGACCGTGCCGTCCGGATGCCCGCGGGCGTCCGCCGGATCGTCATGCACGCCGTGCCGTCCCCCGTGTCGTACATCCAGTCGCACCTCACCGCGCAGGAGAAGCTCGCACTCGCGGCCAGCCCGTACCCGTCGACAGCGGCGCTGTTCGACGACGTGCTCGCCGCGGTCGTCGACGCCGGGATCCGCCGCGCGCACCCCGACGGGCTCGTGTTCACGAAGTCGGCGTTCGAGGCCGTCCGCGACGCCGTGTCCGCGTCGGTCGTCGACACCATGTTCACGGCCGTGTCCGAGGTCGCCGCGGTCCTCGCCGCGCACCGGGCCGCGGAACGGTCCCTCAAGCAGGCGAACTCGATGTCGCTGCTGCCCGCACTGACCGACATGCGACAGCAGATGGAACGACTGGTGTTCCCCGGGTTCGTCTCGGTGGCGGGGCTCGACCGGCTCCGGCGCATCCGGGTGTACCTGCAGGGTGTGGGCGCCCGCGTGCAGAAGCTCCTGCAGAACCCGGGGCGCGATGCGACGTGGATGCGCGAGGTCACCGTCGCGACCGACCGCTACGTCGATGCTGGCGGGGAGTTCCCCCCGGCCGTCGGTGCCCACCCGGAGCTCGTGCACGCGCGGTGGATGCTCGAGGAGTTCCGCCTCAGCCTCTTCGCGCAGGAGCTCGGGACGGCCGAGACGGTGTCGTTGCAGCGGATCACGAAGGCCCTGTCCGCCGCTCGTTAGACCCGACCCGCTGAACGGCTCCCCTGTCGTGCCATGATCATCGGATGAACGGCTTCGAGGGGATCGCGTTCCGCAACTACCGGAGTTACCGCGGTCCGGAGTTCACGGTGTTGCCTCTGGACAAGGTCAACCTCATCGCCGGGCAGAACAACAGCGGCAAGTCGAACGCGCTCCGTGTCGTCATGAACGTCTTCGGCGACGGCCCGAAGTCCAGCGCGTCCAACCGAGCGGTCGGAGACGAGGAAGAGGATCGCGACGACTACCTGCTCCTCGTCAGCTTCGACAACCTCGACTTCGACGGAGAACTCGCGGCTCTCAAGCCCTACCTGAGGCCCCTCGCGGAGCAGATCCGATCGGCGCTGTCACTCCCAGAACACTCTGACGACTGCATCTGGCTGCCGAGCAACCGCGGACCGAAGGGCCTGGCAACCGCGCTTCCCCTCGTGCAGGATCTCAGCCGGCTCATCGGCGACCACGACACCGTGTCGTTCCTGGCATCTCAGCTCGACGTCGGCGTCGGCGGGATCTCTTCGTTGACGACGATGACGGTTATCGGCCATCTGGTCGACCGAATCACCGGCAAGATCGAGTCCTTCATGATCGATGGCGGGCGAGCGATCGCCCAGCACGGGTTCGAAGAAGAGAATGAACTGAACGGCGCGGGCATCGTCCGTCGTCTCCTCGAACTCCAGCACCCGGCGTTTCTCGAGCGGCGCAAGAAGTCCCAGTTCCACGCCATAGAACGCTTCGTTCGAACGGTGCTCGACGACGACGACCTCACGATCGAGATCCCGCACAACGGCGAGTCGATCCACGTCACGCAGAACGGTCACACGTTACCGATCGAACACCTTGGCACCGGCATCCACGAGGTCGTGATCCTCGCTGCAGCCGCGACCACGATCGAGAACGCGATCATCTGCATTGAAGAGCCAGAGGTGCACCTGCATCCGCTCCTCCAGCGGAAGCTCCTGCAGTACCTGGCGAACGACACTTCGAACACGTACTTCATCGCGACGCACTCCGCCCACATGCTGGATGTCGGGATCGGCACCATCTCACACGTCACGCTCGAAGCAGGCCGCTCGACCATTGACGCGGTTGCATCGGCGAGTGGACGAGCGAACGTCTGTGAGGACCTCGGCTACCGCCCTTCGGACATCGTCCAGGCGAACCTTGTCATCTGGGTGGAGGGTCCTTCCGACCGGGTGTACCTGAAGTCCTGGATTGACCGCACAGCACCGCATTCGTTTGCCGAGGGCATCCACTACTCGATCATGTTCTACGGCGGCGGATTGCTCAACGCGCTCTCACCGCTGGACCAACCGGAGGTGGACGACTTCATCTCTCTCCGCCGACTCAACCGGTACGTCGCCATCCTCATCGACTCGGACAGGAAGTCGCCGGGAGCGCCGCTCAACGAGAGCAAGCAGAAGGTGTTGGACGCGCTCAGCGACGACCCGGACCGGAGCTTCGGTTGGGTCACGTGGGGGTACACGATCGAGAACTACGTGCCGGCTGCTGTCCTGGACTCGGCTGTCCGCACCGCACATCCTCGGAAGGGCAATCCGCCGGCCACTCCGGCGGGACGCTGGGAGAACCCGCTCGCCACAAGTCGTATCGGAGTCAACCCGAGCAAGGTCGCGATTGCGCGCCAGGCCGTGGAACAGTGGTCTGATCCGCTCCCTTCGCACTTGCAGTCCGATGTGGACTCCGTCGTGAAACTGATCCGCGCCGCGAACTCTCACCTGTCCGGTTGATCCCGGACGACCAGTGAACTGGCCACAGGACTAACGTGTCCGCCATGATCGGCACACTCGACGTCGTCGTCCTGGACTGCCCCGACCCGCGCGCACTCGCACGGTTCTACGTCGAACTGCTCGGCGGCGAGATCGTCGCGTTCGACGAGGACTGGGCCGAGATCGCCCTGCCGTTCACGGACCTCCGGCCGATCCTCGCCTTCCAGCAAGTGGCGGAGTACCGCAAGCCCGAGTGGCCCGGGCAGGACGTCCCGCAGCAGAGCCACCTCGACGTCAAGGTCGACGACCTCGACGCCGGCGAGACCGCTGTCCTGGCGATCGGTGCGACGGCCACCGGATCGGGGACGAACACCTTCCGGGTCTACCTCGACCCCGCCGGGCACCCGTTCTGCCTCATCCGCCCGAACGACTGAGCCGCCGGTGACGGTGATCCGTGCGGTCCTGTTCGACCTCGACGGGGTCGTCCGGCACTTTCACCCGGAGTACGTCGCTGCGATCGAACGTGAGCACGCCCTGCCCCCCGGGGCGATCGAGGCGTTCGCGTTCTCCGCGCCGGTGATCGACGACGTGACCACCGGCCGGATCACGCGCGCCGAGTGGGTCCGTGCGATCGGCGAACACCTCGAGGCGCCGGCGGCGGCCGAGGCCTGGGGACGGCAACCCTTCACGCCCGACGACGCCGTGCTCGGACTCATCGACGAGCTCCGCGCCGCGGGGTACACGACCGCCGTCCTCACGAACGGTACGGACGGTGTCCCGGCCGAGGTCGCGTCGTTCGGGTTGCCCGACCACGTCGATGCGGTGTTCAGCTCGCACGAGATCGGGTTCACGAAGCCCGACGTCCGGGCGTTCCGCCACGTGCTCGACGCGCTCGGCCTCGACGGCCCGGAGGTGTTCTTCACCGACGACTCCGAAGCGAAACTCGCCGGGGCGGTTGAACTCGGGATGACCGTCCACCACTACACGGGCGTCGACGGGCTCCGCGCTGCGCTCCGTACTGCGGGGGTGCTCAGTCCGCGAGGCACGCGCTGACGAGCTGCACCGCCGGGCCGACGCGTGCGAACGAGTCGGGGCTGAGCCAGGGCACGCGGGCTTCGATCTGCGGTTCGGGACGTCCGTCGACCCGCACCGTTCTGATGCCCTGCGCCTTCCAGTAGTCCTGGACCGCGTCGATGTCCCCTGGTACCGGCGCCGCTTCCGGCGTCGGTGTCGGCGAGAGATCCGGGAACGAGTAGACGTACTCCGTCCCGCGGCTCCCGTTGCGCAGCGAGCACCGCCTGGTCTCGATGTGGTCCGTCGAGCCGTCGGCCGCGTTGCTGACCGAGGGATCGCCGCCCAGGAGTTCGACGGTGTGGTCGCCGATCTCCCGCAGGCCCGCGCGCGCGTCACCGCCGGCGAAGTGGGTCTCCGCCGCCGTCGGCGGCTGCGCATGCTCGTACGCGGATCGAGCGGTCGACACGAGGTGCGATCCGATGAGCGTGCCGTTCGTCAGCACGGCGATCGCGAGCACCACGAGCGCGGCGATCGTCCCCACGATGGAGTAGTGCTCGTCGTACCGACGGATGGCGAGCTGCACGATCACGGTGAGCGCGGAGACGAGGACGGGCAGGGCGGCGGCGCCGAGGTACCAGCCGAGCACAGCGCCGTCACTGAGCCGGTCGTCGCCCTGCCCGACCTCGGCGCGGATGTACACGACGAGCTGGACCAGCCAGCACACCAGCAGCGTCCCGGGGAGCAGGACCGCGATCGCGATGCCGGACCCGACACCGGTGGTGCGGTCGTACTCGCTCATGCGGCCGGGAGGGCGAGACCCTCGACGACCTGCACGTGCGGCAGCGCGCCCAGCACCGAACCCGGCAGGAACAGCTTCGCCGCGCGGCGGCCCGCGCCGATGACGGCATCGGGGGCGTCCAGCACCCGCGAGTCGACGTACACCGGCCACGCAGCCGGCAGGCCGATCGGGGTGATCCCGCCGTACTCCATGCCGGTGAGGTCCACGGCCTGGTCCATCGGCGCGAAGCTGGCCTTCCGGACGTCCAGGAGATTCTTCACCGTGCGGTTGACGTCGAGCTTCGTGGACGCGAGCACCACGCACGCGGCGAACCGGACGTCCTCGCCGCGCTTGCCCGCGACGACGATGCAGTTCGCACCGCCGTCGAGCGGGAAGCCGTAGGCCTCCGAGAACGCCGCGGTGTCGGCCAGCTCCAGGTCGATCGGTGCGGCCTCGATCCGGTCGGCCAGGTCCGTGGGCAGCTCGGCCAGCGCCGAGGCCACGGGAGCGGCCAGCAGTTCGGGGGCGGTCAGGGCAGGAACCCGTTCGAGCGTCGGCATGCCGTCCAGCCTAGGGAGCGCCCCGCCACCATGCTGAGGACATGTCGACGTACGACGGACACCTCACCGCACTCGCGGACGCGGCCGACCGGTTCGACGCCACGCTCCGGACCGGGGACCGCACGGCTCCCGTGCCGTCGTGCCCCGGCTGGACCGTCGCGGACCTCGGCGAACACCTGACGGACGTGCACCGCTGGGCGCTCGGACAACTGACCGGCGAGGAGCAGGAGCCGCTCCCGCGCGCCGACCTGGCAGACCGCTTCCGTGCTGGCGCCGAGGAGTTGATCGGTGCACTCCGCACACGAACGGCGGACACCGCGTGCACTGCGATCTACCCACCCGACACCGCCGCGACCTGGGCGCGGCGGCAGGCGCACGAGACGGCGATCCACCTGTGGGACGCGCAGCACGCGCTGGGAGGTGATCCGCGCCTCCAGGCAGAGCTGGCGGCCGACGGCGTCCGAGAGGTGGTGGACGACCTGTACCCGCGACAGGTGCGGCTCGGCCGCATCGAACCGCTGACGGAACCGGTCGTCTTCGCGTTCACCGACGCGCCCGGCGAAGCCGTGCTCGGCGGCGGCGAGCCCGCCGTCCGCGTCACGGGGCGTGCTGCGGACGTGCTGCTCGTCCTGTGGGGACGATGGACGCCAGACACGGTCGACCTGACGGTGGACGGCGATCGCGGCGCACTCGACCGGGCGCTCGGGACGAAGCTGGTGCCATGACGGAGCTCCGACCCATCGACCTGGACCGCTGGCCACGCCGCGAGCACTTCGAGCACTACCGCGACCGCGTGCCGTGCACGTGGGAGATGACCGTCGAACTCGACGTCACCGACTTCGCCGAGGCCGTGCGCGCGACGGACCGGCGGACCTACGCGTCGCAGATCTGGGCGATCGCGTCCGTGGTGAACCGGCACACCGAGTTCCGGATGCAGTTGCTCGACGACGGGTCACCCGCAGTCTGGGACGTGGTGCACCCGATGTTCACGGTGTTCCACCCCGACACGCAAACGTTCTCCGTCCTGGTCGTCCCGTACGACGAGGACCCCGCCCGGTTCCACGCGGCCGCGGTCGCGACGATCGAGCGGTACCGGGACGACCACCGGATGTTCCCGCAGCAGGACCGCCCGAGGAACGTCTTCGACATCTCGACGCTGCCGGGGACGTCGTTCACCGGGTTCGCGTTGCACGTGCGGGACGGATGGGACCACCTCCTGCCGATCTTCACGATCGGTCGGTACCGGTTCGTGGAAGGGCGCACGATCATGCCCCTCGTCGTGCAGGTGAACCACGCGGTCGCCGACGGGTTCCACGGGTCGCGGCTCGTCGAGGAGCTCCAGACGGTGTTCGCCGAGGCGGGATGGGTCCGCAGGTGAGCGGGGGGATCAGCGTCCGACCGGCCGTCCCGAGTGACGCGGCGGCGATGGCGCGGGTGCACGTCGCCTCGTGGCGGTCGACCTACCGCGGGCTGATGCCGGACGCGATGCTCGACGACCCGGGGTTCGTGGCCCGCCGCGAAGGGTTCTGGACGACGGCACTGACGGACGAGCGTTTCGCGGCGAACCGGGTCGCGGTGGCGGAGCACGACGGCGAGGTGGTCGGGATCGCGATGTCCGGACCGGTCGCGAACGCCGAACCCGGGGTGCGACACCTGTACGTCCTGTACCTGCTCGACGGGCACCACGGTTCCGGAGCGGGCAGTGCGCTGCTCGACGCGGTGATCGCACCGACGGAGCCCGCGGTGCTGTGGGTGGCGGACCCGAACCCGCGGGCGCAGGCGTTCTACCGCAAGCGCGGGTTCGTGGCGGACGGTGTCGAGCAGGTCGAGGACGGCGTGCGCGAGATCCGGATGGTCCGGCTGCCGGAGGGCCGCGTTCTCCACGGCGTTTGACCGTCCTGGTTCACGAAGGCCGGGTTGTACGAACCGGAACGGTCACCGGGCGAACAGGGAACCCGGTCCCGCCGCGATCACCCCGCGGCCGGCTCCAGCGAGGGCGAAGGCGAGGGGGACGGGGTCGAGGAAACCTCCGGGCTGGGCGTCGCGGACGGTGTGGTACTCGGTGCCGGCGTCGCGGTCGGCGTCGGCGTCTCGGTCGGTGTGGTCGGCGTCGCGGACTCCGACGGGGTCGGGGCCGGGGTCGACGGCTTCGGGGTCGGGGTCGGGGTCGACGGCTTCGGAGTGGGTGCCGGCGCCTTCACCGTGGTCGTCCGCCACCGCTTCGCCGCTGCATCCCACTTGATCTGGCCCGCCGCGTACTTCTTGCCGGAGTTCAGCACGACGTCACCGTTCGACGGTGTGAGCAGCGCCGCGTCCACGGTCACGAACGGCGACACGGCGGAGACCCGCTGCGAAGCCGTCCGGGACAGCAGCGCCCCTGCGCGCTTGGTCGTGGAGTCGAGGACGACCCGCACCGGCGACGCGGCGGCGGAGTTCAGGCGGACGCCGGCCCCCGACGCGCCGGGCTGTGTCGTGTCCCGGATCGTCATCTGCGCGGGAGCGCGGAGCAGCGCGATCGCGCGGCCGCCCTGGTAGCCGGAGACGGTGATCGCCGTGCTGGTCGTGGCATCGGCGTCGGCGACCCAGAGCGAGCCCGAGGTGCGGGAGACCCGGGCGAACGATGCCTTCGCGATCCGGTACCCCTTCGCGGCTGCATCGATCGCGAACACGTTGCCGTCGCGTGCGGCGGACGAGTCGTCACTGATCGCGAGCGTGCCGATCTTCGCGGCGGCACGCACGAGGCGCACCGAGTCGAACTTCGGGGCGAGGACGGGGCACGACACGTTCCCGATGGACGCCGTCCCGACCGACGCGACGGCGAGGGCGACCCCGATGCCGTTCCCGGTCCGGACCGATCGGTTCGTGAGTCGACGCACCGTCACGGAGGATGCCGAGGTCGCGGAGACCCGCACGATGCCGCCCGTCGGGGCCGGGGCGCTCGCCGGCCACGTGACGTCCTGCACGACGAGGTTGCCGAGGGTCCCGACGGCGAGGTTCACCGACGGTCCCCCGTTGCCCACGGCGGTGACGTCGGAGATGGTGCCCTCGAACCAGGTCGGGCCGGCGTAGTCGACGATCTGCACCGGCGACCGGCCCGTGACGGAACCGGCGAGCCCGGAGGCCGTGAAGCGACGGATGTGCCGCTGGGCCCCGGCGGCTCCGGTGCCGGAGGTCACCTTGAGCAGGCAGAGGCACGACTGTCCGTAGACGTCCTCGACGGTGACGTCGGTGATGTCCCCTTCGCAGTCGCCCAGCCGGGAACCGTCGTGCGACTGTCCGTCGACCGTCGTGAACGCGACGAGGTCGTCACCCGTCCGCACCCCGGTGATCCGACGCACCGCGATCGACGATGACGGCCCCTGGAAGTGCACACCGTCCGACGCGGTGTCGACGAAGGCGATGTCCTCGACCGTGACGTTGCGGACGTCACCGAAGGACACGGCGTACTGACCACCCATCTGCGCGCTCCCCGTCGAGTGCACGGTGAGGTCGGACAGGGTCACCCCGGAGGCCCGGCGGAGGAGCAGGCCGTGCGACTGGGTCGTCTGGGACAGCCCGTTCGCGTTCCGGTTCGTCCACGTGCCGCCGGTGATCGTGATGTCGGAGTCGTCCGGCGGGAAGAGGTAGGCGGTCGCGGCCGTCGCCGTCGAGGTCGCCGGCACGTTCAGGGTGGCCCTGGTCGGCGACTGCACGGACACGATCCGTCCGTACATCGAGCCGGGTGCGCCGGCGCGGGCAGCCCGTGGTCCGACGCCGAGGACCTGGACCGCTCGGCCGACCGACGCCGCGCTGAAGACCGCCGCCTTCGTGACGACCACCGAGGACCCTGCCTTCACGGTCGCGGTCGTCGTTGCCGTCGGCACGGCAGCCTGGTTCCGGAGGACGTTGTCCGACGCGGGGCCGGTGACGCTCGCGGAGGTGGCGTCGAGGTGTGTGCCCGCGGGGATCACGAGCGGTGCCGTCAGGACGATGGTGCCGCGGAGCACCCGGACGCCACCTGCCGCCAACCACGCGTTCACGGCTGCCGTGCTGCTCCGCGGGGTCACCGCCATCGTGGTCGCGTCGGCCGCCGAGGCGGATCGTGCGCTCGTCACGGCGGTGGCGACGGCGGTGAAGGCGCCGACGGCGGCGAGGCCGAGCGCGCGGCGGCGCGAGGGCAGGGTCGAGGGGAGGCTCGGGAGGCCTGACATGCGGGTCGTTCCGTCCGTCGCCGCTACGGGCGCTCCGTGCCGTGCGAGGACGGCGGACTGATGGGTACTCATGTCACCGTAACGGGCTCGTCGCGGCGCTCCGAGCCCACGTTCGGGGGCGTCGCCGGACAGCTGCACCGCACGTCGAGCGGACCGCGCGGAGTACAACGGCCGCATGGTCAACGCCGTCGTGCACGTCGAGCTCATCGGCCCGGAGCCGGAGCGCCTCCGCGCCTTCTACACCGCACTGTTCGGCTGGGACGCCCCGGCCGGTGCTCCCGTCGCCGACGCGGTCTCGGCGCCGACCGCGTACTCGTTCATCGACCCGGTCCCCGGCGCCGGCCCGGTCGCCGGTGGGATCGGCGGCGGCCCCGGCTTCGCAGCGCACGCCGTGTTCTACGTCGGCGTCGACGACGTCGCGGCTGCCCTGCAGCAGGTCGAGGAGCTCGGCGGTAGCGTCGTCCTCCCACCGCAGCGGAACGAGGGCGGTGGCGTCGTCGTCGGCCACTTCCGTGATCCTGCCGGGAACCTGGTCGGGGTGGCCGGTCCCGTCTGACGGACTGGAGGCGCGGGGCGGGCCCGCACCGTGCCTCCAGTCCGAAGGCGCGCACCTCGGGGTCAGGAGGCGCGCGCCTCCAAAGCCTGCTCGTACTCGCGCCGGACGGCGTCGCCGCCGCGGCGCCGCCAGTCGCGCACCGTCGCCTTCCAGGACGACACCTTCGCGCGCCCGAGCAGCACGTCGTTGATCGCGTTCGTCGCGAACGTGCCGATCGCGGGCCCCTTCGTCGAGTTCGTCGGCGAGTACAGGCCGTAGACGGGGTTCGGCAGACCGCTGTCCAGCCACGAGGCGAGCGACTCGTACACGGTGTCCGTCATCGTCGGGTTGCCCGCGTAGTACAGCGGCAGCGGGCACTCCGTGAAGTACTGCAGCGGGAACTCCCCCAGCCCCGTCTCGCTGTTGCCCGTCTTCGTGAGCACCGGGGCTCCGTCGCGGTACTCGAAATCGCGGCCCTCGATGCCGAACTTGCGGTACGTCCAGGCCTCGGTGCCGAACGGTGACGCGCACCAGTTCAGGACCTCGAGGAGCATCCGCACGCGGGACTCCGAGCCCGCGGCGACCGACGCGATCGTGTTGTTCGGGTCGCCGAGCCAGGGCTTCGCGGTCGAGCCCGACGGGCCGACGAACGGCGCGATCGTCAACTCGAAGCCGGAGCCCGGCGTCGCCTGCTGCAGGAGCCCCGGGATCGCGCTGTACGTGTCGGACAGCATGAGCGCGGAACCCTGCACGAACCAGACCTTGCCGTTGTACGCGGTGATGCTGTCCGGGTGGACGAGGTCCTCGGCGATGAGCCGGCGCGAGACGTCGAGGAGTTCCTGGTACTCCTCGAGCTCGTACATGTGGGTGAGCCGGCCGCCCTGCTGCTGCCACTGGTTCGGCAGTCCGAGCATCGGCGCGATGATGTTCGTCGGCACCGAGGCGAGGGCCCAGCGGTTCGCGTGCGGGTCGGAGACCTGTCGGCAGAGCTGGACGAACTCGTCGACGCTCGAGAACGACGGGTCGACGCCGAGCCGTTCGAAGACGTCCTGGCGACGGTGCAACGCCTGCGAGGTCAGCGGGCCCCGGGGCACCGGGACGCCGTAGATGCCACCCGAGAACACCGTCCCGCGCCACGACGCCGTGGGCAGGTTCGCCAGGTACGGGTAGTCGCGGACGCCGCTGCCGGACAGGTACGGGCTGAGGTCGGCGGCCTTCGCCTCGAGGAACTGCGGCAGGTACGAGAACGCCTGGTTGATGGTGAACACGTCGCCGAGGGTGTCGCCGGCGACCTGCGTGGCGAACTTGTTCCCGAAGTCCGCGTTGGGGGTGATCGTGAGGTCGAGGTCGATCCCCATCCGCTCGTCGAGTCCCTGCCAGTAGGGATTGCTGCCCTTCGACGGCGGGACCGGCGAGTTCGTGGGGACGCTGCCGTGCACGGTCGACCCGTCGCCGGGCTTGCCCTTCGTCGGCACGAGGGTCGCCGGGATCTTCCGGAAGGCGCTCGGCATGAGCGGACTGGTCTTCGGCAGCACCGGTTCCGGTCCGCCGGTCCACGGCACGTAGTCCGGCAGCTGCACGGCCTTGTTGATCGCCTTGACGTCGGTCGAGCGGGTCACGGTGGAGCAGCTGGCCAACAGGCTGGTGGCCGCGATGCCGATCCCGCCCGCGATGAGCGTGCGGCGACTGAACGAGGAGGTCATGGTCAGCCCTTCACCGCGCCGGTCAGGACACCCTTGGCGAAGTGCCGCTGCAGGAACGGGTAGACGATGAGGATCGGCACGATCGAGACGACCAGGATCGCCATCTGGATCGAGGCCTGCGGGGGCAGCGCGTCGGAGGACGTGCCGAGGTCGGCGCCGCCGAGCTGCGCGTTGTTGATGACGTACGTCCGGAGCACGAGCTGCAGGGGCCACTTCGCGGTGTCGTTGATGTAGAGCAGGGCGTTGAAGAACGCGTTCCAGTAGCCGACGGCGTAGAACAGGCCGATCACGGCGAGCACGGCCTTCGACAGCGGGAGCACGATCCGCCAGAACACGGCGAAGTCACCGGCGCCGTCGATGCGCGCGGACTCGAGGAGCTCCTTCGGGATCGCCATGAAGAACGACCGCATGACGATGACGTTGAACGCGCTGAGCGCCGTCGGCAGGATCAGCGCCCAGTACGAGTCGAGCAGACCGAACTGCTTGACGACGAGGTAGTTCGGGATGAGTCCCGGCGCGAACAGCAGGCTGACGAGCACCAGGCTCAGCACGAACCCGGAACCGTAGGACCCCGGTCGGCTCAGGGCGTAGGCGAGCATGGCGCTCACGAACAGGCTGATGAGCGTCCCGACGACGGTGATGCCGATGCTGACGAGCATGGCGCGGGTGACGACACCGCCGGCGAAGATGCTCTCGTACGCGCCGAGGTCGACCCCCTTCGGCCACATCACGAACCCGCCGGCGTCGTTCACCTGGGCGACCGGAGCGAGGCTGGTCGACACGATGCCGACGAACGGCAGGATCACGACGAGGCAGATCACGAGCAGGACGAACCCGGTCAGGAGCCGTCCGGGCAGCGGCGGGGCGTCCGGTCCCCCGCGCTTGCGCTTCCGTGGCCCGGGGACGGTGACGGTGTGCGTGGCGGTCACTTCGACTCCTTCTGGTAGACGCCGGCTTCGCCGAACACGTGCGCGAGCTTGTTGGCGCCGAGGACGAGCAGGACGCCGACGACGCCCTTGACGAGGCCGACCGCGGCGGCGACTCCCCACTGCCCGCCGAGGACGCCGTTGTTGTAGACGTACGTGTCGAGGACCTCGCTCGCGGCCCGGCCGACGGCCTGCTGCTGGAGGAGGATCTGCTCGAAGCCGACGGTCAGGGAGTCGCCGAGCCGGAGGATGAGCAGCAGGATGATGATCCCGCGCATGCCCGGCAGGGTGACGTGCCAGAGCTGCCGCCAGCGGGACGCGCCGTCCATCTTCGCCGCCTCGTACAGGCTGGTGTCGATCGAACTGAGGACGGCGAGGAACAGGATCGTCGCCCACCCGGTGTCCTTCCAGATCACCTGGCTGGTGAGCAGGGCGATGAAGCCGTCCGGGTTGCCGAGGAAGTCGATCGCGTCGCCACCCGCGGCACGGATCGCGTTGTTGACGAGCCCCGATCCGCCGAGGATCTGCTGGAAGACCGCGACGACGATCACCCACGACAGGAAGTGCGGCAGGTAGAGGACCGACTGCACGACCTGCTTGATCCGCTCGGAGAGCAGCGAGTTGAGCATGAGCGCGAGGATGATCGGCGCCGGGAACACGAAGACGACCTGCACGAGCGTGATGAGCAGCGTGTTGCCGAGGGCGCGGAGGAACTCGGGATCGCCGTCGAAGATCACCGAGAAGTTCTCGACGCCGACCCACGGGCTGCGTCCGAGCGGGACGAACGGCAGGTACTCCTGGAACGCGATGAGGTTGCCGAGCAGCGGCAGGTAGTGGAAGGCGAGCAGCAGCGCGACGCCCGGCAGGCCCATGAGGAGCAGGACCCGGTCGCGCCGGATCCGCTGCCACGTGCTGCGGCGGCGGAGCCCGGGGTCGGGCGGTGGTGCGGTGTGCGCTGTGGTCGTCGCGCGGACGTCGAGCTTCGTCACTCGTGTGGCCCCCTCCGTTGGATTCCTGGAGTGACCCTGGCGGCCGTGGCAACGGTGCGGCAACCCGTTGCCAAGAATTTCCATCGTTGTAACGGTCCATCGTCGTCGCGCTCGCATCGGTGACCGGCCATCGGACTGGAGGCACGTGGCGGCCCCGCCCCGCGCCTCCGGGATTCGTGTCGTCACCACCCGACGCGGTAGATTCGCAGCGCGCGTCGCAGCCGCGCAGTACGCATCGCAGCCGCGCATCGCGCATCGCGCATCGCGCAGCAGGGGGGTTCCGTGACCGTCGCGCCACCGGCGCCCCGCCACGACGTCGCGTCCGCCCGCCACCGGGCCGGACGGGTCAGGCGGCATCCCGGCACCGCGGCGTCCACGAGGAACCTGCGCCTCGAGATCCAGACCGTCCGTGCCGTCGCCATCGCCGCGGTCGTGGTCTACCACCTGTTCCCCGGCATCCTGCCCGGGGGCTACGTCGGCGTCGACGTCTTCTTCGTGATCTCCGGCTTCCTCATCACGGCGCACATCGCGAAACCGCTCGCCGCCGGCCGGTTCAGCTTCCGGGTGTTCTACGCGCGACGAGCATGGCGGCTGTTGCCCGCGTCGCTGGCCACCCTCCTCGTGACGGTCGTGCTCACCGCGGTGTTCGTGCCACGGACACTGTGGATGGACTTCACCGAGCAGATCATCGCGAGCGCGCTCTACGTCGAGAACTGGGCACTCGCCAGCAACTCCGTGGACTACTCGGCGCTGGCCTCCGACTCGAGCATCGTGCAGCACTTCTGGTCGCTGTCCACCGAGGAGCAGTTCTACGCCCTGTGGCCGCTCGTGCTCTGGTCCTGCGCGCGGCTCCGCTACCGACGCCGTCGTCGCAGCGGGGTCTCGCTCGCCCCGGCCATCGCGATCGCGCTCGGCGCCCTGTTCGCACTCTCGCTCGCGTACTCGATCTGGCAGACCGGCGAGTCCTCGGCGGCGTACTTCGCCACGACGACCCGCGCATGGGAGTTCGCCGCGGGCGGGCTGCTCTGGCTCGGGCTGCAGCGGGTCCGGATCCCCGACGCCCTCGCAGCGTCGATGGGTTGGGCCGGGCTCGCGGTCATCGCGGTGACGGCCCTGACCTTCGACGCCTCGACGCCGTTCCCGGGGTGGATCGCACTCCTGCCGATCACCGGGACCGCGCTCGTGATCGCCGGTGCGATGCCCGAGGCGCGCTGGGGTCCGGCGTTCCTGTACCGGCTCCGCCCCGTGCAGTGGCTCGGCGACGTGTCGTACTCGCTCTACCTCTGGCACTGGCCGCTGCTCATCGTGATGCCCTTCGTCATCGGACTTGCCGGCGGTGTGGCGACGCCGCTCTGGGCGAAGGGCGTCGTACTCGCGATCGCCCTCGTGCTCGCACACTTCTCCCGTCGCCTCATCGAGCTGCCGGTGATCGCCTTCTCGACCGAACGGATGCGCGCTCTCCGTCCGCGCCACCGCGGCGTCCTGGTCCTCGCCGTCGCCGGTCTGCTCGTGGTCGCCCTGCCTGCTGCCGGCATGTACGGCTCGGCGGCGCGGGAACAGGCCACCGCGACCACCACGGTCGGCGTCACCATCGCCGCCGACGGCACCCTGACGATCCCGTCGTGCTACGGCGCCGCCGCAGTGCAGGACGGTGCCGACTGCCCACAGGTCGAACGGGCCGACATCGTGCCGAGCCCCGTCCAGGCCGCGGCCGACGACTTCGCCGACACGTCGGGGAAGGGCTGCCAGATCGAGGGCGCGGACACCACGGTCAAGGGCTGCGAGGTCGGCGACCCCGACGGCACCACGCGACTGGCGATCGTCGGGGACTCCCACGCGGCGAACGTCGTCCCGGCACTGCAGCTCATCGCGAAGGCGCACCACTGGAGCCTCACGACCTACCTGCACTCCGGGTGCCCCATGACCCGGGCGGACATCACTCCGTCCTGCGACACGTGGAAGGCCAACACGCTCGACAAGCTGCAGCAGGAGCGGTACGACGTCGTGTTCGTGGCGGCGATGTCCCGGACGCCGTGGCCCGGCGGCATGGTCCGCAAGGCCGACGAACTGACCCCGGCGGTCCGCGACCGGGCAGCCGCGGCGTACGCGTCGACGTGGGAACGACTGCAGCAGGCCGGGTCCACCGTCGTCGCCCTGCGCGACAACCCGGACCCGAGCATCGGCGGCGTACCAGACGTGCCGAGCTGCGTGGAGCAGTCCGGCGACGGCGACGAGTGTGACTTCAGCGAGGCCGCGGGGCTCCTCGACGACCCGGTGGCGCAGGCCGCGCGGACGACGCCCGGCGTCCGACTGATCGACCCGACCCCGCTGTTCTGCACCGACGGCACGTGCCCGTCGGTGATCGGCGGAGTCGTCGTCTACCGGCAGGTACAGCACGTGACCCAGACGTACGCGAGGTCGATGGCACCGTTCCTCGAGCCCGAGGTCGTCGGCGCGGTCGACGCCGCGCGCACCAGCTGACCGGCGGTGCGGGCATGCTGGGAACATGACCTTCGAGCAGCACGCCCAGTCGTTCGGAGCCGCGGCCGACGCCTACGAGCACGGCCGCCCCGGCTACCCGGACGCCGCGGCCGCGTGGCTCTTCCCGGACGGCGCAGGGCTCGTCGTGGACGTCGGGGCGGGCACCGGCAAGTTCTCCAGGACCCTGATCCACCACGCGACCGAGGTCGTCGCCGTCGAGCCGGACGCCGCGATGCGCGCGAGGCTGCAGACCGCGTTGCCCGGAGTCCGGGCACTGGACGGCGCGGGCGAGTCGATCCCGCTCGGCGACGGCATCGCCGACGGTGTGACGTTCGCCCAGGCATGGCACTGGGTCGACCCGGCGCGGGGTGCCGCGGAGGTGGCCCGGGTGCTGCGCCCCGGTGGCGTGTTCGGCCTGGTCTGGAACGTCCGCGACGAGACGAAGCCCTGGTCGGCACGGCTCGGAGCGCTCATGAAGCAGCCGGAGTCCCGGGTGATGGACTACGGCGCACCCGTCGTCGGTGCCCCGTTCGGCGACGGCGAGTACGAGCAGTTCTCGTGGGTCCACGAGCAGGACCGATCGGCGTTCCTCGACATGGTCGCCTCGCGCAGCTACGTCATCGTCCGTCCCGAGTCGGAGCGGACCGCGCTGCTCGACGCCGTGCAGCGCCTGCTCGACGACGACCCGGAGACCGCGGGACGGGCGACCGTCCCCGTCGAGTACACGACGTACGTGCACAAGTACGTCCGGCCCTGACCCCACCCCGCGCTACGCTCGACCCGATGCGCGCAACCGTGCGGGACGTGGCAGCCCTCGCCGGGGTGTCGCCGAAGACCGTCTCCAACGTCATCAACGGCGGTGTCGTGGTGCGCCCGGAGACACGGGAACGGGTGGAGCAGGCGCTCGCCGAGCTCGACTACGTGCCGAACCTCTCCGCCCGGGGGCTGCGCAACGGCCGCTCCGGAGCGATCGCCCTGACCCTGCCCGAGATGGCCAGCGCCTACTCGGCGGAACTCGCACAGTGGTTCGTGGAACTCGCGCGCGAACGCGGGTGGACCGTGCAGCTCGACCAGACCGGCAACGAGCCGACCCGTGAGCGCGACCTGGTCTCCCGTGCGCGGGCGCACCTCGTCGACGGACTCATCCTCAACCCGGTGTCGCTCAGCGCGAGCGTCCTCGCGTCGACCGAGGGGTTGCCGCCGACGGTCGTCATCGGGGAGGTCGAGCCCGAGCACGTCGACCAGGTGCACGTGGACAGCCGAGCGGCGGCCGAGCAGGTCACGGCGTACCTGGTGTCCCGCGGGCACCGTCGGATCGCGATCGTCGGTGCCGCACGGGCCACGGCGGCGACGGCCACGAGCGAACTGCGCGAGCGCGGCTACCTCGCGGGGCTGGCTGCCGCGGGCATCGAGCCCGATCCGTCGCTCCGCGTCCCGCTGCCCTCGTGGACCACCAGTTCGGCGGCGGAGGCGTTCGCGGCGTGGCTCGACGAGCATCCGCTCCCCGACGCGGTCTTCGCGTTCACCGACTCGATCGCGTTCGGCGTGCTCCACGTCCTCGCCGCCCGTGGCGTCCGGGTTCCGGAGCAGGTGAGCGTCATCGGGTTCGACGACGTGGACGGCGCCGCGTACGCGATCCCGGCACTCAGTACGGTGTCGTTCGATCGACGAGCCTTCGCGACGGCCGCCCTCGACCTGCTCACCCAGCGGATCGCCGAACGCGACGCCGCACCCGAGACCGTCGTCATCCCGCACCGGATCGTCGAGCGCGCGAGCGTCGCCGACCGCTGAAGGACCGGCACGGCGTACGCTCCCGCGCATGACCGCCGCTGATCCGTCGATGCCGACGCTCGCCGCCACCGTCCTGCAGTCACCCGAACCACTCGCGCTCGCCCGGTTCTACGGCGCGCTCACCGGCTGGACCGTCCACGAGGACGACCCGAACTGGGCCCGCATCCGACCGGCGGACGGGCCCGGCCTCTCCGTGCAGTACGAACCCGCCTACGTGGCACCGACCTGGCCCGGCACCGAGGACGCCCCTGGAATGCAGCTGCACCTCGACTTCCAGGTCGAGGACCTGCCCGCTGCGGTCGCCCGTGCCGAACGCCTCGGTGCGCGGCAGGCCGAGTTCCAGCCGCAGGAGGACGTCCGGGTCCTGCTCGACCCGGACGGGCACCCGTTCTGCCTGTTCCTGCCCGGCGCCTGACCCCGCGCGGCCGGTGCCCGGCCGCCGTCCGGCGGTCCGGCCGCTTCGGTGCGAGGTTCCGAGCACGGTGCGAGGCTCGCCGGCCCGCACGGTGCGCGGAACCTCGCACACTGCGGCCCGCACGCGCGCGCCTGGCCGCCGCGGAGCCGTCAGCCCGGCAGGTCGCCCGCCGCCCGCAGCACGGCCGCCGTCGTCCGGGGATCGCCGAGGATCCGGAAGTGCCCACCGACCGGCACCCGCACGTTCGTGGCCCCCGGCAGCGCACTCCCCTCCGGGATGAGCGTGTCGAACACCCCGTACACCGAGGTGATCCGCGCGTTGGCGTCGAGCTCCCGGGCCAGCCCGGCGAGCACCGGGTCGCCGGACCGGAACGCGCGCAGGTGCCGGACCGGAGCGAGCCGCGCGTACCCCGACCCGCCGAACGGCGTCGACACCGCCACCATCCGGTCGATCCTGCCGTGGTCGTCGAGTCGCGTCATCGCGTACTTGCCGATGAGTCCGCCCTTGCTGTGCGTCACGAGCAGCACGTCGCGGAGGTCGTGCCGCTCGAGGTACGCGAGCACCGCCCGCGCCGACTCGGGCACGGGACGCAGGTTGTGTCGGAGCACCGAGAGCACGTGCACCGGGTGGCCGCGGTCGTGCAATGCGTCCATCAACGGCCGCATGAAGTGCCAGGTCTCGTAGACGCCGGGCACCACGACGACGGGCTGCCCGTCACCCGTCCGGTAGTCGTCGGCCGTGGTCGGCCCGAAGCTCCGGAGCTGCCACCGGATCGCGTACCACCAGTCGAGTGCGGCCCACCATCCGCGACGCACCAGCGAGATCCGGACGGGAGGCGCGGTGCGGTCCGTGCGCGTCGGCCCGGTCCCGGACGTGGTCGCCTCCGTCATCGCTGGCCCTCCGCCGTCACACGCACGACCCGAGGCTACGCGGCACTCCACAGCGCTGCGCTCCACAGCGATGCGTCAGCCCCGTCATCGCTCGCCCATAGCCAAGCCGTGTGCACTCGTCTCCATGAGCGACACCACCCCCACGAACCCCGGCGACCCCACGCAGCGCACCGACGCGCAGCCGACGGCCGCCCAGCCCACCACGACGTACCCGAGCAGCCCCGCGGGCTGGGGAGCGGCTCCGACGCCGACCTCCACCGCGACGCTCGACACGCCCGCTCCCGCCCACGCCCCCGCGGGGCCGTACGCGCAGGACCCGTACGCCGCCCCGCGGAACGCGGGCGCCCCGAACGGTGCCACCCCCTGGTACGGGAACGCCGCCACGGCCCCTGCCGCGAAGCGCGGCGGGCCGAAGCCGCCGTGGTTCTGGCCGATCGTCGCGGTGGCCATCGGGCTCGCGGCGCTCCTGGTCGGCGGCGGGATCGGGTTCGCGATCGGGCACTCCATCGGTGGCGGCACGAGCCAGTCCACGACGCAGGTGCCCGGGAACGGCACGAACGGATTCCCCGGCGGCGGGACGAACGGTGGCACGAACGGCGGGACGAACCAGCTCCCGGGGAGCGGCACCCAGGGCGGCACGGGTTCCGGCACCGGGACCGGAACGGGCACGAGCGGTTCCTCCTCGAACAGCTGAGGGCTACGCTCCGACCATGCGCAAGGTGACGGCAGGGCTGTTCGCGTCGGTCGACGGCGTCGTGCAGGACCCGTACGAGTTCCAGTACGACTCCTTCGACGACGAGCTCGGGGCGGGGATGGGCGCGTTCATGGCCCGGACCGACACGGTCCTACTCGGGAAGAACAGCTACCTGGAGTGGGCCGAGTGGTGGCCCGCTCACGCCGACGCCCCCTTCGGCCAGTGGATCAACCCGATCGAGAAGCACGTGGCCTCGACCACGCTCGGCGACGACCTGGCGTGGGAGAACAGCACCCGGATCACGGGCGCCGTCCCGGAGTTCGTCCGCGGGCTGCAGCAGCAGGACGGCGCAGACATCGCGGTGTGCGGCAGCGTCACGCTCGTCCGTAGCCTGCTGTTCGCGGGGGTCCTCGACGAACTGCAGCTCATGGTGCACCCGGCGATCGCCGGGTCGGGCCGCAAGCTCTTCGAACCGACCGACCCGCCCACGCGCCTGCGTCTGGTCGACAGCACCGTGACGAGCAAGGGCAACGTCGTGAGCACCTACGCGAGGCTCGACGCCTGACGGACGTGACCGTCCTCCCTCGCAGGCTCGGTCGGCGCGACCCGCGCGACGCTCCGCGTCGCCGCCGAGCGGTTCGCGCCAGGCCGTCGAACGACTGTCCGAACCGCGCGTACCCTCGGTGGTGACCATCTCACCATCCGAGGAAGCCGGAGTCAGCATGCCCCAGGACACCCGCCCGCACGTCGTCATCGTCGGCGGTGGATTCGCCGGTGTCGCCGCCATGCGCGAGCTCGCCGACGCACCGGTGCGGGTGACCCTGGTCGACCGCCACGTCTACAACATGTTCCAGCCGCTCATGTACCAGGTGGCAACGGGCGGCCTCAACGCCGGCGACGTGACGTACTTCCTCCGGAGCCTCCGCGCGAAGCAGAGCAACGCCGAGTTCCGGCACGGGCTGCTCACCGGCATCGACCCGGTCGAGCGGGTCGCCGAGATGTCCGACGGCGAACACCTGCACTACGACTGGCTCATCCTGGCCAACGGCGTGAACACGAGCTACTTCGGCACACCGGGGGCGTACGAGTACGCGTACTCGATGTACTCCCGCTCGCAGGCGCTCCGCATCCGCGACGAGCTGTTCACCCGCCTCGAGGAGGCCGCCGCGAACCAGGGCCCCGACGAGATCAAGATCGTCATCGTGGGCGGTGGCGCGACCGGCGTGGAGATGGCCGGCGCGCTCGCCGAACTGCGCGACCAGGCCCTCGTGGGCGCGTACCCGGAGATCGAGCGGGGCAACATCTCGATCACCCTCGTGCACCGCAGCGGCGAACTCCTGAAGCCGTTCGCTCCGCGTCTGCGTCGCTACGCGGCCAAGGTGCTCCGCAAGCGCGGGGTGGTGCTGCGCCTCAACACCGGCGTCTCCGAGGTGAAGCCGGACGGCGTGATGACGGCCGAGGGTGAGTTCATCCCGGCCTCGCAGGTCATCTGGGCGACCGGTGTGGCCGCGCACAAGGAGGTCTCCGGCTGGGGCATGCCGCAGACCCACGGCGGACGCATCCAGGTGAACGACGACCTCAGCGTGAAGGGCGTCGAGCGGGTCTTCTCCGCCGGCGACATCGCGGCGCAGGACGACGCCCTCGCGCAGCTGGCCCAGCCGGCGCTGCAGGGTGGACGGCACTCCGCGCGGCAGATCAAGCGCCTGCTCGAGGGCAAGCCGACCGAGCACTTCAAGTACTTCGACAAGGGCACGATGGCGACGATCGGCACGAACGCCGCGGTCGCCCAGCTCCGCGGGGGCATCACGATGGTCGGGCCGGTCGCGTGGGCGGCCTGGGTCGCGGTGCACATCGCGTCGCTGCTCGGCAACGGCAACCGGCTGTCGACGCTGTCGCACTTCTTCGTGCGCTATCTGTGGTTCATGCGGAAGCGGGCGATCCCGATCGTCGGCGACGTCCGGCCCGTGCGGCCGAACGGCGACCGCGAGCCCGAGCCGTGGCAGATGCAGAAGGCGGAGTAGTCCGCGCGGCGCGCGGTCGCCGTTCAGTGAGCAGAAATGGTCGAGTCCGGAGACGGGACCCGACCATTTCTGCTCACCATGTGCGGTGGTGCCGACCGGCGACGGCCTGGAGGCGCGGGGCGGGGCCGCCACGCGCCTCCAGGCCGGTGGGTGGTGCGCGGGGCTGGCGCCGCGCGCGGACCGACCCGATGCGACAACGTCGACGTCGTGCGACAGCGACTTCGTCGCTCCGCGCGCCGCGCGGCATCCCGTGCGCGCAACGAACGACAACACCGATGTCGTACGACATCGGTGCTGTCGTTCCGAGTCGGTCGGGCCGACCGGCCGAAGCGACCGGTGGTGCCGACCGGCGACGGGTCAGCGCCGCGCGGCCACCTCGAAGTAGGCGCCGGCGGCGATGTCCTCGAGCAGCCCCGGGCCGGTGGGCTCCCAGCCGAGGAGCTTCCGCGTCTCGTCCGAGGTCGCGGACATCTCCATGCCGAAGAACTGTCCGATGAACCCGAAGTGGGACACCGCGTCGGCGGGGTCGACCGAGGTGACGGGGAGTCCGAGTCCCTCGCCGATGGCCTCGGCGATCGCCCGGGTCGGGATCGCGGTCTCGGCGACGGCGTGCAGCTTCGTGCCGGCGGGCGCCTGCTCGAGGCCGAGCCGGACGAGTCGCGCGGCGTCGGTGACGTGCACGGCGGCCCAGCTGTTCGTGCCCTCGCCGATGTAGCCGGACACGCCGTTGCGCTGCGCGGCGCCGACGATCGCGGCGATGAAGCCGTGGTCGCCCGTGCCGTGCGTGGTCGGGCTGAAGCGGGCGGCGATGGTCCGGACGCCCTGGTCGACGAAGTCGAAGCCGCGGTTCTCACTGCCGCCCCGCATGCTCTCCGGCCCGACGGACGGGTTGGGGTCGGACTCGGTCGAGGGGCGACCCTGTGCGAGTCCGGCGACACCGGAGGCGACGACGAACGGGCGATCCGAGCCCACCAGGGCCGAACCGATCGTCTCGACCGCGGCACGTTCGCTGGCGTTCGTCGCGGCGGCGTTCGCCCAGTCGTGCTTGTTCGCGAGGTGCAGGACACCCTCGGACTCGGCGGCCCCGCGGCGGATGGCGTCGAGGTCGTCGAGGTCGCCCCGGAGGACGGCGACGCCCTTCGCCTCGAGCGCCGCGGCGGAGGCGTCGGAGCGTGCGAGGCCGGTGACGGTGTGGCCGGCGGCGAGGAGGTCGTCGACAGTGTGGGAGCCGATCCAGCCGGAGGCCCCGGTGACGAACACGTGCATGTGTCTTCCCTTCACAGGTGTCCACGGCGGTGATGTCATGAACTGACATCACTGTAGCACTCGATGTCAGCCACTGTCATCAGTAGACTGCGGACATGGCCCGATGGCAACCCGGAACCCGTGAACGTCTGCAGACGACCGCGCTGCAGCTGTTCGCGGAGCAGGGCTACGACCAGACGACGGTCGCCGGCATCGCCGCCGCCGCCGAGGTCACCGAGCGCACGTTCTTCCGGCACTTCGCCGACAAGCGCGAGGTCCTGTTCGCCGGGCAGGACGACTTCCTCGGCATGTTCACCACCCCGATCGAGGCGGCACCGGCCGACGCAGCGCCGTTCGACCTCGTCCGCCGCGCGCTCGAGGCCGCCGGTGCGTTCTTCCCGGAGGAACGCCGTCCGTGGTCGCGCACGCGCCAGGGCATCATCGACGGCAACCCGGCACTCGGCGAACGGGAGCTCGGCAAGCTCGCGACCCTGAAGGTCCGGCTGGGCGAGGTCCTGCGCGACCGCGGCGTGCCCGAGCCTGCCGCGACGATCGCCGCCGAGACCGCGGTCACCGTCTTCCACCTGTCGTTCGCCCAGTGGATCGCCGACGACGAGGACCGCCCGTTCGCCGAGATCGCCCACGAACGACTCGACGCTCTGACGAGCCTGGTGCACCCCGGTCGTTGAGACCGCTCTTACGTTCCGCGAGCATCCTGTAACGAAACGGTCACGGCCCGACGGTCGGTGGCCCCCGCAACCCGATCTCGCAGGAGGCGTCCGTGGCGACCACCACGCTCACGCCGGAGCGGACCCGCACCACATCCGCATCGGCCGACACCGACGGCAGGGCCGCACGACCGACGCCCCCGCCGCCGCTGACCCACCGGGCCCCGGCGCTCGACGGCCTGCGCACGGTGGCGATCCTGATCGTGATCCTGTACCACCTGCACGTTCCGCAGTTCGAGGGCGGGTTCATCGGCGTGACGGTGTTCTTCGTGCTCTCCGGGTTCCTCATCACGACCCTGCTGCTCGGCGAGCGGCGTCGCACCGGCCGCATCCGACTCGGGTCGTTCTGGACGAAGCGACTCCTGCGCCTCTACCCGGCCCTGCTCGCCCTCGTCGTCGTGGGGCTCGCCCTGTGGAACTGGGTCGGTGACTACAAGGGCGCCTCGTTCTCCCCCGGTGAGGCCGCCTTCATCGCGCTGAGCTACACCGGCAACCTCTTCCGCTCGTACTGGGACACCACGCAGGGCGTGTTCGCACACACGTGGAGCCTGTCCATGGAGGAGCAGTTCTACCTCGTCTGGCCACCCGTCCTCGTGCTGTTGTTCGCCCTCCGTTCCCGCCGCCGCTGGCTCATGACGGGCCTCGGCGTGGTCATCGTCGGAGCGGCTGCCGCGTCGTGGCTGAGCTACCGGACCCCGAACGCCGGCGCGACACCGGACGTGTACTTCTCCCCCGTGCTCGGCGTCGTGCCGCTGGCGACCGGGTGCCTGCTCGCGCTGCTGCTCGACGACGAACGCATCCGGACCTGGGCGTCCGGGATCGCCGGACACGTCGGCACCTGGGTCGGCATCGGGCTGCTCGCCGGGGTGCAGTTCTGGATCGACGACGACTGGACACAGCACGCGTGGTCGTTCGGTGTGGTGCTCCCCGTGACGGGACTCATCTCGGCGCTGCTCATCGGCGGCCTGGTGTCCGTGCGCTCCCCGCTGTCGACGGCGCTCGCGTGGCAGCCGGTGTCCTGGTTCGGCCGACGCGTCTCGTACTCGGCGTACCTCTGGCACCCGCTCGTGATCGCGCTGCTCGGCACGTTCGCGATCGGCGCCTGGGGGAAGGTGTGGCTCGTCGGCGCCGCGCTCCTCGTGGCCGTCGGTGCTGCCTACGCGGTCGAGGTGCCGGTCGAGAAGGCGCGGAAGCGCTTCCGCGAGGCGCGACGGCTGGTCGCGGCGGACCGGTCCGCGCGCGACACGGCGGACGCGACCGGCTGACGGCACCACGTGGCGGACTGGAGGCACGGGTCGGGCCCGCCCCGCGCCTCCAGTCCGCAACGACGCGACTCCCGGGCCCCACCCGCCTGGGCGACCGCCGTGCCGCCCGTCCGTAGGCTCGGCACGTGACCACGGAGCGCGTCGACGTCCTCGTCGTCGGCGGCGGCCCCGTCGGCCTCTTCGCCGCGACGCTCCTGGCGGCGCGGGGCGTCCACGTCGCCGTCTGGGAACGTCGCACGGCCGATCCGACCGGATCCCGCGCGATCGGCATCCACCCGCCGTCCCTCGACGCGTTCGCCGCGATCGACCTCGACGGACCGGTGCTCGCCGAGGCCACCCGGGTCCGCGCCGGCGTCGCCAGGAGCCGGGGACGCGACCTCGGCACCCTGACCTTCGACCGGGTCTCGGCCACGCACCCGTACGTCGTCACGCTCGACCAGCACCGCACCGAGTGCCTGCTGCGCGACCGCCTCGCGGACCTCGCGACCGGGGCACTGCGGGTCGGCACGACCCTCACCGGACTCGAGCGGCACCCGGACCACGTCGACGCGACCGGCACCGGACCGGACGGCAGCAGCGTGGCCGTGCGGGCGTCGTTCGTCATCGGAGCGGACGGTGCCCGGAGCGCCACCCGCGGTCTGCTCGGCATCACGACGCGTGGACGGGACTACCCGGACCACTACGTGATGGGCGACTTCGCCGACGTCGAGGGCGCCGCCGCCCGGTCCGCCGCGATCGTCGACGTCGGACCCGCCGGGGTCGTCGAGTCCTTCCCCCTGCCGGGAGGCCGCCGCCGCTACGTCGTCCTCGTCCCCGACGGATCCGGGGTGGACGCGCCGAGGCTCGCCTCGATCGTCGCCGAGCGCACCGGCACCGCGCCGGACGGTGCGAGCTGCACGATGCTCAGCGGGTTCCGGGTCCGGCGACGCGAGGCGAACCGGGTCGGGGTCGGCCGCGTGGTCCTCGCCGGCGACGCCGCGCACGAGATCAGCCCGATCGGCGGGCAGGGCATGAACCTCGGTTGGCTCGACGCCGCTGAGCTCGCGCCGCTGCTCGCGGAGGCGGTCGCGTCCGGCGCGCCCGGCCCGTGGCCGGACCACGCCCGCCGTCGCCAGGCGGTGGCCCGCCGGGCCGCGCGGCAGGCGGAGGTCAACATGGCACTCGGCCGTCCGCTGGGCGGCTTGGGGACGATCGGCCGGGAGGCACTGCTCCGGACGGTCCTGTCCCTCCCGACCGCGGACGGGCTGGCCGGGGTCTACGCGATGCGCTGGGCGTGACGGGTCGCGGTGTGCGGTGGCGTTCGGCCCGCGCTGCTCGCTGACGCTGCTCGCGCGGTCACCCCACCAGGCGGGCGCCGGCGAGGCCGAGCTCGACGACCAGGACGAGCGACGAGGCGATCACCAGCCGGAACAGCGTCCGCGACGCCAGGCCCCGCAGCACGAGCCGGACCCCCGCCGCCGCGAGCACGACCACCACGACCGTCCCCAGCACCGCCAGGACCACCCCGGCACCACGCACCGGGTCCGCCCCGGACACCTGCCCGCCGAGCACGAGCAGCGCGGCGACGACGAGCGCTCCGAACGCCGTGACCCCGGCGCCACGGAGCCCCAGCCGGTGCGGGAACCCGCGGACCCCGGTGGCCGCGTCGTCGACGAGGTCCGGCAGGACGTTCGTGCAGTGGATCGCGACGCCGAACACGGCTCCCGTCGCGATCGCCCACCACGCCGGCCAGTCGCCGTCCGGCCCGGCCGAGACCGCCACGACCGGGAGCAGTCCGAACGCGACCACGAACGGCACGACGGACCACACCGTCCGCTTCAGGCCGGCGTCGTAAGCCCACCCCGCGGCCACGAGGACGAGGTGCGCGACGGCAGCGACCGGTCCGAGGAACACCGAGAGCACGACCGCGACGCCTGCGGTGACGAACGCTGCGGTCCGGACCGTGCCGACCGCGATCAGACCCTGGGCCACGGGCTTGTCCGACCGGCCCACCGATCGGTCGCGATCGGCGTCGATCCAGTCGTTCGCCAACCCGATCGACAGCTGACCGGCGACCACGGTGAGCGCCACGAGGAGGACCAGCCACGCCGGGTGTCCGACGGCGGCGGCGATCACCGCGGCGAGCACGGTCACCGTCACGGTCGGGCCCGGGTGTGACGAAGCGAAGAGCAGACGTGCGGTCGACGGTCGGCGGGACGGGGTCACCCCGCCGACACCTCGCGCACACCGAACCGGTCGACCAGCTCGCGCTTGAGCACCTTCCCGCTCGGCCCCAGGGGCAGCGCGTCGAGCACGTGCACGGCCCGCGGGTACTTGTAGGCGGCAATCTCAGCGGCCACGAAGTCGATCAGCTCCTGCGGGGTCACCACGGCCTCGGCACGCAGCACCACGGCGGCCTCGATCTCCTGACCGTGCACCTCGTGCGGCACCCCGAACACCGCGGCCATCGCCACGTCCGGGTGGGCGGCGAGGACCTCCTCGACCTGCCGCGGGTACACGTTGTAGCCGTTGCGGATGATCATGTCCTTGGTCCGGTCGACGATCGTCAGGTACCCGTCGTCGTCCTTCGTGCCGAGGTCGCCCGTGCGGAACCACCCGTCGACGATGGCGGCGGCGGTGTCGTCCGGACGGTCGAGGTACCCGTTCATGAGGTTGTGCCCGCGGATCACGAGCTCACCGATCTCGCCGTGGGGCAGCATCACGATCGCGTCGTGCTGCTCCGGGTCGGCGATCTCGACGTCGACGCCCCAGACGGGCGTGCCGATGGTGCCGGGACGCGGCGGGACCCCGACGTGGTTGAAGGTCGCGACCGGTGACGTCTCGGTGAGTCCGTAGCCCTCGTGGATCGGCGCGTCGTACACCTGCTGGAACCGCTCGAGCACGGCCAGGGGCAGCGAGGCTCCGCCGGAGATGGCGTAGCGCAGGGACGGTCGGGAGTCGGAACGCGTCGCGGCGTCGAGGAGCGCCATGTACATCGTGGGGACGCCCATGAAGACGCCGCAGCCGTGCTCGACCATCGCGGCGAGCGCCGAGTCCCCGTCGAACTTCGGCAGCATGACGATGGTCGCGCCGACCCGGAACCCGGTGTTCATCGTGCAGGTCTGCCCGAACGTGTGGAACAGCGGCAGCGCTCCGAGCAACACGTCACCGCGGTGCATGTCGAACGTCGTCATGAGGTTCGTGTTGACCTGCTCGAGCAGGGCGAAGTGCGAGCCCTCGGCGCCCTTCGGCTTGCCGGTGGTGCCGCTCGTGTACAGGATCGTGGCGGTGTCGAACGGGTCGCGCGGCACGTAGGTGTCGAGGGGGTCGGCCTGCTCCGCGAGCGATTCCAGCCGGTCCGGGGTGTCGGCGGGCGCGAGGACCGTCAGTACGTCGACGTCGGCGAGCTCGGCGCCGGCCGCCCCCTCGGTCAGCAGGGGTGCGGCGCAGACGAGCAGCGAGGCGCCGCTGTCGCGCAGGACGTACTCGATCTCGCGCCGCTTGAGCAGGGCGTGCACGGGGACCGCCACGGCGCCGAGGGCGAGCGTCGCGTAGTAGACCCGCGGGAAGTCCTCGACGTTCGGCACGAGCATCGCCACACGGTCGCCAGGCCGCACACCGCGGGCCCGCAGCGCACCGGCGTACGCGAGCGTCTGGCTCCAGAGCACCGCGTAGGTGGTGCGCCGGTCGCCGACGATGACGGCGACGTCCTCCGGGTACCGCGCTGCGGACTCTGCGAGGATCGCCGCGACCGAGGCGGTGGCGCTGGTGTGGTGGGTGGCGGTCATGACCGGTCTCCGTCTCCGTCGACGACTCCGTGGACGACTTCTCGGCCGATCCTACGGCCGGGGCCGCTTTCGGATCCGGCCCCCGTTCAGGCGGGAGCTCGCACGCCCAGACGCCGCCGGCCCACCACACCCGAGGCCAGTGCGATGCCGAGCAGCACCACGATTCCTCCGACCGGCTCGTTCCACCGCACGTGCTCGCCGAGGACCAGCACGCCGAGCACCACGCCGACGACGGGCGTCAGGTAGGTGACCGTCGAGGCGCGGCCCGCTCCCCACGCCTGCACCAGCCGCGTGTTCCAGGCGTAGGCCAGCCCCGTACCGACGCACCCCAGCGCTGCCATCGCGGCCACGATCCTCCAGTCCAACTGCACCGGGCCGGTGGCGATGACGGGCGCGACCAGCAGGAGCAGTCCGGAGGCCAGCGTCAGCTGGACCGTCGCGAGCGTGACCGGGTCGTACGTGCTGCCGACCGCCACCCGCCGGAGGTACGCGAGACCGATGCCGTAGCAGGCGGTCATCCCGAGCAGCGCGACCTGACCCGGGACGCTGGCGAGCACCGCCGGGTCGCCGACGACGTTCCACGGCCCGACCAGCACGAGCACCCCGACGATGCCGAGCACGATCCCGATGACCTGCCGCCCGCGAAGCTTCTCGGACGGCACGAGCACGGCGAGCGCCGCCATCGTCATGATCGGCGTCGTCGCGTTGTAGATGCTCGCGAGACCCGACGGCACCGTCTGCTCCGCCCACGCCATGAGCGACGACGGCACGGCGTTGAGGAACACCGAAACGACGAGCAGGTGCCCCCACACACGCGGTTCGCGGGGCCAACGTCGGCGCGTCGCGAGCAGGACCGCGACGAGCGTGAGGGCGCCGAGGACCGTGCGCACCGTGGCGACCTGCTGCGGGGCGAGCCCGTCGAGGCCGATCTTCGCGAAGAGGAAGCTCGAGCCCCAGGTCAGTGCCACGAGGAGGTAGAGGACCGCGTTCATGTGGCCTAGTGTCGACATCCTCGACGCATGCGGCAAACGCATGCGCTTCATGATCAGATGAGGAAGACGCATGACGATCTCGGTGCCACAGCTCCGCGCGTTCGTCGCGACGGTCGACGCGGGCTCCTTCACCAACGCAGCCGTCGCGCTCGGCGTCGGCCAGTCCGCCGTGTCGCACGCCGTCGCCGGACTCGAACGCGAGGTCGGCGGCCCGGTGGTCCGCCGCGGCACCGCCGCAGTCCCGACGTCGCTCGGCGACCGCCTGCTGGCGCACGCCCGCAGTGTGCTCGCCTCGGTCGACGCCCTGGAGGCAGCGGTCCGGCCCGCCACGGCGCGCGGCACCGTGCGACTCGCCGCCGTCCCCACCGTCTGCCAGGGCCTGCTGCCGCGGCTCCGCGAGCTGTGGGCGGTCACCCTGCCCGACGTGGACGTCCAGGTCTACGAGGGCGACGACGACGAGATGCCCGAGTGGCTGGAGGCCGGCACGGTCGACGCCGCCGTGCTGGTCGATCCCTCGCCGGTGCCGGACGGCGGGGTCGTCGTCGCGCAGGACGAGATGGCCGCGGTCGTCCGACGGGACCACCCGCTCGCCGACCTGCCGGCGCTGACCCTCGACGACCTGCACGAGGACGGCCTCGTCGCGGGTGGCGGTGGCTGCGAACGGCAGATCCAACGCTTGCACGAGCTCGAGGGGCAGCCGTTCCGCTGGGCGCACCGTGTGCGGGAGATGAACACCATGTTCGGGATGATCGAACGCGGCGAGGGCGTGTCCATCGTGCCGACGCTCGGGCGCGGGATGCTGCCGCCGGACCTCGTCATGGTGCCGATGGCCCGGCGACTCGAACGGACCCTGGTGCTGAGCGGGCCGGGGTCGCGGGAGTGGCACCCGTTGGCGAGGGCGCTCGTCGACGCGGTCTGATCCGCGATGCGGGGTTGCATTTGCAAGTGCAACCGCCGTACGGTGTGAAGCAACTGCACACCCACACGCGACGTGATCGGAGGAGCGCCATGCGTGCCGGAACCACCACCAGTCGAGCGGTACCGATCGACGAAGTCGCGAGGATCGAGGCAGCAGACGTCGTGACCTCTGCAGGCGACCGACGCGTCGTCACGATTACGATGGAGCTCGACGACGGCTCCTCGATCGATCTCCCGGGCAGACTCGGCACCTTCCTGGCCGACCTGGTCGAGAGCATGGCCGACGGCGCAGGAGTGTCGACGAGCGTGCTCCCCGATGAGATGACCACGACCGTCGCCGCCGACGTGATCGGGATCTCGCGGCCGACCCTGGTGAAGATGATCGATTGCGGTGAGATCACGGCACGGAGCGTCGGGACCCACCGACGGCTCCGACGCGAGGACGTGCTCGCCGTTCGGGCCGCGCGTCGCGATGCACGTCGGAGCGCCGCAAGCGAGTTGCTCGAAGCAGGCGAGGTGTTCGACTGAACAAACCCGGCCCGCTACGGTGTGAAATGTGATGCTCCAGCGGGTGTTCGTCGATGCGAACGTGTTCTGCAGCAGCACGCTGCGCGACTGGACCTGTCTCCTGCGGCTCCGGACCGACGGCATGTTCCAGTTGCACACGACCGAGGACGTACTCGCCGAGACGGTTCGGATGCTTCACCGCAAGTACCCCGAACTCCCTGGCGGTGCGGTGACGCGGCTGCGTGCGGCTGTCCTCGGTGCAATCGACGAACTCGTCGAGGACTTCGACGCCACGGTGCCGTACGCCGGACAGGATCCGGACGACCGCCATGTGCACGCTGCGGCCGAGGCATGCCGTGCCCACGTCCTGCTCACCGAGGACCAGGGCTTCACTCCCACCGACGCAGCGAACTACGAGGTCTACCGCTGCGACGACTTCTTCCTGCTCGTGGACGATTCGGCACCGGGCGCGGCGCGTGACGTGGTGCGGCAGCAAGCCCACTACTGGTCCGCTCGTCCGGATGCCAAGCGCCGGGGACTCGCCGATGCACTGCGCGACGCGGGGTGTCCTCAGTTCGCCGCCCGGGTGGAGTCGCACTTGCGGGTGCTCGCCGGCGAAGCACGACGACGATCGACGGCGGGTCGGCGCTGACCCGGCACGGAGGGACGCTCGGCAGGATGGGGTGATGGCCGAGACGCACGTGAAGACCTTCACCGATCCGCACGAAGCGGCAGCCGAAGCCGCCGGTCTGGCCTGGCTGGCCTCGGCCGAGGACGCTGGCGGCACCCGGGTCGCCCGGGTCCTCGGACGCCCGTCCCCGACCGTGCTCGAACTGGAACTGATCGACGACGGTTCGCCGACCTCGGCGCAGGCGGAGCGCTTCGGACGGTCCCTCGCACACACGCACGCCGCCGGTGCTGACGGGTGGGGGACGCCTGCTCCGGGCTTCCCGACCGACGGACCGCTCCGGATGGGTCGGTCGGGCACACCGTTCGTCACCGCGGCGGACGCCCCCGCGACCTGGGGTGCGTTCTTCGCCGAGTACCGCATCCGTGACTTCGTCCGCCGGATCGTCGACCGCGGCGGGTTCGACCACGAGCAGGCGGCGGTGTTCGACCGCGTTGCCGATCGCGTGCAGGGCGGGACGCTCGGGTCGCCGCAGCCGGCGCTGGTCGGGGACCGTCCGGCGAGGTTGCACGGCGACCTGTGGGCGGGGAACGTCCTGTGGCCGGGCGACCCGACCGAACCCACCGGCGCGGTCCTCATCGACGCCAACCCGCACGGTGGCCACGCGGAGACCGACCTGGCGCTCCTCGGGCTCTTCGGGCTCCCCCGGCTGGAGACCGTCCTCGCGGCGTACGACGCCGAGTCCGAGCTCGCTCCGGGCTGGCAGGAGCGAGTGGAGCTGCACCAGCTCGCGCCGTTGCTGCTGCACGTGTTCCTGTTCGGCGGCTCGTACACGGGCGCCGCGATCCGGGCGGCGCAGCGGTACGCCTGACCTCGCACGGTGCGAGGTCAGCCGCGAACGCGCGCGCACCGCGGCGCTCTTAGGAAGCGCCAAGCCCGGCCATCGGGTCGTTCGGGGAACGCCCGGAATCCTCACTGGCATGACCACGTACCCGATACCCGTGACCGATCGACGCGACCGCGCGCACAGTGACGCGCGGGATCGGCGTCGCAAGCCCCTCGCACGACTCTTCCTCGGCGAGCGCGAGGACGCCCGCTGGCTCCGCCCGGCGTTCTGGGCGCTCCTCGTCGTGACCGCGGTGGTGTACCTCTGGGACCTCAGTGTCTCCGGGTACGCCAACAGCTTCTACGCCGCAGCCGTCCAGGCCGGCACGAAGTCGTGGGAGGCGTTCTTCTTCGGCTCGCTCGACTCGTCGAACTTCATCACGGTGGACAAGCCCCCGGCGTCGCTCTGGGTGATGGTGCTGTCCGCGCGGCTGTTCGGCTTCTCGAGCTTCAGCCTCCTGCTCCCGCAGGCGCTCATGGCCGTGGGGTCCGTCGCACTGGTGTGGGGTACGGTCCGCCGCACCCTGGCCCGCCTCGGCGCGACGACCGCGAACGTCGGCGCTCTGCTCGCGGGGTTCGTCGTCGCGGCGACCCCGGCGGCGGCGCTGATGTTCCGGTTCGACAACCCGGACGCGCTGCTCGTGTTCCTGATGACCGCGGGCGCGTACTGCACGGTCCGGGCGCTCCCGCGGGGCAGTTGGAAGTGGATCGCCCTGGCCGGTGTCGCCCTCGGCTTCGCGTTCCTGACGAAGATGCTGCAGGGACTCCTGGTCCTGCCGGCGTTCGGCCTCGTGTACCTGTTCGCCGCTCGCACCACCTGGGGCAAGCGGGTCGTCGGCCTGCTCATCGCCGCGGGCTCCCTCGTGGTCTCCGCCGGGTGGTGGGTCGTCGCCGTGTGGCTCTGGCCGGCGGAGTCCCGCCCGTACATCGGCGGCTCGACGAACAACACCGTCCTCGACCTGGTGTTCGGCTACAACGGCCTCGGCCGCATCTTCGGCGGGTCGGGCAACGGCGGCGGTGGCGGAGGCGGCGGCATGACCGGCGGCACCGCGGGCTCCTCGTTCGGCGGCTCGACCGGGCTGAACCGACTGTTCTCGTCGGAGATGGGCCTCGAGATCTCCTGGCTCCTGCCCGCGGCGCTCATCGCGCTGGTGCTCGGTCTCGTCGTCGTCGGCCGCCGGCACCTCGCCGACCCGGCTCGTGCCGGACTCGTCCTCTGGGGCGGTTGGCTCCTCGTCACGGGGCTCGTCTTCTCGTACATGTCCGGGACGATCCACCCGTACTACACGGTCGCGCTCGCCCCCGCGATCGCCGGTCTCGTCGGCACCGGCGGCGCGCTCCTGTGGCACGCACGCGAGCGGTTCCTGGGTCGCCTCGGCCTGGCCGCCATGATCGGGATCACGGCGTTCTGGGGCTGGTGCCTGCTCAACGAGAACCCGAGCTGGATGCCGTGGCTGCGCTGGGTGATGCTGTTCGGCGGGCTGCTGTCCGCCGCGGCGATCGTCATCGGCAGCGTACCGACGCTCCGCAAGCTCGTCACGGTCGGTGTCCTCGCCGGCACGCTCTTCGGGCTCACCGGCACCACCGCCTACGCCCTCGCGACGACGACCGTCGCGCACTCCGGGTCGATCCCGAGCGTCGGTCCGGCGGGCAGCAGCTCCGGCGGCACGGGTGGCGGTGGCGCGGGTGGCGGTCTGCCTGGAGGCACGGGAGGACCCGGTGGGTCGGCCTCCGGTTCCGAGACGGACGGCTCCGACAGCACGGACGGCACCCAGCAGGGTCCCGGCGGCACACCGCCCGAGGGCATGACCGGCGAGATGCCGGGTGGGTCGACCGACGGGACGTCCGGCGGCGCGCCGAGCGGCACCGGAGGCGGCACGGGCGGCGAGGGATCGACGACCTCGTCGGCACTGCAGAAGCTCCTCGAGGCCTCGGACGCCAAGTGGGCCGCCGCGGTCAACGGCTCGCAGTCGGCTGCGCAGATCGAGCTCGACACCGACACCGCCGTGATGGCGATCGGCGGCTGGTCGAGCGACCCGGCGCCGACGCTCGCCGAGTTCAAGGCGTGGGTCGCGGCTGGCGACATCGGCTACTACATCTCCTCGGGGACCGGTGGCGGCATGGGCGGCGGATCGTCCACGGCCTCGGCCATCCAGGAGTGGGTCGCGGCGAACTACGACAGCACGACGGTCGGCGGCCAGACCGTCTACGACCTGAGCGCCACGAAGTGATCGGCGACGAGGGCGCGGTGGATAGGCTCCGGGACATGCCCGCGTCACCGCTGCAGCGCACCGACGGCAGCCCCGTCCGCGCCCTCGTCGTCGACGACGAGCACGCCCTCGCGGACGCCGTCGCCCTCGCGTTCGAGGGCGACGGCTGGTCCGTGCGGGCCGTGCACCGCGGCCGGGACGTCCTGTTCGCCGCGCGGGAGTTCCAGCCCGACGTGATCGTGCTCGACGTGATGCTGCCGGACATCGACGGCTTCGAGGTGCTCGAACGGCTGCGGGACGCCCGGGACGACGTGCGCGTGCTGTTCCTCACCGCGCGGGACGCCCCCGAGGACCGGCTCGCCGGGCTCACCGGTGGCGGTGACGACTACCTGACGAAGCCCTTCGGCGTCGACGAGCTGCTCGTGCGCGCCCGGATCCTCGCACGCACCTCCGCCCGGGTGGCGGCCACCGGTGGCGCGTCCGAGACGACCGTCGGTGACCTCCGGCTCGACGAGGACGCCCGGACCGCGAGCCGTGCCGGCGACCCGCTCGACCTCACCCCGACCGAGTACGAGCTGCTCCGGCACCTCGCCCGGAACGCCAACCGGGTGCTGTCCCGGGAACAACTCCTCGCGAACGTGTGGGGCATGGACTTCGGGACGTCGTCCAACCTCGTGGACATGTACGTGTCGTACCTGCGGAAGAAGCTCGACGCCGGACGCGAGCCGATGCTGCAGACGGTCCGCGGGGCCGGGTACGTGCTCAGGCCGACGACGTGAGCCGACCGCCCGAGGCGATCCGCGCCTCTCCCCACCGGCACGGCCGGTCCGCCGCTGGCGCGTCGGCCCGGAACCCGCGGCGTGGGCCCAGGCAGCACCGTCGCGTGCCGTCGCTCCGGTGGCGGATCGTGGCTGCCGTGGCGCTCCTGCTCGTCGCGACCAACGTCGTCGTGGGAGCCGTGACCGTCGTCGCGTTCCGCGGGTACCTCGTGCAGCGGCTCGACGCCGAACTCTCGACGGCGGCGAACCGGACCGTCGGCGGGCCCGAGGGCCAGCGGCCACCCCCACCCTCGAACGCGACGGGCACGGACCCGGACAACGCGTTCATCGGCGCGCCCGGGCAGTCGGCCGGCACCGTCGTCGCGATCTTCCGCGACGGGAAGGCCGTGCTCGGCGGGTACACCGACAGCGACGGACAGCAGCACGGGCTGACCTCGGCGCAGGAGCGGACGCTCGCCGCGGTGTCGAGCGACGGCGACCCCACCACGATCGACCTCGGCGCGCTCGGCACGTACCGGGTGCAGGCGGTCGACGACGACGGCGACGTGTTCGTCACGGCGCTGCCGCTCGGCGACCTCGACGCGGCGATCACCCGGCTCCTGCTCGTCATCGGCGTCGTCACGGTGGTCGGACTGCTCATCGCAGCGCTCGCCCTCCGACTGCTCGTCCGGCGATCCCTCCGCCCGCTCGAACGCGTCGCATCGGTGGCGTCCGACGTGACCGCCCTGGACCTGGAGCGCGGCGAGCCGGAGATCCCCGTCCGCGTCGCCCCAGCCGACCTGGCGGCGAACCGCGAGGTCGCGCAGGTCGGCACCGCGCTGAACCGGTTGCTCGGACACGTCGCCCGTGCGCTCACCGTCCGGCGTGACGCCGAGACCGGGATGCGGACCTTCATCGCCGACGCCTCGCACGAACTGCGGACGCCGATCGCCACCGTGCGGGCGTACGCCGAGCTCACCGCGGCCTCGTCGGACGTCGACGCGATGCACCGGAACGTCGACCGGATCGGGCGCGAGGCCGTGCGGATGGGCGACCTCGTCGAGGAACTGCTGCTGCTCGCGCGTCTCGACGCCGGGGCGATGGCGTCGGGACCGTCGCCCGCTCGGGAGCCCGTCGACCTGACGTCGCTCGTCGTCGAGGCCACCATGGACGCCCGCGCGACCGCCCCCGGACACCGGTGGACACTGCAGGTGCTCGACGACCACCCGCTCGTGGTGTCCGGCGACCCGCGGCAGCTCCGCCGGGTGGTGACGAACCTGCTCGCCAATGCACGGACGCACACGCCCGCCGGCACCGCGGTCGTCGTGTCGCTGCAGCGGGTCGGCGACGTCGCGCGGTTCGTGGTGGCCAACGACGGACCACCGATCCCCGCCGAGGCCCTGCCGACGCTGTTCGACCGGTTCACCCGTGGCGAGGCCTCACGCTCCCGGGAGGCCGGGACGAGCGGTCTCGGCCTGGCGATCGTCCGGGCGGTGGTGACGGCGCACGAGGGGATCGTCCGGGTGGCCTCGGAGCCGGGCCGCACGGCGTTCACGGTGGACCTGCCCGCGACGGAGCGCACGGCGCATACTGGGTCCACCGGGACGAGGGGGTCACGATGACGAACGCCGACGACTTCGCACGACTGCCGGAGCGTCCGCGCGCCGACGACCTCGTCGTCGAGGTGCCCGCGTTCGAGGACGACCGGCCGCAACCGGAGCCCGCGCCGCCCGCCGCAGCCCCCGAGCTCGTCGCCGCGACGGAGTTCGCGCGCACCTCGCACGCCCGGCCCACGATCCGCCGGACGCAGATCCGCGCTGGCGCCTGGATCGCCGGGGTCCCGATCGTGGCGCTCGCGGTGATCGCAGTCGTGCAGATCCTGCTCCCGCGCTGACTCGCAGGCAGCGCCCCGCACTCGACTCTCGCGCTGAGCGACACATCACGCGCTTGCGTGCCCGAGAAGTGTCGCCGCGCACGAAACTCGGGCCATCGCGGGCCGGGCGTGGGTTCTTAGCGACGACACAGGCCACTGCTTCGGTCCCCGTATGCCCACTGCCGAGCATGAGCGCATGACGGAGACGAACCAGACCCTCGACATCGACATCGTCGTCCCCTGCTACAACGAGCAGGACACGCTCGCCGCCCACGTCCGACGCCTGCACACGTTCTGCCGCACGTCGCTCCACCACTCGTGGCGGATCACGATCGCGGACAACGCCTCGACGGACGACACCGCCAGGATCGCGGACGACCTCGCCGCGATGCTCCCCGACGTGCAGGCCGTGCACCTGCCACAGAAGGGTCGCGGCCGAGCACTCAAGGCCGTCTGGGGCGCATCCCCGGCGACCGTGCTCGTCTACGTCGACGAGGACCTGTCGACCGACCTCGCCGCGCTCGAGCCGCTCGTGGCACCGCTGCTGTCCGGGCACTCGGACGTCGCGATCGGCACCCGGCTGGCCGACTCGGCGCGGGTGGTGCGCGGCGGCAAGCGCGAGTTCATCTCCCGCTCGTACAACCTGCTGCTCCGGACCACGATGGGGGTCTCGTTCTCCGATGCGCAGTGCGGGTTCAAGGCGATCACCCGCCAGGCGGCCGAGCACGTGCTGCCGCTCTGCGAGGACGACGCCTGGTTCTTCGACACCGAGATGCTCGTCCTCGCCGAACACGCCGGGCTGCGCATCCACGAGGTCCCCGTCGACTGGGTGGACGACGTCAACTCGTCGGTGCACATCGCCTCGACCGCGACGGAGGACCTCAAGGGCATGTGGCGGGTCTCCCGTGGCATCGCGTCCGGCCGTGTCCCGGTCGCCGACGTGTACGAGGCGATCGGCCGCCGACCGTTCACCCCGCCGCACGTCGGGATCCTCGGCCAGGTACTGCGGTTCGGCACGATCGGCGTGCTGTCGACCGTCGCGTTCGCGATCCTGTACGCCGTGTTCCGGCCGGCGATCGGCGCGCAGACGGCGGACTTCCTCGCGCTGCTGGTCACCGCGATCGGCAACACCGCGCTGAACCGACGGTTCACCTTCGGGGTGCGGGGCAGGGCGGGTTCGGGCCGGCACCACGTGCAGGGACTCGTGGTGTTCGGCATCGCGTGGGCGATCACGTCGGGGTCGCTCGTGGTGCTGCACGCCACCGCTCCGGGGTCGTCGCACGGTGCGGAGATCGTCGTGCTGACGGCGGCGAACCTCGTCGCAACCGGGGTCCGGTTCGTCCTGTTCAAGGCGTGGGTGTTCCGTGCCCGTCGGCGGCCGGAGCTGATCCGCCCGGGCACGACGCCGGCAGCGGACGCGAGCACCGCGGCCACCGAGCCGATCGCGGCGGTGGAGGACCGCGCAGCCTGACCAGGGCCGCCGCCGGCCGCCCGCCGGCTGCCCGGGCGTTCGCACAACCGAAGTCACTCCGAACCGCGGGAATCCGTGGCGCGGAGTGACTTTCGTCGTGCGAGAGCGAACCGCACCGCACCGCACCCGCACCACAACACCCGCCGCGCGACCCGACGCCGCGGTGTTGCGCGGGCGGTATACCGCGCCGTAGCATCGCCTCACCGCACCACAACCCCACAGGGCCCGACTGCCACCACCGGTCTGCCCGCGGCGAGCGCTCCACTGATGCAGCCTGGCCGTCCGCTGCCGGCAACGCCCCACTGGACCCGCACACGTGAACCCCTCCTCCTTCGGTCTCCACGACCCTGCCCGCGAATCGAGCGACTGCGGCGTCGGTTTCATCACCCGACTCGACGGCACGCCGAGCCACGACGTCATCCGCAAGGGCGACGAAGCGCTGTGCGCCATCCCGCACCGCGGCGGCAAGTCCGCCGAGGGCGTCGGTGACGGTGCCGGCGTCAGCATCGACCTGTCGGTGGAGTTCTTCAGCGCGATCACCGGCGAGGAGCTCCGCGCGGGCCACTTCGGCGTCGCGAACTGCTTCGTGCCGTCCGGGGCCGACGAGCGGACGGCAGCCCAGCAGACCGTGACGGACGCCATCGAGCACGAGGGCTTCGAGCTCCTGCTCGTCCGCGACGTCCCGGTGGACCACTCGGTCGCCCGCCCGGAGGCCGAGCAGTACCAGCTGCCGATCGTGCAGTGGGTCTTCCGCGCGCAGGACGCATGGACGAGGGAGGACGTCGACGCCGCTGCGAACCGTGCCCTGCTCGCGATCGAGGCCGTCTCGTACGGGCAGGCCGCTGCCGACCACGCCGAGCACGCCGCCCTGTACCCGCTGTCGCTCAGCGCGCGGACCCAGATCCTGAAGGGGCGTCTGAACTCCGGCGAGGTCATCGGCTACTTCACCGACCTGCGGGACCCGCGCCACTCGGTGCGGACGCTGTACTTCCACACCCGGTTCTCGACGAACACCGAGCCGCACCCGACGATGGCGCAGCCGTTCCGCCTGATGGCGCACAACGGCGAGCTGAACACCGACCGGAAGAACCGGCTGTCCGACGAGGCCCTGGCCCGCGCGCGCACCCGCAGCATCGTCCGTCCGCCCGGGCAGTCCGACTCGAGCAGGCTCGACCAGACCCTGCAGAGCCGGGTGTTCGACGACGGCCTGGAGATCGTCGAGGCCGTGGTGTCGCTCATGCCACCGGCGTGGGAGAACGACCGCACGCTGACGCCCGACGTGCGGGACATGCTCGAGTTCTTCTCGCTGTACGAGGAGAAGAACGACGGGCCCGCCGCCGTGATCTTCAGCGACGGCGACGTCGTCGGCGCGCGCCTCGACCGCCTGGGCCTCCGCCCGCTGCGCTCGGTGCAGACCGCCGAGTACCTGATGGTGTCGTCCGAGGCCGGGCAGGTCGAGTTCGACGCCGACGAGGTCGTCCACCGCGGCCGGATCGAGGCGGGCGGCATGCTCGTCGTCGACCACCGGACCGGCACGCTGATGCGCACCCGCGAGGTGCTCGAGATGCTCGCAGCGCGCAAGCCCTACGGGACCCTGCTCGACGCCGCCCGCGTGAACCTCGACGACCTGCCGGCGCCGGAGTACCAGCGCACGACGACGACGCTCGGCTACGAGGGCGACCTGTCTCTCGCGGGCCGCTACGTCGCGTACTCGCTGAACCAGGAGAGCTTCCGGTTCATGCTCGACCCGATGCTGCAGAACGGCTCGGAGCGCATCTCGGCGATGGGCTACGGCAACGCGATCAACGCCCTGAGCGACACCGAGGGCGGCATGGCGAAGTACTTCTCGCAGCGCTTCGCCCAGGTGACGAACCCGCCGCTCGACTCGATCCGCGAGGCCGACGGCATGTCGATGCGCGTGGCGCTCGGTGCGAAACCGGACGGAACGGGTTCCGCGACCCGGCAGCTCGTCGTGCAGTCCCCGATCCTCGGACACCTCGACATGGTCCGACTTCGCGACCAGGACATCGTGCCGCTCGAGCGGTTCGAGATGCTCTACGTGCCGGTGCTCGGTGACGAGCAGGCGAACGCGGCCGCCGTGCGCACCGCGGTCGACGAGCTCTGCGCCGCCGTCGAGCAGTTCGCCGAGCGCACCGGCGGGATCGCCGTGCTCACCGACCGCAACGTGTCCTCGACGCACGCGCCCCTCCCGGTCATCCTCGCCGTCGCCGCCGTCAACCAGCGGCTCATCGAGACCGGCCTGCGGCTGCGGGTCTCCGTGGTCGCCGAGTCCGGTCAGCTGCCATCGTCACACCACGTGGCGACGGCGCTCGGCTTCGGTGCCGCGGCGGTGTACAGCCTCTCGGCACGGCTGCGTGCGGAGGAGAAGTACCCCGCCGCCCCTGCCCCGGCCGGCGAGCTGACCGCGACCGACCTCGCGCTCAAGCAGTTCCGGAAGGCGGCGGAGAAGGCCCTCGCGAAGACGATGGGTCGCGTCGGGCTCTGCACGGCCGAGAGCTACATCGGCGGCGAGTTCTTCGAGCCGAACTACCTCGACACCCGTGACGACCTGTTCGCCCGGGTCTTCCCGCACATGCAGGCCCCGGTCGGTGGCGTCGGCTTCGCCCGCATCGCCCAGGCCGCGACGGACTGGCACGAGCGCGCCCGCAGCGTCGAGTCCGAGGGCCAGGTGCCCATGCTCGGCCTGTTCAAGGAGCGGTCGGACGGAGCGGGGCACTCGTTCGGCGTCGCGAGCGTGCGCGGCTTCGGCGGCATGACCGAGGAGCGGCCGTCCTTCGAGCGCTCCGGTGACTCCGAGGCGCTCCGGCTCCTCACCCTCGGGCAGCTCGACGACGCGTTCGGCATCACCGACACGGCGTACCGGAACACCGGCTACGACCGGCTGAGCGACGCCGAGATCGACGCGCACCGGATCACCCCGGGCTACGTCACGTTCCTGCAGACCACGCACGACGAGCGCTCGCGCCGTCCCGCGGCCCTCCGCGACGTGCTCGCGCTGCCCGCGGACGTCACCGGCATCGACACGGCAGAGGACTTCGCCCGCGAACTCGGCCGCTTCGCCACGACCGGCAACGCCAGCGTCACCGTGCGCGGTCTGTCCGGCTCGCGTCCGTCGTCGTCCGACGGTCTGCCTGGAGGCACGGAGCGCTTCCGCCTGCAGCTCACGTCGACGGGGACCACGGGTGCACTGCGCCACGCGGCCCTCGCAGACGGCCTCGCGCTGCTGCACCCCGGTCAGGTCGACGTCGACGCCGTCGACGAGACCCAGGTGACACTGCGCGCCACCGGCACCGCGGTCGACCTGCTCGTGCTGCTCGAGAGCGCCCCGGACAGCGTCGCACTCGACGAGGTCCAGCCGGCGCACGCGATCACCCGGACCCTGGCGTCCGGCGCGATGAGCCACGGCGCGCTCGTCGCCACCGCGCACGAGGCGGTGGCGCACGGCACGAACATGGTCGGCGGCATGTCGAACAGCGGCGAGGGCGGCGAGCACCACTCCCGCTACGGCACCATCCGCGGCTCGCGCATCAAGCAGTTCGCCTCCGGCCGGTTCGGCATCTGGGCCGGGTACCTCGCCGACCCGATGCTCGAGGAGCTCGAGATCAAGATCGGCCAGGGTGCGAAGCCCGGCGAGGGTGGGCAGCTGCCCGCGCCGAAGGTCACGGTGGACATCGCCGCGGCCCGTGGTGGCACGCCCGGCGTCGAGCTCATCTCGCCGCCGCCGCACCACGACACGTACTCGATCGAGGACCTCGCGCAGCTCATCCACGACTGCAAGGCCGCCCGCGTCCGGGTGATCGTGAAGCTCGTGTCCTCCGAGGGCATCGGCACGATCGCGGTCGGCGTCGCGAAGGCCGGCGCGGACGTCATCAACGTCGCGGGCAACACCGGCGGCACGGGCGCCGCGGCCGTCACGAGCCTGAAGTACGCGGGTCGCTCGGCGGAGATCGGCGTGGCCGAGGTCCACCAGGCCCTGGTCGCGAACGGCCTCCGCCAGAAGGTCACGCTGCGCTGCTCCGGCGCGCACCAGACCGGCAGCGACGTCGTGACGAGTGCGCTGCTCGGCGGCGACAGCTTCGAGTTCGGCACCACCGCGCTCATGATGCTCGGCTGCGTGATGGCGAAGAACTGCAACGTGAAGTGCCCGGCGGGCCTGACCACGAACGCCGAGGCGTTCGAGGGCGACCCGCGCGCGCTCGCGCAGTACCTGCTCAACATCGCCCACGACGTCCGGCAGATCCTCGCCCGCCTCGGCCTGCGCTCCCTGCGCGAGGCTCGCGGCCGGACCGACCTGCTGCAGCTCCTCGACCACCCGGCGAGCGTCGGACGCCTCGACGTCCGGAACCTCCTCGCGCAGGTCCCGGAGAAGGTCGTCGAGGACCCGGAGTACCTCGAGAAGGACTTCCACACCGACGACGCGCTGCTCGAGCGGGTCCGCACGGCCCTGGTCGACCACGAGCAGGAGCACGTGCTCGTGCACGGCGTGCTGCTCGGCAACAGCGACAAGTCGGTCGGCGGCCAGCTGGGCATCGACGTCGAGCGGCTCCTCAACCACGAGCTGCACGACACCGACCTCTCCGGGCACCCGGCGATCACCACGGACGACCGTGGCCGCCGTCGCCTGGTGGACGGCGCCGTCACGATCCGCACCCTCGGTTCGGCCGGCCAGTCGTACGGCGTGTTCAACAACGACGGCATCGTGCTCGAGCACACCGGCACCGCGAACGACGGCGTCGGCAAGAGCCAGAGCGGCGGCCGGATCATCGTCCGTGCTCCCGGCGGTGGCAGTGGCCAGCAGGGCGGCAACGTCCTCGTCGGCAACTTCGCCCTGTTCGGCGCGACCGGCGGCCGCACGTTCGTCGAGGGTGAGGCCGGCGACCGCTTCGCCGTGCGCAACTCCGGGGCGACCGCGGTCGTCGAGGGCGTCGGCGACTTCGGCTGCGAGTACATGACGGGCGGTGCCGTGTTCAATATCGGCGCGTTCGGCAAGGGCCTCGGCAACGGCATGTCCGGCGGGTTCCTCTACCAGTACGACCCCTCCGGCCAGGTCACCGAGCGCGCGAGCACCGACTCGCTCCTCGTGTTCCCCGTCATCGACACCGCGCGCGGGTCCTTCCACGAGGCCGCGGCGCGCCTGCTGCTCGAGTGGCACCTCGAGGCGACGGGTTCGGCGCTGGCCGAGCGCCTGCTCGCCGAGTGGGAGACCACACGACAGCACGTCTACGTCGGGATGCCCCGCGCGCTCCTGCTCACCCAGGACGCCGGCGAGATCCTGGCCGCGGCGAGCCGGAACGAACTGCTCGACGAGCTGGCGAACTCGATCGCGACGGACAAGCTCCGCGCGTTCAAGGTCGACTACCGCGACCAGCGCGCCGTGCTGGGCGGCCGTGCCCCGGCGCTCGGCGACCAGGGCGACGACATGTTCTCGCTGCTGTCGTCGTACACGGTGCTCGGCGTCGCGCAGGACCTCGCGCTCGAGCGGGTCCCCGGTGCCGCGGGTCCGAACGACCCCCGCGTGACCGAGGCCGTCAAGAACCTCATCCTCACCGAGGACTTCTTCGTGAAGCAGCGCGTCGTGAAGTACCTGCGCGGCACGCTCGACCGGTTCGCGGACGACCAGCTCGCGACCCTCATCGCGATCAAGCGACTCGACGACTACAAGCGCGCGCTCACGCAGCGGAACAACCGCAGCATGGACGCGCCGGGCACCACCGGGTGGATCATGCACCAGAACGCCAAGAACGACGGCCGCGTCCGCGAGGCCCGCTTCGACGAGCTGCTCGCGAACGCGGCGCTCGAGGACATCGCCCGCCGTGCACCGCAGGCGCCGACCGAGGCGGTGTCCGCGTGAGCCTCCTGCCCCCGACCGGATCACTGATCCCGGTCGACGCACCGTTCTCGGCCGCCCAGGAGTCCTGGCTCGCCGGGTTCATCGCGGGCATCGCCGCCGCCGGCAAGCGAGGGTCCGGGAACGCCCCGACGACCACGATCGACGTGCTGTTCGGCACGCAGACCGGCAACGCGGAGTTCCTCGCCGACGAGCTGGTCGCCGGCGCGAAGGCCCGCGGGCTCGGCGGTCGGGCCACCGCGCTCGACGCCGTCACACCGGAGCAGCTCACCGGGATGTCGCACGTGCTCCTCGTCACCTCGACGTACGGCGAGGGCGAGATGCCCGACAACGCCGGTCTGTTCTGGGACGCGATCCAGGCGACCACCGTGCCGCGGCTCGAGGGGCTGCAGTACGCGGTGCTCGGGCTCGGCGACACCAGCTACGACGAGTTCTGCCAGGCCGGCAAGCTCCTCGACACCCGCTTCGAACAGCTCGGTGCGACGCGGATCCACGACCGTGTCGACTGCGACGTGGACTTCGAGGACCCGGCTGCGCTGTGGACCGCCGCGGTGCTCGACCGACTCGCGGCAGAGGCCGGTGCGCAACCCGGCGCGTCCGGCCCCGCCGGTGACCCGGCCACGTCGGCGACCGCGACCGGCGGGGCGGGCGCGAGCCGTGCCTCCAGGCCGGGTTCCCAGTGGAACAAGCGCAACCCGTTCCCGTCGAAGCTCGTCGAGAACCGGCTGCTCTCCTCGCCGCGCAGCGCGAAGGAGATCCGGCACTACGAGTTCGACCTCGGCGACTCCGGCATCGAGTACGCGGCCGGCGACGCCCTGGCGGTCGTGCCGGTCAACGACGAGGTCTTCGTGGGCGAGCTGCTGGAGCAGGTCGGTGCGAGCGGGTCCGAGTCCCTGGACGGCCGTGCGATCACCGAGGTCCTGCGGACCGACCGCGAGATCCGGACGCCGTCGAAGGACCTCATCGCCGACCTGGTGCAGCGCGCGCCGTCGAGCGAACTCGCGGCCGTGGTCTCGCACGGTGACAAGCACGAGCTCGACCGCTGGCTCTGGGGACGCGACGTCCTCGACCTGCTGCGCGACGCCGGTCCCGCGGCGCCAGGACTCGACGAGCTGCTGCCGAACCTCCGGCCGTTGCAGGCGCGCCAGTACTCGATCTCGTCGAGCCCGCTCGCGCACCCGGACCGCATCCACCTGACGATCGCGTCCGTCCGGTACGGCGACCCGCACCGGATGTACGCCGGTGTCGCGTCGACGTTCCTCGCCGACCGGGTCTCCCCCGACGGCACCGTGGACGTGTACCTGCAGCCGAACGCGTCGTTCGGGGTGCCCGCGGACCCGTCCGCACCGATGATCATGATCGGCCCCGGAACCGGTATCGCACCGTTCCGCGGGTTCCTGCACGAGCGTGCGGTCGCGGGTGCCACCGGCCGGAACTGGCTGTTCTTCGGCGACCAGCACCGCGACACGGACTTCGTGTACGAGGACGAGCTCACGGCGCTGCAGGAGCAGGGCGTGCTGAACCGTCTCGACCTGGCGTTCTCGCGTGACCAGGCCGAGAAGGTCTACGTGCAGACCCGGATGCTCGAGCAGGCGTCGGAGCTGTACGCCTGGCTCGAGGACGGCGGACACCTGTACGTGTGCGGCGATGCCTCGCGGATGGCAAAGGACGTCGAGTCGGCGCTGCTGTCCGTCATCGGGTCCCAGCGCGGCAAGGGCGAGGACGACGCACAGGCGTACCTCGCCGACATGCGCCGCGGCAAGCGGTACGTCCGCGACGTCTACTGAGCGGTGCGCGCGGCGGCCGCGCGCGGCGGCCGGCTCGGCAGTGTGCGAGGTTCCGCGCCTCGTGCGAGGGCGCGAGCGTCCCACCCTGCGCGGAACCTCGCACACTGCGGCAGGCCCGTCGCACGGTGCGAGGGCCCGGGCACGCGCCCGGCCCGTCGTCCCGGTGCGGAACCCGAATCCGCGACCGGGACGACGGTGAGGGGGCGCAGGCCGGGAGGCCCCTGATCCGGGACTCCTCGCGCGTCGCGTGGTTCCCCCCTCGACCGCCGGCGGACCCGTTCCGGCTCCCTGGGCCGGCGCGGACGCTCGCGGTGAGATCAACCTACGGCCTTGCACGTCCGTGCGGTACCCGTTGACCGAGATGGCTCGCTCGTGCTAGCGACCGGAGTCGTCCTCAGCGTCGCCCGGGACCACGGCGCGGGACCACGGCGAGTCCTCCGCGGTGCTGGTGTCCGGCGGCTCGGGGGTCAGGACGAGACCGGAGCCGGAGGTCGCGGCCGCGTAGAGCTCCTCGAGCCAGCTGCGGTTGATCGAGGGCACCCGGCTGCCGGAGAACTTGAAGTGCAGGCTCACGTCCGGGTGGAGCCAGATCGCACTCCGGCCGTCGCCGCGCAGGACGTCGTCCTTCCAGGAGAACACGAACCGGTGCTCCCGCCGGAGGAGGTTCACGATGACGATCTGCAGGTGCGTCAGAGCGCGGTCGTCCACGGCGAGGTCGAGCTGTTCGCCCGCGTAGATGAGGTGGCCCATAGGTCCTTGTACACCGACCACTTGCGCGGCGAGCCAACCCGGCGTAACGTGCAACCAAATGGTTGTACGAATTGAACTGAGCGACGCCGAGGTCGACCGGGTGTTCCACGCCCTGGCCGATGCGACGCGGCGCGACATCGTCCGTCGCACCCTCGTCGGCGAGGCGTCCGTGAGTGAGCTGGCGGACGCCTACGCGATGTCGTTCGCCGCCGTCCAGAAGCACGTCGCCGTCCTCGAAGGAGCAGGACTCGTGACCAAGGAACCCCGGGGGCGCACCCGCATCGTGCGCGCCGACCCGGGACAGATCGACCGGGTGCGCGGACTGCTGGACGCCTACGCCGACCTCTGGCGCGGGCGGATCGACCGCCTCGACGCACTGCTGGAAGAAGACCGCGAACAAGGGAGCCACTGATGCCGACCACATCCGTCCACACCGACCCCGAGGAACTCACGATGACCCTCGTGGCCGAGTTCCCCGTCCCCGTCGAACGCCTCTGGGGCGCGTTCGCCGACCCCCGACAGCTCGAACGGTTCTGGGGTCCGCCCGGGTTCCCCGCCACGTTCACGTCGTTCGACCTCCGCCCCGGTGGCCGTGCCGACTACCGGATGACCTCCCCGCAGGGCGAGCGTTTCCTCTCCTTGTGGCGGATCAGCGAGGTGGACGAGCAGCGCCGGATCGTCTTCGAGGACCTGTTCTCCACCGAGGACGGCGCCGTCGACGAGGCGATGCCGGGGAGCGAGACCGTGCTGTCGTTCGAGCGCGTCGGCGACGGTTCCCGCGTCACCGTGCTGACCTCGTTCGGGTCCTCCGCCGACCTCGACCGGATGCTCGAGATGGGCATGCTCGAGGGGTACACGCAGGCGTTCGGGCAGCTCGACACCGTGCTGGCCGACCTCCGCGAGTACGCCCTCGGCAAGGGCACGGTCACCGACCTCGTCGACGACACCCACGTGAAGATCACTCGCGCGTTCGCAGCGCCGCGGCACCTGCTCTGGCGCGCGCACACCGAGCCGGAGCTGATGCGGCGGTGGCTGCTCGGACCGGACGGGTGGGAGATGACCGTGTGCGAGAACGACCTGGTCGTCGGCGGCTCGTTCCGGCAGGCCTGGGCGCCCGTCGGGGACACCGAGGGCGAGGCCTTCGGGTTCGAGGGCGAGAACCTCGTCATCGAGCCGGAACGCCGCATGGTCACCACCGAGCGGATGACAGGAGCGCCCTTCCCGGCGAACGTCAACGACCTGCAGTTCGACGAGGCGGACGGCGTCACCCTCATGACGCTGCTCATCACCTACCCGGACCAGGCGCAGCGGGACATGATCCTGGCCACCGGCATGACCGACGGCATGGAGACGAGCTACGCGCGTCTGGAACGCGAGGTGCTGACCGCCGCGGCGTGAGCACGAGACGGCCTGGAGGCGCGGTGCCAGCTGGCGCCGCGCCTCCAGGCCGTCACTGGGTCGCGTCAGACCGAGGCGGTCGCCTCGTACCTGCGCGCGCCGCCGCGCACCCCGGCGAACCGGTACGGCGCAGCCGTGACTTGCGGACGCTCGACGTCCTCGCTCGTCGCGGCACCCGCGGCGTGCAGCTCCCGGTACGCGTCCACCGTCAGCGGCACCCGGGCAGCGAGGAGTTCGCGCACCCGGCCCTGCCGACGGTGCTCCTGGTACGCCGGCTGCACGATGCCCGTGATGAGCTCGCCGACGCTGCCGGAGCCGTAGCTGAACAGGCCGATGCGCTCCCCCGCGAGGTCGTCGTCGAGGTCGAGCAGCGCCGCGAGACCGATCCAGAGCGATGCTGTGTACGTGTTGCCGGTCTGCTTGTTGTAGGTGAAGCCGAGCGCGAGTTCGGACTCGTCGAACGGGACGCCGACGTGCTGCGTGAGCTTCCGGTGCGCCTTGAGTGCCATCTTCGTGAACGGCTGGTGGTGCACGAACCGGACGATGTCCTCGTACGCCGGACCGCCCTGCGCGGCGAGGTCGTCCCAGGCGCCGACGAACGCGTCGACGTAGGCACTGACCGACAGGCGGCCGTCGACGAGCGCGGTGGAGCGGTCGTTCGGACGCCAGAAGTCGTCGACGTCAGCGGTGAAGACCCCGGCGGCGGGTTCGATCTCGATCAGGTCGGGGTCGGCCGAGATCAGGATCGCGGCGGCGCCGGCGCCCTGGGTGGGCTCGGCGGCGGTGTCGACGTCGTAGCGGGCGACGTCGGCGGCGATGACCAGTACGCGTTCCCGAGGTGCACGAGCGACGATGCCGAGGGCGAGCTGGACGGCAGCGGTCCCGCCGTAGCAGGCCTGCTTCAGCTCGACGACGCGGACGTTCTGCGGCAGGCCGAGCAGCCCGTGAACGAACACCCCGGCCGCCTTCGACTGGTCGACGCCCGACTCGGTCGCGAACAGCACCGTGCGGATGCCCTCGACGCCGTGCCGGTCGACGATCTCCTTCGCCGCGGCGGCGCCCATGGTGACGATGTCCTCGTCGGGGGCCGGCACGCTGAAGGCGTCCTGCCCGATGCCGACGTGGTACTTCGCCGGGTCGACGCCGAGACGCTCCGCCAGGTCGTCGAGCTCGAGGACGTGGTGTCCGGTCGCGACGGCGAGGTCGTGGATGCCGATGCGGGTCATGCTGCGCCTCCGGCGGGCTTCGCGCCGCGGCGCTCCATCGCGACGTGGGCGGCCATCAGCTCGCCCGGGTTGGTCTGCGCGGCGAGCAGCGAGAGCTCCCCGCAGAGGACGGTGGCGGCGCAGAGGGCGGCAAGGCGGCGGGCGTTGGCGCCGGGTTCGCCCTCCTGCCGGCAGCCGAGGCGCACGAGGGCGTCCTCGACGACGGGCAGGTCGCCGCCCTTGCCGTTGCCGACCGTGCCGACGATGAGGTGCGGGAGCGAGGTGGCGAAGTACAGGTCACCGTCGCGGTCCTCGGCGCTCGTGATGCCCTGGGAGCCCTCGACGATGTTCGCGGCGTCCTGCCCGGTGGCCAGGTAGAAGCCGAGGAGCATGTTCGCGTAGTGGGCGTTCGCTGACCGGATGGCACCGGCGATGGTCGACCCGACGAGGTTCTTCGCGACGTTGAGCTCGGCGATGCGCGCGGCGCTCGACCGGAGCCGCTTCTCGACGATCTCGCCCGGGATGACGATCTCGGCGATCGTGTTCCGGCCGCGGCCACGGATGCCGTTCACGGCGGTGGCCTTCTTGTCGGTGCAGAAGTTCCCCGACACGGACACGTACCGCAGGCCGGGCTCCCACGCGAGGATCGCCGGCAGGAGCTTGTCCGCCGCCTGCGTGACCATGTTGTGCCCGGAGGCGTCGCCCGTGGTGAATGCGAAGCGCAGGAACAGCAGGTCCCCGACGATCTCCGGGTGCACCTCGATGAGCTTGGCGAAGCGGCTCTGGCCGGCGACGATCTGCTCGAGCTCGGCCTGCCGCGCGAGGATGCGGCCGGTCGCGAGGTGCGCGGCTGCGGCGCTGTCGGCGCGGACCACCACGGAGCGGGTCATTCGTTCGTCGACGACGGTCGAGACGATGCCGCCCTCGACCATGCGCGAGATGCGGGCACCACGGCCGACGGACGGCCAGAGGGGCGACTCGTACGTGGCGAGCGGCACCTCGTGCTCACCCTCCACCGCGTTGCCGCTGATGCGGATCGGCCCCACCCACTTCGTGGGGATCGGGGTCAGCAGGTCGGTCATTCGACGCTCCCTTCGGGCGCTTGCACCGCGACGCTGAGGTGTCTGATGTCGTGCGCCTCCCAGGCGCGGTGGATGCCGGCGAGGTCGGTGTCCGCCGGGACGAGCGCGATGCCGCAGTCGCCACCGCCGGCACCGGACGGCTTCGCCGCCCCGCCCGCCGACTCGACGACGTCGCACAGGGTGGCGAGGCGCTCGGTCTCGATCTTCGACCCGACGGACGCGCCGAGACGCTGCAGCAGCACGCGCGCGCGACGCAGGGCGTCCAACGTCATGGACGCGTCGCCGGTCTGGAGGCCCGTGGTCAGGTCGTCGACGCAGGTGCGGCTCTCGTCGAGGAACGCCTGGTACCCGCCGTTGCGGTGTCGACGGACGACGCCGACGAGCTTCGTGGTGGACGCGGGCGAACCGGTCCAGCCGACGAGCAGCTCGAGGTTCTCGGGCGCGGGCAGCCGCTGGACGTCGAAGCCCTCCCACGCATCACCGGCGTGCTCGGTGTCGTCGAGGATCTCGGTCACCGTGCGGGTGTCGAGCTGCGCCGCGAGCCGTTCACGGTCCGGGGCGCTGTACCGCAGCCAGCCGCCGAAGGTGCTCGCTGCCAGGTCGCCGCCGGACGCACGGGGGTTCACCCGGATCGTCGCGAGCAGCGCGAGCTGGAAGCGCTTCCGCTGGGACAGACCGAGCCCGTAGAAGCGGTCGAGTGCTCCGACGGTCGCCACGGTCACCGCCGCCGACGACCCGAGCCCGAACTTGCGGCCGCTGGCGTCGTCGAGCTGGCTGTGGATGCGGAGGTCGTGGAAACGCGGGGCGATGCCCTGCTCCTCGCGGAGCTTCTCGACGAGGTCGATCGTCGCCATCACGTAGTCGTACGGGTGGTGCTCGGTGTCCAGCGCGATGCCGTCGTCCGCACGGGTCCAGGTCACGGGCAGGTGCCCGTACTCCTCGGAGTGCACACTGCCCGAGCCGTGGCCCTCGGTCACCCGGGCGGTGATGGCACGGTCGAGGGCGATGAGCACGGACGGTTGCCCCGGCTCGACGACGGCGTACTCCCCCGCCACGAACAGCTTGCCGTGGGCACGGAACTCGATCACTCGGCGCCTTCCTGTCGGTCGGGGACGACACCCGGGTCGGGCGTCCCCGTTCCTTCGGAGCGGACGAGGCGCGCGCCTGGTCCGGTGCCGGACTCGATGACGTCGCCGAACCCGGCAAGCGCGGACGCGACGGCACCGCGGTCCTCAGGCTTCGTGAGCACGACGACGTTCGGTCCGGCGTCGGCGGTGGCGTAGGCCTCGACCCCGGCGGCACGGAGCTCGGCGACGGCGTCGAACACGGCGACGCTGCGGGCGTTCAGGTAGCGGATCGGGGGGAACGCGCCCTCGATCGTGGCGTGCATGCGGAGGGCGTTGCTCTCGGTGATCTCGCCGATGCGGGTGAAGTCCCCGGCAGCGCACGCGTCGAGCATGTCGCCGACGGTCTCGGTGGTCGAGGTCACCCAGGCGGGGTAGAACGGCGAGGTCGCGATCGTCCGCCGCATGGCCTCGCGCGACCCGATCGGCTTCGGGCCGGCGTCGATCGTCACGACGACCATGGCCATCGGCGGCGCGGGGATCGGCTCGGCGTAGGAGCCCTGGTCGTCGCCGGCGTGCCAGACCGCCACCCCGCCGGGGATCGACCGAGTGGCCGAACCCGAACCGCGCCGCGCGAGCCGGGAGAGGTCACGCGTGGACAGGTCGAGGCCGTACGCCGACGAGGCCGCCGCGGCGAGCGCCGCGAAGCCCGAGGCGCTCGAGGCCAGTCCGGCGCCGGTCGGCACCGTGTTCTCGGACACGACACTCGCGTGGGCGTCGCTGCCGGCGAGGTCCCGCACGAGGTCGAGGAACTCCCGGACCCGCACCAGCGCACCGTCCTCGACGACGCGACCGTTCAAGGTGAACGCATCCCGTGCCTCCAGGCCGTCACCCGACCCGCCGTCCACGGTGACGGTCGTCGTCGTCGGGAACACGTCGAGCCCCATCGACACGCTGCCCGTGGCGGGCAGCGCGAGGGACGCGTCCGCCTTGCCCCAGTACTTGACGAGGGCGATGTTGGGGTGCGCGACGGCGGTGGCGGTCATCAAGCGCGGGCTCCGATCGTGGTGGTCCAGGTGGCTGCGGCACCTGCGCCGCGGAGTGCGGCCGCGATGCGGTCCGCGTGTTCGCCGTCCGTGGCGAGCGCGAGGACGCATCCGCCGCGCCCGCCACCGGTGAGCTTCGCGCCCAGGGCGTCCGCAGCACGTGCGGCGCCGACGAGTCGGTCCAGGTCGTCGCTCGACACGTCGAGGGCGGTGAGGAGGTCGTGCGCGGCGTCCATCGTGGCACCGAGTCCCTGTGCGTCGCCGTCCACCAGCGTCGCCCGGGCCCGTCGGGCCAGCGCGCCGATGCGGTCGATGACGCCGTCGACCGTCACGGGGTCTGCATCGTGGCGTTCCCGGACCGCGGCGACGGCTTCGCGCGTGTGCCCGGGGACCCCGGTGTCGGCGACGACGAACGTGAACGGTGCGCCGAGTTCGACCGGTTCGATGCGACCGGCCTCGAACCAGACGGGTGCGTCCGCGACGACCCCGCGGGCGTCCAGGCCGGACGGCCGACCGTGGGCGACGCGCTCGCACTCCTGGATGAGCTCGTGGTGCGCCTCCGCGTCGAGGGTCTCGCCCAGTGCGTCGGCCACCGCTGCGGTCACGGCAGCGGCGACGGCAGCACTCGACCCCATCCCGCGGGCGGTGGGGACGTCGCTGTCGACCCGGACGTGGAAGTCCTGGTCGGTGATCCCGAAGCGTCGCAGAGTCGCGGTGACGGCCGTGACCGTGGGCATGACGGCGGCGGGGGCGAGGTCGAGCGGTCCGGTGTGCACGGCGGACTCCAGGCGGTGCCCGTCACCCGAGGACACCGGGGTGACCGTGGCGACGACCGTCGCGTCGAGGACCGGCAGCACGAGCGCGGGTGCGCCGTAGACCACGGCGTGCTCCCCGATCAGGATCGTCTTGCCGTGGGACGACGCCCTCCCGGTGCGGCGATTGGTGCCGGCTCCCGTGGTCGCTGGGTTGTCGAGGTCGTTGCTGGTCATCGTGGGTCACGTCAGCCTAACCGTCCCGGCCATGCGCGCGCTCGACGGTGTCCGTACCCCGGCCGAGAGCCGGCTCCACGTCCGTCCGACAAGGTTGTGCACAACTGGGTTGCGTGCAATGCTTAGGGCATGCCCGTGACCGACGAGATGGTGTGCTTCTCCCTGTACGCAGCGAGCCGTGCCACCACGCAGGCGTACCGGACCCTGCTCGAACCCTGGGGCCTCACCTACCCGCAGTACCTGGTCCTCGTGACGCTGTGGATCGAGGGCGACCAGACCGTTTCGAGCCTCGGTGACCACCTGCAGCTCGACTCGGGCACGCTCTCGCCGCTCCTGCGCCGCATGGAACAGGGCGACCTGGTCCGCCGGGAGCGCCGGAGCACCGACGAGCGGGTCGTCACGGTCACACTCGGCGACCGCGGCCGCTCCGTCCGCGGCGAACTCGCACACATCCCCTCGACGATCGCCGCCGGGATGGGCCTGCCCGACGAACGCGCCGCGATGGAACTCATCGCGACACTGCACCGGCTGACCGAGACCATGCACGCCGCCGCGATGCCGAACCGCGCCGCCGCGGACCACTGACCCCCACGAAGGAAGGAACACCATGGAAGCCCTCTACACCGCCGAGGCCCTCTCCACCGGCGCCGGCCGCGACGGCCGCGTCGCCACCAGCGACGGATCGTTCGCGCTCGACCTCGCGATCCCGAAGGAGATGGGTGGCTCCGGCAACGGCACGAACCCCGAGCAGCTCTTCGCCGCCGGGTACGCCGCGTGCTTCCACTCCGCACTGCAGGGTGTCGCCCGCAGCCAGAAGGTGAAGATCGAGGACTCCTCCGTCGGCGGTCGCGTGCAGATCGGCCCGAATGGCGAGGGCGGCTACCAGCTCGCCGTCCTGCTCGAGGTGGTCCTGCCCGGCCTCTCGCACGAGGTCGCACAAGGCCTCGCGGACGCCGCGCACCAGGTCTGCCCGTACTCGAACGCGACGCGCGGCAACATCGACGTCACCATCACCGTCTCGGAGGACTGAAGCATGAGCACCACCCCCACCACGATGCGCGCCGTCGTCCACGAGACCTTCGCCGAGCCCGCCGAGGTCCTCGGCGTCCAGGAGCGCCCGGTCCCGACCCCCGGCGCCGGCGAGGTCCTCGTCCGCACGGTCCTCTCCCCCATCCACAACCACGACCTCTGGACCGTCCGCGGCACCTACGGCTTCAAGCCGGAGCTCCCCGCCGCGTCCGGCACCGAGGCACTCGGCGTCGTCGAGGCGCTCGGCGAGGGCGTCACGAACCTGCAGGTCGGCCAGCGCGTCGCCGGCGGGGCGTTCGGCGTTTGGGCCGAGTACTACACCGCGAACGCCGCCGGGCTCGTCCCGGTCCCCGACGCCATGCCCGACGAGGCCGCCGCGCAGCTCGTGTCGATGCCGTTCAGCGCCATCAGCCTGCTGCACTCGCTCGACCTGCACGAGGGCGACTGGCTCATCCAGAACGCCGCGAACGGTGCGGTCGGCCGCATGGTCGCCCAGCTCGGTGCCGCGCGTGGCATCAACGTCATCGGCCTCGTCCGCCGCGCCGCCGGCGTCGAGGAGCTCCGCGAGCAGGGCATCGAGCGCATCGTCGCCACGGACGCCGACGACTGGCAGGACCAGGTCACCGCGATCACCGGCGGCGCCCCGATCGTCGCGGGCGTCGAGTCCGTCGGCGGGAAGGCGGCCGGCGACATCGCTTCGGTGCTCGGCGAGAACGCCACGCTCGTGGTGTTCGGCGCCATGGCCTCGCCCACGCTCGAGATCCCGTCCGGCAAGGTCATCTTCGGCCAGCTCACCGTGAAGGGCTTCTGGGGCAGCGTCGTCAGCAAGACGATGCCGGCCGAGACGAAGGGGCAGCTCTTCGGCGAGCTCATCACGCGCGTGCTCGACGGCTCGCTGACCCTCCCCGTCGCCGAGACCTTCGCCTTTGAGGACGTCCGCGACGCGGTGCGTGCCTCGGACACCGCCGGCCGCGTCGGCAAGGTGCTCCTGCGCCCGTAGACGCGACTGCAGGACGGACGGGCGCGCCCCGCTCAGCGGCAACGCGAAGCGTTGCGCGGGGCGCGCCGACCGAGCCTGCGAGGGAGGGCGGTGCCAGCTGGCACCGCCCTCCCGTCCGTCTGTCGTTGCGGTCTACCGCCGCGCCTTCTTCGCGGGGACCGTGAAGATGTTGCCGGTGGTGACTCCCTCTTCGACCTCTTCCAGGGTGCGACCGCGACTCTCGGGCACGAACTTCCAGATGAAGGCCAGCGCGAGCAGGCCCACGATGCCGAACCCGAAGAAGGTACCGGTGATGCCCGTCGCCGCGACGATCGTCGGGAAGTAGAGCCCGAGGAACGCGTTCGCGATCCAGAGGCAGAACACCGAGATCCCCATGCCGAGCGCGCGGATCTGCGTCGGGAAGATCTCCGACAGCAGCACCCACACGGCGATGTTGAGGAAGGTCTGCATCGAGCCGACGAACGCGACGACCAGGAACAGGATCACCCACGGACGGGCCGGGTTGCCGTCGGGCAGGGCGACCGAGGCGATGCCGATGAGGAAGTGACAGAGCGTCGTGAGCGAGAAGCCGATGATGAGCGTGGTGCGTCGGTTGATCTTCTCCATGTTGTAGATGGCGATGAAGCCACCGACCACGGCGATGACACCCGGGGCGATGTTCGCGATGAGCGCCGCCGACTGCTGGAAGCCCGACTCGATGAGCACGGTCTGGCCGTAGTACATGATCGAGTTGATGCCGGTCAGCTGTTGGGCGACACCGAGGCCCGCACCGATGAGCACGACACGGATCAGCCACTTGTTGCCGAGCAGCGTGCGCCAGCCGCTCTCACGCTGGACCTCTGCTTCGAACTCGTTCGAGCGCTTGATGTCCTCGAGCTCGGCGTCGGCGCGCTCCTTCGAGCGGATCTGCCCGAGGACCTCGAGTGCCTCGTCGTTGCGCCCCTTCGACGCGAGCCAGCGCGGCGACTCGGGGACGCGGAGCATGCCGATGAACAGTGCGATCGCAGGGAGCGCGCAGACGGCGAGCATGACGCGCCAGACGCCGTTGCCCTCACCCCAGAGACTGCCGATGATCGCGTTGACCACGAATGCGGAGAGCTGCCCGATGACGATCATCAGCTCGTTGCGGCCGGAGAGCGAGCCGCGGATCTCGTAGGGGGCGAGTTCGGCGAGGAACACCGGGACGACCGTCGACGCACCGCCGACCGCGAGACCGAGCAGGACACGACCGATCACCATCACTCCGAAGACCGGTGCGAACACGCAGGTGAGCGTCCCGACGAAGAAGGTGATCGCGAGCAGGATGATCGTCTTGCGGCGACCCCAGCCGTCCGCGATCCGACCGCCGAGCATGGCGCCGATCGCAGCACCGAACAGGAGCGAGCTGGTGACGATGCCCTCGGTGAGGTTCGTCAGGCCGAGCTCCTGCTTCATCGGCAGGAGCGCGCCGTTGATCACGCCGGTGTCGTAGCCGAAGAGCAGTCCACCGAAGGTGGCGACGAGGGCGAGGACGCCGAGGCGGCGGACGTGCGGACCCTGCCCGACCGGCGGCAGCGGGACGCTCGGGGCTGTCGGTTTGATGTCGACCATGCGGGTGACTCCTTCGTCAGTGATCAGACTGCATCGCTTGGAAGGATCGTAACCCGTTTCCATGTCCTGTCAATCCGTCATGAAGACATCCGGACCATTGGATCGGTCCACACAATCCCTGATCAGCGGTCAGTCTTCATCCGGAGCCGATTCGTCGGTGCTCTGGGTGGGCTGGTCGAGCACGTCCCCCAGCGAGGGCATGTCCGCCCCGTGGTCCGTGTACCGGCGGACCGTCCGGCGGGCTGCGGCACTCGCGGCGCCAGAGAGTCGTGGGTTCCGCTTCGCGGCATCGGCGACCCGACCGGCGTGCCCCGCGGTGGACAGGAGCACGTTCGCCAGGGCACGTGCCTGACCCGGTTCCGGGACACCTGCGATCGACCACGCTGAGCGGACCTGGTCGTCCGGCGTGACGCCGCGCCGGGTACCCATCCGGTGCCAGTCCGACAGTGCGCCCTCGGTCCGTGAGGCTGCACGGTCCGCCTCGCCCGCACGGCGACGCTCGGCATCGCGATCGGCGTCCGCAGCCTCGCTCCGCTCGATCCGGTCGGTCAGGCCGTCCGCACGCTTGCGGACCGCTTCGGCCCGCTCCCGCGCGGCGGCGTCGTCACCGCCGGCTTCGGCGATGCGGGCGGCGTGCGCGGCGGCGGCCGCGGCGAGGATCTCCGAACGCTCCATGCCCCCGACGGTAGCCGCTCCGACCGACACGGGCGTGTGACGAACGGGTCGAGCACCGGAACCTTGCGCGCGGCAACCGGATAGCCTCGCCCCAGCAGCGGCACCACGTGCGGCGCGCACGACCTGCCGACGACAGGAAGGTGTGCGACATGGCCGGAATCGAAGACCTCCTCTCCCAGATCCCGATCGGCGAGCTGGCGAAGAAGCTCGGCGTTGACGAGGCGACGGCGACCGCAGCGGTGCAGACGGCGGTCCCCGCACTCGTCGGCGGGCTGCAGAAGAACGTCGAGAACGGCGGTGCGGCCTCGCTCGACAAGGCGCTCGACAAGCACGCCGCCCTCGCGGACCCCACCACGATCGACGACGTCGACGAGGAGGACGGCAACAAGATCGTCGCGAACGTGTTCGGCGGCAAGCAGCAGGACGTGGCCGCAGCCCTCGCCGGGTCCGGTGGTGGCGGTGGCGGGGTCGACCTCGGCGGGATCATCGGTAAGGTGCTCCCCCTCGTCGCGCCGTTCGTGCTCAGCAAGCTCGGCAACCAGAAGGCCGCGTCGACCCAGTCGGGCGGCGGGTTCGACCTCGGGGGCCTGCTCGGCGGGTTCCTCGGCGGATCGGGCGGCCAGGCCGGCGGGCAGTCCGGCGGTTCCCAGGCGGGTGGCGGCGGACTCGACATCGGCGGGATCCTGGGCGGGCTCGGCGGGCTGCTCGGCGGCGGCAAGAAGTAGGGGCTGTACCCGAGGACACATCTCGATCACGATCCCTCCTGCACCGTCCGGTGCTGGGCTAGCGTCGAACCGAGGGGGAATCATGAAGCGGATCGTGACGGTCGGTGCCGTCGTGCTGGCCACCGTCGCGTTGTCCGGTTGCTCGTTGCTGCGCGGGTCGGACGGAGCGTTGCCCGCTCCGTCCAGCCCGCCGGCGACCACCGCGTCACCGACGCCGAGCGACACCGCGACGCCCGACGGCGAGTCAGCGGCCGATCTCCTCGAGGCATCCGCGAACCCCCGGACGCCGACGCCCGCCCCGACCGAGGCCGCCGCGCCCGCTCCGACGCTCACGCCCATCCCCGCCGGCACCGTCCTGGCGCAGGGCGACGTCGCCTCGCCCAAGGGCAGCATCCACTTCCACTTCCGGATGGTCGCGAACGGTGACGACACCTTCACCGCGCAGTACTCCGGGGTGACCTCGACGCTGCCGGTCCCGATCGGCGTCGGCCTGTTCGACCTGTCCCGGAAGGTCGGTGACGGCCTGACCTACCGGGGCGTCGGGGACCACACGCTCGGCGGGCCGACCAGCACGGCGGTCGCCGCGAACGTGCCGCTGAGCGGTTCCGGCGTCGACCCGTCGCACCTCGGCACCCTCGTGACGTACTCGGCCGCGGCCCCGGGGCAGGACGTCCCCGTCGAGATCGCCGCCGACAAGGTGCTCGCGGTCACCTCGGTGCGGTGGTCGGTGCCGGCACGGCAGACGAACGTGCACCCGAAGGACGCCGGTGCCAGGGCGAACGCGACCGGCTCCGTCACCGCGACGACCGCCGGCGGGGCCCCGAAGTCGTACACGGTCGCGCCAGACGACCTGATCGGCGACGTCGCCGCACGCTTCGGCATCACGGTGCGGGCCCTCGTGTGGCTCAACGAGGGCGTGCAGGTCTTCGGCGAGGACCAGCACCTCTACGAGGGCACGTCCCTCAACCTCGACCCGCTCGGCCGCTGACCCGGCGGGCCGAGCCCGCGCTGAACGCGAAAGCGACAGATCTCCGCCGATTTTCGGGAGTTCTCTGTCGCTTTCGCGGACTGGACCCGAGCCGGACCCGTGATCTGTCGCTTTTGCAACGCGACCCACAGACGGACGGGAGGCCCGTGGCGGATCCGCCACGGACCTCCAGGCCGTCAGGTGCGTACGTTACTCGCCGCGCAGCTCCAGGTACTTGGCGATGAGCGCCTTCGTCGAGGAGTCCTGCGCGTCCAGCGCAGCCTGGTCGCCGTCGACCGCCGGAGCGATCTGCAGCGCCAGCTGCTTGCCGAGCTCGACGCCCCACTGGTCGAACGAGTCGATGCCCCAGATGGTGCCCTCGGTGAACACGATGTGCTCGTACAGCGCGATGAGCTGACCGAGCACGCTCGGGGTGAGCTCAGGCGCGAGGATCGACGTCGACGGCTTGTTGCCGGTGAACGTGCGGGCGGAGACGATGGCCTCGTCCGTGGTGCCCTCTGCCCGGACCTCCGCTGCGGTCTTGCCGAACGCGAGCGCCTTCGTCTGCGCGAAGAAGTTCGCCAGGAAGAGCGCGTGGACGTCCTGGCCGGGCTGCACGGCCTTGCCGTCGCCGGTCTCGTCCTTGAGCGGACGGGCCGGCTTCGCGACCGTGATGAAGTCCGTCGGGATCAGGCGCGTGCCCTGGTGGATGAGCTGGTAGAACGCGTGCTGGCCGTTCGTGCCCGGCTCACCCCAGAAGACCTCGCCGGTCTCGGTGGTGACGGGCGAGCCGTCCCAGCGGACGCGCTTGCCGTTCGACTCCATGGTGAGCTGCTGCAGGTACGCGGCGAAGCGGTGCAGGTACTGCGTGTACGGCAGGACCGCGTGGCTCTGCGCTCCGAGGAAGTTCGAGTACCAGACGTTGAGCAGGCCCATCAGCACGGGGACGTTCTGCTCGAGCGGCGTCGTGCGGACGTGCTCGTCGATGGCGTGGAAGCCCGCGAGGAACTGCTCCCAGTTCTCCGGACCGATGGCGATGACGACGCTCGTGCCGATGGCGGAGTCGACCGAGTAGCGGCCACCCACCCAGTCCCAGAAGCCGAAGGCGTTCTCCGGGTCGATGCCGAACGCGGCGACCTTGTCGAGGGCGGTCGAGACGGCGACGAAGTGCTTCGCGACCGCGTTCGACTTCTCGTCGTCGCTGGCGTCGGTCAGGCCGAGCTTCTCCCAGAGCCACTGGCGGGCGAGGCGGGCGTTCGTCAGGGTCTCGAGCGTGCCGAAGGTCTTCGACGCGACGATGAACAGCGTGGTCTCGGGGTCGAGGTCCGCGGTCTTCTCGTAGATGTCAGCGGGGTCGATGTTCGAGACGAAGCGCGCCTCGAGCCCGGGCTGGACGTAGGGCTTGAGGGCCTCGTAGACCATCACCGGGCCGAGGTCCGAGCCGCCGATGCCGATGTTCACGACCGTCTCGATGCGCTTGCCGGTGACACCGGTCCAGGCTCCGCTGCGGACCTGCTCCGCGAAGCCGTAGACCTTCGCGAGCGTGGCGTGCACGTCGGCGTCGACGTCCTGGCCGTCGACGACGAGCACCGGCGAGGCACCCTTCGGGCGGCGGAGCGCGGTGTGCAGGACGGCGCGGTCCTCGGTGGCGTTGATGTGCTCACCGGCGAGCATCGCCTGGAAGCGCTCGGCGACGCCGGTGTCCTTCGCGACCTGCAGCAGGTCCTGGAGGATCTCGTCGGTGACGAGGCCCTTCGACAGGTCCACGGTCAGGTCGGCGGCCTGGAAGGTGTAGCGCTCGGCACGACCGGGGTCGGTGTCGAACCACCCTCGCAGGTCCGGGGTGAAGCCGTCGGCGATGCCGGCGAGCTTCTTCCAGCCGTCGGTCGATGTGGGGTCGACGGGAGCGGATTCGGTCACTTGGGTCCTCCTGGGATCACCTTCAAGACGGTCAAGCCCGCGGGTCACCGCAGCACTGCGTCGCGGACCGTGTTCGAGCGTAGCGCCGTCCGGCAGGTGGTGCGCACCGGGGTGGGTGGGGTCGTCGGAGCGGGCGGTGGTGGGCGGTGGTGGGTCGTTCCGCTCGTAGGAGGCCGAATCGCGCAAGGGAGGCAGGTTCTTCTTGCTCACCACGCACGATTCCGCTTTCCACGTCGCGCGCGATGGGAAGGAACGAGCCGGACTGGAGGCACGGGGTGCGTTCGCTGCGCGCGTCACCCGAGCAGCGTGGCGAGTGCGTCCGCGACGGGTCCGGTGGGTGCGTCGCGCCAAGCGCGTCCGGCCCACAGGTGGAGACGCTGCGGGTCGTTGGTGGCTGCGGCAGCGCTGCGGATCGGCTTCGTGAGGTGGTGCAGCGCCGGGTAGCCGGGTGGTGCGTCGGTGTGCGCCCGGACGAAGTCGTTCACGAGCGCCCGCGCCGGACGGCCCGTGAACGCCCGGGTCAGTGCAGTCTCCCGGAACGCCCGATCGCCGAGCGCGCTGCGGTGGGTGTCGGTCGTACCGGCCTCGTCGGTGCGGAGCACGAAGGTGCCGACTGCGGTGGCGCTCGCACCCGCGGCGAGCGCGGCGACGACGTCGTCCCTGGTGCCGATCCCGCCCGCGGCCACGACGGGCAGTGCGGTCGCGGCCACGACAGCCCGCACCAGGTCGGGCAACGGTCGGTCGGTGAGTGCCCGTGCGGGGTCGAGCACCGCGGAGTGTCCGCCGGCGGCGATGCCCTGCACGACGAGGGCGTCGACACCGAGGTCCTCGGCCGCCCGCGCCTCGTCGGGGTCCGTCACCGACTGGACGGTCACCGTGCCGCGCCGCCGGAACGCCTGCACGGTCGTGACGTCGGGCAGCCCGAACGTGAACGACACGACGAGCACGGGGTCGTCGAGCAGCAGGGCGACCTTCTCGTGCCAGGCGTCGTCGTCCTCGCGCTTGGCGACCGCGGTGGCGCCGGGCTCGTGCGCCAGGAGCGCCCGGTAGCGGTCGTACTCGGCGTCGTCGATCGGCACCGGGTTCGGCACGAAGAGGTTCACGCCGAACGCCGTCGTCCCCGCCGCCCGGACCGCAGCGATCTCGGCGGCGACGGAGTCCGGGGTCCGGTACCCGGCCGCCAGCTGGGCGAACGATCCCGCTCGCGCCGCGGCCGTGACGAGGGCCGGGGTGCTCGGGCCCCCGGCCATCGGCGCGACGTGGACGGACCCGACGGTCCCGAGGACCCCTGGCAACTGCACCATGTCCCCATCCTGCCCGAGTCAGGATCGACGAAATACCGGCGATGTCGTTCGCCAGGTCCCGCCGTGCCATCGTGGCCGGATGCCTGGAGGGACATGATGCTGCACGCCTGGATCGACGAGAGTGCGCGCGTCGCGAACGCTGAACCTCCTGCCTACTTCCTCGGGGGCGTCATCGCCGCGCCCGATGCGAGCGAGGCTCACCGTTACGCTCTGCGACCACTCCAGAACACCCGCCGCAAGTTGCACTGGCGGGACATCGACGGACCACACCGGCGGCGAGTGATCTCCGTCATCCGCGGCTTCGACGTCCGCCACGGGGTGGTGGTCGGGACGCCGATGGACCCGAAGCGACAGGAACGTGCTCGCGCGCTGTGCCTGGAGCGTCTCGCGTGGGAACTCTGCGAACGCCACCGCGTGATCCACACGACGTTGGAGGCACGCACACCCTCGTTGATGCAACGTGACCGCCGCACCATCGACGCGTTGCGCGGTCGCGGAGGTCTGCCGCGAGGGATGCGCGTCGACCACGGCAACCCGCTCGACGAGCCGATGCTCTGGATCGCCGACCAGGTCGTCGGCGCCGCGGGTGACGCACACACAGGGGACGATCGATGGTTCCGCGCACTGGCCGACTCGGTCGAGCTGGTTCACATCGAGCTCTGAACAGCGCGAAAGCCGGGTCCCGTCAAAGGGCGGGGGTCCCGGCTTCTACTTCCACATCCCCCAGCGGGGGCAGGCGAGTCCAGTGTACACCGGGCGGCACGCCCCCACGGGGAATGGCTCCCGTCAGGGGAGCGCGGTGAAGCGGCGCAGCCGCAGGCTGTTCGTCACGACGAAGACCGACGAGAACGCCATCGCCGCGCCGGCCAGCACCGGGTTGAGCAGTCCGGCCATAGCGAGCGGGATCGCCGCCACGTTGTACGCGAACGCCCAGAACAGGTTCCCCTTGATCGTGCGCAGGGTCGCCCGGGACAACCGGATCGCCTCGGCGACGACCGTCAGCCGGCCGCTGACCACGGTGATGTCGCTCGCTGCGATCGCCGCGTCCGTTCCGGCACCCATCGCGATGCCCAGGTCCGCCGCGGCGAGGGCAGCGGCGTCGTTCACGCCGTCGCCGACCATCGCCACGCTCCGCCCCTCGGCCTGCAGTCGCCGAACGGTGTCGAGCTTCGATGCCGGGGTGGCACGGGCGTGTACCTCGTCGATGCCGACCGCGGACGCCACCGCACGGGCGGCTCCCTCGTTGTCACCGGTGAGCAGCACGGGGCGCAGGCCGAGTTCGACGAACCGGCGCACGGCGTCGGCGGCCTCGGGCTTCACCGTGTCCCCGACGACGACCACGCCGAGCGCGGAGCCGTTCCGGGCGACGACGACCGCGGTGCTGCCGTCGGACTCAGCTGCGTCGACGGCGTCGGACACCACCGAGGGGACGGCGATCGACCACGAGTCGACGAGCCACCGGACCGTACCGACGAGCACGACGTCGCCATCCACGACGGCCTGGACACCCGCGCCGGGCGTCGCGGTGAACTGCTCGGCACCGGTTGCGTCGAGGCCACGCGCACGCGCTGCCCGGACGACGGCACGGGCCACGGGGTGCTCGGAGCCGTCCTCCACCGCCGCTGCGAGTCGCAGGACGGTGTCGTCGTCGGCGTCCGGCGTGCCGGTCACCGATCGGAGGGTCATCGTCCCGGTGGTGACGGTGCCGGTCTTGTCGAGGACGATCGTGTCGACGCCGTGGGTCTGCTCGAGCACCTGGGGCCCACCGATCAGGATGCCGAGCTGCGAGCCGCGCCCGGTGCCGACCAGGAGCGCCGTCGGCGTCGCCAGGCCGAGCGCACAGGGGCAAGCGATGATGAGGGTCGCGACGGCGGCGGTGAACGCGGCGGTCAGGGAACCGCCGAACACGAGCCAGCCGACGAACGCCAGAACGGCGAGGCCGATGACGATCGGCACGAAGATCCCGGAGACCCGGTCGGCGAGGCGCTGGACCTCGGCCTTCCCGGTCTGGGCGTCCTCGATGAGCCGGCCCATGCGGGCGAGTTCGGTGTCGGCGCCGACGCGGGTGATCGTGACGACGAGCCGCCCGCCGACGTTGATCGTGGCGCCCGTCACGGCGTCGCCGGGACGGACCTCGACGGGGACGGACTCGCCGGTGAGCATGCTGAGGTCGACGGCGGAGGAGCCCTCGCGGACGGTGCCGTCGCTCGGGATCCGCTCCCCCGGGCGGACGACGACCACGTCGCCGACGACGAGCGAGGCAGCGGGCACACGGGTCTCGGTCGCCCCGCGCAGCACCGTGGCGTCCTTCGCCCCGAGTTCGAGCAGGGCGCGGAGCGCGGCGCCGGACTGCTGCTTCGCGCGGGCCTCCATGTACCGCCCGGCGAGGATGAACACCGTCACGGCGGACGCGACCTCGAGGTACAGGTCGCTCGCCTCGGGATCGGTCGCGAACCACGAGAACGTCATGTGCATGCCGGTCACGCCGGCGTCGCCGAGGAACAGCGCGTACAGCGACCACCCGAACGCCGCGAGGACGCCGACGCTCACCAGGGTGTCCATCGTCGCGGCGCCGTGCCGGGCGTTCACCCACGCGGCACGGTGGAACGGCAGCGCGCCCCACACCGCGACCGGGGCGGCGAGCGCGAGGGCCAGCCACTGCCAGTTCGGGAACTGCAGCACGGGCACCATCGACAGGACGACGACGGGGACGGCGAGGACCGCCGAGACGACCAGGCGCTGTCGCAGCGGCCCCGACGGGTCGTCGGAGCGGTCGCCGGTGGCGTCGTCCAGTGCCGGAGGTGCGGGTACGGACGCACCGTACCCGGCTGACTCCACGGCGGCGATGAGGGCGCCGGTGTCCGAGCTGCCGGAGACGGTGGCCTTCTCGGTGGCGTAGTTCACGGTCGCGGTGACGCCGGGGAGCTTGCCGAGCTTCCGTTCGATGCGGTTCGCGCACGAGGCGCAGGTCATCCCCGTGATGTCGAGCTCGACGGCGCCGTCGGTCATGACCGCACGACCTCGTACCCGGCCTCGGCCACGGCACCCCGGAGAGCGTCGGCGGGGACGGGAGCGTCCGTCGTGACGGTGACCTCGGAGCGACCGCCGGGCACGAGTTGGACTGCCACGCCGGACACTCCGTCGACCTCGTTGAGTTCCTCGGTGACGCTCATCACGCAGTGTTCGCAGGTCATGCCCTCGACGAGCAGGAGTTCGGTGTTCACGGTGGTTCCCTTCTGGATGCGGATGGGGGTCAGGAGCGGACGAGCCGGGCGATCGCCTCGCTGGCTTCGCGGACCTTCTCGTCGGCTGCGTCGCCGCCCTCGGCCACGGCCTCGGCGACGCAGTGCTTCAGGTGGTCCTCGAGCAGCGACAGCGCGACACGTTCGAGCGCCCGGTTCGCCGCGGAGATCTGCGTGAGGACGTCGATGCAGTACGTCTCGTCCTCGACCATGCGGGCAATGCCGCGCACCTGCCCCTCGGCTCGGCGGAGTCGCTTGAGCAGGTCGTCCTTGTCGCCGATGTAGCCGACGTGTTCGTGCATGCTGACCTCCGTCGTGTTCAATACGGTACCCCCCTAGGGTATTCCTTCGCGTGAGATGCGCAACCGTGGCAGGATGCGCGCATGACCGACGCGTCGACGAACGGCTTCCGCAGACTGCGGTTCACCGACGCCGACGGTTCGGACTACTCCGCCATCTTCGAGGCCGAGTACCACGGCTCCGACTTCGCCTCGGAGACGTACGCGACCGAGGACGCCCGGTACGAGTACACCGTGGTCGGCGACGACGACCTGACGCTCCGGACCATGCGGGCCGAGGGTGGTCGACGCGGCGGCGTGATCGGCGCACGGGACGACCACGTGGTGTTCTGGCTCACCAGGGGCCGGCTCGAGATGCACTTCGCCGACCGTTCCCGTGTGGTCGAGCCGGGCAGCCCGTACATCGCGTCGGCGTCCGAGGCGTACCGCTTCGAGTCGACCGGCACGGTCTACAACGGCGTGCACGTCGCCGACCGGTTCCTCCGCGAGGTCGGTCGAGACCTCGGCTTCCGGCTGCCCGACGGCCCCCTGTTGTTCGACCAGCAGGACGAAGCGGTCGCCCGCCAGGAACCACTCCGCCACCTCATCGCCGAGATCGGCCCGATGCTCGTGGACGACCGGGTGGTCGGTCGGATGCGGACGGCCCTCAACCGGCGGCTGGCGATCGTCGTGCTCGACACGTTCCCGATCCGGAACCGCGGCGACGACGTGCCGGTGGCGAACCGACTGCGGGACGCCGTGCGGTACATCGAGGCGCACGCCGCGGAACGACCCTCGGTCCCCGAGATCGCCGCGGCCTGCGGCCTCAGCCAGCGCGGGCTGCAGGACGTCTTCGCGCGGACGCTCGACTCGAGCCCGCACCGGTTCCTCCGCGACCACCGGCTCGACCGCGTCCGCCGCGAACTGCTGCACGCCGGCGGCGACGACACGGTCGCCGTGATCGCGGATCGGTGGGGCTTCACGAACCACGGTCGCCTCGCCGTCGCGTACCGCGACCGGTTCGGCGAGGACCCCGCCACCACGCTCCGGTCCGCGCGTGCTGCCCGGCCGGGTCGCGCATCCTGGCGGCTCCGACGGGCCGTCGCGTTCATCGAGGAGCACCTCGACGAGGACCTGACCCTGCAGGCGGTCGCCGACGCCGCCGGCGTGCGTCCACGACGCCTCCAGCAACTCTTCCTGGAGGAACGGGGCGAGTCCCCGATGGCGGCCGTGCGGTCGATCCGTGGTGCGTCCACACGCAACGCAGCAGACGGTTCCGGCGACCGCGGCTGACGCTGCCGCCCTCCGGGGTACGGAAACACTGGCATCGGTCGGTGTCTCTGGAAAGTTCCTGAATCCGGATGACCCGGTGTGACGAACGTCAGGTGAGCCCCGTCTCATCCGTGAACAGCAACCGCTGGGAACGCCCGGCGGGTCATCGGAAGGAACGAACATGGCTGACACCACGACCACCACCCCGGCCGCCACCGCGCCCCGCGCGACGACCTCCACCGCCGCGACCGGCAGCGTCACCGGCAAGACCGTCATCGACGACACCGTCGTGTCGAAGGTCGCCGGCATCGCCGCCCGCGAGGTCAACGGCGTGCACTCCCTCGGCAACGGCGCCGCGCGTGCCATCGGCGCCCTCCGCGACGCCATCGGCCAGCGCGACTTCGGTCAGGGCGTCAAGGTCGAGGTCGGCGAGAAGCAGGTCGCCGCTGACATCGTCATCGTGGCCGAGTACCCGGTCGCCCTCCAGCAGGTCGCCGACGGCGTCCGCGCCGGTGTGGCCCGTGCGCTCGAGCAGATCGTGGGCATGGAGGTCGCCGAGGTCAACGTGACCGTCCAGGACGTCTTCATCCCGGGCGACGACGACGACAAGGACGACGAGAAGAAGGAAGCGCGAGTCGCATGAGCAACACACTGATCGGCGCCCTCATCGGCGCAGTCCTCGCCGTCGTGGCGCTGCAGTTCGGCTTCTGGGGCTTCGTGCTCGTGGTCGTGTTCGGAGCGGTCGGGGCCCTCGTGGCCGCACTCGCCACCGGGCGCATCGACCGCGGTGCCCTGACCGACGTGCTGACCGGGCGCCGGAGCTCCCGGTGAACGCCGGCCCGGACGTCCCGGGCCGCGTCGAGATCACTGCTCGCGCGCTGACCTCGCTGGCGCGGGCCGTCGCTGCTGAAGGGCTCGGCGCCCCCGCCAAGCGGGTGCGGGTCGGACTCGGCGACGCCTCGGGGGCACTGTCCCTCGACATCACCGGCCCGATCGCCGCGCGCGACGACCTCGTCGCCCACGCGGGGCAGGTCGCCGACGCGGTCAAGGTCCGCGTCAGCGAACTCACCGGCCGCCGCGTCGGCAGCGCCCACATCGAACTGACGGGGATCGTGCGCGAGCGCGAGACCCGGATCCGCTAGGAGGCCATCATGAGCAACGGTTCCGTCGAACGACGCATCCGACGCCGGAGCGTGCACCGCTCCCGCTCGACCGCAGTGGCGGTGTCGCTCGTGGTGCTCGCCCTGGTGGCCGCCTGGATCGGCACCGAGTCGGTCCTGCGGGCGATCGGGCGGCCTCCGCTCCTCGCCGACCCGCAGACCGCGGTCGACGCCGCACTCCGCCCGGACGCCGCGTTCGTCACGATCGCCGAGGTCATCGCCGTCGTGCTCGTGGTCCTCGGGGTCGTGCTCGTCGTCCTCGCCCTCAAGCCCGGTCGGCAGCACCGCTCGGTCGTCCAGCACGACCGCGGGGCCGTCATCATCGACACCCGCATCGTCGCCTCCACCGCGGCCAACGCGGCCGGATCGGCAGCGGGTGTCCCGGAGGGCAACGCCTCGGCGACCGCTCGTGGCCGCCGCACCGAGGTCCGCGTCGTCCCGGTGACGGGTGTCCCCGTCGACGAGAGCGTCGTCCGAGACGCCGTCCGGGATCGCCTCAGCGGTCTCGACGAACGTTTCGGCCAGCGCGTGCGCGTCCGGGTCGAGGAGAAGGGAACCCTCGCATGACCAGGAGCAACCGGACCCTCAACCGGATCATCCTCTTCGTCCTCGGACTCGTCGCGATCGTGGTCGGCCTCGTCATCGGCGCGGGTGTCCTGCCCGTCTTCCGTGACGCCCTCGACCCGTACGTCGACATCCCCCGGAGCCTCGACGTCCCCGCGTCGTCACTCTGGATCGTCGCCGGCGTCTGCCTCGTCGTCATCGTGCTCGCCCTCGTCTGGGCGACCACCCGCGGTGGGGGCGGCACGTCCGTCGCCGTGCGGGAGCGCACGGGTGACGACGCCGTGACCGTGAACGTCGCCCTCGTCCGCGACGTCGTCGAGCACGAGCTCGCCGGTGTCCGTGACGTCGTCGGCTCCCGGGTCGACACCTACCTCGTCCGTCGGCAGCGCGCCGCGCGGATCCGGGTCGCCGTCCGACGAGGTGGCGACGCCGTCACCGTCCTCGAGGCCGTCGACCGTGCCGTCGCCGCGCTCGACCGGACCCTCGGTCGGCAGGTGCCCGTCCTGGTGCACCTGACCGGCGGAACCCGTTCGGCGCTCGCGAAGCCGACCCGCGTCCGCTGACAGCCGTCAGCCGGACGCAACCCCGGGCCTCCCGGCCCACCTTCCTGGAACACCCACCGGGCGCATGCCCGATCGACGAAAGGACCCGTCATGGGACTCGACGACAAGATCAAGAACGCTGCTCAGGACCTCGCCGGCAAGGCGAAGGAGGCCGTCGGCAAGGCGACCGGTGACGACCAGAAGGTCGCCGAGGGCAAGACGGACCAGGCCTCCCCGAGCGTCAAGCAGACCGGCGAGGACGTCAAGGACGTCTTCAAGAAGTAAGACCTTCGAACCGTGTTGGGGCACCCGCGAGTCGGGTGCCCCGGTGCGTTCCGGCGGAACCGAACGAGGAGGAACCATGCAGCACGACCCGAACGCGCACTCGCAGGTCACCGAGGTGGCCCTGCCCGCGGAGCTCACGGAGCCGCTGCCCGACGACGCGAACACCGTGACGATCGTCGCGCGGACCGCGGCGGAGACCGCTCTGGCCGTGCCCGGCGTGCACCACCTCGGCGGGATCGCCGCCCGAGCCGCCGACCAGCTGCGCAAGCAGCTCGGCCGGAGTGCGGGCACCGCCGGGGTCCAGGTCGACGAGGACGACGGCGCGCTCGGCGTGCAGGTCTCCGTCGTCGTCAGCTACCCGCACCCGGTCATCGCGGTCGCCGACGAGGTGCGCAAGCAGGTGTCCGCTGCCACGCGACAGGTCTCGGACGTCCCGACCACCGTCGATGTCCGGGTGCTCGACGTGCACGGCCCGTTCGACGACGAGCCCTCGCCGCTCGGCCGAGCCGCCGAGGCGACGGGCGATGCCGTCACGCAGGCCGCGGCCGCCACGACCGACGCGGTCAAGCAGGCCGCGAGCACCGCCGGAGACGCCGTCAAGCAGGCGGCCGAGGCAACCAGCGACGCCACGAAGCGCGCCGCGACGGCCACCGCGGACGCGACGAAGCGCACCGCAGAGGCGACGGCCGACGCTGCGAAGCGCGTGGCCGACGGCGCAGCCGAGACCACCGACCGGGTGAGCGACGCCGCCGCTGATGTCCTGGCCCGGTCGTCCGAGCTCGCCGCCGATGCAGCGGAGTCCGCGAAGGACGCTGCCGCCGGTGCGCGTGACGCGGTGACGCCCGCGGTCCCCGCCGACCGTGCCGCGGCAGCGGCCGACGCTGCCGACGACGCAGCGGACGCAGCACAGGACGCCGCGGACGCGGCCGAGTCCGCAGCCCGCTCGGCCGAAGCCGTCGAGCGCCAGGACCGACCGTGACGACCGCGTGGTCGGGCAACCGGCGGACCAAGGTCCGTCGGCCCCGCCCGCGCGGCGTCTGGATCGCGGGCGGGATCGGCATCGTCCTGGTCGTCGGGACCGTGCTCGGCGTGTTCCTCCCCCTCGTCGGCTTCCTCGGTGGCATCACGGCCACCACGGCAGGGCTCGTGCCGTTCCCGTTCCTCCGTGTCACGGTCGCGGCACTGATCGGAGCCGTGGTCGTGCTCGCGCTGTTGCTCCTCGCGTTCACGCGTCGGCACACCACCACGGCCACGATCGCCGTCGTCCTCGCGGTCCTGGTGAGCCTGGCCGTCACCGCCGTCCCGGTCGTGCTCGTCGCCGTGGGGTCCGCGGACCGTGCGGGCGACGTCTGGCCCATCGTCACGGAGCTCTGGCAACGCTTCACCGGCTGACGGACGCTCCCCACATCACCATCGGATCACGACACGCGGAACCCGCGGCGTGATCCGTGTCATGTTCGTCGTTCTCTCGACATTGTTCAGGTGAAGGGAGCACCGTGGACAACACCGCAGACGACGACGCCGGTCTCGCACGGCGCCTCGCTTCCGGGGACCGAGCAGCACTCGCGACGGCGTTCGACCGCTTCGCTCCGACGCTCACCCGGTACGCGTGGGCGATCGCGGGCAGCCGCCAGGACGTCGAGGAACTCGTGCAGGACACGTTCCTGACCCTCTGGCAGCGTGCCGACGGGCTCCAGCTTCCTACGGGCACGCTCCTGCCGTGGCTGCTGGTGGTGTGCCGCAACCACGCGAAGAACCTCGCCCGGCGGAACGCGAAGCACGCCGGCGACGAGCTCCCCGCCGAGCTCGCCGCACCCGCGGACACCACCGAGTCGTCCGATCAGCTCCGTTGGGTCCGCGACGAGATCGCCGCCCTGCCGGAGACCGACCGCCGGATCTGCGAGCTCTGCCTCCTACAGGGACACTCCTACGGCGAGGCCGCACAGCTGCTCGGACTCAGCGTCGGAGCAGTCACCCAGCGCGTCTCCCGATCCCGTCGACGACTGCGGAAGGCGGTGCGCCACGATGAACACTGAGCCTCCCGTGGGAGACGACCTGCAGCGCATGCTCGTCTCGATGAAGCAGAACGTCCTCGAGCGTGCCACCCCGCGTCCGAAGCGCCGCGGCCGCCGAGCCGGCATCGCGATCGGCATCGTCGGCGTGCTGTTGCTCGGTGCCGCCGGTGGCGGTGTCGCACTCGGCCTCATCCCGACCTCCCTCACCGCCGACCCCGCCCCCACGGCGACGACGACGCCGGAGCCGACGCAGACCGAGACGCCCTCCGGCGCCCCGGTCATCGGCCGACCGACGCCGACGCCGACCCCCACACCGACATCGACCCGGCCGCCGTACTCCCTGTCGGACCCGGGCACGTGGACGATCTCCGGGGACGAGGTCGGGCCGATCGCGCTCGGCGGCCAGGATGCCGTCGAGACGGACGACCTGATGGGCGTCTTCACCGCCGACACCGGCTGCCTGAACCCGAACGTCACGTTCTGGAGGCCGGTCGATCCCGCGGCACCGGGGCTCACGGTCGTGCGCGCCGACGACGGGACCGTGCAGAGCATCGAGATCGGGAACGGTGCGCAGGACGAGGGGACCCACGGCCCGACGACCGTGCAGGGCATCGGGGTCGGCAGCACACTCGCCGAGGTGCGCGCTGCGTTCCCGGACGCCCGCTACACGGAACCGCAACCGGGGAACGACACGGACGCGGTCCCGTCCGAATCCCCCTACGGCGGCTGGACGACGACCATCAACGGCGTGTACGTGAGCTTCCGCGTTCCGCCCGTCGACGAGGAGCAACGGGTCGACGGCGTCTGGGTGAGCACGACCGACCAGGATCCGCCGACCGAGTTCTGCGGCTGACGCCGCGTGCCGGACTGGAGGCACGGATCACGCGGGCCGGTCGGCTCGCGTGATCCCTGCCTCCAGTCCGCTACCCTCGCGACGTGAAGCGTCTCTCACCCGGCCAGCGCTGGGTCACCGGTCTCGGCACGTTCGCGCTGGTCTGCCTCGTCGTGGGGATCGTCGCGATCGCCGTCGGCGTCGCCAACGGCAACGCGATGTGCGGACCCTTCGATGAGGACGGTGTGCTCGAGGCCTGCCCTGGCGACACCTCGGGCATCGTCTGGGGCAGCGTCCTCGGCGTCGTCGGGCTGCTCCACCTCGGCCTCACCGGGCTCGCGGGAGCGCTCGTGTGGACCTCGTCCCCGACGATCGGCCCGAAGCCGGTCGTGCGCCCCGCTCCCGTCGCCGGCGCCACGCACCGGGTGTTCTCGTACGGGACGCTCCGGCAACCGCTCGTACAGGAGTCGCTCTTCGGCGACCACGTGCCGACCGAACCGGACGCGCTGCCCGGGTGGCGACTCGACTGGGTGACGATCACCGACCCGGACGTCATCCGGACGAGCGGCTCCGACCGGCACCCGATCCTGCGCCGGGGCGCGCCGGAGGACCGCGTCGACGGCGCGTTCCTCGTGCTCGGGTACGAGTGGCAGCTGCGCGCGGTGGACGACTACGAGGCCGCGGACTACCAGCGGATCGAGGTCACCCTGGCGTCCGGCAGGACCGCGTGGGTCTACGTGGCCGCCGAGGACGCCTGACGGTCCCCGCGCGCGGCCGAGACTCGGGCCGCGGCGACCGCAGCGCGCGGCCGCCTCAGCGCGCGGCCGCCGCCAGACGCGCCAGGCCCTCGTCGATCGACACCGCGGGCGCCCACTGCAGGTCGTGCCGGGTCCGGCGCTGGTCGAACCAGTGCGCCGTCGACAACTGCTCGGCGAGGAACCGCGTCATCGGCGGTTCGTCCTCCCCCGGTCGCACCCGCCACACGGCCTCGACGAGCGACCCGGCGACCCGAGCGACACCGGCCGGCACGTGCACTCGCGGCGCCGGGGCCCCGGACGCGGTGCAGATGCCGGCGAGCAGGTCGCCGACGGGGCGGGGTTCACCGTTCGTCACGACGTACGCGTTCCCGTGCACGCCGTCGTCGGTGGCGTGCTCCAGGGCGGCCACCATCGCGGACGCCGCGTTGTCGACGTAGAGCGTGTCGATGAGCGCTGCGCCGGAGTCGAGCAGCGGCAACCGCCCCTTGCGTGCGCGGTCGACGATCCGGCCGACGAGCTGCGTGTCGCCGGGCCCCCACACCAGGTGCGGGCGGACCGCGACGACGGCGAACCCGGGGGCGTCCGATCCGAGAGCGACGAGTTCGGCCGCGGCCTTCGTGCGGGCGTAGTCCCCGCGGGCACGCGCGGGTTCGGCGGGCCCGGCACCGGCGCCCACGAGGGACGAGCCGGTGTGCGCGACCGACGGCGAGGACACGAACACGAACCGGCCGACGCCCGCCGCCCGGGCAGCCTCGACGAGCGTCCGGGTCCCGTCGACGTTCACGCGGACGAAGTCGGTGGGGTCGCCGGCGAGGGAGACCTTCGCGGCGAGGTGGACGACGGCGTCCGTGTCTGCCACAGCACGGGCGACCGCGGCACCGTCGGTCATCGTGCCGAGCACGTCCGACACCCCGGGCACGCCCGACGGACGGCGCTGGAAGGTCCGGACCTCGTGCCCGGCGTCCCGCACGGCGGCGGCGGTCGCCTGACCGAGGAACCCGCTGGCCCCGGTGACGAGGACCCTCACGGCCGGACCATCCGTCCACCCGACAGCACCGAGTCCGCCCACCGGGACAGCCGCGCCCGGTCGACCTTCGAGTTGTGCCGGATGTCGGTCGGCAGCACCGGCACGACGAGCACCGCGGCGAGCGGGATCCCCGCGGCGGCCCGGACGGCTCCCGCCAACGCGGGCGAAGCGAGCGCGGGTCGTCGTGCGGCACGGCCACCGGTGGTCTCCACGACCGCGACGGCCTGCTGGGTCCCGCTCGGCCCGATGCCCGCGAGGCCAGCACGACCGACACCGTCGACGCGCTCGATGCGCTGCTCGGGACCGACCGGCGTCACGACACCGTCCGGGGTGGTGAGCACGTGCTGCAGCCGACCCTCGACCCAGAGCCGACCGGAGTCGTCCAGGTGTCCGACGTCACCGGTGCGGTGCCCACGAGGGTCCTCCACCCCGAGGCGGGAGACCCGGTTCTGCCGCCAGAGCCGGTCGTAGCGCTCCCGGACGTGCGGCGCGGCCACGACGATCTCGCCGGTGATGCCCGGCCCGTCCGTCAGCGCACCGGTCGGCTCGCCGAAACGGTCGAGCGGCGCGATCCGGACCCGGACGTTCGCGGCCGGGACCCCGACGCAGATGCCCTCCTGGTCGGCGGCACCGGCGGCACGCACGCCGTCCAGGTCGACGTCGGTCATGAGCAGCCCCTCGGTCATGCCGTACGGGGTGTGCGCGCTCGCGTTCGGCATGAGCTCGGTCGCCGCCGTGAGCAGCGCGGCCGACACGGGAGCACCCGCCGACAGGAACAGTCGCACCCGGCCGAGCGCCGAACGGTCGGCCTCGGTCAGCGCGGAGGCGGTGGCCACGACGTTCGCGAGCGCCGCGGGCGACAGGAACACCACCGTCGCGTCGGCCGCGGTCACGGAGGCAGCAACGGCCGTCGCCGTGAGGGTCCGCGGCGCGGTGACGTCCATGTCCGGCGCGACCGAACGGGCACCGAGCGCGGGGCCGAGCAGGGCGAAGGGTGCGAAGCCGGCGACGAGTCCGGTGCCGACACCGATGTCGTACTGGGTGGCAAGGGCGTCCCGGACGGCACCGAGCTGACCGTGCGTGTACACGACGCCCTTCGCCGGACCGGTCGATCCCGACGTGAAGAGCACGGCGGCGGGTGCGTCGGACGACGGCGCCTCGGGCAGGGCGGAACCGTGCGCGAGGCGCCGGGCACCGCGACGGGCGACGTCGACGAGCGTGTGCTCCACCCGCAGCGCACGACGAGCGGGCGCGGGCAGCGCCACGGTCGCGATGCGTCGACCAGGCCAACCGAGCGCGCGGGCGGCACCCAGACCCGGCAGCGCGCCGATGATCCAGTCTGGTCGGGCACCGCGGACGGCACGGGTCAGCCCGCGCAGCCCCAGCCCGGCATCGGCCACGACGACGACCGCGCCGATCCGCACGCACGCGTACAGGACGGCGGTCAGGTCGGCACCCGGGGTCACGAGCAACGAGACGCGGTCACCCGGTCGGACGCCCAGGTCGACGAGCCCCGCTGCGATCTCGTCCACGCGACGGGCGAGGAGTCGCCACGACACGGTGCGGGGGCCGCCGGCGACGGCCATCTCGACGAGTGCTGCCTCGTCGCTGTCGCGCAGGTCGTCGAGTGCCGCCCAGAGCGGGCGGCTCGCGTCGGTGCCGGTCCGGGTGTCTGCCTGGAGGGACGGCTCGGCTCCGGCGGGTGCGTGGCCGTCCGGCAGGTGGTCACGGATCCAGTCGAACACCGTCCCGGCGACGTCGGCGTCGTCGGGCAGCAGGTGGCCGGCGCCCTCGAAACGGTGGACGTCGGCCTGCGGCAGACGCTCGGCGAGGTCGTCCAGGTACCGCTCGAGGAACACCGGATCGCGCGGCCCCCACATGAGCAGCGCCGGGACCTCGAGCGCCGCGACCCCAGCGGCGATCCGGTCGAGCTCGGGCGCACTCGGGTGCGTCGCGTCGACGGGGATGTCCGCCACGAAGCCCCCCACGCCACCGCGACGGGCAGCACCCCGGTACGGCGCCCGGTACGCGTCGGCGACGGGACGGTCGAGCCGCGGGTGCGCGATCGCGAGCGTCGTCTCGAGGAACGCCGGCGTCACGACGGTCGCCCGACCGAGCAGCTGCGGACGGAGTGCGAGCCGCAACGGAGCGGGAATCGGGGCGTCATCGGGCTGGTGCACGGCGGTGTTGCACGTCGTGACGCCCACCACGAGGTCCGGGTGGTCGACCGCCCACCCGAGCGACACCACACCGCCCCAGTCGTGGCCCAGCGTGACGACCGGTCCGGTCAGTCCGAGTTCGTCGGTCAGGGCGCCCAGGTCGGCGACGCGCTGCGGCAGCCCCCGCTGGACCCCGGTGCGCTCCGAGAAGCCCATGTCGAGCTGGTCGACCGCGACCACGCGCCAGGCGGGACCACCGGCGGCGGCGACCTCCAGCGAGGTGCGGAGCACCGACCGCCACAGGTACGACCACGTCGGGTTGCCGTGCACGCACAGCAGCGTGCCGACCGGTTCCACGCCGAGCGCGGCCAGGGAGCCGGCCGTGTCGAGGAGGTGCCACGTGCGCTCGTGGCGATCCGTTCCTCCAGGACGACCTCCGGACGACCCCGGCACCGTGACCAGACGCGACCATGCGGGGTCGAGCCCGGGCAGGGAGGGCGGCTGCGTCGCCGGAGCCGTGCTCGCGGCGACGCGGGGCAACCCGGCTGTCACCAGCGGAGTTCCATCATCGCCGTGTTGATGCCGGAGCCGACGCCACCGAGGAAGACCCGGTCGCCGGGGCGGATCGAGCCGCGGGCGACCTCGTCGGCGAGGGTGATCGGGATCGACGCCGGGCCGACGTTGCCGAAGCGCTCGTACGTCGTGGGGACCTTGTCGCGCGGGACGCCGATGGCCTCGACGAAGGCGTTCGTGTGCACGTCGGAGACCTGGTGCAGCACGTACCGGTCCATGTCGGCCCAGTCGAAGTGCGCGCGGGCCTCGTTCCAGGCGGCGACGACGAGCTCCATGCCGCCCTTGAGCAGCATCTTGGCGTCCGTGAACATGCCGTCGACGCTGCCGACGCAGAGGTCGTACCACTGGGTCGCCGCGCGGGTGACGCCGCCGACGATCCGGTGTCCGCCCGGGTGCGCGTCCGCCGGGCCGAGCACGGCCGCAGCAGCGCCGGAGCCGAGCGTGAGGCTGGCGAACTCGCTCATGAAGTCCTTGCGGTTCCGGCCGCCCTGGTTCAGTCGCTCGATCGTGTTGAGCTGCACCTGGTCGGCGTCCTCGCCGTCCACCACGAGCGCGTACTTGATCTGGCCGGAGTCGATCATGCCCGCGGCGACGCTCATCGCGTTGACGAACCCGAGGCAGGCGTTCGCGATGTCGAAGTTGATCGCCGACGACGGCAGACCGAGTCCGTGGTGCAGGCGCACGGCGACGCTCGGCTCCAGGTGCGGGCGCGTCACCGACGTGTTGATGAGCAGGCCGACGTCCTCGGGGCGGATGCCCGCCTCGGCCATGGCGCGGCGACCGGCGTCGATGGCGGCGTCCTGGAAGGACTGCCCCTCGCCCCAGTTGCGGCGCTCCTTGACCCCGGCCACGCGTTCGAGCAGACCCATCGGCAGGCGCAGGCGGCGGAGCACGCCGCGGAGCTTCTCCTCGATGTCGGCCGAGGTGGTCACGCGCTCGGCCACGGTGGTCGCGACGGAGAGCAGCGCGACGTTGTCGTGCTTGGCCGTGGCGTTGCCCGGCCGTTCCGTTTCGCTGCTCGTCGCCTGGTCGACCGGCCGTTCCGTCATGATCGTCACCGACACATACTTCCGCATCCGGCCTGGGTACGCGATCCGGATGCGCTGTACGGCGGGTTCACGCCTCGGTCTGGCGGGGTTCCTTCGGCAGTTTCCGGAGCTTGGCGCGGCGCTTCCGGCGCTCCGGGATCATCGACCGCATCTCCTCGAGCTTGCCGAAGCACAGGAGCCGGTCGCCCGGTTCCAGGGCGACGCCGCTCCGCGGGTTCGGGATGACGCCGGAGCCCCGGTGCAGCGTCAGGACCGTGATGTCGCGGTCCCAGAGGCCCGATTCCTTGATGGTCTTGCCCACGAGGTCCGCGTTGGTGTGCACGAGCAGCTCGGCCACGCCGTACCCCGTCGACACCGACAGCCGCTGCCGGACGTCGATCTCCGGGAACGCGACCTGGTTCGCGATGAAGTCGATGATCGCGCCGGCGATGTCGAGGCCCGTGGCACGCTCGATGCCCTCGAGCCCCGGCGACGAGTTGACCTCCATCACGAGCGGCCCCTCGTTGCCCTCGAGCATGTCGACGCCGGCGACCCGCAGGCCCATGATCTGCGCCGAACGGACCGCGGCCTCTTCGTACTCGGGCGTCAGGGTGACCTTCTCGACCGTCCCACCGCGGTGCACGTTCGACCGGAACTCGTCACCGGACGCACTCCGACGCATCGCCGCCACCACCCGGTCACCGACGACGAGCGCACGGATGTCCTTGCCGCGGCTCTCCGAGATGAAGCTCTGGATGAGGACGTTCTGCTTCGTCGAGTGCAGTGTCTCGACGATCGACTCGGCGACCTTCGCCTCGGGCGCGAGGATCACGCCGATGCCCTGCGTGCCCTCGAGCAGCTTGATCACGACGGGCGCTCCGCCGACGCGCTCGATCGCCCCGCGGACGTCGGCCCGGCCGTTCACGAACGTCGTCGCGGGCATGCCGATGTCGTGCCGGGACAGGATCTGGTTCGCCCGGAGCTTGTCGCGGGAGTTCGTGATGCCGTTCGCGGTGTTCGGCGTGTACACGTCCATCTGCTCGAACTGCCGGACCACCGCGGTGCCGTAGTAGGTGATCGAGTTGCCGATGCGCGGCAGGACGGCGTCGTAGTCGGAGAGCAGCTTGCCGCGGTACTGCAGGTCCGGGTCGTCCCCGGTCAGGTCGATCGCGAACCGCAGGGTGTTCAGCACCTTGACCTCGTGCCCGCGGTCGATCGCGGCGGCCCGCAGGCGCTCCGTCGAGTACGCGTGCGGGGCACGCGACAGGATGGCGAGTTTCATCGGGGGTGCTCCGCTGGGTGATCGGTATCGACGGCGACGCTCCATCCAAGCATGCGGACGCCCGGTCCGAGCATGCGACAGGATGGGCACATGGCCCGAACACCGAAGTCCCCGAACGGCGGTCTCGTCGTCGCCGGGTGGCGGGAGTGGGCCGCACTGCCGGACCTCGACATCCCCTGGATCAAGGTCAAGCTCGACACCGGTGCCCGCAGCTCGGCACTGCACGCGTTCGACCTCGAGGAGCTCCCCGGCGACCGTGTCCGTTTCTCGGTGCACCCCTGGCAGGACACCGATGCCGACGCCGTCACGATCGAGTGCGACGTGCACGATCGACGCATCGTCCGGAGCTCGACCGGCCACACCCAGGAGCGGATCGTCGTCCTGACGAAGATGACCCTCGCCGGGCGTGTCTTCGACGCCGAGGTCACACTGAGCAACCGCGACCAGATGGGCTTCCGGATGCTCGTCGGTCGCGAGGCCCTGCGCCAGGGGTTCCTCGTCGACCCCGCCAGGTCGTTCATGGCCGGTCGGGCGCCGAAGGAGATCCGGCGCCGCAACCGCGGGCGCGCGTAGGGGTACTCGGTCGATTCGGGCGTACCTGGTCAGTTGTTCTGTCCTGGTACGCCCGATCCGACCAGCCATCGCGGGCGTTCTGGGAAAGCTCGGGCACAGAGTCAGGCGTGCAGGTGCCGCGCGAGGAAGGCGAGCTGCTGCGGCGCGAGCCGCCGCCAGTAGGCCGTCGTGTGCCCGCCCGGCTCGAACCCGCCGGCCGGAGCGGTCGCGAAGCCGTCGACGTACGTGCGGACCGCCGGCTCGAAGCCGTCGCCGGTGCCGCAGTCGACGCGGACCGCGACGCCGTCGAGCGAACGCTGCCGCCCGATGACCGTGTTCGCCCGGAAGTCCGCCGCGTCGTCGAACGCACCGCGCGCGGTGTCGCCCGCCGACGTCCAGAGCGCGGGGCTGATGGCGGAGACCGCGCGCACCCGCGCCGAGCCGAGCAGGCCCGCGAGGCGGAGCGCGCCGTACCCGCCCATCGAGTACCCGGTGAACGCGAGCCGCGCGGTGTCGAACCCGCGACGCGCGAGCAGCGGCAGGAACTCGTCGACCACCATCGCGGCGGGGTCGTCCCCGTCCGCCCGTCGGTGCCAGTAGCGGTTGCCGCCGTCGACGGCCGCGATCGCGAAGGGTGCGCCCCCGCCGGCCACGTGCGCGGCGAGGAACCGGTCGTAGCCGAGGTGGGAGCCGAAGAAGTCCGTGTGGTCGTCGCCGTAGCCGTGCAGGGCGACCGCGATCGGCAGGGGCCCGTCGGCCTTCGGCGCAGCGATGGTCCAGCCGACGGTCTCGCCCCTCCGTGCGGACGAGACGAACGATCCCGAGGTCGACGGGACGGGATCGACGTCGGGGACGGTGCCGGCCGGGCCGTCGAGCCCGAGCACCCGGTACATCGTCGACCGGCCGGGCAGGAGGCGCAGGTTCACGGCCTCGGCTGCGGCACCCGCGACCACCACGGCAGCACCACCGACGACGAGGGACCGGCGGGTGATCCGGGCCGCGCGCGAGCCGGTCATGCGAGGGGCACCGTGCCGTCCGAGGTCACGCGCTTCATCACGAGGGTCGAGGAGATCCGCTGCACACCGGGCAAGGTACCGAGTTCGGTGTCGTAGAACTCCTGGTACGCGGCGAGGTCACGTGTGAGGACGCGCAGGAGGTAGTCCGGGTCGCCGAACAGCCGCTGCGCCTCGACCACGTTCGGCATCGCCCGGACCCGCTCCTCGAACCCGCCGATCGTCTCGAGGTCGGTCCGCCCGAGCGTGGCGAAGACGATCGCCTCGAAGTGCAGCCCCACGGCCTCCGGTGAGACGACGGCGCGGTACCGCTCGATGGCACCGGACTGCTCGAGCGCCTTCAGCCGACGGTGGCAGGACGACAGGCTCAGTCCGACCTCGGACGCCAGGTCGGTGGCACTCATCCGGCCGTCGTGCTGCAGCAGTGAGAGGATCTCCCGGTCGAGTGCGTCCATGGCGGCAATCATTGCAGAGCAAGCGGGTGTCGCGCGGAAGAACCGGAGCACATTCCGCCCGATTGTCCGTAGCGTCTCGGGCTGTGGACCTGACCCTCATGCTGCAGTTCTGGACGGTGGCGCTCCTGCTCGCCCTGACCCCCGGAGCCGACTGGGCGTACGCCATCGCGGCAGGACTCCAGCCGCGGTCCGTGGTGCCCTCGATCCTCGGCATGGTGAGCGGCTACGTGGTCGTCGTCGTGGTGGTGGCGCTCGGGATCGGCGCCCTGGTGACGGAGTACCCGGCGGCACTCACGGTCCTGACGCTGGCGGGTGCGGCGTACCTGTTGTACCTCGGCGTCAGCACGCTGTCCGCGCGGACCGGCACCGTGGTGGCGGCGAGTGACCGGCCACTCGGGACGAGTGCACGGTCGCGTTTCCTCCGCGGCGCCGGGGTGAGCGGCATCAACCCGAAGGGTGTGCTGCTGCTCCTCGCGCTCCTGCCCCAGTTCGTGTCGCCCGGGGGCTGGCCGGCTCCGGTGCAGATGGGTGTCCTCGGCAGCCTGCACCTCATCGACTGCGCGGTGGTCTACCTGCTCGTCGCCCTGGCCGCACGGAGGATCCTGCAGTCGCGTCCGCGGGCGAGTGTCGTCGTGACGAAGGTCTCCGGCGTGCTGATGGTGCTCATCGGCCTCGGTCTGCTGGCCGAGCAGGTGCTCCCGCACCTCCACCGATGAGAGCGTCGGCGATGGACCGCGCCGTGCCGGTCCCGAGACCCGGGTCACGCAGGCGCATCGCGAGGTACCCGGACACGACGAGCAGCAGCTGGTCGGCGAGCGCCGCGGACCGGGTGCCGATCACGGGTGCCGCGAGTTCGGCCAGTCGGCGACGCAGGGTGCCGGTCTCCAGATCGAGCACCGTGCGCACGTCCTCCGGGGCGTCGACGTACTCGGCCGCCGTCCCGAGGAACGCGCACCACCGCGACCCGGCCGGGGTCGAGCGGTAGGCGTCGAGCGCGTCGAACACGGCGAGCAACCGCCCCCGGTCGTCGTGCGCGGCGGCGACGGCGGCGTCCCACGTGGCGAGCCAGTCGTCGTGCCGCCGCCCGAGTGCCGCTGCGACGAGGGATTCCTTGCTGGCGTACCCGCGGTAGAGCGTGGCACTGGAGATCCCCGCACGCTCGAGCACGGCGTCGATCGGCGTCGCCGCGATGCCCCGGGTGAAGAAGAGCTCCTCGGCGGCGTCGAGGAGCTTCTGCTCGGTTCCTGGACGCATCGCCATGACAGCACCCTAGGCTCTCAAAAGTGAAACGATCGTTTTTGTTGCGACAGCGGGTCCTGGTCGCGAGTGGGCTCGGGCTCATCGCCGCGACCTACGGCCTCGTCCGGCTGGCGTACGGACTGTTCCTGCCCGACGTGCAGCGCGACCTCGGGCTGTCCTCCGGCGCCGCCGGGTGGATCTCCTCCGGAGCGTCGGTGCTCTACTGCGTCGGCGCGCTCGTCGGGTTCGTCCTCGCCGCGAGGGTGCCGCGGGCCCTGGTCCTCGCAGCCGCGCTCGTCGCCGGGGCCGGAGCACTCGGGATGGCGGGCGCTCCGGGCACGACGGTGTTCGGGGCGGCCTCGGTGCTCGGGTCCGCGGGGGCGGGACTCGCCTCGCCCACACTCGTGCGGCTCGTCGCCGAACAGGTGCCGGACGCCGTGCAGGGCCGAGCACAGTCGATCGTCAACGCGGGCACCGGGCCAGGGCTGGTGGGCGCGGGGGTGCTCGCGCTCGTGCTCCTGCCGGACTGGCGTGCGGCGTGGGCGGTCTCGGGGCTGTTCGCGCTGGCGGTCGGCGGCGTCCTGCTCGCGGCGAGCCGCGGCGGCGGTGGACACACCCGGCACGCGGCACCCGCGAGACGCCCGGACCGCAGATGGACGCGAGCGCACCGCGGGGTGATCGGCCTCGCCCTGCTGTTCGGCGCGGGTTCGGCGGTCGTCTGGACGTACGGCCGCTCGGCCCTGGTCGACGCCGGAGCGCCGGTCGCCGTCTCCGTCTCGGCGTGGATCGCGCTCGGGATCGGCGGCGCAGCGGTGGTGCTGACGGCACGGTGGACGAGCCGTCTCCGTGCGGCGACGGCCTGGACCGCCACGACGGGTGCCGTGGCGGTGGCCGTCGTCGTCCTCGGCGCCTGGCCGCAGTCGACCGTGGCCGCTCTGGTGGCGTGCGCGGTCTTCGGCTGGGGCTACACCGCGGCGACCGGGGCGCTGATCACCTGGACGACCGAGATCGATGCAGACCGGTCGTCGGCGGGCACCTCGGTGCTCTTCGTGGCGCTCGTGCTCGGTCAGGCCGCGGGCGCTGCGCTCTCGGGAGTGCTCGTCGGATCGGCCGGCACCGTCGTGGCGTTCGTGGCCGGGGCCGTGGTGACCGTCGTCAGCGCCGCGCTCGGGCCGGTCGTCAGAGGAGCGGCCGCAGCTCGATCTTCCGGTTGCACGCCACCGACGCCTCGTTCGCGACGCGCAGGGCGCTCTCGGCATCCGGCAGCTCCATGACCCAGAAGCCGGCGACGAACTCCGCGGGGTCGCCGAGCAACCCCGGCGTCGTGGTCGCTTCGCCACCTCGGGCGTCGACGACGACGGCGTCGGCGGGCGCGGACACCCCGGCCGCGATGACGACCGCGTCCCCGAGGCGCTGGTTGAGCGCGTCGACCGCGTCCATCTCGGCCTGGGAGGCGGACTCGGTCCGACCGGCGGCCTCGGCCTGCCCGTCGTCGATGACGTTGACGAGGAACTGCATGGTCTCTCCCCTGCTCCGTTGGCCGGAGGCTACTCCTGCGGTAGCGTGACGGCGAACACCCGATCCCGACGACAGCGGAGTCATGGCAACGAAGCGCTGAGCCGGCACCAGAGCCGGCGCCCCCTCCACGCGGACCACCCGTCCGCGCGCTTCCTGTACGCCCGCGCGGCACCGACGCCGTGCGACGACACCGAGGGTCTCCCGTGTTCTCCATCCGCGCCCGTTTCCGGGCCTCGTTCTCCACGCTCTCCGAGCACCGCTTCGTCACGTTCGCGGTCCTCGTCGACACCATCGGCGCCGGCCTCACGCTGCCGCTGACGATCGTCTACTTCACCCTGACGACCGACCTCTCGCTGGCGGTGATCGGCGTGCTGTCGACCGCTGCGTCCCTGCTCGCGCTGCCGATCGGGCTGCTCGGCGGGGTGGTCACCGACCGGTTCGGCGCCAAGGCGTCGATGATCACGAACAACCTGCTGTCCGCTGCCGGGTTCACGCTCTACCTCGTCGCCCACGACCCGGTGGTGGTGTTCGCGGCGATCTTCCTCGCGAACGCGTCCGAACGGCTCTACTGGACGTCGTGGACGGCGTACGTCCACGACCTGTCCGACGGCCGGCCGTTCGAGCGTTGGTTCGCCTTCCTCGAGGCCACGAAGGCCGCAGCCCTCGGCGCCGGCGCGATCGTCGCCGCCGTGACGCTCGCGGGCGGCGGGCACGACGGGCTGCGTTGGCTCGTGGTCGCGAACGTCGTGACGAGCGTCGCCGCAGCCGTCGTGTTCGCCTCGCAGCGCACCGGCGGTGTCCGGACGACCGCACCGCAGCCGCGGGACCTCGACGACATCAGGACCGGATCGCTCCGCGAGTTCGCCGCCGACCGCTCGATGCGGCTGATCACGCTCGGGCAGTTCCTGATCGGGCCGGCGATGGTGCTGCCGAACGTCGCACTCAGCGTGCTGTTCGTCGAGCGGTGGCACATGCCCGCCGCCGTCGCGCCCGTGCAGTTCGCCGTCGCGACCGCGCTCGCCGCCTGCCTGCAGACCTCGGTGACGCGGTGGGTCGCCGGCTTCGACCGCGGCGTGCTCGTCGCGGTCGGAGCAGCGCTGACCGGGCTCACCGCCGTGCCGCTCATCGTGCTCCCGCCGCTGGAGGGGGTCACCGCCTGGGCGTACGTGGTCCTCGTGGCGGTGCTGCTGGCCGTGGCGGACATGATCGCGTTGCCGGCCGCGAACGCCGTGATGGCCGAGGCGCCGCACCCCCGGATCCGTGGCCGGGCGATCGGGGTGTTCCAGACCGCGAGCTCGGTGGGCATGGCGCTGTTCCCCCTGTCGCTCGCGTTGCTCGACACGGACGTGCCGTGGGTGCTCTGGCTGCTGACCGCCCTGGTGTTCGCGGCGGCGGCCTGGGTGTGGCGCGCCGCGGTCGCGGGCCTGCCGGCCCGTGTGCGCATCGCGACGGCGGCGGACGCCGACGGCTGACGTGGCCACGACCGCGGCCGTTCCGCGCGTGGTGGGCAGAATCGCGCACAGCGGGCCGAACCGCGCGTAGGGAGCAGTTCCTTCTGACCAGGTACGCGCGATTCCGCTTCCTATCGCGGTCGCCATGGGACGGAACGTGACCTGTCTCGGCGCGCGAGCACGGCACTGGACGGGAGGCGCGGTGCGGGTGACCGACGTCGGTCACCCGCACCGCGCCTCCAGTCCGACGGCCCCACCCGCTAGCGTGGTCCGCATGGGGACGGCGACGGAGTGGACGCGGCTGCCCGTGGGGCGCCGCGAGCTCCGTCAGGACGCCGTCCTCGCGATCGTCCTCGGTGCCGGCCTGGCGATCACCACGACGCTCTACGCCGCCGCGGGCACCTACGGCGACGACCAGGCCGCGTGGTGGGTCTCGGCGCTGATGATCGTCGCGAACGCCGCCCCGGTCGCGTTCCGCCGGCGCTGGCCGATGAGCATGGCCGTCGTCTCGGCCCTGGCCTTCGCGGCGCTGCAGATCCTGCACGTGCCCGAGGTCTTCCTCGTCAACTTCACCCTGTTCATCGCGCTCTACACGGTCGGGGCGTGGTGTTCGGACCGGGTCCGCGCCGAGGCGGTCCGGTGGGTCGTCATCGGCGGCATGTTCGCCTGGCTCTTCATCGCGATCGCCTTCGGCTGGGCGGTCCCGAACGCGTTGCCCAACGAGAACGGCGGCCTCATCCCGCCGTACATCGCGTTCTCGCTGCTCAACATCGTGATCAACGTCATCTACTTCGGAGCCGCCTGGTACGCCGGCAACCGTGCGTGGGCCTCGGCCGTCGCGAAGCACGAGCTGGACGTCCGGACCGCCGAACTCGCCGCCGAACGCGAGCGCAGCGCCGCGCAGGCCGTGACGATCGAGCGTGTCCGGATCGCCCGTGAACTGCACGACGTCGTCGCCCACCACGTCTCGCTGATGGGAGTGCAGGCCGGCGCCGCCCGACGGGTGATCGACCGCGACCCGGCGCAGGCCACCGCGTCGCTCGGTGTGGTGGAGGAGAGCGCGCGCACCGCCGTCGAGGAACTCCGTCGGATGCTCGGCACCCTCCGCTCCCACGACGACGACCCCGCGGGCGACGACCACCGCGACGCACCGAGCACCGAGGGACTCGTGCGCATCGGGGAGCTCGCCGACGCCGCGCGCACGGCCGGTCACCCGACCGACTACGTGGTCGTCGGCGACGCACGGGAGGTCCCGCCGACGGTGTCCGCCGTGGCGTACCGGATCGCGCAGGAGGCCGTGACGAACGTCCTCAAGCACGCCGGTCCGACCGCCCGGGCCGACGTCCGCGTGCGGTACCTCGCCGACTGCGTCGAGGTCGAGGTCACCGACGACGGGCACGGCGACCGCGCTCCGCGGAACACGGCGGGCAGCGGTCTCGGCCACGTGGGGATGCGCGAACGCGTCGCCGCGGTGGGCGGACGGATCGAGATCGGGCCGCGCGCCCGGGGAGGCTACCTGGTGCGGGCATGGCTGCCGACGACCTGACGATCGTGCTCGCGGACGACCAGGACCTCGTGCGGGCCGGGTTCCGCGTCATCCTCGAGTCCGAGCCGGGGTTCCGCGTCGTCGGCGAGGCAGCGGACGGCGCCGAGGCCGTCGAGGCCGTCCGACGACACCGGCCGGACGTGGTCTGCCTCGACGTCCAGATGCCGAACGTCGACGGGCTCGAAGCCGCGCGGCGGATCGCAGCACTCCCCGAGCCCCCGGCGGTGCTCGTCCTGACGACGTTCGACCACGACGACGCCCTCTTCCAGGCGCTCGAGGCCGGGGCGAGCGGGTTTCTGCTGAAGAACGCCTCGCCCGAACGGCTGATCGACGCGGTCCGCACGGTGGCCGCGGGTGACGCGCTGCTCGCGCCGGACGTGACGCGGCGGGTGATCAGTCGGGCGACGGCGACCGCCCCGCCGACGAACGCCGACGCCGTGCCCACCGCCGACGCGGCGCTCGCGTCCGCAGGGCTCACCGAGCGCGAGACCGAGGTCCTGCGGCTGCTCGCCCGGGGCCTGAGCAACGCCGAGATCGCCGCCGAGCTGTTCGTCGGGGACGCGACCGTGAAGACCCACGTGTCGAACGTGCTGCAGAAGCTCGGCCTGCGCGACCGCATCCAGGCAGTCGTCTGGGCGTTCGAGCACGGCGTCGCCGGCACCGCGGGCTGAACCGGCACCGCGGGCTGACCCCGCCCGCGTCCGCTCCCCCGCACGGCGGAGCCGCCCGCGCCCCGATCCCCGTCCCCAGCCGGAGGCACCGCCCCACCCCTGCGCAATAGCGTCGACGCAGGCGGATCGAACCGCCGCGAGAGGGGAACGACATGCTCACCATCGACGGGGTGACCAAGCAGTACGGCGACCGCCGCGTGCTCGACGACGTCACGTTCACGGTCGGTGACGGACGCCTGACCGGGTTCGTCGGCGGCAACGGTGCCGGCAAGACCACCACGATGCGGATCCTGCTCGGCGTGCTGCAGGCCGACGCCGGCACCGTGTCGATCGACGGCACGACCATCGGCCCGGCCGACCGGCGCCGGTTCGGCTACATGCCGGAGGAACGCGGGCTGTACCCGAAGATGCCCGTCGCCGAGCAGATCACGTACTTCGCCCGGCTGCACGGCGTCGACAAGCGCACCGCAGCGAGCCGCACCACCGACCTGCTCGACCGGCTCGGCCTCGCGCCGCACGCCGACGACGCCGTCGAGAAGCTCTCGCTCGGCAACCAGCAGCGCGTGCAGGTCGCGGCGGCGCTCGCCCACGACCCCGAGGTCCTCGTGCTCGACGAGCCGTTCTCCGGCCTCGACCCGATGGCCGTCGACGTCGTGCTGGCCGTGCTGCGCGAGGCGGCGGCCGGCGGCGTCCCGGTGCTGTTCTCGAGCCACCAGCTGGACGTCGTCGAGCGACTCTGCGACGACGTCGTGGTGATCGCCGGCGGCACCATCCGCGCCGCCGGACCGCAGGACGAGCTGCGCAAGCAGGCCGGGCCCCCGGCGTGGGAGCTGCTCGTGGAGGGCGACGTCGCCTGGCTCCGCGACGAACCGGGCGTCACCGTCCGCGAGTTCGACGGGGGCTACGCCGTCTTCGAAGCCGACGACCCCACCGCCCAGCGGGTGCTGCAGCAGGCAGTCCAGCACGGCACCGTCGGGTCGTTCTCGCCGCGTGTCCCGCGGCTCAGCGAGGTCTTCCGGGAGGTCGTCCGATGAACGGCTCGTTCGTCCAGTCCGTGCGGCTCGTCGCCGCGCGCGAGATCCAGGCACGCGTCCGCAGCAAGGCGTTCGTCGTGTCCGCTTGCATCCTCATCCTGATGGTCGTCGCCTCGATCGTCGTCGGCGGCATCGTCGGCAAGGCGACCGCGGGCGACACCACCCCGGTCGCGGTCGTCGACGGCGTCAGCCTGCCCACGAGCAAGGGGCTCGACGTCACGGAGGCACCGACCGCGGCCGCTGCCGAACGACTCGTCGAGAACGGTGACGTCGACGCGGCGATCCTGCCCTCGGACGACCCGCTCGGCTACAAGGTCGTCGGACTCGACGACGCCCCGACCGACGTCGTGCAGGCGCTCAGCGTCTCGCCCCGCATCGAGCTGCTCGACCCGAACGCGATCCCCGGTGGGCTCATCTACATCGTCGCGCTGGCGTTCGGGGTGGTGTACTTCGCCTCGGCCGTGACGTTCGGCCAGTCGATCGCGCAGAGCGTCGTCGAGGAGAAGTCCACCCGGGTGGTCGAGATCCTGATGGCCGCGATCCCCGCACGGGCGCTGCTCGCCGGCAAGGTCCTCGGCAACAGCGTCATGGCGTTCGCGCAGATCGTGGCGGTGGCGATCGCGGCGGCGGTGACGCTCGCGGTCACCGGGCAGGACAACATGTTCACCGTCCTCGGGCCGAGCATGCTGTGGTTCGTCGGCTTCTTCGCGATCGGGTTCGTGCTCATCGCCTCGCTGTTCGCGGCCGCAGCGGTGCTCGTCTCCCGCCAGGAGGACGTCGGCAGCGTCACCACCCCGGTGATGATGCTCGTGATGATCCCCTACATCCTGATCATCGTCGCGTACAACAACCCGACCATCCTCGGCGTCATGTCGTACGTGCCGTTCAGTGCGCCGATCGGCATGCCGATGCGGATCTTCCTCGGGACCGCCGAGTGGTGGGAGCCGATCCTGTCCCTGGTGATCGTGGCCGTCTCGGTCGTCCTCGTCGTCGTCATCGGGGCGCGGATCTACGAGAACGCGCTCCTGCGCACCGGCAGCCGGGTGAAGCTGGCGGAGGCACTGCGCGGCTGACGCCGCAGGACCGGACTGGAGGCCCGGATCACGTGAGCTGGTCGGCTCACGTGATCCGGGCCTCCAGTCAGTGCATCAGCCCGGGAACGCGCGCAACGCGCGTTCGACGACGGCCGCCAGTTCCTGCCGGGTCGCGCCGCTGCTCGCCTGGACCGCGAGTCCGGCGGACACGGTCACCACGTACTTGGCGAGCTCGTCGGGGTCCTCCTCCGGAGCCAGGTCACCAGCGTCCCGCGCCGCGTGGAACCGTTCGGCGATGCGTCGCTCGCCGCCGGCACGACTCTCCTCGAGGAAGTCGACGATCCGGCGGTCCTCGTCGCCCGCGGCGAGTCCGCCCTGGATCGAGAGGCACCCCGCCGGCCGCCCCGGGGTCGTCACCGCGGCGACGTTGCTGCGCAGGTAGTGCTCGGCGACCGCACGTGCCGTCGGCTCCGCGAGGGCTTCCCCGACGTAGGCCATCTCGACCTCGGCGTACCGACCCAGCGCCTTCCGGAACGTGGCCTCCTTGTTGCCGAACGCGGCGTAGAGACTCGGGCGGTTGATGCCCATCGCGGTGGTCAGGTCCTCCAGGCTGGTGCCGGCGTACCCCTGGCGCCAGAACACCTCGACCGCGCTGTCGAGCGCTTCCTCGGTGTCGAACCCGCGCGGCCGTCCTCGTGCTGCCATGACGCGCCTCCGATCTGTACCGATCGGACCAGAATAGCGCGTCGGTCTGTTTCATACCACTCGGTACAGATTTGACAGATCGAGTCGAAGGGCCTACGTTCCATATCTGTACCGCTTGGTACGCAAATGAGAGGAACGACCATGGGTGACTTCACCGGGACCACAGCACTCGTCACGGGCGGGACGTCAGGCATCGGCCTGACCGTCGTCCGCCGACTCGTCGCAGAGGGCGCGCACGTCGTCGTCACGGGGCGACGCCAGCACGCACTCGACGCGGTGGCGGCCGAACTCGGCGACGCCGTCACCACCGTGCAGGGCGACGTCGCCGTGGCCGAGGACGTCGAGCGGGTCTTCGCGGCGGTCTCCACGCGAGGGGACGGACTCGCGCTCGTGTTCGCCAACGCCGGTGGCGGCGAGTTCGCACCGCTCGGGCAGATCAGCTGGGACCACTACGCGACCACCTTCAACGCGAACGTCGGCGGCGTGATCAACACCGTGCAGGGCGCGCTGCCGTACCTGACGAAGGGGTCCGCGATCGTGCTCACCGGCTCGAACATCGACGTCAAGGGCAACCCCGCGTTCAGCGTCTACGCCGCGACGAAGGCCGCGGTCCGGTCCCTCGCGCGGAGCTGGGCGGCCGAGCTGGTCGAGCGGGGCGTGCGCGTGAACGTCGTCGCCCCGGGGCCGATCGGCACGCCGGGCCTGTCCGGGCTGGCGGGCAGCCCGGAGGACGCCGAAGCACTGCTCGGCGGCCTGGCCTCCGGCGTCCCGATGCAGCGTCTGGGGACGGAGGACGAGGTCGCGGACGCCGTGCTCTTCCTCGGGTCGCCGCGCAGCAGCTACGTCACGGGCGCCGAGCTGTACGTCGACGGGGGCGCGAGCCAGGTGTGACGGACGCCGCTCCGGCGCGTCAGAGCAGTCCGAAGACCGCCTGCGCGCCGAGGCTCGTCCCCGCCACGAGCACCCACAGCGCGATCCCGAGCAGCATCGGTCGGAACCCCGCACGCCGGAGCGCGCCGAAGTCCGTCGAGACCCCGATGGCGGCCAACGCCACCGTGATGAGGAACGTCGCGGCGGTCGAGAACCCCGGAGCCGCGGCGGCCGGGAGCACCCCGATGGTGCGGAGCAGGACGACCACGAGGAACCCGATCAGGAACCACGGCACCAGCCGGAACACGCGGACGCCCCCGGCGCGGCCCGACCCGTCGTCGGCGGCGAGCTGCTCGCGGGAGGCTCGCCGTGCCTCCATGCCGGCCAACCCGATGACGATCGGGATGATCATGAGCGTCCGGACCAGCTTGACGACCACGGCGGTGTCGGTCGCCTGGCGACCGTAGACCGTCGCCGTGGCGACCACCGAGGACGTGTCGTTCACGGCAGTGCCGGCGAAGACGCCGAAGGCGTGCTGCGAGAGCCCCAGGGCGTGACCGAGCAGGGGGAAGACGAAGACGGCGGCGATGTTGCAGAGGAAGATCGTCGACATCGCGTAGGCGACGTCCGCGCTCACCGCACCGATCACGGGGGTGACGGCGGCGATCGCCGATGCCCCGCAGATGCCGGTGCCGACACCGATCAGCGTGCGGAGCGCGCTCGACACCCGCAGCAGTCTGCCGATCCCCCACGCCGCGGCGAGGCACACCACGAGGGTCGTGAGCATGACCGGGAGCGTTTCTCCGCCGATGCGGAGCACCTCACCGATGGACAGCTGCGCACCGAGCAGCACGACGGCGAACTGCAGCACACGGCTCGACGCGAACTTCACGCCGGGTTGGAGTGCGTCGAGCCCACCCTGTCGTCGACGCCGGACGAACCAGCCGACGACCGCGCCGATGACGACGGCGGGCACCGGGCCGCCGATGACCGGCACCTCGGTCCCGACGAGGGTGGCGACGAGTCCGATCGCGACGGCGAGCGCGATGCCGGGGACGACGGCAGCGGCGTCCGCACGCGTGAGGGGCATGCCCTCCAGCATGGCAGGGCGCCGGACGACCGTCAGCCGACGGGCGGCGTCTCTCCGCTCATGTCGACGCGGCCGGTGCTGTCGTTCCACGTGAAGGTGGCGTTCGTCCGGCCGCTCGCATCAGCGGTCGACTCGTCCGCCTTCGCGAAGTGGTAGGTCACCGCGATCGTGGAGGGGTCGGTGCGCGCGACGTCGGGCACGAACGAGTAGGCCTCCTTGGTCGCGGTGCCGAGGTACCGGCCCTGGTGGAAGAGCAGGATCGCGACCGGTGAGCTGCCGGTCGCGTGGTCCAGCTCCACGAGCGACCAGGACAGCGGGGCGCAGGCGTCGTAGCCGGAGTAGTCGGAGTTCGCGGCGTCCCACTCCGCGTCCTCGAGGCCGGTCGGCAGCGGCAGGTCCGCGATCGCCTGCGAGGCCGCTTCGGCACCGCTCGACGGGCCGCAGGTCGGGGTCGGCGTGGGCGTGGGTGTCTCCGCTGCTGCCGGCGGGGTGGCCGTCGGGGTGGCCGTCACGGTCCGGGTGACCGTCGGCGCGGCCGTTCCCCCACCACTGCAGCCGGTCAGACCCGCGGCGAGCGCCGCGACGAACAGGAGTCCCCCGGTGGTCGTGGTGATGCGCATGCCCACAGATTCCTCCTCGCCGTTCGCAGAGTTCACGGCGTATTCTTGGGTTCGGAAGCAACGACGATTCCGGCCATGCCTCGTCGTGCTCGCGTTCCCCGGACCCGACGGGACGAACTGCGACCAAGAGCCCCTCGTGTCTGAACACCTCATCGAGTACGTCGCCCGTGACCGAACGGGCATCACCGCCGTCGTGACGACCACCAGCGTCATCGACGTCGACACCGTGATCAAGAACATCCACGCCGGGCACGCCGGGTACTACGTCGCGGCCGACTCGTGGAAGCGCACGCCGGTCCGGAGCATGTCGTTCCTCGGCGGCGCGTACCTGTTCGCGAACTGGGACGGCTCGAAGCGGAACATGCTGCACGACCTCGCGTTCCGCGCGCCGACCCGGTCGATCGAGACGAAGCCCGTGGCACGGCCGCGGCCCGGGCTGCCCCGGCTCCTCGCCGCGCTGTTCAGCCGCCGGCGGAGCCCGCGGCACTGATCCTCCGCGCGGGCGGGCAGGCGTCTCGTCCGGCCGCTGCGTCTGCTCGCGCCGAGGACAGGTGCGCGCGGTCCACCGTGCGCACTCGTCGCCACGACGCGCAGACCGCCGCCCGGACGACGCAGATCGCCCGGCACCCCGCCGTCCGTGCCAGTCTTGGCGCAGTCCCGGAAGGAGCCGCGCCATGGAGACCGTCGACGTCGTCGTGATCGGAGCCGGGGTCGCCGGGCTCACCGCCGCGAGACTGCTCGCCAGCGAGGGCCGTCGGGTCGTCGTGCTCGAAGCCCGGGATCGGGTCGGCGGTCGCGTCCACACCGACCGGACCGGCGGGCACGTCACCGACCTCGGCGCCTCGTGGATCCACGGCGTCGACGGCAGCGCGGTCGCCGAGGCCGTCGCGGCGTTCGGCATCCGCACCGTGGAGTTCACGGTCGGCGGCTACCAGGTGGACAGCCGCCCGATCGCGTACCACGGGGCCGACGGCCACCGGCTCGACGACGACGCCACCCGACGGTTCAGCGCTGACGTGCACACCGTCGACGCCACCCTGGCCGACGTCGTGGCCGGGTCGGGTCCGACCGAGAGCTACCGCGACGTGGTCGAGCGTGCCGTCGACCTGCAGGGCTGGGACGCCTCGCGGGCTGAACGCGTCCGGGAGCACCTCGAACACCGGAGCGAGGAGCAGTACGGGGTCTCGAGCGCCGAGCTCGCGGCGCACGGCCTCGACGACGACACCATCGACGGCGACGAGGTGGTCTTCCCGGACGGCTACGACGCGCTGCCCACGCACCTGGCGGCGGGACTCGACGTGCGACTCCGCCACGTCGTCCACAGCCTCCGCCACGGCGACGACGGCGTCGAGGTCACGAGCGATCACGGGTCCTTCCACGCCGCTGCCGTCGTCGTCACGGTCCCGGTCGGAGTCCTGCAGTCCGACGAGTTCGTGATCGAGCCACCGCTGCCCGAACGCCACCGGCGGGCTCTTGGACGGCTGCACATGAACGCGTTCGAGAAGGTCGTCCTGCGGTTCCCGGAACGGTTCTGGGACGAGGACGTCTACGCGATCCGGCAGCTCGGTCCCGAGGGTCGGTGGTGGCACTCCTGGTACGACCTGACCCGGCTCGACGGAGTGCCGACGCTGCTCACCTTCGCGGCGGGGCCGGCCGCCCGGGCGATTCGGGGCTGGAACGACGAGCCGGTCGCCGCCTCCGTGCTCGAGCAGCTGCGCCGGCTCTACGGCGACCACGTTCCCGCCCCCACCTCGGTGCAGGTGACGGCGTGGCAGGACGACCCGTTCGCGTGGGGGTCGTACGCGCACATGCTCCCGGGGTCGACCACCGACGACCACGACGACCTCGCGGTCCCGATCGGCGGCCGGCTGCACCTGGCCGGTGAGGCCACCTGGACCGACGACCCGGCGACGGTCGCGGGCGCGCTGTACTCCGGACACCGCGCGGCGGAACGGGTGCTCGGGCGGGACGTGCCGATCGCTCGGCTCTGGTCCGCGGCGGACTGATCCGGACGACTGCTGCCATTCCGGGCAGGATGAGCCGGTGGAGTACGCGGGGGACCGGTGGGTGCAGCGGCTGCGGGACGGAGTCGTCCCGCGGCCGTGGCCCGTCCTCCTCGGCGCCGTCCTGCTGTCCGTCGGGGCCGCCGTCGCCATCGTGGCCGAGTTCTCCGGACCGGCGTTCTTCGAGCACGTCGCCGGGTCGAAGGCGCGGTTCGGGGCCGTCGTGTTCCCCGCGTTCCTCGTCGTGCTTGGCGTGGCGATCGTCATCGGTACGTGGTGGAGCGGCCGACGGGACCGCCGGACGCTCCGCCGGATCCGAGCCGGAGGCTCGGAACCCGCGTTCTTCCTCCCGGTGACGACGCGCAACATCCGGGTCACCGACGAGTTCCCTCGCCCCCGTCCGGAGATCTGGACCGTCGACGCCGTCGGTCTGCACGGCTGGGTGCCGCAGGCGGACCGACCGGTCTTCGCGCTCCCTTGGTCCGAGATCCGCACGATCGACCTCGCGACGAAGGACGTCCGCGGGGTGCGGACGGACTACGCGCTCTGGTTCGACACGACGGACGGCGGCCATCGCGTCCTCACGCCGCGCACGACGCTCGGGCGGCCGTTCAAGGCCGGACAGACGGGACTCGACGTCCTGATGCGGGTCCTGCGGTCGTTGCGTCGCGAACTGGACCGAACCACCTGACGGACGGGAGGCGCGGGTCGTGCCCGCACCGTGCCTCCAGTCCGACGATCGGTACCGTCTACAGCCGCAACGCCAGCGCGTTCGCGGTGAGGCCCGCGGCCGTGCCGCACAGCAGCACGGTGTCGCCCCGCGACAACCGTCCGTCGTCCAGGCAGCGCGCCAGCGTGTACGGCACCGACGAGGACACCATGTTCCCGTACTCGGCGACCGCGTCCACGTACGCCCCCGACGGGATCCCGATCCGCCGCATCGCGATGCCGAGCGCACCGCTGGCCTGGTGCGGGACGACGAGGTCGACGTCCTCGAGTCCGAGTCCCGCCTTCGCGAAGAACCGGTCGAAGAACCCGGGCAGGACCTTCAGCATCCCCATCAGCGCGCGCCGCCCGTGCATGTCGAACCGGTAGTCGGCGGGGTCGCCGTCGGCGTAGTCCTGCGCCGGGTACCGGGACAGTCCGCCCCGCAGCTCCGTGTCGTGCGCGTGCTCGGGCCAGGTCTGCTGCAGGCTCGCGAGCACGCCCTGCCCGTCGTCGCCCCGCGTGAGGACGACCGCAGCGGCAGCGTCCGAGAAGAGCTCGAACGACTCCCGCTGCTCGGGGTCGAGGAACCGTGTGCCGACGTCCCCGGACACGATCAGGATGCGCTCGTACTCGCCGTCGGCCAGGTACCGCGAGGCGACGTCGACCGCGGTGATGAAGCTCGTGCACGTGGAGTTCACGTCGAACGCGGCAGCACGGGCACCCGGCGCGACCCGCTCCATGACGAGCGCAGCGGTGCACGGGATCGGCTGGACGCCGGCGGCGCACGCGGCGATGACGCAGTCGACGTCGTCGGGGCTGATCCCCGCGTGCCGGATGGCCCGCTCGGCGGCCGTCGCGAGCATGTCGAGGTGCGAGACGTCGTCGGCGATCCGGTGCCGGGTGACGGCGCCCGACCTCGACGGGAACGTGACCGTCGTCTCGGGCAGGTACGTGCCCCATCCGCTGATCCGACAGCTCCTCATGACGGTCCCCCTTCGTCGGTGCGCTGGTCCCGCAGCAGGTCGGTGTCCACCGGGTGGTGGTCGTGGCTGAACAGCAGGCGGACCCCGGTCCGTTCGGCGTCGAGCAGGAGCCGTGCGGTCTCGGCCTGCGCCGCTGCGTCGTGCGCGACGGCGCGCGGGACCGGGCGGATCCGTGCCTCGTGTCCGAGCAGGTCGCGTCCCCAGGCGGCGTCGCCGGCCAGCAGGACGCGGCCGTCGACCAGCGCGCCGACGTGGCCGTCGGCGTGGCCGGGCAGGTCCACGAGTCGGTAGGTGCCGTCGCCGAACAGGTCGGCGGTCCGGAGCCCCGTGGTCGCGTCGATCCGGAACGCGCGGTCGGGCACGGCCTGGAGGCGCGGCTCCAGTCCGGCAGGCAGCAGCCCCTTCAGGACACCAGCACGCAGCGTCGGATCCGCCATGGTCCGTCGCATCGGCTCGGTCACGACGACGGTGGCGTGCGGGAACGCCGCGAGGCCGCCGATGTGGTCGGGGTGCAGGTGGGACAGGACGACGTGCGTGACGGTCGCCGCTCCCGCTCCGAGCTGTTCGCCGATGCTCGCGCCCGGAGGGACCGTCGGCGGCAGCAGTCGTCGGTAGGCCCACCCGGCGGGTCCGGTGCGCCAGGGCAGCGGGGCGTAGCCGGTGTCGAACAGGACTCGGCGGTCGCCGTCCTCGTACAGGAAGGCGTTCGCGGGGAAGACCCGCCGTTCGCGAGGGGCACCGCGGATGAGCTGGTGCACGCCGTGGACGGTCGTGCCGCAGGCGAGGGCGCGGAGGCTAGGCACGGTCGGCTCCGGTCGCGTAGCTCGCCAGGCTCGCGTCGAGGGTGACCGTCGGCTCGTACCCGAGCACCTCGCGCGCCCGGGTGATGTCGAGGGTCTGCGAGTGCGTGATCGTCGACACGGTGTACCGCGTGACCGGTGGTTCGGGGCGGCCGGGGAGTACCCCGCAGACAGCCTCGAGCAAGCCCGCGACGCCGTAGACGACACGTGCGGGCAGCCGCCGGTGCCGGAGTGGCAGCCCGAGTCCCGTGAGGAGCTGGTCGAGCAGTTCGACGAACGGCCGCGGGTCACCGTTCGTGATGTTGAACGCGTGTCCGGCCGCCTCGGGCACCTCGGCCGCGAGCCGGACGGCGAGCGCCACGTTCTCGACGGCGGTCAGGTCGACGAGGCCCCGGCCGCCGTGCATGAGCGGGACGCCGACACGCTCGTGCACGCGGAGCAGGCGCGGGACGAGCGCGGGATCGCCCGGTCCGATGATGCCGCGCGGACGCAGGACGACGACCTCGGGGCGGTCGCCGCGGTCCCTGCGGTCGTCGCGGTCGCTGCGGTCACCGCGGTCGCTGCGGGCGCTTGCGGCGCGGAGCAGCGCCTCGGCGTGCAGTTTCGAGCGGATGTAGTGGTTCATGGGGCGGCTCGGGTCGACCTTGTGCTCCCGGATCGCCAGGCGGTCGCGCGGTGCGGCGTAGATGCCTGGCGACGACACGTGCACGAACCGCCGGGCACCGACCCGTCGGGCGTACTCGTACGCCCGCGCCGTCCCGGTGACGTTCGCGTGCTCGAACTCCGACCACCGTCCCCACGGCGAGGACAGCGCAGCGCAGTGCACGACGACGTCCACCGGGAGGTCGAACCGTGCCAGGTCGTCGAGGTCACCGACGAAGGTCGCACCCTCCGGCAGCGCAGCGGCACGCCGGCCAGCAGCCGTCACCGCGTAGCCGTGCGCCCGCAGGTCCCGGACGACGTGGCCGCCGAGGAACCCGCTGGCACCCGTGACGAGCGCACTCTCCCCCATCCCACCGATACTAGGTGCCACCCGCGGTGCCGTCGTTCGGCACCGCCGGCTCCTCCCCTAGGCTCACGCGTGTGCGGATCGCCCTCGTCACCGACTACTACCTGCCGACGCTCGGCGGGGTGCAGACGGCTGTCCGGGCCCTGGCCGAGAGCCTGCGAGCGGACGGACACGAGGCGATCGTCTTCTGCCCGCTGACCGGTCCGTCCGACGATCCCGGCGTCGTCGGGCTCCCGGTCTCGAGCGTGTTCCGGCCGGACGGGTACCCGTTCGCGTGGTCGCCGCGACGTCTGCGCGAGGTGCTCCGTCGTGAGTTCGCCGCGCGCCGCATCGACGTCGTGCACACCCACTCGGAGATGTTCGCCGCGCTCGGGGCGATCCGCGCCGCGCACGCCCTGGGCATCCCGGTCGTGCACACGATGCACGGTCGGATCGACGTCTACACGCGCAACGTCCTGCCACTCCCCGCCGTCACGACGGTCCTGCTCGCAGCGCTGCACGGTCGGCAGGTCAGCGCCGCCGGGATCCGGGTCGCCGGTGACACGCCCTACACGGCCACCAGGACCGCTCGCCGGATGTGGCGGGTGATGCTCGCGCAGTCCCGCGCGAGCGACCACGTCCTCGTGCCCTCGCAGCACTTCGCGGCGAAGCTCGTCGCGCAGGGTGTCCGGACGCCCGTCACGGTGCTCACCAACGGCATCGAGCCGTCCGTGCTGGACAGCGTCGGCGATCCACCCGTCCGCGCCCTCCGGTCCGACGAACCGCTGCGCATCGTGTGGGTCGGGCGGCTCTCCCCCGAGAAGCGACCCGACGTCCTGGTCCGTGCCGCGCACGCGTTCCCCGACGGTGTCCACGTGGACGTCTACGGCGACGGGGTCGCGCGTGCGGCGATCGCCCGCGCCGCCGCAGGGGCATCCGTCACGCTGCACGGCTCGGCCCCGCACCACGAGGTCCTCGCCGCCATGCGCTCGGCCCACCTGCTCGTCTCGAGCTCGTTCGACTTCGACAACCAGCCCATGGTGATGCTCGAGGCGATCGCCACCGGACTCCCCGTGCTGTACTGCGACCCCGACCTCGCCGAGGTGGTGCCGGACGGCGGCGGCTTCTGCACGGCGACGCCCGACGCGGACGGCATCGCGACCGAGGTCCGACGACTGCGGGACGATCCGGACGCGATCACCCGGGCGTCCGAGGTGATGGTCGCCGCACGGTCGCGGATCGAACAGCGCACCGACGCGGTCGTCGAGGTGTACCGATCCGTCGTGGCCCGCTGATCACGTCCCTCGTGCCAGGATGTCCTGGCAAGCACAACGAGGGGGACGACATGCTCGCAACGGACGTGGCCGCCAAGCGGTTCCAGCCGACGAAGTTCCGAGAGGGCTACGACCAAGGGGAGGTCGACGACTTCCTCGATCGGGTCCAGGCGGTCTTGGCTGGGTACGAGCAGGGTCGGCCGGTCGACACGCTCACCCCGGAGGACGTCGTCAACACCCGGTTCCGCCCCACCCGTTGGCGTGACGGGTACGACCAGGACCAGGTCGACGACTTCCTCGACGAGATCGTCGTCGCGCTGCGCCAGCACGCCACTCGCTGAGCATGCTCATGGGAGCGATGCAGCGCTGGCCCGTCGTCGTGACGGTGTTCGTCGCCGCGGTCGCGTTGACCGGCTGCGCATCTGCAGCACCCGGCGACGCGCAGCGGACCCAGGGCCGCTCGATGACCGCGGAATCGGCGAACACCGAACAGCTGGACCTGCTCGACGCGCTGATGGCAGCGGCCCCTGCGTCCTGGGGTCCGGCGACGGTCAACCGTTTCCGGACCTGCAGCACCGCATCGGGCGAGGGCGGCGTCCAGATCACCCGTGCGATCCGCGGGAGCGGGATCTCGGACGAGCGTGCCGCTGCCCGCGCGTTCCGGGACGAGCTCACGGCGAACGGGTTCGACGCCGAGATCCGCCGCGGAACCGAAGTCGTCGGGACCGGACCCCTGAACCGCTTCGCCGCGTTCAACGCGGACGACGGAGCGTCGATCATCCAGGCGTACAGCGCCTGCTACCGGTTCGACCTGGAATCGAGTACCCCGACCGTGCCCGCGACCGCTGGCGACTGAGTTCTCGACAGGATGTCCGGCACGGCTGCCAGATGCCTTGTCCTGACTCGAAGACCGTCCCGTAAGCCGATCCATCAGCGGGCACGCCGAGCTGACATCCTCTCAGGAGGCGGGAGAGCGTGGAAGAACTGGCCGTGTGGTCCGACGATGGCAACAGGTGTGCCGTTGACCGACAGGACGGTGCCGTTGTCGGCGTCCGCCGGGAGCTGCGTCGCGACTTCGGGCAGTACCGACTTGCCTTCGTTACTGATCCACACAGCACCGCTCGCACGCACCTTGCTGACGAACAAATCTCGTGCGTCCGAACTGAGGTACACGAGCACGGCGCTGTGGAACACGACCAAGGTCGCATCAGCTGGAGCCCGCGCGGCGACCTTCTCGAACTCCTCGTGCAGGTCACCCCCGACGAGTAGCGGTTGTTCTGCCGCCACGAGGGATGCGGCGGCGTGCAGGTTCCGGCGGCGCTCGTCATGCTCGGGCCAGACGAGCGTCTCCAGCCATTCCAGTGACGCCGAGTCCGCGACGTCGAGCGGGTTGAGGTCAATGCCGGCACGCCAGACGATCTCCGGGAGCCGCGTCGGGGCCGGACGACCGCGCAGCTCGGTTTCGAGCACGACAGTGCTGCCGCCTGGAGGTGCCAGTTCGTCGACTCCGCGCTCCGTGATGAAGCGGTAGGCGTACTTGTCCGGGTACAGGCATAGCCCCGCGGATGCACCGACTTCGAGCAAGGCAATCGGCCCGGTGATCTTCGCCAGTTCGGGTAGGAGCACGGCACATCGGCGGACCTCGTTCGTCTGCGTCGCGTGTGTGAGTGCGACGCCGCGGATCACGTCCCACCTGGCGACGAACTCACTCCTTGCCTCGTGATAGGGCACGAGGGGCACGCCGGCCATCCGAGCAGAGGCGAAAACAAGGTTCGGTTGCCGTTTCGTCGCGGGCAGCTCGTCGATCAGCTGCACGACGACGTCATCGGCTGCGACACCAGTCGCCCAGTCGAAGTACAGATTGGAGACGTCCTGCGCTTCGACCTTCGCCCACGCCCGGTACTTCTCGCCAGTCACACTCACAGCCGCATCCTACGAATGGGCTCGTGCCAAGCTCGGAACGCGACTTGCCAAGGGCATCCGTTAGCCGATCGATGTCCGGGCAAGGCTCTGCGCTCTGAGCGCTAGCGTGGGGGCGACGTACGCTCGCCAGATGATCGAGTACGTGCGATACCAAAGCGCGGTCCCCAACCGGAACGGCCGCTACCCAGGTGTGTTCGCGCTCGCTAGCGGCCTCCGTCACCACGGCTTACTGACGGACGACGACGCCGAGTGGCATCGCGAAGCGAATCGGCGGGCCACCGCTGCGTACCTCGACCCGACGACCGTCGTTCCTGACTGCTACGACCACAACCGCAATCCCGGAGCGCGATCGTGGTTCTCAGCAGAAGCTGTCCACCTCTTGGACATGACTGCCCCATACCTCGATCTTCTCGACCGCTACAGCGTCCCCTGGACGAGGATCACCTCCCGGACCCCAGGTCGGATCGTCTACCGCGACGACGTTCAAGTCGTAGCCGTGCCCTACGCCTACCCCACCGACTGGCGCTTCCCCACGTCTCGGTAGCCGATCCCCGTTCGAACGGCGACGATCAGCTGTTCACACTGCCGAGGGCGAGCACTTCTGCATAGACACGTTGCGCCAGACCCGTCTGAGTTGGGTCGGCGGCGACCGCAGCGTCGATGAGGACGGACAGCCGGTCCGTCAACGCTCCGCCGGGATCAGTAGCCTCCACTCGCTCCAGCCCTCGCTGGACCAGCCCGTCGATCTCACCGCGCTCTCGATGTGACGCTCTCACGGCAGCGACCGCGTTCATCAAGGCGCTCTCTGCCCGTGACCATCCGCGATCCCAAGGTGGGCGCCCGCTGTGAAACGAACCGACGACTTCGAGGTCCACCCGCTGGAACAGAGACCAACTTCTGAATCGAACAAACACCAGACGACGATCCGGACCGAGCTCGGGGTCGAGTCGAAGTGACTCGACCTGTCCCGCCGCTTTGAGTGCGTGCGGCAGGGCTTTGAGTGCGTCGTCGCCGTCGTTCACCCGCCACGAAAGATCGATGTCGCTCCACGCATCCGCAGTCCCTTCCGCAAGTGAGCCTCGGAGGCTCAAGACCGACCCGGGTTGAGCTGCCTGGAGCGCCCGACGAAGTTGCACGACGCGGTTGACGCGCTCGACTTCAGAGTCCATGCCGCCATCATCACGTATCGCCGCGCAACTCGATCACGAGCGGCATTGCCCCATCGAGTGGCGCGGACGACGATGAGCGCGATACAAACCACCGCCACCAGGATCCCGAGCGCAACCGTCATCGGACGAGATTCGCGGTCGTTTCGATGCACGCGCGGAACAGGCGTGTTCGACGCTGAGTCATCGGAGAGGAGGGAAGCTTCGATCGGGGCACCGTTCGTACGATACCGAGCAAGGCCGGGAGCAGACGCGCCCTCCGCGTCCCGTTAGCCGGTCGTCCACCGACACTCTCTCCGGCTGGACAACCGCGACAACTCGGCGAAGCACAGCCTGACCTGGGGATTCCCGTATACCTGTCCCGCAAAAATGCCCGGTGAAGGTGCCCTAAGTGCTACAGGTCAAAGTCGCCTCTCGCGGTCCCGCGGGTTGATGGCGAATGGGCCGGGGGGGGCGACGGAAGCCGACCGGCCATGCCGCCCGGCACACCCGGCACGGCCCGCAAGTGCGGCTGGACCCGTAGCCGCTGCCGAACAACCTGTCCATATCGGTGATTCAGACACGTTGTGTGGCAGTCAGACAAGTTCGCTGGCGGACGACAGCGCCGCCGAATATTCGCGACGATGTGTCGCGATAGCGAATCGACAGGCCTGCGCGACCGGGCTCCTGCGCTGCAATGGGAACCGCCGACGGCCGGTCGCATGGAAGTGGGGATGCTCGGGTCGGCCGCGTGTCGATCATGGAACTCTGGATACGAGCGCGCGATTTCCACAGGCTCCTCGACCAGACACGGGTTGTGTGTAGTATTTCGGCAACAGTTCGAGGGGGGCGACATGGTGGGGTGGCGTGTTGACGTCGGCGCGGTTCGGGAAACGGTCACGACGCAGGCGACGCTGGCGGCGGAGATCACCGAGTCGGCCGCTTCGCTGACGACCGCGATGTCCGCCGCGCTCGGAGCGCTCACACACTGCGGAGAAGCACGGGCCGCAATGGCGACGTTCGTCAGTCGTCACGATGCGTCCGCCGGCAGGATCGAGGCGCACATCGGCGCTGTCCTGGACGCAGCGGGGGCGGCCGCGGCGGCGTTCGTGGTCGGCGACGAAGAGATGGCTTCGAACGCCTACCGCGCCGCGGCTGACCCGATCCCATCGAGCGTCCAGGGAGATCGCGGGTGAGCGGCGGGCTGCCGGGAGCCGTCAGCGCGGCCGACGTCCCCGACATCGACGCCGATGCGAGCCGGATCAACTCTGCTGCATCGAGTATCCGATCAAGCGCGCGGATGGTGAGTCGGGTTGCAGACCAGATCGCGTGGAACTGGTCATCGACGCTCCCGTCGGTCCTCGTTTCTTCTGGCGCAGTCGAGCGCCTCTACGCAGCAATGACACCGCCAGCAGCAGCAGCCACCGCGCTCGAGGACGACACGGACGGCGCTGCACGAGCACTGTCGGACTTCGCTGATTCGGTCCAGACGCTACAGCGACAGCGCGATCGCATCCTCGAAGATCTTGCGGCCTTCCGATCTGACGCCCTGTCTGCGCTCGACTCGACAGACGACGACGCGCCGAGGGCTTGGAACGACGACCATCGCCTGGCCAGGCGGAACAGCGCGCTCTCAGAACGGATCGACGCACTCCGTCGCGACTGGCACAGTGCACGTCAGGACTGCGCCGATGCGCTCGGGAAGCAGCGGAACACCGATTCCAAGGACGGGCTCTTCGTCGGCAGAATGCCACTGACGCCGGCAAAGTACGGATACGACTTCGCGGGAGCCGGGACGGTGTTCGACCACCGCGTCTCCGATCGGCAGATCGACCTGCTGAAGCGATTCTCCACGATGTCGCGCCCGGAACTCGAGCGCTGGCGAGCAGACCACCCCGCGCAGTACCTGGGCTTCATCGACCTTCCGCCGAACCCGAAGGCCGTCGACGCGTGGTGGCGGTCGCTCGGCGATGATCCGCATGCGCTGAGCGCCGCGCAGACGACTCTCGCAACGGGGCTCCCCGTGCTCGTGGGGAACTTGCAGGGCGTGTTCTACTCGGCCCGAGATCTGGCGAACCGGACGTACGTCCAGGAGTACCGACCCTCGGGCAGTGACACCGATCTCGACAGGACGATCGAGAAGATCAAGAAGCAGATTGACCTGGCCGACGGAACAGGTTCGACGCTACAGGTCACCACGCTCGACCCTCGGGGTGTGCCCCGAGCTGCACTCACGGCCGGAGACCTCGACACCGCGGACGACGTCACGTACCTCGTCCCTGGCATCAAGACATGGACTGCCGGAGACGACGCCGTTCCACAGTGGGTGAACTCTGCGTCCTCGCTGCGCGACCTCCAAGACATCAAGGACCTGCACAACACGCACGCCGTCGTCGCCTGGATCGGTTACGACGCTCCGTCGGTTGTCACCGAACCTCAGCGCGCACAGGCGGACAAAGGCGGCGCGTACCTTGCGGGGGAGATTGAAGGCTTCGGAGCCACCCGAGGCAGCGCCCCGACCCTGAACCTTGTCGGGCACTCCTACGGAACGACGGTCTCGTCAGTGGCGCTCCAGCACGCGAGCGTCGACCGCTTCGTGACCCTCGCCTCGGCCGGGCTCGTGGTCGACGATCGATCAGAGCTCGACGTCCCGAAGGGGCAGATGTACTCAGCCGAAGCGCGCGGAGACTTCATCGCGGACATCGGACGCTCGTGGGCGAGTGGTTCCGAACACCGGACCAAACCGACCGCCAGCTTCGGCACAGATCTGTTCGACGTTGGTCCCGATGGTGGCCTCGCTGGCAGCCACAGCCACGACTCGAACCCAGGTACGCTCCGAGACGATGGATCGTGGGACAGCGCGGGAGACGGCTACTTGTCTCCCGGAAGCCACTCTTTGGACAGTGTGGCGCTCATCACGACCGGCCGCGGTGACGAGATCGAACGGACAGACTATGACGGGTAGAACCAGTAGGCGTTCCGTCGTCGTCGCGATGCTCACGTTCGCTGTCACGGCGTGCCTCCTGACCGGATGCGCGGCGAACAGCTCACCGAACAACACCGATCGAACGACGCCGGGGAGGACCAACATGTCGCAGAGTTCTGAGGGCGAGTCGATGACAGCCGAATCGGCCAACGTTGAACAGCTCGATCTGATATCGGCGCTCGAGTCTGCGGTACCGGGATCCTGGGGCGAGGCGGTCGTGAACCGATTCCGGACTTGCGTCACGGCCTCCGGCGAAAGCGGAGTGCAGATCACCAGAGAGGTCCGCGGTGGCGGCATTTCTGATCCGGCCGCGGCGGCGAAGGCATTTCACTCGGTATTGGTTGAGCGTGGCTTCGAAGCCGAGATCCGCGGTGGCACGGAAGTAGTCGGAATCGGCGACACCAATCGGTACGCGGCTTTCAACTCAGACCAATCGGCGTCCCTCATCCAGGCGTACAGCGCGTGCTATCCGTTCGATCTCGACTCCGGCAAGCCGACCGTCCCGCCGTCTCAAGGTCGTTGAGGGCAACCGGCGGGCCGGCGGAGGCTACCTCGTGAGCGCCCAGATGGGGGCCGAACTCGCCTCCGCCGGCGTCGACGGACGAGTGCCGAATGTGCATGCCGTCGAGCCGGACGGTCACGTCTGGTGTTCGCCGGCCAACACCGACCTCGTCGCGACCGTCGGCCGGGGATCCGTCGAGACTCCGGTGGGCTACGTCCTCGTACGTCAGCCGATCGACTCCGAGAATCCCTCCACATCCGAGGGGAAAGCCATCCCATGATCCGAGAACGCCCGGGCCGCCTCATCGCCATCGCAGCGCTCCTCGCAGCAGGGCTCGCCCTGACAGGGTGCGCGAGCGACCCCGCAACGAAGGAGCCACGTATGACCGCGTCGAACAACAGCGCTGCGAAGCAGGTGTGGGACGAGATCAACGCCGAGGCCGAGGCATCTCAGGACGTCGTCGGAGGAACCTGGCTCGCCTCCGACACTGCAGCACGTGCATGCGGCTCGGACGGCGCCCGCTGGGTCGTGAATCGATTCGGCCCCGGAACGTCCACCGCCGACCGCGACCGGCTGCTCGACGCCCTCGCGACTCGTTGGGCGGCGAAGGGGTGGATCGCTGACCAGTCTGCGACCACCGGAGACTACCCAGGCGTCCAGCTGCGGTACCCCGCGGCCTCCACGCTGGAGACCGGCTTCTTCGTGCGCTTCCGAACCAACGAGAACGGCTCGTCCCTCCAGATCCAGACCCCCTGCACCCCCGGCGACGTCGACCAGCTCAACCGCGAGAAGTACGCCGAGAAGCACACGAACACCCCGCCCGACATCCCCGGCGCATCGAGTCCTTCGGCGGAGGCCACCCCGTGAGCGCCCAGATGGGGGCGGATCACCTCGCCCGCGAACAGGAGCGCCTCGACCGCCCCCGCGGCTGGTGGATCGCCGGACCAGGGCTCGGTGCCGTCCTGCTCGGCATCGTCTCCGCCGCGGTGGCAGGCGGTGCGATCGAGCACATCTGGCTCCTCGCGGTGATCGCGCTGGTCCAGGTCGGACTGCTCGTGTGGACGGCGATGGCACTCCACACGGTGCGCGGTCGGCGGCCACTCGCGCGGACGGCCGGCATCATCGGCATCGTTGTCGCAGCGCTCTCCATCCTGCAAGGGCTGGGCCTGGTCGTCGGGATGGCCCTCCTCAGCACTGCCGTCTGAGACTCCGGCGATCGGCCCGGCGCGGACGCTCAGGCGCTCGCGGCGGCCTCCGCCGCACCGATCCGCAGCCCCGTCTCGACCAGTCGCTCCACTGACGGCGTCGACCGGCCTGCCGGCCACGCGAGCACCGTGGTCGCGAGGGGCGCGTCGAGCACGGGTACCGCCACGTGCTCGGGCCACTGCCACGCTCGGCTCGAGCGCGGGATGACCAGGAGCGTCCGCCCGAGCGCGACGAGCTGCGCGAGCTGGGACTGCGAGTGGACCTCCGGCCCGGGTCCGGGCGGGTAGGTCCAGTCGGCGAGCGGCCACCGAGCCATCGGGAGGTCCGGCACCGACGAGACCTCGGCCATCGTCAGCGACCGCCGTCGAGCGAGCGGGTGCGACGCCGGGACGATCGCGACCTGGGGCTCGGAGTACAGGTCGACGGCGTCGATGCCCGCGAAGTCGTCGAACGGTCGGTGCATCACGGCGACGTCGGCGGTGCCGTCGCGCAGGAGTCCTGCCTGCTCCCCGATCTCGCACAGGGCCACGTCGACCGGCAGGTCGTCGGGGGCGGCGTCGAGCAGCGCCTGCAGGAACTCGTGCGACGACCCGGCCTTCGTCGCGAGGACGAGTCGACGTTCGGGAGCACCGGCACGACGGGCGCGGCGGACCGCAGCCCGGACGGCGTCGAGGGCCGCCGGGGCCTCGCGGAGCAGCGCTTCCCCGGCGGGCGTCAGGCGCACGCCGCGACGGTCGCGGTCGAACAGCCGGACGCCGATGCGGTCCTCGAGCTGCCGGATCGCCCGTGACAGGGGCGGCTGCGCCATCCCGAGCCGGAGCGCCGCCCGGCCGAAGTGCAGTTCCTCGGCCACGGCGACGAAGTACCGGAGCTCACGGGTCTCGACATCGTCCACGGGTGGAGCCTACGTCGGCGATACCCGTCGGGTACCACAGCGGACCGGATCGGTGTTGGACGCGGCGGGAGCTCCGGACGGACGATCGAGCCATGCAGAACGAGAACACGACCACTGCCCTGGTGACGGGCGGCAACAAGGGCATCGGCTACGCGATCGCCGAGGGACTCGGACGGCAGGGACTCCGCGTACTCGTGGGCGCCCGCGACGACGACGCGCGCCGCAGGGCCGTCGAGCAGCTCCGCGCGAGCGGGATCGATGCCGACGGCGTCCGGATCGACGTGACCGACGACGCGAGCGTGACCGCTGCCGCGACCGACGTCGAGGAGCGCTTCGGCCGGCTCGACGTGCTGGTGAACAACGCCGGGATCTCCGGTCCGTTCGACCCGGTCACGTGGACGCAGGACCCGACGACCCTCGACCTCGACGTGGTCCGGCAGGTCGTCGACGTCAACGTGTACGGCGTCATCCGGGTGACGAACGCGATGCTGCCGTTGCTCCGCCGCTCCCCCGCGCCGCGGATCGTGAACGCGTCGAGCAGCATGGGCTCGCTCGGTCGACAGCCCGGCCCGGTGATGGCGGCCTACTCGCCGTCGAAGACGTTCCTCAACGGGATCACGACGCAGTACGCCCGCGCGTTCGCGGACACCCCGATCATCGTGAACGCTGCGTGCCCGGGCCTCGTCGCGACGGACTTCAACGGCTTCGCCGGCGAGCGGACGGCGGCGCAGGGCGCCGCGACCGCGATCCGGCTCGCGACCCTGCCGGACGACGGCCCGCGCGGCGGGTTCTTCGAGGACGCCGGCGTCGTCCCCTGGTGACGCTGAGGAGACGGTGACGCTGTGCAGTGGACGGGAGGCCCTGCTCACGTTCCGCGCGTGGCGGACGTGAGCAGGGCCTCCCGTCTGGTGCCGTCCTCAGACCGCGGCCGTCGCGCCTTCCAGGGTCGCGGCCAGCGGGTCGAAGTCCTCGGGCAGCGACGCGATCGGCGCCACCGTCGACTCGACCTCGACGAACGAGCGCCGCTCGATGGACTCCTCGACCGCGACCATCGTGTCGAGCACGTGGTACCCGACCTCCCCGGTCGCGATGTGCGAGCCTCCACCACGGATCGCCCGCGCCATGTCGAGCACGCCGAGGCCACGGCCGACGGTCGGCTCCTCGTCGAGCAGCACGTCGAAGTCCTGCGAGAAGGGGAACGTCGCGTCGGCGGTGATCGGTCGTGCGATCCGGATCGGGTGCCCGCCACCGAAGGTGTTCGGGTCGGGCAGGACGATGGTGCCCTCGGTCCCGTTGACCTCGAACACGCCGTGCCGGAACAGCGGGGTGTCGAACGACAGCAGCGACTGCGCGTTGCCGCCCTGCTCGAACGAGGTCAGCACGGAGACGTGGGTCGGGACCTCGACGGGGAACTCGTCGCCCGCGTTGGGCCCGACGACCAGCTGCCGCGTCTCACGGGACTTCGACCCCGTCGCGACGACGGACTCGACCGGGCCGAGCAGGTGCACGAGCGCCGTGAAGTAGTACGGGCCGATGTCGAACAGCGGACCGGCGCCCTTGGCGTAGAGGAACGACGCGTTCGGGTGGAACACGTCCGGCCCCTGCCACTGCATGCTCGTGACTGCGGTCAGCGGGGTGCCGATCGCGCCGGACTCGATGGCACGCTTGGCCGTCTGCCAGCCCGGGCCGAGCACGGTGTCGGGCGCGATGCCGAGCTTCAGCCCGAGCTCGTCCGCCAGGGCGACGAGCGACGCGGCCGAGGCCCGGTCGACACCGATCGGCTTCTCGCTCCACACGTGCTTGCCCGCGCGCAGCGCCTGCGTCGAGACCTCGACGTGGGTGGCGGGCAGCGTGAGGTTGATGACGATCTCGACGTCCGGGTCGGCGAGCACCTCGTCGCCGGTGCCGGACGCGGGGACGCCCCACTTCGCGGCCGATGCGGCGGCCCGCTCGGTGTCGATGTCGCCGATGCGCACGACCTCGACGTCGGGGAACGTGGTGAGGTTCGCCAGGTACTGCTCGCTGATCATCCCGGCTCCGATGAAGCCGATGCCGACACGTCCGGTGCGGGTCATGCGGACACCTCCTGCTTGTTCAGGGTGGCGTCGAGCCACGCGTAGGACTGCTGCACGGCGTCGAAGATGTCACCTTCGGAGTGGTCGAACTCGATGACCGCGTACTCGAGCGCGGTGGCGGCGGCCAGCGCTCCCGCCAGGTCGACGTCGCCCTGCCCGGCCGGTGTCTGGTCCTGCGGGATCGACGCCGTGGAGATGCCGTCGCGCATCGGACCGTCCTTGACGTGCACGGCGACGATGCGGTCCCCGAGCTCCTCGATGAACGCGACGACGTCGATGCCCGCTGCGGATGCCCAGTACAGGTCGAGCTCGAGCACGACGCCCGGGTCGAGCAGTCCGGCGAGCACCCGCAGTGCGGGCGTGCCGTCGATCTGCGGCAGGAGCTCGTGGTCGTGGTTGTGGTAGCCGACGCGGAGGCCGTGCAACGCCGCTTCGGCAGCGGCGGCGTTGAGGCGAGCAGCGACGCGCTCGACGCCCTCGCGGGTGGTCCAGTGGCCCGGCCCGACGAACGGGTCGATGACGATCGCGAGGCCGAGTTCCTTCGCCGCGGCGAAGGTGTCGGCGTGCGAGGGTGCCGTCATGACGCTGCCGTCGGGGAGCGGAATGGTCTCCTCGACGAGGAACGCGTGCCCCGTCTTGGCGGTGATGCCGTGGGCGTCGAACGCGGACTTGAGCTGCGCTGCTCGGTCCACGAACGCGAACGCCTCGACGGTGTCGAAGCCGATCTCGGCGAGGCGGCGGACGCCGCCGTCGAGGTCGGGCTCCAGTGCGGCGTTCACCGTGTAGAGCTGCAGGGAGATGGCGGGTGCCATGGCTGGTCCTTTCCGGGGGCTTGCGTTGTGTGCGGTGACCGGCCTGGAGGCGCGACACGCGTCGTCGACGCGGGTCGCGCCTCCAGTCGGCTGGGTGGGTACGCGCGCTACTTGACGGACTTGATGGGGAGGATCACGAGTGCGCCGAGCAGCACCGCGACTCCTGCGCCCCAGAGCATGAGCGTGTAGTTCTGCCCACCGCCGATGCCGAGGAGGAAGAGTCCGACGGCCGGCGCGAGCGACTGCGGGAGCGCGTTCGCGATGTTGATGACGCCGAGGTCCTTGCCGGGACGCTCGGGGTCCGGGAGCACGTCGACGACGAGCGCGGTGTCGATCGCTGCGTAGATGCCGTACGCGAAGCCGAGCACGATCTCCGCGAAGTAGAAGCCGCCGACGCTGTCGACGTGCGCGAGGATCACCAGGCCGACCGCTGTGAGCGCGGTGGAACCCCACACGAAGACCTTGCGGCGTCGGATCCGGTCCGAGACCCAGCCCGAGATCGCCGCACTGGCCATCAACGCGACCGTGTAGAGCAGCACGCCGAACGCGACGACACCGACTGCCTCGGCCTGCGGGAGACCGATGCGGTCCTCCATGTAGAGCAGGCGGTAGGTCGTGAACATGAACGTGCCGAAGGTGATGAGGAAGCGCCCCCACCAGGCCAGCCCGAAGTCGCGGTGCTTGATCGGGTTCGTCCAGAACGACGAGATGAGGTTGACCCAGCTGAACGGCTTGATCGGCGTGGTCGGCAGGTCGTCGCGGGCCACGAACGAGTACACGAGGATGACGGCGATCGCCAGGACGCCGGGGGCGATGAACAGCAGCGGCAGGTTGCCGACGAGGTACACGGCCAGGTACAGCCCCGCGAGGATCGCGACGTTCTGCGAGAGGGCGATGACACTCGATGCCTTGCCACGCTGGAACTCGGGGACGTTGTCGGCGAAGCTCGCGGTCAGGGTGGCGAGGACGGCGTTCGCGGCGACCTGCGCGAGGACCCACGCGACGGTGAGCTGCAGCACGTTCGGTGAGAACGCCAACCATGCAAGAGCGACGAGGAACACCACGGTGCCGCCGACCATGTACGGACGACGACGGCCCCACCGCGTGCGGGTCCGATCCGAGATCGCGCCGAACAACGGGTTCGCGAAGAGGGCGCCGAGGGCGCCGAACGGCAGGACCGATCCGACGATCGTCTCGGGGCTGTCCGGGTTGAGGGCCGTTGCCTTGATCGTCATGCCGACGAACACCGGTGTGAGCAGCGCGGCGAACAGGCCGAACTGCGCCAGGCTGAGCGCCCACATGTAGCCGGCGCCGACGCGGACGGAACTGACGGCCTGGGTGATGCCCTCGACCGAGAACGCTCGGGATGCGGCGGCGGGGTCGCTGCCCGTCGCGCCGGCGGCTGCGGTGACCGGCGGGTTCGCGGTGCCGGCGAGACCGGTCTGCGGTTCTTCCTTCGACGTCGGTGTCGACATGACTCCTCCTCGAGTCATAGGGGGCATCGGGGCCCGCTGAATACCTAGTGCTGCTAGGTGATCGGGACTGTAGCACCAGAAACCTCCACTTGGAAGTTTTTGTTGCGGTACTTTTCGACGGCTCTTCAGCGCCTCATGGCGGCCGGTAGGTTTGACCGAGTGACCTCCAACGATGGAACCGGCAGCGGCGCTGGTGCGCGTGGGCCCTACGCCAAGGGCGTGCAGCGTCGACAGGAGATCCTCGACCAGACACTCGACGTCGTCGCGTCCCGGGGCATCGACGGCGCGTCACTCCGGGCCATCGGCGAGGCGATCGGCGTCTCGCACGCAGCACTCCGGCACTACTTCTCGTCGCGCGAGGCCCTGCTCGTCGAGGTGCTGCGGGAGCGTGACGCCGCATCGAACCGAGCCCTCGGCGACACCGCCGGCGTGTTCACCCGCCTCTCTGTGGTCGCCGACCGGAACGTCAGCGAGCCGGCGCTCGTGACGCTCTACACGACCCTGCTCGGTGCCTCGGTGGAGTCGGGGAACGAGACCGCGCGGTCCTACTTCGCCGAACGGTTCGCGACCGCGCGGTCCGATCTCGCGACCCAACTCCGGGACGAGCTCGCATCCTCCGGGCGGCACACGGACGCCGACCTGGACCAGGTGGCGTCGCTCATCATCGCCGCGTTCGACGGGCTCCAGGTGCAGTGGTTGCTCGACCGGGACATCGACATCGCGGGGACGCTGCGGCTGCTCGAGCGGGTGCTGTAGGCGCCACGAGGTCAGCGGCCGTCCACGCTGCGGTCACACCCGGTACTCTGTTTGCATGCAAACGCCGATTTCGGACGCCGCGCACACGACGCCGATCTACTCCTTGAACGAGGCGGCACAGATCGTACGCGCTCCGTCCACGTCGTTCGCCCGTTGGGCACACGGTCATCGTTTCAAGCAGCGCAGCGAGGGTGAATGGGGCTGGAGCGCACCCATCCTCACCGGAGTGCAGGCAGGGCGCAGCTTCACGGTGCCGTTCAACGCGCTCGCAGAGGGGTACATCGTCGAATCCTTCCGACGGGCAGGTCTCCCGATGGCGCGGATCAGGCCCGCGGTGGAGGTCCTGCGCCAGGAGATCGGGCTGGAGAACGCCCTTCTGAGCGAGAAACTCCGGACCGATGGGGCGGAGATCCTGATCGAGAACGGCGACCGCGACCTGGTGGTCGTCCGCAACCACCAGGGTGTCTTCCGTGACGTCGTCGACCAGTACCTGCAGAGCATCGTCTACCGCGAGGGGTTCGTGGACTTCCTCCGACTGCCGACGTTCGAGCGCATCGGGGTGGTCGTCGACCCACGTCGGAACGCCGGGCAGCCGACGGTCGATCGGATCGGCGTTCGTGTCGAGGACGTCGTGAGCAGAGTGCGGGCCGGCGAGTCGATGACCGACGTCGCCGACGACTTCGCGCTCGAAGCCGTCGAACTCCGCTCGCTCCTGCTCCAGGCCGCGTGACCGTGGACGAGGCTCGATTCCTCCTCGACCGTTCCGTGGGTGGGAAGCTCCTCATCGCGCGCCTCAGAGGAGCCGGCTGGGTCGCACGGACGCTCGCCGAGGAGTACGGAGACGAACGCGCGCAGCGCATGCCCGACGAGGAGTGGATCGCTGAAGGCACCCGCGCCGGGTTCTTGCTCCTGGCGAAGGACCACCGCGTGGCGACGAGACCGTTGGAGGCGCAAGCGATCTACGTCCACGACGCGCGTGTGATCACGTTCGCGCGGGGTGAGCTCACCGCGGTCGAGATGGGCGACCTGTGTCTGCGGCACGAGCGAGCGATCCACCGTCTGGCACAGGTGCAGCCACCGTTCGTCATGGCGCTCAGCGAGACAGGGTTGCGTCGCAAGCGCCTCAACGTCGTTTGACGAGCGCACTCGGTTCGCCTGGTACCGCTGAGCCACGCGGGGCTACTCCGCGTCGCCGTCCTCCTCCGGGTTGAAGTGCGAGTCGTCCCCGACGTGTCCGGCGGCGAGACCGTCGGGCTCGTTGGGGATGGTGCCGTCCTCGCCGAGGCCGTCCGGCTTCGGAGTGCCCTCGGAGTCGTTCTTCGGTGCGGTGCCGTCGGTGTGGCTCATGGTCTGCTCCCTCGCAGTGGTCGACCCGGGACCGTCGTGGTCCCGGTGCTGCTGACTCGGAACGTACGTGCCGTCCCTGACGAGATCCCCCGGGGCACGCCTTGTGGATGGCCCGGCACCTAGGCTGACCACGTGAACTCGGCGCGCCAGCAGCTGTCCGCGCTCGTCGGACCGGGCGCCGCGCCGCTCGTGACCGGGATGCCCGTGGCCGATGCGTCCCGGAACGCCGCGGTCCTCATCCTGTTCGGCAAGCTCGACGACGTTCCGAGCGACCGCGCCGCCGACGACGCGACGGTGACGCGAGACCTCGACGTCCTGCTGCTCGCCCGGGCCACCACGCTCCGTGCGCACCCCGGCGAGGTCGCGTTCCCGGGTGGTCGGGTCGACCCGGGCGACACGGACGCGATCGCCGCCGCGCTCCGCGAGGCACGCGAGGAGACCGGCCTCGACCCGGCCGGCGTTGACGTCCTCGGCACGATCGCCCCGGTGCCGCTCGCGTTCTCGCGACACCTCGTCACGCCGGTGCTCGGATGGTGGCGGCAGGCATCTCCCGTCCGCGTCGTCGACGAAGCCGAGTCCGCCGCGGTGTTCCGTGCCCCGGTGGCCGACCTGCTGGACCCCGCGCACCGCGGGGTGACGGTCATCCGCCGCGGCGGGCAGGAGTGGCGTGGCCCGGCGTTCACGATCGACGACCCGTCGGGCGAGCACGTCGTCTGGGGGTTCACGGCGATGCTGCTCGACGCCCTCTTCGACCGCCTCGGCTGGGCCGAGCCGTGGGACGACCGCCGCGAGATCGCTCTGCCGAGCCGGTGGGCCTGACGGTCCCCGACGATCAGTCGAGTCGTTCCACGGCGTCGGGGACGATGAGCCGCCAGAGCCCGTCGCGTTCCTCGTGGAGGTACAGCCGGTAGGCGCCGGGCTCGTCGAGCGGATCGCCCTCGGAGTACTCGACGGCCTGCCCACCGGTGGTGCACTGGTCGGTCGGTGCGAACACGTCGAGGGTGCGTGACGGCGCCGTCCCCTTCCGGACGTCGGTCACGGTGGCCGCGTGCACCCGGTACACGCCGTCGACGTCCACGGTCCGGTCGGTCGCGCTCACCCGGGCGTCGACCACGAGGGCGGCTTCGTCCGTCCGCGCTTCGTCGGTGTCGAGCTGGACGTAGTCGCGGCAGGAGCTCGTCTGCAGCGCGCAGCCGGTCAGGCTCGCGACGAGCAGCACCAGCAGTCCTGCCCCGGCACCGATCGTCCTCCGCACGGCTTCCCCTCCCCTTGCCCTGCGCACACCCTGCCACACCGTCACGTACTGTTCGACTGTGCCCACCGACCCGCGCGACTGGTTCCTCTCGAGGGAGGAACGCGGCAACCTCGCCACGAGCATCCACGCCGGGCGCGCGAGCGACGACGCCACGAGCGCAGACACCGGAAGCGCAGCCCCCGACGCCGAGGGCGACACCGGCCGCGACGCCGCCCCGTGGTCCGAGGACAACCACGTCCGCCCGCTGGTGCACGGCGCCCCCTACTTCGCCCGCATCGAAGCAGAGCTGTCCGCGCTCGAGCCCGGCGACCGCGTGTTCTTCACGGACTGGCGCGGCGACGCCGACGAACGTCTGCTGCCCGACGGCCCGACGATCGGCGACCTGCTGGCCGATTCCGCACGCCGGGGAGTCGAGGTCCGCGGGCTGATCTGGCGCTCGCACGGCGAGCGGATCTCCGCCTCGATCAGCGCCCGCTCGAACGAGTTGCTCGGCCGGAAGATCAACGACGCCGGCGGCGAGGTCCTGCTCGACCAGCGGGTGCGGGTGTTCGGTTCGCACCACCAGAAGTTCTTCGTCATCCAGCACCGTGCTGATCCGTCCCGCGACGTCGCGTTCGTCGGCGGCATCGACCTGTGCCACAGCCGTCGCGACGACGCCGCCCACGAGGGCGATCCGCAGCCCGTGTCGATCGACACCCGCTACGGCGAGCACCCGGCCTGGCACGACGCGTCGATGGAGCTCCGCGGCCCGGTGGTCGCCGACGTGCTCGCGGTGTTCGCGGAGCGGTGGGACGATCCACTCCCGCTGGACCGCAGCCTGCCGTACCGGATGCTCCTCCAGCGTCTGGTCCACATGCCCCGGCGCCCCGAGCCGTTGCCGGAGCGCACGCCGCCACCCCCTGCTGCGGGGAGCCACGCCGCGCAGCTCCTCCGTACCTACGGGGTGAAGCACCCGCCGTTCCCGTTCGCCCCGCTCGGCGAGCGGAGCATCGCACGCGCGTACGCGAAGGCGTTCGCACGGGCCCGGTCGCTGCTCTACATCGAGGACCAGTACCTGTGGTCCCGCGAGGTCGCGACCGGCATCGCCGAGGCCCTCGAGCGCAACCCCGACCTGCACGTGATCGTCCTGGTGCCGCGGTACCCGAACTCCGACGGTGCCCTCAGTGGTCCGCCGAGCCGGCTCGGGCAGATCGATGCGCTGCGCACGCTTCGCCGGACGGCCCCGGACCGGGTCGGCGTCTTCGACCTGGAGCACGAGTCGGGCCGCCCGATCTACATCCACGCGAAGGTCTGCGTCGTCGACGACGAGTGGTTCACGATCGGGTCGGACAACTTCAACCGACGCTCGTGGACCTCCGACAGCGAGCTCACGTGTGCCGTCGTGGACACGGGCGAGGACGGGCGTTCCCTCGCCCGGGACCTCCGCCACGAGCTCTGGGCCGAACACCTCGCGACCACGCCCGACGACGAACGGTTCGCCGGGTCCGGTGCGGAACTCCTCGCGCTCTGGCGGTCGCACGCCCGAGCGGTCGACCACTGGGACGAGGACGGCCGGTTCGGCCCGCGCCCTCCTGGTCGCGTCCGGCAGCACGAGCCGGAGCCGGTCTCGGCGCTGCAGCGCCTGTGGGCGCGCCCCGCCGCGCGCATCGCCGTCGATCCAGACGGCCGGCCCCGCGGGATGCGCGGCTCGACCCGCTTCTGACTGGAGGCACGGTGCGGGCCGTGCAAAGCGCAGCAGGCGCTCAGCCGAACGGGATGACCCGCACCACGATCGCCACCGCGAGCATCGCCACGGCGACCACCGCTGCCCGCCAGAGCACCTTCTTGTGGTGGTCACCGAGGTTCACGTTCGCCAGGGACACGAGCAGCAGGATCGCCGGGACGAGCGGGCTCTGCATGTGCACCGGCTGCCCGACCACCGATGCCCGCGCCATCTCCGCGGGCGTGATGCCGAACGACGCCGCGCTCTCGGAGAGCACGGGCAGGATGCCGAAGTAGAACGCGTCGTTGCTCATGAAGAACGTCAGCGGCATGCTCAGCAGACCCGTGATGCCCGCCAGGTACGGCCCCATCGAGTCGGGGATGACCGCGACGAGCCAGTCGGCCATGGCGGACACCATGCCGGTGCCGTCGAGCACGCCGATGAGGACCCCGGCCGCGAACACCATCGAGACCACGCCGACGATGCTCGGCGCGTGCGCGACGATCTGCGCGGTCTGCTGCTTGAGCTGCGGGAAGTTCACGAGCAGTGCGATCGCGGTGCCGATCATGAAGACGAAGTGGAGCGGCAGGAGCCCGACCACGAGGGCGACCATGACCGCGACCGTCAGTCCGAGGTTGACCCAGATCCGGCCGGGCCGGAGCGTCGGGCGGTTCGGGTCGAGCATCGTCTCGGCCATCGTGCCGGCACCGTCGGACTCACCGGACGAGGTCGGTCCGTCCACGCCCTCGCCGTCCGCGCGGCGTCCGTCCGCCTTCCCGCCACGTAGGCCGAGCGCGACCGTCGGACTGGTGAACATGCCGCCGCCGGTCCCGCCGACGGCCGCGAGCATCCGGGACCCGGCACGCGAGCCAGCGGACGCACCGGCCCTCGCCGGCTCCCGTCCGCCTCGTGCCGCCGTGGTGAACTCGATCAGCCCGAGGCGCTTGCGCTCCCGGAGCCCCATCGACCACGCGAACCCGAAGCACAGCAGCAGTCCGACGACCAGGGACGGCACGAGCGGTACGAAGATGTCCGTCGGGTCGATCCCGAGCGCCGCAGCGGCACGAGCAGTCGGTCCGCCCCACGGCACGATGTTGAGCGTCCCGTTCGTGAGTCCCGCCACGCAGGTCATCACCACCGGGCTCATCCCGAGCTTCAGGTAGATGGGCAGCATCGCCGCCGTCACGACGATGAACGTCGTCGATCCGTCACCGTCGAGCGAGACCGCACCCGCCAGGAGCGCCGTCCCGAGGACGATCTTCGCCGGGTCGTTCCCCGTGACGCGCAGGATGAACCGGACGAGCGGGTCGAACAGGCCGACGTCGATCATCAGCCCGAAGTACATGATCGCGAACATCAGGAGCGCCGCGGTGGGGGCGAGCGTCCCGATCGCCTTGGTCACCATGTCCCCGAGCCCCAGCCCGGCACCGGCGAAGAGGCCGAAGACGGTGGGAACGATGATCAGGGCGAGCACCGGTGACATGCGCTTCGTCATGATCAGGACCATGAAGGTCAGGACCATCGCGTAGCCGAGGATGACGAGCATCAGGACTCCTTCGTCCGTGTCGAGCAGTCCGGGCACGCTACGACCCGGCCTGGAGGCACGGCTCGCTTCTGCGCGTTGGCCCACCAACGCGCGTTGACCGCTTTCTGCGCGTTCTGCTCACGAGCGTCGGCTCGCGATCCGTAACCTGTCCCCGTGACCGACGACCGCTCACGGCGCCCACGGCTCCGCTTCGCCACCGAGGTGCTCCTGCTGCAGCTCCTCGTCGTGGTCGCGGTCATCGCGCTGACGAGTACGGTGTTCGTCCGGATCGAGGTCGGCCGGCTCGAACGGGCAGCGGAGGGGACGGCCCTCGCGATCGCGCAGAGCGTGGCGTCCCAGCAGGACCTCCGCTCCGAGGTCGCCCAGCTCAGCGTCGACGGCGCCTCCCTCGACCGAGCCGCACTCGCCGACGGCCCGGTCCAACGGGCGGCACTCGCGACCCAGCGGCGCACGGGAGCGCTGTTCGTGGTCGTCACCGACGACCGCGGGATCCGGCTCGCCCACCCGGACGCCGACCGGATCGGGCAGATGGTGAGCACCTCGCCGGACGAGGCCCTCGACGGCCGCGAGTCCGTGTCCTGGGCACGCGGCACCCTGGGCGAGTCGGCGCGGGCGAAGGTGCCGGTCCGCGCACCCGCAGCCGGCGGGACGGCGACGAGCCGCGCCTCCAGTCCGCTGCCCGTCGTCGGCGAGGTGAGCGTCGGGTTCAACCGGGCCCGCGTGTACGACACCCTCGTCGAGGACAGCGTGCCCGTCGTCGGGGCGGGACTCGTCGCCGTGCTGCTCGCGGTGATCGCGTCGGTGCTGCTCCGACGACGCCTCGTCCGGCTCACCCTGGGGCTGCAGCCCGAGGACCTCGTGACCCTCGTGCAGAACCAGCAGGCCGTCCTCGGCGGCGTGGGCGAAGGCGTGATCGCGATCGCACCGTCGGGGACCGTGACGGTCTGCAACGCCGAGGCCGCGCGCCTGCTCGACCTGACCCGACCGGTCGGGCGTGCCGTGACGTCGCTCGCCCTGCCGGCGCCGTTGGCAGACCTGCTCGACCGTTCCGCGTCCGTCCCCTCGAGCGCGACGATCGTCGCCGGCCACCGGGTGCTGCTCGTCGACGTCCGCGCGGTCCACCGCGACGGACGCGACCTGGGTCGGGTCGCCGTGCTGCGCGACCGGACGGACGTCGAGGCCCTCACCCGCAGGCTCGACGCGGTCGGTTCGATGAGCGCCGCCCTGCGCGCCCAGCGGCACGAGTTCGCGAACCGCCTCCACGCGATCTCCGGCCTGTTCGACACCGGTGAGGCCGACCGGGCGCGGGCGTACCTGGCCGACGTGCAGGAGCGCGGGCCGCTGCACTACCCGGTGCAGCACGCCGATCGGCTGACCGAGCCGTACCTGCAGGCGTTCCTCGGCGCGAAGGGCGTCGAGGCCGCCGAACGCGGAGTCCTGCTCCGGATCGGACCGGAGACCCTGGTGCAGGGGACGATCACCGAGCCCGGGGACGTGACGACGGTCCTCGGCAACCTCGTCGACAACGCGGTGACGGCGGCGCTCGGCGGTGACGACCCGTCGCCGTGGGTGGAGGTCGAGGTCCTCGACGACCGCGAGACGCTGCACCTGTCGGTGATGGACTCCGGACCGGGGGTCGTGTCCGGGGAGGACCTCTTCACGCGAGGCGGGCCGGACACCGGCGCTCCTCGGGATCCCGCGCAGGTGCACGGCCTGGGGATCGGTCTGCCGCTCTCGCGGGAGATCGCCCGACGACGCGGTGGCGACGTCTGGCTCGCGTCCCCCGGTGGGGACGACCACGGCGCGGTCTTCTGCGCCCGACTCGAAGGAGTGGTTGCACCGTGACCGCGACGTTCACCGTGCTGGTGGTCGACGACGACTTCCACGTGGCCGACCTGCACCGCCGGCAGGTCGACGAGGTCCCGGGCTTCCGGGCGCTCGACCCCGTCGGTACGCTCGCGGCCGCACGGTCCGTGCTCGCGTCGACCGTCGTCGACCTGGTGCTCGTCGACGTGTACCTGCCGGACGGCAGCGGACTCGACCTGCTGCGCTCCGTCGACACCGACGCGTTCGTGCTCAGCGCGGCGTCGGACTCGGACACGGTGCGCCGGGCGATGCGCCGCGGTGCCCTGGCCTACCTGCTCAAGCCGTTCCCGTCGACGCTGCTCGCGGAGCGACTGCGGTCGTACGCCCGGTTCCGGAACGTCCTGGACGAGCGCGCGACCCTCGACCAGGAGGCCGTCGAGCGGGCGTTCCGGATCCTGCACTCCGGCGATGCTGCGGGTGCCTCCCCGTCTCGAGCGGCGACCGCGGCGCTCGTGCTCGAGCAGCTGTCGGTCGACGTCGAGCGGTCGGCTGCGGAGGTCGCCGCCGACATCGGCGTCTCCCGGGCGACGGCACAGCGGTACCTGGCGCAGCTCACCGCCGACGGCACCGCGGCGATGCAGCTCCGGTACGGCGCGGCCGGGCGTCCGGAGCACCGGTACACCCGTCGTTGATCCGGCCGGACGGCCGATGTCCGTCGCGGGGATGACGACCGGCGGAGGCGTGCTCCGTATCGTGGCTGCCGCCCGGACGGTCGTCGTCACGGGCGACGAGGGGAGAACGACATGCTGGGCAACGTCAGCGGAGCACACGTCCTGGTGATCGCGGTGATCCTGGCGATCGAGGTGCTGGCGCTCGTGCAGGTCTGGCGGGACCGGCGACGCAGCGACGTCGTCAAGGTCGTGTGGACCGTCGTGATCATCGCGGTGCCGGTCATCGGCGTCGTCGGCTGGGCCGTGAACTGGTTGCTCGGCCGTGCCGCCGACCGGCTGAACCGCTCGAACGGGCCGGCCGCCTAGGACGAACCGGCTCCGACCTCGCCCTCACCGATCGTGCGAGCGGCGAGCTCGGAGCCGAGCATCATCGTCATCGCGACGTCGATGAGCCGGTCGCCCTCCGGTCGCGGGATGCGGTGCGACGCGACCAGCGCCGCGATCCCCTGCATGGTGGCGGCGAACAGGAGCTTGAAGGCGTCCCGATCGCCGTCGTCCGTGTCGGCGCGACGAGGGCCCATCGCCTGGTCCAGTTCCGTGAACAGCGCGACGGCGGCCTCCTGCACGGCCTCGCCTCCCCCGTCCGCCTTCGCCTGGAACATCAACTCCATGAGCGCGGCGTCGTCGATCGCGAAGTCGACGTAGGCCTGCGCGACCCGGTGGAACCGGTCCGGGAGATCGCGCCCCGCGGCGAACGCTTCCCTCGCCCGCTGCCGCAGGCGGTCGAAGCCCTGGACCGCGAGCGCATCGAGCAGGGCCTGCCGGTCGACGAAGTGGCTCCGGGGTGCGCCGTGGCTGACACCGACGCGCCGAGCGAGGTCCCGGAGCGAGAGCCCGTCGACGCCGGAGCTCCGCAGTACCGTCACGGCCTCGTCGAGCAGGGCCGCTCGGAGGTTGCCGTGGTGGAAGGGCCGCTCGGTCATGCCGCCATCGTACCGAGAAGTGGGCATTGACTACTTTCTAGGCAGTGTCTAGATTGAGCGCATGAGCACACAGCAGTCCCTCCTGGTCCTCGGCGCGACCGGACAGACCGGACGCCACTTCACCCGGCTCGCCCTCGCCGACGGTCGTCGCGTCCGCGCGCTCGCCCGGAACCCCGGCAAGCTCGGGATCGCCCACGACGAGCTCGAGGTCGTCCAGGGCTCGATCACCGAGCCGCTCGACCTCGACCGGCTGCTCGACGGCGTCGATGCCGTGGTCGCCATGCTCGGGGACGTCGTCGCGCAACGCGAGCGGCAGGTGAACACGGAGTTCGTCCGAGCCCTGGTCCCGGCGATGCGCCGCAACGGCACGCGTCGGTTCCTGTACCAGGCGGGTGGTCTCAGCGCTGCCCCCGGGACCCGCCTGGCGCTTCCGCTCCGCCTCGTCCGCAGCACGGTCGCCCGCGGGTACATCGGGCAGCACGAGGACAACGAGGCGGTGATGCGGTACCTCACCGACGAGGCCACGGACCTCGAGTGGATGGTGCACCGGGCCGGCATCGGGTCGGACGGACCGTCGAAGGGGGCCCTCCGCCGCTCCCGACGGTGGATCAGCATCGCCACGTTCGTGGACTGCGCGACCTACAGCCTGCGGATGCTCGACGACGACAGCGCGGTCCACAGCTGCGACGGGAGCGCCTACGCGCGGGGACGCTGACGCCGCACCAGGTCAGACGGTGGCCTGGGTTCCTCGCACCTTCCCGACGACCACGTCGACGATGCCCGCGAGCAACGCCGCCCCGACGAACCCGAGCGACACCCCGAGCCCGAGCGGGAGCCCCTGCGCGTAGTCGCCCTTCGAACTCGCCAGCACCGAGTAGAAGACGCTGCCGACCGCGGCGATCCCGATGGCGGAACCCACCCGGGCACCGACCTGGATGAGTCCGCCCGCCGATCCGCCCTGCGAGACCGGCACCTCGGACAGGGTGAGCGTCTGGTTCGGCGAGATCGTCAGCCCCGACCCGATGCCCGCGACGAGCAGCGGCACGACCAGCCACCAGCCGAGGTCGGACCGGTAGTGGTTCGCGACGACCCACACCACGGCACCGAGCCCGAGGAGCACGAGGATCGTCCCGATGACGATGAGCTGGCGACCGAAGCGGTGCACGATCCGGCCGCCGATCGTCGACGCGATACCGGAGCCGACCGCGAAGGAGACCGAGGACAGCCCGGCCAACAGCGCCGAGTAGTGCAGCCCGGACTGCAGTGCGAGTGTCAGGACGAAGAACAACGGGGTGAACCCGGCGAAGTACAGCGTCGCGAGTCCGACCCCGAGCGAGAACGACCGGCGGCGGAACAGCGCGAGGTCGATCACCGGCTCCTTGGTCCGCCCGTACCGCCGCTCCCACAGGACGAAGAGCACGCCGAGCACGACGGCGACGACCACGAGCCACCACTTCGTGTCCCCCTCCCACACCTGCGACTGCACGAACGGCAGGAGCAGGGCGACCACCGCGGCACCGAGCAGCACGATGCCGACCGGGTCGAAGTCGTGCCGCTTCCCGCGCTCCGCTCGGCTCGCGGCGGGCAGGTACCGGAACGCCAGCAGGATCGTGACGAGCCCGACCGGCAGGTTCACGAAGAAGACGAAGCGCCAGCCGTTCTCGGTGCCGAAGGCCGTGATGAGCAGACCACCGACGAGCGGGCCGATCGCCGTGGCGATGCCGACCGTGGCGCCGAAGAGCCCGAAGGCCGTGCCGCGTTCCTTGCCGCGGAACAGCTGCTGGATGAGCGCGGTGACCTGCGGGGTGAGCAGACCGCCGGCGAGCCCCTGCACGAGGCGGGCGATCACCAGGACGATGCCGTTCGGGGCGAAGCCGCAGAGCGCGCTCGCCAGGGTGAAGAGCCCGACGCCCACGATGAACATCCTTCGGCGTCCGGTGGCGTCGCCGAGTCGTCCGCCGGGGACGAGCAACAGGCCGAACGACAGCGCGTACCCGGAGAGGATCCACTGGACGGCCTCGGGGGTCGCCCCGGGCAGCCCCGTGGAGATGGACTGCAGCGCGACGTTGACGATCGAGACGTCGAGCAGCACGATGCCACCGCCGAGCAGGCAGATGACGAGCGCCTTCCAGCGGTTGGGGTCGGGCTGGTCACCGGCGTCGGCGGATGCCTCGGGTGCATCGGGCGCTTCGGCGGTGGCCGCGTGGTGCGCGGCGTGGTGTTCGACGAGCGGAGCCGCATCGGGCTCGACGGGTTTGCGGTGTTCAGCTGCCATGACGATGCCACGCTAGGCCGCGGTTGCTGTCCGGTCCGGAGACTCCGGGGGCTCGTTCGTACCCCACCGCCGGTCGGCTAGGCTGCCCTCGAAGGAAAAACGCGGCCGATCCGGTCGTGGCGACACGTGGGCCGTCCGGTCCGCCACTTCTGAGCAGTCAGGAGTGCGCGATGCACGACACCCTGTCCCGTCCCCCGTTCGACTCCGAACTCAGCGGCTTCCTCGATGCGCTGCACGCCCGCGGACCGTTCCGGTTCGACCCGGCGATGCTGCCCCGGATGCGGCAGCTCGACGGCACCGAGGCGGAGCTCGACGCCCGGCTCGCCGCGCGCGGCCTCGAACGCCACGCACGGACGATCCCGGGGCACCTGGGCGAGCCGATCACGATCGCCGTCATCCAGCGCACCGGTCGGACCGGCACCGCGCCGGCCTTCCTCGCGATGCACGGCGGCGGGATGATGTTCGGCCACCACCTCGGCAACCTGGAGTCCTACGATCCGCTGCTCGAGCACGACGCCGTCCTGATCAGCGTCGACTACCGGCTCGCGCCCGAGCACCCGGACCCGACCCCGGTGGAGGACTGCTACGCAGCCCTGGTCTGGACCGCCGCGCACGCGGACGAGCTCGGGATCGACCCCGAGCGGATCGTGCTCGTCGGCCAGAGCGCCGGCGGTGGACTCGCTGCCGGCACGGCGCTCCTCGCCCGGGACCGACGTGGCCCCGCGGTGCTCGCACAGATCCTGGTGTCGCCGATGCTCGACGACCGGGACGCCTCCGTCTCGACGCAGCAGTTCGACGGCGTCGGTGTCGCCGACCGCGACTTCGTCCGCACCGGGTGGAGTGCGTACCTGGGCGACCGGCGCGGGACGGACGCCGTCTCGCCGTACGCCGCGCCGGCCCGCGCGACCGACCTGAGCGGACTCCCGAAGGCCTACGTCGACTGCGGCAGCGCCGAGGTGTTCCGCGACGAGACCGTCGCGTTCGCCAGCCGACTCTGGGCCTCCGGCTGCGATGCAGAACTGCACGTCTGGCCCGGCGCCTTCCACGGATTCACGAGCATGCAGCCCGACGCGCGGATCTCACGCGTCGCCGTGGCGGCGCTGGCCGACTGGACGGCGCGGCTCCTGCAGGCAGGACCGGTGCAGGCGTAGGGACGGTCCGGCCCGTCAGCCGCAGACCACGCCGGTGATCGGACACCGGTTGCCGTCGAGTTCGTCCGTGTACTCGTCGCCGTCCCCGAGCAGCACGTGCCGGTACGCCGCGTCCCCGATCGGTTTCGCGGAGCGGACAGCGTCTTCGAGGACCGCGACGTCCACCTCGGTCCGGGCGCTGACCGCGACCAGGGTGTCGCCGACGACCGCGGACACCTCGTGCCCGTGGGGACTCACCCGGTGGGTGAACCGATCGCCGACGGTGCACGAGGTCTCGGGCTCGGAAGCGCCGTCCGTCCCGACGCCCTCGACCGGTCGACCGCAGACGGCCGTGTCCGCCGCGACCGTGACGACGGTCAGGTCGTCGCCGCTGGTCTGGCCCGGCGCGTGCCCCTTCGACGCCGGCGACGAGAACACCTGCAGAAACCCGGGCAGGCGCTTCTCGATGTTGGCCTCGAAGATCGAACCGTAGCCGGACGGAGCGATCGTCACCGGCCGGAAGTCGGCGCCGATCGCGACCTGGGCGCGGGCGATCGCCTGCTGATCGCGTTGCACGACCCCGTTGTGGGCGCTGACGCCGACCACCGTGGCGACCACGACGATCGCGACGACCCCCACGCCAGAGACGGTGAGGCCGACCAGCCGGGCTCGTCCGGCGTGCAGCAGCAGCGCGGGCACGGCGGCCAGGACCGCACCGACGGCGTACGGGAGCAGTCCGGGCGACGGGTCGAAGGCGCCGGCACCGTGCCCGCCGCCCAGGAGCCCGGGACCGAAGTCCGCGAGGAGCACCGCGGGCACCAGGACGATCGCGCTCAGCCCGAGCCACGCGCCGGCGGCTCGACGGGTCCCGGCGCCGGCGACCGCGGCGAGCGCAACGCCGGTCGCCGCGATCACGACCAGCAGTGCCACGAGCCCGCCGACGCCGGTGAAGAAGACCAGGAACGCGGCGACGTGCGCGAAGTGTGCCGCTCCGACACCGACCACCGCGGCCATCAGCGCGTGCAACCACGGTCGAGCCGTCTCGGCGGCGGAGGGCCCCGTGTCCGTCATGGCACGAGCATGCCAGAGACCTGACCCGTGGTGATGGACGGTGGACCGGAGCCACGGGGCGGGCACGACCCGTGCCTCCAGGCGGGTTAGGCTCGCCCGGTCCACCCGACGCGCCGACGGCCCAGCCGGGTCCGATCCCACGAGAGGCACCTGCGATGAGCATGGAAGGCGCGGCCTGGAGCTCGCTGTACAAGATCTCCTCCGCCAGGGACGGCGGGCACGGGTTATCCCGCGAGTCCCTCCGGCGGATCATGACGTTCGCCGTCCCCTACCGGGCCAAGCTGGTGGTCTTCATCGCGCTCTCCGTCGTCGGGGCGTTCCTCGCCGTCGCGACACCGGTGCTCGCCGGCCAGGTGGTCGACGTCATCGCCGCCCGGGGCGCGGTCTCCACCATCGTCTGGCTCGCGGTCGTCATCGCCCTCGTGGCCGTGGCCGACGCAGCCTCGTCCCTGCTGACGCGCTGGTACTCCGCGCGCATCGGCGAGGGCGTGATCCTGGACCTCCGTACCGCGGTGTTCAACCACGTGCAGAAGATGCCGATCGCCTTCTTCACCCGGACGCGCACGGGTGCCCTCGTGAGCCGCCTGAACAACGACGTGATCGGCGCGCAGCAGGCCTTCAGCGGCACGCTGTCCGGCGTCGTCACGAACCTGGTGGCGCTCGTCCTCACCCTCGCCGTGATGCTCAGCACGTCCTGGCTCGTGACCGTCATCGCAGTGGTCATGCTCCCCGTCTTCCTGATCCCGGCCCGCCGGATGGGCAGCCGCCTCGCCGCGCTCCGTCGCGAGGCCGCAGACCACAACTCCGCGATGAGCACGCAGATGACGGAGCGGTTCTCCGCGCCCGGCGCCACCCTGGTCAAGCTGTTCGGCCGGCCCGACGAAGAAGCCGAGGAGTTCCGCGTCCGCGCCGCGCGGGTCCGGGACATCGGGGTCCGCACCGCGATGCTGCAGTTCGTCTTCGTCACCGCGTTGATGCTCGTCTCCGCGCTGGCCCTCGCGCTCGTGTACGGCCTCGGGGGTTCGCTCGCACTCGGCGGATCGTTGAACACCGGCGACGTCGTCACCCTGGCGCTCCTCCTCACCCGGCTGTACGCGCCGCTCACCAGCCTCGCCAACGCGCGGGTCGAGATCATGAGCGCGGTGGTCAGCTTCGAGCGCGTCTTCGAGGTGCTCGACCTCGAGCCGCTCATCCAGGAGAAGCCCGACGCGTCCGCCGTCCCCGAGGGTCCGGTGTCCGTCGAGTTCGACGACGTCCGCTTCGCCTACCCGGCCGCCGACAAGGTGTCGCTCGCCTCCCTCGAGGAGGTCGCCACCCTGGACACCCGCGGTGGCGAGGAAGTGCTGCACGGTGTCTCCTTCCGGATCGAACCCGGGCAGACCGTCGCCCTCGTCGGGACGTCGGGCGCCGGCAAGTCCACGATCGCGCAGCTCCTCTCGCGCCTGTACGACGTCGACAGCGGCGCCGTCCGGTTGGCCGGCGCGGACGTCCGCGACGTGACGTTCGCCTCCATGCGGCACACCCTCGGCATGGTGACCCAGGACGGCCACCTCTTCCACGAGACCATCGGCTCCAACCTCCGGCTCGCCCGGCCCGAGGCGACCGACGACGAGGTGTGGGACGCCGTCCGCCGTGCGCGGCTCGAGCCCCTCATCCGGTCCCTGCCGGACCAGCTGGACACCATGGTCGGTGAGCGCGGCTACCGGCTGTCCGGCGGCGAGCGCCAGCGCATGACCATCGCGCGGCTCCTGCTCGCCCAGCCGCGCGTCGTGATCCTCGACGAGGCGACCGCGGCACTCGACTCGACCTCGGAGGCCGCCGTCCAAGCTGCCCTGAGCGAGGCGTTGGAGGGCCGCACCGCGATGGTGATCGCCCACCGGCTCTCCACCATCCGGAGTGCGGACCTCATCCTCGTCGTCGAGGACGGTTCGATCGTGCAGCGCGGTACGCACGACGAGCTCCTCGCCGCGGGCGGACGCTACGAGGAGCTGCACCGGACCCAGTTCGCGGTGCAGAAGAACGTCGCCGCCGACGAGAGCGCACTCGACGCACCCCGGTGACGGGCGGAACTCCTAGGAGAAGACCTGCTGGAACGTGGTGACGGCCCGCGCGATCCCCAGCACGACTCCGAGGACCGCGACCGCGATGCCCACCCAGAGCGGCCACATCGGCCGACCGGGCGCTACCTTCCGAACGACCACGTACCGGCCGATGAGGTAGAGGACCGGCGACAGGAGGAACGCCCAGCCCCACGAGAACGGACGCACCACCCCGCGACGCCGCAGTTCGCGGTGGTCGAAGAACGCGAGGACGACCTCGCCGGCGAAGAGCAGGACGCTGAAGAGCTGCAGCAGGAAGTACGCGGGCGTGTAGATCGAACTCGGGTCCACCGTCCGGACCCCGCCGGGCTCGAGCGTGGTGGAGCGGAACTCCGGGGTGTACAGGAGCGAGATCGGCAGCGCGATGAGCGGGAGCAGCGCGAGGATCCAGACGAAGACCGTGTCGGTTGGCACATGGTCGGGGATCCGCGGGCGGCCCGTCTGCGCGGTCGGCCCGTCGACGTGCTGCGTCCACTGTCCGCCGTCCCACCACCGGGTGCCGTGTTGTCCGGACGGGTCCGGGTACCAGCCAGGGGGTGTCGTCGACATCGAAGCTCCTCGTGATCCGCGGGAGCGGCAGGCCCCCGGCTCCGACCGTAGAGCAGGTGGGAGCAGACGGCTGCCATTCGGACATGGCGGATCGTTCAGTTCGGTCCGCCCAGCTCCCGCGGCGTTGACTCACGTCCATGATCTCCAAGAGCCTCATCCACCGGGTCGAGGGCGCGACGCTCCGTGACCGCGACGGCGCGACGGTCGGCAAGGTGACACAGGTGTTCCCCTCCGACGAGGACGGAAGCGCCGCCTACGTCAGCGTCGCGGTGGGGATGCTCGCCAGGCGCCAGGCGCTCGTCCCGGTCGAGGACGCCACCTTCGACGGCACGGATCTGCGCGTCGGGTACACGAAGGACGCCATCGACGGCGCGCCGTCCCTCGGGTCCGGACACACGCTGTCCCTCGCCGAGGCGAATACCGTCCGCAAGCACTTCGGGCTGTCCGCCGTCGGCGCAGCGACCGGGGACATGGGCGACCCGGACGAGAACCTCGACCAGGCCGGGACAGGTCCCGCAGGCGCGGACGACACCGAGGGCGCAGGAACCACGCCTCCGGCGTGAGCTCCGCCGGACGGGAGGCGCGGTGCCAGCTGGCACCGCGCCTCCCGTCCGCAACGGGGTCTCCCGCTACTGCCCCGGTTCCTCCACATCGTCCACGTCGCGCCAGTTCCCGATCACCGGGAACTCGGTGACCCGCAGCCGAGCGGAACCGTACGGCACCAACCGCAGGTCGTCGTCCGGTCCGTGGTCGAGCACCGGGCTGAAGGGCGGGGTGTCCGCCTGCGCACCGGCCATCCGCCACTCGGTCGCCCGCGCTCCCGGAGCGTGCAGCACGACCGCCGCGCTCTTCCGGTCCCGCAGCGACCACGGCGCATCCGGCACGGCACCACGGGTGACCCGCCACTCGGAGGCGTCACGGAGGTCCGACAACGCCCAGTTCCAGGACTGCCGCGCGTGCACCTCCCACTCGCCGATGCCCGGAGCCCCGTCGTGCGACACCCACCGCTCGCCGGGCGAGTAGACCATCGTCAACGGGCCGAGCCGCACCGCAGCCGCTTGCCGCTCGCGTCGGACCACTCGAGCCCGCATCGGCAGCACCAGAACCACGTCACCAGCCGACGACCAGTCGCGCGACAGCGTGACGTACCCGTCGACGGCGGTGTCCAGTGCGACGGCCACTCCCCCGACGGTCAGGGTCGCCTCGGAGGCCCACGACGGGATCCGGACCCGCAGTGCGAACGGCTCGGTTCGTTCGGTCGACACCCGGATCGTCACGGTCTCGTCGAACGGGTACTCGGTGTCCACGGTGATCGACACGGGGTCGTCCCCGACCGACGTCGACACTTCGGAGGGTGCGTACGCGACCACCCGCAGCCCGTCGTCGTCGCGCAGCCACAGGTGCGACACGAACTTCGGCCACCCCTGGTGCAGGTTGGCCGTGCAGCACCCGAAGTGCGGTTCGAGGCCGAAGATCCCGGCGTCGTCGGACGAGAAGCTCCACTCCCGCCGGGCCACCGACACCTCGACCTGGTTCGCCTGCTGGTGGTACTGGTGCCCGCGCATCTCGGGGTCGCTCGACGCCGGCAGCAGGTTGTACGCCAGGTTCTCGAGCCGGTCGCCGTCGACCGCGCGCCCGTACACCTGGGCGTGCACCGACGCGGTGAACATCATCTCGACGACCTGGCAGGTCTCGATGCCGGCGGTGGCCTCGCGTCCGCCGAGCCACTCGTCGCCGGAGAACCAGCCGTTCGCCTGACCGTGCCAGCGGTCGAGGTTCCCGAACGACGACTCCGTCCGGCGCGCGTGGCCGTCGACGTCGTGGTCTCGCAGTGCGTCGACGGCACCGGTCTTCAGGCCCATCGCGACGTTCGGTCCGTGGGTCCGGTGCGAGAAGGTCCGCGCGGGCCCGGTGATGAGGTCGTTCGCCAGGTAGTCGTCCCAGCGGATCGTCTGCGCCGCCAGCACGTCGACGAGCTCGAGCAACCAGGCATCCCCGGTCCGCTCGTACAGCCACCAGACCGACAGCGCGTTGTCGGCGCCGCGGGCTCGGCCCCAGGACGTCAGCGGGCGCTCCGGCAGGGCACCGAGCTGGTGCCGGAAGTACCGTTCGAGGAAGGGTGCGACCCGCTCGTCACCCGTGGCGTCGGCGTGCTGCGTGAGCACCTTGAGGGCGACCATCCGCGGCCACCAGTCGTCGTTGCCCGCCGGTCCGAAGAACCCGTCCTCGCGCTGCGACCCGAGGATCCACTCGATCCACGGCGTCGCGAGGTCGAGCAGCCGCTCGTCGTGCAGCACGTGTGCGAGCGGCACCAGGCCGTCGAGGTAGTACGGGCCGCGCTCCCAGTTCTCACCAGGTCCGCCGCGCCAGCCGCTGTCCGGGCCGACGTCGGGCCAGAGCGCCTCGAGCTGCCCGGTGATGTTGTCCGCCTGCAAGCGGAGCTGGTCGAGCAGCCAGCCGCGGGGTCCGATGCTCCCGAGCGGCAGGGGCCGGTGCGGCCGACCGCCGGGGGTGGGGGCGTCGGCAACGGTGCCGGTGGTCGGGGTGTCCGTGATGGTCATTTGATGGATCCTCCGATGAGACCTCTGGTGTAGTACCGCTGCAGTGCGAGGAACAGCACGACCACCGGGACGGTCGCCACGCAGGCGACGGCGGTGAGGAGCCCCGGGTCGATCACCGGCACGCCGGGGATCTTGAAGGACGTGCTGATGCTCGACAGCGCGAGCGGGAGTGTGTACTTGCTGTCGGTCGACAGGAACGTGACCGAGCTGAGCAGGTCGTTCCAGCCGGCCATGAAGCCGAACAGTGCGGTGGTGACGAGCCCCGGCCACGCGAGCGGCAGCATCACCGATCGCAGGATCCGCCCGGTGCCGGCGCCGTCGATGGCCGCCGCGTCCTCGAGCTCCGAGGGGATGCCGTCGAACGTGTTCCGCATGACGAACACCGAGAACGGCAGCTGGAGCGTCACGAGCACCAGCACCACCCCGGCGAGCGAGTCGAGCAGCCCGAGCTTGCCGAGCACGATCGACAGCGGCGTGAGCAGCCCCTGGAACGGCACGACGAGCGGCGCCAGCAGGAGCACGAACACGATCGTCGAGCCGCGGAACCGGATCTTCGACAGCGCGTACGCCGCGAGCGTCGACACGATCGCGACGAGCACGGCGACCGAGATCGCGACCACGAACGAGTTCACGATGTTCTGCCGCAGGTCCACCGACGGGTCGAACACCTTCGTGTAGTTCCGGAGCGTCAGCGTCGCGATCGACTCGAACCCGATCCCCCGGGCGTCGGCGTCCGCCGGCAGGAAGGAGCGGAACAGGATGTACAGGACCGGTGCGATGAAGAGCAGTGCGAGCACCGTGCCCACGACGACGTACGCGACGCCGCTCGCGTGCACCCGACGACGACGCGGCGGGGTCGCGCCCGGCACGTCGGTCCGGTTCGGTGCACCGGGCCTGGAGGCGCGGCTCGCCTCGCGCCCGTCGGCTGCGGTCGTGCGCCGGGTCACCTCGGTCGCGCTCATCGCTCGTCCTCCTGTCCGGTGGAGCGCAGGGCCCGGAGCTGGATGATCGCGATGACGAGGATGATCACGGTGAGGATCATCGACAGGGCGGCGCCGTAGCCGAGGTCGTAGCGGACGAACGACTGCTGGTACGTGTACATGACGGTCGTCGTCGTCGACCCGCTCGGGCCGCCCTTGGTCAGGACGTAGAACTGGTCGAACACCAGGATCGAGCCGGACACCGCGAGCAGCATGCACAGCGCGAACTGCCGTCGGACGAGCGGGAAGACCACCGAGCCCTCGCGGCGCCACCACCCGGCACCGTCGATCTTCGCCGCCTCGATCACCTCGGTCGGTACCGCCTGCATGCCCGCCATCAGCAGGATCATCGCGACGCCCATCGACTTCCACACGGTCAGGACGATGACCGCCCAGAACGCCGTGTCGGGCGACGTGAACCACGCGGTGTCCCCGTTCGTCAGGCCGACCGACTTCAGCAGGACGTTGATCACGCCGGTCCCCGGGACGAGGAGCACGTTCGCCATGTACGCCGCGGCGGTGAACCCGATGACGACGGGCATGAAGAACGCCGTCCGGACGAAGGACACCAGGCGTCCCTCGCCGCGGACCATCGTCGCGGCGGCGTAGCTCGCGGCCATGCCGAGCGGCACCGACACCACGGTGAAGAGCAGCGAGAAGCCGAGGGAGCGCCAGAACGCGGTGTCCTGGAACGCCTGCGCGTAGTTCGCGACGCCGGCGACGCTGACCTTGCCGAGCAGCGGCCAGTTCGAGAACGACATCCCGACGAGCAGCACCATCGGCACGACGAAGAACACGACCGCGAGGACGAGCGCCGGCGCCACGAGTACCCACGCGAGCGTCTGGCGACGACGGCTCGCGGAGCGCGGACGGGAGCGCTTGGCCCCGTCCGCGACCCCGGCGAGCGCCGAGGAGGTGACGGCTGTCACTGCCCGACCTGGCTGTACGCCTGCTCGATGAGCGAGTTGGCCTGCTTCTCGGCGCTCGCGAGGGCGGTCTTCGCGTCGGCGCCCTGGAAGATGACCTTCTGGGACTGCTGCGCCCACGGGCCGTTCGGGTCGTTGATCACCGCGTTGTAGGCGATGCTCTTCGGGAGCTTGCCGATCGCGAGCGTGTCGACGATGTCCTTCGACCAGTCGTCCGTCGCCAGGCTCTTCGCCACCGTGAGGTCCGGCGCGATCCAGCCCTGCGAGAGGTCGATCTCGGCGGCCTTCTTCGAGCTGACGAGCCACTTCATGAGCGACCACGCGCCGTCCGCGTTCTTCGCCCCAGCCGTCATGCCGATCTCGTCACCACCGAGGAACGAGCCGGAGCCGCCGTCCACGCCGGGGATCCCGACCGCGCTGCCGAAGTCGGCCTTCTTCGCGGTGAGGGTGTTCGCCCCGCCGAACAGGATGCCGACCTTGCCGTTGAGGGCGTTCTCCTGCCCGACGTTGCCCGGGTCCTGGTTCGGCTGGTCGGTCTTCTGCATGAGCCCGGACTTCCACATGTCCTGGTACCAGTCGACCATCCCGACGAGCTCGGGGCTGGTGAACTCCGCCTTCTGGTTCTTGCCCGCCGCCGTCAGGACGCTGCCGCTCTTCGCCCACGAGCTCGGGAACCCGGTCCACGCCTGCCCGACACCGCCGAGGGTCGAGAACCCGGTGACCCCGCCGCCCAGCGCCTGGATCTTCTCCGCCGCGGCCTTCACCTCGGCGAGGGACGTCGGCGGCTTGGTCGGGTCGAGGCCCGCCTTGGTGAACAGCGACTTGTTCCAGAACATCTGGGAGCCGGTGAGGGCCACGGGCAGGGCGTAGTTCTTGCCGTCGAGCGTGCCGATCTCGACACCGGCCGGCGCGAGGTCGCCCTTGTTCGACAGGCTCTTCACCTTGTCGGTGACGTCGGCCAGCAACCCCTGGGTCGCGAGCAGCGGGGTGTTGACGATGTCGTAGCTGACGAGGTCGGGGACCGATCCCGCACGGGCGGAGTTCGCGAGCTTCGTGAGGTACTGGTCGGCCTGGATCGTGGAGAGCTTGACCTTCACGTCCGGGTTCGCCTTCTCGTAGGCCTTCACCTGGTCGGTCAGGTCGACGCCGCCGTCGCGCTGCCAGAGCGTCACCGTGCCCTTCGCAGCACCGCCCCCGCTGTCGGCCGTCCCGCTCGAGGAGCACCCGGCCAACCCGAGTGCTGCGATCGTCAGTGCGGCTGCCGCGATCGCGGACCGCCGGATCGTGGATGTCTTCATCGTCATCTCCCGCTGTGCAGCTCGCCGCATCGTTGCGGCAATGTTTGCTGTATTTGCCGAAGGTAGAACGAGACGAAAGCCGTGTCAATGCTTGACGTCTGAATCGTGATGCGGCAAGGTTTGCCGAGTGCCGTACGCTCGCATCGCAAGGAGGACGCCGTGGTCAACCGACGTGAGGTGACGCTCGCCGACGTCGCCGCCCAGACCGGCGTCTCCGTCGGCACGGTCTCCAAGGTCCTCAACGGGCGCGGGCAGATCGCCGAGGGGACGCGGCAACGCGTCGCTGCAGCGGCGACCGAGCTGGGACTGAGCGTGCGCGCCGAGACGCGAGCCGTGCCTCCAGGCCGGTCCTTCCTGGTCGGGGTGCTCTCCACCGACGCCTACGGACGGTTCACCATCCCGATCCTCACCGGGGCCGAGGACACCTTCGGGCCGGGCGAGGTGTCGATGCTGCTCGCCGAGAGCCGTGGCGACCCCATCCGCGAGGCGCACTACGTGCAGACGTTCCTGAACCAGCGCGTCGACGGCATCGTCGTGACCGGTCGCTCCAGCGACCCGCGGCCCTCGATCACCGGACTGCTCGGGGTGCCCGCGGTCTACGCGCTCTCGCCGTCCCTCGACCCGTCCGACGTCTCGATCGTGCCGGGCGACGAAGCCGGCGCCGCACGCGCGATCGACCACCTGATCGGCTCCGGCAGGCGCTCCATCGCGGTCATCTCGGGTGCGCGGCGGCACACTGCCAGCTCGCACCGTGTCGAGAGCGCGAAGCGCGCGATCGCCGCCGCGGGGGCAACGCTCGCCGGTGGCGACGCCCTGTACGGCGAGTGGAGCGAGCGCTGGGGGTACGAAGCCGCCACGCGACTGCTCGACACCGAGTTCGACGGGGTGTTCTGCACGAGCGACCAGATCGCCCGCGGCGTGGTCGACTGCCTGCGCGAAGCGGGGATCGCGGTGCCGACGCAGGTCGGAGTCGTCGGGGTCGACAACTGGAGCGTCATCACCGATGCGGCGCGGCCGTCGATCACGTCGGTCGACCTCAACCTGCGCGAGGTCGGGCGGCAGGCGGCTGACCTTCTCATGCGGAAGATCGCCGGGGAGGTCGTCGAGGGTGGGGTCCGGACGGCGGAGTGCTTCCTGGTGCCGCGGCAGTCGACGTGAACGTCTCGGGTTCGTTGGCTGCGGTGCTCGCTGCTGCTGGCCTGCCGACCGACGGGCACTACGAGGCGAAGGGTGGGTGGGTCAGTCGGGCGTGGGTCGGGTCGTCGTACGTCGTGCGGACGGGTCCGCTTTCTGCCGCGGGGGCGTACGAACACGAGGCGTCCGTCGTGGCGCTGCTCGAGGGGACGGAAGTGCCGCACGCTCGGCACATCGCGCACGGGACCTCGGCTGATGGCGCCTGGTACGTGTCCTCCCGGTTGCCCGGGCGGACACTGCACGATGCATGGCCGAGCGCCTCCGTCGCCGAGCGTCGGTCGATCATCCACTCGCTCGGGGACGCGTTGCGGGCGCTCCACCGCGTGCCGGCTCCCGCTGGGCTGATGCCGCCGTGGCTTCGCGGGGCCCTGGCTGGCGGGTCGTGGCCGGCGTACCACCCGCCGGTCGTGGGTGCGGCGATGGCGCTCGTCGAGGATGCCGGATCGTCCGCTGCTGTCCGCTCTTGGGTTTCCTCACACTTGCCGCTGTTCGACGCCGATCCGCACGTGCTCGTCCACGGGGATCTGCACGGGTCGAACATCATGGTCGACGACGGGCGGGTCACGGGGCTGATCGACTTCGCCGAGGCCGTGGCGCAGCCGGCGGACGTCGAGCTCGACACGATCCTGCGGTGGTGTGCGCGGCCGGAGGAGTTCCCGCCGACGCCGTCATCGCGGGGGCTCGACGCGGCGTCGCTCGCCCCGGTGCCGGGGTGGCTCGAGGAGGCGTACCCGGAGTTGTTCGCGCGGCCATCGTTCCGGACGCGGCTGGCGTTCTACGACCTGTGGGTGGAGCTGGCTATCGTCGGGCACCATCCGGATGCGGCGTGGCGGGCTACGGCGGAGGCCCGGATCGTACGGTCGATCGACCAAGGCACCTTCGGATAGTCCAGAGGTGCCCACGTCGCAGTCGATGCCGCCCAGCGCCTCGACCCGGTCCTCCAGCGACTCGACAGCCGAAGCACCCGAGGGTGAGCATGCCAGTTGATGAATCGGCGGAAGGTTGATGGTCCCATGTCGCAACCGAGCCGGTCGGTATGCACGACGACGTCGCAGGGGCTCTCCGCCGTGCGCTCGAGTTCATCGACGCCGACCAGCTCGACGCGCCGAGCGCGGCGACGGCGTTCGTCCGCAGCGGGTTCGCTGACGGGGGCAGCCAGCTGGTGCGTCGACCACCGTCTGACCCGCGCCGTTGCGCCCGCTGGATGCGGGCACCCAGGCCGGGACTGGAGGCACGGGCCGTGCTCCGGCAGGTCCTACACAAACCTGTTTCGGAGGAGGATCCGGAGGCACCGAGGCGGAGTCGTCACCCAGCGCAAAGTCGAATTCTGAGGCCCCTATGGATGAAACCCAGCCGGAAGAGTGAGCTAGCCGTCGGGGTTGGAGCTCGGCATCAGCTCCCGTACCGCTTGTGTACCTTCATTGGATTGCGATCATCTTCGACCTTCGTGACGATTCCCCGCTGCTTCAGCGATTCAAGCAAACGATGATTATCAGTAGTGTTCTGCACCCGCGGCTTGTCTCGTCCGAGCCTCGTCAGCTGACTGTAGTCATCACCCAGGGAGTTCAGTACTCCGAATAGCTGCGAGTCCGACACCGAGTCCAGATGCGGCATGAGATGGTGCAGCACCTCGCTCTTTCCAATTCGCTGACTCGCCATCTGCTCGACAATCGAGAAGCTCACGAGGATCCCGAGCCTTCGCGCAGCCTTCCCGACTTCGACAAGGCCGGCTGCCCCACCGGCCGGCGTGTACTGGTCGGCGTTCTCAACGATTACCCGCTTCGCCTCGTCCGTCACCGACGCACATGCAAGCACTTTCGCCAGGTCGACACCGACGAGTTCCGGCGTTACCCACTCGGCGAACTTCGGCGACACAGCGATGACGCGCTCACGTGTCACCCAGTCTGCAGAAGCGAGATGCTCATAGGTCGCGGCGCCGCTGGAGATCACCCGGCGAGCGACCAGCTCGGGATACAGTGCACCTGACTCGACGGGCAGCTCAGCGACCACCAGCCACGCCTTCAGCCCCAGACTTTCCGCAAGCTTCGCTCGAAGTTCCGCACCGAGTGTAGACGGGGTGGAAATTAGAGTGACGGCTAGGCTGCGCTTCTCGTCTTCGTCGGCATCTTCATGCTCGGTGATCTCCTCACTCGACGCGAGCACCGCGGCGAGATTCACATCCACACTGCCGATCTGCTCGATGTATCGGGTCACGTTCGAGAAGGTGGCCGGGAACTTATCGTGCGCCGCGAGCACGGCCCAAGTGTCCTCGGGCACGTCTTCGACGTCCGCGATACGGCTGTCATCTGAAACGCCCTCGATGAAGCGCTCGAGCAGATCCGGCGCCGCTTCGTGTACTTCGGCGATAACCACATGGAACCGGTCGGCCGCGTGGTTCGTAGCAACGCGACCGTCGACAGCGTCCAGGTAGCTCGGCAGCTCGGCAAGCGCCTTTGCATAGACGTCTGCGCGGCGAGTAGCTCGGAGTTGGTCGAGGCCAAGGCCCGCGTCATCACCGACCGCCGCCCGGAGATTCGACAGACTCATCTCATACAGACCGAGTTTCACGAAAGCCGACCGGACGACGTCGCTGGTTCCGGACAGGTCAGGCAGCGACAGTCCCGCATCCTTGAAAAGGAGTGCGACGCGTTCGGCTCGCGCAGCGGGCAACGCATCGCTCGCGATAGCGGGCAACTGCGCATAGTTCGCAGCCAGGAAGGCCTTCGCCTTCTCTGTCAGCGTCTGCTTCGGCTTAGTGGCCAAGCTCGTGAGGCAGGCGCTGACCAGTTCGGTTCTCGTCCCATCGTCGAGCTCGACGTCCGCGATCAAGTAATTCAGCACTCGCGGGCTCCGTGACGTGAGCTTCTTCACCAGTGCTTCACTCGACACGCCACTGCTCAAGTAGCTCTCGAGGAACTTCTTGCTGTTTGCGTCGAAGCGCGCCAGAGCGGTGATCATGATGTCTGCGTCCGCGCTGTTTGCGCCCAGCAGGTAGTCCAGGATCGCGATGTTGAACAGGGCTGGCTCCGCGAGCGACCGGGCTCCGCGCTCACGGATCACAGCCTCTGCGTCCGCGGTTGTCAAGACGAACTGCGCATCCATGAGTCCACGCTCGACGTGATGAATGATGAAGTTCGTGGCCGCAGGACTAACACGGTCCCCATGGAACGTCGAGGTGTAAAGCGTGAAGTTGCGATCTATGTAGCCTGCCCGGATCAGGTTAAACGCGAGCCCCTTGGTCAGCAGCCTCTCTGCCACCTCAGCGAGCGACTGTGAGGTGCCCTCGTAGTCGACCAAGAAGTCGGGCCGACTCATCAGCTCGCCCATGTCGGACGTGCGCACAAACGCGAGCTGTTCCTGCAATTCCCGGATCCGCTCGGACTCCGCGTCGTCGTCGCCTTCGCGCCACGCTCCCTCGTCGAGTGTGTCGCCAACGAGTGCGGCGATATCGCTCCGCGACAGCGTGAACGACCCACCGCCGAAGTACGGATTGTTCCATCCCACGGTGCGGTTCTCAGACCCGGCGAGCTCGCGCCAGAACTCGATCGACTCGAACTCTGTGGCGTCCGCGACCCGTCCGTTCAGGATGTACTGGCCGTTTTGAGCGCGGACATTGTCCGATGAGCGCACCAGGAGATCTATCCGAGCGACCAACAGCTTCCCGAGCCGTGACGCCCGCTGCTTCGCGACCGTGCGACGTGAGATCTCCACGCGAGCAGATCGAAGCTCGCGGTCAAGGCGCCGGATGTTCTCCGATACCAGCGTCCTGCTGACCTCGTAGAGGTTGTCCAGTTTGCTCTTACCAAGCCGGATGACCTCAAAGTCGCTGAGGTGCGTGCTCTTGTAGAGCATCATCGCGAACAGGTGCGTCTCGCTCAGTTCGAGCTGCTTCCCGTCCCCGGCGAAGATCCTGTCCCGGAAGACGACGAACTCGTTGCGAACGTTCTTGAGCAGACGCATGTCCGGTACGAATCGGCCGGCGAGGTCAATCAGGTCCGGCGATACGTCGTGCTCGATGCCACGCAGAATCTGCGTGGTCAGGTTGCGGGCGCTTCGATGCGTGATGAACGGGACGACTGGAACGACAAGGTCGAAGAATTTGGTGCGGTTCGCACGCACGATCTCAGCCTGCGCTGGGTCTTCGATCTCTACGAGCGCCACGTCGACCTTGCGCTTCTCGTGCTCGAGACTCACGCGGTCGAAGATGCTGTCCTTGATGGCGTAGATGAAGCGAATCGGCTTCTTGATCTGCGGCGATGCGTTGAGGAGCGCATTCAGGGAGCGCAAAGTCTCGAAGATGTGTGAGTCATTGAAACGGTCGATGTCCTCGAAAATCACGATGTCGCGCTTCGAAGTCTCGAAGAAGTAGACAATCTCGTCCAGGTACTGATCGAAGTACGACACTGACTTCTCATCCAGCGTCACGGCGGCAGGGCCAGCCGAGAACTGACGGATGTGAATCCGCCCATGTAGAAGACCGCGAGTAGCGACGATCGCGACCGCAGCGAGAAGAGCGACTATCGGGTACACCCAGAGACCCAGCTCAAGGAGCGGTCGGAGCGTTCGTTCAATCGTCCCCGCCCATCCCAAAATCATGAAGGCCAGCGAAACTACAACGCCGCCCATGAAGGCGAGCGCGACCTCCCTCCCCCAGCTGAAGCGTTCGATCCGGCGGAATCGCGAACCACGCGCGGACTTCGGTTCTTCTCGATAGAGCAGCTGCTTGACGATCTCCTGCTGGATGCGGTTCGTTGGCGTCCTCGCCTGAGCCGGAACCGAGTCATCAACTCCGGAGTCGTCGATCGGCGAGAGCGTCGAGAGCGAGAGCTCGACTACGCGGCCATCGTGATCCTCAGCGACGCGTCCCAGGATGCTGCTCTTGCCGACGCCGTAGTTACCGGAGAGCGCAATGTTCAAGACATCGTTCTTCTTCAGGTTCTCGGCGATAGCCGCCGCGTACTGCGCGTGTTCGGACTCGATGAACTCGGGCGTGAGCGCGGTGAGATCCCACGTACTTGCGTTCGCTTCAACGGCGTCGCGCGTCGCGCGTTCTCTTCGGTCTGCAAGAGCTTCTCGGACTCGTCGGATCATGCCTGCGCTCCGATCAGTCCGCGTACCTCAAAGAGAAGGATGTCATTTATGTTCGCTAGCTCCATCACGAACGAATACTTCAGCCTGTCCGCCCACCAACTCGATTGCTTCGGCCCCTACGTCCGGCGGATAGTCGTACTTCGCCAACAAGCAACGCACCTTCGTACGCATAGCAGGGCGGCCGAGTCCTGGAGGCTCCGGTCAAGCCTTGCCGATGCCCGAACCTCGAGAAGTGCGGATCGTGAGAGATTCATCGGCGCCTGCGACTAGAACTCCGGGCTGAGACCGCAAGACAGCCTGTTGGATTCCTCGCGGCGCTGGTCTAGGCACACCGGTATCTGGCGATATATTTTACGCTCGCCGCCAACGAGCCGCGCGCTGGCGTTTTCGGCACTTCCCTTTCGCCCTATTGGTGATTACTATCAGCGCATAAGGAAGGTGTGAGCATGGGTGTTCAGGGCGCCGGCGGGGCTAGGTGGAGCGCCCACCAGAACGCAGGGGGTCGCGGATTCGTGCGAATCCCCCTATCGGACCTGAGTGGGCAGCTGCCGGCGGAACTAGCAGCGCTGTACTCAGAGGTCCAGGACGATCAGGCGCTGATCCCCGGTCTGAAGATGGGGCTCGGCGCCCTCACCGTTCAACGGTGGGACCCGACGTACGCCGCTGCCGGCTGGAGCCTCTTCGGAGCGGACTTGACCCTCGACCAGGGCCACCCGTTCGGTGCGATTTTCTACCGCAACGATGACGACGAACGGGTGCTGCGCATCGGGGTGAAGTGGCATCCGCCGTTGCAACAGCTCGAGTTCCCCGCGCTCCACCCGTCGAAGCCGGAGCTGTCCTCCGACTGCACAGACGAGGAGGTCGCTGCGGTGGTGTTGGATGCGCGGAGTCGAATAGGGACTCTTGTCGCGGTCAATGCGCAGATCGGGTCGTTCGTCGCGACCGAGGAGTCCGAGAACGCGATCCTCGACGCATCCGGGCTCGGCTTGGAACGGCTCTCCGAGGACGACCCGCGGTTTGGCCGTGATTCGACCCGGCCGTCGGGGCCAGGCGGTGGCGGCGCTGATGGGTGACCGGCAATGGGTGCAGGACATCCGCCACTACCAGCGGATCCTCTCGTTGCCGTTCGGCCTCGGATGGACGATCGACATCACCCAGACGCTGGTGGCGCTGGCTGCGGCGGGGATGCCCGCTCGTGTAGAGGCGTTTGACCGCCTCCGGTTCGACGACGGCCGGTCCGGGTTCCTGTCCACCCCGAACCCGACCGCCACCATCAACGACGACGGCACCCCGGCCGAACGCGATGAAGACCTCATCGTCCTTCCCGGGGGGTCGGAAGGTGGTGTCCTGTCGTTGGCGCGCCGGTACCCGGACCTGGTGGTCGTGAACGGGAAACGGCAACGCGTCTGGGCAGACGGCAAGCAGGTGTACGGGTCGTCGATGGAACGCGACGCGACGCCAGGGTGGCGGAACGTGTTCGCCGTCACCCGCACCCTCACGATGCACGGCGGCAGCACCGCCGACATCGCAGCCCGTACCCGACTGTCGGCCGAGCAGGTTGCGGAGGCGCTTCGGACACTGGGCAATCACGTCGTGTCGACCGAGCGCGGGTGGGAAGCCGCCGACCTCGACAGCCTGGTCGATTGGACGCTCGCCGCGTATCCGGGGCCCGGCGGGATCCGCACCGCTTGGAAGCGCGACGACATGATCGATGCGCAGGCGGACCAGCTGATCGGGCTCGGTGGGTTGATGTCGGACCGGTGGGCGGCGCAGCAGGCCGGCGTCTTCGTCCCACCGAACCGACTGACCGCGTTCTTCGCCCAACATCCCGACATGGCCGCGCTCGGCTACAAGCCCGCGACCGCGAACGACGCCACCGTGACCGTCGTCATCCCGCAAGACACCACCATCCTCACCGCCGAGGGGTGCTGCACGAACGACTTCGTCACGGCGCACGTCATCTATGCCGACAGCTACGACGATGCGAACACGGACGCGGTCAACGGGCTCCGGCAGCTGCTGCACTTCCAAGCAGACCTTGCCCACGACCTTCGCTGGCACCCCGACAGCGGCGACGAGGACGGAACGGGCTGATGTTGCAGCTGCTTTCGCTGACGTTGGCGTATGACGACACCCGGTTCTTCGGATCCGTGATGTTCACCGACACCGACCACCTCGATGAAGCACCGCCAACCGTCCTCATCGATCACGCCGACGAAGCGCCGTGGTTTCGCCTCCGCAGCGTGGACCCGGATGGGCAGGACCCGACCGCTCCGGCGATGGTCGAAGCGGACCGGATCATGCGGTTCATCCTCCGCTACACCCCCGACCGCATCGGCCGCACCTCCGTCGACTTCCCCTAACAGCCCTGACTGTTGTGCTCGATCCCGTCCTATTGGAGGTCCCTGCCGATGATGCGTCTGATGTCCATGCACCTCTCGAACGACCGGATCCTCTGGGGGCACGTCCTCCTCGATGACACCGAGCACCCGGACGCGGGGCTGGCGCAGATCCTGGTCCGCCCCATCGACAAGCAGCCCGGCTACGAGCTCTACGACAAGGACAACACGGTCCTGTCGGACGTGACCGTGCCAGTGGTGCGGGAAGCGAACCGCATCGTGCAGACCCTCCTCATTCCCGCCTCGGAGATCGCGAAACGGGAGAAGGCGGTGCGGGCGGTGATCCACTCCGGCTATCTCGAAGGGTTCCCCGACGACATGCCTTGGCAGTCACAGCTGTGGATGTACGCCCGCGGTGAAGTCACCCCAGAGCAGCTCAGCGCCTACGCCGACGACGGCCGGCAACTCACCCGCGACCCCGAAGACGCTTCAGTCGGCCCGGCGGACGTACCGGAGGACTGGTGGCGGACCACGCAGGCCCGCATCCGCCGCCATCTCCTCGAGTCGACGCTCACCGAAGCGGAAGCCGCCGCAGCGCTGCAGATCAGCATCGACGACGTCGGTGAACTGTTCGGGTCGAACCGGCTCCTCAGCTTCGACCTCGCCGGCGAAGAACGCATTCCCGACTGGCAACTCATGAAGCCGGCCCTGCCCGAGTTCGGCGACCCGTCCAGTCTGCTACCCGGGCTTGACGTTCTCCTTGCGGCAGCACCGCAGCCGCTGCTCGACGCGGCAGCGATGACCGAATTCATGACCACACCCCGCGCGTTCCTCACCGTCGACGACGAAGCCCTGACGCCGTCGACCTGGCTCCTGCAGGGTCGGCCGCTCGCGACGATCATCGCCCTGTTCCGCGGACGGCAGTGGCGGTGATGACGAACCGGCCGGACCTGTTCCTCATCAACGTCGCCTTCGACACACATGGCGTTCACGGGCACATATTCTTCCGCGACCCACCCGACACTGAGCTACGAAAGGTCATCGTCCACGGCACCGGCGACGCCGCCACCTACCGGCTCGAACCCGCTCACGGCGATACCCGGGACGGGTGGGAGCCGTTCCTGACGGAGGCGAGCTGGCTGATGGCCCTCGTCCGACCAGACACCTCGGAGGAACGCCGCTGATGGGGCCGGCACTCGAATGGGTTACCGCCGCCTACGGCGACAAGCCGCAGATAACGATGCCGTACGGGCTCGGCGACACCACCGACCTCACCGACACCCTCGCCGTCCTGAAACTCGCCGGCCTCGCCGCGGTCGTGGAGTCGCACGACACGATCCGCCTCCCCGACGGCCGCCGCGCACGCTTCCCGACGTCGACGCAGAAGCCACGCGACGAGCTGGCTGTGCCCGCGGAATTGCTGTTGCTGGCGCCGCGGACGGTGACGACGAGGCAGATCGCACTCGCGGAACAGACGTCAACGGTACTCCTGGTTGACGTCGACCGGCGGCGCGTGTGGGTCGACGGGAAGCAGGCCCTCGGGAGCCACGACCGGTGGAAGGACGCTGCCCCGATCTACGTCACCTTCGCCGTTGCGCGGATGCTCGCCGTCAACGGGTCGACCTTCGATGGCCTCGTCCGCGCAGGACTCACGCCAGGGCAAGTCGACGACGCCCTCGCCCGGCTCGGCAAACGGGTCCACCGCACCAGCATCGGGTGGGAATCCCGGAAGATCGGCGGGCTCGTCGACTTCGCGATCGCCTGCTACCCGGGACCCGGCGGCATCCGCACCCGATGGCGATCCGACCTGCCGTTACCGGAACAGGCGGAACGACTCATCAGTGCGGGGTGTCTCATATCCGGCCGCAGCATCTCCGACCGCCCCGGTTACCCATCGATCACCAAACGTCCGACGCCGTACCGGCTCGTCGCGTTCAGCCCGGTTGAGGTCGACATGGGCAGCCTCGGGTTTGAGCCGGAGGTCCCCACCGTCACCATATTCGTGGTCCCGGCGGACGCCAGCAACATCGCCAATGAGGACGAGCAGTGGGCGAGCACGGAACTCATCATCCCGGCCGACCCCACCATCTTCACGACAGCAACCGCCGCCGGCTACACCGACCGCACCGACGACATCATCACCGCCAACACACTCCTCCGCGCCGACACCCGCAACGACGACGACACCGCCGCACTCGAAGAAGTCCGAAACCGGCTGCAGTTCCTCGCCGACACCGGATACGACCTCCGATGGAACCTGCCGAACTGAATGGCCTTCAGCGCGCCGCCCGATGCTTCACCGAACTCCTCCACACCCACGCCTCGAGCTTCGTCTCGCCACGACCCGCCTCCACCCAGACCGCATCACGGGTCATGCTCCGCGCAACCGCATCGTCAAGGCGAATCAGCCGATCCGGGAACTGAAACCAGGCATAGACCGGCATCGGCTCTTCCAGCTCGCGCACATCGGTGCCCCGTGCTGCTTCCTGTAACGAGAACGGCTGCGGCGGCACCCAACGGCCCGAACGACGACGACCCATGGGTTGGATCGTAGGAAGGAGCACCGACCCTTGTGGCGCGGCCGTATGACGCACCCGCTATGAGATTCGTTCCGGACCACCTATGTGCGACGGAGCTGCCCCGCGCTACCAGGTCCGAACGTGCCAAGGGCCCGCGACGTCGAAGGGTCCGGCCGACGACGGTTAAGCGGACTGACGGCTCTTGGCAGAACTGATCAGGTCAGAGACTTCCGCAGCTGTCGCACCACGCCGCCTCCACAACCGAAGGTTGTTCGCGAAGTCACGCGCCCATTCATTCAACGGTGCGCCGGCTGCCACAATCGCCTCGATGTCGGCATCGGAGTCTGGCTTCTCCGGAAGAAGCGCCAACGCTCGCATGGATTCTCTGCTCTGCGCGAGGCCCGCAAGTCGTTCTTGTTCAAACCACTCTCCCAGCAGACTGCCGCGCTCAACGGCACTGACTGCTTCGAGCAGAGTCAAGCCGACGCGCAAGTCTCGCATCGGCCCAGCAAGATTCTCTGCTCGGAGGTTGATGGTGTTGAGGATTGCCAGCGCTACGAGCGTCTGGACGAACGCCCCATCGATTCGCTCATCCAGCCTGGCAGCGGCAGCCGCCAATCGCTCCGAGCGAGCCAGACCCACGGCCACCAAGGTCGACACGATGATGGCAGCGGCGGGAACCACGACACCCGTGACGATGTCCAGCGCGAGATCACTCATCCGGTAACCGTAGAGCGTCGCCGCTTCTCAACTCGAGATCGACTAAGCGTCCGATCGCGCGTTCCTCTGAGCCCACGACGACCGGATACCAAGTCGGGCAGCAATCTCGTTCAACTCGTCCTCGTGCGCCCTGTCGACGAGCGCGCTGTCCCACGCGATCAGTGCTTGCAGGAGCGAGTTCGTCGCGATTTCAAGGAGGACCGACGCCGTCGGATGAGATGCAGACGACCGGAAGGCAACACCTACTGTCGTGTCCGCCGGACCTGTGTACCGCTCTGCGACTTCCGTCCCGGCATGCGAGAGCCATGTAACGAATCGATAGAGCTGATAGAGCTGGCCCATCCCATCGAGCGACGCAATGCGCTGCTCGATGACCTCATACTGTCGGCTCCTACCTAGGTCGTCGATCATGGCGTTGAGCTCGGCAAGCCGGGCCTGAGACTGCTCGTTCGCGGGCTCCTCCTGCAGCAGAGCGTTCAGCGCTCTCCGCCGCTGGTCAGCCCCGCCCGCGAGGAAGTGCCGCCATCCGTCAGGGGTCACTAGCACCCAGCCGGCGGTGACCGCGTCCTCGATGAGGACGCGGATGATCGGCGCTGCCGGGAGCGGCAAGGAGCTCTCGTAGAGGGCCAGAACGGCCCGAGCGCAGTCCACCGCATGGGCAACCAGTCCGCGGACGATGATGGGCACGGAATGATGAGAATCGGCCCGCACTTGGAAGCTTCGGACGTCGCGATCGTCGTCCCAAAGAGCGATCAGACCGCGCAGCTCCGCGCGGTAAGCAATCACGGGTTCTCGAGGCACCATAGGCCGAACCTAGGAGGTCTGTCGCGCGTGTGTGGATAGAGGATCGGCATACGGAACACCTAGTTGGCCCGTTCTTGGTTATGGTCTGCTCATGGCATCGGAGGTCTCGAGCTCGTATTCGCGCCGAGCCGCCGAGTACGCCGAACGGTTGGGTTCCATGACGACGGTGCATCCGTCCGATGCGCACCTCGTCTCCACGTGGGCTGCGGGGGTTGAAGGTCCTCTACTGGACGCCGGCTGCGGCCCGGGCCATTGGACGGCTTACCTCCGAGAGTGCGGTCATGACGCCCGGGGCGTCGACCAAGTCGCCGGATTCATCGACCGCGCCAGGGCTTCGCACCCGAGTGCGCCGTTCGGGATCGGCAACGTCGACGCACTCGACGACCCGGCCGACAGCTACGGCGGAGTTCTCGCCTGGTACTCGCTGATTCACCACGAACCTGACACCATCCGCCTCCCGCTCGAGGAGTTCGCGCGCGTGCTCCGGCCAGGCGGCAGGCTGCTCGTCGGCTTCTTCGTGGCCGACAACGTGAAGCCGTTCGACCACGCCGTCGTCACCGCCTACCAGTGGTCGAGCGCAGCGCTCGGTAGAGAACTGATCGCTGCGGGCTTCGACCTTCAGGAGACGCACACCCGAACGGGCTCAGCACCCGTCCCTCGCCCGCATGGCGCGATCCTGGCCCGACTCCGCCCCGTCAGCTAAAGCTCGTTCGATAGAGGATCGGCTACCGGACAGTGCGCACCTACACTCTCCATCGTGAGTAGACGGAGCCCGGAGCCAAGCTTCTTCCGACCTTCGAAGCCGTTCGCCGGCGGGGAGGTCTGGATCGTCCAGCACGACGAGTCACCGGACAACACCGTCTTGGGCGTCTTCGCCTCTGATGACGAGGCGTACGCTTTCATGGAAACGGTCAAGGACGATTACGAGAACGGCGTGACGATCCGGAGATGATGTCGTCACTCCAAGTGCGGATGAAATCGGCTTGGTCGCTCGTCAGCCGGTCAAAGACGAGCTCGGCAACGTTCTGCTCGTGAACACGCAGCGCTTGCCGCAGCGCGTCCCGACCACCGGCGCTCAGCGCAACGGCGGTGCGACGGCCGGGAGCACCACTCTCGATCCGGGTCATCAATCCGCGATGCTCCATGCGTGTCAGCAGATGCGAAACCCGGCTCTTCTCCCAGCGGAGCGCTGCGGCGAGCTCGACGACGCGAAGCGTCGCCTCAGGTGCACCCCCGAGCGTGCGAAGGAGGCTGAACTCAGCCTTAGACACGCCAGCCCCGGAGCGAAGTGCAGCGTCCAGGCGCTCGTTGAGCAGTCGCTGCGCTTCCATCCAGGCATGCCAGAGTTCCCAATCCGCTGCCGTCAGGGAACGAATCACCATGTGCCCACCCTAAGCTCCCGGAGTTGATGCATCAACTCAGACGTCGTAGAGTTGACGCATCAACTCTGAGGGAAGGATTCTCATGACTCTTCGCATCGGCATCATCCTCGGCAGCACCCGCCCCGGGCGTCGGGGAGCTCGACTTGCGTCCTGGGTCCTCGATGCAGCACGGCGACACGGTGGCGCTGAGTTCGAACTCGTCGACCTCGCGGACCACGCACTCGGCAACCTCGACGAACCCGGCAACCCGACCCTGGCGCAGTACACCCACGACCACACCCGCGACTGGTCGGCTGTGGTCGCCAGCTTCGACGGCTTCGTGTTCGTCGTCCCCGAGTACAACCACTCGTTCCCCGGCGCATTGAAGAACGCGATCGACTACATCTACAGGGAGTGGAACGACAAGGTCGCCGGCATCATCAGCTACGGCGGGTGGGCAGCGGGAGTCCGTGCCGCTGAGGCCCTCCGGCTCGTCCTCGCCGAGGTCCAGATCGCGACCGTCCGCGCACAACCTGCCGTCAACACTCACGAGGGCTTCGAGACCGACGAGTATATCCCGTCGGTAGGGATCGAACCGCTGGTCGGAGCGATGCTCGATCAGCTCCTGTCATGGGCCGGCGCGCTCCGGACGATTCGAGTGACCGAGGTCACCCTTGCGGGCTAGGGAGCACTCATGGAGCACTGGTCTCGGGGCAGAAACATTTCCCACGTCGCGACCGGACCCGCCTACCGCTTTCCCGACCAAGCTTGCCGCTCGGGTGCCGCGAGGTCTGGAACTACGGTGGATGTCGTGTCGAAGATCTTGGTTGCGCGGTTGTCGGGGGTGTACTCCGGCCAACCTGGGCGGCCGGTCTTCGCGAAGTCGACCCAGGCACGGTGCATGCTCGCCACGAGGCTGGACGGCCCGTCGTCGCCGACGAGCAGGCGTGCAGTGGCGAGATCGTCGAACACGAACGGGACGTCCAGCCCGTGACCTGAGCCGAGTCCAGCAGGAAGGAGTGGCGTTTGCCAGTGCATCTCACTGACAAACGTGGGAATTGCTCCTCGTGCTTCAGCGAGGCTCAGCACCGGCATACGGAACGCCCAGTCGGTCCACAGTGCCTCAGCGAACGCGATGGACGTGCTCAGTCCCCGCTCCTTGCGATATGCATCGACGACGGAAGCGTCAGCACCGAGGAGATCGGCGAGTCGATCGACCGCCGTGTCCGTGTCGAGGCCGAGCGCCGTCACGAAACCGATCGTCTCGTTCCGGACGGTGCCAACCATGAGCGGGATCCTCGAGCGAGCAACCGACTCGAACACGGTGTCGGGAAGGGACTCTGTGCCGGTGACTGCACGGAACGGGCTGATCGTGAACGTGAGCGCACCCCAGCGGGCCGCGTCGAGCCAGTCGCGAGAGATCGGCACCACCCCGGAGATCGTCTCCTGGAGCGAGAGCGCGGCGAACGCGTCCGCCGTCGGTTCGATGCCGAGGAGCTCCGCGGTCCGGGCAGTGACAGCGTGCGCGTCGTCCGGCGACGCGTCGGCACGTGGTGAACCACTCTCGGCGATCGCTCGGTGGAACAGTCCCCGCGCGGCAGGCATGGCCATGAGCGTCAGGACGCTGACTGCACCCCCGGACTCGCCGAAAATGGTGACGTCGTCAGGGTTCCCGCCGAACGCCGCCACGTTGTCCCGGACCCAGGTCAGGCCCGCGATCTGATCACGCAGCCCGCGGTTGTCGACGGCCCCGTCGAGGTGGGTGAAGCCGTCGATGCCGAGCCGGTAGTTGATCGAGACGTAGACCACGCCGTCACGAGCGAAGGAGCTGCCGTCGTAGGCCGGTGCAGTGCTGCCGCCGGACACGTAGCCGCCGCCGTGGATCCACACCATCACCGGCAGACCCACGGAACCGGGCTCGGGACTCCACACGTTCAGGGTCAGGCAGTCCTCGCCGATCGACGACGGGTTGAAGTAGTTGTCGAGCGGGTCGTCAGGGTCGAGGAGTTGTGGTGCGCCGGGGCCGGCTTCGAGCGCGTCTCGAACACCGTCCCACGGTTCGACCGGTTGCGGTGCGCCGAACCGGTTCGCACCGAACGGTGGCGCGGCGAACGGGATGCCGAGGAATCTCGAGATCCCGGCGCCGCGCGTTCCCCGGACGACACCGGTCGTCGTGCGGACGAGGACTTCGCGTGCGTCGTTGTCAGTCATGGTGTGCACTCTCGATCGTGAGCCAGTAGAAACCCTGCGTGCCGAGGGTCAGAGACAATCCGCCGGCTCCCGACACCGCCGGGAACGCGGCGCCGGAGAAGACGTCGTGCAGTATTGCGCCCTCGTCGCCGGGAAGTTGAACCTCGACGGCGACCGGTGCGTGTGCAAAGGAGAAGACGCAGAGCACGCGGTGCTCGTGGACGGTGCCGTCCTTTCGGACCTCGCGATGACGGCGTACGAAGGCGAGAACTGATTCGTGGTCGGTCCGGAGCACGCGGAGGTCACCGAGGGTGAGTGCCGCGTTCGCGCGGCGCACGTGCAGCATGTTCCGGACCCAGTGCAGCAGCGAGCGGGACTGGGCGAGCTGCGCTTCCACGTTCACGTGGTGCCCGTTGAACACCAGTGACTGCACGACTGGCAGGTACAGCTTCCCGGGGTCCGCGGTCGAGAACCCCGCGTTCCGATCAGGCGTCCACTGCATCGGCGTCCGCGAAGCATCGCGGTCGTCGAGCCAGATGTTGTCACCCATCCCGATCTCGTCCCCGTAGTACAGGAACGGCGAACCGCCGAGGGAGAGCAGCAGCGCGTGGGCGAGTTCGATCTCGGAGCGGGCGTTGTCGAGCAGGCTCGCGAGTCGACGACGGATGCCGAGGTTGATCCGCATCCGTGGGTCGTAGGCGTACCAGCCGTACATCGCCTGCCGGTACTCCTCGCTCACCATCTCGAGGGAGAGCTCGTCGTGGTTGCGGAGGAAGACGCCCCACGCGGCATCCTCGGGGATGTCGGTCTGCTCTTCCAGGACCTCGACGAGTTCCCTCGCGTCCTGCGAACGGAGCGCGTGGAAGATCCGGGGCATGACCGGGAAGTCGAACGCCATGTGGCACTCGGGCTCATCGGCGGTCCCCATGAACGCCGCGGTCTCGGCCGGCCATTGGTTGGCCTCCGCGATCATCACCCTTCCCGGGTACTCGTCGTCGAGCATCGCGCGCAACCGCTTGAGGAACTCATGGGTCGGCGGTTCGCTCTCGCCGTTGCCGTCCTCGGACGCATAGAGGTACGGCACCGCGTCGAGGCGGAACCCGTCGACGCCTGTCTCCAGCCAGAACCGGACGACGTCGAAGATCGCGTCGTGCACCGCCGGGTTGTCGTAGTTCAGGTCGGGCTGGTGCGAGAAGAAGCGGTGGAAGTAGAACTGCCGTCGTTCGGAGTCGAACGCCCAGTTGCTGTCCTCGGCGTCCGGGAAGATCACCCGGACGTGCGGCAAGCCCGCATCGGTGTCACGCCAAACGTAGAAGTCGCCGAACGGCCCGTCGGGGTCGGTCCGAGACCGCTGGAACCAGGCGTGCTGATCGGAGGTGTGGTTGAGCACCAGGTCGATCACCACGCGCATGTTGCGCTCGTGTGCCTTGGCGACGAGTTCCCGGAAGTCGTCGATGGTGCCGTACTCCGCCAGGACAGCCGTATAGTCGGCGACGTCGTACCCGCCGTCGCGCAGTGGCGAGGCGAAGAATGGCGGCAGCCAGAGGGCATCGATGCCGAGCCACTGCAGGTAGTCGAGCTTGGAGATAAGCCCCTGGAGGTCGCCGGTGCCGTCACCGTTGCTGTCGGCGAACGAACGCACCATGACCTCGTAGAAGACGGCACGTTTGTGCCATTCGACATCCAGTTCGAGCCCGGGTGATGGCGTGGGGTACTGCAGGGTCATTTGTGTCCTTGGGAGGTGAGGGTGATGACCGTCGCGAAGGGCCGTGGTCAGCGGACGCCCTTGATCGGGAGCACTGCGAGGGCGCCCGCGATGCCGAAGGCGATGGCGGCGGTGAAGAGTGCCGTGTAGTTGTCGCCCGCCCCGCCGATCGCTAGGAGTGGGACAGCGGCAATCGGCACGAGGAGCTGCGGCAGTTGATACGAGAGCGAGACGATGCCCATGTCCTTGCCTGCGTCGCCGAACGTGGGCAGGACCTCGGTCATCAGGGCGACGTCGACCGACACGAAGGCTCCCTGGGCGGCGCCCACGATCACGAGCGCCACGATGAACGTGCGCAGGTCGGGGGCCAACACCGCCACGATCAGGCCGATCGCCGACAGCAACGCAGACGTCCACACGATGGGCTTGCGACGGCCCGTGCGGTCGGACAGCCAGCCGAACAGGATCGTCGTTCCGATGCTGGCGCCGGTGAAGAAGACCAGCACCGTCGCCAGGACACCGGAAGCCTGCTCCTTCGGCACGTTCAGGCGGTCGATGATGAAGAACAGCAGGTAGGTGGTCACCGAGACGATCGACATGGTCACGAGCAGCCGGCAGGCCCACGCCCAGAAGAAGTCACGGTATTTGGTGGGGTCCAGCCAGTAGGTGGAGAGCACGTCCGCCCAGCGCCACGGTGCCGGGCGTTCGGTCCGGACGATGTCGTGGAGCCGGAAGAACACCAGGCTGCAGAGCACAAACGCGATGACGCCCGGTACGGCGAACCACGTCCACTGCTGGTCGTTGGGGAGCGACGCGACGATCGCCGCGCCGAGGATCGTGGCGAGCGCGCTGGCGGCACTGACGGCGGCGGAGACACGGGCACGGGTCCTGGTGGGGATCTGGTCAGCCAGGAGGGCGTGGATTGCTGCGTTGGTCGCTCCGTACCCGATCTGCCCGACGACCCATCCGAGGACGAACCCCCAGAGGGACGTTGAGACCGCGAGCACCGCGATGCCGACGGAGCCGAGGACGGCGCCGCCGAGGATCCATGGCCGCCGCTTCCCGAAACGGGACATGGTTCGGTCGCTCAGTCGACCGAACAGCGGCGTGATGACCATCACGGCAACTCCACCCACGGCTGAGACGATCGAAAGGTTGACGGCCTTCGTCCCGTCGTCGAGGAACGCGAGGGCCTTCGGGATCGCGGCACCGTTGATGGATCCAGCGAGCAGGGCGATCCCGAACCAGGACAGCACGAACAGGGTCATGAACCCACGGGGCTGTGGAGATCCGGCGATCGCGTCGTTGTCAACGGCACCGGTGGGCTCGTCGAGGCGGGTGGTGGGTGGGAGCGCAGACATCGTCGTCTCTTTCCGTGTGGGCATGGCGAAGGGAGACCGGAGCGCGACGTGGGGTCGGTTCGGTCGAGGTCGAGGTCGGGGTCGGGCTCAGACGTGCGTGCGGTACGCCGTCGCGAGTGCCTCGGCGTGCCGTGCCTGCCACTCGCGGGCGCCGGCCATCTGGGCCGTCAAGCCCAGCGAAGAGTGCAGCTGGCCGTCGCCGATGTCGAGCGCAACCGGGACGTCCGCTGCGCCGAGCCGTTCTGCGAGGAGGATCCCCGCGTCGCGCAACGGGTCGTACTCTGCGACCGCGATGCGGGTGGGAGGTAGGCCGTCGAAGCGCGGTGCGTCGATGGCTGATGCGTAGCCATCTGCAGCGCCGTCCGGCCCGAGGTAGAGCGCGACCAGACCGTTGAAACCGTCGAGCCCAAAGCCGGTCGCGAACTCATCCGCGGACGGCCCGACGGGGCGCATCGCGGCGACGGGGACCTCGAGATCGAGGTGGTACAGCAGCGACGAGGCGGTGTCTTGGAGACGGAGCGCGGTGCTCACCGCGATCGCAGCACCGGCGGAGTTCCCGCCGAGTCCGAGCCGCTCGGCGTCGATGCCCAGACGTCCAGCACCGTCGCGCAGCGCGGCGAGCGCTCCGATCGTGTCCTCGACCTGTGCGGGATAGGGCTGCTCCGGAGCGAGGCGGTAGTCCAGCGAGAAGAGCTGCACGCCGCTCGCGAGCGCGAGAGCCGCACAGAGCCGATCGGCGAGGAGCTCGTCGACGGCTCCCCCGGTGAACCCGCCGCCGTGAAGCCAGAGCTGGCTCGGCGCCCGGTCCGGTGCCGACCGCGGCCGGTACCGGCGGACCCGCGACGCCGTCCCCGTCGTCAGCGAGAAGTCCTCGATTTCCACGCCGTCCGGAACGGGCTGGGTGAAGTCGACGGCGACCAGGTCGGACAGCCGTCGCTGCGCCGTGCGGCGGCACTCGGGGTCGGCGCTCGTCAGATCGGGCATCGTCTCGCTGAGCGTCGTGATTCGGTCGATCCACCGGAACACCGCCGGGTCGACGCAGAGGTCGCGCAGGGCAGTCACGGACGACCACCGTTCGGCACGGGCGGGTACGCCACGACGTCGTCGTGCAGTGTTCGCAGCGTCGCCACGATGTCCAGGTGCAGGTGGTCGGCGGCCGGGACCTCGTGCCGAACACCGATCGACGAGTGCGTCATGCCGATCAGCCGCATGCCGGCGACCGGGACACCCGCTTCGCTGAGGGCACGCGCGTATGCCTCGCCGTCACCGCGGAGTGGATCGGTCTCGGACGTGTAGATCACCGTGGGCGGGAGCGATCGGAGCGACGGCGCGAGCAACGGCGATGCGTACGGGAGCGACGCCCGGTGCCCGCCGAGGTACTTACGGCCGAGGGCACGGACGAGCCGCTTGAGGAGCAGCCCCGGTGCCCCGACCTTGAGGCCGTGCGTGTCGAGGTGGTCGCCCGTCAGGTCGAGGACCGGCACCTCGAGCATCTGCAGGCGGACCGCGCGGTTGCCGCGATCGCGGTTCATGAGCACCGTCGCAGCGGCCAGGTTCGCGCCTGACGACGCGCCGCCGATCGCCATCCGAGCAGGATCGCCGCCGAGCGCACGAGCGTGTTCCGCGGCCCACTCGAACACCGACCAGCACTGTTCGGGCTGCGCCGGGTAGGTCACGTCGGGCGCGAGCGAGTACTCCCCCGCCACGACGATCACTTCGGCGTCGACCGCACGCTGCCGGTAGATCGCATCCCACGACACCCAGTCGATGTCGCCGACCTCGAAGCCGCCGCCGAAGAAGTACACCAGAACCGGGAGCGCGGTCGTCCCCGGCTCTGGACGGGCAGAGCTCGGCCAGTAGACACGGAGACGGGTGTCCGGGTGTCCGTCGACGGCCACCGTGTGGGTCTCGGTCGCGACTCGGGGTCCGACGATGCCTAGCTCCTCGCTCATAGCGGTGTCAAAGTCCCGCGCATGTTGCTGCTTGCCCTGAGCATCCTTCGGCGGCGGCGACACCAGTGGTGCCAGCCGGGCCTCAACGGCTCGGACGAACGCGTCGGTACGCGGCTTTGCAAACATCATCCGTGACGACCTCCATCAATCTGGCACTAGTGTCACCTGATCGAAGAACTTCGATGAACTCGTTCGATACGGAGGTGTCGCCTCAGGTGAATAGAGGACGGATCACGATCTACGACGTCGCAGAGCGTGCCGGCGTGAGCATCTCGACGGTGTCGCTTGCCATCAATTCCCCACATCGGGTACGTGAGGACACCCGAGGGCGGGTCATCGCCGCTGCCGGCGCCCTCGGCTACCGGTCCGGTGCGACGGCCAATGGGGCGAACGCCGGAGTGCGTGTCGCCGTCGCTGCTCCGTTCAGCAGCTATCCGTCGTACTTCCGCCGGTTCGCCGGGATGCTCGCCGACGTCCGGAACACCGCGGTGGAACTTACCGTGCACGACCTTGGCTCGGCCGCTGCGGCCGCGTCACCGCTCCTGGACGCGCTCCCTGCGCGCCGAGGTGTCGACGGGCTCATCGTCATGGGTGTGCCGCTCGGCAGTGCTGCGCTGCGGGCCAGCCGGGATGCCGCGGTGCCACTCGTGTTCGTCGACGTGCAACGGGCCAGGACATCACGCAGCGACGTCCCAACCGTCCTGGTCGACGACCGGGAGGGCGGCCGCCTCGTCGGGACACACCTCGGCTCCCTTGGACACACACGCACCGTCTTCCTGCATGAACCGCAGGCGTCCGGGGCGTACGTTTCCGCTGGAATGCTCCGGGCTGCGGGCCTCGCCGAATCCGTGGACATCGTCGATGCACCTGTCCCCTCTGACCGTGCGCTCGCCGAGACGCTCGAATCGACCCTCCGTGGTCGTCGCGGCACACCGACCGCGATCGTGGCCAACCACGACGACCTGGCGGCCCGCGCGTGCCGTGTTCTCGCGGCGTTCGGCGTCCGTATCCCGGACGACGTCGCCGTGGTCGGGTTCGACGACGGCCCCTTGGCGGCGGCGCTTGACCTGACGACGGTCGCGCAACCGTTCGAGGAGACCGGCCGCGCCGCGCTCGGCCTGGTACTCGGCGAGATCTCCGGCACGAGCCGCTCCGTGCGGCGAATCGTGCTGCAGCCATCCCTCGTCGTCAGGGGCAGCACATGACCCGTGCGACCCGTGGCGGTAGCGAGCTTGGGTGTTCTGTGTGCAGCCGAGGTTTTTGGCCGAACCGAACGCGCCCGGTTCGGGGAGTGGCGCCGCGACGAACCCTATGCAATCCCCTCCGCTCCGCCGTCAGCCCACCGTTCACTGATCGATGCGGATGAGAGTCTGCTGGCCAGTCGCGATGTGTCGGCGCTGTCCGCCGTCGATCGACCAGGCGTCGAGTCGACACACGGTGAGGGTCCGACCGGACCGGACCACCAATCCGACGGCTTCCACAGACTGTCCGCTCGCTGGCGCGAGGAGGTTGAGCGTGAAGTCGACCGTCAGCACCTCCGACCCCGACGGCATGCGAGTGAGTGCCGCGTAGCCGCCGGCGGAATCTGCGATCGCGCTGGTCGCGCCGCCGTGGACGAATCCCCGCTGTTGGCTGACCTCGGGCCGGGCCTGCAACGCGATTGTCACCGATCCGTCGGTGACGGCGATCAGCTCGGCGCCGAGATGCCGCATGAGTCCCTGTCGCGCGAAGCTCTCTTGCACGCGCGCAACGGCGCTGCCTGCTTGCTCGGGGGCTCTCTCCATGGTGACCTCCTCAATCATGCGCCTCCGGGCGCTCCTGTCCTACTACGACCACGCCGACGTGTGGAGCTTCTCCGCGACGAGGATGACGCCGATGAGGATCATCACCGCCCCGGACACGCGCGTGACGATCTGGGCCGCCGCCGGTCTCGTCGCCAGCACACGCCGCGCCCCGAACGCCACCACGAAGTAGACGACGGCGCAGCTCACGACGTGCAGGCAGCCGAGCAGCACCATCTGCACGCCGACCGGCCACGGATCACGGACGTCCGTGAACTGCGGCAGCAGCGCGAGGAACAGGAGGAACACCTTCGGGTTCAGGCCGCTGATGCCGATGCCCTTTACGGCGTGCGTCAACGGGGAGCCGGACACCGAGGTCACGTCGCCCGTCGGCACCGACGCGGGCCGGCGCAGGAGTCCGATCCCGAGCCACGCCAGGTACAGCGCACCGACGATCGTCAGCGTCGTGAGGACCGCTGGGACACTCGCCACGAGCGCGCCGACCCCTGCCGCGACGACCAATGTGGCCAGGAGGTGTCCGGTGAGCATCCCGACCACCGCTGGAACGGGAGAGCGGTGCCGCAGGCCAGCGGAGATGGCGTAGGCCCAGTCGGCGCCGGGCGTGATGACAAATAGGGCCGAAACACCCCAGAACCCGACGATGAGGCCCCAACCCACGTGCTCCCCGATCCGATGGCGACTGGACGAGGAAACGATAGGACGATTCGAAGGGGATGCGATCCCGCCCGTCACGCGCCTCCAGTTCGAGCGCCAGCCCGGGGTACAGAGGCAGACGACCGTCACCCTGGCCTGTCGGCCCCGAGACTCGGCCCGAGTCTCGGCTGGAGGGGACCGCCTACTTCACCGCGCCGGCCGTCAGGCCCGCCACGAACTGGCGCTGCACGATGAGGAACGCGATCACGACCGGGATCGAGACGACGAGGGACGCCGCCATGATCTGGTTCCAGTACACGTTCGTCTGCGTGGAGTACTGCTGCAGACCGACCGCCAGCGTCTGCCCGTCGCCGTTGGTCATGACCGAGGCGAACAGGACCTCACCCCAGGCCGTCATGAACGAGTAGATCCCGACCGCGACCAGACCCGGACGGGCCGAGGGCAGGATGACCCGGAACAGGGCACCCATCGGGCCCGAGCCGTCGACCATCGCGGCCTCGTCGAGTTCACGCGGGATGGTCTCGAAGTAGCCCGCGAGCATCCAGATCGAGAACGGGAGCGTGAACGTCAGGTACGTGATGATCAAGCCGGTCCAGCTGCCGACGAGCTGGATGCCGAGCGCGTTGCCGAGGTTCGTGAAGATCAGGAACAGCGGCAGCAGGAACAGCACGCCGGGGAACATCTGGGTGGAGAGCACCGCAGTGGTGAAGGTGCTCTTGCCCTTGAAGTTCCAGCGCGAGACACCGTACGCGGCGAACGTCGCGATGATCAGCGAGAACACCGTCGCGACCGTGCAGACCACGAGCGAGTTGACGAAGTACTTGCCGAGCGGGACCGTCGACCACATGTCGATGAACGGCTGGAACGTGATGTTGGTCGGGATCCACGTGAAGTCGTTCTGCACGTCACCGAGCGGCTTGATGGCCGTGGTGATCATCACGTAGAGCGGGACGACCGTGAACAGGGTCAGGACGACGAGGGTGACGACCTTGAAGGACTTGGCGCCGAATGTCTCACGCACGGACGGACCTCCGGTTGGTCACGGCGAGGTAGATGCCGGTGACGATGAGCAGGAAGATGAGGAGCAGGACGCTCATCGCGGCACCGGAGCCGAAGTTCCAGGTGATGAAGGACGCGTTGTAGATGTGGAAGCTCAGCAGGTCCGCCGCCGGGGGCTGGGCGGTCGAGCCGAACAGCACGAACGGTGTGTTGAAGTCGTTGAACGTCCAGAGGAACATCACGAGCACGAGCGTCACGTTGACCGGACGCACCATCGGCAGCGTGATCGAGCGCCACTGCCGGAAGGGCTTCGCACCGTCGACCGATGCGGCCTCGTAGACGTCGTTCGGCACGGACTGCAGACCGGCCATGAGCATCAGGAACGCGAACGGCCAGGTCTTCCAGATCGCCACGACGACGACCGAGACGAACGCGTTCGAGCCGATCAGCCAGAACGGCCCGGTCCCGTTGAACAGGTGCAGCTGGTCCACGAGGATGTGGTTGATCGCACCCGAGTCACGCTGGAACATGAACTTCCAGGTGATGATGCCGGCGTACATCGGCAGCGCGTACGGCACGAGGAAGAGCGTGCGGAACAGGCCACGACCCCTGAACGGCTTCTGCAGCGCGACCGCGGCAGCCATGCCGAAGGTCCACGAGAGCCCGACCACGAGGACCGTGAAGCCGCACGTGATGAGGAACGAGTTCAGGACGCCCTTGCCGATCGCCTGGTCGAAGTCGATGACGACCGAGTAGTTCCGCAGTCCCGCGAACGGTGCTGCACCCCAGTTGGCGATGAAGTACTTGGTGAGCTGGATGAACGAGATCCAGATGCCGGTGAGCATCGGCACGATGTGGATCAGCAGCTCGAACAGGATGGCCGGCGCGACGAGCGCGTACGGCAGCCAGTGGGTCTTGCGCTTGCGACCTGGCGGACGGCCCGACATCGTCGGGGCCTTCGTGTGCGTCAGGTCGATGCGCTCGGAATCGGGCAGGACGGTCGTGGACATCACTTCTCCTCAGGACGGCACGGGCCGTGGTTCGAACGCGTCCGATGTGAGCGCGTGGTGAGGGGTGTGGTGCCCGGGAGCGTGCCATCTCGCCCCCGGACACCACGTTCATGGGTCAGCCGGCGGCCTGTGACACCTGGTCCTGGGCGGTCTGCAGCGCGGTCTTGATGTCGCTGTCGGAAACGGTGGAACCGGTCGCGATCTTGGCGAACATCTCGCTCATCGCCTTGCCGACCGTGGACTCGAACTGGTCCTCGGCGGGCACCAGCGGGAGCGGCTTCGACTTGTTGTTGTAGATGTCGAGGAACGTCTTCGTCTCGTCCGAAACGTCGGTGTTCGCGGCAGCGGACTTCAGGACCGGGAGGAAGGAGTACCCCTTACCGAGTTCGGTCTGCGCACTGGAGTCAGTCATGTACTTGACGAACTTGAGCGCGCCGTCCTTGTTCTTCGTGTTCTTGAAGATCGACAGGTTGATGCCGGCCGGGAAGGACGCGATGTCCTCGCCGCCCGCGGTGGTCGGGAACGGCACGACGCCGTAGGCGGATGCGTCCATCCCCACGGACTGGATCGTTGCGTCGGCGTTGTTCTGGTTGAGGATCATCGCGGCCTTGCCGTTGGCGAAGTCGGTGACGGACTGGGTGCCGTTGTCGTACTGCGCGTTCGAGGTGTTCGCGGCCTTCGCGCTCTGCATGAGGTCGATGTAGCGCTTGATGCCGTCGACGTTCGCCTTCGACGTGAAGGTCGGCTTGCCGTCCTTGTCGAACCACTCGCCACCGTTCTGCGCCGAGTTGATGAACGCGAAGTGCGCGTTCTCGGCGTACGAGCTCCCCACGAGGGAGATCCCGTAGACGTCCTTCGACGGATCGGTGAGCTGCTTGGCGTCCGAGACCAGGTCCTCCCACGTCGTCGGCGGCTGCAGCCCCGCGTCGGCGAACATCTTCTTGTTGTAGTACAGACCGTAGGCGAACCCGAAGAGCGGGACACTCGTCACCGTCTTGCCGGGCGCACCACCCGTGGACAACGGGACGTCAGCGAACTTGTCGGCACCGCCGATCGCCTTCATTTCCGAGGCGCCGAACTCCTGGAAGGCGCCGGTCGCCTGGAGCGACGTCGCCCAGGTGTTGCCGATGCTGACGACGTCCGGGCCCTGGCCCGAGGTGACGGCGGTCTGGATCTTGTTCTGCAGGTCGTTCCAGCCGATGACCTGGAGGTCGACCTTGATCCCGGTCTCCTTGGTGAACTTCTTGAGGACGGGGGTCAGCACCTCCTTGTCGTTCTGGAGGGACGTGCCCTGGTTGGACGCCCAGAAGGTGAGCGTCTTGGAGTCGCCGGACGAACCGGAACCGCCAGTGGAGCAAGCCGCCAAGCTCGCGACCGAGAGGGCCGCGACCACGAAGGCCGCGAGGCGCCGTACGCGCATGAAGGTCTCATTTCTCGTCATTGAGGTGACACTTGGAACGTTCCGAGTGATCGATTCCGACAGTAGGTGACCTTTTGTCGAAGCGCAAGCAGAAGTCGCATGATCGCGAACGAAAGCGTGATGCCGAGCTTGCGAGACTCGGCACGACCCCGCCCGACACAGTCGAGACCGTAAGCTCATCCGAGAGGCTCAGACCCGGAGGCCCGCATCGATGTCAACAGGCAAGCGTCCGACGATCCTCGACGTGGCCGCGGCCGCGGGGGTCTCGAAGTCACTCGTGTCGATGGTGCTCCGCGGAGACCCCGGGCCGTCCGCCGCCAGCCGAGCCGCTGTCGCCGAGGCGGTCGCCGCCATCGGGTATCGACCCAACCGCGCAGCCGCCATCCTCGCCGCCGGCAGGACGAACACCGTGGGCATCGCCGTCGACGACTACCGCAACCTCTGGTACGTCCCGTTCATCCGTGGGATCCGATCGGTTCTCGGGCCGCTCGGCATCCGCGTGGCAACCGCCGACAACTACTCCAACGAGCACCTCGCCGTCTCACCCTTCGATGAGCTGATGTCGCTGCGCGTCGATGGCATCATCATCGCAGCAGAGCTGCCGACGACTGCTGACGTCCCAGCGGACGTCCCCGTGGTGATGGTCGGCAGCCGGGCTGGGGCGATCCCGGGAGCCGACACCATAACGGTGGACGACGAACGCGGCGGCGAACTGGCTGCCGATCACCTGCTCGCCGTCGGCCACCTCCGCATCGGCCACATCGCGGGCTCCGATGCCATTGCACGCGCACGTCGACTCGGCTTCGAGCGCCGACTCCGATCAGCAGGAGTCACGCCGGTCATCGCCGGCGGAACACACGTCCAGACGACCGGCGGCACCCCCGACACCACAGAACGGAACGGTTTCGAACTCTCCATGAGGCTCCTCGCCGAGCACCCGGACGTGACGGCGGTCTTCGCAGCGAACGACACGATGGCGATGGGTGCACTCGGAGCAGCGAAACGACTCGGCCGCTCCGTCCCAGCAGATCTCTCCGTGATCGGTTTCGACGATTCGCCCGTGGCCGCGACCGCCCTGATGGACCTCACCACGATCGACGCCCGGTACGAGGACCTCGGACGCATCGCGGCACGGACGGTCGTCGGCAGGATGGAGGATCGGGTCGGAACAAGCCGACCGCCGACCGTCGCCCGGCTCGAACCAAGACTGGTCGAGCGGGCATCCACTGCCCGCCTCCGAGCGAACCCGAGCCCACGAGGGCGAACGAGCCCCTAGTGACGTCTGATCTCCGATCTCCCGAAGGCAATCTCAAGCGGGCAGCGATGTAGCGCACCGGATCGATCATCGGTGACGTCCCGGATCCCGAGAGACCGCGTGGATGGGAGTCCGTGCTGCCGGTCTCCTCACGACGATTGAGCCGTAACCCTCGAGGTCTCGGCTGGCAGACCGGAAGATGACCGCTGCGGCAATGATGTGTACGCGCGCGGAGGAACCGGGTCCCCGGTCAGGGCGATAGCAGTCCTCACCGATTGCTAGAACACACGCCCCCGGAAGCCCCAGCCGCGCAGGTTGGGGCTTTCGTCATCGGAGACGGGGCTCCGGCGTCCCGTAGACCACAGGGGCTGAATGTGGCTCGGGCCCCGGTTCTGTCCTGCGCCCGGTGATGCTCATGACGGCCGCGAGGAGCTCGTCGCCGAAGCAAGCCGGATCGTGGCGCGGGTGCGGCCGACACCCCGACGAAGGCAGCTGATCGAACCGCCACTCGAGTGGGCCGCGGCCACGTGCTCCGACCGGTCGCAGACCACGAAGCCGCACATTCTGGGCAAGACCACCGACCACTCCGACGCTCGCATGATCCTGGCAGTCGCCGTTGTCGGTCCGCACCCGAGTATCGACGAGGTGACGGTGCGCGAGCAATCCGCACATTGTGGTGAAATCCGTCGAGCGACCATAGCCTGCAGAAATCAGGTGCGGCGCTCTCACCGGTTCACGACGAGCGCTGTGCTCCCGGTTTCCTCTCGGATCACCAACGCGTTCCGTCGGCGCTCGAGCGTGCGCCGCGCAACGAGCAGCACCGCCGCCGCGAGCAAGATCGAGACCGGGGCGATCCGGTACATCGCCGCGTACCCGAGCGTCGTCGCGATGAGTCCCCCGACCACCGGCCCGGCGAGCTGACCAAGGTCCGAACCGAGGTAGAGCGTGCTGCTGGCCGCGCCTCGCCGCTCCTCTGGGACGACGCCCATCGCCATCGCGCGTGCGACCGGGCCTGCAGCGCCGTAGCCGAACGCGCCGACCACGGCGGCTGCGAGCAGCGTCCATATCGTGTCGGACACGCTGATGAGGTACATCGAGCCGATGATGCACGCCAGCATCGGGAGCACGGCCACGTACCCGAAGCGGTCGACGGCCCGCCCGCCGAGCGGACTCGCGACGAACAGGACCAGGCCGTACACGGTAAAGAAGAAACCGACGTCACTACCGAGGCCTTGCTCGACCCCGAAGACGACGACGAAGGAGTTCACCAGGGACCAGGCGAAGAGGAAGCAGAACTGCAGCACCGCCGGCACGATCGCTTCCCGCGCGATGATGCGCGACGGGGCGAACCGGAAGGGCCGTCGCGGGGTCGTCGCGACCACGCTTGGACGGATCTGCAGGACCGCCACCGCTGCGAGCACCAGGACGCCGATGGCAACGGTGAAGGTCGTGCGGTAGTCGGTCGCTTCCTGGATCTTCAGCGCGAGTGGCGCGCCGATCATCTGCGCGGCTCCTGACGCGAGCGCGAAGACGCCCAAGCCGGCTGCGAGCTTGCGACGCGGCAGGGTGTCAGCCGCCAGGGCGATGCAGGTCGTCGAGGTGAAGGCCTGCCCCGCACCCTGCACGATCCGGAACGTCAGCACCGAGCTCGCGGTACCGGACGCCGCGTAGCCGGAGAACGCCAGCGCGATCACGGCGACGGCGCCCAGGAGCAGGAACTTGCGGTTGAGTGAATCGATCGCCGGTGCGGAGACGAGCTTGAAGACGATCGACCCGATGGTGAAGGCCGCTGCGACGACGCCGATCACGGCCGGGGTCGCACCGAGGTCTCTCGCGAACGGGCTCACGATGACGTTGCTGAGGTTGAGTCCGAGGTTGATGAGGAAGTAGGTGGCGAACGCGCTCGTGAACGACCGGTTCCAGATGCGCTCGTGCGAGGGCGCCGGCGCGGCCGGGTCCGCTCGGTCGAGCTGGTGCATGGTTCTCCTTCGTCACGTCATTGTGCGGCAACCGCCGCTGCCGCGGAGGCGGGAGGGTGCGGGACGAGAAGGGGGAGCTCGTCCCGCACCCGGCGGGTGGGGCGACTACGCCCGGTCCTGCGACACCTGCGCGGTCTGCGAAGCGGTCGCCTTGCTCGCTTCGACCTCAGCAGCCTCTGACGCCCGCTCGGCATCGGCGACGATCGCTGCACGTCGGTTCCAGAAGCGGTAGGAGACGAGCATGAGGATGAGCGCGAGGACCAGGTAGGCGGGTGCGATGCGGTACATGGCCGCGTACCCGAGCGTGGAGATGATGATGCCGCCGAGGATCGGACCGAGGAGCTGGCCGATGTCGGACGCCAGGAAGATCGTGCTGCTCGCCGCTCCCCGTCGGGTCTTCGGAACGACGCTCATCGTGATCGACCGGACCACCGGGCCGGCGGCGCCGTAGCCGAGGGCCCCGAGGACTGCGGCGACCAGCAGGGTGACGAGGCCGTCAGAGAAGCTGATGACGATCAGCGACGCGGCCATGAACGCCAGCATCGGGATGAGCATGAAGTACCCGAACCGGTCGGTGAGGCGGCCTCCGAGTGGCGCGGTTGCGAACACTGCGAGGCCGTAGACGGTGTTGAAGTACCCGACATCGCTCCCGAGCCCTTGGGACTGCCCGAACACGATGATGAACGACAGCACCGAGGTCCAGGCGAGCATGAAGAAGAACTGCATGAGCGCCGACGGGATCGCCTCGGGCGCGATGAACCCCTTGAGTGAGATCTGGAAACGCTTGCGTTCACGCTGTTTCGCGGTGATGAGCAGGACCGCGACCGCGCCGAGGACCAGCGCGACGAGCGCGGTCAGGAACGTGAACTGGTAGCTGGTCGCCGCCTGGATCTTCAGCGCGATGGGCGCGCCGAGCATCGTGGCGCCGGCGGTGCCGAGTGCGAAGATGCCCATGCCCGCTGCGAGCTTCTCACGCGGCAGGGTGTCGGCGGCCAGAGCGACGAAGGTGGTCGCGGTGAACGCCTGCCCGATGCCCTGGACGATGCGGAAGGTGATCAGCGTTGGGACGTTCGTGGACAGCGCGTAGCCGACGGTGGCAACGGCGATGACACCGACCGCGGCGAGCAGCACCCACTTGCGGTTGAACGCGTCGATGGCGGGCGCCGATGCCAGCTTGAACACGATCGCACCGTAGGTGAACCCGGTCGCGACGATGCCCATGACCACGGGCGTCGCGCCGAGGTCGCGCGCATAGGGTGTCGCGAGGTTGTTCGCCATGTTCAGGGCGAGGTTGACCAGGAAGTAGGCCAGGAAGATGGCCGTGAACGACCGGTTGAACACCCGGGTCGCTGCGACCTTCGTCGCTGTGGTGGTGACACTCATCGTGAGTACTCCTGCACGTCGTTGTGGGGGTTGGTGGGGGTGGGGCGATCGTCGACGACGATCCGTCCGGTGCTGCTGTCGCGCCGGAAGCGCTTGAGGAAGTCCCAGCCGAGCACACCTGCCGCGAGCGGCCAGGCATGCGGGGCGTTCTCGACGACGACGTAACGGAACACGTTCCGACCCTCCGTGTCGTCGACGTCGGCGATCCAGTGCTTCACACCGTGCAACACCTCGGTGCGTTCCCGGTCGCCGGGAAAACCGAGCACGCGGTGTAACTCGGAGTCGGGCGCGTCGACGTACTCGAGGCAGGTCGCGACGTCCCGCGGTCGGCACGACAGGCTCCCCATACGCCGGTTCAGCCGCTCGACGGCCCACTCGTGGCGGTCGACGTCTGCGGGCGGCTCGGGTTGGTTCGAGAACCGCCGGGGACCGTTGACGTTGCGGGTGGGGTCGCGCTCGTCGTCGCGGCGTGGGTCGTGGTACCCCTCGAGTGCACGGGGGCGGCCCCAGTCCTTCCGCGGCGCCCAGTCGTTGACCGGTGCGAAGCTCGAGGCTTCGTACTGTCCGTTGATCTGCATGAACGGCACCACCGCGTCGTGAACGCGACGCAGCTCGTCCTCTGTGAACGGTTCGTTCACGTTGTCCCAGTCCCGCCAGATGTCGTTGCCACACGTGAGGACGGCGGTGATCCGCTCGGGGATCCGGAAGAAGGTCGACGTGACCTGGTACCCGCCCTGCGACTCGCCCGCGAGGTACACCCGCTCCGTGTCGACGGGGAAGAGCTCGATCAAGCGATCCAGCACTCGTTCGGTGTTCTGCCAGTTCGTGTCCTGGAGCATCGCGACGATGATCCGTTCGCGGGCCGCGATCTCGTGGAACCCCGCGGTGAACTCGTCCGTCGAGATCGACTGGTGTCCGCCGTGGTTGACGAAGAGCACCGGGTACCGAGTCCCCCTCGCCGCCTCGGTCTCGAGTTCGAGTGGCGTGATGAGGAGCCAGCGCGTGTAGTAGTCGCTGTTCTCGAACACCTGCCGCCGCAGCCCCAGCGAGCGGTAGTACTCCTCCACCGCCGTCCCGGTCGGGTCCTGCTCGAACGAGAACGTCAGACGGAGGCGCTCCGTGAGCAGCCGCCCGTACTCTCCGTCGACCAGCGCTTCGATGTCGGCGCCGCCGTTGTGAGCGAGCCGCAGCTCGTCGAGTTGCGCTGCGAACTTCCGGCTGAGGTCCGGGTCCTGGTCGCGGACGCTCTCCCAGCGCGCAGGCGCTGTGGCTTCGATCGTCATTGATAGGTCTCCAAGTCTGCGAAGTCATCTCTGATTCGCCGTCGCAAAGATACCATAAACATACCTTTTTACGCCGCACAGACAAGGATGACCGGATCGGTAGGGTTGTATCGAAGATGAATCGGGAGGACACCATGGCGGTCAAGTACGTGGACGTCTACGGACGCATCAAGCGAGACATCACGTCCGGCCGGTTCCAAACGGGCGACTTCCTGCCGACCGAGTCCGAGCTCATGGCCGAGTACGACGTCAGCCGCACCACCATCCGGAAGGCCGTCGGACTCCTCCGCGACGACGGGTACGTCGACGCTCGGCAGGGTCGTGGCACCGAGGTGACGGCCCCGCAGCGCCGCGAGGACGAGTACGACTTCACCTCACTCGTCGGCACGACCACCGTGCAGACCCGAACCCTGGCGGATTCGCCGTCACACGTCACCGCACAGGCAGCCACCATCGAGACCGTGCCGGCACCGCAGCGCGTGGCGGAGGCCCTGGGCATCGCATCGGACACGCCCGTGCACCGTGTCCAACGGCTGAAGCTCGTCGAGGACGAACCGGTCGCACACATCGCGAGTTACCTGCCCGCGGACCGCTTCCCCGGACTCACCGCGCACTCCGGCAGCGTGTACTACCTGTACCAGTTCCTCGCTGCCGAGTACGGAACACGGTTCGCTCGCAGTCGGAGCCGCCTTAGCGCGGTCGCCGCCGACTTCATCGAATCACGCATCCTCGGCGTCGAGGTCGGCGCGCCACTGATCCTGCAGACTCGGACGACGCACTCCGACACCGGCCCGATCGAGTACTCGGAGAGCTTCGAACGCTCCGACCGGATCGCCACGTTCATATCGGTCGCCCCTGGGACCGACGACGTGCCGCAGCTCGACCTCGTCGACTGACGCGGTCGCGTCGACGACGCGACCGACCATCGGCCGGGAGGCACGGTGCGAGACCGCGCCGCGCCTCCCGTCCGACGGCGGCGCGGCTCGGTCAGCGCGACGCGCGCTGCGCGACGGGATCCGCGATCGGGACGGCGCCCACGAGTCGCTTCGTGTACTGCTCGGCGGGCTCGCCGAACACCGCTCCGGCGCGCCCGCGCTCCACGATCGCTCCTCGGTGCAGCACGATCGCGAGGTCAGCGAAAGTCGACGCCACGGCGAGGTCGTGGGTGATGAACAGGCACGCGAAGTCGAGCTCGTCCTGCAGCTCGCGCAAGAGCGACAGCACCTGGTCCTGCACGGACACGTCCAACGCGCTCGTCGGCTCGTCGGCGATCAACAACGACGGCCGACGGATCAGCGCACGGGCGATGCTCACCCGCTGTGACTGCCCGCCGGACAGCTCGTGCGGGTACTTCCCCCGCACGGACCGAGGCAGGCGGACCGCATCGAGCAGTTCGTCGACCCGACCCGACACCTCGGCTCGCGACCCCGTACGGTCGATCTCGAGCGGCGCAGCGACCGACTGTTCGATCCGGAGCTGCGGGTTCAGCGAGCCGTTCGGGTCCTGGAAGACGTAGCCGACGCCCCGGTGGAACTCGCGGAGGGCCTTCCGGCGCGCTCGCGTGAGCGAGACTCCTCGGACGACGACGTCGCCCGAGGTCGGCTTCTGCAGCCCCACGATCGTCTTCGCGATCGTGGACTTCCCCGACCCGGACTCGCCGACGAGCGCGAGGGTCTGACCGCTGCCCAGTGCGAACGAGACCTCGTCGACGGCGAGGAAGGAACCACGGCCGAACCTCCGGGAGAACCGCACCGTGAGGTCGTCGACGCGGAGCACGTCCGGTTCCGCGGAGACCGCTTCTGGCGGCAGCACCGCGCCGGGAGCCGGGAGGCGCGGTACCACCGACAGCAGTTTCCTGGTGTAGTCGTCCCCGGGCCGATCGAAGAGGTCGAAGACGTCCGCGGTCTCGACGATCCGACCGTCGTGCATCACCGCGACGCGGTCGGCGATGTCGGCGACGACGCCCATGTTGTGCGTGATGAGGAGGATCGCGGTCCCGAGCCGGTCACGGACGTCGCGGAGGAGCGCCAGGACCTCGGCCTGCACCGTGACGTCGAGCGCCGTGGTGGGCTCGTCGGCGATGATGAGCTCCGGCTCGCAGGCCAGCGCCGTCGCGATCATGACGCGCTGCTTCTGTCCCCCGGACAGTTGGTGCGGGTAGGAGCGGAGGCGTTCCTCCGGCTCGGGGATGCCCACGAGGTCGAGCAGTTCGATCGCGCGGACCCGCGCACGGGCAGTCGAGACACGCCGGTGACGACGGATGGCGTCGATCATCTGCGATCCGACGGTGAACACCGGGTTCAACGCTCGGGACGGTTCTTGGAAGACCATCGATACACGTCGCCCACGGATCTCGTTGAGCCTCGGTTCGTCGAGTCCGACGATCTCCGTGCTGCCGAGGGCGATCGATCCGGTGACGGACGCGGTGGACGGCATCAGACCGAGGACGCACCGCGACGTCACGGACTTGCCCGACCCGGACTCGCCGACGAGCGCGACGATCTCACCCGGGAGGACGTCGAGGGTGACGCCTCGTACGGCTTCGGCCGTACCGGCCTCGGTCACGAAGGACACACCGAGGTCGCGGATCGCGAGCACGGGGTCGCCGCGACGGGTGCGGCTTGCGGGCTTGTCGGTCATGCTTCCGGCTCTCGGTGTTGGCCCACCACGGGCGGGTGCGGATTCGGGTACTCGGCATCGTCGAGGGCGGGCGGCGGTGCGCTGCGCTGGCGTCCGGTCGCCGCGACGGCAGCGTCGACCACGATGATGCTGCGGGCGCCGGGCACGAGCCGGCGTTGTCCGGTCGGAGCGACCCGGCCGTCGGACGCGACGGTGAACGCGACCAGTTCGTCGGACCCGGAGCAGACCACCCAGAGCAGGCTGAGGTCGGACGAGACCGCCATTGCTCGAGGGGAGGCCGCGCCGACCGGCTGGGCCTGCACGGCGCGGAGCTCCCCGGACACCGCGTCGACCTCGAGCACCACCAACTCGTCCGCCCCGCGCACCAGCGTGTAGACGAAGGTGCCGGCCGCGTCGACCAGGATGTCGGATTGCTGGTCGTCGCCCGCCGCGACCCGAGCCGACGCCACCAGCTCGAGCTGCGCAGAGTCGGCGTCGTAGCGGTAGGTGTCCACCGTCGGACCTCGCTCGTGGTTCACGAACACCCACGGCGCAGTCGGGTGGAACGCGCTGTACCGCGGCGCGCTCCCACTGACCGTGTCCACGACCGCGCACTCGACGAGCACGCCACGGTCGTGATCGATCCGGAACGTGTGCACGCGGTCCCCGCCCTTGTCACAGACGACGAAGAACTCCCCGACCGGCGACCTGGCGACCGAGTGAGGGTGCGCCTGCCCGGAACCCGCTGAGCCGCTCGGGGCCGGGTGCACGAAGAGGTCGCACAGTTCACCGATCGATCCGTCCGGGGCGATGCGGTGGAGCCCCGTCGTCGCGACGTCGCGGCGTGGGACGACCTTCCACGCGCCGCCCGTCGTGCGGACCACGTCGGTGACGACGAGGTTCTGCGCGTGGTTCGTCACGAGCAGGTGTTCGCCGTCCCCGTCGAGACAGACCGACGACGCGAGCGCCCCGTACGACGGACGGTGGTTCAGCTCGGCGAAGCCACCATCGGGAGCCGACCGGTCGAAGGCGAACACCCGCCCGCCGCCGCCGGGGCCGACGTCGGGGTCGTCCGTACGTTCGTCCGTGCAGTAGAGCACGCCCGTCTGGCGGTCCACCGCCATCGGTCCGACGCGCAGGTCTCCCGACACGGTCGAAGCGCGCTCCGTCCGTCCGTCCGTCCCCGTGACGTCGAGGACGACGAGGGCTTCCGATCCCGGGGACGCGGACGCCGCTGTGCCGATCACCAGTTGGGTCGCGGCCATGTCAGACCGCGCTCCGCGAGTCGAGGATGTCGCGCGTGCCGTCGCCGAGCAGGTTGAAGGTGAAGACGGTGACCATGAGCATCACGCCGGGAGCCACCACGACCCACGGCGCGGTCGCGATGTACGTCTGGCCCTCGGCGATCATCCCGCCCCACGAGGGTGCCGGAGCCGGCACACCCATCCCGAGGTAGCTCAGGCTCGCCTCGGTCAGCAGGATGATCCCGAGCTGCTGGCTGGCCATGATGAGGATGGGTGGGACGACGTTCGGCAGCGTCTCGCGCAGGATGATACGCAGATTGCCCGCACCGGTCACGCGTGCCGCACTGACGTAGTCGCTGTTGCGGATGGCGAGCGCGCTCCCGCGCACGACCCGCGCCGTGAGCACCCACGACGTCACGATGAGCACGATGACGAGGTTCTTCGTGCTGGGCCCGAGGACGGCCATGAAGCACAGCGCGATGATCAGGGTCGGGAGCGCCATCATGATGTCGACCAGACGCATCACCACCGCGTCGACGACCCCACCGAAGTGACCGGCGACGAGCCCGAGCGCGATCCCGATGACCATCCCCCCGACGATCACGGACAGGGCGATGAGCAGCAGTGACGTCGCGCCCCCGGTCAGGACCCGTGAGAGGACGTCGCGGCCGAGCTGGTCCGTGCCGAGGACATGGCCGTGCAGGCCGTTGCTGAACCACTGCGGGGCGATCAGCCGGGACTTCAGGCTGCCCTGGTCGGGATCGAACGGAGCGAGAACGGGGGCGAGCAGACAGAGCGCGACGACGACCACGACCCCCACCACCCCGACGACGAAGTGTTTGCTCTTCCGGGCCTTCCGGAGCACACGACGACGGGGCGACACGGTGTGGGAGGCGACTGCGACGGACATGCTGGGACTTCTCCTGACGAGCGTCACTGGAACGCGATCCGGCGATCGATGACGGTGTAGAGCACGTCGACCACGAGTGCACAGATCGCGTAGATGAACCCCGACACCAGGAGCACGGACTGAATGACCTGGAAGTCGCGCGACGTGATCGCGTGCGAGAGCAGCAGACCGATGCCCGGCCAGTTGAACGCGGTCTCGATGACGAGAGAACCGGCCAGCACCATCCCGATCTGGCTGCCGACGACGGTGATGAGCGGCAGCACGGCGTTCTTCAAGGCGTACGACCCGTAGATCCGCGTCCTTCGGATGCCCCGTGCTCTCGCAGCCATGATGAAGTCCTCCTGCAGTGCGCCGATCATGCCGGAGCGCAGCATCCGCGTGGTGAGCGCGTAGTCCTGCGCGGCGACGCAGATCGCCGGCAGGATCAGGTACTGCGGCCCGGCGGACCCGGCCGTCGGGAGCCAGTGCAGCTTCACGGCGAAGACGAGCACGAGCCCGACCGACAGCCAGACCGCGGAGACGGACTGGCCGAGGAGGGCGAACAACATGGACACGGTGTCCCAGACGGTGCCGCGGCGGATGCCCGCGGTCATGCCGAGCGGCACCGAGACGCAGAGCGACAGTGCGATGCCGACCAGGCCGAGCAACGCGGTCATCGGCAACGCCTGCCCGATCAGGGTCGACACCGACTCCTGGTAGGTGTACGAGTACCCCAGGTCGCCGTGCAGGACGTTGCCCACGTACTGCAGGTACTGCACGACGAGCGGTTGGTCGAGTCCCATGGTCTGCTGCATCGCGCGGACCTGCGCCGCGGTCGCGTCGACGGGCAAAAGGAGGCGAGCCGGGTCGCCCGGCGTGACCCTGACCAGCGCGAACGAGATCACGGTCACGCCGAACAGCAGGATCAGGGTCTGGAGCGCTCGCCGGGCGATCGTCGAGGTGATCGCGCGGGCGGGTGACCCGCTGCCGCGGCGAGGAGCCCGCCGCGGCTTCGGCCCGAGGGTGTGGATCCCAGCGTCGGTCGTCCGGACCGACACCGTCGAGATGTCGCTCATCGGGTCAGGACTTCGACACGAATCGGAAGTCGGCGGCGCCGTCGGGGAAGTTCACGATCCCGGTCACGCCCTTCGCCACGGCGGTGTTCCCCTGTGGTTCGTAGAGGTACAGGTTCGGCGCGAACTGGTCCATGACGATCTGATATTCCTTCTGGGTGAGCGCGTCACGCTGGTCCTGGTCGACCGTCTTGCCGACCTCGGCGGCGATCGAGGTCAGTTCGTCGTCCTTGAAGCCGGTGGCGAACCGGTCCAGACCGATGAGGTTGGTCGCCTCCGTGAAGCTGTCACCGTTCGCGAGCGTGAAGGAGCTGACGTAGAGGTCGTAGTTGCCGGCCTGTTGGTACTGCTGGAATGTCGCGACGTCGAGCGATTGCACCGAGATCTTGATACCGACCTTCGCAGCCATGGACTGAATCGACTGAGCGACCTCGTCGCTCTGACCGAAGATTCCAGACGGCACAAGCATCTTCAGGGTGCTCCCGTCGTAGCCAGACTCGGCCACAAGGGCCTTCGCAGCCTTGACGTCGTAGGTGTATCCGTCCGTCTTCTCGTACCCGACCGAATCCGGGGTCGACGGCCAGGTCGCGGCGCGACCTCCTCCGAGGAGATCGTCCACGAGAGACTTGCGGTCGATCGCCTCGGACAGCGCTTGACGCAGCTTGGCGTTCGCGAACGACTTGCCGTCCCCGGACCGCAGGCCGAGGTAGATGTGCGAGCTCTCCGCGAACGAGTCGACCGTCGCGCCGGCCGCCTTGATGCGGTCGACGTCGTTCTGCGACACCATCTGCGCGACGTCGGTGTCACCCGCGATCAGGCTCGACGCTCGGCTCGTGTCGGAGGCGGCGAAGCTGTACTTGATGTGGTCGACGTTCGTCTTGTTCTTGGACGTCCAGTTCCACCACTTCGTGTTCTTGTCGAGGGAAACGGTGCCGGTCGCCGCGTTGTAGGCCGTCACGGTGAACGGACCCGTGCCGATCGGCTTCTTGAAGTACCCGGTCGGGTCGGCCTCGTAGGCGGCGGCTTCGATGACGGGGGTCCTCGACGCCATGTTGAGGAAGGACGGCATCGCGGCCTTGAAGTCGATCACGACGCTCGTGTCGCTCGGGGCCTCGACGCTCTTCAGTGCGGCGGACCAGGCGCTGGCGTTGCGGATGTCCGGGTCCTCGAGGCGTTCGAGCGTCGCCTTCACGTCTGCCGAGGTGAACGCGCTGCCGTCCGAGAACTCGACGCCCTTGCGGAGCGTGAGCGTGACGGACATGTTGTCCGGGCTGAACTTCCACGCGGTGGCGAGGCCTGCCGTGTAGTCGCCCTTGTGGTCCGACGAGATGAGCATGTCGCCCCACAGCATCCCGATCGAGTCCTGACCGACGCCGTCCGACGTCCAGTGGTCGAGGCCCGGCAGGTTCTCGACACCCTGGATGCTGACCGTCTGACCAGAGGTGGGTGCGGCCGACGAGGTAGTGCTGCACCCGACGAGTCCGGTGAGGGCGAGTCCCGCGGTGACGGCGACCCCCGCTCGCTTGAGGATGGGTTGCATCGGTTTCTCCTTTGAAATCGCTGACGAAATTCGGGTCGCACTTCGGCCGATCGGCCCGTATCTCGACGGTGAGAACGCGACGGTGGACCGACCGTAGCGAGGAACGACCATTGGGGTCAACAGTTTTGTTGAACTATTTGTGATCCAGTTGTGCGCTGATCCGACCCGTGGACGAGTCGCGGCGGAACTGCTCGAGGAACGCCCAGCCGACCACGCCGGCCGTCACGGGCCAGCAGTGCGGTGCGTTCTCGACGACCGTGTACCGGAGCCCGACGAGACCGTCGGGCCGGAGCACATCGGCAGTCCAGTGCGTCAGTCCGCCGAGGTGCTCGACTCGCTCGCGGTCCCCAGCGAAGCCGATCGTGGCGTGCAGGTCCGAATCGGGACTGGATGAGTACGAACGGCACGCGTCCCGGTCCGGCGGCGCGCAACCGACGGTGGCGAGTTGCTTCGCGAGCTGACCGATCATCCAGTCGTGCCGGTCGACATCCGCCGGGGGTATCGGTTTGTCGCTGAACCGCCCACGCCCGGTGGTGACCCGCGTCGGATCACGACGGTCGTCGCGACGGGGGTCACGGTACGGGGCTGGCAGCGCTGAGCGCCCCCAGTCCTTCCGCGCGCGCCAGTCCCCCACGGGTGCGGGCGATGACGCTTCATGCTGACCGTTCAGGTGCATGACGGGAACGAACGCCTCCGTCAGGCGCGCGGTCTCCGCTTCGGTGAACGGCACGTTGTGGTTGTCCCAGTCGTAGTAGACCTCGTGCCCGCAGAGCACGACGCCGGCGAACCGTTCCGGGATGCGGAACAGTGCCGAGCGGACCTGACACGCCCCCTGGGACTCGCCCATCAGGTAGACCCGCTCGCTGTCGACCGGGAACAGTTCCTCGACGCGATCGAGGACCCGTTCGGTGTTCCGCCAGTTCGTGTCCTGGAGGAAGGCCACCATGAGGCGCTCGGAGGCCGCGAGTTCGGGGAGGCCCCCGAGGAACTCCTCGTCGGAGATCGACGCGAACCCACCGTGGTGCGCGATGACGAGCGGGAAGCGAGCACCGTCCGCGGCAGCTCGTGCGGATTCCTCCGGGACGATCAGGACCCACCTGGAGTAGTAGTCGTCGTTCTCGAAGACGAGACGACGCAGCCCCAGCTCGCGGTAGTGCGCCTCAATCGCGGGCCCCGTCGGGTCTTCCTCGAACGTGAACCCCAGGCGGAGTCGACGGAGGTGCTCCTGTCCGTACTCCGTGGCGAGGAACGCGCCGATGTCCGCTCTCCCGTTGTGCGAGATCCGCAACAGGTCGACCGCCGCCTCGACCTTGCGCCGCATGAGATCCTCGTCGTCACGCTGCGCGCCGATCGTTTCCACAGTGAGCATCGCCGCTCCTCCTCGTCGAGACCGCGTCGCCAGGAAGAGCATATCGTACTTCGATATCGTTCAACAATAACTGAGTGCGAGCCGCGTCCTGGACGTCAGGAACCGGACGCGGCTCGCGCAGGTCACGGTTGATCGGACCTGCTCCCGGGCGTGACCGCCCGGCTCCGACCCGGGTTCCGACACATGGATCCGGGGCGGAGACCGATCGAGATGGCCCGATCGGTCGGTTCGTGGCATCAGCGGGTCAGGACCGCGCGGTGCTCGTCAGAACCACTTCTCGGCGCGGTGGTCGGCCTGGATCCGGCGGATCGTGTTCGAGCGGGAGCGGAGCACGAGCGAGTCGGTGTGGATGACACCACGCGACCGGCGGACACCGTCGACGAGGACACCGTCGGTGACACCCGTCGCGACGAAGAACGTGTTGTCGCCCGTGACGAGGTCGTCCTGGTCGAGGACCTTGTCGAGGTCGTGTCCGGCGGCGATGGCCTTCTCGCGCTCCTCGTCGTCCTTCGGCTGCAGCTTGCCGAGGATCACACCACCGAGCGCCTTGATCGCACACGCAGTGATGATGCCCTCCGGCGTCCCGCCGACACCGACGCACATGTCGATCGTCGACCCCGGCAACGCCGCCGAGATACCGCCCGCGACATCCCCGTCCAGCAGCAACCGCGTGCCGGCACCCGTGGCACGGATCGCACGGATCAGTTCGTCGTGCCGGGGACGGTCGAGGACGGCGATCTGCATGTCCTCGAGGTCCTTGCCCTTCGCCTTCGCGAGCGCACGGATGTTGTCACCGATCGGCTTCTCGAGGTCGAGGACGCCACGGCCTTCGGGCCCCGCGGCGATCTTGTCCATGTAGAACACGGCGGACGGGTCGTACATCGAGCCGCGGTCCGAGACGGCCATGACGGAGATGGCGTTCTGACGGCCGGCGGCGGTCAGCGAGGTGCCGTCGATCGGGTCCACGGCGATGTCGCAGGCCGGACCGTGTCCGTTGCCGACGTGCTCCCCGTTGTAGAGCATCGGAGCGTTGTCCTTCTCACCCTCACCGATCACGACGACACCGTCGAAGTTCACCGTCCCGAGGAACTTCCGCATCGCGTCCACCGCAGCACCGTCCGCGAGGTTCTTCTCACCGCGCCCGACCCACGGCTGCGCACGGATCGCCGCAGCCTCCGTCGCACGGACCAACTCCAACGCCAGGTTGCGGTCGGGCTGGAGGAACAGGGAACCGGTCTCAGCCGCTCGGAGCGTGGACACGGTCATGCGAGCACCCCCCGGGCTTCGACGGCCACGGGGCTGCGGTTGGTCAGACGCCATTCGGGCGTCGGGAACGTGTCGAGACGGACGCCGGTCATGGACTCCAGGATGCGGACGACCTGGCGACTGTAGCCGTACTCGTTGTCGTACCAGACGTAGACCACGACGGACGTGGAACCGTCGGCGATGGTCGCGAGCCCGTCGACGACGCCTGCCTTGCGCGCCCCGAGGATGTCACTCGACACGATCTCGGGCGAGTCGACGTAGTCGACCTGAGCGTGCAGTGGCGATCGCAGGGAGACGTCTCGGAGGTACCCGTTGAGCTCGTCGCGATCCACGGGTGTCGCGAGGCGCAGGTTCAGGACGGCGATCGAGACGTCCGGCGTGGGCACCCGGATCGCGTTCCCGGTCAGCTTGCCGGCGAGGGCCGGATACGCCTTGGCCACCGCGCGTGCTGCTCCGGTCTCGGCGAGGACCATGTTCAGCGCCGCCGAGCGCCCGCGACGATCCGCCCGATGGTGGTTGTCGGTCAGGTTCTGGTCGTTCGTGAACGAGTGCACGGTCTCGACGTGGCCGTGCTCGACTCCGAACCGCCGGTCGAGCGCCGCGAGCACCGGGGTCACGGCGTTCGTCGTGCACGACGCCGCCGCGACGATGGGAGCGCCGACAGCGTCGGCGTCGTTGATGCCGAAGACGATGTTCGGGATCGTGCCGGAAGCCGGCGCGGTCAGGACGACCCGACCCACCCCCACGTTCCGGAGGTGCTGGGACAGCCCCGCCTCGTCCCGCCACCGGCCGGTGTTGTCGACGACGATGGCGTGCTCGATGCCGTACGCGCGGTAGTCGACCGCGCCCGGATCGTCCGCGCGGATGAACTGGATCACCGTACCGTTGGCCGTGATCGTGTCGGCTTCCTGGTCCACCGTGATGCTGCCGTTGAAGGGACCGTGCACGCTGTCACGCCGGAGCAGGCTGGCCCGCTTCACCAGGTCCTCGCCGCCACCACCACGGACCACGACCGCTCGGAGGCGGAGCCCGCTGGCACCGCCCGCGCGGGCGAGCAGGATCCGTGCGACGAGACGCCCGATCCGCCCGAAGCCGTACAGGACGACGTCCGTCGACCGGACACCGTACGCACCACGGCCGACGACCGGTGCGAGGTGCTCGACGAGGAACTGGTCGAGGTCGAGGTCGGATTGCGTTCGGAACCGTCGGTTGAGATCTGCGACGTCGATGACGGCCGGGCCGAGATCGAGTGTCGACAGGCGGTGCAGGACGGGCAGGATCTCCTGCGGCGAGAGCTCCTCGCCGTCCAGGTGCCGGGCGAACCGGTGCAGTTTCAGCAGTTCGATCGCCGACCGGTTCGGGAGACGCCGTCCGTGGATGGTCGTCACCACGTTGTTCCGTCGGTACAGGCCACCGATGATCGGGACCATCGACTCCGCGACGGTCTCGTTGTCGATCCACGCACCGAGGACCGATGCCACGTCGACCGCGGTCATGCCGCCACCTCGCTCAGGGGCGATCCGTCCGTCGCCGACTGGGCCGCTGCGTGGAGCCGCGAGCGGAGGTGGTCGAGCTCGGTCCGCAGCACCTGCGGGACGCGGTCTCCGAACTCGTCGAAGAACGTCTCGGTCTCGTCGCATTCACGCAACCACGCCTCGGGGTCGACGTCGAACAGCTCGGCGAGCGCGGACGGCGCGATGTCGAGCCCGTCGAGGTCCAGCCCGGCACCCTCCGGCAGTCCACCGATCGCCGAGTCGGTCACGGCGGTGTCGCCCGAGATCCGCCCGGCGATCCAGGCGAGGACGCGCGCGTTCTCGCCGAAGCCCGGCCACAGGAACGTCCCGTCCTCGCCCCTGCGGAACCAGTTCACTTGGAAGACCGCCGGCGCGCGATCCCCGAGGGCGGCGCCGACGTCGAGCCAGTGCTGCCAGTAGTCGGCCATGTCGTAGCCGACGAACGGGAGCATGCCGAACGGATCACGACGGAGTCGCCCGACCGCGCCCTCCTGCGCCGCCGTGGTCTCACTCGCGACGGTCGCGCCGATGAACACCCCGTGCGCCCAGCTCTCGGCCTGGACCACGAGCGGGACGTTGGTCGTCCGACGCCCGCCGAACACGATGGCGTCCACCGGCACACCGTCGGCGGCGTGCCAGTCCTCGGCGAGCGTCCGGCACTGTTCGATCGGCGCGGTGAACCGGGCGTTCGGGTGCGCTGCCGGAGTGCCGGAGTCCGGCGTCCAGTGGTACCCCTGCCAGTCGATCAGGTGCGCGGGCGGCTCGGCCGTCTTGCCCTCCCACCAGACCTCGCCGTCGTCGGTCAGCGCGACGTTCGTGAAGATGGTGTGGCGCCGCATGGTGTCCATGGCGACGGGGTTGCTCTCGACCGAGGTCCCCGGGGCAACCCCGAAGAACCCGGCCTCGGGGTTGATCGCGCGGAGCGTGCCGTCCGGCCCCGGGCGGAGCCAGGCGATGTCGTCGCCGATCGTCTCGACCCGCCAACCAGGAAGTGTCGGTTGGAGCATCGCGAGGTTCGTCTTGCCGCACGCGCTCGGGAACGACGCGGCCAGGTGGAACGCGCGGCCGTCGGGCGCGGTGAGCTTGATGAGGAGCATGTGTTCGGCGAGCCATCCCTCGTCGCGGGCGATCGTCGAGGCGATCCGCAGCGCGAAGCACTTCTTCGGAAGCAGCGCGTTCCCGCCGTACCCCGAGCCGAAGGACCAGATCGAGGACTCCTCGGGGAAGTGGCAGACGTACTTCGTCGGGTTGCTCGGCCAGGCGACGTCCTCGATGCGACGACCACGGTGGTCCCGAAGGGGCATCCCGACGCTGTGGACACCGGCGACCCACGGTGTGTCCGGACCGATCTCGGCGAGCGCGTGGTCACCGACCCGGGTCATGACGGACAGGGACACCGCAGCGTACGGCGAGTCGGTGATCTGCACACCGAGCCGCGAGATCGCCCCACCGATCGGCCCCATCGAGTAGGGCACGACGTACATCGTCCGTCCACGCATGCACTCGGCGAAGAGTCCGTCGAGCTCGGCGTGCATCCCGCCCGGCGCACGCCAGTTGTTCGTCGGCCCGGCATCCGACGCGTCCTGCGAGCAGATGAACGTCCGGTCCTCGATCCGCGCGACGTCCGCGGGATCGGACCGCGCGAGGAAGCTGTCCGGGTGGGCGCCGGGATCGAGGCGGATCAGCGAGCCGGCCTCGACCATCTCGTCAGTGAGTCGGCTCCACTCCGCCTCGGAGCCGTCACACCAGACCACCGCGTCGGGCCGAGTGAGCGTCGCGATCCGGACGACCCAGCGGGCGAGATCCGGGTTCGCGACTCCGTGCCGCCAGGCCCCGTCGGGGACGTCCGTGAGCGGCGTGGCCGGGAGCGGCGGGAAGCGGTGTTCGTGCGTGGCCTGCGGTTGCATCGGATTCTCCTCGTCGAGATGTCGTGGTTCCAGGTTGCGTGTCCCTCGACGTCGAGAGAGAATCCGAGCACGTGAAGATCCCCTGTTCTTCACGAACCGTGAAGGATCACACCGTGGTGATGTCCCCCGAGCTCTCCGCTGCACTCCTCGGCCAGCGGATCCGACACTTCCGCACGCGTCGAGGGTTGACCCTCCAGGCACTCGGGGACGTGACCGGACTCGCGCCGAGCCAGCTCTCGATGATCGAGAACGGACAGCGCGAGCCGCGACTCTCGGTGACGACACGGATCGCCGCAGCCCTCGACGTGAGCTTCGCGGTGCTGACCACACCGGAGGCACCGACACCGCGGGCGGCGCTCGAGCTGGAGCTCGGCCGGCTGCAGTCGTCGGACCTGGCGCGCGCGAACGGCCTGCCCGTGGTCGAGGTCAGGAGGACGACACCCGACGACGTCCTCGCCGCGCTGGTGGGCCTGCACCGAGCACTCGCGCAGCGAGCGTCGGAGTCGGCGGTGACCCCCGAGGCCGCTCGACGGGCGATGATCGCGCTCCGGCTCGAGGGGCAGGCAGTCGACAACTACCACGAGCGGATCGAGGACGAGGCCGCATCGCTGATGGCGTCGATCGAGCACCCGCGTGGCCCGCTGACGCACCGGAGCGTCGCCCTGCTCGCCGAACGGTTTGGGTTCCAGCTGGTGCACGCCGAGGACCTCCCCGCGTCGACCCGCACCGTGACCGACCTCCGGAACGGAGTGATCTACCTCCCGCCAGCCAGCCGTCCGGGTGGCCACGGGCTCCGCAGTCTCGCGTTGCAGGCCCTTGCACACCGGGTCCTCGGCCACACGACACCGGTCGACTACGCGGACTTCCTCCGGCAGCGCATCGAGATCACGACCTTCGCCGCCGCATGCCTCGTCCCCCGCGACGCCGCAGTCGCATTCCTCCGTTCGGCGAAGTCGGAGCGGGACATCGCGCTCGAGGACTTCCGCGACGTCTTCGGGGTCACGCACGAGACGGCCGCACACCGCTTCACGAGTCTCGCGACCCGCTTCTTGGACATCCCGACCCACTTCCTGCGTCTCCGTCGGGACGGTTCGATCGTGAAGGGGTACGAGAACGACGACATCCACCTGCCGTCCGACACCGACGGTGGGATCGTCGGCGCGGTCGTCTGCGCGAAGTGGGCGGCGCGCACCGCGTTCGAGCACCGAGCTCGTTCCCGCGAGCACTACCAGTACACCGACACGCCCCGCGGCACGTTCTGGTGCAGCGTGCAGACCGGGACCGCGGAATCGGAGTTCTCGATCACCCTCGGCGTCCCGTTCGCCCACGCGCAGTGGTTCCGCGGCCGCGAGACCACGGTCCGGCAGGTGTCGAACTGCCCCGATCCGGCCTGTTGCCGTCGCCCCGCTCGGTCCGCCGAGATGCGGTGGCGCGATGCTGCCTGGCCGAGCGCGAAGCTCGGGGAGCACGTCCTGGCGCCGCTCCCGACCGGACGGTTCCCCGGAGTGGACGATGGCGAGGTCTACCGTTTCCTCGACGAGCACGCCTGGATGTTCCGCCAAACCGACGCAGAGCGGAACGATCGGTGATCTTCACAGAGCCGCTCCGACGCCGCGTGGCCCCGGTCACGCGAGCGTGGACACGAACCGACGAGAGGACCTCATGACCGAGCCCACTACCCCCACCCCGACACGGACGCTCCGGAGCGGCGTCGAGATCCCCCAGTTCGGGTTCGGGGTCTTCCAGATCCCGCCGGAGCAGACCGAAGCCGCGGTGCTCGACGCGATCCGCGCCGGCTACCGCCACATCGACGGAGCGCAGGGCTACCGCAACGAGCGCGAGGTGCACCGGGCGATCGCGCGCTCCGGCGTGGACCCCGCCGAGGTGTTCTTCACGGACAAGCTGGGCAACGCGTACCTGGAGTACGACGAAGCCCGACGAGCGATCGACGAGTCGGTCGCACTCGCGGGTGACAAGCAGATCGACCTCTTCCTCCTGCACTGGCCCCTCCCCACCGTGCGGGACTTCATGGTGGTGTGGCGCGCCATCACGGCCGCGTTCGACGACGGCGCGTTCCGGGCGATCGGCGTGTCCAACTTCCACGCGCCGCACCTGGAGCGGCTGTTCGCCGAGTCGGACCACCACCCGGACGTCAACCAGATCGAGCTGCACCCGTACCTGACGCAGGCGGCACTCCGGGCGTTCGACGCCGAGCACGACATCGTCACCGAGGCGTGGTCGCCGATCGCGCAGGGGCTCGTCCTCGCCGACCCGGTCGTCCGCGCCGTCGCAGCCGAGTCGGGCCGCACCCCGGCCCAGGTCGTGCTGCGCTGGCACCTCCAGCTCGGCAACGTCGTGTTCCCGAGGTCCACCTCCCCGCACCGGATCCGCGAGAACCTCGGCGCCGTGGCCGGCGCTGACCTCTCCGCCGACCAGATGGCCCGGTTGTCGGCGCTGGACCGTGGGCAGCGGACCGGCGGGGACCCGGACACGTTCCGGTTCACGCACTGACGCGCGCGCTCGGCGGCAGCCGCCGGGACTGTGGAACGGCCGGGAGGCGCGTTGCGGGTCGGACCCGCACCGCGCCTCCCGGCCGGCGCACGCCGCGACCGACGCATCAGTCGTGTGCGTACCGGACGCCGCGCAGGAGCAGTTCGTCACCCTTCAGGACGAATCGGTCGACGCTCTCGGCACCGTAGCGGTCGGCGAAGCGGAGCAGCCCGTCGTCGTCGACCCGCCATCGGGTCGCCTCGACCGCCAGGCTCACCTCGCTCTGCCCGCTCGCGGCGAACCGTGCTGTCGCGGTGCCGTAGACCTCGGTCCACGTCCCGACGAGCCGGGCCCGCAGGTCCTCGGCAGCCGGCATGGTGACGTCGTCGCCCGGGGCGACGCCACGGGCCGTCGATGCCGTGAAGCGACCGTCCGTCAGGAGCCACTGGACGACGAGGCGGGCCTCGAGGTCGAGCGTGTCGCCGAACCGCTCCGCATCGATCGGCGTCCACCCGTGCGTGGCGCCCTCGGTGAAGACGATCGTGCGGTCGGCGCTCGCGGAGCGCTCGTACTCCCACTCCGCCGCGATGTACTCGTACCCGGCGGTGTGCCCGGTGAAGAGCGACGGCACCGTGATGCCTGCGACGTTGCCGGGCGCGCTGGTGACGCAACTGGCGAAGTCGACGCCGATCAGGTGGTCCTCGCCGTAGTCCCAGTCCGGGTCCACCCGGACCTCGGTCCAGAGGTAGTCGCGGACGGTCGATACGAACCCCGACCGCATCGTGCCGGCGAGGGCCGGGTTGTTCTCGTCGACACGAACCGACCGGACGACCTCGGTCGTGATCGAGCCGTCGCGGTGGAGCTGCGGCCAGGGGTGCTTCGTGTGGCTGAGGTACCGGAGGTCGCCGGCGAACAGCTTCGGGGAGTTGTTGATCCCGATACCGTCCGGCACGATGAACGGCTCGTTGTCGGAGTACGTGCCGTCGCCCCGGACGATCTGCCCGAGCCGACGCTCGGCCTCGTCGAGCAGCCCGAGGTACCGGCCGCGTTGTGCGGCGAGGAACCGTCCACGGAAGTCGTCGTCGTAGTACGCCCCGGCGTCCGGGGCGTAGCCGTTCTCGGGGTTCGCAGCGTCCAGCGTCGGGTCGACCCGCGTCGCCCGCCACTCACGGGTGAGCGCGGGGTTCAGCGAGAGGAGGTGCATGACGGTGAAACCGAAGTTCGCGTCGAGGAGCGCGATGCCGTCGGCTGGGCGCAGGTCGAGGTCCGGCAGTGGCAGTCGGCGTTCGGGCCCCTGGAATGCTGCGGCGCCGTTCTCGGCGATGTTCTGGTAGCCGCTCATCAGGCCAGCACCGCGACTCTGTCCCATCAGCACGACGGTGCCCGCGCGGTCGCGGAAGAACGCCATGCAGCGGTCCATCGCTCGGAACTGGTCGACGAACGAGCTCGAGTCCGGGACGCAGAACGCCGTGGCGATCCCGTGGGCCGCGACACGTTCGAGGAAGGCCGACCGGAGGTTCGGACTGAGTCCGCCGTGCATCGACACGAACAGCAGGTCGTGGCGGCGACCACCGGCGGGTTCGTGGAGCAGGATGTTCGCCCCGTCGATGCGGTGGTAGGTCGTACGGATCGGTGCGGGATCGTGCGGGACGACCGACCGGATCGGGTGCGGGACGATGCTGGCTGGCGTCACAGGAGGCTCCTCGTCGAGTTCACACCAGCCTACCTTGCTTGAACGTTATTGCTCAACAATCACGCTTCGAGTGCGTCCGATCCTCCGGTCGCGGCATCCAGAGTCCCCCGCACCTGGCGGATGTGCGCGCGCGCAAGCCGCTCGGCCTCCTGCACGTCACGCGACTCGATGGCGGCGAGGAGCCCCCGGTGCTCGGCGAGCGACTCCGCCTTGCGCCCGGGCACCAGGACGGACTGGAACTGGAACTTGATGAGCGGGAAGTGCAACGACTCGAGGACTCCGGCGACGGCAGGACTCCCAGCGGCCTCGATCACAGCCTCGTGGAACCGCCGGTTCGCTCGGCTGTACGCGACCACGTCGTCACGGTCGAGGGCAGCCGCGGCATCGTCGAGGGCACTGCGCATCACCGCCAGCTGCTCGTCGGTGGCACGCTCGGCGGCGAGGGCCGCGACCAGCCCCTCGTTCACCTCGCGCACTCGCAGCACGTCCGCCGCCTCGTCCGTCGAGAACGCACGGACCCGCGCTCCGCGATTCGGCTCGAGGACCACGACCGACTCGCTCTCGAGGCGCGCGAACACACTGCGGAGCGTGTTCCTGCTGATGCCCAGGCGGACGGTCAGCGGGACTTCGACGAGTCGCTCGTTCGGACTGAACACGCCCGAGATGATGTCCTGCTTGAGCTGTCGGTACGCGAGCTCGATCTTCGCCGCGTCTCGGCCGACGGCGGAGTTCCCCGTCGCGCCCGCACTGATCGCCGTCATTCGTCCTCCACTGGGACCGTTGGTGCTCGTCGGAACCGGGCAGCTCCGCCCCGGTGAGCAGTATCGCTCACCGACTCTACCGCCCGGACGGCTTGCCGGCGAGACCGTCGGGTCCGCTCCGGCCACCGCGTCGCCGACCGGACGGCCTCGTCGGTCACCGCATCGTCGCGATGCCCCCGAGCGCCTGCATCGCGTACCGACGCGTCGCGAGGAAGAGCACGATGAGCGGCAGCGCCGAGAGCAGCACGGCCATCATGATCGCCGGCACGTCCGCGCCGTAGGCGCCCTCGAACTTGAACAGCGCCAGCGGCAGGAGGGCGTTCTTCGGATCCTGTGTGAAGAGCAACGGGATGAGCATGTTGTTCCACATCGCGAGGCCGTCGAAGATGGCGATCAGCCCGATCGCACCGGTCGACATCGGCACCACCAGCCTGACCAGGATCGTCCAACTCCCGGCACCGTCCATGCGCATGGCGTCGACGAGCTCGTCGGGGATGTCCCGGACGAACGTGCACAGGATGACGACGCTCAGCGGCAGGTTCGACGCGGCCATGATCAGCACGAGCCCGAGCAGATTGTCGTAGAGGTCGATGTGCGTGACGACGATGAAGAGCGGCACGACGATCGCGTTGATCGGCACGGCCAGCCCGACCGAGATCACCTTGAACATCGCCGCACCGGCCTTCGCGCGGTGCTTGACGGTGTACTGCGCGAACATGAGCGCCATCGCCAGGGTCAGGACGACTCCACCGAGCACCACGATCACACTGTTCCGCACGTAGGACCCGAGGCCGATCTGGAACACGGCGGTCACGTTCTCGAGCGTCGCGGACGTCGGGATCCACGGGTTCTCGGTGAAGTACTCCGTCTGCGTGCGCAGGCTCGACACGATCATGTAGTCGAACGGCGCCAGGACGACGATCAGCCAGACGGTGCCGAGGACGGCGGCGACGATGCGCCCGGTCCGCCCGTGGGTGCTCCGGCTCGCCGTCGGGCGTCGCCGGCGCCCCGCGGTGACGATGCTCTCGGTCGTGCCGATGGTCTGACTGGTCATGCGATGCCCTCCTGCTCGCTCTCGAACCGGTTGAAGCCACTGATCGCCATCACGATGCCTCCGAGCGCGATGCCGAGGAACGCCAGGACCACCGCGTAGACGGCCGCGGCACCGAACTGGTTCTGCTCGAACGCCACCTTGTACATCTGCATCGCGAGCACGTTCGACGCCTGTCCCGGGCCGCCGCCCGTCAGCACGTAGATCATGTCGAAGGTCGTGAGTGAACTGACGACGATGAGTGCGGTGTTCAGCGCCACGGTGTGCCGGAGCATCGGCAGGGTGATCGAGAAGAACTGACGCGCCGGCGTCGCGCCGTCGATGATCGCCGACTCGTACAGCGCCTCGGGGATGCTCCGCCGCCCGTGCTGGAAGATCAGCATGTGCAGCGGGACGAACTGCCAGGTCAGGATGCCGAGCAGGACGAGCGGCGTGAGCGTCGCGTCTCCGAACCAGTTCTGCACCAGGAAGTCCAGGTGGAACGTCCGCCCGATGAAGGCGATCGCGCCGAGGTTCGGGTCGAGCATCCCGCTCCACATGAGCGAGAGCCCCACGCCGGAGACGAGCATCGGCAGGACGAACACCACGGAGTACCACAGGCGGTACCGCTGCCGACCGGCGATGAACAGACCGAGCGCGAGCGTCAGCGGCACCTGGACCACGAGCGAGGCGGCGGCGAGTTCGAGTGTCACGAGGACGGCATGGAGCGCTTCGGGGTTGCCGAAGAACGCGGCCCAGTTCTCGAGTCCGACCCACTTCGGCGCGCCGACACCGTTCCAGTCGGTGAACCCGAGCAGCACCGCGAGCACGATCGGCAACGCGATGAACACCGCGTACACCAGGCTGATCGGTCCGAGCGCGACGATCGCGAACGATCGACTGTAGGCCCGTGGTGCACGGTTGCGGACTGCCGTGGCGCTCGCGGATCGCGGCGGACCGGCCTGAGGCCTCGTCGTCGCGTGGACGTCGACGGAGGTGGACATCTAGTCCCCCGGCCGTCGGTTCGGAGTTGCCAGCACTGATTCCTCCTCGTTGAGTCATCCATGTCGCCGCATGCGCCGGGTCGTGCAGGACACCGGTGTCTGCGGACCAATCTGCTCAACCAGATCGTTGAGCAATATAGCCAGGCTATCACGCTGACCACGCGCGTCAAGGACCGGCGGAGGTCAGGAGCGTTCGACCTCGCGCGCGAGGTCGGACGACTCGCGGATCGTGTCGAGCAGCGCGTGCAGATCGACGGCCTCGTGGAAGTCCGGGACCGGAGCCCGCCCCGCGCGCACCGCGCGGGCGAACTCGCTGTACGCGAGACCCACGTTCATCGGATCGCCGTCGGGGTACTCCTCCGCCGATGGGAGGTACTCGGCCGGCACCGCGACCTCGACGAGGTCGTTGCTGCCGGACGCGACCCGGATGCGGGTGAGGTCGCCGCGCTGCGACGCGAGTCCGTTCGTGAGCACGATGGTGCCGTTGCGACCGTAGACCTCCATGCGGAACCCGGACCCGGCGAACCGCACCGCCGCGACGTGCACGGACAGGACCGCCCCGCTCACCAGGCGACCACTGAGCAGCACGTGGTCGGGGGCTGTCGGGTGCACGACCACACCCGTGTCGACCTCGAGCAACTCCGGGGTCTGCGCCGACATGAGACTGCGGACCGTTCCGAAGTCTCCGAGGACGAAGCGGACGCTGTCGAGCACGTGCCCGGTCTGGATCGAGAGCTGGTTCTGTCCCTCGCGGATGTCGGTGCGCCACGTGTACTCGGAGGTGTGGTCCGCCGGCTTCTGGAACCGGAAGCCGGCCACGTTGGCGGTGAGCACCTCACCGATCACACCGTCGGCGATGAGGTCGCGGGCGTAGCGCAGCGTCGGACTGAACCGCGACTGCAGACCGATCATGTGCGTCACGCCCGCAGCGTCAGCCAGCGCGGCGAGTTCGACGGCCTCGGCGCTGTCCTTGCCGAGGGGCCATTCCGTGTAGACGTGCTTCCCGGCTCGCAGTGCCGCGAGCGTCGGCGCGCGGTGCATCGGGACACGGAGCACCACCGAGACGGCGTCGACGTCCGGGTGCTGTGCCATCGCGTCGAAGTCGTGGAACGCCAGCTCGGCACCGTACGCCGCGCGCGCCCGCTCAGCGCTGTCAGCATTGCTCGTGCACACGGCGACGAGTTCGACATCGGGGTTCGCGGCGATCGCCGGCATGTGGGAGCCGTTCAACCAGGTGGCCGACAGGCTCGCACCGACGACGCCGAGTCGCAGTTTGTCCGTCATCGCTGTTCCGTTCGTCAGGCCGGCACGCCGTCGGCGACGGCGTGCTCGGCGTGGGTGAAGTCGTCGACCAGGGCGTCGAGCGCGCCGAGGCCGACGCGGGGGCGAGGTTCGTCGACGAACTCCATCCACCCGCGTCGACCGTCCGAGGCCACCCAGCGGGGCAGCCCGGGCTCGTTCGGGTCACCGGTGGCGATGAAGTTCGCGAAGTAGCTCGTCACCTGGTCGGCGAGCGCGAAGTCGCGCGGCCGCCAGGGGCGGAACGGAGGCGTCTCGGCGTCCAGCGAACCGAAGGTGAACCACAGCTCGCTCGAGTGCCAGGCGCCGACGGTGGCCGGGTCGCGATCCGGATCCGGGACGCCAGGGGACGTCGGCAGCAGGTGCGACCACAGGTAAGAGTAGGTCACCGAGTCCACGGTGGCGCCGAGCAGCGCGCCGGTGGCCAGGTTCAGCGCGACACTGCGCCCGCCGTTGTTGAACTCGGCGCCTGCCAGACCGAGTGCCGCGAGCCGGCGCGCCAACGGCGCCGCCTCGGCGTCCGTCGCCGGCACGAAGCGGTCGAACTCGTACCGGTCGTACCGCTCGCCGAGCAGGGCGCGGAAGTGTGCGCGGAACGCGTCGACGCCGGTGACGCCCTCCGGCGTCGCGGTGGCGACCGCGTCGCCCGTGATCGTCGACCGCGCCGCGAGGGTCGCTTCGTCGAGGGTGTTGCCGTTGAGGAACCGCACACCATCCGCGTGCGCGAGGAGCCCGTCACCCACGGTCGCGTGCATGATCACGACACCGTCATGCACCATGTGGTCCGGCATGACCCCCTTCGGCGCGGGGCGGAAGACGCGGTCCGTCGGGAGCGCGCGGAGCTCGTCGGCGCTCGTGGACGGATCGATCCCGGCGTACTCCAGGTACCGACGTCCGAAGGCCTCGGCCTCGTCGACGGTACTGAACCGGTGGGTCCACTTGTTGCCGCTCTGGTTGATCACGCCCCGGACGGTCCGGCGGGTCGGCGTGGCGAACACCATCGCCGAGGCCTTGAGGCACCCCCCGGACTGCCCGCCGACGGTGATGCGGTCCGGGTCGCCCCCGAACGCGGCGATGTTCGACCGGATCCAGTCGATCGCCTTGGCCTGGTCGAGGAGCCCGACGTTCCCGCTGCTCCCCGCACTGCCCCTGAGTTGCGGCAGTGCGAGGTGCCCGAAGACGTTCAACCGCTGCCCGACGGTGACGACGACGACGCCCTTGCGGGCGAGGGTCGACGGGTCGAGCTGGACCTCGTACGAGAAGCAGTTTGTCAGCCCACCGCCGTGGAAGAACACGTAGACCGGGCGCGCTTCGTCCGGACCGTCGGCACCCGTGGCGACGTTGAGGTAGAGGCAGTCCTCCGACGAGGCCGGGATCCCCTGGTAGTAGTACTCACGGGCGTGTCGGTCGCGCAGGAAGGCCTGCACGGGCGCAGGGCCCGGCACCACGCAGGGGCGGATCCCGTCCCACGGTGCAGGGTCGCGGGGGGCCGCCCACCGCAGCGGGCCGACCGGGGGCGCGGCGTACGGCACACCACTGAAGAGCGTCACCCCGGTACGTCGGCCCGTCAGTGCGGCGCCGCTGACGGTGCCTGCCGTCGTCCGGACCAGTCCGATGCCCACGAGGACTCCTGCTCCACGACCACTGCGTCGTATTGGTGAACGATATTGCAGAACGATCAGGATGCTACGGCGTCACGGGTGCGCCGTCAACCATCAAGGCATCGCGTCCGCCAGGGCATCGAGGGCATCGATCGCTCGCTCGATCGCAGCCAGCTCCGGCGCCGAGAGCCGCCCGGTGGCGACCCGGACCGCCGAGACCCGCTGGACGCGGATGCGCTCCTCGAGCACGAGTCCGGCATGTGTGGCCTGCACGATGAACGACCGTTGGTCCACGGTGTCCCGTCGCCGCTCGACGAGCCCCTTGGACTCGAGCATGCCGACGATCCGCGACACCATCGTCGGGTTCAGGCTGTCGATGCGCGCCACCTCGGCGATGGGCATCGGGCCACTGGCCACGACGAGGCCGAGTGTCGAGGCCTGGGACGGCGTGAGCCCCTCATCGGTCGCAGACGCATTGAACTTGCGGGCGAGGTTGATGATCGTCCGCCGCAGCTGGACCGCCGTGTGGTCCCCGTTCATGACCCTCCAGGTACTTGCCGATCGGCAAGGAATCGGTGATGCTTGCTTGCCGGCAGGTAATCAGTCTGCCGGTTCCGAGTGCGAAGCGCCACCTGTGATGTCGTTGACATGATTGTTCAACAATTCTAGTCTGGGTGGACTTCACCGGGAGACGACGACGTTACTGGAGCAGCCATGGTCGAACCCACCGCATCCGAACCCCGCGAACTCATCATCATCGGGTCTGGCCCGGCCGGCTACACGGCTGCCGTGTACGCGGCGCGAGCCGGACTCGCGCCCCTCGTGCTCGAGGGAGCACTCGAAGCAGGCGGGTCCCTGATGACGACGACGGAAGTCGAGAACTACCCGGGCTTCAGCTCGGGCGTCGACGGCCCCACCCTGATGTCCGAGATGCGGGCGCAGGCCGAGCGGTTCGGCGCGGAGATCCTCCCCGAGGACGTCGTGGAGGTCGACCTCATCGGACACGTCAAGCGCGTCCGCAGTACGGACGGCGAGTACACCGCGAAGGCCGTGGTCCTGGCGACCGGGTCCGGCTACCGCAAGCTCGGCCTGTCCGACGAGGAGCGGCTCTCGGGCAGCGGGGTCAGCTGGTGTGCCACGTGCGACGGCTACTTCTTCAAGGACCGGGAGGTCGCCGTCGTAGGCGGTGGCGACTCCGCGCTCGAGGAGGCGACCTTCCTTGCACGGCTCGTCTCCAAGGTCACCCTGGTGCACCGCCGCGACGCGCTCCGCGGCTCGCGCATCATGCAGGAGCGCGCCGAGAACGACCCGAAGATCGAGTTCGCCTGGCGTACGGAGGTCGCGGGCATCGACGGCGAGGACGAGGTCGAGGGCCTGACGCTGCGGGACGTCGACAGCGGTCAGACCCGCAGGCTGTCCGTGGCGGCACTCTTCGTCGCCATCGGGCACGACCCGCGCTCGGAGCTCTTCCGAGGCCAGGTCGACCTCGACGACGCCGGATACGTCCTCGTCGACGCCCCCACGACCCGGACCAACCTGCCCGGCGTCTTCGCGTGCGGCGACCTGGTCGACCACAGCTACCGCCAGGCGATCACCGCCGCCGGATCGGGGTGTGCCGCCGCACTCGACGCCGAACGGTTCCTCGCGGACGTGCGCGACGTGGACGCCCGCGCCGCTGCCACCACGGCATGACCGACGCGCTCCGGCTCGAAGAGGCCGACGACCACGTCCTCGTCCGACTCGCACGACCCGCGGTCCGCAACGCGATCGACCTGCAGACGGTCGACGAGTTGCACGCCGTCTGCGACCGGCTCGAGCGTTCCCCCCGGACCGCGATCCTCGTCGGCGACGGCGAGGACTTCGCCGCCGGCGCCGACATCGGTCAGCTCGTCGAGCGCCGGCGCGCGGACGCGCTCCGCGGGATCAACTCGAGCGTGTTCGACCGCATCCACCGACTCCCGATGCCGACGATCGCACTGCTCGACGGTCACGTGCTCGGCGGCGGCGCGGAACTCGCCTACGCCTGCGACTTCCGCATCGGGACGCCGCGGATCTCGATCGGCAACCCGGAGCCGGGCCTCGGCATCATCGCGGCGGCGGGTGGGACCTGGCGGCTCCGTGAGCTCGTCGGCGAGCCCGTGGCGAAGCAGGTGCTGCTCGCCGGGCGCATCCTCGACGCCGATGCCGCGCTCGCCGTCCACCTCGTCACCGACATTGTCGCCCCGGATGAACTCCTGGGAGCCGGACGCCGTCTCGCAGCCCGGATCGCGCGGTCGGTGCCCCTGGCGGTCCGGCTCACGAAGTCGGCCATGCACGCGCCGCGCGGAGCCCACCCCTACATCGACGACCTGACACAGGCCGTCCTCTTCGAGACCGACGAGAAGACCGAGCGCATGCGCGCCTTCCTCGACCGCAAGGAGCAACGATCATGACCCTCCCCCAGCGCGTGGGCGTGTACGGCGGCGGACGGATGGGCGCGGGCATCGCGCACGCGTTCCTCGTGGCAGGGGCGGACGTGACGATCATCGAGTCGGACGACGACGCGGCGGGACGGGCCAGGAGCGCCGTCGAGCGGTCCGTGGCCAAGGCGGAGTCGCTCGGCGCGCTCGCCGACCGCGACGCCGGCACGGTCCTCGCGGAGCTCCGGACCGCCACGACGCCGGACGCACTCGCCGGCGTCGGTCTCGTCGTCGAGGCGGTGCCGGAGGTCCTCGACCTCAAGTGCCGTGTCCTCCAGACAGCTCAGCGAGCGGCACCCGACGCCTGGCTCGCGACCAACACGTCGAGCTTGTCCGTCGGGGACCTCGCCGTGACGCTCGACGACCCGGCCCGACTCGTCGGCCTGCACTTCTTCAACCCGGTCCCTGCCAGTGACCTGGTCGAGATCGTGGTGCCCGACACGACGGCCGACGAACTCGTCGCACGCGCGCGGGACTGGGTGTCGGACCTTGCGAAGACGGCGATCGTGGTCCGGGACACCCCCGGGTTCGCGTCGTCACGGCTCGGTGTCGCGATCGCTCTCGAGGCGATGCGGATGTTCGAGGAAGGCGTCGCGTCGGCCGAGGACATCGACACCGCGATGACCCTCGGCTACCGTCACCCCGTCGGTCCGCTCCGGACGACGGACATCGTCGGTCTCGACGTGCGACTCGCGATCGCTGAGCACCTCGCGGCCGAGGTGGGCGAGCGCTTCGCGCCGCCGGCGGTCCTGCGTGAGATGGTGGCCGCGGGCAGGACCGGACGGAAGTCCGGCGCGGGGTTCTACCGCTGGTGACGGCGCGGTGCGCGACGCTCGGCAGAGGGACGGGAGGCGCGGTGCCAGCTGGCACCGCGCCTCCCGTCCGCTTGCACACAGTCAGTAGACCACCTGCGCATCGGTCAGTTCCGCGACCCGCTCGGCCGACAGGCCGAGGATGTCCTGGAGGACGTACTCGTTGTCCGCACCGAGCAGCGGCGCCGAGCGCGTGATCCTGGCCGGCGTCTCCGACAGGAGCCACGGCGGGGCGATCGCCGTGCGGGTCCCGAGCGTGGGGTGGTCGACCTCGACGAGGCTGTCGCGTGCCCGGAGGTGCGGGTGGTCGAACAGCTGCTCGGCGTCGTACGAGGGCACCGCCGCCACGCCGTGTCGCTGCAGGTGGTCGCTCAGTTCGACCGCGTCCTGACCGATCGTCCACGCCGCCAGGTGCGCGTCGAGGTCGGCCTGCCGCGCGATGCGTCCAGCGTTCTGCTGGAGCGCCGCGTCGCGAGCCCACTCGGGGTCGCCCATCGCACGCCGGAGCGCCGCCCACTCGTGGTCGTCGGTGACCGCGATCGAGATCCAGCGGTCGTCTCCAGCGGTCCGGTACACGTTGTGCGGGGCGACGACGCCGTCGTGGTCGCCGTCCCTGCCCGGGGACACCCCGCTGAGGCCCCACTCGACCATGCGGTCGCCGACCAGCGTGTTGAGAGTCTCACACGACGACATGTCGATGTACTGGCCGCGGCCGGTGCGCTGCCGGAGCACGAGCGCCATCAGGATGGCGAACGCGGCACCGGTGCCCGAACGGGCGTCGTTGGAGCTCGTACCGGTGTTCGGCTCGTCGTCGGCGTAGCCCGTCAGGTGCGCGAGTCCGCTGAACGACGAGAAGCACGGCGCGTACGCGGTGTACGAGCGGAGCGGCCCCTTGCCTCCCCAGCCCGAGACAGACGCCATGATGACGTCGGGTCGCACCTTCCGCAGCTCCTCGTAGCCGAGGCCGAGGCGGTCGACCACCCCGGGCCGCATGTTCTCGATCACGACGTCGCTCGTGGCCACCAGCTCGCGGACCAGGCGGGCGCCCTCCTCGGTGGCGAGGTTCAGGGTCACGCTCCGCTTGGTGAGGTTCACCTCGAAGAAGTTCGACGAGGCGTCGTAGTCCTTCGCGAGACCGGCCCGATGTGCGATCCGTTGCTCGTCGATGCGCCGTCTGCTCTCGACCTTGATGACTTCGGCTCCGAGGTAGCCGAGCAGCATCGTCGCGTACGGCGCGGCGAGGACCCATCCGAGATCGATGACGCGGACACCCGCGAGGGCTCCCGGTGTCAGCCCGAGACCGTCCAGCACAGCTCGGTCCGCGGGGGTGGTGGTGATCGTCATGTCAGCGCTCCTGGCCGGGTGTCGAGGCGAACGCGCCGGCGTTCGCGAGGTCGTCGTGACGTGCCGGGTCGTCGAGCTCACGGAGCACCTCGGCGGTGTGTTCTCCGAGGAGCGGTGCCGGGCGGTCACCGGTGGGCCCGAGGGCGGAGAAGATGCCGGACCGTCCCGGGTAGGCAAGGGTGCCCGCGACCGGGTGGTCCCGCTCGACGAGGAAGCCGCGTTCGGCGACCTGCTCCGAACGCATGAACTGCCCGGCCTCGTACACGGGCGCGGCAGCGCTCCGGTTCGCCTGGATCTTGTGGAAGACCTCCTCGGCGGTCCACTCGTCGGCCCATGACTGCAGCCGGGACTTGAGCTCCTCGTAGTGCTCCGACCGTCCCGCCTGGGTGTCGAACGGTGTGGCCGCACCCCACGCGGGGCGGTCCATCGCCTCGAAGAGCCCCTCCCACTGGAGCTGTGACGAGAGGATGATCACGACGTACCCGCCGTCCTTGCCCCGGACGAGCGTCTCGAGGAGCCGCCCCATCCCGGTGCGGTCGGGTGCGACGCCCTCGTCGACGTACCGTCGGAGCTGGGACTTCTCGAGGTGCATCACCGCGTGCTGCTTGGAGACGTCGACGTGCTGGCCGGTTCCGCCGGCTTCACGCCAGAAGACCGCCGCGAGCGTGGCGATCGACGCCGCGAGGCCGGCATCGTGCTCGCCGACGAGCCCGCCGCCCTTGACGGGTTCACGGCTGCGGTCCGCCGAGTTCATCGGCGCGAGGTAGCCCTGTCCACTGGCGTGGAAGGTGTTCAACGGGTGTGCGCGGTGGTCACGGAACGGACCGGTCCGCCCCCACGGCGTCACCGAGGTGACGATGAGCCGCGGGTTCCGTGCGTGGAGCGTCGGGAAGTCGATTCCGGCCGCGGCCGCCTCGTCGAACGTCCAGTCCTCGATGAGGACGTCTGCGGTGTCGAGCAGACGGTGCAGCGCGCCCAGACCCTCGTCGGAGCCGAGGTCGAGCGCGACACTCCGCTTGTTCGCGTTCTCGTAGAGGTGGAGCGCGCCGGTCTCGGGGTCGACCGGTCGGTCGGCGGTGTACCGGTAGGTCCGCGCCCAGTCCGGTCGCCGCGGGTCTTCGACCTTGACCACGTCCGCTCCGTAGTCGGCGAGCAGCTTCGCAGCGAACGGGCCGGCTGCGCCGCTAGACAGGTCGATCACACGGAGCCAGGCTCCCCTGGTGTCGTCGTCCGTCGTCGTCATGATGAACTCCTTGCCCGCGCGGCGAGGAACTCGCGCACGCCGTCGAGGTGGTCGGGCGAGCCGTAGCAGAACACCTGCGCCTGGCCCGCGAGGGTGTTGACGGCACCGAGGCTCGACTCGAGTGCCGTGTTCAGGACCTGCTTCGCCATCGCCTGCGCGGTCGCGGGGTGCTGGCCGAGGTCGTCGAGGTGCGCGACGGCGGCGGCGACGAGGTCGTCAGCGGCGACCACGCGGTCGGCGAGACCGAGCCGGAGTGCCTCGTCCGCGTCGATCGTCCGGCCGCTGAACACGAGGTCCTTCGCCGCGGACAGCCCGACCCGCCGTGGCAGGTGGTACATGCCGCCTCCGTCAGGCACCAAGCCGCGCTTGATGAACGACGATGCCACCGTCGCGGTGTCGGCGAGCCAGACGAAGTCGCAGGTCAGTGCGATGTCCAGCCCGAGCCCGAGGGCAGGACCGTTCACCGCCGCGATCGTCGGCCGGTCGAGCGCGTACAACCGTTCGAGGGACTCGTGCAGTTCACGCTGCCGTCGCCAACCGATCTCGCCCGCGCGTGGCCCCTGGTCGATCCGCTCCTGCATGCCACGGATGTCACCGCCGGCGCAGAACGCGCTGCCGGTGCCGGTGAGCACGACGCCCCGGTACTCCTGGTGGTCGACGACGTGGTCCAGCACCAGCCGGAGTTCGGAGCGCATGGTGTCGTCGACGGCGTTGCGGGCGCGCGGGCGGTCGAGCCGGAGCACCGCCACCGATCCGACGACGTCGAGGGCGAGGGTCTCGAACTCGGCGGTCATCCCCGTCTGCTCCACTCACTGCGCGACACCAGCTTCACGACGAACGTCGACTTCGTGTGCACGACGCCGTCCTGGTTCTCGCCCCACACCTGGAGTTCGACGAGGTGCTCGTCGCCGTCGACGTACTTGCGCGAGACCGTCCCCTTGACCGTGGTGGCGTCGCCGAGCCAGTTCATCCGGCGGTCCTGCGAGTCCATCGACACGACGAAGGCGTCGTCGCCCATCCAGTCGGTCACGGCGTGCACGAGCATCATCTCGTTGTGGATGCCGCCGACGTTGGCGTACGGCACGCCGAAGAGCTGCGCGGCGTGGTCCTCGTAGTGCCAGTCGCGGCGGAAGCGGTGCTCCCCCGTCTCCGGGTCCTGCGGGTGGTGGCCCAGGTGCTCGCGCATCGCGGCCCACTTGATGGCGAAGGCGTACGGGTAGGTGCTGACGACCGTGCGCGCACAGGCGTCGCAGACGTCGTACACGCCCTTCACGACCGACGGGATCGCCTGCCCCTCGACGACGTCCTCGAAGTAGCGGACCTGGGCACCCCGCCGGTTGACACCGGCGAGCTGCTCGTCGAACCCACGGTGGATCACCTCGAGCTCGGCGTCACTGAAGTGGTGCCGGTGCTTGTCGGCGTAGAGCTTGCCGTCACCGGCCTTCTTCTCCTTGCGCCGACTGGGTGGCGTGGCGACGTAGATGTTGCGTCCGGTGGCGATCGCCGCGATCTCCTCGCGCTGGTTCACGAAGTAGCGAGGGACGCTCTCGATGAACATCCGGTACGGCTTGTCCGGGACGTCCTTCTCCTCGAACCCCATGTACTTGTCGTAGACGGAGAATGCATCGCCGTGCCGGATCGGTGTCGTGTACTCGTGCTTGTTCCCGGCTGCGAGCCGAGCCACCCCGGGGACCCGGAGCCGACCGCCGAACGACGAGCCGAACGAGATCGCGGACTCGAACGTCGGCGGCGCCAGGACACCACCCCATCGGGTGCCCTGCGCGTACGAAGGATCACGCCAGAGCGGGTTCGGGTCACCGATCGCATCGGCGTAGTGGCGGATGAGGTCCTCGGTAACGTACTTGTTGTTGATCCCGCGCTCGTACTCGTTCGTCATGATCGCGTGCGGCGGTGGCGGGAGCTTGACCTCGCCGCGCTCGGCGTTGAACCCGTCGATCAGGTCGTCGAGTCGCTTGTTCCACTCGGAGTCGGAGAGTCCGTCCCAGTCGTGGTCGTCGTGGGATGCGTCTGTCATCGCTTCGTCCTCCTCGGAGCAACGGCGAGCCGTCGCTCGGCGTTGAGCGTGACACCCTGGCGGGTGTCCGGTGGTGGGCCCATGTCCGGGCGGCCTTGCGCGAACATGATGTCTGGACCAGATTGTAGAACAATCTGATTGAACGACACAAGGAGGCGCGTCACTATGGGAACGATGTACACCGGGACCTTCCCGCGTGCACTGAAGTCCGACACCGAGGACACGGCGTTCGGGATCGTCGCACTGCGGACCCGGTTCGACCCGTTCGGAGCCGAGGAACTCCGCACGACCGTCGCCGACCGACCCGGCTGGGTCACCCTGCACCCCACGGCACCCGCCCTGTACGCGGTGCACGAGGTCCGACGCGGCCCCGAGGAAGCCGGTGCCGTGGTCTCCCACCACCGCGACGACACCACGGGGCGGCTCGTCGAGACGGCCAGACGGGCGACGGCTGCCTCCCCCTGTCACGCGGCGGTCTGCGCCGGCGGCCGGATGCTCGTCGTGCCGACGTTCCACGGGGGGACGGTGCACACCTTCGCGCTCGACGCCCACGGCACGCTCGGAGCCGAGACGTCGCGGACGGCGCACGGCGGATCGGGCACCCACGCCGTGCGGCAGCGGACACCCCATCCGCACGCCGCGATCGTCGATCCGTTCGACCGGTGGGTCCTCGTCCCGGACTTCGGGACCGACCGCGTCGAGGTGTACGCGATCGATGCGGAGACGCCCCGGCTCGTGCACCACCCGGAACTGGGCGCAGCGCTCGAGGCGGGGAGCGGAGCCCGGCACGGCGTGTTCCACCCGGGCGGCCGATGGCTGTTCGTCATCAGCGAGATGACCGCGGCCGTCACCATGTTCGCCTTCGACCCGCACACGGGTGCGTTGACCGCGATCACGTCGCATCCGATCCTGCCACCGGGGCAGCCCGGGCTGCGGTCGGGCGCCGAGGTCGTGATCGACCGCGACGGTCGGTTCCTCTACGCCACGAACCGTGCACACGGTTCCAGCGGACCGGCACCGGAGGGCGGGGAAGACTGCGTCGCCTGGTTCGCTGTGGACGCCGCCTCCGGCGCCCTCACACCCCGTGGGCGGATCGCGAGCGGAGGGTCCATCCCTCGCACCTGCGCATTGTCGGACGACGGCCGGTCGCTGCTCGTCGCGCACCAGGGCTCGTCGAACGTCACGCGGTTCGCGGTCGGCGCCGACGGTGCCCTCACCGCCACGGGCGAGACGATCCGCACCCCCGTGCCGGTGAGTCTCGCACTCGTCCCTCCCAGCACGACGGCGGACTGACGGACGGGAGGCGGTGCGCACGTCCTACGCACCGTCTCCCGTCGTCGACGCCCCGTCAGTGCGCGAGCCGGGCGTCCCAGTCTCGCGGCAGCTCGATCCGCTTGGCGGTCGGGTAGCCGTGGCTCTGGTTCTGCACGTAGCCGCGACTCTGGTTCCGTCCGGGGTCGCCGCTCAGGACGATCCCGATCCCCTCGGGCGCGACGAACACCGGCACCAGACGGTCCGGGTCGTCCGACTCCACGTAGGCGTCGGACACCATCCCCTCGTCGTGCAGCTGCTGCAGGTCGTACGAGGTGTAACCGAGCTCCCACGCGTGCCGCGACAGGGTGCGGACCGAGATCTTCGTGTGGTCGAAGAGGTACTGCTGGACGTCGCGCTTCGAGTAGCCGCTCCGTGCGATGACCTTCGCGACACCGGGGCTCATGATCAACAGGGGGAAGTTCTTCCGCTTCTTGATACCCGTGTGGGCCCATCCGGCGCACATCCCGCCGAAGATCTCGACGAGCGTGTCCAGGTGCTGCTCCGCGGTGTCACCCGCGGTGTAGATCGGGATTGTCGACGCCATCATGCTCTGGACGGTGACGACGTTCTCGCCGCGCGCGAATCCGAAGCCCTCGGCATGAGACGGCCATCCGATCTCGGACACGGCGTCCTCGTTCTCGGCGACGGCGACGTTCATCCCGACTCCTATGGAGGCCTTGTCCGCGTCGTCGGGTGCGAACCGGAGCCCGACGATGTTGCGGAGGAACATCCGGGCGAACCGCCCGACGCTCGTGTTCGATTGGCGCCCGACTCGCATCACCGCGGTCTCGTAGTTGAAGCCGAGCTGCTTCACGATCGGGCCGTTCACCACGATGAGCGGTTCGAGTCCGGGGGTCGCCCCGAAGTCGCGCGCGTAGAAGTTCGGCTCCGCCATCGCTTCGACGACCGCAATGAGGATCGGCATGTACTCGGGCCGGGCACCTGACATGACACCGTTCGCGGCGACGGCCCACACTGTCGCCTCGCGGTTCTCGGGCTGGATGACACCGAGCACCTCGTCGGGATCACGGTCCGTGAACGCGAGGAACGCCTCGATGCGGTCGATGGTCGGCGGGACGATCGGCAGTCCGTCAGTCCACTGGTGCTCGATGAAGTACTCGTTGACCTCGTCGAGCGTGCCGGTGAAGACAACGTCGCGCTTGTCCGGCTCGACGACCTCCTCGCCGTGCCCGACGGCTCGGGTCAGCTGCTCGACGATGTTCGGGACGAGCACGTCGCGCGTGTTCCGCCGCAGTTCCTCATCGCTCTGCGTCATGATCACGCCCGGGAACTCCGCGATGCAGAGGTCCGCCATGCCCTCACCTTTGGCGACGACACCCGCCTGCCGCAGGAAGGCGGTGGCGACGATCGTGGCGCTCGGGACGCCGGCGTTCTCGGCGATGGTGCTCGCGCGGGCGACGGCGGGCGTGCAGGTGCCGCAGCTGCCGACACCGGTGATCACGGCGTCGATGCCGTGCTCTGCGAGCCGCTGCGGCAGGACGGGCAGGGCTTCCTTGCCATGCTTCGGGCCGTGGATGTTGCCGAACACCTCGGGGGCGACGAACTCGATGCCCGGGAACTGTTCCCGCATGGTCTCCTCGATCACGGGGATCATCTCGTCGTGCCGGAACCCGTAGTGCGACAGGTGCGCGATCTTCGCCTTGGACAGGTCGGAGATGCGCGGTTTGGCATCGATCTCGGTGACGGTCGATCGACCGAGAGGCCAGACGACCTCGTAGACAGGCTCACTCATGGGCGTCCCACTCCTTCGTGACGGGTACCGATGCGGCCGAACCTAATCGACCATTTGCTTGCCGTCAAGCAAGTACTTGGATATTGTTCAACGAGAATGAACTACGAACGAGGAGGTTCGAGATGCCTGCAGCATGGGTCCACGACGCGGTCCGGACGCCCTTCGGTCGAGCCGGTGGCGCACTTGCCGACGTCCGCCCCGACGACCTCGCAGCCGTCGTCATGCGCGCCACCGTCGAGCGGAACGGGTTCGACCCGGCCCACATCGACGATGTCGTCTTCGGTGACGCGAACCAGGCCGGCGAGGACAACCGCGACGTCGCACGGTTCGGCGCCTTGCTCGCTGGCTTCCCGACCTCGGTGCCCGGTGTCACGGTCAACCGCCTCTGCGGGTCCAGCATGGAGGCAGTCGTCCAGGGGTCACGCGCGATCGAGACGGGCGATGCGACGATCGTGCTCACCGGTGGCGTCGAGTCAATGACCCGTGCACCGTTCGTCGTCGAGAAGCAGGCGAAGCCCTTCCCCGCGGCGGGTAACCCCCGGATGTGGAACACATCGATCGGCTGGCGGATGGTGAATCCGGCGCTACCGGCCGAGTGGACGATCTCGAACGGCGAGTCGGCCGAGAAGCTCGCCGTCCTGCACGGCATCACTCGCGAGGAGCAAGACGCGTTCGCCCTGGCGAGTCACCAGCGCGCGGCCGCGGCCTGGCGCGATGGCGTGTTCGATCGCGAGACGACGGCGGTCCCCGGCATCGACCTCCGACGCGACGAGGGCATCCGCGAGGACACCTCGCTCGAGAAGCTCGGCTCGCTCCGCCCGCTGTTCGCCGAGGGCGGCACGGTGACCGCGGGGAACGCCTCGTCGATCAATGACGGGGCGTCCGCCGTCCTCATGGCGGTGGAGGGTGCGCTCGACGGCGACCCCCTCGCACGCATCACCGGGCGCGGCGTGTCCGGGAACGACCCCGACGTCTTCGGGATCGCTCCCGTCGAGGCCGCGAACCGCGCGCTGGCACGAGCCGGGCGCACCTGGGCGGACGTCGACCTCGTCGAACTCAACGAGGCCTTCGCGAGCCAGTCGCTCGCCTGCCTGCAGCGGTGGCCGGAGCTCGATCCGGAGCGCCTCAACGCTCATGGTGGTGCGCTCGCCATCGGCCACCCGCTCGGCGCGTCCGGCGGCCGGGTCATCGGACGCGCGGCACACGAGCTCGCCCGTCGCGGCGGCGGGGTCGCGGTGGCCGCGATCTGCATCGGAGTGGGCCAGGGGCTCGCCCTGGTGCTCGAGCGCTGAACACAGGAAGCACGGCGGGCACAACCGTCCGCCAAGACAGGCTGACGTCGATCGACGCAGCACGACGGAAGAGGCAACCATGACAAACACCCCAGTCACCCTCGCGGTGACCGCTCACCCCGGCGATTTCGTCTGGCGCGCCGGCGGCGCGCTCGCCCTCGCCACGGCACGAGGAGAGCGGGCGGTGATCGCGTGCCTCAGCTTCGGCGAGCGTGGTGAGTCCGCGAGCCAGTGGCGCGCCGGCATGTCCCTGGACGAGGTCAAGGCGGTCCGACGTGCTGAGGGCGAAGCCGCGGCCGCGGCGCTCGGCGCCGAGATTCGGTTCCTCGACGCGGGTGACTACCCACTGGTGGAGACGCCCGAACTGGTCCAGCAGCTGGTCGACCTCTACCGGGAGCTCCGGCCGGGCGTGGTTCTCACGCACGCCCCGGCGGATCCGTACAACACCGACCACGGCCCGGCCGGCGACATCGCCCGCCGCGCGAGGATCCTTGCGCAGGCAGCCGGGGTCCCGACGTCCGACGGCACGCTCCCTGGAGCGGACGGCGTCCTCGCTGCTCCCCCGTTGTTCTTCTTCGAGCCGCACCAGTCCGAGGTGAGCGGCTTCACCCCCGACGTCCTCCTCGACATCACGTCGGTGTGGGAGCAGAAGCAGGCGGCGATGCACGCGATGGCGGCACAGGGACACCTGATAGACTACTACACGGACCTTGGGGTCCGGCGTGGTGTGCAGGCGAAGCGGAACAGCGGCCCGAACCTCGGGCTGCCGTCGGAGACCTACGGCGAGGCGTACATGCGCCTGTACCCGCAGGTCACGGACACCCTCGCCTGATCGTGGTCGACCACGTGATCGTCCGCGACGTCCGCAGGTCCGACCGGGCCACTATCGACGGGCTCCACGCCGCCGGCACCGCCACCGTGCACGAGTCCGCCGGGCGGACCGGTCTGCTCGGCCCGCGCGTTGAGCCGAGGCTGCCGGGGGCAGTCGTCGCCGGGAGTGCGGTGACCGTGTCCTCGCACCCGGGCGACAACCTCATGATCCACGCGGCCGTCGAGCAGTGCCGGCCGGGTGACGTGCTGGTGGTGTCCTGCACGGCCTCCTCCACCCACGGCATGTTCGGCGACCTGCTTGCGACGTCGCTCCGAGCCCGAGGTGTGGTCGGCCTCGTCATCGACGCCGGGGTGCGGGACATCGCGACCCTGCGCGAGATGGGGTTCCCGGTGTGGTCACGGGCTGTGCACGCCCAGGGGACGGTGAAGGCGACGCCCGGGTCCGTGAACGTGCCCGTCGTCGTGGCGGGACAGATAGTCCGCCCCGGGGACGTCGTGGTCGCGGACGACGACGGGGTCGTGGTGGTCCCCGTCGCCGACGCGCCGGGCGTCCTCGAGGCGGCGCGGAAACGTGTGGCGAACGAGGAGTCGAAGCGCCAGCAGCTCGCCGACGGCGTGCTCGGCCTCGACATGTACGGCCTCCGGCCGCTGCTCGCCGACCTGGGTGTCCGGTATGTCGACCGACTGCCGGGCGCGGTCGATCGGCAGCCGGACGGCGTCGATGGCTGACCCGTCGGTGGACGCCGACGGCATCCGATGCATGATCATGCGCGGCGGGACGTCGAAGGGCCTCTACTTCCTCGCGGCAGACCTCCCGTCGGACGCGGACTCGCGCGACGACCTGCTGCTTCGAGTGATGGGGTCCCCGGACGTGCGTCAGATCGACGGGCTCGGTGGAGCACACCCACTGACAAGCAAGGTCGCGGTTGTGTCGCTGTCCGCCGATCCGGACGCGGACGTCGACTACCTGTTCCTGCAGGTCCAGGTCGACCGTGCGATCGTGAGCGCGACCCAGACTTGCGGCAACATCATCGCCGGGGTCGGACCGTTCGCAATCGAGCGCGGTCTGGTTCCGGTGACCCCGGGGACGACACGGGTGCGGATCCGAACCCGCAACCCGTCGGGCGGCCAGACGGTCGCCACGGTGGAGACCCCGCACGGCCGGGTCCGGTACGACGGAGACACGGTGATCTCGGGTGTCCCGTTCCCGGGTGCGGCGATTCCGCTCGAGTCCCCCGCGCCCGCCGTCTCGCTCCTGCCGACGGGCGCTGTGGTCGACGAATTCGACGGTGTCCGGGTCACCTGTGTGGACGCGGGCATGCCCGTCGTGCTCGTCGATGCCACCGACCTCGGCTTGACCGGCACCGAACCTCCGGAGCTCCTCGAGTCCGACCCGGTTCTTCGTGAACGCGTCGAGTCGCTCCGCCTGCAGGCCGGCCGCGCCATGGGCCTCGGGGAGGTCGCTGACGAGACCGTCCCGAAGATGACCCTCGTCTCCCGTCCGACCGCCGGGGGCTCCATCAGCACACGGAGCTTCATCCCGCATCGCGTGCACACCGCGATCGGGGTGGTCGCCGCCGTCTCCGTGGGGGCCGGTGCCCTCCTCGTGGGCTCGGTTGCACACCCTCTGCTCGCCCCACGGGTCGGACCGCGCCTCCGCATCGAACACCCGACCGGCCACTTCGACGTGGACGTCGAGCTGACGTCCGACCTCTACGAGGCCGGAGCCGGATCGCTGCCCGCGGTCCGGAGCAGCGCCGTCGTCCGCACCGCGCGGAAACTCGCCGACGGGCTGGTCTGGCCGCGTCCATCCCGCTGACGAAACACAGAGCCACCGGACCGGCGTAGCCGGCCCGTCGACAATGACACGAGAGGCCCAACATGCCAATCATCGACACCGTCCCGTCCGTTCCGGACATCGACCGGCCGCGCGACCTCGCGCACGTCGGTCCGGTCGAGATCTACACGCCGACACTCGAGGCGTCCCGTGACTTCTTCGTCGACCAGATGGCGCTGCGCGAGGTCGGACGGGGTGACGACGGCTCCGTGTACTTGCACACCTGGGACGACTACCAGAGCTACACCATCCGATTGGTCGAACGTGACCACGCCGGCGTCGCACGCACCTTCGTCCGCGCCGCGAGCCCGTCGGCCCTGCGCCGGGTCGTCGAGCGGATCGAGGCGACCGGACTCGGACAGGGGTGGACGGACGACGTCCGCGGGCTCGGCCCGACCTACCTGTTCGAGGACCCGGACACGCACCCGATGGGCGTCTACTTCGAGGTCGACCGGTACGTCGCCGATGATGAGGACCGCCCGTCGTTGAAGAACCAGGCTGCGAAGTTCCCGGGGCGCGGCGCGAACATCCGGCGGCTCGACCATGTCAACTACCTGACGGAGGACGTCCCCTCGACGTCCCGGTTCCTCGTTGAGACGCTGGGCGCACGGTGCACTGAGCGGATCGCCAAGGCCGATGGCAGCGGGTATTCCGGTGTCTGGTACAACCTCGTCAACAAGACCTACGACCTCGTCTACACGGAGGACTGGGCCGGAGCGAAGGGCCGTCTGCACCACCTCGCGTTCGCGACGGACACCCGCGAGGACATCCTGCGCGCCGCCGACGTCTTCCTCGAGGCCGGGACGCACATCGAGACCGGACCGCACAAACACGCGATCCAGCAGACCTTCTTCCTGTACGTGTGGGAGCCGGGTGGCAACCGCATCGAACTGTGCAACCCGGGCGCTCGGCTGATCCTCGCCCCGGACTGGGAGACCATCACCTGGACGGCCGAGGAACGGGCCAAGGGGCAGGCCTGGGGCCTGAAGACGATCGACACGTTCCACACGCACGGCACACCGACGCTCGACTGAGTCCGGCGCGGACGGGAGGCACGGGTCGGCTCCGCCGCCTTGTCTCCCGTCCGCCGCGTGGTCAGTGCGCGGCGCGCAGCTCGCGCCCGATCGGGCGGACCAGCCGTTCGACGAAGCGCCAACCCCCGTCGACCCGGCGCAACTCGTCGTGCTGCGCGACGACGGCGTCGATGCGCCCCCGCCCGGCGCCGTCCAAGGCCACCACCATCCCGTACGAGTGCGCGTGCGCTCCGTCGACCGTCGAGGTGATGGTCGTGTTCACGTTCCAGTGCACCAGCCGGTCGGCACCCGGGGTGTCCCACTGTTCGCGAAGACGTCGGCCGATGGCGTCCCGGCCGGCGGTGACCGCGCCGTCGAGCCCCACCGTGCGACCGTCGTCGGCGAACGCCGCGGTGGCACGGTCGTGGTCGCCGGTGTCCGCAGCGATCGCGGACCACGTCAGGAGGTCCTGGATCGCCTGCCGATCAGCGGCCGACACAGCCCCGTGCTCGGTGGTGCCCGACACCTCGGCACCAGGCGCGCGTCCCGGGCGCGGAACCCGGTCGAGAGGCGCCACCCGGCGCTCCACGAACCGCCACGTGCCGCCGTCCCGGGCGACTCGGTCGTGCTTCACGACGACGCTCTCGATCGCGGTGTCTGCTGCAGTCGCCCCGGCAAGGATCACGTTGTACGACGTCGCAACGGCGCCGTCCCCCGCCGCTTCGACGAGCACGTTCACGGCGAAGTGCACCTTCTGGTGGTTCGCGGACTTCAGCCACCGCTCGACGGCAGCTGCGGCGATCGCCGGCCGCCCGCTCGTGACCGCACCACGTCCGTTCACCGTCGCCCCGGCGGCGACGAACAGGTCGGCCATCCCGTCGACCGCCCCGGTGTCCTCGGCGACCGCTGCCCGGGTCAGGAGCTCCTCGATCGCGATCCGGTCGGCTGCGCCCGGGCTCCGCCCGTCTGGCTCGGTGACGACCGGAGCGCACACACTGGTGCGGTCCTCGGGGTCTGGGGCGAGTCCGAGCGGGATGGGGTGGATCGTCCGCTCGACGATCCGCCAGCGTCCCGCGTCACGCCGGACCCGGTAGACGCGTTCGCTCAGGCTCTGGAACCCGAAGGACCCGTCGGGATGGGCCGTCACCGTCGCGTAGGAGTGGCGGAGCAGCGCGCCGTCGTCGGTCGGCTCGACCGTGGGGTCGCCGAGCGTCCAGTGCGACCACGGGAACATCCGTTCGTCGACGGCCCTGGCCTCTGCGGCACGGCCGAGGGTCTCTCGGCCGGACTCGACCCGGCCGTTGCCGTAGACGCTCACGCCGTCGGCGACGAACAGATCCGTCCACCGCGCCGCGTCCCCATCGTCCTCGGCGACGTTCCAGACGGATGCGATGTCGCGGATGGCCAGGACGTCGTCCGCAGTCAGCGCGGTGCCGACCGAGGTCACGACGCTGTGCCCGTCTCAAGCCACCGCACGTCCTCATCGGAGAGGGTGAGTCCCAGCGCTGCCACCGAGCCGTCGAGCTGTTCCGCGGTTCGCGGTCCGATCGCCGCCCAGGTGGCGGGTCGGTGGAGCGTCCACGCGAGCGCGAGGATCCCGGGCTCGGTGCCGAGGTTTGCCGCGAGCGTCCGGCACCGCTCGCGGCGCCGGGCGTTCTCGTCCGATTCGAAGATCGTTGACCGTGTCGGCGTGTCGGCACCGTCGGTGCGCGAGAAGTAGCCGCCGGCCTGCGACGACCAGGCGAAGAGCGGGGACTTGGCATGTTCGAGCATCGCGAGCACGTCCCCGTCCGCGGCGAGGTTGCCGGGCCGCAGGCGTTCCGGCGCCGGTGCGGCGAGGCCGTACTGGTAGCTCGCGATCGCGGTCTGCCCGTCGGCTGCGAGGAGGGTCGCGAGCTGGGCGAAGCGATCCGGCTGCCAGTTCGACGCCCCGACGTGACGAGCCCGACCGGACGAGACGATCTCGAGCAGCGTGTCCGCAAGTTCCCGGACGGTCCGGTCGGGGTCGTCGGTGTGATACAGCACGATGTCGGCGGCATCGACGTTCAGCGCCGCGATCGAGGCGTCGAGGTGCTCAAGGACGAGCGCGCGGTCGAGCGGGATGTCACCCTTCGAGGCGGGATCGTGCCCGATCTTCGTCATGACCCGGAGCGCTCCGGGGTGCTCGGCGTTCCACGAGCCGATGGCCGCCTGCGCCGCTCCGCCCTTGTACGAGTGTGCGGTCTCGACCAACCGACCCCCGACCTCGGCGAAGTGGTCGAGTCGCGCGAACGACTCGCCGAGTGGTTCGGTGCCGAACGGCCCTCCGAGCACGAGTCTTGTGACGTCGGGCGCATCCTCGCCGATCCCGATGAGGTCCGTGAGCGTCTGGTTCGTCATGCTGCTCCTGTCTTCTTCGTCGAAGCGGGCGATCTGGCGGGACGGTGTTGACATCCCCCGCTCGCATTCTTACCGTAACACTGTTGACTTGTATCGTTGAGCAATCTTGCTCAGCGCTGACGGTCGACAGCCGCGTGAGCGGCTGACCGGTACGACTTCGAGGGAGAAGTTCACATGCACCGACGGACGACCACGCCGATCAGGACCCCGCTCCGACGACGGGCGCTCACGGGCGTCGCGGTCGCCTCGGCCCTCGCCCTCGCGCTGACGGCCTGCAGTGCAGGAGGAAGCCCCTCGACGAGCACGGCGGACCTGCCGTCGGCCTCGGAGATGCCGACGGTCACCGAGTGCGCAGGCGCCGCGACCGCGACGATCTGGTCCTTGCAGAACTCCCAGGCGCAGGCGGATCTGGACTCGGCGATGGCGGCGGCTTACGCGAAGCAGTGCCCCGGCACGAAGATCCAGTACCAGTACTACCCGGCGAACTCGCTCAACGAGAAGGTCACCACGATCCTGGCGTCCGGAACGCCCCCGACCGCGATCGAGCCGACCGACCCCGCCGCGATGGAACAGTACGTGCACTCGGGGGCGCTCCTCGACGCCGGCAAGCTCCTCAAGACGGCCGACCCGGACTGGGAGTCGAAGTTCCTGCCGTCGGCGCTCGACGTCACCAAGCTGGACGACAGCGGCGAGGTGTACGGCTTCCCGACGTTTGGGGCGTCCCCCATCACGCTGTGGTGGAACAAGGACGTCTTCAAGAAGGTCGGACTCACCCACGCGCCGACGACGCTCGCCGAACTCGACGCCGACGTTCAGAAGCTGAAGAAGGCGAGCATCATCCCGGTCGCGCTCGGCGACCAAGACAAGGCGCCGAGCGACTTCTGGGCCCAGTACCTCGTCGAGCGCGAAGGCGGCAGCGCACCGTTCCAGTCAGTGCGCGACGGCAAAACGGACGCATGGTCGGACCCGGCCATCATCGAGGGCCTCACACAGTTGCAGCAGCTCTCGAAGGACGGCGCGTTCGGAACCGGGTTCGACAGCACCGGTGACCAGAACGGTGCTGATCGCGCACTCTTCTACTCCGGCAAGGCCGCGATGATGCTCGCCCCGGCGAACTTCCTTTCGAAGATCTCCGCGATCGACCCTGACTTCGTCAAGTCGGGTGCAGTCGGGTACGCCCAGTTCCCGAGCGGAAAGCAGAGCGAGCGGACGGTCGACGGCAACGCCTCGGTGAACTTCTTCGTCACGGCAAAGTCATCGAAGGCCTCCCAGCAGCTCCTGGCCTCGTACTTCACGACGATGCTGTCGTCGGAGGCCTACGCGAAAGGCGAGGCGTCCGTGGGCGTCGTGCCGGCCGTGGCGGACGCCGACCAGTACATCCCGGACACGGTGGCGGGCAAGGCGGTCTCGTGGGCGTACGAGCTCGCCTCGAAGGAGGAGATGAACGAGGCCTGGACGACGGTCCTCATCGACAACGACACGGTGCTCGAGGACAACACCGCCGCGATCGTGAGCCGGACCGTGACCCCGCGGCAGTTCGCAACGACGATGAACAAGACGATCGGATGACGCGCGAGACCGTCTTCGCCGCGATCGGCAGCGACCTCGTCCACTGCAGCGTGGACACGCGCACCGGCGAGGTCACCGAGCACGGACGGATCGCGCTACCGAGCCTCATCGAGGAGGGTGTCAGGCACCCCACGCTCCCGCTGCGCTACGTCGTGTGCACCGACCGCGAGGGCGGGCCGAACCTGGTGGTGACGATCGACACGCAGCCGGGCAGCGGACCGCGGGTGGTCGGCGACCCGGTGGAACTCCCGGCGCGGGCGGTGCACCTGACCATCGACCCTGCAGGGGCGCTGCTCGTCGCCACCCACACGGACGCGACTGCGATAAGCATTCTGCCGGTCGACGTTGCCGGACGTCCGGGTACGCCGAGCGAACATCCGGTCGACGGCCCGCTCGGCGTCTACCTGCACGACACCGAGTTCACTCAGTCCGGCGACCGAGCCGTGCTTGTGGCGCGCGGCCAAACCGGCCGGACGGGGACGGCCGCCGTCGCCGGTCGGGTCCACCTCACTGCAGTCGACGACGGGCGGCTCAGCGTCCTCGACACGCTGGATCTGTCCGCCGACTTCGGCGACGAGGGATTCAACCCGCGGAACGTCGCCTTCCACCCGACACTCCCCGTCGCATACGTCACCCTCGAAGCGCAGAACCGCGTCGTCACCATCCGGTTCGACGGGGACCGGATGGTCGCCGTCCCCGGTGCACACCCCGGTCTGCTCGACGACCCGCAGCACGCTCGGGCCAGACAGCTCGGCGGCGTGCTCGACGTCACGCCGGACGGGCGCACGCTCGTCGCGGTCACCCGTGCCGACGGTCCGATCATCGACCCGGACCGCTGGCGGACCCCTGCGGAGCTCCCCGCGTTCGAGGGCGGCGAAAACACTCTGAGCGTGTTCCGGCTCGACCCTGACGGCGTCCCCGCGCTCGTCCAACGCATCGACTCCGGAGGGATCTCCGCTCGCTGCATCACCTTCCTCGACCACGGCGGCATCCTGGTCGCGGCGAACAGCAAACCCATGCTCGGTCCCACTGGGAACCCTGCCGACGTGATCCCCGCTGCCCTCACCGTCTTCCGCGTCGGCGACGACGGACGCCTGACACGGCTGGCCAGCCACCCGTTCGAGGTCGGACGGGCGACACTCTGGTGGCTCGGGTGACGAGACGCGGACCGAGGAGATGACCATGGACGTCGTCACGACGAAGAACGGCCGCGTCAGCGGGTACCGCGCGCAGCACCCGCACGGACACGTGGCGCACTTCCGCGGGGTGCCGTACGCAGCCCCGCCCGTCGGCGCGCTCCGATGGGCGCCGCCCATCGACCCGGTGCCGTGGACCGGCGTCCGGTCGTGCACCGAGGAAACCCCCGGAGCGATGCAGCAGTTCCACGGCGACTGGCAACGCCGTGACGGCTACGTGCCCGGGTACTACGACCGCACACCTCCGATGAGCGAGGACTGCCTGTACCTCAACGTCGCGACCCCGGACGTCACCGCGACCGCAGCGCTCCCGGTCTACGTCTGGTTCCACGGCGGCGGCCTCACCAACGGCTTCGCGAACGAGGCGCCGACGGACCCCACGGCTCTCGCCGCCCGGGGCATCGTGGTCGTGAGCGTCGCGCACCGGGTCAACGCATTCGGCTACCTCGCACTGCCGCAGCTCCGCGCCGAACAGGGCACGAGCGGCAACTACGGTCTGCGCGACCTCCTCAAGGCGATGGAGTGGATCGATGACAACATCCGCGCCTTCGGCGGCGATCCGACGAACATCACGGTGGGCGGGATCTCCGGGGGCACGCAAAAGGCCTGCGCCATCGTCGCGCACCCCGCCAGCGTCGGCCGTGTCCGACACGTGATCACGATGAGCGGCCTGAAGTGGAAGCAGCCGCTCGCGGACCAGTCCTGGGCCGAGGAGCACGGCCGGTCCATGCTCCGGCGCCTCGGCATCGACCCCGACGCGAGCCTCGACACACTCCGCGCGCTCGACGCCGACGTGTTCCTGGAGTCGATTCCCCGCGACGCGCTCCCCGACTACATGGTGCGGGACGAGCTCCTGCCCTCCGACGACCTCGCCGCCGGCATCGACCGATACGGTCTCGACGTCGACTGGCTCGACGGTCTGGCCCTCGGCGAAGCCGACGTCTTCGCTCGCTCGACGACTGCGCCGACGGTGCCGCTCGGCGGTGCCCGCGAACCGTTCCGGGACACGCAGCACTTCGACGAACACTTCGCGGCCCTCCTCGGGGACCTCGCACCGGCTGGCGGGCTCGCCGCCCACCTCGACGTCTCCGACGACGACGCCTGGTCGACGGCACGACGGCTGGCGACGTCGGGCCTCGCAGGCTCGGAGCGGACCAACGTGAGTCGGAACCTCATGCTCGACCGGTTGTTCGGGCAGCACGTCGCCGACGGGGGCTCGGGCAGGGTGTTCACCTACCTGTGGAGCCACCGCCCCCCGACCGCACCGCACGACATCGGCACGCCACGCGATCCCGCGTCGGGACTCAACTGGCACGGCGGGGACCTCTGGTACCAGTTCGGCACGACGACCGCGGACATCGCTCCCGAGCGGGCCTGGACCGAGACCGACCGCGAGGTCGCGCACGTCCTCAGCTCGTACGTCCTCAACTTCGTGCGCACCGGCGACCCGAACGGCCCCGGCCTCCCCGAGTGGCCGAGGTCCGACGACGACCTCGGGTGGATCGACATCGGCGACCGGGTCGTCGCCCACCGCGGACTGGACGACCGGGCCGATCCGCTCATCCGTGCGTTCGTGGAACGCGAGTACGCGTTCCGACCGGTCGCTGACGCGACCACCTGACGGACGGGAGGCGCGGGACCGGCCGCACCGCGCCTCCAGTCCGGTGCTCGGTCACCGTGTCACGTCCGGGATGAACGCGAGCACGCCGGGGCTCGGGACCGCCGTGCGGTCCAGCTCGGCGCCCACCGTGCCGTCGTCGGCGATCGCGAACCTGATGACCGCGTCGCTGCGCGACGCAGCCACGAACAGCTGCCGTCCGTCGGGCGAGACGGCGCACCCCTTCAGGCCGACCCCGTCGACCGCCACGGTCTGCTGCAGCGTCGCGACCCCGGTGCGCTCGTCGAGGGCGAGGACGGACAGGACCTCGTGCCCACGGACCAGCGTGTACAGCCACCGGCCCGACGGGTGGACGCGCAGGTCGGACTGCAACGCGTCCGCCCGCGCCGGCGTGCCCGTCGGCAGGACGTCGACCGTCCCGAGCAGGTGGAACGCACCGTCGGACGTCCACGAGAACGTCTGCACGATCGGCAGGTACTCGTGGTTCACTGCGAAGACCGGCAAGGTCGGGTGGAAGACCGCGTACCGAGGGCCCGAACCCTCGGGCGCCGAACGTTCGGCGAGCGCGACGAATGCGGACTCTGCGCGGTCGATCCCGATGGTCCGGACGACATCGCGTGCCATGTCACAGACGACGAAGCAGGAGCCGTCCGGGGCCGGCGTCACCGAGTGCAGACATGCGGCACCGTCCGGGCCGGGCGGCCGGACATCGATGTCGACGGGTGCCCCCAGCGACCCGTCGGGCTCGAGCGGGAAGAGCACCGTGGTCGCGTCCTCGAGCACGATCTCGACGCCGAAGCCGCTGCGCCGGTCGCCCGTGATCCGCGTCACGGCGTCGCGGCTCGTGAAGTGCACGACGACGGCCGACGCCGAACACGGATCGATCGCGATCCCCGCCGGCTGCGTGCCGAAGCTCGGACCGTGGGCGATCTCGGCGAGGCGTCCGCCCTGCCGGTCGATACGGAACGCGTAGATCCGGCCTCCTCCGCCGTCTGAGAGCCCGGCGCGCGCGGCCGTGTCGACCTCGTCCGTGACGTAGAGGACGTCGTCGCGGATCGCCACACCGCCGACGTTCAGTCGGGGTGAACCGCTCCAGGTCGGCTCGAGCGTCCCGCTCCGGCGGTCGAGGGCGAAGACCCGCAGGCCGTCGCCGTCCGGCCCGTCCGGCATCGCGAAACTCCCGACGACTAGATGGACCTCATCACCGACCACATCAACCTCCATTGGTGCACAGTATTGTTCACCCTATCGTCGAGATCAGGGAGTGGCGTGCTCCCGCAGGTAGTCGCGGAACGCACGCGCTGCGGGCGGCAGTGGCCGACGGCCGTCCCAGCAGAGCAGCGCCTGGACACGCACCGGCGGATCGATGTCAACGAGCGTCACATCGTGTGGATGCATCTTGCTGATCGTCCGTTTCTGCAGGAACGTGACGCCGAGTCCGTCCGCGACGAGCTGCGCGATCGAAGAACCGACCTCCGACGAGAAGATCACGTTCGGTTCGAAACCGGCCCGCTCGCAGATGCGCCGGATCCACTCGTCGCCGATGCTTCCCGGGTGGAACGAGATGAAGGGGTCCGTCGCGAGGTCCTCCGGACAAAGGGCGTCCGCCGACGACAGCCGGTGGGCGGTCGGCAGGACCGCGACGAACGAGTCGCTCGCGATCGCGAACGATTCGACGTGCGCTCCGATTGCCACCGGACTCGTGACGACCACGAAGTCGCATTCGCCGCGCTCGAGGTGCTGCAGGAGCGCTGCGCTCGGCTCGCCCTGCGACAGCTGCCGGATCGCGCTCGAGGGCCGGTGGGCGAGGAACGCCGCGATCTGGTCCGACACGAAGTAGTTCGCCGCCACGTCGATGGTGTCCGCCGACCGGGTCCGTGCAGTGCGCAGTTGCGCGAGGTACCCCGACCACACCGTGCCGACGGAGTCCGCCGCGTGCAGCAGACGAGCGCCTTCGCCGGTGAGACGAACCCGTCGCGACGTGCGCTCGAACAGCACCACCCCGAGCTCGTCCTCCACGGCGCGGATGTGCCGCGACAGTGCCGACTCGCTCACCGCCTGATTCCGCGCCGTCTCGGTGTAGCTGAGAGTCCGTGCCAGGTCGGCGAACTCCGTCAGGTACTCGATCCGCACGCCGTCACTCTACGGGGACCGGAGTGTCCAGGAATGGCCACGGGCGCGCGTCCTGCTCGAAGCCGACCCGGAACACGTTGAGACCCCATGCGCTCAGCGAGAAGCTCCCCATACAGCCCACGAGGTCCACAAGTCCCGCCTGGCCCCAGGCGTCCGTCACCTCGGTGAACAAGGCCTCCGACAGTCCGTGCTCGACGAGAATCGAGGTCATGACCCGGTAGGCGAGGTCGAGGGCCGCGTCGTGGAACGCCGGCTCGGCGCCGCTGGCGAGACGGTCGAGACACTCCTTCGGCGTCCCCGCGTCGATGGCGTCGTCGTAGTGCGCGTACCACGCGAACGGAGAGCGGTTGTGTCGGGCGACGACGAGCACGACGAGTTCCCAGACACCCGCCGGCAGCACCGTCCGGTTCCGGCAGTGGTCACCCAAGGGCTCGACGTTCTCGGCGAGTGCGATGTTCTGCGCCCAGACCCAGAACGGCGGCGGCGCGAAACCGCCCGGTCCGAGGATCCGGTGACGGAGGGCCTCGGCCCGGTCGTCGAGAGTGGTCACGGTGAGTGCGCGCAACAGGTTCTCCTTGGTCGGTGCGGTGGCGGTCAGGATGCCGTCGTCGGCTGGGGCGCGGCGGCGAGAACGGTGTCGACGGCCTCGACGACGACCGGTGCGTAGATGCTCTCGCCGGTCGTCCGGTTGCGGCTGAAGTGCTTCACGAAGTCCCAGATGAGCGGCGCCTGCGACGCGGTCTGGGCGTGCGGGAGCCCGACTCCCGTGACGAACCGGGCGAGGGCCGTGCCGCGCTCGTCCACGAAGTCCCCGAATAACCACTCGACGCCCTCGAGCCGGTGCTGGAACGTCCGCGCGAAGGGGAACCCGAACGCAGCCACCGACGGGTCCGTCGCGCCGCGGAGCGCCACCGACCGGTCGAACCCGACCGGCTCGTAGCCCGGGACACCGACGATGTGCTCCATCCAGACGTCGAAGTTCGCGACGTGCTCCGGCTGTTCCAGCGGGTACCGGTCGCCGCCGTCGAGCGTTCCGGCGACCGAGATGAGAGGCATCCGGGAGCCTCGGTTGCGCCTGTAGGAGTCGGCGGACTCGTACCAGCGGCCCTTGGCGAAGAGGTTGCCACCCGGGCTGGGCGAGACGGCGGCGATGACGTCCGGGTAGGCGCACGCGAGCACGCCGGTGGCGTCGGACCCGGCCGAGAAGCCGACCGCGTAGATGCGTTCGGGATCGACGGGCGCGCCGGCGTCCTCGAGTGCGGCGAGGATCCGCGGGAACTCGGTCTCGACCGCGTCGTTGGACTTCCCGCCGTTCCACGGGTAGACGGCGATGAACTGCTCGCGCTGAACCAGTGCGGCGAAGCCGCTCGTCTCGGCACGGGCGATCGGTTCGCCGCCGCCGTGCGAGACGTACACCAGCGGGTACTGCCGCTCCGGGTCCATCCCGATCGGCGTGAAGACCGCGTACTCGCCGTCGGTGCCCTCGTCGAACAGCTCCTTGCGGACACCGAGCCGCGCCCAGTACTCGACGATCTCGGGGTGCATCCCACCCTCCGGCACGCCACGGTGGATCTCCTGCATCGCGCGGACGTTGCGTCCGGCGGGCGAGGCGTCGAACGCGTCCTGGTCGAACCCGGGCAACGCCCACGCTGCCTTCGGGTCCTTGGGTGCGCCGGTCGGCATGAACTGGGCCACGACTGCTCCTTCGTTGGTCTTCGGGGTGTCGCCCCGGGGGTGGGGCTGCCGGACGGATGCCGTCCGGCAGCCGGTGGTGTCGGGATGCCGACGGGATCAGACGACCGGGATATTCCCGGTGCGTTCGGTCTCGATGTCCTCCAGCGACTTGCCGCTGGTCGACGGCATGAACATCCCGATGACCCCCATCGCGAGGACGGCCGCCACGAGGATCCAGGCGATCGTCCGGATGCCGCCGCTCACGAGCAGCACGGGGACGAGGAAGCTCCAGGCGGACGCGACGATCCGCGCGGCGAAGTAGGTGAAGCCCTGGGCACTCGAGCGGAGCATGGTCGGGAAGAGCTCCTGCGAGTACAGCTTGTACATGCCCTCTCCGGCGAGTCCCGCACCGATGCCGAAGGCGAGGGTGTTGAAGACGACCGTCCACGCGGAGAACGGCAGCAGCGCGAACGCGAGGTACGCGGCGAGTTCGAGGGCGATGCCGACGCCCCAGACGAGGCGGCGGGAGTGCCCCCGGCGGTCGACGAAGCGCATGAAGACGAAGGAGCCGATCATCGTCGCGACGATGCTGACGGCGGAGAACACGACGCTCTGCGACTGCGTCGCGATGCCGAGCGAGCGCGTGATGTACGGCGTGAACGTGCCGCCGGTGGAACCGGGGATCACGAAGAGAATGAACAGCAACGCGGTCCAGACGAACGCCTTGAGGTTCGGGCCGCGGAACAGCTCGATCGCGCCGGTCTTCGGGGCGACGGTCTTCGCGGACTTCCAGCGGACCGACTCCGCGAGGCCCTGTCGCATGACCCAGGTGATGAGGGCGATCACGAGCAGCAGACCGAACACGATGCGGGCGCCGAGGAGCCCGAGCGGTGAGACGGCGAACGCGACGAAGATCACCACGAGCGGTCCGATGGACGAGGTCACCATCGTGAAGCCGACCATCTTGCCGCGCATGCGCGCCGGCGCGGTCTCCGAGACGAGCGCCAGCGATGTCGGGATGTCGGCACCGACACCGAGCCCGAGGATGAAGGCGCCGATGAGGAGCGTGGGCGCCCCGACGGAGCACACGATGATCAGGGCACCGAGCGCGAAGACCAGGAGGTCCCACTTGTAGATGCGCTTGCGACCGAGCTTGTCCCCGAGTCGCCCGCCGATGAGTGCACCGATGCCGCAACCGATTGCTGTCGGCCCGAGGGCGACGAGGAGGCCGAGCGTGGCGCTCGACAGGTGGAACGCGTCCTGGAAGACCGCGAGCGTGGTGGCGGTCGCGCCCATCGCACCGCCGTCGAGGAACGACGCCATGCTGGCGAGGATGATGACGAGCCACTGCTTGCTGCTGAGCTTGCCGTCCGGTTCGTCGTGTCCGGTCCGTGCGTGCGCCGTCGAGGGCGCGGTGTCCTGGGTCATGAGGTCTCTCGTTTCGTCACTGAAGCGATCGGTCGGGTGGTCGGTGGAGCGGAGGGGAAGGCGGGAGCGGCGGCGGTCAGCCGTCACGGAGCCATCGACGCTGCTCGGCGTCGAGGGCGAGTTCGGGTGTCGTCAGCGTCGAGCGCAGGCGGTCGACGGACCCGGTGCCGACAGAGGCCCAGGTGCGGGGTTCGCCGAGCGTCCACGCGAGGGCGATGGTCGCCGCGTCCGTGCCGAGCGTGGTGGCGAGGAGCCGGCACCGGGCGCGCCGCGCGCGCGAGGCCGGTGAGTCGAACGGGCCGTCGCCGGGCTCGTCATCGGTGCCGTCAGCAGCAGCGAAGTACCCGCCCGAGTTCGCCGACCATGACAGGAGCGGCACTGCACGGTCAGCGACGACGTCGAAGATCGCGTCGTCACCGGGCAAGGTGCTGCCGTGGAACGCCGTCGGGTCCGGCACGGCGAGACTCCGGTGATAGCTGGCGAGCGGGAGGTGTCCCCGTTCGGTGAGCGCCGCGATGCCGGCCGCCAGACGGGGCGCCGTCCAGTTCGAGATCCCGACGGCACGTGCTCGACCGGAGGTCACGAGCTGGTCGAGGGCGTCCGCGATGGCCTCGACGTCGCGCTCCGGGTCGTCGTTGTGGATGAGCACGATGCCGATCCGGTCGACGTCGAGAACCGAGCGGGACTCGTCGGTGTCGGCGAGAATGTTCTCCGCGGTGAGCGGCATGTCCGCACCACGGCCGCGGTGTCCGATCTTCACGACCGCGTCGAACACGCCCGGCATCGCCCGGAAGCGGGACCCCAGCGCTCGGATGCTCTGCCCGCCCATGTAGCTGAAGGCGGTCTCGACCACCGTGCCACCGGCGTCTCGAAACGCCTCGAGGCGGGCGGTCGACACGGCGTCCGACTCGCCGCCGAACGGGCCGCCGAGCACGATCGGGAACGTGCCGAGCACAGCGGCGGCGTCGCTGACGACGGCGCGGAGGGGGGCTTCGTTGCTCACGGTTCGATCGTGGTTGCAACGGCGATGGCGAGCAAACCCTTCCCGGGCACGATCATCCCGATGAGCGGGATGATCCTGCTGCTCTTCGATCGCGTCCGGCTCCCCGGGAGACCACCAGCCACACGACCAGCGTGCCGACTACGAGCAGCCCGCCACCGAGCGCGACCGCGGGTCCGATGCCGAACGCCGTGCCGACGAGCGCCAGGGTAATGCCGTTGCCGGTGCGCAGTCCCTGGCCGAACATGTTGTAGACCCCGACGATGCGGCCTCGTTGATCCGACGGCGCGCGGAGCTGCACGATTGCCTGTCCAATCGACCCGCTCGCGAGCGTCGCCACTCCCCCGATGAAGAGGGCGACTACCACGAGCCCGTAGACGTGGGAGAGCGACGCGACGACAGTCGTCACGCCGAAGAGGAGCGTCGCGACCACCGCTGCCCTGACGTTCGGGCGGACCATCCCCGTGGCTTCGAGCAGCAACCCGCCGAGCACGCCGCCTGCCCCGTTCGCGAACAACAGCACGCCGTACCCGACGCCCGCGTCCCCGGCGCCGAGCGTCTCGGCGAAGTCCGGGATCGAGACACCGAGGGAAGCGCCGACGCACAGCGCGACGAGACCGCCGATGACCATCATGCCGAGCAGCGCCCGATCGTTCACAGCCGTGCGAAGCGAGCCGAACAGCGCCCGCACCGGGATCCTGCCGACTCGCGCGGACCCGTTCCGAACGTGGCCGGTGAAGGGTATGCGAAGCATCAGCGCCGTCATGGGCAGGTAGAAAGCGACGTTGGCGATGATCCCCCACGTCGGCCCGAGACCGAACAGCAGGAGCGACCCAACGACTGGTCCGAACAGGGTTCCTAGGCTGCGGAAGGTCGCGTTCAGCCGGATCGCGCCGGGAAGGTCCGTCGGTTCCGCCAGGTCGTGCAGGAGCATCTGCTCCGCCGGCGCCCAGAGCGCACCCGCGCAACCGTGCAGCACCAGCAGCACGCACGCTTCCCACATCTGCAGACTGTCCGTGAGGAAGAGAACTCCCCAGCTCGCGGAAACGACCATGAACAAGACCTGCGCCACCTGGACGAGCCGGCGGCAGTCGTATCGCTCGGCGAGCGCCCCGAACGGCACGGAGAGCAGCAGGAACGGCAACCAGTGGCTGATCACCTCGAAGCCGACGAGTGCCGGCGAGTGGAACTCCTGCCAGAGCACCCAGTAGGTCACGACGTGCTCGTTATTGTCGCCCATCATCGACAGCCCGGCAGTGAAAAGGTATGGCCGGGCGTGTCGGTCACGGAGCGCGGCGAACCGCCTGGGTGCGGGCGGCGCTGACGTCATGATCCTCCTGTTGTTTCTAAAATGAGAATAACCACGCGACCAGGAAGGCACCATGCGCGTACTCGCCATCGAGCGACCAGGTTCCCCGCTCGACCTCCGGATGACCGATCGCCCGACACCTGCACCCAGCCCGGGAACCATCCGGGTCCGGGTCGAGGCCTGCGGCCTGAACCCTGTCGACTGGAAGGTCGCCGCAGGAGGCCCCGCGGACATGCCCTGGCCGCACGTTCCGGGTTGCGACTTCGTCGGCACCGTTGACGCGGTCGGCGCGGGAGTCGCAAACGTGGCGCCCGGTCTGCGGGTCGCCGGTCACGGTGCGCTCGCGCAGGACGGCGCGCTCGCGGAGTACGTCCTCGCGGATCCCCTCACGGTCGCCGAGGTACCCGCGGGACTCGACCCCGTGATCGCCGCTGCCTTGCCGTGTGCCGCCGGGACCGCGTACCAGTCGGTCGTCGACAAGTTGCACGTGACCGCCGACGATGTCGTCTTCGTCACTGCCGGCGGTGGCGCGGTCGGCGGACACGCGGTCCGGATCGCGGCGGAGCGCGGTGCTCGGGTGATCGCGACGGCGTCCCGGCGGGACCACGACCGGGTCCTCGCCCTCGGGGCGTCGGCGGTAGTCGACCACCACGCCGAGGACGTGCACGCACGTGTCGTCGAGCTCACCGACGGTCGCGGGGTGGACGCCGTCGTGGACACTCTCCCCGCGCCGTCCGCCACCTTGGCGCTCCGACTCCTGGCATTCGGAGGCCGGATCGCGTGCGTCGGCGACCGTGCCGAACTCGACGGGTTTCCCGCGTTCACGACCGCACCGTCGGTCCACGAGATCGCGTTCGGTGCGGCACACGCGAGCGGCGACGAACGGGCACGCCGTCGACTCGGCAGCACTACGGCGACCGTGCTCGAGATGGCCGCACAGCGCCGCCTCGACCCGGTCGTCGCGGCGGTCGTACCGTTAGAGCAAGGGGCGGAGGCACTGGAGTCCGTACGCGCCGGGACGGCGCTCGGCAAAGTCGTCGTCCGCATCTGACCGCGGGTCACGCGGCCACGGACTGGAGGCGCACTGCGGGTCAGACCCACACCGCGCCTCCAGTCCCGGTCACCGCTACCCCACCTGCACGGCGACGCGTTCGCGCTTGTTCACGACGGTACCGCGGATGAGCAGGACGACGACGAGGCCGACCAGCGGGAACAGCCCGATCACGGCGATGGATGCCGCGGGCGGCCAGCCCGCGGCGATGGTCGCCGCGCCGATGAGCGGGGCCGTCGCCGCAACGGCCCGACCGGCGGACACCGCCCACCCGAGCCCGGTCGCACGGAGCGCGTTCGGGTAGAGGAGCGCGGCGAACGTGATCACTCCTGACTGTGCGCCGCCGCTGCAGAAGCCCACCGCGGTGATGGCGATCGCGATGCCGGCGAAAGAGCCGAGCGAGAGTCCGAAGACGACGAACGCGATGCACGCCAGGCCGAGCGCGCCGAGGAGCACCTTGTAGTCGCCGAGCACGCTCATCAGCCGGCCGACGATGGCGGACCCGATCATGCTCCCGATGCTGTTGCACGTGATGGAGAGGCCGACCAGGCCGATCCCGAGGCCCGACGCCTGCAGCAGAGCCGGACCCCAGTCACCGACGAAGACGACGGGGACGAAGGTGCAGCCGAACGCGCACCACAACAGGATGGTCCGGAGCGCTCGCCGTTCGGTGAAGAGGTATCGAACGGTGGCCTCCGGTTGGCCGTCGTCCGGGAACTCGACGAGCGCCGGGTTCGCCTCGACGGTCAGCAGGGTGTTGGTGGTCACAGGGACGTCGGAGCCCCGGCGCAACCGACGCACGACGCGGTCGACACGGCGAGCCGGGGCGCCGGCGCGCAGCATGTGGTCGAGCGACTCGGGCATCCAGACCACGAGGAGCAGTCCGACGGCGAGCGAGGCGACGCCGATCATGACGTAGAGAAGTTCCCACCCACCGTGGGGTAGGACGATCCCTGCCGCGATGCCGACCACGACGCCGCCGGCGGGGAAACCGGCCCAGGCGACGGACGTCAGCGCGGAGCGCACCCGCGCGGGCATGTACTCGGTGACCAGTGACAGGGCGACCGGGATCGCCCCGCCGAGGCCGATGCCGGTCACGAGCCGGAAGGCAATGATGGCGCCGACGGTCGTGCCGAGCGGCGTCAGGAGGGTGAACACCGCGAACAGCACCACTGTCGCGATGAGTATCGGCTTCCGACCGACGCGGTCCGCGAGCGGCCCGAAGAGCAGCGCTCCGGCGAGGAAGCCGAGCTCGCCCGCCGAGTAGACGCCCGCCATGGAGGGGACGCTCGTGTGGATCGTGGCGGCCATCGCTGTCCCGATGATGCCGATGGAGATGTTGTCGACGCCGGCGAGCAGGATGACGGCGGTCGCCAGGACCATCACTGTCGCGTGCAGCCCGCCGAACCGTGCGCCGTCGATGAGCCGGGTGGCCGGCCGGATTGAGATGTCGTCGCTCATGGGACCTTGCCTTCTCACTTCGTTGTCAGGAGGTGTGGTCGCACAGTACGGCGACCTCGACGAGATGGCAATAAAAATACAGTTATGTATTTGCGATCAAATATGGCGCGCCTCGCTTGGTAGCTATAGAGTTACAACTACCCAACGGAGGGAGACCCACGTGATCGACGCATCGACCGCGGCAGACCTCGGATCGGTCAGTACGGCGACGATCTGCTACCAGCTCCGGAAACGCGGCATCACGGGCACGTTCCTGACCGCGCTCCGGCCCCTGCACCCTGGGCGGCGTCTCCTCGGTGAGGCGCGGACGCTCCGCTACACGGCCTTCCGTGCCGACGTCTTCGACGAGATCGGCGGCGGCATGAACGCGCAGAAGCGCGTCATCGACAGCATCGAACCCGGGCAGGTGCTCGTCATCGAAGCCCGCGGGCAGCTCACCGCCGGCACGATCGGCGACATCCTCGCTCTCAGGGTGCAACAGCTTGGCGGCGCCGGTGTCGTCACGGACGGCGCATCACGGGACACACCGACACTCGCGAGCATGGACTTCCCGCTCTACGTGGGCGGCGCCCACGGCGCGGTCCTCGGCGAGCAGCACGTGCCCATGGACTCCGACCTCCCGATCACGTGCGCAGGTGTCCTCGTGATGCCGGGCGACGTCCTCGTCGGCGACGACGAGGGCGTCGTGGTCGTCCCGAGGGCACTGGCAGCCGAGGTCGGCGCCGACGCCCGCGAACAGGAACGCGAAGAGACGTTCATCGCCGCACGCGTCGCCGAGGGCGCGCCCGTCGCCGGCCTCTACCCCCTGGGCGCCGAGTGGCGCGCCCAGTACCAGCAATGGAAAGCGAGCACGGAGTGAGATTCCGCAACGACCCGACCGCCCTCCGAGGTGCCTTCGGGGCAGTCCTGACCCCGTTCACCGACGACGGTGAACTCGACGGCGAGAGCCTGCGACGCCTCGCGACCTGGCAGCGCAACGGCGGGCTGCACGGCCTCTCCGTTGGCGGTTCCACCGCCGAGCCGAGTGCCCAGTCCTTCGACGAGCGGGTCGCCGCCATCCGGATCGTCGCCGACGTCACGGCGGACGAGCTCCCGTTCCTGCCCGCAACCGGCTCGACGAAACTCGACGAGACGATCCAGCTCACCGGAGCGGCCGCCGAGGCCGGTGCCGACGCGGTCCTCGTCATCACCCCGTACTACGCACGGCCCACCCAAGACGGCCTCATCGAGTGGTACGGCGCCATCGCACGCGAGTACCCGGACCTGCCCCTGGTCGTTTACAACGTGCCGAGCCGGACCGCCGTCGACATGGCCCCGGAGACCGTGCACGCTCTCCGTCTGGCGCACGACAACATCATCGGCATCAAGGAGACGACGAAGGACTTCGAGCACTTCTCGCACGTCCTCGAACGCTGCGGCCAGGACTTCCTGGTGTGGTCGGGGATCGAACTGCTCGGCATCCCGCTCCTCGCGCTCGGGGGCGCGGGGTTCATTAACGCGGTCACGAACCTCGCGCCGCGGTCCGTCGCCGAGATGTACGACCACTGGCAGGCCGGTCGCTTCGACGAGGCCCGTCGCATCCACTACGCGCTGCACCCGCTCGTGGAGCTCCTCTTCGTGGAGACCAACCCGGCCCCGGCGAAGTGGGTGCTGCAGCGCGCCGGCCTGATCGCCTCCGACCACGTCCGGCCGCCGCTGGCGCGGGTCTCCAGCGCCGGGCGGGCGAGGATCGACCGGTTGCTCGAGCGGGCCGCCGCGGTCCTCGAACACGAGGGCATCGTCCTCGACGCGGTGTCGGCATGACCTCGCCGCTCGTGCGTCCGTCGAAGCTGATCGCGGTCCACCTCAACTACCACTCGCGGGCGGCGGAGCGCGGAAAGTCACCGGCGAACCCGTCCTACTTCCTCAAGGCACCATCGACGATCACCACGGCGGAAACCGTGGTTGAGCGTCCGCGCGGGACCGCGCTCCTCGCACTCGAGGGCGAGATCGCGGTCGTCATCGGTACCCGCGCGTACCGCGTCGACCGTCGCGTCGCCTGGGGGTACGTCGACTTCGTCACGGCAGCGAACGACTTCGGCGTCTACGACCTGCGCTACGCCGACCCCGGATCGAACGTGCACTCGAAGGGGTTCGACGGGTTCACCCCGCTCGGCCCCGACCGCATCGACGCACGGTCGGTCGACCCGGCGGACCTCCGGTTGCGGACCTGGGTGGACGGCGTCCTCGTGCAGGACGCCCTGACCCGCGACGACATGGTCTTCGATCCCGCCTTCGTCATCGCCGACCTGAGCCGCATGATGACACTCGAACCGGGTGACGTCGTCCTGATGGGGACACCGACCGGTTCGACGGTCGTTGAGCCGGGCTCGGTCGTCGAAGTCGAGGTCTCCGTCGACGGCAGCACGACGACGTCCGGGCGCCTGCGGAACGTCATCGGCGCGGGTGCGGTCGAGCTCGGCAGCACGGGCGCTCTCCCCCGCGTCGATGACACGACGCTCGACGCGGCGTACGGCGCGGGCGGGGTGCCGGAACACGCCAGGTGAACTTACTCAGACACAGAGCAGCCCCGTCCGGAGTGAACCGGACGGGGCAGCTCTGCGTCTCATTCAGTGCAGCTGGAGGTAGTCCTCGAGCGTCGCGGGCGTGGCGGTGAGCAGCGGCTCGTGCACCGTCTCCTCCGGGAACGCACTCGCCTCGAAGAACCACCGTGCCGACGCCGGCATCCCCCACAGCTGCGCGCGCCGCGGATCGCTGACGTCCCACCGGATCGGCGGGGTCTCAAGGTCGATGAACTGGTAGTGCGTCGTGAACAGCTCGATCCGGTGCTGGTCCGGGTCGCGGAGGTACAGGAACAACGCGTTCGAGATCCCGTGCCGGCCGGGGCCCCGGTCGATCTCCTCCCCGAACCCGAGCGCGCCGGCCACATCGGCGGCGTCGATCAACTTCCCCGCGTCCGGCACGGTGAACGCGAAGTGGTGCAGTCGCGGGCCCCGGCCGTTAGTGAAGACGAGGTCGTGGGTGTTGCCCTTGACCTCCATCCACGATCCCCAGAGCTCCTCGGTGCCGTCCTTCGCCGTGTACTCGGACATCCGCATGCCCAGTCGGGCCCACCAGTCGGTCGCGCCCTGCACGTCGTGGGTGACGACCTGGAAGTGGTCGAGTCGCTGCGGCGCCCCGGCGTGGAACTCGTCGAACCGCTGCATCTTCCGGTCCACGACGTCCATGGAGCTCGTGATCTCCAGGTGCGTCCCGACGCCGTCCGCGAACTGGATCGTCGGACCCTGGTGGTCCTTCTCGACACGGCGGTGCGGCACGTCGTTCGCGGCGAACCAGTGCGCGGCACGGTCGATGTCCTCGTCCGTCTCGACCCGGAAGCCGACCCGGTCGGCGAGGGGGCCGTCCGCCCGGCGCACGAGCGTCAGGCTGTGGTGGGCTGCTTCTTCGAGCCCTCTGAAGTGGACGACGTCGCGGTCCTCGTCAGTGACGACCAGGCCGATGACGTCGCGGTAGAAGTCGCGACTGGCGCCGAGGTCGGTGACGAACAACGAGACGTGACTCGCACGGGTGATCCGGAACGGCGGGTTCGTCGCGGTGACGGGCAGCATGCGTTCCTCCCTCAGTGCGCGGCGGCCGCGGCCGCGACGGCTTCGTCGATCTCGATCGGGAGACCGAACATGCGCTTGGCGTTGCCGGCGAGCACGGCGGTGCGGTCGGCGTCGGAGATGTCGAGGGTGTTCTTGACGAAGTCGACGCCCTGGCTCATCCAGCCATAGAAGACCGGGAAGGACGACCCGAACATGAAGTGGTCGGCACCGTTGATCTCGAGCGCGGCCTCGACCTGCTTCTTGCCCCACGAGTGCGGATGTGTGAGGTCGTAGTGGATGTTCGCGTCGAGGTACTGCTTGATCTTCGCCCCACCGGTGGACTCCAGCCGGACCATCGACTCCTTCTTGGTGGAGGCGTGCGGCGTCAGCAGCTCGGTGTTCGCGAACCAGTTGCCGCCGAGCATGGTGTGCACGAACCGCAGGTTCGGGAAGCGGTCGAACATGCCGGAGAACAACTCGCGGCCGACGGCGGTCGCCTGGTCCTGGATGCGTCCGAACTCACGACGCAGGTTCGTGTAGTCGATGATCGACCTCCACTCAACCGGCAGCGGCGTGTGGTGGACGATCACCGGGATCCGCTTGTCATTCAGCACCTCAAGGTAGGGCGTGAAGGCGTCGTCGTCCAGGTAGAGCTGCCCGTAGTGGCAGGCGAGCTGGACGCCGACGGCTCCCAGATCGATTGCGCGTTCGAGCTCCGCGATGTTCTCCTTGCCACCCCACGGCGGGACCGCCGCCGTCATGAAAAGCCGCCCGTCCGATTCGGACACGATCTTCGCTGCCTCGTCGTTCACCAACTTGCACGCGTCGAGCGGGAGCCACTCCTGCCAGACGGGGACGCGGAGGATGCCGTAGTCCACGCCGGCGTCGTCCATCGCGGCGAGCTTGGCCTGGGCGGAGTAGTCGCCCTCGACGTAGTTGAGGTTCTGATGGCCGGCTGGCTTCTCGAGGATGAGCTGGCGCTTGCCGGACTCCATCTCGATGACGCGGGCGATCTCCCCGAACCCGCGCGGCGCACTGTCGAGGAACGCGTTCAGGATCCGCGGGTTCGAGAACAGGTCTTCCGGCAGGTGGTGGATGTTGATGTCGACGACGGTCATTGTCGTGTGTCCTCTTCTGTCGTGTTCGCACGAGCGACGCTGCACAACGTCGTGCACGAGGTGCTCCCCCACACGAACCGGTGAGGAAGTATGTCTAGAACTATAACAACAATCCTCGGGGAGAGACCACTGGGGTCGCCGTTCGACCGACGCGGTGCGACGTCACCGCGTCGACGCCGGCGAGCCGTCTGGGTCGCGGTCGCGACGCCGTGTCGGACTGGAGGCACGGCGTGCGTGCGGCACCGCGCCTCCGGTCCGGGGGTTCAGGACTCCGCGACTACGCGGTTCTCGATGACGCCGAGTCCGTCGATCTCACCGCGCACCACGTCGCCCGGACGCAGGAACGCCCCGGTCGGCGCACCGATGCCCGACGGCGTGCCGGTGGCGAGCACGTCACCCGGCTCAAGCGTCATGACGGTCGAGAGGTACGCGATCTGGTCGTAGACGTCGTAGATCATGTCGTTCGTGCGCGCGTCCTGGCGCTCCTCGCCGTTCACCCAGAGCCGGAGCGCCAGGTCGTGGGGGTCGGTGACGGCGTCGTCCGTGGTCAGCCAGGGGCCGAACGGGCCGTGCGTGTCGAACGACTTGCCGAGTGTGAACGTCGGCGAGCGCTTCGCCAGCCAGTCGCGGACCGAGACATCGTTCACGACGACGTAGCCGGCGATCACCGAGCGGGCGTCCTCGCGCGATACGTGTCGGCACCGCTTCCCGATCACCACACCGAGCTCGATCTCGTAGTCCATCTCGTCGGACACAGCGGGCTTGACGATCTCGTCGTACGGACCAGCGATGCAGGAGACCTGCTTGTTGAACCACAGCTGGCTGGTGGGGGTCGGGATCCCCGCCTGCAGGGCCTCGGCGGCGTGGGCACGGTAGTTCATGCCGATGCCGAGGAACTTCTGCGGGTCGTCGATCGGCGCCAGCAGGGTCATGTCCGCAAGCGGGTACGCCTCCCCGGAAGCGGTCGCGATTTCATCGCGCAGGGTGTCGAGTTCGGTGACGACCGCGCGGAGCGACGAACCGATGCCGGCGGTGCCGGTGAGGTCGATGACGTGATCGCCGTCGACCCTCCCGACGTGGACTTCCCCCGTCGAGGTGCGGAAGCGGGCGAGTTGCATGGTGGTGTTCCTCCTGGATCTGGATCCTGCGGGTGCCGCGGCGCGGCTCAGCGCAGGGTGTCGGTCAAGAATCGTTCGGTGGACGCCCACGCGCGTGCGGCGGACACCGGCTCGTACGCCACGACCTCCGGTGGGCCGCCGAGCCCGGCGTGCCGGCTGGTGAACGCGTGCACGGTGTCGCTGAAGACGTTCGTCTCCCACCGCACGCCGAGGCCACCGAGGCCGGACTGCACGGCTGCCACCATCTCGGGCGTCGCCATCGGGTCGTCGGCACCGGTGCAGAGCAGCACCCGAGTGGTGGTGGCCGGCGTGCCGGCCGCCGCCGTCGGCCATTCGGCGCCGACGAGGTCGAGCCCACCGTGGACGCTGACGATGCTGCGGGGGGCCGCGTCGCCGGGCCCGGCGGTCCGGAGGAGCTCGAGCGCGGACGCGCCGCCGAAGCAGTACCCGACGACCGCGATCCGTGCCGGGTCGACGTCGTCCAGCTGCACGAGCGTCTCGAACGCAGCGCGGACTCGTCCGTGCCAGGTGGCGCGGGCACCGGCCATCGCACCGATGGAAGCACCGATCTCCGCACCGGTCACGGGCGTCCGGCGGCTCCCCCAGACGTCGGCGGCGAGCACGGTGCAGCCGAGGGCGGCGTAGCGCCGAGCCGTGGCGCGCGTCTCCTCGCCGACCCCGAACGCGTCGTGGAGCAGCAGCACGGCCGGCCCAGAGGTGCCGTTGCGGAGCGCCGGGCCGCATGCGTACCCGAGCATCGGCGCGCCGTCGTGCTCGTACGGCACGTCCCGGTCGGCGATCCCGCCTCGCCGCACGCGCCACCGTTCGACGAGGGCGTGTCCGTAGTCGCCGCCGTTCGGGTGTCGGAACGTGGTGTGGACGTGGAAGCGTGCCGGGGTCTCGTTGGCGAGCCAGACGCCGGCGTGGTGGTCGAGTTCCGCCAGCAGCACGGGGCTGTGCACGCGGACGTAGAAGGGCCCGGAGCCGTCGGTGGCGCCGTACCACGCGACGTGGGTGTCGTCGACGTGGGCGTCGAACTCGGCGAGCGTCAATGCACGCTGGTCATCCCGCAGCAGTACCAACGCATCCTCGACGACTGCTCGCAGCGCCCGACGTTGCGTGTCATCGAACGAGGCAGCGCAGACCCCTTCGTACGGGACGACCCGGTTGTCCTGGAACGCACCGCCGACGTGGCGTTCGTCGGCCGGGTGCACGCGTCCGGGCGGCATCGCTGGGTCAAGCACCGAGCGATACACGACCGCCTGCGCCCGCTGCTCGTCGTCGAGCCGGGCGAGCAGTCCGAGCGAAGCGGACTCCCGCCCACCGAACACGTCCACGCGCTCGCCGTCGGTGGCGGCAGGCTCGGCTCCGAGGAAGGCCGGCGCGATGACGTGCCGACCACCCACCGACACGAAGTGCACGGCGAGGTGGTGTCCGAAGAGCTGCCATCCCCACGGTGCGTCGATGTCGGGTTCGCCGTACAGCGCGAACCAGTAGCTCCGGTCGTTCATCACCGTCGGGAGGTCGACCAAGTGGCCGAGTAGTGCGTTGAGGGACATGAGCTCGCGCACGCGGGCGGCGCCCTCCGGACTCAGCGAGGCGTCGACGACCGCGAGCACGGCGGCGACGGCGTCCTCGGGTTCGTCCTCCAGCCGCAGGCCGACACGGTGCACGGTGAACTCGGGGTTGCTCCACGCGCGCCACTCCGGCGCGTCGAAGTCGAAGCGGAGCCGGTCCTGCGCGCCTTCGCCGGCCCGCTCGTCGACCGTGCGGAGAAGGCGCTGTGCTGCCTCGACCGGTTCGATCGCCGAGTCCGCCGCGACGGTCTGGTCGGGAGCCAGCTCGTAGAGGCCCGGGCGGACGGAGCCATCGGTGGTGATGCCACGGAACGGCTGTTCGTACCGATCGCGCCACTCGGCGAGGAGGTCCTGGACGAAGTCGGGCGCGGCCCGGTCGGCGGCGTACTCGTCCCAGCGCTGCCCCCGGTAATGCGCCACGCGCGGATCGTCGCGGCCCAGCACGTACTCGCGGTACCCGCCCGACGGCAGCGTCACTGGGCCGCCCGCGCCGCTCGTCCGTGCGTCCGAGAAGAACTCGTCCGGTCCTGCTGCAACTGCCACGCGCCGACTCCTTCGTCAAAGTAGGTGTGATCCTACAAGCATTTGACTCTATTCTTACAACCATCTACCGTCGATCAGACGGACACACGAAGGAGTGCAACCATGGAGATCGCCATAGTCGGAGCGGGCCCAGCCGGCCTCGTCGCCGCCCTGCAGCTGCACGCCCGCGGCATCTCCGCGCGCATCTACGAAGCGGTCGGCGAGCTCCGCCCACTCGGCGTCGGGGTCGACATCAAGCCATACGGCGTCCAGGAGCTCGACGGGATCGGACTCCGTGCGGAGTTCGAGGCCATGTCGGTCGACGCGCAGGAGTCCCTGTTCTTCAACCACCACGGCCAGGAGATCTACGCGGAACGCTGCGGCACGCACATGGGGTACCTCTACCCGCAGCGCTTCGTGCACCGCGGGTACCTGCAGATGATGCTCTACCGCGCCGTCGTCGACCGGTTGGGCGAGGACGCCGTCGTCACGGGCGCGAGGACCGTCTCGTACGAGTCCGACGCCGAGGGCGCAACGATCCACCTCGAGCACCGGGACGGCACGACGAGCACGGTCAGTGCGGACGTCGTGATCGCGGCCGACGGCATCAAGTCCGCGGTACGCCGTCAGATGCACCCGACGAGCGCCGACCCGAAGTACTCGGGCATCACGATGTGGCGCGGGACGACGGTGATGGAGCCGTTCAAGACCGGCGGGACGATCCTCCACATCGGCGATCCGCGCGTCGCCAGCATGATCGTCTACCCGATCGCCGACGACTTCGAGGGCACCGGCAAGACCCTGGTCAACTGGGTCGTCGAAGCGACCCGCGACGAGAGTGTCGAGGACTGGAACCAGCGGGGCACCGTGGACGAGATCGTCCACTTGTTCGACGACACCGACCTTCCGTTCCTCGACGTGCAGCGGATGCTGCGCGACGCACACGAGGTGCTGCTCTTCCCCCTCATCGACCACGACCCGCTCGACACCTGGCTCGATGGCCGGGTCGCGCTCCTCGGCGACGCCGCGCACGCGATGTACCCCCGCGGTGGGAACGGCGTTTGCCAGGCGTTCGTCGACGCGCGGGTAATCGCCGAGCACCTGGCCACCGCCGCCGACCCCGACGAGGCGCTCCGCGCCTACCAGGCGGCGCGACTCGAACCCGTCAACCGGCTCGTGCTCGCGAACCGCGGCGAGGCGTACGAGGTGATCCGCCGCATGGTCGCCGAGCGCACCGACGGCAAGCCGTTCGACGACATCGAGGCCGTCCTCCCCCTCGCCGAAGCCGACGAGATCTTCAGCAGGTACCACGCGCTCGTCGGAATGCCCCGCCCCGGGTACCGAGCGGACGAGGCCACGGGCTTCCGGAGCGCCGACATCGTGAAGACGGAGGTGCTCGATGCCGAAGGCCGCCGACAGAAGGCACTGATCGCAGGCGACCTCGATGCCCTCGACGCCCTGTTCGACGAGTCCCTCGTGCACGTCCACGCGCCCGGCCTCACGCACGACAAGGCCCAGCTCCTCGAGCACACCGCCACCCGACGCGCGTACCTCGAGATCACGCGCGGCGACCTTGACGTCCGCGTCTTCGGTGACGTCGCCGTCGTGACCGGCCCGATCACGAACCGCATGCGCGCACCAGGTGGCGGCGAGCGGACCCTCGCAGGTGTCGCCACCCAGGTCCTGCACCGGACGCAGGAGCAGGGCTGGCAGTTCGTCAGCTTCCAGATGACCCCGTACGGCGAGCAAGCCTGGGGCCAGCTACCCTCGGAGGCGCAGGAAGTTGTGAAGTCATAGCTATGGGAAACCGGGATCGGCATTAGGGTCGAGAGCGTGGCCGACAACGACGCTGACGCTCCGCTCTACGCCGATCTCGCCGAGACGGTGCTCACCCTCGCCCGCGAGATCCGGCTGCGCGAGGGGGACCTCGTCGACGCCATCTCGCTCACACCCTCGTACGCGCAGGTGATGCGGTACGTCTCCACACACCCCGGGGCGACCCCGAGCGAGACCGCCGAGGCCACCGGACTCCTGCGGAGCAACCTCAGCACGGCCCTCCGCGAGCTCGAGAAGATCGGGTTCGTCGAGAAGCGTCAGAGCACCGACGATGGCCGGGGGGTTTTGCTGTACCCGTCGGAGACAGCCCTGGCGAACCTCGGTCGGGTGCGCGCGCAGTGGTCCGAGGACGCCGGACGACTGCTGGGACGCCCGGCCGGCATCGAGCGGGCGACGACCCTGCTCCGGCGGCTGGCCGAGGGACTCGCCGATGAACGGCGGGCCGCCGGCCGGCAGTGGTCGCGGCGCCAGATGTGAGTCGCCGCGCGACGACGGGGCGAGAGCCCCGTGGCTGCGACGCCACGCGCTTACCGCTCCGGCCGGTCGGGCTAGGCGGGCGGCGTAACCGTCCCGTCTTTCCGAGGCGCGGGGTGCGACGCCGCTTCGACCGGCAACGTGAGACGCACGAGCCATCCGCACAGCGAGGTTGACGACGCCCCGACACCAATTCCCCTTAACCTTGAAATATGGCCAGAACCGCGCGCTCAACTCCCGCGGAGCTCGCCCCTGCTCCATGGCCGGACGAACCGTCGTTCGATCTCTCTGCCGAGGTAGCGCGACAGTTCGTGCTCAACCTCCACGACGCGATGGAGGGCCGTTCCTTGCGTTCGGTCGCCGAAGATGCCGGCATCCACCACGTCACGCTGCTCAAAATTCTTCATGGCCGCGCCTGGCCCGACCTCGCAACGATCTCCCGGCTCGAGATCGGACTGAACGCCGACCTGTACTCTTCCAGGAGCGTGCGCGGCCCTCGTTGAGCGCGGCGGACCATGTCCGCGGCGAGGAGGAGCTTCTAAATCGACCGCTTCCGAACTGAGTGACGTTCGCTCCGGTGAGCACCGCGGCCAGTTGCAGCGTTGATGGTGGCGTGAGGTGCCGCCCCAGTTCTTCCCGAAGGTCAACGACGAGCCTGGCCACGCGCCGCAGCGTGTCGAGGTGACTTCCGCGCTCCTGAACCGCTTGCTCGCCGCTGTGAAGATCAACGGACAGCGCGAGTTGATCCACCCCTCGATCGATGACCACCTCGATGCGATCGCCCGTGTCTACGACATCAACCCGTAGCCCCACCGGGACAACCATGCCGCGCAGCCAGCGAAGATCAAGCGGCTGATCGCCAACCGCAGTCACCCTGAGGGAGGGCGCACTCTCGAATCCCATACGCTGATTCTAATCACCATTTGGTACGGTGATCCACATGGTGGAGCGTGGAGCGCGCATCGAGATTGAGCAGCCGAACGGGGATGTGATGGATCTCACGTGGTTGGCTGGCGTCGTTGTCCCTCCCGGGATGGTTATCTCGTGGCTAGACCTCGGATGGCGTAACGAGTGCACTCTCCGATTCCGCGATGAGGTTGTCACGGTTTTCGGGGATCTGCGATCCGGTGAGCGGGCCGTCAGCGGTTCGGGGCGGTCGCCGCTGGCCCGCTATGGGTTGTTCCTCATGCAGCATCGGATGCAGATCGTTCGCGCCGGGCGACGAGTCTTCGACGCCGCCGCCACGGCCCCCTCCGCACTCCAGCTGATCGCTCGAGTCAGCGGTGCGCTATGGATACCACCGGATGGACCCACGCCTAACTCTCAAGATCCTGCCACAGGTCCTCGCTCAGGACGATCTGCAGACGTCCCACCACGACTAGATTGAACGCAACTCGCCCGTCGAGAACCCGGCGAAACTCGCGTGCGCCGATATTGGCCATTGCGGCGATCGATTCGACAGACCGACCCGCGATCGCTTCGTGGAGCCGTTGTCGGAACTTCGCCATCGCGAATGAAGCAGCCGAAGAAGTGTTGTCAGTGGGATGTGCAGCGTTGCTCTCGTCGGCGTTCCCGAGCCGCGCGTCCGGGTCCTCGGCGTGGAAGAGTTGAGCCAGAAGGTCGCGGCTTGCTCGAGTCGAGAGGTCGGCGGGGGTCCCTCGGTGCATCGCTCGTCGCTCCCGAGGGCATCGCGGGCATCCCTCGGTTCGCGCGCGGTTGAGAACCGTCTCTGTGAGACGGTGGCCCGCGGGGCAGACCCACGCCCGCTTGGTGTTTCCCGTCCTGGTCAGGATGGCTGGAGGATTTGCTGCGTCGTCCCAGTCGGCCGCGATTTGGGGGAAGCGAGTGAGGACATCGTTGAATCCGGGCAGCGTCTGCCGGTTGCTGCAGATGAGGCACGTGCCACGCTGAACGTGCTGGGCGACGGCCTGGCGAAAGGTGTGTCCGAGTGGACACAACCACCACACCTTCTTCCAAACCGTCGTTGCGACATCCCCTGGCCGAAGGTCACCGTTGACAAATGGGTGCCATTCCCGCGCGACTTCTGGTTCGAGATCTGCGAGTGAGTTGATGCCTTCTTGGATGTATCGGTGGGCGCACCAGGGGCAGCCGTAACCGGACGTCCTGTTGTGCACCGAGGTAAGCCACTCGTGCCCGTGTTGGCACTGCCACCAGTACTGCGTGTGAGTGTTCGGTGTGATCTGCGACGGCAAGCTTCCGGCGTTCTTCGTGGGATGCCACTCCGAAGCAACGTCCGGATTCGCAGTCGCGAGGTCGTTCTCTCCAGCGATGACTCGTTTGCCACTGCAAACAGGGCACAGTCCGACTGTCATCTTGTGCACCGGGAAGTCAAAGCTGTGACCTCGATCGCACTTCCACCAGCACTTTTGCCCGCTGGCGCGTGTGATGGTGGAGGGGTCCGCGGTGTTCTTGTCGTAGTCCCAGAAGGCCATCAATTCGGGACGAAGGACATCGAGACTGGTTTCGCCGGGGGCTGCACGTCTGCCGCTACAGATGGGGCAGCCACCTGGGTACCGCCGGACCGCGGCCTGCACTGTCGCCGTGTACGAGTGACCTTCCGGGCATCTCCAGTGGGCGAGCACACCAGAGACCCCAGTGACGCTCTCGGGTGTGCGCTCACCGTTTCGTTCCGCGTCCCATCGCGCTGCGACATCCGGGCTGAGGTCCGCCAGCGTGTTCGAACCCGGGTACGCCTGCTTTCGGGAGCACGCACCGCAGCCGGCATACGCTTCCTGGTAGTTAGAGCGAATCTGGGCGGCGGTCCGCGCCAGACGGTGTCCGTGGTTGCAGATCCAGTGCGGTCTTGGAGGGCGACGATCGGCGATCCTCCGGAGGAGCGGTTCGGCTGTCGGAGCGAGGGTGCGCAGTTCGAAATCTTCCAGCGGCGCGGCTGCGCACGTTCGAAGTTGCGCGTTGTACTGCTCGAACGGCTCGGCTGGCTCTCCTCGGGCGGGCGCACTCACGGCCGGCATATGTTGATCGGCAATCGCGAGAGGCGCACGGACCCCGAGCAAGTCTGCACGGTAGAGAGCGGTCGGACGAAGCAGCAACCAGACGCCGTCAGTGACCGGAGCCGATTCGCTCACGCCTGCGGACCGGACGAAGTCATCGAGCTCCTTGTAACGTTTCGCGTTCGACACGGTTGGATCCGTGATCACTGCAAGACGCCCTTCGTTGACGAGCGTCGCCCAGATCGTGACAGCGATGTGAAAAAGTTCGGCATCGCTTCGATGATCGGCGACGAGACCGTTCCATCGCTGAAGCAGGTCAAGCAGTTCAGCGGTGACCGGTTGGCTGATCTGCCCTCGACGGCGCATCCGGCGCCATTTGAGCTGCGCTGCGACGATGGGCGCAGAGACGCGGGTTTGCCTCTCGGGACTTGCCCCTTGTCCGATCCATCGGTGATGCCGCACGCAGACAAAGTCAGCGTCATGTGCCACCTGTCTGATGGTGGAACCGCGAGCGCAGTCGACACACGCGTATCGGTCGTCGACCCCGAGGAAGCATCGCGCACAAGAGCCGCCGCCCGCGTGGCGCAGGGTTTGACCTGCGAAGCGCTCTCCACGACCGAGCGTGACGCCTCCAAGCCGTTCCAGCTCCGCGCGTCGGCGAGCCGGGTCTGCCCCAATCAGGCGAAGGGTCTTGGTGACTCGGCTCGCCCCTTTCGCCGAGATGTGGTTCGCCGCGAGGAGTCGCGCGCTGAAGCTCGCATCGGTCTCAAGATGGGCGGGTCGAACGTGAATGGGCAGAGTCATGGCCTCTCCCTCTCGTTGTGCGTTGCTTCGGGTTGGGTTGCGCGGTAACCATGGGGTCATCAAGTGGCAGCGGCGAGTCGTCCTCCACGCCGAGGGGAACGGAGATTGCCTCGAGCAAGTCGTCCGTGAGCACCTCTTCCTCAGGACGGATTCCAGACATGATGAGGCGCTTCGCAGCCGTGTTGAGCACGTGCGCGACCGCCCCCAGCGACCCTTTCGTCCGGTTGTAAAGGCGTGCTGCGTCGACGTCCGATTCCCCAAAGAGGCAGCCGTTCGCAACGACAGACGCGACAACGTCAGCCCAGGCCTGACGTTCCGAAGGACCGGAGTCGGAAAACAGCCGCATGATTTGGCGACTGTTCCGACCTACAAGCTGCTGACCGAGAGCCCCTGCGAGGAGCCCGCTGGATTCGATACCGATGCCCGAGAATACGAAGGTGGCTGGTATCTCGTCCGTGATTGCCTTGAGCAGGTCGGCCGTCGTGACGCTGTTGACATTGTCGGCTGACATGCGATGCACTTCGTCGACGATCACGAGCCTCACCCTCACGTCAGCCATGACCGGCGCGACCATGACAGAAAGGTCTTCGAGTGACGCCCGCCCACCAGGCTCCAATCCGAGAGCCGCAGCAATCGCCAGCAGAAGGCCCCGCGGCGTCGCATACTTCGGTGCGCGGATATAAAGGATAGGTAGGTATCCACATTCTCGCCATTCGGGGAACCCGCGACTGACACGCCTGAGCATTGATGTCATCACCGCAACGCAGGCGGAAGTCTTGCCCGATGTTGATGGGCCGGAGATGAGTACGCCTTGCCGGCCCCACGGCTTGCCGTAGTTATCGATGGAGGCGTCCCAAACCATTTTCCAGAAATCCGTGATTGCCGATGTCGAGACGATCGCGTTTGCGATGAACTGCAGGCGACGTTCGTTGAAGAGATCGCGCTCCGCCTCAGACATCCGCCTGTACGCCCGCACGGTCGGCATCTCGAAACTCACGGAGCGCCTTGAAAGATAGTCCAGGAGCTGACGAGCCTTCCCGAGGTCCATTGGCTCCTCATCGCGAAACAGATTGATCATTAATCCTCTTCCGGATCGAAGTTGCCGAGCAAGCGCCCACGTGTCGACGGGGGACGTTTGGCACCTTGGGACGGCTGCTGAGTATCTACATCGCTGAGATCTGGAACTCCGGAACTCGCACGCTGCTGCAGATTAAAATGGCGTCGTGATTCGTCACGAGCGGCGTCCTTCATATTTTGCTGAGTATGAGCGAGCGTTTGACGGACCAGGCGTCCCTGCAGATGTTTGGACGGCGCGCCGATCTCTCGCTGGATTCGTGCCGACTCTCGACGGAATGCGGGCATGAGCGGCATCATTTCCTCATGCTCGCCGACCGCGGTGCACGTGATGAACTCGTCAGAATGCGGTTTCTCCAACCAGATGGTCGAGAAGTCGTAGGGATCCCACCGCACCCCAAATTGCCCTTTATCGGCCTTCACTCCTGAAGACATGTTCCGCATCGCTACGAGCTCATCAGCAACGTACCAACGGCCGTTGCACTCAATGCCCTTCGGGTGGATCGATCTGGTCTTGCGCGGCATGAGCCTGATGTACTCCTCTCGCGTGAAGGCCATCGGGATAGCTTCACAGGCGGGCATCATCGCCCAGTACATAGAATTCGGCGAGTGTTGTTCACCTGGCCTGGAAGGATTTCTCAGACCCCCGTGTGGCCGACTCTGATAGACAACCATCGCCCACAAGTCGAAGGCTTCAATCAGCTCGTCAATGCGCAAGAGCGGCTCGTTTCGCCAGTCGGTACCCCGTTCTTGCGTGTTGCGACCCAGGTAGCCGGGCAAGTATTGAGCCCAGCCGGTCTCGACTGATTCCCAGAATCGTTCGCTAATACCGTTGTCCGGTGGCGTGCCTGGCGCTGCGAACGTTAGACTCACTCCGAGTTCGCGACAGGCGGACTTGAATACTTGGCCGGCGTAATCGGGGCCGTTGTCGCAGAAAATCCGGTCTGGAACAATGAACGGAAAGATGTCCTGAAGCCGTCTGATTTTCTCAGGGGTTAGCCCCTCGGTCCAGGGACCGAGATCAAGATCTTCCGGGTTGAGACGTCGTCGGACATGTTGCCGCCCCATCACTCGTGCCAGAAGAATTGCGTGATCAACGCCCTTTGCGGCGGTGAGTACGGCTGATGAACCCAGGTATGATCGCGTGCACTTATCCAGCATGACAGTGAGGCGGAGCCGGACTGGATTTCCTTGGAAATCGAAGGCCATGATATCGAACGGGGTGGTGTCTATGTGCACCTCACTACCCGGCGCTACCGCTATCCGAGGCTGGAACGTTCGTTCAGCAACCTTGTCGCGAGTGCGACGATTGTGCGCGTCGTCGAAGACGATATTGCCCTTATCGATGGCTCTCTGCCAGTTTCGCAGGGTCCCATCTTCCGGAATCTCTACGACGAGTCCGGGAAACTTTTCTCGCAGTTCGTGCTCAACGCGATCTCGTAGTCGAAGATAGGTGCCGGTGGTTTGACCGGTTTCGCGTCTGCTCACCTTTCGGAGTACTTCCACGATTTGCCAGGGTGCGTTCTCGAGAGCGCTGCGTTCTCTGATCCAACGCTCGTCGATGAGCCCGGCGAGCCCGAGCCGCCTGTAGTTGCTCATCCAGCGGTAGAACGTGGCCCGAGATACCTTCCAGCCGGCTTCCTGCAACACCGCAACTTTCGCGCTGACGCGATCCTCTTGATTGCGATGGATGGCGTACTTCGGATCATTGCTCCTTCCTGCAGGTGCTTCGCCTGTGAGTACCTCGTGGATATGTGACTCGCGATCTCGAACCACGGCAAGCTGCCATTTCATTAGCAGATCGAGGTCTGCTGGTTCGATGACGAGTTGTTTCGTCATCACCACCATCCGCTCCGGCAGAGCGAACAAGGCGATCACTTCGGTGACGCCCGTTTGCTCGTTGCGGACCTTCACCGCCGAGCCTTGCCGGCTCTCCACCCAGTGAATTCCGGTATCGAGTTCAATCGATTCACCGACGTGGATGTAATTGTCGCGACTCATACCGTCGCCAGCCAAATCGCGGTATTCTCGGTGATACGTGCTGCCTCATCGAACCTTATTTCGCGCTTCCAGGCAAGGTGCCACAACGCTGGCATAAGGTATGCGTCCGTCTTTCGTGCAGCCGCGATGAATTCGCGCACTAGTGCGCCATGCGCAGCCATTGTGACGATGTACCTGTGGATCCTCGCGGTTGGCGCGTTTCTCGAGTGGCGATAACGGGCAAGGAACTCGAGGTTGAAGACAACGATTGGGGGCAAGCCATCGAAGACTTCAAATCGCCAGCCGACCTCTGCACAGACTGCGCGACACGCGGCGAACTGCGCCTCCACGTCCGCATCCATGCGCTCTGAGGGCTTGACGTTATAGACCACCTGGTCGCCGTCTCCGTGTACGTACAGCGCATCCGGGTAATGCCCAAGTCCGTTGCCGAAGCCCATGTACATAGGCTGGGCAGCTATTGCCCGCACCGGTGTGGAATAGTCAAGCCACATATAGGCGGTGTATTCGAACATGACTTCATAGGCCACCATTTGCCCGGTCTGAGCGAAAAAGTATTCCCCACTATGATGCGGATTCTTCGGGTAGCTCACGAACTCTCTGGCGGGTTGTGCGTTGAAGAGCTGCATACCGAGGAGATTTGAATTCGCGGCATGACGTTGAGCACGCCCGTACTGGTCGGTCCAGGAGATGACTGGCGACACATGCCGCGAGGATAGCGCCAGGGATTGCTTTGGCACAGGCATTTGCAGCTCCTCCCGATCCCGCAGGGGCGGGACTAGGGGGATGGTGCGCTCAGGTTCGCGCTCCAACCAATTCGCACAGCGAATTTACAGAAAGCTTTTCGGAACCGATATTTCGGAGTATGAAATAACGCCTGGATCTATCACGCACGTGGTCAGGGTGAAATGTAGGCCGTTGTTGAAAAGGGCCAACTGATCTGAAACATTTCAGTTCGGCCGGGGTACGTCACCGAGCACAGACGACACCCCGCCCCGGGGCAGTCTGCCCCCGAGCGTGCGCGTCTGCCCACTAGTACGTTCGACTGCCCCGCTCAGAAATGGCAGCTCCCTCGGAGTGAGCCACTCTGGCGCAAACGAGCATCACTGCGCCGCAGGCGTCATAGAGGCGACCTATCTGCCCGGTGGGCTATGGGCGGCAGTCGGAGCCCACTTCGCTGAACTGCCGCGACGGGCGATTGCGGAGCGGCCATGGAACGGTCAGAGCGAGCCCTGTTAGCAGAATCCGCATGCCTCCGCGTGGCCTACCTTCCCTCAGCCGATTGGGGCGGTGGCTGCCTGCCCGCGGGCTGGTCTTCCTAGTCGATGGCCAGCGTTCGCCACGATGGATCCCGACGTTCACAGGTGATGATTGATCAGTGCGCGTGTGATTTGCTCTCCCCGCACGGATAACGCCTCGAGCGCGCTCGCCGGCATCGCGGAGAAGTTTGTCCCGTAGGCCGATATTGGGTCTCGCGGGATGAGGCCAGCTATCGAAGGGAGGCGGTCGTCGGAGGAGCCGAGGTACACGTGGACCAGTGGGACGCTGGTCGTCGCGTGGAGTCGCGACCGGGTCCCGTCCTGGACACGACCATGCGATATCTCGAACGTCTGCTTCGTGCGCCTAAGCCAGTGCGTCGCCGGTGTTCGGAGGAACCGTCCACGACCCGCGTCGACGACGATCAATGCGTCGAGGTCGTAGACATGACTCGTGTGCTCGTTCGATCGCCCGGGCAGCAGCGGCGTCACCCCGAGGTTGTCATACACCCCACCATCCGTCATGGCGGTGTGAGTGAAGTGCCGACTACCGTCGGAGCGCTCAAATTGGTACTGCCGCACCAGCGGCGGAAGTAGCAACGGGAACGCAGCGGATGCGGCCGCAGCATCTGCCACGGGGCCCGCATCCACGATTCGCCCCAGGGGGCTGCTTGAGCTCACTTGGCTGCCAAATCTGACCGCGTTACCGTTCGACAAATCCGTCGCGGACAACACCACCGCAAGATCCGGGTACGTCACTGCCGATAGCGGAACGTCGAGACCCCGATTCGCGAGTGCAGCGACTAACGCCTCAGTTCGACTGAATGTACGCGGACTTCCTACCGTGACAGCGCGAACTGCAGAAGTCAGCGATCGAATCGCGGCCCGAGGCGAAAGGGCGCGTCGGGTGAGTTCGAGTTGCAGCCCTGTACGGAGCAGCGTTCGAGTGCTGAGATCGAACTCTCCGAAGTCCTCTGCCCCGTACGCCCAGAGCGCTGACAGGATCGCCCCGCCGCTGATTCCCGAGACGACACGAACAGATGAGAGCAGGTCTCGATCGTGCATCGCACGAAGTGCGCCGAGCCCGAACGCTACAGCCCGGAACCCTCCACCAGACAGGGCGAGACCGATCCGGGGGCTGCTCATCTCAGTTGTCCCGGGTTCTTGTGAAACTCAGACGGGTAGGAAAAACCACCAGGAAAGTACGCGTCCGGCGCGTCGCGAACTGCTGAGGCGATCGCTGGTCGCAACGCCTTCCCGAGCTTGGACACACGTGCGTACAGTTCAGGTGCCGTGGCATCAGTGAGCCACTGATCCCATCTGCTCGATCCGCCCGCGATGACCATCAGCGCGCGGCGCCCAACACCCTGCAGGTTAACGAGCTCCCACATTCCTTCGTCGTCTGTTGCCGAGGGTGAGGCGGCGCCATATGGATGTGTGTGCCAAAGTCCGACGAAGCTTTGTCGTTCGTGGGTTGCTGCTCGACGCTCGTCGATCAGTTTCTGTGTCCCAACAGTGCCATGCTGGAAGTACACATCGGAAAGACGGCTGTCTGGTGGCGGCCCAGCTGCCCGATCGACGTAGATGATCTGACAAGCGTCGTCGATTCCGCCAAGAAGCAAGCCCCCGGTCTCGATGTTCGGTCCTCGCACGCGCCGCCCCCTTCGAGCCTCTGCACGCATCTCCGCGAGCGCGGCCTCAGAAATCCGCACTTCGTATCCACTCGCGTTTGCATCGGCGATGACGACGTCGGATTGCCAGGATTTTGTCTGCACCGCTGGCCGAGTGCTGCTGTTGCGCCGGACTGCAGCAGCTCCCATTGCGAGGGCGTCGGGGGACGCGAGCAGCGTCAAACCTTCGTTGAGGAGCATGCCTGCGAGGGACGCAGCATCTGCGTGCGATCCGACGAACGTTGGGGATGAGCAGCCGGGCTCGGGAAAAAACAGGTCACCGCGCGGCTCGTTCGGATAGAAGTCTGCGGCAATGTCGTTCAGGCTCGGCGTCGAGAGACAGCTCAGCGAGAAGCGGCGAAGTACGTCCATTGGCCCTCCAGAAGCTTCTCGCCGAGACGCGGCGACGATCCCCACTGTGGCATCGTGTCCGACCATCACCGAGAGGATCGATGGCCAATGGGAGCGCGACGCTGCACGCTGAGCCTCGATGGCGCCCCGCACGCTGACGTCCGCTGTGGCGTCGATGATCAGGTCGTACTCCGCAAGCTGCAAAGCAGTGTCGAACGTACGTTTCGCGTCTCGGAACTCGCCGGTCACTACGACGTCGGGCCTGAGCCTCTCCAAACGCTCCGCCAGCACTGTCGCTTTGGGCTTTGTGATGTCTGCATACCCGTACGGCTGACGGGACAGAATCCCGGGATTCACTCGGCCGTTGTCGACGATGGTGATCATCCCGACTCGAGCGCGGACACAGTGCTCGGCGAGCGGCGCGCCTAGCGCACCTGCCCCTAGAAGCAGCACGTGCAGCCCGCGAAGCCGGGACGCGGGCGTGTCCACGTCGCGCGGGCGCGTCACCTCTGGGCGGTCCTCCCAGACACGCTTCCAGGTGATGTTTGCCGCACTGAGCCACCGGTGAGCGAGCTCGTAGATCTCGGCTCTCTCGTCCTTCAGAACGCCCCAGTCGGCTGCTCGCAGCAAATCGGCGAGGGTGTCACCAGTCCCTTCAAGCTGCCATGCGGTCAGATGTGCCAATTGAGTGGTATCAATTCGACGCGAAGGTGTGCCCAGAACGACGACGTTGGGCAATTTGGTGCCACCGGTGAGGTTCGTTTCGAGGAGCGCGTTCACGACGCGCGCCTTCGCCAGGTTACTCAAGAGCGCGTCCGTCGTGAGCCCGGAGCGCTCGAGTGCAGCGAGCAGTGCTTTGGCGTTACTGGGGTATTCGAACGCGATCTGATCAGAGATGAAACCGGCGACCGCGACACACCACGGCCGACCCTGCGAGTCAGTTGCGGGAAAGCCGTCTGCGGTCACCCTCGTGAGCACCTCCGCGAGGGTAAGCCATTCCACAATGTCCACGCGGTCTGCATCGACGACGACACACCATGCAAAGAGAATGGCGGTTGCCTCGCGAGCAGAGCTCCACGGAACGAGGTCCCCGAGATCGGCGCGAACGACGAGGTGTCCGGCACTCACCGCGAAGTAGGCCACGGGTGGGTGCAGCGGCTGCCCGTCAGGATCGAGTGTGCCGATCGACGCCCGCTCAAGCCACATCATGAGCCGGTCGATCAGCCCGCGCATACCGTCGGAGGGAGTCCATTCGACTGCCGGTGCCGCGTAGATGCAGACGACGCGTCCCCACTGCACGTGCGCCGTGCCCGCCCAGCGCTTGTGTGTCGCCCGAACGGACGGCGCGGCGAATGGATAGTCATCCGGCACCACGAATTCGAATACCTCGCGGGGGCGAACACGAATTCCTTCCGCACGATGTGGAATGCCGTGGGTATCGAGCGACACCCGGAGCACTGTGCTGCCGCGCTCCTCAGAGACCGCTTGAAGCTGAATCGGGCCGCTTGCCGTTGCTAGCTGCTCGATCTGTAGGATCGCGGCGCTATTCACCGGCCGAATCCGACTGTCTGCGGTGCGATTTCGCCTCCTCGATCCGCCCTGGTGACGCCGCGCACTCGATCCGGGCCGGAATTGGGGATACGGGCTTCAGAAACGGCCTTCGCGACGGCAGTTGCGGATGCGATCACGGCGGCGAGCCGAGAAACGGCGGGCTGCACGGCATGGGACACCGACTCGGCCGTTGCGAGCTCGGCCACGTCGTCACGCACGATGCCGGCCCCTTCGGGCGTCACTCCGAACACGATGGGCGATGGCTCGCTCACGCTCAGCCATTCCATCGTGACCAGAACGTCATCCGCAATCTCGGAGTAGCGATCGAACGCCATCTTGTGCGGCGGGTTCTTACCGTCCTCGTCCTCGTCCGGGATCCCAGCACTGCTCGAGACAACGACCGCGCCTGGCAACTGGTGCCGTTCAAAGGCGTCGAGGACGTCCTGCTGCACGACCTCATCGCCGGCAAGCGTCCGTAGGTACATCACGCGCTTGGAACAGTGATGCGGAGCAAGCAGTAGGTCCCACTCGACGCGGTCATCACGCTCGTGTTCTTCACTGAAGCTGAAGACCTTCATGATCGTGTCGTGAGCGAGGTCACCAAACAGGAGCAACTTGCCTGTGACTCCGGTCTCGTCTTGCAGGACGATCTGCATGGCAAGAGACGTTTCATTGCGGGCGGCTGCAGCGTCGGCGGCGAAGGGAGCGTGAATAAATGCTTCGAACCGGCCGGTGGTGTCTTCAAAGTCAAGCGTCGAGATCACCTTCCCGGGACCGCTCTTGTACCGGTCGGGGAGTTCGTCGTACGCGTGCTTGCTGTGCTCGGTGTCGTATCCGATGACGATCAATCGATCACCGCTGGCCGGCTCAACGTTCTTCGCTACCGCTGACTTGATCGCCTCGACCCGCCGCTCAGCCTCCGCTTGGAACGCTTTCGCGTCCTCGCAGAGTTCGTCTTCGGCCCCTTCTTCGGTGTACTCGCGCCAGAGCCGAGGGGTGGCCCAGAGCTCGCCGATCGTCACCTCGCTGAGGAGGTCGGCGAACCCGAGACAATGGTCCTTATCGGCGTGAGTCAGCGCGAATACCGCGAGGTACGGTTTCCCATCTCGGGTCGGAAGACTTGCGATCAGCTCGTCAACCACGGGGACCTCGGGGCTCTCGTCCGAATCAGCTTTCGCCATATCGTGTAGGTCGATCTGCATCACGGTGTCATCGTCGACAACGATGGTGGTGCTGTCTCCGGTTCCGACAGGCCAAAAGACTGCGCCACGGGTAGGCAACTCGGACACGGTTCACGCTCCTGCTCTGGGTGTGCACCACCCGCATGGATAGGACGACTGAGAGGGTCAGACCACCGAGGTCGGCGGCGTCGCTCAGCATAGGTGGCACACCCGACAAGAGTGAGTGTTCATCATAAACCCGACGAGACCCTCCACCGGGTAACCGTTCTGAAGCCGAGCGCCGACATCGCGGGCCCTGTCGCCGGAAGCTGAACGGTTGCACGGCGCGGGCACCCATCCGCACGCCAGCCCTACATCAAGGTCTCAACTCACCGCGCTCATCCCAGCTGCGATGCTTCGTGTCTCAACTACAACACCGAATGTCTCATCAGCGATTGAATCTTTCAGATCGCGCATCACGGGACCGTTCTGATCGCGAACGAACGAGCTGGGCTCAGAAGTCCCAGTCCTCGTCCTCAGTGTTCACAGCCTTACCGATCACGTACGACGACCCCGACCCCGAGAAGAAGTCGTGGTTCTCGTCGGCGTTCGGCGACAGGGCGGAGAGGATCGCCGGGTTCACGTCGGTGATGTTCTTCGGGAACATCGGCTCGTAGCCCAGGTTCATCAGCGCCTTGTTGGCGTTGTAGTGCAGGAACTTCTTGACGTCCTCGGTGAGACCGACCTCGTCGTAGAGGTCCTGCGTGTACTGCACCTCGTTCTCGTACAGCTCGAAGAGCAGCGAGAACGTGTAGTCCTTCAGCTCGTCGCGCTCAGCCTGGCCGAGCTGCTCGAGCCCCTTCTGGTACTTGTACCCGATGTAGTACCCGTGGACGGCTTCGTCGCGGATGATCAGGCGGATGAGGTCGGCGGTGTTCGTCAGCTTGGCGCGCGAGGACCAGTGCATCGGCAGGTAGAAGCCGGAGTAGAACAGGAACGACTCGAGCAGCGTCGAAGCGACCTTGCGCTTCAGCGGCTGGTCGCCCTGGTAGTAGTCCATGACGATCTGGGCCTTCTTCTGCAGGTTCGGGTTCTCCTCGGACCAGCGGAATGCTTCATCGATCTCGGGCGTCGACGCGAGGGTCGAGAAGATCGACGAGTAGCTCTTGGCGTGCACCGACTCCATGAACGCGATGTTCGTGTAGACGGCTTCTTCGTGCGGGGTGATCGCGTCGGGGATGAGCGACACGGCGCCGACGGTGCCCTGGATGGTGTCCAGGAGGGTCAGGCCGGTGAAGACGCGCATGGTCAGCTTCTGCTCGGCCGGCGTGAGCGTGTTCCACGACTGCACGTCGTTCGACAGCGGCACCTTCTCGGGCAGCCAGAAGTTGTTGACGAGGCGGTTCCAGACCTCGACGTCCTTGTCGTCCTGGATGCGGTTCCAGTTGATGGCCTGGACCGAATCGATGAGCTTCAGCTTCTCGACCAACGCACGTTCCTTTGTAGAGATGGTGACTAAGTGACGGCCTGGAGGCACGGTGCGGGCTGGCACCGCGCCTCCAGGCCAAGGATGATTGCGCAAGCAATCAGAGCAAAAGGCTCACAGCATGCAGCTGACGCAGCCCTCGACCTCGGTGCCCTCGAGCGCGAGCTGGCGCAGACGGATGTAGTAGATCGTCTTGATGCCCTTGCGCCATGCGTAGATCTGCGCCTTGTTGATGTCGCGCGTGGTCGCGGTGTCCTTGAAGAACAGCGTGAGCGACAGGCCCTGGTCCACGTGCTGCGTCGCCGCGGCGTACGTGTCGATGATCTTCTCCGGGCCGATCTCGTACGCGTCCTGGTAGTAGTCCAGGTTGTCGTTCGTCATGAACGGCGCCGGGTAGTAGACGCGACCGAGCTTGCCTTCCTTGCGGATCTCGATCTTCGACGCGATCGGGTGGATCGACGACGTGGAGTGGTTGATGTACGAGATCGAACCGGTCGGCGGGACGGCCTGCAGGTTCTGGTTGTAGATGCCGTGCTCCTGGACGGAGGCCTTCAGCGCGGCCCAGTCCTCCTGCGTCGGGATGGCGATGTTCGCGTTCGCGAAGAGGTCGCGCACGCGGTCGGTCGCCGGCGTCCAGGCCTGGTCGGTGTACTTGTCGAAGAACTCGCCCGACGCGTACTTCGAGTCACGGAAGCCGTCGAAGGTCTCGCCGGTCTCGATCGCGATCTTGTTCGACGCACGAAGGGCGTGGAACAGCACCGTGTAGAAGTAGATGTTCGTGAAGTCGATGCCCTCTTCGGAGCCGTAGTACACGCGCTCACGAGCGAGGTAGCCGTGCAGGTTCATCTGGCCGAGGCCGATGGCGTGCGACTTGTCGTTGCCGTCCTCGACGGAACGGACCGACGAGATGTGCGACATCTGCGACACCGAGGTGAGGCCGCGGATGGCGGTCTCGATGGTGCGACCGAAGTCCGGCGAGTCCATCGTCAGCGCGATGTTCAGCGAGCCGAGGTTGCAGGAGATGTCCTTGCCGATCTCCTTGTAGGAGAGGTCCTCGTTGAACGTGGTCGGCGTGTTGACCTGCAGGATCTCCGAGCACAGGTTGGACATGTTGATCCGACCCTTGATCGGGTTGGCCTTGTTCACCGTGTCCTCGAACACGATGTACGGGTAACCCGACTCGAACTGGATCTCGGCGATCGTCGTGAAGAAGTCACGCGCCTTGATCTTCGTCTTCTTGATGCGCGGGTCGTCGACCATCGCGCGGTAGTTCTCGGAGATCGGGACGTCACCGAACGGGACGCCGTAGACCTTCTCGACGTCGTACGGCGAGAACAGGTACATGTCCTCGTTGTTCTTCGCGAGCTCGAACGTGATGTCCGGCACGACGACGCCGAGCGAGAGCGTCTTGATGCGGATCTTCTCGTCGGCGTTCTCACGCTTGGTGTCGAGGAACCGCATGATGTCCGGGTGGTGCGCCGACAGGTAGACGGCACCGGCACCCTGACGCGCACCGAGCTGGTTCGCGTAGGAGAAGGAGTCTTCCAGCAGCTTCATCACGGGGATGATGCCCGAGGACTGGTTCTCGATCTGCTTGATCGGGGCGCCGGCCTCGCGGATGTTGGAGAGGAGCAGGGCCACGCCGCCGCCGCGCTTCGAGAGCTGCAGCGAGGAGTTGATGCCGCGCGAGATCGACTCCATGTTGTCCTCGATGCGGAGGAGGAAGCAGGAGACGAGCTCGCCGCGCTGGGCCTTCGCGGTGTTGAGGAACGTCGGGGTCGCGGGCTGGAAACGGCCGGCGACGATCTCCTCGACGAGGTCGATCGCGAGCTGCTCGTTGCCCTGCGCCAGGCCGAGGGCGGTCATCACGACGCGGTCCTCGAAGCGCTCGAGGTAGCGCTTGCCGTCGAACGTCTTGAGCGTGTAGCTCGTGTAGTACTTGAACGCGCCGAGGAACGTCTGGAACCGGAACTTCTTCGAGTACGCCAGGTCGTTGAGCTTCTGGATGAACTCGAGCGAGTACATGTCGATCGTCTCGCGCTCGTAGTACTCGTTCTCGACCAGGTAGTCGAGCCGCTCCTTCAGGTTGTGGAAGAAGACGGTGTTCTGGTTGACGTGCTGCAGGAAGAACTGCTTGGCGGCCTCACGATCCTTGTCGAACTGAATGTTCCCGTCCGCGTCGTAGAGGTTGAGCATCGCGTTGAGGGAGTGGTAGTCCATCCCCGTCTGCGGCGACGTCAGATCGACGTCTGCAACTGCTGCGTCCAAAATGCATCCAATCCTGAGTTGACCGCCGACACGTCGTCAGGGGTCCCGAAGAGTTCGAATCTGTAGAGAACGGGGACGTTGCACTTCTGTGCGATGACGTCCCCCGCGAGGCCGTAGGCCTCACCGAAGTTCGTGTTGCCGCCGACGACCACACCGCGGATGAGCGAGCGGTTGTGCGCGTCGTTGAGGAACTTGATGACCTGCTTGGGGACCGCGCCCTCGCCGTTGCCGCCGCCGTAGGTGGGCAGGAACAGCACGTAGGGCTCGTCCACGTGGAGGAAGGGTTCGCTCGGGTAGAGCGGGATCCGGTCCGCGTCACGGCCGAGCTTCTCGACGAAGCGTGCGGTGTACCCGGACACGCTCGAGAAGTAGACCAATCGGCTCATGGTGCGCTCCTGTGGTGAAGGTGCGGAACAGGCGGACCGGAGGGTGTCCTGTGGGCGGTGATCCGGGCCTCCTGAGCGGGTCCGGGGTGACCGTCCACAGGACGGGAGACGACTACGCCAGTTCGGCGCTGAGCGTCGCGATCTTGTCGGGACGGAAGCCCGACCAGTGGTCGTCGTCGGTGACGACGACGGGGGCCTGCATGTAGCCGAGGCTCTTGACGTGCTCGAGTGCGGCCTCGTCCGTGGAGACGTCGTGCACTTCGTACTCGATGCCCTTGTTGTCGAGGGCCCGGTACGTCGCGGTGCACTGGACGCAGGACGGCTTGGTGTAGACGGTGACGGCCATGTTCTCCCCTGGTTTCTTGCTGGTTGGTGCTGGCTGTGGAGGTGGTGCTGGCGCCGGGTTCTACAGGCGCTGTGCAGCAGGTTCCGGGAGGGGCCGCTGCGATGGCTCCACACTACATCTAGTGGCTGGCGGAGTCACCGACCACAAGAGGAAGTGTTACAGCCGTGTAGTTCTCCACAAGCTCCTCCACAGTGTGAACAGCTCGGAGAGGCCCGTGATTCCGCCATTCTCCAGCGCACCACCGACACTTCCCCACACCCGTGGACAGGTTCGATCCACAGATGTGGAATCAGCGCGTCGGCGTGTCGCGGATGCCTCGCGAGCGGACCGCCGTCCACACCTCCCCCGGACGGGTGACACCCCCTGCCGTCCGGTCCGTACACTCGTGTCGTGAGCACGTACGGCCCCCTCCTGAAGACCCCTGGCGTCGGTCGTGTCATCGCCGCGCAGCTCACCGCACGCTTCCCGTTCGGGATGCTGTCGCTGGCCTACCTGCTGCACGTCGAGCACGTCTTCCACTCGTACGGCGCCGCCGGTCTCGTGCTCGCGACCACGAGTGTCGGTCAGGCGCTCGCGGGCCCGCTCACCAGTCGGTGGATGGGCAGCTGGGGCATGCGCCCGGTCCTCATCCTGACGAGCCTGGTCGCACTCGTGAGCATGGGTGTGATCGCCTTCGTGGTCATGCCGCTGTGGGGGTACGTGGTCGTCGGGTTCATCGGCGGCCTCGCGGTCCCGCCCGTGCAGCCTGCCGTGCGCACCATCTACCCCAAGATGGTGACCTCGTCGCAGCTCACTCCCCTCTTCTCCCTCGACGCGAGCGCGCAGGAGCTCATCTGGGTCGCCGGCCCGGTCATCACCACGTTCGTCGCGACGCAGGTCGGCACCGTGCAGGCGATCGTCCTGGCGATGGTGTTCCTGGTCGTCGGCGGCACCTGGTTCATCGCCTCCCCCGAACTCGGCCGGGTCCGCATCCCCCGCTCCAAGCGCGCGTTCGGCGTCGTGCTGAAGCGGCCGTCCGTCGTCGTGGCCACGCTGACCGGCCTCCTCCTCATCGGGGCGTGCGCCGCGGTGGAGGCGAGCGTCACGAGCGTCTTCGGCGAGGGCAGCCCGAACGCCGGCATCGTCCTGGCCGTCTTCGCGGTCGGTTCGCTCATCGGCGGCCTCACGCTCGGTCACCGTCCGATCTCGCGGAACACGCTGTGGACGCGCATGTCGATCGTGTTCGTGGGGCTCGCCCTGGCCGTCGGCGGCACGAACTTCTGGTGGCTCTGCATCGCCCTCGTGATCGCGGGTGCGGGCATCGCCCCGGCCCTCGCCGTCATGTTCGGATCGGTGTCCGCGACGGTGAAGTTCTCGGACACGGCCGAGGCCTACGGCTGGATGGGCACCGGCCAGCTCATCGGGGCTGCGGGCGGTTCGGCGGTCGCGGGCTTCCTCATCGACAGCCACGGCGCCTCGGGCGGCATGATGGTCAGCGCTGTGATGGCTGCCGTCGGGGTCGTCCTGCCCCTCGTGACGAAGCGGTGGCTCCCCGACCTGCGCGGTCGCGACGCGAGCCCCATCCCCGACACCGAGCCGGTGATCATCCCCACCTGACCTCGGTCATCGAAACACGCGCGTTTCGACGTTCCGCGCGTCGATCGATGCGCGTCACGTCGATGTCGTGGTGCGGAGCCCGGCCTGGAGGCGCGGCGCGCGCCCGCCACGATCGGCAGGATGGGTGCATGGTCACCTCAGTCCCCCTCCGCGACGGCGCATCGATCCCCGCGATCGGCTTCGGCGTCTACAAGGTCGACGACACCGAAGCCGAGACGGCCGTCGGTCTCGCGCTCGACGCCGGCTACCGGCACGTCGACACAGCCGAGATGTACGGCAACGAGACCGGCGTCGGGAAGGCGATCCGTGCTTCCAGGCTGGACCGTGACGACGTCTTCGTGACGACCAAGGTGTGGAACGACCACCAGGGGCGCGACGCGACCCTGCGGGCGTTCGACGGCAGTCTCGAGCGGCTGGGACTCGACGCGGTCGACCTCTACCTCATCCACTGGCCGGCCGCGGCGAACGACCGCTACGTCGAGACCTGGCGGGCACTCGTCGAGCTGCGGGAGTCGGGCCGGGCACGCAGTGTCGGTGTCTCGAACTTCCAGGTGCCGCACCTCGAGCGCATCATCGGCGAGACCGGCGAGGTCCCCGCGCTCAACCAGGTCGAGCGGCACCCGTGGCTGCCGCAACGTGAGCTCATGGCGTTCCACGAGCAGCACGGCATCGTGACGGGTGCGTGGTCGCCGCTCGGGCGCGGTCGGCTCATCGAGGAACCGGTGCTCACGAGCATCGCGGACGCCCACGGGGTGAGCGTCGCGCAGGTGCTCGTGCGGTGGAACGTGCAGCAGGGGGTGGTGGTGCTGCCGAAGTCGGTGACGCCGTCGCGGATCCGGTCGAACCTCGACGTCGACGGCTTCGCGCTGAGCGACGACGACCTGGCGGCGATCGCGTCGCTCGAGTCGGGGCAGCGGACGGGGTCGCACCCGGACTCGGTGTCGTGATCGACCCGCAGCAGACCGCACGGCAGCACCTCCGCGCGGACGAGCACCTGTACTGGGCGGGCGTCAGCGATCCGGGGAAGCTGTTCTCGGGCCGAGACGCCTTCCTGGTGCCGTTCTCCCTCTTCTGGGCCGGCTTCGTCGGCACCGGGTTGGTCGAGAGCCTCCGCCAGGGCACGCTCGGCGTCGCCGTGGTCATCCCGCTCGTGCTGTCGATCGTGGGCCTGCACCTGGTGTTCGGTCGGTTCCTCGTGAAGGCCCACCGCAAGCGCACCACCGTGTACGCCGTCACCGATCGTCGGGCGCTGGTCATCACACCTCGGGGCACACGGGACGTCCCGGTCGGCAGGACCGATCGGACGACGACGTGGGACCGGGGACGTCGGCACTGCTCCGTCGAGTGGAACAACGGGGATCCCCACGGTGTGACGGCGCTGTTCGGCGGCGCGGCCGTCACCCGCATCTACGCGAACACCGGACTCGACGGACTCTTCGGACCGCAGGTGTTCGCGTTCTGGGACGTGCGCGACGGGGACGAACTCGTCCGAGAACTCGAACGGGCGTCGCGTTAGGGTCGGCGGTCCTCTTCGGACTGCCACGGCAGGTGCAGGTCACCCGGTTCGGGCTCGACGTCACCGGCGTCGTCGGAGCCTCCGGTGCCGGGAGCAGCGACCACCTTCGACGGATCGATGCCGTCCTGCTCGAGGTCGTCGTCGGTGCGTGCGTCGGTCGGTTCGGGGCCGGGTTCGTTCGGGGCGAGGTCACTCATGCCGTGCACGGTAGGCGCTGTGTCCCGAGTACCAGTCCGGTCACGACGGCCGTCCGCGCTGCGAGCCCCCGTTACGATCTCGGCGAGGGGGAACGATGCGAGGAACACGCGCCGCGACGACGGCGGTCATCGGCACGGTACTGGCGGGGCTGCTGCTCACCGGGTGCACGGCGTTCGGCGGGGACGACAGCGTCCCGAAGCCGACCCGGCAGGCCGCCGGTCAGACGCCGCAGCCGGACGGGACGCTCGACACCGAGCACGTCACGTCGAAGCAGGTCGTCCCCGCGGGCACCGTCGTCGCTGAGACCGATGCGGTGTCGGAGAGCGGGGACACCAGCATCCACGTCCGGGTCGTCGCCGATGACAACGGCCGGTTCGAGGCGGAGCTCTCCGGGTACCGGACGACCGAGCCGCAGCCGATGACGGTCGAGTTCCGTCGCGCGGCGAAGTACGGCGACTACGGGGACAGCGGCGCCGTCGCCGCCACCACCTGGGAGCCGAACGTGGACGCACCGTCGTCCGTCAGCCTCGCAGCGGCCGGTGCCTACCCGGACTGGCTGCACGACGTCGTCCTCGTCCCGGCGCCCGCTCGGGATGCAGACTCGGACACGCGTCCGTGGGTGGGATCCGTCCTGGCGGTCGGAGCCCTGCCGTGGAAGATCCCCGCCCCGTTCCCGGACCTCCACGTGACCGTCGGCAAGGACCGCCCCGGCGCGTACGGCTACGTGTTCGGCAAGGACGGCAAGGTCCTCTCCGACGGGGGCACGCCGTCGACGTACCAGGTCGCCCACGGTGACGAACAGACCACGGTGGCGGAACGCTTCGGCATCACGATGGCGGAGCTCCGCTGGCTCAACCCCACGATGAAGGTGCGGGACAACGGCTGGATCTACGAGGACACGATCCTCAACCTGGACCCCGCGACGCGCTGAGCACCGCGCGGTCGGTGCGGTCCGTTACGGTTGACCAGCACTCGCCACACGCAGGAGGTCCCACCGTGACGATCGTCGCCGCAGCAGACGGCTCAGCCCTCGGCAACCCCGGCCCCGCCGGCTGGGCCTGGTACGTCGACGACGACCGCTGGGCCGCCGGGGGTTGGCCGAACGCCACGAACAACCAGGGCGAGCTCACCGCCGTGCTCCAGCTGCTCCGGGCCACGAAGGACACCGGCGAAGCGCTGCACATCCTCTGCGACAGCCAGTACGCCATCAAGGCCTGCACGGAGTGGCTCGCGGGGTGGAAGCGGAAGGGCTGGCGGAAGGCCGACGGCAAGCCGGTCATGAACGTCGAGATCATCAAGGAGCTCGACGCGGAGCTCCAGGGGCGCAGGGTCACGTTCGAGTGGGTCCGCGGACACGTCGGCCACGAGATGAACGAGGCAGCGGACGTCCGTGCCCGTGGCGCTGCGACCGCCTACCAGCAGGGCACCGACGTCCCGCACGGGCCGGGCTGGCCCGGGGTCGAGGTCACCGAGCCGGCCGCTCTGCCGGAGGCGACGCCGCCCGCGACCCTGTTCTGATGCAGCCGCGCGGCGCTCAGTAGGTGCCGTCGCGACGATCCTGACGCGTGATCTGCTCCCCGGACGCCGGGTCGACCCCGCTCCGCGTCGTGGTCGTCGTGCGACGTCCGCCGAACGCCACCGCGAGGCTGATGACGAGCAGGACCACGCCCGCTGCCATGAGGATGTAGCCGATCAGCCGCAGGTCGACACCCGCGAGCTGGATGTTCAGGGCGAACGCCACGATGGCGCCGACGACGATCAGGGCGATGCTCGATCCGATGCGCACGATGGTGTCCTCTCGATCCTGGTCCCGGACCGATCGGCCCGGGACTGGCGTCGAACGTACCCGTTCGTCAGAGCTGCCGTTCCCAGAGCGACGCGTTCGTCGCGACGACCCCGAGGCGCACACGCTCCACAGGCAAGCGCTCCACGTCCGAGTGCCCCGTGCGCGAGCCCTCGGACGCCGCCCGCGGCGCACTCAGCCCGTCGGACGGCCCCGGCGGGTACCCGGTGATCCGGGACGCGTAGTCCGGCACCGACTCGAGCAGGTCCTGCAGGGCGGTGACGTCACCGTCCGCCGAGGCCCGCCGAGCTCGCGCACCACGGCCGACATCAGTCGATGTCCACCTCGGACCACCCGTCGAACCGCCCGATCTCGGTGACCCGCACGACGGCTTCGCCGGCTTCGTCGGACGCATCGAGGTCGATCGTCGCCGAGAACCCGAAGTCCTTGTCGCCGGACGGGTCGGCGAAGATCTGCCGCGCGCGCCACACCCGCGCCGAGCCGGGGGCCCCGACGGCACCGGCCTCGTCGAGCACCAGGTACTGCATCGACCGCGCGTCGGCGTCCGTCCCGACCTCGTCGTGCGCCTCGTAGTACTCCTCGAGCACGGCGTCCCACGCGTCCTCGCCGAAGCCCGCCGCACCGTCGAGCGCCGCGAGTCCGGCGACGTCGTCCGCCGCGGCGAGCAGCACCCGTTGGAACAGGGCGTTGCGCACGAGCACCCGGAAGGCCCGCGGGTTCCCCGTGAGTCGGGAGGGCTGCGGCGGCGCGATCTCCTCGTGTTCCTCCGAAGCGAGCAGGACGTCGCCGTTCAGCAGTGCCTCCCACTCGTCGACGAGCGAGGAGTCGGTCTGCTTGACGACCTCGCCGAGCCACTCGATCAGGTCGTCGAGTTCCGGGGTGCGTTGCTCGTCGGCGATGGTCTGCCGCATGGTCCGGTAGGCGTCCGACAGGTAGCGGAGGACGAGCCCCTCGGAGCGGGTGAGCTGGTAGAACCGCACGAAGTCACCGAAGGTCATCGCCCGCTCGTACATGTCCCGGACGACGGCCTTGGGCGAGAGCGCGAAGTCGAGCACCCACGGCTGCTCGGCGGCGTAGGCCTCGTACGCGGCTTCGAGCAGCGGCGCGAGCGGCTTGGGCCACGTGACCTCCTCGAGCAGCTCCATCCGCTCGTCGTACTCGATGCCCTCCTGCTTCATCCGGGCGACGGCCTCGCCGCGCTCTTTGAACTGCTGCTGCGCGAGGATGGCCCGCGGGTCGTCGAGGGTGGCCTCGACGATGGACACCATGTCGAGCGCGTACGTCGGCGAGTCAGGATCGAGCAGCTCGAACGCGGCGAGCGCGAACGGCGACAGTGGCTGGTTGAGCGCGAAGTTCGGCGCGATGTCGACGGTCAACCGGTACTCGCCGTCGACCTTCTCGATCACCCGCGCGTTGATGAGCGTGCGCGCGATGGTCAGGGCCCGCCGGGCCATCGCGAGTTGCCGTGCCCGGGGTTCGTGGTTGTCGAAGACGAGCGACCGGACGTCCGCGAAGGCGTCCCCGCCGCGGGCGACGACCGACAGCACCATCGCGTGCGTGATCCGCATCCGCGAGACCATCGGCTCGGGCTCGGCCGCGATGAGCCGCTCGAACGACGCCTGTCCCCAGGAGACGAACCCCTCGGGCGCCTTCTTCCGCTTGACCTTGTTCTTCTTCTTCGGGTCGTCGCCGGCCTTGGCGAGCGACCGCGCGTTCTCGATGTCGTGCTCGGGCGCCTCGGCCACGACGTCACCCTCGGTGTCGTACCCGGCACGTCCGGCACGTCCGGCGATCTGGTGGAACTCGCGGGCGGACAGCTGCCGCATCTTCGTGCCGTCGAACTTCGTCAGGCCGGTGAGCAGCACCGAACGGATCGGCACGTTGATCCCGACGCCCAGGGTGTCGGTGCCGCAGATCACCGGCAGGAGTCCGCGCTGGGCGAGCTGTTCGACGAGCCGCCGGTACTTCGGCAGCATCCCGGCGTGGTGGACGCCGATGCCGGCGCGGATGAGTCGGGACAGGGTCTGCCCGAACCCGGCACTGAACCGGAAGCCCGCGATGGCTTCGGCGATCTGATCACGACGTTCGCGTGATGCGACGCGAGCGGACATCAGCGCCTGTGCCCGTTCGAGTGCGGCGGCCTGCGCGAAGTGCACGATGTAGATCGGCGCCTTGCCCTCCTCCAGCAGCCGCTCGACGGTCTCCTGCACGGGCGTCATGACGTACTCGTACTCGAGCGGCACCGGTCGGGAGACCCCGGTCACGCGGGCGGTGGGGCGTCCGGTCCGCCGCGACAGGTCGTCGGCGATGGTGGTGACGTCGCCGAGGGTCGCGGACATCAGCAGGAACTGTGCACGCTCGAGCACGAGCAGCGGCACCTGCCAGGCCCACCCGCGGTCGGGGTCGCCGTAGTAGTGGAACTCGTCCATCACGACGACGTCGACGTCCGCGTCCGGTCCCTGCCGGAGTGCGAGGTTCGCCAGGATCTCGGCGGTGCAGCACACGATCGGGGCGTCGGCGTTGACGCTCGAGTCGCCGGTGACCATGCCCACGTTCTGCGCGCCGAACAGCTCGACGAGCTGGAAGAACTTCTCGGAGACGAGGGCCTTGATCGGTGCCGTGTAGTAGCTGCGCTTCCCCTCGGCGAGCGCGGCGAAGTGTGCGCCGGCGGCGACGAGCGACTTGCCGGTGCCGGTGGGCGTGCTCAGGACGACGTTCGCGCCGGACACGAGTTCGATGACGGCTTCGTCCTGCGCCGGGTACAGCGGACGCCCGCCCTCGGCGGCCCACGCGGCGAAGGCCTCGTAGACCTCGTCGGGGTCGACGGCGCCGCCGTCGGCGGCCGGCAGTGCCGCGACGAGCGGTGGGAGCGTGGTGACGTCCGTCATGGGTCCATCCTCCCAGGTGGACGTGACCACCCCACGGACTGGAGGCGCGGTGCGGGCCCGACCCGCGCCTCCAGTCCGACATCTCCACACCACCAGGGCGCATCTCGATACGCGCGCATAAACTCGCTCCGTGCGCGAACTCGGCTTCCTCTCCTTCGTCCCGAACCACGGCGGCACCGCCGGTGCGGCCGCCGCTCTCGAGGACGGGCTCCGCCTGTTCGAGATCGCCGAGGCACTCGGGTACGGGACGGGCTGGGTGCGCGGACGCCACTTCGAACCGTTCCTGACCAGCCCGATGACGTTCTTCGCTTCGGCTGCCCAGCGCACGCGCACGATCGGGTTCGGCACGGCCGTGCTCGGCATGCGCTACGAGGACCCGGTGCGCCTCGCCGAGGACGCCAGCACGGTCGACCTCCTCAGCGGCGGTCGCGTGCAGCTCGGCATCAGCACGGGCATCGCCGGGTACGGGCCGATCCTCGACCCCGTGTTCGGCGGCTCGGAGCGGAGTTTCCGCAACGAGGCCGAAGCCCGCGCCGCTCGGCTGCTCGAGGTCCTCGACGGCGACCCGCTCGGCAGCGCGGGGAAGGGCTACGAGAGCATCCCGGCCGGCGCCGACCTGACGCTGCAGCCGCTCAGCCCGGATCTCCGCGACCGCGTCTGGTGGGGCGGCGGCAGCATGGGCACGGCGGTCCGCACGGCCGAGAAGGGCCTGCGGCTGCACTGCTCGACGCTCAACACCGAGGACACCGGCGCGCCGTTCGCCGAGGCCCAGGCGGCGCAGATCGCGGCCTACCGCGACCGGTTCGCCGAACTCCACGGCGCTGGCGAACACACCGACCGCACGCCGAAGGTGGCCGTCGGCCGCATCGTCGTACCCCTGCTCGACGACCACGACCGCGCGGTGCACGAGGAGTTCCTGACCGGGTACTCGAGCGGCATGGACGACGAGGGGCGCCCGCTGTCGGGCACGCCGCCGTTCCGGTTCAGCAGCGTGCTGTCCGGCGAACCGTCGGCCATCGTGGACGCCCTGCTGGCCGATCCCGCCGTCACGGCGACGGACGAGCTGGTGATCACCCTGCCTGCCAACGGCGACGCGGCGTCCCACGAACGGATCCTGCGCATCGTGGCCGAGGAGATCGCCCCGGCGGTGCGCGAGGTCCGGTGACCTCCGGCCGACCAGGGCATCCGGCGGGCCCGCGACGGGGATGGTGAGGCTCCCGGGAGCCCGGCCGGATGACCATCTCGTCCCTGATCCGTACGGGATGGTGCACTCATCGTTCCACCTACCGGGCGGTTTGTCACACGAAACCGCGGATTGTGGACCGATTTCCTGACACATTGTCAGCAGTTTGTTCGAGCGAGCAGAAACGATCAACGGAAGTCAACCGGTTGACCCGGAAGAACGAATGCGCCCCCGCGCGGACGCGGGGACGCATTCTGGACGCACCAGGGTAGCCAGGGCTCCATCGGCCGGATCAGGAGGCCGTGTCGCTCACATGGCGACCCCGTCTCGGTGCGCGCGCCGACGGTAACCAGCCGCCTGGCGCAGATCGATGTTACTGAATGAACATCGCAGGAGCGCGGAAACCGGACGACTTCAGTGCATATCGACCCGAACGGTGCCGGATTCGGCCATCACCGATGCGCCGACGTGCAGTGCGAAGGAGCCGGACTCGTAAACCCAGGCACCGTCCCAGTGTGCGAACGCACGGGCGGGGACCTCGATCGACACCTCGGTCGACTCACCAGCGCCGAGCCGCACGGGTGCGAACCCGACGAGCCAGCGCACGGGACGGTCGACCGCCGAGGACTCCCGCGACGCGTAGACCTGCACGACGTGCTTGCCGGCACGGTCACCGGTGTTGGCGACCGTCGCCGTCACGATCACCGCGTCACCCTCGCGCACCGTCGGCGTCGCGGTGACGCCGTCGATCGTCCAGGTCGTGTACCCGAGGCCGTGGCCGAACGGGTACGCCGGCTCGGTGCCGGCACGGAGCCATGCCCGGTAGCCGATGTGCACGCCCTCGTCGTAGGACACCTTCCCGTCGACCGGGGTGACGTCGAGGACGGGGACGTCCGCCATCGCCACCGGCCAGGTGGTGGGCAGGCGTCCGCCCGGCTCCGTCGCACCCGTGAGCACGTCGGCGACCGCGTTGCCGTACTCCTGCCCGCCGAACCAGGTGAGCAGGACCGCGGCGACGTCGTTCCGCCACGGCATCTCCACCGGGGATCCCGCGTTCACGACCACGATCGTGTTCGGGTTGGCCGCGGCGACTGCACGGACGAGGTCGTCCTGGTGTCCGGGGAGTGCGAGCGAGGTGCGGTCGTAGCCCTCGGACTCGACCTTCGAGTTCGTGCCGACCACGACCACGGCGACGTCCGCGCCGGTGGCTGTCGCGACGGCGGCGTCGATCAGGACCGACGGGTCCTCGTCGGACGGCTCGGTGCCGAACTGGTACGCGAGCACCCCGCCGAGGGTCTCGTCCTGGATGACGTCGTACTCGATCCGGATCGCGACCTGCTGGCCCGCCGTGACGGACACCGGGACGGAGCGCGCCGGCGGATTCAGGAACGCCGCACCGAGCTGGTCGCCCTCGAAGGGGACGTCCTCGTCGAGCAGGAGCTCGCCGTCGATCCACATGCGGGAGCGTCCGGCCGCACCGATGCCGATCCGGACCGTGCCGGTCGAGGGCGCCGTGTAGGTCGTCGTGATGTCGAGCCGGTCGGCCTCGCGCGTCGGGGCGTCGCCGCCGAACCAGAACAGCGCGGTGGCGCGGCGGTCCTCGACGTACAGCTCGGTCCCGTCGCGCACGAAGGCGACGCGGGCACCGGGCTCGCCGGTCCCCGGGTTCGTGATGGTGGACAGCGGGAACTCCGCGATGCCCTCCTGGACGACGGCGCCGATCTCGTAGTCGACCGTGGCACCCGGGAACGCCGAGCGGATCCCGTCGAGCGGCGAGGCGACCTGCGACGGCACGACGGTGGCCGAGCCGCCGCCCTGGGTGCGGGCCTGGTCGGCGTTGTGGCCGATCACGGCGATGCGCGACACCGCGGGGGCATCGAGCGGCAGGACACCGGTGTTGCGGACGAGGACGGTGCCCTCGGCCTCGGCCTCGCGGACGAACGCGATGCCGTCCTCGACGTGCACGGGCGACGCGGCGACCGGCTCGAAGCCCTCGAGTGCGCCGACGCGGGCGGCGAGGGTCAGGATCCGACGGACCTTGCGGTCGATCGCGGCCTCGGGGACGTCGCCGGAGCGTACGGCGTCGAGCAGGGGCCCCTCGCTCCACCACTGGTTCGGCCCGGGCATCGCGACGTCCTGCGACGCCTTCGCCGAGTCGACCGAGCGGACGCCGGTCCAGTCGGAGACGACGATGCCGTCGAAGCCCCACTCGGAGTTCAGCGGCGTCTCGAGCAGCTCGTTCTCGGACGCGGTGACGCCGTTGATCGAGTTGTAGGACGACATGATCGCCCAGGCGTGCGCCTCGGTCACGGCCTTCTCGAACGCGAGCAGGTACAGCTCCCGCAGGGCACGGTCGCTCACCTCGGTCGACGCGGTGAAGCGGTCGGTCTCGTAGTCGTTCGCGATGTAGTGCTTCGGGGTCGCGGCGACGCCGTTCTCCTGCACGCCCTCGACGTACGACGCCGCCAGGTCGCCGGTGAGCAACGGGTCCTCGCTGAACGCCTCGAAGTGCCGACCGCCGAGCGGCGACCGGTGCAGGTTGATCGTCGGGCCGAGGACGACGTCGACGCCCTTGCGACGAGCCTCGACGGCCGCGGCGGCGCCGTAACGCTTCGCGATCGCACGGTCCCACGACGCCGACAGGGCGGTCGCGGAGGGCAGGTTCAGCGACGGGTCGCGCTCGTCCCAGACCTCGCCACGGACACCCGAGGGGCCGTCGGACATCAGGATGCGTCGCAGCCCGATCTTCTCGATCGGCCAGGTGGTCCAGAAGTCACGCCCGGTGAGCAGCTGCACCTTCTCCTCGGTGGTCAGCTGCTCCAGGAGCGCGTCGATGCGCTCCGCCAGCGGACTGGAGGCGGTGCTCACGGTCTGCAGATCAGTCACGGTGATCGGTCCTTTCGTGGGTCGACGGGCGTCAGCGCACGCCGCGGATGCGGGACACCGAGACGATGCCGAGCAGTCCGACGACGGCGCCGGTGATGAAGAAGCCGCTGTAGCCGCCGGTCAGGGCGATCACGCCAGGGGCGGCGGCCGGGACGATCGACTGCGGCAGGGCCTGCGCGATGTTCACCACGCCGAGGTCCTTGGCGTTGTCCTGGTCGGAGGGCAGCACGTCGGTGATGAGCGCGAGGTCGACCGCGTAGAACACGCCCATGCCGGCACCCATGACGAACTCGCCGACGAGGACCATGCCGAGCGACGGCGCGAGCGCGATGATCACGAGGCCGACGACACCGACGATGCCGGCGACCGCGACGAAGAGCTTGCGCCGGCCGAGCTTGTCCGACAGCCAGCCGGCGACGAGCGAGGTCAGGACGATGCCGACGACGTTCCAGAGCGTGCCCTGGAACACGGCGTTGGCGAGGTGCTTCGCGTCCACACCGATGTCGTCGCGCAGGAAGTAGGTGAGGTAGCTGACCGCCGTGTACTGCGCGGCGACCATCATGAAGCGCGTCAGCCAGGCCCAGCCGAGGTCCGGGTGCTTCACGGGGTTGAAGACGAACGAGCCGAACAGCTGCCCGATGCCCAGACGCGAGCTCGGACGGTTCGTCAGGACGCGGTCACGGAAGACGAGCGCGTAGAGCACGACGACGATCGACCCGATGGCCCCGGGGACGATCATCTGCGTCGCCGAGGTCGAGAAGAGCTGCACGAGGAACGTGCCGCCGACGAGGGCGAGGTTCTGCGCGAGGCCGAGCAGCGCCGCGACCCGACCGCGCTGCGAGCGCGTGACGTGGTCCGGCATGACGGCCGTGAGCGCCGCGATCGTGGCGTTGTAGGCGATCTGCGCGACACCCCAGCCGATCACGAGCACGACGGTGGACGACGTCGTCGCGACGACCACGAGGGCTGCGAACCCGACCACGGTGCCACCGATGATCCACGGACGACGCATGCCGAGCCTCCCGGCGGTCCGATCGCTGAAGCGACCGGCCAGGGGGTTGGCGACCATCGCGGCGAACGCGCCGATCCCGAGCGCCAGGCCGAGCACGCCCGCCTGGTTGTCCGGCGCGATCTCGGCGACCTTGAGGGCCATCGCGACGAGGACCGGGGGCAGCAGGGCGATGTACAGACCGAGCATCGCGATCGGCATGCCGAGCGTGTACATGAGCGGCGCACCTCGACCGCGCGTGGGCGCGACTGCGGTCGGGGTGTCGGAAACGGTCAGGGCGTCGTTGGCCACTGCAACCTCCATCGGGTACGCCACCGTCGTCGGCGACTCGCACGCCTTCCTCGGCGGCTCACGCCACCGTACCACCAAAACCAATTGCTACTAGGTTTTCTGGACGGACTCCGGGCGGTACAGTCCTGCCATGGCACGACGGGGTTCGTACGCGAAGGGCATCGCGAAGCGTGGGGAGATCCTCACGACGGCGCTCGAGCTCGTCGCGCAGCAGGGCTTCCGGCGCACGAGCATCAAGGACATCGCCGACGCCGTGGGGCTCACCCAGGCCGGGCTGCTGCACTACTTCGACTCGAAGGACGAGCTCTGGGTCGAGATCCTCCGCCGACGCGACGAGATGGACCTGCAGCACGACTGGCACGCCGACGACCCCGCCGAGCTGCTCGCCGCGATCGTGCGGCACAACGCCGAGGTCCCCGGACTCGTGCAGATGTTCGTGAACCTCTCCGCTGCGGCAGCGACGGACCCGGAGCACCCCGCGCACGAGTACTTCCGGCAGCGCTACGAGCGCAGCCGGAAGGATCTGTCCACCGACTTCCGCGCCATGCAGGAGGACGGTCGGCTTCGCTCCGACGTCGACGTCGAGGAGCTGACGAGCGTGCTGCTCGCGGTCTCGGACGGCATGCAGATCCAGTGGCTCTTCGACCCGACGCGCGACATGGCGGAGCACGTCGAGCTGGTCGCGCGGCTCGCGATCGCGCAGGCGGTCCCCTCCTCCTAGCCTGGGCCCACGCCGCCGGTTCCGGACCGACGCGCCAGCGGCGGGCCGGCCGTGCCGGTGGGGAGAGGGACGGGGCGCGTCCGACGGACAGGTACCGCCAGTGCCTGGTTGCGTCCAGGGCACGCACGGCAGGATGGAGCTCCCGACGACGATGTGGAGCGACGCGATGACGCGTGTAGTGGTGACCGGTGGCAGCGGCAAGCTCGGACGAGCGGTGGTGCGCGACCTCGACGCGCACGGGTACGACGTGGTCCTGCTCGACCGCGTCCCCTCCCCCGACAAGCCCGAGCGGGTGCAGTTCGTGCGCACGGACCTCGGCGACTACGGGCAGGTCCTCGGCGCGTTCACGGGTGTCGACGACCGGTACGACCACGTCGACGCCGTGGTGCACCTCGGCGCGATCCCGGCCCCTGGACAGGTGCCCGACGTCGCCCTGATCACGAACAACGTCACGGCGTCGATCAACGTCTTCCACGCCGCCCGTGCCGCGAAGATCAAGAACCTGGTGTGGGCGTCGAGCGAGACCCTGCTCGGCATCCCGATGGGCGAGCACCACCCGCCGTACCTGCCCGTCGACGAGGACTTCGCGGTCCGCCCGAAGTCGTCGTACTCCCTCGGCAAGGCCGTCGAGGAGGAGATGGCCCGCCACTTCACCCACTGGGACCCCGAGCTGAAGATGATCGGCCTGCGGTTCTCGAACGTGATGGACGAGACCGACTACCCGGCGTTCCCGTGGGACGCCACCCCCGAGGCGAAGACGTTCAACCTGTGGTCGTACATCGACTCGCGGGACGGCGCCCAGGCCGTGCGCAAGGCCGTCGAGGCCGAGCTCACCGGGTTCGAGGCGTTCGTGATCGCCAGCCCGGACACCGTCATGGACACCCCCACGATCGAGCTCGTCGACCGGTACGTGCCGGACATCGAGCGCCGCGCGGACATCGACGGCGTCAGCTCACTGCTGTCCTCGGAGAAGGCCCGCGAGCTCCTCGGCTACGCGCCCGAGCACAGCTGGCGCGACCACCGCGCCTGACCCTCAGGCCCGAGGCGCCAACAGCCCGTCGAGCACGAGGTCACGGGCCGCCGGCAGCAGGTCCGCGGCGAGCGCTTGCTCGTCGACGCCCGTGATCTGCGCGAGCGCCCCGACGATCGCGGCCACCGACAGGTCCCCGTCGCACGCACCCACGAACGCGGCGAGCGCCGTGTCGGCGTCGACACGACGACCGAGCCCGCCGCCCTGCACGAGGGTCATGACGGTGGGGTCGTCGTTGCCGGGCCAGTAGTGGCGCTCCTCGGTGACGTCGCCGGCCACCACCAGGTGCGCCGATGCGAGCGCGACGTCGTCGTGCGCGGCCAGCCACGCGGCCGCGTCGAGGGCGCGCGCCACCGTCGCGCCGAGCCCCGCGGGGTTGGAGCCGAGTGCCTCGGGGACGCGCTCGAAGCGGCGGAGGTGCACCGTACCTCCAGGCTGTGGCTTCCGCACCACGATGTACCCGAAGCCGACGCCGGTGACGCGGCGGTCATGGAAGTCGTCGAGCCAGGCGTCCACCAGGTCGTCGAACTCGTCCGTGCCGGGCTTCGTGCCGCCGTCGCGGATCCAGGTCTCGGCGTAGGCGGCCGGGTCCTGCCGCTCCCGCTCGAGCACCCACGCGTCGAGGCCACGCCCGTCGGCGTCGGCGTCCTCGAACCAGGAGCGGACGCGGTCGAGGCCGTCGACGCCCCAGTGGTACTCCCAGTTGCCGAGCAGCTGCGCGGTCCCGCCGGGCTCCAGGTGGTCCGTCAGCCCGCGGAGGACCGTCTCCACCAGGGCGTCACCGACCATGCCGCCGTCGCGGTACTCGTACGAGGGCACGCCCTCGCGGCGGGGCGTGATGACGAACGGCGGGTTCGACACGATGCGGTCGAAGCGCTCCCCCGCGACCGGTTCGAACAGCGAGCCGCAGCGGAACTCGATCCCGTCGACGCCGTTGAGGTCCGCGTTGAACCGGGCGATGTCGAGGGCACGATGCGAGATGTCGGTCGCGACCACCTGGTCGGCGAAGCGCCGGGCGTGCAGGGCCTGGATGCCGCAGCCAGTCCCGAGGTCGAGCACCCGGCGGACGGGCACGGGCACCTGCAGGCCGGACAGCGTCGTGGTCGCACCGCCGATGCCGAGGACGTGCTCCTCGCCGAGGGCCGTGCCGAGTGCGAGCTCGCCGAGGTCGGAGACGATCCACCAGCTGCCGGCGCCGAGGTCGTCGACGAAGGCGTAGGGGCGGAGGTCCACGGTCGGACGGACGACCCCGTCACCGTCGTCCGCCCGGACGAGCCCGGCGGCGGCGACGGCCGCGACTCCGGTCGTCGCGAACGCACGCTCGGCGTCGGCTCGCGTCACGGGGAGCCCGAGCACGAAGAGCGTGGCGAGGGTGGTGAGCGCCGTCGTGTCCCGCGCGGCGAGGGCACGGAGCGCCGCCACTCGTGACCCACGGTGCAGCGACGCGGCGGCTTCGGCACCCCACAGTGCGTCGACCCGCTCGACGGTGAACCCGGCGTCGGTCAGGTCCTGGCGCAGCGCACCGGTGACGGCGGCGTCCGCGACGATCGTCGGCAGGGTGTGGGCGGCGGTGGCGCTCACGCGGGGACGTCCTCGCGCATGAGTGCCGCGGGGACCTGCCACGCGAACACCAGGTCGAGCAGGCCCGGGAACCGCGCTTCCACGTCGTCGATGCGCACGCGGCTCGAGCGGGTGAGGCCCTCCTGCTGCTGCTCGAGCAACCCGGCCTCGCGCAGGACCCGGAAGTGGTGGGTCAGCGTGGACTTCGGCCGGTCGATGCCGACCCACCCGCAGCTGCGGATCCCGCCGGCTGCGTCCACGAGGTACCGGTGCAGGATCGCGAGCCGGATGGGGTCGCTCAGGGCGTCCATGACGACGGGGAGGTCCATCTCCGCCACGGACGGTTGCGGCAGGTGTTCGGGGGCATCCACGGGCGCGGGCATGGACGGGACGCTACCACCGTTCGGCTCGTAGTACGACTTGCGTCGTACAGCACGACTCGATACTGTACGACTCTCTTCGTACTGTCCCGTTCGCAACGGAAGGTGGCGCACATGGCGCAGTCAGCTCGCTCGGTCGCCGGGTTCTGGATCCTCGCGGCGATGCTCCTGGTGTCCGTCGCCTCGTCGGCGGTCCCCTCGCCGATCTACCCCGTCTACGCAGCCGAGTGGCACCTCACGCCGCTCATGCTCACCGGGGTGTTCGCGATCTACGTCGCCGGCCTGCTCGCGAGTCTGCTCGTCGCCGGCCGCTTGTCGGACCACGTCGGCCGCAAGCCGGTGCTCGTCGTCGGCGGCCTTGGCGTCGCGCTGTCGCTCGGGCTCTTCGCGATCGCGGACGGCGTCGGTGCACTCATCGTCGACCGCATCGTCCAGGGTGTCTCCGTCGGGCTGCTCATCGGCGCCCTCGGAGCCGCGCTCATCGACAACTCCCTCGAGCGCTTCCCGAACCTCGCCGGCGTGCTGAACGGTGTCATCCCGCCGATCGCCCTCGCCACCGGCGCCATGTCGAGCGGCGCCCTCGTGCAGTGGGGTCCCGCGCCGGAGCAGCTCGTCTACGTGCTGTTCGGATCGCTCCTCGTGCTCATGGTCATCGCGCTCGTCGTCGTCCCCGAGCGGGTCACCCGACGCCCCGGCGCCCTGCGCTCCCTCGCGCCGCGCATCAGCGTCCCCCGGTCCTCACGCCGCCTCTTCCGCAGCGTCGCCGGCTCCCTCGTCGCGAGCTGGGCCCTCGGCGGGATGTTCCTGTCGCTCGTCCCCTCCGCACTCGGAGCGGTCTTCGGGATCACGAACCACTTCGCCGCCGGGGCCCTCATCGCCGTCGTCACCGGCGTCGGCGCGCTGACCGGACTCGCGACGCAGCGGATGGACGCCCGCCGCGCGGTCATGGTCGGACTCGTCGCCCTGGTGCTCGGACCGATCGTCACCGTCGCGTTCGTGATGGCACACTCCCTGCCCGGACTGGTCGTCGGCAGCGCGATCGCCGGCGTCGGCTTCGGCGCCGGGTTCCAGGCACCGCTGCGGATGCTCCTCGCCACCGCTGCCCCGACGCACCGCGCCGGACTCCTGTCCACGATCTACGTCGTGAGCTACCTGGCGTTCGGCGTCCCCGCCGTCGTCGGTGGTCTGCTCGAGCCGACGGTCGGCCTCGTGCCGGTCATCGCCGGGTACGGCGCGTTCATCGTGCTCGCCGCCGCGGTCGCCCTCGTGCTGCAGCTCGTGTCGCGGGATGCCGCCGTGGTGGAGGAGCAGGCCGCCGAGGTCCTCGAGCGCACGGCCACGGGCTCGATCCGGGTGGCGTCCGCCGACTGACCGCGGCGCGCGGCCGGCCGGCCGGCGGCCGGCTGGCTGGCCCGCGGCCGGCCCGTCTCGCAGTGTGCGAGGTTCCGACCACCGTGCGACGCGCATCGCCCCGCACACTGCGCGGGACCTCGCACACTGCGTGGCCGTCCTCGCACGGTGCGAGGGCGTGCGCCGCGCGTCAGTGGCCGGGGCGCGGGCGCTTGCGGACGCCGACACTGCGGTGGGCGTCGGCGTGTGCCGCATCGACGTCCGCCTTGCCCCGGTCAGCCGCGTTCCGGAGCCACTGCGGCCCGTGCGCCTTCGCCCAGTCCCAGAAGCGGTGCAGCTGCGCCCGGAGCCACGTGATGATCTTGTGAAAGAAGTGGAACTCGCTCGCGAGGATCGTCAGCCCGATGAACACCACGAGCCACCCCGGCCCCGGCAGCGGGACGAGGATCAGCCCGATCACGACGACCAGGCCGCCGACGATCCCGACCAGCACCTTGTAGAAGAGGTGCAGGTGCGGCCGGGCGTGGATCCAGGCACGGACGTCGTGGAACCACTGGAACCGACGGTGCGGCGCCTCGGCGCGTTCGACCGCGTCGGTCCGCTCGTTCGGGTCGCCTTCCATGTGCGGAAATGTAGGGCGCGCGGCTGGGAATCCGCGGCGCGCGCGGTGGACGCGCGGTGCGTTCCGGACGGGGCGCGCGCGGTGGACGCGCGGTGCGTTCCGGACGGGGCGTGCGCGGTGGACGCGCGGTGCGTTCCGGACTGGAGGCGCGGGGCGGGCACGACCCGTGCCTCCAGTCCGTCAGGTGGTGACCGTCTGCGGGCCCGTCACGCGTGGGCGACGCACGTCGCGGCCCACGGGACGGCGTCGAGCCGGGCCTCCGGGATCGGCTCGCCGCCGACCGCGCAGCGCCCGTAGGTGCCGGCGTCGAGCCGCGCGAGCGCGGCGTCCACCAGCCGGAGTCGCTCGCGCGCGTCGTCGCGGACGGCACCGAGCGAGCCGCGCTCCCAGGCGAGGGTCGCACCCTCCGGATCGTGCTCGTCGTCGGAGTTGGCGTCCTGCCGGGCATCGCTCACATCACGCATGCTCCGCTCGACGTCGGCCAGGAGGCGCTCGTTGCGGGCGCGTTCCGCCTTCAGCGCCTGCCGAGGATCGTCCATGCCGGAGACCGTAGTCGTCTCGGAATGGCCACGCCGTCGAATGCGTTCGTATCGACATGACGAAGATCGGGTTCCTGTCGTTCGGACACTGGCGCGACGTGCCGGGCTCCAAGGTGCGCAGCGGCCGCGAGGCCCTCGTGCAGGCGATCGACCTCGCGGTCGCGGCAGAGGAAGCCGGCGTCGACGGCGCGTACTTCCGCGTGCACCACTTCGCACCGCAGCAGGCCGCGCCGTTCCCACTGCTCTCCGCGATCGCGGCCCGGACCAGCCGCATCGAGATCGGCACCGGGGTGATCGACATGCGGTACGAGAACCCGCTCTACATGGCGGAAGAAGCGGCAGCGGCCGACCTCATCTCCGGCGGACGACTGCAGCTCGGTGTCTCCCGTGGTTCACCCGAGACCGCTCTCGCTGGTTACCAGCAGTTCGGCTACGTGCCGGACGCGTCCGACGAGAACGGTGGCGACATGGCGCGGACGCACACCGACGTGTTCCGCCGCGCGATCGCCGGGGAACCGATGGCGAACGCGAACCCGCAGATGACCGGCTCGGTCGGCTCGCTGCCGATCTCGCCGCTGTCCGACGGCCTCGGCGACCGCATCTGGTGGGGCGCCGGGACTCGGGCGACCGCGGAGTGGACCGCCGAGCAGGGCATGAACCTCATGTCGTCGACCCTGCTCACGGAGGACACCGGTGTGCCGTTCGACGAACTGCAGGCCGAGCAGATCGCACGCTTCCGGACGACCTGGGAGCAGATGGGGTGGGAGCGGACCCCGCGGGTCTCGGTTTCGCGCAGCATCATCCCGATCATCGACGACGAGTCGCGGCACTACTTCGGCGTCCGGGCGCAGGTCGAGGGGCAGGACCAGGTCGGGCACCTCGACGGCGGCCTCGCCCGGTTCGGCCGCTCGTACATCGGGTCGCCCGAGGACCTCGTGGCGGAGCTCGCAGCCGACAAGGCCGTGCGGGCCGCGGACACCGTGCTCGTCACGGTGCCGAACCAGCTCGGCGTCGACTTCAACGCGCGGCTGCTCGCCTCGGTGAAGGACGTCATGCGCGAGGTGGATGCGGCGCCGGTCCCCGCCTGAGCCGCTACGGTTCCGGCATGGGTGTCAACCTGGCCGGCTCCGAGATCCTGCACCTGGACGCGACGCGGATGTGGGTGCAGACGACCCACTTCGCCGTGTCCGACGCTGCCGATGACCGCACGGTCCTCACGGAGTTGCTCGCCGCCGACGGCTACGGCCACGACTACGCATCACCCTTCGGCGGCCGGAACACCGACGGACTGGTGCCGGTGCACGGCAGGTGGACGCTCGCCAGCATCACGCCCGAGTCGTTCGAGCCCGCGGATCCAGACCGCGCCGGCGACCTTCTGCGCACCTGGGCGACGGTCCAGAACTGGACCGATCCGGAGTTCACCCTCACGAGCGAGACCCTCTCCGAGCTCGACCGCGTCATCGGCACGCTCCGTCGCGGCACCCTCCTGCGCCTCGTGCACCCAGGCGACGAGCACGAACACAGCTACGGGTGGGTCACGGGAGACAAGGGCTTCCACGAGTACGTCGTGGTCGACCGGCCGCACGGTCGAGTCTCGGTCGTGGTCGCGTCCGACGACTGACGCGCTGGTCCCCCTTCCTGCTGACACCCGGCCTGGGACTGTGGCCGGTTTCCGCACTCCCGTAGCGTCGAGGGGCACCATCCACCGCACCTCGAGGAGCTCCCCGTGACGCTGCCGGCCGCCGGCTGGTTCCCGGACCCGCAGGACGCCAGCCGCCTGCGCTGGTGGGACGGTCACGCCTGGGGAGCCGCCACGCGAGTACTGCCGAGCCGTACCGAGTCCATCGTGCCGGTCGTCGTCGCACCGGTGGGACCGTCGTTCTCGGTGCAACCGGCTGCTGTCCGGACCGGTTCCTGGGCGTCGGGCGGCTCAGGCGTGCACCGGTTCAGCGCGTTCTCGTCCCTCGCCGTCCTGTTCGCCGCGCTCTCGGTCGTGATGAACCCGTGGGGCGTGTGCAGCGCCGCCGCGATCGTCACCGGCTTGCTCGCCGTGGTGTGGCCGGGTGCGACCGGCGGCTGGCGCGTCCTGGCGCGGAGTGCTTCGGCGAGCGCCCTGGTCGTCGCGGTGGCGACGGCCGCCGTGGCTGCGTCGTCGCAGTTCCACCTGTTCTGACGGGTGCGCCCGGTCTGGCTGCTCATCGACTGAGCAGAAATCGTCGAGTGCTCTGCGGCGACCCGACGATTTCTGCTCACTGAACGAGCCCGCTACCGCCGGGCCCGCGGGTGCGCCGTCTGGTACACGTCCCGGAGCATGTCCGCCGTGACCATCGTGTAGATCTGGGTCGTCGCGACGCTCGCGTGCCCGAGCAGTTCCTGCACGACACGGACGTCCGCCCCACCCTCGAGCAGGTGCGTCGCGAACGAGTGCCGGAAGGTGTGCGGCGACACGTGCTCGGCGAGCTCGGCACGCGACGCCGCCGCCTGGATCACGAGCCAGGCGCTCTGCCGGGACAGCCGCGCTCCCCGGGCGCCGAGGAACAGCGCCGGCGTGGAGGCGCCCCGTGCCGCGAACACCGGACGCGCCCGCACGAGGTACGCGTCGATCGCCGCCCGGGCGTAGCTGCCGAGCGGGACCACCCGTTGCTTGTTCCCCTTGCCGGTGACCTTCACCACGGAGAGCTCCCCGCCGGAGTCCGACAGCGTCGTGACGTCGTCGACCGAGAGCCCGACGGCCTCGGAGATCCGCGCGCCGGTGGCGTAGAGCAGCTCGAGCAGCGCCTTGTCCCGCAGGCCGACGAGATCGTCGGCCACGCCGTCGGCGGAGCCGTCGGCAGAGCCGGTCGACGCCGCGGCGAGCAACCGCTCCATGTCGTGCACGGAGATCGCCTTCGGCAGCCGCATCGGTGCCTTCGGCGGACGGACGGAGGCGCCCGGGTCGAGCTGCAGCCACCCCTCCCCTGCGGCGAACGCGGTGAACGAGCGCACGGAGCTGAGCATCCGCGCGACCGATCGAGGCGCCAACGGGCCCGACGGCCGGGTGGCCAGGTACGTCACGAAACCGGCGAGGTCCGCGCGGCAGATCCGTCCGACGTCCTCGAGGACCGCCGACCCCCCGGCCCGGTCGGCTCCGTCCGAGTCGACCACGGGGGCCGCGGCGATCCAGGACGCGAACGTCCCGAGGTCCCGCCGGTACGCCGACAGGGTGTGCTGCGACAGCCCCCGCTCGATCGCGATGTGCCGCAGGTAGGTCTCCGTGGCACGGTCCAGGGGCATCACCCCGACAGGCTAACCGGCGTGCGGGCCGAGTCAGTGCAGGGCTGCGTCCGGCTCACCCACGCGGTACCCGGTGAAGGTGACGGTCAGCCCGCCACGGGTCGGGGCCGCACAGAAGAGGCCCCCCGACACCGCGGTGTCCGGTGCGAGCGGAGCGACCCGCACCAGTCGTGGCTCGTCACCGTCCGCCCAGGCGCGGATCGTCACCGCGTCACCGGCCCTGCTCGCCCGGACCGTCACCGTTCGGCCTGCCCACTCCGGCACCGGTGCGACCGACCAGTCCGACACCCCGTGCGTGACGACGGCGCCGACCTGCGGCTGCCCGTCGGAGAACTCGACGCCCGCTTTGATCCAGGTCTGCTCGTCGACCCGGAGGAACACACCCGCCTGGTCGAACTGCTCCGCGTAGTCCAGCACGAACGACACCTCGACCGAGAACGCTCCGTCGAGGGGCTGGAGCAGCGCGTGCTCGGAGTCGTGCAAGAAGCCGTACGAGGTGGTGCGCCACGCGTCGCTGCCCTCGAGGGCCTCCACCCGGAGGCGGTCACCGTCGAGGACGGTCGCGGCGGGCTCGTGCGTCCAGCGTGCAGCCTCGACGAGGTCCGCGAGGCTCACGACTCGCGCCGCTCCGCAGCGTCCACCGCGAGCACGGCCACGACGAGCCCGGAGTTGTGCAGCCGACCGTCGAGGATCGCTTCCACCAGCTCGGCCCGCGGCACCCAGCGCTTCACGATGTCGGCTTCCTCGGCCTCGCGGTCGAAGGCCGTGGCGGTCGGCCGGACGCCCCGGGCGCGGTAGATCTGCAGGAACTCGTCGCTCCCACCGGAGGACGTGTTGTACGTCACGAGCGGCTCCCACTCGTCGGCCTCGAGGTCGGCCTCCTCCGCCAGCTCCCGCTTCGCAGCGGTCAGCCGGTCTTCGCCCTCCATGTCGAGCAGGCCGGCCGGCAGCTCCCAGTCGCGCACGCGGACGGGGTGCCGGTACTGCTGGATGACGAGGACGCGGCCCTCGGAGTCCTCGGCGTAGACGGCGACGGCACCCGTGTGGTCGATGTACTCCCGCACCATCGTGTCGTCGTGGTACGCGATCGTGTCGCGTCGGACGTCCCAGACCGCCCCCTCGTAGACGACGGTGGAGTCGGTGACCTCGAAGGAGGCTGGTTCGTCGGAGAGGGGCGCGTCAGTCACGCGACCATCCAAGCACGGGCCGCTGACGCGACCGCAGACGGACTGGAGGCGCGGTGCCAGCTGGCACCGCGCCTCCAGTCCGAGACCGCTCGCGTTACGCGACCTGCTCCTCGTTCTGCGGGTCGAAGAGGCTGGACGCCTCGTGCCGCGTGATCGCGGCCTCGACGAGGCCCGCGAACAGCGGGTGCGCGTTCGTCGGACGCGAGCGCAGCTCCGGGTGCGCCTGCGTGGCGATGTAGAACGGGTGCACGTCGCGCGGCAGCTCGACGTACTCGACCAGGTTGCCGTCGGGCGAGGTGCCCGAGAACACCAGGCCGGCGTCTGCGATCTGCTGACGGTACGTGTTGTTCACCTCGTAGCGGTGACGGTGACGCTCCGAGGCCTCCGTGGCACCGTAGAGCTCGGCGGCCAGCGAGCCGTCCGCGAACGTCGCCGGGTACAGGCCGAGGCGCATGGTGCCGCCCAGGTCGCCCCCGGCGATGATGTCGACCTGCTCCGCCATGGTCGCGATGACCGGCGTCGTGGTCTCCGGGTCGAACTCGGTGCTCGACGCGTCGGTGAGGCCCGCCTCGTGCCGGGCGTACTCGATGACCATGCACTGCAGGCCGAGGCACAGGCCGAGCGTGGGGATGCCCTGCTCACGCGCGAAGCGCAGCGCGCCGAGCTTGCCCTCGATGCCGCGCACGCCGAACCCGCCGGGGACGCAGATGCCGTCGACGTCGCCGAGGTGCTTCGCAGCGCCTTCGGGCGTGGTGCAGTCGTCAGACACGACCCACTTGAGCGTGACCTTGGCGTTGTGCGCGAAGCCACCGGCACGGAGCGCCTCGGTGACCGAGAGGTACGCGTCCGGGAGGTCGATGTACTTGCCGACGAGGGCGATCGTGACGTCCTTCTTCGGCTCGTGCACCGCGTGCAGCACCGGAGTCCACGCCGTCCAGTCGACCGCGCCGGCGTCGAGGTGGAGTGCGTCGACGATGACCTGGTCGAGGCCCTGGTTGTTCAGCAGCGTCGGGAGGTCGTAGATCGACGGGACGTCCACCGCGTTCACCACGGCGTCCTCGTCCACGTCGCACATCAGGGCGATCTTGCGCTTGTTCGCGTCCGACACCGGGCGGTCGCTGCGCAGCACCAGGGCGTCGGGCTGGATGCCGATCGAGCGGAGCGCGGCAACGGAGTGCTGCGTCGGCTTCGTCTTCTGCTCACCCGAGGCGTTCATGAACGGCACGAGCGACACGTGCACGAAGAACACGTTGTTGCGGCCGAGCTCGTGCCGCACCTGGCGTGCCGACTCGATGAACGGCTGCGACTCGATGTCACCGACGGTGCCACCGACCTCGGTGATGATGACGTCGGGCTGCGGGTCGTTCTGCGCCTGCTCGCGCATCCGCCGCTTGATCTCGTCGGTGATGTGCGGGATGACCTGCACCGTGTCGCCGAGGTACTCGCCGCGACGCTCCTTGGCGATCACCGTCGAGTACACCTGGCCGGTGGTCACGTTCGCGGCCTGCGACAGGTTGATGTCGAGGAAGCGCTCGTAGTGCCCGATGTCGAGGTCCGTCTCCGCACCGTCGTCGGTCACGAAGACCTCGCCGTGCTGGAACGGGTTCATGGTGCCCGGGTCCACGTTGAGGTACGGGTCGAGCTTCTGCATGACGACCTTGAGGCCGCGTGCCGTGAGGAGGTTGCCGAGGCTGGCCGCCGTGAGGCCCTTGCCGAGAGACGAGACGACCCCGCCGGTCACGAAGATCTGCTTCGTCACCTTCGGGGTCGCGTTCGAAGAATTGGTTCCGCCGCTGAGAGTGTCCGCCACGGGATTCCATCGTACGTCAGAACTGCCGGGAGGCGCGACCTCGGTTCGCCGTGGGCGTTGCGTCGGGCGTGTGGCCGGGTCCGCGGGCCGTGGGCGGCCCCGCCGGTCGGCTGGCCGTCAGGCCTTCTGGCCGGCGACGTCCAGCAGCTCGCGCGCGTGCTCGATGCCGCTGGCGCTGTCGCCGAGTCCGGACAGCAGTCGCGCCATCTCCTGCAGACGGTCCTCGCCCTCGAGCCGCCGAACACTCGACGACGTGACCGCGCCGCTGGCGTCCTTCACGACGTTGAGGTGGTTGTTCGCGAACGCCGCGACCTGCGCCAGGTGCGTCACGACGATCACCTGCGTGCGCTCCGCGAGCTTCGCCAGACGCCGACCGATCTCGATCGCGGCCGCACCACCGACCCCGGCGTCGACCTCGTCGAACACGAAGGTCGGGACGGTCGTGGTGCCCGCCATGACGACCTCGATCGCCAGCATCACGCGGGAGAGCTCGCCACCCGAGGCGCCCTTGCTGATCGGCCGCGGGTCCGTCCCCGAGTGCGGCTGCAGCAGGATCGACACCTGGTCGCGGCCGTGTCGGCGGTACTCGCCCGCGTCCGACACCTCGACCACGAGGGACGCACCGGCCATCGCGAGGGTCTTCAGCTCCGCCGTGACCCGCTTCGCGAGGTCGTTCGCGGCCTTGGTCCGCGCCGTCGTCAGGGTGGCGCCGGCGGTCTCGAGTGCCTGGAGGTCCTGCTCGACGGCCTGCTGCAACGTGGCGATGCGGTCGTCGTCGCCGTCGAGCTCGAGCAGTCGGTCGCTCGCCCGCTGTCCGTACGCGATGACGTCGTCGATCGTGTCGCCGTACTTCCGCGTGAGCCCGGCGAGCAGCGCCCGACGCTCGTTGATGAGCTCGAGGTCGTGCCCCGCGTCCGGTTCGAGGGACCCGAGGTAGCTCGACAGGCTCGCGGAGGCCTCGGTCGCCTGGATGCCCAGCTCGGTGAGCTGTTCGAGCACCGGCTGCAGTTCGGCGTCGGATCCGGCGACGCGTTCGATCGCGCGGCGAGCGGACTCGACCAGTCCGACGACGTCGTGCACGCCGTCGAGGGACTCGCTGGACAGCGCCTCGTGCGCGAGGCCCGCGGACAGCCGGAGCTCCTCGAGGTTCCCGAGCCGCTCGGCACGCTCGGCGAGCTCGGTGTCCTCGCCCGGCTGCGGGTCTGCCGCCTCGATCTCGTCCGACGCCGCGCGGATGCGCTCTGCCTCGGCCACGCGGTCGTCGCGGTCCCGTGTCAGCGTCTCGAGCTCACCGGCGTGCTGCTGCCAGGCGTCGTACGCCGTGACGTAGCGCTGCAGGGCCTTCTCGAGCGCCGGACCACCGAACCCGTCGAGGGCGGCGCGCTGCGCGGTCGCCGAGGTCAGGCGGATCTGGTCGGACTGGCCGTGCACGGTCACCAGCTGGTCGGCGAGCTCGCCGAGCACGGCCACGGGAGCGCTGCGGCCACCGACGGTCGCACGGCTCCGGCCCTCGGCCGACACCGTGCGCGTGAGGATGAGTTCGCCGTCCTCGACCGCGCCACCGGCGTCCTCGACGCGTTCGGCGACGGCGTCGTGCTCGGGAACGTGCCAGCGGCCCTCCACGACGGCGCTCGAGGCGCCACGGCGGACGGAACCGGCGTCCGCACGTGCACCGAGCAGGAGGCCGAGCGCGGTGACGATCATCGTCTTGCCCGCGCCGGTCTCACCCGTCACGACGGTGAACCCGGGGCCGAGCTCGAGGGTCGTCTCACCGATGACCCCGAGGTCGGAGATCGCGATCTCCTCGATCACAGGACGTCCTCGCAGCCGTCGGAGATCAGGATGCTGCGTCCACCCGCGCCGATCACAGGGTGTCCTCGTCGTCCGTCTGCGGTCCGCGCCACCCGGCGACGGGCAGCTGGAACTTCGCGACGAGACGGTCGGTGAAGGGAGCGTCCTTGAGACGCGCGACGCGCACGGGGTCAGGCGACCGCCGCACCTCGACGCGTGCGCCGGGCGGGAGGTCGTGGGTCCGTCGACCGTCGCACCACAGCACACCGACGCCGCTGGTGCGCCGCAGGACCTCGATCGCGAGGGTGCAGTCCGGCCCGACCACGATCGGCCGGGCGAAGAGGGCGTGCGCGCTCAACGGCACCATGAGCAACGCGTCGACGTCCGGCCAGACGATCGGGCCGCCGCCGGAGAACGAGTACGCCGTGGACCCGGTCGGCGTGGACACGACGACACCGTCGCAGCCGAACGACGACAGCGGACGGCCGTCGACCTCGGTCACGACCTCGAGCATGCGCTCCCGTGAGGCCTTCTCGATGGTTGCCTCGTTCAGCGCCCACGACGAGTAGACGACCTCGTGCCCGACGACCACGTCGACCTGCAGCGTGACGCGTTCCTCGACGTGGTACTCGCCGGAGAGTGCTCGCTCGACGGTGGCGCGCAGGCCGTCCCGCTCGCTCTCGGCCAGGAACCCGACGTGACCGAGGTTCACCCCGACGATCGGTGCCCCGGTCCCGCGGACGAGTTCGGCCGCACGCAGGATGGTGCCGTCGCCGCCGAGGACGATGACGATCTCGAGCTGGTCGGACTGGACGTCCACGCCGAGGATGTCCACCTGCCCGACCGATGCCTCGGCCCGCCGGATGTCGGCGTACTCATCGAAGGGCATCACCGGGACGAGGCCGGCGGCGTGCAGGAGGTCGCAGACCTCGACCGCAGCGTCGATGGAGTCCCGTCGGCCCGTGTGGGACACCAGGAGGATGTGCCGGTCGTCGCTCATGCTGTCCCTTCCGCCAGTGCCGTCGCGCGGTCGATCCATTCTGTCGGATTGGCACCGACACCACGCTGGAAGCGCGCCAGGTACTCGTGGTTGCCGTGGGCGCCGACGATCGGGGACGCTGCGACCCCGGTCGTGCCGAGTCCGAGGTCCCAGGCGGCCCAGAGCACGTTCATCAAGGCATCGCTCCGAAGCGCCGGGTCTCGCACGATGCCCTCGCGGACGCCACCGCGACCGACCTCGAACTGCGGCTTCACGAGCAGGACGAAGTCGTCCGCCGGCACGGCCTCGGCCAGCGCGGGCAGCACGATCCGGAGGGAGATGAACGACAGGTCGCCGACCACCAGGCTCGTCTCGCCCGCAGCCGGGTCGAGCGCCGCGTAGTCCTCGGCGGTGAGGTTCCGCGCGTTGACGCCCTCGACGACCGCGACACGGGGGTCCAGCGCGACGACGGGGTCGAGCTGTCCGTGACCGACGTCGAGCGCCACGACACGACGGGCACCGCGCGCCAGGAGCACCTGGGTGAACCCACCCGTGCTCGCGCCCACGTCGAGCACCACGCGGTCGCTCGGGTCGACGCCGAACGTGTCGAGCGCGCCCACGAGCTTGCGCGCCGCCCGGGAGACCCACTCGTCCTCGGTGTCGACCTCGATCGCTGCCGCCGGCTGGACCGCGGCGGAGGGCTTCACGACCGCGGTCCCGGCCACCGTCACGCGCCCGGCCTGGATCAGCTTGGCAGCTGCCGTGCGGGACTTCGCGAGCCCGCGGGCGGCCACGAGGGCGTCGAGTCGGACGGGCGACGAGACCTGTCCGACCACGGAGTCGTCAGGCACTCGCGGTGCCACCGCTCTCGAGCCGGGTACGCAGCTCGTCGTGGAGCGCGGAGAACGCGTCGGCGCGATCGGGCAACGGGAGCGCCTCGACCGCAGCGGTGCGCTGGGCGAAGTCGTCGGGTCCCTGCTCGTCGTTCGGCACGTGGCCCACGCTACTCGCCGCCGTACAGCTTCGGGTCGACGTCGAGACCGTAGATCGCCAGGCCGGACTCCCAGATGAGTGCGGTCCCCGCACGCAGCAGGTCGATCGCGTCGCCGTCGTCGAGCACCCGTACGACGTGCCCGCGCATCGCGACCGTGACGTCGCCGACGGTGGCGTAGCGGGTGCCGTCCGGGTCCTCGCGCCGGATCGTCACCGGGTACGGCTCGGACAGGCCACGGAGGTCGTCGAGGATGTACGTCGGACGCGAGCGCTGGTCGGCCGCGAGGACCTGCTTCGCCTTGTCGATGCCGGTCAGCACGAGGACGCTCGGGATGCCGGCGTCGTTCGCGCCCTTGATGTCGGTGTCGAGTCGGTCGCCGATGAACAGCGGGTGTTCGCCGGCGAACCGGGCGACGGCCGCGTCGAAGATCGGCCGCTCGGGCTTGCCGGCCACGACCGGCATCCGGCCGACGGCCTGGTGCACGGCGGACACGAGCGTGCCGTTGCCCGGCGCGATGCCGCGCTCGACCGGGATCGACCAGTCCATGTTCGTCGCGACCCAGGGGATCTCCGGGTCGGCGAGCGCGAACGACGCCTCGGCCAGGTGCGTCCACCCGAGGTCGGGCGAGAACCCCTGGATGACGGCTGCCGGGGAGTCCTCCGCACTCGTCGTGACGGTGAAGCCGGCGGCCTCGACGATGCTGGTCAGCCCGAGGCCGCCTGTGACGAGGACCGTCGACCCCGCCGGGACGAGGGTCTCGAGCAGACGCACACCGGCCTGCGACGAGGTCACGACGTCGTCCTCGGAGACCTCGAGCCCGTAGCGCTCGAGGTGCTCCGCCACGTCGAGCGGACGCCGCGAGGCGTTGTTCGTGATGTAGCCCACACGCGCGCTCAGCGACGCACGGGTCAGCGCCTCGACCGCGTGCGGGATCGCGTTGCGCCCGCGGTACACGACGCCGTCGAGGTCGGTGAGGACGACGTCCACACCGTCCGTCGGCGGCTTCGGCACGTCAGTCGGCTGCTGAGCCGTCGACGTCGGTGGGGTTGTCGTCGTCGAGTTCCCCGGGCTCGTCGCCTGCGGGTTCGTCGTCGCCGGGCTCGTCCCCGAGGGGCTCGTCGGACTCGTCGGCGAGTTCGGCGTCGGGCTCGTCATCGACTGCTCCGGCGAGCTCGTCTCCTTCGACTTCGAGCGTTTCCTCGACCACATCAACTGTCTCCCAAGCGTTCTCGTCGGCGACCTCGGCGAGGGCCTCGGCAGCGCGATCGACACGGGCCCACCACTCGTCGGCCTCGTCCTGACGGCCGAGCTCCTCGAGCGTGGCCGCGTAAGCACTGTAGAGCGCCGGGGACCAGGTGTACGCAGTGGACGGGTCGAGCTGTGGAATCTCCAGCTCGCCGAGTGCGGCTGTGGGATTCCCGAGGTCGAGTCGGGCGCCGGACATGGCGATCGCCAGCTCGACCTGCACGGGGGTGTCGAGCGCAGCGCGGTCGACGGACCTCCCCAGCTCGAGCGCGCGTTCCGGGCGGCCCAGGCCGCGCTCGCAGTCCACCATCATGGGCAGCTGGTCGTTGCGACCCGAGATGCGCCGGTACGTGCGCAGCTCGCGGAGCGCCGTGGCGAAGTCGCCGAGGCGGTACGCGGTGATCGCGGCGGTCTCACGGACGACCCCGACGCGGCCGGCACGACGAGCGGCGCTCAGTGCGTGCTGGTTGGCGGTCTCCGGGTCGTCGTCGACGAGCATCGCCGCCGCGACGAGGTGACGTGCCACCCAGTCGGCGTTGTCCTTGCTGAGGGTCTTCAGCTCGGCGCGAGCGACCTTGTCGAGGTCACGCGCGTCGATCTCCTCGGGGATCTCCGGGTCGTCGTGGCGCGGGCGGATCGACTTCGTGCCGTACGGGTCGCGGTCCTCCCAGTCGTCGCGCGAGGACTCACCGAACCGAGCACCGGCGTGACGGCCGCCGTCCCCGAAGCGCTGCCGGTCGTCACGGCCGCCGCGGTCACGGTCGGGACCACCACGGAACGGACGGTCACCGTCACGACGCGGACGATCGCCGTCGCGAGCCGGGCGGTCCGAACGGAACGGACGGTCGCCGTCGCGACGGGGACGGTCATCATTGCTGCGGAACGGACGATCGCCATCGCGACGCGGGCGGTCAGAGCCGCCACGGAACGGACGATCGCCATCACGACGCGGGCGGTCGTCGTTGCTGCGGAAGGGACGGTCTCCGTCACGACGGGGACGGTCACCATCGCGTGCAGGACGGTCCGAACGGAACGGACGGTCACCATCACGACGCGGACGGTCAGAGCCGCCACGGAACGGACGGTCACCATCACGACGCGGGCGGTCGTCGTTGCTGCGGAAGGGACGGTCTCCGTCACGACGGGGACGATCACCATCACGTGCGGGACGCTCCGAACGGAACGGACGGTCACCATCACGACGCGGACGGTCATCGTTGCTGCGGAAGGGACGGTCACCGCCACGAGGACCATCACCACGCGGCGGCCGGCTGGAGTCGTCACGATCCCCGCGCCAGGCGGGTCGACGTCCACCATCGCGGAACGACCGGTCACCGTCGCGGAACGGACGCCCGCCATCGCGAGACGGGCCTCCGCTGCGGGCCGGACGATCGCCGTCACGACGAGGGGCGTCACGACGCTGCCCCTCACGACGCTCGAAGTCACGAGGACCGGACGACCAGCGGTTCCCACCGTCGCGCCGAGGACCCCGGTCGCCATCACGGCGAGGTCGGTCTCCGCGGTCGCCGTCGTTCCGCCGCTGATCGTCGTCGTTCGCCACCGTTGCTCCTCATTGCGTGCCCGAGCTCGTGCCCGGGCGATCGTCCGCTGTGTCGTTGTGTTGGCGCCGCATCGGTCACCCGTTGCTCGTCACCCAGTCCATCACGAACCGGCGCACGAGTCGAGTGACCCACGGCAGAAACAGAAGTAGCCACCGGCCTCCCGAGAACGAGGGTCTCCCCTGCGAGTTCTCGATGGAGGGCCGATGGCCACATCTTCTATCTACGTTAAGTCCGGCGGCGTCCTACTCTCCCACAAGGTCCCCCTTGCAGTACCATCGGCGCTGAGAGGCTTAGCTTCCGGGTTCGGAATGTGACCGGGCGTTTCCCTCTCGCTATGACCACCGGAACACCTTCGACCCAATCCTGGATCAAAACCGTTCCTTCAGTTAGCTGAAGTATTCAGTTTGATTCCCGATCGTCTGTCGGGAACCACAAAGTGGACGCGAGCCCCACACCGAAGTGTGGGAAATAATTGTGTTGTCAAGTCTTCGGCTTATTAGTACCGGTCAGCTCCACGGGTCGTTAGTCCCCGCTTCCACATCCGGCCTATCAACCCAGTAGTCTGCTGGGAGCCTCTCACACTCAAGGTGCATGGAAATCTCATCTCGAAGACGGCTTCCCGCTTAGATGCTTTCAGCGGTTATCCGGTCCGAACGTAGCTAATCAGCGGTGCCCTTGGCAGAACAACTGACACACCAGAGGTTCGTCCATCCCGGTCCTCTCGTACTAGGGATAGATCTTCTCAAATTTCCAACGCGCGCAGCGGATAGGGACCGAACTGTCTCACGACGTTCTAAACCCAGCTCGCGTACCGCTTTAATGGGCGAACAGCCCAACCCTTGGGACCTACTCCAGCCCCAGGATGCGACGAGCCGACATCGAGGTGCCAAACCATGCCGTCGATATGGACTCTTGGGCAAGATCAGCCTGTTATCCCCGAGGTACCTTTTATCCGTTGAGCGACAGCGCTTCCACAAGCCACTGCCGGATCACTAGTCCCGACTTTCGTCCCTGCTCGACCTGTCAGTCTCACAGTCAAGCTCCCTTGTGCACTTACACTCGCCACCTGATTGCCAACCAGGTTGAGGGAACCTTTGGGCGCCTCCGTTACTCTTTGGGAGGCAACCGCCCCAGTTAAACTACCCATCAGGCACTGTCCATGAACCCGATCAGGGTCCTACGTTAGACATCCAAAGTGACCAGAGTGGTATTTCAACAATGACTCCACGAACACTAGCGTGCCCGCTTCACAGTCTCCCACCTATCCTACACAAGCCACTCCGAACACCAATACCAAACTGTAGTAAAGGTCACGGGGTCTTTCCGTCCTGCTGCGCGTAACGAGCATCTTTACTCGTAGTGCAATTTCGCCGAGTTCGCGGTTGAGACAGCTGGGAAGTCGTTACGCCATTCGTGCAGGTCGGAACTTACCCGACAAGGAATTTCGCTACCTTAGGATGGTTATAGTTACCACCGCCGTTTACTGGGGCTTAAATTCAGAGCTTCGCCCAAAGGCTAACCCCTCCTCTTAACCTTCCAGCACCGGGCAGGCGTCAGTCCGTATACATCGTCTTGCGACTTCGCACGGACCTGTGTTTTTAGTAAACAGTCGCTTCCCACTGGTCTCTGCGGCCTTCAACGCTCACGGAGCAAGTCCGGTCACGTGTCCGGCCCCCCTTCTCCCGAAGTTACGGGGGCATTTTGCCGAGTTCCTTAACCACGATTCTCTCGATCTCCTTGGTATTCTCTACCTGACCACCTGAGTCGGTTTCGGGTACGGGCGGCTGCAACCTCGCGTCGATGCTTTTCTCGGCAGCATAGGATCACTGATTTCCCCTTACGGGTACGCGTCGGATCTCAGGCGTACAGACGACGGATTTGCCTATCGTCAGCCCTACATCCTTACACCAGGTCCACCTTACGGATACCATCGCCTGGCTCAGCTACCTTCCTGCGTCACACCTGTTCATACGCTAACCGCACCAGCATGGGGTCGAGCGTTAGACCGCGCCGCATCACCCCGAAGGGATCCGCTGGTCACGGGTTAGGACTCTTAGCACCACTGGATTAGCTTGGGCGGTTGTTCGCCGGTACGGGAATATCAACCCGTTGTCCATCGACTACGCCTGTCGGCCTCGCCTTAGGTCCCGACTTACCCAGGGCGGATTAACCTGGCCCTGGAACCCTTGGTCTTTCGGAGGACGGGTTTCTCACCCGTCTTTCGCTACTCATGCCTGCATTCTCACTCGTGTAGCGTCCACGGCTGGATCACTCCGCCGCTTCACTCGCCACACGACGCTCTCCTACCACTCCGCACGACTGAACCACGAAGGCTTATCGAGTGTGCGAAATCTACAACTTCGGCGGTGTGCTTGAGCCCCGTTACATTGTCGGCGCGGAATCACTTGACCAGTGAGCTATTACGCACTCTTTCAAGGGTGGCTGCTTCTAAGCCAACCTCCTGGTTGTCTATGCAACTCCACATCCTTTCCCACTTAGCACACGCTTAGGGGCCTTAGTTGGTAGTCTGGGTTGTTTCCCTCTCGACGATGAAGCTTATCCCCCACCGTCTCACTGCTGCGCTCTCACTCACCGGCATTCGGAGTTTGGCTGACGTCAGTAACCTGTTGAGGCCCATCGGCCATCCAGTAGCTCTACCTCCGGCGAGAAACACGCAACGCTGCACCTAAATGCATTTCGGAGAGAACCAGCTATCACGAAGTTTGATTGGCCTTTCACCCCTATCCACAGCTCATCCCCTCCATTTTCAACTGAAGTGGGTTCGGTCCTCCACGACGTCTTACCGTCGCTTCAACCTGGCCATGGATAGATCACTTCGCTTCGGGTCTAGGACATGCGACTGAATCGCCCTATTCAGACTCGCTTTCGCTACGGCTGCCCCACACGGGTTAACCTCGCCACATATCACTAACTCGCAGGCTCATTCTTCAAAAGGCACGCCGTCACCCCTACAAGGAGGCTCCGACGGTTTGTAAGCAAACGGTTTCAGGTACTATTTCACTCCCCTCCCGGGGTACTTTTCACCTTTCCCTCACGGTACTTGTCCGCTATCGGTCATCTGGGAGTATTTAGGCTTATCAGGTGGTCCTGACAGATTCACACGGGATTTCTCGGGCCCCGTGCTACTTGGGATACACATCCGGCCATAACACCATTTCGTCTACGGGGCTGGCACCCACTACGGCCCGGCTTTCAAACCGGTTCGACTATGATGCGCTGTAACCGCCCCAGTCCGGCAGAACTGAGCGACGTGTCCCACAACCCCGACCATGCAACGCCCGCCGGCTATCACACATGATCGGTTTAGCCTCATCCGCTTTCGCTCGCCACTACTCACGGAATCACATGTTGTTTTCTCTTCCTGTGGGTACTGAGATGTTTCACTTCCCCACGTTCCCTCTACCCGCCCTATATATTCAGGCGGGAGTCACCAGGTCACAAAAGCGCCCAGCGGGGTTTCCCCATTCGGAAATCCTCGGCTCACAGCTCGATTATCAGCTCCCCGAGGCTTATCGCAGATTTCTACGTCCTTCTTCGGCTCCAGATGCCAAGGCATCCACCGTTTGCTCTTAGAAACTTGACCACAAAGATTAAAATTGCGATCGACTCGAACAACAACATCCACCCCGAAAGGCTTCGTCATCGTCACGAGCGATCTAAGATGCTCGCGTCCACTGTGTAGTTCTCAACATACGATCGGCACCACACTCCCCCAACACTCTCGTGTCAGCTTCATGTGGCCCACCGAAGAACCATACGGATCACTCCGCCGGCTCAACCCCCAGTCACGAAGACCGGGAAGCCTGGTCCCTCAGGACCCAACAACGTGCACCAGCCGACCCGCTCACCCCCAACCCGTTCCAACCCGAACCCGAAGGCCCTGGCGTACTGAGGTCGGAAGCTGCGCTCCCGACTGCACTGTCAATGTTCCACCCATGAGCTACCGGCGAGAACGTTCGTCTCGATCCGGCGCCTGGACCCACCACACCCCCAAGAGGGCACGACGAGCCAGATGCTCCTTAGAAAGGAGGTGATCCAGCCGCACCTTCCGGTACGGCTACCTTGTTACGACTTAGTCCTAATCACCGATCCCACCTTCGACGGCTCCTTCCACAAGGGTTAGGCCACCGGCTTCGGGTGTTACCGACTTTCATGACTTGACGGGCGGTGTGTACAAGGCCCGGGAACGTATTCACCGCAGCGTTGCTGATCTGCGATTACTAGCGACTCCGACTTCATGAGGTCGAGTTGCAGACCTCAATCCGAACTGAGACCGGCTTTTTGGGATTCGCTCCACCTTACGGTATCGCAGCCCTTTGTACCGGCCATTGTAGCATGCGTGAAGCCCAAGACATAAGGGGCATGATGATTTGACGTCATCCCCACCTTCCTCCGAGTTGACCCCGGCAGTCTCCTATGAGTCCCCGCCATAACGCGCTGGCAACATAGAACGAGGGTTGCGCTCGTTGCGGGACTTAACCCAACATCTCACGACACGAGCTGACGACAACCATGCACCACCTGTACACCGACCACAAGGGGGCGACCATCTCTGGCCGTTTCCGGTGTATGTCAAGCCTTGGTAAGGTTCTTCGCGTTGCATCGAATTAATCCGCATGCTCCGCCGCTTGTGCGGGCCCCCGTCAATTCCTTTGAGTTTTAGCCTTGCGGCCGTACTCCCCAGGCGGGGCGCTTAATGCGTTAGCTACGACACAGAAACCGTGGAAAGGTCCCTACATCTAGCGCCCAACGTTTACGGCATGGACTACCAGGGTATCTAATCCTGTTCGCTCCCCATGCTTTCGCTCCTCAGCGTCAGTTACGGCCCAGAGATCTGCCTTCGCCATCGGTGTTCCTCCTGATATCTGCGCATTCCACCGCTACACCAGGAATTCCAATCTCCCCTACCGCACTCTAGTCTGCCCGTACCCACTGCAAGCCCGAGGTTGAGCCTCGGGATTTCACAGCAGACGCGACAAACCGCCTACGAGCTCTTTACGCCCAATAATTCCGGACAACGCTTGCACCCTACGTATTACCGCGGCTGCTGGCACGTAGTTAGCCGGTGCTTTTTCTGCAGGTACCGTCACTTTCGCTTCTTCCCTACTAAAAGAGGTTTACAACCCGAAGGCCGTCATCCCTCACGCGGCGTTGCTGCATCAGGCTTTCGCCCATTGTGCAATATTCCCCACTGCTGCCTCCCGTAGGAGTCTGGGCCGTGTCTCAGTCCCAGTGTGGCCGGTCACCCTCTCAGGCCGGCTACCCGTCGTCGCCTTGGTGAGCCATTACCTCACCAACAAGCTGATAGGCCGCGAGTCCATCCCCAACCAAAAAATCTTTCCACCACCAGACCATGCGGCCGGCAGTCATATCCAGTATTAGACGTCGTTTCCAACGCTTATCCCAGAGTCAGGGGCAGGTTACTCACGTGTTACTCACCCGTTCGCCACTAATCCACCCAGCAAGCTGGGCATCATCGTTCGACTTGCATGTGTTAAGCACGCCGCCAGCGTTCGTCCTGAGCCAGGATCAAACTCTCCGTAAAAAAATACAGACCCAACACCCGAAGGCATCAGACCGAGTTGATTCCGACTGTTGACTGTCTACTGACAATCTTCAATCCAAAAGGAATTGTCTCCGACGATCACAACCGAAGTTGATCACGCACGGGGTCAATAAATTGGCATTGACAATGTGCACGCTGTTGAGTTCTCAAGGACCAGACGCACTCCCCACTCGACCCCGAAAGAGGTTCCGCCAGAGAGGCTTTCGTTCTTGGTTTGACCACCAGTGTGTCGTCGGACCCTGAGGTCCAGTGGCTCATCCCGTAGGAGAGAACCGGTGGAGTAGTCATCCTAGGCGTCGAAGCGATCCAGCGCAAGGCCAGATCTGAACTTCAGTGGAGGATGGTCCCGCTTGAGGGCCGGCGTGCTCTGGGCTTTCGCTCCAGCCGCTCCGCCGCACCTTTGGGGTGACGAGTAAGAACTATACGCAGCGTTCGGCGGGTGCGCCAAGACGGGCCACATCCCGGGCGTGTCGCGTTCTGCAACACGTGCGGCCTCAACGCAGCGATGCCCGGCTCCCACGAGGGGAACCGGGCATCGACGGGCGAGGACGATCAGGAGAGCGTCACGCCGGCGAGGGTCTTCTTGCCACGACGGAGCACGAGCACTCCCCCGGGCAGGGCCAGGTCGGACAGCGGTGCGGTCGGGTCTTCGGCGCGGGCGTTGTTCACGTAGACCCCGCCCTGGTCGATCGCCCGTCGGGCCTCACCGAGGGACTTCACGAGTTCGGTGTCGACGAGCGCGCGGGCCACGTCGGCATCGCCGGGCAACGCCACCGATCCCGGGAGCTCCGCGATCGCCGACCGGAGGGTGTCCGCGTCCAACGCACCGAGGTCGCCGTTGCCGAACAGGGCCGCCGAGGCATCGATCGCCGCCTGGGTGGCTTCGGTCCCGTGCACGACGGCCGTCACCTCGAACGCGAGGGTCCGCTGGGCCTCGCGCCGGAAGGGTTCGTCCGCGACGGCCTGCTCGAGGCGCTCGATCTCCGCCCGCGACAGGAACGTGAACTGCCGCAACCGGGCGATCACGTCGGCATCCGCCGTGTTGAGCCAGAACTGGTAGAACGCGTACGGCGACGTCATCTCCGGGTCGAGCCAGATGGCGTTGCCCTCGCTCTTGCCGAACTTCGTGCCGTCGGAGTTCGTGATCAGGGGCGTCCCCAGCGCGTGCACCGTGGACCCCTCGGTACGCCGGATCAGTTCCGTCCCCGAGGTCAGGTTGCCCCACTGGTCGGAGCCGCCGGTCTGCAGGGTGCACCCGTACTGCAGGAACAGTTCGCGGTAGTCGAGCCCCTGGAGGATCTGGTAGCTGAACTCGGTGTAGCTGATGCCCGCGTCGGAGTTCAACCGTGCGGCCACGGCGTCCTTCTTGAGCATCGAGTTCACGCGGAAGTACTTGCCGATGTCGCGCAGGAAGTCGATCGCAGACAGCGGCGCCGTCCAGTCGAGGTTGTTCACCAGCCGGACGCCGTTCTCGCCGTCGGGGCTGAGGAACCGGGACACCTGCCCCTGCAGACGCGTCACCCACTCCCCCACGGTCTCGCGGGTGTTCAACGTCCGTTCCGCCGTCGGTCGCGGATCGCCGATCAGTCCGGTGGACCCGCCGACCAGGGCGAGCGGCTTGTGCCCGGCCAGCTGGATGCGGCGCATCGTGAGCAGCTGCAGCAGGTTGCCGCAGTGCAGGGACGCGGCCGTCGGGTCGAAGCCGCAGTAGTAGGTGATCGGCTCGCCGTCGAGGGCCTCCTTGAGTGCCGTCTCGTCGGTGGAGACGTGCACCAGATCGCGCCAGCGCAGTTCGTCCCAGACCGAGGCGAAGGTCGGGTCGTTCTGCTGGCGCGTCAGGACATCGTGAGCGGATTCACTGGACACCCAGCCATCGTAGCGGCGAGCGCGGGCCTGGGCCCACGCCGCCGGTTCCGGCGCGACGCGCCAGCGGCGGGCCGGCCGTGCCGGTGGGGAGAGGCGCGGTGCGGGTCCGTCAGTCGAGGGCGCCCTTGTGACGTCGGTACGTCGACACCGTCGGGTCGCCCGTGAGCCAGAAGCGCCAGGGGAACTGCGCCCCGCCGGCGATGCCGCCGACGCCGGTCCGCGGTCCGCGGCCGATCCGCAGGACCGGACCGGTCCCCGACGGCCCAGCGAGGGTCTCCGACAGGAGTTCCTCGACGACGCGGGCGGGCCCGTGGGAGGCGAGCCGCGCCTCCAGGCCGGGAGCCAGGGTGAGCACGTACGGACCGGACCCGTCGAGGAGCGCGGTGCCGTCGTCCTCACCGAGGACGGCGCCGAGCGCGCCGCCGAGGTTGCCCGGCCCGCGCGCCAGCGCCACGTCCCGCACCGACGGTCCGCGTCGTCCGCGGGCCGTCTCGATGCCGCCGATGATCTCCGCACCGCGGAGCAGCGATCCCGAGGACGTGCCGGCGGGTGCGCTCACGACGTTGACGCACGTGTGGATGCCGTACGAGCGGTACGCGTAGAGCGTGCCGGGCGGCCCGAACAGATGCCGGTTGCGCGGCGTCGGACCGCGGTGGCCGTGCGAACCGGGATCGGTCGGGCCGAAGTACGCCTCGACCTCGGTGATGCGCAGGACCACGCCCTTGCCCGCGATCGTCGCGCCGAGCAGCGCCGGTGCGGACACCGGCGCCGGCTCGGACAGGAGCGCGAGCGTCGGGTCGGTCATCGCGTGAAGGGCACGCCCTCGGCGAGGTCGTGGACGCGACGGGTCAGCGACGCGAGCTGTTCCGCGACGCGGTCCGGGGCGGTGCCGCCGATGCCGGCACGGGACGCGACGCTGCCCTCGATCGTGAGGACGCCGCGGACCTCGGGGGTGAGGTGCTCCGAGACGGTCAGGTACTCGGCGTCGGTCGGGTCGTCGAGCTCGATGCCCCGTTCCTCGCAGTACCGGACGAGCGCGCCGGAGATCTCGTGCGCATCGCGGAACGGGACTCCCTGTCGCACCAGCCACTCGGCCACGTCGGTGGCGAGCGAGAAGCCCTGCGGTGCCAGCTCCGCCATCCGGTCCGTGTCGAACGCGAGCGTCGCGACCATGCCGGTGAACGCGGGCAGCAGGACCTCGAGCTGGGCGACCGAGTCGAAGACGGGTTCCTTGTCCTCCTGGAGGTCGCGGTTGTACGCGAGTGGCAGGCCCTTGAGCGTCGCGAGCAGGCCGGTCAGGTTGCCGATGAGCCGGCCGGACTTGCCGCGTGCGAGCTCGGCGATGTCCGGGTTCTTCTTCTGCGGCATGATGCTCGACCCGGTCGAGAACGCGTCGTGGAGTCGGACGAAGCCGAACTCCTTCGTGTTCCAGAGGATGACCTCCTCGGCCAGGCGCGAGACGTCGATGCCGATCTGCGCGAGCACGAACGCAAACTCGGCCACCACGTCGCGGGCGGCCGTCGCGTCGATCGAGTTGTCCGCGGGTCGCGCGAACCCGAGCTCCTGCGCGATCGCCGAGGGGTCGAGCCCGAGCGAACTGCCCGCCAGCGCACCGGCGCCGTACGGGCTCACGCTCGCGCGGTCGGCCCAGTCACGGAGACGCTCGAGGTCGCGGACGAGCGGCCACGCGTGCGCCAGCAGGTGGTGGGCGAGGAGCACCGGCTGCGCGTGCTGCAGGTGGGTGCGCCCCGGCATGATCGCGGCGGGGTGCTCGTTCGCCTGCTGGGAGATCGCGTCGACGAGGTCGATCACCAGGTGCCCGATGCGGCGACCGTGGTCGAGCATGTGCATCCGGCCGAGCGTGGCGATCTGGTCGTTGCGGCTCCGGCCGGCGCGGAGCTTGCCGCCGAGCTCGGGACCGAGGTCGGCGATGAGCAGCCGCTCGAGGGCGCCGTGGACGTCCTCGTCGCCGTCGTCCGGGCGGAGCTCACCGGTGGCGTGCTGCTCGAGCAGCCGGTCGAGGCCCGCGAGCATGCGGTCGAGCTCGTCGGCCGACAGGTACCCGGCGGTGTGCAGCGCTCGGGCGTGGGCCCGGGAGCCGGCGATGTCGTAGGGCGCGAGCTGCCAGTCGAACTGGGTCGAGCGGGACAGCGCGGCGAGCTCGGCGCTCGGGCCGTCGGCGAAGCGGCCGCCCCAGAGGGCGCCCGTGTTGGTGGCGTCGGTCTTGCCGGCGGGCTGGTTCGCGTCGGTCACGTCTGGTTCCGTTCGGTGGTGGTTCTCGCTGGTGTGCACTGCGTGGTCGCGTCGTGCGTGGGCGGGCTCGGTCAGTTCGCTTGGTCGCGTCTGGCGGCGATCTTGCTCGGCATCGACCAGATGTCGATGAAGCCCCGGGACTGCGACTGGTCGAACGCGTCGCCGGTGTCGTACGTCGCGAGCTCGAAGTCGTAGAGGCTCTGGCTCGACCGCCGCCCCGTCACGACCGCCCGTCCGCCGTGCAGCTGCAACCGGATGTCACCCGTCACGTGCAGCTGGGTGTGGTCGACGAAGGCATCGAGGCTCCGCTTCAGGCCGCCGAACCACAGACCGTCGTAGACCAGGTCCGCCCACTCCGCCTCGACGCCGCGCTTGTAGCGGTTCACGTCGCGCTCGAGGGTGAGGCTCTCGAGTTCCTCGTGCGCGGCGATGAGGGCGACCGCTGCCGGCGCCTCGTACACCTCGCGTGACTTGATGCCGACGAGCCGGTCCTCCACGACGTCGATGCGGCCCACACCGTGCTTGCCGGCGAGGGCGTTCAGCTCCTGCACCACGCGCAGCATGCTGAAGCGCTGCCCGTCGATCGCGACCGGGACGCCCTGCTCGAAGGTGATCGTGACCTCGTCCGGGTCGCGCGGGACCGTGGGGTCCTGCGTGTACGCGTAGAGGGCCTCTTCCGGGGCGTTCCACGGGTCCTCGAGGAACCCGGTCTCCACCGCACGGCCCCACACGTTCTGGTCGATCGAGTACGGCGACCCGGCGCTCTGCTCGATGGGGAGGTCGTGCTGCTGGGCGTAGGCGATCGCCTTGTCGCGGGTCAGGGCGAGGTCCCGCACCGGAGCGACACTGGTCAGGTCCGGGGCGATCGCGGCCACGGCGGCCTCGAACCGGACCTGGTCGTTGCCCTTGCCGGTGCAGCCGTGCGCCACGCTGTCGGCGCCGAGCTGCTTGGCGGTCAGGGCCAGGTGCTTCGCGATGAGCGGTCGGCTCAGCGCGGAGACCAGCGGGTAGCGCTTCTGGTACAGCGCGTTCGCCTTGAGCGCCGGGACGAGGTAGTCGTCGGCGAACTCGTCCTTCGCGTCGACGACGATCGACTCCACCGCGCCGCAGTCCAGCGCACGCTGCCGGATGGCGTCGAGGTCCTCGCCGCCCTGGCCGACGTCGACCGCGAGGGCGACGACGTCCTTGCCGGTGGCGTCACGCAGCCAGCCGATGCCGACGGACGTGTCGAGTCCGCCGGAGTACGCCAGGACGACGCGGTCTGCCACTTCGGTCTCCCTCGGTCAGACGGTGGCCGCGGTCGTCGCCGCGGTCGCGGTGTTCGCCGCGGTCGCGGTGTTCGCCGCGGTCGCGGTGTTCGCCGCCAGGAGCCAGGCGAGGAGGGCCTTCTGGGCGTGCAGACGGTTCTCCGCCTCGTCCCAGATGATGCTCCGCGGGCCGTCGATGACCTCGGCGGTCACCTCGAAGCCCCGGTCGGCGGGCAGGCAGTGCATGAACACGGCGTCGTCGGCGGCATGGGCCATCAGGGCGTCGTCCACGCGGTAGCCGTTGAAGGTGTCGAGTCGAGCCTGCTTCTCGTCCTCCTTGCCCATCGACACCCAGGTGTCGGTGACGACGACGTCCGCACCGGCCACCGCGGCGACCGGATCGGTGACGACGAGGACCGAACCGCCGGTCTCGGCAGCGCGGCGCTCGGCATCCGCCACAACCGCGGCCGCCGGGGAGAACTCGGCGGGAGCGGCGACGCGGACGTGCATGCCCGCCGTCGCTCCGGCGAGCAGGTACGACTGCGCCATGTTGCTCGCACCGTCGCCGATGAACGCGACGGTCTGACCGGCGAGGGCGCCGCGGTGCTCACGGATGGTCAGGAGGTCGGCGAGCAGCTGGCACGGGTGGAAGTCGTCCGACAGTGCGTTCACGACGGGGACCGACGTGTTCGCGGCCATCTCCTCGAGCCCGGCCTGTCCGTAGGTGCGCCAGACGATCGCGGACACCATGCGCTCAAGCACGCGGGCGGTGTCGGACGGGGTCTCCTTGCCGCCGAGCTGGCTGTTCGCCGTCGAGATGATCAGTGGGCTGCCGCCGAGGTCGGAGATGCCGACGTGGAACGACACCCGCGTGCGGGTCGACGACTTGTCGAAGATCACCGCGACGCTCTGCGGGCCGGCGAGGGGCTTCGCGCCCCAGCGGTCCGCCTTCATCTGCTCGGCGATGTCGAGGATCGCGGACTGCTCGGCCTGGCTGAGGTCGTCGTCCCGGAGGAAGTGGCGGGTCATGCGGAGGTCTCCTGGGTAGCGGTGCCCTGCTCGGCAGCGACGGCCGCGAGGCTCTGGGCCAGGATCGACACGAACTCGTCGATCTCGGCGTCGGACACGATGAGCGGCGGCGCGATGCGCAGGCTCGACTCGTTCGGGGCGTTGATGATCAGGCCACGCTCGAGTGCGGCCGCGTTGACGGCGGGACCGATCGGGCCGGTCAGGCCGACCCCGATGAGCAGGCCGGTGCCGCGGACCTCTTCCACCAGCGGCGAGGCGATCCCGGCGATGCCTGCGCGGATCCGCTCGCCCTTGGTGACGGCCCCGGCGACGAGGTCGGCGCCCTCGATCTCGGCGAGCACGGCGTTCGCCACACGGGTGCCGAGCGGGTTGCCGCCGAACGTGGAACCGTGCTGGCCGGCGGAGAACAGGTCCGACGCCCAACCGAAGGTCACGAGCGCGCCGATCGGGAAGCCGCCGGCGATGCCCTTCGCGACCGTGACCGCGTCGGGCTCGAAGCCGTGTCCCTGGAAGGCGAACCAGTTGCCGGTGCGACCGACACCCGTCTGGATCTCGTCGAGGATGAGCAGTGCGCCGTGCTCCTCGGTGAGGCGCCGGGCGGCGAGCAGGAAGCCCTCGGGCAGGTCGACGACGCCGGCCTCGCCCTTGATCGGCTCGATCACCAGCGCGGCGACGGTGTCGTCGATCGACTCCTCGAGGGCGGCGACCGTCGAGTCGATGTGCTCGACACCCGGGACCATCGGCAGGAAGTCCTCCTGCAGCGCGGGCTTGCCGGTGAGGGCCAGCGCGCCCATGGTCCGGCCGTGGAAGCCCTGCTTCAGGGCGAGGATGCGGGTCTTCCGACCGTCGGTGCCCTTGTTCAGCCGGGCGAGCTTGAACGCGGCCTCGTTGGCCTCGGCGCCCGAGTTGCCGAAGTAGACACGGCCGGCCTCGCCCGCACCCGTGATGCGCTTGAGGCGTTCGGCGAGCTCGAGCTGCGGCGGCGTCGCGAAGTAGTTCGACACGTGCACGAGCTTGGCGGCCTGGTCGCTGATCGCCTCGACCAGTGCGGGGTGCGCGTGGCCGAGGGAGTTGACGGCGATGCCCGCGAGGAAGTCGAGGTACTCGTTGCCGTCGACGTCCCAGACACGGCAGCCCTGGCCGCGCTCGAGCATGATCTTCGGCGGGGTCAGGGATCGCATGAGCGACGCCCCGAACCGGTCGTTCCAGGTCTCGGTCTGCGTCTCGGTGCTCACTGCTGCTGTCCCTTCTCGGTCGTGCTGGCCACGTGTTGGCCGGTACTGCTGGTCGTCGACGGTGCTGCGACGCGTCGGCCGATCTCGGCGTGGGTCATCTGGTTCTCGGTTCGTCGGCTCGGGTCCGGGATCACCTCGGTGCCCGCGCCGCGCAGGGTGAAGACCTCGAGCAGGATCGAGTGCGGGATCCGACCGTCGATGATGGTCGCACCGCCGACCCCGCCGACCACGGCGTCCAGGCACGCGGTCATCTTCGGGATCATCCCCGACTCGAGCGACGGCAACAGCGCGCGGAGTTCCTCGACCGCGATGAGGTCGACGATCGAGTCGCGGTCCGGCCAGTTCCGGTACAGCCCGGGGACGTCGGTGAGCATCATGAGCTTCGAGGCCTTGAGCGCGATCGCGAGCGCTCCGGCGGCCGCGTCGGCGTTCACGTTGAGCGCCTGGTCCGGGTGGGCGTCGTCGATGGCGATGCTCGAGACCACGGGGATGCGGCCGGCCTCGATCGCGGCGAGCACACCGGAGGGGTCGACGTGCGTGATGTCGCCGACGTGACCGAGGTCGAAGTGCTCGCCGTCGACGACGACGCCCTTCTTCTCGCCGGTGAACAGCGAGCCGCCGTCGCCGAACACTCCGACCGCCAGGCCCTCGCCGTGCTCGTTCATCAGGTCGACGATCTCGCGGTTGACCTCGCCGGCGAGCACGTCACGGACGACCGTGATCGCCTCGGTCGTGGTCACCCGGTAGCCGCCGCGGAACTCGGAAGCGATGCCCTGTTCCTTCAGCGCTGCCGAGATCTGGGGGCCGCCACCGTGCACCACGACCGGGTGGAGGCCGGCGTACCGGAGGTAGACCATGTCCTCGGCGAACGCGCGCTTGAGGTCGTCGTTCACCATGGCGTTGCCGCCGAACTTGATGACGACGATCTTGCCGGAGAACCGCTTCAGCCACGGCAGGGACTCGATGAGGGTCGCGGCCTTGACGGTCGCGAGCTCGTGCTCTTCTTCCTTCGAGAGGATGCTGTCGTCGGCCATCAGCTGGAGTACGCGCTGTTCTCGTGGACGTAGTCGTGCGTGAGGTCGTTCGTCAGGATCGTCGCCGAGAACGGCCCGACCCCGAGGTCGATGAGGACGTCCGTGTCGCGCGGGGTCAGGTCGACGCTGTCGCTCGGCTGGTCCGGCGCACCGGCGTGGCAGACCCGGACGCCGTTCATCGAGACGTCGACGGCGTACGGGTCGAAGTCGGCGTCGGTGGTGCCGATCGCGGCGAGCACCCGGCCCCAGTTCGGGTCGTTGCCGAACACCGCCGCCTTGAACAGGTTGTTCCGGGCGACGCTCCGGCCGACCGTCACGGCGTCGTCCTCGGTCGCGGCGTTCACGACGTGGATCGCGATGTCGTGGCTGGCGCCCTCGGCGTCCTGCTGCAGCTGCCGCGCGAGGTCGGCACAGACGGCGGTCAGGGCTTCCTGGAAGTCGCCGACCTCCGGAGTGACGCCGCTGGCACCTGACGACAGGAGCACGACGGTGTCGTTCGTGGACATGCAGCCGTCCGAGTCGACCCGGTCGAAGGTGACGCGGGTGGCGGCACGGAGCGCCTGGTCGAGTTCGTCCGAGCCGACGACGGCGTCCGTGGTGATCACCACGAGCATCGTCGCGAGCCCGGGGGCGAGCATGCCCGCACCCTTCGCCATGCCGCCGACGGTCCAGCCGTCCTCGGTGACGACCGACTGCTTCGGTTTCGTGTCGGTGGTCATGATCGCGGTCGCCGCATCCGGACCGCCGTCGGCCGACAGCGCCGCACTCGCGAGGTCGACACCCTTGAGCACGTTGTCGCGGAACGTCTGGTCGCCGACCCCGATGAGGCCGGTCGAGCACACGACGACGTCACCGGCACCGATGCCGAGCGTGTTGCCGACGGCCTCGGCCGTCATGTGCGTGGTCTGGAAACCGAACGGGCCGGTGAAGCAGTTCGCGCCCCCGGAGTTCAGGACGACCGCACGGGCCACGCCGTCGCCGACGGCCTGGCGCGACCAGATGACGGGGTGTGCCTGGGCACGGTTGCTCGTGAAGACCGCCGCCACGGCGGCGTCGGGTCCGTCGTTGACGACGAGGGCCACGTCGGGCTTGCCGCTCGTCTTGAGTCCGGCTGTCACGCCGGCCGCGCGGAAGCCCGCTGCCGCGGTGACGCCCTGGAGGCCCGGCTCGGTTCCGGTGGTCTGGCTTGCGTCGGTCACGGTGCGACTCCGTCCACGCTGAGGCCGAGGGTCTCCGGGAAGCCCAGGGCGATGTTCGTCGACTGGACCGCGGCACCGGCGGTGCCCTTGGCCAGGTTGTCGAGGGCGCTCACCGCGACGACGCGGCCGGCGGCCTCGTCGACCGCGAGGCCGACCAGGGCGGTGTTCGCGCCGATGGTGTCGGCGACCCGGGGGAACTCGCCCTCGGGCAGGAGGTGCACGAAGGGCTCGTCGGCGTAGGCCTGCTCCCAGGCGAGCCGGACGTCACGGGCGCTGACCCCGGGCGCGAGCTTCGCGGTCGTCGTCGCGAGGATGCCGCGGGACATCGGGACGAGGACCGGCGTGAACGAGATCGTCACGTCGGAGGCACCGGCGACGACGAGGTTCTGCTGGATCTCCGGGATGTGCCGGTGCTTGCCGCCCACTGCGTACGCGCTCGCGGAACCCATGATCTCGGACGCCAGGTACGTGTTCGCGAGCTTCTTGCCGGCGCCGCTCGGGCCGACGCTCAGGACCGCCACGATGTCGTCCGACTCGACGAGTCCGGCCTGGATGCCCGGCTGGATGCCGAGCGTCACCGCGGTGACGTTGCACCCGGGGACCGCGATCCGCTTCGTCCCGACCAGTGCGGAGCGCTGACGGCTCTGCGCCTGGATGTCGTCGACGTCACGCCACTCGTCCGCCGAACCCGGGGTGGGTGCGGCGAGCAGGAGCTCGGGGAGGCCGTAGGTCCACGCACCGTAGTAGTCGCCGCCGTAGAACGCTTCCCACGCGGCGGGGTCCGTCAGCCGGTGGTCCGCGCCGCAGTCCACGACGAGGGTGTCGTCGCCGAGCTCCGCGGTGATCGCCCCGGACTGCCCGTGCGGCAGCGCGAGGAAGACCACGTCGTGTCCGCGCAGGGTCTCCGCCGTCGTCTTCTCGAGGGTCAGGTGCGACAGCGAGCGGAGGTGCGGCTGCGTCGCGATCAACGGCTGTCCGGCGTTCGAGAACGCCGTCACCGTCCTGACGTCGAACTCGGGATGGGCGGAGAGCACGCGCAGGAGCTCACCGCCCGCGTAGCCGGAGGCTCCCGCCACGGCGACGGATACGGACATGGGATTCCACCTTTGGTCGGACTGGTCGTCGAGAGAGTCGGAGGCGGCGGCCCCGGGCGGTGCTGGTCCCGATGGGATCAGTCGCGCAGGGTCGCCCCGAATCGCTCGCCGGCACGTCGGACGGCGCCGTCACGGGCATCGGAGGCCTCGGCAGCGGTCAGCGTGCGGTCCGTGGCACGGAAGCGCAGGGCGAACGTCAGGGACTTCTGTCCCTCGTCCACGCCCGTGCCCCGGTAGTCGTCCACGAGCCGAGCATACTCCAACAGGTCTCCGGCACCAGTCCGGACCGCATCCAGTACTTCGCCCGCCGGTACGTCGGAGCCCACCACGAGGGAGAGGTCCTGCGTCGCCGCCGGGTAGGACACGATCGGTGCCACCGACACGAGCTCGGGCGCCGCTGCGACGAGGGCGTCGAGGTCGAGTTCGACGACCGCGACCACACGCGGCAGGACCGCGGCCTCGGTCAACTCGGGCAGCAGTTCGCCCGCGACGCCGACGACCGTGTCGCCCACCAGGAGCGACGCCGCGCGGCCCGGGTGCAGTGACGGGTGCGTCGTCTGCGCCACGGTGAGTTCGACGCCGACGGCCCAGGCGACCGTGCGGGCCACGTCGAGCGCGTCCGCGATGCCGTACGGCTCGGGCTGGACGCCGGGCTGCTTCACGACGCGGTTGCCGGTGAGCAACGCGGACACGTGGAACGGCTGCGGCGGCAGGGCAGCGTCGAGCGCAGCCAGGGTCTCGCGGTCGGGCAGGGTGGCGCCGGCCGGGACCGTGTCGGTGCCGAGGGTGACGCCCTGCTCCGGCAGGAACACGCGCGAGGTCTCGTACAGCGCGACGTCGACGAGCCCGCGGGAGACGTTCCGCCGGGCCGCGTCCACCAGCGCCGGCAGGCCGCTGCGACGGAGCAGGCTCTGCTCGCTGTCGAGGGCGTTCGCGAGCACCACGCTCGGGCCACCGTCGGGGTCGATCCCCGGGTAGGCGTCCTGCGTGGCCTGTGAGACGAACGGCGCGGTGACGGCCTCGACGAGTCCGTCCGCGGCCAGGGCAGCGGCGACGCGACGGCGTGCCCGCTGGTGGTCCGTCAGACCGCGGCCGGGCGGGGCGACCGGCAGGACGCTCGGGATGCGGTCGTAGCCGACGATGCGCGCGACCTCCTCGACGAGGGTGGTGTCGTCGGTGAGGTCCGGACGCCAGGTCGGCGGGGTGACGGCGAGGAGCGCTCCGTCGACGTCGACCGTCGCTCCGATCGCGCGGAGGGTGTCGATGACCTCGGCGTCGGTGTAGTCGACACCGATCATCTCGGCCGGGCGCGACAGCCGCATCGGCACCGTCGGCCGCGGCGTCGTGTCGACGAGCGTCGATCCGAGCGCGTCGGCCGTCCCGCCCGCGAGCTCGACGAGGAGCTCGACGGCGCGGTTGGCCGCGGCCTCGGCGACGAGCGGGTCGACGCCACGCTCGAAGCGACGGGAGGCCTCGCTCGGGAGCTTGTGGCGGCGTGCCGTGCGGGCGATCGAGACCTGGTCGAAGCCGGCTGCCTCGATCAGGACGTCGGTGGTGCCGTCGGAGATCTCGGTACGGGCACCGCCCATGACCCCGGCGAGCCCCACGGGCCCCTGGTCGTCGGTGATGACGAGGTCCTCCGGGTCGAGCGTGCGCTCCGCGTCGTCGAGGGTCGTCAGGGTCTCGCCCGCCGTGGCACGACGGACCCCGAGACCGCCCTGCACCTTGGCGAGGTCGTACCCGTGCAGGGGCTGGCCCAGCTCGAACATGACGTAGTTCGTGATGTCGACGGGGAGGGAGATCGAGCGCACGCCGGCGAGGGCCAGGCGGGACACCATCCACGCCGGTGTCTTCGCCGTCGGGTCGATGCCGCGGACGACACGCGTGACGAACGTCGTCGCGCCGACGCGGCCGCGGATCGGGGCGCGGTCGTCGATCGTGACGACGAAGCCCTCGGCGCTCCGGGGCGTGACGCGGTCCGCGGGGTCGTGGAAGCTCGCACCGGTGGCGTGCGCGTACTCGCGCGCGACCCCGCGCATGCTCAGCACGTACCCGCGGTCCGGCGTGACGTTGATCTCCACCGCTGCGTCGTCGAGGCCGAGGAGCGCGATGGCGTCCTGGCCGACCTCTGGCTCCATGCCGATGTCGGCGAAGCGGAGGATGCCGTCGTGCTCGTCACCGAGGCCGAGTTCACGTGCGGAGGCGATCATGCCGTCGGACACGTGCCCGTAGGTCTTGCGGGCGGCGATCGGGAACGGCCCGGGCAGGACCGCGCCGGGCAGCGTCACGACGACGAGGTCGCCCACGTCGAAGTTGTGCGCACCGCAGACGATGCCGCGGGGCTCGGACTCGCCGACGTCCACCTGGCACCAGTTGATCGTCTTTCCGTTCTTCTGCGGCTCGGGCTCGCGCTCGAGCACGCGGCCGACGACGATCGGGCCGGTGAGGTCGTAGGTGTGGACGTCCTCTTCTTCGAAGCCCACCGACACGAGCGCCGCGTGGACGTGCTCGAGGGTGACGTCGTCGGGGAGGTCGACGGACTCGCCGAGCCAACGGAGTGGGACGCGCATCAGACCACCGTTCCGAACTGCTGCGAGAAGCGGATGTCGCCCTCGAGGAAGTCACGCATGTCGTTCAGGCCGTTGCGGAACTGGAGCGTCCGCTCGATGCCCATGCCGAAGGCGAAGCCCTGGTACTCGTCCGGGTCGATGCCGGCGGCGCGCAGGACGTTCGGGTTGACCATGCCGCAGCCGCCCCACTCGACCCACCGGGCGCCGCCCTTGGCGTTCGGTTGCCAGACGTCCATCTCGGCGCTGGGCTCGGTGAACGGGAAGTAGTTCGGGCGGAGGCGGATCTGCGCCTCGGCACCGAACATCTGGCGGGCGAAGTGCTCGAGCGTGCCGCGGAGGTGCGCCATCGTCAGGCCCTTGTCGATCGCGATGCCCTCGACCTGGGTGAAGACCGGCAGGTGCGTGGCGTCGAGTTCGTCGGCGCGGTACACGCGACCAGGGGCGATGACGTAGAGCGGGAGCTCACGCGAGAGCAGCGACCGCACCTGCACCGGCGAGGTGTGGGTGCGCATGACGAGGTGCCGCTCGACCGGCTCGACGAAGATCGTGTCGGCCATGGCCCGGGCGGGGTGGTCCGGGTCGAAGTTCAGCGCGTCGAAGTTGAACCACTCGTGCTCGAGCTCGGGGCCCTCTGCCACTTCCCATCCCATGCCGACGAAGATGTCGGCCACGGTCTCGTTGAGGAGTGAGAGCGGGTGCCGGGAGCCGTGCGCACGACGGACCGGGAGCGCGGTGACGTCGACGCGCTCGGCGTCGAGCCGGGCACGTTCCTCGGCCTCGGCGAGCACGGACTCCTGCTCGGCGACGGCCTTGTTCACCTGTCCACGGGCCTGGCCGACGAGCTTGCCCGCAGCGGCCTTCTGCTCCGGCGGCACGCTGCGCATCGACGCGTTCATCCGCGCCAGCGCGGACTGCTCGCCGGTGTGCTCGGCCCTGGCCTGCTTCAGCTCGGCGACGGTCGTCGTGGCACGGACCGCGGCGAGGGCCCGGTCCACGGCGTCGGCGACGGCCGATTCGCTGATCTCGAGAGGTTCTGACACGAGGCCCAAGCCTACCGGCCCCTGGGATACCGCCGTCCTGTACCGGACGGACTGGGGAGGACGGGCCCGGTCAGGCGCCTGTGGAGGGATGGGCCGCGCGCTGTGCGAACGCCGACTCGTACAGGCAGACGGACGCCGCGGTCGCGAGGTTCATCGACTCCGCCCTGCCGTAGATCGGCACCTTCACGGCACGGTCGACGAGGGCGAGGTCCTCTGCCGTGAGCCCACGGGCCTCGTTGCCGAAGACCCACGCGGTCGGGCCGTCGAGCATGCCGTCGGCGCGGACCTCGGGCAGGTCGTCGCCCGAGACGTCGGCGGCCAGGATCGTGTACCCGAGGCCCCGGGCACGGGACACCGCGTCGGCGAGCGTGACGCCGACCGACACCGGGACGTGGAACAGCGAACCCGTGGTCGACCGCACGACCTTCGGGTTGTACGGGTCGACGCTCCGCCCGGTGAGGACCACGGCGTCGGCACCCGCGGCGTCGGCCGCGCGGATGATGGTGCCGGCGTTGCCGGGATCACGCACCTCTTCCAGGATCGCGACGATCCCCGGCAGGCCGCCACGCGCCTCCAGGCCGGCACCGGCGTCGGGGAAGACGTCCTTGACCGACGTCGGGAACTGCTGGCACACCGCGACGACGCCCTGCGGCGTCACGGTGTCGGCCATCGCGTCGAGGACCTGCTCCGTCACGAACCAGGTGTCGACCGGTGCGTCGTCGAGCGCGTAGCGCGCGGCCGCCGTCGGGGTGACGTAGAGCTCGCGGAGGAGCTCCGGGCGGTACTCGATCGCCTCGCGCACCGCCTGCGGCCCTTCGAGCAGGAACAGGCCCGTCTCGGCGCGCACGTCCTTCTTCGACAGCGCTGCGACGGCACGGACACGGCCGGCCTTGGGGTTCTCGAGGAGATCGCTCACGGGACAAGTCTAGGAACGACGAAACCCCCGCCGGACCGGCGGGGGTTTCGCGAGCAGAAGAACTGACTACGCAGCCTTCGGGGCCGAGGTGTCGGCCGGGAGTGCCTTCTTGGCGGTCTCGACGAGCGCCGCGAACGTCTCGGGGTTGTTCACCGCGAGGTCCGCGAGGATGCGACGGTCGACCTCGACGCCGGCAAGGCCGAGGCCCTGGATGAGGCGGTTGTAGGTCAGGCCGTTCGCACGCGAGGCAGCGTTGATGCGCTGGATCCACAGGCGACGGAACTCGCCCTTCTTCGCGTGACGGTCGCGGTACGCGTAGACGAGGGAGTGGGTGACCTGCTCCTTGGCCTTGCGGTACAGACGCGAACGCTGGCCGCGGTAGCCCTCGGCGCGCTCGAGGATGACGCGGCGCTTCTTGGCGGCGTTGACCGCTCTCTTTACTCGTGCCATTGATCTATTCCTTTACGTTCCGGGGGCTCAGTGGCCGAGGAGCTTCTTGACGTTCTTCGCGTCAGCCTTGGCGAGGACCTGGTCCTCGTTGAGGCGGGCCTTGCGCTTGGCAGACTTGACCTCGAGGTTGTGACGCATACCGGCCTGCTGCTTCATGATCTTGCCGCTGCCGGTGACCTTGAAGCGCTTCTTCGACCCGGAGTGGGTCTTCTGCTTGGGCATGGTGGTGCCTTTCCGTGGGATGGATGGGGAGCCGCGTCGTTGCGGGATCGGTCGGTGGGACCTATTCGGCGGGAGCTTCGGCCTGCTCGGACTGGACCGGCGCGTCTGCGTCGTCCTTGCCCTTCGCAGCGTGCTCCGTCGCACGACGCTCGGCCTTCTGAGCAGCGCGCTTGGCGTTCTGCTCGCCCTTGACGTCGGACTTGTTCTTGAGCGGGGCGATGATCATCGTCATGTTGCGGCCGTCCTGGGTCGGACGCGACTCGACGACGCCGAACTCGGCGATCTCCTCGGCGAACTTCTGGAGGAGACGGACACCCTGCTCCGGACGCGACTGCTCGCGGCCACGGAAGAGGATCATCGCCTTCACCTTGTCGCCACCGAGGAGGAAGCCCTCGGCGCGCTTGCGCTTCGTCTCGTAGTCGTGCACGTCGATCTTCAGGCGGAAACGGACTTCCTTGAGGTCCGTGTTCACCTGGTTGCGACGGGCTTCCTTGGCCTTCTGAGCGGCCTCGTACTTGAACTTGCCGTAGTCCATGATCTTGGCCACGGGCGGCTTCGAGTTCGGCGCGACCTCGACCAGATCCAGCTCGGCTTCCTGCGCGAGGCGCAGTGCGACGGCGATGGGGACAACGCCGACCTGCTCGCCCTGGGGTCCGACAAGACGGACCTCGGGGACGCGGATTCGGTCGTTGGTACGGGGATCGGGAATGCGGAGCTCCTTCAATCAGGTGGTGGCCGTCCGGGGCGTTTGCCCTGGACGACGGCACGAGAGAGGAGATCTGACGCACGGATCGTGACCCGTTCGGCAGCCGCCCGACGCCGACCCCTGCGGGACGGCCGACCGACGCGGACGCCGGTGGAGCGGTTGGGACCCGGTAGCCTGATGGTGCACGGCCGCGGGTGGGAGAGACTCCTCTTTCACGATGCTGTTCGCCCACCCGAAGGCGCACGGAAGCATCTGCCGCGACAGAGTCTAGCAGAGGAGCACCGTGACCGACACCCCGCCCAACGACGCCGCCGAGGAAGCTCGCGACATCTCGGAGGTCCCCGCCGTCGAACTCATCAACACGGTCGCCGTGCACCTGCTGAGCGCCGCCGCGGTGAAGGTCGGGCTCGCCGACGACCCCGAGACCCAGACCGACCTCGACGAGGCCCGGAAGCTCATCACCGCCCTCGCCGGCCTCGTGACCGCGGCCGCGACCGAGATCGGCGACCACCACGCCCGGCCGCTGCGCGACGGGCTCCGGTCCGTGCAGCTCGCCTTCCGCGAGGCGTCGGCGATCCAGGACGCACCGGGCGCCGGTCCGGGTGAGAAGTACACGGGTCCGGTCAACTGACCGACGTGACCAGGTGACGGACTGGAGGCGCGGTGCCAGCTGGCACCGCGCCTCCAGTCCGTCTCCTGGTCGCCATCGCGAGCCGCCGTCGCGGACGTGCGATCAGGTCGCGCTGCGCGTGACCAACCGCGTCACCGCGGCCAGCGGGATGCCCACCCAGGCAGGGCGGTTCCGGGTCTCGTAGACGACCTCGTAGACGGCCTTGTCGAGTTCGAACGCGTCGAGCAGTTCGCGGTGCGCGCGGAGCTCCGTCCCGGTGCCGCGCTGGTACCCGTCGAGGAACGCCGACCGCGCGGTCCGGGCCCACTCCCCCGCGTCGACCGGCTCGTCGTCCTGCGCCAGGGCGCCGGCGACGTAGTCGAACGAGCGGAGCATGCCCGCGACGTCCCGGAGCGTCACGTCCGGCAGCGACCGTTCGGTGAGCGGTCGGAGCGGCTCGCCCTCGAAGTCGAGGAACACCCACCCGCGCGGCTCCGGAGCGGCGAGGACCTGGCCGAGGTGCAGGTCGCCGTGGATGCGCTGCAGGTCCGGCCACGCGACCCGCTCCGCACGGGCGTACACGGCGCGGACTGCGTCGACGTGCTCGGCGACGGCGGGGGCCTCGCGTGCTGCGGCATCCAGTCGGGCGTGCATCGTCGCGATCGCTGCGGCTCGACGGGACTCGTCGGCGGGCTCGGTCGGCAGCGCGGTGGCCAGCGTGCCGTGCACCTCGGCGAGCGCGGCGCCGAGGTGGTCCGCCTCGGTCGCGAACGAGGTGCCCTGCCGAGCGTCACGGAGTGCGACGCGCCAGGCGTCCTCGAGGCCGGGCAGGAACTCCTGGGCGAACGCGAGGTGTCCGGTGGCCGACCCCTCGGCCCGACCGGTGTCGGGCCAGCTGCTTCGCAGGGCACCGTAGACGCGCGGGACCCTGGTGCTGCCCGCCGCCGACAGGGCGAGCTGGGTCGTGACGTCCGGGTTGTCGCCGTGGTGCAGGACCCGGAAGACCTTCACGATGACCTGCTCACCGGAGTCGGTGTCGCAGATGACCGAGGTGTTCGACTGCTCACCGCTGAGCACGCGGGAGGACGACACCGTGCCGATCGGCCGGAGGCTCTCCGGGTCGGCGTCGATCCGGGCGGCGAGTGCACGGATCCACTCGGGATCGGTGGTGGCATCCTGCAGGGCCTCACCGTCGGTCGTCCCGACGGGGGCCTGGTAGAGGACCGGGCCGGTGGGTGCGTCGTCGATGACGAGCCGGGTGCCGTCGTGCTCGGCGATCGTGCGGAGCCGCGGCCGCGCACCCTTCGCCGTGTACCAGCGCTGGTGGGCGATCCAGCCCTCGAGCGTGCGGTCGGTGGGCTCGGCGGTGCGGTGCTCGAGTGCCTCGTCGCTCATGCAACGAACCGTACGCGGCGACGCCTGGACCGGTTCCGGGGTCGCCCCGTGCCGGCCGGCACCTCGCACCGTGCGAGGTCCTACCGTCTGGGAGGATGGCACGGTGCCGCACTACCTCGAGGACCTCGCCGCCGGACAGACCTTCACGACCCCGGGTCGCACCATCACCGAGGCCGACGTGGTCTCGTTCGCGTCGTGGACGAACGACAACAACCAGGTCCACACCGACGTCGAGTTCGCCGCGAAGACCCGGTACGGCCAGCGGGTCGTGCACGGGCTGCTCGGCACCTCGCTCTGCCTCGGCCTCATCGCCCGCACCGGGGTGTTCGAGGGATCCGCGGTGGCACTGCTCGGCATCGACCAGTGGCGGTTCACGGCCCCGGTGTTCATCGGGGACACCCTGACGTGCGAGGTCGAGATCCTGTCGACCCGGCTGACGAGCTCCGGGAAGACCGGGATCGTCGAACGGACGGTGTCGCTCCGGAACCAGCGCGGCGAGGTCGTGCAGCAAGGGCGGATGGACGTCATGGTCCTCACGCGCGCGGCCGCGATCGACTGACCGAGCAGACGGCCTCGGTCTGTACCGCACGCAATCGTTGCCGCGGTCTTTACAACGATGTACAAGCGCGCCAGCATGGACGCATGAGCACGCTCGACGGCACCGTCGCCGCACCTGACACCGCCCCTTCGCCGACCCTCCCGCTCGCCTCGCGGCAGGACGGCTCGTACCCCCGGCCCCAGATGCTCCGCACGCACTGGGCCGACCTGGACGGCACGTGGTCGTTCCGCAACGAGGGCGACGACAGCGCCTGGCGCGCGGGCTTCCCCGACGCGCGGGACATCGTCGTCCCCTTCCCGCCGGAGTCCGTGGCGTCCGGCATCGACGAGCCCGGCTTCCACCCCGTCGTCTGGTACTCCCGCACGATCACCCGCGCCGAGCTCGACGCAGCGGGCCACGGCTCCACGGCCCCGCGCCTCGTGCTGCACTTCGGCGCAGTCGACCACCGTGCCCGGGTCTGGATCGACGGGCAGTTCATCGGCGAGCACGAGGGCGGGCACACCCCGTTCTCCTTCGACGTGACGGAAGCGCTGACGGGCGACGCCGACCCCGACGCCGTCCACACCCTCGTGGTCCGTGCCGAGGACGACCCGCACGACCTCACCCAGCCCCGCGGCAAGCAGGACTGGCACGAGGACCCGCACGCCATCTGGTACCGCCGGACCACCGGGATCTGGCAGACGGTGTGGCTCGAGGCCGTGCCGACCGCGTCGATCGAGTACCTCCGCTGGACGAACGTCGACCACGGGACCGTCCGGCTCACCGTCCGACTCCGCGGCGAGCGCACCGGCCGCGAGCGCCTCCGTGTCGAAGCACGCTGGGACGAGCGCGACGAGCACCTCGCGACGATCGAGTCCACGCTCGGCGACACCTCGGACGAGTTCGACGTCGTGGTGCCGATCGCCCGGCAGACGAACGGCCAGGCCGAGGACGAACTGCACTGGACCCCCGAGGCACCGCGGCTGGTCGATGCCACCGTCACGCTGCTCGACCGCGCCGGCGCTCCGGTCGACACCGTCGCGTCGTACTTCGGCGTCCGCACGGTCGGCGTCGACGGCGGGGCCTTCCTGCTGAACGGCCGGAGCTACGACGTCCGCAGCGTCCTCAACCAGGGCTACTGGCCGGACTCGCACATCGCCGCGCCCTCCCGTGAGGCACTCCGTCGCGAGGTCGAGCTCATCAAGGAACTCGGCTTCAACGCGGCCCGCAACCACCAGAAGATCGAGGACCCGCGCTTCCTGTACTGGGCGGACCGGCTCGGCATCCTGGTGTGGGGTGAGGCGCCCGGTGCGTACGCGTTCTCCCCGCGTGCGGTGCAGCGGCTGATGCGGGAGTGGATGGACGCCGTCGAGCGCGACGCCTCGCACCCGTCGATCGTCACGTGGGTCCCGGCGAACGAGAGCTGGGGCGTGCAGCACATCGCCACCGACCCCGCACAGCAGGCCTACGCCCGGTCGCTGGCGGACGTCACGCGGGCGATCGACCCGACGCGTCCGGTGATCTCCAACGACGGGTGGGAGCACACGAACTCGGACATCATCACCATCCACGACTACGACGGCGTGGGCGAGAGCCTGGCCCGGACCTACGCCGACGACGCCGCACGGTCGGAGCTGTTCCACGGGATGGGTCCGTCCGACCGGTGGGTGCTGGTCGGCGGTGCGACGGACCACGGGCAGCCGGTCATGCTGACCGAGTTCGGCGGGGTGAACTACCAGCCGGGAGCGCAGCGCGAGGACGGGTGGGGCTACACCTCCGCCACGGACGGCGACGACTGGATCGCCCGGATCACCGCGCTGTACGACGCGATCCGCGCGAGCTCGTTCCTGGCTGGCTCCTGCTACACGCAGCTGACGGACACGATGCAGGAGACGAACGGCCTGCTGAACGCCGACCGCACCCCGAAGGTGCCGATCGAGCAGATCCGGCGGGCGATCACGGGTCGCTGACGCGACGCGGACAGCCTGGAGGCGCGCCTCCGGTGAGCAGGAATGGTCGGGTCCCGTGGGCGGACCCGACCACTGCTGCTCACGCGACGCGCAGGTCGGCGCGGGCAGTGGACGTGGGAGGATCGCCCGGTGACCAGCGCTGCGGAGACGACCCGTGCCTCCAGGCCGGCTCTGGAGGCACGCCACAGCGCGTGGACCACTCCCCTGCTGCTGTGGCTCGCGTCCCGTGTCGTCAGCACGGCGCTGCTCGCGACGGTCTACGTCGTCGCGACCGCGAACGGGTGGACCTTCGCCTCGTACCGTCGTGACCCGTCGTTCTTCACCTTCTCGGGCTCGTGGGACGCGTCGTTCTACCGGATCATCGCGCAGCACGGGTACCCGACGACCCTGCCGCTCGACGATGCCGGGCACGTCGCCCCGAACGCATGGGCGTTCCTCCCGGTGTTCCCCGCACTCGTGCGTGTGGTGATGCCCCTGACGGGCGGGGCGTTCTGGGTCGCCGGCGTCCTGGTGTCGGCGCTCGCCGGGGCTGGGGCGTGCGTGCTGCTGTACCGGCTCGTCCTCGCGGTGGGCTGCTCGCACCGGGCACGCTGGGCGACCGCGCTCTTCGCGTTCGCGCCGACCGGGTTCCTGCTGCAGGTCGCCTACGCCGAGAGCACCTTCCTGCTGCTGCTCTTCGGGGCGCTGCTCGCCCTGGTGCGTCGACGGTACTGGCTCGTGGCGCCGCTCGGACTCGTGGCGGCGTTCACGAAGCCGGGCGTGCTCGCGCTGGCCGTGGCACTCGCCGTCCATCTCGTCGTGCGGTGGGTGCAGGAGCGCCGAGCACTGCCCGTCCGGGACGCCGTGGCGATCGTGGTGTCGGGGCTGGTGGTGGCGGCAGCGGGACTGGCGTGGCCGGTGATCGCCTCCGCGGTGACCGGTCGCCCGAACGCGTACCTCGACACCGAGCTGTCGTGGTGGGTGGGGTTCGTCGGGCGGCAGCACTTCGCGCCGCTGACCCCGTGGTTCACGATGGCGGGGACGTGGCTCGGGCCGCTCGGGATCGTGCTCGTGGTCGCCGTGCTGGCGGGCGCGGTGTGGTTCTGGTGGCGGCGCGACGTCCGAGCGCTCGGGATCGACGTGTGGGCGTTCACCGCGTCGTACGGGCTGTACCTCGTCGCGGTGTTCCTGCCGCAGCAGAGCCTGCCGCGGCTGCTCATGCCGATGGCACCGCTGCTCGGGTCGGACGTGTTCGTGCGGACGCGGCGGCGGGCGGTCACGTGGCTCGTGGTCGGGGTGTGCCTGCAGCCCGTGGCGATCGTGCTGCTCTGGTTCCTCGGGTACCCGTGACGCGGTGCGCTGCCGCTGGGCCGGCTACGCGTCGAACGTGTGGAACCAGGCGGTGCCGCCCGGGTGCTGCACGGTGATCATCTCGTCGAGGTCGCGGTACGGGCCGTCCTGGTTGTGGCTCGCCGACTTGATACGGATGGTGCCGTCGCGCTCCGTGAAGACCTCGGACACGATCGTGGTGTGGTCCGGTGAGTCGTTGTCGTTCCAGTCGTAGAACACGATGTCGCCGACCTTGACCTTGTCGCGCTCGTCGAGGGAACGGCGGGTGAGCCCGAACTCCGCGGCGTTCGTCGTCAGCCAGGGGTCCATCGTCGGGCAGTACGTCCACGTCGCCGAGTGCTCGGCCCCGGCCGAACGGTTGTACCAGTCGGAGCGCTGCTCCCACCCGCGGGCGATCAGGGTCTGCGACACGTAGTTCGCGCAGTCCCCGCCGATCGGGTTCATGGTGCCGTACTCAGCCAGGTTGTAGTCCTTCCAGTGCGCCATCGCGTACTGGAGCTGCCGGTCGACGTCGGTGAGTGCGGCGTAGGCCAGGGTCGACGTCGCCACCGCCGTCGAGGCATCCGGCACCGGCGCGGCGGTCGGCGTGGGCGTGGCGGTCGCGGAGTCCTGCGTCGCCCCGGTCTGCCCGTCGTTCGCCGCACTGCCGTTGCCGTCCGACGACTGGTTCGCCGATGGGCTCGGCTCGATCGCCGACGTGAAGAGCGCCACGTCCGCGGAGCCCGCCGTGTACATCGCCTGGTGCGGTGCCGTGAAGGTCACCTTCGTCGCCGTGGCCTGCACGTCGCGTGCCACGACCCCGCCGACCGTGACACCCTTGACGGCCGTCAGCCCGGTGCCCGCGACGGTGATCGTCACACCGCCGGCGAGCGGGACCTGCGCGGGACTGAGCGACTTCGCGACGGGCTTCGCGGTCGGCGTGGAGGAGCCGCCGCCGTCCGCCCCCGACCCCTTCCGCGCGCCCTTGCCGTCGTCACCGGAGGAGCACGCTGCCACGGCGAGCCCGATCCCGGTCACCCCGGCGAGGGACAGCAGGGAGCGGCGCGTGAACGAAGCAGTCATGGTGCTTCCCAGGGTAGGCGACGACACGGCATGATCTCTGGCAGGAACCACCGTCGAGAGGATCAGACCCGATGCCCGAGAGCCACGACTTCTTCGTCGCAGCCGACCCCGAATCCGTCCGTGTCCGAGTCCGCGGCGCCCTCGCCCGCGAGGGCTACACCGTCGAGGACGGCGAGCAGGGAGCCCTGCGCGCCACCCGCGGCAGCCTGGGCCTGACGCTGCTCATCGGCGGGATGGCGAACGACCGCACCTTCCACACCCGCCTCGACGTCCAGATCATGGTCGCTCCCGACGGACGGACGGTCGCCCGGCTGCTCCGCGGCTCCGGGAAGTCCGCGATCAAGGGCGGCGCGCTCGGGATCTCCCGCGGCAACCGCGCGTTCGAGCAGGCCGCCAACGCGATCCACACGGACCTCGCGCAGGCAGGCGTCCTGACCGAGAGCGTGCCCGGCTGACCCGGGCTGATCCCGGAACGAGAGAAGGCCACCCGATCGGGTGGCCTTCTGTCTTGGAGTGGAGCTAAGGGGATTCGAACCCCTGACCTTCTCATTGCGAACGAGACGCGCTACCAACTGCGCCATAGCCCCAAGGACTCGACCACACTAGCACCCGCGTCCGCTCGAGCCGAAATCGAGTGGATCACACGGCGCGGCGGCGGCGCATGATCGCGTCGAGGTCCGCCTGCTCGTACGCGTCCTCGCCGAGGACCCCCATGCCGGCCCACTTGCTCGGGGGCGCAGGAGGCTCGGTGGGCGCAGCGTTCTCCGGCGCAGCGGCAGCGGGAGCCGCGGGCGCCCGCAGCCCCAGCCGCTCTGCGAGCCGACCCTGGTCGTGCGCCGACAGCGACGCGACGGCTTCCTCGACGTCCGGACGCATCTGCGAGACGCGGGCGAGCGACGGGTCCGTCTCGGCAGCACGGATCGCGGCTGCTTCGGCCTCGGCCTGCGCCTTGGCCTCGGCGACGCGCTCCTTCAGCCGCGCGGCCAGCTCGGCAGCGGACTCCGGCGACGCCGCCGGAGCGGTGGGACGTTCGACGTACAGCGGCTTCGGGACACGGTTCGGCGTCCAGCTCCGGTCGCGCGCGGGCTCCGCGGGCTGCTCGGTGGACAGCGGCGGCGCCGGGTCCGTCCACTCGCGCGTCGGCCTGGAGGCACGGTTCGCCTCCGGCACGGCCGTCGCGGTCCGCGCCTTCCGCGCCGTCGCGACCTGGTGCAGCTGGGCGAGGACCGCTGCGGATCCACCCGCGGCGACGAGTCCGGCGACACCGACCAGCCAGGCGGCGGGCGCCGCGGCGAAGACGACGATCGCGACGACGATGCCGAGCGTCCCGAGCAGGGTCGCGCCCAGGCGGGAACGCCGCATCCGCATCGCGGTGAGCGCGGGAACGGAGGACGCACGTTCGAGGACGGGAGCCTGCTCGGCGAGCCGGCGGGTGATCTCCCGCTGACGGGCGGCCTCGTGGGCACGGACGATCGCGGTGCGCTTCGCCTCCTCCGACTTCGCGACGCGCTGGGCCTCGGCGAGGGACTTGGCGTTCATCTCGACGCGGACCTCGTCCGGTAGCTCAGCCGTCTGCGCGAGGATGCGGAGGGTCTGCTGCAGGCGGATCGCGTTCCGCTCGGTGGCGAGGTACTGCCGCCGGGCCGCCCAGGACGGCATCAGGTAGACGAGCCAGAGCACGGCCGCGATGAGCAGGACGATGCCGCCGCCCCAGGAGCCGATACCTGCCATGCGAACACGGTAGGGGCGGGCGTTCCCCTGGCAGGTGATTGCCGGACGCGTGTTGCGCGTGTCGCGACGAAATCACGGGGGGCGAGCCGCGCCTCCAGTCCGCTCGGTGGGACGATGCGGACGGGACCGACGGGTCAGACGCGGGGCGTCGTGTGCAGCGGCAACGCCGCCTCGTCGCGCGCGGCGAGCGGCACGCTGCCGACTCCCGGCGGGACCATCCCGCGGACCCAGCGTTCGAGGACGCCCTCGCGGACCTCCTCGGCGACGAGGGCGAAGCAGAAGTGGTCGCGCCAGTCGCCGTTGATGTGGATGTACCGGCGACGCAGGCCCTCGTACCGGAATCCGAGCTTCTCGACCACCCGGAGCGACGGTGCGTTCTCCGGTCGGATGCAGATCTCGATGCGGTGGATGCCGACGACGCGGAAGCAGTGGTCGACCGCCATCGCGACGGCGATCGGCGTGACGTTGTGACCTGCGGCGTCCTCGACGACCCAGTAGCCGATCGAGGCGCTGGCGAGGGAGCCGTACGTGATGCCGGAGACGTTCAGCTGGCCGACGAACCGGCCGTCGAGCTCCATGGCGAACGGCAGACCCAGACCCGCGCGGGCATTGGCCTGGAGCGCGCGGATGCTGCCGCGGACGTCGGTGGAGACGTGTCCGGAGGGGTTCGTGGCCTCCCACGTGCGGAGCCACGACCGGTTGGTCGCGAGCGCGACGTCGAGGTCGCGGCTGTCACGCAGGCGGAGGGGCCGGATGGTGACCCGCCCGTGGGACAGGGTCGGGATCGTCGTCATCGCGCTGGTTCCTCCGGGGGCGTCGAACGGGCCCGGGGTGGTTCCCCCGGACCCGTTCGGCGACGGGTCGACTATTCGCCCGCGTTGAACTCCTTCAGCCACGACTTGAGGTCGGGGCCGAGGTCCTCGCGGTCCGAGGCGAGCTGGACGATCGCCTTGATGTAGTCGAGTTTGTCACCGGTGTCGTACCGGCGTCCACGGAACACGACGCCGTACACGCCGCCGGTCCACTCCTCGGCGCTCGCCATCTTCATGAGCGCGTCGGTCAGCTGGATCTCGCCGCCCTTGCCCGGCTCCTGCTTCTCGAGGACGTCGAAGACCTCGGGGCGGATGACGTAGCGGCCGATGATGGCAAGGTTCGAGGGTGCCTCGCCCTGTGCCGGCTTCTCGACGAGGCCGGTGATCTTCACGACGTCGTCGGTGTCGGTCGGCTCGACGGTCGCGATGCCGTAGAGGTGGGTCTGCGACTCCGGGACCTCGAGCAGGGCGACGACCGTGGCGTTCTTCTCGCCCTGGACCTCGATCATGCGCTGGAGCAGCGGGTCGCGGGCGTCGATGATGTCGTCACCGAGGAGCACGGCGAACGGCTCGCGGCCGACGTGCATCTTCGCGCGGAGCACCGCGTGGCCGAGGCCGAGCGGGTCGCCCTGACGGACGTAGTGCATGTCGGCGAGGTCCGTGGACTGGTTCACCTTCTGCAGCTTCTCGTGGTCGCCCTTCTTCTTCAGGGTCTCCTCGAGCTCGGACACGTGGTCGAAGTGGTTCTCGAGCGCGTTCTTGTTGCGGCCCGTGATCATCAGGACGTCGGTGAGCCCCGCGCCGACGGCCTCTTCCACCACGTACTGGATGGCCGGCTTGTCGACGACGGGGAGCATCTCCTTCGGCATCGCCTTGGTGGCGGGGAGGAAGCGCGTGCCCAGGCCTGCGGCGGGGATCACGGCTTTCGAAATCTGGAAGCCCATGCCTGTGAAGGTATCGGATGACCCCTGGACGGGGCATGTCGTCGCTACGGAGGACACGGCTTCGCGCGACCGGCGGCGGGAAGCCGCAACGGACACCCTCGGTAGACTCCTGCGCATGATCGCCGATCTCGGGAACGAGAAACGTGCCCTGCGAGCCGACCTCCGGCAGCGGCGGCGCACCCGGACCACGACCGAACGCGACGCCGACACGGAGGCGCTCACCGCCACCCTCCAGCGCTTCGCCGAGGAACGGCAGGTCGAGTCGATCGCGCTGTACCTCTCGGCGCCCGAGGAGCCGAACGTCCGGCCGTTCCTCAACTGGGCCTACTCGCGTGGTGTGCGCGTGCTGCTGCCGATCACCCGCGAGGACGGCCTGCTCGACTGGGCCGTCGGCGACGGGACCTCCGAGACCGAGGGCCTGGCCGGCATGCCCGAGGTCGTCGGCGAGGTGCTCTCACCGCTGGCGATCAACGACGTCGACGCGATCCTCACCCCCGCCGCCGCGGTCGGCCACGACGGCGTCCGGATGGGTTGGGGCCGCGGCTACTACGACAAGACCCTCGGGTCGATGGCGAACCGCCCGCCCGTCTATGCTGTGATCTTCGACGCGGAGTACCTCGACGAGGTCCCGCGCGAACCCCACGACGAACCCGTCGACGGCATCATCACGCCATCGCGCATCATCACCTTCCGGAGCTAGGGTGCCCACCTACTCGTACCGCTGCACGGAGTGCGGCAACGCCTTCGACATCAAGCAGTCGTTCTCCGACGCCACGCTCACCGAGTGCCCGGCGTGCGGGGGCGTCCTGCGCAAGGTCTTCTCGCCGGTCGGGGTGACGTTCAACGGCGGCGGCTTCTACCGCACCGACTCCCGGGCCACCCCCAAGGCAGAGGGCGCCTCGTCCGGATCGTCGTCGACGCCCGCGCCGGCGAAGACCGAGTCGAAGCCGAGCACGCCGGCCCCGTCGAAGCCCGCCGCGTCCTGACCTGCGTGCCGACTCCTCGGTAGGTTTGTGGGGTCGCCGACCGGCGGCCGTCCTCGACCCGGAAGGAGTCCCGTGAAGGGCTTCAAGGAGTTCCTGCTCCGCGGCAACGTCATCGACCTGGCCGTCGCAGTCGTCATCGGTGCTGCGTTCACCGCCATCGTCACCGCCATCGTCAACGCGCTGATCAACCCGCTCATCGGTGCGGTCTTCAACGCGTCGAGTCTCGACAAGGCGTTGATCGTGCACATCCCGACCGTTTCCGGGGGTGACGCGAAGCTCATGTTCGGCGCGATCATCGGCGCCGCGCTCAACTTCGTCATCGTCGCTGCCGTCGTGTACTTCGCCCTCGTGCTCCCCGTGAACCACCTCAAGAAGGTCGCGTTCGAGCGGGTCAAGAACGACGAGGAGCAGACGCCGCAGGACGTCCCGCCGACCGACGTCGAGGTGCTGCTCGAGATCCGCGACCTGCTCCGTTCGCAGAACGGCGTGCCCACGTCGACGGGATCCGGCGCGCACGTCGCACCGTCGACCGCTCCCGAGGGTCCCGGCATCGGCGGCACGACGAAGCTCTAGGCGCTTCCGCACATCGGCGGGGCGATCGCGCCCCGCGACGAACTTCGCGCCCCGTTCCTGCGGGGCGCGAAGTTCGTTCGGGGGCGCGGGGCGTCAGCGCGCGGCGGTCACGCGGCGGCGCTTGGCGAACATCGCGATCGCGTACTGCACCCCGGCGAGGACGTGGCCGGCGGTGCCGAGGTAGACGAACACCAGGGCGACGACGCGGACCCACGGGGCGTTCTCGTCGACCGTGTGCACGGCGGAGAACAGCAGCACCGGGAGCCCGACGAACAGCAGCGCCGATCGGATCTTGCCCGTCCAGGTCACGTCGAGGTCCGGGTTGCCGTGGAACAGCACGCTCGAGAGCACGACGAGCACCAGGTCGACGAGCACCACGACGGCCACGACCCACCACGGCAGCAGCCCGGTCAGCACCAGGGACAGCACGATCGCGATGATCGCCAGGCGGTCGGCGACGGGGTCGATCGCCTTGCCGAGCTTCGAACCCTGGTCGAACTTCCGGGCGATGAAGCCGTCGGCCCAGTCGCTCACGCCGATGACGACGAGTGCGACGAGCGCCCACCCGGGGTGCCCGGCGACGACGAGCCACACGAAGACCGGGATCAGCAGCAGCCGGAACAGCGAGATCAGGTTCGGCCAGGTCTGCCAGTCGGGGCGCTCCCGCACGGTGTCAGTCATCGCCGGAAATGCTACCTGGTCACCAGTGCGGGGGGACGTCGCGCCGGAGCTGGTCGTCGTTCTCGCCGTCGCGGTGCCGCGCCGGCTCCGCGGGCGCGGCGGGGTCGTAGCCCGGCACCGGCTGGGTGGTGACGCGCCTGCGGCGGCGACCCGCGCCTCCAGGCTGTGCATCCGTCTCGCCGCCGTCGGTCGCTGACCGGACTGGAGGCGCGGCTGACGACGCGTCGTCCGCACGCGTCCACGTGCCCACCAGCTGGTCCGTCTCGGGCGTCACCGGCCCCGCGGGCCGGTGTGCCCGCCGTGTCATCGGCGGGCCGGGATCGGCGGGATCGAGATCTCCTGCGTGGCGCCACGGTCGACGCCGAGCACCGACGCCACCGTGTTCGCGACGCGGTCCGGGTCGGAGAACAGCTGGAACGCGTGCACGCGCACGTAGTGCCAACCGAGTCGGCGGAGTACCTCGGGGCGGAGCCGCAGCGACTCGCGCAGCGACCCCTTCACGAGCGACGCGTCCGTCTCGATCGTCACGCAGACGCCGCCGTGCGCGGCGACCAGGCCGAGCTTGCCGCGGTGGCCGAGCGCGACCGGGATGCCGCGCATCTCGAGGCGACGGGCCAGGTCGACGAGCAGCGGGTCGGAGTCGTCCGGCACGTACTCGGCGGTCGTGCGGGCGCGGACCTCGGCCAGGATCTCGGCGAGTGCGACGGTGCCGTGGCCCATCCGCTCGGCCTCGATGTCGGACGGCTGGAAGCACGTGACGATCACCATCGAGCGGCGCGCACGGGTCATCGCGACGGCGAGCAGACGCTCTCCGCCGGGCTTGCCGAGCGGACCGAAGTCGCGCAGCACACGACCGTGCGGCGTCCGTCCGTACCCGATCGAGAACACGACGCGGTCGCGGCTCTGGGCGACCGACTGCTCGAGCGTCGCCACGATGAACGGTTCGGCCCGGTCGCCGATGACGAACTCGGTGAGGTCCTTGTGCCCCTGCGCCGCGGTCAGCACGGCCTGCTCGACCCGCACGGCGTGCTTCGCCGACGCGGTGATGACCATGAGGGACTCGGTGGGCCGGGTGCGGGCGTGGTCCATGACGATCCGGACCACACGGTCCACCTCGGCGTCCACGCTCTCGACGGCCCCGGACTCCGGGTCCGGCACGGCCTTGCCGTCGCTGACGTAGTCGAGCGCGATCGAGCCGTGCCCGAGGAACGACCCGGCCCACGGCAGCGACTCGATGCGGCCGCCGTAGAAGCGACGGTTCACGAGCTCGGCGAGGTCCTCGCCGCCGGCGCGGTACGAGCGCGTGAGCGACAGCGTCGGCAGCAGGGTCGACAGCTTCGCGAGCGCGGAGTCGGCGTGGAAGGCGTCGAGCGTCTCCTCGTCGACCTGCAGTGCGCGGTGCGCGGGGTCGACGGCGATCCGGAACGGCGACGGCGTCTGCGTCACCGGGTCGCCGAACACCACGGTCTGGCGGGCACGACGGACGGCGCCGACGGTCTCGGCGATCGTCACGGCGCCGGCGTCGACGAGGATCACCGTGTCGAACGGCATCGTGTCGGCGATCTGGGCGACCTCGTACGGCGAGGCGAGCCACACCGGCGCGATCGATCGCGACAGGTGCGGCGCGGAGTCCTGCAGGAGACGCGAGGTGATCGCGCCCTCCTTCAGCTGCGTCTTGAGGGCGGTCGACTCCTCCGGCCAGTCGACGAGACCGACCTTCCAGTTCTCGGCGAGCTGCCACGCCAGACCCTGGGACACCCCGGCCGCGTGTGCGTCGTCGACGAGGCGGAAGTCGGCCTCGACCCGGTCGAGCATGTCGGTGTTCGCGCCGAGCAGGGCCCGGTCGGACTCGAGCATGGTCTCGAGGGCGGACTGCCACCACGCGAGTTCGAGCTCGGCGGGGACGTGCGTGTCCGGCACGTGCCGGTTCGCCAGGTCGGTGATGAGCGGCTCGAGCTGCAGGTCGCGCAGGGTCTGCATGAGCTCGGTGCGCTCCTGCAGGTTGTGCAGGACGTCGGACTCCTCGGCCAGGCGTGCGATCGTCGGCACGAGCTCGTCGACCGGGACGTTCGCCAGCTGGGTCTCGCGGGCGGTGCGGCCCAGCGGCTCGTCGAGGCGCGCGAGGTCCTGCACGACGTTCGAGAACAGCACCTGCACGTCCGCGATGCCGGTGGGCACCTCGGGGTTCACGCCGGCGGCGACGTAGCGCTGCCAGAGGACGCGCTGCTGCTGGACGCGGGTGAGCGCCTCGTGCAGGTCGGACACGTGCACGCCGGGACGGACGTACTCCCGAGCGAGCTTCTTCAGGCGGCGGCGGTTGGTGCTCGACATCGGCGCGCCCTCGCCGCGCGGGGCGGTGGCGGCCACGAGCTCGGACACCGAGCGGTCGAAGACGACGGGGAGGAACCGGTCGAGCGTGTCCCGGATCTCGGTGAGCAGGCGCAGGTAGATGCCGAGCTCGTTGATCGTCGTGAACTGGCGCATGTGCGTCGTCGCCACGAGGTCGTGGGCGCGGCGCAGCAGCGTGGGCAGGGCGTCGGCGTCGAGGTCCTTCGCGATCTTGTGGGCGCGCTGTGCACCGTCGCTCGTCGAGAACTTCGCGCCGTACCAGGGCGAGTCGTCCGGGCCGTAGCGGAACTCCCCGAGGTTCGCCGCGCTGACCATCGTCTCGGCGACGCGGGAGCGCCCCTCGACCATGCTCGTCACGCTCGTCTTCGAGAGCCGCGCCGTGGTCGACGGCGGGACCGGGAGCAGCGACAGCCGCGAGAGCTCGACGAGGCAGTCGAGCACCGAGACGCGGAAGTCCGGGTCGACGCGGCTGAGCGACCCGCGGTAGTCCTTGAGCACCTTGCGGAGCCGGACCAGGGCGTCGTCGACCTCGCGCAGGTTCGGACGGGAGGCCTTCTCGTTCCGGGCGATCGCACGGACGACGTCGCGCCGGAGCGTCGTCGGCGTCACGGCGACACCGGGCAGCTGCACCTCGGCGAACCGGGCGGCGATGCCACGAAGGGTCGCCCGGCGCGGGCTCACGACGAGGACGCGCTTGTTCGCGGCGACGAGGCCACCGAGCGCGTTCACGATCGTCTGCGTGCCACCCGTGCCCGGGAGGGTCTTCACGACGATCGAGTTGCCGGCCGTGATCTGCGCGATCACGTTCTCCTGCTCGTCGTCGGCGTCGAGCAGGAGCGTGTCCGTCTCCGGGCTGCGCTCGTCGGACGGCGTCTGCTCGACCGGGTGGTACGACTGCTCGACCTGCCACTTGGCGCTCGGGTTGCCGGCGAGCGCGTCGAGCACCGGGTGGGAGAGCTCGTGGGTGTCCTCGACCATGCCGGACGCGACCTCGGCGAAGGTGGACACGACGAGTCGTGCGTGCACCGAGAAGCCGGGGATGTGCGCGGTCAACCCACGGAGCCGGTCGATCACGGGGTTCGGCGTGAACGAACCGTCCTGCTGGGCCAACGCGACGAACGACTGGGCGTCGAGGATGACGCCGAACTGCTCGTGCAGCGCGTCGGCGAGGCCCGGGTTCAGCACGGGTTCGCCGAGCAGGCGGACCTCGAAGTCACGGCCGTGGCGACGGATCGCGAGCGGCCGGAGGAGCACCGGGCCGCGGAACTGCTCGTCGCCGTGCTCCCAGTCGGCCATGCCGATGCCGAGCTTCACGGCGTCGATGCCGCGCACGGTGGCGAGCTCTGTGCCCTTCGCCTCGACGTGTCCGGCGGCGATGCGGGCGGCACGGAGCGCCACCTCGTCGCGGATCAGGCTCGACAGGAGCGTCGTCTTGCCGGTGATGAACTGGGCCAGGCCGCCCGGGTGCGTCGTCGAGAGTTCGATGCGGGCACGCGGGTGGTCGGCGAAGTGGGTGAGCGGGCTCGTGCCGCCGACACCGGTCAGCTGCTTGCGCCAGACGTCCCACACCGGTTCCGCGGCGTTGCCGGCCTGGAGGCGCGGATCACCCAGGCTGATCGCCTGCGGACTCGTGAGCTGCAGCTCCGGACGCAGGGTGCGGTCGGGTTCGTCCGTCACCACGGCCTCTTCCTGCTGCCCCCGCTGGTCCTGCTCCCCCTGCTGGTCGTGCTGTCCGTCTGCGGGCGCGTCGGCGCCCTCGACGGGGACGTCGTCGTTCACGTCGTCCTCACCGTCGGTCACCCTGTCCGCTCGCCACACATCCGACACTGTAGGCGGAAGCGGGCTGGCACTCTGGCAATGAACCGAGGTTTCGGGGTTTCCGGGCACGCACGATGCGATCCGCGCGGACCCGATGTGGTACCAACGGGGCATGGCCATCGACGACCGAACTGCTCCGTCCACCCCCGCGCAGGAGTCCACCTCCGTGCCGAACCGGCGCCGATCGGTCCCCGCGGAGATCTCGCGCTCGTGGCTCCTCGTCGCCGGGACCGCCGCTGACCGCTTCGAGCGCGCGCAGCGATCCCGGGCCGACCAGATCATCCTCGACATCGAGGACGCCGTGGACCCGGCAGCGAAGCCCGGTGCGCGGAACACCGTGGCGTCCTGGTTGGCCGGCGGCGGCGAGGCCTGGGTGCGCATCAACGACGTCACGACCGACTTCTGGGCGGACGACGTCGAGGAACTCCGCGGCCTCCCCGGGCTGCAGGGCGTGATGCTCGCGAAGACCGAGTCCCCCGCGCAGGTCACCGACACGTGGCACCGCCTCGGCGGACAGACCCCGGTGATCGCCCTCGTCGAGTCGGCGGTCGGCATCGAGGAGTCGGTGTCGATCGCGAAGGCCCAGGGCGCGTTCCGGCTGGCCTTCGGATCCGGCGACTACCGCCGCGACACCGGCACGAGCGCCGACACGCTCGCGATGGCGTACCCGCGGTCGAAGCTCGTCGTGGCCTCCCGCGTGGGTGACCTGCCCGGCCCGATCGACGGCCCGACGGTGGGTTCGTCGCACCCGATCCTCCGCGAGCAGTCGCAGGTCGCGGTGTCGCTCGGCCTCACCGGCAAGCTGTGCCTCGACACCGAGCAGCTGCCGGTCATCAACGAGGTGATCTCCCCCACCCCGACCGACGTCGCCTGGGCGCAGGACTTCCTCGACGACTTCGAGGCCCGCGGGAAGGTCATCCGCGACGGTTCCGACCTGCCGCGTCTCGGTCGCGCGCAGAAGATCCAGCGCCTCGCACAGGCGTTCGGCGTCGAGGCACGGTAGGACTGCACCCATGACCTGGTCGAACGTCCCCGGCGGTCCGCCGCAGTCCACTCCCCCCGGTTCCGGCGACCCGCAGCGCGCGGCCTGGGAGCGCGGTGGCACGACACTGTTCCCGCCCGCCAAGCTCGCCGACCGGATCTCGACCGTGCTGCTGCTGGCGTTCGGCGCCGTGATGACGATCGTCACCGCGGTCGTCGGCATCATCGCGGTGATCTCGGCGACGGCGACGTGCGACGCCTCGACCGGGTGCTCGCCGGGGTCGTACATCGGCGGCACGGCGATCGCGGTCGGCGGCGCGTTCGTGATCGGGGTGGCCACGGTCGTCCTGGCGATCGGCGCCTGGATCCGTCGGCGGTCGTCGTGGTGGATCGCCGCGGTGGGCTTCGTGCTCGCGATCGCGGTCATCACGTGGGGCGGCGTCGTCTTCGCGGGGGCCGCCGACGCCGGCGCGGCCTCGAGCTCGTCGGGCACCACCGCCTGACGCGGACGCACGTGCGGCTGCGGACGCATGCGCGGCGGTGGACGCGACCGGACGCCGGACGGGAGGCGCGGGGCGGGCCCGCACCGTGCCTCCCGTCGCGTACGGCGTAGCGTCCAGGGCATGGTGACGGTCTCGCGCACGACGGTCGCGGTGGTCGGTGGCGGCCCCGCCGGGGTCGTCCTCGGCCTGCTGCTGGCCCGGGCGGGCATCGCCGTGCGGGTCGTCGAGAAGCACGACGACTTCAACCGGGACTTCCGCGGGGACACGGTGCACGCCTCGACGATCCGGCTGCTCGACGAACTCGGCCTCGGAGAGCGGTTCGCCGCCCTGCCCCAGTCACGGCTGGACGACTTCTCACTGCCAATGCCCGATGGCTCACGGCTGCTCCTCGGTGACTTCTCGCGCCTGCGACCGCCCTACGACCACGTCGCGATGGTGCCGCAGTGGGACCTGCTCGACCTGCTCGTCACCGCCGCCCGCGAGGAGCCCTCGTTCGACATCTCGATGGGCCTCGCAGCGACGGGCACCATCGAGGAGAACGGCGTCGTGACCGGCGTCCACCTCCGCCCGTACCGCGGGGCCGGCGAACCCGAGGAGCTCCGCGCCGACGTGGTCATCGCCTGCGACGGGCGCGACTCCGTGCTGCGAGCCGCGGCCGGGCTGCACCCCCGCTCCTCCCCGGTGCCGTTCGACACGTGGTGGTTCCGACTCCCCCGCAGACCCGGCGACGCGACGACGGCGCTCGTCCCGGCGTTCTCCGGCACCGACGTCCTCCTGAGCTTCCCGCGGCCGGACTACCACCAGGTCGCGTACTTCGCGCCGAAGGGGTCCGACGCAGCCCTCCGCGCCGAGGGGCTCGAGGCCTTCCGCGCGCGGGTCGCCCGGCTCCGGCCGGACTTCGCGGACCGCGTGGACACGATCGAGTCGATGGACGACGTGCACGTGCTCGACGTCCGGATGGACCGGCTGCCCCGGTGGTGGCGACCGGGACTGCTCTGCATCGGGGACGCCGCACACGCGATGTCCCCGGCGGGCGGCGTCGGCATCAACCTCGCGGTGCAGGACGCCGTCGCGACCGCCGCGGTGCTCGCTCCGGCGCTGCAACGGGGGCTGCGCGGGGCAGCACTCGACCGCACCCTCGCCAGGGTGCAGCGACGTCGGACACCGCCGGCCGTGGCGATCCAGACCGCGCAGGCGGTGCTGCACCGGGTGGTGTTCGAGCGGGCGTTCGCGGGCGGGCTGCAGTTCGGCCCGCCGAAGCTGCCCGTCCTGCTCGCGCGATGGGTGCCCCCGGTGCGCGGGCTGTACGCCCGGGGCATCGCGTTCGGGCCGCTGCCGGAGCACGCCCCTGCCTGGGCGCGGCGCTGACCATGGGCGGCGCTGCCCCTGGACGACCCTGACCCTGGACACCGACGTGCGGTCCCGGCGCATGCTGGGGACATGAAGCAACGAGTCATCGGAGACGTGTCGGTCAGTGCCATCGGACTGGGCGGGATGCCCATGTCCATCGAGGGACGACCGGACGAACGGCAGGCGATCGCCACGATCCACGCCGCACTCGAGGCCGGCGTCACGCTCATCGACACCGCCGACGCGTACCACCTGGCCGCCCACGACGAAGTGGGACACAACGAGGAGCTCATCGCGCGGGCCGTCCGGGAGTTCCACGGACCCGCCGACGACGTCCTCATCGCCACGAAGGGCGGGCACCTCCGTCCGGAGGCCGGCGCATGGGCGCAGAACGGGCACCCGGGCTACCTGAAGCAGGCCGCGAAGGCCTCCGCGAAGCGCCTCGGTGTCGAGACGATCGGCCTGTACCAGTTCCACCGGCCGGACCCTGCCGTGCCGTACGCCGATTCCGTCGGGGCCTTCGCCGAGCTGCTCGACGAGGGCGTCATCCGGATGGCGGGCATCTCGAACGCCGACCCGGACCAGATCCGCACGGCGAACGAGGTGCTCGACGGCCGTCTGGCCTCGGTGCAGAACCAGTTCTCGCCGAAGTTCCGCTCGAGTGAGCCCGAACTGGCGCTCTGCGACGAGCTCGGCATCGCGTTCCTGCCGTGGAGCCCCCTCGGCGGCATCGCGAGCGCCGCGGAGCTCGGCACCGCCTACGAGGACTTCGCGTACATCGCCCGGGACCGCGGGGTCACCCCGCAGGTGATCGCACTGGCGTGGGAGCTGCAGAAGAGCGACGTCGTCGTCCCGATCCCCGGCGCTTCGCGCCCGCAGTCGATCCTCGACTCGGTGACGGCCCCGACCGTCAAGCTGCGTCCGGAGGACGTCGCCCGACTCGACGCGTCGCTACCGGCGGCGGTGTAGACGACGCACCCCGCGCCTCCGGGTCGGCTGTGCCGTCTGCCCGGAGGCGCGGGGTGTGTCCGTCCGTCGGCTCGCGTCAGGCCGTGCAGGCCTTCTGGAAGTCGTTGCCGGCCTCCTGGACCTTCGTGGTCGTGTCGGTGAACTTCGAGATGTCGGCCGACTGCGGGTCCTTCGCGATGGCTTCGATCTGCGTGAGCATGTCGGTGTAGGCCGTGTGGAACGCCTCGGCCTTGGGCTTCACGGTCGGGTTCGTGACGGCGTCGACGCCCTCGGAGAGCGAGGTGTCGAACTCCTTGAGCTTCGCGACCGCGGCCTGCGGGTCGGACTGGAGCTTCGCGACCTCGGACTGCAGCCCCTGGGCGGCGGACTCGACCTTCGACTCGAAGGCCTTGCACGCGGCCGTCTTCGACTGGGTCGGGGTCTCCTTCGCGGCGGTGGTCGCACCGGAGCCGGAGCCGGAGCCGCCGGTGGAGCAGCCGGCCAGGAGTGCGACGGCGATGGCCGCAGTGGCGAGCGAGACGAGCTTCTTCGTCATGGTGATGGGTCCCCCCGGGTCTGACCGTGCCCCTCGGTCAGGGCACGGATCCGCATCGAGAGTACATGGGGAACGCACAGGTCCGGCAGGCCGATCGCTAGCCCGACACAGCCGTCCGGACGGTCCGGGAGCGTAGCGTCGAGGCCATGCGTGCGATCCTCCCGGTCAACGGTTCCCTCGACGTCGCCGACCTCCCCGACCCGACGCCCGGTGCGGGCGAGGTCCTGATCGAGGTCGCTGCCGCCGGGGTGAACAACGCGGACCTCCAGCAGGTCGCCGGCAACTACCCACCGCCCCCGGGAGCCTCGGAGGTCCTCGGGCTCGAGGTCTCCGGTACGGTCCGTGCGCTCGGCGACGGCGTCGACGGCTTCGCGGTCGGCGACCGGGTCTGCGCCCTGCTGTCGGGCGGCGGGTACGCCTCGCTCGTCGTCGCACCCGCCACGCAGGTGCTGCCGGTCCCGGACGGCGTCGACCTGGTCGAGGCGGCGGGACTCCCCGAGGCCGCGTGCACCGTGTACTCGAACGTCGGCATGCTCGCCGGACTGCGGCCGGGGCAGACCCTCCTGGTGCACGGCGGCACCGGCGGGATGGGGTCGCACGCCGTGCTGTGGGCGAAGGCACTCGGGGCGACGGTCATCGCGACGTCCGGCGGCGAGCGCAAGGTCCGGGCGTCCGAGGAGCTCGGCGCCGACCTCGTGGTCGACCACCGCTCCGAGGACTTCGTCACCAGGACGCTCGAGTTCACCGACGGTCGCGGGGTCGACGTGGTGCTCGACGTCGTCGGACCGGAGTACCTCGGCCGGAACCTCGAGGTCCTGGCGACGAACGGGCACATCGCCGTGATCGCCTCGGGCAGCGGGCGCACGGGTGAGCTCGACTTCGGCGCGATGATGCGGAAGCGGGCGACGATCAGCGCCACCACGCTGCGCGCACGGCCGCTCGACGAGAAGGCCACGATCGTCGAGGCCGTCCGGTACAACGTCTGGCCGTTCGTCGCGGACGGTCGGGTTCGGCCGGTGATCGACGCGGTCCTGCCGCTCGCCGAAGCTGCCGAAGCGCACCGGCGGGTCCGGGACGGCGAGGTCGTCGGGAAGGTGCTGCTGACGCCCTAGGCACCCGTGCCCGCGGGCGTTCCCGGGGCACCGGTGCCCGCGGCCCGCTGACCCCGGACGAGGTCGAGCACCTGCCCGCACTTCGCCCCGAACGTCGCCCGCAGCAGGTCGGCTGCGTCCGGGTCGTCGTCGAACCGGGCGGGCATGTCGATCGCCAGCATGATCGAGAAGATCATGCCGCTGCCGAGGAACCCCTGGACCTGGTCGTCGGCGATCCCGGCCTCGTCGCGGAGGAACCGGTAGAGCTCGAGGAACCCCGCCCGGGCCGCCGCACCGATCGCCGGTTCGGCCCCGGACACGAAGCCCTGCAGCAGCAGCGTGTGCAGCCCCCGCCTCGCCGCGAGGTCGACGAACTGCTCGCCGATGACGTGCGCCGCGGTGTCGTCGGGCCCGAGGTGCGCGAGGGTCTCCCGCCAGGCGTCGAGCAGGATGTCGAGGGTGTCGCGGAAGACCTCGAGGAAGAGCGCTTCCTTCGAGCCGAACATCCGCACCACGTACGGCTGGCTGATGCCGGCGGCCGCAGCGATCTGGTCGGTCGTCGTGCCGTTGTAGCCCTGGCTGCCGAAGAGTCCGCGTGCCGCCTCGAGGATCATCGCGCGACGCTGCGCTGCGGGCATGCGGACGGCCGTCGCCGGTGCCGGTGCAGATGCCGAGGGAGTCATGGTTGACATGTTATCAGTCGATTACTACAGTCACCCTTCGTAAGTAATCATCCGATTACCAAACGGAATGGACCCCCACCATGGAACGACGCATCCCCGTCTGGCTGGCCATCGCCGCCGCGTCCCTCCCGATGTTCATGGCGACGCTCGACAACCTCGTCGTCACGAGCGCGCTGCCCGCCGTGCACGCTGACCTCGGCGCCTCGGTCGAGGAGCTGCAGTGGATCACGAACGCCTACACGCTCGCGTTCGCGGCGCTCATGCTGCTCGCCGTCGGCCTCGGCGACCGGCTCGGTCGTCGACACCTCTTCGTCGCCGGCATCGCCGTCTTCACCGTGTCCTCGGCGTTCGCCGCGATGAGCGCGGACCCGACGTCACTCATCGTCTGGCGCGCGATCGAGGGTGCCGGCGCCGCTGCGATCATGCCGCTCTCCCTCACCCTGCTCGTCGGCAGCGTGCCCGACCGGCTCCGCACCGTCGGCATCGGCGTCTGGGGCGGCATCTCCGGCCTCGGCGTCGCCCTCGGCCCGCTCATCGGCGGAGCCGTCGTCGAGGGCTGGAGCTGGGAGGCGATCTTCTGGCTCAACGTCCCCGTCGGCATCGTCGCCATCCCGCTCGCACTGTTCGCGCTGCCGAACACCCGCGGTGCCCGTGTCCGCGCCGACGTCGTGGGTGTGCTGCTCGCCGGCCTCGGGGTGCTCGGCGTCGTCTTCGGGGTCGTCCGCGGCAACGACGCCGGCTGGACGAGCGGCGAGGTGCTCACCGGACTGATCGGCGGCGGTGTCCTGCTGGTCGCGTTCGTGCTCTGGCAGGCCCGCACCACGGCACCGCTCCTGCCCCTGCGGTTCTTCCGCGACCGGAGCTTCACCCTCGCGAACATCGTCGCGATGACGTTCTCGTTCGGCGCGTTCGGCGCCGTGTTCATCCTCATCCAGTTCCTGCAGGTCGTGCAGGGACGCACCCCGCTCGAGGCCGGCGTCTGGACGATGCCCTGGACCCTCGCACCGATGGTCATCGCCCCGCTCGCCGGGATCATCGCACCCCGGGTCGGCACCCGTGTGCTCATCACCGGCGGCATGGTGTTCCTGTCGGCCGGACTGTTCTGGATCGCCGGCACGATGGCCGCGGACGTCACGTTCCCCACACTGCTGCCGGGCTTCCTGCTCGCCGGCATCGGGATGGGCGCCGTGTTCGGGCCGATCTCGACGGCGGTGCTCGCCCGCATGCCGCAGCACGACCACGCGAAGGCGTCCGGTGCGAACTCCACGCTCCGGGAGATCGGGGTCGCGCTCGGGATCGCCGTCCTGACGGCCGTCTTCACGGGCAACGGCGGGCAGCTCACGCCGACCGGTTACGTCGACGCGGCCCAGCCCGCCGTGGTGGTCGGGGCGGCCGTGGTCGCGGTCAGCGCGATCGTCGCGGCGTTCCTGCCGGCGGGTCGGTCGGCGCACGTCCCCGAGACGTTCACCGACGACGGCCTGGAGGCGCAGCTCGCCGCCGCCTCGCCGGCCCCGGTCGCGTAGTCGGTCGCGTCCGTAGTGTGCGAGGTTCCGGGCACGGTGGGATGCCGCGGGCCTCGCACACTGGTCGGCACCTCGCACGCCGCGGAGCGCGCCTTGCACGGTGCGAGCCCGGCGCGGGGCTACGCGTGGACGCGGGAGAGGAACTCGACGAGCGCGGGGTGCTCCGGGGCGTCGAGGACGTCGGCCGGGGCGCCCTGCTCCACGACCTCGCCCTGGTGCAGGAACACGATCCGGTCGGCGACGTTCCGCGCGAAGTGCATCTCGTGCGTGGTCATCAGGATCGTCGAGCCCTGTCGCTTGAGCTCGGTGACGAGGTCGAGCACCTCGCCGACGAGCTGCGGGTCGAGCGCACTCGTGACCTCGTCCAGGAGCAGGAGCTCGGGGTCGGACGCGATCGCCCGCACGATGGCGACGCGCTGCTGCTGCCCGCCGGAGAGCCGGTCCGGGTACGCCCCCGCGAAGTCCGCGAGGCCGATCCGCCCGAGCAGTCGCCGCGCGTTCTCCTCCGCCGACGCCCTGCCGATGCCGTGCACCTGCCGCGACGCGAGCGTCACGTTGTCGAGCACGCTCATGTGCGGGAACAGGTTGAACTGCTGGAAGACGACACCGATCCTGGCGCGGGTGGCATCGACGTCGATCCGGGGGTCGGCGATGTCGGTGCCCTGCAGCAGGATCTCGCCGTCGTCGATGCCCTCGAGCAGGTTCACCGTCTTGAGCAGCGTCGACTTCCCCGAACCGGAGGCGCCGATGACGCAGATGACCTCGTGGCGGTGCACCGTCAGGTCGATCCCGCGCAGGACCTCGTGCTCGCCGAAGGCCTTGCGCAGGCCGCGCAACTCGAGGACCGCGGCCGACGCGTCAGGCGTGATCCGTGCCTCCTGGCCGCTCATACGGTGCCCCCGATCTGCTCGCGCCGCTGCTGCCGACGCGCGATCGCGTCCGTGACGCGGATCAGCGGCAGGCTGATCACCACGAACAGCAGACCGGCGACGAAGTACGGCGTGAAGTTGTAGGTCTCCGCCTGGGCGATCTGTGCGGACCGGACCGCGTCGACGGCGCCGAGGATCGACACCAGGCCGACGTCCTTCTGCATCGACACGAAGTCGTTCATGAGCGCCGGGGTCACCTTGCGGATCGCCTGCGGCAGCACCACCAGCCGCAGCGTCTTCGCGTGCGACAACCCGAGCGACCGGGCCGCGAGGCGCTGCGAGGGGTGCACGGCCTCCATGCCGGCGCGGAGCACCTCGGCGATGTACGACGAGTACGTCAGCACGATCGCGATGGTGCCCCAGACCTCGGCGGGCAGCCGCGGGAAGACCCCGAGGCCGGGGATCCCGTACCCGACCAGGTAGAGCACGATGATGAGCGGCAGGCCTCGGAACAGGTCGGTGTACCCGGTGGCGAGCATCCGCAGCGGGAAGAAGACCGGGTTGCGCAGGCCCCGCACCACGGCCAGCAGCGTGCCGAAGACGGCGACGCCGATCGCGCTGAAGAACAGGATCCGGACGTTGAGCCAGAGGCCCTCGAGGATCGACGGGAACGAGTCGATCGCCGTCTGCGGATCGAAGAACGACTGCTGGACCGCGGCCCAACCGGGCGTGTTCACGACGCCGAAGTACACGGCCGCGATGACGACCACCGTCGACGCGACCGACACCACGATCGAACGGCGACCGCGCTGCCGTCGGTAGAGGCGACGTTCCAGCTCGATCTGGCTCGGCGCGGGTGCGGCCACCGGGGTGCCGGAGCCGGCTGGGACGGTCACGCGGCTACTTCAGGACGGGGGTGTTGGTCTCCGAGGAGAGCCACTTGGTCTGCAGGTCCTTCAGGGTGCCGTCGTCGCTCAGCGTCTTCAGGGCCTTGTCGACCTTGCTCGTCAGCTCCGAGTCCTTCGGCAGCACGAACCCGAACTGGTCGCCCTTGCCGTCCGCCGGGAACTGCGCCGAGACCGTGCCGTCGTCGAGCTGCGCGGCGGCCATGTAGAACGCCGTCGGCAGGTCGGTGACGATCGCGTCGATCTGGCCCGACTTGAGCGCGAGCACGGCGTCGTCGTTCGAGTTGAAGACCTGCGGGGTGACCCCGAGCACGCTCTTGACGGAGGCGATGCTCGTGGAACCGGTCGCGACCCCGATGGCGTCCTTCTTGAGCTCGTCGATCGTGGTGTGGTCGACGGCCTTCGACTTCTGGGTCGTCACGACGGCCTGCGTCGTCGTGTAGTACGCGCTCGACATGTCGACGGCCTTCTTGCGCTTGGCGTCGATCGAGAACTGCTGGACGTTGAGGTCCCAGTCCTTCGGGCCCGGGGCGATCGCACTGTCGAACGTGCTGCGCTTCCAGACCACGTCGGACTTGCTGTAGCCCATCTCCTTCGCGACCGCGTAGGCCACGGCGGACTCGAAGCCCTTGCCGGACTGCGGCTTGTTGTCCTCGACCCACGGCGAGTACGCGGGCTGCCCGGTCGCGATCGTGAGCTTGCCGTCGGTGACGGTGCCGTCGGCGCTGCTGCCACCGGCGGAGCAGGCGGACAGCGCGAGTGCGGCGACCGCGGCGGTGGCCACGGCGATGGTGAGGCGGAGGGAACGGGTCACGGTCGGGCCTTCGTGCGAGGGGTGGGGGCAGGTCGAAGTGTACTTCGCGGTGGGATACCAACGCGACTCCGGGGTCGCACGGCGCGGAGGTGATCGCCTGCACCTCCGACAGTGCGGCGAGACGCCGCCGACGCCCCGAGACGCCGCCTGGCTGTCGAGACGCCGGCGCGGCGCCTCGACCGGGCGAGCCGGTCTCGGTGCAGCGAGACACCGCTCTGGAGCCGACCACACACCGGCCTGGAGGCGCGGCTCGACGCCGCCACGTGCCTCCAGTCCGCCGCACGTGCCGTCGCGAGACGCCCCACCGGTCGCGGGACACCGCCTCGCCCGCGAGACACCGCGGGATCCGGCGGCGAGACGCCGCGTCGACGCGCGTCGACGCTCAGTCGGCGAGCGTGAAGTCCTCGAACGAGAAGCCCGGCGAGACCAGGCAGCTCAGCAGCACCTCGCCGTCACCCGGCAGGGTCCGCTGCCAGACACCACCCCGGACGAACGCCTGCGCGTCGTTCACCCGGTCGCGTCCCGCGTCGGGCCCGAGCGTGATCGTCGCACCAGGCTCCGGCTGGTCACCGGACCCGCCGAGCTGCAGCTCGACCGTGTCCGGCCCGTGCCACATCCAGATCTCGTCGCTCGTCACCCGGTGCCACGCGGACGCCTCACCCGGGGGCAGCAGGAAGTGGATGAGCGTCGCTGCGGGCCGGTCCCCCGCGGGCGTCGACACCGTCGCGGGTGAGGTCCACGTCCGGACGTACCAGCCGCCCTCGGGGTGCGGCTCCATGCCGAGGGCCACGGCACGCTTGGGGACGTCGAGCCACTCGATGAGCTCGCCGTCCACCGTGCGTCGGGCAGCCATGCCGGGTCGGGGTGCGGTTTCGGTCACGGTTCCTCCTGGGTGTTGGGGGTGAGCACGCCGTCGGCGGCGCGGACCACCCCACGGATCACGGTCGCGACCACTCGGCCGGCCCCGTCCTCGACGAGTTCGGCCATCGCGTCCGGCACCGTGCGGGCATCGACGTCGAACACGGCGAGGTCGGCGCGGGCCCCGACTGCGAGGTGCCCGATCCGGTCCGGACCGACCGCGAGCCCCATGGCGTGCGCACCACCGAGGGTCGCCGCCGCGAGGAGCCGTTCGTGCAGGTCCCGGTGTCCGTAGCCCTGTGCTCGGGCGATCCGGTGCAGCGCCGTGACGTCGGCCATCAGGTCGAGGGACGGCGACGACGACAGCGAGTCGGTGCCGATCGCGACGGGACTGCCCTCGTGCAGGTAGTCGGCGACGGGCGGCGGGTCGAGTCCGATCACGGCGTTCGAGCGGGGGCAGAGCGCGACGGCGGTCCCGCGCGCCCGGAGCAGTGCCCGGTCGGCGGCGGTCATGTAGACGCCGTGGGCGATGTGGCAATCGGGGCCGAGCACACCGAGCCGGTCGACGAAGGCCGTCGCGCTCGCGCCGAACCCGAGCGCGCGCATCGCCCGGAACGAGGGCACGTTCGCCAGGTGCCAGTCGGTGCCGTGTCCGACGCCGTCGACGCCGTCCAGTCCGGGGACCGGCCCGAGGGCGATGCGCTCACCCTCGAACGCGGCCTCACCGAGGTGCAGGTGCAGCCGGAGTCCGCGCTGCCGGACGATGTCGGGCAGCTCGAGCAGGGGCGCGACGTCGAGCGAGTACGGCGCGTGCGGGGAGAGTCCGGCGCCGGGGGTGGTTGGGACGCGTTCGAGCTCGGCGAGCACCTGGTCGCGGCCGTGGGTCTGCCAGGCCTCGTTCTCCCAGTCCATCACCTCCCAGTAGGCGATGCCGCCGAGGCCCGAGTCCTCGAGCGCGGTCGCCGCCTCGATGTCGGTGACGACGTCGGCGATGCTCGTCACGCCCGCGACGATCGACGCCTCGGCACCAGCAGCGGCTTCGGCCCGCCAGTCGTGCGGTTCGGCGTAGTCCTCGTTGAACGCGGCCGCCCAGTCCTCGAAACCGCTGTACTGGCGTCGGCCGACACTGGCCATGCCGGTGTACTGCAGGTGCGAGTGCGCGTTGACGAGACCGGGGAGCAGGGCGCCTCGCCACCGCCGCTCGGTGAACGGTGTGCCGGACCCGGCGAGCTGGTCGACCACCCACGAGCGGTCGCCGACGTGCAGGATGCGACCGTCCTGCACCGCCACGGCACCGTCCGCGATCGGCGGCGCCGTCATCGGGACGACGATGCGCGCCGAGTGCACGGTGACGGGATGCGCGGTCATGCGGGGTCCCCGAAACGGCGGGTCCGGACGTCCGGCTCGCGGTCCGCCGGGTGCTCGGCGAGGAAGCCGGGAGGCACGGGTCGGCTCCCGAACGCGGCGAGCGCCGCGCGGGCGGTCGCCTCGTCCACCGCGGGGTCGATCGGCACGACCGCGCGGTCGAGTTCGTCGCCCCGTTCGAGGAGCATCCGCACGGCACCGAGCTGCGCCGCGAAGGACAGGTCCATGATCTCGACGGGGTTGCCCTCGGCAGCGGTGATGTTGATGCAGCCGCCGTCGTCGAGCAGGAGCACGCGGTGGCCGTCCGGCCACGTAAGGCGTTCGACCTTCCGGCCGATCGTCGTCCGGGCGGCACCGTCGGCGATCGCTGCGCGGATCGCGACCTCCTGGTCGACCCCGCCCGCGACGGCGACGACCGCGCCGTCCGCGCAGGCCCGCAACACCCCGAGGTCGATCGTGTCCGGCACACCCGTCGCGCTCATCACGAGGTCGGCCTCGCGCACCGCGTCGGTGAGCGGCGCGACGGCGTGGCCGGCGAACAGCGCCTGCAGGGCGCGGGCGGGGTCCGTCTCGGCGACCGTGACGCGGAACCCGAGGGCGTGGAGCACCAGGGCGACCCCCTCGCCGACGTGCCCGTACCCGGCGACGACAGCCGTGCCTCCCGGCCGGACCCGGTGGGTGCCGGAGGCGAGCTCGTCGACCAGGTCGAGCACCGCGAACACCGTCGACTGCCCGGTGCCGTACCGGTTGTCGAAGAACGTCTTCGTGCGAGCGTCGTTCACAGCGACCACGGGGATGCCGAGCGCGCCCCTGGACGCCATCACGCGCAACGGGCGGAGGCCGCTCGTCGTCTCCTCCGCGGCACCGAGCATCGTCGGCAGCAGGTCCGGGCGCTCCTGGTGCGCCAGCCGGATCAGGTGCGAGCCGTCGTCGAGCAGGATGTGCGGCCGGGTGTCGAGCATCGCGAGGGCGAGCGCCTTCTGCTCCGCGGTCGTGGCGGTGCTGCTCGCGTGGACGGTCAGCCCGGCCTGCCGCAGGACCTCGGCGACGGCGTCGTCGGTCTCGTCGGCGTGGGCGTAGACGACGACCTCGGCGCCGGCGTCCCGGAGGAGCAGGCTCAGCACGGCCGTCTTGGGTTCGAGGAACATCGCCACGCCGATCCGGGTGCCGCGGAGGAGCCCGCCGTCCCGGAGCTCGGCGGCGACAGCACGCGAGACCGGCATGGAGCGGCGGGCCCAGCGCAGGCGGGCTTCCGCGGCCGGGTCGTCCTCGGGGTCGCGGCCCGTGGAGACGAGGAACACGTCGTCGGACAGCACCGGGACGCCGAGCACCCCGGGGCGGGCACTCGTCACGGGCCCGAAGGCGTCCTCGTCGACGGCGGGCAGGTGCCGACCGGCGTCGACCACGACGAGGGTGGCGCCGCGGGGGCGGTCGGCCTCGCGCTCGATGACCGCGGTCGACTCGTCGGGGGCACCGAGGCACCAGAGCTGGTCGACGGGTTCGTGCTCGGCGGCAGCGCGGGCACCCAGCCCGGTGAGCAGGCCGTGCAGCGCGGCGGCGTCGCGGGGGTCGCCGCCGACGATCCGGAACCGGCGTGCGGCGACGAGCATGTTCGTCGCGGCCGCGAACCGTCGGACGGCCCCGGACGCCCAGGCGAGGGTGTCGGGGTCGGGTCCTGGCGGCATGGTCCAATCGTATGGAATACCGAGCGGCTCCCGGACGTAGTCTCTGGACATGAGCGATGCATCCTTCGACAAGGTCACGATGTTCGGTGCGGACTGGTGCCGCGACTGCCGCCGTTCCAAGGCGCTGCTCGACACCCTCGGGGTCGACTACGAGTACGTCGACGTCGAGGAGGACCTGTCGGCCGCCGGACGCGCCGAGGAGATCAGCGGGCGCAAGAACATCCCCGTCGTGGTGCTGCCGAACGGCAAGCACTTCGTGGAGCCGTCCGACGCCGAGCTGCGCTCGGAGCTCGAAGCCGCCGGCGTCGTCTGACGCGTGCCCCCGCGACCGAATCGCGCCGATCCGCGCGTAGGAAGTCGATCCGCGTGTGGGAGGTCGTATCGCGCGTAGGAGGCAGGAACTTCTGGCCTCCTACGCGCGATTCCGCTTTCCAGGACGCGCGTAATGGGTCAGAACGCGACCAAGCTCGGAGGCGCGGTGCGCGCCGGACGCGCACCGCGCCTCCAGGCCGTGGTTGCGTCCACCCCGCCCACATCCGCGCGGACATCGGATGAATCGGGCATGATGGCCGCGTGATCATCGATGCTCACCACCACCTCTGGGACCCCGCCGACCGGCCGTACCCCTGGATGGACGACTCCGTCGCGCCGATCCGCCGCCGGTTCGACGTCGACGACCTCCGCACCGCGACGCGGGGGACCGACGTCACGCGGACGATCGTCGTGCAGGCCGTCCACGATCCAGGCGAGACAGCGTGGCTCCTCGCGCAGCCCGCACCGGTCGCGGGTGTCGTCGGCTGGGTCGACCTGACGACGCCGGACATCGCGGACCGCCTGGCCGCGATCGCCCATCCGCGCCTGGTCGGGATCCGGCACCAGGCACAGGACGAACCCGATCCCGAGTGGCTCGCACGCCCCGACGTCGCTCGAGGGGTGCGTGCACTGGCCGGGGCCGGACTCGTGTTCGACCTGCTCGTCCGCGCCCGGGAACACCGCGCTGCGCTCACACTGGTCGACGCCGTACCAGAGGCGTCGTTCGTGCTCGACCACGCGGGGAAGCCGACGATCGCGTCCGGTGACCCCGGGTGGCGGGAACGGATGCGCGACCTCGCGGCCAGACCGAACGTCGCCTGCAAGGTGTCCGGCCTGCTCACCGAGGCCGGTCCGGACTGGCGGCGACAACCCGTGGCCCGGTACGCCAGGCAAGCCGTCGAGACCTTCGGGCCGGACCGTTCGCTGTTCGGGTCCGACTGGCCGGTGTCGACCCTCGCGACCGACTACGCGGACACCTTGCACACGACCCAGGACGCACTCGCCGACCTGACGCCGGACGAGCGCGACGCCGTGTTCCGTGGCACGGCCGAGCGCGTGTACCTTGCCCGGGCGTCGAGCCAGACATAGGATGTTTCTGCTGCACTGTCGCAGCAGGAGAGTGAGGAACGATGCGGTTCGCACGACTGGGCCCCGCCGGGAACGAGATCCCCGTGGCCATCGACACCGACGACGAGGTCCTCGACCTCCGGAGCATCACGAGCGACATCAGCGGACCGTTCCTGGCGTCCGACCCGGGCCCGGTCGAACTCGTCCGTCACGCCCGGGCAGCCGGAGACCTCCCGGTGCTGCCCCGCGACGAGGCCGACGCACTGCGACGCGGCGCTCCCGTCGCCCGCCCCGGCAAGGTCGTCTGCATCGGCCTGAACTACCGCGACCACGCCGCCGAGACCGGCGCCGAGATCCCCACCGAGCCGATCGTGTTCATGAAGGACCCGATGACGGTGATCGGCCCCGACGACGAGGTGCTCGTCCCCCGCGGCAGCACCAAGACCGACTGGGAGATCGAGCTCGCGATCGTCATCGGCACCACCGCGCGGTACTGCGACTCCGCAGACGAGGCCGCGACCCACATCGCCGGGTACGCCATCGCGCACGACGTGTCCGAGCGGGCGTTCCAGCTCGAGCGCGGCGGGCAGTGGGACAAGGGGAAGTCCTGCGAGACGTTCAACCCCCTCGGGCCCTGGCTCGTCACCCCCGATGAGGTCGACCCCGCAGCCCTCGCGCTCCGGCTCACCGTCAACGGCGAGGTGCGGCAGGACGGCACCACCGCCGACATGATCTTCCGGCCCGCCGAGATCGTCCGCTACCTTTCGCAGTTCATGGTCCTGTACCCGGGCGACGTGATCAGCACCGGCACCCCCGCGGGCGTCGCACTCGGGAGCGGCGCCCCGTACCTGCGCCCCGGCGACGTCGTCGAGCTCACGGCCGACGGGCTCGGCTCGCAGCGACAGACGATCGGGGCGGCGTGATGACCGACGTGCGCAGCTCCGTCGGCGGACGGAGCCACGACGGCGTCCGGGCGATCGTCACGGGTGGCGCGTCCGGCATCGGTGCCGCGATCGTCACCGCTCTGCAGGACCGCGGCGCGACCGTGGCCGTGCTCGACCTGCAGTCCTCGGCCGCCGGTGTGTTCTCGGTACCGTGCGACGTGAGCGACGACGACTCCGTGCACGCCGCCGTCGACGCCGCGGTGGAACACCTCGGCGGCCTCGACGTCCTGGTGAACAACGCCGGCATCGGCGCGCAGGGCACGGTCGAGGACAACACCGACGACGAGTGGCGCCGCGTGTACGAGGTCAACGTGCTCGGCACCGTGCGCCTGTCCCGCGCAGCGCTGCCGCACCTGCGGGCCTCCGGCAACGCCAGCATCGTGAACACCTGCTCGATCGCCGCCACCGCCGGACTCCCCCAGCGCGCGCTGTACTCCGCGACGAAGGGGGCGATCGCGGCGCTCACCCGGGCGATGGCCGCGGACCACCTCCGCGAGGGGGTCCGTGTGAACGCCGTCAACCCCGGCACCGCGGACACCCCGTGGGTCGCGCGTCTGCTCTCGACCGCGGGCGACCCGGCTGCGGAACGCGCTGCCCTGGAGGCACGCCAACCGCACGGCCGCCTCGTCGCGGCCGAGGAGGTCGCCGAGGCGGTCGCGTACCTGACGAGTCCGCTCGCCCGGTCGACGACCGGGGTCGACCTGGCGGTCGACGGCGGGATGCAGGCGCTGCGGCTCCGGCCCGCCTGATGGTGCTGATCGGACGGCCTGGGCCCACGCCGCCGGTTCCGGGCCGACGCGCCAGCGGCGGACCGGCCGTGCCGGTGGGGAGAGGGGCGGTGCCGGTATCGTCAGCGTGTCCCGTCCGCTCGTGGTCGGGTCCCAGGAGGTGGTGACGTGGCTTCGCTGACCGACGACGCGATCGCGCGCATCCAGCAGATGATCGTGAGCGGCGAACTCCAGCCCGGGCAGCGCCTGCCGCCGGAGAAGGAGCTCAGCGAATCACTGGGGCTGTCACGGAACAGCCTGCGCGAAGCGGTGAAGGCCCTCGAACTCATCCGCGTGCTCGACGTCCGGCGCGGCGACGGCACCTACGTGACCTCGCTCGAGCCGTCGGTGCTGCTCGAGGCGGTGTCGTTCGTCGTCGACATGCACCACGACCGCTCCCTCGTCGACCTGCTCGAGGTCCGTCGCATCCTGGAGCCCGCGTCCGCCGTCCTCGCGACCGCCCGGGCATCGGAGCAGCAGATCGACGACCTGGCGACGCTCATGCACTCGGTCGGCGAGGACACCGGCGTCGAGGACCTCGTCGCCCACGACCTGCTGTTCCACTCGACGATCGCCGGCATCGGTGGCAACCAGTACCTGTCCGGGCTGCTCGACGCCCTGTCCAGCAAGACCGTGCGGGTGCGGGTGTGGCGCGGCCTGACGCAGAACGGCTCGGTCCAGCGCACCCTCGACGAGCACGCGGCGATCGTGGACGCCATCCGCCGCCGGGACCCGCAGCTCGTCCAGGCACTGGTGGTGTCGCACGTCGAGGGCGTCGAGCGCTGGCTCCGTCGTTCCCTCGACTGACGCGAACCCGTCAGTCCTCCCAGGCAGGGGCGTGTTGGGTCGGATGTCGGCCCTGACTCCGGCAACCATGCCGCGGCAACCGCACCCACGAGGAGGAAACCGTGCTCGGTCTCATCATCAGCTTGATCATCATCGGACTCATCGCCGGCGCCATCGCGCGACTGGTCATCCCCGGCAAGCAGCACATCTCGATCCCCATGACCATCCTGCTCGGCATCATCGGGTCGTTCGTCGGGGGCTTCCTCGGGTTCCTGATCTTCCAGCACGACCCGATGGACGGCTTCTTCCAGCCGGCGGGGATCATCGGCTCGATCATCGGCGCGATCATCGTGCTGTTCGTCTACACGCGCTTCGCGGGTCGCTCGGCGCGCACGAACTGACACGTCCGGCGCCTCATCGCGCCCCCGGACGAACACCGCGCCCCGTTCTCACGGGGCGCGGTGTTCGTCCGGGGGCGCAGTCGGTTCAGCCGCCGAGCAAGCCCGCCGCGCGCAGGTCGTCCCACAGCGGCTCGGGGACGACGGCCGCCGCGCGGGACACGTTGGAGCGCACCTGGTCGGCGGACTGGGCGCCGAGGGCGATCGCCCGGACGGCAGCGGCGCGGCGCGGGAACGCCAGTGCGGCCTCGGGCAGGGTGACGCCGTGCCGTTCGCAGACGTCGGCGATCGCGTTCGCCCGCTCGACGAGGGCCCCGGGCGCAGCCGCGTAGTCGTACGTGGCCCCGGCTCCGGGCCGGTCGACCCCGAGCAACCCGGAGTTGTAGACGCCGACCGCCACCACCGCGACGCCGAGCGCCTCGCACCGTGCGACGAGCGCTGCCGCCGGCTGTTCGAGCAGCGTGTACCGCCCCGCGAGCATCACGACGTCACACAGCCCCGTCGACACCGCGGCCTCGAGCGCGGCCACCGAGTTCGACCCGACGCCGACCGCCCGGACCACGCCCTCGTCCCGCAGCTCGGCGAGCGTCGGCAGCGCCTGGGTCAGCCCGTCCGGCAGCGAGTACACGTCCGGGTCGTGCAGGTACGCGACGTCGACGTGATCGAGTCCGAGCCGGCCGAGCGACTCGTCGAGGGACCTCCGGACGCCCGACGGCGACGGGTCCCACTGCCGGACGAGGTCGTTCGGCACTGCGAAGCCACCCGGCTCCAGGTCGTCGCCGTCGCCACGTCCGGGGACGAGCAGGCGTCCGACCTTGGTGGAGACGAGGTACTCGGACCGGGGTCGTCCGGCGAGCGCCGCCCCGAGCCGGCGTTCGGACAGCCCGAGGCCGTAGTGCGGTGCGGTGTCGAACCCGCGGACCCCGGCGTCCCAGGCGGCGTCGACCGTGGCCCGTGCATCGTCGTCGGACACCGGCCGCAGCAGGTTCCCGATGCCCGCACCACCGAACCAGAACGGCCCGCGATCGAGGTCGAGGTCGAGGTCGGTCATCCCTGTCCTTCCAGGGTCCAGACGAGCGGGACCCCGTCGTCGTTCCCCGAGTAGTCGTCGTCGGCCTCGAGCAGCGGGTTGACGACGTCCTGCCAGGCGGCGTTCACCGGGTCGTCCGCGAGGGACCGACGCATCGCACGGTAGTCCTCGACCTCGATGAGGTGGACGAGGTCCTGCCCGTCGCGCCAGATGCTCCAGTTCGACACCCCGGCTGCCCGGAGCCGGTCGGCGAGTGCGGGCGGGATGGCGGCGTGCACGCGTTCGTACTCCGCCTCCATCCCGCTCCGCAGTCGGGTCCTCGAGAGGATGCGCTGCATCAGTCGCGCAGGAAGAGCTCGACGACGGGCACCGCGACGTCCGGCCGCACGATCGGCAGCGTGAGCGTCAGCGTCCCGGCCGGCTGCCCGCCGAGCCCGGTGTTCTGCGCGCGGGTCCCCGGCGGGATCTCCCGGTAGTGGATCTCGGACGCGTCGTTGAGCAGCTGCGCGTACTCGACCTTCCCGGCGAGGTCGGGCAGGTGCACGTGTTCGAACGGCCACGTGAACAGGTGCAGGTACAGCCGGTTGCCGTTCTGCGTGTAGACGGTGCCGTCGGGCGCAGTGAAGGACGACGGCCCGGCGCCGTAGACGGACCGGTCGTGCCGGCGCATCCAGTCGCCGATCCCGGCGAGCGCCGACCGTGCGACCCCGTCGAACTCGCCGCGACCGGTCGGCCCGACGTTGAGGAGCATGTTCCCGTTGTTCGACACCCCGTCGACGAGCATCCGGACGAGCAGGTCGGTGCTCTTGACGTTGAGGTTGTCGCGGTCGTAGCCCCACGAGCCGTTCAGGGTCTGGCAGGCCTCCCACGGCACCTGGACGCCGTCGACCTCCATCGGCTTGTCCGGCTGGTACTGCTCGGGCGTCACGATGTCGCCGGGCAGGTCGAGCCGGTCGTTGACGATGATGCCGGGCTGGAGCCGCCTGGTCAGCGCCAGCAGCTCCTCGGATCCCCAGTCGTCGCGGCCCTTGCCACCCCAGATGTCCTCGTGGTCGTTGTCGCGGTACGAGAAGTCGTAGAACAGGTAGTCGATCCGCCCGTAGTCGGTCAGCAGTTCCTCCACCTGTCCATGGAGGTACGAACGGTAGCGGGCCATGTCACGGCCCTCGTTCAGCGCCGCGATCGCCGCGTCCCCGTCGTCCCGTCGCGGGTGCACGCCGTCGATGGTGAAGTCCGGGTGGTGCCAGTCGATGAGCGAGTGGTAGAAGCCGACCCGCAGTCCCTCGGCGCGGACGGCGTCGACGAACTCACGCACGATGTCCCGACCGAACGGGGTGTTCGTGGACTTGTAGTCGGTCAGTGCGCTGTCCCAGAGCGCGAAGCCCTCGTGGTGCTTCGTGGTGAGGACGACGTACTTCATCCCCGCCTCGCGGGCGCGGCGGGCCCAGTCGGCGGCGTCGAACAGGTCCGGGTCGAAGTGGTCGAAGTACTTCTGGTAGTCGGCGTCGGTGATCCGCTCGCGGTTCTTGACCCACTCGTGCCGTGCAGGCAGGGCGTAGAGCCCCCAGTGGATGAACATGCCGAACCGGTCGTGGGTGAACCAGGCGGGCAGACCGTTCGCGTCGGGGTCGACCTGCGGCGATGCGGGTGCGGTGATGGTCATGGGGCCAGTGTTCCTTTCAGAGTGGGGCGGGTGTCAGCGGCCGCCGAGGCCGGAGGTGACGATGCCCTTGACGAGGTGCTTCTGGAGCAGGACGAGCAGGATGACGGTGGGCAGCATCGAGATCACCGAGGCGGCCATCACGAGGTTCCACTCGGAGCCCTGCTGTCCGAAGAACTGCTGCAGGCCGAGCGGGATGGTGCCGTGGGCCTCGACGTCGTTCACGACCACGAGCGGCCAGAGGAACGAGTTCCAGTACGAGATGAACGAGAACACGGCGAGGACGGCCATGGTCGGTCGGGCGAGCGGGAGCATCACCGAGAAGAACGTCCGGATCGCTCCGGCACCGTCGACCCGGGCGGCATCGTCGAGCTCCTGCGGAACGGTGAGGAAGAACTGCCGGACGAGGAACGCGCCGAGGGCCGTGAACGCCCACGGGATGATGAGCGCCTGGAACGTGTCGACCCAGCCGAAGCCCTGCATCATCACGTACATCGGGATGACGAGGACGTCCTGCGGGATCATCAGCGTGACGAGGAACAGCAGGAACACGGTGTTCCGTCCACGCCAGCGCAGCCGCGAGAACGCGTACCCGGAGAGCACGGCCACGGCGACGTTGATCGCGGTCCCGACCGCCGCCACGAACACCCCGTTCAGGATGAACCGCGCGAACGGCAGGTACGTGAACGCCTGCACGTAGTTGTCCCACTCGAGCGAGCGGCCCCAGAGCGTCGGTGGGGTGGTGAACACCTGGTCCGCCGGCTTCAGGCTCGTCGCCACCATGTAGATGAGCGGCGAGACGAACAGCAGTGCGACGAGGCAGAGCAGGGCGTACCCGATCGCGTGCCGCACCCGTCCGGGGCGTGGTGCCGACCGGGTCCGGGCGACGGCGCGGGGGTTGACCGTCCGGTTCGACGTCGTGGCGCCGAGGCCACCACGGACTGCTTCACTCATAGTGCACCCACCGCTTCTGGCCGAGGAACTGGATGGCCGTGATCCCGAGGATGATGACGAACAGCACCCAGGCACCGGCCGATGCCAGGCCGAGCTGCTGGTTCTGGAACCCGGTGTTGTAGATGTACTGCACGAGGGTCTCGGTCGCGGTGCCCGGTCCGCCCTTCGTCAGGACGAACGGCTGGACGAACACCTGGAACGAGGTGATCAGCGTCATCATCGTCGCGAAGAACACGGACGGCGAGATGAGCGGGAACTTGATGGCCCAGAAGGTCTGCCAGGCGTTCGCTCCGTCGAGCTGCGAGGCCTCGATCTGGTTCTCCGGCACGGCGTCGAGCGCTGCGGAGAAGATGAGCATGTTGTAGCCGAAGCCCTGCCACACGCTCATCGCGACGATGGCGAGCATCGCCCAGTGCTCGTCGGCGAGGAAGTTCGGCGCGTGCACCCCGACCGTGGACTGCAGGGACGCGTCGATCGCGCCACCGGGCTGGTACAGCATCCGCCACACCACGACGTTCGCGACGATCGGAGTGATGGTCGGGATGAAGAACAGGACGCGGAAGACGTGCCGACCGGCGATCCGCGGCGTCAGCCAGGCGGCGAGCCCGAGCGACACGACGAGGTTCAGCGGCACGTACAGCACCACGAACAGCGCCGTGTTGAGCGCGACGGTGCGGAAGACCGGGTCGCCGAAGAGCCGGGCGTAGTTCTCGATGCCGGCCCAGCTGCGTTCCCCGAGCATCGGCCAGTTCATGAAGCTGACGACGAGGGACGCGACGATCGGGAACGCGGTGAAGACGACGAGGCCGATCGAGTGCGGGGCGGCGAAGGCGGCGCCCCACCAGGAGCGGCGCCCGAGCGCGCTCGTGTCCTCGCCGCCCTTCCGCCGTGGGGTGGCGGTCCCGACCGCGACCGCGGTCGCGACCGCGGGGACGGCCGCTTCGGCCGGTGGGTCCTGGATGGTGGTCATGCGACGACCTCCTCGTCGTTCGCGCGGTCCTGAACAGGGGATGGATCGGACGGGAGGCGCGGGGCGGGGTCGACCCGCGCCTCCCGTCCGGGGACTGGTTCAGCTGGTCACTGCGTGCCGAGCTGGCCGGCGATGGAGGACATCGTCTCCTTGCCGGAGGTCTGCCCGTTCACCGCCTGCAGCGCGTACTGCGTGAACAGCTGCGAGAGCTGGTCGCTCTGCTTGTTCCCGAGGAGCGGTGACGACTTCGCGAGCGCCGCCTTGAGCGCCGGCTCGGCACCGTCGATGCCGGCGCTGGAGTACCACGCCGCCTGCGCCGCCGTGCGTCCGGGGAAGGCCCGACCCTGCTCCGCGAGCGAGGTCAGGACCTTCTCGCTGGTCATCGTCTGGACGGCCTTGAACGCCTGCTCCGGGTACTTGCACTGCTTCGAGACGCCGAAGCCGGAGCCGGCGGCGAAGGTCGACGGACCGGACGTCCCGGCGGGGAGCGTCGTGACGCCGAGGTCGAACTTCACCTTGGCCTTCTGGCTGATGAGCGACCACGGACCGTCGGTGTACATCGCGACCTTGCCGGCGGCGAAGTCGTTGCCCGACGTGGAGCCGTCCGACGATGCCTCGGTCGCGTAGCCCTTCTTCACCAGGCTCGCGAGCCAGTCGAGGCCGTCCGCGAACTTCGTGTCCGTCGCGTCGAGCTTGCCGCTGGACGTGATGACCCGGCCGCCGTTGTAGCCGTAGACCAGCGACTCGAGGTTCAGGTCGCTGACCGTCGAGCCGAACATCGTGACGCCCTTGGCCTTCAGCGCGGCGCCGGCGGCCTCGAAGTCGTCGACGGTCCAGCCGGGCTTCGGCTCGGCCACGCCGGCCTTCTTGAAGACGTCCTTGTTGTAGAACATCATGATGGGCCCGGTGTCGTACGGCAGCCCGTAGAGCTTCCCGTCGACCTTCATGCCGTCGAGGGCGGTGCTGTCGAACGCGGACAGGTCGGTGCCGTCCTGCTTCGCGAGGTCGTCGAGCGGCAACAGCGACGACGTGTAGTTCGCGGCGCGCAGGGACTGCATGCTCACGACGCACTGGGCGCTCCCGGCGCTCAACTGCGTGCTGAGCTTCGTGAAGTAGTTCTCGAACGGCGCGCCCTGGATCGTCAGGGTGATGCCGTCCTCGCTCTTCACGGTGTCGGCGACCTTCTGCCAGGCGGCCTTGTCCTCCTTCCCGGCGATCCACATGGACCAGGTCAGGGCGTCCTTCGACTGGCTCCCGCCGGCACTGCTGCCGGAGGAACAGCCGGTGAGCACGAGGGCCGCGGCAGCTGCCGCCGCGAGCCCGGCGAACATCCGTCGTCGTTGCATCGGAGTCTCCACTTCGTCGTGGTGATCGGGTGAGGGTGTGGGTGTGTTGGTCAGGCGACGCGGACCGCGTCGGGGATCGACTCGGTCGAACCGGCCCAGACCGGGCCGTCCGGGTACGAGTACGTGGCGAGGGAGTCGGCGAGCATCTCGGTCCCGGCGCCGGGGGCGGTCGGGGGCCAGTACTGACCGTCGTGCACGTCGACAGGAGTCACGAAGTGCTCGTGCAGGTGGTCGACGTACTCGATGCACCGGGTGTCGAGGTCACCGGTGAGGGCGACCGCGTCGAACATCGACAGGTGTTGGACTGCCTCGCACAGTCCGACTCCGCCGGCGTGCGGGCAGACCCGGACGCCGTGCTTCGCGGCGAGGAGCAGGATCGCGAGGTTCTCGTTCACGCCGGCGACCCGGGTCGCGTCGATCTGCAGCACGGACATCGAGTTGGCCTGGATCAGCTGCTTCGCGATCACCCGGTTCGCCATGTGCTCCCCCGTCGCGACCGGGATCGGGGCGATGCGGCGGGCGATCTCGGCGTGCGCGAGGACGTCGTCGGGGCTCGTCGGCTCCTCGACCCAGGCCACGTCGAACTGCTCGAGCCGCTCGATCCACGCCACCGCTTCGTCGACGTCCCAGCGCTGGTTGGCGTCGATCGCGATCCGGATGTCCGGGCCGACCGTGGCGCGGGCGATGCCCATCCGGCGGACGTCCTCGTCGACGTCGCCGCCGACCTTGAGCTTGATCTGGGCGAAGCCCTCGTCGACGGCCTCGCGACAGAGGCGGGCGAGCTTCTCGTCGTCGTAGCCGAGCCAGCCGGGGGTGGTCGTGTAGGCCGGGTACCCCTCTCGTTCGAGTCGGCGCTTCCGCTCGGCTCGGAGCGGGACCGCGGCCTCGAGGAGGCCCCGCGCCTCGGCCGGGGTGATCGCGTCCGACAGGTACCGGAAGTCCACCAGGTCGACGAGCTCGTCGGGCGTGAGGTCGGCGAGCAGCGCCCACAGCGGTTGCCCGGCGCGCTTCGCCCGGAGGTCCCAGAGGGCGTTCACCACCGCACCGATCGCCATGTGCATGACGCCCTTCTCCGGGCCGAGCCAGCGGAGCTGCGAGTCGTGCACGAGGGTGCGCCACGTGCCGCCCATGTCGGCGAGGACCGCTTCGGCGTCGGCGCCCACGACGTGCTCGCGGAGGGCTGCGATCGCCGCTTCCTGCACCTCGTTGCCGCGACCGATGGTGAAGACGAACGCTGCACCGACGTGGCCGTCGAGGGCGTCGGTGGTGATCTCGACGTAGGCGGCGGAGTAGTCGGGTGCCGGGTTCATCGCGTCGGACCCGTCGTGTTCCCGCGACGTCGGGAACCGGATGTCGCGCACGCGCAGACCGGTGATGCGGCTCATCGTGTCTCCTGCCCGTCCGGTCTCCGTCGACCGAACGAGGTAATCGAAACATCCGATGTCTCTGCTGTCAAGAGCCATCTTGGTCGCGTTTTGGTCACAAGCCACCCCGAGTGACCCGATGACTGCGTGCGTGGGATTGGGGGTACTTGGTGATTTCGGGCGTACCAGGTCGAAAGTTTCGACCAGGTACGCCCGTTCTCGCCTTCCATCGCACGCGTCATGGGTGAAAACGCACCAACGGCCTGGAGGCGCGGTGCGGGTCGGACCCGCACCGCGCCTCCAGGCCGTGCTCGCGTTGGTCAGGCGGCGGCGAGCCGCCCCATCTCGGCGACCACCTCACGGAGGCGGTCGGCCAGTTCGTCGCGCGACGCGACCGTGAAGCGGTGCGCTGCCTCGATGACGGCGGCCATCACGAGCGTGACGGCGGTGCGTGCCGAGTCGGCGTCGGTCCGTTCGGCGGCGACCTCGACGACGGCGAGCCGCGCCTCGGCCATCCACTGCAGCATCGTCGGCACCATCTCCGGCCGAGCCTGGACGAGCGCCTTCATGCGGCGACGGTCCTCCGGGAGGTTCACCGTCTGCGCGACGAGCTCGCAGAGATCGGACACGAGCGGTCCGGAAGCCGCGAGGAATGCCGTGCGGGCCTCGCCGGGGATCGTCGTCGTCGGCAGGCCGAGCGCCGCGTGGCCCTTCGACGGGAAGTAGTTGAAGAACGTCCGGGGTGAGACGCCCGCGGCGGCGCAGATCTCCTCGACCGTGACGCCGGCGAGCCCGCGGTTCGTCACGAGGTCGATCGCCGCGTGGTGGATCGCCGCTCGGGTCTGCTGCTTCTTGCGCTCCCGCAGGCCGCTGTCAGCCGGGGTGGCGGCGATGTGCACCTCGGTGGTGCGTGCTTCGGTGGTGGTCACGTGCTGCTCCTGGTGCGGATCGGGGCCTCCCACCCGTGCGATGGGAGGCCCCGAGCGGCCTAGTCGTCCGACGAGCCCCGCTGGACGGCGATCGAACCGGTGACGGGCGCCGTGGGCGAGCCCATGGTGTCAGCGGCCTTGACCGCCTGGACCTCGAGGTCGTCCGCCGTGCGGTCGTTGTCCGCCTGCTCCTGCAGTGCCGAGCTCTTGCGGAGCGGCGGCGCCTTGAAGAACCAGCTGAGGATGAAGGCGAGCAGGATGACCGCGAAGCCGACCCAGTAGACCGTGACGGCCGACGTGTTGAAGCCGGTCATGAACGGCCGCGTCAGGGCGGAGTCCGCACCGTTGAGGTAGGACGTGTCGCTCGTCTCGCTGCTCGAGGAGCCCTTGTCGCCCGTGCCCTTGTCGATCTGCTTCGACAGGGTCGGCGCGAGGTCCTCCACCCAGTACGTGCGCTGGGCCGAGTCGGACCAGTCGACGACGAGCTTGCCGTCCTGCACGCTGGCGTGCGCCTTGTCGGCGGCGGCGGTGAGGGCCTGCTGCTGGACCGCCTCGGGAGCACCGGCCGTGGCCTGCGTCACCTGCGCGGTCGCGGCGTCGAGGCCGGACTGCACCTGCTGCTTGATCGGCGTCACGATCGGGTTCCAGATCTGGTCCATGACGCCCTGGTTCGCCTTCGCGCTGGCGACCGTCGGGTTGAGCGCGGCGTCGAGTGCGCTGGTCAGGTTCTTCTGGTCGGCCGTGGCGTGCAGGATGTTCGCCGGCATGATCGAGAACAGGACGCTCAGGAGCACCGCGGTGCCGAGCGTTCCGCCGATCTGGCGGAAGAACGTCGCCGAGCTGGTCGCCACACCCATGTCACGCGGCTGCACCGAGTTCTGCGAGGCGAGGGTGATGCTCTGCATGAGCTGGCCGAGGCCGAGGCCGATCAGGAACATGCCGATCATGAGGAACCAGAGCGGCTTGTCGATCGTCATGAACGTCAGGACGACGTAGCCGATCGAGACGAGCGCCGTGCCGATCACCGGGAAGATCCGGTACTTGCCGGTGCGGGCGACGATCTGACCCGAGGCGATCGAGGCGATCATCAGACCACCGATCATCGGCAGGGTCGCGAAGCCCGACTCGGTCGGGGTCAGGCCCGTGACGATCTGCAGGTACAGCGGGATGGTCAGCATGGCGCCGAACATCGCGAAGCCCACGAGGAAGCCGAGGACCGTGGCCATCGAGAAGACACCCGAGCGGAAGAGCTTCAGCGGGATGATCGCGTCGTCCTTCATCAGCGTCTCGATGACGAGGAAGGCGACGAGGCCGAGGGCACCGATCACGTAGCAGGCGATCGCGCCGGCCGAGCCCCAGCCCCAGGTGCGGCCCTGTTCGGCCACGAGGAGGAGCGGGACGAGGGTCACGATGACCGAGGTGGCACCCCACCAGTCGATGCGCGGCTTGGCCTTCGCGTCGCCGAACTTCGGGAGGTGCAGGAACGCGATCACCATGAGGAGCGCGGCCACGCCGATCGGCACGTTGATCAGGAAGACCCAGCGCCAGCCGGTGATGCCGAGGATGCTCGACGCGCCGGCGAACAGACCGCCGATGAGCGGGCCGATGACGGACGAGATGCCGAACACCGCGAGGAAGTACCCCTGGTACTTCGCGCGCTCACGCGGGGCGAGGATGTCACCCATGATCGCCAGCGGCAGCGACATCAACGCACCCGCACCGATGCCCTGGAAGGCCCGGAACGCGGCGAGCATGATCATCGAGGTCGACATCGTCGAGAGCAGCGAGCCGAGGATGAAGACCGCGATGCCGAAGATGTAGAGCGGACGACGACCGAAGACGTCGGAGAGCTTGCCGTAGATCGGCGTCGTGATGGTGCTCGCGATGAGGTACGCGGTGGTCACCCAGGCCTGCTGGTCGAGGCCGTGCAGGTCGTCACCGATGGTGCGGATCGCCGTGCCGACGATCGTCTGGTCGAGCGACGACAGGAACATGCCGGCCATGAGGCCGTAGATGACGAGGAGGATCTGACGGTGCGACATGATCGGCTTCCCGGGCTGGCCGGCCGGGGAGCTCTGTCGTCCGCGCTGCACCTCGACGGGTGCGGTGGCAGTAGACATGGGGGTCCTTCAGGGGTGCGTGTGGTGGTCGTGGTCGCGAGGGACGCCGGAGCGTTGTGGCGGGCCGATGGCGGCGGGTCAACCTTGCAGACGCTGCAACTTTACACCACGAGCAGGTTTGCCGCCAACGCAAACTTTCCTATTGCGCACGTTTGGTGAATAGCTTCTCAGCTAGCGTGCTCCGGTATGGGGCGAACGAGCTGGGGCGACGTACCGGGGACACTGCGCGCACGGATCGAGGCGATCCTCGGCGGACCGGTCGTCGATGCGGTCTCCCAAGCGGGCGGGTACTCTCCCGGCGGTGCCGATCGCGTGGTCACCGCGAATGGGCGCCGGGCCTTCGTGAAGACGCTCGCGCGGTCACGGAACGACGACGGCTTCCGCCTGCACGAACAGGAGGCCCGGGTCATGGCGCACCTGCCGGCGTCCGTGCAGGCACCTCGCCTGATCGACACGCTGCACGAGACGGTGGACGGTGACGAGTGGATCGCGCTGGTGCTCGAGGACGTCGACGGACAGCACCCGGGTCGAACGCTCGACGGCTCGGACGTGACCGCGGTCCTCGACGCGCTCGACACCCTGCCGCCCGCGACCGGACCCCTGGCGGCACTGCCGCGGCTCACCGACGAGCTCGCCGACGAACTCGGGGCGTGGGACCGGATGGTCGCCAGCGGGATGCCCGAGGTCGTCCCGGCACACGTCGCGTCGGCCGCAGCCGACCTCGCACACGCGGCTCGGCCGGCCGCCGGGCTCCTCGACGGCGAGTACCTGGCACACGTGGACTGCCGCGCGGACAACCTGCTCGTCAGTGCCGATGGTCGGGTCTGGGTCGTCGACTGGCCGTGGGCAGCGGTCGGCGTCCACTGGTTCGACCCGCTGACGTACCTGCTCGACACGCTCGTCCGCGGCGAAGACACCGACGTCGAACACCACCTCGCGACGCACCGGGTGTTCGCCGGACTGCCTGGGACGACCGTCGACGCCGTGCTCGCCGGACTCGCGGGGACCTTCTTCGAGAAGGCGTCGCGGCCCGCCGTCCCGAACATGCCGACGCTCCGCGCGTTCCAGCGCGCCGAGGGACTGGCAGCAGCGGAATGGCTGCTCCGGCGGTGGGGCCGAGGCCGCGCAGTACCCCGTTGATCCAGGAAGCGCGGCACCGCGGAGCGTACGGTCCCGCACATGACTGACGAGCACGAAGGCCAGCGTCCCGAAGACGATGCTGCGCGGCTCGGACTCGTCGTCGTCGGTGAGGCAGCAGCACTGCACTCCGGCGACGAGGCGGCTCTGGACGCGAGCGAACAGAACATCCGCGACACCATCGACGAGATGATCGACGAACCACTCACCCCACGCCAGGAGCAGGTGGTCGAACGGTTGGCGTCGGCCGGGGGCACGCTCACCGCAGGGCTCAGCGGCGCCCTCGCCGCCCAGACGGGCCGGAGCGTCGACGACATCCTGGAGGGCGCCGCCCGCAGCGTCGTATGGCAGCAGCGGCTGGCGGATCAGCGCGACGCCGAGTCCGGTGATCGCAGCCACGGCGTGGGCCACGGCCAGCGCGAGGACGCCGGCGGGCAGCAGCGCGAGCACCGGAACGACGACGGGCGCGACGAGGACTGAACCCCGCCGCGCCCGCACCGGCGATCGACTACTCGGTCACGGACTCCTGCGCCTGTTCGCGCACCACCGCACGGGCGGCAGCCTGACCGGTCGTCGTGCTCTTCACGATGTCGCTCAGGGTGAACCCGGCGGTGGTGCCGAGCAGGGCATCGACCTCGCTGAACTGGCTCACGACGCTCTTCGACAGCGCGCCTGCGCCGTCGGACGAGACGACCGTCAGCTTGTCGATGTTGCCCATCGGCGCCGCGAGCTCGCGGGCGATGCTCGGCAGGGTCTCGATCGCCTTGACCCGCAGGACGGCCTCGGAGTGCTGCGCGAGGGCATCGGCCTGGGCCTTCGTGGCGTCGGCCTCGGCCTGACCCTTGGCGCGGATCGCGTCGGCAGCGGCCTCGCCCTCCGCGCGGGAGGCGTCGGCCGCGAGCTTGCGCGCCTCGGCTTCGGCCTTGGCCTCGGCGGCGATCGCCTCGGCAGAGATGCGACGGGCCTCGGCCTGCGCACGGGCCGTCTCGACCTGTGCGGCAGCGGCAGCTTCGGCCTCGACCCGGGTCTTGCGCGCCTGCGCCTCGGCGACGGCGGACACCTCGGACTCGAGCTCGGCACGACGGAGCTCGGCACGCTTCTGCGCGGTGAGCTGCTCCTGCTCCACGACGCCCTGCGCCGCACGGGCCTGGGCGAGCGGGCCGGCCGCAGCCGCTTCGGCCGACGCACGGTCGGCGTCGAGCTGGAGAGCCGCACGCCGGATCGCGAGGGTGTTCTCCGCCTCGGCGATGGCCTGGTCCGCGGTGGCCCGGGCCTCGCGCGCTTCGCGGTCGGCCTGGGCCTCGGCGTTCTCGGCCTCGAGCCGGACGCGGGCGCGCTCGGCACGACCGAGGTCGCTGATGTACTCGTTGCGGTCCGAGATGCCCTTGATCTCGAAGGAGTCGACGTCGAGCCCCTGGCTGTGCAGGGCGTCCTTCGCGACGTCGAGCACGGCGACGGTGAGCTGGTCACGGTTCCGGATGATCGTCGACACGTCGGTCGCACCGATCGAGGCGCGGAGCGAACCCGACAAGACCTCTCGAGCGAAGTCGTCGATCTTCTTCTCCTGCCCGAGGAAGCGCTGTGCCGCCGCCCGGATGGAGGCGTCGGCCTCGCCCACCTTGACGAGCGCCACGGCCTCGACGTCGATCGTCACGCCGCGGGAGTCCTGCGCGTTGACGTTGATGTCGATCGCCCGGGAGCTGAGCGACAGCTTCGCGACCTTCTCGAAGAACGGCCGGACGAGCACACCGGCGCCGAGCACGACCTTGATGCCGGACTCGACGGTCTCGGTGCCGTCGGAGTTCTTCACCTTGCGGGACCGCTTGCCCGTGATGATGAGTGCTTCGTCGGCGCCGGCGTTGCGGTAGACGAGCTTGGCGTAGACCAGCGCGATGACCGCGAGGACGATGATCCCCACGATGATCAGCGGGACGGCTCCGAGCGCGAACAGGACTTCCATGACTCCCCCTCCGGACCAGGCCGAGCCTGGATTCCGCATCTGTTGTTCCTTTGCGTCCCATCCTAGGAGAGAGCGCGGACAGACGGGAGGCGCGGTGCGGGTCGGACCCGCACCGCGCCTCCTGGACGGTGTTGCGTGAGCGCCTACGCGCCGGCACGCCACCAGTCGTCGAAGGGCGTCGCCGGGACCTGGCGCTTGTGCTCCGTCGCGCGGTAGCGCGACTCGATCGCCTCGGCGACCTCGAGCGGCACGTCGTGCCCCTGCAGGTAGGCGTCGATCTCGGCGTAGCTGAGGCCGAGGTTCGCCTCGTCGGTCTGGCCGGGCGTCTCGTCGAGCAGGTCCGCCGTCGGGGCCTTCTCGTAGAGGCGAGCCGGGGCGCCGAGGTGCTCGAGGAGCTGTCGGCCCTGGCTCTTCGACAGGCCGGTGAGGGGTGTGAGGTCCACGCCGCCGTCGCCGTACTTCGTGAAGAAGCCGGTCACGGCCTCGGCCGCGTGGTCGGTGCCGACGACGAGGAGTCCGCGCTGCCCGGCGACGGCGTACTGGGCGACCATGCGCATCCGGGCCTTGACGTTGCCCTTCACGAAGTCGCTCAGCTCGACGCCGGAGGCCGCGGTGTCCTGCACGACCCCGTCGACGCCGTGCTCGATGTTCACGGTGATGCCCGGGTCGGCCGCGATGAACTGCAGCGCGAGCTGGGCGTCGTCCTCGTCGGCCTGCACGCGGTAGGGCATGCGGACCGTGGTGAACTCGGCGGGGTGCCCCTCGGCGCGGAGGGACTCGACGGCGAGCTGCGTCAGGCGGCCGGCGAGCGTGGAGTCCTGGCCGCCGCTGATCGCGAGCAGGTAGCCCTTGGCGCCGGTGGTGAGCAGGTAGTCACGGAGGAACCCGACGCGACGGGAGACCTCCTGCTCCGGGTCGATGGTCGGCTGGACGTTGAGGTCCGCTGCGATGGCGGCTTGGAGTTCACGCACCACCCCAGTATCCCGCTGCATCCGCCCGGTGCACAGGGTTCAGCGCGCGGGTTCCGCTCCGACCGGGCGGATCGTGTTGTCGTGGTCGGCGCCGATCGCGCACGTGCAGACGACGGCGATGGTCTCCTGCGCCTTCGTGAGCACGAACCGTTCGACGTGCGGCGGTCCGACGTGGCGGTCGAGCGGGTGGGTGTCGTGGTCGTGCACGGTGGGCCTCACTTCGCGGATCGAGGACAGGGATCGGGAACAGGCGGGGACGAGGACGGGACGGAACGGGGACGTGCCGGTGCGGTGGTGGCCCGAACCACCACCGCACCGGCGGGTCCGCGACGACCCGAACGCGTCGCGGACCCCGGGAGACGGGCGCCGGTACCCGCCGGCGCCCGTCCGGGTCAGGCGCGGCGCAGGCGTCGCGCGACGAGGGTGCCGCCACCGGCCGCGAGGAGCAGACCGGCGAGGAGCATCAGCGGCAGGACCTCGGCACCCGTGTAGGCGAGGGTGCCCGTGCCGGAACCGTTCCCGACTGCGCCCGCACCGCCGGCGCCACCTGCACCTCCTGCGCCACCCGCACCACCGTTCCCGCCGGGGGTCCCGGGCGTCCCGGGGGTCCCAGGCGTCCCGGGCGTTCCCGGGTCCGTCGGGTCGACCGGGGCCGCTGCGACCGCGAAGGTCACCGAGTCCGGGTCGCTGACGAGCGTGCCGATGGTCTCGACCGCGACGGCCTCGTGGTCACCGACCGCGACGTCCGGGAACGTGACCGTCCAGGTCCCGTCCTCGTCCGCGACCGTCGACTGGACGCCGTCGTCGTCACCGTCGAGCGTGACGTCGACGTCGGCGCCCGGCTCCGCCGTACCCGTGACCGGGACGTCGGTGGTGTCGTCGTCGGCCGGTACCGCGTAGTCCGTGCCGTCCTCCGGCGTGGTGATCGCGATGCCGGCGAAGGGATCTGCCTGCACGGTCGCGGTCGCCAGGTCGACGGTCGCGAGGTTCGCGGCCGGCAGGAGCTGCACGCGGACGGCCCGGACCGTGGTGGCCCCGGTGGAGTCTGCGGTCGGCTCGGTGAACGCCGGTGCCGTCTGTGAGTTGATCGTGATCGAGACGAGCTGGTTCACGATGTCGAGCAGCGGGTCGAGCGCCGTGACGGTGCCGGTGACGGTGGTGAGCAGGGCCTGCACGGTGTCCGCGACGAAGTCCCCGCCGAGCACGTCGCCGACGATGCCGGTGAGCGCCGGCACGATCGTGGAATCGAGCAGCGGCTGCAGGAGCGGGTTCAGCGTGCCGAGCACCGGACCGAGGATCCCGGTGCCGGCGACGGTGAGGGTGGCGCCGTCACCGGTGCCGAGCAGGTCGCCGACGGTGGTGTCGACCGTGAGGGTCAGGCCGGCCACGTTCGCGCCGAGCAGGTCGACGCCGGTGTCGACGACGAGCTGCACGTCGGCGACGTCGAGCGCGTTCGTCAGCGTCGACGTGAGGAGCGCCGGGAGCTGTTCGGTGAGGATGTTCGAGATCGCCCCGGTGATCTGCGCGTTGATCGTGTCGCTGGCGAGCAGCGTCGTGTTCGCGGGCAGGTCGTTCAGCGTGTAGAGCTGCCCGAGGTCGATCGAGACCACGCCGGAGGACAGGTCGATGGTGACCGGGCCGTCCGTCAGGGACTGCTGCGTGACGGTGGACAGCGCACCCTGCAGGTCGACGTCTGCCGTGAGCTGCGCCGTGGTGTCGTCGAGCGAGAGCACCCCGAGCCCGAGGCTGTTGACGGCCGTGGTGACCGGGCCGAGCAGCGACGCGGTGAGGTCGGTGGTGAGCCCGTCCTCGCCGAGCGCCGCGTTCACGGTGTCGTCGGTCGTGCCGAGCGAGGTGTCCAGCGTCTGGACGAGCTGCTGCACGGCCGGGCTGACGAGCCGGACCTGTGCGCCGGCGACCTGGTAGTCGGTGGTGACGTCCGCTCCGTCGAAGGTGCGGTCGGCCTCGGCCCGGGCGGACAGTGCGCCGAGTCCGACGGAGAGTTCGCTGACGACCCCGTCGACGTCGAGGTCGCCGAGGAGCGGGGTGAGGTTGACGGTGGCACCGGCGCCGGGTGTGCCCGGACCGACCTGGATCGCACCGTCCGCGCCGACGGCGCCCGCGGCGGCGACCGCCGAGGTGGTGTCGGTGGCGGCGACCTGGCCGGCGACGCCGACGTTCACCAGGCCGTTCTGGCCGAGCAGCTGGATGCCACCAGGGACGTTGATCCCGATGCTGTTGAGCACCGAGAGGTCGAGCGGGTCGGACTGACCGCCGGCGGTGCCTCCAGGGGCCGTGGCCCCGAAGGACCCGGCGAGCGCCGCGACGTCGTCGAGGTCGATGGTGCCGCTGCCGGCGAGGAGCCGCCCTTCGGCCTGCGTCGCGTCGGACGCGGCGGCGTGGGCGGGGAGCGCGGCTCCGCCGATGATCACGGCCGCGACGGTGGCCGTGGCGCCCGCGCGGAGCGCGAAGCGTGTTGCAGTGCGTGGCATGGTGCCTCTTTCTCCGGCGGAGCAGTGCTCCGCCGCTGATCCATCCCCCGCTGGTGGTGCGGGGGATCCGACGGGCTCGCTGGTGAGGCGGCCCGGAGTCACGTGTGCGCGTCGTGCTCCGCGCGGGCGCGGCTATCCGGGGTGATCACCCCCGGGGCGACGGAGACCGGACCCGGCCGCGACGGACGGGCGCATCGACCGTGCGCGCATCGTTCGTCCTCGTGCCATGTCCTGATCCCCTCGGGTGGGCTCGGCGGCGTCGCCGAACTGAGGATGGGCGGTTGGTGAGACCGCGTTCCTGTGCAATCTACAAGGGACAGGCCCCACCCTGGCGATACCCCCGTTCGGGGTGCGCGGGCGTGAGGAGCGCGACAGACAGTTCGATCGTTGACAGTTAGAGCTCGAACGGTTAGTGTTCTGATCATGACGCAGCAGGCACCCCGGTTCGACTCGCCCCTCCAGCAGATGCGCTGGATCGGGTGGGCGCAGCGCAAGGCGGCCGAGGAGTGGGTCCGCGAACGCGACCTCACCCAGGAGCAGTCCTTCGTGCTCGGGTACCTGCAGCACACGCCCGGGGCGATCCAGCGGGACATCGCCGACATCACCCGGACCAGTGCGGCCAGCGTCTCGAGCCTCCTGCAGGGACTCGAGCGTCGCGGGCTCGTCGAACGACGCGCGGACGCCGAGAACGCCCGGACGAAGCGCGTGCACGCCACCGACGAGGGCATCGCCCTCATCGCCGGGTTCGAGGACGCGATGATCGCCCTCGACGACGTCCTGCTCGCGCCCCTCGACGCGGACGAGCGAGCCACCCTGCAGGCCCTCCTGCAGAAGGTGACCGCCGAACTGCCCGAACCCACCCGCTAGCGCCGACCCACTCAGCGCACCCCGCGCCTCCAGACCGACCGCCGGAGGCCCCACCCACCCACGCGACGGCACCCGCCGCCCGCGCGCCCCGTCATGCCCTGACCCACCGCCAGGGCAGCGGAGCCCTGCCCAGAAGGAGGCAGTCATGACCACCACGACCCCCGAGAACACCGCCGCGGCGAAGAACCGCTGGTACCTGTCCGCCGCCCCGATCACCCGCGCGCTCGTGCACCTCTGTGTGCCGATGGCCGCAGCGATGGTCGTCAGCGCCGTCTACAACGTCATCAACGCCGGGTTCATCGGCTCGCAGCACGACACGTCACTGCTCGCCGCCATCACGTTCGGGACGCCGCTCCTCGGCATCATCATGGCGGTCGGTGGCGTGTTCGGCGTCGGCGGCAGCGCGCTCATGTCGCGCATGCTCGGCGCCTCCGAACACGACCCGGCCAAGGCGCAGGACATCAAGCGCGTCGCCTCCTTCGCACTGTGGGGCGCCGTCGTCACGGGTGCGGTCCTCGCCGTCATCGGCCTGGTGTTCCTGCACCCGCTCGTCGCCGTGCTCGGTGCCGACGCCGCCGCAGTGCCGGCCACGAGCGCGTACGTGTCCGTCACGCTCGCGTTCGTCCCGGTGCTCGCCGCGTCGTTCGCCCTCGAGCAGATCGTCCGGTCCGAGGGAGCGGCACGGCAGGCGATGGTCGGCCTCGTCCTGTCGACCGTCGGCAACCTCGTGTTCGACGTGCTCTTCATCCTCGTGCTGCACTGGGGCGTCGCCGGCGCCGCGCTCGCCATCGGCCTGGGCAACGTCGTCGCGATCGGCTACTGGGTCGTCTGGCTCCAGCGGAACAGCGAGAACGTCAGCTTCGCGCCGAAGTGGTTCACGCTCCGTCCGGACATCCTCAAGGGCGTGTTCGGCATCGGCTCGAGCGAACTCCTGCAGGCCTCGTTCCTCATCGTCACGACCCTCGTGCTCAACAACCTCGCCGCCGCCTACGGGGACGACCCGCTCGCCGCGATGGGTGTCGCCGTCCGCATCGCCCAGGTCCCGGAGTTCCTGGTGATGGGTGTGACCATCGGCGTGCTGCCGCTGCTCGCCTACGCCTTCGGCAAGGGCGACGCAGCCCGCCTGCGTGCAGCACTCCGCGGCGCCGCGTTCACCGTCGGCACGATCGTCCTGGTCTTCTCCGGCACGGTGTTCGTCTTCCGCGAGCAGGTCTTCACGATCTTCTCCGGCGACCACTCGGTGCTGGCGATCGGCCTGACCATCCTGACGGCGCAGCTCGTCGCGACGATCGTGAACGGGTTCACCGGACTGCTCACCTCGCTGTTCCAGGCGACCGGGATGGTGCTGCCGGCGATGGTGCTCTCGATGGCGCAGGGCGTGCTGTTCATCCCGATCGTCATCGTCGGGAACCTGTGGTTCGGGCTCGCCGGGATCATCTGGGCGCTCACGGTCACCGAGGTGCTCGTGTTCGTCGCAGCCCTCGTGCTCTGGGCAGCGTCCCGGGGGCGGATCGCCCGCGGTCTCGCGGAGGGGTCGCCGGAGCGCGCGGAGGCGACGCTGGAAGAAGCGGCCGTCTGACGGTCTGGACGCACGCAACGGCGGACTGGAGGCGCGGTGCCAGCGGGCACCGCGCCTCCAGTCCGTCGCGTGCGCGCGTCCGGCCGTGGCGGCGTGCGCGGCTGGACATCTGCGCGTCTCGCGACAGTGCACGAGTCGATCGACGGGCGCGGTGTCGGTCGATGCACACGCAACGCATACGCGGCCATCGAGCGACACGACGCGAGTCGATCGACGAGCGCCGTGTCGAAATCCGCGCGGCGACCTGAGCGACGACGCCGCTTCGTCGCGGCTACGACAGGACGAGCTCCAGCAGCGAACCCGCGACGGGAGCCACCGGAGTGCGGGTGGAACTGACGAACAAGTCGACGAGCGGTGCGAACGGAACGGTGACGGCGGTCATGGCGACCAGCCCTTCGTCGGAATGATGCGCACCCCGGATTCGACCAGGCCGTCCCGCTGCGCCAGACCCCGCGACCGCGAGGAGCATCAAGACCACGGAACCCTGAGTCGGCCCGGTCTGCCCAGCGTACTGTCGTCGGTCGATCCGCACGAGGACCGTCCGGTACCCGCACTCGACCGCCCCGAACCCGAGTCCCCCGAACTGGGGAGACCGATCTGTCTGTCCACACTTCGGCGGACCGCTAGGGTGGACACCAGCAGCGAGTCACACCCGACCGGCGCTCCCCTCGCCGGGACCCACTGCGAGCATCGACGCTCCGGCCCTCGAGCACTTCCCTGCAGCTCGGGCCGGAGCGCGATGGCCCCGGTACGGTGGGCGGGCACACCCGTACCCCGAGGAGCCCCATGCCCCTGTTCGGCAGCCCAGCCAGCACCACGACCACCACCACGGAACCGTCCGACCTGACGAAGAAGTGGTCCGACTCGTTCGGCGGCCTCGCGACCCGGTGCCTCCAGCTCATCGTCGTGCTCGTCGTCGCCATCGGCATCGTCTACGCCGCCGCCACGCTCAGTGTCGTCACGATCCCCGTGCTGCTCGCCCTGATCATCGCGTCGGCCATGCACCCCGTCGTCTCGTGGCTCCGGCGGCACAAGGTCCCGTCGATCCTCGCGACGCTCGCCGTCCTGATCGGCGTGCTCGTCGTGCTCGGCCTCGTCGGCTGGCTCATCGTCGTCGCCGTGATCTCGCAGTGGCCGGACCTGCAGAAGTCCGCGCTGCGCGGCTTCGACCAGTTGCAGGACTTCGCGTCGACGTTGCCGATCTCGATCGACCAGTCGCAGATCGACGAGGCCGTGAAGGGCATCCAGGACTTCGTCACCAGCTCGCAGTTCGGGTCCGGAGCCCTCGCCGGCGCCTCGGCCACCGCGAACTTCCTCACCGGCCTCGTGCTGATGATCGTCGTGCTGTTCTTCTTCCTCAAGGACGGCCCCCGCATCTGGGAGTTCCTGCTCCGCCCCTTCACCGGTTCCCGGTACGACCGTGCTCGTCGTGTCGGTGACCGCGTCGTCCAGACGCTCGGCGGCTACGTCCGCGGAACGGCGACGGTCGCCGCGGTGGACGCCGTGGGCATCGGTGTCGGCATCGCCATCGTCGGGGTGCCCCTCGCGCTCCCCCTGGCCGTCGTCGTGTTCATCACGGCGTTCATCCCGATCGTCGGCGCGACCGCGGCCGGCATCCTCGCGGCCCTGGTCGCCCTCGTCGCGCTCGGCCCCGTCCAGGCGCTGATCGTGGTCGGCATCGTCGTGCTCGTCAACCAGCTCGAGGGCAACCTGCTCCAGCCCGTCCTGATGGGCAAGACGCTCAAGCTGCACGGCCTGGTCATCCTGATCGGCCTGACCGCCGGCACCGTGCTCGCGGGCATCACCGGGGCGATCATCTCGGTGCCGCTGCTCGCCGCCGCGTGGGGAGCGATCCAGGTGTGGGAAGGGCCGGACCAGCCGGCGCGGCCGTGGCGGCAGAAGCGCGTGGAGACCGCCGAGGCGCGCTGAGGCTCTCGACACCACTGCAGACGGACGGGAGGCGCGGTGCCAGCTGGCACCGCGCCTCCCGTCGGTCTGTGCGTGCGCGTGCACGCACGCGCTCCGGAACGACAGAGTCGACGTCGTACGACGTCGACTCTGTCGTTCAGCGTCGGTCCGTCGAGGTCAGTCGGTGCCGGAGTCGAACGCGGCGCCCTCGGACGCGGCGTCCGTCGCGCGGCCCAGTGCGTCGTCGGCATCCGAGGTGACGACGGCGCCGCCGAGGATCTCCTCGGCCTCGCCAGACTCGAGCTGGCCGACGAGGTCACCCGTCGCCCCGCCGATCAGGCCGGCGGCCGCGTACTGCTCGAGGCGCGAACGCGAGTCCGCGATGTCGAGGTTGCGCATGGTGAGCTGGCCGATGCGGTCGTCCGGGCCGAACGCCGAGTCGCCGACGCGCTCCATCGAGAGCTTGTCCGGGTGGTACGACAGCGCCGGACCCGTGGTGTCGAGGATCGTGTAGTCGTCACCGCGACGCAGCCGCAGGGTGACCTCACCGGTGACGGCGGAGGCGACCCAGCGCTGCAGCGACTCGCGGAGCATGAGCGACTGCGGGTCGAGCCAACGGCCCTCGTACATGAGGCGACCGAGGCGGCGACCCTCGTTGTGGTACGACGCGACGGTGTCCTCGTTGTGGATCGCGTTGAGCAGTCGCTCGTAGGCGATGTGGAGGAGCGCCATGCCCGGCGCCTCGTAGATACCGCGGCTCTTCGCCTCGATGATGCGGTTCTCGATCTGGTCGGACGCGCCGAGGCCGTGGCGGCCACCGATGGCGTTCGCCTCGTAGACCAGGGCGACGGCGTCGGCGTACTCGACACCGTTGATCGCGACCGGACGGCCTGCCTCGAAGCGGACGCTGACGACCTCGGTCGCGACCTCGACGTCGTCACGCCAGGCCGCGACGCCCATGATCGGCTCGACGATGTCCAGGCCGCTCGAGAGCTCCTCGAGGCTCTTCGCCTCGTGCGTGGCACCCCAGATGTTGGCGTCGGTCGAGTACGCCTTCTCGGTGGAGTCGCGGTACGGGAAGCCGCGGGCGACGAGCCACTCGCTCATCTCCTTGCGGCCGCCGAGCTCCTCGACGAACTCGGAGTCGAGCCAGGGCTTGTAGACGCGCAGCCGCGGGTTGGCCATCAGGCCGTAGCGGTAGAACCGCTCGATGTCGTTGCCCTTGTAGGTGGAGCCGTCGCCCCAGATGTCGACGCCGTCCTCCTTCATCGCACGGACGAGCATCGTGCCCGTCACCGCACGGCCGAGGGGCGTCGTGTTGAAGTACGTCTTGCCGCCGGAGCGGATGTGGAAGGCGCCGGTCTGCAGGGCGACGAGGCCCTCTTCGACCAGGGCGCTCTTCGCGTCGACGAGTCGGGCGATCTCCGCGCCGTACTCGTGGGCGCGGCTCGGGACGGCGTCGATGTCCGGCTCGTCGTACTGGCCGATGTCAGCCGTGTACGTGCAGGGCACCGCTCCCTTCTCGCGCATCCAGGCAACGGCGCAGGAGGTGTCGAGACCTCCGGAGAACGCGATGCCGACTCGTTCGCCGACGGGGAGACTGCTCAGGACCTTGGACACGGCCTCAATCGTACGGGGAGTCCAGCCGGTACATCGACCCGCGGTAACGCGGTGCCCCTGGAGGGCGCTGCAGGGACTCGAACCCCCTGCGACCCGCGGTGCCCCTGGAGGGACTCGAACCCCCAACCGTTTCCTTAGGACGGAACTGCTCTTCCATTGAGCTACAGAGGCTGGCCCTCACACTCTAGCGGCGGAACGGCTCCAGGAAGGCCCGGAGCTCCCCGACGAACAGGTCCGGCTGCTCGAACGCTGCGAAGTGCCCACCGCGGTCGAGTTCGTGGTGGTACACGAGGTTCGTGGTCCGCTCGAGCCACTCCTTCGGCGCCCGCACGAGGTCACCGGGGAAGATCGAGAACCCGGACGGCACCTCGACCCGCCGGGCCATCTGCTCCGCCGGGACCCCCGCGTTCGCGTGGTACATCCGCATCGCCGACCCGATCGTCCCGGTCGCCCAGTACTCGGTGAGCAGGGCTAGGACCTCGTCGCGGGCGTAGACCGACCACAGGTCCCCGTCGCAGTCGCTCCATGACCGGAGCTTCTCGACGATCCACGCCGCGAGGCCAGCCGGGGAGTCGTTCAGCCCGACGGCCGCGGTCTGCGGCTTGGTCCGGTGCATCATCGCGTAGGCGCCCTCGGCCGTCCGCCACCGGTCGGTCTCGGCGACGAACGCACGCTCGGCGTCCGACAGCGTCGACGGGTCGAGCCCGGGCCAGGCGAGGCCGCCGTCGATCCGGTGCACGGCGACGACCCGGTCGGGGTGGTCGAGCGCGAGGTACCGAGCGACGTGGGTGCCGATGTCCCCGCCGGACACCGCGAACCGCCCGTACCCGAGGTCGGTCATCAGCGTCGCCCACATCCCGGCGACCGCGCGGGCGTCGATCGGCTGCGGCGGTGCGTCGGAGAAGCCGTAGCCGGGCATGTCCGGAACGACGACGTCGAACCCGGCGTCGACGAGCATCGGCAGCACCTTGCGGTACCGCCACCCGGAGTCCGGCCAGCCGTGCGCGAGCAGGACCGGCAGCGCGTCCGGGGCGTCGGCGCGGGCGTGCAGCACGTGGATCCCGATGCCGTCCACCACGACCCGGCGCGACGGGAGCGCGGCGAGCGCAGCCCGGTGCGCGTCGAAGTCGAACCCGTCCGCCCAGTACTCGACGAGCGCGCGCAGCTCGTCGACGTCGACCCCGAGCGACCACCCGGTCCCGGCGGGAGCGTCCGGCCAGCGGGTCGCGCGCAGGCGCGCACGCAGGTCGTCGATCGTCGTGTCGTCGATCTCGGGGGTCTCCGCCATGGCGGCACGCTACGCCTGCCCACCGACAGCCGGTCGCCGCAGCCGACACGGTCCTGGTCCGGCACCGGGACGGACGGGAGGCGCGGGTCGGGCCCGCACCGTGCCTCCCGTCCGTCGCGGCGTCAGCCGTGTTCTCCGGGTGCTGATCAGCCGACGCGCGGTGCGTCGACGGCCCAGTACCAGTTGTTGTCACCGTTCGTGAGGGCCCACGCGACGCGCATGCTCGTCTTGCCCGCCGGGACGGCGACGGTCACGGTCTGGATCGCGGCGGTCGAGTCGCCGGCCAGGGTCGAGGCCGTGGTCCAGGTCGCGCCGTTGTCGAAGCTGACCAGGACCGACGCGGTCTCGTTGCCCTCCTTGCGATAGTGGGACCCGAAGGTGATCGTCGCGGTCGACCCGGCGCTGACCGCGTACGGTGCCGAGACGAGGCGGCTGTTGAAGAGGCCGGTGTGGGCCTTGTCCGACCACTCGTCCGAGTCGGCGACGGCGAAGACCCCGCGGGCACGGACGTTGGTCTCGCGTCCCTGGCCCGGATCGGTCTTGGTCCAGAAGTCGTCGTCGGTCAGCGACCAGCCGCGCCACTCGGTGACGCCGCCGGTCCCCATGCCGGTGTTGTCGATGCTCCAGCCGGACGGGACGGCGTGCGTCCAGCCCTTCGTGGCTGCCGGGATCGCGGTCTCGTCCACCGCAGGAGCGAGTGATCCGACCATGCTGTCGAACGGATCGGTCGAGGCGGTCGCGAGCGGACGGCCGTCGAGCGCCGCGGGGATCGGGACACCGAACGTGCTGAGGACGTCCGCTGCGATGTCGACGTTCTTCGGCTTGACGGCCGGGGTCGTCCTGGTGATGCCGGGTCCGGTCTTGATGATGAACGACGAACGTTCCGGCGGGGTGTTGCCGCCGTGACCGCCCGCGTCGGTGTGGCCGTGGTCGGCGGTGACGATGATCGACCACTGCTCCGACGTCGGCCGCTTCGCGACGGCCTGCCGGATCTGCCCGACGTAGCCGTCGACCTCCGCCACGGCAGCGAGGTACTCGCTCGATGCCGCGCCGTCGGCGTGGCCGGCCTCGTCGACGTCGTCGAAGTGCACGAACGACGCGTTCGGCGCGGCGGTCTTCCCGAGTTGTCCGAGGACGTTGGCGGCGGTGTCGCTGTCACCCGTCGAGACGTACCGGGTGTCGACGGCGCTCGTGATCAACGGGGAACCGGCCGACCCGTCGATGATGGGTGCCCAGGTCGCGGCGGCGTAGGTCGAGAGCGCCGGGTTGGCCGTCTCGAGGCGGCTGAGGAAGTCGGGGTACTGGGTGATGTTGCTCGACGTGCCCCACGAGTTGCTCAGGACGCGGTGCTTGTCGGGCCAGACACCGGTCAGGTTCGTCGCCCACCCGGGGCCGGACAGCGTCTGCGACATCGGTGCGGCGTACAGCCAGGTGGTGCTGGAGTACCCGGAGGCGATGAGGGCTTCGAGGTTCGTGGCGTTCGCCGGAGCGATCTTGTCGAAGCGGAGTCCGTCGATGCCGACGACGATGACGTGCTGGTCCGAGGCGGCGGCAGCGGCGGGCATCGCGCCGACGCCGAGGCCGGCCACGGCGAGCGCGAGCGTCGACGCCACCGCGACGACCTGCTTCCGGCGGATCACCGGGTCACCAGCTCGGCACCGAGCAGGAGCTCGGGGAGTGCGCTGACCGACGCCAGGACGTGGTCGTGCGGTTCCGCCTCGAGCGCCTCGCGCGGTGTCTGGCCGGTGAGGACCCCGACGCTGACGGCGCCGGCGTTCTTCGCGGCGCGCAGGTCGACGACCGTGTCGCCAGCGGCGAGGACACGACGGACGTCCGTGACGCCGGTCCACTCCATCGCGCGGTGGATCATGTACGGCGCCGGGCGCCCCGTGGGGACGTCGTCGGTGGTGACGACCGCGTCGAGGTCCTCCCCGACCTGCCAGCCCACGCTCTCCAGCAGGAGGTCGACGATGTCGCGGGAGAAGCCGGTCGTCAACGCGACCGTGACCCCGGCTCCCCGGAGCGTCCGGACGGCGTCTGCGACGCCCGGCAGGATCACGGCCGGCTGTTCGGCGTACCGGGACCGGAGGATCGCGCGGAACCGCTCGAACGATCCGGCCACCTGCTCGGTCGTCGGCGTGACTCCGCCGAGACGGAGCAGTGCGTCGATGGCGGTGACCTTGTCGGTCCCCATCCAGGTCTGCAGGTCGGAGGCGTCGACGGTGGCGCCGCGTTCCTCGACGGCGGCGCGGAGGGCGTCGTAGACGATTCCGCCGTCGTCGAGGGTCGTGCCCGCGATGTCGAGGGCGACGAGGTCGATCATGGTGGTCCTTCCGGAGTGGGGGTCGGTGGTGGTCATCAGAGGGTGCCGGTGGCGGTGTTCCAGTCGCCCACGTACGAGTCGAGGTTCTTCGCGATGTCGTCCCAGTCCGGGTGGACGATCTCCACGCCGTCCATGAGCGCGTCGAGCTTCTCCGCCTCGTCGCCGGTGGGGTGGACGTCGGAGCGTGCCGGGAAGCCACCGGCGACGGTCGTGGCCTGTTCCTGCGCGTTGTTCGTGTAGAGGAAGTCGAGCAGCTTCTTCGCGTTCGCGGTGTGCGGGGCGTCCTTGACGAGTCCGACCGAGTACGGCACGGACATGGTCGTCGGGGTGCCGTCCTCGCCGGCGAGGAAGAAGATGCCGAGGTTCGGCATCGACTCCTGCTGGGCGTTGTTCATCTGCACGTCGCCGTTCGCGATCGTCAGCTCACCCTTGTCGACCTTCGCGGCGAGGGCACCGGTGGAGTCGGACGGCCCGACGTTGTTGTCCTGCAGCTTCGTGAAGTACGCGTTCGACTGCTTCGCGCCGAGGACCTCCCGGGCCAGCATGAGCATCGCCGTCCCGTCACCGGCGACACCGGGCGTGGAGTACTGCAGCTTGCCCTGGTACTCGTCGTCGAGCAGGTCGTCCCAGGTCCCCGGCGCGTCGGGGACGTCCTTCGTGTTGCGGATGAAGCCGATGTAGTTGTTCACCAGCGCCTCGTAGGTGCCGTCGGCCGCCTTGTCGGACTCGGGGACCGCGTCGCTCCCCTCGGGGGCGTACTTCGCGAGGAGGCCGTCCTCCGACGCGGTCTGGATGAACGGCGGCAGGGTGACGAGCAGGTCGGCCTGGGTGTTCGAGGACTCCTGCTTGACGCGCTGGAGCACTTCCCCGGACCCGGCCTCGACGACCTTGACGTCGATGCCCGTCTCCTTCTCGAAGGCGGCGAACACGGTCTGGTAGTAGGAGTCGTCACCGTCGTTGAGGCCGTCGGCGGTGTACACGGTGACGGTCTTGGCGGAGGTGTCGGCCTTCGCGGCCGAGCTGCCGGCGGAACAGCCGGACAGGGCGGCGACGGTCGCGCCGGTGAGGGCGAGGGCGGTGACGGTGCGGAACAGGGTCCAGCGGGGCGTGGTCATGGTGTCCGATCGGGTCGATGAGCGGGAGGAGGTCAGACGCGGACGCGGCCGGCGAGGACGCGTTGCAGGACGAGCAGGACGAGCAGCGTGATGCCCATGAGGACCACCGCGAGGGCGGCTCCCTCGTAGAGGCGGATGCCGCGTGAGGTGAACGAGAAGATCTGCAGGGGAAGGGTCCGCCACGTCGGCGGGGCGACCATCGTCGACGCGGTCAGCTCCCCCATCGACATCGCGACGCAGAGCGCGGCGGCGCCGGCGAGCGCCGGTCGGAGTTCGGGCAGGGTCACGGTGCGCAGGATGCGCAGCGGTGACGCTCCCAGCGCGGCGGCTGCCTCCTCGACGGCGGGGGGGGAGTCGCGCGACCCCGGCGGTGATCGGCTGGTAGGCGAGCGAGACCACGAGCACGGTGTGCGCGATGAGGACGATCCACACGGTGCCGTTGAGCGGGAGGGGCCCCGACGAGAACGCGATGAGGACCGCGAGGCCCACCGCGACGGACGGGATCGCCACCGGGAGCAGGAACAGCGTGTCGAGCAGACGACGCAGCCGGGGTGCGTCCCGTGCGGCGAGCGCGGCGGTGGTCGCGACGACGAGCGCAACGACGGTCGAGACCACCGCGGAGACGATCGAGGCGGTGATCGTGGCGACCGTGGCCGACTCGGTGAACACGGTCGCGAAGTTGCCCGTCGTGGCGCCCGACGGCAGCGCTCCGGACCAGGAGGTCGAGAACGCCCCGACCAGCAGGACGCCGAACGGCAGGACGAAGAGCGCGAGGATGACGATGGCGGTGATCAGGTGGACGACGAAGCGTCCGGAACGGGACCTAACGAGCACGGTTTCCTCCCAGCGCTCTGGCGGTGATCTGTCGGTACAGCAGGTACAGGCCGAGCGAGAGCACGATGTTGACCAGCGCGGCGATGGCGGCGACCTGGTAGTTGCCCCGGCTGATCGCCTGGCTGTAGACGAGTGTCGGCAACGTCGACACGTCCTTGGCGCCGGCGAAGAGGACGATCCCGAACTCGTTCATCGTGCGCATGAGGACGAGCGCGCCACCGGCCAGGAGCGCCGGCGCCACCTCGGGCAGGATCAGGGTCCGGACTATGCGCGCAGGTCCGGCCCCGAGGGACTCGGCGACCTCGACCTGGCTGCGGTCCATCACCTCGAGCGCGGAGAGCACCGGACGGACGACGAACGGCGTGAAGTAGGTGACCTCGGCGAGGATCACCCCCCACTGGCTGTCCAGAAGGTGGATCGGCGGCACCGCTCCCCCCGTCGCTGCGTCGAGCGCTCCGTTGACGATGCCGACGTTGCCCCAGATGAACACCAGCGCGAGCGTGATCAGGAACGACGGGAACGAGAGGTAGACGTTGAGCGCAGCTGTGACGAAGCGCGCCCCGCGGAAGGGCACGTACGCGATCACGATCGCGAGGAACGTCCCGATGACGATGCAACCGACCGTGGCGATCGCCGCGACCCGGACCGTGGTGGCGATCGTGTCGAGGAAGACCTGGTTGCCGAAGAGGACGCCCCACTCGGCGACGGAGAACCGGCCGCTGCCGTCGTCCGCGGCGTTGCTGATCAGGAGCAGGACCGGGTACACGACGAGGATCGCCATGACCGCGATCGGCAGTGCGCCGACGAACCAGGCCGTCGGGACATCGCGCGGCCGTGGAGGACGCGGTCCGGGCGGGGCGGCTGGGAGCCGAGGCCCGGCCGTGAGCGTCACGAGATCACCCCGACGGGCTGCGCAGCGAGGTCGGCCCGCGAGACGGACGGTGTGGCGCTGCCGTCCGTCCTCGCCGCGACCCGGGCGCGCGTTGCGCCGAGGACCGTCACGTCGTCCGGTTCGAAACCGACACCGATCGTCTGCCCGATCGCGGGCAGGTCCCGGAGTTCGAGGGTCTCGACCGAGAACGGCTCACCGTGGACGGTTCCGGAGATGAGGTGCGTGGCGCCGCGCCACTGGATGTCGTCCACCTCCATCGGCAGCACGTTGGTGGCGTGTTCGGTGGCCGACAGGACCCGCACACGATGGGGGCGGACGGACAAGGACACCGCCGCTCCGCGCGCTGCATCGATCGACACGTTCAACACCTGTCCGGGCGCCGCGGTCATGGCCGCGGTGTTCCGGGTCAGCGCGATGCACGGCAGGACGTTCGACGCGCCGAGGAACCGGGCGGTGAACTCCGCGCTCGGATCCCGGTAGAGCTGCGCGGCCGTCCCGAACTCGACGAGACGGGAATCCGCCATCACCGCGATCCGGTCGGCGAGCGTGAGGGCCTCGTTCTGCCCGTGCGTCACGTAGAGCATGGTGACGTCGGGGAGCTCCCGGTGCAGCCGAGCGAGCTCCGCCATCATCCCCTGCCGCAGCTGCTGGTCGAGCGCCGAGAGCGGTTCGTCGAACAGCAGGACCTCCGGTCGTGGGGCGAGTGCACGGGCGATGGCGACGCGCTGCTGCTGTCCTCCGGAGAGGGTGCGCGGCAGCCGGTCGGCGAACGCGGCCATCCCGACCATGTCGAGCGCTTCCGCCACCCGCGGCCGGACGTCCCGACGCGGGATGCCCCTCGCCCGGAGCCCGTACCCGACGTTGTCGGCGATGCTCATGTGCGGGAACAGCGCGTAGCTCTGCACGACCATCCCGAGCCCGCGTCGACGCGGTGGGAGCCCGGTGACGTCCTTCCCGCCGAGGTGGATGCTGCCGCGGGTGGGTGCGACGAACCCCGCGACGGCACGGAGCGCCGTCGTCTTCCCCGCACCGGACGGGCCGAGCAGGGCGACGACCTCGCCGCGGTCCGCGGTCAGGGTGAAGTCGTCGAGGATGACCGCGCCGCCGTTGCCGGCGACCGTGACGTTCCGGAACTCGATCCCGGGGGTGGTGCTGGTGTCCATGGGAACTCCTGGGAGGTGGATGTCGCTCAGACGGCGACGGCGGTCGAGGACTCGGGGACGGACGTGGCGGTGCCGCGCGGTGCGAGGACGCTCGGCGCGATCCCGAGGCCGGTGGTCATGCCGATCCCGGTGGTGACCGTGACGACGTTGACCCCGGGGAGCGGCTCCTCGATGAGGAACTCCCGACCGGGCGCCGACGCGTAGACGCCCTGCCACCGCTCACGGACCCGGATCCGTTCGGCCCCGAAGAGCCGCGCGGTCTCCGCGATGACCAGCTCGAAGCCCGCCTCGTCCTGGAACGGGGGAGCGTCGACGTCACGCACGTGCGTGTCGCCGATGATGAGCGAACCGTCGAACGGCGACGTGTACATCTGGTTCAGGTCCCACGCGACGCCGGCGGGCAGGGACGCGCGCAGTGATTCGCGGAGCGCGCCGGCACTCGGCATCGCCGCGAACCCGCTGTAGCGCAGCAGCGACCACCCGGTGAGCAGCGGGACGGTCAACGGGAAGCGCAGATCGACGTCGGCGCGGAGCATGTGCAGCCGGCAGCGCACCACGTCTACCTGTTCGGCCAGGCGCGGGAACAGCCGGTCGACGTCGTGGTTCGTGCACACGACGATGCGATCGGCTTCGAACGTGCCGCGGGAAGTCGTCACCCGACCGGACTCCACCGTGAGTGCCGTCGTGCGCCAGGAGAACCGGACGCCCTGCGATGCGAGCCACGTGGCGATCGCCGGTGCTGCCTCCCGTGGGTCCACCTGCAGGTCGAGCGGCAGGAACGCTCCCCCGACCACGGGACCCGGGTCGACCGGGACACGATCGACGACCGCTCGCGCGTCCAGCCGCTCCGTGTCCGGATCGCTCGCCGTGTACTCCTCGACGACGGCGAGTTCCGCAGCCGTTCGAGCGACCACGACCGTGCCCGACTCCCGTGCCGTGAAGCCTGCGGCATCGGAGAGGTCCAACCACCGTCGTCGGGCCTCGGTGGCGTAGCCGCGGGCCTCCCCGGTCTGCGGCGTGATGCACGCGTGCCCGAAGTTCCGGACGCTCGCGCCGTGCACCGCACCACCTGCGCGGTCCACGACCGCGACGCTCAGGCCCTGCAGCAGGGCTTCGTACGCGTGGGCGAGGCCGACGATGCCGGCACCGATCACGACGACGTCGAACGCGGGTGCGGTGGAGGAAGAGGTCGGGGTCATGTGGACACCGTGACACGGCAAACGAGCACGTAGGTAGACAAGCACCGATTTTTCACGCGCTCGTAACGTTTTGTCGTCCGATGTTCACACGATTCCTGCAGATGGACAGGTCAGCCCCCTCGTACTGCGCGTGATTCGGGTAGTAAGGTTCCTACGTGGCCGACGTCCTGTACAAGCTGATCGCAGATGCCCTCCGTGACGAGATCATCAACGGGTCACTCGCGCCCGGTGACGACGTCCCGACCGAAGCCGAGCTCGGCGCGCGCTGGAACGCCTCGCGGGGGCCGATCCGCAACGCCCTCGCCGTGCTGCGCAGCGAAGGACTCATCGAGACGACCAGGGGCCGCCCCAGTCGGGTCGTGTCGCGGAAGACCAGCCAGCCCGTCGACGTGTACGTCCCGTTCACGAGATGGGCGAAGGGGTTCGGCAGGAACCCGGGAGCACACACCGAGCAGGTCTCCCTCAAGCGCGCGGACGACGCAGCCGCCCGCGCGCTGCGCATCGAGCCGGGCTCCCTGGTGGTGCAGCTCATCCGCCTGCGCCTGCTCGACCGCGTCCCGACGATGCTCGAACGGACCACGTTCACCGAGACCGTCGGCCGGCTGCTGTTCCAGGCCGACCTCGACGGCGGCTCCATCACGGAGTACCTCGCCACGCACGGCCACGTGTTCAGCGGCGTGCACCACGAGATCGACGCGGTCGCGGCCGACGAGCTCGACACCCGGCTGCTCGGCGTGCAGCCCGGATCGCCCCTGCTGCGGCTCCAGCGCACCTCGGAGGACGAGCACGGTGTGCCGTTCGAGTTCTCCGACGACCGGTACCGGCCGGACGTGGTGCGGTTCACGATCGACGCGACGGGCCGTCAGCGCAACGGTGAGCACCTGATCCAACCGAAGGCGGCGGACGCCGGCGTCGGCACCTGACGAGGTGTCCTGCCGGTCGATCGGCTGCTCGGACACCGGCATCACGGCTGTGGTGCGCCGTCAGCCAGCATGCGGATCGGCCGGGATCCGTCCGTTCGGAATACGGTGACCGGAAGAGTCTGTAGCGACCACCTGGTGAGGGGTACACCATGACCGACGCAACACGCACGGATCATCTGCCAACTGGACCTCTCAAGGTCCGCCCGAGGGTGTGGATCGGGTTCGCGATATACGTCGGCTACGTCGTCGTGGTCTTCACCATCCAGAGGCTCTCCGGTGTGCCCTACACCGACCTCTCCGACAGCGGCAGGAACTTGTTCTTCGGCGCAGGACTGTTCCTGATCATCAGCGCGGTCCTGCTCGTCATCACCGTCACGTTGCTCGGCTGGTGGCGTCCGGCACTGTTCGACCGGCACCGGAGCGTCCGCTGGCCGATCATCGCCCCGATCCTGCTCGGGCTCGCACTGATCGGCAATCTGGCCGCGACGGACTGGTCCAGCTACGACGCCGCCTTCTTCGCCGCTTCCATCGTGCTGATCCTCGTCGGGTTCACCGAGGAGATCACGACCCGCGGCCTGCTCCTCACCGCGCTCCGCAGTCGTCTCGGCGAAGGGTGGGTGTGGTTCATCAGCACGGCGGCGTTCGCGCTGATGCACCTGGTGAACGCGTTGAGTGGCCAAGCCATCGGACCGACGATCCAGCAGGTCGGGTTGACGTTCATGGCCGGAACCATCTTCTACATCCTCCGCCGTACCACCGGCACCCTGATCTGGGCGATGGTCCTGCACGGGCTCTGGGACTTCTCCGTCTTCGCCCTCACCCACGGCACGCCCGGGCCGCTCGCCGCCATCGGGGCCGGCGGGGAGATCGTCGCCGGCGTCCTCGCGTTCATCGCGGTCGCGTTCGTGATCCGTGGCTCCCGCGAACGCATCGACACCACAGCACCTCCAACCACCCGAGGTGCGTTCTGAGTTTCGCCGACCGCCCGGTTCCGAGCAAGCCGGCACCTTCCCGGCTGAGGCTGTTTCGGATACGTTCAGCGCAGACAGCGCTTCCGATCAGGCGGAGGCAACGTCGCTCATAGCTACCGAGTCCCAGGGAGACATCGAGATGGCTGGATCAGGTTCGAAGTGGCAGGGGTTCTGGGATCGGGGCGGGTTCTGGCGCGCGGCGCTCGTCGCGGTCGGGTACATCGCGATCTACCTCGGTGTCGGGCGCCTGATCGGTTGGGTGTTCGCGGGTTCCATCAAGGCGGAGGATCCGCTCGGCGACACCACGACGGCGGTCCTGGGGCTCGTGGTCCCGACGGCGATCGGTTCGGTCGTGCTGTTGGCGTTCGCGTGGAGCATCGGGTTCCTGCCGCGGCCGCTGTTCGGCCCGCAGCCGGTCCGGGCGCGGTGGTGGATGTGGGGTGCGCCGATCCTGGTTGCAGCTGCGGCGGTGTTCCACTTCCTCGGTGCCCCGTACGGCCGGTACACCCCCGGCGTCGTCATCGCGTTGCTCTTCGTCGGTCTCTTCGTGGGGTTCTCCGAGGAGATCCTGACCCGTGGACTCGGGGTGAGCCTGCTGCGCCGCGGTGGCTACAGGGAGTGGAGCGTCATGGCTCTGTCCTCGCTCCTGTTCGCGTTGCTGCACCTGACGAACGCCTTCTCCGGGCAGCCGATCACCACCGTGCTGATCACCGTCGTGTACACGTTCGGGTTCGGCATCAGCATGTACCTGACCATGCGGGTCGGCGGGAACCTCGTCTGGCCGATGCTGCTGCACGCGATGACCGACCCGTCGACCGCGCTGGCCGCCGGCGGCATCGACGAATCCGTCTCCACCGGCAGCAACACGGCACTCCTCATCGCGACCGTCGCCACGTTCGCGTACGACGCGTTCGCGATCGTCGGCTTCATCGCCACCCGCGGTGACGCCGAAGGGCGAGCCGACGCCGACGAACCGCGCCGCGCACCCCACGACCACCCGGCGTCGCCCGCCGTGGCGACCAACTGAGAGGACCGACCATGTCCCGCGAAACTCACGCCCGCGAAGGCGCCGAGAAGGCCACCGGCGACCACGTCCTCGACGTCGCCCTCGTCTCCCCGAATGGATCGACGTTCGCCCGAGTCCTCGGTGCGACCGCCGGCGCCGGCCTCGGCGGCAACAACAGCGCGTCCTGGAGTGTCGCCGGTGCACTCATCGCCGACCGACTCAGCAGCAACGCCCACGGCACCGATCCGACCACGGTCCTCGCGATCACCGAGGACGAGCTCCACATCCTCGGCCGCGACTCCACAGGCCTCGTCGGCCACTGGAAGGACCTCGAACTCGTCGCGACGATCCCGCGCAGCAGCTTGGCGGTCGAACGCCACCACCGCGGCACGACGCTCGCGATCGAGCTCACCGACACCACGACCGGCGTGACACTCGAGTTCGAGGCGCGCCCCGTCGGCAACCTCGGCGTCAAGGACCTGCTCCGCGAACTCGAGAGCTGACCTGCATCGGACTGGAGGCGCGTGGCGGGCCCGCCACGCGCCTCCAGTCCGGTGCGGCGACAGCCGCTCAGGCCGCTACGCGGCCACGAGGTACTCGTCCCACTCGGACTGCGGACGCTCGATGCCCCGCACCACCCACGAGGCACCGTGCGGTGCCTTCGGGCGGAACCGGAGCCGCCAGCCCATCTCCTGCGGGGTGCGATCACCCTTCGTGTTGTTGCACGCCAGGCATTACCTGAACTAACGCGACGAGCATGGTGCTCCCCGAGTCGGCGAGCAGGCCCGGCGGCACCGACCGTGTCATGGTCAACACGGCCGGCGCTTCTCCGTGCTGAAGGCGGCCGACACTCCCCGCGCTCGCGCGGTAGCGATGGCTGCGATCGGCACTGCCAGGAAGCAGATCAAGACCGCAATCGCCCGGAGATTCCCGAACTCGGTGAGCGGGCTTATATCTGCTGGCGCCAGAAGAACCAGGATCGCGGTCACCGCGACGGCGACGACTGCAATGCCGCTAACCTCGATGACGGACAGCACGCGAAGGCGTCGTCGAGTCCAGCCGCCGACGCGCATCAATGTTGTCGCTTGAGCGGCCGAGGCGGAGGTACGTCGAGCGACAACGGTGCATATGAGGATGACTGCCGCGGTCACTCCCATCGCCGGCAGGGGCGTGTCAACCCCATCGCCCCATGCGCTCGTCCGGGCGCACGACGGGACACGATCGGGTAACGGCGTGCGCCGCGACTGCGCAATCCTCGATAGCGCGGACGGGCGTTGAAAGACGCGCGTCGACGAGGATGGGACGATGACGGACCCGCAGGAATCTGAAAGTGGCCAGGATTCGGGGCGGGATGCGTCTCGCCCAAATGCTCGGCTCCGCAGCCAAGAGTCCGACGAAGCGACGATGCGCCGAAGCATCGCTAATGCCTCTCCTTTCAACTTCGGATTCGCGTACAGCGCGCCCGAGACCGGCGCAGACCCCGAACGTCCGGTAACCAGGCTTGGACTTGTTTGGCGGATTGTTGCATCGACTGGCCTGGCCGCAGTTGGCATCAACGCCGTGGTAGTCATCATTCGGCTGCTCGCTCGGACCGAGCCCGGTTGGGTTGGGGCGCTGGGCATGGCCGTTATCGCGATGCTGGCGCTGGCATACCCCGCCGTCAACGTCGCCCGGCTCGTGCGTAGCGTTCGCCGGCGACGCCAAGGCCACGCGGTCTAGCCCCTGGGACTTCGACGGCTGAGGCGAGCCGTATAACAGGGGCGAGACCGTCCGAGCGGACACCGAGCGCGCGATGGAGGCTCGGCAGATCGGGGCCATTGGGTAGGAGCAGTAAGCTTCGGACGTGGCCCGGACCGCGCGGAAGCGCCCAAGCGAGTTGACCGCCGAGTGGCCGTCGGCGGAGTCCGAGGTACCGTCCGGTGAGTCAGCCCGGCAACTGGCAGTGCGGCTCCGGGACGTCATTGGTGAACGTTCGCTTCGCTCTGTTGCCCGAGACGCTGGTGTGGACCACAAGACGCTGTCCGGCATTCTTGATGGGCAGACGTGGGCTGACCTGGAGACGATCTCCAAACTTGAGTACTCACTCGGGGAAATGCTGTGGATGTACGTGCTGCCTGCGGCGCCGGTGGAGGGGCTTCGGTACACGGTGCGCCGCGCAGCCGCCGTGATGGGCGGGGACGCTTAGCTCGGGGGCCCGATTGTGGGCAGCCCGAGGCTCACGGGACCCGCCTTGTCGATGTCTTCCCTACGGTGCAGCTGCGCGAGCTTGTTACGGCCGGCATCGAGGCTGATCTGGAGCCCTTCGACTTCCCCGAACCAGCCGTTCTGATTCGCTTCGACGATGCGTTCCTCGAGGTTCTCGACGATTTCGATGAGTCGCCATTCTTCGCGTGGGTCCATCTGCAGCAGTGAGCAGCGGATGCAGGCGTGCTCGTGGATGCAGTCGGCTCCGTACGCGCGGCCGCAGTTGCCGAGCGACACCTTCCGTTTCTTGAAGTGGGCGAGGAACGCCTCGGTTTCCTCCGTGGTGGGCTCCCGGTATTCAGCTCCGGGGCGGAGGGCCCGGCGGCGGTCGATGAACGCGCGGAAGTGCCGGAAGGTCTCCTGCGGGTAGTGGGCGGTATAGCCCTGGGTGGTGTCGAGGTTGTCGTGTCCAAGTACCTTCGCGAGGATGTGCGGAGGCAGACCTGCGAGGACGGCTTCGGTTGCGAAGATGCGTCGAAGGTCGTGGTTCTGGAACGTGATGGGGTCGCCGTGGTCGTCGACGATGCCCGCTTCGGCCGCAGCAAGCCCGAGCTGCCTGAGCACCCATGCCCGATTCACCGGGCGGTTCTCCCCATTCCAGAACCGCTGGAACAGGAACGGCAGCGGGTCTGAAAGGGTCTTCTCGGCATAGTCATATCGGCGGATCAGCGGGATGGCGCCGGAGCCAGGGTCCCGGACGCGGCTGATGACGGCGTAGAGGGTGGACGCCAGCTGCGGGGAGACGTTGATGATGCGTTCTTCGTCGTCCTTCGACGGCGCGATCTGCAGCAGTGGGATGACCTCCCCCGTGTCGGGGAGGCGGAACTGGACGAGGCTGAGGTGGGTGATTTCCTCCAACTCCTCGATGCGAACACCGGTTTCGGTCATCAGGGTGAACGCTGCCCACCGCCAGAAGCACTGCTCTTCCCGGAAGACGATGTCGAACAGGTCTCCGGTGTCGAGGCGTTGCACGAGAATCCCGCCGTGCTTGATAGTGCCGCCCTTCACCCCGCCGAATGCCGCCGACTGACTCACCGGTCGAAGCAATCGGACGCCGTCGACGGTAAATTCCGTTCCCGGTTCGACGCTCCGCGTCGCTTCGAGGGCCCGCTTCGTCCACCGGCGGTCGTCTTCAACCTTGTTCATCAGGATGGGCAGCTTCGGCAGACGGATGCGGGTCCGCTGGTGGCTTTCCGCGCGTTGCTGGGTCTTCCGCTTCGCTTGCGCCCTCGTGGCAGACGGGCTCACCGGGTTGCGGGAGGCGAACTCCCCGAACCGGTCCGGGTCGGCTTGCGCCCAGTGGTTGATGTCGTAGTAGAACGACCGGATCGCTCCGACAATGACCGCCCAGTCTTTTCGCGGTTGGCCCTTCTTGTGTCCCACCTGCACCGTCTGGATTCGCTCCACCCACGCCTCGTACTGTTCCGGGGTCAGGTCGAGGCTGTCGATGCCCGGGTAGAGGTCTTCGAGTTGTGTCCAGAAGTTCGTCAACAGCTTGGTGACGTACCCGACCTTCGTTGGGTAGTCGAGGCCCTGCGTGCGGACGCGGATGTAGTCCACAAAGAGGTTCCGCATCTTCGGGCTACGGATACCGGTCTTGTCGACGAGGGTCGCAATCGTCTGCTGCCCCTTCCGCTGACGGGTGCGGAACGTTGTCGGAGCGCCGTCGGGTAGCAGGCCGAGCCATCCCATCGCGTTCCATGCCGCACCGGTGGGTTTCTTCTCCCGGTTCCCGTCGGCGGCGTCGCGGGCGATGACGAGCTCCTCCGGCGTGATGTCTGCAATGCGGGTCTTCCCGGTCACGGAGAGGATCTGACCGAGCGTCTGGACGGCTTGCGCGCGCGCTCGCTCTTGCGCGACGCCAGGGGCTGCGTGTTCGGTGCTGACCTCGAGGACGCGGTCGCGTGTGTCTGGGTCGCGGTATTCGAGGACGTAGTTCGGTAGTCCGCGGAGCCGGACGTGCTGGCGGTGCAGGAAGCCAATGCTCGGCCGGATGGCACCCGTCGCTGCGAGGAGGCCTATACCCATCGTCGCGTTGCTCCGTGTGTAGGCCAGGCCGGTCGTGGCGTTCCACTCCTCGATCGCCTCCGCGGACCAGTCTTCCCGGAGCTCGATTCGGGACGCATGCCACCGTTCATCCCAGTCAGCGCCAGGTAATCCGGCCAGCCATCCGATGGCGAACTTGAACGCTTTTCGTCGAGCCGACCGGTCGACTCTGTTCATGGTCTTCACGCGCGCTTCGAGGTCGAGCTCGAGCTCCTCGGCCGTATAGAGGCGTTCTGGCCAGTCCGCGAGCCGCTCCAGTTCGAGAGGGGCGGCGTCAACGACTTCGGGGCCCATGTCCGGGTCGGGCAGCGGGAGCACCTCTTTGCGGAAGTGTTTCGTCCCCGCTTCCGCAGTCACGCCATTCCCGGGGTCGGTCATAGCTCTCCTCCGAAGAGTCCGCGCATCACCTCGGGGTCGTACCCCCTGGCGATGGGTGCGGTCGAAGGGTCGATACGGGCGCGGCTGAAGTGCTCGAGCATCCGCTTGTACACGTCGGTGGGGTGCGGTTCGAGGTAGACCATCGTGGTGTCGAGATGCTCGTGACCCAGGACCCACTGCACGTCCGTGATGGGCAGATTCGGGTCTTGCACCATCCGGTACGCGGCGGTGTGCCGCAGCTGGTGGAGCGTGTACTTCGTGCCGAGCTTGTCCTGCGCGCGGGTGAAGACCTGCCGGACAGCGTGATAGTTCAGGTCCCGGTAGGGCTTGCGGAGCGTGAGCCAGACGACATCACCGGAGATGATCCGTCGCGTTCCGATGTAGATCCGCAGGTATACCATCGCGTCGGGAGACGCCGGCACCCACTGCTCCTTCTTCGACCCTTTGCGACTCAGGCGAATGAGGTTCTCACCCCAGTTGATGTCGCCGCCGCGGATGTTCAGCAGTTCACTCGCTCGCGCGCCGGTAGCGAGGTACAGCGACATCAACGCTCGGTCCCGGTTCGTCCCGAGTCCAAGGAACAACCGGTCGAACACCTCGTCCGGGATGGACCGCGGAGCACGCTTGGGGACCTTCTGCCGACCAACGGCACGCCTGGTGGGGGTGCGGGAGCGGACCTGGTTCAGGCTTGGCCGATATGCCGGCCCCGCGACTGGAGTGACGATGGGACCGCTACCCGCCCAGGCGTGGAAGTCGTAGAAGGCGGTGACGACGCTCCAGTTGAGGTTGATGGTCCGGGCGGCGTACCCGCTGCCCTTCGTGCCGCTTGTGCTGCCGCGTTTCGGCGTCGCCACCTGCATCCACCCAATGAAGTCGACGAAGTCCGTCGACGTCGCACGTTCCCACGTGGTGCCGATCGCCGACAGGAACCGAAACCAGCGCAGCAGCACGTACGCGTAGGAGCGGAGCGTGCCCGGTTCGAAATCATCGACGGCGATGTGATGCAGGTACACACTCGCCGCAGGCACCGGTTCCCCGGAGGCGTCGGTGACCTCCCACAGTGCGCGGAGGTGCGGAGCGGAGCGGACGGCGCCGATCACGGGCACGTCGATCGCGCGCAGGTCACGCGGTAGTTCCACGGGGCTCCCTCCCCCGTCGCAAGAATCCCCACCACAACCAGACGGCCATGGTGGGGATTCTATTACCCAGCGAGTTCGAGGACAGAAGCTTTCGCCCACGGTTCGGTGTACTCAGCCCAGGCAGGCCGCTTCCACCGCTTGCTGATCAGTGTCGCGACCGACGGTGCCGGCTCCCGGAGTTCGAACGGCAGTTTCCAGCCGAGCTCAGACAGCAGCCGGTCCGCTTTCTTGCAGTTGCACTTCGTGCACGCGACCACCACGTTGCCCCACGTGTTGGTGCCGCCGCGTGCCCGTGGGATGACGTGGTCGATGGTGTTGCCGTGCTTGAAGCAGTACGCGCAGGTGTAGTCGTAGAGTTCAAGGACGGCGCGGCGGGTCATCGGGACTGACTTGCGTGGCACGCGGATGAACTGCCGGAGGAGCACCACGTCCGGTTCCGTGTAGACCCGGCCGGCGCTGTGCACGAGCCGGTCGCTCTCGGCGAGGACGGCTGCCTTCTCGTTGAGCACGAGCAGAAGCGCACGTCGGGAGGAGATGACGGCCATCGGCTCGTAGCTTGCGTTGAGGACGAGCGTGCGCCGTTCGCTGCGCTTCATGCGGTCACCTCCACGCCCTTCTCCATGCGACGGAGGGCGACGAAGGTCAGAAGTGCGAGCAGGACCGGTAGTTCAGTAAACAGGCAGCAGGCGACGAGGTTCTCCCACGAGTCCTCGCCCCCGCGCGAACGTGGCTGCACGTGGTCGATGGTCGTCGCGTGCCGGTCGCAGTACGCGCACCGGTTCGCGTCCCGGCGGAGCACACCGCGACGGGACACCGGCACGAGCCGCGAGTGCGGGATGCGGACGTACCGGGTGAGGATGATGACGGACGGACGGTCGTAGGTGGACGTCGAGCCCGTGACCGGGTGCTCGAGGTCTGCGGCGACGATGGCGGCCTTCTGGTTCATGACGAGCACGAGGGCCCGTCGGAACGAGATCACCGCGAGGGGCTCGTAACCGGCGTTGAGGACGAGAGTGCGCATGGTTTCCCTTCCGACGTGCCTGGACGGCTTCCAGGCGCTGCGGGTGCGTCGGACCGGGACTCCGCGCAGGTGACCGTCGCTCGCGCACACGTCCCCTGAACCACGAAGAGCACCACCCGGCTGGGCAGTGCTCTCGTCATGCAGGGGCGTGCTCGTGCACGCAGGCGGTGGTCGACCGTATGTCGACGTGCGCGCGCCGACCCATGGTGCGGGTCGTGCGGAACGCTGACATGGGGTCTCCCTGCTCGGGGCCGTTCGGACCGGTGCAGCGTCAGGGTACGTCAGAAACCGGCCCGGCACGAGGGTGCACGGGCCGGTTCCGGCGATGTTCACGGGATCGACGTCCCGCGGTCGGATCAGATGCCGAAGCGGACGATGTGGTAGTCGCTGGTCCAGATCGGGCGGATCGAGACGGAACCACCGGGCTTCGGGGCGTCCATGATCATGCCGTTGCCCATGTAGAAGCCGTCGTGCGCCTCGTTGTTGAAGATGACGACGTCACCGGGCTGGGCCTCGGACTCGGGGATCGTGGTGCCGGCCTGGTCCTGCAGCGGCACCGAGTGCGCGAGGTTGATGCCGTACTGGGCGTACACGAACATGACGTAGCCCGAGCAGTCGAAGCCCGACGGGTCGGCGCCGCCGAAGACGTACGGGGTGCCGATGTACTGCTTGGCGGTGGCGACCACGGCCGGCAGCGAGAACGGGGTGTTCGCGGCCGAGGCGGTCGCGACGTAGTCGGACGCACTCGGGCCGGTGTACGCGGCGTACTGCGAGGCGGTCTGCGCACGGGCGGCCTGCGTCGCCGCGGCCTGCTTGGCGGCTGCGGCGGCGGCCTTCTTCGCGGCCTCGGCGTCGAGCGTGGACTGCGCGGTGGCGCCGTAGCCGTCACGGCTGGTGCCGGCGAGGGCGACCGCGTCGGACACGGAGAAGTTCTGGGCCTCGGTCGTGCGGATCTGGCGCTGCGCGTTGGCGGCGTCCGAGCCGGTGGACTGCTGCGTCGCGGCGAACGCCGGGGCGACGGCCACGGTGCCGAACATGCCCGCGGCGACGGTCAGCACGACGGGCGCGAGGAAGCGGCGCTTGCGGGCGGAGGAGCTCGCCTTCGCCGTGGCGGCGGTGCGGGCGGCCTGCGCTGCACGACGACCGCCGGGGAGCGGGGCGTCGCGGACCGGGGTCACGCGTCGGGTGGGTTCCGCGGTACGGGCAGCCCGGCGGGAGAGCGGGGCGTCGGTGGCGTTCACGGTGTTCGTCGGGTTCGCGGGCGTCTGGTCGTCCGCGGCGGAACCGGTCTGCGTCAAGGGATGTCTCCGGCGTCTCGTCATCACTGCCAGCGGGGGTGATCGCCGGCCGTGCAACCCCATCCGTTCGTCATCGTTTCCGATCGAGACAGGAGACGGGTTCGAGACGTCCTGTCACGGGTCCTGGGCCTCGTGGGTGGCCTGCGGACTCGACGAGTGTACGTGGACGCCGTTACCTTGTCGAGATGAAAACGCCGGTTTGTAACGGAACGGTAAAGAAGCCCTGATCAGACCGCAGAAAACCGGTGCGCCCCAGTTTCGGGGGCAGCGCGTCAGGAGCGCTCGATGTAGACGTGCTGCGCGACCTCGCTGGGGAGCTCGATCCCCGCGTCCTCGCCGTCGACACGAACGGCGACGTAAGCCCCGGCGCGCTGCACGCTCGCGAGTCGACCGGGCATGACGCCGGCGGACCGCAGCTGGTGGAGGAGCTCCGGTTCGAACTGCACGGGTTCGCCGAGGCGACGGATCACACCGGTCGCGACGGCGTCGGTGCCCTCGGTCGCGGCGACGATGTTCTGCACGCCCTCGAGGAACCCGGGAGCCGCGGGGCCGCCGATCTCGGCGAGGCCGGGGATCGGGTTGCCGTACGGCGACTCGGTCGGGTTGCCGAGCATCTCGAGCAGGCGGACCTCCACCTGCTCGCTCATCACGTGCTCCCAGCGGCATGCCTCGTCGTGGACGAACGCCCAGTCGAGCCCGATCACGTCGGACAGCAGGCGCTCCGCGAGGCGGTGCTTGCGCATGACGTGGGTCGCGCGAGAGCGTCCCTCGTCGGTGAGTTCGAGATGCCGGTCGCCGGAGACGACGACGAGTCCGTCGCGCTCCATGCGGGCGATGGTCTGCGAGACCGTGGGACCCGAGTGGCCGAGACGCTCCGAAATGCGGGCGCGCAGCGGAACGATCGCCTCCTCCTCCAAGTCGAGGATGGTGCGAAGGTACATCTCCGTGGTGTCGACGAGATCGGTCACGGTCCGCCTCTCATGTCTGGGCCCAGCGCGCCCCACCCTACTTGTTCGAGGCGACATCCAATGACCAACACTTGCACGGCGCAAGGAAGTCCGTGCCGGTGCGGGTCCGCCCCGTCCGGCCGGTGCACGGTCACGAGCGTTGGGATACCGCTCGTTAGGATCGGTGCATGGCAGACATCGTCATCCCCGCCGAACTCCTCCCGACCGACGGCCGCTTCGGCTGCGGACCGTCCAAGATCCGTGGCGCGCAGCTCGAGTCCCTCGTGACCCGCGGGGCGACGATCCTCGGCACCTCCCACCGCCAGAAGCCCGTGAAGGACCTCGTGGGCAGCGTCCGTCAGGGCATCGCGGACCTGTTCGACGTCCCCGAGGGCTACGAGGTCGTCCTCGGCAACGGCGGCTCGACCGCGTTCTGGGACGCCGCCGCCTTCGGCCTGATCGAGCGCCGCGCCGAGAACCTGTCCTTCGGTGAGTTCGGGTCCAAGTTCGCCAAGGCCGCCGGTGCGCCGTGGCTCGAGGCACCGCACGTGGTCGAGGCGCCGGGTGGGTCGCTCGCCGCACTCGAGGTCGTCGAGGGCGTGGACGTCTACGCCTACCCGCACAACGAGACCTCGACGGGCGTCATGGCCCCGGTCGTCCGTGCCGCGGGTGACCCCGGCGCCCTCACCGTCGTCGACGCCACGAGCGCCGCCGGTGGTGCCGCGTTCGACGTCAGCGCCACCGACGTCTACTACTTCGCGCCGCAGAAGAACTTCGCATCGGACGGCGGCCTCTGGCTCGCACTGTTCTCTCCCGCCGCGATCGAGCGCGTCGAGCGGATCGCCGCGAGCGGCCGGTACATCCCGGAGTTCCTGTCGCTCAAGAACGCCGTCGACAACTCGCGCCTGAACCAGACGCTGAACACCCCGGCGCTCGCGACCCTGATCCTGCTCGACGACCAGGTCCGCTGGATCAACGAGTCCGGTGGGATCGCGTGGGCGGACACCCGCACGAAGACCTCGTCGTCGACGCTGTACGACTGGGCCGAGTCGGTCGACTACGCGACGCCGTTCGTCACCGATGCCGCCGCCCGCTCGCAGGTCGTCGCGACGATCGACCTCGACGACTCCATCGACGCGAAGGCCGTCGCCGCGACCCTCCGCCAGAACGGCATCGTCGACACCGAGCCGTACCGGAAGCTCGGCCGCAACCAGCTCCGCATCGCGACGTTCACGGCGATCGACCCGGACGACGTCGCGAAGCTCGTGCAGGCGATCGACTTCACGGTGAACGCGCTGCGCTGACCGGGCACCCACCACGCTGAACGGCCGCAGCCCCACGGGATCCGTGGGGCTGCGGCCGTTCTCGTCGTTGCGCGGGTCAGGAGCCGTGGCGCTCCGGGTCGACCTCGCCGGCGTCGAGCCGGTCCGTCTCGAGGTCCTCGTCGGGGTCGACGGGGCGGACCCGGCTCGACCGGCGGCGGGCTCCGCGGGACGGCGGCGGGGTCACGACGGCCTCGTCCTCGTCATCGTCGTCGTCCGCGTCGTCGAGTTCGTCGACGTCCACACCCTCGATGTCGTCGTCGTCCGACTCGTCGAGGTCGTCCTCGTCGGCGTCGAAGTCGTCCTCGTCGTCGGACTCGTCGTCATCGGACTCGTCGTCGTCCGCGTCGTCGTAGTCGGCGTCCTCGGCGTCTTCGTCGTCCGCGTCTTCGTCGTCGTCGTCCGCTTCGTCGTCGTGCTCGGCGTCCTGCCCTGCGCGGTACTCGGCGAGCCGCTCGGACCACGGCACCCAGTCCGGCGCGACGAGCGAGCCGTCGCCCGGCATGAGCTCGACCTCGAGCACGGTGGGCTCGTCACCCTCGACCTGCGCGATGGAAACGGTCCACCGCCACCCGGGGTAGCCCGGCATGCGGTTCGCGAAGAGGACCGACACGACGCCGTCCCCCTCGTCGACGGTCCCGGCGGGCGCGCCGACGGTCGATTCGGGGGTCACCTCGAGCAGGGCCTTCCGCGCGCGGGCGGTGAGGTCCTCGGAAGGGGCCGGGGCGGTGGGGGAGGTCTCGGTCATCACGCGTCCAACTGGTCAGCGACGTGCCGCAGGATCGCGGCGATACGGGTGCCGTTCTTCGGGTACCGGCCGTGCCGGAAGTCCCCGCTGATGCGGTCGAGCTCCTTCACGAGGTCCTCGACGATCACGGCCATGTCGTCCGCCGATCGCCGCGACATCTTCGCCAGGGACGGCTGCGGGTCGAGGAACCGCACGGACAACGCCTGCGACCCCTTCTTCCCCTGGACGACGCCGTACTCGAGCCGCGATCCGGCCTTCACCGACGTGACGCCGTCGGGCAGCGAGGACGCGTGCAGGAAGACGGGTTCACCGTCGTCGCCGGTGATGAACCCGAACCCCTTCTGGTCGTCGTAGAACTTGACCTTGCCGGTGGGCATTGGTGGGACTCCTCGAGGTCGTGGAACGGCCGTGGTGCGTCGGATATCCTGGGTCGATGGCCAACCCGACCCGGTCCACCGGGAACACGCAGGATTCCGCGGAACCCCCGGTGACGTTCAATCGTACCGAACGCGCCCTCGCGTTCATGGTCGGTGGGATCTTCATCGCGGCGTTCCTCTGCATGGCGGCGATGATCGTCATGTGGCTGACCGCCCCGAGTGCGCAGGGATCGATGCCGTGGCCCGTGATCATGGCGATCCCGCTCATCGGGTTCCCGATCGGCATGGTGCTGGTGTTCACGCTCCTCGCCATCACCTGGACGCGCAGGGCGCGAGCGAACCGGACGGCGCGCTGAGGCCCGCGCAGGACGATCGCGGCGGACGATGACGACCACCGCAGACCTCGCCGCCCGGCTCCGGGCGATGCCCGACGATGCCCTCGAACGACTCGTCGTGGCCCGACGGCTGCCCGCGGCGGTGCTCGCCGAGGCGGGTCCGCTGCGCATCTCGGACTTCTTCGACCTCGCCGAGGCGCTCCGCACCGACGACGCCGTCGACGCCGCGATCGAGCACCTTCCCCGCGCGACGCTCCTCGCGCTCCGTGACGGAGCAGGGTCGGTCGACGACCTCGCTCCGGCGGTCACGCTCGGCCTCGCCGACGAGGACGGCGGCGTCGACGACGCGGTCGCGGCCCGTCTGGCGGCGCACCCGGACATCGCCGGTCTGCCTGGAGGAACGGATCACCCCCGTCACGCCGGTCCGCCGCCCGAGACGGTCGACGAGGCACGCGCCCGGACGACCGGCGCGGAGCACGCCTTCGCGACGATGACCGTGCTCGCCGAGCTCCTGCGCGCCGTGTCCGACGGAGCCGTCCGCGAACTCGTGAAGGGCGGCATCGGGACCCCGCTCGCGAAGACCCTCGGCGAACGCGCGGGCGCCGACGCCCAGGTCGTGCCGGACCGCCTGGCGCTGCTCGAGCGCACCGGGTTCGCCGAACCGGGCGACGGCACGTGGGCGACCACCGCCGCCGGGGACGCCTGGCTCGTGGCGAGCTGGCCGGACCGCTGGTCGACCCTCGTCTCGGCGTGGCGGACGTCCCTCGACCCCGCACTCCACGACGTCCTCAACACCGCCGGGGACGACCTCCGTGACCTCGTGTCCGTCGGCCGCTGGGCCTACCCGGCGGGCGCCAGGTGGCTCGACGCCGTCCTGCTCGAGGTCGCCGGCACCGCCAACGCCCTCGGCCTCACCGTGGACGGTCTCGTCACGAGCACCGGCCGAGCGCTCCTCGACGGCGATGCGACACCGGCCGCCGAGGACCTCCCGCGCACGGTCGACGGCGTGTACCTCCAGCACGACCTCACCGTGATCGCCCCGGGCCCGCTCGCACCCGTCGACGACGCCGCGCTCCGGAGCGTCGCCGTGCTCGAGGCGCCCGGACTCGCGGCGCGGTACCGGATCTCCGAGGACTCGCTCCGACGAGCGTTCCGCGCCGGACTCACGCGAGACGAGGTCGTGGCGCTGCTCGAGCGGCTGTCCTCGACCGGGCTCCCGCAGCCGCTCGCCTACCTCGTCGACCAGGTGGCCTCCCGTGACGGCAGCATCGTCGTCGACGTCGGCGCGGACGGTGTCGGGAGCCGCGTGCACGGCACCGCCGACCAGCTCGACCTCATCGGTGTCGACGCCGAGCTGCGCCAGCTGGCGTGGGAGCGCGTCGACCTGACGACCCTGGTGACCCGCTACCCACCGCACGTCGTCCACACGGCGCTGGAGGACCAGCGCTACCCGGCCGTCCTGACGGCCGCAGCCCGCCCCGCGACGGGATCCGTGCCTCCAGGCCGCCGACGCGGTGGCGGACGCAACCCGGAGCAGGCGGCGCACGCTCTCGTGGAACGACTCCGCGTCACCACCGAACGCGGCGACGCGGAACCGGAGCAGGAGTGGCTCGGGCGGCAGATCGACCTCGCGGTCCGCGGGCGCACCCCGATCCGGCTGACCGTGCGGATGCCGGACGGCACGGAGCGACCGTTCTCGATCATCCCGACCTCGGTGGCCGCCGGACGCGTCCGGGGGCGCGACACCGCCGTCGACGTCGAACGCACCCTGCCGCTCTCCCTGGTGGTGGCTGTGGAGAGCGACGCGTGATCCACAGGTGAGTCGGACCGCGCCGGTTCGCAGGCAAGCGGCCTAGGCTGATCCGTCATGAACGGACCGCTGATCGTGCAGAGCGACCGCACCGTGCTCCTCGAGGTCGCACACCCCGACGCCGAGGACGCACGCCACGACCTCGCGGTCTTCGCCGAGCTCGAACGCGCTCCCGAGCACGTGCACACGTACCGCATCACGCGGCTCGGACTCTGGAACGCGCGCGCGGCCGGACACGACGCCGAGAACATGATCCACACGCTCGAGCACTTCGCGAAGTTCCCCGTGCCGCAGAGCGTGACGGTCGACATCCGGGACACCGTCGCGCGCTACGGCCGACTCGTCATCCGGCGTGAAGAGCGCCCGGACGCCCCGGCGATCGCGAACTCGCCGTCCGAGGAACTCGAGCTCCAGCCGGTCCTGCTGCTCACCGCGACGGAGCCGTCGGTGCTGGCCGAGGTCATCCGGTCGAAGCGCATCAAGCCGTTGCTGGGCAACATGCGCTCCCCGGAAGAGGTCGAGTTGCTGCCGTGGGCACGCGGGCAGATCAAGCAGGAGCTCGTGAAGCTCGGGTGGCCGGCCGAGGACCTCGCCGGCTACACCCCAGGACAGCCCCACGCCATCGACCTGGACACGTCGGAGTGGCACCTCCGTCCGTACCAGGAGCAGGCCGTCGACACCTTCTTCGCGCAGGGATCGGGCGTGGTCGTGCTGCCCTGTGGCGCCGGCAAGACGCTGGTCGGCGCCGGCGCGATGGCGACCGTGAAGGCGACGACGCTCATCCTCGTCACGAACACCGTGTCCGCCCGGCAGTGGCGGTCCGAGCTCCTGCGCCGGACCACCCTGACCGAGGACGAGATCGGCGAGTACTCCGGCAGCGTCAAGGAGATCCGACCGGTCACGATCGCGACCTACCAGATCCTCACCGCCCGCCGGAAGGGCGAGTACACCCACCTGTCGCTGCTCGACGCACTCGACTGGGGCCTCATCGTGTACGACGAGGTGCACCTCCTGCCCGCGCCGGTGTTCAAGCTGACCGCCGACCTGCAGGCGCGCCGGCGACTCGGCCTCACCGCGACGCTCGTGCGCGAGGACGGCCGCGAGGGAGACGTGTTCTCCCTCATCGGGCCGAAGCGCTACGACGCCCCGTGGAAGGAGATCGAGGCGCAGGGGTACATCTCCCCCGCCGAGTGCTTCGAGGTCCGCATCGACCTGCCCCACCAGGACCGACTCGAGTACGCGGCGTCGAGCGACGACGAACGGTACCGGCTGGCGGCGACCTCGCCCGCGAAGACCCCGGTGGTCCGCGAGCTCATCGAGAAGCACCGCGGGGAGCAGATCCTCGTGATCGGGCAGTACATCGACCAGCTCGACGACCTGGCGTCGTCGTTGGACGCCGCCGAGATCACCGGCGCGACGCCCGTCGACGAACGCGAGCGGCTGTACCAGGCGTTCCGCGACGGGTCGATCGACGTGCTCGTCGTCTCGAAGGTCGCGAACTTCTCGGTCGACCTGCCCGACGCGACCGTGGCGATCCAGGTCTCCGGGTCCTTCGGATCGCGGCAGGAAGAAGCCCAGCGACTCGGCCGACTCCTCCGCCCGAACAAGGACGGACTCCCGGCGTCGTTCTACACGCTCGTGACCCGCGACACCGTCGACCAGGACTTCGCCCAGAACCGTCAGCGCTTCCTGGCCGAGCAGGGGTACTCGTACACGATCCTCGACGCCGACCAGGTACAGGCGCCCGTGGGCTGACGCACGCACCGCTCTCAGGAAACCATTAGGGAACGGTCAGAAGATAGGACCATGAGCGATGGCCCCAAGATCCTGATCGTCGACGACGAGCCGAACATCCGCGACCTCCTGACGACCTCGCTGCGCTTCGCCGGCTTCGCCGTGCGCGCAGTGGGCAACGGCGCTCAGGCGATCTCCGCCGTGCTGGAAGAAGAGCCGGACCTGATCATCCTCGACGTGATGCTCCCCGACATGAACGGCTTCGGCGTCACCAAGCGCCTCCGCTCGTCGGGCTACACCTCGCCGATCCTGTTCCTCACCGCGAAGGACGACACCGAGGACAAGATCACCGGCCTCACCGTCGGTGGCGACGACTACGTCACGAAGCCCTTCTCGCTCGACGAGATCGTCGCCCGCATCAAGGCCATCCTCCGTCGCACCATGAACGACGAAGAAGACGCGATCATCCGCGCCGGTGAACTCACCATGGACCAGGACACGCACGAGGTCACCATCGGCGACGCGCAGATCGAGCTCTCCCCCACCGAGTTCAAGCTGCTCCGCTACCTCATGCTCAACCCGAACCGCGTGCTGTCGAAGGCCCAGATCCTCGACCACGTGTGGGAGTACGACTTCAACGGCGACGCCGGCATCGTCGAGTCGTACATCTCGTACCTGCGTCGGAAGCTCGACCAGTACTCGGCCGAGCCGATCATCCAGACGAAGCGCGGCTTCGGCTACATGCTCAAGGCGACGAAGGCCTCGTAACGCCTCTCGGACTTCTGGGTCCGTCTTCACGGCGGCCGTCGGGTTTCGACCCGCGGCCGCCGTCTATCGTTGGGGAAGCATGCACACGCGAATGAGCCGCTGGTGGGACGGGATCTCCCTGCGCACCAAGATCACCGGGATCACGGTCCTGTTGGTGGCGCTCGGCCTGCTCGTCGCCGGGCTCGGCACCATGACGGTGCTCTCGACCTACCTCATGTCGCAGCTCGACACCAGCGTGAAGAACACGACCGAGCAGCTCGAGGGTCAGAACATCAGCGACGGTGAGCAGTACTGCAAGCTGTCCGTCGTCCTGTCGCAGAGCGCCTACGTCGCCGCGTACAACTCGGACAGCGACCGGATCTGCCAGACGAAGGCGTCCAGCCGGCCCGACATCCGACAGCTCGACTTCTCGGCCGCGGCCCAGAGCGGCGTCCGCTTCTCGCTGTACGACAGCCAGCACAACCACGAGTGGCGCGCCCAGGTCATCCCGGCCTCGTTGCAGGACCAGTCGAACGGCACCACCCAGACGGGCTACGTCCTCGTCGCGGTCTCCAGCGCCGACACCGACCAGACGATCGCCCGCTTCACCGTCATCTTCCTCGGGTTCGGTATCTCGGTCATCCTGCTCGGCGCAATGCTCACCCGACTCCTCGTGACGGCGACCTTCGACCCGTTGCGCGACGTCGAGGACACCGCTGCGCGCTTCGCCGCCGGGGACTTCAACCAGCGACTCGAGTCGGACACCCCGAACACCGAGGTCGGACGCCTCAACCGCTCCCTGAACTCCATGCTCGAGCGCATCGACACCGCGTTCGAGGACCGCCAGCGCACCATCGACCAGATGCGCCGTTTCGTCGGGGACGCCTCCCACGAACTCCGCACCCCGCTCGTCTCACTGCGCGGGTACGCCGAGCTGTACCGGATGGGTGCCCTCCGCAAGGAAGAAGACGTCGCCCAGGCGATGGAGCGCATCGAGAAGGAGGCCCAGCGCATGGGGCTCCTCGTGCAGGACCTCCTGCAGCTCGCGCGCATCGACGAGTCGAAGCCGCTCGAGCTCGGGCCGGTCGACCTCGTCGCCATCGCCCGCGACTCCGCGCTCGACACCATGGCGTCGAACCCCGACCGCGAGATCCAGGTGCTCGTCGAGGACTCGGTCACGGGCGAGAGCGTTCCGCACGCCGTCCGTCCGGCGTCGGCACCGGGGTCGGACTCGAGCGACGCACCCCCGGCATCGCCCACGTCCGCGAACACCACCGGACCGATCGCGTTCTCGCGCCAGACGATCGCACGGCTGCGTGCCCGGCGGACCCGAGCGATGGGCGTGGACGGCGACCTCGCCCCGAGCGACGAGACGACGCCGCTGCCCACGGTCGTGCTGCCGAAGCGCCCGCCGATCGTCCTGGCGGAGGAGAACAAGATCCGCCAGATCGTCACGAACCTGATGGGCAACGCCATGCGGTTCACGGAGCACGACGACCCGATCGAGATCGGCATCGGTGTGGACGACGAGCGCGGCATGGCGCACATCGACGTGATCGACCACGGTGAGGGCATCCCGCCGCAGCTGCGCGACAAGATCTTCCAGCGCTTCTGGCGTGCCGACACCTCCCGCGCACGGGACACCGGTGGCTCGGGCCTCGGGCTCGCCATCGTGTCGGGCATCGTCGCGGCGCACCACGGTTCGGTCGAGGTCTTCGACACCGAGGGCGGCGGCGCCACCTTCCGCGTCTGGCTGCCCCTGCTGCCCCGCGACTACGCCGCCCCGGCCCCCGCCGCCCCCGCCGGCGCCTGACGCCGCCGAGGTCGCACGAACTGCCGATCCGGGACGCGCTTGGCGGCAGTTCGTGAAACCACGCTGGAACTCCTGCGGCGTGTTGAGCGATCTCGACGGCTTCACGCTCGGGCGCCCACCGACGACCGAGCGATGAACGCCTGCCGAAGTCGCTCGAACAGCACCCCGGGCCGGCCGATGTCCGTACGGTTCGCGTGGAGGACGAGCCAGCCGTGCACGGTCATCGAGTTGTCACGCCGCTGATCGTGTTCGAACGTCCCACGCTCGCGGTGGTGATCCCCGTCGTACTCCAGAGCGATGCGCATGTTCCGCCACCCCATGTCCACCCTCGCGAGGAACCGTCCCGCATCGTCGAACACCTCCACCTGCAGCTCCGGTTCGGGGAAGCCCGCGTCGACGACCGCAAGACGCAGCCACGTCTCCATCGCTGAGTCCGCCCCGACACGGACCAGGTCGATGGCAGCACGTGCGACGGCAACGAACCGCTCGCCGGGCAGGATCGTCGCGGCCAGGGCGTCGACGGTCGTTGGACCACGATGACCGACGAGGAAGTCGCCGACCGCCACGAGCTGCCGGACCGTCAGCAGCCCCGCACACTCGCGCCACGCCCGCTCGGGTCCGCTCACCCGTACGGTGTCGAGAGCGACGACGGCATCTCCAACCCGGCGTCGGTGTCCGACGACCCCGGGCCGGCGCATCAGTGGCCCGGCACCGACAGTCGTGACGTGCACGCTGCCTTCGTGCGCACGGGGCAGCGGAGCGCCCCAGCGTTCAAGGGCGGTCGTGTGGCTGAAGTGCTGGTCACGGCGCATCACGAGCGCGACAGCGGTGGCGAGGGACATCGACGTGTCCGTCGTCCGTACGCCGTGCAGGGGCCGTGACAAGTCTCGGCGCCGGAGCCGACCGGCGTCGACCCCTGACGCGAGGGCGTCGCGGACCAGGAACCCGTTCGGGTCGAGTTCGTCGGGGAGCGTGCTGGGCCGTCGCATGGCGAGAGTGTGGCGGCGCGGTGCCCAACGCGACCGCTTCGGAAGCCGAACTGTGGAGAACGAGGCGACCCGCGCCTCCTGTGCGTTCTTCAGCGGTCGCACAACACGCCGCCTGCGGGCGGCGGGGTCGCACGAAGTGCCGCCCGCCGCGCCCGCGGGCGGCAGTTCGTGCGATCTCGGCAGCCCCGCGCACGCGGAAGGGCCCCGCACGCGCAGCGTGCGAGGCCCTTCCGGAAGGACTGCTTAGAAGTCCATGCCACCCGTCGGGTCGCCGGCCGGAGCAGCAGGGGTGCGCTCCGGCTTGTCGGCGACGACGGCCTCGGTCGTGAGGAACAGACCGGCGATCGACGCAGCGTTCTGCAGCGCCGAGCGCGTGACCTTGGCCGGGTCGATGATGCCCGCGGCGACGAGGTCGACGTACTCACCGGTCGCGGCGTTGAGGCCGTGACCCGACTCGAGCTCGCGGACCTTGGCGGCGACGACGCCCGGCTCGAGACCGGCGTTCAGCGCGATCTGCTTGAGCGGCGCGTCGATCGCGACGCGGACGATGTTCGCGCCGGTCGCCTCGTCACCCTCGAGCTCGAGGGAGTCGAGCACGATGGACGCCTGGATGAGCGCGACGCCACCACCGGCGACGATGCCCTCTTCGACAGCGGCCTTCGCGTTGCGGACGGCGTCCTCGATGCGGTGCTTGCGCTCCTTGAGCTCGACCTCGGTCGCGGCACCGGCCTTGATGACGGCCACGCCACCGGCGAGCTTCGCGAGGCGCTCCTGGAGCTTCTCGCGGTCGTAGTCGGAGTCGGTCGCCTCGATCTCGGAGCGGATCTGACGGACGCGGCCGGCGATCTGCTCCTCGTCGCCAGCACCCTCGACGATGGTCGTCTCGTCCTTGGTGATGATGACCTTGCGTGCCTTGCCGAGCAGGTCGAGCGTGGCGTTCTCGAGCTTGAGGCCGACCTCTTCCGAGATGACCTGGCCGCCGGTGAGGATCGCGATGTCCTGCAGCATGGCCTTGCGACGGTCACCGAAGCCCGGGGCCTTGACGGCGACGGACTTGAAGATGCCGCGGATCTTGTTCACGACGAGCGTGGCCAGGGCCTCACCGTCGACGTCCTCGGCGATGATCAGGAGCTGCTTGCCCGCCTGGATCACCTTGTCGACGACCGGCAGGAGGTCCTTGATGTTCGAGATCTTCGAGTTGACGATCAGGATGTAGGCGTCCTCGAAGACGGCTTCCTGACGCTCGGGGTCGGTGACGAAGTACTGCGACAGGTAGCCCTTGTCGAAGCGCATGCCCTCGGTGAGCTCGAGCTCGGTGCCGAAGGTGTTCGACTCCTCGACGGTGACGACGCCTTCCTTGCCGACCTTGTCGATGGCCTCGGCGATGAGCGCGCCGATCGTCGGGTCCGCGGCGGAGATCGACGCGGTGGCGGCGATCTGGTCCTTGGTCTCGATGTCCTTCGCGTTGAGCAGGAGCTGGTCGGAGACGGCGGCGACGGCCTTCTCGATGCCGCGCTTGAGCGACACGGGGTCGGCACCGGCGGCGACGTTGCGGAGGCCCTCGCGGACGAGTGCCTGGGCGAGGACGGTGGCGGTGGTCGTACCGTCACCGGCGACGTCGTCGGTCTTCTTGGCGACCTCCTTGACGAGCTCCGCACCGATCTTCTCGTACGGGTCGTCGAGCTCGATCTCCTTGGCGATGGAGACACCGTCGTTCGTGATCGTGGGGGCGCCCCACTTCTTCTCGAGGACGACGTTGCGGCCGCGCGGGCCGAGCGTCACCTTCACGGCGTCGGCCAGGATGTTGAGGCCGCGCTCGAGGCCGCGACGGGCCTCTTCGTCGAAAGCAATGATCTTTGCCATGTGAGTTTCTCGTCCCTCCCGGACGTCGTCATGGGGGTCGTGCTGGCACTCAGCGTGAGCGAGTGCCAACGCCGATTCTGGCACTCGCAGGGGTCGAGTGCAACACCGACGGGAGGCACGGGTCGACTTCCCAGGACACGCACCGGGACCGCCGCGCCGACACGGACGAACGCGCCGCCCCCGGAAGGGACGGCGCGTTCGCGAGGTGGTTGCCGGGTCAGGCGGGACGGACCGATTCGGCCTGCGGCCCCTTCGACCCGGTGCCGACGTCGAACGTCACTGCCTGGCCCTCTTCGAGGACCTTGTAGCCCGACATGTCGATTGCCGAGTAGTGCACGAACACGTCCTGGCCCCCTCCATCGACGGTGATGAAGCCGAAGCCCTTCTCGGCGTTGAACCACTTCACGGTTCCGTTGGCCATGATCTCTTGCTCCCTGCGGTGGTGCTGTTCCGGACGGCGCAGTCGCCGTCTTGGCACGACTCTTACCGAACAATGCCGACAGAGCAAGGGGTGTGACGTTCTTTCACGATGATTCCGACAAGAATCAACGTGCCTGAAACACGCCCGTCACAAATGCGTCAACCGGCGTAGTCGGCACCGAGGACGACGCTGATGTCGGCATTCGGGAACGCCGCCGACTGCTGCACCGCGGTCACGCCGAGGGACTTCGCGATCCCCTGCGCGACCGACGCCTGTGCCGCCTGCTGGTAGTACACGATCGTCGCGGTCGTCCCGGTGGTGCCGGCGTCCCCGGTCGATGTGACCTTCCACCCGGCCGAGGTCAGCGCGGCACTGGCCTTCGCCGCGAGGCCGGTCGTCGTGGTGCCGTTCAGGACGACGACGCTCGTCGTTCCCTGGTCGGCAGGCGTCCCGGCTGCGGGAGCCTGCGGCGCCGAGGAGGACGGCGACGACGACGGCTCGGAGGTCGCCGACGCGGACGCCGAGGACGACGCCGACGGCGAGGTCGAACCGTCGAAGGAGTAGCTGCCGTTCAGCAGGGCGAGGACGAGCACCCCGATCCCGACGAGCACACCCGTGGCGAGGGCGGCCCAGGCGAACGCGATCCAGCCGCGGCCCCGGCGCTGCGCGCCCCGGTGCGCTCCGACCCGCGGGCCGTCGGCGACGTCGTCGAACCGGTCTCGGGGGTATCTCGTCGTCATCGTTCCTCTTCACGTCCTTCGGGTGCTGCGCCGGGAGCGACGAAGCTGCGCGCCGCCCGGGCACTGGTGCGCGCGTGGCGGAGCCGCTGCAGCCGGGAGACCAGCTGCGGGTCGTACGCGAGCGCCGCGGGCGAGTCGATCACGCGGTTCAGCACCTGGTAGTACCGCGCCGGCGTCATGTCGAACTCGACCCGGATCTCCGCTTCCTTCGTGCGGTCGTGCCGTGCCCGGTCGTGCTCGAAGGCGAGCACGTGCTTGGCGAGCTCGTCGAGCTCGACGGGTGTGGCGGTCACTGCGGTTCCGATCACGGTGAGGTAACGGGTCTCGCACATCGTAGGGGTGGAGATCACCCGGACCCTGGCACGCCGCTGGACTGTCGCGAAGACCGGTCACAGGTTCGGATCGCGCAGCCACCGCACGCGCACGCCGAACGGGTCGGAGACGGCCATCGCCACCCCGTCGAGCGAGGCGGTCGCGAACGCATCGGGGTCGGCGGGGTCGACGTCGTCCGGCAGGGTCGCCGCGACGCCGCTGAGGATGCCCGTCCGCTCGAGCGCGATCCAGTGCACACCGCGGTCCCGCAGCCGGTCGACGACCCGCTGGCGGTCCGCTCCGGGGACGTAGACGAGCGTCCCGGTCGTCAGGACGACCGGCACGACGCCGTCCGGCAGGGCGTCCAGTGCACGGTCGAGGTCACCGGGCAGCGTGCCCCGGATCCGGACTGGAGGCACGGCGAACGTCGCGCGCGCCGCCTCGCGCATCAGGGCGGTGCGGTCCGTCGCCTCCGGAGGGACCGCCTCGACGAGTCGGTCGAACGCGTGCGGCTCGGCGAGGTCGATCGGGTTCGGATCGAGCGCGATCCGCGCCCCGACGGCGATCGGCGTGCTCGTCGGGAGTACATCGACGCCGGAGACGTCCGCGGTGAGGTGCACCGACGGATCGATCGGCGCCGTGCGGATCCGGAGGAGGACGTCCCCGCGTCGGTGGTCGAGCGTCACGCGGTCCGGGATCGAGCAGAGACCCGCCGCCGCCCCCGCGTCGACCAGGCCCAGCGGGCGGTCCACCCGTGCGGCGAGCGCCGCGAACAGCGGGATGACCGGTGCGAGCCGCCGCGGGTCGTTGGCCTGCACCGTGGCGGAGGCGAGGGCCGCGACCAGGGCGGGACGTGCCTCCATGCCGAGCGCGCGCAGCGCACCGGGGTCCGAGGGATCCGCACCCAACCGCCGCGCGACCGCGAAGAGCAGTTCGGGCTGCCGCTTCGACTCCGGGACCTCGTCGAGCAGGGACACCATGCCGTCGTCCAGCGACCGCGCCCACGCGGCGTAGGACGGCGAGGCGCTCGCGATGCGCTCCGCGTAGGCGGCGTACCGCTGCCGCGTGTCCATCAGTGACCGGGACGGTGCATGCCGACGTGCCGGATCCCGGCCTCGTCGTAGGGGGCACCGAAGCGCGTGAAGCCGTGGCGTTCGTAGAGGCCCGCGACGTACTCCTGGGCGTGCAGGACGACGGCGTCGTGCCCGTGCGTCTCGAGCACCGCGGCGACGAGCCGAGCCGCGATCCCCCTCCCACGGTGGTGGGGGTCGGTGGCGACCCGGCCGATCACCCACGCGGGCGGCTCGGCGCCGTCGGGGTGGACCTCGTCGGGCGCCGGACGGATCAGCCGGAGGTACCCAACCGCATCGGCATCCGTGCCGAACCACCAGTGCTCGGTGTCCGCTTCACGGTCACGGCCGTCGAAGTCCTCGGCGGTGACGCGTTGTTCGAGTGCGAACACGCGGTTCCGCAGCACCACGATGCCGTACAGTTCGTCCGTCGTCAGACGGTCCCAACGGGCGTGGTGCACGGAATGTTCGGACATCGTGGCGAGTTTACCGAAGTGGTCGGGAACACCCCGGAAGAGCCCGGCCGGAAGCAGGAGGAAACAATGACGTACAACGTCGACAAGTCCGACGCCCAGTGGCGCGAGGAACTCTCCCCGGACCAGTACGCCGTCCTCCGTCAGGCCGGCACCGAACGCCCCTGGACCGGTGAACTCCTCGACGAGGAGCGCGCCGGCGTCTACACGTGTGCGGCCTGCGGTGCGGAGCTGTTCAAGAGCGGCACGAAGTTCGACTCCGGCTGCGGCTGGCCGTCGTTCTACGAGTCGGTGAACCCGGACGCGGTGCAGCTGCTCGAGGACAACTCCCTCGGCATGGCACGCACCGAGGTCCGTTGCGCGAACTGCGGGTCGCACCTCGGGCACGTGTTCCCGGACGGTTTCGGCACCCCGACGGGCGATCGCTACTGCATGAACTCGATCTCGCTGAACTTCGCGGAGCAGCCCGCCGGCGAGTGAGCACCGGGCGTGCCCGCCGCTAGGATGGGGCGCGTCAGCCGGCATGGCGCAATTGGTAGCGCACCGTACTTGTAATACGGGGGTTGCGGGTTCAAGTCCCGCTGCCGGCCCCATATACTGGATCTGCAGGCCGCGAGCGATCGCCGTCCGCACCGCCTTCAGCCCCGCCCCGCGCGGGGCTGTCGTGCGTCCGGGGATGCGATCACGGCCAGAGGCCCGCTCCCTGGCTACACCGCTCGATCTCGGCGACGAGTGCGGCGATCACCCGCCGCTGCCGGGGATCACGCTCAGTCACCGTGAGCGAGCGGACCCACACGAACGCCACCAGGTCGGCGATCTGCAGCATGCGCGAGTGGTGGCTCGGTGCGAAGTGCACGGTGTCGAGGAGTCGCTCCGGACGCGAGTGCATGTACGTACCCGGAGTCCCGTAGGCCTGGAACACGGCGAAACGCTCACGATGTCGCTCGCGGTCGGCGCGTTCGTCAGCGATGACCAGTGCGTGGGTGTCTCGCTCCGCCGCGATCCGATCGACCCACTGCAGCACGTGCTGGAACGCGACGTGTTCCGCTCGGTGCAGATCCTCACCGCAGCATCCGTCGCGGTGATGACCCGACCGGACACCCCGCAGCAGCACCACGGCACCGGAGTCGCGGACCGCTTCCACCACGTCGATGAACACCTTCGCCCGCACCCGCGGCGGGACGTCGTCCCATCGTTCCTTGCCGTGGAAGATCGGATGGGCGTGGATCTCCGTTCGCTCGTCGACGCCGTACTCGGCGAGGGACGACACGATCTGCTGCACGCGTGCGGTGAGCTCGCGAGTCTGCCGCGCATCCGCCACCACGGCGCCGAAGCCGTAGAGGTCCGGCTTGAATGACTCGTCGACGAAGCAGAGCAGCACATCAGAATACTGACGTACACAGACGAACCGGTGGCTTCGGCGCTCCGATGCGAAGGCCCCGGGTGGGAACACCCGGGGCCTTCGGCGCGTGGAACACGGATCAGGGGGCGTTCCGAGCGCTCGACGCGGTAACCAGCCGGTCGTGCAGTGATGGTGACACCTCACTGAACGCAGTGTCCACACCGGGGTCGAACCTCGCGGAAAGCCGCAGAACGCGGACAGCCGACGCTCAGCGTCCGCCCGTGATCTTCCGCTCGCGCTGCGCGACGCCCGCCGCGCCGTACGGGTAGTCGTCGATCCGCGGCGCACTGGCCTCGGTGAGGCTGTCGAGTTCGGCCTGGTCGAGCACGAGGTCCGCGGCGCCGAGGTTGTCCTCGAGCTGCGACACCGTGCGCGCGCCGAGGATGACGCTCGTCACCGCGGGACGGGCGAGCAGCCACGCGAGGGCGACCTGCGACCGCGATGCCCCGTGCGCGTCGGCGACGGCGGACACCGCGTCGAGGACGGCCCAGGTGCGCTCGTCACCGTTGCGGGCCTCCCAGGCCTCCATGCCGCGCTGCGGGTTCTCGCCGAGCCGGGTGTTCCCGGTCGGCGCCTCGTCGCGCTGGTACTTGCCGGAGAGCCAGCCGCCGGCCAGCGGCGACCAGGGCAGCAGGCCGATCCCGGCGTCGAGGCACGCGGGGACGATCTCGTGCTCGATGTCGCGGACGAGCAGGTTGTACTGCGGCTGCAGGGTGACGGGCGGTGCCCACCGGTGCGCCTTCGCCTCGTAGACCGCCTTGGTGATCTGGTGGCCGAGGTAGTTCGAGAACCCGTACGAGCCGATCTTCCCGGCGGAGACGGCGTCGTCGAGGAAGCGGAGGGTCTCCTCGATCGGCGTCAGGGCGTCCCACGCGTGCATCTGGTACAGGTCGATGTGCTCGACGCCGAGCCGCTCGAGGGACGCGTCGAGTGCCACCCGGAGGTGCCGACGGGACAGCCCCACGTCGTTCGGGCCGTCGCCCTGGGGGAAGCGGCCCTTCGTGGCGAGGACGACCTGCTGCGCCTCGGTGGGGTGCGCGGCGAGCCAGCGGCCGATGATCCGCTCGGACTCGTTGCCGGAGTACACGTCGGCCGTGTCGATCAGGGTGCCGCCGGCGGCGACGAACGTGTCGATGATGGTGTGGGAGGTGGGTTCGTCGGCTTCGCTGCCGAACGTCATGGTGCCGAGGGTCAGCGTCGACACCGATGTCCCGCTGTTGCCGAGGAGTCTGTAGTCCATGGCCGGGACGGTACGCGTGGCCCGCTCCGACAACGAGGACCTGGCAGTACCCGTCAGCGTGCGGCGGACAGGAAGGTGATGGCTGCTTCGCGGAAGTGGCGGGACGTCGGTGCGTTGAAGTGGTTCCGGCCGGGGATCTCGAAGAACGAGGCGTCCGGTGCCGCCGCCGCGAGCCGCACCGCGCTGTCCCGGATGCCGTCCTCGCTGCCCGCTGCCATGAGGATCGGCTGCGCCGGTGCGTTCCCGGGCGTCGGCTCGATGCTGTCGCGCATGCCCTCGACCATCGCGACGAGCGCGGCGAGGTCGTTGCCCTCGACGTTCCCGGCCATCGTCAGGTAGCCGTTCGTCACGCGGTCCTCGATCGGCGTGCCGTCGGCGAGGAACGCCTTCGCCTGGTCGACCCGCACGCGCCGCATCGGGTCGGCGTCCGGGATGCCGCCGAACACCGCGCGGGTGATCCGGTCCGGGATCCGCTCGGCCGTGTGCCAGCCGACCCGGGCGCCGAGCGAGTACCCGAGGTAGGCGACGTCGTCGAGCAGGTACGTGTCGATGACGGCGGTCACGTCGGCGACCAGCAGGTCCATCGAGTACGCGCCGGGGTCGCGCGGCTTCGAGCTGGCGCCGTGCCCACGCTGGTCGAGGGCGACGACCCGGTAGCCGGCGCGGACGAGGTCGCGGGTCCAGCCGGAGGCGTGCCAGTTGAGCAGCGCCCCGGAGGCGAACCCGTGCACGGCGACGACGGCCGGTGCCTCCGGGTCGCCGAAGTCGTAGGTGGCGATCTTCATGCCATCAGGGGACATCACGGCACGGGGACGGGGCGCTTCGGGGACGAGTGACATGTCCCCTCCAGGCTACCGGGGCACTGTGGTCCCATGGACGGCTACGGCGGCGATCAGATCCGGGCGGCGGAACGGCCGCACCTCGACGCGGGCGAACCCCTCATGCAGCGCGCGGCCGACGGACTGGCGCGGATCGTCGGCGACCTGCTCGACGACCCGGCCGTGCGGCCGGGCGACGGACCGGGATCGGTCCTCCTGCTGGTGGGCAGCGGCGACAACGGTGGCGACGCCCTGTTCGCGGGTGCTCGCCTCGCATCGGCCGGGAGGCACGTGGCGGTCCTGCGCGTCGGCTCACGCATCCACGAGGCGGGCCTGGCAGCAGCGCTGGACGCCGGGGCGCGCCTCCTGGACGACCCCACCGGTCCTGCCGGACCGGCGGCCGTCACGACCGCCGCCGCGCTCGAGGCGGACCTCGTGCTCGACGGGATCCTCGGGATCGGGGTGCAGGGGCCTGCGGCCCTCCGCTCCCCTGCACGCGAGGTCGTCGACGCGATCCGGGAACTCGCGCGCGACCAGCGCGCCCCGTTCGTCGTCGCGGTCGACGTGCCGAGCGGCATCGACGTGGACACGGGCGGCATCGCCGACGAGCACGTCCTGCACGCCGACGTCACGGTCACCTTCGGCGGGGTGAAGGCCGGGCTCCTGATGGGACCGGCAGCCACGCTCGCCGGACGGATCGAGCTGGTGGACGTCGGGATCGGTGCGGACCTGGCGACGACGGAGCCGCTGGTCCGCACCTGACCCCGATCCGCTCAGTGGTGCTGGTACAGGACCGGCTCCGGTAGGCCGTGCTCGGCGCGGATGCTCCGGGAGATGCCCTCGATCGCCACGAGGGCGTCCACCACGAGCTCCGGCGTCACCGGGAACGGCATGTTGTGGATCGTCTCGCCCTCGACCGTCGCGGCCTCGGCGACGGCGAGCAGGACGTCGCGGTCGTCGACCGTCAGACCGATCTCGGTCAGCGTGTTCGGCAGCCCGACCTTCGTGGTGAACACGACGAAGTCCTCGATCTCCTCCGCCGGGGCGCCCTCGAGCACGAGCTGCGCGATCGTCCCGACGTTGACCTTCTGGCCGTGCGCCAGACCGTGCGCCTGCGGGGCCGCGGTCAGGCCGTTGTGGATCGCGTGTGCCGCTGCCAGTCCGCCGGACTCGAACCCGAGGCCGGACAGCAGCGTGTTCGCCTCGACGACCTTCTCGAGCGCGGGGGTGACGACCTTGGCCTTGACCGACTCGATGGCCTGCAGGGCGTTCTCGTGCAGCAGCTTCCAGGACAGCTCGGCGAGCGCGACGCCCGTCTCGGTCTGCAGCCCGCCGGCCATGGTGTCCGCGTGCGCACGCTTCGCCGCACGGGCCTCGACCCACGTCGCGAGCGCGTCGCCGATGCCCGCGACGAGGAACTGCACGGGCGCGTTCGCGACGAGCTTCGTGTCGATGAGCACGAGGTCCGGGTTGTGCGGGAAGAAGCGGTACTCGATGAACTCGCCCTCCTCGGAGTAGACGACCGCGAGCGCCGAGGTCGGGGCGTCGGTGCTCGCCGCCGTCGGGACGCTCGCCCACCGGATGCCCGCCAGGTGGCCCGAGGCCTTCGCCGCGTCGATGGCCGAACCACCGCCGAGGCCGACGATCACGTCCGCCTCGGTCTCGCCGATCTTCGTCACGAGGTCGTCGATGGCCTGCGGCGTCGCGAACCGTCCGAACCCGACCCGCTCGACCGGCAGCCCGGCCGCGTCGAAGCTCGTCCGGACGGCCGACTCGACGATCCCCCAGACGACGTCGTCGGCGACGATGAGCGGGCGCTTCCCGATCGGTGCGACGAACTCGCCGACTCGGGTGATCGCGTCCTTGCCCTGGACGTAACGGGCGGGGCTCATCACGGTGCTGATGGGGGTGGCCATGGTGTGGTTCCTTCCAGGTTGTGCGACAGGTGTCGGGATCACCGACGTTCCCGACGGTACGCGGGACACCTCCGGGCCGTACATTCGGGGCATGACGTTCAACGAGGACTCGCAGCTCAAGGGCGGGAAGGTCACCCGTCGTGGCCGGGGTGCGGCGATCGGCGGCGGCGCGGTGGGTGTCGGCGCGATCGTGGTGTTCCTCGTCGCCCAGTTCACCGGGGTCGACATCAGTCAGTTCGTGGGCGGTGGCGGCACGACGCAGATCCAGCAGCAGGGCGAGACCGTCGACGCGGCGAGCGAGTGCCGTACCGGCCGGGACGCCAACCTCAAGGTGGAGTGCCGGATGGAGGGCGCGGCCGAGTCGCTCGACGGGTACTGGACGTCCGAGGCCGGCAAGCTCGGGATCTCCTACACCTCGCCCGGGTTCGTGCTCTTCACCGGGTCGACCGACACCGGGTGCGGTCAGGCCTCGGCCGCGACCGGTCCGTTCTACTGCCCGCCGGACCGCGCGATCTACCTCGACACCGCGTTCTACGACGACCTGCAGTCGAAGTACGGGTCGTCCGGCGGTCCACTCGCCCAGATGTACGTCGTCGCGCACGAGTGGGGCCACCACATCCAGCAGCTGCAGGGCGCCTTCGCCAGCACGGACCGGTCGGGGACCGGTGCGTCGTCGGGCAGCGTCCGCGTCGAGCTGCAGGCGGACTGCTACGCCGGTGCCTGGGTAGGGGACGCCGCGAACACGAAGGACGCGAACGGCGAGACGTTCTTCGAGCCGATCACGCGCTCGGAGATCAACGACGCCCTGTCCGCCGCGAGTGCGGTCGGCGACGACAGCATCCAGCAGAAGTCGAGTGGCCGGGTCGACCCGGACTCGTTCACGCACGGCTCGAGCGAGCAGCGGCAGAACTGGTTCATGCGCGGCTACCAGCGCGGTGCGACCTCGTGCGACACGTTCAGTGTCCCAGGGTCGTCGCTCTGACGACTGCGGTCAGCTGGAGGGCGTCGCGCTCGGCGTCGTGGTCCCGGTCGGCGTCGGCGTCGGCGTCGGCGTGGACTCGGTCGCCCCCGCCGCCGTCACCACGAAGGTGCGGAAGTCGTCGTTCGTGATCGGCGACGTGAGCTCGTAGCGCTGCCCGTTCACGAGCACGAGCGGCACGCCAGGGAAGTCCTTCGAGGAGGAACCCGGCACGTCGCCACCGACCACCGAGCTGGTGCGCTCGTCGACCCACTTGCTGAAGGTCTGGTCCTCGATGCACTTGGTGATCGCGGAACGCTGCTGCAGTCCGTCGACACCGGTGACGACCCGGGTGAGCTGCGCGTCGGTGAGCCCCGCCGTGCCCTGGTCCGGCTGCTTCGCGAACAGGGCGGCGTTCACGGCGAAGAACTGGTTCGGCGAGTGGTCCGCGACGCAGGCGGCGGCGTTCGCTGCCCGGAGCGAGTACTTCGTGCCCTGCGAGCGGTTCGACAGCGTGGCGACGGGGTGGATGTCCACCGTCGCCGCTCCGGAGTCGACGAGGCTCTCGATGTAGTCGCCGTTGGCCTTCTCGAACTGGCCGCAGGTCGGGCAGAGGTAGTCGACGTACATCGTGATGCGGACTGCGCCGGAGCCGTCGGTAGCGGTCGGCGCCGGCGACTGGGACGACGCGGTGACGGCCTTGAGGTCCTGCCCGATCGTGATCCCGCCCTGCGACATGTTCGACGGGCCCGGTCCGGCGGGCTTCACGGAGTCGACGAGGACGAGCGTCACGATCGTCGCGGCCGCGAGCAGCACGACGCCGAGGCCGATCTGCAGCCCGAGCCGGACGCCGCGCTGGCGACGCTTCTGCTGGGTGCGGGCTCGCTGGGCGCGCTGCCGCGCCGCTTCACGTCGTTCGTTCCGCGCGGCGCGGGAGTCACCCTCGGGGCGGTTGGTCATGCGTCCTGGTCCTCACTTGGTCGTCGTCCGCACGGCCTTCCCCCGCTCGGCGGACGGACCCGCCGATCGTAGCGGGGCTCGATGGGAACCACCCAACCAGGTGGGAACACTGGCGCACCCGGCGGAGATCGTGTTGTATGAACCTCGATGGTCGACGGCGACCATCCGGGGCCCGCACGGGCAACCGCTTCACTCGGATCGTCCGGCACGTACCTGCCGGTGAAGGAAGGACCGAACGCTCATGGCGTCCGTCACCTATGACAAGGCAACCCGTCTCTACCCCGGAGGCAACCGTCCCGCGGTCGACTCCCTCGACCTGGACGTCGCCGATGGCGAGTTCCTCGTCCTCGTCGGCCCGTCGGGCTGTGGAAAGTCCACCTCGCTGCGCATGCTGGCCGGCCTCGAAGAGGTCAACTCCGGCGCCATCCGCATCGGCGACCGCGACGTCACCGACGTCCCGCCGAAGGACCGCGACATCGCGATGGTGTTCCAGAACTACGCGCTGTACCCGCACATGACCGTCGCCGAGAACATGGGCTTCGCGCTCAAGATCGCCGGCGTCGGCAAGGAAGAGCGCGCCACCCGCGTGCAGGAGGCAGCGAAGCTCCTCGACCTCGAGCAGTACCTCGGCCGCAAGCCGAAGGCCCTCTCGGGTGGTCAGCGTCAGCGCGTCGCGATGGGCCGCGCGATCGTCCGTCAGCCGCAGGTGTTCCTCATGGACGAGCCGCTGTCGAACCTCGACGCCAAGCTCCGCGTCCAGACCCGCACCCAGATCGCCTCGCTGCAGCGTCGTCTCGGCGTCACCACGGTCTACGTCACGCACGACCAGACCGAGGCGCTGACCATGGGTGACCGCATCGCGGTGCTCAAGGACGGCATCCTGCAGCAGGTCGGCTCGCCGCGCGACCTGTACGAGAAGCCGAACAACGTCTTCGTCGCGGGCTTCATCGGCTCGCCGGCGATGAACCTGCTCCCGGCCGACGTGGTCGAGGGTGGCATCAAGTTCGGCTCGCTGAACCACCCGATCGACCGCGACACGCTCTCCAACGCGCGTTCGGGCAACATCACGGTCGGCATCCGCCCCGAGGACGTCATCGTGGCGCAGTCGGGCGAGGGCCTGCCGGTCACGGTCGACGTGGTCGAGGAACTCGGCGCCGACGGCTACCTCTACGGTCACGCCGACGTCAAGGGCTCGCGCGTCGACATCGTCGCCCGCGTCGACGGCCGCTCGCACCCCTCGATCGGCGACACCATCGTGGTGACGCCGAAGCAGGGTCACGTGCACGCCTTCGACACCGAGTCCGGCGAGCGTCTCGACGACAAGGCCGTGGTCAGCGCGTAACGCTGGAAGACCACCAACAGGAGGCGCGGTGCCAGCTGGCACCGCGCCTCCCGTCCGTCCCACCGTTCGCACGCACCCAGAGGAACCCATCGTGTCCGACTCGATGTCCATCACCGCAGCCTCGGTCGATCCCGGCCTCCTCGACCTCCCGTGGGACCTGCCCCTCGCCGACTGGCCGGACGACACGATCGTCGCGCTGCCGAAGGGCATCTCGCGGCACCTCGTCCGGTTCGTGCACCTCAGCGGGTACGTCGCCGCCGTGAAGGAGACCGGCGAGGAGATCGCGCGCTCCGAGTACGAGATGCTCCGCACGCTCCAGCGCATGGACGTCCCGTGCGTCGACCCCGTCGCCGTCATCACCGGTCGGGTCAGCGCGGACGGTGAGCCGCTGCACCCCGTCCTCGTCACGCGGCACCTGCGGTTCTCGTTGCCGTACCGCGCGCTGTACTCGCAGACGCTCCGTCCGGAGACCGCGACGCGCCTCGTCGACGCCCTCGCACTGCTGCTGGTCCGTCTGCACGTGATCGGGTTCTACTGGGGTGACGTCTCGCTGTCGAACACCCTGTTCCGGCGTGACGCGGGTTCGTTCGCGGCGTACCTCGTCGACGCCGAGACCGGCAAGCTCTACCCGGGCGGCCTGTCGAACGGGCAGCGCGAGAACGACCTCGAGGTCGCTCGTGTGAACATCGCCGGCGAGCTCCTCGACCTCGAGGCCGGCGGACGACTCGACGAGAACGCCGACGCCGTGGACGTCTCGAACCGGATCGTCGCGCAGTACCGGACGCTCTGGAAGGAGCTGACGGGCACCGAGCAGTTCGACATCAAGGAGCGCTGGCGGATCAACGACCGCGTCGAGCGGCTCAACGCACTCGGCTTCGACATCGAGGAGCTCTCGATCCACACGACCGAGGGCGGCTCGCAGGTGCGGATCCAGCCGAAGGTCGTCGATGCCGGACACCACCAGCGTCGTCTGCTGCGCCTCACCGGCCTCGACGCCGGCGAGAACCAGGCCCGGCGGCTGCTCAACGACCTCGACTCGTACCGGGCGCGCAACGGCCGTGACCAGCTCGACGAGGAGATGGTGGCGCACGAGTGGGTCTCACGCGTCTTCGAACCGGTCATCCGGTCGATCCCGCGGGACCTCCGTGGTCGACTCGAACCGGCCGAAGTGTTCCACGAGCTGCTCGAGCACCGCTGGTTCATGTCCCAGGAGGAAGAGCGTTCGGTGTCGCTCCCCGAGGCCACGACGGCGTACATCAACGACGTGCTGCGGCACCGTCGCGACGAGCGGCTGCTGATCAACCCGCCGACCTCGTCGATGACGCTGCCGATCCCCGTGGTCGACGACACGGCGCCGGTCTCCCCCGACGACGTCGAGGACTGGCGCGCCACCGTCTGACGCGCGCCGCGCCCGCGCCACGCCCGCGCCCGCGCCACGCGCGTGCGCCCGATCGTGAGCAGAAATGGTCGCCTCCCGGACCGGGAGGCGACCATTTCTGCACACGAAGTGCGCGACTCCGCGCGACGACGCGCGACGACGCGCGACGACGCGCGGCTACTCGGCGCGACGGCGCCGGGCGACCTCCCACAGGGTGACGCTCGCGGCGATGCCCGCGTTGAGGGACTCCGTCGCGCTCGAGATCGGGATCGACACGATCGCGTCGCAGGTCTCGGTGACGAGGCGCGACAGGCCCTTGCCCTCCGAGCCGACGACGATCACGATCGGACGGTCGGCGAGCTCGAGGCCGTCGAGCTCCACGTCACCGTCACCGTCGAGGCCGAGCACGAACAGCCCCATCGACTTGAGGGACTTCAGGGTCTGCGTCAGGTTCGGGGCCATCGCGACCGGGGTACGGGCGGCGGCACCGGCACTGGTCTTCCACGCGGAGGCCGTCACGCCGACGGAGCGACGCTGCGGCACGATGACGCCGTGTCCGCCGAAGGCCGCCGTCGAGCGGATGATCGCACCGAGGTTGCGCGGGTCCGTGATGCCGTCGAGTGCGACGACCAGCGGGACCTCGTCCTTCGCGAAGGCACGCTCGACGAGGTCCTCGGCCACGGCGTACTCGTACGCCGGCACCTTGAGCGCGACACCCTGGTGCACGCTGTCGTGCCCGGTGATGCGGTCGAGCTCCGGACGCATGATCTCCATGATCGGCACGCCGCGGTGGTTGGCGAGCGCCAGGATCTCCTTGACGCGGTCGTCCACCTCGATGCGGGCGGCGACGTACAGCGTCGTGGAGGGGGTCTTCGTGCGCAGGGCCTCGAGCACCGAGTTGCGGCCGGTGACCAGCTCGGAGTCGTCGCTCTTGCGCTGTGGCGGACGGCCCGTGCGCTGCTGCGGCGAGCTCGACGCACCGTGACGACCACGAGCGTTCTCGTAGCGCTCCTTCGCGGCCTTGCGCTTGCCGGCTGGGTGGTACGGACGGTCCTCGGCCTTCGGGGTCGGCTTGCGACCCTCGAGCGCCTGCGCACCCTGGCCGCCGGAGCCGACCTGCTTGTTGCCCTTGCGGCCGGAGCGGACGGCGCCGGGCCGGCCCTTCTTGCTCCCCGAGACGTTCTTCATTGCTCTCTCCTGTCCGGCACTGCCGTTGTCAGGCGATGCTCCAGCGTGTACCAGATGCGGTGTCTTCGATGGTGATGCCCGCGGATGCGAGATCGTCGCGCACGCGGTCGGCCGTGGCGAAGTCGCGTGCCGCCCTGGCGTCGGAACGCTCCTGCACGAGGCGTTCGACGAGGGCTGCGAGTGGTGCGGCCGATGCGTCGTGGCCACCGCCGGACCAGTGGTCGGCCCGCGGGTCGATGCCGAGCACCTCGACCATCGCGGCCACCTGATGGTACGCGGTTCCGACCGCTTCCGCATCGTCGGTGTCCAGGGCGGCGTTCCCGGCGCGGACGGTCTCGTGCAGCACGGCGAGGGCCTGGGGTACCGAGAGGTCGTCGTCCATGGCTGCCGCGAACGCGTCGGGCACCCCCGGGGCGTTGGCCAGCGAGACCCCCTCGAGCCGGGTCTGGGCACGTGCGAGGAAGCCGGCGATCCGGTCGAGCGCCGCCTCGGCCTCGGCGAGGGAGCCATCGTGGTGGTCGATCGTGGAACGGTAGTGGGCGGCGCCGAGCGCGTACCGGACGACGATCGGCCGGGCGGAGCCGAGCATGTCCGCGGCGAAGACCGAGTTGCCGAGCGACTTCGACATCTTCTGCCCGTCGACCGAGACCAGGCCGTTGTGCAGCCAGTACGAGGCGAACGGGTCGCCCGCGGCAGTCGACTGCGCGAGCTCGTTCTCGTGGTGCGGGAAGCGCAGGTCGAGTCCGCCGCCGTGGATGTCGAACGCCGGGCCGAGGTAGCGCCGGGACATCGCCGAGCACTCGATGTGCCAGCCCGGACGGCCGGGACCCCAGGGCGAGTCCCAGTTCGCGGTCGACGGCTCACCGGGCTTGGCGCCCTTCCAGAGCGCGAAGTCGCGGGGGTCGCGCTTGCCGCGGGGGTCGGCGTCGGCGGCCTCGACCATGTCCTCGCGACGCTGGCGGGTGAGGGCGCCGTAGGACTCCCAGCTGCCGGTGTCGAAGTAGACGTCGCCGGAGCCGTCGGCCGCCGCGTACGCGTGGCCCCGCTCGATGAGCCGCTCGATGATGTCGTGCATCTGCGGCACGCTGGCGGTCGCCCGCGGCTCGTACGTCGGGGGCAGGATGCCCAGGGCCGTGTAGGCGGCCGTGAACTCGAGCTCGACGCGGTACGCGCGGGCGAACCACTCCTCGTCGGTGCCGGCGGCGAGGTCGAGCACCTTGTCGTCGATGTCGGTGACGTTCCGCACGAGGGTGACCCGGTACCCGCGGTGGCTCAACCAGCGGCGCCAGACGTCGTAGACGAGCGCGGAGCGGAGGTGACCGATGTGCGGCGACGACTGCACCGTCGGCCCGCAGACGTACATGCTCACGTGTCCGTCGACCAGCGGGACGAGGTCGACGACGGCAGCGGCGCGGGAGTCGTAGAGGCGAACGGTCACGCCCCCAAGCCTAGGACGTCAGGACGCCCGGACGACGGCTGTTGCGATCGCGGCGAGCCCTTCGCCGCGGCCGGTGAACCCGAGGCCGTCGGTCGTCGTGCCGGACACGGCGACGGGAGCCCCGACGACGGCCGCGAGGGCGTCCTGCATCTCGGTCCGGCGGGCGCCGATGCGCGGGCGGTTGCCGATCACCTGCACGGTGACGGACACCGGGACCATGCCCGCTTCAGCGAGGAGACCGACTGCGCCACGGACGAAGACGTCGCCCGCCGCTCCGGCGTAGGCGGGGTCCGACGTGCCGAACGTCCCGCCGATGTCGCCCAGGCCGCCCGCGGAGAGCAGGGCGTCGCAGACCGCGTGCGCGACCGCGTCACCGTCGCTGTGCCCGGAGAGACCGGCCTCGCCCGGGAAGTCGAGCAGCCCGACCCGGCACGGAGCGGCCGCGTCGAAGGCGTGCACGTCGACACCCAGCCCGACCCGCGTGTCCAGCGGAGAAGAGGAACCGGAGCGCGCGCGCACGATCGACTCCGCCCGCCCGAGGTCCCACGGGGTGGTGATCTTGAAGGCGTCGGCGTCGCCGGGGACGAAGCGCACCGTGCCGCCCGCCGCCTGGAACACCCCCGCGTCGTCGGTCTCGGACTGCGACGACACCGCGTACGCCTGCCGGAGCGCGTCGAGCGGGAAGCCCTGCGGCGTCTGCACCCCGACGAGAGCAGACCGGTCGACGGTCTCGACGACGACGTCCCCCGCGACGCGCTTGATCGTGTCCGTGACGGGCAGCGCCGGGACGAACCCGGCAGCCGACCCGTCGGCGAGCGACCCGGCGACCGCGTCGAAGACCCGGTCGAACTGCGCCGTCGGCGTCAGGCACCGCGCTGCGTCGTGCACAAGCACCGAGGTGACGGAGTCCGGCAGGACTGCCAGGCCGGCCTCGACCGAGCCGTGGCGATCCGTGCCTCCCGGCACCACCGCCGTGTACGCGACCGCAGCCCCGGCGACCGAGGCGACCACCTGTCGACAGTCGTCGAGCAGCGCCGCGGGCGCGACCACGACGACGAGCGTCGGCGACGCCAGGGCGAACAGCGGCTCGAGCGCCCGCGCCAGCATGAGCGTGCCGGCCACGGGGACGAACGCCTTCGCCGTACCGATGCCCAGGCGTGTGCCGGACCCGGCCGCAACGACGACGACCGCCCTGTCCACCCCTTCGGGGAACAGAACGGTCGAGGTCGCGTTCAGTGGTTCGGTGCGCTCAGGAGGCGAGGACCTCGTCGAGGACGGTCGATGCCTTGTCCTCGTCGGTCTTCTCGGCCAGCGCCAGCTCGGAGATGAGGATCTGCCGCGCCTTGGCGAGCATCCGCTTCTCCCCCGCGGAGAGCCCGCGGTCCTGGTCGCGTCGCCAGAGGTCGCGGACGACCTCGGACACCTTGATGACGTCACCCGAAGCGAGCTTCTCGAGGTTCGCCTTGTACCGGCGGGACCAGTTCGTGGGCTCCTCGGTGAACGGAGCGCGCAGGACCTCGAACACCTTGTCGAGGCCCTCCTTGCCGATCACGTCGCGGACACCGACCAGGTCGACGTTGTCCGCCGGTACCTCGATCGTCAGGTCACCCTGGGTGACCCGCAGCTTCAGGTAGACCTTTTCCTCGCCCTTGATGACGCGCGTCTTGACTTCAGAGATGGTTGCCGCCCCGTGATGGGGGTAGACCACGGTCTCGCCGACCTCGAATTGCATGTATCAGGCTCCGTTCCGAGACACCCAGTTTACCACAAGCAGTTTTCGGGTAAGGGGCACCTAACACCTGGCACCCCCGCCGATCGGTAGGATGGTCGTCGGACCGTCCGGTCCACATCGTGATCTTCCGGAGGAATCTCTTGCGAGCTCGGGTACTCGTGTCCGTCGCCGTTGCGGCAACCATCGCGCTCGGCGCCACCGGCTGCGAGTTCATGTCGCCCGCGCAGACGACGGAGATCAAGCAGATCACCGACGGCGTGAACGTGTCGACCGGCAAGATCGACGTCCGCAACGCGCTGCTCATCTCCGACGACGGTGAGGGCGCCCGCTTCATCGGCACGCTCGTGAACAACGACGAGACCGACGACATCACCGTCTCCGTCGAGATCGGCGGCGACACCGAGACCGTCGAGGTCCCGGCCAGCGGCCACGTCGACCTCGCCAACGACGCCAAGCACGACACGCTCGACTTCGACGGTGCGGACGCCGAGCCCGGCGCGCTCGTCAAGGTCTACTTCTCCTACTCGGGCGCCGAGGGCGTCTCCGCCAGCGTGCCGGTGCTCACCAGCTCGCAGGAGGAGTACGCGACGCTCGCGCCGACCTCCTCGCCGGAGCCGACCAGCGAGATCACGCTGCCGGTCGAGACCCCCGTCGCGACGCCGACTGACGTCCCGGTCAACCCGTAAGCACACACCGCAACCGCCTGGAGGCCCGGTGCGAGTCCCATGGACTCGCACCGGGCCTCCAGTCCGTTGCGCTGCGCGCGGGGCGCGACCCGTGGGCCGCGGCCCGTCGCGTCAGCCCTCGATGCGGTAGCCGAGCCCCCGGACGGTGACGAGGATCTCCGGAGCGCTCGGGACGCGCTCGATCTTCGACCGGATGCGCTTGATGTGCACGTCGAGCGTCTTCGTGTCCCCGAAGTAGTCCGACCCCCACACCCGGTCGATGAGCTGCCCGCGGGTGAGCACGCGCCCGGCGTTCCGGAGCAGCAGCTCGAGGAGCTCGAACTCCTTGAGCGGCATCGGCGTCTCGGAGCCGTCCACCGCGACCGTGTGCCGCTCGACGTCCATCCGGATGCCGCCGACCTGCAGGATCCCGCTGTCCGCCGGGTCGTCCTCGGTGCGGCGGCGGAGCACGGCACGGATGCGCGCCAGGAGCTCCCGGGTCGAGTACGGCTTCGTCACGTAGTCGTCGGCGCCGAGCTCCAGCCCGACGACGATGTCCACCTCGGAGTCCTTCGCCGTCAGCATGATGATCGGGATGTTCGAGCGGGTCCGGATCTGCCGGCAGACCTCGGTGCCGGACAGCCCCGGCAGCATCAGGTCGAGCAGCACCAGGTCGGGGTTCTCCGCGTCGAACTTCGACAGCGCGGTCACGCCGTCCGCAGCGACGGAGGTGTCGTACCCCTCGCGCTGCAGCAGGAACTCCAGGGGCTCGCTCAGGGCCGGCTCGTCGTCGACGATGAGGATCTTGGTCACGATTGCTGCTCTTCCAGTTGCTCTTCGAGTGCTGTGGTCAGTTCCGGGTCCGCCTCGGGAAGGCGGATGGTGAAGGTCGAGCCCTTGCCGGGCTGCGACCAGACGCGGACGTCGCCCCCGTGGTTCCCGACGACGTGCTTGACGATCGCGAGGCCCAGGCCGGTACCGCCGGTGGCCCGGGAGCGCGCGGGGTCGACGCGGTAGAACCGTTCGAACACGCGGTCGAGGTCGGCTTCGGGGATGCCGACGCCCTGGTCCGTGACGGCGATCTCGACGAAGCCCTTCGCGGACCGGACGCCGACGCCGACCCGGGTGCCGTCCGGGGAGTACTTGACCGCGTTCGCGATGAGGTTCGACACCGCGATCTGCAGCAACCCGGGGTCGCCCATCACGCGGAGCTTCGACTTCTTCGCCCGCACCAGCTCGATGTCCCGGGCCCGGGCGACGATCTCGTTCGCGTCGACGGCGGCCTGCACGATGCGGTCGATCGACGTCTCCTCGCTGTTCTCCAGCGCGTCGACGGACTGCAGGCGGGAGAGCTCGATGATGTCCTTCGTCAGCGCCGCCAGCCGCTCGGACTCGGTGACGAGCTGCGCCGCGAACTTCCGGACGTGCTGCGGTTCGTCGGCCGCGGCGACGAGGGTCTCGGACAGCAGGCCGATGGCGCCGATCGGGGTCTTCAGCTCGTGGGAGATGTTCGCGACGAAGTCCCGCCGGACCTCGTCGATGCGCCGGCTCTCGGTGAGGTCGTCCGCGGTGACGAGGACGTACCGGTTGCCGAGCTGCGCCGCGCGGAAGCTGAGGTAGCCGATCTGGTCGCTCCCACGGCCGCGTGGGAGCTCGAGGTCCTCCGCACCCATCTCGCCGCTCTTGCGCACCCGGTCGACGAGGTCGGCGAGCTCTCGGTGCACGAGCTTCCGCCGCACCACGAGCCCCACCGTCAGTGCCTGCGGCGACGCGGCCACGACGGTGTTCGACGGGTCGACCACCACGGCCGGGTTGTGCATCGTGGCGATGACCGCGGCGACGCCGTCCGGCAGGGTGCGTTCGGCGACGTCTGCTGCACGAGCCGTGCGCTCGGCGGTGATGATCAGCACCACGACGCCCGCGCCGAAGACCCCGCCGAGGAGCATCGACAGTGGCACGAGCCACGCGTTGTCCATGCCGTCAGTGTAGGGATGGTCACGCGGGGTTCGGGCCCCGTTCACCCCCGTCCGGGCCGATCCCGCCGGAGGATCGCGAAGCGTTCAACCGCACGTCACCGTTCGTTCACCTGACCTGACGACACTCGACCGGTACGCAGAGAGAGGTACTCCCCATGCGCGAAGTCTTCCAGCAGGAACTCCAGGACGTCCAGGAGCGACTGACCGAGATCGCCGGGCTCGTCGAGTCCGCCATCACCCGGGCCACGCAGGCCTTCAGCGACTCCGACGTCGCCCTCGCCGAGGAGGTGATCGCCGACGACGCCAAGATCGACGAGGCGGCGAACAGCCTCGACGAGATCGCCATCGACATCCTGGCCCGCCAGGCACCGGTGGCCCGTGACCTCCGCGTCGTCGTCACCGCACTGCGTGTCAGCTCCTCGCTCGAGCGCATGGGCGACATGGCCGAGCACATCGCGCAGCTCGCCCGCCAGCGCTTCCCCGAGAAGGTCGTGCCGAAGGGCCTCCGCGGCACCTTCAAGAAGATGGGTGCGCACGACGTCGCGATGGCGCAGAAGCTCACGCGCCTGCTCGCGACCGAGGACATCACGCTCGCGGCGGAGATCCGCGACGAGGACGACGCCGTCGACGAGCTGCACGCCAGCGTGTTCGACTTCGTGCTCGGCGAGACGTGGAAGGGCAACCCGATCGACACCGTCGACGCGACCCTCGCCTCCCGGTACCACGAGCGCTTCGCGGACCACGCGGTGTCGATCGCCAAGAAGGTCGAGTACCTGGCGACGGGCGACTGGACGGGCGCGTCCACCACGACCGCGGCGGTCTGACCCGACCCGCACGTCTGCGAGGATCGTGGCATGGCCCAGGTCGCGATCATCGTCAACGGCATGCCCGGTTCCGGCAAGAGCACGATCGGTGCTGCCCTCGCCGAGGTGCTCGGCTGCCCGTTCCTCTCGAAGGACCGGATCAAGGAACCCCTCGCCGACATCGTCGGCCCGATGATCGCCTCGCGTCCGCTCGGCGGCATCGCGATGGAGACCATGTGGTCGATGGCACGGGCCGTCGAGAACGGGGTCGTCCTCGACGCCGTCTGGCTGCCGTCGCGCGACCGTGACCTCCTGGAGGCAGGCCTCGCCTCCGCCGGGTCGCCTCGCGTCGTCGAGGTGTGGTGCCACGTCGACCGGGCCACCGCCGAGGAGCGGCTGCGCGACCGGTACGAGCCGGGCACCGTGCCGGTGCGGCACGAGGTCCACGGGGACCTCGCCGACATCCTGTCGTTCTGGGACGAACACGGCGCTGCCGCGGAACCGATCGGACTCCCGGGGACCGCGGTCGTGCGGGTGGACACCACGAAGCCGTACGACGTCGGCGCCCTGGTGCAGGAGATCGCCTCGCACTTCGTGTGAACGGCTCGGGCTGGCAGAGCCGACCACCCCGCCGGAGCGACACGGTGCTGGCGAGGTGATCCGTTCCTCCCGGCAGAGCGACAGAAGTCGGCGGAACGTTCGCGGCAGACTGTCGCTTTGGCGAACCCGGCCTCGCCTCAGGCCGAACGCACGAACGCCCCGCCTGGGGACCAGGCGGGGCGTTCGTTCGTCGGGTCTACTTCTTGGCGCCCTGGGCGGCCACGGCGGCGGCGCCGGCAGCGGCTGCCTCGGGGTCGAGGTAGTACGAGGGCTTCGTCGGGCGGAACTCGTCGTCGAGTTCGTACACCAGCGGGATGCCCGTCGGGATGTTCAGCCCGGCGATGTCGTCGTCGGAGATCCCGTCGAGGTGCTTCACGAGCGCGCGGAGCGAGTTGCCGTGCGCCGTGACGAGGACGGTCTTGCCCGCGCCGAGGTCCTTCGTGATGTCCGACTCCCAGTACGGCAGCAGGCGGTCGATCACGAGCTTGAGCGACTCCGTGCGGGGCAGCTGGTCGCCGAGGTCGGCGTAGCGGCGGTCCCCGAACTGCGACCACTCGGCGTCGTCGGCGATGGGGGGCGGCGGCACGTCGAACGAACGACGCCACTCCATGAACTGCTGCTCGCCGTACTGCTCGAGCGTCTGGGCCTTGTCCTTGCCCTGCAGGTCGCCGTAGTGGCGTTCGTTGAGCCGCCAGTCGCGCTTCACCGGCAGCCAGGCGAGGTCGGCCTCGAGCAGGGCGATGTCGGCCGTCTGGATTGCCCGGGTGAGCAGCGACGTGTACAGGACGTCCGGGACGATGCCCGACTCGCTGATGAGCTCGCCGGCGCGCTTCGCCTCCTTCTCGCCCAACTCGCTGAGTCGGACGTCGACCCAACCGGTGAACAGGTTCTTCTGGTTCCAGTCACTGTTGCCGTGACGGAGCAGGACGAGCGTGGAGGTCATGCGTCCGAGTCTACCGAGCGTGCTCCACGCCGTAGCCTGGTCTGCATGCCGATCGGGAACGTCACGCGCGGGACGACCGGGTACAACCGGCTCCGCCGTGTCGACCGGTGGATCGCCACGCTCCCGGTCCTCCGACAGACCGAGGATCCGCTCGTGGCCGACGTCGGGTACGGGGCCTCACCGACCACGACGCTCGAGCTCCGGGACCGACTGGCCCGGGTGCGACCGGACGTCGAGGTGACCGGCATCGAGATCGAACCGGCACGGGTGGCGCTCGCGAACGCCGGCACCCGCGACGGGGTGACGTTCCGGCTCGGCGGGTTCGAGACCCCGACGCCCGGGAACCGACGGCCGGTGGTGATCCGGGCGTTCAACGTGCTGCGGCAGTACGACGAGTCCGCGGTCGACGGCGCCTGGCGGATCATGCAGGACCGACTGCAGCCGGGCGGTGCGCTGGTCGAGGGGACCTGCAACGAGGTCGGCCGGGTGGCGTCCTGGATCACCCTCGACGACCGGGCGCCGCACACGTTCACGGTGTCGCTGCGGCTCGCCGACCTGGACGTGCCGTCGATCGTGGCGGAACGGCTGCCGAAGGCCCTCATCCACCGGAACGTCCCCGGCGAGCGGGTGCACGCGTTCCTCCGCGACCTCGACCTGGCATGGGCGGTCGCTGCGCCGCTCGGCACGTACGGGCCCCGGCAGCGGTGGATCGCGACGGTGCGGGGCATGCGCGACCGGGGTTGGCCGGTGCTGCACGGGGTGAGCCGCTGGCGCCTCGGCGAGCTCAGCGTCCCGTGGGCCGCGGTCGAGCCAGCCTGACCGGCGTGGTCGGGGCAACGGGCAAGCCGAGACTCGGGCCCGCGGACAGTTTCGAGGCCGATCCGACACGGATGTGTCCGCCGAGGCGAGACTCGGCGCGCGGGCGGGCCTACGAGCGGCGGACCGCCCCGAGGCGGGGCAGGCGCGGCACGTTCGCCGTCGCACCGGCGCCGGGCGGCACGATGACCTCCTGCGTCGCGGCCACGACCACGTCGTCGGCGGTCAGGGTCAGCGTCGCCGCCGGTTCGAGGGAGCGCTTCACGACCGCGAGCCCGATCGGCCCGAGCTCGTGGTGCAGCCCCGAGGCCGACAGGCGTCCCACTTCCTTGTCGTCGAGCACGACGGGCGTCCCCGGTGCCGGGAGCACACCGTCCGACCCGTCCAGGTGCAGCAGCACGACACGGCGCGGCGGGTGCCCGAGGTTGTGGACCTTCGCGACCGTCTCCTGCCCCCGGTAGCAGCCCTTCGTCAGGTGCACGGCGGAGCGGAGCCAGTCGAGTTCGTGCGGGATGGTGCGCTCGTCGACGTCGGCGAGCGACGGACGCCAGGCGGCGATCCGGAGCGCCTCGTAGGCGAGGAGCCCCGCGGCGGGGACGTCCGACGCGGCGATCTCGGCCGCGGTGCCCGGGGTGACCACGGCGATGCGGAGGGTCCAGTCGGAGCCGGGATGGGCCTCCGGGTCGGCGTAGCCCCACCCACCGGGCGTGACGGACGCCCACGGGTCGACCCACTCGACGACCGTGTCGTCGGCGAGCACTGCCGAACCGAAGCGACCGATCGTCGCGAAGTCCGCCGAACGGTCGGCGACCTCGACCCGCAGCATGAAGCGCATCGAGTCGAGCCAGGCGGCGAGCGGTGCCGCGTCGGCGGGCTCGGTCAGGAGCCACGCGACCGAGCCGTCGTCGACGACGCGGGCGGCGTGCTCGACGCGACCCGACTGGTCGAGCACGAGCGTCTCGGTGCTGACACCGGCGCCGAGCCCGAGCAGGAGCTGCGACGTGATCGAGTTGAGCCACGACAGGCGGTCCGGGCCGGACACTGTGACGACACCGAGGCCGAGTTCGACGACGGCACGGCCGCGGGCGAGCAGACGCTGTTCGCCGAGCGGGTTGCCGAAGTGGGCGGCGGGGCCCGCGTCGGTCCCCACGAAGCCGTCACGACCGGCGAACGCCGACATCAGTCGACCTTCGCGAGCTGCCCCGAGGCGTGCGAGGTGAGCTCCTTGCCGAGGGCTGCGATGTCCCACGCCCAGAAGAGCTTGCCCTCGACCAGGCCGTACAGCCGGGTCGCCGCGGAGTAGTCCTTCGCGTTCGGCGAGCGCATCACGGCGTCCGTCGCGAGGTCGATCCGGCCCTTGCGGACCCGACCCACGTAGAGCTCGTTGACGCCCGTCGGGTGGATGATCGCCGCCTCGACGTCGAAGCCGTCCGTGGTGTTCCGCAGTGCCTCGACGCTCTCGACGGTGCTGAACGGCGTCGGCCCCTCGCCGAGGAGCATCGCCGGACCGCGGTCGCCGGGCTCGGACGGACGATCGATCCGCCAGTAGCCCATCTCGGCCGCGAGCGGGGTGTGCTCGTCGTCGAGCAGCCACGTCGTGGACGAGTAGTTGAGGTAGGGCAGGCCGTCGTGGCTGAAGCTCACGCGCTGGCCGAACTCGTAGTTCCGGGGTTCCTCTTCGTCGCCCACGGGGTACTCGACCACGCCGGTGCCCTCCCAGACGCCGACGAGCCAGGACAGGGGGACGAGTTCGGGGGCGAGGCCCTCGGGCAGTTCGATCAACGCTGACCCTTGAACAGCTTCACGACGACGGTCACCGAGACGAACGCGATCGCGAGCGACGCCAGACCGAGGAGGCCCACGTAGAAGAGCTCGAGCGCAAGCAGCGAATCCATGGTGCGAGTCTACGCGGACCGGCTCAACGCGCCAGGAGCACCACCGCTGTGACGAGCACGACGACGAAGGCCCCGGACGACGCGATGCTGATCCGCTCGACCAGGCCGTCCTTGGTCGCGGTGATGAGCTGCAGCACGAAGCTGACGAGCACGCAGAGCACGAAGACGAGCAGGAGCCAGGCGAACGAGTCCTTCTCCGTCAGGGTGAGGACGAGCACGGCACCGACGATCGCGAGCAGCCACACCGGCAGCACGGACGTCAGTCGGAGGCGACGCTGGTCGGTGGGCGGCACGGGCTCGGTCACGCGCCCCATCATGACAGAGCGGCCCCCGACGGTCCGGACCGTCCGATGGTCGCCGTCCCGACCGTCCGGTCGGGAGGGACACTTCCCGAGCATCACTAGGATGTGTGCACGACTCCCCCACCACTGGAGGTCCTGTGGCCCAGCTCCTGGTACTCACCTCAGCCGCGCCCGGCGACGTCCTGCCGAGCCTCGGACTGCTGAGCCACCGGATCCGCCACGTGCCCGCCGAGGCCGCGCAGCTGGTCAACGCACCGCAGAGCGACCTGATGTTCGTGGACGCACGCACCGACCTCGCGAGCGCGAAGGCCCTCTGCAAGATCCTCGCGACGAGCGGGTCGACGACGCCGATCATCCTGGTCGTCACCGAGGGCGGCCTCACCGCTGTGAACAGCGAGTGGAACGTCGAGGACGTCGTGCTCGAGACCGCCGGTCCCGCCGAGGTCGACGCCCGGATCCGCCTGACCGCCGGGCGTGCGGTCAAGAACCAGACCGGGTCGAAGATCCAGGCGTCCGGTGTCGTCATCGACGAGGCGAGCTACTCGGCGAAGGTGCGCGGCCGGCCGCTCGACCTCACCTTCAAGGAGTTCGAGCTCCTCCGCTTCTTCGCCACGCACCCGTCGCGGGTCTTCACCCGCGAGCAGCTCCTCAGCGAGGTCTGGGGCTACGACTACTTCGGCGGCACCCGCACGGTCGACGTGCACGTGCGTCGTCTGCGCGCCAAGCTCGGTGACCTCGAGTCGCTCATCGGCACCGTCCGCAACGTCGGGTACCGCTTCAACGTCTACGACGACGAGGCCGACCGGCTCTCGGCGCAGTAGTGGTCGACCTCTCCCGCTTCGTCGTCCCGGACGAGGCCCCGCCGTTCTCGGACCAGACCCTGGTCGACGTGCGCGCTGGGCGCGCCACCGTCGTCGGGGACGAACGCGGGGTCGCCGTGGTGCGCGACGGTGAGCTCGAGCTCGTCGTCGGCCTGGAGGAACGGGGGCGCGGCCTCGGCACGGCCCTCGTCACGCAGGTGCTCGGCACGGACGGCGGGGCCGCCCCCGTGGTCGGTCCGGCTCCTCGGCTCGCGTGGGCGCACGGGGACCACCCGGCTGCGCGGGCGCTCGCGGCGCGGTGCGGCTGGACGGCCGTCCGCACGCTCCTGCAGCTGCGCGCGCCGATCGCCTCCGCCGCTCCGGACCCGGCGGTGCCGGCCGGGTACTCCCTGTCGGCGTTCCGCGCCGGTGAAGCCGGGGACGAGGCAGACTGGCTCGCCCTCAACGCGGCGGCGTTCGCCCACCACCCGGAGCAGGGCCGGATGACGCTCGAGGACCTCCGCGCCCGAGAGGCCGACGACTGGTTCTCCGGCGACGACCTGATCCTGCTCCGCGACGCGTCCGGCGCCCTGGCGGGGTCGTGCTGGCTCAAGGTCGAGGGCGGGATCGGCGAGTTCTACGCGGTCGCCGTGCGCCCGGACCTGCAGGGGCAGCGGCTCGGCGGCGTGCTCATGCGCGCGGGGACCGCCCGGCTGACCGGTCGTGGGCTCACCGCCGCGGCGCTGTACGTCGAGGGTGACAACGAGCCGGCGCTGGCGCTCTACCGGCGGTCCGGGTTCGAGCAGCACGCGATCGACGTGCAGTACGCCGCGCCGGGGTCCGGCCGGTAACATGGTGCGGTCGGCGAGGGGTCGACCACGACGGACTCGGGGGCTCGGTGGCGCAGTACGGTCAAGGGGAGCCGCTCGGTGCGTCCTACCGCCTCGCGGCGCTGCTCGGGACGGGCGCGACGGGCGAGGTCTGGCAGGTCGACCAGACCGCGACCGGACGATCGACGGGTGCTGGAGCCCGAGGAGCACCGAGCGCTCGCGGACGAAGCGCTCCACGATCTCCGGGTCCGCCGCGAGTTCGGCGCGCAGGAGCTTCGCCGCGTACCGCTCACCCCACTTCGAGGCACTGCTGAACTATGTGACATATTGTTTCCTACTGGTCCGAAGTGCCGTGCACCGGCACACGGAGCCCCTTGGCGGCCGTCAATGCCCCATTCTGGAAGCTTGCCCACGTATCTGCCGCCACATCAGGGTCTCTCGGACCCCAGGCGTTGTTCGCCAGGCCTTGGATGCCGAGGTTCTGTCCTGACCAGCGCGAATCGCCGCATACACGATGGCGCCTCTGTCGAAATGCCTCGCCGCCGCGCACGGCTACTTCAACTCATATCCGTACACCACTCGAGCGATGTGAATTGCACTGAGCAAAGAGCGCATACTATAAGAGGCCTGGCCGATCTCAAAAATGTATACACCGTCGTGGTGAAAACTATTTGCTATCTGATTTCCGTTACCAGCCGTTACCCCACGCTCGAGCAAAAGCTCTCCACAGCTGGAGTAAATTATGACCTGGTTTGTCGAACTACCGATGCCTTTCCCGGACCGGGTAGAGCCGAGCGACGCTTCTGCGTGGTCCACCTTGCAATCAATGCTGATCAGGTGGGCCTTATCGTAGGCAATCAGAGCGGCGGGCCCGCCTGCGAATATCGCGATGGGCCCTGCCACGACAAGGAAGAGTACGACAATCGCAACGATCCGATTCCGGATCTTGCCATAGCCCTTCGCCTTGGGTAAAGAATCTTCCACAGTCAATTGATATCCACTACCTTAATAACTCAATGCCGAGCACCCTCGCGGACCTGGGGACCTTCAGCGCCGCCGATGATTCCGTTGAGCGTAGTGCCAATAATACTTTCAGGGCTCACATCGTGCCCGGGGCGTATCAACTCGTTGATGGCGGCCTGCGCCCCACCAGCCGCGTGGTCAACGACCCCGCCAATCGTCGTTTGCCATGCAGCGATGTTTGGCGCGGCCCCCGCGAGCGCGCGCCGACCGGTCGACGCCACCGCCTCGATCCCGAGTTGCTTGACCCCCCAGGAAGCGACCTTCGGTGCGAATCCGCTGGAGGCTGCGCTGAAGCCCGCTCCCGTCACAACACCTGTCGCCGCTGCCCCGACGTAGTCGCCGGCGCTCCCCTTCCACCCAGTCTTTGCACCGTAATCAACGGTGTTCGAGAGACCATTTTGTAGCCCGCCCGAGATAGCAGCCTGGGCCGCTTTCCCGATCGCTGGGAGCGCCTTGGAGATTCCGAACGAGGCAGCACCGCCGAACGCTCCGGACAAGCCTCCGATCGCGGCGTCCAGACCGGCCTGCCTCCAATCCACGTTCTCACCCTTCGCCTTCTGCGTCGCGACCGACATACCGCCCGACAAGAGCGCGCCGGATCCAGCCATTACAGCGACGGCGGCGAGGGGGCCGAGCGGCGTGGCCATCGCGAGGATGGTCAGACCGACCCCAGCTCCGATCGCGAGCCCCGCAATGATCTCGTCTTTGTGATCGACAGCCCAGTTCCACGCACCAGCGATGACCCCCTGATGCGCATCCCGGTAGGCCTGCAGGTCCGCGTCCGTCGCAGGCCGCAACCCCAACGGGTCCACAGCTTGCAACGGATCGTTCCCCGCGTACGAGTACGGGTTCCCCGACCACCCCGACCCGAGCACGGGAGCGAGCGGATCGACGGAGAGGAAGCCTCGGGCAGCCGGGTCGTACACCCGCGCCCCGAGCCACTCGAGGCCACCGATCGAGACACCACCGGTCGCGGTGAGCCCCACGCCCGCCGGCAGGCCCGCACCGGTCACCCCGGCGAGCACCGCCCACGGGTCCGCTGGATCGGTCGCCCGCGCGTCACGCCACCCCTGCGTTGCCCACTCCGACCCGACTGCGGTGACGCCCCCGGGTAGGCCGAGCACGCTCGTCCCCGCGATCGACACGAGGGTCGGGACCGCAGCAGCAGTGTCCCACCACGTCTCGACGTCATCGACGGCCGCGAGCTCGCCGAGAGCATCCGCCCACACGTTGATCCGGCCGGTCTCCGCGTAGGCGGCATCGCGCGTGACGACACCCGCCAGGTACCCGAGCGCCGACCACGCGTACTCGGTCGTGGAACCGTCGGGTCCGGTTCGGCGGACACGGCGACCGAGACCGTCGTGCACGTACTCCATCCGCTGGCCGTCCCGCTCCGACGCGACGAGCTGCCCGGCGACGTCGTACTCGTACGTGGTCGCCACCCCTCCGATGGTCTCGGAGATGAGTCGTCCGGCAGTGTCGTACGCCCACGTGGACTCACCCGCGCGGACGAGCTGCCCGGCGTCGTCGTAGTCGTACTCGACCCGCCCGTCGGCGCCGGTGATCGCGACGATCCGGCCGCTGCCGTCGTACTCGATCCGCGTCGCGGAAGCGCCCTCGAGGGTCGTCGTGGTGTGCGCCACGAGCACGCCGGCCTCGTAGGACCACGCCTGCACGAGGTCCCCGGTCGCCGACTGGACGATGCGCCTGGCGGCGTCGTACGCGAAGGTACCGGCTCCGAGCCCGTCACGCTCGACCGCGGTCACGCGTCCGGCGGCGTCGCGCCGGAACGCGGTGTGGGTGCCGTCGGGGTCGATGCGGGCCGTACGGTTCCCGTCGGCGTCGTACTCCCACCCGACCGAGGACTGCCCGCGACTGCGGCGGACCAGGAGCCCCCGGCGGTCGTGGTGCAGTTCGTGCTCCACGCTGCGTCCGGCTCCGCGGGTGTGGTCGGTGACGACGAGGTTCCGTCCGAGCGCGTCCCGTCGCAGCTCGAACTGGACGGCGCCGTCGACGGCGATCTCCTGCTGGCGACCAGCCGCGTCGTACGTCCACGAGGTCGTGCGGCCGTCCGGATCGGTCTGTCCCGTCTGGCGGCCGGCTGCGTCGTAGGTGGCGGTGGTGGTCCGGCCGAGCGGGTCGGTCACGCTGGTGACCCGGTCGGCATCGTCGTACGTCCGGACGGTGACGCCGCCGGCCGGGTCGGTGACGGTGGTGAGCCGCCCTTGCTCGTCGTAGGTGAACGCGGTGACCCCGCCGAGACCGTTGACGGTCTCGGTGAGCTGTCCCGCAGGGTCGTAGCGGAACCGACGACGGCCGTACCGTGCGTCGTGGGCCGAGACGAGCCTCCCGGCTGCGTCGTAGCGGAACCGACTCGTGCCGGACGCCGCCGTCGTCTGCGCGACCACGCGCCCGACTGCGTCGTACTCGATCTGTTCGACATCACCGGTGGGCAGGGTCCGGGCCACGACGCGGGAGTCCGCGTCGTACGTGAGTACAGTGCGCGCGCCGGAGGGGTCGGTGGCCGCCGACGGGCGGCCGCAGACGTCGTACTCGTACGTCGTCCGCGCCCCGGACGGCGTGGCGAGTGACACGACGCGACCAGCGAGGTCGCGCTCGATCCGTGTCAGGCCGCCTTCGCCGTCGACGAGTTCCACGGGTCGGCCCGCAGCGTCGTAGGTGACCAGCTCGGAGCCCGTGTCGTCGCTGGTCGACTCGACCGGCCGGCCGTAGGCGTCGAACCGGACGGTCACCGCGTCGAACGCGTCGCGCAGCGACGCGACGCCGGTCTGGACGTCCTCGGCGAAGTCCTGGCGGACGCCGGTCGGGTCGACGACGGCCGACAGGCGGCCGTTCACGTCGTACTCGCGTCGCCACGTCGCGCCGGTGGGGTCGGTGACGGCCTGGAGGCGCGACAACGCGTCGTGCGCGAACGTCCAGTCCGCGCCGCCCGGCACCTCGAGCCGCGCCGGGTTGGCCTGGTCGTCGTACGTCTGCGTCGTGGTGCGACCCAGCGGGTCGGTGATCGTGTGGAGTTCACCGTTCGGCGCGTACGTGTACTCGGTCCGGGCGCCGAGCGGATCGATGACCGCGCTGATGCGACCGCCCACCGTGTGCTCGAACCGCCACACCGCACCGTCGGCGTCCTGACGGGACTCCAGCAGCCCGGCGGAGTCGTAGCGGTACTCGGTCCGGGCACCGGTCGGGCTGACGGCAGCGATCGGGCGCCCGGCTCCGTCCCGCTCGATCCGTGCTGTGTCGCCGAGGGCGTTCGTCGTCGCGACCAGCTCACCGAAGGCGTCGTACCCCAGGTCGACACGGACGCCGGTGGGGTCGACCACCCGACGCAGCCGACCCGCTTCCCAGGTCATCTCCGTCCGACCGCCGACCGGGTCGACCACGACGGAGGGGTCACGGTCGTCCCCGAGGTACTCGTACTCGACGACGGCGCCGGCATCGGTGACGACCGTCGTGACCCGGTCCTGGTCGTCGTAGCCGTAGGTGAAGTCCGCACCAGAGGGCGTGACCGTGCGGGTCTTCCGACCACGCTCGTCGTACGCGTGGACGGTCACGGAGCGGTCGCGCTCCGTCGCGGACACCAGGTTGCCGTGGGCGTCGTAGCTCATCGACTGGCGCTGGTCGTCGGAGTCGACGATCCCGACCAGGCGGCCCTTCGCGTCGGCGATGTACGTGTCCGACCGGGAACCGTCCGGGTCGGACACGACCGTCGCCCGACCGGGCAGGTAGGCGAACCGCACGGTCCGGCCGTGCGGGCTGACCTGCTCGGTCACCCGCCGGGCCTCGTCGTAGGTGTTGTCGACCTCGACGACACCCGCCGCACTCGTGACGGTCACGACCAGGTCGTCGTCGTTCCAGCCGTACCGTCGGGTCCCGCCGTCGTCGGTGACCGTCACCAGGCGGCCGCGGTCGTCGTAGCCGTACTCCACGCGGCGCCCGTCGGAACCCCGGACGACCGCGACGCGTTCACCCACGTACTCGACGTCGACCGAGCGACCACGCTCGTGCACCAGGCGCGTGACGAGGTCGTGGTCGTCCCGCTCGACGCTGACCGCCGTGCCCGGTCCGCTCGCCGACCCGGTCCAGCTGCCCGACGGGGTGAAGGTGATGCGGCCGCCGTCGTTGTCGCTGACGACCAGGAGGTCGCCCTCGGCCGCGAGCCAACGGTTCTCGCCGACGCCGCGCGCCCAGCCCTCGCCGTCACGGGGGAACCGGATCTGCCGGCCGTCGGCGCCGACGAACGACGCGCCCTCGTCGTCGAGCTCGAGCCGGGTCTCGAACACGGACGCCCAGCCCGGTCCGAACAAGCCGACGTGCTCGTCGAGGGAGTTGTACATGCGGGTGACCTGCAACGAGGCCGATGCGCCCACGAAGCCGAGGTCGAGTTCGGGCTCGAGGAAGTTGCCCGTCGTCGTGTTCACCGGGTCCATCGAGAAGCCCGTGGTCGGCTGGGCACCGTACGCGGTCGGCGGGTCGAACTGCACGTCCGACCGGGTCGCCGACACCCCCGCGGCCTGCAGCGCAGCGGCGAGCGCCGAGTCCGTCACGGTCGAGACGTTCCCGTCACCCCCGGCCGCGGCGAAGGCGTCGGCGATCGTGTTCGCCCACTTGACGTCCTGGTCGTTCGCCGTCAGCCACTGCTGGAACGCCGTGACCACGGTGCCTGCGTCGATGTGCGCCCAGGAGCACGCGGTGTTGAAGTCAGCGAGCTTGCCGTTGAGGGCGCCCGGCTTGCCGTCGAGCGCCTGGTTCAGGGACGCCGATCCGTTCGCGAAGGTCCGCAGGTCGGCCGGACGCGCTGACGACGTCCCACCGCCACCACCACCGCCGCCGGGGTTCGGCGTCTGTCGCGGTCGAGCCTTGACCGTCGGGGGCTTGAACGACGGCGGCTTCGTGTTCTCCACCTGCGGCATCGGGTCGTAGTGGAAGGTGTCGTTCCAGAAGTCCTGGAAGCCGTTCCGCTCGTCCTCGCGCTCCTGCCACTCACGGGCCTTCTTGCGGTTGGCGCGCTCGGTCGCCGCGGCTTCCTTCATCTGGTCGACCCACCCCGCGACGGTGCGGAGCGCCTCGGCGATGTCGCCGGCGTCCCCGGAGGCAGTGTTCGCGTTCTCGGTGAAGAGCTGGGAGAAGTGGCCGCGGAACTCCTGGGACGCGATGCTGACGAACCCCTGTCGCGACGCCTGTTGACCGCTGATCGCGTCGGCTGCACCCGTGAGCGCGCTCTTCAGTGCGTCAGCGGTGCCGTTGTCGAACTGGATCGGATCCGTGTTCGCGTGGATCTTCGCCATGGTTGGTTCCCCCCGGAGTCGGTGCTGGTCGTGCTGGTCGCCGCCCACTGGAGCGCGAGCGGCGGCGCGATCCGTCAGGACCCCGAAAGCCCGGGCCGTCGCGCAGGGCGGCGACCCGGGCAGGACGAGTGGCTGCTTACGCGCCGCCGCCCGCGGTGAAGATGTCCTGCGAGATCTTGTCGAGCTGGGTGCGGAGCTGCTCGAGCTCCGACTTCGCCTTGTCCAGCGCAGCCTTGGTCTCGGGCCAGGTCGAACCGCGGAACGTCGACGCGAGCGGGCCGTCCCACACGTTCGAGTCGGACAGGATGCGGCCCTGGGCGTCGAGCTGCGAGATCTGGTCGGTGAACCCGCCGTTCACGATCGACTGGATCTGACGGATGGCACTCTTCGCCTGCTCGGTGGAAAGTACACGCGACATGGTGAACCTCTTTCGTTTCGTAGCTGCACCCCCGTGCAGTGGAAATCCCCCCGGAGGCTCTGACGCGACCCACCATACCCAGATTCCGGCGCAGATGTCACCGTTCTTATATCGTGACGATTCCTCCCCTCGTTCGGGGGTCACCGTGCCGACTCGTCCACAGGCCAGTCGTTCACCGCGGGTTTCCACAGCGTCCACGCGAGGCCCTCCGGGCGCAGGGACCGGGTGGCAGGATGTGGGCATGGACACCGAACCGCAGCTCGACGGCGAATCCGTCGCACCGGACCTGGACGACTTCGACGAGGTCGTCGAGATCGAGCACGAGTCGCTGCCCACCGACCGCTACTTCGACCGTGAGCTCAGCTGGCTCCGGTTCAACCAGCGCGTCCTCGAACTCGGAGAAGACCGCACGCAGCCCCTGCTCGAGCGCGCGAACTTCCTGGCGATCTTCGCGTCCAACCTCGACGAGTTCTTCATGGTCCGGGTCGCCGGGCTGAAGCGCCGCATCGACACCGGGATCGCCGTCCCGACCAACGTCGGCCGCGCACCGCTCGACGTGCTCCGGGACATCGCGAAGAAGGCGCACGAGCTGCAGGACCGCCACGCGCAGGCCTTCATCGAGTCGCTCAAGCCCGACCTCGACGCCGCCGGCATCCACGTCGAGCACTGGTCCGACCTGGACGAGGCCGACCGGCTCCGGATGCGCGAGTACTTCAACGAGCAGATCTTCCCGGTGCTCATGCCGCTCGCGGTGGACCCGGCGCACCCCTTCCCGTACATCTCCGGGCTGTCGCTCAACCTGGCGGTGCGGGTCCGGAACCCGAAGTCGCAGCGGCAGGAGTTCGCGCGACTCAAGGTGCCGCAGAACTTCTCGCGGTTCATCAAGCTGCCGGACGACAACTCCGGTCGGCTGCGGTTCATCCCGCTCGAAGACCTCATCGCGAACCACCTCGACGACCTGTTCCCGGGGATGGAGGTCCTCGAGCACCACGTGTTCCGGGTCACCCGCAACGAGGACGTCGAGATCGAGGAGGACGAGGCCGAGAACCTCATCCAGGCCCTCGAGCGCGAACTGCTCCGTCGTCGGTTCGGTCCGCCGATCCGCCTGGAGATCACCGAGGACATGGACCCGGTGACGCTCGACCTGCTCGTGCGCGAACTCGACATCACGGAGCAAGAGGTCTTCCGTCTGCCGTCGCCGCTCGACCTCGGCGGCCTGTTCGAGATCGCGAAGATCAACCGCCCGGACCTGCACTACCCGAAGCACGTGCCGACGACGCCCGTGCAGTTCCAGCCCGGCGAGCCGAACACCAAGCCGGACCTCTTCCGCGCGATCGCGTCGAAGGACGTCCTCGTGCACCACCCGTACGAGTCCTTCGCGACGAGCGTCCAGGCGTTCCTCGAGCAGGCGGCAGCAGACCCGAACGTCCTCGCGATCAAGCAGACGCTGTACCGCACCTCCGGCGACAGCCCCATCGTCGAGGCCCTCATCGACGCCGCGGCCGCGGGCAAGCAGGTCCTGGCGCTCGTGGAGATCAAGGCGCGCTTCGACGAGCAGAACAACATCACGTGGGCCCGCAAGCTCGAGAAGGCCGGCGTGCACGTGGTCTACGGCCTGGTGGGTCTCAAGACGCACTCCAAGCTGGTCCTCGTGATCCGGCAGGAGGGCGGCACCCTCAAGCACTACAGCCACATCGGCACGGGCAACTACAACCCGAAGACCTCGCGCATCTACGAGGACATGGGTCTGTTCACGTCGGACGACACCGTGGGCAAGGACCTCACGCGGCTGTTCAACGAGCTGTCCGGGTACGCCATCGAGAAGAAGTTCAAGCGACTGCTCGTGGCACCGCTGCACCTGCGGAAGGGCCTGCTCAAGCGGATCCAGACCGAGGCCGACAACGCCCGCGCCGGCAAGCCATCGGGCATCCGCATCAAGGTCAACTCGATGGTGGACGAGCAGATCATCGACGCGCTCTACCTGGCGAGCCAGGCCGGCGTGCCGGTCGACGTCTGGGTGCGCGGCATCTGCTCCCTCAAGCCCGGCATGGAGGGCGTCAGCGACACCATCCGCGTGCGCAGCGTCGTCGGTCGGTACCTCGAGCACTCCCGTGCGTTCGCGTTCCACAACGACGGCGACCCGGCCGTGTTCATCGGCTCGGCGGACATGATGCACCGCAACCTCGACCGCCGCGTCGAGGCACTCGTGCGGCTGTCCGACCCGGCGCACGTGAACGAGGTCCAGGACATGTTCGACCTCGCGATGGCCGACACGACGAGCTCGTGGCACCTCGAGTCCGACGGCGAGTGGACGCGCCGTTCGACCGACGACGACGGACGACCCCTCGACGACGTGCAGAATGTCCTCATGCGGAAGATCTCGGCTCGGAAGCGCTCCACTCGGTGAGCGGCGGCTCCTCAGGACCCGTCGTCGCAGCAGGTGCCGTCGTCTGGCGTGAACGGGACGGCGTCCCACTCGTGCTGCTCATCCACCGCGACCACCACAAGGACGTCTCGTTCCCGAAGGGCAAGGTCGACCCGGGCGAGAGCGTCCCGACGACGGCCGTCCGCGAGATCGACGAGGAGACCGGGTACCGCGTGCACCTCGGCGCTCCGCTCGGCACCGCGGAGTACGTCCTGCCGAGCGGCCGCGACAAGGTGGTGCACTACTGGTCCGCCCGGGTGCCCTCCAAGGAGTTCGAGCGCGCCGGCAAGTTCCGCCCGAACGACGAGGTCGCCTCGGTCGAGTGGGTCACGCTCGACGACGCCCGGCACCGGCTGACGTACGACCGGGACGTCGCCATCCTCGACCGCTTCGCCGAGCGCGTCGCCGCCGGGGAGCACCGCACCTTCGCCCTCATCGCGCTCCGGCACGCGAAGACGGTCCCCGGTTCGGACTGGAACGGCCCCGACGCCACCCGCCCGCTCCTGCCGGTCGGTCGCACGCAGGCCAAGGCCGTCGCCTCGCCCGTCGCCGCGTTCGGCCCGAAGAAGATCGTCAGCAGCACGGCGGCACGGTGCCTCGCGACCGTCGAACCCCTGTCCGACCGCACGCACCTCGGGGTCTCCAGCACCCCGGACATCAGCCAGGACGCCCACGACCGCGGCGCCGCCAACGTCAAGGGCGTCGTGCAGAAGCGCCTCGAGAAGGCGAAGTCGACCGTCCTGTGCTCGCACGGACCCGTGCTGCCGGACATCATCGCCCGGATCGCCACCGCGACGGCCGACGACAGCGGACGCTTCGACCTCCGCCGCGCCGCGATGCTCTCCGTCGGGGACTTCGCCGTGATGCACATCGCCGACGGCCGACTCGTCGCCGTGGAGACGCACCGCAACACCGTCTCGGCGTAGGCCGACCGTCGGGGGCGAGCAGCGCCTCCAGGCCGGGTGAACGCATGCGCATGCATGCGTCCGCGCAGCGCACGACGTTCCCGATCCTGCTCCCGTCCGCGCGCCCGCGCACGGCGCCCCGTCGGACACAACCCCTCGTTCACCTTCCGTTCACCAGCGAGCGTGATCCCCGTCACTTCGCGTCCCTACAGTCGCTCCCGGGTCGGCACCGACCCACGGGACCAGCAGCGGTCCCACCTGCACTGACATTCCCGAAGGGACCCCTGTGAACATCAAGCGAATCGGTACGGTCGCGGCAATCGCGATCGCCGGCGCGGTCGTGCTCTCCTCGTGCGCGGCGAACGAGGACGCGGGCAGCACCGCGACCTCCTCCTCCAGCTCGGGCACCGACTACTCGAAGCTCTCCGGCACCCTCACCGGCTCGGGTTCGTCCGCTCAGCAGACCGCCGAGGCCACCTGGGCCGCCGGCTTCCAGAGCGTCGCCTCCGGCGTGACGGTCAACTACTCGCCCGACGGTTCGGGCGCCGGCCGCAAGAACTTCATCTCGGGTGCCGCGGACTTCGCCGGCTCCGACGCCGCGCTGTCGGACGAGGAGCTCTCGGGCACCTTCGGCCTGTGCGCCGCGGACTCGAAGGCCATCGACATCCCGGTCTACATCTCCCCGATCGCGATCGCCTACAAGGTCGACGGCGTCAAGGACCTGACGCTCGACGCGAAGACCATCGCGGGCATCTTCTCCGGCAAGATCACCAAGTGGAACGACTCGCAGATCGCCGACCTGAACAAGGACGCGACGCTGCCGGACGCCAACATCACGGTCGTGCACCGCTCCGACGACTCGGGCACCACGCAGAACTTCTCGGAGTACGTCTCGGCGAACGCCAAGAGCGTCTGGACCGAGGCCCCGAGCCAGACCTTCCCGTACCAGGTCGGCGACAGCGCCAAGGGCACCTCGGGCGTGGCCTCGGCCATGGCCAGCGCCTCGAACGCGATCACGTACATCGACGACTCCGGCGCCGGTGACCTCGACAAGGCGAAGCTCATGGTCGGCGACAAGGCCACCGAGATCTCCGCCGAGGGCGCTGCCAAGGTCGTCGCGGACTCCGAGACGGTCTCCGGCCGTGAGGACAACGACCTCGCGATCGACATCAACCGCGAGGACACCGCCGACGGCGCATGGCCGCTGGTGCTCGTCTCCTACGCCATCGCGTGCCAGGAGTACAAGGACGCCGACAAGGGTGAGCTCGTGAAGGGCTACCTCGACTACGTCGTCTCGAAGGACGCGCAGGACGCCGCCGCGAAGGAGGCCAAGTCGGCCGCCCTCTCGACCGACCTCGCCGAGAAGGCCGCGAAGGCCGTCGCCTCCATCAAGTAAGGCACCCTGAGCGCCCGGACGCCGGTCCCACCCAATCGACCGGCGTCCGGGCCCTCGCCCGTCCTGCTCCACTGTTCGAGCGGACGCAGCACCACCGGACACCCCCACCCGACGCCTCCCCCGGCGTTCCTCCGACAGGAGTCCCATGACGACCGCACCGGCCCAGCCAGTGGCCCCCGTCGCCCCCAAGCCGAAGCCCGTCGTCCGCATCGGCGACCGGGTCTTCTCCGCCGCCTCCGTCATCGCCGGCGGGCTGATCCTCTTCGTGCTCGTGCTCGTCGCGGCCTTCCTGGTCTGGCAGAGCATCCCGGCGTTCAGCGCGAAGGTCGGCGACCTGCCGAACCAGGCCGCGAACTTCTGGGACTACGTCGGCCCCCTCGTCTTCGGCACCGTCTGGTCCGCGCTCATCGCGCTCGTGATCGCCGTGCCGCTCTCGCTCGGCATCGCGCTCTTCATCTCGCACTACGCGCCGCGCCGGATCGCCCCGCTCCTCGGCTACGTCATCGACCTGCTGGCCGCGGTGCCGTCGGTCGTCTACGGCCTCTGGGGCATCGTGGTCCTGGCGCCGTTCGTGAAGCCGTTCTACGTGTTCCTCAACACCTACCTCGGCTGGTTCCCGCTGTTCTCCGGGCAGGTCTCCGGCACCGGCCGCACGATCCTGACCGCGTCGATCGTCCTCGCGGTGATGGCGATCCCGATCATGACCGCGGTCATGCGCGAGATCTTCCTGCAGGCCCCGCGCCTCAACGAGGAGGCCGCCCTGGCCCTCGGTGCGACCCGCTGGGAGATGATCCGCCTGTCGGTCCTGCCGTTCGCGAAGTCCGGCATCGTGTCCGCGATCATGCTCGGCCTCGGCCGGGCGCTCGGTGAGACGATGGCGATCGCCCTGGTGCTGTCGGTGTCGACGAACGTCACCTTCCAGATGCTCACCTCGCTGAACCCCTCGACGATCGCGGCGAACATCGCCCTGCAGTTCGCCGAGGCCTCCGGCACCGCCCTGAACGCGCTGATCGCGTCGGGTCTGATCCTCTTCGTCATCACCCTGGTCATCAACATGCTCGCGCGGTACATCGTCCGCAAGCGAGTGAGCTGAGAGGTACGACCCGATGTCCCTCGCCCTCCGTCAGTCCGGCGTCGCCGGCAACGTCTACGCCAACGGCAAGCTGCACAAGTCCGTGCCGTGGCTGCTCCTCGTCGGCTCCTGGGTCGCGCTGATCCTGGTCTTCGCCCTGCTCAACGCCGGCGGTGCCGTCAAGGACTTCAACGTCGTCGCCGCGCTCGTCCTCGGCACCGTCCTGTTCGACGTCCTCATCGTCGTGATCTCCCGCATCGTCGAGGGTGGCCGCAAGGCCGTCGACCGCCTCGTCACCTCGCTGGTGATCACGGCCTTCGTCATCGCCGTCCTGCCGCTCGTCTCGCTGCTGTACACGGTCCTCGCCGACGGCCTCGCCCGCTTCGACGTCGAGTTCTTCTCGTACTCGATGCGCGGGGTCATCTCCGAGGGCGGCGGCGCACTCCACGCCCTGATCGGCACGCTCGAGATCACCCTGTTCGCGGCACTCATCTCGGTGCCGATCGGGCTGCTGACGTCGATCTACCTCGTCGAGTACGGCACGGGCGCGCTCGCGAAGGGCATCACGTTCTTCGTGGACGTCATGACGGGCATCCCGTCGATCGTCGCCGGTCTGTTCGCGTACTCGCTGTTCGCGCTGTTCCTCGGCCCGGGTGCCCGCTTCGGTCTGGTCGGCTCGGTCGCGCTGAGCGTCCTGATGATCCCGATCGTCGTCCGCTCCACCGAGGAGGTCCTGAAGATCGTCCCGATGGAGCTCCGCGAAGCCTCGTACGCCCTCGGCGTCCCGAAGTACCTCACCATCCTCAAGGTCGTGCTCCCCACGTCGCTCGCCGGGATCACCACCGGCGTGATGCTGTCCATCGCCCGCGTCATCGGCGAGACGGCACCGCTCCTGGTCACGGCCGGGTTCACCGCGAGCATGAACTACGACCTGTTCAAGAACCCGATGATGACCCTGCCGGTGTTCGCGTACACGCAGTACTCGCAGCAGGGCGCCAACCCGGTGCCGTTCGTCGACCGGGCGTGGACCGCGGCACTGCTGCTCATCCTCATCGTGATGCTGCTCAACCTGCTCGCCCGGTTCATCACCCGCCTCTTCGCCCCCAAGCTCTCGCGCTGACGCGCGGATCCACCCACCCCGAAGGAACACAGTGTCCAAGCGCATCGAGGTCGACGGCCTCAACGTCTACTACTCGAAGTTCAAGGCGGTCGAGGGCGTCGACATGACGATCGAACCCCGCACCGTCACCGCGTTCATCGGCCCGTCCGGCTGCGGCAAGTCCACCTTCCTCCGCACGCTGAACCGCATGCACGAGGTCATCCCCGGCGCGTACGTCGAGGGCTCGGTCAAGATCGACGGCGACGACCTGTACGGCGCCGGCGTCGACCCGGTCATCGTCCGTCGTCAGGTCGGCATGGTCTTCCAGCGGCCGAACCCGTTCCCGACGATGTCCATCAAGGACAACGTCCTCGCCGGCGTGAAGCTCAACAACAAGCGCGTCTCCCGCTCCGAGGCCGACGACATCGTCGAGCGCTCCCTGCAGGGCGCGAACCTCTGGAACGAGGTCAAGGACCGCCTCGACAAGCCCGGCATGGGGCTGTCCGGCGGCCAGCAGCAGCGTCTCTGCATCGCCCGTGCGATCGCGGTGCAGCCGGACGTGCTCCTCATGGACGAGCCGTGCTCGGCGCTCGACCCGATCTCGACCCTCGCCATCGAGGACCTCATCGAGGAGCTGAAGAAGGAGTACACGATCGTCATCGTGACCCACAACATGCAGCAGGCCTCGCGCGTCAGCGACAAGACGGCGTTCTTCAACATCGCCGGCACCGGCGCCCCCGGCAAGCTCATCGAGTTCGACGACACCGCGACGATGTTCTCGAACCCGTCCGTCCAGGCCACCGAGGACTACGTCTCGGGCCGCTTCGGGTGATCGGGCGCTGACCCAGAACGACAAGACCGACGTCGCACGACGTCGGTCTTGTCTTTCCGCGTCGGTCGGGACCGCGCGTCAGGCGGTGGGGACCGCCATGATCGGCGTCGTCGTCGGCTGCTCCGAACCGCCCTCGGGCTCCACCGTCATGCCGATCGTCACACCGTGCGACCGCGTGCCCGTGAGGACCGCCGAGTGCACGCCGTCAGCGACACCGTCCATCAGGCCTGCCGAGCTGATCTTGCCGCCCGTGCCCTCCGAACCGATGTACCAGAGCTCGTACGTCTTGCCCTTCGGTGCCGCGGCGACCCCGTCGAGGATCACGGCGGACTTGCCGAGCGAGTTCGACCAGACGACCGTGGCAGTCCCGCCGCCGGAGACCTTCGCGGTGCTCCGCTTGAAGTCGGACGCGACGTAGATCCGGTCGAGTCCGCTGCTCGCCTGCGTCGTGCCCGTTCCGGGCTGGTTCGAGGGCGTGAAGGCCGTGCCCACGCCGAGCCCGACACCGAGGAACACCACGGCGACCGCGGCTGCGGTGGACAGGACGGCTGCCGGACGCTGGAACCACCGACGCTGGGCGGCGGCAGTGGCGCTGCCACCTGCACGGGTGCGGCGCGTGGCGGGGGTGAACCGTGCCTCCTGGCCGGCATCACCGACCGCGTCCGGAACGGAGGCTGAAGGAACTGAGGCGGCAGGTGCGGAACCCGACGCGTCAGCGGCAGGAGCCTCAGCGGGAGCAGCCAGCGGCGCCGCCTGCGGCGTCGACGCGATCTGCGCCATGAGCGACGCCTTCATCGAAGCAGGAGGCTCGATCGGGTCCACCGCGTAGGCCAGCTGCAGCGCGGTCTCGCGCAGCGAGTCCGCCTCGGCCCGGAGCTCGGGGAAGTCGGAGAACGTGGCTTCGAGCTGCTCGCGCTCGTCGTCCGACAGGGCGTCGAGGGCGTGCGACCCGGTGAGCAGGGCAGGGTCGTCGTGGCGTTCGGTCATGACGTCACCCCCATCTCGTCGCGAAGTCTGATCATCCCGTCACGGAGACGGGTCTTGACGGTGCCGATCGGGACACCGAGGTGTGCGGCCATCTCGCTGTGCGAGTAGCCGCCGTAGTAGGCGAGCTGCACGGCCTGTCGCTGGAACTCGGTGAGTTTCGCGAGGGCCCGGCTGACCCGTTCGTGTTCGATCCGGATCTCGACGGACTCGGAGACGTCGTCGACGCCGGCCTCGAAGTCGCGGATGCCGATCTTCGTGTCACGGTCGTGCGAGGACTGCGAAGCCCGGACCCGGTCGACCGCTCGGCGGTGGGCCATGGTGAGGATCCAACTGGAGGCGGTCCCGCGCTGCCGGTCGAAGCGCGCGGCTTGCTGCCAGACCTCGAGGAAGACCTCTTGTGCGACTTCCTCCGACTGCGCTCGATCCCGGAGGAGGCGCGTCACGAGGCCGAGCACCCGGCCCGACAGGACGTCGTACAGATCGGAGAAGGCCGCCTGGTCGCCGGTCGCCACCCGGGCGAGGAGGTCGTCAGGCGACGCCGGAGCGGGCTCGGTCGAGCTCCAGGCCTCGGTGTCGCGTTCCACGATGGCAAGCATTGCAGGTTTCCCTCCTCTCGGTTGCGTCGTCCTCCGACACACGCGTTCTGATCACCCGTGTCGGAGCAGGACGAGGGCCCGCGTGACCCGCAGGGAATTGACCGCCAGGGAGCGGACCGGGTCGCGCGGGGCCCTCGCTTCGTGACGGGCGGATTCGCCTGTCACGGTGATGATTCGGCACCCTCGCCCCGTCGGATTGGAGCGGTTCTCATCCCTGTTCGGGTCACACGCCCGGGGGCTGCCCTGTCCACCGAGAGTGAACACGGTCGTGCGCACGGCAGACGTCTCGTAGACTCGGTGTCGCCGGGCCGCAGCAAGCCCCGGGCTCCAAAATTCGCCGCTTCGAGCGGCCTCGCGCCGAGAGGCGCTTCTGCGGCCCGGTTTTTCTGTGCCTGCTTTCCGCCTGTTGCTTCGTGCTCGGAGCTGTCGGCCTGGAGGCGCGGTGCGGGTCCGCCCCGCCGCCCGCTCAGTCCAGACTGTCGCGACGCCAGAGCGCCGCCGCCTCCGTCAGGTCGGCCGCGAGTTCCGTCAGCCGCAGGGCACGCGTCGTCAGCTCGCTGGCGCGCTCGCCCGCCGTGAGGTCCGACTCGTCCGCCACCGCCGTCGCGCCGGCCGCGGTCAGCCGGCAGAACGCCGCACCGCGGTCGAGCGCCACCGCGAGGTCGCCCGTGTACAGCCCGTGCAGGATGCGGTCCGCCAGGGTGAGGATCTCCGCCGGGCCCGTCGGCTGCTCGGCACCCGCGACGGCCTCGTCGATCGTGCCGATGCGCTCCGTACCGCGCTCGAAGAAGTACGCGATCTCCTCCGGGTTCTGCCGGATGACGACACGGACCAGGTAGATCCGCCACAGTGCCCCCGGCAGCGTGTGCGCCCCCACGCGGGCCCACAGCTCCGCGATCGCGTCGATTCCGTGCACGTCCGTGTAGGTCACCAGGCGCTCGACGACCGCCGGGTCCGGGTCCTCCCGCACGCGGTGCAGCAGGGCGTTCGCGGTCTCGTGCGCGACGCGGTTCACGAGCGCCGGGTCCTCGCCGCCCTGGATCGCGGCGAACTCCTGGTCGGTGAAGTGGACGGGACGGTGGTGATCGCGAGGCACCGCGACAGTGTAGGCGCGTCCGGTGACACGCCCTGTCCCCCGTTCGCCGAGAACGCAATCGCCCCACAACGGGTACCGTGCTCCGCCAGGGAGGCACCCCTCCCGGACGTGAAGAAGAGGACACTCCATGAACGCCCTGCTCATCATCCTGGCCGTGATCGCGGTCATCCTGCTGTTCGTCGGTGGTTTCACCGCGAGCCTGAAGTTCCTGCTGTGGGTCGGGATCGTGCTGCTCATCATCGCGGTGATCGCGTGGCTCCTGCGGACCCTCACGGGTCGGCGCAGCTGACCTCGTCCGACACCGGACGTACCGGAGGCCCTCACCCGCTAGCCTTGCGGGTGAGGGCCTCTAGCTCAGTTGGTAGAGCACCGGACTTTTAATCCGAGGGTCGTGGGTTCGAGCCCCACGGGGCCCACAGTTGTAGGGATCGAGGGCGCCAGTCGCACCGCATCCCGAACTTTCCCCGAACAATCACGCCGCAGTAGCCCGTGCGAGCAGTGAGCCGAGAGCAGCTGCCGCCCTAACCGTACCGGCGGTGCGGCTCATGTACACGTCCTGCGTGAGGCTCGGGTTCTCGTGCCCGAGGAACTCGGCGATCTCGCGGGCGCTCAGCCCAGCCTGGTCGAGCACCGTGGCCACGGTCTTGCGGAAGCCGTGTGATTTGAAGCCAGGGAAGCCCAATCTGTCTCGGTTCGCGCGCCAGTCTGCCTCCGTGTTCGACGGGTCGCGCAACTTGCCGAGCACGGAGGGGAACACGAGTCCCTCCGGGGTCTCGATAACGGTCGATCGTCGCGCCCGGAGCATCTGGGTCAGCCCTTCGGACATCGAGATGGTCCGCATCGACGCCATGGACTTGCCCTGCCCCTGGATGCGGAGGCCCTCACCGATGATGCGTACAACGTTCGGACCAAGGGTGACCTTGCCCGCGTCGAGGTCGACTCGATCCCACGTCAGTGCCGTCGCCTCGCCGATCCGACTGCCGGTGTGCAGCATGAACTCCCATAGGTCGACGAGGTCGAGACGTCGCATCTCAGCGTCACCTCGGACTGCGGCCCGGAACTCGGAGATGCGATCCGCAGGCAGAGCCTCTGCGGCACGTGACGGCCCCTTCCGGATGCGCTCCACCCCTGCGACAGGGTTGTAGGGCAAGGCGTCGCTGGAGACGGCGAGCGCCATCATCCCCGAGAGCGCAGAACGGCACCCCTTCGCTGAGCCAGGTCCATTGACTTTCGCCACCTGTGTCAGGAAGCGCTGGGTCCTCATGGTGGTGAGCTCTCCCACCGCGAGATCACCGATCATGGGCAGGATGATCTTCCTGATGTTGTGCCGGTAGGTCTCGACGGAGCGGGGCTTCAGTCCCGCCTCAACTTTCAGGTCGAGGTACAACTCAGCGAGAGCCGAGAGCGAAGTGGCCCGCGTGACCCCTTCGGACACCGGTGTCTCGATTTCGACAAGCGCGCGCTTGAGGGCCGCAGTCGCCTTCGCCGCGGTCGAACCGGTCCGCTCGACCTGACGTCGCTTCCCGTCCTGGAATCGGTAGAGCGTGCGCGCACGCCAAGCGGTGCCCACGCGCTGGGTGTGAACGACGCCGTGTGCGCCGATCGGGGTCCTAGGCCTTGCCATTTGGTGCCTCCTCGCCGCGAAGCATGCGATAGCCGGGCAGAGACTTGCGGGCCTCCTCAACGTCGTCATCCGTGGTCAAGCCCTCGATCGGGAGCGCCTTCCAGTTGCGACGCGGCTCGTCGATGAACTCCAGAGCGGCGGGCAGAGCTGGCATCGACGCCTGCGGGTAGTGCAGTCTGAAGTGGTCTCGGAGATTCGCAAGCTCCTTCAACCGCGCCTCCGCTTCCTCCAGCCGCTTGGCAGTGCTGTCAGCGCCGTCACGGATAGCGAGAACGAGTTGAGCGTGGGACCCCCCGAACGCTGCGATGTCGCGCGCGATCTCATCAGTCAAGGCCACCACGTCGGCGACGTCGTAGTAGTCGTCAGCGAGGTCCTGGTGTTCGTCGGCGAACTCACGGGCCGCGGCGGGGAGAGCACCTGAGAACCACTTGGCAGCTTCATACGGCTTCAACACGGTCGTCCCGTCGGGAGCAAGGTCGAGGTCATCGCTCACGTGCGTTGCGAACAGCAGCGCGACCGGAGGCACGTTCAGCGCCAGAGCGAAGAGCATGATGTCCGTGACGGGCATTGCCTTCCGCTTCTTCTGGAAGATGCCCGCGAGGGTGTTCGGCGTGAGATCCCACCCGAGCTCGCCGAGCCGCGCGAGCAGATCAGCGTTGCTGAGGCCTCGTGCGTCCCTGTAGTGCAGCACCGAGTCGACGACGCGGTTGCTGTACGCCTGCGCCCAACCCTCGAGGCGCAGGCGGTTCGCAACGGCTTCTGGATCTCGGGATCGTGCTCCACGCCCGGTCGGCTGAGTTGTCATAGTAAGACAGTAAAGCACATATCTCTGTGTCGTGTTGACATCTGGCGGAACCCGCTCCTACGATCGGACTGTCCGCAGGGTTGACAACCACAACCCTTCAACTGTCATAGAAAGACACCACTGATGATGCAGCCGATCCGCCAGATCGAGGAACTGCCCGAATGGTCCACGCGCGCCGAACTGTCGCAGTTCACGGGGATCTCGATCCAGACGTTGGCGCGCTGGAAGGTCGAGGGGCATGGGCCTCAGGTGACCAAGCTCGGCGGCGCGGTCCGCTACCGCAAGGCCGACGTCCTCGCGTGGCTCGACGGCCTCTCGGCCGTCGCGTAGCGGCCCCCCACACAGACAATGCCCCCGAGGTCGGCCAGGACCTCAGGGGCGACGATCACAACACCACTTTCGGAGATCTCGTGAACTACTACCAGCCTATCGCTCAGCACTTCTCGAACGACAGCGATCGCAAGCCGACCGCTCGCGCACTGGCTCGCCCGGAAGCGCGGTGCGTCGACATCCTCTGCTCTGGCAGCGTCGTGCCGATGGAGCCGGACGCGGCCCGGCGCCTCGCTGTCCGCCTCTTCGAGGCGGCGGCGCTCGCCGAACGCCCCCAGTCGACGGAGTGGCCGTGACCGTCACCTTGAGGCCCCGGGTGACCCGTCGACGAGGCGGGGCCGAGTGACCTGGACCAAGCTGTCAGACGACTTCACTGACGACACCTGGAACCTGTCCGACGCAGCGTTCCGCCTCCATCTCGAAGGGCTCGTCTGGTCCAATCGCAAGCTGCTTGACCTTCGCATCCCTAAGGCAGAACTTCGACGGTTCGGCAAGAACCCTGACGCCGCTAACGAACTCGTCGAAAACGGATGGTGGTCCGAAGACCGAGGCTTTTACCTGATCCGCCACCACGCTCGCTACCAGAGGTCCCGCGAAGCCGTGATCCGTCAGCAGGCCGTGAACAAGCAGAACCGCGCTAAGCGGGGGCTTCCGCAGAAGCCAGCGCGGGAACTTGGCGTGGTCCGGACGGAGCCCAGCGACGAGTCGATCGACGATTCGTTCGACGAACAGGACTGGACAGGACAGGCCGGGATAAGGACGGGGGATCCAGAACGTGGTGAGGTGGTCGACTCATCGGAGCCAATCACTGGATGGGTGACGACACCCATCCCGAACGACCACCGCTGCCGAGTTTCTGATTGCCAGTCCGACGCCACGGGGATCCGAACGGGCGTCTGTCCGTCTCAGGACCTTGCACACACCGAGTTCCGCACACGACACGGCTGGGAGACCTGACCCGCAGACGTTCCATCTCCATCGTTCCACCCGCTGAATCCACGACGGCACGACCTCCTCGCCAGAGGGGTCGTGCCGTCGTTCGTCCACGCGTCGAGGAGCGAGAGGGAGAGTGGACCCCAGCAGCCATCGTTGTGACCGGCGGGGGCGTGAACTACGACCGGTCACGTGCACTCGCCCATCGCCCTGTTGGAAAGCAGTGCCCACCTGCGACCAGGATTACGGCGGGCCCGGCCACCGATCAACTCGCTCACAGTCCCCCACTCGATGGCCGAGGGCTCAAGAAGTGCCCCCGCACACGGTAACCTCACCGCGTCGACCAGCCAGAGGCGGGTGGTAGGGCCAGATGTTGATCCGACCTCCGACCTCCGGGTGCGGGCCAGGTGCAGCACCGCCGACGGCTATCAGGTCAATTCGGGGACGGTCGATCTGGTCGAAGTAGCGAGACGGAGAACCCTAGCCCGAGTACCCCGGGGGGGGGGTATCCCTCCCCCCGGCCTTCGCAGCACGATCGGCTCGTGCTGCATTTCGCTGTGCGCGCGGGTCTGGGATTCCTACTGGCGGAAGCGGCCAACGAACTGCGCTACCGCTCTAAGACCAGCGCTGCGGTTGCGGAGACACCTGCGCGAAAGGGGCCGCGCGGATGCAGGGCCTCAGTACTTCGAGCCGTGGTCGGAAGCCAGTCCTGTACGGTCTGTACCGACTGGGCGCACCCGCGTCTCGACCGAGCGTTGTTCGACGGAAGGTCCGCCTCGAACCCGCCCCTAGACGGCTGAGGCGGAGAGGAGGGGGTTATGGCTCTATTGCGAGACCTTCCGGACAACGCACTGCGAACACTCGCGAAACGTGTTGGCGACAAAGCGCCTGAGGAAGACAACTTGGCGTTGCTCATACGACTCCGCGCATCCGCTGGAGACACCATCGGAGTGCTAGTGCGCGGCAAGGACCTACCGCCCGAAGCAGCCCGCGCATGCCCATCCTTGGACTTCTTGTTCTACCAAGGCGACGAGCGCCTCCTCGAAGCTCCTGCCGTAGCTGTGGTCGGCAGCCGCACTCTCTCACCTCGCTTGCGCGACGACGGGATCACTATCGGTCGCGCCCTCGCCCGAGCCGGATGTGTAGTCACTTCGGGCCTAGCGCTAGGAGCGGATCGAGCGGCACACGAGGGCGCCATGCAAGAGCGGCCCCGAGCCGTCACTGGAGTGCTCCCAGAAGGCATCACGGTGCGCTCAGCTGGTGCAGGGCAGGAGTTCGCTAACGAAGTCGCGCGCTCTGGTGTCCTCGTGTCGCAGTTCGCTCCAGCGGCCCCGGCCAAGCGGGAGCACTTCCTCGCGCGCAACGAGGTGATCAGCGCGTTCTCACGGGCGAGCGTCATCGTTGCAGCGGCGGCACGAAGCGGCACCCGGAACGAGATTCGGCACGCGCTGCGTCAGGGCCGGAGGGTTCTTCTATGGGAGCGGGGTACCGCTGGGCAGCCTTGGGCCCAAGACCTGGTTCGCCGCGAGGAAGCCTCGTTCGTCAGCAACATCGAGGAGATGTTGGAGCTGCTGCATGAGTGAACTCCCGGATTGGGTCGCGACCGAACTGGTGCTGCCTTCCCAGTTCGCGCCCCAAATTTGCAGCATCTGCAGGGGGGTGGACTACACCTCCACCGGCCAGTGCGCGGAATGTTCGTCAATAGAGATAGAGCTCGGCGATACCGGCGTAGTTCCCGCCTCATTCGGGACGATGTACGCGAAACCAAGTGAGCTTCGTGACTGGCTTACGCATTACAAAGAGAATGACGAACAGCCGGTAAGCCTACGAGCTCGCGAAGCCCTACTAGCCTTCGCGGTCGCACTACTTGAGCGCCTTCATGAAAGCAACGATGTTGTTCTTGACGCAATCACAGTCGTACCGTCGACCAGCCGCCTCGGCGTCCACCCTCTCCACTCGCTCCTCGAGCACGCCGATCTCCCCGCTCCGCTCCAGTCCGGCATCCAAAGGACCAAGGAACCGATCAGTCACAGGTTCGCTAACCGCGGGGCTTATCAAGCTTCTTCCGACCAGTGGCTAGAACGGAACGTACTCCTAGTCGATGACGTATACACCACAGGCGCACACGCGCAAAGCGCACGAGCAGCACTCCTCGACGCTGGCGCGCATGTAGTCGGCATCGTAGCCTTGGCCCGTCGAATCAACCCGGATTACCAGCCTGAGGCCCGCGCGTTGTGGCAGAAATTGCTGCGGGAAAGCTACACCCTCGACGAGACCGTGCTACGGGCGGTCAAGTGGTCAACTGGATGATGCTTTGAACCGCCGTTGCGACCGAGACGGAATCCTTACTGAGTGACGACCATTCGCTTGCACCCGCGTCCTCAAGGCCAAGATCCGATGGCTTTTTCTCATCAAGAAGCTTCTTTCCAAGCCCTCCAGCGATACCCACGGGGATCACCGGTATCCCGAGAGATAGAGCGCGCTCAACTTCCTTAGCCGTTCGCGCGCCACCTCCAATCACAATCATCGCGGTGCTTTGCGCCAGTACGGAGTCGCGCATTGCTTCCTCGGTCATCTCGGTGTAGAAGGCGGACCCCATACGCCTTGGGAGCACCGGTGCTTCCTTGCCGTCTTGACGCCGGAAGAAGAACTGAATCTTCGCCGCGTCGTACTTGTCTACCGCTCTCATCGCTTGGTACATGCCTTGGGCGACTGCGCGCCCTGCTGGCCCGGCGAATGACGACATTTGGAGGTTGAGGTCGTAAAGGCGAGCGCCGATATGTTCGCCGAACTTTTTGGCTTCCTCGGCGATAGGGTCTTCCCAGCTTCCGCTGACGAACACGTTCGGCTGCTTCGCTCGCCGCGTCAGGTCGTTCAGAATCTCATCTATTTCCGCGTAGTCCGTGATTACTCCGACATGGATACCAGACGTTCTCAGGTCCTCGACGCGAAGATCGAATGCCCTACCTTCGTCTTCTTCCGTCGGCCGCCGCATCAATGCATAATGCTCACGTCGGGCAAGCCCCGGATTGAGTGAACGACTAAGACGGAGCAGCACACCCACATTTGGGTCGTCAAAGCTGAAACCTAAGAAGAGGAACGAAGTGGTCAAGAAGAGGGCGCGGAGCTGCGCCCAAATCAACGGGTGGCTAACCTCGTAAGCCTCGTAATCACTTCGAGTGATGACGACATCGCTCTCCCACTTCGCATCTTTGATAGGTCCGAGCGTCAGCGACCCATGCATCTTGGTGATGCGCTTCTCCGCGGCAGGGTCGATCGGGAGGCTGTACCCCTTGTCCGCCACTATCCGTGTCGTCTTATATGCATCACCCGCACGTTCAAGGAGGGTGTCATAGTTGGTGGTCCAGTATTCGGAAAGCGGCAGATCCATCAGGGCTTTCAGTGATGACGGAACACCTTTATCGACGACACCGTTGAACTTCTCGAGAAGCAACTTGTGGAAATAGTCCTCGCTCAGTTCATTAACTGCATACTGTGCAGCTAGGGGGGCATCAGTGACCGAGTCTGGCACCCGCGCCGTTTCCTTGATGGTCTCAATCAGAGTATCCCAGTTCGGATATCCCGCAGGAATCGACAAGCCCGCTCCGACGAAAACAGAGGCGCTGTGCTCCCTGATGGCGCGCGCATAGGCTTCAACAAGCTGCTTCTTATTCATCAGTCATCCTCAGATTTGCCCGATAGGCATCGGCGCAAGCCCCTTAGTGTTACGGGAGATCCGAAGTGAACAAAGTCCCTCGGTAAGTTGATGGGAAATCCACCGAGCGTCGGTGACCGGAGCAAGCAGAAGCGCTTGCTCCAGGAATCGCCGCAACTCCTCGGCCGTGATCAGCGCGTTTCCATAGAAATGGAAGCTGCGACCTGAGTCCACGATGGCGCCTTTGTAGCCCAAGGCGCGAGCGCAGCTGATAACCGACGCAGCAGCTCCGACGCGACGCTTCTTCGAGGAGAAATCGAGCATGGGAAGATGACGCTCGTCGCCGTGGGCGGTCGTCACCTTACTCAAAAGTGCGAGAATATGGGAACTCTCTCCAGAGAGGCGAGTCAGCGCTCCTTCAAGGGAGTCATCGATTCGCAGCGCCCGAACTCCGTCTCGCGCAATTGGTTGATGCAGTAGCGCCGCACGCACAACGTCATCTGGAATTCCCAGCGGGTCGCTCTCACCGGTGAGGAAGACCGCATCCCAGAAAGGGATACCAGTGACCTTTCGCAACTCGAGCGCATCACCGTACGTTCGTTCGACCCGGCTGCCTGGTTCAGCAGTGCGCTTCTGCGCCACTGGCGCCGCTCGCATCTCAACCACGTGAGCCGTGCCACCTTCGGCAAGCGACCGGAGGATCGCGACGAGCTCCCGCACTACGGGGGCGCTTGCGTGGCTCACGCTCGTCGTTTGCGTAGCTCTCTCGGATCCCATGCTGGCCAGTTTGCCGGACGGGTCTGACACTCTCGCTGGCGCACCACCGATACGGCCGGAACTCACCGTTCCCTTCCTCCACCGACGGAAGTAGCGAGGCACGTCCGAGCACAGCGCCATGGCGCGCGCCTCCCGCCGCCGGTACTAGACCTCTCGACCAGGACTGGCGACTGGGTCTGTCGATCGACGCGGCGTCACGAAGAGGCCCGAACGACAGCGAGTCTCAGGAGCCCTCTTGATCGCTACGCTGCCAGGACGACTCAGGGTGGTGTGCCCACTACGGGGTACATCAGCTTCGCGATAGGTAGCGGCAGACTTGCGACCGATACTCACATCCGCGAGTGATCGTGGTGACGAACGGACGAGCATGCTCCCCAAGATTCCTGGATACACGGACGACTCCCCGTCGCTTGCCGCCGAGTGGCAGCAGCCGCCCGGTGACTACGCAACCGAGTTGTGGCCTAGTGGCGCACTCGGGTCGATCGAGGAGCATCCCACAGGTTGGCTTGTTGTCGAAGAGCACGACTACTCGGCATCGTCCGGCTCGTCCGGCGTCTCAACCTTCTTGACCAGCCTTGATGGATGGGCGATCGCAGCAGATCACTTCGATTGGGATGCTCGGTACCTCGGCGACTACTCCTTCGATGAATACTCCGGCGACGAGACAGGCCTCGCGCAGGACGATCGGGGGATTGTCGCCGAGTTTTTCGTTGACACTCAGTCGAATCACGGCCTAAAGCCTCGGACGGTTGACGTGTCCTTGCCGTTCCAGTGGTTCTGGAATGCTATGAGAGACGGCAACAATTGGAGCTATCTTGATAGCGCAGGCAACGAGCATCCCCTCGTCCGCACAATTGCCACTTCCGACTCCTGGCGCGTCGAGGTAAGCGCGCGCGAATTCCGCCGCTTCCTTGAGCGGACAAGACGTGTCGCCGTCATCCAATACGACGTTGTCACCTATGCCAACTCCGCGCCCTTCGCGTCTACGTCGGACCAGTTCCGCAATGCTTGGGCGTCCTTCACGTGGACTCCTGTTCGCGACGCTATTGGCCACGGCTATAACGCCTTCTCCAGACTGCTGGGAAAGCGGCTAATCAGCGGGATGAGCAGCGGCCCCATTCCTCCCGCTCTCGATCACGAGGACCCGCGGAGCAACGAGCACCCCGACTACATCATCGGGGTGGATCCACAGACAGGCTCTGACCGAGTCTTCACCAGCGACCCCGAGAAGTTGGCGAATTACTTCGGGAAGAACCCTGAAGCTCCTCATTACCTCACCCTCGTGCACTTTGACCAGCGCGTTCTCAATAAATATCGAGATGAGCCTTCTAAGTACGAGGTGACCGCGACGCGGCTCAGTTGCCTTGGGCTCTGGTCTCTCGGGCTAGGCACAGGCACAGAAGGTTCCATCCAAGTTTACCTTGGTGACCTCGGTCGAGATCTTCCATGGCAAGAGCGAGCGCACTGGAAGAGCTACAACGTTCCACCCAGGGGCACTATGGATGAGTCTCGCTTCCGGCGTGATTTTCTTGCCGAGTGGGCTGGTGGCCCGACCACCCTGGAGGAGTTGCGAGCGAATCTCGAAAGCCTCCGGCAGACCGCTTTGGAGAGGCTGAGTACGCCTGTCATACGTGAGCTCGATAGCCACGACCGACTCAACTTCGAGCGACTTACGCCTCCAGGGACTGATGAGCGACACGAATTGGTCTTGCCAGTGATCACTCTGACGAAGGCACTTGTCGACGCGATCGATGTGAAGGGCCTACGGACATTCCTCGGTGCCGGTCATGAGGAAGAGCGAGGGCTTGCTCTCCTCGAATCTGTGGTTGTTCGAGTAGGCGGCTCCGCCACCATGGTTCAGCCGTTTCGGGCGCTTCAGCGACTGAGGTCCTCTGGTGGTGTTGCGCACTGGGGTGGAAGCGAAGCGGGCAAGGTGATAAAGGCGCTCGGCCTGGAGGGCATGAATCCGGCTGAGACAATCGAGTTTCTCGCCGCTGGGATTTCCGCCTCGCTGAAGGACCTGCGGGACCTCATCTCCGATACCCCGGGCGAGCCCGACGCGCCCCGCACGGAGCCTTCGAAGTAACGCGCGGTCCTCACGTCGGGCAGTGCTGGCATGTCCTCCCTCTGGTCGTCCGGAGGGGGTGGGGATCGTCCCGCGCGCGCTTGTGGAAGCGCCAGGACCGCTTAGCGAGCCCGAACTTACCCCGCACAAAAGACGGAACCTCGCGCAGTTCCACGCAATCTCTAGGCAGCCGTCCGCGGGTCCGTCGGCGGCCAGCGGAACATGGTGCGACCCCGCGGAAGGCTCCTACGCCTAATCCGAGGGTCGTGGGTTCGAGCCCCACGGGGCCCACCCGTTCCTGAACACCGGCTTTTCATCCGAGGGTCGTGGGTTCGAGCCCCACGGGGCCCACCCCTTGTTCTCTGCGGTTCGTGTGTGCGGACACTCGGCTCCCGCTCACCGGATGCCCGGAACCCGCCGCGTAGAATCCCGGCCGTGGCCCGACGAACCGACGGCGGATGGCCGGACGGTCCTCGTTCGCTGCCTCCCAGACGACGACGCCGAACCCGACGCGGGTTCCCCGTCGTCGCGCTCGGCGCGATGGCCGTCGGCGTCGTCGGGTGCCTCGTCATGCTCCCCGCGGTGTCGAACGCCTGCCAGACCGTCCCCGACGCGACCGACGCCTCGGCGAGCCGGACTGCCTCGGCGATCGCCCGCGGATCGGACGTCCTCATCGTCGGCGACTCGTACACGACGGGCCGAGGGTCGTACGACGGCACGCACGGTTGGGCGCAGGACCTCGTCGCCGAACGCGGGTGGGACGCCACGATCGACGGCGTCCCCGGCACCGGGTACGTCAACACGGGCGCGACGAAGTCGACGCGCTGGAACTACCTGTCCCGCATCGAGCGGAGCGAGTCGATCGACCCCGCACTCGTGATCGTGCAGGGCAGCCAGAACGACTGGCTCGTCAGCGCCGACACCCTCGAGCGCCGAGTCGAGCAGACGCTCCGGACCGCGAAGCGTCAGTGGCCCGACGCCGTCGTCGTGGCGATCGGACCCTCGGCGCCGCAGCCCCTGGCCCGCACCACGACCGGGATCTCGGACGCGGTCGCCGCCGGGGCACGGGCCGCCGGGGTCACCTACGTGGACGCCCTCGACGGCCGGTGGTTCACCACGACGAACAGTGCGAGCTACGCCGCCCCGGACGGGCAGCACCTCAACGACGCCGGGTACCTGTACCTCGCCGGTCGGATCGACGACGCCCTCGAGGCCCTCGCCACGCCGCGCATGCGCGAACAGTGCGCCTGATCCACTGATCGGGGTACAAGTCCTCCACAGCGGACTCATTGCGATTCGGGCTGACAGTTCAGTCGTCGTTCAGCAGACTGTTGGGCTGACGCCGATAGTGTCGTTCCCGGATCCGATCGCCGGATCCTGCACCACCGCACCACCAGGAACGAACGGGGTACACCGTGATCGAGCCCATCGAAGCCACGCACACCAGCAGCACCGGGGACGCGCGCCGCATCGTCGAGCTCGCAGCAGCGACCAACACGACGATGAGCAACGAGCTCCTGCTCGACACGCTCCGCCGGAACGCGCAGGTCACGACCCGGCACATCCGCAAGGACTTCGTCGAGGTCGCGACCGGCACCGCGGTGCTCGGGTACGTGTGCCGGCAGCGCAAGGACTTCATCGCACTGCGCGGGGACGACCCGGCGTGGGCGCAGGAGGTCGGCCGCTACGCCAGCGAGTCGCTCGCGGTCGAGGCACTGCGCATGCGCCGCGCCTGACCGGCGGACCACTGACCCACTGACCGCGCCGCACACCCGGCACCGCGAAGGCCCCGCCGGAGTCCGGCGGGGCCTTCGCCGTGTGCGCCCGGGAGCGCCGGGTCAGGACCAGACGCGGCGGATGCCCCAGGTGCCCGTCCAGGACTCGTCGGGCTCGAGCCAACGGAGGCCCTCCCCCGAGTTCAACGCGTTCGCCGGCGCGGTCATCGGTTCGACCGCCACGGCCAGCCCGGTGCCGTCGCCGCGGGGGAACTCGCGGGAGGTGAAGACCTGCACGTACGGGAACGACGCGTCCTGCCACAGCTCGACACCGTCGCCCTCGGGGCCGTGCATCGTCGTCCGACGCACCCCCTCGGCGTCCGGGGTGATGTCCGTGTACGCCGTGTCGAGGTCGGAGTCCCCGGCCCGTCGCCCGGCGCGGAGGTCGACACCGGTGCCCTCGACCGGCTCGGAGCCGTTCGGGATGCGCTTGTCGTCGACGGTGAACGCGGTCGCGGCGTCGAGCGTCACGACGAGGTCCTCGGCGGGGGTGTCCCCGGCGCGCAGGTAGGGGTGCGCACCGATCGCGAACGGTGCCCGGACGCCCGAGCGGTTCACGACCTCGTGCGTCATGCGGATGCCGTCGTCGACGAGCTCGTGGTGCACCCGGGTCTCGAGGGTGAAGGGCCAGCCGTGCTGCGGGTGGATCGTGGCCTCCTGCAGCACCGACGACTCGGTCTGGTCCACGACCCGGTACGGCGCGAAGCGGAGCAGTCCGTGCGAGGCGTTGCCGTACTTCGGCTCGGAGACGTCGAGCTGCTGGCGCTTGCCGTCGAGCTCCCAGACGCCACCGGCGACGCGGTTCGGCCACGGTGCGAGCACGATGCCGTTCGCCCCGGGCGGCTGCTCCGAGACGGGGAACGGCTCGGTGAGGTCGAAGCCGGCGACACGGAGCTCCCGGATGCCGGCGGCGACCTCGGTGACGACCGCCTCGACGACCCCGTCGGGTCCGGCGTGGCGGAGATGGTACTGGCCCCCGGTGGGTGCTGCGGTCATGCGGTCTCGTTCCTTCCGTTCGGTGCCGGGTCGACCCCGGCTGTGCCGTCGCTGCCGTCCGCGACGACGACCTCGACCCCGGCCGCCCGGATGGGGGCGACGGCGTCGGCCGTGGTCTCGGCGGTGACGACGACGTCGATGTCCTCGAGCGCGCGGACGACCCCGATGTGGGCCCGGCCGAACTTCGACCCGTCCGCGACGACGACGGTACGCCGGGCCGTGGCCGCGAGCATGCGCTTCGCCTCGGTCTCGGGCAGGTTCACGTTCGTCAGGCCGTGCGCGACGTCGAGCCCGGTGCCGCCCAGGAACACGAGGTCGGCGGCGATCAGCGGCAGCAGCGTGTTGTTGAACGGCGCGACGAGGGAGTGCTGGAGCGGGCGCAGCGTGCCGCCGGTGACCACGACGGTGAAGCGCGGCACCGCGGCCTCGAGCGCGAGGGCGGTCGTCAACGAGTTCGTGACCACGGTGACGTCGACCAGGTCCTCGCGGGCGACCAGCGCCGACGCGACCGCCGCGGGCGTGGTGCCGACGTCGAGCACGACGCACTGTCCGGAGCGCACGAGGGCGGCCGCGGCACGGCCGATCGCGGCCTTGGCGACCTGGTGCTCCACGGCGGTCTCCTCGAACGGACGCTCGCCGGAACCGGCCCCGAGGCGGACGGCACCGCCGTGCACCCGCCTGAGCCGCGCCTCCAGGTCGAGGGAGGCGAGGTCCTGCCGGACGGTCACCTCGCTGGTTCCGAGGGCCGCTGCCAGGGCGGCCGTGCGGACCATGCCGGGCGCACCCTCGACGATGGAGACGATGCGGTCCTGACGCAGCGGCGCGGGGAGCGCGCCGGCGAGGAAGGAGAGGTCGTCGTCCGTCATGTGCTCAGTTTCGCTTGCTTCCGGAGTCTTTCGCAATCCTTCGGATGGCGGCTAGGGTGGTGCGGTGATCACTAAGCGCGTGACGAAGCTCGCGGACGGACGCGACCTCATCTACTTCGACGACGCCGATTCGACGCTGCCCGCCGAGCGCAGCATCGACCAGCGTGTGCTCGACCCGCGGCCGGAGACGGCCCGCATGCGGCAGGACGTCCTGACCGGCGAGTGGGTCTCCATCGCAGCGAGCCGGCAGAACCGGGTGTTCCTCCCGCCGGCCGACCAGGACCCGCTCGCACCGCAGACCCCCCAGAACCCGTCGGAGATCCCGAGCCGCTACGACGTCGCCGTCTTCGAGAACCGGTCGCCGTCGTTCGGGCCCCTGCTCGAGGCCGAGGACGCACCGGAGTCGCTCGACTCCCTCTCCGACGTCGGACTGAACCGCGAGTTCCGCAGCGTCGGCCGGTGCGAGGTCGTCTGCTTCTCCCCCGAGACCGCCGGCTCGTTCGCGTCGATCTCCGAGTCGCGGGCCCGCACCGTGGTCGAGGCCTGGGCAGATCGCACCGCCGCGCTGTCCGCGATGCCCGGCATCCAGCAGGTGTTCCCCTTCGAGAACCGTGGCGAGGCGATCGGCGTCACGCTGCACCACCCGCACGGGCAGATCTACTCGTACCCGTACGTCACCCCGCGGACCCAGCGTCTGCTGGCGAGCATCGAGCGGTTCGGTCCTGACCTGTTCGAGCAGCACCTCGCCAACGAGCGGGCGTCCGACCGGGTCGTCCTCGCCGGCGAGCACTTCACCGCCTTCGTGCCGTTCGCCGCACGCTGGCCCATCGAGATCCACATGCTGCCGCACCGCCACGTGCCGGACTTCGCGGGCCTCACCGACGCCGAGAAGGACGAGCTCGCGCACATGCACCTGCGCCTCACCCGCGGCATCGACAAGCTCTACGACGACCCGACGCCGTACATCGCCGCGTGGCACCAGGCACCCGTGCACACCGGCCGCGACACCGTGCGGCTCATGCTGCAGATCACGTCGCCGCGTCGTGCGGCGGACAAGTTGAAGTTCCTGGCCGGCAGCGAAGCCGCCATGGGCGCCTGGATCGGGGACCTCGTGCCCGAGAAGGCGGCCGAGTTCATCCGAGGAGGGATCGAACGCGCATGACGTTCCAGCAGGTCTACGGGTACGAGCCCGCGGTGCAGTACTCCGCGCCGGGCCGGGTCAACCTCATCGGCGAGCACACCGACTACAACGATGGGTACGTGCTGCCCTTCGCCATCGACCGCCGCACCACGGCGTCGATCGCCCCGCGCGAGGACCGGGTGCTCCGTGTCGCCTCGGCCTTCGACACCGACAACCCGCCCGTTTCGCTCTCGCTCGACGAGCTGGCGCCCGACCGGATGGACGGCTGGTCCGCCTACGTCCTCGGCATCGCGTGGGCACTCCGCGAGCAGGCCGGGGCGGACCTGTCCGACAAGACCGGCTTCGACGTCTTCATCGAGTCGGACGTCCCGGTCGGTGCGGGCCTGTCCTCGAGCGCCGCGATCGAGTGCGGCGTCGCGCTCGCCTTCAACGACCTGTGGGAGCTCGGGCTCGACCGGAAGAGCCTGGCCCGCGTCGGCCAGTACTCCGAGAACCACGCCGTCGGTGCCCCCACCGGGATCATGGACCAGTCCGCCTCGCTGCTCGGCGAGCAGGACGCGGTCGTGTTCCTCGACTGCCGCACGCTCGACACCGCCGTCGTCGACCTGGCACTCGAGGCGAACGGTCTCGAGGTCCTCGTCGTGGACACCCGCGTCGAGCACGCCCACGCGACCGGCGGCTACAAGGCCCGGCGCGACTCGTGCGAGCGGGGCGCTGCGGCGATGGGCGTCGAGGCGCTGCGCGACCTGTCGGTCGACGACCTCCACCGCGCGCAGGAACTCCTCGACGACGAGACCTTCCGCCGTGTCCGCCACGTCGTGACCGAGGACCAGCGCGTCCTCGACACCGTCCGCACCCTGCGCGAGCACGGGCCGCGGGCGATCGGGTCGCTGCTCGTCGCGTCGCACGAGTCGATGCGGGACGACTTCGAGATCTCCGTGCCGGAGCTCGACCTCGCGGTCACCACCGCGATGGAGCACGGTGCGGTGGGTGCGCGGATGACCGGTGGCGGGTTCGGTGGTGCGGCGATCGCGCTGGTCGACCAGGAGGCACGTGGTGCGATCGCGGACGCCGTCACCGCCGCCTTCGCCGCAGCCGGGTACCGCGAGCCGAACGTCTTCACCGTGCACGCCGCGCAGGGCGCCCGGCGCGACTGAGGCGCGCCGCGGGGACCGTCAGCCGGCGTAGCCGGCGTACCGGACCTGCTCGGTGACGTTCCCGATGACGAACGGGTGCGTCCAACCGTGCTCCACTGCCCACTGCACCCAGGCGATCTGCGCCGGCATGAGCAGCCACACCAGCACCGTCGTCCCGACCACGCCGGCGAGGGCGAGACCCATCACGGTGTGCTCGTCGAACCGACGAGCACCGCGGCGGGCGATCGCGACGAGGAACCCGACGACCGCGAAGCCCACCGTGACGAGCGTCCACCCGAGCGCTGGGTGCGACTCGAAGTCGTACTCCTGGCCGGCGTGCGGGAACGAGGTGCCCCAGGTCGACCCCGGCTGCTGGAAGACGATGCAGAGCACCACGATGACGACCAGCCACCGGGCGTCCTTCGTCAGTTGCGACGGAGCAGGTCTCGGCCGCAACACGGGCTCGGTGAGCAGTCGTTCGTCCCCCATGGCGCGACCGTAGCACCGGACGGACATCTGGTGAGCAGAAATGGTCGGGTCCCACGACGGGACCCGACCATTTCTGCTCACGAAGCGCACGGCGGCGGCGCGCGCGTGCGCACGGCGGCGGCGCGCCCGCTAGTGCAGGTGGCGCTCGGCGGCCTCGACCACGTTCTTCATCAGCATCGCGCGGGTCATCGGGCCCACGCCACCGGGTGTCGGCGAGAGGAACCCGGCGACGGATGCGACCGCGGGGTCGACGTCGCCCCGCAGGCGCGCCTTGCCCGTCTCCGGGGACACGACACGACTGATGCCGACGTCGATGACCGCCGCGCCCGGCTTCACCCAGTCCGGCTGCACGAGTCCGGCGACGCCCGCAGCAGCGACGATGATGTCCGCCCGGCGGCACTCGGCGGCGACGTCCTCGGTCAGGGAGTGGGTGAGGGTCGCGGTCGCCTCGAGCCGGGTGAGGAGCAGGCCGAGCGGACGCCCGACCGTCAGGCCCTGGCCGATGATCGTGACGTGCTGGCCCCGGATCGGGACGTCGTACGCCTCGAGCATCGCCACGATGCCGCGCGGGGTGCACGGCAGGGGCGCGTCGATCGTTCCGGCACCGCCCGGGACGGCGAGCACGAGCTCGCCGAGGTTGGTCGGGTGCAGGCCGTCGGCGTCCTTCGCCGGGTTCATCAGCTCGAGCATCGGGATCGGGTCGATCCCCTGCGGCAGCGGGAGCTGCACGATGAACGCGGTGACCCGGGGGTCGTCGTTCATCTGCAGGATCGCGGCGCGGATGTCGGCGGCCGACGCGGTCTCCGGCAGGTCGATGCGGACCGAGTCGAGCCCGATCTGCGCCGAGTCGCGGTGCTTGCCGGCGACGTACGACACCGAGCCGGCGTTCTGGCCGACCATGATCGTGCCGAGGCCGGGGCGGAACCCGTGCTCGTGCAGCCGGTCGATGCGGACCTTCAGGTCGTCGAGCGTGCGGGCGGCGAGGGCGGTGCCGTCGATGCGGACGGCAGAGCCCTCCCCTGCCCAGAGCGCCCGCGGCAGATCAGCCACGGCGCCGCTCACGCGTACAGCGGGAACGCGTCGGCGAGGGCCTTCACCCGGGCCGACAGCGCGTCGATGTCCGGGTTCGGCATGAGCGTCAGCGCGATGATGTCGGCGACCTCGGTGAACTCGGTGTCCCCGAAGCCGCGCGTCGCGAGCGCCGGGGTACCGATGCGGACGCCCGAGGTGACCATCGGCGGGCGCGGGTCGAACGGCACGGAGTTGCGGTTGACGGTGATGCCGACCTCGTGCAGCAGGTCTTCCGCCTGCTTGCCGTCGACCTCGGACTCGCGCAGGTCGACGAGCACCAGGTGCACGTCGGTGCCACCGGTGAGCACGTCGATCCCGGCCGCGCGAGCGTCGGGCTGGGTGAGCCGATCAGCGAGCAGACGAGCACCGCGCAGTGTGCGCTCCTGACGGTCCTTGAACTCGGGCGTCGCGGCGAGCAGGAACGCGGTGGCCTTGGCGGCGATGACGTGCATCAGCGGGCCGCCCTGCTGGCCCGGGAACACTGCCGAGTTGAGCTTCTTGAACAGCGACTCGTCGTTCGACAGGATCAGGCCGGAGCGCGGACCGGCGAGGGTCTTGTGCACCGTCGACGACACGACGTGGGCGTGCGGGAGGGGCGACGGGTGCAGGCCTGCGGCGACGAGACCGGCGAAGTGCGCCATGTCCACCCACAGGGTCGCGCCGACCTCGTCCGCGATCTCGCGGAACTTCGCGAAGTCGAGCTGGCGCGGGTAGGCGGACCAGCCGGCGATGAGGACCTTCGGCTGGTGCTCGATGGCCTTCGCGCGGATGTCGTCGTAGTCGACCTCGAACGTCTCCGGGTCGACGCCGTACGACACGGCGTTGTAGATCCGGCCGGAGAAGTTCAGCTTCATCCCGTGCGTCAGGTGGCCACCGTGGGCGAGCTCGAGGCCGAGGATGGTGTCGCCGGCCGAGGCGATGGCGTGCAGGACGGCGGCGTTCGCGCTCGCACCGGAGTGCGGCTGCACGTTCGCGTACTCGGCACCGAAGAGCGCCTTGGCACGGTCGATGGCGAGCTGCTCGGCGACGTCGACGTACTCGCAGCCGCCGTAGTAGCGCTTGCCCGGGTAGCCCTCGGCGTACTTGTTGGTGAGCACGGAGCCCTGGGACTCGAGGACGGCGCGCGGCACGAAGTTCTCCGACGCGATCATCTCGAGGGTGTCGCGCTGGCGGCCGAGCTCCTGCTCGAGGACGCGTGCGATCTCGGGGTCGACCTCGCTCAGCGGGGCGTTGAAGGCGGTGTTGGTGGCTGCGGGGGGCAGGTCGGTGATGGACACGGGACTCCTCGTTGTCGGTTCCGTCGGGCACGAGCACGACGAGGTGGACGGTGGGGCGCGGCCCAGGCGTACGGCCGCGCACCGTGTCAGGTGTCGCTTCCCGATGGTGACCCATCCAACGCCAGTCGCGACCTGACGATCGTACCGAGCGAGCCGGTTCGTGTCACCCTGGGTGCATGACCCTGCTGACGTCCGACGTCGACGAGCGCACCGACGCCCGCACGAGCGTGCGCCCGGACTCGCCCTGGGTCGCCGTGGTGTGGGACGACCCGGTGAACCTGATGTCGTACGTGACCTACGTCTTCCAGCAGTACTTCGGGTTCCCGCGGGCGAAGGCCGAGCGGTTGATGCGGCAGGTGAACGACGAGGGCCGGGCCATCGTGGCGACCGGCCCGCGCGAGGCGATGGAGGCACACGTCGAAGCGATGCACGGCTACGGCCTGCAGGCGTCGGTGGACAAGGCCCCCACCACGTGATCCCGTTCGTCCGCCGGGCCGACGGCGTGCACCTCGGCATGTCCTCCGGCGAGCGCTCCGTCCTCACGTCGCTGACCGAGCAGCTGCAGCAGGTGCTCGGCGGGGACCTCTCGTCGGACCCAGTCGCGGCGCGGATGTTCCCGGACGCCTACCCGGACGACGTCGACGCGAGTGCGGAGTTCCGGCGCTGGACCGAGGCGGACCTGGTCGCGCAGAAGACGACGAACGCCTCGACGGTGCACGCGTGGTTGACCGGCGTCCGCGAGGGCGCGTTCGAGCCCGGGGACGAGCAGGCCTGGCTGCGCTGCTTGACGGACCTGCGGCTGACGATCGCGGACCGGCTCGGCATCGTGGACTCCGCCTCCGAGGAGCACTCGTACGAGGCGGACGCGGGCGTCGGCCTGCGGGACGTCTACGACTGGCTCGGGTACGTGCAGGAGCACCTGGTCGAGACACTGAGCGCACCGCGCTGACGGCGCTGTCGCGCTGACGCGCCAACGGACTGGAGGCACGGCTCGCCTCCGCCCCGTCCGGAGCGTCGTGCGCCCGCTCGCCGTCGCGGACCGTCCGGAGGGACACTCACCCGGCGTTCGCGATCAGGAGGGACGCGAACACCGCGATGATCGCCGTCGAGTACGCGAACGCGACGACCGAGTGCACCGTCGCGAGGCTGCGCGCCGGGCGTTTGCGGAGCTGGACGTCCGATGAGGAGAACGTCGTCGACATCTGGACCGCGAGGTACACGAAGTCGCGGAACGCCCGGTCCTCGGTACCGGGGAACTCGATGCCGTCGTCGTTCGCCCACGACCGCATGTACTCGACCGAGAAGACGGCGACCATGAGGATCCACGTGCCGATGACGCCGAGCACGCAGATCGCGACGAGCCAGAGACTGTCCCGGGCGTCGTTCGCAGCCAGGACCACGACCGAGACGACCCCGGCGGTGACCACGAGGGTCGCCCAGGACTTGGGTCCGGCGAGGAGAAGTGTCCGCACCGCCCGACTCCGTTCCTCGGTGCGCGTGAGGAGGACTCGCAGGCGGTATCCCCGGTCGTGCCGGAACGCGAACGACGACAGCACGAGGAACACCGGGCCGTAGACGCCGAAGAGCAGCGCGGTCACCGCGCTCGAGGCGAGGTCGGCGGTATCGGACCCCGCCGTGACGATCCGGACCACGACGATGGCCGTGAACGAGACGACGACGGCGACCACGCTGGCGACAGTGTGGCGAACCACCTCCCGCTGGAGCCAGCCGGAGAGACGTGACATGCACTCACCGTAAACACGAGGGACACTGCTGTCCGCGGGATTCGCAACATCAGAAGCCTGCCTTGCAAGTTCGCCTGCCGAAGTAGTACCGTGACGGTATGGAATCACGCGCGTCGGACGAGCTCGCCGGTGAGCTGCTCACGCTCTACGGCAAGATCCGGCGCACGACGCTCGTCGGCAAGGTCGACGACGTCACCGCATCGCAGTCGGCAGCCCTCGGCCGTCTGATCCGCGACGGCGCGACGACGACCGCCGAGCTCGCCCGTGCCGAGGGCGTCCGCCCGCAGTCGATGGGGGCGACCGTCCAGGCCCTCGTCGACCTCGGCCTGGTGACCCGCGACCCCGACCCAGAGGACGGCCGCCGCACCATCGTCAGCGCGACCGACGCCGGCCGCACCGCCCGCGAGGACTCGCACCGCTCCCGCACCCGCCTGCTCGCCGAACGGCTGGCAGCACTCGACCCCGACGACCGCGCCACCGTCGCGCGCTCGATCGCCATCCTCGGCCCCGTCGTCGAACCCTGAAGGACTGACCGCCACGTCCACCGCAACCGCCTCCACACCCGTCACCCCGGCGACCGACCCGAAGGGCAGCGGCTTCGGCCCGAAGCTCCTCGTCCCCGTCCTCGTCGGCCCGCTGCTCAACCCGATCAACACCACGATGGTGTCGGTCGCCCTCACCCCGATCTCCCGTGACCTCGGGATCGGTTCGGCGCAGGCGATCTGGCTCGTCGCGGCCCTCTACCTGGCCAGTGCGATCGCGCAGCCGACGATGGGGAAGCTCGCCGACCGGTTCGGGCCGAAGAAGGTCTTCCTGACGGGGCTCGTCATCGTCGGCGTCGCGGGCGTCGTGCCCGAGGTCCTGACCGGCTTCGGCGGCGCGGTGTTCGCTCGCGTGCTCATCGGCATCGGGACGTCGGCGGCGTACCCGGCGGCGCTCACGACCCTGCGCCAGCACTCCACCCGGATCGGGAAGCCGACCCCGTCGCTCGTGCTCGGTGCGCTGTCGATCACGTCGCTCGTGTCCGCCGCCGCGGGGCCACCGCTCGGCGGCGCACTCATCGCGGCCTTCGGGTGGCACGCGATCTTCCTCGTCAACGTGCCCCTCGCGGTCTTCGGCATCATCGTGTCGGCGCTCTGGTTGCCGTCCGACAAGCTCCGCCCGCGGAACGACGAGGACCTGCCCGTCCTCACCGCGCTCGACCCGTTCGGCATGCTGCTCATGACCGGGTTCGTCTCGGCGCTGCTCGTGTTCCTGCTCGACGTCTCGGCCGGCCTCTGGTGGCTGCTGGGCGTGGCGATCGTCCTGCTCGTGGCACTCGTCCTGTGGGAGCTGCGCGCCGTGAAGCCCTTCGTGGACGTCCGGCTGCTCGTCCGCAACGGCGCGCTCTCGCGCACCTACGTGCGGCTGTTCCTGACGTACCTGATGGCCTACACGATGACCTACGGGTTCTCGCAGTGGGTGCAGGACGTCGCCGGCTACCCGAGTGACGTCGCTGGGTACATGCAGTTGCCCGCCGCGGTCGTCGCCGGCGTGGCGTCGTTCCTCGTCGCCCGGAAGACCGCGGTGCGCGGGCCGCTGATCGTAGCCGCGGTCGTGCCGATCGTCGGCGGCGCACTGCTGCTGTTCCTCGGCGTCGGGTCGCCGTGGTGGTTGCTCGTGCTCGCGCCGGCACTGTTCGGCGTCCCGCAGGCACTGGCGTCCGTGTCGAACCAGGCCGCCCTGTACCGGGTCGTGCCGGCCGAGTACATCGGCACCGCCGCCGGGCTCTCCCGCACGAGCGTCTACATCGGCGCGATCGCGGCGTCCTCGCTCATCGGCGGGGTGTTCGGCCAGGCCCCGACCACGCCGGACCTGCACGTGCTCGCGTGGGTGATCGTCGGCGTCGCGGTCCTCGTCAGCGTCCTGACGATCGCCGACCGCGCGCTCTCCAAGCCGCTCCCCCGCTGACGCGACCCGACCGACGGGGCCGCACCGTGCCTCCAGGCCGGGCGGAGCCCCCGATCCCGGTACCCTGAACCGGTGACCGACCCGACCGAGCAGACCGCCACGCACTGGACCCTCACCCTGGTCTGCGACGACCAGCCCGGGATCGTGCACGCCGTCTCCGGAGCGGTCGTCGCCGCGAACGGCAACATCACCGAGTCGCAGCAGTTCTCGAGCGTCGACACGAACACGTTCTTCATGCGCCTGCAGGTCATGGCCCCGGTCGACCGCGCCACGTTCGAGGCAGCACTCGCCCCCGTCGCCGAGCGCTACGACGCCCGCGTCCAGCTCGACGTCGTCGGCCGGCCGATGCGCACGCTCGTCCTCGTGTCGAAGGCGGGCCACTGCCTCAACGACCTGCTCTACCGGCAGCGCGGCGGACAGCTCCCGATCGAGGTCCCGCTGGTGCTGTCGAACCACGCGGACCTCGCCGAGCTGGCGTCGTTCTACTCGGTGCCGTTCGAGCACCGCCCGGTGACGGACGCCGTGAGCAAGACGGAGATGGAGCGCCGGATCCTGCAGGCCGTCGAGGAGCACGACATCGAACTCGTCGTCCTCGCGCGGTACATGCAGATCCTGTCGCCCGAGCTCTGCGCGGCGCTCGAGGGCCGTGCGGTGAACATCCACCACTCGTTCCTCCCGGGCTTCAAGGGCGCGAACCCGTACCGGCAGGCGCATGCCCGGGGTGTGAAGCTCATCGGTGCGACGGCGCACTTCGTGACGAGCGACCTCGACGAGGGCCCGATCATCGAGCAGAACGTCGTCCGGGTCGACCACACGAAGGACCCCACCGAGCTCGTGTCGATCGGGCAGGACGAGGAGTCCCGCACCCTCACCCAGGCGGTGCGCTGGATCGCGGAGGACCGGGTCCTCCTCGACGGCGCCCGCACGATCATCTTCAAGTAGGTCCACGCATGTCAGCACCGCAGTCCCCGGTCGACTGGGGAGACACCCCGGACCCGCACGCGATCCGTCGTCGCCGGGTCGATGCCTGGGGTGTGCTCCGCATCGTGGTCTGTGCCTTCGGGCTGCTCTCGCTGGCGATGTGGGGCTACTTCGCGTGGCCGTTCCCGATGCCCGCGATCCTGTTCATGATCGGTGCGCCGGTGTTCGCGGCCGTGGTCTGGTACTTCTTCCGCTCGCCGGCGTCGCCGATCCAGACGGACGTGGTGGGCAAGACGATCGTCGAGGTCGCGTTGGTCATCGCCGCCGGCGGCTGCTGGATCTCGATCGGGCACCCGGTGGTCGGGTTGGTCTTCATCGTGGTCGCCGCCCTGTCGGGCGTGGTGCAGTTCCGGAAGGAGACGCGGTGAGCGGCGGTACGTCGGTTCCGTCGGTCGGCCTGGAGGCGCGGCGCACCCTGGTCCGGTCGGCCCGCGTCGTCGACGCGGCCGGCTCCACCGCAGACGGCTGGGTCCTCGTCGTCGGTGACACGATCCACGCGGTCGGCGCCGGTCCCGAGGCGCCTGCGGCGTCCTCGGTCGACGACGTCGTCGACCTCGGCGACGCCGTCCTGACCCCGGGCTTCATCGACCTGCACGGGCACGGCGGTGCGGGCGCCGCGTACGAGGACGAGTCCTTCGCGTCCGCCCTCGCGGTGCACCGGGCACACGGCACGACCCGGTCGGTGCTGTCCCTCGTCGCGAACCCGGTCCCGACGCTCGCTTCGTCGCTCGAGCGGGTCCGTGCGGTGATGGCCGACGACCCGCTCGTGCTCGGCGTGCACCTCGAGGGGCCGTTCCTCTCCCCGCACAACAAGGGCGCCCACAACGAGTCGTTCCTGATCGACCCGTCGTCGTCCGCCGTCTCCGCGCTGCTGGAGGCCGGCGACGGCGTCATCCGCCAGGTCACCATCGCCCCGGAACTCCCCGGCGCCGTGTCCGCGACGGAGCAGTTCGTCGCGGCCGACCTGGCCGTCGCCGTGGGCCACACGGTCGGCACGTACGACCAGGCGCGTGCCGCGTTCGACGCCGGCGCGACCCTGCTCACCCACGCGTTCAACGCCATGCCGGGCATCCACCACCGCGCCCCGGGGCCGATCGCCGCCGCCGTGGCCGACGACCGGGTGACGCTCGAACTCATCCTCGACGGCGTGCACGTGCACCCGTCCGTGGCCTCGGTGCTGCTCCGTGCCGCTCCGGGCCGCGTCGCCCTCATCACCGACGCCATGGGCGCTGCCGGTGCCGCCGACGGTTCCTACACGCTCGGGTCGCTCGCCGTGACCGTGACGGACGGGGTCGCGCACGTCGCCGGGACCGACACGATCGCCGGCTCGACGCTGACGCAGGACGTGGCACTGCGGAACGCGGTCACGCGCGCGGGGCTGACGCTGCCCGAGGCCGTGGCGGCGCTGACGAGCGTGCCGGCTGCGGCGCTGGGGCTCGGCGACCGGCTGGGGCGGATCGCGCCGGGGTTCGCCGCGGACCTCGTGGCGCTGTCGCCGTCGCTCGAGGTGCAGCGGGTCTGGGGTGCCGGGCGACCGCTCGGCTGATCGGCGTGGACGAAGCCCAGCAGGACCGGCGACGACGACGGTTGGTGATCGGGATGACCGTGCTCACCATCACGCTGTGGACGGTCGCCGTCGTGGTGCGCCATGCACGGGCGCAGGGCCGCGGCTCGTGACCGCACTGCGGCCGGGTGCGCCGTCGAGCGCCGACCCGGCACGGGCACGCGTCCTCGAGCTCCTCGGCCTGCCGTCCCCGGAATCGCTCCGTCCGACCGCGGTCCGCGTCGAACCACTCGGACGCGACGGATCCGTCACGTGCTCACGCGTCGAGCTCGACACGGCGGACGGTAACACCATCCCGTGTCTGCTCCTCTCGCCGCACGGTCGCCATCGTGCCGACGTGATCGCCGTCCACCAGCACGCGGGCGACTTCGCCACCGGCAAGAGCGAGCCCGCCGGACGAGCAGGAGACCCGACTCTCGCCTACGGTGCGACGCTCGCGGCCGCCGGGGCCCGCGTGATCGTGCCCGACCTGCTCGGGTTCGAGGACCGCCGACGTGCCTGGACCGACGACCCAGCTGCCGACGAACGACTCGACGCACTGTTCCGCGTCGCGAACGGGAGCAGCCTGCAGTCGAAGCACACGTCCGACATCGCCACGGTGACCTCCTGGATGACCGAGACGAACCCGACCGGGGCCGGGCCCGGCATCATCGGGCACTCCCTCGGCGGTCAGGTCGCGCTGTTCGCGCTCGCCGTCGACCCCCGCTTGACGTCGGGCGTCGTGAGCTGCGGGCTGGGCACGCTGGCGTCTTTCGAGGCAGCTCGCATCCGGCACAACCCGGCCTGGTTCGTCCCGGGCCTGGCCGCAGCCGGAGACGTCGGCCTGGTCGCCTCCGCGGTCGACAAGCCGGTCCTCGTCGCATCCGGGAGGGACGACGCACTGTTCCCGCTCGACGGCGTGCAGCACGTCCTCGACGCCTTCCGACCGGACGTCGTGACGGCCGAGGTGTTCCCCGGCGGGCACGTGATGCCACCGCACGTCACCGCAGCAGCCGTCCGGCACCTCGTGCCCGCCTGAACGATCGGCACGAAAGCCGGCCTCCAAGCGGCAGCACTGCGACTGGCTGCGACTCGATGAGGCACCAACGACTCGATCGAGCCACGGATGACGCTATCGAGTTCCTCACGCGGCTCGGTCGTCGAACCAGCGCCTGCTTGGATGGAAGCCATGCAGCACGGGGACCAGCAGGCGTCGGGTGGGCGACTCCACCCACCGCGGTGGATCGTGCTCGTGATGGCCGAGTACGGCGTCGGAGACTCGCCGCTCTGGTTCCGCGGCTCCTCCGACGACGTCGGTCTCGTCGATGCCGCTGCCCTCAGCCTGAGTGCTGCGCTCCGCGACGACCTTGCAGCATGGAACGACGTGTTCGACGGCCTCGGTGAGCCGTTGTTCGAGTGGCCCTCGGCCGCTGTCCGGGACGCGCATCGGGTCGACGCGTTCACTCTCGCGAGCCGGGTGCAGCTCGAACTCGGCAACACCGCTCACGTGTGGTGCGGTGCCGGCGACGGGATTGACACCTTCCCGACCGCGCACGCTGCCGTGGTGGCCCCTGCCGATCGTCCAGGCACCGAGGTCGAGTCCTGGAGCGGCGGCAGCCGCGCCACGGTGACGTCCGCGCGCGCGGCGGGGATTCGCGAGGGCGCCGCGCGCGCAATCGTCGGGTGGCGGGCACTGACCGAGCGGGCTGGCGGTCCGTTCGGCGACGCGGAGACCCGCGCACTGGGGCTCCGCACGGCGGCGCGCATGCAGGCCGACCTCGGCGTCCGGACGCAGGTCGTCTCATTCGCGGGAGCGAGCGGACCGTACACGCTCGCCGACCTCGACTGAGGCCCGGATCGCTCCGGGTGCCGCGACGATCGCACCGGCCGCTGCGATGATGGCCCCATGAGCGTCATGGTCTCCCTCTTCGATGCGAACCGCACCCGCACCAGCGAGAAGTACACGGCCTACCCGCCGGAGGTGCTGCCGATGTTCGTCGCCGAGATGGACAGCATGCTCGCCGAGCCCGTTCGGGAGGCGCTGGTGACCGCGGTCACGAACGGCGACACCGGGTACGTCGGGCACGGCCGGGCGCTCCCGGAGGCGTTCGCGGACTTCGCGGAGACCCGGTGGGGATGGCACGTCGACCCCGATCTCGTCCGCACCACCACGGACGTCTCGGTCGCGGCGGTGGAGACGCTCCGCCGGGTGATCGAGCCGGGCGACCAGGTCGTGATCATGCCGCCCGTGTACCCGCCGTTCTGGGAGTACGTCGCCGAGGCCGGCGGCTCCGTGACCGAGGTCCCGCTGCTCGCTCCGGAGGGCACCGCCGACCCGTTCGACACCACGGCCGGGTGGCGGATGGACCTGGACGGGATCGCCCGGGCCTTCGCGGACGGCGCCCGCACGGTCCTGCTCTGCAACCCGCACAACCCCCTCGGCCTCGTGCACGCCCGCGACGAGCTGGCGGCGCTCGCCCGCCTCGCCGCGGAGTGGGACGCCGTGGTGGTCTCGGACGAGATCCACGCCCCGCTCGTGCACGCCGACACGACGTTCACGCCGTTCCTCGACTCGTGCCCCGAGGCCGCCGGGCTCGGGGTGGCACTGACGAGCGCGAGCAAGGCCTGGAACCTCGCCGGGACGAAGTGCGCCCTGATGATCGGCGCCTCGGACCGTGCCCGCGAGTGGTTCGACGGGATGCCCACCGAGGTCGTCGAGCGTACCGGGATCCTCGGCTACACCGCGAGCGTCGCGGCGTTCAGCGAGGGCGGGCCGTGGCTCGCGTCGCTGCTCACCGAGCTCGCGGCGAACCGGCGCACCCTCGCCGAACGACTCGGGGACGTCCTGCCCGGCACCGGCTACCGGCAGCCGCAGGCGTCGTACCTCGCCTGGCTCGACCTGCGGGCGCTCCCGTGGGGTGACGACCCCGCAGCACTGCTCGTCGACGAGGCGAAGGTCGCGCTCGGCAGCGGACCGGACTTCGGACGCCAGGGCCTCGGGTTCGCCCGGCTGAACTTCGGGTGCTCGGCGGAGACCCTCGACGAAGGACTCAGCCGCCTGCACACCGCGTGGTCGCGGCGGGCAGACGGCTGATCGGTCGAGCGCGGACGGACTACTCGAAGAGCTGCCAGGCCGGCTTGTTCGCGTACGTGTACGTGTAGTAGTCGGCGAGCTTGAGGCCCGCCGCGGCTTCCTCGTCGACGACGACGGTGGCGTGCTCGTGCAGCTGCAGCGCGGACCCGGGGACGAACGAGGACAGCGGGCCCTCGACCGCGGCGGCGACGGCATCGGCCTTCGACGAGCCCTGGGCCACGAGGACGAGCTCACGGGCGTCGAGGATGGTGCCGAGCCCCTGCGTCATGCAGTGCGTCGGGACCTGGTCGAGGTTGTCGAAGAACCGGGCGTTCGCCTCGCGCGTGGACGGCGCGAGGGTCTTGATGCGCGTGCGGGACGCGAACGAGGACGTCGGCTCGTTGAACCCGATGTGCCCGTTCGCGCCGATGCCGAGGATCTGCACGTCGACCCCGCCGGCGGCACGGATCGCGGCGTCGTACTCCTTCGCCGCGAACTCGAGGTCGGAGGCGCGACCGTCCGGGACCCGGACGCGGGAGGGTTCGAACCCGAGCGGATCGATGACGTCACGCTGGATCACCGAGGCGTAGGACTCCGGGTGCTCGAGCGGGATGCCGACGTACTCGTCGAGGGCGAACGCGCGGGCCTCGGCGAACGAGATCTCCCCGGCGTCGACACGACGCTTGAGGTCGGCGTAGATGCCCTGGGGGCTGGACCCCGTGGCGACACCGATGACGGCGGACGGCTTCTTCGCGACGACGGAAGCGATCTTGGCCGCGGCGACGCGACCGACCTCAGCCGGCGTGGGCAGGATGATGATCTCCACGGTGACAGCCTACTGGTCATGACCAGTCCGCGACAGGGTGGTGTCGGTAGCGTGGCGGCATGCCCACGCCTGACTTCGTCCTGTCCCTCCGCTCGAAGATCGGGAACGATCCGCTCTGGCTCACCGGGGTCACCGCGGTCGTGACGCGCGGCGAGGGTCCTGATCGCGAGCTCCTGGTCGTGCGCCGGGCCGACAACCACGCGTTCACGCCGGTGACGGGCATCGTCGACCCGGGCGAGGAACCCGCGGTCGCCGCCGAACGCGAGGTCCTCGAGGAAGCCGACGTCGTCGCGGTCGCCGAACGCCTGGCCTGGGTGCAGGTGCTGCCGGAGATGACGTACACGAACGGTGACCGGGCGCAGTACCTCGACCTGGTGTTCGCCTGCCGGTACGTGTCCGGTGAGCCGTTCCCCGCCGACGGCGAGAACACCGAGGCGTTCTGGGCCCGGCTCGACGCCCTGCCCGAGATGCCCGCGAACATGCGGGCACGGATCGAGGCGGCCCTGTCCGACGACCCGACCACGCGCTTCCAGCGCTGACCCCACCGGACTGGAGGCACGGGGCGGGTCCGCCCCGCGCCTCCAGTCCGCCGTCGGTCGCCCCGTACCCGCCAAAGCGACGGATTCCTGCGAACCGTCGGCGGGATCCTGTCGGTTCGGCGGCAGGGTCGGCACGGCCTGGAGGCACGGTGTCGCTTTCGCGCGCTGGTCGCGCGGGCAGCGCGGCGGCGGAACGCCGCTACGCGAGCGGGGCGACCGCCACGGGCGCGCCGAGCAGGCGCACCGCGACGGCGTCGCCGGCTGCTCGGCGGTCGCCGACCTCGTGTTGGACGGTCACGACGGTGTCGTCGTCGAGCCGGACCGTGGTGCGCCGGATCGAGCCGAGGAAGCTCGAGGCGACGACGGTGCCGGTGACGCCCTCCGCCGCGAAGGCGACGTCCTCCGGGCGGACGTAGGCGATGACCGGACCGTCGGCCACCGAGGCGTCGAGCGCGGGGACGCGGAACCCGTACACGAACACGTCGCCGCCGCGCAGGTCGCCCCGGAGCCGGTTCGACTGCCCGACGAAGTCCGCGGTGAACGCCGACGACGGGGACCGGTAGAGCTCCTCGGGCGTGCCGATCTGCTCGATGTCCCCGGCGTTCATCACGGCGATGCGGTCGGAGACGGCGAGCGCCTCTTCCTGGTCGTGGGTGACGAACACCGTGGTGATGCCGAGGTCGCTCTGGATGCGGCGGATCTCGTCGCGCAGGGACACCCGGACCTTGGCGTCGAGGGCGGACAGCGGCTCGTCGAGCAGCAGGACCCGGGGCCGGGTGACGAGCGCGCGGGCGAGGGCGACGCGTTGCTGCTGTCCACCCGACAGCTGGTGCGGGTACCGGTCGGCGAAGTCCGCCAGGTGCACCATGTCGAGCGCGTCGATCACCCGTTCGCGGCGTGCTGCGGCGGGGACGCGGCGCATCTCCAGGCCGAAGGCGACGTTCTGCCGCACCGTCATGTGCGGGAACAGCGAGTACTGCTGGAACACCATGCCGATGTCGCGCTTGTTCACCGGGGTGCTCGCGACGTCGCTGCCGTCGATGCGGATCGAGCCGGCGTCGATGGCCTCGAGGCCGGCGAGTGCGCGGAGGGCCGTGGTCTTCCCGCACCCGGACGGGCCGAGCAGCGAGACGAACTCACCCGGTTCCACGCGGAGTGACAGGCCGGCCAGGGCTCGGTGGGTGCCGTAGTGCTTCTCGACGGCCTCGAGCTCCACGGTCGCGCCCGTGGAGGACAGCGACGTCGGGGCGGCGGGGGCGGTGACGGTCATGCGGACTCCTTCTCGCCGGTGCGCCGCGCGCCGATCCGGCCGATGACGACGAGCAGCACGAACCCGAACACGAGCGCGCCGAGCGAGAAGATCGCGGCGACGTACGGGTCGGTCTGCTGCACGAGCACGAGCGCCGTCTGGAACGTCGTGCGGGACAGGAACGAGGCGAGGGTGTACTCGCCGAGGACGACCGTGATGGTCAGGAAGCACGCGGCCGTGATGCCGCGGCGGAGGTTCGGCAGGAGCACCCGCCAGGTGACCGTCCACCACGAGGCGCCGAGGGACCGGGCGGCCTCGGACAGCACGGCCATGTCCATCGCGGTGATGGCGGCGGCGATCGGGCGGAACGCGAACGGCAGCGCGATGATGCCGATCGCGAAGGACAGCGTCCACGCGTCCGACCCGAACACCTGCGCGACGACCTGGTACACGGGGATGAACCCGACGACGAGGACGACGACCGGGACGGTGATCGGCACGATGCAGACGAACTCCAGGACCCGGCGGAGGCGCGGGTAGCGGAGTGCGGTGATGACCTGCGCGGGCAGGAGCACCAGCAGGACGATCGCCACCGCGATCACGGCGATGAGGAGCGAGGCGCCGAGGCCGTCGAACACCGGCTGGTAGGTCGCCGCGTTGACCGGGTCCGCGATCGCGATGTAGTGCGCGAGTGTCAGGCTCCCCTCCGTCCCCTGACGGAAGGTGAACTGGGCGAGGGCGACGAGCGGGACGGCGAACACGAGGCCGATCACGACCAGCACGATCGCGGCGGTGACCCGCGACGGAGCCGCGCCGAAGCGGGGAACGCGAGCCGTGCCTCTCCCCACCGGCACGGCCGGTCCGCCGCTGGCGCGTCGCCCCGGAACCGGCGGCGTGGGCCCAGGCCGGTTCATCGCTGCCACCTCGCTGCCCGACGCTGCAGCAGCGAGTAACCGCCCATCACGACGGCCATGACGACGACCATGCCGAAGGCGAGCACCCCGGCCACGTTCTGCAGCCCGATGATCGTCTCGCTCGTGAGCTGCGCACGGATCGTGAGCGGCACGATCCCGCCCTGCGAGATGAGCGCCGCGGCGGTGGCGAACGACGAGAACCCGTTCGCGAACAGGAGCAGCAGCGAGCCCCAGAACGCCGGCGCGAGCACGGGCAGTCCGATGCGTCGCCAGTACGTCGCGCGGGAGGCACCGAGCGTGGCGGCGGCCTCGCCCCACTGGGACTTGACGCCCTCCAGGGCGGGCATGAACGTCAGCACCATCAGCGGCACCTGGAAGTAGACGTAGGGGATCACGAGCCCGGGAACCGTGTACAGGAGCCCACCGGTCGCGTTGCGATCGACGTGGAAGGCGGACACCAGCCACGTGGTGACGAGCCCCTGCACGCCGATCGTCGCGATGAACGCGAACGCGAGCATGACGCCGCCGAACTGGGCGAGGACGCTCGCGGCCGAGTCGATCATCGACCGCACGAGTCCGTCGGGTCGGAGCGCGGCGAGCGCCCAGCAGACGATCGCCCCGAGGACGGCACCGATCACGGCGGAGACGGCGGACAGCGCGAACGAACCGCCGAAGGCGCGGAGCACCGACGGGTCCGTGAAGGCGGCGAGGTTGGCGAACGTCGGCCGACCGGAGGCGTCGAAGAAACCACTGCCGACCGCGATGACCGCGGGGACGGCGAGGAAGAGCAGGACGTACGCGGCGAACGGGGTGAGGCCGAGCCACGCGACGCCCCCGCGGCGCCGGACACGGGGTCCGGCGACGCGGCGGGTGGTGGCACCGGCCGGCTGCTCGCTGGTGACGAGCGTCGCGCCGAGGGTCGGCGCTGCGACCGGGGCGGCGCTCGACGCGCCAGCCGATGCGGTGGTCATGCTGGTCAGGACCCCATCGTCGAGGCCCACTTGGCGGACAGCACCTCGGCTGCCGCCGTGGCCTGGTCGTCGGTCAGCTCGACGTAGTCCTTCGGCGCGCCCCCGGCAGCGTCGAGGGCGTCCTGGTCGACCTTGCCCGACTTCTCGAGCGCGGCGAGCGTGGACGGGAAGGCGCCGGCCTGCAGGTACAGGTTCTGCACGTCCGGGCTGGCGATGTACTCCTGCCAGAGGCGCGCGGCCGCGGGGTGCGGGGCGTCCTTGTTGATGGCCTGCGAGTAGTACGAGCCGAGGGCCTGGCCCTCCGGGACGACGGTCTTCCAGTTCTTGTTCCCGCTCGCTCCGGCGGCCGGGCCCCACGCGAGGTTGTTGTACGACCACTGGATGACGACCGGGGTCTCACCGGAGGCCACGGTCGCCTGCGTCGGGAGCACGTTCTGGAAGTTGCCGGCCTGCTTGAGCTTCCCGAAGTACTCGACGCCCTTCGTGATGTCGTCCGCCGAGCCGCCGTTCTCCAGCGCTGCGAGGTAGACCGCGCTCGCGGCCTGGTTCGCCTGCGTCGGGTCGCCCGAGATCGAGACCTTGCCCTTGTACTCGGAGTCGAGCAGGTCGTTGAGGTCCTTCGGCGCGGTCTTCACCTTCGAGGAGTCGTAGCCGATCGACATCAGGCCCGTGTAGTCGCGGGTCCAGGCGCCGTCCTTCTCCTTCAGGTTGTCCGGGATGTCGCTCCAGTTCGCGACCTTGTAGTCGGTCAGCAGGTCGAGGTTCTGCTGCAGGACCGCGTTGCCGAGGTCGAGCACGTCGGGCGCGGTGGACTGGCCCTTCTGCGACTTCACCGCGGCGACCTCGTCGGCGCTCGAGCCGTTCGGGTTCGCGGAGTTGATCGTGATGCCGTACTTCTTGGTGAAGCCGTCGATGATCTTGCCGTAGTTGGCCCACGACGGCGGCAGCGCGATGACGTTGAGCTGCCCCTCCGACTTGGCGGCCTTGACGAGGGCGTCCATGCCGCCGGCGGACTCGGCGCTGGTGGCGGTCTTCCAGTCGGCGTCGGTGGTGCCGGACGTGCTGGCGGAGCTCGTGGCCGAGCATCCGGCGAGGGTGACGATCGCGGCGGCGGCCAGGGCGATGCCGGCGAGGGTGCGCTTGTGCTGCACGGGGTGTGCCTTTCGGGTGATCGGGAGGAACTCGGGGTCCGGGTCCTGGACGATCGTGGACGCGGCCGGTTTCCGGCCAGTGCTGCGGCGGTGAACGGCGGCGGAACAGCCGGTTCGCCTGTACGGTTTCGCTTGTCGGCACAGGTGCCGACCCGGTTCACAGTCCTGGAGGCACGGATGCAGTTCACGACGACGGTCCTGCAAGCACGGAAGACGGCTACCGGATTGCCCGTCCCGCCGTCGGTCATCGAGGCACTCGGCTCCGGGAAGCGTCCCGCCGTGATCGTCACCGTCAACGGGGGCTACACCTACCGATCGACGGTCGGGGTGATGAACGAGCAGTTCCTCGTACCGCTGTCCGCTGCGCACCGCGAGGCCGCCGGGGTGTCCGCCGGCGACTCCGTGTCCGTCACGCTCGAGGTCGACACGCAGCCCCGGGTGGTCGACCTGCCCGCCGATCTCGAGACGGCGCTGCACGAGGCCGGGGTGCGGGCGGCGTTCGACACGCTCTCGAACTCGCGGCAGCGAGCCCTCGCTGACCCCGTGTCCGAGGCGAAGTCCCCGGAGACCCGCGCACGCCGTGTCGCGAAGGCCGTGGAGGCGTTGCGCGCGTAGGTGCGGGTGGGTGCCGTTCCGCGCGTACCTGGTGGAATCGGGCGTACCTGGTCGATAGTTCGTGGCAGGTACGCCCGATCGCATCAGGTATCGCGGGCGTTCTGGGAAGGAACGGGCATCAGACCGGACTGGACCGGTTCACCGCTGGGCTCAGGACGAGGACGGCCGGGCGCTCCGCAGCGGTCGGACCGCACACGGCAGTCCGGCGGCCCGGAGGCGGAGCGACAGGGCATCGAGGTCCCACAGCTCACGCCACTCGAGCCGGAGGACCACCCGGACGCCGGGGACCGTGAGCAGCAGCGCGTGCCGACGCTTCTCGGCGAGGAACACCTCGGTGGGTGTCCGCCCCGCGAGGTAGCGCTCCTGCGTGTACTTCGCCCGACCGTCGATCTCGATGACCACCCCCTGGTCTGGGAACCAGAAGTCGACGGCGAAGCGCTGACCGCCGACGACGAAGTCCTGCTGCAGTACGGGCTCAGGCAGTCCGAGCTCCCGGAACACGACCCGCGCGAGCGACTCCGCCGGCGAGCCGGCGCGACCGTCGGCGAGGTCGAGGATCCGACCCGCGAGAGCCCGCCCGCGAGCGCTCGGGTTCACTGCTCGTCGCAGTTCGTCGAGGCTCGTCCCACGACGCAACACGGCGTCGGCGATGACCACCCCGGCGCGCAGGTCCCCGGACATCGCGACGTCGACGACTGTCCGCGGGAGCGCGGTGACCGCGATGCCGCGGACCTCGACTCGCTCGACGTCGGACACGGGACGGGTGTGCAGGACCAACTCGCCGGTCCTCGCGCGGTACATCGACTCCGGGACCGTCGCGTGCACCGGGACAGCCCAGCCACCGAGCGCGGGCAGCCCGTGGATCGCCGCGGCGGAGAGGTGCGACGCCACCGCTCTGCTGCCGAGCCGACCGAGGCGCGCGTAGACGCGGGTGACGTACCGTTGCCGCGGCCCAGCAGCGTCCCATGCCGCGCCGTCCACGAACGCGTTCGGTCCTGCTCGGACGAGCCGCCCGGGTCCGCGGAGTCGGGCCCGGCGCCGCAGGGTCGTGGCGTCGAGTCCGGTCTCGTGTGTGTCGGATGCGCGGAAGATCGGCAGGGGCTCGTTCATGGGACCGACGATGCCCGACCAGCCACCCGCATCCGGCGCCGATCGCGACGACTGTGGACGCGCCTCCAGGCCATCCCGCTTGTGGAGGGGAGACGCTTTTTCCCAGGACGGCCGCGATGCAAAGCGGAATCGGGCATACCTGGTGAGAACTTTCGACCAGGTATGCCCGATTCGACCAGCTACGCCCGAATCCGCCGGGCGGGGGATCGGGGCCAGGCGGGCGGGCGGGGGGCCAGGCAAAACAAGGCAACCAGCGCGCACAACACGGCGCCGGACGGAACGCACCCGTGTCCCGTCCGGCGCCGCGGTCCTTCGCGCGCGGGCCCGCTGCCTCAGGCCCGACGCACCCGCAGAGTCACGATCTCGAAGGGTCGGAGCGTGAGCACGACCGGCTCCCCCGACTCCCACGAGTCCCCCAGCGGGCGTTCCAGCAGGTCCACCGTCGTCACCGAGGCGACGTCGAACCCGAAGTCGACTCCGACGTCCGAGGCACGGCCACCCGACGCCTCGTACAGCCGCACGACGACGTCGCCGGAGCGGTCCTCGGCGAGCTTGACCGCCTCGACGAGCACCTGCGGTGACGACACCGTCACGAGCGGCGACACCGCGGCCGAACCCACGACGGACCGCACCGGCAGGTTCAACCGGTACCCGGAGTCGGCCGCGTCGAGCACCGAGGCCCCGACGCGCAGCACCGTGCGGAACACGTGGTGTCCCTGGTCGGCGTTCGGGTCCGGGAACGTCGGCCCGCGCAGCAGCGACTCGCGCACGAGCGTGGTGGTGCCGCCGTCGGCCCGGGTGTTCCGCGTGATGTCGTGTCCGTACGTGGAGTCGTTCGCGACGGCGACCCCGAAGCCCGGCTCGGCGACGTGCACCCAGCGGTGGGCCGAGGTCTCGAAGCGCGCCATGTCCCACGAGGTGTTCTGGTGGGTGGGCCGGTCGATGTGCCCGAACTGGATCTCGCTCGAGGCCGACGCCGCGCGGACGTCCAACGGGAATGCCAGCTTGAGGAGCTTCTGGTGCTCGTGCCAGTCGACCTCGGTCTCGATCACCAACTCCGCGGAACCGGCGACCGCCGAGTACCGGGTGGTGATCGAGGAGGACCCGAAGGGCCGCTGGACGACGAGCGACGAACCGTCGACGTCGACCGAGGTCGCCGCCAGGACCGTGCCGCTGCGCTGGTAGGCACGGTCGATGTCCCACGCCTCCCACTGGTTCGGGGTGTCCCGGAACACGGTGTACTCCGCGGCAGCCGCACCCGGCGCGACGGCGTCACGACCGGTCGCGTGGTCGACGAGCGACACGACGTGGCCGGCCGCGTCGACGGTCGCGGTGACGACGCCGGTGTCGAAGACGAAGTGGTCGCCGGAACGGACGGGAGGCACGGCTTGCGGCTCGTCGGTCGGCGAACCTCCCAGGGCGGTCACCCCTCCCGCCGCGACGGGCGAGGCGTTGAAGCGCACGACCGTCCCGACGGATGCTCCGCCGCCGACGGCGTCGGAGGTCGGCGCGTCCAGGAGGCCGCTGGCACCCCCGGCGAGGGAGGTCGACGACGCCCCGACCCCGGCGAGCGCCGCGGCCCCGCCGTTCGCGAGCGCGGTCGTCGCGGTGCCGATGAGCCCCTCGAGGGTGGCCGCGACGAGCCGGTAGTTCTCCTCGGCGTTCTCGTAGACCCAGGCGATCGAGGACCCCGGCAGGATGTCGTGGAACTGCTGCAGGAGGACGGTGTGCCAGGCCTCCTCGAGCTCCTCGTACGGGTAGTCGAGCCCGAGCCGGACGGCTGCGGTCGCGGCCCAGAGCTCGGCCTCGCGCAGCAGGTGCTCGGAGCGCCGGTTGCCCTGCTTCGTGCGGATCTGCGAGGTGTACGTGCCGCGGTGGAACTCGAGGTACATCTCCCCCGACCACACGGCGGGCGTGGGCAGTGCGGCCTCGAGCTCCTCGAAGACCTGTGCGGGGGTGCCGAGGTCGACCCGGGGCGAGCCGTCGAGGTCGTGCTGGCGTCGGGCGGCTGCGACCATCTCGCGGGTGGGGCCGCCACCGCCGTCGCCGAAGCCGTAGAGCAGCATCGAGGTGTTGGCGACGCCGCGCTCCTTGTTCTGCCGTTCCCCGCGGTGCAGGTCGGCGGGTGAGACGTCCGAGTTGTAGGTGTCCGCCGGGGGCAGGTGGGTCAGGACCCGGGAGCCGTCGATGCCCTCCCAGTGGAACGAGGTGTGCGGGATGACGTTCGTCTCGTTCCACGAGGGCTTCTGCGTGACGAACCACTTCGAGCCGGCGGCGCGGACGATCTGCGGCAGTGCGCCGGAGTAGCCGAACGAGTCGGGGAGCCAGGCCTCAGGGGTGTCGATGCCGAACTCCTCGAGGAAGAACCGCTTGCCGGCGACGAACTGCCGGGCGAGGGCTTCACCTCCTGGGAGGTTCGTGTCCGACTCGACCCACATGCCGCCGACGGGGATCCACCGGCCCTCGGCGACCCGTTCCTTGATGCGGGCCCAGATCGTCGGGTAGCCGTCCCGGATCCACGCGTACTGCTGCGCCGAGGAGCACGCGAACGTGAAGTCCGGGTCGCGGTCCATCAGGTCGAGCACGTTGGAGAACGTGCGGGCGCACTTGCGGATCGTCTCGCGGACGGGCCAGAGCCAGGCGGAGTCGATGTGCGCGTGGCCGACGGCGACGGCGCGGTGTGCGGCGGCGCTGGCGGGGACGGCGAGCGCCGGGGCGAGGACCTCGCGGGCGTCCGAGGCGGTGCCGGCGACGTCGTCCGGGTCGAGTGCGTCGGCGGCGCGCTCGAGCACGCGGAGCAGGTCCGCGCCGCGGGTGCCGTCGGTGGGCAGCTCGGCCATGAGGCCCCGGAGGACCCAGAAGTCCTGCTGGAGCTCCCACACGGTGTCGTCCCGCTCGACGATCTCGAGCGCCTTGAGCTTGTAGATCGGCTTCGTGCCGGCGGTGGAACGCGACCCGAGCGGGGTGGCGCCCTGGAAGGTGTCGCCGCCGATGTCCGGGTTGGCCGCGGCCTCGACGTAGAGCTCGAACGACTCACCGGGGCCGACCTCGATCGGCACCGTGTCGTTCTTCGGCTCGACGCCCTTGATGGTCGAGCCGTCCGGACGCCACGCGAGCCCCTCGGCCTGGAACCCGGGGTGCCGCTTCGTGAACCCGAGGTCGACCAGCAGCTCCCCGGTGGTCCCTGGAGCCGACCCGAAGTCCGCGGGCACGGTGCCGCGGATCCGGAACCAGGTGGTGCCCCAGGGTCGACCGCCCCAGGACCCGCCGACCGCGAACGGCTCGTACTCGGCGGCCACCGCGACGTCGAACGGCACCGGTTCGTCCGGCACGGTCCACGCTGCGATCTCCACCGGGACGGACCGGCGGTGGACCGCCGGGTCGATGCGGTCCCGGACGAGCCGGGCGATGCGGGCTTCGACGAGGGGTTCGTCGTGGTGCATGGAGGTGGTTCCTTTCCAGCAGGGCGGGGACGGGCGCTCAGCCCTTGATGCCACCGGCGAGGGCGTTGCCGCCGCCGAGGCCCCGGGACACGAGCACGTAGAGGGCGATGACGGGCACGGAGTAGATGATCGAGAAGGCCGCGAGCTGCCCGTACGCCACCGCCCCGTACTGCCCGAAGAAGTTGAAGATGCTCACCGCGGCGGGCACCTTGTCGGGCGAGAGCAGCAGGACGAAGGGGACGAAGAAGTTCCCCCACGCCTGGATGAACACGAAGATGAACACCACGGCGATGCCCGGGCGCATGAGCGGCACGACGATGCGCGTCAGCGTGGTCATCATCGAGGCGCCGTCGGTCCAGGCGGCTTCCTCGAGGGAGATCGGCACGGAGTCCATGAAGTTCTTCGCCATCCAGATCGCCATCGGCAGCGAGGTGGCGGCGAGGAAGAAGATGCAGCCCCACACGTTGTCGATGAGGTTGAGCGACACGAACAACGCGTAGACCGGCACCATCATCGCGGTGATCGGCAGGCCGGTGCCGAACAGGATCCCGTACAGGAACGGCTTGTTGACGCGCATCTTGTAGCGGGACAGCGGGTAGGCCGCCAGCAGCGCGAAGACCACGGTGACGAGCGCCGTGCCGCCGGAGATGAGCAGGCTGTTCGCGAGCGGGATGAACGACAGCTCCGGCGTCAGGACCTTCGTGAAGTTGTCGAGCGTGAACGTCGACGGCAGCTTCACCGACAGCGACGCGTCGGGGTCGACCGAGGCGAGCACGAGCCACAGCAGCGGCACCGCGAAGCACAGCGCGATGACGAGCAGCACGACGTTCGACACCCAGCGCATGGTCCGCCCGCGCGGGGAGGTCATGTGGAGTGCGCCGGGTGCGGTCACCGAGCGGGTGGTGGTCTGGTCGAGGGACGGGGCAGTGATGGCCATCAGTCCACCTCCGGCTTCAGTGCCTTGATGTAGATGATCGAGAAGACCGCGCCGACCACGAGCAGGATCGTGGCGATCGCCGTCCCGAAGCCGAGCTGCGAGAACTTGAACGCCTCTTGGTAGGCGAGGATCGGCAGCGTGGACGAGTCCGTCCCGGGGCCACCGGCGGTCATCACGTAGATGAGGGTGAACACCGACAGGGTCTGCAGCGTCGTCAGCATGAGGTTCGTCGAGATCGACCGACGGATCACGGGCAGCGTGATGTACACGAGCCGCTGCCAACCGGTGGCGCCGTCGACCTCGGCGGACTCGGTGATCTCCTCGGGGACCTCCTGCACGGCGGCGGAGTACACGAGCATCGAGAACGCCGTGCCGCGCCAGATGTTCGCGAGGATGACGGCGAGCATCGGGTACGTGTACAGCCAGTTCGGCCCGCTGATCCCGATCGACGCGAGGAACTCGTTGAGCGTCCCCTTGTCGTTGAAGAACGCGTACGCCGCGAACGACGCCACGATCTCGGGCAGCACCCACGCAGCGACGACGAAGGTGCCGACGATCGCGCGGACGGCCTTGTGGGCGCTGCGCATCAGGAGCGCGAGCCCGAGGCCGAGCACGTTCTGCCCGACCACCGCGGAGGCGAGCAGGAAGACGATGGTGAGGATGACGGACTTCGGGAAGTCCGGGTCCTGGAACAGCTCGAGGTAGTTCTTCAGGCCGACGAACTGCTGGTCGGCGGCGCCGACACCGGTCAGCGCCGAGTTGGTGAACGACCCGTAGAACGACGAGATGACCGGGCCGAGCAGGAAGATGACGAGGAGGACGACGGCGGGGAGGAGCGGGACCGCTCGTCCCACGTTCCGCAGCGGCTTCCGCTTGCGCGGGGCCGGCGGATCGGTGCGCTTCGGCGCACCGGGCGCCGACAGCGTCGGCGCGAGGGGGGTGCTGGACACGGGTTGGTTGCCTTCCGGGTGCGGAGGGGGTTCCGAAGGTGGGGAAGGACGGACGGGAGGCGCGGGGCGGGCGTGCTCCGCGCCTCCAGTCCGTCAGGTGGTCACCGCAGCGATCAGCCGGAGGTGGTGTTGTCCTTGCCGACCACGCCGACGACGCTCTTGTCGTAGGCCTCGGCGGCTTGCTTCGGTGTCTGCTGCCCCGTCATGACCGATTCCATCGCGACCTGGATGGCGTTCGAGACCTGGGAGTAGTCACTCGTCGCCGGGCGGAAGTTCGTGTGTTCCACGAGCCCGGAGAAGAACTTGAACGTCGGGTTGGAGGCGTCGTACGACGGGTCCTCGGCGACGTCCTTGCGGACCGCGATCTGGCTGTTCTCGATGTCGTACTTCAGCGAGCCCTCCTTGTTGAGGAAGGTCGAGATGAAGTCGAACGCGGCCTGCGGGTTCTTCGAGTTCTTGCCCACCGCGAGAGTCCAGCCACCGGACATCGAGTTGTAGCCCGGGTCCTGACCGTTCTGCGTCGGCATCGGCGCCTGGCCCATCACGTCGGACCACTCGGGCCACGGCGCGGTGCCGGACTTCAGCCACGTGCCCGACTGCCACGACCCGTCGAGGTCGATCGCGAGCTGGCCCTTCGGGAGCCACGTCTGCGCGATCGTCGTGCCGACCTGGCTGTCGAGCGCCTGCTGCGGTGTCGGACCGAGGCCGCCCTGGTAGACGTCCTTGATGAACTTCAGGGAGTCCTCGAACTGCTTCGAGCCCGTGACCCACTTCTTGTCCTTGTAGAGGGTGTTGCCGGAGCCGTCCGCCCCGTACAGGAGCATCTCGAAGCCCTGCATCGTCGACGCCTCGCCCTGGGGCTTGCCGGAGTAGACGTTGAACGGGATGACGTCGGGCTTCTTCTCCTTGATCGTCTTCGCCGCTGCGAGGACGTCGTCCCACGTCTTCGGCTGCCACGGGACCGGGAGGCCGACCTCCTTGAAGATGTCCTTGTTGTACCAGAGGGCACGGGTGTCGGTGCCCATCGGGATGCCGTAGGTCTTGCCGTCGACGCCCTCACCGGCCTGCTTGGCGTTGTCGTAGAACTGGCTCCAGTCCTTCCACTTCGCCGTGTACTTGTCGAGCGGCAGGAGGTACCCGGCCTGCGCGTCGGCCTTGATGAGGAAGGTGTCCTCGTACATGACGTCCGGAGCGGTGGCCGGCGCCTTGTTCATGAGCGCGAGCTTCGTGTAGTAGTCGTTCTCCTGTGCCTGGATCGGCACGAGTTCGACCTTCTTGCCCGGGTTCTCCTCCTCGTACTCCTTCTTGACGACCTTCATCTGGGCGTCGAGTTGCTGGAAGGCGCCGAACTTCTGGTACGCGATCTTGATCGTGTCGCTCGAGGCGGACCCCGAGCTCGAGCAGCCTGCCAGGCCCACCGCGGCGACGGCCACGGCTGCGAGTCCGGCGATGATTCGGGTGCGTTTCATCGGTGCTCCTTTGCACAGGTGGCGGGCTCCGTCGCCCGCTCGCACACTTAGTCCACCGTATTGACTTATTGCTGTCAAGGACTTTTTCGTGACGATGCGGTCACGGTGCGGCCGGGGCTCCGGCGCCGGGTGGTCCCGGCGCCGGGTGGTTCCGGGCGTACCGGTACGAATCGGGCGTACCTGGTCGGAACTTCCGACCAGGTACGCCCGATTCGACTTCCCATCGCAGATGTCCTGGGAAGGAACCTCCGTCAGCGGATCGGCGTGGCACCACCCGTGACCGTGATGCCGCCGGTCGCCGGGACGTCGACGAGCAGCACGCTCGGTCGGCCGACGTGCCGCCCCTGCCGGATCACGACGCGCTCGTCCGGTGCGACGGCCCCGACCTCGCGCAGGTACGCGCCGGTGGCCGCCGCGGCCGAACCGGTCGCCGGGTCCTCGGTGATGCGACCGACCGGGAAGAGGTTGCGGGCCTCGTACTCCAACGGTGCGGTCCGGTGCAGCACCGTGACCGTCCCCGCCCACCCGGCCTCGTGCGCGAGCTCCGCGAGAGGGCTCGGTGCGAACCGGAACTGGTGGAACAGTTGCTCGTCGGCGAGGACGACCACGGGGTGCCAGTTCCCGGCGAAGGACTCCAGGACGGGGAACCCCTCGGCGACGTCGTCCGGCACCAGCCCGAGCAACCCGAACAGCCGGTCGCGCAGGGTCGGATCGAGGGGTCGCACGCTCGGCTCCACGCTCGTCATCGCGACCTGCACAGTGCCGTCCGGCGCGGCCGTCGCATCGAGGGCGATCTCCCCCGCGGCCGTCGTGAATACCCGTCGCCCGAGGCCGTCACGCTCGGCGAGCACCACGGCGGTGGCGATCGTGGCGTGCCCGCAGAAGGGGACCTCGGCCCCCGGGGAGAAGTACCGGACGCGCGGGCCGGTGGGGGTCTGCCCGACGACGAAGGCGGTCTCGGGGTAGGCCACGTCGTGGGCGATCGTCTGCATCTCGTCGTCGGAGAGGCCGGCTGCGTCCAGCACGATGCCCGCGGGGTTGCCGCCGCCCGGCTCGGAGGCGAACGCGGTGTACCGGAGGATCTCGATGCTCACGGTCTCGACGGTACTGCCCGGCGCCGACGTCGCTCGCGGGCCGATCGGGAGTGCGTGGCCCGGTGGGGCTGGGCCGGGCGGAGGAGGTCGTTTCGCGCGTGCAAGGCTGTTCCGCGCATGGGAGGCAGGAAGTTCCTGCCTCCCATGCGCGATTCCGCTTTCCAGGTCACGCGCGATGGGTTGGAACGCACCCAGTGACGGCCTGGAGGCGCGGTGCCAGCTGGCACCGCGCCTCCAGGCCGTCAGCTGGTCGCGGCCAGGGCCGCGATCACACCGCGGCGCGCGCCCCGCGACGACGACGGGCCACCAGGACGCCCGCACCCGCCGCCAGCAGCAGGAACGCAGCCACCGTGCCCGCGCCGAGACCCTCGGCACCGGTGAACGCCAACTGACCGGTCGCCGGGTCGATGCGGATCGTCGTCCACCCCAGCACCGTCCCGTCCGCAGCCGTCACCACGATCCGGTGCGTCCCGGCCGGAGCATCCGCCGAGATCGTCGCCCGTACCGTGCCGTCCGCCGCGACCGTCACCGTTCCCAGCAGCGTCGGCGTCGAGAACATCCACACGTCCACCCGGTCACCGGCGTACTGCGTGCCGACCGTGATCGTGATCGTCTCCCCCGCACGCGCCGACGACGGTGCCGAGACCGAACCCCGGTTCGCGTCGGTCAACGACGACTCCGACGGAGCCACCGGCACGGGCGCAGGCGTCGGGGCCGTGGACGGCCCCGGAGTCGGCGCAGGCGTCGAGCCACCACCCGGCGTCGGAGTCGGAGTCGGAGTCGGAGTCGGAGTCGTGCCGCCGTCCCCCGGCGTCCCACCGTCACCCGGCGTCGACGCATCGCACGGGTACGTCCCCGTCCGGAGCGAGAACCCGTCCGTGTCGTTGTCGTCCGCGTAGAACGTGGCCCGCGAGCCGCTCGTGCACACGCCCGAGATCGCGAAGCCCTCGTTGGCCAGGGTGCGGTCGGCCGCAGAGGGCGCCTCGTGGACGGTCGACGCCGTGAACGCCCCGTCGGTCACCTCGTACAGCGCCGTGCGGCCGGAGCACGCGTCGTCGCAGACCACCCAGAGCGCGTCGAGCGTCGGGTCGAACTGGACGTCCGCGACGACCGAGAACGGTGTCGCGATCGTGGCCACACGCTGGAAGGAACCGTCCTCCATCAGGGCGTAGGCGTACACGCTCGCGGTGCCCTCGACCCCGACGAAGAACAGGCCGTCGCCGTGCCCCGCGTACGTGGCGGGGGCGTAGGCGGCACCGGTGTGCTCGTCCGCGAAGCCGTGCGCGGTGAGCCAGGAGTCGGGGATCCAGGTGACGCCCTCGAGGCCGGCGTTCGCCCCGAGCCTCGGGAAGTCGGCGGCGAGGTTCCACTCGTCCGTGGCGTTCAGCGTCGACTCCCCGCCGGACATCGTCGTGAACCGCAGGACCGCCGGGCGGCTGGTCGACGACACGTCGTTGTTCCGCTCGGTCGACACGTACACCGCGCCCGGGTCGTCCGACGTCACGGTCACACCCTCGGCGTCCGGGGTGCCGGAGCCGTCGGCGTAGTGCAGCTCGGTGCCGGCGGCGTTCGACGGAGCCCAGCCGCCCGCACCGTCCGACACGAGGTGGTAGAGCAGCCCGTCGCCGTTCTGCACGGCCCAGAGCTGCCCGTCCTTCGAGGTCGGGGAGGTCGTCCAGTCGATGCCGCTCAGGTCGCCCGTGAAGGTGTCCTCGTCGTCGAGCACGGTCTCGTCCGGGCCGCCCGGCCAGGCCTCGGCCGTGACGACACCGGCGAACTCGTTCGCGGCGCCCTTCGTCGGGGTCGCGGTGTCCGCGAAGGCACCGGTCCCGTCGGGGTTCCGGCCGTAGGTCGACGCGGCGTGCGCGGTCCACGAGTACGAGTCGACGAGCTGCCCCTGCGGGTCGAAGATCCGGGCCGAGTCCGCCTTGCCGAGCCCGAAGTCGAAGTCCGCCTCGTCGAGCACCGTGAACCCGCCCGGTGCGACGGTCGTGCCCGCCGGGATCGTGTAGGCGTGGTCGTCCTCGCTGTCCGTGAAGACGTACCCGCCGAGGTCCACCGACGTCGTGCCGACGTTCGTCAGCTCCACCCAGTCGCCCGGGGTGCCGCCGTCCGACTCGACCTCGTTGATGCGGATCGGCGAAGAGCAGTCGTTCGCCGCACCCTTGGTCGACGCGGTGGTGTCCACGAGGGCGCCGGTGCCGTCCGGGCAGCGGCCGTGCGTGACCGCCGCGTGGGTCGTCCACGACCACCGGAGCACGAGGTCCCCGGCCGGGTCGTACACGCGTGCGGTGTCCGCTCCGCCGAGGCCGAAGTCGAAGCCGGGTGCGGTGGCGGAGAGCTGGTCGATGACGAAGTACCCGCCGGCGGCGATCGTCGAGCCCGTGGGCAGGACGTACGCCTCGTGGGAGCTGTCGTCGTCCAGGAACGCGTACCCGGACAGGTCGATCGCGGCGGACGACGTGTTCTTCAGCTCGACCCAGTCGGTGTCGTCACCGTTCGACTCGACCTCGTTGACCACCAGGCCGTTCGCGGCGGCGGGACCGACGCTCGGGTCGTCGTCACCGACGGCAGCGGAGGCGGGCGTCGCCGCCAGGAGGCCGGCCGCGACGACACCGCCGGCAGCCAGGATCACGCCGAAGCGCAGGGCACGGGGATGCATGCAGAGTCCTTCTCGGGAGTTCAGGGGGGACCTGCACGACTGTTCAGCACCCGGGCGTCCGCCCGGTGGCGACCAGGTGAACGACAGGTGTCGCGAGCGGCGGACGCGACCGCCGTCGGCCTGGAGGCGCGGTGCGGGGCCGACCCGCGCCTCCAGTCCGGCCGTGGTCGCGCCCACCCCCGCGGCTCGAGCCGGTCGATCAGCGTCGGATGAGGAGCGCGCTGGCGCGCGGCGACAGCGCCGCGTCGAGCACGAGGCAGGCAGCGCCGACCGCGGCGACGTCCGCGCCCCGGTCGCTCTCGTCGACGACGACCGGGTGCTTCGGCACCAGCAGCGGCGACTCGACGATCGCCGCACGGGCGGCCGGCAGCGCGGCTCTCGCGACCCGCGACCAGAACGGCCCACCGAAGACCACGCGGTCGATGTCGAGCAGGTTGACGATGAGGACGACGGCGTTGCCCATCACGGTGCCGGCGTCCTCCGCCAGGCCGATCGCCACCGGGTCCCCGGCGTCGATCGCGGCGGCGAGGCCGTCCCACGCGCGGTCCACGGACTCGACGTCGGACGGGGCGTCGAGCGGGAGTCCGCGGTCTCGTGCGATCTGCACCAGCCGGTCCGGGGCGACGGCCGCGCCGACCTCACCCCGGGTGCCGGCACTGTCCGGGGTGCCGGCGAGGGCGCCCTGGTCGACCATGATGTGCCCGGCGTCCCCGGCGTTCGAACCCACACCGCGGACCGGTTCGTGGTCGACGGCGAGCCCCACGCCGAAGCCGGTACCGAAGTAGACGAAGGCGAAGTTCCGCGCCGAGGACTCCCCCGCCAGGAACATCTCACCGACGACCGCGGCCGTGACGTCCTTCTCGAGGAGCACCGGGTACCCCGTCGCCTCGGACAGCGCGTCGCGCAACGGGACGTCCCGCCACCGGGGCAGGAACGGCGGGTCGAGCACCACACCGGCGTCGACGTCGATCGGGCCCGGGCTCGCGATGCCCACGCCGAGCACGGCATCCGTGTCCACCTCGGCGTCGCGGACGAGCCCGTCGATCGCGGTGGCGATGGTGCGGACGACCTCGGACGGGTCGTCCGCGGTCGGGGTGGACGTCGTGGACGAGGCGACGACCGTGCCGGCGAGGTCGAGCAGCACGTACGTCACGACGGCGGGGTCGACGTGCACCCCGACGGCGTACCGGCTCGCTGCCTCGAGCCGCAGGATGGTGCGGGGCTTGCCGCGGCCCGACACGATCGTGCCGGACTCCGCGATCATCCCCGCCTCGATGAGGAAGCGCGTGACGTTCGACACCGTCTGCGCGCTGAGCCCCGTGCGCGACGCGAGTTCCACGCGGCTGAGCCCGTCCGGCGAGCGGCGCACCGCGTCGAGCACGACGGTGCGGTTGAACCCGCCGATCGACGGGAGGTTCGCCCCACGCCGATGTTCTGCCATGCCGCGACCATACCGCGCCCCGGCACGCCCGACCGGTCGGGGCAACGGTGCGGTATCGGTCTCCCCCGCTCACTGGCCCCCACACGGGTCGCACGGATACCCTGAGCGGCATGACGGACCTCCGCCTCGAAGAACTCTCCGCGTCGACCGCTGCGGCGGCGAACTCCTTGACGCTCAAGCCCGGGCAGGAACAGTTCGTGCAGCCGACGACGTACGGCGTCGCGGAGTCCGACGTGAAACCCAGCTCGGCGTGGACCCGGGTCGTGCTCGACGGCGACGAGGTCGTCGGCATGATCATCGGCACCTTCGACGAGGACAACTCCGAGGAAGAGCTCCGCAGTGCCATCTGGCGCGTGAACGTCTCCGCGACGGCGCAGGGCCGCGGTGTCGGCCGGTTCGCGGTGCACGGGCTGGCCGACGAGGCCCGCAGCCGTGGCCTCGAGCGCCTCACCGTCGTCTACGAGCCCGGCGGCGACGACAGCCCCGAGCCGTTCTTCCGCGCGGTCGGGTTCGAGGTCGTCCGTGAGACCCAGTACGGCGACCACTTCGCGGTCCTGACGCTCTAGTCGTGCCCGACGACGACGCGGTCGACTTCGGCGCCGCGGTCGCCGAGGTGGTCCGCCTCATCCCGCCCGGTCACGTGATGACCTACGGCGACGTCGCGGCGGCCCTCGGTTCCCGGGCGTCGCGCGCGGTCGGCAAGGTCATGGCGCACGAGGGCTCCGACCTGCCGTGGTGGCGCGTGGTCCGGTCCGGTGGCCTGCCTCCGGTGCACCACGAGGCCCGCGCCCACGAGCACTACCGCGCCGAGGGAACGCCGCTCGTGCAGGGCACGACGACCTGGAGGATCGACATGCGCCGGGCGCGCTGGTCCCCGTCCACGGACGCCGAAGACCCGTTCTGACGGGCCGCGGCCGGCGCGCGCCGCTGCGGCGGCCGGCGCGCACAACCAAAGTCGAATCGCGCCGCGGAATTCCGTGGTGCGACGCGACTCTGGTTGTGCGAGGCGGCTCCAGCCGCCGCGCGGCGCCGCATCGCGACGCCCGCTCACGCGTCGAAGCGTGCGCCCTTCGGGTTCGTCGGGAGCAGGAACATGACGAACAGCACGAGCGAGCCGATGCCGACGAGCACGTGCAGGAACTGCCAGAAGCCCGAGAGGTTCGCGTCGTGCAGCCGTCGGGCGCCGAGGGCGAGCGAGCCGATCAGGGTCGCGAGGGCCCAGAGCACGAACAGGTACGAGCCGACCGGGTTCTCGAGCATCGGGGTGTCCGGCGTGAACGCCTGCGGCACGAGCTGCAGGACGAGACCGATCGCCAGCGACGTGATCCACCACCACCAGAACTCGGCGCGGGACGCCCGGCCGGTGAACACGGTGTACTTCCGCCAGAACCGGCGGACGGCCTCGGTGAAGGGTGCCCCGTAGAAGGGGTCGCGCAGGGCCACTCCGCCGGGCTGCACGCTGTCGTCGCTCATGGAGCAAGCCAACCACGTCGTGCAGCCCGGGAGTGCCGCTACACGAGCGAGTCGCGCCAGGCGGCGTGCAGCTGGGCGAACCGCCCGGTGCCGGCGATCAGGTCGTCCGGGGTGCCGTCCTCGACGATCCGGCCGTACTCCATCACGAGCACCCGGTGGGCGATCGCGACGGTGGACAACCGGTGCGCGATGATCACCGCGGTCCGGTCGGCCAGCAGCGTCTCGAGCCCTTCCTGCACGAGCCGCTCGGACGGGATGTCGAGCGACGCCGTGGCCTCGTCCAGGATGAGCACCTTCGGGTCGGCGATGAACGCCCGGGCGAACGACAGGAGCTGCCGCTGCCCGGCCGACACCCGGCCACCGCGCTTGTTCACGTCGGTGTCGTACCCGTCGGGCAGCGCCATGATGAACTCGTGCGCGCCGACCGCCTTCGCCGACGCCTCGATCTCGGCGCGGGAAGCCCCCGGCTTGCCGAGCGCGATGTTGTCCGCGACGGTGCCGGAGAACAGGTACGCCTCCTGCGTGACCATGACGATCGCCCGGCGCATGTCCTTCGCGTCGAGCTCCCGCAGGTCCACGCCGTCGAGCTTGACCGAGCCCTGCGACGGGTCGTAGAAGCGCGCCATGAGCTTGGCGAGCGTCGACTTCCCGGCACCCGTGGACCCGACGAGCGCGATGGTCTGCCCTGCCGGGATGTGCAGGTCGAACTCCGGCAGCACGACCTTGCCCGCGTTGTACGCGAACACGACGTCGTCGAAGTCCATCTTCCCGGTGGCGTCCGGCAGCTTCACCGGCTTCGCGGGGTCCGGCACGCTCGGCCGTTCCTCGAGCACGCCGGAGATCTTCTCCATCGCGGCCGAGGCCGACTGGTACCCGTTGTAGAACATCGCGAGTTCCTGCGCCGGGTCGAAGAACCGCTTCGCGTACAGCGCGACCGCGAGCAGCGCACCGACCTCGAGCGAGCCGTCGACGATCCGGAAGCCACCCACGATGACGACCGCCGCGAGGGTGGCGTTCCCGATGAGCACGAGGACCGGGTCGAACGTCCCGAACAGGTTGAACACCTTCGTGTTCGCGACGCGGTAGTCCTCGACGAAGCCGCCGTACTCGTCGCGGTTGCGGTTCTCCTTGCGGAACGCCTGCACCGCGCGGATGCCCGTCATCGTCTCGACGAAGTGCACGATCACACGCGCCGAGGTGACACGGGTGGCACGGAACAGCGTCTGCGAGTTCGACTGGAACCAGCGGATCAGGAACCACAGCGGCACGAGCGACACCGCGAGCACGAGCCCGGAGGTCGGGTCGAGCGCCACGAGTGCGATGGCGGTGAACACCATGTACAGCACGCCCTGGATGAGCTGGTTCAGGCCGGAGTCGAGCAGCTCGCGGATGGAGTCGAGGTCACTCGTCTGGCGGGAGATGATCCGGCCGGACGTGTAGGTCTCGTGGAACTCCAGCGAGAGCCGCTGCGTGTGCAGGAACACCCGCTTGCGCAGGTCGAACAGGATCGCCTGGCTGATGCGTGCCGCGAGCACCGTGTACCAGGCGGTGAGGACCGCGCCGAGGATCGCCACGACGATGTACGTCGCGACGACCCCGAACGCCGGGACCCAGTCGTTCTGGTCCATCACGGCCGGCAGGGCGTTGTCGATGCCCCACGCGATGAGCGCCGGCCCCGCGACCGTGCCCGCGGTGGAGACCACGACGACGATGCCGAGCAACACGAGCCGGAGCTTGAGCGGCGCGGCGAGGGAACCGAGCAGGGCGAGGGACCGGCGCCGCAGGCGCTTGCTCTCGGCCTTCGTGAAGTCCTCACGCTCCTCGCCGCGCACGCCCAGGGTGGTGATCGACGCGGTGACGGGGGCGGCAGTCTGCTCGTCCGGAGCTTCCTGCGGGACGGAAGCCGTGCCTCCAGGCAGGTTCTGGTCTGTCTGCTGGCTCATGCCATCGCCTCCTCTCGTGCGGTGGCGTCGTCGTCGTCGAGCGACGAGATGACGTAGCGGTAGTGGTCGTTGTTCGCCATCAGCTCCGAGTGGGTGCCGACGGCGGTGACGACGCCGTTCTCCATGAGCGCCACGCGGTCGGCGAGGGTCACGGTGGACGGGCGGTGCGCCACGATGAGCGACGTGGTCTCGGCGAGGACGCGGCGCAGACCCGCCTCGACCCGTGCCTCGGTGTCGACGTCGAGGGCCGACAGCGGGTCGTCGAGGACGAGCACCGACGGCCGCGCCGCGATCGCGCGGGCGAGCGCCAGGCGCTGCCGTTGACCGCCCGAGAGGGACAGGCCCTCTTCCCCGACGCGGGTGTCGACGCCGTCCGGCAGGTCGTCCACGAAGGACGCCTGGGCGATGTCGAGCGCCTCGCGCATGAGCGTCTCTGCTTCCGCACCCGAGACGTCCGGGCGACCGAGCAGGACGTTCTCGCGCACGGTCGTCGAGAACAGGGTGGCGTCCTCGAACGCGACGCCGACGTGCCGGCGCAGTTCCTCGCGGGTGAGGTCGCGGATGTCGACCCCGTCGATCGTCACGGAGCCGCCCGTGACGTCGTACAGCCGGGGCACGAGCGACAGCAGCGTGGTCTTGCCGCAGCCGGTCAGGCCGACGAGCGCCATGGTCTCTCCAGGACGGAGCTGCAGCTCGACACCGTTGATCAGGTCGGCGTACTGCGGCGGGGAGTCCTGGTACCGGAAGTGCACGCCGTTGAAGGACAGCGCACCGTGCGGCTCCGCGATCGTCTTCGGCGATTCCGGGTCCGTGATCGTGTTCTCGGAGTCCATGACCTCGAAGAAGCGGTCGACCGCGGTGCGCGTGTCGAACGTCATCGAGAGCAGGAAGCCGATCGACTCGATCGGGAACCGCAGGACCGTGGCCGTCGCGAAGAACGCGAACAGCTGCCCGACCGTGAGCTCCCCCTGCGAGGCGAGCCAGATGCCCGCGAGCAGGCAGAGCGCGAACGCGACGTCCGGCACGAGCAGCAGCCACAGCCAGATGCCCGCGATCGCCTTGGCCTTCTCGATCTCGGTGCCGCGCAGCGCCTCGGCCTGCTCGCTGAACTCGTCGAGCTTGTACCGCCCGCGGCCGAACGCCTTGAGCACGCGGATGCCGTGCACGGACTGCTCGACGCTCGTGGCGAGGTCGCCGACCTGGTCCTGGCTGCGGCGCGCGACGACGGAGTACCGGCGTTCGAACAGCAGCCCGTTGATCCACAGCGGGATCGACGCGACCAGGAACACCAGGCCGAGCAGCCACCCGAAGGTGAACAGCACGACGAAGCCGACGACGATCGTCACGATGTTGACGACGAGCAGGACCACGCCGAAGGCCAGCCAGCGGCGGATCAGCGACAGGTCGGAGACGGAACGGGACAGCAGCTGCCCGGACTCCCACCGGTCGTGGAACGCCACCGGCAGGTCCTGCAGCTTCGCGTACAGCGCGTTCCGCATGCTGGTCTCGATGCGGGTCGACGGGCGCATCACCATCCGGCGGCGCGAGGCGATGAAGAACGCCTCGAGCACGCCGAGGGCGAGCACGCCCAGGCCCGCGGGCCAGATCTGTGCGGAGTCCTTCGAGGACAGCGGGCCGTCGACGAGCCACTGCAGGACGTAGGGGATCGCGAGGGCCACCAGGGAGGCGCCCATGGCGGCGAACATGCCACCGATGAGCCTGCCCTGGTAGGGCTTCACGAAGGGGTAGATCCGCGCGATCGCGCGGAAGGTAGAAGGGCGGTCGGTGGACGGGCGCGCCTGGTCTGGCGTCTTGGACATGGGGGTTGCGTCCTCGTGCGTCGTGCCGGGGCCCCGGGGCCGGCCGCTGCTGTCGCAGCCGTCGGTCTGGAGGCTCGGTGTCCGTTGCGTGGTGGTCGTCGGCCGAGCGGGTCGGTCGCGTCCCGGGCCGTGCTCGCCCTGGTCGGGCGTGCTCGGTCCTCGTCGCGGTCGCCCGCCGCCGCTGGTCGCGCGGCGTCGGTTCGGTCGGAGTGCACCGGGAGACAATCGTCCCCCGGGTTTCAGGCGTGGGCTCGCGCGGGCCCGTGCTCGTCGTCGTCGCGGGTGTCGCGGCGGCTCGTCGCGTGCTCGTCGTCGTCGGGCGGTGCCGACGGCTCGTCGCTGGCTGTGGGAGGCAGCCCTACGCGGACAGCGGTGCCGTGACGGCGGGCGCACCCCGGTAGGGGTACGGCGCGACGGCCGCGTGTGCGGGACGCGGGCGTACGCCGCGTGCTCCGCCGAACGGTCGTGCGTCGGGAGCGGTCCCCACGAAGAGCACGAGACCCGCACGGGCAGCCGTCGCCACGGTTCCGGTCGTCGTGTTCATCGTCACTCCAGTCGTCGTCTTCGTCACCGTTGTGTCCGCGGTGCCGCCGACCCGGTTGGAGGTCGTCGGCGTGCCTGTCGCGGAGCCTTACAGACTATTCAGAGGAACTCACAGGACGCAACCACTTTCCTCGAATCAGTGGAAGAAGTGCCGCTCGCCGGTGAAGTACATCGTCACGCCCGCGGCCTTCGCGGCGGCGATGACCTCGTCGTCGCGGACGCTCCCGCCGGGCTGGGCCACCGCGCGGACGCCCGCGTCGAGGAGGACCTGCAGGCCGTCCGCGAAGGGGAAGAAGGCATCAGAGGCCGCGACGCTGCCCGCGGCCCGGTCACCGGCACGGTTCACCGCGAGGTGGCACGAGTCGACGCGGTTGACCTGGCCCATGCCGACGCCGACGCTCGCGCCCAGGTTCGCCAGGAGGATCGCGTTCGACTTCACGGCACGGCTGGCCTTCCACGCGAACGCCAGGTCGGTGAGCGTCTGCTCGTCCGCCGGCTCGCCCGCCACGAGGGTCCAGGTGGACTGGTCGAAGGAGGTGAACCGGTCGGCGTCCTGCACGAGGAACCCGCCGGAGATCTGCTTCACCTCACGCTCGGCCAGCGCGAAGTCGGTCGGCAGCGTGAGCAGGCGGATGTTCTTCTTGCGCGAGAGGATCTCGATCGCCTCGGGGTCGAACGCCGGCGCGACGACGACCTCGGTGAAGATGTCCTTCACCGTCTCGGCCATCGCGACCGTGACCGGGCGGTTCGCGGCGATGACCCCTCCGAACGCGGACAGCGGGTCGCAGGCGTGCGCGGCGGCGTGGGCGGCGGCGATCGGGTCGGCGGCGTCGGCCGGGGCGATCGCGATGCCGCACGGGTTGGCGTGCTTGATGATCGCGACCGCGGGTTCGGCGAAGTCGTACGCCGCACGGACGGCAGCATCGGCGTCGACGTAGTTGTTGTACGACATCTCCTTGCCGTGCAGCTGCGTCGCCTGGGCGATGCCGGTGCCCTGCGCGCTCGTGTACAGCGCGGCGGCCTGGTGGGCGTTCTCGCCGTACCGGAGCGTCGCGGCGAGGTCGGCGCCGAACGAGAGGTGCTCGTCGAAGGTGCCGGGCGTCTCGATCTCGCCGGCCGTGGTCGGTGCGGCTGCTTCGGCCGCGACCACGTCGCTCGCGAAGTAGCCCGCGACCGCGGTGTCGTAGGCGGCGGTGTGCGCGAAGGCCTGGGCGGCGAGACGCTTCCGCAGCTCGAGCGTGGTCCCGCCCGCACGGACGGCCTCGACGACCTCGGCGTAGGACGACGGGGACACGACGATCGCGACGTTCGGGTGGTTCTTCGCCGACGCGCGCACCATCGCCGGGCCGCCGATGTCGACGTTCTCGACCACGGTCGCGGTGTCGGCACCAGAGGCCACCGTCTCGACGAACGGGTACAGGTTGACGACGACGAGCTCGAACGGCTCGATGCCGAGGTCGGCGAGCTGCTGCTCGTGCGACTCGAGGCGGAGGTCGGCGAGCAGACCCGCGTGCACCGACGGGTGCAGGGTCTTCACGCGGCCGTCGAGCGACTCCGGGAAGCCCGTGACGCTCGACACGTCGGTGACGGCGTACCCGGCGTCGCGGATGGTCTGCGCGGTGGACCCGGTCGACACGATCTCGACACCGGAGTCGGCGAGCGCCCCGGCGAGCTCGAGCAGGCCGGACTTGTCGCTCACCGAGATGAGCGCCCGCCGCACGGGGACGAGGTCCCGGTCGCGGTACAGGCTGGGGTCGGCTGCGTGCACGCTCATGCGCTCGGGGTGCCCTTCAGGTCGGTGGTGCCGTTGGCGATGTCGAGGATGGTCTGGATGAGCAGGCGTCGCTCGACCGGCTTGATGCGGTCGTGCAGCGTCGACTCGGAGTCGCCCGGCAGGACGGGGATGCGTTCCTGCGCCAGGATCGGGCCGCTGTCGACGCCGTCGTCGACCTTGATGACACTGGCGCCGGTCTGCTCGACGCCGGCGGCGAGGGCGTCCCGCACACCGTGGGCGCCGGGGAACTCGGGCAGGTACGCGGGGTGGGTGTTGATGATCGCCGGGCCGAACTCGGACACGACCGCTGGCGGCAGCAGGCGCATGAGGCCGGACAGCACGAGGAGGTCGGGCGACCACGGGCGGATCTGCGCGGCGAGCTCGTCGCCCCAGGCCGCACGCGAGTCGAAGCGGGAGAACGGCACCGTGAACGTCGGGATCGAGAACTCCTCGCCGAGCGCGAGCCCCTCGGCATCGCGGTCGGCACCGATGGCGACGACGCGTGCGGGGTACTCGGCGTCGAGGGTCGCTTCGAGCAGGGCTCGGAGGTTCGAGCCGGTACCGGAGATCAGGACGACCAGTTCGAGCACGCTGACAACCCTACCGGGCCTGGTGTCGTGCGACGGCGGTCGCTACCGGTCGTCCTTGGGCCGGCGCCACCAGGGCAGCTCGTCCTCGGGGATCTGGTCGGTGGCGTCCCACTTCGGCGCCGTCGTCGCCGGTGCGGGCGGCTCGGGCGCGTGGTCATCGTCGTCGCGGCCGGCGACGAACTCCTCGGTGCTCCACGGGAATGCCGGCTGCGCCTCGGTCCCCGGTGCGGTCGGAGCCGGAGCGGCGGGCTGCTCGCGCTCGGCATCGGCGCCGGTGACGCGGTCGCGCAGTTCGCCGGCACGCCCGCGGACGCCGTCGGCTGCTCCGCGGAGGCGGTCCCGGATCGAGCCGATGCCCCCGCGGGCGGCCGGCTCCGGTTGCTCGGTGACGCGGGCTGCCGCGACGGCGTCGGTGCGTGCCCAGTCCGGCAGCTCGACGTCCGCATCGGGGTCGCGCTCGGGCCTGGAGGCACGGACCGGCTCCTCCGGCACGCTCGGCTCCGGCACGTGGTCGGCTGCGCGACCGTCGGGTGCGTGGCCGTCAGGTACGTGGTCGTGGATCGGCTCGGTCGGCTGGTCCGAGGGGGCCCCGGCGGTGGTCGCTGCTCCGCCGTGGGCCTCCTCGACGACGAACCGGTGCACGTCGGTGGTACGCCCGGCACCGGCCTGGTCGAGCGCTGCGAGCAGGGATCCGTCGCGGTCCGCGGTGTCGGTGGCGTCCGGCTCGTCGTCGGCCTCGTGCCAGCGCTCCCGGGACCACCCGCGGTCGGGCATCCGGACGAGGTCGCTCCCGGCGGCGAGTGCCACGACGGCCGGCACGCCGACCTCGAGCGCCGCGAAGGCCCCGACGACGAGGGCGTGCGGTCCGACGTCGGCCAGGCGACCGGGCCCGAACGAGCCCGACGTGACCCAGGCGACCATCCCGGTGAGCACGCCGGCGACCAGGCCCGCAGCGACCCCGCCGAGGGCCCGGTACAGGGCGGAGTTCGCGGTACCGAGCGCCTGCACGAGTCGCGGCCGGAGCAGCGCGCCGACGGCGAACCCGGCGATCACGGGCACGAGCACCCAGACCAGCCCGAAGGTGTGTCCGGCGGCCGGCAGCGCACCGAAGACCGGGATGCCGGGGATCGGCCCGAGCGTCGTGCCGATCGGTGAGACGCTCGACCCCGTCCCGATCGCGAAGCCTGGTCCGACGAGCCAGGAGGTCGCCCAGCCGACGAAGTCCGGCAGGAACGCGAGCTGCCCGACCGTCAGGGCGATGCCGCCGATGACGCCGGCGTGCGACCGCTCGTAGAGGGAGATCACCTCGGCGAAGGAGCCGAAGAGCAGGAAGGCGACCACGACGCCCGCCACGGCGACCACCGCGGCGGTGGCTGCGGTGCCGGCACGGAGGCCGAACGCCGCCACGGCCCGCCAGGTCTCAGGGATCCGGTCGAGCAGGTCGAGGACGCGCTGCGTCACCGGGTCGGCGGGGAGTCCCCGGCGGCGGCGACAGACCTCGGAGGTGACGAGCGCGGGGATGCCGAACCAGAGCGCGGGCAGGACGATCGCCTGCCAGACGGAGGGGTCGGTCGCGGCGGACCGCGTCGAGAGTGCGACGGCCAGCCCGAGGACGGCGACCACGCCGGTGCCGACCAGGAGCCCCGTCGTCCGGTGCTCGGTCTCGGCGAAGCGTCGACCGGCGCGACCGGCGAGCCAGGCGGTGACGATCGCGAACCCGAGGGCCGCGAGCGTGACGTGGATCGGGTCCGTGGCACCGCTCACGCCGGAGGACTTCGCGAGCGCCGCACCGAGCAGGAACGACACGTCGACGCCGTGCCCGACGAGCCAGACGCTCCCCGTGGCCTTCCAGAAGACGTCCCAGTCGATCTGCAGGCCGTACTCGAAGCCCCACAGCAGCGTCAGCGGCACGAGGGCGATCCCGAGGCCGACGCCGACCGTCACGACCGCCTCGATCGCGGCGAGCAGTGCGGTTCCCAGGCGGTTCATCGCAGCGAGGATACGTGAGCCGCCGCCCGAACGACGGGAGGCTCGGCGCGGAACCCGCACCGAGCCTCCCGGCTTCGCCCCGACCGTCCGTCGGACGCGAGCGCTACTTGCTCGCGACGACCTCGCGCAGCAGCGCCGCCGTCTCGGACGGGGTCTTGCCGACCTTGACGCCGGCCGCCTCGAGCGCCTGCTTCTTCGCCTCGGCCGTGCCGGCGGAACCGGACACGATCGCACCGGCGTGGCCCATCGTCTTGCCCTCGGGGGCGGTGAAGCCCGCGACGTAGCCGACGACCGGCTTGGTGACGTGCGCCTTGATGTAGTCGGCCGCGCGCTCTTCGGCATCGCCGCCGATCTCACCGATCATGACGATGGCCTCGGTCTCGGGGTCGGCCTCGAACGCGGCGAGCGCGTCGATGTGCGTGGTGCCGATGACCGGGTCGCCGCCGATGCCGATGGCGGTCGAGAAGCCCAGGTCACGGAGCTCGTACATCATCTGGTAGGTCAGCGTGCCGGACTTCGAGACGAGACCGATCGGGCCCTTGCCGGTGATCGTCGCCGGGGTGATGCCGACGAGCGACTCCCCCGGGGTGATGATGCCGGGGCAGTTCGGGCCGATGATGCGGGTCTTCCCGCCGAGGGCCTTCGCGTGCGCCCAGAACTCCGCGGAGTCCTGCACGGGGATGCCCTCGGTGATGACGACGACCAGCGGGATCGCGGCGTCGATGGCCTCGAGCACGGCGTCCTTCGCGAACGCCGGCGGCACGAAGACGATCGAGACGTCGGCACCGGTGGTGTCGATGGCCTCGCGCACCGAGCCGAACACGGGCAGGGTGACGTCGCCGTGGGTCACGGTGGTGCCGGCCTTGCGGGCGTTGACGCCACCGACGACGTTCGTGCCGGCCTTGAGCATGAGTGCGGTGTGCTTGGTGCCCTCGCCGCCGGTGATGCCCTGGACGATGACCTTGGAGTCCTTGTTGAGGAAGATCGACATTGTTCTGAGCGCTCCTTACGCCGCGGCCGCGGCGAGCTCGGCGGCCTGCTCGGCCGCATCGTCCATGGTCGCGGCGACGGTGACGAGCGGGTGCGCCGCCTCCGCCAGGATCCGGCGACCCTCTTCCACGTTGTTGCCGTCGAGGCGGACGACGAGCGGCTTGGTGGCCGCGTCGCCGAGGATGCCCAGCGCGGCGACGATGCCGTTCGCGACGGCGTCGCAGGCGGTGATGCCGCCGAAGACGTTCACGAAGACGCTCTTCACCTGCGGGTCACCGAGGATGACGTCGAGGCCGTTCGCCATGACCTCGGCCGACGCACCGCCGCCGATGTCGAGGAAGTTGGCGGGCTTCACGCCGCCGTGGCGCTCACCGGCGTAGGCGACGACGTCGAGCGTCGACATGACGAGCCCCGCGCCGTTGCCGATCACGCCGACCTGGCCGTCGAGCTTCACGTAGTTGAGACCGTGGGCCTTCGCCTTCGCCTCGAGCGGGTCCTCGCTCGCGGTGTCCTCGAGCGCCTTGTGGTCCTCGTGCCGGAAGTCGGCGTTCTCGTCGAGCGAGACCTTGCCGTCGAGCGCGAGGATCTGGCCGTCGCCCGTGCGGACGAGGGGGTTGACCTCGACGAGGGTGGCGTCCTCGCCCTTGTAGACGTCGTAGAGCTTCACGAAGACGTCGGCGACCTGGTCGACGAGCTCGGCGGGGAACCCGGCCTGCTCGGCGATCGCGCGACCGGCGGCGGCGTCGATGCCCGTGAGCGGGTCGACCTCCACACGGGCGAGCGCCTCGGGCTTCTCGACCGCGAGCTGCTCGATCTCCATGCCGCCCTCGACGCTGGTGAGCGACAGGTAGGAGCGGTTCGCCCGGTCCAGCAGCACCGAGAAGTAGAACTCCTCGGCGATGTCGGCGCCCTGGGCGACCATGACGCGCTTGACGGTGTGGCCCTTGATGTCGAGGCCGAGGATCGCCTGCGCGTGCTCGAACGCCTCGTCGGGGGTCTTGGCGACCTTGACGCCGCCGGCCTTCCCGCGACCGCCGACCTTCACCTGCGCCTTGACGACGACCACGCCGCCGATCTTCTCCGCGGCCGCCCTGGCCTCTTCCGGGGTGTCGGCGATGATCCCCTGGAGGACGGGGACGCCGTAGGACTCGAAGAGGTCCCTGGCCTGATACTCGAAAAGATCCACGCTGTTCTTCTTCCCGCACGGTTCGTGCGATCGGCATCGGTTTCCCGGTCGCGCACTCGACATCGAGGGTCGCTCGATGTCGAGACAACGGCCGACGACCAGCCTAGCGCTGGCTCGGTGTGCGCCCGATCCACGCCCGGAGGCCCGGTCGCACGAGGTGCCCGGTCGCGGTGCCCGGTCGGGAAGGCGCGGTCGCTCGACCACCCGTCGGCGACCGCGCTCCACTCCCCCGAGCACGGCGAGTGTGCCCCGCCGGGATGACCCTGAGGTGGCCGCCAGGTGAACGGGCACCCTCGATGCGCCCACCGGACAGGTGTCCCCCGGACTGTGCGGAGCCTCGGACGCCGGCCCGGGTACGCAGGTCGAGGGCCCCGGAACAGCCCGGGCCCCTGACGGGAGGACCTCCATGACCACGAACGTGAACCAGGCAGCGCAGGAACGCCTCGGCGGCATCATCGGCGACCGTGCCTTCGACCGCTTCGGCGAGGTGTGGGCGGAGGACGTGGTCGACCACGACCCGGCGCCCGGCCAGGCCCCGGGGCTGACGGGCATCGTCGACTTCTGGCGTTCCTTCACCACGGCGTTCCCGGACCTCGAGCTCACGCCGGATCCGCTGGTCGTGACCGACGACTTCGTCACCGCGGTGTTCACGATCCGTGGCACGCACACGGGGCCGTTCCAGGGTCACGAGCCCACCGGCCGATCGTTCGAGGTGCGCGGGATCCAGGTGTCGAGGTTCCGCGACGGCAAGATCGTCGAGCGCTGGGGTGCGACCGACGAGCAGGGCCTGGCACAGCAGCTGCAGCTCGACGGCCAGCAGGACGCGTAGACAGGGACCGGAACCGACGAGAGGAACCACCATGAGCGACCCCGGCATCACCCCTGACGACGGAACCGACGAGTTCCGCGACGACGACGTGGACACCGAGCACGTCGGACCCTACGAGTTCGACGACGCCGAGGAGTCCCTCGAGACCGTGACGAACGACGCGGTCGCCGGCGAGACGGTCGATCCGCAGCCCGGCGACGGCACGGACGGCGGCCCGACCGGCGGCGCGCCCGGCGAGGGTTCGCCCGACCTGTGGGAGCACGAGGACGAGGACCGCCCGGACCTCGGGAACGACCTCGGTACCAAGCCGCTCTGACCCGGGCTGCTCCGAGCCGACCCCCGTACGATCGGGCCGTGTTCCGTCGCGCCCGAGCCAGTGTCAGCCGCATGCCCGGCGCGGTGCGGCTCATCACGATCGCCGCGCTCCTGCTCGTGGCCGCCGCGGCGAACCTCGTCGCCCGGTCGGAGCCGGCGAGCCGTTGGCTCCCGCTGCTGCTGGTCGGAGTGGTCGGCGGCGTGGTCGCCGGCGCTCCGCGGCGACTCTGGCCGCTTCCGGCGATCTGGCTCGTGGCGACACTGCTCGTCACCACGACCGGCGCCACGGTCGACGGGACGGCTCTCGTGGTCTCCCTGGTCGCGGGGGCGGTCGCGCTGGCAGTGGCGATCACGGTGGACGTGGTGTCGTTCCTGCGGAAGCGGCGACGCGGGGCTGGAACGTGACCACGGGACGGCCTGGAGGCACGGTGCCGGACGCGCACCGCGCCTCCCGTCCGCCATCCGGTCGCGTCGCAGACCGCGCCCTGCGTCGGTTCCTCGCCGACAGCACGCCGGTGGCGGCGGGCGGCCGCGCCATCCTGCTGCAGATCGCCGACCCCGTCGTCGCGGCGGGGGTCCGACGGCACTCCGACTTCGCGCGCCGACCCCAGCAGCGGCTGGCCCACACCCTGATGTTCGTCTACGCGGTCGTGGTCGGCACCGACGACGACGCTGCCATCGCAGTGTCGTTCGTGAACCGCGCGCACCGACGGGTCGCCGGCGCCGACGAGGTCGACCGGCAGCGCTGGGTGGCCGCGACCCTGTACGACTCCGCGATGCGTGCGCACGAACTGTTCGGCGACCCGGTGGACGACCGGCGAGCCCAGGCGGTCCTCGACGCGTACACCCCGATCGGCACGGCACTGCGGGTCCCGGCGGACCGGTGGCCGTCCACGGTCGCCGCGTTCGAGCGCTACTGGGACGCCGAACTCGAGCGGCTCGAGGTGACCGACGACGCCCGCGGGGTCGTCCGTGACCTGTTGCACCCGCGCTTCGCCCCGCTGTGGGTGCGGGCCGCGATGCCGCTCGTGCGGATCGTCACGGTCGGCATGCTCCCCGACGCCGTCCGGTCGCAGTACGGGTTCGCCTGGGGTCCGCGCGAGCGTCGACGCTTCCGGCGCACCGTGCGCCTGGTCCGGGTCGTGCGGGCAGCACTCCCGGGATGGCTGCTGCGGCTGCCAGGGCCGCTGCTGCTCCGGTCGATGCGATCCGCGTCCAGACGGTATTTGTCACACTGACAAATACCGTGGTACGGTCGGGTCATGGCAGTCGAACTGAACACCCGGACCACCCGGGGAGACCTCGCGACACCGACGTTCTCCACCATGCGGTTCCCCGCTGGTGAAGCCCACGTCAAGGTCGCGCACGACGCCGACGCGGGGGACCTCATCGAGATCGCGACCCTGCGCGGCACGAGCGGCGACGACCTCCTCATGCTCGGCATGTGGGCGGACGCCGTCCGGCAGCGCGGATCCCGGTCCGTCGCCCTCATCCCGTACCTGCCCGGTGCCCGGCAGGATCGCGGCCTCCCCTTCGGCGCGAAGGTCTACGCGGACGTCATCAACGGCTTCGGCATCGACCAGGTCATCGCGTTCGACCCGCACTCGCCCGTGATCGTCGACCTCGTCGAACGCCTGACCGTCGTCACCAGCGAAGCGGTCGTCCGTGACGCCGTGGTCGCCGGGTCCGACTACGTCGGGATCATCGCCCCCGACAAGGGCGCGGTCGCGCGGGCCTCCGCCGTCGCCGATGCCTGCGGGCTCCCGGTGTTCCGCGCCGAGAAGCACCGCAACCCGGACACCGGCAAGCTCGACGGCTTCACGTGCGAGCCCTTGCCGGACACCGGTCGTCTGCTCGTCGTCGACGACATCTGCGACGGCGGCGGGACGTTCATGGGCCTCGCCGCCGCGACGGGTCTGACCAAGGACCGCCTCGGCCTCTGGGTCTCGCACGGCGTCTTCTCCGGCCGGGCCCCGCAGCTCGCCGAGCACTTCGGGGAGATCGTCACGACGGACTCCTACCCCGCGCAGAACGCCATCGAGGGCCTGCGCACGATCGAACTCACCCCCTACCTGACGGAGCAGATCCGATGACGCTGACCGAGACCACCACGACCGGCATCGAGCCCCGCCTGACCGGCCCGAGCCCGATCGCCCCGCTCCTCGCCGTCGACGGCTACAAGCACTCGCACCGACAGGTCTACCCCGCCGGCACCACCCGGATCCTCATCAACTGGACGAACCGGTCGAACGCGCACATGCCCGAGTCGACGCACGCCGTGGTCTTCGGGCTGCAGGCGTTCGTCCAGCGCCACCTCGTCGAGGCGTGGGCGCCGTTCTTCGCCGCCGACGAGGACCTGGTCGCCGACCTGTTCGAGCAGGCGCTGCAGGGCTACTTCGGGCCGAACCACATCGGCACCGAGCACGTCCGGGCACTCCACCGCCTCGGGTACCTCCCGCTCGAGATCAAGGCACTGCCCGAGGGCACCCTCGCCCCGATCGGCGTCGCGACCCTGACCGTCGAGAACACCGTCGACGAGTTCTTCTGGCTGCCGAACTACATCGAGACCGCGCTGTCGGCGTCGATCTGGCACCCGTCGACCGTCGCGACGAAGGCCCTGGAGTACCGCGACCTGATGGAGGACTGGGCAGCCCGTACCGGCGCCGACCCGGCGAGCATCGACTTCGCCGCGCACGACTTCTCGTTCCGCGGGCAGTCGAGCATCGAGTCGGCCGCGGCCGGCGGCGCCGGGCACCTGCTCTCGTTCCTCGGCACGGACTCGATGCCCTCGCTCGACTTCATCGACCGCTACTACCCGGGTGACAACGGCTGGGTCGGTGCGAGCGTCCCCGCGACCGAGCACAGCGTCATGTGCGTCCGCGGTGCCGACGGCGAGCTCGCCACCTTCGAGCAGATCCTCGACGTCTACCCGACGGGCATCGTCTCGGCGGTCAGCGACGGCTTCGACCTGTTCAAGGTCGTCACGGAGACGCTCCCCGCCCTGAAGGACCGGATCACGGCCCGCGACGGCAAGCTCGTGATCCGCCCGGACTCGGGCGACCCGGTCGACATCGTCACCGGCACCGTGCACGGCGTCGACCCCGCGGCACTGACCGACCCGACACGCAGCCACGAGGAGAAGGGCGTCGTCGAGCTCCTCGACGAGATCTTCGGCCACACCGTCAACGAGCAGGGCTTCAAGGTCCTCGACCAGCACATCGGCGTGATCTACGGCGACAGCATCACCCTCGACCGTGCCCGCCGCATCTACGAACGCCTCGCCGCGAAGGGCTACGCGAGCGACAACATCGTGCTCGGCATCGGCTCGTACACGTACCAGTACATGACCCGCGACAACCTCGGCAGCGCCGTGAAGGCGACGTGGGCCCTGGTGGACGGCGAGCCCGTCGACATCCAGAAGGACCCGAAGACCGGCAGCGGCAAGAAGAGCGCCAAGGGCCGCATCGCCCTGCACCGCGACGCGACGGGCGAGATCCGCCAGACCGACCAGGCCACGGCGGAGGACGAGGCGATCAGCCTCCTCCAGCCGGTGTGGGTGGACGGGCGCTTCACGGTCCTGCAGTCGTTCGCGGACGTCCGGGCGACACTCCGCCGCGAGCGCACCGACCGCGCGGCCCGACGGGCGTCGGCGTGACCGACGCCCCCTCGGCGGCCCGCGACCAGCCGCTCATCGCGATCGACGTCGTCCCGATGTCGTTCACAGCGAGCGACGGGCTGCGGGTCGCCACCGCGCGTCGGTCGTACGACCCGTACGCCGGCCTGGAGGCGCTGCCCGGCGTGCTCCTGGACGGTGCGGAACTCCTCGCTGACGGTGCCCGACGCGCGCTGCGGACCAAGACCGGGATCGACGCGGCGGCGGTCCAGCACCTCGCGCAGATCGGCGCGTTCGACGGACCCGACCGCGACCCGCGCAGCGCGGCGATCAGCGTCGCCTTCGTGGCGGTGGCGGCCCCGCCGACCGGTGGGGGGCCCGCGATCTGGCGGCGCACCACGGTCCGGCGGCGACCCGACCAGGACGACCCGTCCCTCCCGTTCGACCACGACGCGATCATCGCGGCCGCCCTCGACCACGTCCGCACCCGGATCTGGCGCGACCTGCCGCTGACGCGCGCGCTCCTCGGCGAGACGTTCACGACCTCGGACGCGGCACTGCTGCAGGCCGAGCTGACCGGCGTGACGCCTGATCCGGGCAACACCAACCGGGCGCTCCGGACGAACCCGGCGCTCGTCCGTGCCGACGCAGCCGCAGCCACGGCCCCGCGCGGCGGGCGTCCCCCGGCGAGCTGGACGTGGAGGGACTGAGCGCGGTTGGCTGGGCGCATGCCCTCCGCCCCGCTGTCCGGTGACTCGTCGTTCGCGTTCCCGGAGTTCACCGACCCGCCCGCGTCGCCGCTCACCGTCGCCCGAGCGTGGATCGACGCCGCACAGGACGGTGACGTGTCCGAGCCGCTGTCGATGACGCTCGCCACGGCCGGCGCCGACGGACGGGTCTCGGCACGGACCGTCGACGTCAAGCGCCTCGACGACGCCGGGCTCGTGTTCGGGTCCTCGTCCTCGAGCCCGAAGGGCCGGCAGCTCGGCGAGAACCCGTTCGCCGCCCTGCAGGTGTACTGGCGCGAGACCATGCAGCAGCTCCGGTTCGAGGGCACCGTCGTTCCGCTCTCCGACGCAGAATCCGACGCGCTGTTCGCCGACCGGTCGCCGAAGTCGCGTGCCGCCACGGCCGTCGCCGACCAGTCCGATCCGTACGCGGGGCGATCGCTGCAGGACCTCATCGACGACGCGAACACCCTGCTGGACGAGCACGGCGACGACGTCCCCCGGCCGGAGAACTGGCGCGCCTGGCGGCTCGAGCCCGACGTGGTGGAGTTCTGGCACGGCAGCCGCGACCGGATGCACCGGCGCCTGCGCTACCACCTCAGCCCCGACGGCTGGTCGGCGGCGCGGTTGCAGCCGTAGCGCGCCGCGCCCGCCCGCCCGCGCTGCCGCACAACCAAAGTGCGCCCGAACCGCGGGAATCCACGGCGCGAGCGCACTTTGGTCGTGCGATGCCGAACCGACCCAGCCAGGCACGACGGCCCCGTCGCCGCGCTACCGCGCGATCGGGTTCGGCATCGCCCCCGCGCGGATGAGCGACGACGACTGGTCCGCCAGGTCCACCATCGACAGGGTGTTCCGCAGCTGCAGCCGGTTCAGGCACGAGTGCTCGAACGTCGGTACCCGCAGGTCGAGGGGCCGCCGACGGTCCGGGTGCGCGGCAGCGTGCGCGTCGACGCACTCCCCCACGACCTCCCAGAACCGCGTCTCGGGCAGGACCCCGTCGTCGTCGAGGATCGCTGCGACGAACCGCAGCACCCCGTCGAAGACGTCGGTGAAGACGGCGAGGGCCGCCTCGTCGTCGGACACCGGGTGCACGATCCGCGCGATGTCCTCGGGCACCGGCCGGTCGTCGTGGGTCCCGAGCACCGCTGCCTCTTCGCCGATGTCCTTCATCACGGCACGCAGCACGACGCCGTCCCGCACGACGAGCACGAGGTTCTCACCGTGCGGCATGAACACCAGGTCGTGCACGGTGAGGCAGTGCACGACGGGGAGCAGGTAGGCGTCGAGCCACCGCCGCACCCACGCGTCGGCGGGCAGCCCCGACGCGGCGATCAACGCGGAGACCACGGCGTTCCCGGCAGCGTCGCGGTGCAGCAGCGACGCCATGGTCATCAGCCGTTCGTCGTCCGTCACCCGGGGCAGCGGACTCTCCCGCCAGAGCGCGGCGAGCATCTTCCGCTGCGGCGAGGACACGTCCACCTGGTGGTACGCATCGCCGGTGTACCCGATCGCGGCGTGCTCCCGCAGCACCTGGAACCCGGCGGCAGCCAGCGTCGGATCGCCGGCGACGAGCCCCGCCACCCAGTCGTTCACGGCCGGGGTGTTCCGCATGTACGCCGGGGACATCCCGCGCAGGAACCCCATGTTCTGCACGGCGAGCGCCGTCTTCACGTACGAGCGCTCCGGACGTGAGCGGTCGAACGCGGTCCGGATCGACTGCTGCGGCTGGTACTCGTCCGGCCCCTCCCCGAGGTCGACGAGGTCCTGCCGCCCGAGGTCCGGCGCGAACGTCACGGCGATCCGGTGCTGCCACTGCCACGGGTGCACCGGGATCCACACGTAGTCGTCGGGGTCGAGCCCCTGCCGGTGCAGCGTCGACCGGAACGCGGCGAGCGTCGCCTCGTCGAGCTCCGCCGTCCAGTGGTCGGACTCGGTGCGGTCCGCGGCGAGCGCCAGGTGCGTGCAGCTGCGCCGTGCGGCGAGCCACCGGTAGCGGAACCGCCCGCCCGTCTCGGGTGCGTAGGCGCGGAACTCGTCGAGCCCGAACCCGATCCGGCCGTTCGCGGCGATGAACGCGGGGTGTCCCTCGGTCATCGACGACTCGACGTCCTGGAACGAGGCGACGACACGGTCGGGCCCCTCGGTCCGTCCGCGGGCGAGCTGCGCGGCGGACGGACCGCCCCGCCGGTGCTTCGCCGCGGCGCTCGCCAGGGTCGAGGCGACCTCTTCCAGGTAGGTCCCGAGCAGCTCGTCGGGGATCCCGAGCACGTCGCGGAGTTCGAGCACGAGCTCCTGCGCGCTGAGGGGCACGGGCTCGCCGTCGATCGTCCGCACCAGCGACGCCTCGTCGAGGCTCCAGTGCTCGAGCGCGTGCCGCCGGGCACGGAACCGGTAGGTGGACTCCCCCGCGTCCAGTCGCCAGCCGTCCCCGTCCGGCACGGGCGCGATGAGCCGCTCGTGTGTGAACTCCGCGATGGACTTCGACACGAGGTGCCGCTCGGCCGGTTCGAGGTGCTCGGGCCGCAGGTGCTCAGCGGGTCCGTCGTTGTCGGGCACGCCGATCCGGTCGGTGTCGAGCACCGAGAGCAGGGCGCGTTTGCCGTCGACGTCGACCTCGCGGAGCACGCGGAACCCGACCTCGGCGTTCTTCGCGTGCACCGCGGTGTTCCGCACGTCCGGCTCGACGACGACCCGCCGCGCGCCGAGGGCGTCACGGCAGTGCTCCACCACCGCCCGCATGACCGCGCTGGTCAGTCCGGGCACGCGGGCATCGGCGGGCGGCGGGGCGACGAGCAGGTGCATGCCGACGTCGCCCTGCTCGGCGGCCCAGACGTCGGTGAGCAGGACGCGCGCCGGGTCGTAGGTCTCGGCCAGGAACACCGGGACACCGTCGCGGCGGCCGAGCCACGCGGCCTGGCCCGGGTCCGCCTGCACGCCGGCGAGGTACGCGCGCACCGCCTCGACGTCGAGGTGCCCCATCTCCCACCACGACGACGCCGGGTGGGCGAGCCAGGACTGCACGACGGCGGCGTCACGGTCCGGGTCCACGGGTTCGACGGACAGGAGGCCCGGTGCGGCCCCCACGGGTCGGCGCGCCGCCGGCGCGCTGGTCGCGTCCACGGTCATGCCGTCACCTCCGCGCGCTCGGTGACGGCATGCGGGGTGGACTTCCTGGTGGCGGGCAGGCCGAACTCCTGGAAGGCGATCCGTTCCTCCAGGCCGTAGACGGACCGACCCGTGACGGACCGGATGATCGACGCGTTCCGCCACGCGCCCATCCCGAGGTCCGGGGCGGTGAGCCCGTGCGTGTGCTCCTCGGCGTTCTGCACCCAGATGCGGCCGCCGAGGCGGTCGACGTGGTGGTCGCGGGCGACCGCGAACCGCCCCCGTGCGTCGCGCGCGACCAGGTGCTCGACCGGGTCGAGGAACGACGTCGGCCGCGGGGCGTACCCGGTGGCGAGGACGAGGCGCTCGACCTCGTGCTCGTACGTCTCGCCGAGCTGCTCGTGACGGAGCGTCAGCCGGTACGTGCCGCGGTCGGCGAGCCACTCGGCGTCGACCACGCTCGTCTCGGTGCGGAGGCTCGTCGGGACCGGACCGCGGGCGCTGATCCGGTAGAGCTGGTCGTACAGCTCGTCCACCAGGTCGGCGCTGATCCCCTTGTACAGGCCGCGCTGCTCGCGCCCCAGACGGTCACGGACGCCCTCCGGCAGCGCGTGGAAGTGGTCCGTGTACTCGGGACTCGTCATCTCCAGCGTGAGCTTCGTGTCCTCCATCGGGAAGAACCGCGGCGACCGGGTGATCCAGTCGAGGCGGTAGTCGTCCTGCCGGACGTCCTCGAGCAGGTCGCGGTAGACCTCGGCGGCGGACTGCCCGCTGCCGATCACCGCGATGCTCCCCGCCGTCCGGAGCGCTTCCCGGCTCGGCAGGTACTCGGCGGAGTGGATCGCGGGGCCGCCGATGCCGCGGAGGGGCTCGGGCACGACCGGCTCGGTGCCGATGCCGACGACGACGTGGCGAGCGCGGTACGTGTCGGGACCCTGATCGGTCTCGGCGTGCACCGTGAACAGGTCCGTCGTCACGTCGTGCTCGACGGCCGTCACCCGGCGACCCCAGCGCAGCGCGCCCAGCCGGTCGGCGGCCCAGCGGCAGTAGGCGTCGTACTCGCTGCGCAGGGGGTGGAAGTCCTCGCGGATGTAGAACGGGTACAGGCGCCCGGTCTCCTTGAGCCACGCCAGGAACGAGAACGGCGACGTCGGGTCGGCCATCGTCACGAGGTCCGCCAGGAACGGCACCTGGATCGTGGCGTCGTCGAGCATCATCCCGTGGTGCCAGGCGAAGCCGTCGGCGGCGTCGAGGAACACGGCGTCGAGGTCGTCGACGGGGTCGGTCAGGCAGGCGAGACCGAGGTTGAACGGGCCGATGCCGATGCCGATGAGGTCGTGGACGGTGTCGTGGGTGCGCTGGTCGGTCGTGGGGTGCGTCATCGCGTTGCTCCTTCCGGTGCGGTGGTGGTGGCGCGGACCCGTGTCGCGGTCGCGACGACGTGGTCGAGGGACGCGCGCAGCTGGTCGATCGTCGTCTCGGGGTTGAGCAGCGTGAGCTTGTTGCACGGTCGGCCGTCGATCACGGTCTTCGCGATGAGGACCCGGCCCTCGGCGAGCAGGGCGGCACGGAGCGGGGCGACCAGGGCGTCCGCCTCGTCGTCCGTCACACCGGCCGGCTGCCAGCGGAACAGCACCGTGCTCAGCTGGGTCGGCGCGACGAGCACGAGGTCGGGGTGCTCCTCGACGAGGGCGTGCGTCGCTGCGGCGAGGTCGATCACGGCGTCGAAGGACCGGCCGATGGCGGCGGCGCCGGACGCGCGGAGCGTCGCCCAGAGCTTGAGGGCGTCGAACCGCCGCGTGGTCTGCAGGGACTTGTCGACCTGGTTCGGCTCGGCGGCGTCCTCCGGGTTGAGGTAGTCCGCGTACCAGGCCGTGCGGCGGAGGTCGGCGGGGTCGCCGACGAGCAGGGCGCTGGACGACACCGGCTGGAAGAACGACTTGTGCAGGTCGGCGGTCACGCTCCGCGCGCGCTCGATCCCGTCCAGCAGGTGCCGGCGCGTCGGGGACACGAGCAGCCCGCAGCCGTACGCGGCGTCGACGTGCAGCCAGACCCCCTCGAGGTCGCACACGTCGGCGATGGCCTCGAGCGGGTCGATCACGCCACGGTCGGTGGTGCCGGCGGTCGCGACGACGGCCACCGGGGTCCGTCCGGCAGCGCGGGCGGCGACGACGGCCTCGGCGAGGGCGGCGGGGCGCATCCGGCCGGTGGCGTCGGTGGGGACGTCGATGACCGTGTCGAGGCCGAGCAGGCGGGCCGACTTGGCGATGCTGAAGTGGGTCTCCGCGGTCGCGAACACCGTGGGACACGGGATCGCGCCGGCGGTCGCCGCGGCTTCCCGTGCCAGAAGGAGGGCCTGCAGGTTCGACTGCGACCCCCCGGAGGTGAAGATCCCGTCCCCGGCGGCGAACCCGATGCGCCTCGCGAGCCACTCGACCACGTGCCGCTCCATCTCGGTGCCGATCCGCGACTGGTCCCAGGTGTCGACCGAGGGGTTCACGGCGGCGAGCACGGCCTCGGCCGCGACGGCCGGCAGCGCCACCGGGCAGTTGAGGTGCGCGAGGTACCCGGGGTCGTGGAACCAGACGGCCTCCCGGACGAAGAGGTCGTCGAGTTCCGCGAGCGCCCGGTCGGTCCCGATGGGTTCGGCGTCGAGGTCGATGCCGGCGACCCGGGCACGGAGGTCGTGGGCGGTCGTGTCCGTCGTCGGGCGATCGACGGCCGCCAGACGGTGGGCGAGCCGGTCGACCGTGGCCGTGACGGTCGACCGGTAGCGGTCGGCGTTGGCGGTGGACAGGGTTTCGGTACGGGCTGTCACGATGGAGTCAGTCACGTTAGGTAAGGCTAACCTCACCTGTATTTCGATGTCACCCGAACAGGGGTGATCTCCCAGGTCCCGGGCGTGGCGCGAGATTGCTCCGGGCACGCCGAACGCATCCCGCCGGGGAACCCGCGGGATGAACGGACGCTCAGCCGAACGGCTAGAGCTTGTCGATCGGGGCGATCTTGATGAGCAGCTTCTTGCGGCCCGCGGTGTCGAACGCGATCTCCGCGATGCGCTTCGCACCCTGACCGGTCACCGCCGAGACCGTGCCCTCGCCGAAGTCGACGTGCGTGATGCGGTCGCCCGCCGCCAGCTCCATGTCGCCGTTGTCGCGGACCTGCCCGGACACCCGGTTCGCCCACTCGGTCTTCGGGCGGGTCTTCGCCGCAGCGGCCGCTCGGTCGTACGAGCCACCGCCCCATCCGCCACCGCCGCGGTAGCCACCACCGCCGCCGCCACCGAAGCCGCCCTCGCGCTTGGCGTTGAGTGCTCGCGGCTGGGTGCCGCCCCGGCTGTTCGCCATGCCCGGCGACTGCTTCCACTCGATGAGCCCCTCGGGGATCTCCTGCAGGAAGCGGGACGGCATCGCCACGTTGACGTCGCCGAACTGCGCGCGGGTCATCGCCAGCGACAGGAACAGCGACTTCTTGGCGCGGGTGATGCCCACGTAGAAGAGTCGGCGTTCCTCGGACGGACCGCCCGGCTCGTTCGCCGACATCCGGTGCGGCAGCAGGTCTTCCTCCACCCCCGTGAGGAACACCGCGTCGTACTCGAGGCCCTTCGCCGTGTGCAGCGTCATGAGGGACACCGTGCCCGAGGAGTCGTCGAGCTCGTCCGCCGCGGCGACGAGCGAGACCTCGGTCAGGAAGTCGGACAGCGTGCCCTCGGGGTTGTTCTTCTGGAACTCCCGCGTCACGGCGACGAGCTCGTCGATGTTGTCGGCGCGTGCGGCGTCCTGCGCATCGGGCGACTTCCGCAGGTTCTCGAGCAGGCCGGAGCCGTCGAGCAACTGCGTGAGGGTGTCGACGACCGGCTGGGTCTGCGCGTGCTCCGACACGGAGTCGAGCAGGGCGGCGAACGCGGTGATGGCGTTCCGCACCTTCGGCCCGAACCCGAGCTCGTCCGCGTGGCGCAGGGCGTCCCGCATGGTCGTCTCGTGCTCGTCGGCGTAGCGCTGCAGGGTCGTCTCGGTGACGGCGCCGATGCCGCGCTTCGGCACGTTGAGGATCCGGCGGAGCGCCAACGGGTCGGCCGGGTTGGCGACGGTGATCAGGTACGCCATGGCGTCCTTGATCTCGGCACGCTCGTAGAACTTCGTGCCGCCGAGCACCCGGTACGGGATCGCCGAGCGGATGAAGATCTCCTCCAGCGCACGGGTCTGCGAGTTCGTCCGGTAGAAGACCGCCATGTCGCGGTAGTCCGTGCCGTCCTCGTGCAGGCGCTGGATCTCGTCGGCGACGAACTGCGCTTCGTCGTGGCCGGTGTACCCGGTGAACCCGACGATCTTGTCGCCGGCGCCGACGTCGGTGAACAGGTTCTTCGCCTGACGGTCGAAGTTGTTCGCGATCACAGCGTTCGCGGCGTCGAGGATGTTCTGCGTCGACCGGTAGTTCTGCTCGAGCAGGATCACCTTCGAGTTCGGGAAGTCCCGCTCGAACTCGACGATGTTGCGGATGTCGGCCCCGCGGAACGCGTAGATCGACTGGTCGGAGTCGCCGACCACCGTCAGGGACGCGGGCGCGATCGACCCGTCGGCCTCACGCATGCGGGCGACGTGCTGACCGGAGTCCTCGAGCTTGTCGACCTGGTCGACGGGGACCGGCCGGGTGAGCTCGCGGATCAGGGAGTACTGCGCGTGGTTGGTGTCCTGGTACTCGTCGACCAGGATGAACCGGAACCGGCGCTGGTAGAGCGCGGCGACGTCGGGGAAGGCACGGAAGAGGAACACCGTCTGGCCGATGAGGTCGTCGAAGTCGAAGGCGTTCGCCCGGCGCAGGTCGTTCGTGTACCGGCGGAACACCTCGGTGAACATGACCTCTTGCGGGTCGTTCGCGTTGATGTTCCTGGCGTACGAGTCGATGTCCTGCAGCTCGTTCTTGAGCTTCGAGATCTTCGACGCCGCGGCACCGACGGTCAGCCCGAGCGAGTCCGCCTCGAGCTCCTTGATGATCCGCTTCAGCAGGGCCTTGGAGTCGGCGGAGTCGTAGATCGTGAACGACTGCGGGAACCCGAACCGCTCGGCTTCCCGCCGCAGGATCCGCACGCACGCCGAGTGGAACGTGGAGATCCACATGCCGTCGGACTCCTGCCCGACCAGCGCCCGCACGCGCTCGCGCATCTCGGCTGCGGCCTTGTTCGTGAAGGTGATCGCCAGGATCTGCGACGGCCAGGCTTCACGGTTGGCGAGCAGCAGCGCGATGCGCCGGGTGAGCACGCTCGTCTTGCCGGAGCCGGCGCCGGCCACGATCAGCAGGGACTCGCCGCGGTACTCGACGGCTTCCTTCTGCTGGGGGTTCAGGCCCGCGGTGAACGGGTCTTCGTACGCGCGGGCACCGGCGCCCGGCTCGGGCGTCGAATCGAAGGGGTCGAGCACGATCGTCATGTCCGGGACAGTCTAGGCGCGACCCCCGACAGCCGAGCGGGCGAGCACCGCCAGGTCGGTGTGGTCCGCGAAGACGCCGTCGAGTCCGGTCCGGACGACCGACGTGAACCACCGCTCCCAGTCGCCGAACGCCGCGACCTCGCCCCCGCGCCGGAGCGGCGCCGGCAGGAACCGGTTCTCCGGGCGGAGCGTCCACGTGTACACGGCGAGCCCGGCCTCGTGCGCACGGTCCACGATCGCGCTCCGCACCGGCGTCGGGTCGTCGAGCGCCACACTGTCCGTGCCCGCCATCACCGTGGCGACCGCGAGGCTGATCCCGTGGAACTCGGTCGCGAGCGAGGCCAGTGCGTCCTCGGATCGCTCCGCGGCGTACGTGGGAGCCAGCGACCCGTGGGACGCGACCTCGTCCGGGGCGCTGCCACGTGCCTCCTGGAGGTACACGAGCCGACCACCCGTCCCACGCGAGCGGAGGTCCCGGAGCACGCCCTTCTCGAAGCACTCGACCGTGAGCCGCTCGTCCCCGCGCCACCCGGCGTCGCCGAGGACGCCGTCGAGCAGCTCGTCCATCGGGAACCCGGCGCGGTGGAAGAATTCGGCGTGCTTGACCTCGGCGACGAGCCCGACCGGGCGCGGTGCCGCGTCGAGGATGCCGAGCAGGTCCTCGAGGCGCAGGACCGGCTCCTCGCCGTCGTGCTCCGCCGACCCCGGACGCAGCGCGGGCAGGCGTTCCCGGGTCCGGAGCGTCTGCAGTTCGGCCCACGTGAAGTCCTCGGTGAACCAGCCGGTCAGCGTCTGCCCGTCGACGGTCTTGGTCGTCCGCAGGTGCCGGAACTCAGGGTGGTCCGCGACGTCGGTCGTGCCGGAGACCTCGTTCTCGTGCCGGAGCACCAGCACGCCGTCCTTCGTGGGCACGAGGTCCGGCTCAATCGCGTCGGCACCGAGCTCGATCGCGAGCTCGTACGCGCTCCGCGAGTGCTCGGGACGGTAGCCGGACGCGCCACGGTGGGCGATCACCAGGGTCATGGCCGCACCCTACTGGGCGGTGGTGTCCGCGGCCTGGCGTGTGTCGGGCGGTACATCCGGGCGTGCACAGGCCGCCGTTCCCAGCTGCGGGTCGGACGCTCGCAGCATGACCGTCCGATCCCTCTCGACCGCCGTCGAGCACCGCATCGACCGCGCCGCACGCCGGGTACTCGACGCGGGCCACCAGCCGCACCGGCCCCTCCGGCTCGCGCTGACCGAGTTCCTGGTGTTCGGCGCGAAGCAGGCGTGGGCGTGCACGTTCGGCGCGCTCCTGCTCGCGACGATGGCGGTCGTGCACCTGACCGTCCCGGTCGGGTCCCGGAACGACGTGACCACGGTCGCCGCCGTCCTGCTGCAGGTCGGGATGCTCGTGTTCGGGCTCGAGACGGTCCGGGAACTCCGGGTCGTCCTGCTCTTCCACGTCGTCGGCACCGTGATGGAGGTCTTCAAGACCCACATGGGCTCGTGGACCTACGAGCAGTCCGGCGTCCTGGTGGTGCTCGGCGTCCCGCTGTTCTCCGGGTTCATGTACGGCGCGGTCGGGTCGTACATGGTGCGCGTGTACCGGTTGTTCGACCTGCGGTTCGACCGGTACCCGAGGCAGTGGGTGCTCGCGGTCGTCGCGGCCCTGGTCTACGCGAACTTCTTCGGCCACCACTTCGTCTGGGACGCCCGGTACGTGCTGCTCGCGCTCGTGGTGCTCCTGTTCGCCCGGACGACCATGCACGCGCGGGTCCACCGGACGGTGCTGCGGATGCCGGTGCTCGTCGCGATGGGGCTCGTGGCCCTGTTCATCTGGGTCGCCGAGAACGTCGCCACCTGGGCCGGCGCGTGGTCCTACCCCGCGCAGGCGGCGGCCTGGCACCCGGTCGCGCCCACGAAGATCGTGGCCTGGCTGCTCCTCATGCTCATCTCGGTCGCGCTGGTCACGTGGGTCTACCCAGCGGTTCGGCCTGGAGGCGCGGATCACCGTGGTCCGGCACGGCACGTCCAGCGGTCGGCTGGTTCTCGACGACTTCGGGGCGCGCGCGCAGCAGATCCCCATAGGCTGCGGGAGTCGAGGCCCTCCGGGACCGCTTCCGCTCGCCGCGAATCCTCAGCCTTCCGCGACCGAGCGCCCCTAGGCTGAGAGGACTCGAATCTCCAAGGAAGAGGACACCATGGCCTTCAAGCCCGGTTTCGACCAGTCCCCCGCCTTCAACAACCAGGGGCCCAACACCTGGGGTGGGCGCGGCGCTGGTCAGCAGCAGGCCGGCTGGGGACAGACCCCGCAGCAGGCGCAGGGCGGCATGACGCCCGAGCAGCTGCAGTACATGTACGACCGCCCGGCCGCCAGCACGGTCGACACGGACCGCATGTCGTACGAGGACACCATCGTCAAGACGCTGCTCGCGTTCGGCGTGCTCGTCGTCGGTGCGGTCGCGGGTTGGAACCTGCCGCCGATGGTCTGGATCATCGGCGCCGTCGTCGGGTTCGTCCTGGCGCTCGTCAACACCTTCAAGAAGAAGCCGTCGCCGGGCCTGGTCCTGACGTACGCGTTCTTCGAGGGTCTGTTCGTCGGCGGTATCTCGAACTACTTCCAGACGGCGTTCCCGCAGGCCGACGGCATCGTCGCGCAGGCGGTCTTCGGCACCCTCGGGGTGTTCGCGGTCACACTGCTGCTGTTCCTCTCGGGCAAGGTCCGCGCGACGCCGAAGCTGACCCGCTTCTTCCTGATCGCGATGGTCGGGTACATGGCGTTCTCGCTCGTGAACCTCGTCCTGATGTGGACCGGTGTCACGAACACGGCGTTCGGGCTCATGGGCACGACGATCTTCGGCATCCCGCTCGGCGTCGTCATCGGCATCTTCGTGGTCCTGATGGCCGCGTACTCGTTGATCCTCGACTTCGACCAGATCAAGACGGGCGTCCAGCGCGGCGCCCCGAAGATCTACGCGTGGACGGCGGCGTTCGGCCTCATCGTCACCCTCGTGTGGCTGTACCTCGAGATCCTGCGCATCCTCGCCATCATCGCGAGCAGCCAGCGCAACTAGCTCCGACCAGGAGGGCCCCGGCGAACACGCCGGGGCCCTTCGTCGTTCCCGGGGCGGGCGCTCTCGCATGGCCCTGTCCGAGTCGCCGAGATCGCACAACACGACGCGCGCGCGTCACCGAGGTCACGAGAACTGACGCCGCACACGAGCGGGAGCGGCAGTTCGTGCGACCTCGGCGGGCACGCGAAGGGGCACGCGCACGCGAAGGGGCCCGGCACACAATGCGTGCCGGGCCCCTTCAGCGCGGGAGGACTACTCCCACTCGATCGTCCCCGGCGGCTTCGACGTGACGTCGAGCACGACCCGGTTCACGTCGGGCACCTCGTTCGTGATCCGGTTCGAGATCTTCGCGAGGGTGTCGTACGGCAGACGGGTCCAGTCGGCGGTCATCGCGTCCTCCGAGGAGACCGGACGCAGCACGATCGGGTGGCCGTAGGTGCGGCCGTCGCCCTGGACGCCCACGGAACGGACGTCGGCGAGCAGGACGACCGGGCACTGCCAGATCTCCTGGTCGAGGCCGGCCGCGGTGAGTTCCTCGCGCGCGATCTTGTCTGCAGCACGGAGCAGCTCGAGGCGGTCCTTCGTGACCTCGCCGACGATGCGGATGCCGAGTCCGGGGCCGGGGAACGGCTGGCGGCCGACGATGACCTCGGGCAGCCCGAGCTCGCGACCGACCGCGCGGACCTCGTCCTTGAACAGGGTGCGGAGCGGCTCGACGAGTTCGAACGTCATGTCGTCCGGGAGGCCGCCGACGTTGTGGTGCGACTTGATGTTCGCCGTGCCGGAGCCACCGCCGGACTCGACGACGTCGGGGTAGAGCGTGCCCTGCACGAGGAACTTGACCTCGCCGGCAGCGTCGTCGCCGCGGGCCTCGAGCACGAGTGCCTCGGCAGCCGCCTCGAAGGTGCGGATGAACTCGCGCCCGATGATCTTGCGCTTCTGCTCCGGGTCGCTGACGCCGGCGAGGGCGTCGAGGAACTGCTGCTCCGCGTCGATCGTGATGAGGCGGACGCCGGTGGAGGCGACGTAGTCCTCTTCCACCTGCTTGCGCTCGTCGGCACGGAGGAGCCCGTGGTCGACGAAGACGCACGTGAGCTGGTCGCCGACGGCCTTGTGCACGATCGCTGCGGCGACGGCGGAGTCGACACCACCGGACAGTCCGGCGATCACGCGGCTCGATCCGACCTGGGCCTGGATCCGGGCGACCTGCTCCTCGATGACGTTCGCGGAGTTCCAGTCACCGGGGAGCCCGGCGGCACGGTGCAGGAAGTTCTCGAGCACGGCCTGGCCGTACACGGAGTGCTTGACCTCGGGGTGCCACTGCACGCCGTAGAGCTTGCGCTCGTCGGAGGCGAACGCGGCGACCGGGGTCGAGGCGCTCGACGCGAGGACCTCGAAGCCCTCCGGGGCCTTCGCCACGGAGTCGCCGTGCGACATCCAGGTCACCTGCGACTCCGGCTGCGCGCCGAGGAGCACGCTGTCGGTGCCCGTCACGGTGACGTCGGTCGCGCCGTACTCACGCTGCCCGGTCTGCGCGACCTCGCCGCCGAGCGCGGTCGCCATGGCCTGGAAGCCGTAGCAGATGCCCAGCACGGGGACGCCGAGGTCGAGGATGCCGCCGTCGAGCGACGGTGCGCCCGCTTCGTACACGGACGACGGACCACCGGACAGCACGATGGCCGCAGGGTCCTTCGCGCGGACCTCGTCCGCCGTGATCGAGTGCGGGACGATCTCGCTGTAGACGTTCGCCTCACGGACCCGTCGCGCGATGAGCTGCGCGTACTGGGCTCCGAAGTCGACGACGAGGACGGGACGCTGTTCGGTCTCGCTCACCGAGCGGCCTCCTTCTCACGCTGCTGGGCAGCGGTCAGCTCGTGGTAGGTGTCCATGGCGATCTTCTGCATGCGGTGTTCGACCACGAACGACATGAACGGGATGATGCCCCCGAGGGCGATGAGCAGGAAGCGGATCGGCTTCCAGCGCATGATGCTCCACAGACGGAAGTCGGTGAAGAGGTAGAGCACGTACAGCCAGCCGTGGGCGATGAGGATGCCGATCGACAGGTTGAAGGTGCCCGGCTCCTTGCCCGCCGTGCCCTCCGGCACGAAGAACGCGCCACCGCCGAGCTGCATCTCGAGGTGCAGCGGCGTGTACTTGATGACCATCTCGACCACCAGGGCGAGCAGCAGCACACCCGTGATGTACGCCGAGACGCGGTACCACTTCACCGCGCCCGGGATCTTCGGGATGTCACGGGTACGGACGGTCAGAGCCATATCGGCCATCCTACCGTCGGTCGGCGAGGGCCCCGTCGACGCTGAGAGCGGCCTCACGGCGGTCCTCTTCCTCGCGCTCCCAGGCGTCCTTCACGAAGCGGTACCAGAGGAACACGGCGAACCCGGCGAAGACGACCCACTCGACGGCGTAGAAGAGGTTCAGCCAGTCGAACTGGACCTCGCGCGTCGGGGCGCGGTCGGCGATGGTGCCGAGGTCGGCGGCCTTCGCGGTGGTGCCGTCGGCGACGACGTACCCGAGGTACATCTCGTCGTCGAAGCTCTTCCACGTGTTCACGAACCGGGCCGGTGCGACCGCCGAGTACTCGCCCTTGTCGTAGGTGTCCTGGTCTGGTGACTCGGCCGGGTAGTAGCGGCCCTCGATGGTCAGGCGCGCGCCGTCCGTCAGACGGTCACCCCCGGCGACGGCGGCCGTGCGCTGGTCGGACCACCCGATGACGACCGGGAGGCTCGCACCGCTCCCGGCATCGACCAGGTGTCCCACGGTCTGGTACGTCCCGCCCCCGCTGCGGCCGGTCAGGACGGTCGTGTCACCGGCGACGAACGTGCCGGTGACGGTGACCTTCTGCCCGGCCATCGTCTCGGTCGCGGGCTGCATCGGCCGGGTCACGGCGTCGAGGGACTTCCGCGTCTCGGTGGTCGCCGGCAGCGGCTTGCCGTTCGCGATGCTCCGCTCGAGCTGCCACTTGCCCAGCCCGGCGAACACCGCCGCCAGCACGAGCGCCAGCAACAGCAGCGCGATCCACCTCGGTCGTCGGGCTACGGCCCACATTCGTATCAGTACTCCGGATCGCGCTGTCGGACCGGGCGTTCGGGGCGCTCGGCCGGAAGGGGCTCGGACGCCGCCTCCGAGGGCTCATTCTCCCGCTCTTCCCTGCCAGCCGCCTCCACCAGGGCGAACTCCTCCGCGAACTGGCGGTCGCGCTCCGCACGGCGTGCGGCGGCATCCGCGGCGTCGGACTCGGCGACGGCCTCTGCTGCCTCGGCCGCGGCGGCAGCCGCGACGGCCCGGCGACCGCCGAGGCGCGAGCGCAGCCGCGCGAGGCGGGCGGGCCGCACCACGAGGCGGCCGATCCGGTCCGAGTTCACGGCGAGGAGGGGTCCGAGGATGGCCATGACGAGGACGTAGAGGCCCGCGAACGCGGTGATCCGTGCCTCCAGGCCGGCGGCAGCCGAGAGCGTCGCGAGGATCAGCGCGAACTCGCCACGGTTCACCAGGATGACGGCGGTGTTGATGCCCTGCTGGACGTTGAAGCCGTTCATCCGGGCGACGAGCTGACCGGCGACCGCGTTGAGCACGACCGTCATGCCGATGGCGCCGAGGACGGGCCAGAGCACCTCGCCGAAGGTGGACAGGTCGAGCCCGAGGCCGAAGTTCACGAAGAAGAACGCCGCGAACACGTCGCGCATCGGGAGTGCGAGCTGCTCGATGCGGTCCCGGTAGCGGGTCGCACCGCAGAGCAGACCGATGACGAAGGCGCCGATGGCGTCGGTCACGCCGAGCAGGTCGCCGATGCCGCCGAACATCACCGCGAGCCCGAAGAACAGCACGGTGAACAGTTCGTCGTCACGCGTCGCGAAGATCTTCGACACCCACTTGCCGGCGAACCGGGCGAGGGTGAACATCACGATCAGGAAGCCGAACGCGAGCGCGAGCTTGCCGACCACCGCCCACGCGTTCGTGTCGCCGGAGAGCACCACGGAGACGATCGCCAGGTAGATGGCGATGAAGACGTCCTCGATCACCGTGACACCGAGGATCATCGGCGTCTCGTCGTTCGCCAGGCGCCGCAGCTCGATGAGGAGCTTCGTGACGATCGCGCTCGACGACGTCGCCGTCATGCCCGCGATGATCAGCGCTTCGCGGGTGCCCCAGCCGAGCGAGAACCCGAACGCGAACCCGACGCCCATGTTGATGGCGACGTACGTGCCACCGGAGACCAGCAGCTTTCCGGCGTTGCCGTAGAACTCCTCCTGGTCGAACTCCAACCCGAGGTTGAACAGCAGCAGGATGAGGCCGAAGGTCGCGATCAGTTCGATCGTGTGGGACTCGACGTTCAGCCCGATCCACGGGGTGTGCGGACTCGCGATGAGCCCGACGATCATGTAGATCGGGATCGCCGGCAGCCCGATCACCTTGCCGAGTCGCCCCAGCACGTAGGCGATGACGAAGAGCACACCGATGGTGAGCAGCTCACCACCCAGGTGCATGCGCTAGCTCTTCCGCGGGGCCTCGGCCGATGCGGCCGCAAGCTCTCCGCTGCGGTAGAAGGAGAAGGCCTTGGCGACCTTCTCGGGGGACCCGGCGACGACGATCGTGTCACCGGGGAAGACGACGAAGTCCGACGAGGGCGCCGGGTTGGCGCTGTCGCCGCGGACGACGGCCACGACGGTCAGGCCGATGAAGCCCGAGTCGTGCAGGTCGCCGAGGGGCTTGCCGGCGATCGCGTCGTCGTAGTCGACCGAGAACCAGTCGATGCTGAGGCCCGGGATCTCGTCGAGCTTGTCGAGGCCCTCGGTGATCCGGGTGCCGCCGAGCAGCTCGGCGAGCGTGTGTGCTTCGTCCTCACTGAGGCGCAGCGACACCTTCTCCGACTTGTCCGCGCCGTCCGAGACGTCCGCGAAGGAGATGAGGTCGGAGTGACCCGACCGGTGCGTGATGACACCGCACTTGCCACCGTCGTCGGTGTAGAAGCTGTGCAGCACGCCGACTCCGGGGAGTTTGACGCGATGGACGTCGACCATGATGGCTCCCTTTTCGAGTACCCCGATGATAACCACCGCGGACGTCCGGTCATTCCGTCAGGCGAAGTCGGTTCCGGCTCCGTGCGCTGCCGCGAGCAGCGACCGGTCCGCGACGAGCTCGACGGCTGCCGCGATCTCGGGGGCGAGCCAGCGATCGTCGCCCGGCCCGGCGACCCGCTGCCGGAGGGCGGCGCGCACCGCCCCGGTGAGCGCAGCCGTCCCGGCGCCACGCATGTCGGCCGCCCGCGCCGCCGTCAGGACCTCGATCGCGAGCACACCGGTGAGCCCGTCGACCGCCCGGCGGAGCTTGCGTGCGGCGCCCCAGCCCATCGACACGTGGTCCTCCTGCATCGCCGAGGTCGGGATCGAGTCCACCGACGCGGGCACGGCCAGGCGCTTCAGCTCGGAGACGATCCCGGCCTGCGTGTACTGCGCGATCATGTGTCCGGAGTCGACGCCGGGGTCGTGCGCCAGGAAGGGCGGGAGTCCGCCGCTCCGGGTCGCGTCGAGGAACCGGTCGGTCCGGCGTTCGGACATGCTCGCGACGTCCGCCACGACGATCGCGAGGAAGTCGAGCACGTAGCCGATCGGCGCGCCGTGGAAGTTCCCGTTCGACTCGACCCGCCCGTCGAGCGTGACCACGGGGTTGTCGACCGCCGACGCCAACTCGCGGGACGCGACGAGCGCCGCGTGGTCGAGGGTGTCCCGCGCGGCACCGTGCACCTGCGGGGCGCAGCGCAGCGAGTAGGCGTCCTGGACCCGGGTGAAGCCCGTGGAGCGGTGCGCGGCGATCACCGGCGAACCGTCCAACGCAGCACGCATGTTCGCGGCCGAGCGGGCCTGGCCCGGGTGCGGGCGGAGCGCCTGCAGGTCGGCGGCGAAGACGGTGTCCGTGCCGGCCAGGCCCTCGACGCTCATGGCCGCCGCGAGGTCCGCGGTGCTGAGCAGTGCGCCGAGGTCGTCGAGCGCCAGGACGAGCATCCCGAGCATGCCGTCGGTGCCGTTGATGAGCGCCAGGCCCTCCTTCTCGCGGAGGACCAGCGGCTCGATGCCCGCCGCGGCGAGCGCCTCGGCCGCCGGCATCGGGACACCCTGGACCCGCACGTCGCCCTCCCCCATCGCGGCGAGCGCGCAGTGCGCCAGCGGGGCGAGGTCGCCGGAGCAGCCGAGACTGCCGTACTCCCCGATCACCGGCGTGATCCCGGCGTTGAGCAGGTCGGCGTACGTCCGGGCGACCTCGGGACGGACGCCCGTGCGACCGGTGGCGAGCGTGGACAGCCGGAGGAGCAGGAGCGCACGGACCACCTCGTCCTCGACGGCGGGGCCGCTCGACGCCGCGTGGCTTCGGACGAGGGAGGCCTGCAGCTGCGCACGACGGTCGAACGGGATCTGCTTGGTGGCCAGGGCGCCGAAGCCCGTCGAGACGCCGTAGTGCGGGACGGTGTCGTCCGCGAGGGCCTCGATGACGGCTCGGCTCTCCGCCATCGCGGCGAGCGCGGTGGGTGCGAGCTCGACGCGTGCGCCGTGCCGGGCGACGGCGACCACGTCGTCGGGAGCGAGTGCGCCGACGTCGACCGTGACGACGGGTGCGGTGGTGGTGGTCATGCTGCTCCTGCGCTGGTCACGAACGGCGCCGTCTCGAATGTACCGACTGGACGGTACAGATCATGGCAGCGTTCCGGGTGGTTCCGCTAGGGTCCGCGCATGGGGAGAACACGCATCGTCGTCGCCGGGGTCGGGGTCCTGGCGGTCATCGCCTACGCAGCACTGCTCGCGGTGCAGGAACTCGTGCTCGATCCGCTCGCAGCCGTGCCGGGGACGCCGCTCGCGACGATCTACGCGCACCTCGACGGGCAGGGGTTCGACGTGCGCTCCGACGTGGTGGGCGTCGTCGTCATCGCGTCGATCGGCGTCGTCCTCGCGATCGTGGTCGCCGTCGTGACGCTGTGGCGGCGCGTCGAAGCGCACTTCGTCGCCGCGTGGTTCCTCGGCATCCTGGCCGCCGGAGCGGTCCCGGCCTTCGCCGCGGGCTTCCAGCTCGGCATGGACGTCGCCGACGGCTACGGCATCGGCGGGGAGGACCACACCATCTGGGCCGGTGTCCTGTACGTCACCAGCGTGATCGCGCTCGTCGCGATCCCGGTCCTCCTCGTGGTGGGTGAGCGACGCCGTGCGCGCCACGCCACGTCGGCGACGCTGGTCGCCTGACGGGGGCGGGTCGCGCCTCCAGGCCGTTGACCGTCTGGAGGCGCGACTCGCGTTCGCGACGCGGGTCGCGTCCTACTCGGGTTCCGTCGTCTTCTCGCCGACCACCGCTTCGTCGGACGCCTTCGCGCCCTCCGCGCCGCTCGAGCGGCCGCCGCCGACGACCACGTCGTCCTCGTCGAAGCCGAACGCGATGTCCGGCGCCTCGAGACGGACGCGGTCCGCCGACTCGTCGTCGGGCTGCAGCTGCGACTCCCGCTCGGCGGCGACGCGCTTCAGGTAGTTCGACACCTCGTTCTCGGTGGTCTCCTGGTCCCAGCCGAGCACGTCCGCCATGAGTTTCGCGGCGACGGGGGCGGCGGACTCACCGCGGTCCCACGCCTCGATCGAGATGCGGGTCCGGCGGGCGAGGACGTCCTCCAGGTGCAGGGCTCCCTCGTGCGAGGCCGCGTAGACGACCTCGGCGCCGATGTAGTCGTCGGCGCCGGGGAGCGGCTCGGCGAGCGACGGGTCCTCCTTGACGAGCCGGAGGACCTCGGTCGCGAGCGTGCCGTACCGGTTCAGCAGGTGCTCGATGCGGACCTTGTGCACCCCGAACGACCGGGCGGTGCGTCCGCGGCGGTTCCAGGCGGCCGGGTAGCCCTCGGCGCCGAGGAGCGGGATGTCCTCGGTCGTCGATCCCGGGATCTTGCCGTCCATCGCGGCGACGGCCTCGTCGATGGCGTCCTTGCCCATCACGCGGTACGTCGTCCACTTGCCGCCGGCGACGACCACCAGCCCGGGGACCGTGTGGGCGACGACGTGCTCGCGGCTGAGCTTCGACGTCTGGTCGGACTCCCCGGCGAGCAGCGGGCGGAGTCCGGCGTAGACGCCCTCGACGTCCTCGCGTGTCAGCGGGACCGCGAGCACCTTGTTCACGTGCTCGAGGATGTAGTCGATGTCCGCCGCGGTCGCTGCCGGGTGCGCCTTGTCGAGGTACCAGTCGGTGTCCGTCGTCCCGACGAGCCAGTGCCGGCCCCACGGGATCACGAACAGCACGCTCTTCTCGGTGCGGAGGATCATGCCCGTGTTCGACTGGAAGCGGTCCCGCGGGATGACGAGGTGCACGCCCTTCGACGCCCGCACCTTGAACTGTCCGCGGGTGCCGATCATCGCCTGGGTGTCGTCGGTCCAGACGCCCGTCGCGTTGACGACCTGCTTCGCGCGGATCTCGAACTTCTCACCGGTCTGGATGTCGTGCGCCTCGGCACCGACGACGCGCTCCCCGACCTTGATGAAGCCCTCGATGCGGATGCGGCTCGCGGCGTGTGCGCCGTACGACGCCGCCGTGCGCACGAGCGACGCGACGTAGCGGGCGTCGTCGACCTGGGCGTCGTAGTAGGTCATGCCGCCGACGAAGGCGTCCTTCTTGAGGCCCGGCATGTTCTTCAGGACCTGCCCGCGGCTGAGGTGCCGGTGGTGCGGGACACCAGGGGGTCGGCCGCCGGACCAGCTGAAGACGTCGTACATCGCCATGCCGATGCCGATGTAGAACCGCTCCCACACCCGGTGATTGAGCGGGTAGAGGAAGCGGACGGGCTTGACCAGGTGCGGGGCGATCCGCTGGAGCAGGAGTCCGCGTTCGATCAGGGCCTCGCGGACCAGAGCGAAGTTGAGCTGCTCGAGGTAGCGGATGCCGCCGTGGACGAGCTTCGACGAGCGGCTCGACGTCCCCGAACCCCAGTCGCGGGCCTCGACGATGCCGACGTTCAGGCCACGGGTCACGGCATCGAGCGCACTGCCCGCACCGACGATCCCGCCGCCGACGACCAGGACGTCGAGTTCCCGGGTCTTCATCGCCTCGATCGCGGCCGCGCGTTCGTCCGGGCCGAGCTTCGCCGACGGGTCGAACCCGACCCCCGGCGCTGCGTTCTCGGCCCGGGCCGGCCTCATTGCGCTGCTGCTGGACTTCGCCATCGTCGCCTCCGTGTCGCGGTGTCGCGCTCGGCGCCGTGGCGTCACCCGTGCTGGAGTGCGGGTGCCACCGTCACTGCTGGTGGTACGGCGCCACGACCACTTCTACTCGCTGGAACTCCTTGACGTCGGAGTATCCGGTCGTCGCCATCGACCGGCGCAGCGCACCGATGATGTTCGCGCGGCCGTCCCACGTCGGGGTCGGGCCGTTCAGGACGTTCTCGAGCGGGGCGATCGTGCCGACCTCGACCCGGCGGCCACGGGGCAGCTCCGGGTGGTGCGCCTCGGCACCCCAGTGGAACCCACCGCCCGGCGCCTCGGTCGCGCGGGCCAGGGCGGTACCGAGCATCACGGCGTCGGCGCCCATCGCGATCGCCTTCACGACGTCGCCGGCGGTGTCGAGACCGCCGTCGGCGATGACGTGCACGTACCGGCCGCCGGACTCGTCCATGTAGTCGCGGCGAGCGCCGGCGATGTCCGCGACGGCCGTGGCCATCGGAGCGTGGATGCCGAGCGCGGCACGGGTCGTCGAGGCTGCGCCACCGCCGAAGCCGACGAGCACACCCGCGGCACCGGTGCGCATGAGGTGCAGTGCCGCCGTGTAGGTGGAGGCACCGCCCACGATCACCGGGACGTCGAGTTCGTAGATGAACTTCTTGAGGTTGAGGGGCTCGGTGTTCTGCGAGACGTGCTCGGCCGAGACCGTGGTGCCGCGGATCACGAACAGGTCGACACCGGCGTCGACGACGGTCTGCGAGAACTCCTGCGTGCGCTGCGGGCTGAGCGATCCGGCGACCGGGACGCCCGCGGCGCGGATCTCGGCGAGACGTGCGGTGATCAGCTCGGCCTTGACCGGCTCGGAGTAGATCTCCTGCATGCGCTTCGTGACGTTGCCGTCGGTGAGCGCCTTGATCTCGTCGAAGTAGGGCGTCGGGTCCTCGTACCGGGTCCAGAGCCCCTCGAGGTCGAGCACGCCGAGCATGCCCAGCTTGCCCATCTGGATGACCGTGGCCGGCGAGGCGACGGAGTCCATCGGGGCGGAGAGGATCGGCGACTCGAACGTGAACGCGTCGATCGACCACTGCACGTTCACGTCGCGCGGGTCACGCGTCCGTCGCGAGGGGACCACCGCGATGTCGTCGAACGCGTACGCCCGACGTCCGCGCTTGCCTGCACCGATCTCGACTTCACTCACCCGGCAAGCCTAGCGGTCGTGCCGTGCGCGTGACCCGGGTGGGCGCGGGCGAGCCCGGCGCTTGCGGAGGGCGCGCAGGACGAGTCCGAGCAGGAGCGCCAGCACGATCAGGACCCCGAGGAGCGCCGCGGCCACCTTCACGAGCAGGGCCGCCCCGATGAAGAGCGCGGCGAACACGAGCCAGACGAGGGCGTCGAGCACGAGGGGGCCGGGGGTACGCACGTGCGGAACGATACCGACCCGGCGGAGGCGAGCCGTGCCTCCAGGCCGACACGTGGGAGGAGGGCCGTGCGGCGCATCAGCGACTTCGCACGACCCTCCTCGGTGCGGATGCCGCCCCCACAGCGACACCCGCGGTCGACTCCGACCGCTCAGCGAGCGGAGTCGACGTCCTTGGCGAGCGTCCCCAGGTACAGCTCGATGACCTTCGGATCGTCGGCGAGCTCCTTCCCGGTGCCCGAGTACGCGTTCTTCCCCTGGTCGAGCACGTACCCACGATCGCAGATCTGCAGACAGCGTCGCGCGTTCTGCTCCACCATGACGATCGACACACCGGCCTTGTTGATCCGGCGTGTGCGGATGAACGTCTCGTCCTGGCGCACCGGCGACAACCCGGCGGAGGGCTCGTCGAGCAGCAGCACCTTCGGATCCATCATCAGCGCTCGCGCCATCGCCACGGACTGCCGCTCGCCGCCGGACAGCGATCCGGCACGCTGGCCCTTGCGCTGGCCGAGGACGGGGAACAGGTCGTAGATGACCTCGAGGCGTTCGGCGAACTTCCGGGGCCGCAGGTACAGCCCCATCTGCAGGTTCTCCTCGATGGACAGCGAGGGGAAGACGTTGTTCGTCTGCGGGACGAAGCCGACGCCGGCCTGCACGAGCTTGTTCGCCTTGAGGTTGGTGATGTCCTCGCCCTGCAGGGTGACGGAACCCTCGCGGATGGACACGAGACCGAACAGTGCCTTGAGGAGCGTCGACTTGCCGGCGCCGTTCGGGCCGATGATGCCGATGAGCTCGCCCGGGTAGCAGTCGAGGTCGCAGCCGTTCAGGATGTTCACCCCCGGCAGGTAGCCGGCGACGAGGTTCTTCGCGCTGAGCACGGGCTCGCGTTCCAGCGTGGCCGTCCCGGCCCCCGTCGCCGGGGTCGCTTCCGGACTGGAGGCACTGCTCGCGTTCGTGGGGTCGCTTGCGTCGGTCATCGGGTCGCCTCCTGCTCGTCTTCTTCCGCTACTTCCTCGGCGAGTTCCTCGTAGGTCTCCTCGGTGAGGAGCGAGTCGTCGCCCAGGTCGGTGTCGTGGTGGGCGCCGAGGTACGCGTCGATGACGGCCCGGTCGTCCATCACGGTGTCGGCGGGCCCCTCGGCCACGACCTTGCCCTCGGCCATCACGACGACCCAGTCCGAGATGTGCCGGACCATGTGCATGTCGTGCTCGACGAACAGCACGGTCATCCCGTCGTCGCGGAGGGACTGGATGTGGCCGAGCAGCGACTGGGTGAGCGCGGGGTTCACGCCGGCCATCGGCTCGTCGAGCATGATCATCGTCGGGTCGGACATGAGCGCCCGTGCCATCTCGAGGAGCTTGCGCTGCCCGCCGCTCAGGGAGCCCGCGTAGTCGTCCGCCTTCGTGTCGAGCTTGAAGCGGGCGAGGAGTTCCTCGGCCTTCGCCGTGATCTCCCGTTCGCGCTTCGCCCACACCGGCTTGACCAGGGCGGCGAAGAAGTTCTCTCCCGGCTGGTCGCGGGCACCGAGCAGCATGTTCTGCATCACCGTCAACCGGCTGAGCGCCTTGGTGAGCTGGAACGTGCGGACCATGCCGCGGTTCGCGATGTGCGTCGCGCTGGTCTTCTGCAGGGTGGCCCCGTCGAAGCGGGTGACGGCGCCGGGGCTCGGCTTGTCGAAGCCGGTCAGCAGGTTGAAGAAGGTCGTCTTCCCGGCGCCGTTCGGGCCGATGAGGGCGGTGATCGTGCCGCGCTGGACCTCGAGGTGGTCGACGTCGACCGCGGTCATGCCGCCGAAGCGCCGCGTGACGTCGTCGACGACGAGGATCGGGTCGGTCTTCTGGTGTGTGTACGACTCAGACACTGAACGACAGCTCCTTCTTGTTGCCGAGGAGTCCTTGTGGACGGAACACGATGAGGAGCATCAGCGCCACGCCGACGAGCACGTAGGAGAACTGCTCCGCCTGCTGCGCGTTCATGATCGAGTCGGGGATGAAGTCCCCGGCGAGGGTGCGGATGAAGAGCCGGAGGACGAAGAACAGGACGGACCCGAGCACCGGGCCGAACACGGTCGCGGCACCGCCGAGGATGAGCGCCGTCCAGATGAAGAACGTCATCGAGCGGCCCATCGCGTCGGGCTGCACCGAACTCGGCAGCACGTAGATGATCCCGCCGAGCGCACCGAGCGCGCCACCGAAGACGAGCGCCTGCATCTTGTACGAGTAGACGTTCTTGCCGAGGGAGCGGACGGCGTCCTCGTCCTCGCGGATGGCCTTCACCACGCGGCCCCAGGGGCTCCGCATGAGCAGGAACAGCACGAGGGTGAACAGGGCGACGAGAGCCCAGGCCGCGATGCGGATCCACCAGCCGTTGACGCCGTTGTTCGAGTACGTGAACCACAGGATGCTCGTGGTGCCGTCTGGCAGGGGGCTGAGGGCGTTGAACGGGTCGCGGTAGGCCGAGCCGGCGATGCCGTTCGAGCCGCCGGTCGTGTCGGTGAGGAGACTCGACCTGCCGACCATGCGGATGATCTCGGCACCGGAGATCGTCACGATCGCCAGGTAGTCGCCGCGGAGCCGCAGGGTCGGGATGCCGAGGATGATCGCGAAGACGATGGCGACCAGCAGGGCGATGAGCACCGCCATGATGAACGGCAGCCCGTTCGTGATCGAGATCGCGAAGCCGTAGGCGCCGAGCAGCAGGAACGCCGCCTGGCCCATGTTGATCAGGCCGGTGAGGCCGAAGTGGACGTTGAGGCCGATCGCCGCGAGGGCGAACGCCGCCGTCGTCGGGGCGAGTGCTTCCTGCGTCAGCGAGCTGAGCAGTTGGAGGATGTAGTCCATGTCGGGGCTCCTTTAACCGATCCGCTCGGCACGACCGAATATGCCCTGCGGCCGGAACAGCAGGATGAGGATGAGGATCACGAGTGCGGTGGCGTACTTGAAGTCACCCGGCAGCACGAGGTTCGTGAGCTCGACGACGATGCCGATGATCATCGACCCGACGAGCGCGCCGTACGCGGTCCCGAGCCCGCCGAGGGTGACCGAGGCGAACATGAGCAGCAGCAGCTGGAGACCGGTCTGCCAGTTGACGCCGTTGAGCACGAGGCCGAGCATCACGCCGGACAGCCCCGCGAGGCCGGCGGCGAGCGTCCACACGAAGCGGATCACCCGGTCGACGTCGATGCCGGACGCACTGGCGAGCGCCGGGTTGTCCGACACCGCCCGGGTCGCACGGCCGAAGCGGGTCTTCGCGAGGAAGAGCCCGGTGCCGACGAGGACGACGAGCGCGATCGCCATCGCCACGTACGACTGCACCGTCAGGGTGAGCCCGGCGAACGTGACCGTCTCGGGGTTGCCCTGCTGGATGCGGACGGTCGAGGCCCCGAAGAAGTACTGGAACGCGTACTGGGCGGCGATCGAGAGACCGATCGTCACGATCATGAGCTGCGTGAGGCTGATCCGCTTCTTCCGCAGCGGCCGCCAGATGCCGGCGTCCTGCAGCCAACCCGTCGCCGCGCAGAGCAGCGTCACGACGACCCCGGTGAGCCAGATGTTCCACCCGAGCTGGTTCGCGAACAGGTAGGCGAGGAGACCGCCGAGGGTCACCTGCTCACCGTGCGAGAAGCTCGACAGCCCGGTGGTGCCGTAGATGAGCGAGAGGCCCACCGACGCCAGGGCGATGAGCAGCCCGAGCCGGATGCCGGATGCGAACTGCTGCCAGGCCCGCTGTGGCGTGACGCTCGTGGCGTCGTCGTTCGTGACGACGCCCTGCTGGTCGGACAGCTGGAAGATCTGGCCGACGTTCGCGTTCAGGCTCGCGCTGACCGTGCGCTTCGCGTCCGCCGCGTTCGTCAGGTACTGGCCCTTCGGCAGCGTGTCCTGGTCGACGGCGACGGTGTAGCTGCCCGCGGTCGTCACGCTCACGGACCACCGGCCGGTGTCCGAGGTGGTCGCGGTCTGCGCGAACCCTCCCGGCCCGGTGACGTCGACGGCGACGCCCTCGACCGACTTCCGGTCGGAGTCGGTGATCGTGCCCTGGATGCAGCCGTTCGTCGGACTGACCGTGCACGGTTGGCCGGTGGCGGGTGCGGTGCTCGCCGAGGCGCTCGCGGTCGGGGCCGAGGTTGCGCCGACCGCCGGCAGCGTCACCGCCCAGTCGATCAGGAAGGTCGCCAGGAACGCAGCGAGGAGCACGGCCATGATGACCGGTCGCCGGCGCCCCGGGCGGAGGCGGAACCGGCGCAGCTGCGCCGGTCCCGGAGGAGTGATGGATCCCACGGAAGAGCCTCTCGTTCGGATGTCGAGTGACGCTATGGGGATTGTGTGACACCCGTGTTTCCATCACGTTCCCTGTGTGATTCGTGCCGCAACTGTGACGTTGTGGAGGAAGGACCACGGAAGCCGGATCACCGGGGCCGCACCGTGCCTCCAGGCCGTCCACAGGTGCCCGCACGACGGAATGCGGAAGAGCGCGTGCGCGTTACCATGGTCTATCCGGAACCCGCCGCAGCGTTCCCGGTGTCTCGACACTTCACCTCGCCCACGAAGGGGACCCATGGACCAGCCGGATCCGTTCGGATTCATCGGACTCACGTACGACGACGTCATGCTCCTGCCGGGGTACACCGACGTCATCCCGAGCGAGGCGTCGACCGCGTCCCGGCTCACCAAGCGCATCACGGTCAACGTCCCGCTGCTCTCCGCGGCGATGGACACCGTGACCGAGGCCCGCATGGCCATCGCCATGGCGCGCCAGGGTGGCATCGGGATCCTGCACCGCAACATGTCGATCGCCGACCAGGCCGCAGCGGTCGACAAGGTCAAGCGCTCCGAGTCGGGCATGATCACCAACCCGGTGACCACCACGCCGGACGCCACCGTGGCCGAGGTCGACGCGCTCTGCGGACAGTTCCGCGTCTCCGGCCTGCCGGTGGTCGAGGGCGACGGCACCCTCGTCGGCATCATCACCAACCGCGACATGCGTTTCGTGGCGCCGTTCGAGCAGCAGACCACGCTCGTGCGCGACGTCATGACGAAGGCCCCGCTCGTGACGGCCCCGGTCGGCATCGACCCGGACGACGCCGTCGCGATCTTCGCGGAGCACAAGATCGAGAAGCTCCCGCTGGTCGACGAGGCCGGCAAGCTCCGCGGCCTCATCACCGTCAAGGACTTCGACAAGAGCGAGAAGTACCCGGACGCCACCAAGGACGACGCCGGCCGCCTGCGCGTCGGTGCCGCGATCGGCTTCTTCGGTGACGCCTGGCAGCGCGCGACCGCCCTGCTCGAGGCCGGTGTGGACGTCCTCGTCGTCGACACCGCGAACGGCCACAGCGCCGGCGTGCTCGACATGGTCCGACGACTCAAGGCCGACCCGGCGTTCGCCGCGGTCGACATCATCGGTGGCCAGGCCGCCACGCGTGAGGGCGCCCAGGCGCTCATCGACGCCGGTGTGGACGCCGTCAAGGTCGGCGTCGGCCCCGGCTCGATCTGCACCACGCGCGTCGTCGCCGGTGTGGGCGTCCCGCAGGTCACCGCCGTGTACGAGGCCTCCCTCGCAGCGCGTGAGGCCGGCGTGCCGGTCATCGCCGACGGTGGGCTGCAGTACTCGGGCGACATCGCCAAGGCCCTCGTCGCCGGTGCCGACACCGTGATGCTCGGCTCGCTCCTCGCCGGCACGGACGAGTCCCCCGGCGACCTGGTCTTCGTCAACGGCAAGCAGTTCAAGGCGTACCGCGGGATGGGCTCCCTCGGCGCTCTGCAGACCCGTGGGAAGAAGACGTCGTACTCGAAGGACCGCTACTTCCAGGCCGATGTCCCCTCGGACGACAAGCTCGTCCCCGAGGGCATCGAGGGCCAGGTGCCGTACCGCGGCTCGGTGTCGAACGTCGTCTACCAGCTCGTCGGCGGTCTGCGGCAGTCGATGTTCTACGTCGGCGGTCGGACCATCCCGGAGCTCAAGGCCCGTGGCAAGTTCGTCCGGATCACCCCGGCGGGGCTGAAGGAGTCGCACCCGCACGACGTGCAGATGGTCGTCGAGGCGCCGAACTACAGCCGCTGATCTCCTTCGTCGAAGCGCCCCGTTCCCTCCGGTCCGGGGCGCTTCGTCGTGTCCGGGGTCCGCGCGGTGACGGGTCGCGCCGTGCGGTGGCGGGTCGCGCCGTGCGGTGGCGTCGAGTGATCAGAAATCGTCGGGTCGCCGCAACGGACTCGACGATTTCTGCTCACTCGACGGCCACCTGCGCCCGGGAGGCGTGTCCAGACCACGCGATGTCGGCGCGGGGACGACGCCGCGGCCCGCGGCTTTCCGCACACTCCGCGTCACGGCTGGGTAACGAAACACTTTGCGTACCGCCCCGTCACGCGGCTGAAACACCGTGACCCTACGTTCTCTCACATCCCCAGCGGGACCTGAGGTTCCGCGCAGAGAAAGGGCTCCACGGATGATCAGAACCACCCGTGCCACCACGGCACTGGCAGTGGCCGGAGCGGCGGCGCTCCTGCTCGCCGCCTGTTCCACCAGCGGCAGCGCGTCCCCGTCCAACTCCGCGTCCAGCGGCGCGAAGAAGGACCCCGCCGCGAGCTGCAAGGCCCCGGACACCCCCGGCACCGACGCGCTGAAGATCGGCACGATCCTCCCGCTCACCGGCTCGCTGGCGTACCTCAACCCGCCCGCGGAGTCCGGTGTGGGCCTCGCCGTGCAGGACATCAACGCCGCCGGCGGCGTGCTCGACAAGGACGTCACGATCGACCCCGCCACCGACTCCGGTGACAGCAACGACATGACCGTGTCGAGCTCGGCCGCGACGAAGCTCGTGAACGCGAAGGTCCCGGTCGCGATCGGCGCCGAGTCCTCCAGCGTCACGCTGAACGTCATCGATCAGCTCACGAGCAACTGCATCGTGGAGATCTCCCCCGCGAACACCGCGTCCGACCTGTCGGGCTACTCGTCGTACTACTACCGGACCGCTCCGCCGGACTCGGTGCAGGGTTCGGCGCTCGGCCAGCTCGTCACGGGTGACGGCAACGCCAAGGTCGCGTTCCTCGTCTTCAACGACACGTACGGCACCGGCCTGCGCAACACCGTCCAGAAGGCCATCGAGGACTCCGGCGGATCGGTCGTCTACGGCGGCAAGGGCAAGGGCCAGGAATTCCCGCCCGGCCAGACGACGTTCTCGTCCGAGGTCACCGCGGCACTCGCGACGAAGCCCGACGCGATCGTCATCCTGGCGTTCGACGAGACGAAGTCGATCATCCCCGAGCTGAAGTCCCAGGCCGCCGACATGTCGAAGATCTACATGTCCGACGGCAACACGGCGGACTACTCGAAGGACTTCGACAAGGGCACGCTGACCGGCGCGCAGGGCACGATCCCCGGCGCTTCGCCGAAGGACGAGTTCAAGGCGCAGCTCGCGGCGTACTACAAGAAGTCCTCGGGCAAGGACCTCGCCGACTACTCGTACGCGGCGGAGTCCTACGACGCCACCGTCCTGGCAGCCCTCGCAGCGGTGAAGGGCAAGGGCACGGACTCCGGGACCATCCAGGCCAACATGGCTGCGGTGTCCGGAGCCGACGGCGGCACCGAGTGCTCGACGTTCAAGGACTGCGTCGCCCTGCTCGACAAGGGTGAGGACATCCACTACACGGGTCCGTCGGGCATCGGTCCGTTCGACGACAACAACGACCCGTCGAGCGCCTACATCGGCATCTACAAGTTCGACGGCGACAACAAGCCCGTCTACCAGAGCGCGATCCAGGGCTCGGTCAAGAAGTAACACCACTGCGAAAGCGACAGTCCCCCGCGGAGCTCCCGCGGGGGACTGTCGCTTTCGCGGCACAACGCAGCCTGGAGGCGCGGTGCGGGGCCGTCAGGCCGGGCCGGCTACCGCAGGCACGACCGGCCGGCGCCGCGCTGCCCGAGCCGCGGCGAACGAGTCGACCGTCAGGATGACCAGGGCGAGCCAGACGGTCCCGAACCCGAACCAGCGGGCACCGGACATCGGCTCGTGCTGCACGACGACGCCGACGAGCAGCTGCATGATCGGCGCGAGGTACTGCGTCAGCCCCAGCGTGGAGAGGCTCACCCGGCGGGCGGACGACGCGAACAGCAGGAGCGGCACCGCCGTCGCCGGCCCGGTCAGCACCGTCACGAGGACGTGCACCCAGCCCTCGCTCGTGAACGTCACCCCGCCGCCGAGGCCCGTCACCCCGAGCACCACGAGCGCGACGACCGCGATCGGCAGCAGCCACACGGTCTCGATCGTCAGCCCGGAGAGCGCGTCCACCGTGCCGCCGACGCGCTTCTTCACGAGCCCGTACAGCCCGAACGAGAACGCCAGCGCGAGCGAGATCCACGGCATCCGTCCGTAGCCCACCGCGATGACGACGACCGCCACGACGCTGATGCCCACGGCCGTCCACTGCAACGGGCGGAGGCGTTCGCGGAGCACCACCACGCCGAGCGCGATCGTGACGAGCGGGTTGATGAAGTAGCCGAGCGCGGCCTCGACCGTGTGGCCGGTGGTCGTCGCCGCGACGTACACGGTCCAGTTCACCAGGATGAGCACCGCGGCGATGCCCATCACGAGCATGACGCGACGCTGGGCCATCAGGGATCGGGTCCGGAGCCACGACCGGGTGACGGCGATCGCCACGGCGCAGAAGACCAGGCCGAAGACGACCCGCCAGGCGACGATCTCGAACGCGCCGGCCGGTGCCATCGCGGCGAAGAGCAGGGGCATGAGACCCCAGAGGCCGTACGCGATGATCGCCTGCACGACACCGACGGATGCCTCGCTGCGGACCGGGCGCGCCGGGGTCGGTTCACTCACGGAACCATCCTAGGAACCGGCACCGACGCTGCGGACGGACACCGCGCCTCCAGGCCGGCCGGACGCGACCACGCACTGAACGTGAGCCGCACCAGAAAGCACGAACGCCCCGCCGGCCGGAGCCGAACGGGGCGTTCGCAGCAGAGAACGCTGTCTCAGTGCTCGATGACCGCGAGGACGTCGCGGGCCGAGAGGACGAGGAGGTCCTCGCCCGAGTACTTGACCTCGGTGCCGCCGTACTTCGAGTAGATGACCTTGTCACCCACGGCGACGTCGAGCGGGACGCGGTTGCCGTTGTCGTCGATACGACCCGGACCCACGGCGACGACCTCGCCCTCCTGGGGCTTCTCCTTCGCGGTGTCCGGGATGACCAGACCGGAAGCAGTGGTCTGCTCCGCCTCGACCTGGCGGATGACGATGCGATCCTCGAGCGGCTTGATGCTGACGGCCACGGTGACCTCTTCTTTCTCGGTACAGACTCGGTACAGATGAAAACCGGGTTGGCACTACGCACAGGAGAGTGCCAACTGCCCCAACTCTAGGGCGTCGTTGGCACTCGGTCAATCCGAGTGCCAACGTCCGACCGGGCTCTCGGCGACCTGGGAGGATCGTCGGGTGGAAGCCGCCGATCTCGCCCAGTTGCTGACCCCCGAGGGGATGGCCCTGCTCGACCGTACCCCGGCCGTGTCCGACGGCGGTGAGATCGTCCGGGTCGTCTCACGACTGCGGTCCGAGGGACACGACCCCGGACTCGTGGCGGCGGTGCTGACGCAGGCCAGGCTCCGGCAGAAGGCCCGCGGGAAGTTCGGGGACTTCGCCGCCCGCATGCTCTTCACCGAGGCCGGTCTCGAACAAGCAACCCGGCTGCAGGTCGCCGCGCAGCACGCCGGACGCTTCGCAGCAGCCGGGCTGACGCGCGTCGCGGACCTCGGGTGCGGCATCGGCGGGGACGCGATGGCGATGGCCGCGCTCGACCTCGAGGTCACGGCGGTCGACCGTGACGAGGTGACCGCGGCCGTCGCGACCCACAACCTCGCGCTCTGGCCGAGTGCGCGCGTGGAACTCGGCGACGCAGCCGAGTTCGACCTGTCGCGGGTCGACGGCGTCTGGATGGACCCGGCGCGGCGGACCTCCGGGCACACGAACACGAAGCGGCTCGCCGACCCGGACGACTGGTCCCCGTCGCTCGACACCGTGTTCGCGAGCGCGACGACGACCCCGACCGGCGTGAAGCTCGGTCCGGGCGTCGACCGCGACCTGATCCCCGACACCGCCGAGGCGCAGTGGACGTCGGTCGACCGCGAGGTCGTCGAACTCGCCCTCTGGTTCGGCCCGCTCGCCCGGCCCGGCATCCGTCGCGCAGCCACCGTCATCGGGTCGCACGGCATCGCGGAGCTCACGGGCGCCGCGGACGCTCTCGACGAGGAAGTCGGGCCGCTCGGCGCGTACCTCTACGAGCCGGATGGCGCCGTGATCCGCGCGCGGCTCATCGGGGACCTCGCACGCTCGCTGGGTGGCCACATGCTGTCCGACGGCATCGCGTACGTCACCTCGGACCAGGCGGTCACGACACCGTTCGCGCAGGGCTTCCGGGTCGTCGACACGCTGCCGCTCGACGTGAAGCAGCTCGCCGCGCGGCTGGCCGCGGACGACATCGGCACCGTCGAGATCAAGAAGCGCGGCGTCGACGTCGATCCGGCGCAGTTCCGGAAGCGGTTGCGGCTGCGCGGACGCGGTCGCGTCACGCTCGTGCTCACCCGCCTGGAGGGACGACACACCGCGATCCTGTGCGAGCGGCTCACCGACGGGGCCGGGTAGGGCGCGGGGCGCTCCGCCCGGGTCGCGACCGCGGTCGCCGTCGCGGTCGCGCTCACGGTCGCGGTGCGAGTCGGGTCCGCACAACGCAAGTGGCCTCGAACCGCGGGATTCCGCGGTTCGAGGCCACTTCGGTTGTGCGAACAGCCGGGTCAGCCGATGAAGGCGCCCGAGTCGTAGCCGTAGTCGTAGTTGCTCGAGTTGCCCGCGGCCACCCCGATGATGATGAACAGCCCGACGATCAGGATGAAGAGGCCGGTGAGGACCCAGCCGCCGATCACACCGGCGAGCGCCAGGCCCCGTCCGCCCTCACCCGACTGCTTGATCTTGCCGAGGGCGATGTGCCCCATGATCGCGCCGGCGGGGCTCGTCAGGATGATGAGCGGCCAGATGATGATGCCGCCGAACGCGAAGACGATCGACAGGATGGCGAGCACGTTCGTCTTCGGACGCTGCGCGTAGGGCTGGTAGCCGCCCGGAGCGTAGGCCGGCGCCGCGTACGGGTTCGATCCCTGCTGGGCACCGTACGGGTTCGCGTTCGGCTGCTGCGGGGCGGCGTACGGGTTGCTCGGGGGCGCGTACGGGTTCTGCGGTGCCGCGTAGGGGTTCTGCGGGGCGCCGTAGCCCGGCTGGCCCTGCGGGCCCGACTGCCCGGGTGCCGCGTACGGGTTGCTCGGGGCCGCGTACGGGTTCTGCGGCGCCTCCGAGGAGCCCTCGGGTGCAGACGCACCGTACTGCTGCGGCTGGCCGAACTCGGGCTGCGCGGCACTCGACGGCGCGCCCGGTTCGGGAGCCGGCTGGTTCGCGGAGGCCCCACCGTCCGGCGTCGATTCGCCCGGCTTCGGCCACTGGTTCTGATCGGACACCGTCCACCCCTCTCGGCACCTCGGTCGTCGGTGCCCTGTGAATCCTCCCACACACGCGGGAGCAGGGCCCGAACGCACACACGGCCCGATCGGGTCGAGCGCGCCCGGTCTCAGACCTGGACGGTCGTCACCGGCAACGTCGAGTCCGCCGCGATCCCGAGGTCGCTCGGTGCGTGGCCCTCGGCGACGAGCCGGGCACCGACGGCTGCGATCATCGCTCCGTTGTCGGTGCAGAGGTCGAACGGCGGGATCCGGAGCGCGACCCCGGCCGCGGCGCAGCGTTCCTCGGCCACCGCGCGCAGCCGGGCGTTCGCCACCACCCCGCCGCCGAGCAGCAGCCGGTCGACCCCGGTGTCCCTGCAGGCGTTCAGCGCCTTCGTCAGCAGGACGTCGACCACGGCCTCCCGGAAGCTGGCGGCGACGTCGGCCACGGGGACCTCGCGCCCCTCGTCACGGCAGCGCTCGACCCACCGCGCCACCGCGGTCTTCAGCCCGGAGAACGAGAAGTCGTACCGGTGCGCGGCCATGTCCTTCGGCAGTGTGAGCCCGCGGGGGAACCGGATCGCGGTCGGGTCGCCGTCGGCCGCGGCCTTGTCGATCTGCGGCCCGCCCGGGTACGGCAGGCCGAGCAGCCGAGCGACCTTGTCGAACGCTTCGCCCGCGGCGTCGTCGATCGTCTCGCCGAGGAGCTCGACGTCGCCGACCAGGTCGCGCACGAGCAGCAGGGACGTGTGCCCACCCGACACCAGGAGCGCCACCGTCGGCAGCTCGATCTCGGAGCCGTCCGTCCGCAGGACGTCGGCGCCGACGTGCCCGACGAGGTGGTTCACCCCGTACAGCGGCTTGCCCGTCGCCACGGCGAGCGCCTTCGCGGCGCCGACCCCGACCATGAGCGCACCCGCGAGGCCCGGGCCGGCGGTGACCGCGACGGCGTCGAGCTCGTCCAGGGTGACGCCGGCCTGCTCGAGTGCGGCGGACAGCGTCGGGGTCATGGCCTCGAGGTGCGCCCGCGCGGCGACCTCGGGCACGACGCCGCCGTAGCGTGCGTGCTCGTCCATGCTCGACGCGATGACGTTCGCGAGCAGGGTGGTCCCCCGCACGATGCCCACGCCGGTCTCGTCGCAGCTCGTCTCGATGCCGAGCACGAGGGGTTCAGCTGCGGTCATCGAGGGCCTCCTGCCCGATCGGGCCGACGGTCGACGACGGTGACGGTGCCGATGTCGGTGCCTGCGCCGCGGGTTCCAGCGCTGCCCGCATCACCCACGCGTCGACCCCGTCCGGCTGGTAGTAGCGCGGGCGTACGGCGATCCGCTCGAACCCGAACGCGGTGTACATCGCCTGGGCGACGGGGTTGTCGGCGCGGACCTCGAGGAAGACCTCGTGCACGCCGCGGCGTCGGGCCTCGGCGAGGAGCTCGGTGAAGAGCACCCGGCCGATGCCCTTCCCGCGCTGCTCGGCCGCGACCGCGATGGTCTGGACGTCGGCGACGGGGTTGCCCGCGAGCGAGGAGAGTCCGGCGTACCCGACGATCGTCGGGGCGCCGTCCTCGGTGGTCTCGACCACGACGTAGTACCCGTGCGGCGAGTACAGCTCGCCGGACATCTGCGACGCCGACCAGGCGTCCGTCGGGAACGACGTGTGCTCGAGCCACATCACGTCGTCGAGGTCCTGCGGGTGTGCGCGCCGCAGGCGCAGCCCGTCGGGCAGGGTCACTGCTTCACCCGCTTCGGCGCACCAGGGACCGTCACGTCGGGGTCGCGGAGGTAGAGGGGCGTGTCCTGGGCGAAGGGCGTACCGGAGGTGAGCCGGTCCGCGGCGAGCGCGCCGAGCCTCCAGGCCGGGATGGACGCGACGGTCACGCGGTCCCAGTCCACGGCGTCCGGCCTGGAGGCACGGATCGCCTCGTCGAGGTCGTCCGGCTTCGCGAGTCCCGGACCCGCGACGCGCGTGCCGGTCTCGTCGTAGGCGCTCCAGTAGACCTCGCGCCGGCGGGCGTCCGTCAGGACGACGAACGCGCCGTCCCGGCCGGACGCACGCTGGTCGGCCGCGACGGCGTCGTGGCTGACCAGCGGGAGGAACGGGACGCCGCGTGCCGCGGCGAAGGTGCGGGCGGCGGCGATGCCGACGCGGAGGCCGGTGAACGGCCCCGGTCCCATCCCGGCGACGACGCCGGTGACGTCCGCTCCGGTGATGCCGGCCTCGTCGAGGACCTCGACGAGGAACGGGCCGATCACCTCGGCGTGACGGCGGGAGTCCTCGGTGCTGCAGGTCGCGCGGGCCTGGCCGGTGGCCGGGTCGACGACGGCCACGGAGGTCCCGGCGGAGGTGTCGATGGCGAGGAGCACCCGTCCATCGTAGGCGGCGTTCACTCGTCGAGCGGGCTGCGGACGGCGTCCCAGACCTCGACTGCGACCCATCGTCCCCGACCGCCACGTCCGAACCGCGGTCGGGGTTCCAGCCATCCTCGCTCCACCGCCCGGCGGAGGAGGTTCGATGCCGTCGGTTGCGAGACGCCGAGTGCCCGCTGGACAGCGTCCGAGGTGACGACCGGGTTCCTGAACACGACGTCGACCAGACCGGAGAGTGCAGATCGATCCCCTCGCACTTCGTCTCGGTACCGCTCTCGGATCTCGACGAGGCTCCGGATGCGTTCGGCGCTCTCCCGTGCGCGTTGTGCCACTCCCGCTGAGAAGAACTGGATCCATTCGTCGATCTCGCCGCGCTCTCGAACACCCTGCAGACGGGCGTAGTACTCCGTTCGGTGTGCCTCGAAGTAGCCGGAGATGTGCAGGATCGGAGCCGGAAGTACCTGATCCGCCATCAGCGAGAAGTTGATCAGCAGACGGCCGATGCGACCGTTCCCGTCGAGGAACGGATGGATCGTCTCGAACTGGTAGTGCATCAGCGCGCTCTTCACCACGATCGGCAAGGCGGATCCGTCGTCGTTCACGAATCGTTCCCAGTCGGAGAGCAGCTCAGGGAGATGCTGCTGATGTGGCGGGATGAACTTCGCCGTGTCGGGACGAGCATCCGGCGATCCGATCCACACCGGCGATCTCCGGAGTTCTCCCGGGGACTTCTCCTCACCGCGGACGTCTCGCATCAGGACAGCGTGCAGTTCGGTGATGAAGCGCTGTGTGAGCGGAAGCGTCTGGAGCAGCCGCACTCCGACGTCGGCGGCTGCGAGGTAGCTGGACACCTCGCGGAGGTTGTGGTCGATGATCGGCTGGTCGGATGTCTCCGCTGAGAGCACATCGCTCAGCGACGCTTGCGTGCCCTCGATCCGCGAGCTCGCCAGCGCTTCTTGGGCCATGGACGGACCGAGCAGGAGCTCCGGCTCCCGAACGAGCTGACCGAGACCACCGAGGTTCCCGAGTTCGAGGGTCGCTCTCGACACCGCTGTGACGGTCTCCATCTGAAGGTCGAGTCGACGGGGCATGATCGCCGGGAGGAAGTACGGGTGCGTCCACGCGCCCACCGCTTGCCTCGCGACGACACCGAAGCGCTCAGAGGTGAAGTCCGACGTGCGCATGCATCCAACTATAAGCAAACGGCTTCTGGGCGAATAGCTTGCAGCCGTTAGCTCACACGCCGAATAACTTCGGCAGAAGTGATCACAAGTCGGATCCGGCGCGCATGACTTCGACAGAAGTCATGCGCGAGTCTGCTCGTTCAGAGGCGAGGGTCCACCGGCTCCGACTCCATCGCCAGCACACCGAACACCGGCTGGTGCACGCGCCACAGCGGCTCACCCGCCACGAAGCGCTCGAGCGACTCCAGGCCGAGGGCGTACTCGCGCAACGCCATCGACCGCTTGTGCCCGAGGTCACGGTCCCGCAGCCGCGCGAGGTTCGCGGGCTCGGTGTACTCCGGCCCGTAGATGATCCGCAGGTACTCGCGCCCGCGCACCTTCACGCCCGGCTGCACGAGTCCCTTCGGCCCTCGGGTCAGGTTCCCCTCGGGCTTCACGACCGCGCCTTCGCCGCCGGCACCCGTGAGGTCCTGCCACCAGTCCGCCCCTGCTGCCCGGCTCGCCTCGTCGTCGACGTCGACGAGCACCGACCGGGTCGCCCGGACGACGTCGGGAGCGGCCGCTGCGAGCCGGTCGGCCACGTCCATGTGCCACCCGTGCGGACGGTCGGCGAACGTGCGTCCTTCCGCGGCGAGCACCTGGAACGGGGCGAACCGCACGTCGTCGAAGCCGGTGGCGGGGGTCGCGTAGCGCCGGTACGAGGCGACGTACGCCTCGGCGTCGTCCGACCGCCGCCGGGTCCGGTCGAGCAACGCGGACACGTCGACGCCGGCGTCGCGGGCGGACTCCAGCGCTGCGATCGCGCTCGGGAACGCCCCGGCCGCCGCAGCGCCGACCTCGGCGTACCAGTCACGGATCATGCACTCGGCCTTCACCGCCCACGGCAGCACCTCGCCGTCGAGCAGGACCCAGTCGCTGTCGAGCTCGGCCCACAGTCCGGCGCGCTCGAACGCGTCGGACAGCCGTCCGGTGAACGTGGCAGTGGTCGCGTCGTCGAAGAACGAGCGTCCGGTGCGTGTGTACACGACGCCGTGCCAGCCGGACGGGGCGTCGAACCGTGCCGGGTCCCTGGCGAGGAGCACCGTGGCCCGGGAGCCCATGTGCTTCTCCTCCATCCGGACCTGCGTCACGCCCTGCCCGCGGTAGTACGCGAACGCCTCAGCCGGGTGCTCCAGGTGGTCGGGGAGCGCGCTCGTCGCCACCGGGCTCATCGTCGGCGGGAGGTACGGCAACCAGCGCGGGTCGATGGCGAAGCGACTCATCACCTCGAGCGCACCGGCCGCGTTCTCGGCGCGGATCCCGATCCGGCCGTGGTGCCGGGTCTCGACGATCTGCTTGCCGGTCACGTCCTCGATGGGGAGGACGCCGGGGACGCGACGTGGTGACGGGCCGGCACCGCGCCTCCCGTCCGCCTGCTGGGTCGGACTGGAGGCGCGACCCGCCTCCGCCGCGTCGCCGTCCGTCGACGACGTGGCCGGGCCGCGCAGCGGCTCGAGCGGCTTGGCCGGCTCGTAGTGCACGCGCTCGGCGTCCACCTGCACGACCTCGCGTTCCGGGTACCGGAGTGCGGAGAGCTTCCCACCGAACACGCACCCGGTGTCGAGGCACATCGTGCCGTTGATCCACTCGGTGTCGACGGTCGGCGTGTGCCCGTAGAGGACCATCGCCGACCCCCGGTAGGAGTCCGCCCACGGCAGCCGGACCGGCAGGCCGTACTCGTCGCTCTCCCCGGTGGTGTCGCCGTACAGCGCGAACGACCGCACCCGTCCGGACGCCCGGCCCTGGTACTGCTCCTTCATGCCGGCGTGCGCGACGACGAGCGCACCGTCGTCGAGCACCAGGTGCCCGACGAGCGAGCGGCAGAACTCCCGGACCTCGGTGCGGAACTCCTCGGACTCGGCGGCCAGTTGGGCGAGGGTCTCGGCGAGCCCGTGCGACGTCCGCACCTTGCGTCCGTCCAGGGCGCGGACGAGCTTGTCCTCGTGGTTGCCCGGGACGGCGAGCGCGTGCCCGTTCCGCACCATGCCCATCACGAGCCGGAGGACGCCGGGGGTGTCCGGGCCGCGGTCGACCAGGTCGCCGAGGAACAGCGCCCGACGACCGTCGGGGTGCACGGCGTCGACCGGCCGGCCGGCCTCGTCGCGGACCACGGTCCAGCCGAGCCGGCCGAGCAGCGACTCGAGTTCCGACCGGCAGCCGTGCACGTCGCCGACGACGTCGAACGGGCCGTGCTCGTCCTTCCGGTCGTTGAGCAGGGGCTGCCGGACGATCGTCGCCGCCGCGATCTCGTCCTCACCACGGAGGACGTGCACACGACGGAAGCCCTCTTTGCCCAGGCCCTTCAACCCGCGTCGGAGCTGACCCTGCTGCCGACGGACCACCGCCGACCCGAAGTCTCGGCCGGACCGGGCGGCGTTCCGCGCGACGCACACCGACTCCGGGACGTCGAGCACGATCGCGACCGGCAGGACGTCGTGGTCCCGGGCCAGCCGGACGAAGTCCCGACGTGCCTCTGGCTGGACGTTCGTCGCGTCCACCACGGTGAGGAGTCCCTTCCGGAGCCGGAGTGCCGCGACGTGCTTCAGCGCGTCGAACGCCGCCGGCGTCGCGGCCTGGTCGTCCTCGTCGTTGGAGACGAGCCCGCGGAACACGTCGCTCGACAACGTCTCGTACGGACCGAAGTGCTTCGCGGCGAACGTCGACTTGCCGGAGCCGCTCGTGCCGACGAGGAGCACGAGGGACATCTGCGGGATCGTCAGGGCGGTGTTGGTGGTGCGGTCGTTCATGCGGCGTCCTCCGAGCCGCGCAGGCGGCGGAACAGTGCGAGCTGGGTGGGCGGACCGACCTCGGGGTCGTCGTCGCCGACGGCGCGGAACTCGGTCGTGTAGCCGTGCCGGTCGCCGACCGCGGTGGACCACGCCCGGAACTCGTCGCGGGTCCACTCGAACCGGTGGTCCGGGTGCCGGAACCGACCGGCAGCGAGCCGTTCGAAGCGGACGTTGTGCTCCGCGTTCGGGGTCGTCACCACCACGGCCGTCGGACGAGCAGCAGCGAAGACCGACGTCTCGAGGGCCGTCAGTCGCTCGGGGTCCACGTGCTCGACGACCTCCATGAGGACGATCGCGTCCAACCCGGCGATGCGGTCGTCGGAGTAGGTCACCGAGGACTGCAGCAGTCGGACCCGCGCCCGCTGCTCGTCGCTCGCCTCGTCGAGGTGCAGGCGGCGTTCGGCGCGCTCGAGCTCGCGCGGAGCGACGTCGGTGCCGATGACCTTCGTGAAGGTGCGGTCCGCGACCAGGTGCCGGAGGAGTGCACCCTCGCCGCAGCCGACGTCCGCGACGGTGCGGGCGCCGGTGTCGGCGAGCGCGGTGAGGACGGCCTCGGCCCGGCAACGGTACAGCGGGGTCTCGGCGGCTGCGCCCGTCCGGTCCGTGGTCGGGTCGGCACGGTCCGTGTTCGCATCGTTCGTCTCGTCGAGCCCGAGCAGCCGGCTCGTCGCGTCCTCGACCAGCTCGCGCTGGTGCGCCAGCGACCGCGTGGTGATGAGGTCCCGGAGCGGGTGCTCGGCCAGCCAGCCCTCGCCACGGCGGAGGAGCTTGCCGACCTCGTCGTCACCGACCCAGTAGTGCTTCGCGTCGTCGAGCACCGGCAGCAGCACCGTGAGCTGCCGGAGCGCATCGGACAGTCGGACGCTTCCCCGGAGACGCAGCCCCACGGTCCTGGCGTCACCCCACTCCGGACGGGTGTCGTCGAGCGGACGTCGGGTCTCCTCGACCGCCCACCCGAGCGGTGCGAAGAGCCGCGTGGCCAGCCCGACACCGTGCTCGTCCGCTTCGCTCGGCACGCTCGTCAGGGCGACGTCGAGGTCGATCGGTGCCGCGGCGCGCTCCGGCCGGGACTCGCTCTTGCCGGCCATCGCGCTGCGGAACACCTGTCCGATCGCGAGCGCGAGCATCGACGTCGACACGTACGGCCGGTCGTTGACGTACCGGGACAGCGCCTGCGCGTCCGCGCCGTAGCGCTTGCTCCGGGCGAGGGCGACGGCGTCGATCTCCAGCATGAGCGCGGCGGTGCAGAGCTCGGCGGTGTCGGCGGGGTAGAAGACGTGCGCGGTCCCGACGCTCAGGTCGAAGGACTGCGCTCGGCCCGGGTGCTTGTGCAGCAGGTGCGAGAGGTCTGGGGCGGCCTCGCCCCGGGTCGAGAGCGTCACGAGCACGTGGGCCTCCGTCGGTCGTCCTCCGGCAGGGTCCGCCGGCCGGTGGTCGACCGGAGGACGATCCTACTGGTCGGTTCGTCAGAGGACCGCGTCCGCCCAACGCGGTCCCGTGCCGGTGACGATCACCCGGCGGGGCTCGTCGGGGACGTCGTCCGGGTCGGCGTCGTCGTCCGGAGCACTCGCGTCGGCTCCGGTCGCGCGGACGATCTCGACGTCGAGCACGCTGTCCGAGATGCCGTCGACGAAGCCACGGCCCCACTCCACCACGACGACGGAGGCGTCCCAGTCGAGGTCGAGGTCGTCGAGCTCGACCGGGTCGGACAGCCGGTACGCGTCGACGTGCACGAGGTCGGGGCCGGACGTGGTCGGGTGGGTGCGGGCGAGCACGAAGGTCGGGCTGGACACCTGGCCACGTGCACCGAGCGCGGCACCGAGGCCCCGGGTGAGCGTGGTCTTGCCGGCGCCGAGCGGACCCGTCAGCACGACGAGGTCCCCGGCGCGCAGGACCGCGGCGAGCCGGGCCCCGAGGGCACCCATCTCGTCGGTCGTCGCGATGGCGGTGTCGAGCAGGACGCGGGCGTCGGTCACCGCTCGCCCCGGAGGTACTCCGCGACGTGCCCCTCGACGCTGTGGCCCTGGTACTCGCGCGGGACGCGGGAGCCGATGCGGCAGACGATCTCCTCGCCGATGGTGCCGAGCGCCTCGCCCCACTCCAGGACGGTCATCTCGTCGTGCTCCCCCGTGCCGAACAGTGTGACAGCGTCGCCGGTCCGGACGTCGTCGTCGCCGACGTCGACCAGGAACTGGTCCATCGCCACACGACCGGCGATCGGGTACCGCGTGCCGCCGATCGCGACCTCGATCCGCCCCTGGGCGAGCCGCGGCACCCCGTCGGCGTACCCGACCGGTACGAGCGCCAGGGTCGTCTCGGTGGTGGTGCGGTACGTGTAGTCGTACGAGACGCCGGTGTCCACGGGCACCCGTTTGGTCTTCGCGACCGAGGCGGTGAGCGTCATGACCGGCTCGAGTCCCAGGTCAGCGGCGGAGATGCCGTCGGCGCCGGGGATGCCGAACAGGTTCGCGCCCATCCGGACCATGTCCTTGCGGAACTCCTTGCGCTCGAGCCCGGCGAGCGACGCCGCGACGTGCTCCACCGGGATGTCGAGCCCGAGGTCGTCGGCCTGCTCGACAGCGGCGTCGAAGAGCGCGACGGCGTCGGTGTCGTCCTGGTCCGACGACTCCGCCAGGTGGGTGTACGCGGCGACGACCTCGATCCGGCCGGCCCGCTGTGCGTCCAGCGCGAGTGCCACGAGCGCCGGCCAGGTCTCCGGGGTCGCGCCGTCGCGGTGCAGGCCCGAGTCGAACCCGAGGTGCACGCGTGCAGGACGTTGGTCGACGGCGTCGATGACGCGCTGCAGCTCCGGCACGTTCGAGACGCCGAGGTCGACCGCCGAGTCGATCGCGTCGCGGAAGTCCAGAGCAGGGTCGTGCTGCCACGTGAAGAGGTGCACGTCCTCGCTGACACCGATCGACCGCAGGCGCAGGGCCGCGGGGACCGTCAGCACACCGATCCACCGGATGCCGGCGTCGACCGCGGCGAGGGCGATCGGTTCGAGGCCGTGCCCGTAGGCGTCGGCCTTCATGATCGCCATGAGCTCGACGGGGTCCATCCACTCCCGGACCAGGTCGAGGTTGGCACGGTAGGCGTCGAGGTCGATCTCGGCCCGGCGCAGCGGCGCGTTCACGTCGTCCTCCGATCCACGCTGCGGCCGACCCGGGCGACCACCTCGTAGTTGATCGTGCCGACCGCCGCGGCCCAGTCCTCGACCGCGGGGTCGCCGTTCGCCGGGTCCCCCCAGAGCACGGCCTCGTCGCCGACCTGCACGTCGGCGTCGCCGATGTCGACGTGCATCGCGTTCATCGCCACGCGCCCGACGACCGGGAACGTCCGGTCGCCGATGCGGACCGAGACGCGGTTGCCGAAGTCGCGGTCGAAGCCGTCCGCGTAGCCGAGGCCGATGACCGCGAGCCTCGTGTCCGTCTCCGCACGCCAGGTGTAGCCGTAGCTGACGCCCTCGCCGGCCCGGACCGGGACCGTCCGGAGGACCGCGGCCGTCACGCGCATCGCCGGGCGCAGACCGAGGTCCGCCGACGTGCGGTCCGGGAACGGGCTGAGGCCGTAGAGCGCGAGACCGACCCGGGCGACGTCACGACGGGTCTCCGGGACGGCGAGGCCCGCGGCGCTGGCGGCGAGGTGCACCATGTCTGGCACGATGCCGTTCGCGGCGAGCCCGTCGAGCGCCCGCTGGAGTGCGGCGTCCTGGTCGAGGTCGTCCGCGCGCGAGGCGTTCGCCAGGTGCGACATGAGTCCCTCGACACGGGTGCGGTTGCCACCACGGGCCAGGCGCCCGGCGGTCGCGAAGAGCTCGGCCCACTCGGACTCGACCGCGCCGTTGCGGCTCAGGCCCGTGTCGACGCAGATGTGCACCGCGGGGACCTCGGAATCAGCGGCGGCGGCGAGCTGCGACACGCTCGACACCGCCGGGGTGATGCCGTAGCGGGCCGCGCGGCGGAAGTCCTCGTCGGGGGCGTGCAGCCACGCGAGGATCCGGACCCCCTCGTCGATGCCGGCCCGCCGGAGCGCGATCGCCTCGTCGATGTCCGCGACGCCGAGCCACTCCGCGCCGGCGTCCACGAAGGCCTGCGCTGCCTCGGCCGCGCCGTGCCCGTAGCCGTTGGCCTTGACGACCGCGATGACGCCGGACGGGGCCACCTGTTCGGCGACCCGACCGTAGTTGGCTATCAGGGCCTCACGGTCGAGGGTGATGCCGGTGAACGCACTCACGCCTGTTCCCCTGTTCCTTCCAGGACCACGAACGCCGTCGCGATCCCACCGTCGTGCGAGAGCGAGAGGTGCACCGACCCGACGCCCCGCGACTCCGCCACCCCCTGCGCCCCCTGGCGCAGGGTGAGCGACGGGTTCCGCTGGTCGTCGGAGACGACCTCGAGGTCCTGCCAGCTCAGCCCCGCACTCGACCCGAAGGCCTTGATCAGGGCTTCCTTGGCGGCGAACCGGGCAGCCAGGGACGCGATCGGTCGGGGCTCCCCGTCACGGAGGAGCTCCGACGGGGTGAACAACCGCGCGCGCATCGCCGGCGTCCGGTCGAGCACCCGCTCGAACCGCTCCAGGTCGACCACGTCGACCCCGATGCCGATGATCATCGCCGACTACTCGACGGTGACCGACTTCGCGAGGTTGCGCGGCTGGTCGACGTCGAGGCCCTTGGCCGCGGCGAGCTCCATGCCGAACATGTGCAGCGGCGCGACCGCGAGCAGCGGCTCGAACAGCGGCGTCGCGAGCGGGATGCGCAGGACCTCGTCGGCGAAGGGCAGCACGGCGGCGTCGCCTTCTTCGGCGATCGCGATCACCCGGGCACCGCGCGCGCGGATCTCCTGGATGTTCGAGACGACCTTCGGGTGCAGCGACCGCGGGTCACGCGGGGACGGCACGATCACGAAGACGATCTGGCCGGGCTCGATCAGCGCGATCGGGCCGTGCTTGAGCTCACCGGCGGCGAAGCCCTCGGCGTGGATGTACGCGAGCTCCTTGAGCTTCAGCGCACCCTCGAGCGCGATCGGGTACCCGACGTGGCGGCCGAGGAAGAGAACGCTGCGGGTGTCGGCCATCCAGCGCGCGAGGTCCTTGATGCCGGACGCGTCGTCGATGGTCTGCTGCAGCTTCGGCGCGAGTCCCTCGAGCTCGGCGACCTGCTCCGCGATCTGCTCGGCCGTCAGCGTGCCACGGAGCGTGGCGAGGTGCAGCCCGAGCAGGTACAGCGCGACGCCCTGGGCGATGAAGGCCTTCGTCGACGCGACGGCGACCTCGGGGCCGGCGTGCGTGTAGATCACCGCGTCGGACTCGCGCGGGATGGTCGCGCCCTGGGTGTTGCAGATCGAGAGGACCTGGGCGCCCTGCTCACGTGCGTACTTGACGGCCATGAGCGTGTCCATGGTCTCGCCGGACTGGCTGATCGACACGACCAGGGTGCGCTCGTCGAGCACGGGGTCGCGGTAGCGGAACTCGTGCGCGAGCTCGACCTCGACCGGGACGCGGGCCCACTGCTCGATGGCGTACTTGCCGAGGATGCCGGCGTACGCGGCGGTGCCGCAGGCGATCACGATGACGCGGTCGACGGTGGCGAGGCGCTCGGCGATCGGGTCGAGGTCGGACAGCGTGACGGCACCGTCGTGCACGCGGCCGAGGATCGTCTTCGCGACGGCCTCGGGCTCCTCGCTGATCTCCTTCGCCATGAAGGAGCTCCAGCCGCCCTTGTCGGCGGCGGAGGCGTCCCAGTTCACCTCGAACTCGGACGGCGTCGCGGGGGTGCCGTCGAAGTGGATGACGTCGACGCCGTCGGGGCGGATCGTGGCGATCTCGTCCTGCCCGATGGCGAGGGCACGCTGCGTGTACGCGACGAACGCGGCGACGTCCGAGCCCATGAAGTTCTCGCCGTCGCCGAGGCCGACCACGAGCGGGGAGTTGCGGCGGGCACCGACGACGACACCCGGCTGGTCGGCGTGCACGACGAGGAGCGTGAACGCACCCTCGAGCCGCTGCACGGCCTGCTGCATGGCGCCGGTCAGGTCGCCGGTCCCACGGAACGACCGTGCGACGAGGTGCGCGGCGACCTCGGAGTCGGTCTCGCTGAGGAACTCGACGCCCCCGGCCTGCAGCTCGGCGCGGAGCTCGGAGAAGTTCTCGATGATGCCGTTGTGGATGAGGGCGAGCTTGCCGCCGTCCGCCAGGTGCGGGTGCGCGTTGCCGTCGGTCGGCCCGCCGTGGGTCGCCCAGCGGGTGTGGCCGATGCCCGTGCCGCCGTCCGCGATCGGGTGCGACTCGAGCTCGTCGACGAGGGCCTGGAGCTTGCCCGCCTTCTTCGCCGATGCCAGCTCGTGCGACCCGTCCACGACGGCGATGCCCGCCGAGTCGTAGCCGCGGTACTCGAGCCGACGGAGACCACCGAGGAGCACGTCCTGGCTGCTGTTGCTGCCGACGTAGCCGACGATTCCACACATGGCATCGATCCTACGGTCTGCCTGGGCGCCCACCCTGCGAAGCAGCAGGGCTGGGGATAACGTTTGGGACATGGGACGGTTCGATGACATCGCGATCACGACACTGCACGGCGAGGACACCACGTTCGGGGCCTACGCGGACAAGGCGGTGCTCGTGGTGAACGTCGCCTCGCGGTGTGGTCTCGCCCCGCAGTACGAGCAGCTCGAGGCCCTCCAGAAGGAGTACGGCCCTCGGGGCTTCACGGTCCTGGGGTTCCCGAGCAACCAGTTCCTGCAGGAGCTCGGCACGTCCGAGGCCATCGACGAGTACTGCTCCACGACGTGGGGCGTGACCTTCCCGATGTCCGAGAAGGTGAAGGTCAACGGCAAGAGCGCCCACCCGCTCTACCAGGCTCTCAAGGAGACCCCGGACGCCGAGGGCAAGGCCGGCCGCGTCACGTGGAACTTCGAGAAGTTCCTGGTCGCACCGGACGGCACCGTCACGCGCTTCCGCCCGACCACGAAGCCGGACGCGCCGCAGGTCATCGCCGCGATCGAGGCGGCACTGCCCGCCTGACGCGCCCCGTCCCGCGGACGCACACCGAGCACTGGACGGGAGGCGCGGTGCAGGTGAGCACGTCTGCTCACCTGCACCGCGCCTCCCGTCTGTACGCTCGTTCCCATGCCGATCCCGGAGACCACCGTCGCGCACCCGACCCCCTTCGTGGAGATCCCACGCGCGGAGTGGTCGCAGCTCGCTCCGAAGGAGCACCTCTCCCTCACCGAGACCGAGATCGTGCAGCTGCGCGGACTCGGCGACCGGCTGGACATGCAGGAGGTGCAGGAGGTCTACCTCCCACTGTCGCGCCTGCTGACGCTGTACGCGGCCGGTGCCCGGAACCTGCACGCGTCGACGTCGGCGTTCCTGGGTGACCGAGCCGGACGCACCCCGTTCGTGATCGGTGTGGCTGGTTCCGTCGCGGTCGGCAAGTCCACCGTCGCGCGGCTGCTCCGCGAGCTCACGAAGCGCTGGCCGGACACACCCCGCGTGGAACTCGTCACCACGGACGGGTTCCTGTACCCGAACGCCGAGCTCGAGCGCCGCGGGATCATGGACCGGAAGGGCTTCCCGGAGTCCTACGACCGCCGGTCACTGCTGCGCTTCGTCAGCCAGGTGAAGAGCGGCGCGACCGAGGTCCGGGCGCCGTACTACTCGCACCTCGTCTACGACATCGTGCCGGACGCCGAGATCGTCGTGCGACAGCCGGACATCCTCATCGTCGAGGGTCTCAACGTGCTCGCGCCGCCGGTGCACGGTCGACTCGCACTGTCCGACCTGTTCGACTTCACGATCTACGTCGACGCGAAGACGAAGGACATCGAGGCCTGGTACGTCGACCGGTTCCTCGCCCTGCAGGAAGAGGCGTTCGCCAGCCCGGACTCGTTCTTCCACCGGTTCGCGAGCCTGTCGCGTTCGGACGCGATCGACACGGCGACCCAGGTGTGGCGCGCGATCAACGAGCCGAACCTCATCGAGAACGTGCTGCCGACGCGCTCCCGGGCGACCCTCGTGCTCAAGAAGGCGGCGGACCACAAGGTGTCGTCGGTGCTGCTCCGCAAGATCTGAGCGGCCGGGGTCGGTTCGGTTCGCTATCGCCGTTCCGCGCCCCTGAACGAACACCGCGCCCCGTTGCAACGGGGCGCGGTGTTCGTAGCGGGGCGCGGAACGCGAGCCGGGCAGTCCCTACGCCGCGTCGAGCGCCAAGCGCTCCTGCACCACGGCGGCGAGCTCGTCGGCGATGCGCTGGGCGTCCTCCTGCGAGGCGGCCTCGACCATCACGCGGACGACCGGCTCGGTCCCGGACGGACGCAGCAGCACGCGCCCGGTGTCACCGAGCGCGGCGGAGGCGGCAGCGACAGCGTCCTGCACGCCCTGGTCGGCGAGCCCGTGCCGATCGACACCGCGCACGTTGAGGAGCACCTGCGGGAAGACCGTCATGCACGAGGCGAGCTCCTGCAGCGACTTGCCCGTCCGTGCCATCTCGGCGACGAGGTGCAGCCCCGTGAGGATGCCGTCACCCGTCGTGGCGAACTCGTTGAAGATCACGTGACCGGACTGCTCGCCGCCGAGCGAGAACCCGCCCTCGTTCATCTTCTCGAGGACGTAGCGGTCGCCCACGGCGGTCTGCTCCACCGTGATGCCGGCGTCCGCCATCGCCCGGATCAGTCCGAGGTTCGACATCACCGTCGCGACGAGCGTGTCCGACACGAGGTGTCCGCGCTCCTTCAGCGACAGTGCGAGGATCGCCATGATCTGGTCGCCGTCGATCGCGTTGCCGGCGGCGTCGACCGCGAGGCAGCGGTCCGCGTCGCCGTCGTGCGCGATGCCGACGTCCGCGCCGTGCGAGAGGACCGCGCGGGCGAGGTTGTCGATGTGGGTGGACCCGACACCGTCGTTGATGTTCATGCCGTCCGGGTCGGCCCCGATCAGCGTGACCTTCGCCCCGGCGTTCACGAACACCTCGGGCGAGACACCGGCGGCAGCACCGTTGGCGCAGTCGAGCACGACATGCAGGCCGTCGAGCCGGTGCGGCAACGTGCCGAGCAGGTGGACGACGTAGCGGTCTTCGGCGTCGGCGAAGCGGGTGATGCGACCGACCTCGGCGCCCGTGGGGGTGGGTGCGGAGTGGTCGTGCATGGCCGCTTCGATGCGGTCCTCGACCTCGTCGGGGAGCTTGCGGCCGCCCGCTGCGAAGAACTTGATCCCGTTGTCCGGCGCGGGGTTGTGCGACGCGGAGATCATCACGCCGAAGTCGGCGTCGATGTCCGCGACGAGGAACGCCGCAGCGGGGGTGGGGATGACCCCGGCGTCGAGCACGTCGACGCCGGCGGAGGCGAGCCCGGCCGCGACAGCGGCACCGAGGAACTCGCCGGAGACGCGCGGATCGCGCGCCAGGACCGCGCGCGGGCGCGGTCGACCGGACGCCCGACGGGCGTCCGCGTGGTGTCCGTGTGTGAGAACGGCCGCGCTCGCCTGGGCAAGACCCAGTGCGAGCGCGGCCGTCAGCTCGCCGTTGGCGAGACCACGAACCCCGTCGGTACCGAACAGACGCGGCATTGCGATCTTCAGCCGGTGACGACTAGCGCTTCGAGAACTGCGAAGCCTTGCGGGCCTTCTTGAGACCGGCCTTCTTGCGCTCGATGACGCGGGCGTCACGGGTGAGGAAGCCGGCCTTCTTCAGGGTGGCGCGGTTGTTCTCGCGGTCGATCTCGTTCAGCGAACGAGCGATGGCGAGACGGAGCGCACCAGCCTGACCCGAGGGGCCACCACCGGTGATGCGGGCGACGACGTCGTAGGCGCCGAGGAGCTCGAGCACCTTGAACGGGTCGTTGATGAGCTGCTGGTGCAGCTTGTTCGGGAAGTAGTCCTCGAGCGTGCGGCCGTTCACCGTGAACGAGCCGGAGCCCGGCACGAGACGGACACGCGCGATGGCCTCCTTGCGGCGCCCGACGGCACCGCCCGAGACGTTGAGGATCTGACGGGGAGCAGCCTCGGCAGCGGCGGGTGCGCTCTCCGTGGTGAAGCTCTCCGGGGTCTGGTCGAGGGAGTCAGCGATCTGAGCCATGAGTTTTACCTAGTCCTTGGAAGTCGTCGTGGCCGGAACTACTGTGCGACCTGGTCGAAGGTGTACGCCTTGGGCTGCTGCGCCGAGTGCGGGTGCTCCGCGCCGGCGTAGACCTTCAGCTTCTTGAGCTGCTCGCGACCGAGGGTGTTCTTCGGGAGCATGCCGCGGATCGCCTTCTCGACGGCGCGGGTCGGGTGCTTCTCGAGCATCTCCGGGTAGGAGGTCGCCGTGAGGCCGCCCGGGTAGCCGGAGTGGCGGTAGTAGACCTTCTTCGCGAGCTTCGAACCGGTCAGGGCGACCTTGTCGGCGTTCACGATGATGACGTAGTCACCCATGTCCATGTGCTGGGCGAAGGTGGCCTTGTGCTTGCCGCGCAGGAGCGCCGCGGCGTGGGTGGCGAGGCGGCCGAGGACGACGTCGGTCGCGTCGATGACGATCCAGTCGTGCTGGACGTCTGCCGGCTTCGGGGAGAACGTACGAGTCACAGTGGTGCTGCTTTCGTGTCGAGGTGAGGAGTCCGTGAATCCCGCTCCGGTGGGTGTTCACGCAGGAGAACCCGTGTGAACGGCCCGGTGGAGGGCTCATCTGACTGTCCGGCGCACAGAGCGCGCAGACCAAGGTGAGAGCCTACCCGACGCGGCTCGCGTTGTCGAACGGGGCCGCGTGGGCGCTGTTCCGCGGAGGGGGCGTTCCGCGCGTAGGAGGCCGTTTCGCGCGTGGGAGGCAGGAAATTCCTGCCTCCCACGCGCGATTCCGCTTTCCAGGTCACGCGCGATGGGTTGAAATGCACGCAGTGACGGACTGGAGGCGCGGTGCCAGCTGGCACCGCGCCTCCAGTCCGTCAGCTGGTCGCGGCCAGGGCCGCGTTCAGTGAGCAGAAATGGTCGGGTCCGCACCACGAACCCGACCATTGCTGCTCACTCGATCAGCCGAACAGGCTCCGCAACCACGCGATCAACGCGGCGAGCGCCGCGAGCGCGTCCGCCACCGGGTGACCGCCGTGACCGGGACCGCCGTGGCCCGGGTTCCCCTGTCCCGGGTCGCCGACCCCGGGCAGGTCGATGCCGACCAGGATCGGGTCGTGGTCGCTCGCGCGGTACACGTCGTCGCGGTACAGGTCCGTGACGTTGTAGTCGTAGCGGCTGTACTCCAGGCCGACGGACTCAACCGAGTTGGTGTTCCAGATGTCCACGCCCGTGACGGTCCGGAGTGCGGCCTTCGAGGCGAACACGTGGTCGAGCGAGCCACTCAGCCCGTCGAACACGTAGGACCACTCGGTGGCGTCCTTCGTCGGCCCGAGGTCGGTGTAGCCGGCGTCGTCGAGGACCTTCACCGGGTCCTCCTGGCTGTAGGCGTTGAAGTCGCCGAGCATGAACACCTTGTCGGTGCCGGCCTGCCGCTGCTGAGCGGTCGAGAAGGCCACGAGCGCCTCGGACTGCGCGACGCGCGAGGCGTTCGACGCGCCCTGCCCGTCGCCCTGGTCCGCGTCAGCGCCCTCGCCCGAGCCCTTCGACTTGAAGTGGTTCGCGATGACGAGGAAGGTGTCCTGCCCGCTCGGCTTCTGCGACCCCTTGCCCGGCTTCTGCACCACGGGCGCGAACGCCTGGGCGAGCGGCTGTCGGGCGTTGGCGAACGCGGAGGAGTCGAGGATCGTCGAGCCGCCGACGGGCTGCACGCGGTCCTTCTTGTAGATGAGCGCCAGGCGGATGACGTCCTCGCTCGCGGGGGTCTTCGACGGGGACTTCGCGTACGCCCAGGTGTCCTTGCCGGTGGCCGTGTTGAGCGCGGCCACGAGGGTGGCCACGGCTGCGTCGCGGTCCTTGCCGAAGCGTGCGGAGTTCTCGATCTCCTCGAGGGAGACGACGTCGGCGCCGAGGCCGTTGATCGCCTTGACGATCTTCACCTGCTGCCGGGCCAAGTCGTCCGCGTTCGCCGCACCGCGGGCGTCGCAGCCGCCGCGCACCGTCACGGGATCGCCGTCGCGGTCCGTGTAGTACGTGCAGCCGGTGAGCTGGTCGCCGGTCGTCGGGAAGTAGTTCAGGACGTTGAACCCGGCGAGCCGGATGTCACCGCCGACGTTCTCCGGCGCGGTGGTCCGCACGTTCGAGAACGCCGTGGGCAGGTCCGCCGCCGGGGTCGCACCGGTGATCGGCGAGGTGGGCTGGAACTTCCACGCGTCGTTCCGGTAATCGAGGACGACCGGCTTCCGGAACGTCGCAGCGGCCCCCACCGTGACGGGGTCCTGGGTGAGCCAGGACACCGGGATCGACTGGTTCGCGGCACTGAGGAAGTTCGTGCTCGCACCGTCGTCGAGCGTGACCGTGCGCGCCGCGTTGTCCGCGGTGACGGCAGCCGCCTCGGCGCTGCCCGGACGGGCGACCTCGGTGGGCTGGAGGAGGCGCTGCTTCCCGCTCGCCAGCACGACCTCGCCGTACTGGTTCGTCGTGTAGTTGTCGGCGACCGTGTAGTCACCCTGCGGGGCGACGAGCATGCTCTCGAGCGACTCGCGCTGGGCGTCCGTCCGCGGGAGGGTGATCGTGGCCGGGACCGGCTGCACGACGCCGTCCTTCGGCAGCTGCTCGAGGCCCGCGGCCGACGGGACCGTCAGCTCGGTGAGGCCGTTGAACTCGGACACGGTGCCGGTGAGCCGGACCGCGTCGCCGACCTTCACGTTCGCCGCCGTCGATGCCGAGTAGACGAACACGGCGTCGGAGGCGGTGTGCTTCGCGAGGTCGAGCGCTCCTCCGGTGCCGGCGGTCTGGACCGTGTAGCCGGCGAAGCCGCCCGTGGCGTAGACCGCCGTGACGACGCCGTCGGTACGGACGGTCTTGCCGACGTACGGGGAGGCGTCGCCGGTGCCCTGCAGCTGGGCGATGGTGACCTGCTCGGCCGGTGTCCCGGGGTCGGTCGGGTCAGTGGGGTCGGTCGGATCCGTCGGGTCCGTCGGCTGCGTGGTCTCGCCCGCCGCGTTCTCCGGCGTGACCGACGACGTGACCGTGAAGTCCGCGGCGTTCGAGTCGGTGTCGGTCGTGCCCTGGCGGGTCAGCGCGTCCGGGACCGAGTTCGCGGTGCCTGCCGTGGCGACCGCGGTCTCGAACGTGTTCGAGGTGCCGTACCCGAGCAGGTCGACGACACCCGGTGTGCCCGTGGTGACCGCGCCGGCCGGTAGGGACAGCGCGGTCGCCTGGTCGGCGAGCACGAGGGTGCCCGTGGAGCCGGAGGGGTTCAGGCCGGTGACGGCGTCGGCCTCCGGGAGCGCCTGGCCGTTCGCGCCGTTCGACCCCATCTGCACGAGGTAGGTGCCGTGCGCGGGGACGGAGCCGCTGAGCTTGCCGACCGCGGGGGAACCGGAGCTCGTGGCGGCGCGGTACTGCACCGACCAGCCGTCGACGCTGACGGCGGTGTCGGTGGGGTTGCCGAGCTCGACGAACTTGTTCGTGAACGGCTGGTTCGCGCTGCCACCCTTGAGGTACGCCTCCTCGATGACGAGGCCGGTGCCGGCGGGGTTCGCGCTGGCGGTGGAGACGGAGACGAGTGGTGCGGCGACGAGCGCGGCGGCAGCGGTGGCGCACAGCAGAGTGCGCCCGACGGATCTGTGCATGGTCGCACGCTACCGAGCTGCAGGGGCCCTCAGGTTTCCGGCGGGTGAACGATCCGTTCCACCCCCGGTCGGGGGCGGCTCTTGGGGGTGGAACCCGAGCGCAGCGCAGCGTCGGCCCGTGCGGGTCAGGAGCCGATCGGCAGCCAGGCCGACCCGACGCGGTGCACCGCCGGCCCGTGCCCCGGCAGCAGGATCTCCGGGATCGGCAGGGCCCGGGCGGACTCGAGTGCGCGGTCCTGGTCTGCGGTGAAGAACGGCGTGATCATCCGCGGCCGCGGTGACCACGACGCGGGCTGCGTGTCGTGCCGGCTCACGACCGCGTCCCCGGTGACGATCGCGTTGGCCGCGGGCAGCAGGTACGCGGTCGACCCGACCGTGTGCCCGTCGGCGGGGAACGGTGTGACGGCTCTCCCGTCGAAGTCCGCCGCGGTGAACGCCCGAGCGGACGGCACCGCGGTCGGACGGAGGGCGTCGGACCGGATCGCCCGGCTCAGCCACCGCAGCACCCGCGGAGATGCCAGCCGCCCGCCGATCTCAGCGGGTGTCACCTGCTGCCGCGACGGCCCGCGGACGTTGTCGAGCTCGTCGGCGTGTGCGAGCACCTCCACGTGCGGGTACCGCGCCAGGATGCCGGGGATCCCGCCGACGTGGTCGACGTGCCCGTGCGTGACGTACACGCGGCGCAGGTCCACGAGGTCGTGTCCCGCGTACCGCACGGTGTCGAGCACGAGGTCGGAGTCGGCCGGGTAGCCGGCGTCGATCAGGGCGACGCCGTCCTCCTCGGCCAGGACGACCCAGTTCGAGACGGGTCCCTCGACGAACACCACCCCGGGTGCGACGGACACGACGGAGCGGGGTTCGCGGGGACTCATCCCCCGACGGTACCGCCGTCGTCGGGCGCCCCACGCCGCGCACGGGTCTGCGTCGCCCGGGCGGCGAGCTCCTCGTCCGCCGGGTACCCGACCTCGGTCAGGGTCAGGCCCTTCGCCGGCGCGACCTTGAACTCGCTGGTCCGGGTCTCGGCGATGCGCAGCTCCTCGAGTCGGTCGGCTCCGAACCGGCCCTCGCCGACGGCGATGGTCGCCCCCACCATCGCGCGCACCATGGAGTGGCAGAAGGCGTCTGCCTGGAGGCGCGCCACCAGCACGCCGTCCGGCTCGCGGTCCCAGCGGAACTCCTGCAGCGTCCGGATCGTGGTCGCGCCCTCGCGCGGCTTGCAGAAGGTCGCGAAGTCGTGCAGCCCCAGCAGCCGCAGCGCCCCACGCTCCATCGCCGCCGGGTCCAGTCGCGTCGGGTGCCACACGGTGTGCCCCCGACGACGTGGATCGCGCGGAGCGTCGGCGTCCGCGATCCGGTACGAGTAGCGCCGCCACAGCGGGGAGAACCGGGCGTCGAACCCGTCTGGTGCGACCGAGGCCCGGGTGACGACGACGTCCCCCTCCGGTGCGGCGATGCCGTTGAGGCGTTTCACGAGGGACTCGAGCGGCGAGCGCTTGGTGCCGAGGGCCTCCCACTGCGACGGGGACAGGTCGACGTGGGCGACTTGTCCGGTGGCGTGCACCCCGGCGTCGGTGCGGCCGGCGACGGTGAGCAGTGGCGGTTCGCCCCAGCGGGTGAAGACGGTGGCGAGCGCCGCCTCGAGTGCACCCTGCACGGTACGGAGTCCGGGCTGCCGTGCCCATCCGGAGAACGCGGCCCCGTCGTACGCGATGTCCAGCCGGAGCCGCACGCCGGTCTGCCGCACGTCCGTCTCGCTCACACCCCCACGCTAGCGGTGTCAGCGCCACGTCAGCGCCGCGTGAGCGGCCCGCGGCACGATCGTCCTCGACATCGACGAACCACGTCGAGTCACCACGAAAGGACCTGCGCGAATGACCACCACACCGCTCGCGGTCGAGGCCACCGGCCTCGTGAAGACCTTCGGGACGAACCGCGCAGTGGACGGTGTCGACCTCCGCGTGGAGGCCGGCACGGTCTACGGCGTGCTCGGCCCCAACGGCGCCGGCAAGACCACCACCATCTCGATGCTCGCGACCCTGCTCAAGGCGGACGCCGGCGAGGCCCGCGTCTTCGGCCACGACGTCCGGCGCGAGGCGCAGCTCGTCCGCTCCCTCATCGGCGTGACCGGTCAGTACGCAAGCGTCGACGAGACGCTCAGCGCGACCGAGAACCTCGTCATCTTCTCGCGGCTGCTCGGGCTGAGCCGTGCCGAGTCGAAGCGCAAGTCGGTCGAGCTCCTGGAGCGCTTCGGCCTGACCGAGGCCGCGACCCGCCCTCTGAAGAACTTCTCCGGCGGCATGCGCCGGCGGCTCGACCTGGCTGCGAGCCTCATCGCGCAGCCGCCGCTCATCTTCCTCGACGAGCCGACGACGGGCCTCGACCCCCGTACCCGCGCGCAGATGTGGGACACGATCCGGGAGCTCGTCGCGACCGGTTCGACGGTCCTGCTGACGACGCAGTACCTCGACGAGGCCGACCAGCTCGCCGACCGCATCGCCGTGATCGACCACGGCCGGGTGGTGGCGGAGGGCACGGGTGACGAGCTGAAGGCCTCCATCGGCTCGAGCTCGCTCCAGCTCCGGTTGGCCGACGCCCTGCGGCTCGACGCCGCCCGCGCGATCGTCCGGAACACCCTGGGTGTCGACGCGGTGGCGAGCCCCGAGGGTTCGCGTCTCACGGCGCCGATGTCCGACCCGGACCGCGTGACCGACCTGCTCGTGTCGTTCCGCGAGGCCGGCATCTCCCTCGCCGAGATGAGCGTGCAGAAGCCGACGCTCGACGAGGTCTTCCTGACCATCACGGGTGCCCCGGCCACCGCCGACGACGACACCCAGCGCGAGCTCGAAGGGAGCATCGCATGACCACCATCGCCCCAGCACCCACCTCGGAGCCGCGCGTCACCCCGCGCCCCGGCATCGGCGGATCCGGACTCCGCGCCACGATCCGGCAGTCCTTCACGATGGCGTACCGCGGCCTGGTGAAGGTCCGGCGCACACCGGAGCAGCTGTTCGACGTGACGCTCATGCCGATCGTCTTCACCGTGATGTTCACGTACATCTTCGGTGGCGCGATCGCCGGTGACATCGGCAGCTACCTGCCCGTGATCATCCCCGGCATCCTGGTGCAGACGAACATCACGTCGTCGATCGTCACCGGCGTCCAACTCCGCGAGGACATGGACAAGGGCGTGTTCGACCGCTTCAAGTCGCTCCCGATCGCCCGCATCGCCCCGCTCGCCGGTGCACTGCTGGCCGACACCGTCCGCTACGCGATCGCCACCGCCATCACGTTCACGGTCGGCATCATCATGGGTCTCCGTCCCGATGGCGGCGCGGCAGCGGTCGTGCTGGCCGGCGTGCTCGTGATCGTGGTCGCCTGGTCGATCAGCTGGATCTTCGCCTACTTCGGCGTGATCGCCCGCACCGCGTCGAGCGTCTCGGGCATCGCGAACCTGGTGCTGTTCCCGCTGACGTTCCTGTCGAACGCGTTCGTCCCGACCGACACCCTGCCCGGCTGGCTGCGGTGGTTCACCGAGGTCAACCCGATCTCGCACCTCATCACCGCCGTGCGGGAGCTGATCAACCACGGCGCCGTCACCGGTGACCTCTGGATCAGCCTGCTCGGTGCGGCAGTGGTCGTCGCGGTCTTCGCGCCGCTGACGGTCCGCGCCTACATGCGGAAGGCGTAGCGGAGCTCCTCGAGCAACAGCCGCGCGTGCGCGACGGCCTCGGTCCGGTCCCATCCGGCCGAGGCCGTCTCGGCGTCGGCGACCGGCGCCTCGCCGACTGCGTCGACGAGGAGCGGCCGGAGCCGTGCGTGGGCGAGCACCGCGAAGTCCTGCCGGGTGCCGAAGCGCATCGCGGTGCCCCAGCACCGAGCCGCCTCTGCCGGACGGCCGCTGCGCGCCGCCGCCACGGCGAGCCCCGCGAGCGTCGTGCCGATGACGGGCAGGTCGAGCCACCACGGGTGCACGCGGATCATCACGAGTGCGGCGTTCCGGATGCGGCGAGCGACCGTGCGTTCGTCGGCCTGGAGGCACGGTGCGGCTCCGTCGGCCGCGCGCAGCGCCGCCTCGTCGACCGCCGCGATCCGTGCCGCGCCCGCCATCACGGTCCAGTGCGGCGTCGCCTTCCGGTGCGGCAGGACCCAGTCCCACGCGGCCGTGTACTGCGCAGCGGCGCCGTCGAGGTCGCCCTCGAACCGGAGGCACTCCGCCCCGATCGCGACCGCGAGCACCCCGATCTGGGAGCGGTCGCCGTCGAAGCCGCCACGCCCCGCGACCGGTCGGTGCTGCAGCTCGGCGGCGACCGACCGCGCGGTGTCCACGGCCCCGGTGGCTGCCGAGCAGAGGCCGACGGTCCAGCCGATCTCGTACAGGTCGTCCTCGGCGCCGAAGCGCTCGAGCTGCTCCCGTGCGCGGCCCGCGTTCGCGAGGGCGTCCGCGTACCGACCCGTCTGGGCGAGGAGCTGCGTCATGGTGACGGCGACGGTGCCGATCGTCCAGGCGTCGGCGGTGTGCTCCGCGAGCGTCTGCGCCCGGGTGGCGTACCGGAGCGCGGCCTCGAACTCGCCGTCGTTCTCGGCGAGGGGCGCACTGAGCATGTTGGCGGTGCCGGCCACGCCCTCGTCGGGGTCGTCGCGCAGCCGCTCGAGCAGTGCGGTGCCCGCGGCCGGGCGCCCGAGCGTCAGGAGCAGGGCGGCCTGCGCGTCGAGCACCGGGAACCCCGTCGTCCCGGCACGACGGAGCCGTCGGAGCGTGGAGATCGCCCACGCCGCGGTCCGGCGGTCGTCGAACGCCGAGGACGCCCCGGCGACGACGAGTCCGACGTGCACCGCGGCGAGGTCCTCGGCTGCGGGCGGGCCCGAGCGCAGCACCGCGACGACGTCCGACGCGATCGCGGTGACCTCGCCGTGCGCGCCCCGGAGCGTCCAGTAGGCGCCGAGGGCCGCGAACACGTGCGCGGTCGCCGAGGCGTCGTCGGCGCGGAGGCTCCAGCGGAGCAGGGTCACGAGGTTGTCGGCCTCCCGCTGGACCTCGTGGAACCGGCCGAGCTGCTCCGGGCCGGTGAGCGTGAAGAGGTTCCGGGCGGCGGCGAAGTCCCGTCCCCAGCGGATCATCGCCGTTCGCACGGCCTCGGTGGTGCCGCGCTCGTCGAGCCGTGCGGCGCCGAACTCGCGGACCGTCTCGAGCAGGCGGTAGCGGACCGGCTCCCCCTCGACCTCGACGAGCTGCACGAGGGACTGCTCGACGAGTTCGGCGAGGTCGTCGAGCGCATCGTCGCGACGGTCCGGGGCGGCCACTGCCTCGACTGCGTCGACCGCCAGGCCGTCCGGGAACAGCGCCAGGCGCGTCAGGAGGTCCTGCGCACCGGCGTCGAGCAGGCGCCAGCTCCACTCGATGACCGCAAGGAGCGTGCGGTGCCGTTCCGGTGCGCTCCGGTCGCCACCGCGGAGCAGGGCGAACCGGTCGTCGAGCCGACGTTCGATCTCGTCGATGCTCATCCCCCGGATCCGCGCGGCGGCCAGCTCGATCGCGAGCGGCGACCCGTCGAGCCGCGTGCAGATGCGTCGGACGGTGTCGACGGGCAGCACGGCACCGGGTCTGGCGGCCCGGGCGCGCTCCGTGAAGAGCCGGACCGCGGCGCCGTCGGCCTCGACCGGCAGGGGCGCGAGGGGCGCCACGACCTCGCCGGCGATCGCGAGCGGTGCGCGCGAGGTCGTGAGGATCCGGAGGTCCGGGATGCTCGCGAGCAGGTCCGCCGCGAAGCCGGCGACGTCGCCGACGAGGTGCTCGCAGTTGTCGAGGACCAGGACGGTCGGGGCCTCCCCGAGCGCCCGGCCGACACGTGCCCGCAGGTCGGCGACGACGACGTCCCGCAGCGCCCGGGCCGAGCGGAACTCGGCCACCCCGAGCAGGGCACCGAGCGCGGGGACGACGTCCTCGGCGGTGGCGATCGGCGCGAGCTCGAACACCACGACGCCGGTGGTCGGCGGCACCCCGGCGGCGACCGCTTGCGCGAGGCGGGTCTTGCCCAGCCCACCCGCACCGAGGATCGTGACCAGCCGGTTGCGGGACAGGAGGTCCGTGACGGCGGCGATGTCCTCCTGTCGTCCGACCAGCGCGTTCGGCGCTGCCCGCAATCCGACCCGGCGAGCGCGACCGGAGTCGGCGGCGGACCGGCGGAGCAGCTCGGCGTTCAACCGCACCAGGTCGGCCGAGGGGTCCGCACCGAGTTCGTCGGCCAGGCGGTCCCGGTGCGTCGCGAACGCGGCGAGCGCCTCGGCGTTCCGGCCCGCCGCGACGAGGGCGCGCATGCACCCGGCGACCGCGACCTCGTCGAACGGGTTCGCCTCGGACTCGGCGAGCCACAGCGCAGCCGCTTCGCCCGCGTCCCCGCGGTCGAGGAGGAGTTCGCCGAGCCGGCGTCGGAGCGCGCGGCGGGCAGCGGCGGCTCGGTCGGCGAGCGCCGCACCGAGGTCCCCGTCGACGTCCGTTCCGGGGTCGCCCCGCCACCCGTCGAGCGCTGCCCGGACCGTCGCGACGTCGTCGCTGGACGCCGCGTGCTCGGCTGCCGTGAGGTCGACCGCGCCCGGGTCGACCCCGAGCGCGTACCCGGTGCTGGTCGAGACGACGACGCCGTCGGCGGTGCTGCGCCGGAGCCGGGAGACGAGGGTCTGCAGCGCCGCACGTGCACCGCGTGGCTGGTCGTCCCCCCAGAGCTCGTCGATGAGCGACTCGGTCGTCACGGCGTGTCCGTGCGCGAGCACCAGCGCGACGAGGAACGAGCGCGCGAGGGCTCCCGGCACGGGCGTCTGCGCTCCCGAGGGACCCGCGACCGTCACGGGTCCGAGGACGGCGACGCGGGGCTGCTCGGGCACGCTGACGAGTCTACGGACGGCGCACGGTCACTCGCCGCGGTAGCGCGCCCGCAGTTCGGCGTACCGCGCGTCCCAGTCGAACGCCGCGATGCCGTCGAGGTCCCCGGCGAGGTCGAGTTCGAGGAGCTCGAGGTACGTGTGCCACCCCGGCGCGTAGTCCCGCCCGCCGACGCCGTCGTGCTCGAGTCGAAGCGCCGCGCCGTCCGCCACGGGCTCGACCGTGACGGTGAGCGTCGTCTCCTGCTCCTCGCTGGCGTGCCAGGTGGTCGTGAACGTGCGCGGGGCGTCGCACGCCGTGACCGTCCCCTCGGTGAAGACCGTGCCGTCGTCGTACCGCGCGAGCCAGCGGCCGCCGAGGTGGAACTCCCCTTCGTACGGCGCCATCCACCGTGAGAGCCGTTCGGGGTCGGTGATGGCGTCCCAGAGGTCCTCGACGGTCGTCGGGTAGGTCTGGGCGAAGCGGATGAGGTACCCGCCGGAGGGCGAGGCCTCGACGGTGCCGTCGGTGGTGCGCATGTCAGTGCTCCTCGGGATGGGTGTCCGGAGCACGACGGCCCCGGGCGATCTCGGTCGTGAGGGCGTCGAGCCGCTGCCGCCAGAGGGCGCGGTACCGTTCGACGGCGCGGTCGAGCTCCTCGACGGCGCGGGGTTCCAGTCGGTACACGCGAGCGGTCCCCCGAGGTGCGGCCGTGGCGAACCCGGCGTCGCGCAGGACGCGCAGGTGCCGGGAAACCGCGGGTTGGGAGATGCCGAACTCCGCCCCGATGACGTCGGTCAGCGCACCGGCCGTCCGGTCCCCCTCGGCGAGGAGTTCCGTGAGCCGGCGTCGGACGGGGTCACCGAGGACGTCGAAGGCGTGCACACCGTCACTCTATAACCGCAGTGTTATGAAGTCGAGAGTCAGCCGCGCGGCTTGCCGAACGCCGACGGCCCCGTCCGGGTGTCCAGGTCCGCGGTCGCACGGCGCTCGGACTCGACGATGCCCCGGAGCGCGACGAGGGCGGCCGAGGTGACCGCGACGTGCGACGGGTTCTCCCGCGAGGCGTCGAGCGCTCGTTCGACCTCGGCGATCGCGTCGTCACCTGCCTCCTCCGGGCACTCGCCGCGGATCATGCACGCCAGCTGCCGCATCGCCTTCGAGAGCGGCTCCGCGAACGCCGGGTCCGGCCGCCCGATGCCCTCGGACACCGGTCCGGACCGGGCCACGAGCTCGGTGAGGTCCGTCGTGTACCAGGCCACCCGCTCCAGGGCCCGGAAGCGCGCACCGTCCTTCTCGAGCCGGGCGCGCGACCCGCGGAGTGCCCCGCGCGGGTTCAGCCGGCGACTCTCGTGCGCGATCGACACCCGGGACCGCACGTCGGCGATCGCCCGGTCGAGCCGGTCCTGCTGTCGGTCCCACGCCTTCTCGTCGCGCGTCCCGTCCTCGAGCACCCCGGCGAGTCCGTCGAGGTGGTCGGCGAGGACCCCGTTGACCGCGTCGATGCGGTGCTCGGCGTCCCAGAAGTGCAGCGGCGGGAACACCAGGAAGTTCACCAGGAGGCCGACCACGACGCCGACGGCCATCTGCACGAGGTACCCGAGCGAGTAGCCCTCGGCGTGTGCTCCGCCGACGAGCAGGACGAACAGTGCCGCGGTGGACACCCACGAGCTGCCCTCCCCGAGCACCCGGAACCCGCCCACGAGCACCCCGATGCCCACGGCCAGCGCGACGGCGAGGAACCCGGGGTCACCGACCCACATCGTGAACCCGGCGATGACGATGCCGAGCGCGATCCCGATCAGCGTCTGCACGCCGCTCCGGATGCCCGCGAAGACCGTCGTCTGCATCGCCACGACCGCACCGAGCGGGGCGTAGTACGGGTACTCCGCCGCGACGCCGGGGACGTGCCGGGCGATGAACCACGCGATCACCGCGGCGGCTGCGGCCTTCGCGGCGTGCAGCAGACGCGGCTGGGTCCCGGAGGTGCGGCTCCACCGCCAGAGGCGGGTACCCACTCCCGCCACGTGCTCGAACGGCATCGCTTCCTCTCGTCGTGTCGGCCGGTCACGCTACGGGGTCTCGGCTGGGAGACGGGGCCGACCCGCGTTCTGCGACCTGCGCCGCTGTCGGCCTGGAGGCACGTGGCGGGCCCGCACCGCGCCTCCAGGCCGCTTCGTGCGCACCCTGCCGACGAGTGCGGGCGTTCCACCCCGCGCACTCGTCGTTCTGCCGCGCACTTCGCGTCGCAGACGCGGAACGGCCCCCGCAGCCAGGCTGCGGGGGCCGTTCCGTGGTGGTGCTGAGGTTACTTGGCGTCGCCCGACTTCTCGGCGTCGTCAGCCTTCGTCGCGGCGTCTTCCTCGACCTCGGCGGCAGCCTCGGTGTCGGCCTCCTCGGCGACGGGAGCGGACTCCTCGGTGGTCTCGGTCTCCTCGACCGGGGCCTCCTCGGTGCTCGTCTCGTCGGCTGCGGGCTCCTCGACCGGCGCGGCGGCGGCCGGAGCCGACTTGCGCGAGACGGGGGCCGGCGTGCTCGAGAGCGGCTCGAGGACGAGCTCGATCGACGCGAGGGGAGCGTTGTCGCCCTTGCGGAAACCGAGCTTCGTGATGCGGGTGTAGCCACCCGGACGCTCCTCGACCTGCGGAGCGATCTCGGTGAACAGCGTGTGCACGACGGACTTGTCGCGCAGGATGCTGATCACGCGACGACGCGCGTGCAGGTCGCCACGCTTCGCGAACGTGATGAGACGCTCGGCGACGGGACGGAGGCGCTTGGCCTTCGTCTCGGTGGTCGTGATGCGACCGTGCGTGAAGAGGGCGTTGGCGAGGTTGCTCAGGAGCAGGCGCTCGTGGGCGGGGCCGCCACCGAGGCGGGGGCCCTTGGTGGGCTTCGGCATGTCAGTTCTCCAGTGGTGAAAGTGTTGCGCGCTGCGTCAGCGGCGCGCGTGCGCGTGAGCGCGAGGTCAGTTGTTGGACTCGTCCTCGTCGTACCCGCTGTAGAAGTGGGCGCCGTCGAATCCGGGGACGGTGTCCTTGAGGGACAGGCCGAGCTCGGTGAGCTTGTCCTTGACCTCGTCCACCGACTTCTGACCGAAGTTGCGGATGTTCATGAGCTGCGTCTCCGACAGGGCGACGAGCTCGGACACCGTGTTGATGCCCTCCCGCTTGAGGCAGTTGTAGCTGCGGACCGACAGGTCGAGGTCCTCGATCGGGGTCTGCAGCTCGTTCGAGAGCACTGCGTCGACCGGCGCGGGGCCGATCTCGATGCCCTCGGCCGCCGTGTTGAGCTCACGGGCGAGCCCGAACAGCTCGACGAGCGTCCGACCAGCCGACGCGATGGCGTCGCGCGGCGTGATGGCCGGCTTCGACTCGACGTCGACGACCAGGCGGTCGAAGTCCGTGCGCTCACCGGCACGCGTCGCCTCGACGCGGTAGGTGACCTTGAGGACCGGCGAGTAGATCGAGTCGATCGGGATCTGACCGGCCTCGCTGAACTCCGAACGGTTCTGCGTCGCCGACACGTAGCCACGGCCACGCTCGATCGTCAGCTCGAGCTCGAAGCGCGCGGTGTCGTTCAGGGTCGCGATGACGAGGTCCGGGTTGTGGATCTCGACGCCGGCCGGCGCGGAGATGTCCGCGGCGGTGACCTGACCAGCACCCTGCTTGCGCAGGTACGCCGTGATGGGCTCGTCGTGCTCGCTGGAGACGACCAGGCTCTTGATGTTGAGGATGATCTCGGTGACGTCTTCCTTGACACCGGGAACGGTGCTGAACTCGTGGAGGACGCCGTCGATGCGGATGCTGGTGACAGCCGCGCCGGGGATCGAGGAGAGGAGCGTGCGGCGCAGCGAGTTGCCGAGGGTGTAACCGAAGCCCGGCTCGAGCGGCTCGATGACGAAGCGCGAGCGGAACTCGGAGATCGATTCCTCGGTCAGGGTGGGGCGCTGTGCAATGAGCACTGTGGGATTCCTTTCGGCGGAGTGTCCGCTATATGACACTCGGCGGTACGACGGGGCCGGCCGGGCCCCGACGGGTCTGTTGAGTTGTGATCACGCGCACGCGCTTGCCAGGACGGCATGACCTGCGCGATCGAACGACCAGGAATGGCCGCGGGCCCTGCCCGGCCCCGTCAGGGGACGAGCAGGGCGCGGCCGGTTGCTCCTCGCGTCAGACGCGACGGCGCTTGGGCGGGCGGCACCCGTTGTGCGCCTGCGGCGTGACGTCGTTGATCGAGCCGACCTCGAGGCCAGCGGCCTGGAGGGAGCGGATCGCGGTTTCGCGGCCCGAGCCCGGACCCTTCACGAAGACGTCGACCTTCTTGACGCCGTGCTCCTGCGCCTGACGCGCAGCGGACTCGGCGGCGAGCTGCGCCGCGAACGGCGTCGACTTGCGCGAACCCTTGAAGCCCACGGCACCCGAGGACGCCCAGCTGAGGACGGCACCCGACGGGTCGGTGATGCTGACGATCGTGTTGTTGAACGTGCTCTTGATGTGGGCCTGGCCCACGGCGACGTTCTTCTTCTCCTTGCGGCGCGGCTTGCGCGCGGCAGTCTTAGGGGTAGCCATCGGGGTCTCCTATCGAGCCTTCTTCTTGCCTGCCACGGTGCGCTTCGGTCCCTTGCGGGTACGCGCGTTGGTCTTGGTGCGCTGACCGCGCACCGGGAGACCACGACGGTGGCGAAGACCCTCGTAGCTACCGATCTCGACCTTGCGGCGGATGTCGGCTGCGACCTCACGGCGGAGGTCACCCTCCACCTTGAAGTTGCCCTCGATGAAGTCACGGAGGGCGACGAGCTGGTCGTCGGTCAGGTCCTTGACGCGGATGTCACCGGAGATACCGGTCTCGGCGAGTGCCTGGACCGCGCGGGTACGGCCGACGCCGTAGATGTACGTGAGTGCGATCTCCACGCGCTTCTCGCGCGGGATGTCGACGCCTGCTAGACGTGCCATGTGATGGCTGCTCCTGTTGTCGATGGAGGTGTGGAGCAGTACCGGTGCTCGGGCCTCCGACCCGAGGTGTCCCCGCTCGCGCGGTTCTTGGTACTGCGTTCGATGTTGAGTTGTGGTTCCTGCGCAGGCCGCCCGAGGGCGATCCGCATCAGGCAGCCGGGACTAGCCCTGGCGCTGCTTGTGACGCGGGTTGCTCTTGCAGATCACCATGACGCGGCCCTTGCGGCGAATGACACGGCAGTGCTCGCAGATGGGCTTGACGCTGGGGTTGACCTTCATTGTTGTTTCCTCGTGCTCGCTGGCTTCGTGCCCGGCAGGGTTGCCGAGCCGTTCCTTTCCAGCTCGCGGATCACTTGTAGCGGTAGACGATCCGGCCGCGGGTCAGGTCGTACGGGCTCAGCTCCACGATCACGCGGTCCTCGGGGAGGATGCGGATGTAGTGCTGGCGCATCTTCCCGGAGATGTGCGCGAGGACCTTGTGTCCGTTGGTCAGCTCAACGCGGAACATCGCGTTGGGCAGAGCTTCGAGCACCGAGCCCTCGATCTCGATGACGCCGTCTTTCTTGGCCATAGCCTCACTGTCGCTTGGTTGGATTACCGGTGTGATCCCCGAGCCGGTCTGCGGGTCGGGCGCCACGCCAAGAAGGCATGGCACACCAAAGATCGATCTTATGTGGTAAACCCAGGATTGCCAAGTGGAGGCCGCGAAGTCCCCACGTCTGGGGCTTCACAGACGTGCCTGAGCGTTCCACAGTGGTTTGTCGGCAGCCTCCGGGCCGCCGCATGTCACCGGACCCTAGCGTGACCTGCGCAGCCTCGTCCGCGCCGCCCGAACGCGCTGGACCACCGAACGGAGACCACGTGCCCGACGCCACTCGACGCCCGCTCGCCCGCCACGGCCGGCTCCCCCGCCGCCGCGGGTGGACGACGCTCGCCTCGATCGTCGCCTCGGCCCTCGCGGTCGTCCTGGTGAGCGGCACGAGCGTCGCCGCCATCGCGGGCGCGCAGCTCGCCAGTGCACCGTCCACCGTGAAGCTCAGCACCGACGACCAGAGCACCGCGCAGACCGCCGACATCACGGCCATCAAGGGCGGCGCGAACATCCTGCTCATCGGCAGCGACACCCGGGTGGGGCAGTTCGACTCGGCCGACGACGTCGAGGGCGCCCGCAACGACGTCACGATGCTCATCCACATCTCCCAGGACCACCAGCAGCTCACGGCGATCAGCTTCCCGCGCGACCTGATGGTGCCGACCCCGGCGTGCACGAACCCCGAGACCGGGACGACGTACCCGGCTGCGACCTCCGCCCAGTTCAACACGGCGCTCGGGAACGGCGGCGTCTCGTGCGTGGTCGACACCGTCGAGAACCTCACCGGGCTGAGCATCCCCTACGCCGGCCTCATCACCTTCGACGGCGTCATCGAGATGTCGAACGCGCTCGGCGGCGTCGACGTCTGCGTGGCCGAGCCGATCAACGACACGTACACGGGCCTGCACCTCACCGCGGGGTCCCACAACCTCGAGGGATCGGACGCACTCGCGTTCCTCCGCACCCGGCACGGCGTCGGCGACGGCAGCGACCTGGCCCGCATCAGCTCCCAGCAGGTGTTCCTGTCGGCGCTCCTGCGGAAGGTGACCTCGGACGGCACCCTGTCGAACCCGATCACCCTCTACAAGCTCGCCGGTGCCGCGCTGTCGAACATGACCCTGTCGGACGGCCTCGCACAGGCACGCACCCTCGTCGGACTCGCCGGCGCACTCCGCGGCATGAGCACCGCGAACATGCTCTTCGTGCAGTACCCGGTCGCGGACGACCCCGCCGACAGTGCGCGCGTCATCGTCGACCAGGACGCGGCGCACACCCTCAACGTGGCGCTGCAGAACGACCAGAAGACCTCGTTGACCGACTCCAGCACCGGGCGGGCGTCCGAGGAGTCCGGCACCGCGAGCGGCACGGCGACCACGGCCCCGTCGACGGGCACCTCGACCGGGTCGAGCGGGTCCTCGTCGGGCACGAGCACGGGCACGAGCACGGGGGCGGCCACGAGCACGGCGACCGCCTCGTCGACTCCGCTGCCCTCGTCGATCACCGGGCAGAGCGCCTCTGAGGAGACCTGCTCCGTCGGCAACAACTGAGCCGGCCTGCGCGCGCGTGCGCACGCTGACGACGGGTGCTCGCGGTCCACGGCGAGCAGACGTCGTGGACGTGCGCAGACGGCGGACGGGAGGCGCGTGGCGAGGCCGCGCCGTGCCTCCAGTCCGGCAGGTGCGTGCGTCGCACCTGCCTGGAGGCGCGACCTACGGGATCGGGACCGGCGTCACACCCAGCGGGGCCAGGCCCGCAGCGCCGCCGTCGGCGGCGGTCAGGACCCAGATGCCGTCCGCGTGGACCGCGATGCTGTGCTCCCAGTGCGCGGCGTCCGATCCGTCGAGCGTGCGGACGGTCCAGTCGTCGTCGTCCGTCGAGCTGTCGATCGTGCCGGCGGTGACCATCGGCTCGATCGCGACCACGAGGCCCGGACGTATCGCCGGACCCGCACCGCGGACGCGGTAGTTGAAGACCGGCGGGTCCTCGTGCATGGACCGGCCGATGCCGTGGCCGGTGTAGTCCTCGACGATGCCCCAGGCGCCCGTCTCGTCGATGGCGTCCTCGATGACGGCACCGACCTCGTGCAGGTTCCTGGCGTGCGCCAACGCGGCGATGCCGTGCCAGAGCGCACGCTCGGTCGTGTCACAGAGCGTCTGACGCGCCGCTGTGACACCGGCGTCGCCCCCGGGCACGACGACAGTGAACGCACTGTCGCCGTTCCAGCCGTCGACCTCGGCACCGGCGTCCACCGACACGATGTCCCCGGGCTGCAGCACTCGGTCACCGGGGATGCCGTGCACGATCTCGTCGTTCACCGACACGCAGAGCGTGTGGCGGTAGCCCGGCACCAGTTGGAAGTTCGGGATGCCCCCGCCGTCACGGATGACCGTCTCGGCGATCGCGTCGAGCTCGCCCGTCGTGGTGCCCGGACGGACCGCGTCGCGGACCGCCGACAGGGCTGCCTCGGTCAGCAGCCCCGGGCGCACCATGGCGCGGAGCTCGTCGGGGGTCTTGTAGATCGAGGGCTTGCGGAAGCGGACCACGCGGGGTCAGACGCCCGCGGTCAGCCCACGCGACGACAGCGCCGCCTGGATCCGGTCCCCGACCTCGTCGATGCCACCGAGGCCGTCGACGTCGACCACGAGGCCACGCTCGCCGTACGCGGCGACGATCGGGGCCGTCTGCTCCGTGTACACCTGCTGGCGACGGCGGATCGTCTCTTCGTTGTCGTCACTGCGACCCTGCTCCTCGGCACGCTTCAGGAGACGGCCCACGAGCTCGTCCTGGTCGGCGACGAGCTGGATGACGGCGTCGATGCCCGTGCCCTGCTCGGCGAGCAGCGCGTCGAGGTACTCGACCTGCCCGACCGTGCGGGGGTAGCCGTCGAGCAGGAACCCGCCCGCGGCGTCGGCCTCGTTCAGGCGGGACTTCACGAGCTCGTTCGTCAGGGAGTCCGGGACGTAGTCGCCCGCGTCCATGATCGCCTTGGCCTGCACACCGAGCGGGGTGCCCTCTGCCACGTTCTTGCGGAAGATGTCACCCGTCGAGACGGCGGGGATCCCGAACGCCTCGGCGATGCGACCGGCCTGGGTGCCCTTCCCGGCTCCGGGAGGTCCGACGATGATGAGACGTGCGCTCAACGGAGAAGCCCTTCGTAGTGACGCTGCTGCAGCTGCGAGTCGATCTGCTTCACGGTCTCGAGGCCGACACCCACGATGATGAGGATGCTCGCGCCGCCGAACGGGAAGTTCTGGTTCGCACCGAAGAACGCCAGCGCGCCCAGCGGGATCAGTGCGATGAGACCGAGGTACAGGGAGCCGGGCAACGTCACCCGGGTGAGAACGTAGTCGAGGTACTCGGCCGTGGGTCGGCCGGCCCGGATGCCCGGGATGAAGCCGCCGTACTTCTTCATGTTGTCGGCGACCTCTTCGGGGTTGAAGGTGATCGCGACGTAGAAGTACGTGAACCCGACGATGAGCAGGAAGTACAGGGCCATGTAGAACCAGTTGTCACCCGAGGTCAGGTTGTTCTGGATCCACGTCACCCACGCGGCCGGTTCCTTGCCGTCCGACGGCTGGTTGAACTGCGCGACCAGGGCCGGCAGGTAGAGCAGCGACGAGGCGAAGATGACGGGCACGACGCCGGCCATGTTGACCTTGATCGGGATGTACGTGTTGTTGCCGCCGTACGTGCGACGACCGACCATGCGCTTGGCGTACTGGACGGGGATGCGTCGCTGGGACTGCTCGACGAACACGACGGCCATCATGATGACCAGCCCGACGAGGATGACGAACAGGAAGACCTCGAAGCCGTTCGACTGCTCGATGGCCCAGAGCGCCGACGGGAACTGCGCCGCGATCGACGTGAAGATGAGGAGCGACATGCCGTTGCCGATGCCGCGCTCGGTGACGAGCTCGCCCATCCACATGATGAGGCCGGTACCGGCGGTCAGCGTGACGACCATGAGCATGATCGCGTACCAGCTGTCGTTCGAGATGATCGACGAGCAGGAGGACGACGCGTTCGTGCCGAAGAGGGCACCCGAGCGGGCGACCGTGATCAGGGTGGTGGACTGCAGCACGCCCAGCGCGATGGTGAGGTAGCGCGTGTACTGCGTCAGCTTGGCCTGACCGGTCTGCCCCTCCTTGTAGAGGGCGTCGAAGTGCGGGATGACCACGCGCAGGAGCTGCACGATGATCGACGACGTGATGTACGGCATGATGCCGAGCGCGAAGACCGAGAGCTTCAGCAGCGCGCCACCCGAGAACAGGTTGATCAGGTCGTAGAGACCCTGCTGCGACGAAGCGCTGGCGAGACAGGTCTGCACGGAGGCGTAGTCGACGAACGGCGCGGGGATGTACGACCCGAGGCGGAACAGCGCGATGATCGCGAGGGTGAAGCCGATCTTCTTGCGAAGATCGGGGGTGCGCATGATGCGCGCGACCGCTCTGAACACGAGGACTCCGAACTTCTGGGACCGGCGGCCCCTCGAGGGACCGTCACCGGTGTGGTCGGCAGGACCGACCTGGTCGGCGGACGCCGACCACTGTCAAGGAAACCGTAACGGCGGCCCGTGCGCAAACGCACGGGCCGCCGACGGGGTTACTGGGAGACGGAGCCGCCAGCAGCCGCGATCTTCTCGGCGGCGGACGCCGAGACCTTGTCGACCGAGACCGTGAGCTTCACGCTGATGTCACCCTGACCGAGAACCTTGACCTTCTCGTTCTTGCGGACGGCGCCCTTGGCGACCAGGTCCGCGACGGTGACGTCGCCACCGTTGGGGTAGAGCTCCGCGATCTTGTCCAGGTTCACGACCTGGTACTCGACGCGGAACGGGTTCTTGAACCCGCGGAGCTTCGGGGTGCGCATGTGCAGCGGCATCTGCCCACCCTCGAAGCCGACCTTGACCTGGTAACGAGCCTTCTGACCCTTGGTACCACGGCCGGCGGTCTTGCCCTTGGAGCCCTCACCGCGGCCGACGCGGGTGCGAGCCTTCTTGGCACCCTCGGCGGGACGGAGGTGGTGCAGCTTCAGGACCTGCACGCGCTCGTTCTTCTCGTCGCTCATGCGTCGACCTCCTCGACCTTCACGAGGTGCGCGACCGTTGCGACGTACCCGCGGTTCTGGGCGTTGTCCTCACGCAGGACCGTACGGCCGATGCGCTTGAGGCCCAGGCTGCGGAGCGTGTCGCGCTGGTACTGCTTCTCGCTGATAACGGACTTCGTCTGCGTGATCTTCAGCATCGCCATCACGCACCTGCCTTCTCGGACGCGGCACGCAGAGCAGCGGCCTCGGCCTGGAGCAGACGGTCCGGGACGACCCGGTCGACGGGGAGACCGCGGCGGCTTGCGACCGCACGGGGCTCCTCGAGCTGCTGCAGCGCCGTGACGGTCGCGTGCACGATGTTGATCGTGTTCGACGAACCGAGCGACTTGCTCAGGACGTCGTGGATGCCGGCGCACTCGAGGACGGCGCGGACCGGACCACCGGCGATGACACCGGTACCGGCAGCGGCCGGACGGAGGAGCACGACACCGGCAGCGGCCTCACCCTGCACCGGGTGCGGGATGGTGTTGCCGACGCGCGGGACGCGGAAGAAGTTCTTCTTCGCTTCCTCGACACCCTTCGAGATGGCGGTCGGGACCTCGCGGGCCTTGCCGTAGCCGACGCCCACGAGACCGTTGCCGTCACCGACGACGACGAGCGCGGTGAAGCTGAAGCGACGACCACCCTTGACGACCTTGGAGACGCGGTTGATGGTCACGACGCGCTCGAGGAACTGGCTGTCGCCACCCCGCCCGTTGCGGTCGTTGCCACGGCCGCCGCCCTGCTGACGGTCGCGCCCGCCACCACGGCGGCCACGGTTGTCGGCGGAGTCGCGGTTGTTCGATGCCGAACCCGCTGCGGTCTCGACGGGACGCTCGACGACCGGAACCTCGGGCTCCTTGGCCGCGGGGGCCTTGGCGCTCGTGTCGGCCTCGGTCGCCTCGGCGGTCGCGGTGGACTCGACGGCCTCGGTCGACTCGACCTCGGTCGACTCGACGTTGGCGTCTTCGTTCGTGTTCGCGATGTCGCTCACAGGTTCAGCCCTCCTTCACGGGCACCATCGGCGATCGCGGCGACGCGACCGGCGTACTTGCTACCACCGCGGTCGAAGACCACGGCCTCGACGCCAGCGGCCTTCGCGCGCTCGGCGAGGAGTTCGCCGACGCGACGGGCCTTGGCCGTCTTGTCGCCGTCGAACGTACGGAGGTCGGCCTCCATCGTCGACGCGCTGGCCAGCGTGTGGCCCTTGGCATCGTCGATGACCTGGACGAACACGTGACGCGCCGAACGGGTGACAGCGAGACGCGGACGGGCCTCGGTGCCGGTGATCTTCTTGCGGAGACGGTTGTGACGGCGCGCCTTGGCGGCCGACTTGCTCTTGCCTCGTGTCTTGAGGAGACCCATGATCACTTACCTGACTTTCCGGCCTTGCGGCGCACGATCTCGCCGGCGTAGCGAACACCCTTGCCCTTGTAGGGCTCGGGCTTGCGCAGCTTGCGGATGTTTGCAGCGACCTCGCCGACGGACTGCTTGTCGATGCCGTTGACGGTCAGCTTGTTGTTGCCCTCGACGGCGAAGCTGATGCCCGCGGGCGGCTCGACCGTGATCGGGTGGGAGTACCCGAGCGCGAACTCGACGTTGTTGCCCTTCGCCTGCACGCGGTAACCGGTGCCGACGACCTCGAGGCCCTTGGAGTAGCCCTGGGTGACACCGACGATGTTGTTCGCGATGAGGGTGCGGGTCAGGCCGTGCAGCGCACGCGAGCTGCGCTCGTCGTCCGGACGGGTGACGAGGACCTGGTTCTCCTCGACCTTGGCCTGGATGGGCTCCGCGACGACGAGCGCGAGCTCGCCCTTCGGGCCCTTGACCGCGACGTTCTGGCCGTCGATGGAGACGGTCACGCCAGCGGGGATGTCAATGGGAAGACGTCCGATTCGAGACATTGTCGATCACCACACGTAGGCGAGGACTTCCCCACCCACGCCCTTCTGCTCGGCTTCGCGGTCGGTGAGCAGTCCCGACGAGGTCGAGAGGATCGCCACGCCGAGGCCACCGAGGACCTGGGGGATCTCCGTCGACTTCGCGTACACCCGGAGACCGGGCTTCGAGACGCGCTTGATGCCGGCGATCGAGCGCTCGCGCTCGGGGCCGTACTTCAGGTCGATCGTGAGGGTCTCGCCGACGCGGGCGTCCTCGATCTTCCACTCGCTGATGTAACCCTCGCGCTTGAGGATCTCAGCGATGTTCTTCTTCAGCTTGGAGCTGGGAAGCGAGACGGCGTCGTGGTGCGCCGAGTTCGCGTTCCGCAATCTGGTCAGCATGTCTGCGACCGGATCGGTCATCGTCATGATGGTCGTCCATTCTTCGCCTGGTTTCGACACCCGTTCCACGAATGCCGACCTGAGCGATCGGGTGATCCCGGGGCGATTCCCCTGGATCGGTGTGTTCGTGCGTGCGGGCCGGAGGACGTGAATCCTCCGGCCCGCACCGCCCGAAGTATCTTAGACCGTCTGCTCGGCAGAACGGAACGGGAACCCGAGCTGGCGGAGCAGCGCGCGGCCCTCGTCGTCCGACTTCGCGGTGGTCACGACAGTGATGTCGAAGCCACGCACGCGGTCGATGCGGTCCTGGTCGATCTCGTGGAACACGGACTGCTCCGTGAGACCGAACGTGTAGTTGCCGTTGCCGTCGAACTGCTTGTCGCTGAGGCCGCGGAAGTCGCGGATGCGGGGCAGTGCGAGGGTCACGAGACGGTCGATGAACTCCCACGCGCGGTCACCACGGAGGGTGACGTGCGCGCCGATGGCCTGGCCCTCACGCAGCTTGAACTGCGCGATGGACTTGCGGGCCTTCGTGACCTGGGGCTTCTGACCCGTGATCGCCGTGAGGTCCTTGATGGCCCCCTCGATGATCTTCGAGTCGCGAGCGGCCTCGCCGACGCCGGTGTTCACGACGACCTTGACCAGGCCGGGGACCTGGTTGACGTTCGCGTACCCGAACTGCTCGGTGAGGGCAGCCTTGATCTCGTTCTTGTACTTCTGCTTGAGGCGCGGCTCGACCTTGGTCGCCGGCGCGGCAGTCGTGTCGGTCATCAGAGCTTCTCACCCGACTTCTTGGCGTAGCGGACGCGGACGGTCTTCTTGACGCCGTCCTTCTCCACCTCTTCGTTGCGGAAACCGACGCGGGTCGGCTTCTTGGTCTTCGGGTCGACGATGGCGACGTTCGACACGTGGATCGGAGCCTCGTGCTGCTCGATGCCGCCGGTCTTCGAGCCGCGCTGCGTCTGGCCGACGCGGACGTGCTTCGTGACGAAGTTCACGCCCTCGACGACGACGCGGTTCTTGTCCTTGAGGACCTCGATGACCTTGCCCTGCTTGCCACGGTCACCGCCGCGCTCCTGCTTGGCACCCGTGATGACCTGGACCAGGTCACCCTTCTTGATGTTCGCCATGGCTTACAGCACCTCCGGCGCGAGCGAGATGATCTTCATGAACTTCTTGTCACGGAGCTCGCGACCGACCGGACCGAAGATGCGCGTGCCGCGCGGGTCGCCGTCAGCCTTGAGGATCACTGCCGCGTTCTCGTCGAACTTGATGTAGGAGCCGTCCTGACGACGGGTCTCCTTCTTGGTGCGAACGATGACCGCCTTGACGACGTCACCCTTCTTCACGTTGCCGCCGGGGATGGCGTCCTTCACCGTGGCGACGATGACGTCACCGAGACCGGCGTAGCGACGACCCGAGCCACCGAGCACGCGGATGGTCAAGATCTCCTTGGCACCCGTGTTGTCGGCGACCTTGAGGCGGGATTCCTGCTGAATCACTGCTGTCTCCTATTCCGAAGCAGGCCGGGGCCTACTTGGCCTTCTCGAGGATCTCGACCAGGCGCCAGCGCTTGGAAGCGCTGAGGGGACGGGTCTCGCTGATCACGACGAGGTCGCCGACACCAGCGGTGCCGAGCTCGTCGTGGGCCTTCACCTTGGACGTGCGACGGATGATCTTGCCGTAGAGCGCGTGCTTCACGCGGTCCTCGACCTCGACCACGATGGTCTTGTCCATCTTGTCGCTCGTGACGTAGCCACGACGCGTCTTGCGGTAGCCGCGAGCGGAGGCGGCGGAGGTCTTCTCTTCGTTCGCCATTACTTCTCCTCGGCGGTCTCGGCCTCGGTCGACTCAGCCGGCTTCTCAGCCTTCTTGGTCGTCTTCTTGGCCTTGGTGGCGGTCTCGACGGGCGCGGGAGTGGCACGGATGCCGAGCTCGCGCTCGCGGAGGACGGTGTAGATGCGTGCGATGTCGCGCTTGACGGCACGGAGACGACCGTGGCTCTCCAGCTGGCCGGTGGCCGACTGGAAGCGGAGGTTGAAGAGTTCCTCCTTGGCCTTCTTCAGTTCGTCAGCAAGACGCTCGTTCTCGAACGTGTCGAGCTCCGTCGGACGGAGCTCCTTGGAACCGATCGCCATTATGCGTCGCCCTCCTCGCGCTTGATGATGCGTGCCTTGAGGGGCAGCTTGTGGATTGCACGGGTCAGCGCCTCACGGGCGATGTCCTCGCTGACGCCGGAGAGCTCGAAGAGCACACGACCCGGCTTGACGTTGGCGACCCACCACTCGGGGGAACCCTTACCGGAACCCATGCGGGTCTCGGCCGGCTTCTTCGTGAGCGGACGGTCCGGGTAGATGTTGATCCACACCTTGCCGCCACGCTTGATGTGACGCGTCATGGCGATACGAGCGGACTCGATCTGACGGTTGGTCACGTAGGCGGGCGTGAGGGCCTGGATGCCGTAGTCACCGAACGACACCTTGGTGCCACCGGTGGCCTGGCCCGAACGCTTCGGGTGGTGCTGCTTGCGGTGCTTGACTCGACGGGGAATAAGCATGGTTACGCCTCAACTCCTGCGCCGGCCGGCGCGTCCTGCGGAGCCTGCTGCTGACGTCCACCGCGGTCGCCGCCACGGCGGTCGCCGCGCTCGCCACGGGGGCCGCCACGACGCTCGGGGCGCGACGAACGCTGGTTCGCCTGCTCGCGAGCGAGCTCCTTGTTCGTGATGTCGCCCTTGTAGATCCAGACCTTCACGCCGATGCGGCCGAACGTGGTCCGGGCCTCGTAGAAGCCGTAGTCGATGTTCGCGCGGAGCGTGTGCAGGGGCACGCGGCCCTCGCGGTAGAACTCCGAGCGCGACATCTCGGCGCCGCCGAGACGGCCAGACACCTGGATGCGGACACCCTTGGCCCCGGCGCGCTGTGCACCCTGCAGGCCCTTGCGCATGGCGCGACGGAACGCGACACGAGCGGAGAGCTGCTCGGCGATGCCCTGCGCGACGAGCTGGGCCTCGGTCTCGGGGTTCTTGACCTCGAGGATGTTGAGCTGGATCTGCTTCTTGGTGAGCTTCTCGAGCTCGCCACGGACGCGCTCCGCCTCGGCGCCACGGCGACCGATGACGATGCCCGGACGCGCGGTGTGGATGTCCACGCGGACACGGTCACGGGTGCGCTCGAGCTCGATGCGGGCGACGCCGGCGCGGTCGAGGGTCTTCTTCAGGTACTCGCGCACCTTGATGTCCTCGGCCACGTAGTCGGCGTAGCGCTGACCCGGCTTCGTGCTGTCGGTGAACCAGTGCGAGACGTGGTCCGTCGTGATCCCGAGACGGAAGCCGTACGGGTTGACCTTCTGGCCCATTACTTGCTCGCCTTCTTGCTCGTCGCGGCAGCCTCGACCTCATCCGGCGTCGCGAGGACGACCGTGATGTGGCTGGTGCGCTTGTTGATGCGGAAGGCGCGGCCCTGGGCGCGCGGCTGGAACCGCTTCAGGGTCGTACCTTCGTCGACGAAGACGCGGCTCACGTAGAGGTCGCGCTCGTCGAGGAAGCTGTTCGTCGAGTCCGCCTTCACCCGGGCGTTCGCGATCGCCGAGGCGACCAGCTTGTACACGGGCTCCGAAGCGCCCTGGGGGGCGAACTTCAGGATGGCGAGCGCCTCGTGGGCCTGCTTGCCGCGGATCAGCTCGATGACGCGACGGGCCTTCTGAGGCGTGACGCGGATGTGTCGCACGCGTGCGATCGACTCCACCATTTCGTTCCTCCTCTGCGTCGCCGCGTTAGCGGCGACGGCCCTTCTTGTCGTCCTTCACGTGACCACGGAAGGTGCGGGTCGGCGCGAACTCGCCGAGCTTGTGACCGACCATCGACTCGGTGACGAACACCGGGATGTGCTTGCGGCCGTCGTGCACGGCGATCGTGTGCCCGAGCATGTTCGGGATGATCATCGAGCGACGCGACCAGGTGCGGATCACGTTCTTGGTGTTGGCCTCGTTCTGCGTGACGACCTTGCGGAGCAGGTGCTCGTCGACGAAGGGGCCCTTCTTCAGACTGCGTGGCATCTTCTGAACTCCTACTTGCGCTTCTTGCCGGCGTTACGGCGACGGACGATGAGCTTGTCGCTCGGCTTGTTCGGCTTGCGCGTGCGACCCTCGGCCTGACCCCACGGGCTGACCGGGTGACGGCCACCGGAGGTCTTGCCCTCGCCACCACCGTGCGGGTGGTCGACCGGGTTCATCGCGACACCACGAACGGTCGGGCGGACGCCCTTCCAACGCATGCGGCCGGCCTTGCCCCAGTTGATGTTCGACTGCTCGGCGTTGCCGACCTCGCCGATCGTGGCGCGGCAGCGGGCGTCGACGTTGCGGACCTCGCCCGACGGCAGACGGAGCTGCGCGTAGGGGCCGTCCTTGGCAACGAGACGCACCGAGGCGCCAGCCGAACGCGCGAGCTTGGCGCCGCCACCGGGGCGGAGCTCGATCGCGTGCACGACGGTACCGACGGGGATGTTGCGCAGCGGCAGGTTGTTGCCCGGCTTGATGTCCGCGCCGGCGCCCTGCTCGATGACGTCGCCCTGCTTGAGCTTGTTCGGCGCGATGATGTAGCGCTTCGTGCCGTCCACGTAGTGCAGGAGCGCGATGCGCGCAGTGCGGTTCGGGTCGTACTCGATGTGTGCGACCTTGGCGTCCACGCCGTCCTTGTCGTGACGACGGAAGTCGATCACGCGGTACTGGCGCTTGTGGCCACCACCGATGTGACGGGTGGTGATGCGGCCGGAGTTGTTGCGACCACCGGTCTTCGGCAGCGGACGAAGCAGCGACTTCTCCGGCGTCGAACGGGTGATCTCAGCGAAGTCGGCGACCGACGAGCCGCGACGACCGGGGGTCGTCGGCTTGTAGTTACGAATAGCCATGATTTATCCCTCTGGTCCTCAGCCGACAGCCGTGAAGATGTCGATCGAACCGGACTTGAGCGTCACGATGGCGCGCTTGGTGTCCTTGCGCTTGCCCATGCCGAAACGCGTGCGACGGGTCTTGCCCGGACGGTTCAGCGTGTTGATGCTCGCGACCTTGACGTCGAAGATCTTCTCGATGGCGAGCTTGATCTCGGTCTTGTTCGAACGGGGGTCCACGATGAACGTGTACTTGCCCTGGTCGATCAGGCCGTAGCTCTTCTCCGAGACGACCGGCGAGATGATGATGTCGCGCGGGTCCTTGTTGAAGCCGCTCATGCGGAGATCTCCTTCGCGGTCTTCGACGCGATGAAGGCGTCGAGTGCGCTCTTGCTGAAGACGAGCGCGTCGGCCTTGAGCACGTCGTAGGCGTTGAGCTGGCCGTACGAGAGCGCGTGGACGTTCGGCAGGTTGCGGATCGACTTGAGCGTGAGCTCGTCGTCCTGCTCGAGCACGATGAGCACGTGCTTGACGGGCGCGACCTTCTCGAGGAGCGTGCGGGCGGTCTTGGTCGACGGCACCTCGGCCGTGACGAAGCCCTCCACAGCGGAGATGCGGCCACCGCGGGCGCGGTCCGAGAGCGAGCCGAGCAGAGCAGCGGCGATCATCTTCTTCGGGGTGCGCTGCGAGTAGTCGCGCGGGGTCGGTCCGTGGACGACGCCACCGCCGGTGTGCTCCGGAGCGCGGACCGAACCCTGACGGGAGCGGCCGGTGCCCTTCTGCTTGAACGGCTTGCGACCGGCACCGCGGACTTCGCCGCGGTTCTTGGTCTTGTGGGTGCCCTGACGCGCGGCTGCGAGCTGCGCGGTGACGACCTGGTGGATCAGCGGGACGTTGGTCTCGACGTCGAAGAGCTCGGCGGGGAGCTCGACGGTGCCGGACTTGGTACCCGATGCGTCGAGGACGTCGATCGTGGTTGCGGTCGTGGTGGCCATGATCACTTACCCTTCACGGCGGTGCGGACGAAGACGGAGCGACCGCGAGCACCGGGGATCGCGCCCTTGACGAGCAGCAGACCCTTCTCGGCGTCGACGGCGTGCACCGTGAGATTGAGGACGGTCACGCGCTCGCCACCCATGCGACCAGCCATCCGCATGCCCTTGAAGACACGCGACGGGGTCGACGAAGCACCGATCGAGCCGGGCTTGCGGTGGTTGCGGTGCGCACCGTGCGAGGCACCGACGCCGTGGAAGCCGTGGCGCTTCATGACACCGGCGAAGCCCTTGCCCTTGGAAGTGCCGACGACGTCGACCTTCTGGCCGGCCTCGAAGGTGTCGACGGTGAGCTCCTGGCCGAGCGTGTACTCGGCGGAGTCGTTGGTGCGGATCTCGGTGAGGGTGCGACGCGGGGTGACCCCGGCGGCCTCGAAGTGACCGGCGGCCGGCTTGTTGACCTTGCGCGGGTCGATGGCGCCGGCGGCGATCTGGATCGCCTCGTAGCCGTCGCGCTCGACGTTGCGGATCTGGGTGACCACGTTCGGGCCGACCTCGATCACGGTGACGGGGATGAACTTGTTGTTCTCGTCCCACACCTGGGTCATCCCGAGCTTCTTGCCGAGGAGGCCCTTGACGGTCTTGGTTGAATTCGCCATCAGTGCAGCCCCCTTACAGCTTGATCTCGATGTTGACGTCAGCCGGGAGGTCGAGTCGCATGAGCGAGTCGACGGCCTTCGGCGTCGGGTCGACGATGTCGATGACCCGCTTGTGCGTGCGCTTCTCGAAGTGCTCGCGCGAGTCCTTGTACTTGTGGGGAGAACGGATCACGGTGACCACGTTCTTCTCGGTGGGGAGCGGCACCGGGCCGACCACGGTCGCACCGGCACGGGTCACCGTGTCGACGATCTTCCGGGCCGACGTGTCGATGACCTCGTGGTCGTACGACTTGAGCCGGATGCGGATCTTCTGTCCCGCCATGTGTCTCTTGTCCTCTCTGCGCCGCGCACCCTCGGGCCGCCTGACGCCGCCGTCACCGTGCATTCCTGCACGACTTGGCTGTTTTCCTGAACCAACCGGCCGCATCCGCTGGGGATGACCGCTGTTCTCCTGTCAACCGCGCGGGGCGACCTGGGCCGTCCAGCGTGGGCATGTCGCTTCCCCCACGTCCGGACACAGCAGTGGCCGGGCGCTATCGAGGGAGTCGATCGTGTTCTGCTGCCTGCGGCCCAACCCAGCCCTGCTGAACAGGGGGGTTGTGCACTGCCAGAGCAGTGATCCTGCGCACGCGGACGCACGCGGAATTCGGAACCGGACAAGTCTCGCATAGGCACGGCATCCGTGCAACCCGGGCGTGTCGCGATTCGCGGGCGTGTCGGGATCGGCCCACTTCCCCGGATCCACGGGGATCGGCGGCCTGGAGGCACGGGGCGGCCCCGACACGCAGCATGCCCTCCGGAGCGGGTCCGGAGGGCATGCGCGGAAGGTCGGTGCCGACGTTACTCGGCGACCACCGGCGGGACGAACCACGGCGGGAAGACGGCCACCCGGGGAGCGTGGCCGCCGTGGTCCTGCAGGACCGCCTTGACGGCCTGTCGGACGCGGTCGTTCGGCACGCCGATGACCGCGACGGCGGAGAACGGCACGCTCGGCCCGGCGAGCAGCTCGAGCTCGTGCATCTCCGGGTCGGTGAAGTCCGTGCGGCGGATGAGGTTCGTCGCGGCCTCGGGACCGACGGCGAAGCGCACGTCCTCGGCGTCCGCGTCCTGGTCGGCGACGATCACGGACGCTCCGAAGGCCGACACCGGCACGACGAGCATGATGTACTCCGTCGCCCGGGTCCGCCGGGCGGCGTCGGACCAGCGCTCACCCTCGGCACCGGTGCGCAGCTCGTCCCAGCGCGTGGCGTCCGGGGAGAGCGTGAACGGCACGTGGCCGGCGACCGGGGAGCCGTCCGGGGCAGTGGCCTCGGCCCGAGCCGCACGGGCGGAGGGGGAGGCGACGTCGACGACCGGCGTCACGGCGTCCGACGCGAGGATCGCCCCGGAGCCGACGATGTCGTCGAGGTTGTCCACGTGGGTGACGTGGTGGGCCCGCAGCGACGCGAAGTCACGCGCCTCGGGCAGGTCGGGCACCGGCGACCGCAGCGAGGACGCGGGTGCGGCGGCCTGGCCGGGGACGCTCCGGAGCGAGGTGGTGATCCGGGTACGGCGCGGGGTCGGGGTGGGGGTCTCCGCTGCCTCGCGCTGGCGCGGGGCGCAGATGTCGCAGAGCTCGGTGGGGAATCCGTGGATGCACTCGTCAGTCACGACTGGTGGGGGTCCTTCCGTGCCCGGGTGGGGGTGATCGGGCACGAGGTCCAACGGTACGTCATCCCGGCCCCTTCCCGGTCACTGTCGGTAGAGCAGTGCGCGGACCTCGGACTCCGCCGCGTGCGTGCGGTCGGGGTCGATGGTCTCGCCGTGGTCGTAGGCGTCGAGCAGTCGCGGGTCGATGTAGCTCTGCCGGCACACCGTCGGGGTGTTGCCGAGTTCCTCGCTCGCGACCTTGACGGCGTGCGAGACGGCCTTGCGCCGCTTCGCCTGGGAGGACTGCGGCCCGGTGGACGCCAGGTCGACGGCGGCGGCCACCGTGCCGTGCAGCGTCCGGAAGTCCTTCGCGGTGAACTCGTCCCCCGCGCGCTCCTTCACGTACTCGTTGATGTCCTCGGCGGAGAGCGGCTCCCACTCGGCCCCCCGGCGCTCCCGGAAGGAGAGCAGCCGGGCGTTCGGCCCGCGGCGCTTCATGCCGGCGATGACGGTCGCGAGGTCGGCGTCGTGGATGGACGACGACCACTCCTGCCCGCTCTTGCCGGGGAAGTCCAGCTCGATGTCGTCGCCGGAGACGTGGGCGTGCGCGCAGAGCAGCGTCGAGAGCCCGCGGCTGCCGTGCTCGGAGGCGTAGCGCTCGGACCCGACCCGGAGCGACCCCTGGTCGAGCATCCGGAAGGCGGCGGCCAGAGCACGCTGCCGGTCGGGTTCCGGGCGGCGGAGGTCCATGGTGACCCCGCGTCGCGCGACCGGCAGGGACTCGGCGAGGGCGAGCGCGCGGTCGTACTTGATGCGGTCCATGCGCTCGCGCCAGGACGGGTGGTACATGTACTGCCGCCGTCCGGCACCGTCGATCCCGGTGGCGAGGACGTGGCCGTTGTCGTAGGGCGAGATCCACACGTCGTCCCACGCGGGCGGGATGACGAGGTCCTCGAGGCGCTGGCGCACCGCCTCGTCGGTCACGGTCGCGCCGTCCGGGTCGCGGTACGAGAACCCGCGGCCGCTGCGGACGCGGTGGTAGCCGCGACCGTTGGTCGCGGAGCGGCGGAGACGTGTCACGTCCTCGATGCAACTCGCTGCCGCCTGTGACCCGGCCCGGCGACGGACTGGAGGCACGGTGCCAGCTGGCACCGTGCCTCCAGGCCGTCAGGTGGTCACGCTCGGCGACGTCGGCGCGTCACCAGCAGGACGCCACCGGTTGCCATCGCGAGGAGCGCGATCAGCGCGCCGATGCCGAGTCCGGCCGCACCCGTGAAGGCGAGCTCGCCCGCCGGCTTCGGTGCGTCGCGCACCGGAGCCGGGTCGCTGGCGCGCATCGGGTCCGTCGGGCTGGCGGAGCCGGCGATCGGCACCACCTGCGTCGTCGGCGACTCGACCGTGGCGACGTTCGTGATGCGGTCAGGGGCGTCGGTCGCGACCTTCGCCGTGACCTGGAACGCGACCTGGCCGTCGACCGCGAGCGGACCCGTCAGGGTGCAGGTGACCGTCTGCCCGGTGGTGCACGTCGCTGCCTTCGCGTCGTTCACGCTCACCAGGGTGAGGCCGGCGGGCAGACGGTCGGTGACGACCACGGGGCCCGGGTCCTCGGTGAGGCCGTCGTTGCGCACCGTGATGGTGTAGCCGACGGTCTGGCCGCGGACGGCCTGACCCGTGTGGGTCTTCGTGACCGACAGGCTGGACGCGGGGTCGACCGCGAGCTCGTCGGCCGCCTCGTTGTCGGCGAGCGTCGTCTCGGTCGTGGTCGTCGCGACGGTCGCGCTCGGCTGCACGCCCGGGTAGGCGGCGGCCGTCGGCGTCTGGTGCACCGTGATGACCGGCGCGAGCGAACCGGCCGGCAGCGTCCCCGTGAGGGCGAACGACACCGTGGTCGAGCCGTCGGCGTCGTGCACCACACCGGTGACCGTCCACGCGGGATCGGCCTCGGTCGAGACGTACGTCAGCCCCTTCGGCAGCGTGTACGTCGCCGTGACACCGGCGGCGTCGGACAGCCCGGCGTTCCGGACCTGGATCGTCTCCGGCAGGTCCTTGCCGATGACCGCGGCGCCGTCGTGGCCGATCGTGATCGCCACGTTCGCCACCTCGTCGACGTCGAGCGGGCTCGTCACCGGCTGGTCGTTCGTGCCGACCGGCGGGTTGGTGCCCTGCCCGGTGATGACCGCGCGGTTCTCGATCGTGCCGGCGGTGTAGCCGGACGCGACCTTCGTGGTGATCCACAGGCCGGGGGCGTCCGTCCCGGCGACGATCGTCGTCGGGAGCGAGCACGTGACGAGCGTCGGGTCGGTGGTGCCGTCGCAGGTCCACACGGCGCCGTCGCTCGAGGCGCCGGTGAACGTCAGGCCCTCGGGCAGCTGGTCGGTGACGACCGTGGTGGGCTGCTCGTCGGACGGTCCCTCGTTGCGGACCTGGAGGAGCCAGACCTGCTCGGCACCCGCGGTGACCCGCTTGGCAGCCGTCGTCGAGCCCACCTTCGCGACCGGGCTCTTCGTCAGGCCGAGGGCCGCGTGCGTCGTCACCGTGACGTCGTCCCCGGCGGTGTCGTTCGCCGGGTCCGTGTCGGGCGTCGCGCTCGACACGGTCGCGGTGTTGCGGAGCGTGCCGGCCGGGGTGCCTGATGCGATCGAGGCCGTCACGTGGAACACGGCGGTGTCACCGCTCGCCAGGGTGGCGGTGGTCCAGGTGCCCGCGTCCGCGCCCTGTTCCCAAGCCGCGTCGGTCGTCACCTTCCGGATCGTCATGCCCGCGGGCGGCGTGTCCGTCCAGGAGGCGTCCTGCGCGTCCGAGGGGCCGTCGTTCGTCACGGTGACGTCGTACGTGACGTCCGTGCCGGCGTCGGCGCTCGGGGCGCTCGTGCGCTGCTTGGTGATCGACAGGTCGGCGTGCGTGGTGACGTCGACGGTCGCCTCGTCGTGCACGACCGGGCCGGACGCCGTGACGGGCGAGGCCGTCGCGGTGTTCACGATCGACGAACCCCGGAAGGAGGCCGGCACGTGCACGGTCAGGACGATCGTGTTCGGGTCGGTGGCCCCCGCCGCGATGCCGTCGGTGCTGGACAGCGTCAGGACGCCGTCCGCGTTCGACTCGAGCGCCCAGTGCTGCTCGGTCTCCGGCGACAGGCCGCGGAACTCCACGCCGGCCGGCAGGGTGTCCTGCACCCGGACGCTCGGCGTGCGGTCGTCACCGGCGGGCAGGTCGGACGGGCCCGTCGGGTTCGCGACCGTGATCGTGTAGGTGACGTCCTTGCCGGCGTCGACCGTCTCGACGTCCGCGGTCTTCGTCACCGAGAGCCCGGCAGTCTGGGAGGCGTCGCTCCGTGCCTGGTCCTGGGCGGTCGCGGCGTTGTCGGCCGTCACCACCGCGGTGTTCACCAGGGTCCCGGTGAAGGACGACGGGGTCGTCACGGTCATGGTGAACGTCGTGCGCTTCCCGGCGGCGAGGGTACCGTCGAGCACGCAGGTCACGTCGGTGCCGTCGGCGGCCGGGGCCGTGCAGGTCCAGGGGCCGTCGGTCTGGGTGACGGTGTCGGTTCCCTTGTCGACGGGGGTGTCGGACCGGAGGCGCGTGCCCGACTCGAGCGTGTCCGTCACCTGCACCGTGCGGGCGTCGGCCGTCCCGGTGTTCGTCACCGTGACGGTCCAGTCCGCCGGGTCACCGGCGACCAGCGCCTCGGACCCGAAGGCCTTGTCGATGGTCAGCGACGTCGTGTCGTCCACCGCGGTGGTCGCCTTCGAGTCGTCGTTCGACGTCGTCGGGTCGGTCGTCTTCGTGGAGTCGACCGCGACCGCCGCGGTGTTCACGATCGACTGCGCGGCGGTGACGTCGGAGTGCACGGTCGCGGTGACGGTGATCGCGCCGGCGGTGGTGCCGTTCGCGAGGCCGTCGCGGGTGCAGGTCACGGTGTCGTCGTCCGTGTCACAGGTCCACGCGGTGTCGGTCGAGGTGGCGCTGACGAGCGTCACGGTGTCGGGCAGCGTGTCCGTGACGGTCACCGTGCCGCGTGCGTCGGAGACGCTCTGCACGGTGGTGTCCTGGCGGTTCTGCACGGAGAGGCTCCACGAGATCGTCCGTCCGGCCTGGGCCTTCTCGGACGGGCCGGTCTTGGTGATCGCGAGGTCGGCGATCGCGACCGGGGTCACGCTCGCGGTGTCGCTGTCGTTCCCGGGCTTCGGGTCGAAGGTCTGGCCCGTGCCCTGGTGGATCGTGGCGGTGTTGCGGATCGCCGTGAGCGGCGCGTTCGCCGGCAGGGTCAGCGCGACGTCGAGCTCGGGGAACGAGGCGCCCTTCGCGACGGTCGCTCCGTTGACGCACGACCACGTGCCGTCCGTCGGGGTGCAGGTCCAGCCGCTGCCCGTGAACACCAGGGTCGCCCCCGTGGGCAGGCCGGTCGGGGCATCCACGACGGTGGTGCCGTGCGCTGCGTCGTCACCGGTGTTGGTCACCGTGATGGTCCAGGCCTTCGCGGTGGTGGCACCGGCGACGACCTTCGCGGTCGTGGCCGTCTTCGTCAGGGCGAGGTCGGCCGCTGCGATCCGGGCCGTGGCCGTCGCGTCGTCAGCGCCACCGGGGTAGGAGACGAACGAGCCGTCGCCGCCGTCGTACCCGGTGCCACCGGAGGCGTCCGTGACGGTCGCCGTGACGTGGTTGGTGTGCGCGATCGCGGTACCGGCGCCGGGCGTCGTGGCCGCGTCGGCGGTCGGGGTCGCCCGGTAGTGCAGGGTCATCGTGGCGTTCGCCCCGAGCTGGCCGAGGCTGGACCAGGTGAGGGTGCTGCCGGTCGTCGTGGGGTCGGCCACCGGAGCGGCTGCTCCACCGTCACGGACGAGCGTGGCGCTGCCGGCGACGTACTGCCAGTTCGCGGGCAGGACGTCCTTCGCGGCGACGTTCGTCGCGGCGCTGCCGGTGTTCGTGAACGTCACCGAGAAGTCCGAGGCGACGCCGACGTAGGACAGGCCACCGAGGGTGTCGTTCGACTTCGCGACGGCGACGTCCGGGAACGCCGGGGTCACGGTGGCGGTCGCCGAGACGGCGTCGTAGCTCGCGCCGCCGGTCGGCAGGCTGCGGTAGTCACCGGTCGAAGCGGTGTTCGTGAGCGGCCCGCCGGTCAGCGAGGCATCGTCCGCGAGCTTCGCGGAGTACGTGTGCTGCACGGTGGCGCCCGCACCGCCGACCGTGGTCGACGGCCAGGTGATCACGCCGCCGCCGCACTTCGTGGCCCCGTCCGCCGCCGCGGTGAAGGTCCCGCCGTCGGAGATCGACGTGCCGTCGACCACGATGCCCGCGGGCACGCAGTCGGTCACGACGGCGCCGTACGCCGGCGACGCGCCCTTGGCGTTCGTCACGGTGACGGTGTACCGCACGGACTGGCCGGGCTCGACGTCGAGGGCGGTGCTCGTGGTCCCGAGCACCGTCGCGGTCTTGCCGATCGACAGCGACGGTGCCACGACCGAGGCGTTCGCCTGGTTCGAGGTCGCCGAACCGTCGGTCGGGGTCGTCCCCTTCGCGGTCTTGTCCCACGCGAACTTCGCGGTGTTCGACAGGGCCGTCCCGGCCGTGGCGCTGGTGGACAGGCGGACCGGGATCGACACGGTGACGACCACTGCCTGCGGCCGGCCCGTCGCGATGTCGCTGACGGCCACGGTCACGGTGCGCGTCGACGCATCGACGGTGCCCGTCGCGGTGACGGTGGTGTCGGACGTCGTCGCGGTCAGGGTGCCGTCGACGGTCAGGCCGACGGGCAACGTGTCCGTGAGCCGGGCGTCGAAGACCGCCACGTTCGCGGGGATCGTCGCCGTCACCTGGTAGGTCGCCGCGTCACCCGGGCGGACTGGCAGCGCGGCGGTGTTCGCCGGGTTCGTCGTGGCCGGGGTACCGGCGGAACCGTCGGTGTTCGACCAGGTGGGCGCGGTGAGCTGCTTCGACACGGACGGGGACGCCACCGTGATGGTGTCGTCGGCGCGGGCGGTCTGGACGTAGGTCGCGCCGGCCGTCGCGTAGTCGGTGTCGAGGCTCGAGCCGACGACCTTCGCGGTGTTCGCGTAGCTCGTGCCGGCGGGGGCCTTGTCGGCGAGGGTGCCGGTCACCGTGACGGTGGCCGAGGCACCGGCGGCCAACGTGCCGACGTTCCACGCGTGCAGGGTGCGGTCGGTGCCGCACGCGCCGAGCGCATCGCGTTGCGCCTGGGTCGGGGTCACCTCCGTTCGCGACGACCCCGTGAACTGCAGCGACGACGGGAAGCAGTCGGCGACGAGGACGCTGCGCGCATCGGTCGTGGTCGACTTGTTCGTCGCGGTGAGCGTCCACGTCACGACGTCTTGGCCGGAGACGACGGCGCCGTTCCGGTCGTCGGTCTTCGTGATCGCGAGGTTCGGGGCGGTGACGCCGACCGCGACCTCCTTCGTCGGGGCGACGGAGGTGCCCGTCACCGGGTCGGTGCTGCGGAACGTCGCGGTGTTCGTGATCGTCGCCGACGAGAACGTCGTGCCGTCCGACTTCGGGTACGCGCCGGTGCCGGCGGACACCGCGAGCCCGGAGACCGTGACGGTGAAGGTCACGTCAGCCGTCGTGGTGTTGTCGAACACGCTCGGGAAGACGAGACCTCCGCCGCCGTCCGTGTTGGTCGTGGCACCGCCGGTGAACGTGAAGTCCTGGCCGCCGTAGGTGACGGTCGCGTCGCCGTCGGTCATGCCGCGCGTCGCCACGTTCGCGGTCCCGGGCATGCCCAGCGTCCACGTGGTGGCGCTCGTGGTCTCCAGCCCGGTGACCTTGGCCAGCGGGTCCACCAGCGCCGCGGCTCCGACGCTCGTGCCGGCCTTCACGGTCACGGAGTAGGTGTACTTGAGCGGCTGCCCCGGCACGGCGTTCAGGCCGGACCGGTTCGTGGCACCGCCGTCGGTACCGCCGGTCTTGTCGACGACGACGGGCGTGATCGTCACCGGGCGCTGGGCGTCCGCGGTGACGGCGACGAGCTGCGAGCCGGTCGCACCGGACGCGTGCGTGCTCGTCCCGGAGGCAGGAGTCGGCACCCAGGTCTGTGCAGCGCCGGTGTCGGCCGTCGTGTCGAACCGCACGACCGAGGCGGAGTTCTGGTACACGGTGCCGGCGAACGACTGGGTCGGGACCTGCATCGTGTACAGCAGGTCGGTGGTCGCGCCGGACGCGATCGGGCCGACGCCGGTCCACACGATGAACGAGCGGCCCGAGAAGGTCGACGACGCTCCGGTCGGCGGGGTGTTCGTGCAGGTGCCGCCACTTGCCGAGGCGTCGACCGCGGCGCAGCGGATCCCCGCGGGCAGCGCGTCCCACACCGAGACGTTGCTGATCGGGTACCCGCCAGCAGTGCCGGCCGGGTTCGTGACGCTGACCTTGTACTGCAGCAGCTGTCCCTCGGTCGTGTTCGCGGGGTTCGCGTTCGCCTTGAGGCTGGCCGCGTCCGCACCCGTCTGCACGATGTTCTTGGTCAGCATCGCGGACGCCGGTCCGGCGACCTTGTAGTTCGCGGAGGACCGGAGGCTCGTCACGGAGCCGGCGGTGTTCTGCTGGGCGAACTTCATGAGGTTCGCGGTGATGTCCGGCACCGTGGCGCTGGAACCGGCCTTCGAGATGCGGGCGGCGACGTACAGGACGACCGTCGCACCGGCGGTGTCACCGTCGACGTACGTGCCGCCGGTCGCCGAGGATCCGATGGAGAAGGACGCCATCGACGCGCTCGAACCGGTGAGCTTCACCTGCGCGGCCGGGACGGTGCTCTCGGAACCGTAGGCCCAGTCGGTGCCCTCGACCCACTGGTCCGCGGACGCCGTGGTGCCCACGGGGAGCATGTCCGTCACGGTCGCGTTGCGGCTCTGCACGCCGGCGGGGAACGCGACCTGCAGGCGGAAGCAGACGAGGTCGTTGACGGTGAACGGGTCGGCGGGCGTGGCCGACGAGTAGGTCCCGGTCGAGGCGGCGCAGTCCGCGGCGCTGGTCACCGGCGATGTGGTGCTGCGCGGGAGGACCGACTTCGCGATCTGCGGGCTGTTCGAGGTGATGGTCGCCTTCGAGTCGTCGACGACCTTCTGCGTCCCGGTGTCACCGTGCACACCGGTGGAGGTCCCGGCGATGGCGACCTTGTTGGTGAAGTCGTCGCCCGCGGCCGTCGGCCCGGCGCTGCCCGTCACGGAGTAGCTCTGCCGCATGAGCGCCTTGTACGTCACGGTCGGCGCCGCGTTCGTCGCCTGGTCGGCGATGTGGAACGTGACCGTGAAGCTGCCGTCCGCTGCGGAGTAGGCGACCGAGTCGATCGTGGCGCCGGTCATCTGCTGGTTCAGCGCGGCGTTCTTCGCCGGGTCGCAGTCGGCCGGCAGGGTGCCGGTCGTCGGGGTCCCCGCGGGGAACGCCGGGCACAGGCCGTCGGGCAGCGTGTCGGTCATCGTGATGCCGGCGGAGGACTCGTACTCGCTGGTGCGGATGAGGAGCGAGTACGTCGCCAGCTTGCCCGCCGCGAACGTGGTCGGGGAGACGCTCTTTGCGACCGCGAGGTCCATCGCCTCGACCGTCAGCGAGGCGTTCGCCTTCTGCGCGGAGGTCGCCCCGCCACCGACCGAGCCGGTGTACGTGCCCTGTGCGTCGACGAGGTTGGTGAGCCCGTGACCGTTCGAGGTGGTGTCGGCGGTGTTCTGCCGGGTCGAGGCACCGTTGTTGTTGTCGAGGTCGGCGGCCTGCAGGAGCGACGCAGCGGCCGGAGCGGTGGAGCTCGTCGAGGGCTGACCCGGCTGTCCGGCGAACGACATCGTGTTCTCGCGCAGCGGGACGGCAGCCAGGTACTTGATAGTGACGGTCTCACCCTTGGCGAGGTCACCGACGTTCCAGACGACCTTCGTGAACACCGACGAGCCCTGGCCCGCGACGGTGTTGACCGTCTCGACGCTCTGCGGCGTGCGGCAGGCAGTGGCGTCCCAGGTGCCGGTGGCCTTCGCCGCGGTGGTCGCGGTGAGCGACGGGGCGCCCGCGTACTCGGCACCCGACGTGGTGTTGTCGATGGCGCCGCACTGCAGGAACTCGAGGCCGGCGGGCAGGTAGTCGGTGACGACGACGCCCGTGGTGGGCGCCTGCGCCGTGTTCTTCACCGTCAGCGTGTAGACGGTCGGGTGGTCGTGCACGCCCCGGACGAGCTCGTTCTCCGGGCTCGGCTCGGCCTTCGTGATGCTGAGCGCCGACACCGTCGTGGTGTTCGACGTCGCGGCGGCGGCGTTGATCCCGGTCCCGGCCGTCGGCGTCCCCGTAGCGCCGTAGGTCGGGAGGGTGCGCGCGTTCGTGCTCGCTGCGACCTGCGCGGCGGCGGTGAAGGCCGTACCAACCGGCCAGGACGCGTCAGCGGACTGGACCGAGAACGAGATCGACTTCTGGTCCCCGGCGACCAGGTCGGAGACGTTCGACCACACGAGGAGCGTCCCGCCGCCCTGCGCGGTGGTCAGCGTCGTGATGACGGGTTCCCCGGTCTGCGTCCCTGCGGAACCCGCGACGTACGAGACCCCGGCCGGGAGCTTGTAGGTGTAGCCGAGGTTGTACAGCGCGGTACCGCTGCCCGCCGCCGTGGTGTTCTTCGCCGTGATCGTCACGCCGGCCGGTGCGCCGTTGAGCACCGAGTCGTCCGCCTTGACGGAAACCGACACGAGCGATCCAGCAGCGCTCGTCGGCGCAGCGACCGCGAACACCGAGAGCAGCGCGGCGAAGAGACTCACCACCACCGCCATGGCGATGGCGCGCGGGCGTGCGGGGAACAGGGCAGAACGCATCGGGGGGGGGTGCTCTCGGGTCGTCGTCGGGTGACGCCGAGCGCAGCGCAGCGCAGCGGAAGAGCACCGTACGGGCAGGGTCCCTGGGTGCGTGCTGCGGGGGTGTTCGGGTCACCACGCGGGCCGGTCCGGCCTCGCGACTCCACGGTATCGAGTTGCGGGAAACCGCCGCTGCACCCAGTGTGGGGTACACGGGTGCCCCCCTTTGCGCGGACGACCCCCGAGCGGGCGACACCGGGCGCCCCGGGCACGAGTTCGCCCGCCCGGCGTGGTGCCGGACGGGCGCAGTCGGAGCGATCGGCTCAGGCGGGGTCGCTACCGTTGTTCCCGATCTTGTCGTCGAGGTTCTGCGCGGTCTTGTCGATCTGCTCGTCGAACTTGCCGCCTGTGACCTTCTTGATGCCGTCCGCGAGGCCGTGGATGATCTTGTCCGAGACCTCTTCGGCCTTGTCGCTCTTGACGGCCTCCTCGATCTTGTCGCGGTTCTCGTCGACGAAGGCCTTCGCCTTGTCGGTCACTTCCTGCGCCTTGGCGGACACGTTCTTCTGGATGTCGTCGAAGCCGGCCATGCTGCCTCCCTGTCCGGCCGGGCGAACCGGCCGCTCGATGGCCGGACCTCCCGACCGCTTGGCCCACATCGTGCCCCCGGGAGCGCTCGTTGTCCGCGAAACGCAGGCGAGCTGTGAGCAAACGACGTCTCCGGCGGACACGAAAGCGGGGCCGGACCCGAAGGCCCGACCCCGCTTCAGCAGGTAACCGGAGTTACTTGGTGATCTCTTCGACCGTACCGGCGCCGACCGTACGACCACCCTCACGGATGGCGAAGCGGAGGCCCGGCTCCATGGCGATCGGCTGGATGAGCTCGACGGTCATGGAGACGGTGTCGCCGGGCATGACCATCTCGGTGCCCTCGGGCAGCGTGATGACGCCGGTGACGTCCGTGGTGCGGAAGTAGAACTGCGGGCGGTAGTTCGCGTAGAACGGGTTGTGACGCCCACCCTCGTCCTTGGTCAGGATGTACGCGTTCGCCTTGAAGTCCGTGTGCGGCGTGACCGAACCGGGCTTGACGACGACCTGGCCGCGCTCCACGTCCTCGCGCTTGAGGCCACGGATGAGCAGACCGGTGTTGTCACCAGCCTCGGCCTTGTCGAGCAGCTTGCGGAACATCTCGATGCCCGTGACCGTGGTCTTCTGCGTCGGGCGGATGCCGACGATCTCGACCTCGGAGTTGAGGTCGAGCGTGCCACGCTCGACGCGACCGGTGACGACGGTGCCACGACCGGTGATCGTGAAGACGTCCTCGATCGGCATGAGGAACGGCTGGTCGGTGGCGCGCACCGGGTCCGGGACGTTCTCGTCGACGGCGGCCATCAGGTCCTGGACGGACTTGACCCACTTCTCGTCGCCCTCGAGCGCCTTGAGCGCCGAGACCTGCACGACGGGGGCGTCCTCGTCGAACTCCTGCGAGCCGAGGAGCTCGCGGACCTCGAGCTCGACGAGCTCCAGGATCTCCTCGTCGTCCACCATGTCGGACTTGTTCAGCGCGACGACGATGTAGGGGACGCCGACCTGGCGGGCGAGCAGCACGTGCTCACGCGTCTGGGGCATCGGGCCGTCGGTGGCGGCGACCACGAGGATCGCGCCGTCCATCTGCGCCGCACCCGTGATCATGTTCTTCACGTAGTCAGCGTGACCGGGGGCGTCGACGTGCGCGTAGTGACGCTTCTCGGTCTGGTACTCCACGTGGGAGATGTTGATCGTGATACCGCGGTCGCGCTCCTCGGGAGCGCTGTCGATCTGCGCGAAGTCACGGGCCTCGTTGAGGTCCGGGTACTGGTCGTGCAGAACCTTGGTGATCGCCGCCGTGAGCGTCGTCTTGCCGTGGTCGACGTGACCGATGGTTCCGATGTTGACGTGCGGCTTGGTGCGCTCGAACTTGGCCTTGGCCACTGGGGTCCTCCTCAGGACTCGGAAGCGACACCCCCGGCCGGCCCTGGATGGGCTCGGGACCGTTGGTGCGCGGTGTGTGTCTTTACTTTACTTGGTGGCGAGGGGCCCGTCGCCGGGCGCCCCCGCCTGTGGAGAAGCGCTGGAGCGCTACTCCCCCGCGTTCTTCGCGATGATCTCCTCGGCGACCTTGGCCGGGACCTGGCTGTAGGTCTCGAAGGTCATCGAGTAGACGGCACGACCAGAGGTCTTCGACCGCAGGTCGCCGACGTAGCCGAACATCTCGGACAGCGGCACGCTCGCGCGGACCACCTTGACGCCGGAAGCGTCCTCCATCGAGGCGATCTGGCCACGACGGGAGTTGAGGTCACCGATGACGTCGCCCATGTACTCCTCGGGAGTACGCACCTCGACGGCCATGATCGGCTCGAGGATGGCGGGGCCGGCCTTGCGGGCGGCTTCCTTGTAGGCGATGGAACCGGCGATCTTGAACGCCATCTCGGACGAGTCGACGTCGTGCGCCGCGCCGTCCTTGAGGATGGCCTTCACGCCGACGGTCGGGTACCCGGCGAGGATGCCGACCTGCATGGCGTCCTGGATACCGGCGTCGACCGACGGGATGTACTCGCGCGGCACGCGACCACCCGTGACGGCGTTCTCGAACTCGTAGACCTTCTCGGCCGTGACCTCCATCGGCTCGAGCGCGATCTGCACCTTCGCGAACTGACCGGATCCACCGGTCTGCTTCTTGTGGGTGTAGTCGTAGCGCTCGACGACCTTGGTCAGCGTCTCGCGGTAGGCCACCTGGGGCTTGCCGACGGACGCCTCGACCTTGAACTCACGCTTCATGCGGTCGACCAGGATGTCGAGGTGGAGCTCGCCCATGCCCTTGATCGTGGTCTGACCGGTCTCGGCGTTGAGCTCGACGCGGAACGTCGGGTCCTCTTCGGCGAGCTTCTGGATGGCCGTGGAGAGCTTCTCCTGGTCAGCCTTCGTGTTCGGCTCGATGGCGACCTCGATCACCGGCTCCGGGAACGTCATCGACTCGAGGACGACCTGGTTGGACGGGTCGCACAGGGTGTCGCCGGTGGTGGTGTCCTTGAGACCGATGACCGCGTAGATGTGGCCGGCGGTCACGTTGTCGACCGGGTTCTCCTTGTTGGAGTGCATCTGGAAGATCTTGCCGATGCGCTCCTTCTTGCCCTTGGTCGAGTTGATGACCTGCGCACCGGACTCGATCGAGCCGGAGTACACGCGGACGTAGGTGAGGCGACCGAAGAACGGGTGCACCGCGACCTTGAACGCGAGGGCCGAGAACGGCTCGGAGGCGTCCGGCTTGCGGATGATCTCCTTCTCTTCGTCCTTGACGTCGTGGCCGATCATCGGCGGCACGTCGAGCGGGGACGGGAGGTAGTCGATGACCGCGTCGAGCATCGGCTGGACACCGCGGTTCTTGAAGGCCGAGCCGCAGAGGACGGGGTAGACCTCGGAGGAGATCGTGAGCTTGCGGATCGCGCCCTTGATCTCGTCCTTGGTCAGTTCCTCGCCACCGAAGTACTTCTCGAGCAGGGCGTCGTCGGTCTCGGCGACGCGCTCGATCAGCTTCGCGCGGTACTCCTCGGCACGGGCCTGGAGGTCCGCGGGGATCTCCTGGACCTCGTACTGGGCGCCCATGGTGACATCACCCTTGGCGTCGCCGGGCCAGACCTTGGCGTGCATCTCGATCAGGTCGATGATGCCGACGAAGTCGTTCTCGGCGCCGATCGGGAGCTGGAGCACGAGCGGCTCCGCACCGAGGCGGTTGATGATCGTGTCGACGGTGAAGTAGAAGTCAGCGCCGAGCTTGTCCATCTTGTTGACGAAGCAGATGCGCGGGACGTTGTACTTGTCCGCCTGACGCCACACGGTCTCGGACTGGGGCTCGACGCCCTCCTTGCCGTCGAAGACGGCGACCGCACCGTCGAGGACGCGGAGCGAACGCTCCACCTCGACCGTGAAGTCCACGTGACCGGGGGTGTCGATGATGTTGATCTGGTTGTTGTCCCAGAAGCAGGTCGTCGCGGCCGACGTGATCGTGATGCCGCGCTCCTGCTCCTGCGCCATCCAGTCCATCGTCGCGGCGCCGTCGTGGACCTCACCGATCTTGTGCGTGATGCCCGTGTAGAACAGGATGCGCTCGGTCGTCGTGGTCTTGCCGGCATCGATGTGCGCCATGATGCCGATGTTGCGGACCTTGTTCAGGTCGGTGAGCACGTCCTGTGCCACAGGGTTCCTCCGGAAGAGTTGTAGGAGAGGTTGGCGGCCGTCCGGGGCGCCAGCGGTTCATGACCACCGGCGCCCGGACGGTGCCGGGACTACCAGCGGTAGTGGGCGAAGGCCTTGTTCGACTCGGCCATCTTGTGGGTGTCCTCACGGCGCTTGACCGCGGCACCGAGACCGTTCGACGCGTCGAGGATCTCGTTCATGAGACGCTCGGTCATCGTCTTCTCGCGACGGGCCTTGGCGTACGAGGTGAGCCAGCGGAGCGCGAGGGTGTTCGCGCGGTGCGGCTTGACCTCGACCGGGACCTGGTAGGTCGAGCCACCGACGCGGCGGCTACGGACCTCGAGGGTCGGACGGACGTTGTCGAGCGCCTTCTTGAGCGTCGCGACGGCGTCCTGCTGGTTCTTGGCGGAAACGCCTTCGAGTGCGTCGTAGACGATGCGCTCGGCGAGGCCCTTCTTGCCGTCCAGCAGGATCTTGTTCACGAGCTGGGAGACGATCGGTGCGCCGTAGACCGGGTCTGCGACGACGGGACGCTTGGGGGCGGGACCCTTACGAGGCATTGGCTCAACCCTTCTTCGCGCCGTAGCGGCTACGCGCCTGCTTACGGTTCTTCACGGCCTGCGTGTCGAGCGCGCCGCGGATGATCTTGTAGCGGACACCGGGGAGGTCCTTCACACGACCGCCGCGCACGAGCACCATCGAGTGCTCCTGGAGGTTGTGGCCCTCACCGGGGATGTAGGCCGTGACCTCGGTACCGTTCGAGAGCTTCACACGAGCGACCTTGCGCAGTGCCGAGTTCGGCTTCTTCGGGGTGGTGGTGTAGACGCGGGTGCACACACCACGCTGCTGGGGGTTCGCCTTCAGGGCGGGCGCCTTGGTCTTGGTGACCTTCGGCGAACGACCCTTGCGAACGAGCTGCTGAATAGTAGGCAACTGTTCTCCTGGTCCTGCTCGTGTTCTCTGGCCGACGCGGTCCGCCGGCTTCCTCGTCCCACGCTGATTGCCGCCTGACGGCGGACGACGATGGGGGACGGAGTCCGGTCGACCGTTGGTCGAGCCGGATTTTTCGGGCGCGCACGAGGGCGCACACCCGGAAGAGCCTACCCGCGTAACCTCGCGAAATCAATCCGGGCGCGTCGCCTTGGAGGCCCGTCCGGACCGCCGTGGGCGAACACGCCTGATCGGGGTGGTCGCGCTGCGCGCGGGGCGCGACGCCGGGGCCCGCCCGGCACGTCGTCCCACGCCGGGCGGTGGGACCGCGCCGCGTCGGAGGCGCGCCTGCGTGGCGGGCGCGAGTCGTGCCTCCTGGCCGGGTGCCGACCGGGCGACGGACGTGAGACGGCTCACGAACCGGTGTCGGAGGAGCCGTTGCCGATGGCCGACCGGAACGTCGCGCCGGCGTCGGTGAAGCCCGTGATGTAGCCGCTCGCGTTCACGTTCATCGGACCGGCGGATGCCGTGCCCACGCCACCGGCGCCGGAGATGTCCGCGGTGAAGGTCGCCCGTCCGTACGTCGTCGTGGTGACGAGCCAGCCGTTCGACAGCCAGCCGCCGACCGAGACCGCCGGGCGGGTGTCGAGCGTCCACTTCTGGTTCGTGTAGGTGTACGCGGAGTCCTCGCCGTAGGCGTAGAAGCTGCAGCCCTTCGGCGCCGCGTCCGTCGAGGCGATGCAGCCGTCGACCCAGGCGTTCACGGCGTCCTTCGCGGACTGCTCACCCGCCGCGGTGAGCTTCGTCGTCATCGACACCGGCGAGGACGCCGTCCCGCCGAAGCCGGCCACCGTCGCCGTCGTCGCGTCGGCCGAGTACCACTTGCCGCCGTCGACCGCGACGTCGTACGTGCCGGGGAGCGCCGTCAGGGTCGCCGTGCCGTCCTTCGACGTGGTCACGCCCTGTCCGCCGACCAGCACCTTCGCGCCGGCCGGACCACGCACACTGACGTCGACCGCGCCGAGCTTCGGGGCCTCGAGCTCCCAGACCGGGAAGACGCCCCAGTCGGTGCCCGTCTTGTCGAGCGTGAAGGTCGACGAGACGTCGCGGCCACCCTGCCGCAGGTAGGCGGTCACCGTCGCGGTGTCGCCGTCGTCGCGGGTGGCGGCGATCCGGTACCCCGTGACGCGCCCCTTGGCCTTGGCGTACGCGGCGTCGGTCAGGAGCACGTCGCCCTTGTCGTGGTCGATGCCCGCGGTCGTCAGGGCGTCCTCGACCTTGCCGGCCGAGAGGTCGTCGAGGAAGGCGCGCACCGGGCGGTCCGCCGAGTGCGTCGACGTCCCGACGGAGTAGCCGACCACGCCGGCGACGGCCAACAGCACGACGGCGGCGCCACCGGCGATGATGCCGACGAGGGGGCCGCGTCCGAGCTTCCGACGTGTTCTCGCCGGTACGGGGGTCACCGTCTGCTGGGGCGCCCCGTGCTCGCCGCTGATCTCGTCGACGTTCGGGACGGAACCCCATCCGTCGGCCTGGTGCTGGTCGGTCATCGGTCCCCCGTCGTCCTGTGGTGCTGCCGGAATCCTACCGTTGGGCACCGTCATCGCCGCCGGTCGTCGTGACCCGCTCCGCACGCGACTGGTGGCGCGACGTCGCGATCCCGCCGACGACGCTGAGGAGTGCCACGACCACCGACCCGACCACGAACGGGCCGAGGGCGTAGCCCGCCGGGAACACCACCAGCTCGGTGAGGTCGCTGCGGACCAGGGCGTACCCGACCGCTCCGACGCCGAGCATCACGAGGTACACGGTCGCAGCGGTGACGAGTCCGGTGACGCCGGGGTTGCCCTCACGAGCGCCTGCAGCGGTGGCGAGGAAGACGACCACCGCACCGGCCAGCACCATCGCGGGACCGAGGTACGGGGTGGCGTCGGGCTGGGAGATGATCTCGACGTCGGCGAGCAGCGCCTCGAAGCCCGTCACCGCGATCACGAGCGCGATGAAGAGGATCGACGTCATCGTCGCGATCAACCACCGGGACATGCGGTGATCGTATCGCTGCGAGGGTCAGGCGTGCTCGCGCTGGCCGGGCTGCTCCTGTTGTGCGTGCCGCTCCTGCTGCGTGTGCTGTTCCTGGGCTGCCGCGACGAGTGCCAGAGCGATGGTCGCGGTGATCACCGGGATGGACTCGGTCATCGGGGCAGCGGCGGTGAGTGCGTCCGTCGTGGCCGTCGTGGCCGTCGTGGCCGTCGTGGCCGTCGTGGCCGCCGTGGCCGTCGTGGCCGCCGGTTCGGCCTGGAGGCGCGGCTCGGCTCCGGACTGCTCCGTCGCCTCCGGCTCGTGGTCGCGCAGCGCGGGCCCGATGACCGGCAGGACCGCCGTGGTCGCCGCGGGCTCGGTGTGCAGCACCGGGATCTCGGCCGTCGCCGGGGCGCCCCGCTTCGCGGCGCGTCGGGCCTTCGCCATCTTCACCAGGACGACCACGGCGACGATCGCCCAGATGCCGTTCACGATGGTCGACGGGACGGCGTGGTGCGCCGCGACGTTGATCGCGACGGCGAGCCCGCCGACGAGGTTGAAGAGTTGGTAGACCGGGCCGTTCGGGAGCTTGCCCATCGAGAACAGCAGGTAACCAGCAAGGACGGTTACGGCTCCGAACCAGCCGAGGAATTCCACGATTCCAGCCAACACGCGCGACTCCGGGCACGACGAGGAACGGCCATTTCGAGCGGCCGTTCGAGAGGGGGATGAGCAGCCGCGAGTGCGGTGTCAGGAGCATCGTAAGCACACCGACAGGCGTCGCGGAAGAGGGTGCGGCGTGGCGCGTCACACCCCGTTCGGGAGGGGGTTTCGGACGGGGTCCGTCAGCCCTTCGCCGGGGTGTCTGTGGTCGTGTCCGTCAGGACGTAGATCGACCCCGTGAAGGTCCAGGACGGGCTGTCCGCACCCCCCGACGCCGCGTCGGCCGACCCCGCACTGGCGATCGATGACGAGATCGAGTCGATGAGGAAGAGCCGCGGATTTGACTGCACTCCCTTGACGAAGGAGAGCGCCTGGGCGAACTCGCCGTTCACGGAGATCGAGACGGGGATCACCGAGAAGTTCTCGGCCGTGATGCTGCTGTCCGTCGTGGTCGTGGGTGCCGCCGGCGCGGACGGCGTCGCGCTCGGCGTCGGCGTCGGCGTCGCGGTCGCGCTCGCGCCGTCGGTGGCCGGCGTCGTCGCGGCCGGCGGTGTGTACGCGGCTGCGTCGCCGAGCGTGATCGTCGCCACCTTCACGCCGGTGGCGTTCGCGGTCGCGTTGAGCTGACTGATGAACGAGGAAGCGGCCGCCGAAGACGGCACGGAGGACCGGAGCGCGGCGAGCTCGGCGCGCATCTTCGGCAGGGACTTCGCTTGCTCGCGGAGTCGAGCGATCTCTGTCCTCGTCGTCGCGTTCGACGAGCTGATGTTCTGGGCCTCGGACTTCGCCGCAGCGGCTCGGTCGAGCTGCGGCTGCACTCCGAGGAAGAATCCACCGGCGGCCACGGCCAGCGCAGCGACCGCAGCGAGGACGAGCATCAGTCGGTTGCGGCTCATGACTTGTCCTTCGTGTCGTACTTGCCGTCGTAGACGTCCTCGTCGAGGTGGATCGTCATGTCCACCGTGTAGACGCTCGTCGACGAGTCGAGGGTGACCGAGTTCGCGTTCGCGTCCACGAATCCGGGGATGCCCTTCACCGAGTCGAGCCAGGCTGGGACGGACGGGAGCGTCGGGCTCGATGCATCGATCGTGAGGGTGGCCACGCGCTGCCCCTGGAGCGGGGTCGTGGCCTGGGCGTACGCCTCGAGTGGCGTCGCAGAATCGATCTGGACGCCCGTGATCGCCACGCCAGCGGGGAGCGAGTTCTGCACCCGTTGCAGAGTCGACTGCCAGTCGATCTCGGTCGATCCGCCAACCGTCTGGGCCGCGCGGAGCAGTTCCGATTGTGTCTCGGTGGCGCGGACGTCCCGGTACTGCTGCTGCTGGACGAGGAGCGTCGAGGTCTCCTGGCGCACATCCGCCAGTTGCGAGTCCGCTTGCATGGCAGTCGCAGATGCGAGCACGGTCGCTGCGCCGACTGCGACCGCCACGACGACGACTCCGAGCCATGCTCGACGCACACCGGCACGCTGTCGACGGTCGACGAGTACCTCGGTGGGGAGGAGATCGACACGGGGAAGGCCGCCGATCACGAGTGCGTTCGAGGCCGAGCGCCCCTGACGCTTCGTGCGCTGCGCCGTGTCCGCGGCGATCCGGACCTCTTTCGAGCCGGCGGAGCGCCGCTTCGAGGGTTCGAGGAGTTTCGTCATGCTGCACTGCTCCCGGTTGCGAGTCCCCAGGCGACGGCAACCGACAGGCCTCGGGCCGCGATGTCCTCCCGACGGATCGACCGGCTGGCCGCTGCGTCGGAGAACGCGTCGCCGACGAGCACCGGGACACCGGTCTGCGTCTGCAGGGCCTCGGGGAAGCCCGGCAGCTGTGCGCCGCCTCCGGCGAGCACGATGCTCGAGACGGTCGTGTCCGGTCGGGTACCAATGAAGTAGTTGACGGTGTTCCGCAGACTCGTGAGGAGTTCGGCGCTCAGGTCTCGGATCGTTGCCGCCGCACGGATGTCGTCGGGCGTCTGCGCACGCCCGCCGAGCCCGATCCACCGCTTGACCGCCTCCGACTGTTCGACCGGGATGTCGAGTGCCACGGCGAGCGCACCGGTCAGGTCGTCACCGCCCGACGGGATGATGCGCACGAACTGTGGCACGCCGTCCGTTGCGATGACGACGGTCGTGGTGTTCGCTCCGATCTCGGCGAGCGCGTGGGTGCCGGCGAAACGAGCTGCGGGCAGGTACACACGAGTCAGCGCGAACGGGATGAGGTCGACACCGATCGGGTTGAGCCCTGCGAGCTGCACCGCGCGGACGTTCGCGAGGACCGCGTCCTTGATCGCGGCGATCAGCAAGCCGTGGACGACGGGGCCCTCCGGGCTGCCCGTCTCCGAGACCGGGTAGAAGTCGAGGATCGCGTCTCCGACCGGCACCGGGAGCATGTCCTGAACCTGGAACGGGAGCGACTCGCGGATCTGCGCCAGGGGAGCCTTCGGCACCGTGAGGTCGCGGGCGAGAACCCGCTGGTTCCCCATCCCGAGCACGACGTCCTTCGACCGGAACCGCCCGACCCGCCACAGTTCCTTGAGGCTCGCAGCGATCGTGTTCGGCTCGAGGACCTCGCCCCGCTTGGTCGATCCGAGGGGCAGTGGTACCTCGGCCACGCGCTGGATCACTGGTTCGGGCTTGTCCGGGTTCACGACCTCGACGCCGCGGATGGTGTCTCCGCCGATGTCGACGCCGACAACGCTCTTCGCCATGTGCAGTCCTTCCTCAGGCCAGTCCGATGATCCGCAGGTACCCGTCGAGCAGCGGCTGGCCGAAGAAGACTCCGAGCCAGGCACCGCCGAGCATCCATGGGCCGAACGGGATACCGGAGCCGCGCTTCGCACGCCCGGCCACCATGAGGCCGATGGCGAAGGTACCTCCGAGGAGGAACGCCCCGAAAGCTCCCACTGCGAGGGGTCCCCATCCGAGGTACGCGAGCGCGAGACCGAGCACACCGGCGAGCTTGACGTCGCCCAGGCCCATCCCGCCGGGCACGAGGACCGCGAGCACCAGGTATCCACCGCCGAGCACCACGAGGCCGATCGCGCCGCGGACGAGCGCTCCCCAATCGCCACCGAGCGCCGCCGCGCCCACGAGGAGCACAGCGATCACCGGGTAGGCGGGCAGCACGAGCGCGTTGGGGAGGCGGTGAACGTCGAGGTCGATGAGGGCGAGTGCGATCGAGATCGCCATCAGGTAGAGCATCGCGACGAGCTCGATCGATGCGACGGCAGCAGCCAAACCGTCCTGCGCCACCGAGAGGGCTGGTCCGAAGCGGAGCACGACCAGGGCGAACAGCAGCGCGGTGGCGAGCTCGACGAGAGGGTATCGAGCCGAGATCGGAGTCGCACAGTCGCGGCACCGGCCACGCAGCAGGAGCCAGGACACCACCGGCACGTTGTCACGCACACGGATCTCGTGGCCGCACCGAGGGCATGCGCTCGCCGGCGCCACGACGGACAGACCGGCCGGCACGCGGTAGACGACGACGTTGAGGAACGATCCGACCGCGAGTCCGATGACCGCACCGAAGCCGACGATCATGAGCGCGGCGGTCATCGCGGGTTTCCGTTCGGGTCGTAAGCGGCCTTGACCTCGATCTGCGATGTCACCTTGTAGGTCGTGATGACCGGTTGCGGGAAGAACGGCGGCGTGTAACTCGCCAGGCTCGAGTCGTACCCGTACGACTTGAGGAAGCCGTTGCTGCCTTGACCGACGGCGCCGCGGTACCGCTGTGCGATGGATCCGTTCACCGTGAGGGTCCCGCGTGCGCCGCCGTAGGCGTAGTTCTGCACGGTGAACGTCCCCTGGTTCGAGAGGATCGCGCCCGACACGGTGCGGTTGTTGGTGAGGAACGGGTAGGCGGTACCGGAGCCGCTGACGTACATCGGGTTCCACACCATCACCGCCTCCTGCCCCACGATGCCGAGGACGGTCGACGCGGATCGGTTCGTCGTGTACTTCAGGTCGCCGGTCACGTAGACGTAGTTCTCGGCGTCGAGGGTCATCGACTGGTCGACGGTTCCGGAGACGAAGAGATCCCCGTGCGTGCACCCGTACGTCGTGTCCCAGGAGACCGACTTGCCCTGCGTGTTGCGCGGCTGCGACTCGGCGTAGGTCCCCGAGTACCCAGGGATCGAGCCCGAGTACGGAAAGCCGAGCCCGTTGTCGAGGTTCGAGCTGCTCCGCATGCACGCCGACGGCGCGTTGCGTGTCGTGTAGGTGGACCAGTAGTAGTTCGGGTTCGTGGCGCTCCCGCTCCCGGCGGATGCCGGCTCGTCCTGGACGTAGATCAGGTTGTTCGCGAGCAGGCTCGTGCTCAGTGTCGCGCCAGCCCCTTGGAGGTCCGCGATCGCACCGCACTTCGCCGGGGCGGATCCGTACGGTGACGTTTTCTGGAGGTTGGTGGCCAGTGTCAACGGCGAGCGCACCGTCATCTTCCCGTTGCCCAGGAAGGTGATCTGTGTGGGGCCCGTGTAGAGGCATCCGGTCCCGGGCGTCGTCCCGATCACGGTCGCGTCGTCGGAGTACATCCGATCGCGTCCGGCACTGATCGTCGAGGGGGGCGTGTACGAACCGACGACCTCGGGCTGGTAGCCGCTGTAGTACTGGAACGCGGGGGTCTTCGTCGGGCTGCAGACCTTGTTGCTCCAGCCTTGCGCCGACTGCACAGTGCTCTTGAACGTGCCTCCGCAGATGAGCAACATGTCGTTCGAGCGGATCGGTCCGTTCAGGACGTCACCGTCCTGGAACTGGATTCGGCCGCATGCGGCCGCACCGTTCGACGGGCGGGCCGAGTAGTCGGCGTTCTGGTAGACGTTCGTGCAGCTCTCGCCGGTGATCGCCGGATCACCGGACTCGTAGTCCGTCCAGTACAGGTAGTTCGAGAAGCCGTCGGGCTTGACGTTGGCGACGAGCGTGCGAGTTCTGGCGCCTGCCTTACCCGTGACCTGCACACGGACGATGCCCTGCTGGCCGTAGATGCTGTTGTCCACGGCGTACCGGTAGAAGGTCGTGCCGCTCGCGCCAGCACTGTCGGGCACTGCGACCCAGCTCGTGAACGCGGCGTTGCCCCCGGTGTTGCTCGGGAAGACATCTCCGGTGCTGAACGCCTGGCTCGCGTCACCGTACTTCGTCGCGTAGGTGTTGTCGGCGTTGACGCGCGACTGGTAGTCAGCGAGTCCGGCGTAGGCGGCCGCCATCGCGTTCGCCGTGTCTCGGTCGTCGACCGACTTCGTGGCGCCGGAGGTCGCGAGCCCGACCATGGTCGCAGCGAGGATCATCACGACCATGCCGATGCCGAGCACTGCGGCGAGCGCCACTCCTCGGTCGTCGTCGTGCGACCGGATGGCTTCGAGGATGCGGCGCACGATCAGCTCCCGAACTGGAGGTTGGGCATGCCCACGGTGCTCGTGAGCGTGACGTTGTTGGCGGCGGCCGGTTTCGTGGAGTCCCGCTCGCCGACGGTGAGGGTGGCGGTCACCGAACGAACAGCCTGCAGATCCGCTGCGGAGAGGCCGGTAGCTCCCGGGGTGAGCGGATTGCCGCCTGCATCGGCGAAGGTGAACAGGGTGCTCGGGACGACCGACGTCGCCAGTTTCACGGAGGAGGTCGGGGCATTCGCGAGCGTTGCGGTCGCTGCGCGCGGGAAGTCGTAGTAGCTCTTCGTCGCGTCGGTCGCCGTCCCGTTCCACTTGGTCTCGGTGATGGTGCCCGTGGCGGAGTCCAGCGTGAACTGCACCTCGACCGGTTGGACGTCCACGGCGGAGTTGAGGTTGATGTAGGCGAAGAAGCGCACCGACGTCGCCGACGCGTACTGGAACGCGTATTGCGTGTCCACACCACTCGCCACCGGGTTGTTCGATGCCACGCGGAACATGCGCTGCATCTCCCGCATGGCGGTCGAAGCGACTCGAGTGTTGGCGTCCACGCCACTGGTGGTGGACGACGCCCTCGACACCGATAGGAAGAACGCTCCGGCCATGGTGAGTACCAGGATGCTCACGCTCATCGCGACGATCAGCTCGGCGAGAGAGACTCCGCGCTCATCACGACGCAGCCGGTTCAAGGCGCGTCTCACGGCGCCCTCCTCGGGTCCAGCATCACCTTGTTGGACGACGTCGTCACACCGGGAGCTGTAGTCACGTTCGGAGTTCCGCTCGCGTACGCGATCGTGATCACCCCACCGAGGATCTTCGTCACCGTCCCGGACTGGAACGTGTAGGTTCCGTACGGAAGTGCGATCGTCGCAGTTCCGCCTGTCGGGAGTCCGGTGAACGTGTAGGTGGCGCTGGTCGCGCAACCAGGGTCGCCCGAGTTCGCGCTGGGAGCCGCGGTCGTGGCCGTCAAGGCGTTGTCCGCCTTGCCCGCGAGCTTGACTGTCACGATCTGCACTGGCGCCTTCACGGCGTTCGTCCCCGCGGCAGGCTGCGCGATGCTGCGTGGCGCCACCGCCGACCCGCTCGCCGTCGTCCAGTTCTCGGGGTCCACGTTCGAGCACGTCGCCGGGGTCCCGGGAACTGCCTTGTAGCCGTCCGCGTACGGGAACACCTGAGTGGTGGTCCCAGCGGCGTACGGCCCGTAGTCGGCCGACTTCCGACGAAGCGAGACCGGAGCCGTCGTCGGCGAGGTGAACGCGGTCGTGGTCGCGTTGGGATCCGCCCATTGCGGGGCGACCGTCAGTGCGGTGTCGTAGTTGAAGTTGGCCGCGGAGGTCTGGTTGGTCTGGACCGTCACGGTCGTCGACGGGGTGGTGGTCTGCGCGCCGAGCGAGCCAGAGGACGTGCCGTCGTCGATGTTCCCCGACTTTGAGAGTGCGACGTCGTACCGCCCCGGCTTGACGTTGAGCGCGTACGTGCAGCCGTTGGCATCGGTCTGCGCGACGGATGAAGTGATCGCCGCAGCTCCGCTGGGATTGCTCGCGTTCGGTGCGATCGAGACGCTCACTCCCGCGTTGCCGCTGCCGTCGACCTTCGCGACCGACACGATGATCGTGCCGAGGTTGGCAGCGGTCACGGACGACGTGGGGGCGACCATGCTGTTCATCGAAATCGACTGCGAGCTGCCAGACGTCCACGAGACAGTCATGGAGACGCGCTTGTAGGCGAGCGGTCCTCCGCCAGCACCACACGCGTTCGCTGATCCCGAGGTCGGTACCCACCGTGCAACCTGCTGCACCGTGTACTGGAGGCCGCCGACGGTCGGTTTCGACGTGCTGTCCACGACCGAGAAAAGGTTCGCGGCTGTTCTCGCGCGGTCGATGGAGTCCTGCGCGAGGCTGATCGCTACTTCGCGTGAGCGCGATCCGTGAGCGAGGTAGAGGGAGCTGACGATCCCCGTCGCGACTCCCGCTGCGATCAGCGCGAACACCGTCATCGCGACGAGCACCTCGATGATGGAGAACCCGTCTTCCTGTTCACGCGCATCGCGCAGCAAATTCGCGAGTCGACACATGGGTCACCTCCGACCGGGCCCAGCAATCGGGAGGGGCGGAGGCCGACTCGGATCGAGTCGGGCCCCGCCCCTCACGTTGGTCAGCAGGTTGCAGTGTCGCCAGTCGAGACACCGTCAGCGTCGGTGACCTTGGCCTTCGTGCCCGTCGGGCTGACGGCGGCAACGCAGAAGCCGGCGGTGTTGCCGGAACCGGTGAGCTTGACGGTGGGCGCGGTGCCACCCTTCGTGTAGTCGATGGAAGCACTCTTGTAACCCGAATCGGTCAGCTTGGTGAGGTCCGTCGTGTAGGCGTTGTTCGTCGTGTAGTACGCGACCTGCGCCGTCTTGATGTTGGCCAGGTCGGACTTCACCGCCGAGTCCTTCGCGTTGTTCTGCACACCGATGTACACCGGGATGGCGATCGCGGCGAGGATGCCGATGATGATCACGACAACGAGGAGTTCGATGAGCGTGAAGCCCTTCTCCTTGTCGTCGAGGAGACCCTTGCGGCGAGCGTCGAGCTTGCCCATGAGCGCGAAGTACATGGTTGTTCCATTCTTTCGGGAATGTGATTGGAAGTGCGTTTCGGGGCTTGCTCTGCCGCCGCTGACAAGAGTATTCAGAGCGTTTTCCGGGCATAATCCCGAGAACGGGGGGCAACGCAGGAACGAAATACCCCCACTACCGGGGGCAGCGGGGGTAATACCGCCCCCGCACGAGGGGCAGCAGAAGGCGGTCTCTACTTGACGAGAGAGGTGATCTGGAAGATCGGGAGGTACAGCGCGACGATCATCCCGCCGACCACGACGCCGAGGAACGCGATGAGCAGCGGCTCGATCAACGAGGTCAGCGCTTCGGTCGTGGCCTCGACTTCGGCGTCGTAGAAGACGGAGATCTTCTCGAGCATGACCTCGAGCGAGCCCGCGTCTTCGCCGACGGCGACCATCTGCGAGACCATCGCAGGGAACACCGTCTCCTTCGCGAGCGGAGCCGCGATTGATTCACCTTTTCGAACCGATTCGGAAACGCGCCCGAGCGCTTTCTCCACAACGAAGTTGTTCGAGACTTCACCGGCGATCTGCAGTGCTTGCAGAATAGGAACGCCAGCACCGATCATGTTCGAGAGATTCCTCGCAAAACGCGCGATGACGATTTTCTGGTTGAGTTGCCCGAAAACCGGCAATCGCAGTTTCAACGGATCGATGAACGCGCGGACGCGGTCGGTGTTCTTGTTCGCGCGCCACCACAGCCAGAACACCACGATGGCGACGGCTAGCGCCGGTCCGATGTAGACCATCGCGTGCGACGCGTAGACGAGCAGCATCGTCGGCAACGGCAGCTGCCCACCGAGCGACGAGAACATCTTCTGGAAGATCGGCACGATGAAGATCAACATGATGACGACGGCGAGCAGCGACATCACCAGCACCACGACCGGGTAGGTCATCGCGGACTTGATGGTCGACCGGAGCTTGTGCTCCTTCTCGAAGTTCGTCGCGATGGAGTCCATCGCCTGGTCGAGGAAGCCGCCGGTCTCCCCCGCCCGGATCATGTTGATCATGATCGGCGGGAAGTCGACCGGGTACTTCGCCACGGCGTCGGAGAACGAGACACCCCGCTCGACGTCGTCCCGGACCTTCCCGAGGATCTCCTTGAGCTTCTTGTTGTCCGTCTGGTCCGCCAGGATCGACAGTGCGCGGAGCAGGGAGAGCCCGGACGACAGCATGGTCGAGGCCTGCCGCGACATGATCGCCAGGTCCTTGAGCCCCACGCCCTTCTCGAACCCGGGGATCTTGATCTCGGTCTGCAGCCCGGTGCCGGCCTTCGCCTCGGTGATGGCGATCGGCGAGACACCCATCCCTCGCAGCCGCTGGACGACCGCTCCCTCGGAGGCCGCGTCGAGCCGGCCCTTCACGAGCTTTCCGGCGCCGTCGCGCCCCCGGTAGTCGTAGGCGAGCGACATCAGTGGCCTCCTGAGTACTTGTCGCCGAAGTCGATCTCGGACGCGGCGATGGCGGCGGCGGAGGAGTCCGACGGGGACTCGACGCGCTGCACGAGCCGGTCGAAGCCCTCGAGGTCGTGGACCTTCTCCATCGCGGCCTTCCGCGTGATGGTGCCGACGTTGACGAGTTCGGCGAGGTCCTGGTCCATCGTGTGCATGCCCATGTCGCGTCCGGCCTGCATCGCGGAGGTGATCTGGTAGGTCTTGCCCTCGCGGACGAGGTTGCCGATGGCCGGGGTGGTCTTCATGATCTCGGTGGCGACGACGCGACCGGAGCCGTTGGCCTTCGGCACGAGCGTCTGGCAGACGACGCCTTCGAGGGTCGAGGCGAGCTGGGTCCGGATCTGTCCCTGCTGGTGCGGCGGGAAGACGTCGATGACGCGGTCGATGGTGCCGGGGGCGCTCTGCGTGTGCAGGGTGGCGAACACGAGGTGGCCGGTCTCGGCGGCGGTGAGGGCGACGGAGATCGTCTCGAGGTCGCGGAGCTCGCCGATGAGGATGACGTCGGGGTCTTGGCGGAGCACGTGCTTGAGGGCGGCGGCGAAGGAGTGCGTGTCCGCCCCGACCTCGCGCTGGTTGATGATCGCCTTCTTGTGGTCGTGCATGAACTCGATCGGGTCCTCGACCGTCACGATGTGGTCGGCCCGAGTCTCGTTGACGAGGTCGATGAGTGCGGCGAGGGTGGTCGACTTGCCGGAGCCGGTGGGACCGGTGACGAGCACGAGACCACGCGGCAGCTTGGCGAACTCTCCCACGTACTCGGGGATGCCGAGCTGCTTGAGGGTCTTGATCTTGGTGGGGATGATGCGGAACGCCGCGCCCCAGTTGCCGCGCTGCTGGTAGTAGTTCACGCGGAAGCGGTACTCGGGCGACAGCGAGTACGCGAAGTCGAGTTCCTGCTCGTGGTCGAACTGGCCGGCCTGTTCGACGGACAGGAGGGTCTTCAGGGCGGCGATGACCTTGTTGCGTGCCCACGGGCCGCCGGGGACGGCGGGCCGGAGCGACCCGTCGACGCGCACGGTGGGTGCGGCGTCGGCGGTGAGGTGGAGGTCGGAGGCACCCTGGTAGACCACCTGCGCGAGCGCGGTGATGAGGTCGGGGTCGGCGACCTCCCGCGCGTGGCGGGTGAAGTTGATCTCGGCCTGCCCGTCGGGTGCGGGCGCGTAGGTGGGGGCGTGGACTGCCTGGAGGACCGTGGTCGGTTCCGCGGGCACGACCGGCAGGTGCTGGGTCACGGCGTCGGCGTACCCGTAGGACGCGGTCGACGGTGGGACGGCTGCGGGTGGCGTGGCGGGAGCGGCGTGCGGCTGCGCCACCGGCACGGCGACGGGGTCGCCGGCGGGGGCCGGCCACGACGCGACCTCACCGGTCGGTGCCGGCCACGCGGCGGTGTCGCTGGACAGGTCGTAGACGGGGACCGACGGGGCGGGCGCGACACGTGCCTCCTGGTCGGGCGAGGTCGGCTGCTGCGCAGCGGCTGCCGCGAGCCGCGCGGCGCGACGGCCACCGACCTCGGTGCCGGGGCGTCCGGGGTGCCAGCCGGCGACGGGTTCGTCCCCGGGCACGGAGATGTCGTAGACGGAGTCAGTCATCGTTCCACTCCCACGCCTACGCGACCACGCGCAGGATCTCGTCGATGCTCGTCATGCCGAGCTTGACCTTCTCCCACCCGTCCTGACGGAGGGTGAGCATGCCCTGCGCCTGGGCGACGCGGCTGATCTCGGCGCTGGACGCACGGGAGACGGCGAGGCGCTCGATCTCCTCGGTCACGGTCATGACCTCGTGCAGGGCGATGCGGCCGCGGTACCCGGTGTTCGAGCAGACCGCGCAACCGACGGGGCCGAAGAACTCCGGGACGGCGGAGTCCTCGGTGTCGATGAAGCCGAGCGCGGCGAGCTGCGCGGGCGTGTACTGCGCCGGGGCCTTGCAGCGGTCACAGAGCCGGCGGGCGAGACGCTGCGCGACGACGGAGTCGAGCGCGGACCCGACGAGGAACGGCTCGATGTCCATCTCCGTCAGGCGGGTGATCGCCGAGGGGGCGTCGTTCGTGTGCAGGGTCGAGAGCACCAGGTGGCCGGTGAGCGAGGCCTCGATCGCGATCTGCGCGGTCTCGTGGTCGCGGATCTCACCGAGGAGCACGACGTCGGGGTCGGAGCGCAGGATCGAGCGCAGGGCGGACGCGAAGGTCAGACCGGCCTTCGGGTTGACCTGCACCTGGTTGATGCCGGCCATCCGGTACTCGACCGGGTCCTCCACGGTGATGACGTTGATCTCCGGGCGGGCGACCGCGTTGAGCGTCGTGTACAGCGTCGTCGACTTGCCGGAGCCGGTCGGGCCCGTGACCAGGATCATCCCGTACGGCTTCGAGTAGGAGCGCTGGTACGCCTGGAAGTTCTGCTCGAGCAGGTTGAGGTCTTTCAGGGACATCGACGTGTTCGTGTTGTCGAGGATCCGCATGACGACCTTCTCGCCCCAGACGGTGGGGAGGGTCGCGACGCGGAGGTCGATCTGCCGGCCGCCGTGGCGCACCGACATGCGGCCGTCCTGCGGCTTCCGACGCTCGGCGATGTCGATGTCGCTCATGATCTTCAGGCGGCTGATGACACCGTTCTGGATGTTCTTGGGCGCCGGGGCCATCTCGTGCAGCACGCCGTCGATGCGGTAGCGGACGCGGACCTCGTGCTCACCGGGCTCGATGTGGATGTCCGACGCGTGGTCCTGGATCGCCTGCGAGACGAGCAGGTTCACGAAGCGGACGATCGGGACGTCGTCGAGGGCGCCGTCGGTCAGGTCGACCTGCTGCTGCGCCTGGGCCGACGCTTCTTCCTCGAGGGACGACGTCAGGTCGTTCAGTTCGTCGTCGGCGCGGAGGTAGCGGTCGAGCGCTGCAGCGAGGTCGCGCTCGTCGACCTGGAGCGGCTTGACCGGGCGACCGGAGGCGGTGCGGGCGTCGTCGATCGCGAGGACGTTCGTCGGGTTCACCATCGCGAGGACGAGGGTCTCGCCCTCGAACCCGACGCCGAGCACGCCGTGGCGACGGCAGAGCGCCGCGGGCAGCATCGACACCGCGGTGCCGTCGACCGGGTAGTCGGTCAGCGGGACGGTCTTCGAGTTGTTCGACGCGGCGCGGGCGGTGATGTACTGCGCCTCGCTCACCAGCCCCTGGTCGACCAGCGACCGGATCGAGCGGTCGTCGATCTCCTCGTCGCCGGTCATCGAGTCGAGGTGCTCGATCGGCAGGGCTCCGTTGAGGATGAGGATCTCGGACAGTGTGGCCATGTGCCTCCGAGCCTCCTTCGGGTCGCGCGCTGGACGTGGGGACGAGCGCCGCAGGGGTTCGACGCCCGACCACGCTACGTCCGCGCCGAACGGCCACCGCAGTCCCACAACGAGGGGGCGAGGGGGTGTTCCGTGGCCCCAGTGCAGGGGTACCCGCGGGTATCGACCCTCGTCAGAGGGGCGTCGACGCGGTGACGTGCACGTCGCCCGCAACGAACCCGAGCCGCTCGTAGATGCGCCCGGCGCCGCTGGGGTTCTCGGCGTCGACGTGCAGCACCGCGGCGGACAGGCCGTCCGCCCGGATCGCCTGCAGCGAGGCGTCGAGCACGGCGGGCGCGAGGCCCCGTCCCCGGGCAGCACGGACGACCCCGACCCAGTGCACGTACCCGTACGAGCGACCGCGGGCCTCGAAGCCGTCCGGGTCCACCTCCACGATCGCGAACGCCACGATCGCCCCGTCGGCGTCGACGACCACCCGCGACAGGTCGAGCCGGCTCTTGCTCGCGGTGAGGAAGCCGTGCCAGTCGGACTCGACCATCGGCTGCGACCCCCAGTGGTCGCGGAACGAGTCGTTCTTGGCGTGCCGCAGCGGCTCGATGTCGTCCGGGGTGGCCGCGCGGACGACGTGGCCGTCCGGCAGCGCCGGCACGTCCGTGGCGTCGCCGTCGCTCTCGCCGAGGACGACCTGCATGTCGATCCAGTTCCGGGTCGGTTCGAACCCGGACCTCGCCGCGAGCCGGAGCGACCCGGCACCCTGCGGGGCGCCGACCTCGATCGTGGCGGGCAGGTCGACGTCGAGTACCGCCAGCCGCTGGCGTGCGCGGCCGACCTGCCACGCGAGCACCCGGCGGCCGATCCCCCGGCCGCGGAACCCGGGGTGCACGGTCCCGTCGAGCACCACCCGCGCGGCGGTGACCCGGGAGGGGACGTCGATGACGATGCCGTAGGCCTGCACATGCCCCTCAGCATCGACGCCGACGAGGGTGTCCCGGGCGACGTCGAGCCCCTCGGTGGAGAACGTCCGCTCGAAGTCGGCTGTGGAGGGACGAGCGTGCGGGTCGTCCACCGCCGCGGCCGCCACTGCGAGGGCGTGCACCGCGGCGAGGTCGTCCCGTGACCCGGCCCGGAACGTCAACCCGCCGACCGGCACCGGTCGCTCGAGGTGGGCAGGGGCCGTGATCCGTTCGCGCAGCGTCGCCATGCCCCCAGCCTGCCAGGGCAGAAACTGCTCGACGTGCACGCCCACCGCGGGACATGATGAGTCATGGACATCACGAGCGTGACCGTGGGGCTGCCCGTCACCGACATCGAGGCGTCCTGCCTCTGGTACGGCGCCGTGTTCGAACGCGCCGAACCGGACCTCGAGCCCGACGACGGCATCGCCGAGTACGAGGTCGGCGGCATCTGGATCCAGCTCTACGAGGACGAGAACGCCGAGGAGAACCCGGTGAGCGTCCGCTTCGGCGTCGACGACGTCACCGCCCAGCACGCCCGGATCGGTGCTCTCGGCATCGACATCGGCCCCGTCGAGTGCGTCGACGGGGCGGTCGACTGGTTCGACGTCCGCGACCCCGACGGCAACGTCCTCAGCCTGTTCTCCCTGGTCGACGAGACCGGTCGCGGATCCGGCCGCGACAACGGCGCGGACCGCGCGCTCTAGACGCACCCCCTGACGGCCTGGAGGCACGGTGCCGGCCCGCACCGTGCCTCCAGGCCGTCAGGGGGTCGCGAACGCGAGCCGCAACGGGAACGGCCCCCGCATCCGAGGATGCGGGGGCCGTTCCGGTGGAGCTCAGGCTCAGTTGTAGGTGCCCGGCGTGAAGTCGTCCGACGAGAAGCTGTCGAAGTCGACGAAGCTCAGGTCGGCGTCCGAGAACGACGAGTCGTCCGCGAAGATGCGGTTCGGGTACCGCTCCGCCTTCGCTTCCTCCGTCGCGTTCACGTCCACGTCGCGGTACCGGCTGAGGCCCGTCCCGGCGGGGATGAGCTTACCGATGATGACGTTCTCCTTGAGGCCGACGAGGTGGTCCTGCTTGCCCTCCATGGCCGCCTGCGTGAGCACGCGGGTGGTCTCCTGGAAGGAAGCGGCGGACAGCCACGACTCGGTCGCGAGGGACGCCTTGGTGATGCCCATGACCTCCTGGCGAGCGGAAGCGGTCTTGCGACCCTCCTGCAGCGCCGCACGGTTGAGCATGTTGTACCGCGAACGGTCAACGAGCTCACCCGGGAGCAGGTCGGTGTCGCCGTGGTCGACGACGGTGACCTTGCGGAGCATCTGCCGCACGATGACCTCGATGTGCTTGTCGTGGATCGGCACGCCCTGCGAGCCGTACACGTCCTGCACACCGTTGACGAGGTGCTTCTGGACTTCGCGGACACCCTTGACGCGGAGGACTTCCTTCGGGTCGACGGTGCCGGCGATGAACTGCTCGCCGAGCTCGACGTGCTGGCCGTCCTCGATGAGGAGCGTCGCACGCTTGAGCACCGGGTAGATGAACGGCTCGTCACCGTTGTCCGGCGTCAGGATGATGCGACGACCCTTGTCGGTGTCCTCGATCGTGGCGCGGCCGGGGGCCTCGGCGATCGGGGACGCACCCTTGGGGGTACGCGCCTCGAACAGCTCGGTGACACGCGGCAGACCCTGCGTGATGTCGTCGGCCGAAGCCGAACCACCCGTGTGGAAGGTACGCATCGTCAGCTGGGTACCGGGCTCACCGATGGACTGGGCGGCGATGATGCCGACCGCCTCGCCGATGTCGACGAGGTTGCCCGTGGCGAGCGAACGGCCGTAGCACTTCGCGCAGACACCGACGGCCGACTCGCAGGTCAGGACCGAGCGCACCTTGATGCTCTCGACACTGGCTGCCAGCAGCTTGTCGATCAGGACGTCACCGACGTCCTCACGAGCCTCGGCGACGACCGTGCCCTTCGCGTCCACGGCCTCGGTGGCCAGGGTGCGGGAGTACACGGTGTTCTCGACGCGCGGGTCGCGGACCAGCTTGCCGTCGGCACCCACGGTCGCGATCGGGAGCTCGAGGCCCCGCGTCGTGCCGCAGTCGTCCTCGCGGATGATGACGTCCTGCGAGACGTCCACGAGACGACGGGTGAGGTACCCGGAGTCCGCGGTACGGAGCGCGGTGTCGGCAAGACCCTTGCGAGCACCGTGCGTGGCGATGAAGTACTCCGCCACGGTCAGGCCCTCGCGGTACGAGTTGATGATCGGGCGGGCGATGATCTCGCCCTTCGGGTTGTTCACCAGACCACGCATACCGGCGATGTTGCGGACCTGGAGCCAGTTACCACGAGCACCCGACGACACCATGCGGTTGATGGTGTTGTCGACGGGGAAGTTGTCGCGCATCTCCTGCGCGATCTCGTTCGTGGCTTCCGTCCAGATCTTGATCAGGTCGGCGCGACGCTCGGCGTCGGTGATCAGACCCTTGTCGAACTCGCCCTGCACCTTGGCTGCCTGGACCTCGTAGCCCGCGATGATCTCCTTCTTGCGAGGAGGCGTCACGACGTCCGAGAGCGCGACGGTCACACCGGAGCGCGTGCCCCAGTAGAAGCCGGCGTCCTTGATCCGGTCCAGCGCGGCGGCCGTCTCGGTCTTGGAGTAGCGCTCGGCGAGGTCGTTGACGATCGCGGAGAGCACGCCCTTGTCGGTGACCTTCTGGACGAACGGGTAGTTCGCCGGGAGGGTCTCGTTGAAGAGCGCACGACCGAGGGTCGTCTCGAGCAGGACGGGCTCGCCCTGCACGTAGCCCTCCGGTGCCTCGCCCTCGGCGAACCACACGTCGGACATGCGGATCTTGACCAGCGCGTTGAGGTGCAGCGTGCCCTGGTCCTTCGCGAGGATGGCCTCGGCGACGGACGAGAACGCACGGCCCTCACCCACGGCGCCCTCGCGGACGGTCGTGAGGTGGTGCAGACCGATGATCATGTCCTGTGCGGGCAGGGTCACCGGGCGGCCGTCGGACGGCTTCAGGATGTTGTTCGAGGCGAGCATCAGGATGCGGGCCTCGGCCTGGGCCTCCACCGACAGCGGCAGGTGCACGGCCATCTGGTCACCGTCGAAGTCCGCGTTGAACGCAGCACACACGAGCGGGTGGAGCTGGATGGCCTTGCCCTCGACGAGCTGCGGCTCGAACGCCTGGATGCCCAGACGGTGCAGCGTCGGCGCACGGTTCAGCAGCACGGGGCGCTCGCGGATGATCTCCTCGAGCACGTCCCACACCTGCGGACGCGAACGCTCGACCATGCGCTTCGCCGACTTGATGTTCTGCGCGTGCGACAGGTCGATGAGGCGCTTGATGACGAACGGCTTGAAGAGCTCCAGCGCCATCTGCTTGGGCAGACCGCACTGGTGCAGCTTCAGCTGCGGGCCGACGATGATGACCGAACGGCCCGAGTAGTCGACGCGCTTGCCGAGCAGGTTCTGGCGGAAACGACCCTGCTTCCCCTTGAGCATGTCGCTCAGGGACTTCAGAGCGCGGTTGCCGGTACCCGTGACCGGACGACCACGACGACCGTTGTCGAACAGCGCGTCGACCGCTTCCTGCAGCATGCGCTTCTCGTTGTTCACGATGATCTCGGGGGCACCGAGGTCGAGCAGGCGGCGGAGACGGTTGTTGCGGTTGATCACACGACGGTAGAGGTCGTTGAGGTCCGACGTGGCGAAGCGGCCACCGTCGAGCTGCACCATCGGGCGGAGCTCCGGCGGGATGACCGGCACGACGTCGAGCACCATCGCGGCCGGCGAGTTGCCGGTGGCGAGGAAGGAGCTGACGACGCGCAGACGCTTGATCGCGCGGATCTTCTTCTGACCCTTGCCCTCGGCGATCTGCAGACGCAGCGCCTCGGCCTCGGCGGCCAGGTCGAACGCCTCGAGCCGCAGCTTGATCGCCTCGGCGCCCATGTAGGCGTCGAAGTAGATCCCGAAGCGGTCCTGGAGCTCGTGGAAGACGGCGTCCTCGGGCTTGAGGTCGCCCACCTTGAGGTTGCGGAAGTCCTCCCACACGCGCTCGAGGCGGGTGATGTCCTCGTCGAACGACTTGCGGACCTGGGACATCTCCTTCTCGGCGGTGTCCTTGGTGCGGCGCTTGACGTCGGCCTTGGCGCCCTCTTCCTCGAGCGCTGCGAGGTCGTCCTCGAGCTTCTTGAGGCGGTCGGCGATGATCGAGTCGCGCTGACCCTCGAGGTTCTTGATCTCGAGGCGCATCTCGTTCTCGAGACCCGGCATGTCCGCGTGGCGGCCCTCTTCATCGATGTCGATGATCATGTACGCCGCGAAGTAGATGACCTTCTCGAGGTCCTTCGGCGCCATGTCGAGGAGGTACCCGAGGCGCGACGGGACGCCCTTGAAGTACCAGATGTGCGTGACGGGTGCGGCGAGCTCGATGTGGCCCATGCGCTCACGACGAACCGAGGACTTGGTGACCTCGACGCCGCAGCGCTCGCAGACGATGCCCTTGAACCGGACACGCTTGTACTTGCCGCAGGCGCACTCCCAGTCGCGGGACGGACCGAAGATCTGCTCGCCGAACAGACCGTCCTTCTCGGGCTTGAGGGTGCGGTAGTTGATGGTCTCCGGCTTCTTGACCTCGCCGTACGACCACTGGCGGATGTCCTCGGCCGTGGCGAGGCCGATCCGCAGTGCGTCAAATGAAGTTGCTTCGAGCAATGTTCTTCTCTCTAGCTGGATTCGTTACGAGTACGGGCGGGATCAGATGTCGTCGACGGACGACGACTCGAACCGCGAGGAGATGTTGATGCCGAGCTCTTCAGCGGCACGGAAGACCTCGTCGTCCGTGTCGCGGAGGCTGACCGCCTGGCCGTCGGCCGAGAGGACCTCGACGTTCAGGCAGAGCGACTGCATCTCCTTCATGAGGACCTTGAACGACTCCGGGATACCCGGCTCCTGGATGTTCTCGCCCTTGACGATCGCCTCGTAGACCTTCACGCGGCCGAGGATGTCGTCGGACTTGATCGTCAGGAGCTCCTGGAGGGCGTAGGCGGCGCCGTACGCCTCGAGTGCCCACACCTCCATCTCACCGAATCGCTGTCCACCGAACTGCGCCTTACCACCCAGCGGCTGCTGCGTGATCATCGAGTACGGACCGGTCGAACGGGCGTGGATCTTGTCGTCGACCAGGTGGTGCAGCTTGAGGATGTACATGTAGCCGACCGAGACGGGCTCCGGGAACGGCTCGCCGGAGCGGCCGTCGAAGAGCTGCGCCTTGCCGGACGAACCGATCAGACGCTCGCCGTCGCGGTTCGGGAGGGTGCTGTCGAGGAGGCCCTCGATCTCACGCTCGTACGCACCGTCGAACACCGGGGTGGCGACCTTCGTGCCGGGCTCCGCGCTGTGGGCGGCCTCGGGGAGAGCCGAAGCCCACTCCTGGATGCCCTCGACGTTCCAGCCCTGCTTCGCGAGCCACCCGAGGTGGATCTCGAGGACCTGGCCGAAGTTCATGCGGCCGGGGACGCCGAGCGGGTTGAGCACGATGTCGACCGGGGTGCCGTCGGCGAGGAACGGCATGTCCTCCACCGGCAGGATCGTCGAGATGACGCCCTTGTTGCCGTGACGACCGGCGAGCTTGTCACCCGCGGTGATCTTGCGCTTCTGGGCGATGTAGACGACCACGCGCTGGTTGACGCCGGAGCCGAGCTCGTCGTCGCCGTCCTGCGAGTCGAACACCTTGACGCCGATGATCGTGCCCTCTTCACCGTGGGGCACCTTGAGCGAGGTGTCGCGGACTTCGCGCGACTTCTCGTTGAAGATGGCACGGAGGAGGCGCTCTTCAGCGGAGAGCTCGGTCTCGCCCTTCGGCGTGACCTTGCCGACCAGGATGTCGCCGGGGCGGACCTCGGCACCGATGCGGATGATGCCGCGCTCGTCGAGGTCGGCCAGGAGGTCCGGGCTGACGTTCGGGAGGTCGCGGGTGATCTCCTCCTTGCCGAGCTTCGTGTCGCGGGCGTCGACCTCGTACTCCTCGATGTGGATCGAGGAGAGCGTGTCGTCCTTCACGAGGTTCTGCGACAGGATCATCGCGTCCTCGTAGTTGTAGCCCTCCCACGGCATGAACGCGACGAGGAGGTTCTTGCCGAGCGCGAGCTCGCCGTTCTCCGTCGCGGGACCGTCGGCGATGACCTCGCCCTGCTCCACGCGCTCACCGGCCGAGACGACCACGCGGTGGTTGTAGCTCGTGCCCTGGTTCGAGCGGTCGAACTTGCGCAGGTAGTAGGTCTGCGTGCCGCCCTCGTCGAGCTGCAGGGTCACGGCGTCGGCCGAGACCTCGGAGACGACACCGGCCTTGTCGGCGGTGACGACGTCACCGGCGTCGATGGCGGTGTAGCCCTCCATACCGGTACCGACGAGCGGCGACTCGGAGCGGAGCAGCGGCACTGCCTGACGCTGCATGTTCGCACCCATGAGGGCGCGGTTCGCGTCGTCGTGCTCGAGGAACGGGATGAGCGACGTCGCGACCGACACCATCTGGCGCGGGGAGACGTCCATGTAGTCGACCTCGTCCTTGCCGACGAGCTCGACCTCGCCGCCCTTCTTCCGGACGAGCACCTTGTCGTCCTGGAAGTGGAAGGAGTCGGTGAGCGGGGCGTTCGCCTGCGCGACGACGAAGTCGTCCTCTTCCGAAGCCGTGAGGTAGTCGATGGTCGTGGTGACCTGACCGTTCACGACGCGGCGGTACGGCGTCTCGATGAAGCCGAACGAGTTGATCCGACCGAAGGACGCGAGCGAACCGATCAGGCCGATGTTCGGGCCTTCCGGGGTCTCGATCGGGCACATGCGGCCGTAGTGCGACGGGTGGACGTCACGAACCTCGACGCCGGCGCGCTCACGGGACAGACCACCCGGGCCGAGGGCCGAGAGGCGGCGCTTGTGCGTCAGGCCCGCGAGCGGGTTGTTCTGGTCCATGAACTGCGACAGCTGGGACGTTCCGAAGAACTCCTTGATCGCGGCGACGACCGGACGCACGTTGATGAGCGTCTGCGGCGTGATCGCCTCGATGTCCTGCGTGGTCATGCGCTCGCGGACGACGCGCTCCATGCGGGACAGACCCGTGCGGACCTGGTTCTGGATGAGCTCGCCGACGGCGCGGATGCGACGGTTGCCGAAGTGGTCGATGTCGTCCACGTCGAGGCGCAGCTGCACCGGCTCGCCGTCGCGGACGCCGTCGAGGGTGGTCTTCTCGGCGTGCAGCGAGACCAGGTACTTGATCGTGCGGACGATGTCCTGCACGGTCAGGACCGAGTCGCTGAGCGGCGCGTCGATGCCGAGCTTGCGGTTGACCTTGTAGCGGCCGACCTTCGCGAGGTCGTAGCGCTTCGGGTTGAAGTAGAAGTTGTCGAGGAGCGCACGCGCGGCCTCGGCGGCGACCTGCTCGCCCGGACGCAGCTTGCGGTAGATGTCCTTGAGCGCCTCTTCCTTGGTGAGGATGGCGTCCTTCTCGAGGGTCGACTCGATCGAGGCGAAGCCCTGGAACTCGTCCATGATCTCTTCGCTCGTCATGCCGAGCGCCTTGAGGAACACGGTGACCGACTGCTTGCGCTTGCGGTCGATGCGCACGCCCACCTGGTCGCGCTTGTCGATCTCGAACTCGAGCCAGGCACCACGCGAGGGGATCACGCGAGCGGAGTAGATGTCCTTGTCGGACGTCTTCTCCTGCTGACGCTCGAAGTACACGCCCGGCGAGCGGACGAGCTGCGAGACCACGACACGCTCGGTGCCGTTGATGATGAACGTGCCGCGCTCGGTCATGAGCGGGAAGTCGCCCATGAACACGGTCTGCGTCTTGATCTCACCGGTCATGTGGTTCATGAACTCGGCGTTGACGTAGAGCGGGGCAGCGTAGGTCTTGCCACGCTCCTTGCACTCGTCGATCGAGTACTTCGGGTCCTCGAGCTCGGGCGACGTGAAGCCGAGCTGCATGGTCTCGCCGAGGTCCTCGATCGGGGAGATCTCCTCGAAGATCTCCTCGAGCCCGGAGTGCAGTGCGAGGTCGGTGCGACCCTGCTCCTGGCCTTCGGCGAGGCGGGCCTTCCAGACGTCGTTGCCGACGAGCCAGTCGAAGCTCTCCGTCTGGAGTGCGAGCAGATCAGGAACCGTGAGGGTGTCCGTGATCTTGGCGAACGAGAGTCGCGAGTGGTTGCGACCGTTCTTGGGGTTGGTGGATGCGTTGGGCGCAGCAGCCAAGGGTTTGACCTCCGGTAGGCCCCGTCGGGCCGGTACTGACGAGCAGCACGTAGGTGAGTGGATTGACGCTTGAGCGCACCCCTCGAAGACACGCGATCACGGGCCGCCGCGTGAGCGAGGACACATGTGCGATGATCTGGGTGAGCGGTACCCGCCGACATATACGGGTCCGGCTTCACCAGGGCGGGCGTCGACCGCAATATGACGACACGGATGCCAGGGAGCGCGAACTGTCATCATAGGTCGCGCTCGTGCGCGATGTCCAGTCCTGGCTTGACCGAATTCGTCAGTGCCGTGTATAAGCCGGTGGACCGACCCGGTATTCCCCGCGGCGACGGCTCGGACGACGGCACGGAGCACCACCGCACGGCACCGTCCGCGGCGCCCGTCAGCGCAGCGCGCCGAGCACCTTCTCCGGCCGCCGGACCCGCACGAACGTCACGCGCCCGCGGTCGTCGGTGATCTCGATCCCGCGCCCCGGCGTGAGGATCAGCGCCCGCACGCCACGACCGAGCCGGAGCCCGATCCCGCCGTACGTGGAGGCATCTGCCTCGGCGAGCCGCACGTCGACGATGCGCCGGCGAGCGATCCGTCGCGCGGGCAGCGGCCGGAAGTGCAGGACGACGTGGGTGTCCGTCACGGTGAACCCGGTGCGGGCGAGCAGGAGCAGGAGGCCCACCGCGACGCCGACGAGCCCTGGCACGACGAGCGCCGCCTCGGGCGCCTCGCCCGGCCACCCGAGGACCGCTGCCACGAGTGCGAGGCCGCCGACCAGCAGGACCCCGCCGACCGCGCGCATCCAGGTGGGGGCGTGGTCGTGGTCGGTCTGCGTGGGCGCCGACGTCGGCCGCGCGGTGCGGGTCGCGGTGACGAGTCGGTACGTCGGGACGCTCATGGTGTCGGTCATGGCTACGGGCTCCTGCGGATTCGTGGTCCGGTGCGTGCGCTGTCGTATTTTACATAACGCACACAATGTTTTCAATGACCAGTGCGCAGGGCAGGGCCACGGGCGGCGCGCAGGAGAGCGGGGAGGCCCGGCGCACGCCGACGGCAGGCGCACGGAGCCGGCAGTGGGGGTTGCCGGACGGGCTCGCCGCGGTCACGGTCGAGGTGCGGAACCGCGAGGTGTGGGGCACTGCGCGATTCGACGCACCGAGGTGACGACCCGGTGAACGATAGGGGGCGATCCTTGACGTCCGCTGGCCGTACATGTGTACGCATTCAACCGCGCGTGTTCAGCCGCGCACACCGCGCAGACGGTGACGCGCCGCTACGAGCGCAGGACGAGTGCGACCGCCTCGGCCCGGGTCCGGACGCCGAGCTTCGTGAAGACCTGGTTCACGTACGACTTCACGGTCGGCACCGTCAGGAACAGCTCGGCGGCGATCTCCGGGTTCGACCGGCCCTCCGCGATGCGCTCGAGGACGTCGGCCTCGCGCGGGGTGAGGTCCGGGAAGCGCGTCCGGAGCTCCACCGGCGCCGCGGGTGCAGGTGCGGGTGACGCACCACCCGCGAGCTGCGCGACGAGCCGTGCGCCGACGGTCGCGTCGAAGGTGGACTGCCCCGAGGCCACGGCACGGATCGCCGTCGCGATCTCCACGCGACCGGCGTCCTTCGTCAGGTAGCCCCGGGCGCCCGCCCGGAGCGCGGTGACGATCGACTCGTCGTCGGCGTAGGTCGTCAGCACCAGGACGGCCACCTGCGGGTGCGCCGTGGTGATCTGCGCGGTCGCGGTCGGCCCGTCCACCACGGGCATCCGGAGGTCCATGAGCACGACGTCCGGCACGTCGCGGTCGACGGCGACCACGGCCGCGGCGCCGTCAGCGGCCTCGCCGACGACCTCGAGGTCCGGCATGAGGGACAGCACCGTCACCAGGCCGTCGCGCACGATGGCCTGGTCGTCGACGACGAGCACGCGGATGGTCACGACCGCTCCCCGTCCGCGGCGACGGGGTCGACGGGCAGGTGCATCGCCACGACGAACTCGTCGTCCGAGCGCTCCGCCTCGACCGTGGCGGAGCTTCCGAGCTCCTGGAAGCGTTCGCGCATCCCGAGCAGGCCGTGGCCGCCGCCGGCGAGCGGGTTCGCGACGACGACGTCCACGGCGTCGCCGTCCCGGATGACGGACAGGGACACGGGGCGGCCGGGAGCGTGTCTGCGCGCGTTGCTCAGTGCCTCCCGGACGACCTGGACCACGGCGGCACGGTGGGCCGCGTCCAGGTCGGCGAGCATCTCGTCGCCCTGCGTCACGACCTCGCCACCGAACGAGCGGTGCGCGTCGACGAGGGCCGTCAGGCCCGCCCCGGGGTCGGCAGTCGGACTGGAGGCACGGCTCGGCTCCGTCGTGTCGGGTGCGGTCGTCGACGTGGTCGGCGCTGCGTCCGCCTCGGAGTCCGAGTCCTCGCGGAGCGCGTGCACCGCACGTCGTGCCTCGGCGAGCCCGTCCGCCGCGAGGGTGCGGGCCTCGCCGGCACGCGTCGTCGCGTCCTCGACCCGACCGGCTTCGAGGAGGGCCTCCACCGCGTCCAGCTGCAGCACGAGACCGCCGAGGGAGTGGGCGAGGACGTCGTGGATGTCCCGCGCCGCCCGCGACCGGTCGGCGAGGAGCTGCGCGCGCTGCTGCTCCCGCTCGGCCTCGCGCGCCCGCTCGGCGGCGACCCGGAACTGCCGCCGGCTGAAGCCGATGAGGACGCCGAGCAGCATGCCGCCGCTGGTACCGAGGACGAACTGGAGCGACGCGTGCTCCACCGTCGCGGTGACGGCGACCACGACGATCGCAGCGAGCGCAGTGACCGACGCGGCCCAGACCGGCACGCGCAGGTTCGCCCCGATCAGGACGATGCCGACGATCACGGGGACGACCATGAGCGAGTCCGTCGGCACCACGGTGACCGACCCGGCGGCGACCATCACGACACCAGCCGTGGTGACGAGGCGCGGCGACCGGCCGAACTCCCGGAGCACCCAACCGGCGAGCGCCACCGAGCCGAGCACCCACACCCAGACGGGCAGGCCCAGAAGGACGCCGTTCCGGACGAAGAAGAACGCGACGATCGCGATGCCGAGCGCGTTCAGTCCCCAGGCGGCGCTCGAACGCGGCCGACCTCCGGGGAGGTCGGCCTCGTCGCGGCCGGTCAGCAGGGTCACCGGACCATCATGCCGCGCGCCTGGCGGTCGCCGCGGGGGATGCGCTGGTCGATGACGAGTGCGCGGGCGGCACGGTTCACCGCGAGGACGAGCAGGATCGTGCCGGTCGAGGTGAGCAGGTGGGCGCCGAGGTGGCCGCCGAGGACGTCGAGACCGATGCGGACGGCGATGAGGACGACCCACAGCGCGGCACCGAGCCAGCCGGTGCGGGACTGGATCGTGCGGCCCTTGCGGTCCGGAGTGCCGACGGTGCGGAAGCGGGTGATGCTGCCCATGGTGAGGCCGACCCCGACGGTGACGAGCGCCTCGATGCCGAGGAAGACGACGTCGGTGGTGGTGACGGTCGCCTTCGTCTGGGCGAGGACGACCACACCGACGATCGCCATGATGAGCGGCGTGCGCCAGATCCGGGCGGGGTCGAGGTACTGCCAGGTCGTCTGGCGGTAGCCGAGGAACACGACGAGCGCGATCCCGATGAGGATGTTCACGACGAGCTGGACCGACATGGTGTGCCTTTCGGAAGAGGTCCGGTGGGGCTGTCCCGACCGGTGACACCAGCCTCGTTCGACGGCGTCCGCGGGCACACCAACCAGGGGTGGGGACGCGGGTGGTGATCGCGGTGGTGTTCGATTGGTGCCATGGCTGATGCGTTCGACGGGTTCCGGATCGGTGCGGGGTACGCGGTCGTCGAGCCGGACCGGCACCGACCGGGCTCGTTCACGCTCGTGGTGGACGGCACCCCGCAGTCGCACGTCGACCTGGACGACCCGACGCACCTGGCGTTCGAGTACATCCGGCGGATCGGGCACGCCATCGACCTGCTGCCGGACGGGCCGGTCACGGCGCTGCACCTCGGCGCCGGCGCCCTCACGCTCCCCCGGTACGTCGCGGTGACCCGACCGGGTTCGCGGCAGCAGGTGATCGAGCTCGAGCGGGACCTCGTCGACCACGTGCGCGATGCGCTGCCGTTCCCCCGGGGTGCCTCGATCCGGGTGCGGTACGGCGACGCGCGGGAGGTCCTGGGGAAGCTCCCCGCCGGACTCCGCGGCACCGTCGACCTCGCCGTCGTCGACGTGTTCGGCGGCTCGCAGATCCCGGCGCACGTGACGAGCATCGAGTTCTACCGCGAGGTCGCGGAGTTCCTGTCGCCGACCGGGATCGTCGCCGTGAACGTGGCCGACGGTGCCGGGTTGGCGTTCGCGCGCGGGCAGGCCTCGACGCTGCAGGCCGTGCTGCCGTCGGTGGCGGCGGTCGCGGACACCGGGATGCTCAAGGGGCGCCGGTTCGGGAACATCGTGCTGCTCGGGTCCCCCACGGACCTGCCCGTGGCGGACATGCCGCGGCGGTACTCGTCCGACCCGATGCCGGCGAAGGTCGTGCACGGGGCCGAGCTGCGGTCGTTCATCGCGGGGGCGCCGATCGTGACGGACCAGACGGCGGTGGCGTCGCCGGAGCCGAACCGGAGCGTCTTCGGCGGCTGACGGCCGCGGGCCCTGGCCGCGACCACCTGGCGGAGGGGACGTGCGTGGCGGACGGGCGCCGTGCCTCCAGTCCGGTGTTCGGTGGGCACGCGGAGGACGCGACTGCCAGGATGGTGCTGAACGACCGCGCAGGTGCGCGACCGAGCGAGGGGACACCCGATGACGAACGACGACCGGAGCAACGAGGACCGGACCGGCGACGGCCAGGTGCCGAGCTGGGGCGACGCCCCGCGGTACGGCGAGCGGGTCGACCCGGCGCCGACCTCGACGCCGCAGTACGGCGAACAGTCCGCGCAGGGCGAGGCCCCGCGGTACGGCTCGACCGAGTACACCGAGCAGCAGGGCCAGTACGGCCGACCGGACGACGCGCAGCCGCAGTACGGGCAGCAGCAGCAGTACGGCCAGCAGCCGTACGCGGCGGCGGCAGCAGCGCCGGCGAGTGCCGGGGCACCCTCGTGGCAGGGCTACGAGGAGCCGAAGCGCAAGAAGAAGACCGTCGGTGTGGTGGCGTTCATCGTCGCGCTCGTCGCCCTGGCGCTCGCCGTCGTCGCCGGCATCGTGTTCGGCAGCGCCTTCGGGGGCAGCTCGGCGATCCGGGACTCGCTCCTCGACGGTTCGGCGGCGACGGAATCCGGCCAGCAGGACCTGCAGCAGCAGCTCATGAACGACCCGTCCCTCGTCACGAGCAGCGGCGGTGCGGGCATCGCGATCCTCGCTGGCACGGTCCTCGGACTGTGGGCCATCGTGCAGGGGATCATCGCGATCGTGACCAAGCGCGGGCGCGCGTTCGGCGTGATCGCGCTCATCGTCGCGGTCGTCGCACCCATCGTGCTGTACATCGTCTTCGCGGTCGTCCTCGGGACCCAGCTGGCCTGACCAGCTCCAGGAACGGCCCGTCGTGCACCAGCACGGCGGGCCGTTCCGCGTCCGGCACGCGTGGCACCGCGCACTCTCGGGTCGGCGTGGTTACCCTCGAACCGATGTCCCTCCCGCCCGACGACCGTCAGCAGCCCGACCGCCTCGACCGCGCCCGGGAACCGCGTCATGCGGCGCCCGTGACGGCCGGTGTGAGCCCGGGCAGCACCTTCGCCCCGATCAGCCTGCGCCCCGCCGTCGACGCCGACGCGATCCAGCAGCGCCTGCGCGACCTCGGGCAGAGCCGCAGCACCGAGGCCCTCGCCGAACGTGCCGAACTCCTCCGCCTCCTGGGGCGGCTGGACGAGTCGCTCGTGATCGCGGAGGAGGTCTTCCGGCTGACGATGTTCACCGGGGAGCGCTCGGACAAGGTCTCGGCGCGCATCCGTCGGGCGCACGTGCTGCACGACCTCGGCCGGTACGAGCGTGCCGCCACCGAGTCCGCGATGGCACGCGACACCGCACGGACCGAGGAGTGGCCGGAGCTCGAGGGCGCCGCCGCCGAGCTCGAGGGCTGGTCGTTGTTCGAGCTGTCCCGGTTCGAGGAAGCACGCTCGGCACTCTCCCGCGCCTACCAGGCGTTCCGCCAGGCCGGTGCTCCGTCGGAGCGCACCGAGGCACTGCGGACCGCGGTGGAGGCCGCCCTCCGCGCCTCGGTGGCGCAGCCCGCACCGTCGGAGGACAAGCCCCGCACCGCTCGTGAGGTCGCTGCCCGTCGGTCCGAGGAGGACGAGCCGAAGACCCGTGTCGCCGAACCGGTGAAGCAGGTCCCGCCGATCCGCCGCCGCGTGCTCGGCGCCCCGGACGCAGCCCGCACCGAGGCCGACGACCTCTGGGGTCGCATCGCCGCACGGGCCGCGCAGAAGGGCCAGGCCGGACGGGGCGATCCCGACGACGACCTGCGGTGACGACGCTCGAGGCGGTCCGGGCCCGGGCCGAACACCTCATGGCGGCGCACCTCGGGGCCGGGAGCTGGTCGTTCGCGTTCGACCACGCCAAGACCCGCGCCGGGCAGTGCGACTTCGCCCGGAAGCGCATCACGGTGAGCCGGCACCTGGCCGTGCGGTTCTCCGAGGACGACGTCGACCAGGTGCTGCTGCACGAGATCGCGCACGCGCTGGCGGGTCCCCGCGCGGGGCACGGGCAGCGCTGGCGACGGACGGCGGCGGCGCTCGGGTACACCGGTTCGCGGCTGTACGACGGCCCGGTGGCGAGCGAACTCGCGCCGTGGATCGGCACCTGTCCGGCCGGCCACGAGCACTTCCGCTACCGCACGCCGACGCGGCCGTTGGCGTGCGCCGCGTGTTCGAGACGGTTCGACGCTCGCAACGTGATCACGTGGCGCCGACGGGGCGAGACGGAGCGCCGAGCTACCGCATGACGGCCGGACCGCTCGGAGGCGCGCCGGTAACCCGTTAGCCTGGGCGGATGCACACGGGGCAGCACATCCGGACGGACGCCGGTTCCACCTGGTTCTTCGACGCGGGACGGATCGCCCTCGACTTCGCGCACACCGGCGGGTTCGCCGACGACCCGGACGGACGCCGACCGCGCGCCCAGCTCGGGGAGCTGCTGATGACCCCGGCCGACCTGGACGAGTGGCTGACCGACCACACCGAGCCGATCGACGTCGGTGCCACCGCGCGGGAGCTGCAGGACGCCCGCGCGCTCCGCGCCGCGATCGCCCGGCTGGCCGTCGCCGCCGCTCCCGGTCCGGCGTCCACCGCTGCCGAGCGCACCGCGGTGGCGGCGGGGCTGCGCGCCGGCACCGGTCGCACCCGCCCCGCACCCGACGACATCGACACCGTCAACTTGTTCGCCGCGCTGCCGGACGTGCCGCCGAGCCTGCCCGGTGGCCGGCGTCGCGCGGGGGCGAACCGGGTGCGGCTCGCGCAGGCACTGTCGAGCGTCGCACGTGACGCGGTGTCCCTGTTCAGCGAGGTCGGCTTCGACGACGTCGCTGCCGACGGGCAGCCCACCCGTCTGAGTCGCTGCTCGGCGGAGGACTGCGGCCTGGTGTTCTACGACTCCTCGCGCGGGGGCACGCGCCGGTGGTGCTCGATGCAGCGCTGCGGGAACCGGGCGAAGGTGCGGGCGCACCGGGCACGGCGCGCATCGGCCTGAGTTCAGCCCGTCCGAATCCGAGGATTCGGTGCGCCGAATTCTCTGGCATGCTGGACGCATGACCGACACGGCGACCCCGCCCGCCACCCGCGACCCTGCGACCCCGCGCCGGCGTGGTGCGAGCCTCACGCTGCTCGGTCCCGCGTTCGTCGCCGCGATCGCCTACGTCGACCCGGGCAACGTCGCCGCGAACCTCACGGCCGGGGCGAAGTACGGCTACCTGCTGCTCTGGGTCCTCGTCGCCGCGAACGCCAGCGCCGTCGTCCTGCAGTACCTCTCCGCGAAGCTCGGCGTCGTCACCGGGAAGTCCCTGCCGGAGCACCTCGGGCTCCGCATGAAGCGCACACCGCGCTTGCTGTTCTGGGCCCAGGCCGAGATCGTGGCGGCAGCGACCGACGTCGCCGAGGTCATCGGCGGCGCACTCGCCCTGCACCTGCTGTTCGGGGTGCCCCTCGTCGCCGGGGGCGTCATCACGGGTGTCGTGTCGATGCTCATCCTCGCCCTGCACAGCCGACGGAGCACCAGGACGTTCGAGGCCGTGGTCACCGCGATGCTGGCGATCCTGACCATCGGGTTCTGCGCCGGGCTGCTGTTCGCGCAGGTGTCCCCTGGCGAGCTCGTCGCCGGGCTCGTCCCGCGCTTCCAGGGCGCCGAGTCGGTGATGCTCGCGGCGTCGATGCTCGGCGCGACCGTGATGCCGCACGCGGTCTACCTGCACTCGGCGCTCGCCCGGGACCGCCACGGCGACGTCCCGGCCGGCCCGGAACGCCGCCGGGTGCTCGTCGCGACCCGGTGGGACGTCGGACTCGCGCTCGTCGTGGCCGGAGGCGTGAACATCTGCATGCTCGTGCTCGCCGCCGCGACGCTGCCCGGGGTCTCCGGCACGGACTCGATCCCGGGGGCGCAGCAGGCGATCGCGGCCAACGTGGGGCCGGTCGTCGGGGTGCTGTTCGCGGTGGGGCTCCTGGCGTCGGGACTCGCCTCCACCTCTGTCGGGTGCATGGCCGGCGCCGAGATCATGCACGGACTCCTGCACGTGCGGGTGCCCCTGATCGTGCGGCGGCTCGTGACCCTGGTGCCGGCGATCGTCCTGCTCGCGGTCAACGCCGACGCGACGATGCTGCTCGTGGTGAGCCAGGTCGTGCTGAGCTTCGGGATCGCCTTCGCGATCGTGCCGCTCGTCGTCTACACCTCACGGAGGAGCGTGATGGGGGCGGACGTCAACGCGGGGACCACCCGCGTGGTGGCGGGGGTCATCGCGCTGGTGATCGTCGCGCTCAACGTCGCGCTCATCGCGCTGACGCTGGCCGGCTGAGCGCGGCGCACAGCCGCGGTGCGCGCTGCCGCCGGCGACGCGGTGCGCTCTGCCGGCGCACAACCTGACGGGCCGAGCGCCTCGCGCCGACTACTCGACGACCTTGACGTCCTTCCAGAACGCGACGTAGCCGGAGTAGTCCTTGCCGACGCGGTCGAACGACGAGGGGATCGGCGTCGGGTACGACCACGCACGGTCCTGCAGCGCCTGCCCGTCGACGTTCACCGTGAAGTACTGGGTGTCGCCCTTCCACGGGCAGTGGTACTGGGTGGGGCTCTCGGTGAACAGCTCGGACTTCACGCTCGACGGCGGGAAGTACCAGTTGCCCTCGATCTGGATGAGGTCCTCCTGCGGGGCCTCGGCGATCACGGTGTCTCCGACGACTGCCTTCATGGCGTGCTCCTTCGCTCTGCGGGTGACGACCGGAACGCTACGCGCGCCGGGTCGATTCCCGCAGGGTGACGAGTTCGCCACCGTCGGCGAGCGCCGCGTGGACCGCTTCGGGTCCGAGCGCCGCGGCGGCCTCGGAGGCGCTGACGAGGTGCTTCACCGCCCGACGCAGTCCCGTGTACGCGGCACAGGCCGCCGCCGCCTCGGGCGAGGTGTGGTCGATGCCGACCGCGGCGAGCGCGTCGACGACCGCGCCGGCAGCGAGGAGGTCCTCGACCGCGAAGTCGGGTGCGTCCGGCACGTCGGCTGCTTCACCGGCGGCCTCCGCCGCGTCGTCGCCGGGTGCGTGGTGGCGTCCGGCGGCGACGATCGCGACGACACAGCGGTCACCGCGTTCGGCCTGGAGGCGCGTCACCCGTTCCGCGATCGCGCTCGCGTTGCCGAGGTGGCCGAGCACGACCTCCGGACCGTCCGGCAGCTGCGCGGTGACGGCGCGGAGCGCCCGCTGGCGCTCGCGGTCGCCGTGCACCGTGCCGGTTGCCGTCGCCGGCAGGACGTCGATCCAGACGATCAGGTGGGTGTCGGCCGCGATGCGCGCCGCGCCACCGCTCCCCCATGCGAAACGGACCTGGTACCGCTGCTGCGTGCGTGCTGCCACCCGAGCCACGATAGCCGCCGGGAGCACCCTGACCTTTTCCACAGGTGCGCCCTCGTCGGGGCTTCGCCAGGGTCGGCGACCGTAGGATTCCATGCCATGGAGATCGCCCCCGCACCCACTCTGACCGGCGACCGTGTGACCCTCGAGCCCCTCGGGTCCGAGCACGCGGACGACCTGCGGGCGGCGGTCGCGGACGGCGATCTCTGGCGCACCTGGTACACCTCCATCCCCGCTCCGGCGCAGGTCGACGACGAGATCGACCGGCGTCTCGCCGAGCAGGCCGCCGGGCGGATGGTGCCGTTCGCGGTGCGCGACCGTCCGACCGGTCGCGTGGTGGGTTCGACGACCTTCCTGCACCCGGACACCGCGAACCGTCGCGTGGAGATCGGGGCGACCTTCCTGTCGAAGTCCTCGCAGCGATCGGGCATCAACACCGAGGCGAAGCTACTGATGCTCTCGCACGCGTTCGACGTCTGGCAGTGCATCGCGGTCGAGTTCCGGACACACTGGCACAACACGCAGTCCCGCACGGCGATCGCAGCACTCGGCGCCAAGCAGGACGGCGTCCTGCGGAACCACTCGGTCGGTCGGGACGGCACCCTCCGCGACACCGTGGTGTTCTCGATCATCGCGTCCGAGTGGCCGACCGTGCGGCTCTCGCTGGCCGAGCGCCTGCGGCAGCACGACCGCGCCGAGGGCTCCCGACGTCGTTCGGCCCGGCACGCCTGACCCGACGGCGGCCGGACCGCGCGGTCAGAGTGCGTTGCGGACGGTGCGGTCGCCCAGCGGCTGGACCGGGCGGGCGTTCCCGACGTGTGCGGCCTCGAGGTCGCCGAGCTGGTCCGCGCCGAGTTCGACCGCACGCTCGAGGACGATCCAACGCACCCCCTCGGTGCAGGGCGGCGTCGTGAGGGAGCCCCGGTAGGTCGCGAAGGACCGCTCTGCCGGGAGCATCGCCTCGACGTCGACGGTGCTCGCCCGCCCGGCGCCCGCCGTCGCACCGGCGACGAGGTCGTCGTACGCCGGGTTGTGCGCACCACGCTCGGCGAGGACACCGACGACGGTGAGGGCACCGCGTTCGTCGACGTGCACGAAGTGGAACTCGGCGGCCGAGGCCTCCCCCGCCGTGGTGTGCTCGGACCCGGCGTGGAAGTGCACCTGCACGAGGTCGAGGTCCGCGCCCGCGATGGCCGTCGTCGCGCCGTCGTCCGCCGTGAACTGCACCGTGTGTCCGTTGTCGGCGGTGAGGCCACGCACCGGTCCGGACCCGACGAGGTCGAGCGCCGTACCGCCCCGTGGGGCCGGCAGGTCGATCGGCGACTGCTGTTCCCCGGAGGCACAGGCTCGGTACTCACCCGCGAGGTCGCCCCAGTGCTCCGGGGCACCGTCGCCCTCGTACGCCCAGGCGGCGTCGGCGTCGTGCGCGGTCGTCTCCGGCGGGCTCCCCGCGGCGCAGCCGACCAGGACGGCGAGGGCGAGGGGCAGGACGAGCAGGGGAAGCACGGTTCGGTTCGTTCGCATGACCCCCATCTTCGCATGTAGCATTTCACATGTAGAACGCTGCTAAGGTGTGCGGTGCGCTCAGGCCCGCGTCGGTAGCGTCGGCTCATGCACGTGGGCCTCCGGATCATCCTCGACGCGCCGGTCGAGGCCGTGCGCGACGCCCTGCTCTCCCCGGCGGTGATGGTGGCGGTCACGAAGCCGTTCCTCGTCTACCGATCCCGCGACCCGCAGGGTTTCCCCGTCCGGTGGGTGCCCGGCCAGCCACACCCGATCACGGCGAACGCGTTCGGACTCGTGCCGAGCGGCGACACGCACGTGGACATCGACCTGTACGAGGTCGAGGGCGTGCCCGTGCAACGCGACAACGGCGGCGGGACGAGCGGCCTCTTCGGACGCATGACGATGCAGCACCGGATGGCCGTCCGACCAGCCCCCGACGGCAGGACCCTGCTGGTCGATCGGCTCACCTACCGGATGCGCCCGAGCGTGCTCGGCGTCCTGCTGTGGCCGGGGATGTGGGTCATCTGGCAGTGGCGCGCGCTCCGGATGCGGCAACTCGCACCGCAGTGGCGGCGACCCCGTCGGGCGGCGGCCTGACCGCCGGGCGCACCACGCGCCTCCCGGCCGACGCGCAACGGGCGTACGCTCGCACCGTGAGCCAGACGCATGAGCCGGCAACCGACGACCGCGTGCACAGCACGCTCGCCACCGTGGACTGGCGGCGGATGACCTTCGACCTGTACCGCCGTGTCCGGGCGACCGCCGATCCGGAGACCGCGCACGCGATGTGGCGCGAGACCCGTGACGCGATGTTCGGTGAGCACCCCGCGAGCCCGCTCCTCGACGAGGACGCCCGCGACTTCGAGTCCCTGCCCGTCCCGGACTACGACCCCGCCTGGCGCTTCCGAGCTCGCGTGGAGTCGGCCGAGCCGCTGACCATGGACGTCGAGACCGGCACGGACGGCACCGTGCACTTCGACCGCCTCGGCACCGTCACGCTGCCCGGCGTCGGGACGCTCGACGTGTGGTCGCACGGTGGCTACGCGGGCGGCGTCTTCGTCCCCGTCAAGGACGCCAGCGCCGGCAGGGCGCGCGGGACGTACGGCGGCGGCCGGTACCTGCTGGACACGATCAAGGGCGCGGACCTCGGTGGCGACGACGGCGAGCTCGTGCTCGACTTCAACTTCGCGTACAACCCGTCGTGCGCGTACGACCCGGCGTGGGCGTGCCCGCTCGCGCCTCCGGGCAACACCGTCGCGGTGCCGATCCCCGTCGGCGAGCAGTACGACTTCTAGGGTGGAGCGCATGTCGGGTCTCGTCGCGATCGACGCCGGAGGGCGTGTCCCCCCGTTCGAACAGGTGCGGTCGCAGATCGCCGCGCAGATCGGTGCGGGCTACCTCGTCGACGGGGAACGCCTGCCGAGCGTCCGGGGGCTGGCCGACGAGCTCGGTCTCGCCGCGGGGACGGTCGCGAAGGCCTACCAGCTGCTCGAGGAGTCCGGGCTCGTGCACACCGCACGGGGTGCGGGCACCCGGGTGATCCGACCCGCGGCCGTGCCGGAGCCGGTCACCGACGCCGCGCGGGCGCTCGCCGCCGCTGCTCGGGCCGCGGGGCTCTCCGCCGACCAGGCCGCGACGGCGCTGCGGGACGCCTGGCCCGCCTGACACCGGGGACGGCGGGCACTTCCGCCCGTCAGCAGTGCTCGAACACGTAGTCCGAGTGGGACGGCGTCACGAGGTCGCGGTCGCGCAGGATCGTCATCGCCGGACGGTCGTCGTCCGCGCACACCGACGACCACGACCGGCCGATGTTGTCCGAGTACTCGACGTCGATGACGTGTTTGCCGTACGCCTTCGTGTAGGCCGAGCACTCCTGGTACTTCACGCACTCCTCGGCGACGACGAAGTCGAACCCCGTGCTCTTCCGGCCCGATGCCCCGAGCTGCGGGGTGTTCTTCTGCCCGACGGCCAGGCCGTGGGCGTGTCCGACGTCCACCAGGGCACGAGCGAGCGCCAGGTTGCCCGCGCGGGTGAGCGCTCCGTGCGACCGGGTCCAGGAGTCGAGGTTGTCGAACTCCACCGCGTCGAACCCGCGGTCGGCGCAGCGGGAGATCGATCTCGTCAGGACCTTCGTGATCGTGGACCGAGCGGCCGCCGTCGTCGTGTCGAGGAGCATCTCGTCCGGCCACCCGGGGTCGGACACCGGCTTCCCGTCGTCGTCACGCAGGATCGCCGAGGGGTGGTCGTCGAGCCATGCATCGGCGTCTCCGGGCTGGGTCTGGAAGCCGTTCACGTAGCAGATCGAGTACTTCCCGGCGGCGGGGCGGTCCGTGCTGTCCCGCTCGACGATCGTCACCCCGGCCGGCGGCGCGTAGCCCCCGCCGAGCTGGTAGTCCGGGATCCCCGAGGTGGGCAGGTTCGTGTAGGACGGCGACCCCGGAGAAGCGGTCCCGGCCGCGCACCCGGCCAGCCCGATCACCGCCACGACGGCCATCGCAGCGGCACCCCAGACAGTCCGTTCTCGCACGCCCAGATCCTCGCACGCTATGATGGACGTACTCGAGGCGCCGATCGCCTCGTGCGTCGTACGGACGCCCCCGAACTCCCGGTCCACGGACCGATGATCGAGCACCTCCCGAAGGTGCCAGGCTTCTCTGCTGCGGCGACTGCGCCAGCCACACCCGTTGGCGCGCATCCCGCCCGCGCGCTGCCTCAGAGCGCGCCCACAGCCGGAGTCCTCCGGCTCGAAAGGTCACCATGACCAACGAAGACATCCGTTTCTCCGACCTCGGCGTCCCCGCGCCGATGGTCGACGTCCTCGCCCAGCAGGGCAAGGAGACCGCGTTCCCGATCCAGGCCGACACGCTCCCCGACTCGCTCAAGGGCAAGGACGTGCTCGGTCGCGGCCGCACCGGTTCCGGCAAGACGATCGCCTTCGCGATCCCCCTCGCCGCCCGGCTCGCCGCGAACCCGCGCAAGCGCCGCGCCGGTCGCCCCCGCGCCCTGGTGCTCGCCCCGACCCGTGAGCTCGCGACGCAGATCGACGCGACGCTCGCACCCCTCGCCAAGGCGATGGGCCTCAACACGACGACGATCTTCGGCGGTGTCTCGCAGGGCCGTCAGGTCGACGCGCTCCGCGGCGGCGTCGACGTGGTCGTCGCCTGCCCGGGTCGCCTCGCCGACCTCATGCAGCAGGGCCACGTGCAGCTCGACGCCATCGAGGTCACCGTCCTCGACGAGGCCGACCACATGGCCGACATGGGCTTCCTGCCCGGTGTGACGAAGATCATGCAGGCCACGCCCGAGCAGGGGCAGCGTCTGCTGTTCTCCGCCACGCTCGACAACGGCGTGGACAAGCTCGTGAAGAAGTTCCTGCACAACCCGGTCATGCACTCGGTCGACGACGAGACCAGCCCGGTCGAGGCCATGACCCACCACCTGTTCGAGGTCGCCGACGCCGACGCGAAGAAGGACCTCGTCCGCACCCTCGCGAGCGGCACCGGTCGTCGCATCCTCTTCATGCGCACGAAGCACCACGCGAAGCGGCTCGCGAAGCAGCTCAGCAGCCAGGGCATCCCGGCCGTCGACCTGCAGGGCAACCTGTCGCAGGGTGCTCGTGAGCGGAACCTCGCGAAGTTCTCCTCCGGCGAGGCCCTCGTGCTCGTCGCCACCGACGTCGCCGCCCGTGGCGTGCACGTCGACCACGTCGAGCTCGTCGTGCACGTCGACCCGCCGACCGAGCACAAGGCGTACCTGCACCGTTCGGGCCGCACCGCCCGTGCCGGTTCCTCCGGTGACGTCGTGACGGTCACGATGCCGGCCGAGCGTCGCGACGTCGCGCAGATGATGCGTGCGGCCGCGATCAAGGTCACGCCGCAGCAGGTCACGGCGAACTCCCCCGCCGTCGCGGAGCTCGTCGGCGAGGTCGCTCCGGTCCGCCACGTCGCCCCGGAGCAGCCGGCACAGCAGCAGCGTCAGCCCAAGCAGCGGACGAACGAGTCCGACAGCGCGGGTGGCGGTCGTCGCCGTGGTCGCGGCGGTCGGTCGGGAGGCGCGGCGCAGCCCGCGCGCACCGGCTCGGCTTCCGGGTCGTCCGGTGCAGGGCGTCGCGGCGGTCGTCCCGCCGAGGCCGGCGCCGGCGCGTCGGCCGGCTCCGCCGGTGGGCAGCGTTCCGCTGCCGCGTCCGGCGGTCGCCGCAGCGGCGGCAGCCGTCGCGCGTCGAGCGACACCGTCCGCGGTGGGTCCGCCCCGGTCTGGTCCTCGGAGGGCGGCTACGCCGCCGGTCGTGGTGCCGGCTCCGAGTCGGGCGGCAACCGTCGCGGTGGCTCGCGCCGTGCCTCCCGGCCGGCTGGTTCCGCGCGCTGATCCCCTCCCGGGGGACAACCTCCACGCCTCCTGGGCACGGACGGGTCCTCGGCGCGTAGGTTCTCCTTCACCGAATGCCGCGCAAGCGGCTGACGGGGAACTGTCCGCTGTCGGAAGGAGAGCCTATGGCTGGGATCGAAGACGTCAAGAACGCCGCTGCGAAGGCAGCAGGCAAGGCCAAGGAAGCCGTCGGGAACGTGACGGACAACGACCGCCTCAAGGCTGAAGGCAAGACCGATCAGGTCAAGGCCGACACCAAGCAGGCAGGCACGAACGTCAAGGACGCCGCTTCAGGCGTGGCCGACAGCCTCAAGAACGACAACAAGTAAGCCGGTCCAGTACCGCGCTGCGAAGCCCCCGGGTCCGATTCGGATCCGGGGGCTTCGTCGTGCGCGGGGCGGGTCGACGGGTGACTACATGAGGGCGCCGACCGACGCGAGGCCGGCGCGCAGGAGTGCCCCGCGGCCGCCCTCCATCTCGTCGGCGACGGCATCGGACGCCGCTTCCATCGGGCTCATCCACGTCAGCTCGAGGGCGTCCTGCCGGGGCTCGCACGTCCCGGTGACCGGGACGACGTACGCCAGGGAGATCGCGTGCTGCCGTTCGTCGGTGTACACCGAAGCGCCGGGCAGTGGGAAGTACTCCGCCACGGTGAACGGCGTCGGACTCGAGGGCAGCTGCGGGAACGCCATCGGGCCGAGGTCCTTCTCGAGGTGCCGGAACAGCGCCGTACGGATCGACTCCCCGTACATCACGCGGCCGGACACGAGGGTGCGGGCGATCGAGCCGCTCGGGGACACCCGGAGCAGCACGCCCACCTCGGTGACGACACCGAGGCCGTCGGTGCGGACGGGGACTGCCTCGACGTAGCAGATCGGCAGTCGACGGCGGACGTTCGCGAGCTCCTCGTCGGACAGCCAGCCGGAGTCGGGGTCGGGGGTGCGCAGCGAGGCCATGCACCGTGTCTACCAGTCGCCCCGGCGAGTTCGGCGGAAGGCGCGGGGGTTGGGAATGGTTGATGCGTCAACTAAAGTCGTGCACATGATCGATCGCGAAGTCGTCCAGTGGACCCGTGACCCCTCCGAGCGGTCGGGCACGCCACTCCTCGTGACCATGCACGGGGTGGGGTCGAACGAGCGCGACCTGCTCGGACTCGCGCCCGCACTGCCGTCGTCGTGGACCCTGGCGTCGCTGCGTGCGCCGATGCCGTGGGGGCAGGGGTTCAGCTGGTACCCGCTCGGGACGCCCGGCTCCCCCGCGCTCGAGCCGGTCGACGAGTCGGTGTCCGGGGTGCTCGACTGGATCGACTCCGTCGCCGCCGACCACCCGCGGATCGGGCTGCTCGGGTTCTCGCAGGGTGGCTCGATGGCCCTGCAGCTGCTGCGCGCACGGCCGTCGGGGTTCGCCTTCGCGGTGTCCCTGTCGGGCTTCGTCGTGCCGAGCGTCACCGATGGTCGGGACACCGCCGTGGAGCAGGTCCGGCCGCGGGTGTTCCTCGGGCACGGCGACCTCGACCCGGTGATCCCGGCCGAGGCCACCGCCCGGACGCAGGCGTGGGCCGCCGCGCACACCGCCGTGACGGACCGCACCTACGAGGGGCTGCCGCACGCGGTGTCCGCCGCGGAGTTGGCGGACGTGGCCGCGTTCATCGGCGACTGACGGACTGCACACGAACGGACTGGAGGCGCGGTGCCAGCTGGCACCGCGCCTCCAGTCCGTGGTTCCGACGTCAGTCGGCGAGGATCTGCAGGAGGTCCTTGCGGAGCTGGTCGATCTTGGCCGTGGCCGCCTTCGCCTGCTCCTCCGTCGCACTGGTGCGGTACATGTGCAGGACGCCCATGGTCTTGCGGAGCGCCTCGATGAACTCGCGCGACGAGTCCGGGAGACCCGGCGCGTCGAAGGCCGCGGCGATCTCGTCCGCCTTCGCCTCGGCCTCGGCCTTGCCGGCGTCGGTGAGCTCGAAGAGCGTCTTGCGACCGTCGCCCGTGGAGACCACGAGCTCTTCGTCGACGAGCTGCTGGAGCGTCGGGTAGACCGAACCAGGGCTCGGCTTCCAGGCGCCGCCGGTGCGCTCGGCGATGGTCTTGATCACGGCGTAGCCGTTCTGCGGGCCCTCGGCCAGCAGGCCGAGGATCGCGAGGCGGACGTCGCCGCGACGGCGGCGCTCACGGCCGAAGCCGGGCCCACCGAATCCGGGACCGCCGAAACCCGGGCCGCCGAAACCGGCGCCGAAGCCGCGACCGAACCCGGGGCCGAAGCCACCGCGTCCGCCGTGGTCGTGGTCACCGCGGTCGCGGCCGGGGAAGCCGGCGCCGTGGTGCTGCCGCGCGCCGCCGAAACGGGGGCCGCGCGGGTGCTGGTGGTTGTCGTCGTTGTCGTAGATGGGGCGCATGGTGCGTCCTTCCTGGTCAGTGTTCGAAGTTGGCTCGCGATCGGTGTCGTTCCTATCGCGATGTGTTAACGATAGATCGGTAACTATCGTTCTGTCAACCCCGTTCGAGAACTGGGCTGGTTGTCGGGGGTCGCGGGCAGGATGGGACGGACCATGACGGACGTGCTCGAGCGCTTCTCCCCCGCCACCGCAGAGTGGTTCCGGGGCGCCTTCGACGCACCGACGGCAGCGCAGGCCGGGGCGTGGGACGCGATCTCCACCGGGCAGCACGCGCTCGTGATCGCGCCGACGGGGTCCGGCAAGACGCTGGCCTCGTTCCTGTGGTCCATCGACCGGCTCATCAGCGCGTCGGACCGCCCGCCCGCCACGCAGCGGACCCGCGTGCTCTACGTCTCCCCGCTGAAGGCACTCGGGGTCGACGTGGAGCGGAACCTCCGCAGCCCGCTCGTCGGGATCACCCAGACCGCCAGGCGCCTCGGGCTCGAACCGCCGGACGTCACGGTGGGCGTCCGGAGCGGTGACACCCCGTCGTCCGACCGGCAGCGGCTCCTGCGACAGCCGCCGGACATCCTCATCACGACGCCCGAGTCGCTCTACCTCATGCTCACCTCGCAGGCGCGGGAGACCCTGGTCAACGTCGACACCGTCATCGTGGACGAGGTCCACGCGGTCGCGTCGACGAAGCGCGGCGCACACCTCGCCGTGTCACTCGAACGGCTCGACGACCTGCTCGAGAAGCCCGTCCAACGCATCGGACTCTCGGCCACGGTGCGTCCGGCTGAGGAAGTCGCGCGGTTCCTCGGGGGTCGTGCACCGGTGACGATCATCGCGCCGCCCGCCCAGAAGACCTTCGACCTGCGCGTGGTCGTGCCCGTCGACGACATGGCCGAGCTCGGGGCACCCCCGGTCGGTGCCGACGCCACCGAGTCCCCGACGAACGGGTCGATCTGGCCCCACGTCGAGGAACGGGTGGTCGACCTCATCGAGGAGCACCGCTCGACGATCGTGTTCGCGAACTCGCGGCGGTTGGCCGAGCGACTGACCGCGCGCCTCAACGAGATCCACGAGGAACGGGTCCTCGCTGCCGCCGGCTCCGTCGGCGACGGCGCGCTGGTGCCGGCCGGGGTGTCCCCGGCGGACGACGGGCTGCCGGCCGCCGGTCCGCGTGCCCAGTCCCCGGCCAGGCTCTCTGCACACGCACGGCCGCCGGCGCAGGTGATCGGCGCGTCCGGACAGACCGGTGGCGGCGGTTCGGACGCCTCCGTGCCGGTGCTCGCCCGCGCCCACCACGGCTCCGTGTCGAAGGACCAACGCGCCATCATCGAGGACGACCTGAAGTCCGGTCGGCTGCGGTGCGTGGTGGCCACGAGTTCGCTCGAGCTCGGCATCGACATGGGCGAGGTCGACCTCGTCGTGCAGGTCGAGGCGCCGCCCTCGGTCGCGAGCGGCCTGCAGCGCGTCGGTCGCGCCGGACACCAGGTGGGCGAGATCTCCCGCGGGGTCCTGTTCCCGAAGCACCGCGCCGACCTGGTGAACAGCGCCGTCACCGTCGAACGGATGGTGTCCGGCCAGATCGAGGCGATCTCGGTGCCGGCGAACCCGCTCGACGTCCTCGCCCAGCACACGGTCGCGGCCGGCGCGATCGACACCGTCGACGTGGAGCACTGGTTCGAGCTCGTCCGGCGGAGCGCACCGTTCAGCGGCCTGCCCCGCTCCGCGTTCGAGGCGACGCTCGACCTCGTGACCGGGCGCTACCCGAGCGACGAGTTCGCCGAGCTCCGCCCGCGCCTGGTCTGGGACCGCGTCCACGGCACCCTCACCGGGCGGCCAGGTGCCCAGCGGCTCGCGGTCACGAGCGGCGGCACGATCCCCGACCGCGGCATGTTCGGCGTGTTCATGGTCGGCGAGAAGGCCTCCCGTGTCGGCGAGCTCGACGAGGAGATGGTCTACGAGTCCCGCGTCGGCGACGTCTTCGCCCTCGGCGCGACGAGCTGGCGCATCGAGGAGATCACCCACGACCGGGTCGTCGTCAGCCCGGCGTTCGGCCAGCCCGGCCGGGTGCCGTTCTGGAAGGGCGACGGCATCGGCCGGCCCGCCGAACTCGGTCGTGCCACCGGTGCCTTCGTGCGCGAGGTCGAGGGGGCGTCCGACGAGGACGCCCGCGCCCGCGTCGCCGCCGGCGGGCTCGACGAACGCGCCGTCACCAACCTGCTGACCTTCCTGCGCGACCAGCGCGCGGCGACCGGGCACGTGCCGAACGACACCACGCTCGTGATCGAACGGTTCCGCGACGAACTGGGCGACTGGCGGCTCATCCTGCACTCGCCGTACGGCATGCAGGTGCACGCGCCGTGGGCACTGGCGGTCGGTGCGCGACTCCGGGAACGCCACGGCATCGACGGTGACGCGATGGCGGCGGACGACGGCATCGTGGTCCGCATCCCCGAGACCGACGCCGAGCCACCTGGTGCGGACCTGTTCGTGTTCGAGCGCGACGACCTCGAGGCACTGGTCACGGACGAGGTCGGCGCATCCGCGCTGTTCGCCGCACGGTTCCGCGAGTGTGCGGCCCGGGCGCTGCTGCTCCCCCGGCGGAACCCCGGGCAGCGCTCACCGCTCTGGCAGCAGCGGCAGCGGGCCTCGCAACTGCTCGAGGTCGCGCAGAAGTACCCGTCGTTCCCGATCGTGCTCGAGACCGTGCGCGAGGTCCTGCAGGACGTGTACGACGTGCCGTCCCTGCTCGGCATCGCGGACGACATCGCCGGGCGCCGCATCCGCCTGGTGGAGACCGAGACGGAACAGCCGTCGCCGTTCGCGCGCTCCCTGCTGTTCGGGTACGTCGCGGCGTTCATGTACGAGGGCGACACCCCGCTCGCCGAACGCCGGGCAGCAGCGCTCTCGCTCGACTCGACGCTGCTCGGGGAACTGCTCGGGCGGGCGGAACTCCGCGAACTGCTCGACCCCACGGTGATCGCGTCCGTCGAACGCGACCTGCAGCGGCTCTCGCCGGACCGCCGTGCCCGCGATGCCGAGGGGATCGTCGACGTGCTCCGGCTCGTCGGCGCGCTCGACCTCGACGAGGTCGTGGACCGGAGCTGGCTGGCCCCGGCAGATGCCGATGCAGACCGCTCGGACGCGGTCACGACCGTGCAGGGTGCGCTCACGGCGCTCGAGCGGGACCGCCGCGTGCTGTCGTTCTCGCACGCCGGGGCGACCCGGTGGGCCGTGATCGAGGACGCCTCCCGCCTCCGGGACGCCCTCGGGGTCCCCCTGCCGATCGGCGTCCCGACGGCGTTCGTCGAACCGGTCGCAGACCCCCTCGGCGACCTCATCGGTCGGTACGCCCGCTCGCACGGCCCGTTCTCCGCGCAGGACGCCGCCGCACGCCTCGGTCTCGGCATCGCCGTCGTGCAGGACACCCTGCGCCGGCTCGTGGCCGACCGGCGGGTGGTCGAGGGCGAGTTCCGCCCCGATCGCCAGGGCGCAGAATGGTGCGATGCCGAGGTGCTCCGCCGCATCCGCACGAAGTCGCTCGCGGCGCTCCGGCACGAGGTCGAACCGGTGTCGCCGGACACCCTCGCGCGGTTCCTGCCGGCGTGGCAGCACGTGCACACGCCTGGCACCCGCGGGGGACTGCGCGGCGTCGACGGGGTGCTGCAGGTCATCGACCAGCTCGCCGGGGTCGCCCTGCCGGCCAGCGCGTGGGAGACCCTCGTGCTGCCCGCTCGCGTCACGGACTACGCCCCGAGCATGCTCGACGAGCTGACCGCCACGGGCGAGGTCCTCTGGTCCGGAGGCGGCACCCTGCCCGGCAACGACGGCTGGGTCCGGCTGCACCTCGCCGACACCGCTGCGACGACCCTCGCCGAGCCCTCGGGCGACGAGACCACCGAACTCCAGCGTGACGTGCTCGGCGCACTCGCGGGCGGCGGCGCCTACTTCTTCCGGCAGCTCGGGCAGGCCGTGGGGAGCACCGACGACCAGGCGCTCTCGACCGCGCTCTGGGACCTCGTGTGGGCCGGCCAGATCACCAACGACACCTTCGCTCCGCTGCGGTCGATGCTCGGCGGCAAGGCGAAGAGCACGAGCGCGCCGCGAGCCCGGGCCTACCGCGGTCGTCGTCGCCCGACGATGCCGACGCAGTCCGGGCCGCCGTCCGTGGGCGGCCGCTGGTCCCTGTTGCCCCTGGCCGAGTCGGACGCCACCGTGCGCGCGGCCGCGACCGCCGAACAGCTGCTCGAGCGGTACGGAGTCGTGACCCGCGGTGCCGTGCAGGTCGAGGGCGTCCGGGGCGGGTTCGCCGGCGTCTACCGGGTGCTCTCCCGGTTCGAGGAGTCCGGACGTGCCCGGCGCGGGTACTTCGTCGAGGGGCTCGGTGCGGCGCAGTTCGCCACCGGGCCGACCGTGGACCGACTCCGCACCTACGCCCGGGACCTCGACGACGACGAGCGCGCCGACCCCGACCGGAAGCGCGAGGCCCTCACCCTGGCCGCGACCGACCCGGCAAACCCGTACGGAGCGTCACTGCCATGGCCGAGCGATGCCCCGGCCGACGCGCGCGGCGCCGACGAGCCGGCGGACGACACCGCCACGAAGTCCCGCGGACACCGCCCGGGTCGGAAGGCCGGCGCCCTCGTGACGACGGTCGACGGGAAGCTCGCGGTGTACGTCGAGCGCGGCGGGAAGTCCGTGCTGACGTTCACCGACGACCCGGCGGACCTCTCGGTCGCCGCGGCCTCCATCGCGGCGTCGGTCCGGAGCGGGCTCGGCAAGCTCTCGGTCGAGCGCGTGGACGGCGCCTTCGTGCTCGAGTCGCCGCTCGGCGCTGCGCTCCGGGAAGCAGGGTTCACCGCGACACCGCAGGGGGTCCGGCTCCGTGCCTGAGGACGAACGTGCCTGAGGGCGACACCGTCTTCCGCGCTGCCCGACGGCTGCACACGGCGCTCGCGGGGAAGGTCCTCACCCGCAGCGACTTCCGCGTGCCGGCGTTCGCGACGCTCGACCTCGTCGGGCGCACCGTCGACGAGGTCGTCCCCCGTGGCAAGCACCTCCTGCACCGGATCGGTGACCTGACCGTGCACTCGCACCTCAAGATGGAGGGGCGGTGGGACGTCTACGCCCCCGGCGACCGGTGGCGACGACCGGCACACCAGGCGCGGGCGATCCTCGACGCCGAGGGGGTGTCGACGGTCGGCTTCGCGCTGGGCATCCTCGAGGTCGTGCCGCGCGACCAGGAGTCCGAGATCGTCGGGTACCTCGGCCCGGACCTGCTCGGGCCGGACTGGGATCCCGACCTCGCGCTGCAGAAACTGACCAGGGACCCGGCGCGCCCGATCGGCCTGGCGCTCCTCGACCAGCGGGTGCTCGCCGGTCTCGGCAACGTGTACCGGAACGAACTCTGCTTCCTCCGGGGCGTGCTGCCGACCCGCCCGGTGGCCGAGGTGCACGACCCGGCGCGGGTGATCGCGCTGGCGAGCCGGCTCATCCTGGCCAACCGGGACCGCAGTGCCCGTGTGACGACCGGGGTCGACCGCCCCGGCCGGCGGTTCTGGGTCTACGGGCGGGCGGGGAAGCCGTGCCTGCGGTGCGGGACGCCGGTCCGGCACGGGGAGCTCGGCGACTCCGAGCTCACCCTGCGCGACACCTACTGGTGCCCGCGCTGCCAGACCTGACCTCGCACCGTGCGACGGTGCCGCCGCAGTGTGCGAGGTCCCGGACACCGTGCGAGGCCGCCGGGGTCCCACCGTGCGCGGAACCTCGCACACTGCGGGCGACGCCGCGCGGGCGCTCAGGCGGCAGCGCGGTCGGCCTGCGGGCGACGACGCAGGGTGGCGTCGAGCACCGCCGGCGGGTTGTACTGCTGGTCGAGTCGCCCCACGTCGGTGCACGGCGGGACGATCGTGTCGATGCGGTCGAGGACCTCGTCCGTCAGGGTGACGTCGGCGCCCGCGAGCAGATCGTCGAGCTGCTCCGTCGACCGCGGGCCGATCAGGGCACTGGTCACGCCGGGGTGGGCGATCGCGAACGCCATGGCGAGGTGCGTCATCGGGATGCCGGTCTCCTCGGAGAGCGCGACGACCTGCTCGACGGCGTCGATGCGCCGGTCGTCCTGGTTGTGCCGGAACATCGTTGCCCGCGCCAGGTCGGTGTCCTGCCCCTTCCGGAACCGTCCGGTCAGCATGCCGCCGGCGAGGGGACTCCACACGAGGGTGCCCATGCCGTACCGCTGCGCCACCGGCAGGACCTCACGCTCGATGCCGCGATTGAGGATCGAGTAGGTGGGCTGCTCGGTGCGGAACCGTTCGAGGCCGCGGCGTTCGGACGTCCACTGCGCCTCGACCTGCATCGACGCCGGGAAGTCCGAGCTGCCGATCGCCCGGACCTTGCCGCTGCGGACGAGGTCGGTCAGGGCGGACAGCGTCTCCTCGAGGTCGACCGTGTCGTCCGGGCGGTGCGCCTGGTACAGGTCGATGTGGTCGGTCTGCAGACGGCGGAGCGAGTCCTCGACCGCGCGCATGATCCACCGCCGGGAGTTCCCGCGGCGGTTCGGGTCGTCGCCCATCGGGCCGTTGAACTTGGTGGCGAGGACGACGTCGTCGCGGCGGTCCTTGATCGCCTTGCCGACGAGGGTCTCCGATCCGCCCTGCGAGTAGCGGTCGGCGGTGTCGATGAGGTTGATGCCCGCGTCGAGCGCGCGGTGCACGATCCGGATCGAGTCCTGCTCGTCGCCGTTGCCGATGCGGCCGTCGGTGCCGAGCATCATGGCGCCGAGCGCGAAGGGGCTGACCTGGATGCCGGTCTTGCCGAGGGTGCGGTACTGCATGTGCGGTTCCTCCTGCTGTCGATGGCGTGCTGCGCCCCGGTGCCGTATCGTGGACCGAAGTGGAACGCCCTTCCGGAACTATACGGAATGCTTTTCCGTTTATGCAAGAGCCCTTGAGGAGGACCCGTGCGCGCCGACGCCCGACGCAACGCCGACGCCCTGATCGACGCCGCCACGGCGGTGTTCGCGACGGACGGTGTCGACGCCCCCGCGAAGCTGATCGCCGACGGGGCAGGGGTGGGGGTCGGCACGCTGTACCGGCACTTCCCGCAGCGGTCCGACCTCGTGGTGGCGGTGTTCCAGCAGGCGGTCGAGGACTGCGCGGACGCCGCCGACGAGTTCGCCGCCACGTCCGCCCCGGACGAAGCGCTCTCCCGGTGGCTCCAGCGGTTCACCGGCTTCGTCGCCACCAAACGCGGACTGGCGGCCGCCCTGCAGTCCGGCGACCCGGCGTTCGAGGCGCTCCCGGCGTACTTCATCGGCCGTCTGGGCGGAGCTCTCGGTGGTCTGCTGGACTCCGCTGCCGCCGCGGGGACGATCCGCCCCGACGTTGACGCTCCCGTCCTGCTCCGCGCGGTCGCCGACCTCTGCCACGGCGCTCCCGACCCGGCACAGAGTCAGCTCATGGTGGGGCTGCTCGTGGACGGCCTCCGCTACCGCGCCACGGCCTGACCGACCGGGTGGAGTCGCTCGGCCGCGGTCGCCCGCACGGCGTCGGTCACACGCTCGAGCAGCGGTGACGCCAGGTTCCACCGCTGCCACCAGAGCGCGACGTCCGCACGCCGGCCCGGGGTCAGCTCGACGAGTTCGCCCCGAGCCAGGGCGTCGAGGCACTGCGCCTCGGGCAGCATCCCCCAGCCGAAGCCGAGCGACACCGCCCGCGCGAAGTCCGCCGAGGTCGGGACGAAGTGCCGCGGGCCCGACGGCGCGTGGCCGAGCACCCGGCGGAGGTACCCCTGCTGCAGGTCGTCCGCCCGGTCGTAGTCGACGAGCGGCACCCGGTCCAGCCGGTTGGTCACCCGACGCTCGGAGGCTGATGCGGGGTCCGTGTCGCCGAGGTACCGGGCGACGAAGGCCGGCGAGGCCACCGCTCGGTACCGGTCGATGCCGAGCGGGACGGACGAGCAGCCCTGGACCGGGTCCGCCTCGGCCGTGACCGCGCCCATCACCGTGCCGGCACGCAGGAGCTCGGCGGTGCGGTCCTGGTCCTCGCGGTGCAGGTCGAAGACGACCTCCGTGTCCGCCCGGACCAGTGCGAGGGCATCGAGGAACCACGTGCCGAGCGAGTCCGCGTTCACCGCGAGGGGGATCGTCGGCACGACCGAGTCACCGCCGCCGAGCGCTCGGGCGGTCTCCTCGTCGAGCAACTGGGCCTGCCGCGCGTGCCGGAGGACGACCTCGCCGTCCGGGGTGGGGCGCACCGGGGTCGTCCGCTGGAGCAGGACCCGTCCGAGCTGCTGCTCCATCGACTTGATGCGCTGCGACACCGCCGACGGGGTGATCGCGAGGGCACGGGCAGCGGCGTCGAGCGTGCCGTGGTCGACCGCGGCGAGGAGGGTTTCGAGGTGTTCGCGCTGGAGTCGGGCCATGCAGCGCAGCTTACGCAGCATCAGGAACGTGAGCTGTACTGCATCCAACTCGCCGCCTAGCGTCGGACCGTGACCGCACTCCTCTCCCTGCTCTCCGGCCTCGGCACCGGACTCGCCCTGATCGTCGCGATCGGGGTGCAGAACACGTACCTGCTCCGGCTCGCGGTCAGTGCCCGGCTGCGGGTCGTGGCGGCCGCGGTCGTGGTGTGCGCGGTCTCCGACGGGCTGCTCATCCTCGCGGGCGTGCTGGGCGTCGGGGTCGTGGTCGAGCGGTTCCCGGTCGCGATCGTCGTGATCCGGTTCGTCGGGGCGGCGTTCCTGCTCACCTACGGTGTCCTGGCCGCGCGACGGGCGCTCCGGCCGTCAGGCGCCACCATGCGCGTCGAGCAGGACGCGCACGACGACGGCGCACCCGCCGTCGGCGCAAGCGGGCGTGGGGCGACGATCGCGCCCCCGAACGAACATTGCGCCCCGGCACGAAGGGGCGCAGTGTCCGCGCGGGGGCGCGTTGCGACCGACGGTGACGCGGTCGGGCGGACCGCACCGGCAGTGGCGGCGACCACCCGCACGACGGTGGCGGCGGGACGAACCCGCACCGCGCCTCCCGGCCCGACCATGCGGGTGGCGGTCCTGACCATGCTCGTCTTCACCTGGGCGAACCCGCACGTCTACCTCGACACGCTCGTGTTCCTCGGCTCCGTCGCGAACCAGCAGGGCGTGGACGACCGCTGGTGGTGGACCATCGGCGCCGTGGCCGCGAGCTGCCTCTGGTTCGGCGCGCTCGGCTTCGGCGGCCGACTGCTCCGACCGCTGTTCGCGAAGCCGCTCACCTGGCGGGTGTTCGACGGCCTCGTAGCGGTCGTGATGCTCGGCTTCGGAGCTGCGCTCGCCCTCGGCGCGTAGGCCGGCGAGGCGGCGCGTGGCGCGTTCTGCCGCCGCACAACCGAAGTCGGCTCGAACCGCGGGAAACCCTGGTTCGAGCCGACTCTGGTTGTGCGGACGCGAATACCCGGACGCGAACGCCGGCGGCGGACCGCTACTGCAGGCCCTTGCCCACCCGGCTGTTCCGGCGGCTGTAGCCGAAGTAGATGACGAACCCGACCACGAGCCAGATCACGAACCGGAGCCAGGTCTCGACCTCGAGGTTGAGCATCAGCCAGAAGCACAGCACCGCCGACACGATCGGCAGCACCGGCGACCACGGCACCCGGAACGACCGCGGCGCGTCCGGCCGCGAACGACGCAGCACGATGATGCCGATCGACACCAGGACGAACGCCGACAGCGTGCCGATGTTGATCATGCCCTCGAGCTTGTCGACCGCCGTGAAGCCGGCGAGCAGCGCCACGACGACACCGGCGACGACCTGCACCCGCACGGGCGTCTGCGTCTTCGGGTTGGTCTTCGAGAACCAGCGGGGCAGCAGCCCGTCGCGGCTCATCGAGAACACGATGCGGGACAGGCCGAGCAGCAACACCATGACGACCGTCGTCAGACCGATCAGCGAGCCGATCGCGATGATGCCGGCGGCCCAGGGTAGGCCGACGATGTCGAAGGCGGAGGCGAGGGACGGCGCGTCCTCCTGTGCGAGGCGCTGGTACGACACCATGCCGGTGATGACGACGCTCACCCCGACGTAGAGCAGTGTCACGATGCCGAGGCCGATGAAGATGCCCCGCGGCAGGGTCTTCTGCGGGTTCTCGGTCTCCTCGGCGCTGGTCGCGACGACGTCGAAGCCGATGAACGCGAAGAACACGAGCGAGGCCGCGGCGAGCAGGCCGAAGACGCCGTACTGCGCGGGCTCGGACCCGGTGAACCAGGACACGAGCGACTGGGTCCAGACGCTGCCCTCCGCGCCCTTCGTGGGCTGCGCCGGCGGGATGAACGGGGTGAAGTTCGCGGCCTTGACGAAGAAGGCGCCGGCGACGATGACGAACACCACGATCGCGACCTTGATGATCGTGATGACGGCCGACACCCGGCTGGACAGGCGGGTGCCGAAGGCGAGCAGCACCGTGAAGATGCCGACGATGAGCACCGGACCCCACGTGAAGCCGATCGGGCCGAGCTTGATCGTGTCGGGCAGGTCGACGCCGAACACGCCGAACGCCGTGCTGAGGTAGAGGCCCCAGTACTTCGCGATGACGGCGCTGGCGGTCAGGGTCTCGAGGATGAGGTCCCACCCGACGATCCACGCGAGCAACTCGCCCATCGTGGCGTACGTGAACGTGTACGCGGAGCCCGCGACCGGGATCGTCGAGGCGAACTCGGCGTAGCACATGATCGCGAGGCCGCACGTGACGGCGGCGAGCAGGAACGAGATGATGACGCCAGGACCGGCGAAGTTCGCGGCGGCGTTGGCGCCCACCGAGAAGATGCCGGCACCGACCGCGACGGCGATGCCCATCGCCGCGATGTCGAAGGTCTTCAGCGACCGTTTGAGGGAGCGCCCCTTCTCCTCGGAGTCAGCGAGGGAGGCCTCGATCGACTTGATGCGGAGCTTCGGTGCCATGGGGTGGTTCCCGTCATCGGCTGGCGGCGGACCCCGCGAGAGTACTGGTGTACCAACCCGTCACGCAAATACCGCGGATGGGTGCGGTCCGGCGCTGCGGCGCGCGGCTGCGCGTCCGGTGACCGCCTGGAGGCGCGGCTCGGCTCAGGCGGTCCGGCGCCAGTCCGACAGGAACCGCGCTCCGGCGTCGTCGTGGATCACGCCGTCGGGTGCGGTGAGCACCGGGTACGGCGTCGCCGGGACCCCGTCGGACGGGCGGACGTCGACGTGCGCCACCTCGTGCCCCTGCGCGTGGAGCCAGTCCGCCATCGCGTAGTCGCTCCGGGAGTCACCCATCGTGCGCCAGGCCAGCGGCAGCTCGCCGTCCTGCGCGAGGAGCTCGAGGGAGCGCTCGGCCCCCATGTCCTTGCCGCTGCGGTCCGACTCCACGTCGGTCGAGATGATCGTCGGGTCGATGCGCCACTGCACGGCGCCGTCGACGTCCGGGCGGACGTCGTCGAGCCGGCGGACACCGAGCCCCCGGCGCTGGAGCGCGGCCGTCGCCCGCTCGTCGAACTCCGGCTGGCGGGCGAGGTACGTCGCGTTCGGCACCTCGACCCGCTGCTCGATCGAGACCATCGCGCGCTTCGTCTCGTCGAAGAACACCAGGTCGGCGTACTCGTCGCGCACGAGCTCGCGCATCTCGTCGGCGTAGTCGCGGGGCAGCGCGAGGTCCTCGGCGACGGTGAGCTCACCCATGCCGCCCTCGTACTGCGGGCCGATCGAGCACCACACGGCACCCTTCTCGCACACGGCGTGCACCCGACCGCCTGCCGCGAGTCCCCCGGCGAGGAGCGGCCCCACCACCTCTTGCCGGATGAACGCGTCGCTCCGGCCGGTGTTGAACACGACGGGGATGCCCTCGGCGGCGAGCGCCACGAGGTCCTCGACGATGCTCGGGATCGCGATGGTGCGGGAGACGGGGCTGGCGATGGGGCCGTCGACGTCGAGCAGGAGTCCGAGACGTGGTGCGTTCACGACGTCCATCCTCGCAGCCCCGGAGATCAGCCGCGCGCCGCAGTCCGGGCGAGGAACCGGTCGAGGACGTGCCCGATCGCCTCGGGCTCAGGCACGTGTCCCTGACCGGGGACCTCGGTGTACTCCGAACCGGGGACGGCGTCGACGACCGCGCGGGATGCCTGCCGCATCCACTCCAGGCCGTCGCCGCCGGCACCGACGAGCACGGGCACGCCGACCGCCGCCGCGACCCGTTCCGGGATCGCGAGGCCGTTCAGCACCCGGACGTCACGGCTCAGCACGTGCGCGTCGACCACGAGTGACCGCCAGAGCGCACCCTTCAGACGGAGCGCGGTGATCTGCCCCATCGGCACGCCGAGCACGTGGGCCAGGAACGCGCGGACGGCCTGCGCGCGACGCCCGACCGCCACGTGCTCGTCGAGGAGGTCGGCGAACACGACGTCGTCGGCGTGCGGATCGACGGTCGCGCGGTACGGCGGCTCCCAGAGCACTGCGGCGTCGAGCGGGACCCCGCCGGCGAGGCCGTGCAGGACGACGCCCGCGCCGACGCACAGGCCGAGCGCCGAGACGGGTCCGTCCACGCTGGCGACGACGGCGGCGAGGTCCTCGACCTCACGGTCGATCGACCACGGTTCGGTGTCCCCACTGGCCCCGCGACCGCGTCGGTCGTACGTGACGACCCGGTAGCGGTCGCGCAGGGTGTCGGCGAGGCCGGTGAGGTACGGCGTGCCGTGGTGGTCGAAGGCGCCGCCCACCACGACGAGCGCGGGACCGGTGCCGGCGTCGGACACGGCGATCACCGTTCCGTCGGCGGAGACGACCGTGCGGTCGACGTGCTGGTCCATGGGTTCCTCGAAGGTGGTTCGACCGCGTTGCATCGCAGGCGTCGGGTCCTTCGGGTCTGGTCCTGGCGGGTCGGTTGTGTCGAGCATGACAGCCTGGAGCGCTCCCGTCGACACCCGCAACCAGGGGGAGAACACCGGGTCGTCGTGGTCAGCGTTCCCGGTAGATCTCGCGTCGGTGCCCAGCGTTCACGACGACCACCACCAGCCGACCGTCGTCGATCTCGTAGATCAGGCGGTAGTCGCCCGACCGGACCCGCCAACCCGGCCGGTTCACGAGCTTCCGAGCTGCTGGCGGTCGGGGGTGCTCGGCGAGGATCGCAAGGAGTCCCTCGATCCGCCGACGGCCGTCGGGTGGGAGCTTGCGGATGACACGTTGCGCGGACGGGATGACCTCGACCGACCAGGTCATCCCATGCCGAGTTCGCGCTTGAGGTCCTCCCACTTGATGTTCTCGCCGCCGATGCGCTCGCTCTCCGCGATGGCTTCGTCGTACGCGATCAAGTCGTCGAGGTCCTCGGCCGCCTCGAGCAGACGGTCGAGGATGTCCGCGTCCACCACGGCCGCGACTCGCTTGTTGCGCCGCGTCAGGTAGACGGGCTCGTGCCGGGCGTCGTCGATGATCGACGCCAGACGGCTGCGCGCTTCGGAGATCGACACTTCGCTCACCTGTACATTCTAGAGCGTTTTGTACAACTCAGACCAGCGCCGTCGTGCCGACCGACTCCCGCTCGAGCAGCGCCCGCTTGACGTCGAGCCCCCACGCGAAGCCGCCGAGCGTGCCGTCCGTCCGGAGCACGCGGTGGCACGGCACGAACAACGCCGGAGCGTTCCGGGCGCACACGCTCGCTGCGGCCCGCACGGCGTCGGGCCGACCCATCGCCGCCGCGAACTCGGTGTACGTCAGGACCGCTCCAGCCGGGATCAGCCGCAGCTGCCGCCAGCCCTCGGCGAAGAGCTCGGTGCCGAACTGCCGAACCGGCACCTGCATGGCGTGCTCGACCTCGCCCCCGTAGAAGGCGTCGACCGCCTCGGCCGAGGCCACTCGGCCGTCGGCGATGCGCTCGGGCCGGTACTTGTCGGCGAGCCGGCCGAGGATGCGGTCGACGGAGTCGGTCCACCCCGAGGCGAGCACCCGGCCCTGTGCGTCCTCGAGCACGGTGAAGGGCCCGTCCGGGGTGTCCAGCGTCTGGATCGTTGCGTCGGTCATCGTTCGTCCTTCCGAGCGGACTGTGCCGCAGTCGTCATGTGTGCCGTACCGGCCGTCGCGATCGCGCGGTCGATGATCGGTCGCCAGCAGTGCATCGTCAGGTAGCTCCGCCACGGCGCCACCTGCTCCGACCATAGGGAGAGCTCGCGCGCCGTCCCGGGCAGCCCGAGTTCCTGTGCACCGTTGCGCACGGCGAGGTCGCTGTGGAGGAACACGTCCGGGTGGTGGCGGACCCGGAGCGCCACGTAGTCGGCCGTCCAGGGACCGATGCCCTTCACCGCCAGGAGCCCGGCACGCAGCTCGTCGAGGGACTGCCCACCGTCGACGACGAGCGACCCGTCGGCGAGCGCGCCGGCGACCCGGATGATGGTGTCCACCCGGGCTGCCGGGCCGCGCAGGACCTCGTGCCCCCGTTCGGCGATCGTCGCCGCGCGAGGGAAGAGCAGCCCGCCGTCGAGCACCGTGGCGGGCACGGGCGTCCCGAGCACCGCGACCAGCCGGCTCTGCGCGGTCCGGGCCGCCGCGACGGAGACCTGCTGGCCGATGAGCGTGCGGAACACGATCTCGTGCGGGTCCACGGCGCCGGGGAGCCGGATGCCGGGGACGCGTTCGACCGCGCCGGCCAGCGCGGGCACCGCCCCGAGGACCGCGTCGACGGCAGCTGGGTCGGCGTCGAGGTCGAAGTACGACCGCACCCGCGCGACCAGTGTCGGCAGGTCGGAGAGGTCGGTGACCCGGACGCGCAGGTCGATCCCGGTGCCGCGACCAGGCGCCCTGGAGCCGACCGCCCCGGTGTCCGCAGCCGACGCGCTGAACCAGGCCGGGCCTCCAGGCAGGTCCAGCACCCGCCCGTACGACGTGACGCGCCCCGAGGCGTCCGTGCCCACCTGTTCCGTGCCCGGCAGGGCGTGCAACGCGTGCCAGTCGAGCAGACCCTGTGCGTCGAACGGCGCCCGGGCCGGCAGGTGCACGTGCAGTGCGCCGTCCCCGACCGGCCGAACCACCCGTCGGGCGCGGAGCTCGGAAGGGGTGACGGCGAAGACCTCGCGGACGGTGTCGTTGAACTGGCGGACGCTCGCGAACCCGGCGGCGAACGCGACGTCGGCGATCGGCAGGTCCGACGACGTCAGCAGACTGCGGGCGGTCTGCGCACGGTGCGCCCGGCTGAGCGCCTTGGGTCCGGCGCCGAGCTCGGCGGTCATGATGCGGTTCAGCTGTCGCTCCGAGTACCCGACGCGGGCGGCGAGTCCCGGGACGCCGTCGCGTTCGACGACCCCGTCGAGGACGAGGCGCATGGCGCGTCCGGCAACGTCCTCGCGCAGGTCCCACTCTGGGCTGCCCGGCGTTGCCTCTGGGAGGCAGCGCTTGCAGGCGCGGAAGCCGGCGAGGTGCGCCGCCGCGCTGGTCCGGTAGAAGGTGACGCCGGACTCCCTGGGGGTCCTGGCGGGGCACGACGGGCGGCAGTAGACGCCGGTGGAGTGCACGGCGGTGACGAACTGGCCGTCGAACCGGGCGTCGCGGGAGGCGACGACCCGGTAGCGCTCGGCGTGCAGCGCGTCGGTTCCGGGGGTGGACATGGGTCCAGCCTGACACGGGTCGCCGACATCGACTGGCGGAAATCGGACGGGGCAGCGGACGTCATGGAGGCACGGCTAGCGTGGGGCGGGTGACCCCAGTGGACGACGTGGCCGGCCCCGGCGACCTGCCGTACCGCACCGATGTCGAGATCGCGCTGCTCCTGGTGTCCCGGCGGCACCGGTACGAGGGGCGGCCGGCCGACGGCGCTCTGCCGGTCCGTGCGGACGACCCGGACGAACTGCGCGACCACGTCGAGCTCCGCGCCGGGCTCGGCATCGTCGGGGACCGCTACTTCGCCTCCCGGGCGCACGTGCACGCCTCGGTGACGGTGATCGGTCTCGAGTCGCTCGAGGCCGTCGGGGCCGAACTGGGCGTCGTCGTCGACCCGGTTGCGACCCGGCGGAACGTGTTCCTCCGTGGCGCCGACGTGGAGGCGCTCCGGGGCGAACCGTTCTCCCTGCAGAGCCCCGACGGCGAACCCGTCCTGTTCCGCGGGTACCGGCCGGCGAACCCGTGCGCGTGGATGGACCACGAGGTCGCGCCGGGCGCGTTCCAGGCGATGCGGGCGCGGGCCGGGGTGCGGTGCGACCCGGAGTCCGACGGCGTGCTCACCCTCGGTCCCGCGGTGCTCAGCACGGCCCGCCCGGTCGCGCTCGACTGAGTGCGTTCGGCGCTTGCTAGGCGGTGAGCGCCGACTCGATCGCGTCGACGAACGCCGGGAGGTCGTCGGGATTCCGGGACGTGATGAGCCCGCCGTCCACCTGGACCTCTCGGTCGACCCACTCGGCGCCGGCGTTCCGCAGGTCGCTCTGCAGGGACGGGAACGAGGTGATCGTCTTCCCCGACACCACGCCGGCCTCGATGAGGGTCCACGGGCCGTGGCAGATCGCCGCGACGGGCGTCCCCGCCTCGACGAAGGCCGAGACGAGCGCGACCGCCTGCTGATCGGTGCGCAGGGTGTCGGCGTTGATCGTGCCGCCGGGCACGACGAGTGCGTCGAACGACCCCGCGTTGACACCGGCGATGGTGGTGTCCGGCTCGAGGGTCTTCCCCGGGTCCTTGTCCCCGACGAGGGTCTGGATCGAACCGGTCTCCTGCGCCGCCACCGTCACGGTCGCACCGCGCTCACGCAGCTGGTCGACCGGGACGACGATCTCGTCCTGCTCGACCCCGTAGTTCGTCGCGATGACGAGGATCTTCTTGCCGTCGAGGGCTGCCATGGTCGCTCCTTCCGCGGCCCGGTCGTTCCGGACGCACCGTCCACGGTGGCCGGGCGACGCTGGACGTGTCCGCAGGACGGAGCCGGTGCTCAGCCGCGGATGCGGAAAGCGGACCCTTCGGCCTCGACGGTGATGCCGTCGTACCCCGTGACGCGGTAGAGCCCCGCGGTGACGTCGGCCTCGAGCGCACCGACGACGACCGTGGTGGCACCGGAGGCGATCGCGGCCTCGAGCCCGGCGGGGGCGTCCTCGAAGGCGGCGCACTCCGCCGGGTCCACCCCGAGCAGGGCCGCACCACGGAGGTACCCGTCGGGGTGCGGTTTGCCGTGGTCGACGTCCTCGGAGGCGACGAGCGCCTCGGGCACGTGCACCCCGGCGGCCCGCATCCGGTTCACGGCCAGGTCGCGCGGCGCACTCGTGACGAGGGCGACCGGCACCCCGGCGTCGACCAGGCGGGACACGAACGCGGCGGCACCAGGGACCTCGAGGATCCCGTCGACGTTGTCCACCTCGGCCGCGATCATCTCGTCGACGATCCGGTGCTGCTCGGCCTCGTCGAGGTCCGGCAGGAAGTGCCGCACGGTGTCGATCGTCTGGCGGCCGTGCGAGAACGCGAGGATCGTCTGCGGATCGAGGCCGTGCCGCTGGCCGAACCCGGTCCAGGCGGCCTCGACCACGGCGGTCGAGTCGACGAGCGTCCCGTCCATGTCGAAGAGGACCCCGGACGCCACGATGTCGATCACGGGCCCGACCCTAACCGATGCGGGTGCGGAGGTACCGGGTGAGGAGCACGTCGCCAGCCCCGCGGAGGACGTGCGCGGGCTGCATGCGGCGGAGCGACGGTGACGATCCGCGGACGATCCGAGGGGCGGCACCACCCTCGAGCGTCGGGTCGATCGTCAGGGTGAGCTCGTCGACGAGGTCCGCCGCCACGAGCGACCCGAGGAACGACGGACCGCCCTCGCAGTGGACCGTCCCGAGGCCGCGCGCCACGAGGGCGTCCCGGAGCGCGACGGGGTCCACGGCGTCCGGCTCACCGGCGCCGCTGCACGGGACGACGTCCGCGACCGCGGCGAGCGCGCGCCCGCGATCGGACCCCGCAGCGGCGACCGACGTCAGCACGATGGGCCGGACGGGCGCCGACGTGAACACCCGGGAGTCGGCGTCGAGCGACAGCGACCCGGACACGATCGCGAACGCCGGGTGGTCGGACATCCCGTGCGCTCGACGCCAGGCCACGTCGGCGTCGTGCAGGACCATCGGCCCGTAGCCCTCGTCACGCACGGTCCCGGCGGCGACGAGCACCACGTCGGCCATCCGGCGCAGCAGGTCGAAGACGCGGAGGTCGTCCGGCCCACCGAGCGACCCGGAGAGTCCCCCGGCCGAGGCAGCACCGTCGAGCGTCGCCACGAAGTTGACGCGCAGCCACGGCGACCCGGCACCCTCGGCGTAGATCGCGAGCAACTCGTCGTCGGACAGCTCCGCGACCGCGGGCGGCAGGAGGTTCACGTGTTGTGCCTCGCCTCGACCGGCTCGCGCCACCCGAGGGTCGCCTCGACCATCCGCATCGCGTCGACGCTCTCGACCACGTCGTGCATCCGGACGATCCGGGCGCCGAGCATCGCGCTGACCGTTGCCACCGCGAGCGACCCGGCCAGACGCTCTCCTCGTGGACGCCCGAGCGACTCCCCCACGAAGTCCTTGTTCGACACCGCGGCGAGCACCGGGTACCCGAGCGCGACGACCTCGGGCAGCCTGCGGGTGAGCTCGAGGGTGTGCACGGTGTTCTTGTTGAGGTCGTGTCCGGGGTCGACGATGATCCGGGAGTCGGGGATGCCCGCCGCGAGCGCCCGGTCGACCCGGTCGCGGAGGAACGCGACGACCGAGCCCGTGACGTCGTCGTACTGCGGCGGCGCGGGCAACGGGCGGCGGGGTTCGGCGAGCGAGTGCGTGATGACGACCGTCGCGTCGGAGTCCGCCACGACCTTCGCCATCCGCGGATCGGACAGCCCGGTGGTGTCGTTGACGACGCTCGCACCGGCCTCGATCGCGGCGGCGGCGACCTCGGGTCGGAAGGTGTCGACGCTGATGGTCACGTCGGACTCCTGCGCGAGCTGCCGGACGACGGGGACCACGCGGTCGATCTCGTCCGCGGCGGGGAGTTCCGGCCCCGGGGCGAACTTCACGCCGCCGATGTCGACCCAGTCGGCGCCCTGCTCGGCGGCGCGGACCGCGGCCTCGACGGCGCGTTCGAGCTCGAAGGTCGCGCCGCGGTCGTGGAACGAGTCCGGCGTGCGGTTGACGATCGCCATGACGGCGATGCGGTGGTCGAAGTCGAACGTGCGACGCCCGATGGTGCGAACGGGGTCGCGCAGGTCGGGCACCACCCAGCCGGGTGCGGCGGTGGCCGGGAGGCGCGACCCGGCTCGGGCGGTCGTCATGCGTCCGCCTCGGGGTCGGCTCCAGTGCCCGCACCGGCTCCGGCTCCGGCTCCGATCAGTGCGATCGCCTCGGCTCGCCCGGCAGCGTCCGCGAGGCTGCCGGTCGCCGCGACGGTGACCGTCGTCGACCCCGACTGCCGTTCGCCCCGGGTGGTCACGCACTGGTGCTGCGCGTCGAGCACCACGAGGACCCCGGCGGCGCCGAGCCCCTCCGCGATGGTCGCAGCGACCTGCTCGCCGAGACGCTCCTGCAGCTGCGGGCGTGAGGCGACGGCGTCGAGCACGCGCGACAGGGTCCCGAGGCCGATCAGCCGGTCGCCCGGTGCGTACGCCAGGTGGGCGACCCCGGTGAACGGCAGCAGGTGGTGCTCGCACACCGAGCGGAACCGGACGTCCCGGACGATCACGAGCTGCCCGCGTTCGCCGTCCTCGGCGTGCACGGTGCCGTCGCGGGCGATCGCCACCGCGTCCGTGCCGATACCGGCGAAGAACTCGCCGTACGCGTCCGCGACCCGGGAGGGCGTGCGCTCCAGTTCGGGCCGGTCCGGATCCTCGCCGATACCCAGCAGGAGTTCGCGCACGGCGGCCTCGACGCGGGCACGGTCCATGCGTGACGTCACGTGCCCATCCAACACCAGCCACGGCCCGAGGACGCGAGCGGTTGCCGGGCGTGACGTACCCCGGCGAGGCGAGCCGCACCTCCAGGCCGACAACCTGAGTGGATGCTGTGACACGCCGGAAACCCAGCGTCCTTTAACCTTGATCGGTGAGCGCCCCGCAGACCGACACCACACCCCGGAACCGCTTCGCGACCGGCCTCGACCGCTTCTTCTCGATCACGCACCGCGGATCGACGATCCCCCGCGAGATCCGCGGCGGTCTCGTCTCCTTCGTGACCATGGCGTACATCGTCATCCTCAACCCGCTCATCCTCGGTGGGTTCAGCCAGGACCAGGCACCGCAGGACGTCCTCGGCGGCTGGCTGCAGAACGCACAGGTCGCCGCGGCCACCGGACTCGTCGCCGGTCTCATGACGATCGCGATGGGCCTCATCGCGAACCTGCCGTTCGGCATCGCGGCGGGACTCGGGATCAACTCGTTCCTCGCCGTCAGCGTCGTCCACCAGGTGACCTGGGCCGAGGCGATGGGTCTCGTCGTCATCAACGGCGTCGTGATCGTCATCCTGGCGCTCACCGGCATCCGGACGATGATCTTCACCGCGGTCCCGCCGCAGCTCAAGGCGGCGATCACCGTCGGCATCGGCCTGTTCATCGCGTTCATCGGCCTCGTCGACTCCGGTTTCGTCCGCACCACCAAGAACGCGTCGCCGCCGCTGCAGCTCGGTGAGGACGGCTCCGTGTCGGCGCTCCCGACGATCGTGTTCCTGATCGGCCTCGTCATCATCGGCACGCTCATGGCCCGCAAGGTCAAGGGCGCCCTGCTCATCGGCATCGTGGCGACCACGATCATCGCGATCATCCTGCAGGCGATCTTCAAGGTGCCGACCTCGGTCGACTCCCCCACCGGCTGGAACCTCAACGCCCCCGGTCTGCCCAGTGCCCTGTTCGCCGTCCCGGACCTGTCACTCGTCGGGCACGCCGACGTCTTCGGCGCCTTCACCCGCATCGGCCCGATCGCCGCGTCGATGCTCGTCTTCACCCTCGTCTTCACGAACTTCTTCGACGCGATGGGCACCATGACCGGCCTCGCGAAGGCCGCCGGGGTCGCGAACGCCGACGGCACCTTCCCGCGCCTGAAGTCCGCACTCGTCGTCGAGGGTGCCGGTGCCATCGCGGGTGGTGGCGCCTCGGTGTCGTCGAACACCGTCTTCATCGACTCCGCCGCCGGCATCGGCGAGGGCGCCCGGACCGGCATGGCCTCCGTCGTGACCGGGCTGCTGTTCCTGGCGTCGATGTTCCTCACGCCGCTCACCCAGGTCGTCCCGCTCGAGGTCGCCGCCGCCGGACTCGTCGTCGTCGGTGCGCTCATGGTGGCGCAGGTGAAGGACATCGACTGGACCGACTTCGGTGCAGCGCTGCCGGCGTTCCTGACGATCGTGATCATGCCGCTGACCTACTCGATCGCGAACGGCATCGGCGCTGGCTTCATCAGCTGGGTGCTCATCAAGCTGCTGTCCGGCCGGGGCCGTCAGGTGTCGTGGCTGCTGTACGTCGTCGCGGCGGGCTTCCTGCTGTACTTCGCGCGGGGGCCGCTGGAGGCCGTGCTCGGCGTCGGCTGACGCCCGGGCGCCGGCGGCGGCGGTTCGCCGCTGCCGGCGGTTCGCGCCGGCGGCGCACAACCAAGATCGCCCCGAACCACGGAACGTCGTGGTTCGGGGCGACTTGCGTTGTGCGGGGCGCCGCCGCGTGCACCCCCGGCCTGGAGGGGCGGTGTCAGTCCGCCAGGTCGCCCGGCGTCGCCTCGTGGTGGCGTCGACCAGCCGTGCGCCGGTCCTCCTTCATGCTCGCCTCGAACAGGTGCTTCCGCCCCTGCACGAGTTCGTCACGCGCGGTTCGCTCCAGCTCCTTCGCGAGGGCGTAGTAGCCCTCGTCGTAGTCCTCGACGACCTGGAACGTCCACCGCCCGGCGATGACGTTCCGCCCGACGAGCTCGGTGTCGATCCGGTCGGCGAGGTCCGTGTGTCCCGCCTCCCGGAGCTGCTCGACCGCCTCGCCGAGGTTCAGGTCGGCGGTCCCGGTGAGGCGGTGGAAGCCGTACAGGAGCCCGCGGGCGTGCTCGATGACCTCGACCGCGGCCGACAGCGATCCGAGCGCCTCGACCGTGGTGTCGGTCACCCCGTCGGGCACCTGGTGCTGCTCGTCGGGCCCCTGGTCGTCGTGTCGTTCGTCCGTCATGGGTCCCGTCTACCGGAGTGCGGCTGCGGTGGCTCCCTACTTCGTGGCGTTCGGGTGGTGTGTGTGGACAGCGAGCAGGTGCACCGTCCGGTTCGGCTCGTCGACCGTGTACCAGATCCGTGCGCCACGCTTGAGTTCGTACTGCCGTCGGACCCAGTCCCGCCCGGAGTGCGTGACGACACCGAGTTCGCCCTTGAGTGCGTGGCACGCGAGGTCCTCGCTCACCGGGTCCGAGGTGAGGCGTTCCCATGCACCGACGACGGCATTCCGCTGCGTCGCGACGACGTCACGCCACCCCTGCTCTGCGGCGCGGGTCACGAAGACGATCGTGAACTCGGTGGTGCGGACCGGTCGTGACACACCGGCTCGCCGGGCACCCACCGATCAGGGCTTCTCGACGACGACGTGCTCGTCGAGCAGCTCGGGCTCGGTCGTCTCCCAACCGGCGGCGATCGCCTCGGCGGAGTTCCGCCACGCCTGCATCTCGAGCAGGAGCCGGCGGGGCTGCCGGAGCGAGAAGGACCCGCGGGCGACGTCGACGATCTCGCGTGCGAACTGCTGCTGATCGGCACGGCTGAGCATCTTCAGCCACGGGTACGGGATCGCGAGCCGGTCGTGCAACGGGAGGTGCTCGTTGACCGTGACCGCCGCGATGAGCTGCGCGGCGATGTCGAGGACCGCTTCGTCGTCATCCGAGCGCTCCTTCGTGGTGAGCACCAGTGGTTTCCCGTCTCGCCGGGTCACCTCCAAGGGCTCCTGCTCGGCCGCAGCGAAGACGGCCTTCGCGTGCCTGGACAGATCGGACGACTGCACGGATCGGCGGGTCCGGGCCGGCGCGAGGAGAGTCATGTCGCCAGGTTATTCAGAACGTGTTCTGAACGCAACCCTCCGGAACCCAGCCACGACGCGCCGAGCCTCGAGGCGACTGTTGCGACGGCCCGGTTCGGGACCTAGCATTCGAACACACGTTCGAACGGAGGGTCCCGATGATGGTCATCGACACGGCCGCCACGGTGTGGTGGGCCGACGGCAACCCCACGCGGATGGTCTGGGCCGGACGGCGCTGGCGGGTGAGCGACACACCGACCCGCCTGACGGTGACGCGCGCCGAACTGCCGACCGCGATCACCCACGCGCCGGAGCGGACCGTGGGCTGGCGCTTCCAGGCCACAGCGGACGACGGAGAGTCGCTCGTGGTGGACATCGTCCCGGAAGCTGGCGGCTGGGGAGTCGCCCGCACGTGGACGTGACCGCCCGTCCCCGCTACGGTTCCGGCATGGCCAGGTGGGTCGCGCTGCTGCGCGGGGTGAACGTCAACGGGATCACCATCAAGAGCACGGACCTCGCGGCGCTGTTCCGGGAGCGCGGGTACCAGGACGTCCGGACGGTCCTCGCCTCCGGCAACGTGGTGTTCACGTCCGACGGCACGGCCGACGCGCTGAAGACCGACGTCGAGCAGGCCCTCCGGGACCGGTTCGGCTACGACGCCTGGATCGTGCTCGTCCAGCACGACGACCTCGCGGCGATCGTGGACGGCTTCCCGTTCGACTCCGCCGAGGACCGTCACGACTACGTGCTGTTCGGCTCGGACGACGCTGCGCTCGACGACCTGCTCGCCGACCTCGAGCTCGACGAGTCCGTGGAACGCGTCGCCCGGGGCTCCGGCATCGTCTACTGGTCGTGCCCGAAGGGGTCGAGCACGGACACGGCGTTCGCGAGACGTGCGGGGGCCGCACGGTTCAAGCGCACCACCACGACCCGCAACGCGAACACGCTCCGGAAGCTCCTGTGACGCGGGGCGCGCTGCACCACGTCGAGCTGCGCACAGCCGACCTCGCCGCGGCCGCACCCGCCTGGGACTGGTTGCTCGGGGAGCTCGGGTACGAGTCCTCCCAGCGGTGGGACGACGGGCGGAGCTGGCGCCTCGGAGACCTGTACGTCGTCCTCGAGTCGGCACCGCGCGACGGGACGAACGACCGCCGGAGGCCCGGACTGAGTCACCTCGCGTTCCACGCCTGCGACCAGGCGGACGTCGCTCGGCTCTGGGAGGCAGCGCCGAACCACGGATGGAGCCGTCTGTACGCCGACCGGCACCCACACGCCGGCGGTCCCGACCACCACGCTGCGTTCCTCGAGGACACCGAACGGTTCAAGGTCGAGCTCGTCGCACGCTGAACCGTCCGGCGACCCGGTCAGGCGGTCGTCTCGTCCGGCTCCAGGTCGCGGTCGAGCGAGATCGTCGGGATCGACGCCGTGATGACCGACCCGTCCGCCCGGAGCGTCCCCTGGATGTCGGCCGTCGTCGGTGCGCGCCCGGCCATCCGCGGCCCCTGGTGCGGCAGCGGCACGACGGTGGGCTCGCCGGCGGTGACGTCCCACTGCTGGTTGTGCACCCAGGCGGTGAAGCCCTCGCCGGTCTCGACCGTGAAGGTCATCGTGTCCTGTTCGAGGTCGACCCGCACGCGGGAGCCCCGCACCGTCAGGCGGTAGGTGATCCGCTCCCAGCCCCGCGGCAGTCGCGGGTTGAACGACATCCGGCCGCCGTGGTCCCGCATGCCGCCGAAGCCGTTCACGAGGCCACCCCAGATGCCGCCGGTCGACGCGATGTGCACGCCGTCGGTGGTGTTGCCGTGCAGGTCGGCCAGGTCGACGTAGAGCGCCGTCTGGAAGTACTGCAGCGCGAGGTCGTGGTAGCCGACCTCGGCCGCCATGATCGACTGCACGACCGCCGACAGCGTCGAGTCCCCGGTGGTCAACGCGTCGTAGTAGTCGAAGTCGCGGCGCTTCTCGGCAGCGGTGAACTCGTGCCCCTGCAGGAACAGCGCGAGCACGACGTCCGCCTGCTTGAGCACCTGGAACCGGTAGATCACCAGTGGGTGGTAGTGGAGCAGCAGGGGCCGCTTGCTCTCCGGGGTGTTGTCGAGGTCCCAGAGTTCCTTGTCGAGGAACTGGGCGTCCTGCGGGTGGATGCCGCGGTGCGGGTCGAAGGGGATCTCCATCGACTCGGCGGCGTGCTCCCAGTCGGTGATCTCCTGCGCCTGCAGCCCGGTCCGCCGCACCATGCGGTCGTACTCCTCCGGGTCGTCGGCCGCGAGTTCACGGCAGGCGTTCACCGCGAACCACAGGTTCGCCCGGGCCATCACGTTCGTGTAGAGGTTGTCGTCGACGACGGTCGTGTACTCGTCCGGGCCGGTGACGCCGTCGATGTGGAACTTCTGGTCGCCGTTGGAGCGCCAGAAGCCGAGGTCCTCCCACAGCCGAGCGGTCTCGACGAGGATGTCGATCGCTCCGCGCTTGAGGAACTCGCGGTCGTCGGACGCCCGCACGTACTGCATCAACGCATGGGCGATGTCGGCGTCGATGTGGTACTGCGCGGTGCCGGCGGCGTAGTAGGCGCTGGACTCCTCGCCGTTGATCGTCCGCCACGGGAACAGGGCGCCGTGCTGGTTCAGCTCGCGGGCCCGGGACCGAGCGGCATCGAGCATGTTGTACCGGAACCGCAGGGCGTTCCGGGCGACGATCGGTGCCGTGTACGACAGGAACGGCAGGACGTAGATCTCCATGTCCCAGAAGTAGTGACCGCCGTACCCGGAGCCGGTGACGCCCTTCGCGGCGATGCCGTGCCCATCGGTGCGGGCCGTGGCCTGCGCGAGCATGAAGAGGTTCCACCGGACGGCCTGCTGCAGCGCGGGCTGTCCGGCGATCTCGACGTCGCTCCGGGCCCAGAAGTCGTCCATCCAGGTGCGCTGCTTCGCGAACGTCTCGTCGACGGTCTCGGCGTGCGCGCGGTCGAGCGTGCGGTCGCACCGATCGGCGAGTTCACGGGCCGGCACCCCGCGGGAGGTGTGGTAGACCACGTGCTTCGTCAGGCGGATCGGCTGTCCCGCCCGCGCCTGCACCCGGTAGACGTGCTTCGCGAGGTCGTCCTCGATCGACGACGACTCGTCCCAGCTGTTCTCGGTCTCCAGGTGGTGCTCGACTCCGACGCAGATCGTCATGCCGGAGCTCGCCGCCTGGTACCCGAGCAGGGACCGCCCGCCGGTGCTGCGCTTCAGCATCGGCTCGAGCACGCGCTCGGTGAACGCCTCGGCCTTGCGCGGGTCGAACGCGTTCGCCGCCGCGCGCATCCCCGCGTGGTACTCGTCCTGCACGTCCTGCCGGTTGAGGATCTGGCTGGACAGCAGGATCGAGGCATCCGCGTCGAGCACGGTGACCTCGTAGTCGATGACGGCGAGGTGACGGTCCGTGAAGGACACCAGCCGCCGCGAACGGATGAGCACCCGCTTGCCCGACGGCGTCGACCACTCGGTCTCGCGGAAGAGGTACCCGCCACGGAAGTCGAGCCGCCGGGTGTGCCGGAGGATGTCCGCCTCGGCCAGCACGAGGGGCTCGTCGTCGACGTACAGCCGGATGACCTTGGCGTCCGGCGCGTTGATGATCGTCTGCCCGGTCTTCGCGAAGCCGAAGGCGTCCTCGGCGTGCCGGATCGGCCAGGTCTCGTGGAAGCCGTTGATGTACGTGCCGTACTGCACGCCGCCACGGCCCTCGTCGAGGTTGCCGCGCAGGCCGAGGTACCCGTTGCCGACGGCGAAGTTCGTCTCCGCGACGCCCTGCTCGTCGGGCGCGTACTCGGTCTCGACGAGAGCCCACTCGTCGATCGGGTAGCGGACGCGGTCGAGCGGGTCGGAGGTGATGCGGTTCATGGTGCTCCGTGGGAAGGGAGGGGTCGTGGGGAGGTTGCGAGCGGCCTGGAGGCGCGGTTCGCCTCGGCCGGTCGGCCTACGTCGTGCTCGTGGCGGGTTCCGGCAGTTCGTGGACGAGTTCGTCGAGGTCCTGCACCACCACGTCGGCCCCGTGCGCCCGGAGGGCGTCCGCACCGGCCCCGCGGTCGACGCCGACGACGAGGCCGAAGGCGCCGTTCCGGCCGGCTTCGACCCCGCTCGTGGCGTCCTCGACCACGACGCACTCGGCCGCGGTCAGCCCGAAGCGGCTCGCTGCGTCGAGGTACGTGTCGGGCGCGGGCTTGCCGGCCAGACCGTCCTGCCGAGCGACCAGGCCGTCGACGACGATCGGGAAGCGATCGAGGATGCCCGCCGTGCGCAGGACCGAGGTGGCGTTGGCGGAGCTCGAGACGACCGCGACGGACACCCCGGCGGCCATCGCGGCGTCGAGGAACCGGAGCGAACCCGGGTACGGCTCGACGCCGTGCTCGGTCAGCTCGGCGGTGAACTCGGCGTTCTTCCGGTTGCCGAGACCGCACACGGTGTCGGCGTCCGGGGAGTCGTCGGGCGTGCCCTGCGGCAGGTCGATGCCGCGGGACTCGAGCAGGGAGCGGACGCCGTCGTACCGGGGCTTCCCGTCGATGTAGGCGAAGTAGTCCTGCTCGGTGTACGCGTCGACACCGTGTGCGGCGAGGTACGGCGTGAACAGTCGGCTCCACGCGCGCATGTGGACGTCAGCGGTCGGGGTGAGGACACCGTCCAGGTCGAACAGGAGCGCTCGCTGGTCTGCGAGTCGCGCTGGTGTGCGCCGGTCCGGCGTCGTCATGTGCTGCCCTCCGGGGACGGTGTCGTCGACGTGCTTCCGGACGAGTCTAGGACCGCTCCAGGCCCGGTGTTCAGGCGCGCCGCCCCGGTGTGGAAAGAGTTCACACAGTCGTTCGATGTGGAGGGATCACCGCTGTTGCCGCGCCGCTGCGACCGCGGTGTCGACCTGGTCGAGGACCGCACCGATGCCCTGGCCCGGACCACCCACCCGGGTGAGGTGCCTGCGTGTGGTGAGGAACGCCTCCAGGCCGACCGCCACGTCCACCATCAGATCCCCGCCCAGGTCACCGTGCACCCCGGGTCCCGATGCGGCGCGCGCCGTGAAACGGCGGTCCGCCTCGGCCGGGTCGACGTGCAGCGCGCACTCCACGAACGCCGCGCCCTCGTCCGATGCGAGCGCCGCGAGTTCGTCGACGAACGCAGCACTCCTCGCGTACTGCGGCACGATCACGTCGCGGCCGGAGGAGAGGTGCGCACGCATCGCCGCCATCGCCATCTCGCGCGCGGCGATGCCCGCCGGGCGGAGCGCGTCACGCCACCCGCCGATCATCGCCCGCAGCACGTCGATGTCGAACGCGACGGGCAGCGAAGCAGCGTGCCGCTCGACCCACGCGCGCGCGACGGTCGACTTCCCGCTCGCGGGGATCCCGTTCAGGTGCACGAGGACGGCCATGCCCCGATGCTGCCAGCACCAGCCCGCACCGGCTACCGTCGGGGCATGACCGGACCGGCTGGAGCCCTGCGCATCCGGGCCGTCGCAGTGGCCGTGCGGGGCGACGAGGTCCTGGTCGTCCTCCGCGAGCGCGACGGACGGTCGTACGCCGTGCTGCCCGGTGGTGCAGTCGAGTCCGGGGAGACTCCGCAGGAGGCATGCCTGCGCGAGCTCCGTGAGGAGACCGGCCTCGACGGGGTCGTCGAGGAGCTGCTGCCGGTCGGGGTCGACCGCGACGCCCCCGCCGTGTACCTGCGGGTCCGCGTGACGGGCGACGAACCGGTCCTGGGGCCGGGCTCCCCGGAGGCCCGACGCACGACGGCGGAGAACCGGTACCGACCGACGTGGGTGGGCATCGACACGCTCGACGACATCGGACTCGTCCCGGAGCGGGCCGTGCGCGCGGTCAGCGCAGCGTCCCGACCCACTCCTCGATCGCCGCGCTGATCTGCTGCCGGGCATCCGGACGGGAGATCGTCGCCGTGTCGTCGCCGGGCTGGGCGCCGTACGCACCGAAGTCCGCGTGGTTCGACCCCTGGATCTCCGTCATCGTCGCGTTCGACGGCAGGAGGTGCCGTGCGGCGTCCACCTTCGCCGGGGTGGAGAGGCCGTCACGGGAGCCCGACACACTGAGGACGCTGATGTACGAGCGACTGATGTCGTTCGCGCAGTAGCTGCCGAGCAGGAGCAGCCCGTCCGCGTCGGGGGCGAGCTGGCAGGCGCGCACGCCGCCGAGCGAGTGTCCACCGACGGCCCACCGCGTGACGGACGGGGCGTGCGCCTCGAACGTCGACAGCGGACGGGTGTCGAAGAACGCGAGGTGCAGCGTCGGCTTCGTGATCACCACCGTCGTGCCGGACGCCACCACCTGCCGGAACGTCGCCATGTACGCGTACGGGTCGACCTTCGCCCCGGGGATGAACACGATCCCGACACCGTTCGCGGTCCCCGTCGGCGTCATCACGACGGAGTCCCCGGCGTCGCGGACGGCGACGCGGTCATCGCGCCAGACCTGCAGCGCGGCGCTGCGGGTGCCCTGCATGACGATGTTCGCCCAGACCAGGAACACCACCGCGATCAGGACGATCACGGCGACGACCCACGCGGTCCAGCGGAGTGCTCGGTTCACGGTCGTCCTGCTTCCTCCGGCCGACGGGCCGTGACGGTCAGCCAGCGCTCGTCAGCACCGGGGCGGGTGGTGTCTCGGACCACGACGTCGGTCCAGCCGGCTCGCTCGACGACGGCGGTCAGGTCGTGGTCGGTCCAGTAGGTGAAGTGCCGGGCACGGTCGAGCTTCCGCGTGCTCCAGGCGTCGCCGTCACCGTGCTTGAGCGTCGCGGCCAGGACCCCGCCCGGGCGGACGGCGGCGCGGATCCGTTCGAGCACCGTCGGGAGCAGCTGGCGCGCGACGTGCAGCAGGACGGCGTTGGCGAACACCGCGTCGTACGGGCCGCCGAGGTCGTCCGACCGGACGTCGAGGACGCGTGCCGCGTGCCCGTCGGCGTGGAGCGCGTCGACGAACGAGCGTGCGCCGTCCGTCCGGTCCACCACCAGTCCGGCGTCCTCGAGCGCGAGGGCGTCACGACCGGGTCCCGAACCGAGTTCGAGGACGTGGGACCCCGGCGCGACCAGCGCGAGCAGGTCGTCGACGAGGCCGGAGCGGTGCCCGTCGGTGCGGTCGGCGTACTGCGCAGCGCCGTGCTCGTACGCCGCGAGGGTGCGTTCCGCCGTGACGTCGCGGCGCATGACGACCTCGTGCCGGCCGTCCGGCAGCGGGTCCCCGGGTTCGTCGGCGGCGACGAACCCGTTCCGCTCGTAGGTCCGGCGGGCGACGGCGTTGTCCGGCATCACGGAGAGCTCGAGCGTGTGCGAGTCGGCCCCGACGGCCCATCCGACGACCGCACGGATCAGGTCGGTCGCGACGCCATGGCCGCGGGCTTCGGGATCGACCCACATCGAGATGAGTTCGGTGGTCCCGGGTTCGTCACCGGGGACACCGCTCGCCATGCCGACCGCCGCCGGGCCGTCGTACGCCACGAGGTCGAGCGCGCCCGGGATCGAGAGCCGGGACCGCCAGCGGTGCTCCGGTGCGTCCACCCAGTCGTCGAGCGTGGACCCGAACGCGCCGGGGGCCTCGGCGAGCGCCGCCAGGCGGACCGGGCGCCAGGTCTCCCAGTCGTCCGCCGTCACCGGGCGCAGCTCGATCGTCACGCCCCGACGCTACCGCCAGCGGCACGGGCAGGGGCGGGACGCGTCGACTGAGCAGCAATCGTCGAGTACCGCACCGTGTTCCCGACGATTACTGCTCACTCAACGCACCGCCGTCAACGGCCGGATGTGGATCCCACCCGGGACAGCGGGTAGCGGCGGTCGAGCCACGGGTCGAGCACGGTGGCCTTGAGGAACCGGGACAGCAACGACCCTCCGGCCCAGTACGCGGGAACGACGAGGAACACGACCCACGGGACCACGTCGGTGGCCACCAAGGCGACCGCCGCCAAGGTCACCAGCACCCCAACCCCCGTGTACAGGTGCTGCCATCCACGGCTGAACTAATCGCGCCGAGCCTGCTCGGAGGACGTCCGTTCGTCGAGCCCCTGGACCTCCGGGTCGAGCGTCCGACCACCGGTCTCGTCCACGGCGAACAGATCCCGGACAGGCACTTCCAGCGCGCCCGCGATGGACGACAGCGACTCGAGGCTGGCGTCGCTCCCGCGCTCGATGCGCTGCACGGTGCGTACCGCAATCCCGCTCGCCTCGGCCAGACGTTCCTGCGTCCACCCACGGTGTCGTCGCAGCTCAGCGATCCGCATCTCGTTCATCACCAGAACACTAGGGAAGCATCCGTACCCGGACCACGACACGGACCCGACACCTGCACGACACGTGGCCGCCACGCGCCCGCCAGCGTGCTCACCCCGCGGGACTGAAGCGGTACCCCATGCCCGACTCCGTCACCAGGTACCGCGGGTGCGACGGGTCCGGCTCGAGCTTCCGCCGCAGCTGCGCCATGTACAGCCGCAGGTACCCGGAGTCGTTGCCGTGCGTCGGTCCCCACACCTCGGTGAGGAGCATCTCGCGCGTCATCAGGCGATCGGGGTTCGTGACGAGGACCTCGAGGAGCCGCCACTCGGTCGGGGTCAGACGGATCGCCGGGCCGGACGGAGGAGTGACCTGCTTCGCGACGAGGTCGACCACCAGGTCGCCGACCGAGACCGTCGGTGTCGCACCCGCAGCCGTCGCCGCCGCGACCTGCCGTCGGCCGAGCGCCCGGAGCCTGGCGAGCAGTTCGTCCATCTGGAAGGGCTTCGTGACGTAGTCGTCCGCGCCGGCGTCGAGCGCGTCGACCTTGTCCGACGAGTCCGTCCGGCCGGAGAGCACGAGCACCGGCACCTGCGACCACGCACGCACCCCCTCGAGCACGCCGATGCCGTCGAGCCGCGGCATCCCGAGGTCGAGCAGCACGAGGTCGGGTCGTTCGGTGATCACGGCGTCGATCGCGGCGCGGCCGTCCCGGGCGGTCACGACGTCGTAGCCCCGGGCGGCGAGTGTCACGGCCAGCGCCCGGACGAGCTGGGCGTCGTCGTCGACGATCAGGACCTTCATCGGATCTCCACTCCCAGGTGTCCCGCGATCGGCAGCCGCACGACGACCGTGAGCCCGCCGCCGGGGGTGTCGTCGACCTCGATGGTGCCGCCCATGCCCTCGGTGAAGCCGCGGGCGAGAGCGAGCCCGAGCCCGAGGCCCGTGTCGTTGTCGGTGTCGCCGAGGCGCTGGAACGGCTGGAACACCTCGTCGACCCGGTCCGCGGGGATGCCCGGCCCCTGGTCGGCGACGCGCAGTTCCACACCCCCGCCGAACGCGCTCGCGGCGACCCGGATCCGCGTGCCGACGGGGGCGTACCGTGCGGCGTTCGCCAGGAGGTTCACGACGACGCGCTGGAGCAGGACGGCGTCGGCGAGCACCGGCGGCAGGTCCGCCGGCAGGTCGAGGTCGACGTCGTCCGGCCCGAGTTCGAGCTCGTCCAGGGCCGGGGCGACGACCGTCTCGATCGCGAGCGCCACCGGTGTGACGGCGAGCACCCCGGCCTGCACGCGACTGACGTCCAGCAGGTCTGCCAACAGGACCGCCAGCTGACGCAGGCTCTCGTCGGCGGTCGCGAGCAGTGCCTCCCGGTCGGTCTGCGACAGCTCGATGTCGGACGCACGCAGCGTCTGCACGGCGGCCGAGGCGGCCGCGATCGGCCGCCGCACGTCGTGTCCGACGGCCGCCAGGATGGCGCTCCGCACGCGGTCCGCCGCGGCGATCCGCTCCGCGTCGACCGCCGCACGGGTGAGGTCCCGGTGCTCGACGGCGGCGTCGAGCTGCTGCTCGACGACGCGCAGGAGCCGACGTTGGGTCGGGTCGTCGGGTGCGCCAGCGAACTCGAGCACGGCACCGGACTGGAGGCGCGTGGCCGCGTCGGGTGTGTCGCCGAACGTCCCGGATGCGGCCGGGACGTCGTCGCCCTGGCGGATCCGGACGCCCGCGAAGCCGAAGGCCTCGCGGGTCCGGTCGAGGAGTGCCTGCAGGGCGTCGTCGCCGCGGAGCACGCTGCCGGCGATCCCCATCAGGAGGCCCGACTCGGCGGCAGCACGCCGGGCAGCGCGCGAGCGACGGGCCGACCGGTCCACGACGAAGCTCACGAGCACGGCGCTGATGACGTACATGACGAGGGCGACGAGGTGCCAGGGCTGCTGCACGGTGACCATGTGCAGGGGTTGCACGAAGAAGAAGTCGAGGCTCAGCCCGGACAGCACCGCCGCGAACACCGCCGGCCACATCCCGCCCACGAGCGCCACGACGAGCACGAGCAGCTGGTACGCGAGCACGTCGACGGTGATCGAGTCCGGGTCGGTGCTGAACGACAGCAGCCACGTGAGCAGCGGACCGGCCACCAGGGAGAGCACGAACGCGGCGACGATCCGGCCGCGGGACAGGCTGCCGCCGAGCTTCGGCAGGGCGAAGCCGCCCCCGGCCCGCTCGTGCGTGACGACGTGCACGTCGATGTCCCCGGACTCGCGGATCACGGTGTTCCCGATGCCCGGTCCGGTCGTGGCAGCGGCGAGTCGGCTGCGGCGACTCACCCCGATCACGATCTGCGTCGCGTCGATCGACTTCGCGAACCGCACGAGCGTCGTGGGGACGTCGTCGCCGACCACCTGGTGGTAGGTCCCGCCGAGCTGCTCGAGCAGGGTGCGCTGCTTCCCGAGGGCTCCGGGGTGGCGTTCGCGGAGGCCGTCGTTCGTCGTGACGTGCACGGCGGCGAGTTCACCCCCGGCACTCCTGGCGGCGATCCGTGCCCCGCGGCGCAGGAGGGTCTCGCCCTCGGGTCCGCCGGTCAGCGCGACGAGCACGCGCTCGCGGGTCTCCCAGCGGTGGTCGATGCCGTGCTCGGCGCGGTAGGCCTTGAGTGCGTCGTCGACCTCGTCGGCGAGCCAGAGCAGCGCGATCTCCCGCAGGGCGGTGAGGTTGCCGAGCCGGAAGTAGTTCGACAGCGCCGCGTCGATCCGGGCGGCCGGGTACACGAGCCCGTCCGAGAGTCGCTCGCGGAGCGCCGCCGGGGCCAGGTCCACGACCTCGACCTGGTCGGCCGCACGCACCACCGCGTCGGGGACGGTCTCGCGCTGGACCGTGCCGGTGATCTCGCGGACCACGTCGCCGAGGGACTGCATGTGCTGCACGTTCACGGTGCTCACCACGGAGATCCCGGCGGCGAGCAGCTCCTCGACGTCCTGCCAGCGCTTCTCGTGCCGGCCGTCGGGGGCGTTCGTGTGGGCGAGTTCGTCGACCAGTGCCACGTCCGGTGCCCGGCGGAGGACGGCTTCGAGGTCCATGTCGTCGAGCTCGACCCCGCGGTGCTCCACGACGCGGCGCGGGACGACCTCGAGCCCGTGGACGAGCGCGGCCGTGGCGGCACGCCCGTGCGTCTCCACGACGGCGACGACGACGTCCCGGCCCTCGTCGAGCAGGCGGCGCCCCTCTTCGAGCATCGTGAACGTCTTGCCGACACCGGGCGCCGCACCGAGCAGGACCCGCAGCTTCCCGCGCTTCACGTGCTCATCCTCTCGCTCTTGTGGTTGCCGAGGGGCCGATCCACTGATATTCTCGTCACACCGCTCCCACCAAGGCTCGAGCTTCGGCTTCCTCAAATCGGGTGGGACTGCATCGCCCCGCGTCGTTCCTCGGCGCGGGGCACTCTTCTTCACCGCTCACGTTCGTTTCCCACGCTGTAGTTGCTGCCGGCTCGCCCGAGATCACCCGCTCCTCCTTCGATCTCGGAGTCCATTGATGACGGTCAGTGTCGTCACCATGTCGCAACACCGCGGCGATCAACTTCGGCACGCCCTGCGGTCGCGCGGGCTCGACGCATCCGACGGAGCCGTCCGACGTGTACACGAATTCGACAGCGCGTTCCGGTCGATCACCCTCGGGCTGACCGAACGGATCGAGATCGCCCTCCGAGGACGAGTCGACGCTGTCGCCCGACACCGACGTGGGCTGCGCTGGCACCTGGATCCACGAGCGTTCCGGACCACTTTCGATCACGGATCGTTCCTGCGGCGAGCGGCTGAGGCCCTGGACCGCGCACACGACCCACTCGTCCAGCGGGTCTGGGCGGACCGCTCGCTCGAGGCCGTCTCCTTCGGGATGCTCTCCGAGGAACTCGACCTCGGCACCCTGTCGCGACTCGTCGGTGGCCTCGAGCCCCGCCTGCACGATGGCGTGGCCGCCGCGTTCCGACTCCCACCCGCGACGCTCCGCCCGTGCCTGCAACACCTGACGCACGTGCGCAACTGCTGCGCGCACCACACGCGGCTCTGGGACCGGACGTTGCGGATCCCGCCGCCGACGTTCCGCTCCCCGCCCGACCTCGTCGCGCGGCTGTCGGGTCTGCCGAAGCGCACTCCGGCGCACTCGCTCGAGCTCCTGGCGCACCTCGCCGAGACCGTCGGACCGTGCGACCGGCACGCCGCTGCCGTCCGGCGCCTCGTCGACGAGCACGACGACCTGGTCGTCGGCATCGGCGGGCGACCGACGTGGGCAGCGACGTGACGGCATGGTCAGGACGCCTTCGCGAGCGCCAGGTTCAGCTCGAGGACGTTGACCACGGGCTCACCGAGGAACCCGAGCTGCCGGGCTTCGGTGTGCTGTTCGACGAGCTTCCGCACTGCCGACTCCGACAGTCCCCGGGCCGAGGCCACCCGGGCGACCTGCTGCTCCGCGTACGCCGGGCTGATGTCCGGGTCGAGACCGGAACCCGATGCCGTCACCGCGTCCGCCGGCACCTCGGACGCGGGCACACCGTCGGCCTTCGCCACGGCCGCCCTGCGCGCTTCGATCGCCTTCCGGAGGTCCGGGTTGGACGGCCCGAGGTTCGACCCGCTCGAGGCGCCGGCGTCGTAGCCCTTCTCCCCCGCGGCACTCGGCCGCGACTGGAACCACTCGTCGGCGGACTTCCCGTCGAAGGACTGCCCGATCAGGGACGAGCCGACGGTCGTCCCGTCGGACGAGGTCACCATCGACCCGTTGGCCTGATCGTGGAACGCGGCCTGGCCGACACCCCACACTGCGAGCGGGTAGGCGATGCCGAGCACCACGGTGCTGAGCAGGGTGAGCCGGACGGCGACCCCGAGTGAGCGGAACGACGAACGAGATGCAGATGTCATGAGGAGAACCCCGGGATGAGACCGACCACGAGGTCGATGAGCTTGATGCCGATGAAGGGGACGATGACGCCGCCGAGCCCGTACACGAGCAGGTTGCGGCCGAGGATCGACGACGCCGCCGCGGCGCGGTACTTGACCCCGCGCAGGGACAACGGGATGAGCGCCACGATGACGAGCGCGTTGAACACGACCGCCGACAGGATCGCCGACGACGGACTGTGCAGCCCCATGATGTTGAGCGCGGCCAGTCCGGGGAACGCCGCCTGGAACATCGCGGGGATGATCGCGAAGTACTTGGCGATGTCGTTCGCGATCGAGAAGGTCGTGAGCGCGCCGCGGGTGATGAGCAACTGCTTCCCGATCCGGACGACGTCGATGAGCTTCGTCGGGTCCGAGTCGAGATCGACCATGTTGCCGGCTTCCTTCGCCGCGGTCGTCCCGGTGTTCATCGCCACGCCGACGTCCGCCTGCGCCAGCGCCGGGGCGTCGTTCGTGCCGTCGCCCGTCATCGCGACGAGGTTGCCGCCCTCCTGCTCGCGCTTGATGTACGCGAGCTTGTCCTCCGGTGTCGCCTCGGCGAGGAAGTCGTCGACCCCGGCCTCGGCGGCGATCGCTGCGGCGGTCCGCGGGTTGTCGCCGGTGATCATCACCGTGCGGATCCCCATCTCGCGCATCTCGGCGAACCGGGCGGCCATGCCGTCCTTGACGACGTCCTTGAGGTGCACCACACCGAGCAGCGAGACGGCCCCGGACGGGTCGCGCCGTGCGACGACGAGCGGGGTGCCGCCCTCATCCGAGATCGCGACGACGGTCTCGTCGATCTCCCGGCTCTCGGTGCCGGCCCATGCGAGCAGTGCGCCCGCGGCACCCTTGCGGACCTGGGTACCGTCGGCCAGGTCGACGCCGGACATGCGGGTCTGTGCGGTGAACGGCACCTCGGTGGCCCCCGCCGGCAGTCCGGTCGTCACACCGGCGGCTGCGGCGAGCTCCACGATCGACCGGCCCTCGGGGGTCGAGTCGGCAGCGGACGACAGCGCGGACGCGGCGAGCAGGTCACCCTCGCTGACGCCGGCGACCGGCACCACGCGGGACGCCCGACGGTTGCCGTACGTGATCGTCCCGGTCTTGTCGAGCAGCAGGGTGGTGATGTCCCCGGCAGCCTCGACGGCACGGCCGGACATCGCGAGCACGTTGTGCTGCACGAGTCGGTCCATGCCGGCGATGCCGATCGCGGAGAGCAGCGCGCCGATGGTCGTCGGGATGAGGCAGACGAGCAGTGCGATGAGGACGGGCACGCTCACGGTCGCCCCGACGAGCCCGGCGATCGGCTGCATGGTCAGGCAGACGATCACGAACACGATGGACAGCGACGCGAGCAGGATGTTCAGCGCGATCTCGTTCGGGGTCTTCTGCCGGGCGGCGCCCTCGACGAGCCGGATCATCCGGTCGATGAAGGTCTCACCCGGGGTCGACGTGATGCGCACCACGATCCGGTCCGACAGCACGCGGGTGCCGCCGGTGACGGCGCTGCGGTCACCACCGGACTCACGGATGACGGGCGCCGACTCCCCGGTGACGGCGGACTCGTCGACCGAGGCGATGCCGTCCACGACGTCGCCGTCGCCCGGGATCACCTCGCCCGCGACGACCACCACCAGGTCGCCCTTCGCGAGGTCGACCGAGGCGATCTCCTCGGTCACGGCCGACAGCGCGGCCGTGTCCGCCGGGTCGTACCGCGTGACGCGGCGTGCGCTGGTGGTGGACCGGGTCTTCCGCAGGGTGTCGGCCTGCGCCTTGCCGCGGCCCTCGGCGACGGCCTCGGCCAGGTTCGCGAAGACGACGGTCAGCCACAGCCACACGGCGATGGCGGCGGTGAAGACGGACGGTTCGACGAACGCGGTCGCGGTGGTCACCGCGGCACCGACCTCGACGATGAACATCACGGGGTTCCGCCACATGAGTCGCGGATCGAGTTTGCGGAGCGCGCCCGGGAGGCCCGCCACGAGTTGGCGGGGTCCGAAGGCGGACGAGCGGGTGGCCGGCCTGGAGGCGGTGCTCGCCTCGTGCTCGGAGGTCGCGACGGTCATGGGTTCGGCTTTCATCGGACGAGGGCTTCTGCGAGCGGGCCCAGTGCGAGCACCGGGAAGTAGGTGAGCGCGGTGACGACGACGGCGACGCCGCCGAGCAGCACGACGAACAGGGGTCGGTGGGTGGGCAGGGTGCCGACGGTCTCCGGCACGCGGTCCTGCGACGCGAGGGATCCGGCGAGCGCCAGGACGAACACCATCGGCACGAACCGGCCGAGCAGCATCACGACGCCGAGCGCGGAGTTCATCCACGTGGTGTTCGCGGTGAGCCCGCCGAACGCCGAGCCGTTGTTGTTCGCACCGGAGGTGAACGCGTACAGCAGCTCCGACAGCCCGTGGTTGCCCGGGTTGAAGATCGACGTCCCGAGGACCTGCTCGCGGACGCCCGGGATGACCAGGGACAGTCCGGTGCCGAGCAGCACCAGGGTCGGGGTGACGAGGACGTACAGCGACGCGAAGGTCATCTCGCGGGCGCGGATCTTCTTGCCGAGGTACTCGGGGGTCCGGCCGACGAGGAGCCCGCCGATGAAGACGGTGATGACGGCGAGCACGAGCATCCCGTAGAGGCCGGAGCCGACACCACCAGGGGTGACCTCGCCGAGCATCATGTTGACGAGCGCCATCATCCCGCCGATCGGCGTGAAGCTGTCGAACATCCCGTTCACCGCACCGGTCGAGGTCGCGGTCGAGGTGGTCCCGAAGAGCGTGGTGCCGAGGATGCCGAACCGCATCTCCTTGCCCTCGAGCGCTGCCCCGGCTGCGTGGGTCGCGGTTCCGCCCGCGCCGAGTTCGGCGATGGACATCACCGAGAGCGACACGAGGAAGATCGCCCCCATCACGGCGAGGATCGCGTAGCCCTGCCGGTCGTCGCCCACCAGGCGCCCGAAGGTGCGCGGCAGTGAGAACGGGATGACGAGCATGAGGAAGACCTCGACGAGGTTGGTCCACGCCTGCGGGTTCTCGAACGGGTGCGCCGAGTTCGCGTTGAAGTAGCCGCCGCCGTTCGTCCCGAGGAGCTTGATCGCCTCCTGCGAGGCGACGAACCCGTCCGGGACGTGCTGCGAGCCACCCGCCAGGGTCGTGACGTCGATGCCGCTCCCCCACGACTGGATGACACCGCCGGCGACCAGGACGATCGCGAAGACGAAGGACATCGGCAGGAGCAGCCGCCCGGTCCCGCGGACGACGTCCACCCAGACGTTCCCGAGCGTGCCGGAGCGCCGACGGGCGAACCCGCGGACCAGTGCGACGGCGACCGCGAGGCCGACCGCTGCGGACAGGAAGTTCTGCACCGCGAGCCCGGCCATCTGGACCGAGTACCCGACGGTGACCTCGGGTGAGTAGGACTGCCAGTTCGTGTTCGCCACGAACGACGCCGCGGTGTTGAAGGCGAGCGACGGTCCGACGTTCGGCAGTCCGAGGTCGCCGGGGAGCACGACCTGGATGCGCTGGAGCAGGTAGACGAGGAAGACCCCGACGGCGCTGAAGAGCAGGACGCCCCGGAGGTACGCGGGCCACGACTGCTCGGCGTCCGGGTCGACGCCGATGATCCGGTAGACCCCACGCTCGACGCGGCTGTGGCGGACCGGGGTGAACACCCGCGCCATCCAGTCGCCGAGCGGGCGGTACGCGACGACGAGCAGCAGGACGAGCGTGGCGACCTGGACGATCCCGGCCCACGTGTCCGACGTGCTCATCAGAACTTCTCCGGGCGCACGAGCGCCCAGACGAGGTACACGACAGCGGCGATGCCGAGGACGGCGGCCGCGATGGTGATGACGATCACAGCCGCTCCACCCCCTTGGCGATCAGTGCCACCACGCCGAACACGGCGAGGACACCGGCGACGACGAAGACGTCGAACACGAGGGACTCCAGAAGGTCACGGGGTCCGCGCCGGGCGACGCGGACGGCACCACGTGTGGTGCCGAACCGATGCTGGGTCCTGCGCCGCGCCTCCAGGCCGGTCCTGACGGATCCCTAACGCGCTCCTGGCGGACGCATGCGCCTCGCTAACGCGCGCTCGCTCCCCGCAGCCGTTCGGCCAGGGCTGCCGTCGCGGTGCGGAGTTCCACCGGCCCCTCCACCGTGTAGTCCGCCGCGGATGCCGCGAACGCTGCGGCGAGCCCCTCCCACGACCATGATCCCCGGGTGAGTCGGCACCGGTCGGGTCCGAGCGGTTCGAGCTCGGCGTCCGCGGGCAGGTACGGCGCGATGGTCCGGGCGGAGACCTCGAGGACCGCGGTGCCGACGAACGGCCAGACGTCCTCGTGGGCCGATCCCTTGAACCGCGCGGACACGAAGGCCGCGGCGTCACCACCGGGGATCGCTCGCGGCGTGAACGGCACCCGGGTCCGCATCCGCGGGGTGATCCGGTCGATCCGGTGGGTGCGCCAGTCCTGGCGTTCGAGGTCCCAGTCGAGGAGGTACCAGCGGCCGTTCCGGGCGACGACCGCGTGCGGTTCGACACGGTGGGGCGTCTCGTCGTCGCCGTAGCCGAAGCGGAGGAGTTCGCGGAGGTGCACGGCTTCGCTGACGGCGACGAGGACCTCCGGGTCGGTCCGGGTCGGACCGGGTGTCGTCAGCGCCTCGACCGCGTCGATCCGGGTGCGGAGCCGTGCCGGCATCACCTGCCGGACGGTCGCGAGCGCCCGCGCGGCCGACTCGGCGATGTCCGCTCCCGATGCCGGCGCCACGGCGAGCGCCAGGGCGATCGCGACCGCCTGGTCGTCGTCGAACAGGAGCGGCGGCAGGTCCGAGCCCGCGGCGAGGCGGTACCCACCGGCCGGACCCCGGAGCGCCTCCACCCGGTAGCCGAGCTCGCGGAGCCGGTCGACGTCGCGCCGGAGCGTGCGGGAGCTGACCTCGAGACGACCGGCGAGCTCGTCGCCGGGCCAGTCGCGGTGCACCTGCAGCAGCGAGAGCAGGGCGAGCATGCGCGAGGACGGACCGGACATGTCGATCAGTATCGCCGGAGAAGCGGACACGATCTGACCGCAATGCCCGGGAAGCTCGTCTCATGAGCATCGAGACGACAACCCACCTCAACTTCGACGGACAGGCCCGCGCTGCCCTCGACTTCTACGCCACGGTCTTCGGCGGCGAGGTCGCGTCCATGACCTACGGCGCGATGGGCGCTTCCCAGGACCCGGCCTGGGCGGACCGGATCGTGTGGGGCCAGGTCGCCACCGACGCCGGCTTCCGGGTCATGGCGTTCGACGTCTGGCCCGACCAGCCGTACGACCAGGGCTCGAACGCGTTCTACGTGTTCGTGCACGGCGACGACGCGACCGAGATCGAGCGCTGCTGGGCAGCGCTGTCCGAGGAGGCCGAGATCCGCCAGCCGCTCGGACCGACGCCGTGGGCGCCGCTCGCGGGGCAGCTGCGTGACCGCTTCGGGGTCGTCTGGCAGCTCGACGTCGCCCCGACCGAGTAGGACGTCGGCGCGGCTCGGGGGAGTTCCCCGGGCCGCACGGCGCTTTCCGAGCCACTTCCCCACGAAACCCGGTCACCGGTAGCGTGCCGGCATGCCCGCGTTCCGCCCGATGCCCGGTTACGAGCTCGGCGGCGGATGGGTGGCCGCTCGCCGTCGTCGCTCCCGGTTCGGCCGGGTCTGGCGCTGGGTCGGGCCGCCCGTCGCACTGGTCGCGGTCGTCGCCGCGGCGGCGCTGTTCCACTGGTACGCCGGCGTCGCCGACCAGGTCGTGTGGGAGTGCGCCGTGTCGAGCTGCGGCACGAACGACCCGCGGTCCTTCGCTCCGGAAGGGTGCTGGGCGCTGCTGGTGCTCGCCGCCCTCGGCGTCGGGCCACTGCCAGGGCCGTGGTGGTGGCGTGCCGGCCTGCTGCTCGGGTTCGCCGGTACCGCAGCGTGGTCGATCGACTTCTGGCGGATGCCGGCGATGGACCTCGGGCTGTTCGTGACGCCGATCGCGGCGGGGGTCGTCGGCGCCGTGCTCCTGCTCGCCCGGATCGGCATCGCGGTCGACCGGGTGCGCGGGCGAGCACACTCCGCTCGGAGGCAGGGCTAGCGGCCGGGGCGTGGGTCGGTGTCGAGCATCGCCATGCGGACGGCATCGACCCAGGCCCCGTCCCACCGCAGGGCGTCCCGCGCACGGCCCTCGACGAGGAACCCGATCTTCTCGTAGGACCGCTGCGCGCCCGGGTTGAACGCGTACACCTCGAGCGAGACCCGGTGCAGCCCGACCTCGTCGAACGCCCAGTCCACGACCGCCCGTCCGGCCTCGGTGCCGTAGCCTTGCCCGCGCAGCGACGGCCCGGCGAGGGCGATCCGGTAGTTCATCGCGAGGTCGTCCTCCTCGAGCTCGTTGAGCACGACCTCGCCGAGGTACGCACCGTCGGCACCGGTGATCGCGAAGTCCGCTCGGTCCGCTGCACCCGGCAGGCGGTCGAGGTGCGCACGGACCTGGTCGCGCGTGAACGTGCCGCGCGTACCGGTGAGGCGCATCGCGTCCTGGTCGTCGAGCGCCGCCATCGTCTCGTCGAGGTGGTCCGGACCGAGCTGCACGAGCCGGAGTCGCTCGGAGGTCAGGGTCGGCTGCGCGGCGAGCCGTTCCGAGAGCGTGCTCATGCCGGACTCCACGTGCTGACCGTCACCGCGGCCGTCACCGTCGCCGGGGCGAACACCGTGTCCGGGTCGACGTGGTGGTGGCTCGGACCCATGTGCACCACGTCGTGGACGTCCTCGGCGGAGAGATTCATAGTCCACGTGAGGTCCTCCGACGACCGCAGCACGAACGCCGGCGTCAGGGAGTCGTGCAGGCGCCGCTCCTTCTCCGGGTCCACCGAGATCGTGGCCTCCGCGAGCTCGGCCAGGTGCCCGGTCCGCGGGGTCACCACCGCGAGCACCCCGTCCGGGTGCAGCACGCGTGCGTACTCGGTCTGGTTCCGCGGGGCGAACACGTCGAGCACGACGGCGGCCGCGCCGTCGACGACCGGGAGGCGCTCCGTCACGTCCCCGACGACGGCTCCCGCACGCTCGTGTGCCCGAGCCGCTCGCCGGATCGCGATGGCCGACAGATCCAACGCCACCCCGAGCCTCTCCCCACCGGCACGGCCGGCCCGCCGCTGCCGCGTCGCGCCGGGACCGGCGGCGTGGGCCCAGTCAGGAACGGAATCCGCTGTCAGCACGTGCGCGAGGTAGGTGCCCGGTCCCGACCCGACGTCGAGGACCACGCCCGGCGCGTCCACCGACGCGACCACCGCGGCGAGCGCCCGCTCGACGGGCGCGTAGTGGCCGTGCCCCAGGAATCGCAGACGCGCGTCGACCATCTCGGGGGTGTCCGCGGTCAGCGCGCGACGTTTCGCCGGCAGCAGCGTCAGGTGGCCCTGCTTCGCCTCGTCGAAGCGGTGGCCCGCGGCGCAGCCGACCTGGCCGCCGTCGACACGGCCGAGGGGCTCGGCGCAGACGGGGCAGGCGAGCACGGGCAGGAGGTCGTCGCGCACGGTGACCAGCGTACGGGCGTCGGTAGCCTGACCGGATGTCGCTGCAGCAGCTCTTCGGACTCGACGGTCGCACCGCGCTGGTCACCGGCGGGAGTTCCGGGATCGGTCGGGCCATCGCGTCCGCCCTCGCCGACGCCGGTGCACACGTGCTCGTCGCAGCCCGCACCACCGCGACGATCGACGACACGGTCGCTGCGATCCGGCGTGACGGCGGATCGGCCGACGGCATCGTCGCCGACCTGTCCTCACGCGCCGGAGCCCACGCGCTCGCCGACGCGGCCGGGGCCGTCGACGTCCTCGTGAACTCGGCGGGGATCAACCTCCGCCCACCGATGGCCGAACTCGACGAGGACACCTGGGACGCCACGATGGCGGTGAACCTCGACGCACCGTTCGTCCTGGGGCAGCGGCTCGCGCCCGGCATGGCGGCGCGCAGCCACGGCCGCATCATCAGCATCAGCTCGCAGCAGGCCCACCGCCCCTTCGCGGCCAGCGGTGCGTACGGGGTCTCCAAGGCCGGCCTGGAGGCACTGGCCCGGTCCCAAGCAGAGGCCTGGTCCGGGCAGGGGGTCACCTCCAACGTCCTCGTCCCGGGTTTCGTGCAGACGCCGTTGAACCGGCGGCTCAGCGCCGACCCCGCGACGGTCGCCGCCCTCGCGGCGCGGACCCTGGTCGGGCGGAACGGACTCGCGTCGGACTTCGCCGCCGCAGCGGTGTTCCTCGCCGGGGACGGGTCGGCGTACGTCACCGGGCAGTCGATCGCGGTCGACGGCGGGTTCTCCGTGCACTGACCATCGACGTGCACCGACCATCGGTACGGTCGGTACATGGCCGTCATCCACCAGGCAGAACTCCGTCCGTCGAAGGCCGAGGCGCTCGCCGCCTGGTTGCCCTCGCAGCAGTGGAGCGGGGTGACCGACGGCGAGGACCTCACCATCGCGGGGAAGTTCCGGTTCGACGACCCAGAGGGCGAGGTCGGCGTCGAGACGATCCTGGTGCGGACCCCCGACGGACGCACACTGCACGCTCCCCTGACCTACCGTGGGGCGCCACTGGCCGGTGCCGAGGACTTCCTCGTGACGGAGATGGACCACTCCGTCCTCGGACGCCGCTGGGTGTACGACGCCGCGGGCGACCCCGTGTACGCCGACGTCCTGCGCCGCGCGATCGCGACGGGCGGACACGAGGCCGAACTCACCCGGGACGGCGCCCCGGGCACGTGGGAGAAGGAGGGCACCGCGATCGGCAGCGGCACCGCGCCGGACTCACCGACGGTGTCCTCGGTCGTCGTGCGCAGCGCTGACGACACGACCACGATCGACACCGACCACGGGTCGCTCGTCATCGCACGGATCGTCGGCGCGGTCCTGCCCGCTGGCGAGACCCTGACCGGCGCCTGGGCCGACGGGTCCGGCGTCGTCGCTGTCCTGCTCCTGCCGTAGGTCCTGGCGGGTACGGGCAGGGCCTGCCTGTCCGGAGGTCCCGGTGGCAGGATCGAGAGCGTGAAGACACTGGAGTTGCCACAGACGGACCTCACCGCCTCCGACGTCATCGTCGGCCTGATGCGGATCAACGACATGAGCGACGAGGACATCCGCGCGCTCTACGCCGCCTCGCGTGACGCCGGCGTGACCATGTTCGACCACGCCGCGGTCTACGGCGGGTGGCACGGCTGCGAGGAGCGGTTCGGCTCGGCCGTCACCCTGTCGCCGTCCGAGCGCGCCGAGATCGTGCTGCAGACCAAGGTCGGCATCCGCCCGACCGCGAACGGCGCCTACTTCGACTTCTCGTACGAGCACATCATCGAATCGGTCGACGAGTCGCTGGCCGCGCTCCGCACCGACTTCATCGACGTGCTGCTCCTGCACCGGCCCGACGCGCTCGTCGAGCCGGAAGAGGTCGCGAAGGCCTTCGACGAACTGCACGCCGCCGGCAAGGTGCACCATTTCGGAGTCTCGAACCACACTCCGGGCCAGGTCGAGCTGCTGAAGAAGCACGTCCGGCAGCCGCTCGCGTTCAACCAGGTGCAGCTGAGCATCACGCACGCGAACGTCATCTCGCAGGGCGTCACGGCGAACATGGGCGGTCTCGACCAGTCGATCGACCGCGACAACGACATCCTCAACTACTCGCGCAGCAACGACGTCACGCTGCAGGCCTGGTCGCCGTTCCAGAAGGGCTTCTTCGACGGCGTCTTCCTGGGCGACCGCGAGCACTACGCCGAGCTGAACGACGTGCTGGACGAGCTCGCGGCCGCGCACGGGGTCACCCCGACGGGCATCGCTGTGGCGTGGATCACCCGGCACCCGGCCCGCTTCCAGGTCGTCCTCGGCACGACGAACCCGCAGCGCGTGCGGGACTCGGCAGCCGGGTCGGACGTGGTGCTCTCGCGCGAGGAGTGGTACCGCGTGTTCACCGCCGCGGGACACACCGTTCCCTGAGCGGACCGGGCAGGGTGGGACTCGTGCTCCACGACCTCACCCTGCCCGCCACCCTCGTCGCCCGTTCCGGCGCCGTCACCGTCCGGGAGGCCTCGGCCGACGATCTCGGCGCCCTGATGGCGCTGCTGTCCGACGACCCGATCAGCGCAGCGCGCGGGGACGTCGCCGCACCGGAGGACGAGCCGCTGTACGCCGCCGCGCTCCGGGCGGTCGTCGAGGACCCGGCGAACGCGCTCCTCGTCGTGACGGACGAGCGCGACGTCGTCGTCGGCACACTGCAGCTCACACGGATCCCCGGGATGGCCCGGCGTGGGTCGGCCCGGTTGCTCGTCGAGGCCGTCCGGGTGAGCAGTGCCGTCCGCTCAGGCGGGATCGGCAGCGTGGTGATGCGGTGGGTGATCGACGTCGCGGCGCGGGAGCTCGGGACGCCACTCGTGCAGTTGACGTCCGACGCCGACCGGACCGACGCACACCGGTTCTACGAGCGGCTCGGGTTCACGGGCTCGCATGTCGGGTTCAAGTACCGCCTCCCGGACGTCGGGGTCGAAGCGCAGCCCTTCCGTGCGTGAGAGCGCTCCATTGGTTGTTCGGAGGTGCGTTCTCCGGGTAGCCTGGGACCAACAGACCCCGCCAGGGCTCGAGCGCAAGCTTCCCCAAGACCGGCGGGGCTTTTTCTTGCACTGATACATCAGTGGCAGGATCGACCTGTGTCGAAGCCCGCCCGGACCATCAGCGAGCAGCTCCAGCTGCTCGCGTCCCGCGGACTTCCCGTCAGTGAATCCGAGCGGGTGCGGCTCGCACGACTCCTGATGAGCCACAACTACTACCGCCTGTCAGGCTACTGGCGCTACTTCCAGCGCGCGCCGCAGGCCGGAGACGATTCGTTTCGGCTGGATGCCTCCGTGGATGCGATCGAGCGCGTCTACTCCTTCGACCACGAACTCCGGCGCATCGTCGGAGCAGGACTCGCCGACTTGGAGATCGCGTTCCGGTCGAGACTGGCGTACGCCCTCGCGACGCTCGCGTCGCCGTCCGCGTACCTGGATCGAGACTTCTACTCTGATGAGTGCGGTCGGCGAGGACAGGCGACGGTCGAACTCCGTGACGAGCTCATCGCGGAGCTGCGGAGAGAGCTGGGACGGTCACGGGAGGACTTCGTCGCCCACCACCTCCGACGAGACTCTGTCGTGCCGATCTGGGCGGCCGTCGAGACCATGAGCTTCGGCGCGGTCTCGAAGGTGTACCGGCTCTGCGGCAACGATGACGTTCGTTGGCAGGTCGCGAAGTCGTTCCGCCTGGATCCTGCCCGCACAGAATCAGCCTTGCGAGCACTCGTGGTGCTCCGCAACACCTGCGCGCACCACGGTCGGCTGTGGAACAGGTTGCCGACGATCCCGCTCCAGGTACCACGCGCGCTCCAGGTCGACCCGGACCGGTCGATCTACCGGCAGACGATCTGGGGGCTGATCGTCACGTTGGAGTGGCTCGTCGACGAGATCCGCTCGGACACGTCGTTCTCGGATGGGCTCCGTCGCCATCTCGACCGCCACCCTGACCTGCTCGAGGGCCTGCAACAGCCGCACCGTCGGTGATGCGTCGTCGAACGGCCCCGGTCAGTCGGCGGAGCTCGGGGCGCTCGGCACGCTGACGTCCAGGGGCGAGACCGCGGCAGGATCGGCGGACGCCCCACCCACGACGTCGAACGAGATCCCGAGCATCGCCGGGTCCTCGTCGAGCTCCAGCCCGTCTTCCTTCACCTGGTCCTCGGGGATGGCACGGCCACCGGACGGGTCCCACGAGTTCGCGATCGACATGCGCCCGAGCATGCCCGACGCGCTTGGCAATCGCCCAAGAGCCTCCGGAGAACGCGCGATCACGCCTCCGGGGTGTCCGCAGCGATGAGTTCCAGCTGCGTGAGCGGCAGGTCGGACACCGCCGTGAACGAGAACGCGGTGCCGGTCCCCTGCAGCCGGAACACCCGGGTCTGCCCTGCCCAGTCGAACACCGCGTCCTGCACCGCGACGCGGGTGTCCCCGAGCGACGCGTCCCACGAGTAGACGCCGGGGTCGGACGCGGTGACCGTGTAGAGCGACGTGGGGACCGCAGCCACCTCGAACGACACCGACGTCCCAGCGGGCAACGCCGTGACCGTCCGACCGGTGTCGTCGCTCAGTGGGGCGAGCCCCACCGGCAGCAGGTCGACGGGGGTGTCCCGGTACCCGTGGACCTCCGACGCCGAGACGGGCCGGGTGTCCGACGCCCAGCCCTGCGGCTCCGACGACAGCGTGAAGACGATGTGCGACGCCGACACGACCGCCGCGTGCGGGATGCTGACCGACGTCCAGGGCGAGCCGTCGACCGTCACCGACGCGACGTACCCGCCTGCGGAACCGGCGGCGACCTCGATGACGGTGGGCGTGCCATCGGACTGCTGCAACACCGTCCTCCGGACCGACGGCGGCACGAGCACGTAGGAACCCGTCGACGGCGCCAGCGGGTACAGGCCGATCGTCGCGAAGACGTACCAGGCGCTCATCTCGCCGTTGTCCTCGTCGCCGGGGTAGCCCTGGCCGAGGTCGGATCCGACGAACAGCCGCTCCAACGCCGAGCGAACGATCCGGTGGGCGTCGTCGTGGCGCCCGGTGAACATCGGGAAGAAGGGGATGTGGTGCGCTGGCTGGTTGGAGAGCCCGAGCATGCCCGTCCGGACGTCGCGGGCCTCGGTCATCTCGTGGATCGGGAAGCCGTACGACCCGGCGTGCGCGGTGGCGCCGGTCTCGGGGGTCGCGAAGAACGCGTCGATCGCCGCGTCGAAGCGCTCCGGGCCGCCGTGCAGGTCGACGATCCCTGCTCCGTCGTGCGGCGCGGTGAAGGCGGTCCCCCACGCGTTCGTCTCGGTGTAGTCGTCGCCCCAGTCCCGTGGGTCGAACTCGGTGCCGACCCGCCACGAACCGTCGGGGTCCCGCCCGATGAAGAACCCGCGTTCGGAGTCGAACACGTTCCGGTACTGCAGGGAACGCCGTGCGAACCACTCCGCCTCGGCTTCGTAACGTGCGAGGTCGGCCGGCGTCGCGGCGCGCGAGGCGAGCAGGCCCGCCATGACGGCGAGACCCCAGTCGTTGATGGCCGCGTCGAGGGTCCAGGACATCCCCTCGCTGGTCCCGGTGTCGACGTGGCCACGGAAGGCACCCGGGAGGCTCCCCTTGCGTCCGACACGCTCGTCCCGTGGCGGCACGGTCGCGTTGCGCAGTGCGCTCCGGTACGCCTCGGCCAGGTCGAACCCGGTGACGCCCTTCGCCGCCAGGTCCGCGAAGACGGTGTCGCTCGTGGTGCCGGTCATGCAGTCCTCGGCGCCGGGAGCACTCCACCGCGGCGTCCACCCGCCGTCGTGGTGGTGCTCGACGAAGCCCTGCGCGAGCTCGCCCGCCGTGTCCGGGGTGAGCAGTGCCAGCAGGGGCCAGGCGGTCCGGTAGGTGTCCCAGAACCCGTTCGTGGTGGTGAACGGTCCTTCGACGACCTCGGGTCCCGGCTCGTCACGGATCGGTTCGGCCTGCACGGCGCCGTACGGGGAGCGGTGGTGCGGCGACCCGGTGAGCGCGGTCTCGCCAGCCCGGTTCGGGTAGAGGAACAGGCGGTACAGCCCCGAGTACAGGCTCGTGAGCTGGTCGGGGGTCGCGCCGTCGACGGAGAGCGTGGCGAGCTTGTCCGTCCAGAGCTCCTCGGCACGGGCGCGCATCGTGTCGAACGAGCCCGAGGCCTCGAGGTTCGCACGGGCGTCCGCGAACGACACCGTGGAGATGCCGAGCAGGACGTCGGTGTCGCCGGCGACCGACAGCCAGCCGCGCAGTTCGCGGTCGCCGACGGTGGTGTGGTCGGCCGTCACCCCGGGGACGCGGACGTGCACGAAGTGGGGCGGGGTGCCAGGGCGGTCGTCGAGCAGGGCCTCGACCACGGCGGTGCCGTCGGTGACCGTCACGGAGACGTCCGACACCCGGCCGTGGTGGTCGAGCACGATGCTGCGCACGCCGGCGAACCGGAAGCCGAGCGCGAACTCCCCCGCGGTGAGCTCCGCGGTGACGCCGCCGTCGAGGTCGACGCGGTAGCGGTGCGGCCCGTCGTCCTCGTGGTCGTGGTCGAACCCGAGCGCCCGCGCAGCGCGGTCCGGATCGGGGGTCTCGAGGGGGGACGGCATGACCTGGAACACCCCGCGGTCCCCCATCCACGGCGACGGGATGTGGCTCGTCGCGAAGGCCTGGATCGCGGGTCGCAGCCGACCCGACCCGTCCACCCGGGCGTGCTCCTGGTACGCGTACGGCCACCGGTTGCTCGAGGCGTCGGTCATCGGCAGGCCGAAGACACCACCGTGCGGGATCCCGACCAGCGGCGCGTTGTTGCCGCGGGAGAACCGGGACGACGCCTGGGTGCCGCGCGTGGTGCGGACGTGGCCGAGCGGGGTCGTGGGTGCAGGGCGTGCGACCTCGATGCGGACGGCGTCGAGCCAGCCGCGCAGTGGCGGACGCTCCCCGTCGTCCGGCGTGTGCTGCGGGGCGGAGCCGAGCCGTGCCTCCAGGCGGTCCACGACGCGACCCGCGAACGGCGTGAGGTCGACTGCTCGACGGTTCCACTGGTCGACCCACTGCTTGCGTGCCGCGTCCTGTGCTGCCGGCGTCAACGCGTCGCCGTACTGGTCACGTGCCGGGCCCGCACCGTCGCTCGGCGCGTCGCTCAGCCGGGAGCCGTCGGCGAAGACGACGTCGAGCGCGAACGCCGTCGCGTCCCAGAAGTGCGGGAGGTCCGCCTCGGTCGGTTCCGATGCGCCCTCGGGCAGCGTGCGCTCCGGGAACCACACCCACGAGAGTTCCTGCCCGACCTCGATCGTCCGTCCGGAGAACCCGGGCACGATCGCAGTGACGGTCGTCTCCCCCGCTCCGCGTTCGACGAGGTACCCCTCGGGGGACTCGAATCCGGCCTGGTTCCTGGCCGCGACGGCCGTCGTCGGCCCACCGCTCCGTTGCAGCTCTCGCACGGCGTCAGCCTATTTGGTCCAGTGTCTGGATGAAAACCTCCGGCGTGTCAGCCGTCCGACTTGTCGTGACCCGGAGCGTTCCCGGAGTTGCCCGGCGCGCTGACGTCCGCCGCCGAACCCGTGTCCGTGCCGCTCTGGGGGTCCTGCACCGGGTTGGTGACCGGGGAACTCGGCTGCGGCCCCACCGACGGGTCGTCCGCCGGGTTGCTCGGCTGCGCGGGCTCGCTCGGTTGCTGCTCCGGCTCCGACGGCTGCTGCTCGGGCTCGCTCGGCTGCTGCTCCGGCTCGCTGGGCTGCTGCTCGGGCTCGCTCGGCTGCTGCTCCTCGGACGGTTGCTGCTCCGGCTCGGAGGAGGTCGACGGCGTGCTCGAGTCCGTCGGCGCCGGGGTGTCGTCGCCACCCAGGGCGAACACCGCGACCGCGATGCCGATCAGGACGAGGACCACCACGACGACCGCCGCGACGATCGGGCCCCGACGGCGCCGCTTCGGTTCGTCGGGCGCCTGCACAGGGGGTGCGGCCACCGGTCCGCGCGGGACGCCCGCGCTGGGCGCGCCGCGCTGGGTGCCGAGCACGGTGGTCGCGACGTCGTCGGACGCGGGCTGCTGCGACTGCAGCACGCGGGTCGCGTCGGCATCGCCGGGCGTCGGACTGGAGGCGCTGCTCACGGGCATCGCGCGCGTCGCGTCGTCCGCGTGGGCGGCTCCCGCAGCGCCGGCTGCAGCTGCCCCGGCAGCAGCCGCGGCCGCTCCGCCGGCGTGCGTGACGGTGCCCGGGCCGCCGGGCAGCAGCTGCGTGGCCGGTGCGGTGTCGTCGTACTGGAGCGCGCGGAGACGCTGCGCGGCCTCCGCTGCCGTCGGGCGGTCAGCCGGGTCCTGCGTGGTCATCACGTGCAGGAGCGTCCGCCACGCGGTGGGCAGGTGCTGGTCGATCTCCGGACTCCGCGTCAGCCGTGCGGTGGCGGACTCCACGGCGCTCCCGGGGAACGGCTGCCGTCCGGTGAGGCACTCGAGCAGCACCAGCCCGAGGGCGTAGACGTCCGCCTTGCCCGTGATGCCCTGCGCGAGGACCTGCTCCGGAGCGAGGTACGCGGCCGTGCCCATCACCGTGCCCGTCCCGGTGACCCGTGCAGCGTCGCGGAGCAGGGCGATGCCGAAGTCCGCGAGCTTCACGTGGGACCCGTCCGACTCCAGGAGCACGTTCGCCGGCTTCACGTCACGGTGCACGATGCCCTGCGCGTGCACCGCGGCGAGGCCGTCGGCGACCTGCGCCCCGACGCGCGCGGTCGTCGCCCGGTCCAGCGGGCCCTCGCGCAGCCGGGTGGCGAGGTCGCTCCCGGGGACGAGCTCCATGACGAGGTACGAGTCGCCGTCCAGGTCGTCCAGCGCAGCGTCGTACAGGGTGACGAGCGCCGGGCTCCGCAGGGCCGCCAGCGTCTGGATCTCCGCTTCCGCACGGGCCCGTTCACCGTGGTCGACCGGCCCGATGCGGAACACCTTGACGGCGACCTCGCGGCCGAGCTGCTCGTCGACCGCGCGGTAGACGGAGGCCATGCCCCCGTGTCCGAGCGTGCCCGTGACGCGGTACCGACCGCCGAAGACCCGTTCTTCCATGCGGGGCAACCTACCGTGAGCGCCTGACGGGTCTCGGGAGGACAGGGTGGTCGCGACCGTTCGGCACGACCACACCGCGGACCTACAGCAGCTGCAAGATCGCGGCCACGAGGGTCACGATCGCCGTCGCCAGCCCGAGTACCTCGAGCACGAGGACGGACGTCCTGCGGTCGCCGCAACGATGCCGGTGTTTCGCCATCGTCGGCCTCCCTTCCCAGGGCAGGAGACCGCGGTCCGAGCTCCCCTTCCGGATGGCCGGGAGGGTCGCGTAGACTCGACACCGTGCGGTTCGAGTTTCTACGCAACTCAGACCACTGACCTCTTCACGAGGTGAGATGAGCCCCCGGTTGCCGCCGGGGGCTTCTCTCGTGCTTCATCGAGTCCGACCTGTTCTTCAGGCCGCGCGGCGGTCGCGCAGCGGCTTCACCGGTCGTGCACCACGACGCAGCGCCGTCAGGTAGAGCCGGTGCGCGGTGATCACCAGCGCGAGCCACGCCAACCCGAGCGCCCACGCCGCGAGCACGTCGGTGAGCCAGTGGTGCCCGAGGAACACCCTCGAGATGCCGACCGACACGACGAACACGGTGCCCGCGATGATCGTCCACACCCGCGTCACGAGCCGCGACTGCCGGAGCAGCAGGAGGTACACGATCGTGCCGACGATGACCGTCGCGTTGAGGGTGTGGCCGGACGGGAAGGACGGCGAGTGCTCGTACGGCGGGACCGCGTCACTGAGCGGCGGTCGTGCTCGGCCGATGAGGTCCTTGCCCGCGATCGTCATGAGCAGCGATCCGCCGCTCGCCGCGACGAGCAGCACGAGCGGTGTCCACGCCCGACGCTGGATCGTGAACCCCACCAGGAAGCCCAGCGCCACGATCGGCATCCCGATCGTCCCCGCGACGTCGGTCCACCACGTCACGAGGGTGTCGGCCACCGGTGACCGGAGCGTGAGCATCCAGTCGAGCACCGGACGGTCGAGCACGGCGACGTCGTCGGCCTCCCGCACGGCGTCGTAGACCTCGGACGCCGCCCAGGTCGCGACGACGGCGACCCCGATGCCGATCGCGAGCGTCAGCACCAGGAGCGGGAGCGCACCCCACCGGTCACCGAGCGCCGACCACCGATCGGCACCGGTCCGTCCCGCACGGGTGCGCCACGTCGTGAGGTCGACGTCGCCGACGTGGCGGTCGGGCCCCTCGGAGCGATCGGTCTGCATCGCACCACCCTGCCCGACGACACCCGAGCGCGCCCGCGCCGGCGCAGCCTTCGAGGAGCGGTCAGTCCTTCGCGGCGCCGTAGTCGTCGACGATCGCGACCGAGAGCGGGAAGACGACCGGGAAGTCCCGGAACAGCAGTCGCCCCGCGTCGGTGGCAGCCGCGCGGACCTGCTCGGCCACCCAGTCGGCGTACTCGGCCGGCGTGTGCACGACGATCTCGTCGTGCACGAAGAACACCAGGTGCGGCCCGTCCGTCACCGGGCCCGGGAACCGTTCGGCGAGCCTCGACCGCAGCGACCCCATCCACGCCAACGCCCACTCGGCGGCCGTGCCCTGCACGATGAAGTTGCGGGTGAAGCGTCCCCAGCTCCGCGCGCGCGACTCCACGGCACGCTGCATCGCCGGGGTCCCCTCCACCGTGTAGGCCTGGTTGCGCGCCTCGAACCAGGAGGCCTCGGGCACCGGCGACGTCCGTCCGAGCAGTGTCGTCACGGGTTCACCGCGTTCACCGGCCCGCGCGGCACGTTCGACGAGCCGGATCGCGTCCGGGAACGCCCGTGCGAGTCGCGGCACGAGCCGGCCGCCCTCGCCCTGGGTCGCCCCGTACATCGCACCGAGCATCGCGCCCTTCGCCTGCTGGCGGCTCTCGACCGCCCCGGAGGCGACCACGCCGTCGTACAGGTCGCGCCCGTCCCCCGCCGCCGCCATCGCCCGGTCGCCGGACATCGCCGCGAGCACGCGGGGCTCCAGTTGCGCGGCGTCGGCCACGACGAGCTTCCACCCGTCGTCCGCGACCACCGCGGGTCGGACGAGCTTCGGCAGCTGCATCGCTCCCCCGCCGTCGGCGGCCCACCGCCCGGTGACGACCCCGCCCACCAGGTACTTCGGGTGGAACCGGCCGTCCCGGACCCACTCGTCGAGCCACGTCCAGCCGTTCGCCGTGAGCAGCCGCGCGAGCCGTTTGTACTCGAGCAGGGGTTCGATCACCGGGTGCTCGATCTCCTGCAGCTCCCACTTCCGCGTGCTCGTGACCATGAGACCCGCGCGGCGCAGCGACTTCAGGACATCACCGGGCGAGTCGGGGTTGAGGGACGGGTCCGCCAGGCGGTCCCGGACGACCGCGGCGATCTCCTCGAGCCGGCGGGGGCGCACGCCGTACGGCACCCGCGGTCCGAGGGCGTCCTCGAGCAGGCGCTCGTGCACGTCGGCACGCCACGGCAGCCCGGCGTGCAGCATCTCCGCGGCCACCAACGCCCCGGCCGACTCCGCCGTGAGGAGCAGGCGGAGCGCGCCGGCCGCGCTCGACGTCGCGACCGCGTCGAGTTGTGCACGCAGTTCCGCGACCGGGTCGAGCGCGTCGTCCGCGGAGGCCACCTGGAACAGCGCGTCGTCGAAGAGCTGCGCCTGCGTCGGACGGACGACACGGGGCTCCTGCGCCGGGGCGTCCCACGCGTCGACCGGCGCCGCTGCGAGTGCGGAGCCCCGTGCAGCGAGCGCCGCACGGAGGATCCGGCGGCACAGTCGCAGGTCGGTGCAGCGACCGACGCGACCGCCGGCCGCGAGCACGGCCGGGTACCAGCGTGCGGTGTCGTCCCACACCCAGCGCACGTCGGGGGCGTCGCGGGACGCGATGAAGGCCGGGAGGCGCGACTCGTCCACCCGGATCGGCTCGCCGTGCGCGGTCCCCGCGTCGGTCAGGGGCGTCGCGAGGACGCCGCCGTCGACGCGGCGGAGGACGAGGTGCACGGAACGATCATGCCGTGCGCCACCGTCACCCGCGTGCGCTCAGTCGAGTTCGACGATCTCCGCGCCGGGAGCGTTGTTCTGCACGGACGCGATGCCGTTCTTCGCGCTCGCCTTCGTGGTGTACCCCTCGGAGGTGGCGATGACCTCGCCGTTGCCCGCTTTCAGGTGGAAGCGGTACTCCCCCTTGGCGTCGGTCCAGATCTCGAACTTCCCAGCCATGTCGACTCCTCGCGCCGATCCGATGGTGCCCGGTGTCCGCTCTGCGCGGCGCACGGCACACGCTACTGGTCGGTCGCCTTCCGGGTCACGCCTCCGGGACGGACGGCAGCGGTGTCCGCGACGTCGATCCGGACGTCGCCGTCCTCGGCCCGGGAGACCTCGACACGAGGGTCGGCGTCGTGCTCGTCGGATCCGGACATGCGGCGGAACGTGTCCTGCCGGCGTTCCTCGAAGGACATGTCGACGCCGTCGTCGAGGTGGTCGCGGTCGTGCTGGGTCATGTGCGTGACGGTACCCGGCGAGCGCTGGACGCGGACGGCCTCACGCCACCGGGGCGGTGCCGGTGCGCTCCGTCCAGTGCCCGCCGGCCCGCCACCGATCGAGCACGGCCCGCTGGACCCTGCCGGTGGCCGTCGCCCGGCGAGCGGCTTCGGGGTCGGTCCCGAAGACGAACTTCGCGACGCTGGCATCGCCCTCGGCGTCGTCGTCCGGCCCCGGCGGCAGCAGCGCGAAGCGGGCGGCGAAGCGAACCAGGTTCGAGTCCGGTCCGAGGGCGACCGCGAGGCCCGGGTCCAGCGTCCAGGAGCGGCAGGACCAGACGGAGGCCGCGTGCTCCGGAGCGAGCCGCCGGAGCAGCTCCGGGGCGGCAGCGAAGGACCGCTCGCACGCGGCGGGGTCCAACGGCCCGGTCTCGGGGACGTGCACGCCCCACGCGCGGGTCCGGTCCGGCAGGTGCGCGCCGAGTTCGAACTGGAGGCGCCCCACGGCCACCACGCGTGCGGTCGCCAGGGCACAGAACCAGTCCAACCCCGTGGTCGCGACGCCGTACCGGTCACGTTTGCGCTCCACGTCGGCGATGCTCGCGGCCGCCTGCTCCGGGGTCGCCCCGTGCTCGACGAGCCAGGTCGCGGTGCGCGGGAGCACGGCTCGGACCGCCGCCAGGGCGAGGTCGTCACGGACCTCGGGCGGTGCGTCCGCGACGCTCGCCGCGAGCTCCGCGGCGAGCGTGCCCGGGTCCTGGAGGCGACCCACCGCGTCGGCGAGGAGCGCGACGGAGGCGGGCCGTGCCTCCAGGACGGTCACTTGAGACCCGACGAGGCCAGGCCGTCCATCACCCGGCGCTGCAGCACGACGAACATGATCAGGACCGGTGCCATCGCCATCAGGCTCGCGGCCATGAGCACCGGGTAGTCGATCGTCCGGTCGCCCGACAGGGTGGCGAGGCCGGCGGCGAGCGGCATGTCCTCGGCACGGGTGGACACGACGAGCGGCCAGAGCAGCTCGTTCCACGACCACAGCACCGTCGTGATCGCCAGGACGCTGATCGACGGCCGGGCGAGCGGGAGCATGATCCGCCAGAACGTCTGGAACGGGTTCGCGCCGTCCATCCGGGCGGCCTCCTCGAGCTCGGGCGGCAGGTTGAGGAACGCCGTGCGCATGAGGAACGTGCCGAAGGCGCTGAACAGTCCGGGCGCCACGATGCCCATCAGGGTGTCGAGCCACCCGAGGCCCTGCACGATCTGGTACTGCGAGATCAGGTACACCTGCGAGGGGACGAGCAGGATCGACAGGACGATCGCGAGCAGGATCGCACGGCCGCGGAACCGCATGCGGGCGAAGGCGTAGCCGGCGAGGGTGCAGAGCACGATCTGCGCGATCGTACGGATGACCGTCACCATGACCGAGGTCCCGAGTTGGCTGAGGAACGGCAGGCGCTCGAACACCTGGGCGTAGTTCTGCCACTGCAGCTCCCCCGGCCAGAACGTCGGCGTGACGGACTGCACCTGCGCATTGGTGGAGAGCGACATGATGATCTGCCACAGGAACGGGAACGCCATCAGGAACCCGCCGACGCCGAGGACGACGTGGATCCACCAGTGACTGCCGCCGCGACGACCGGGCCTGCGTGCGGCCCGTGGTGGTGTGACGGTTGCGGTCATGCCTGCACCCACTTCCGTTGGACGCGGAACTGCACGAGCGTGACGATGCCGATGAGCAGGAAGATCACCATGGCGATCGCAGCCGCGAAGCCCTTGTCGTTGTCGATGAACCCGGCGCTGTAGAAGTAGAAGACGAGCGACATCGTCTTCGGGATCACCGGGTTCGTGCTGCCGAGGATCGCGTAGAGCAGGTCGAACAGCTGGAAGCTCGAGATCGTCGTGACGATGACCACGAAGAAGATGCTCGGGCTCAGGAGCGGGACCGTGACGGAACGGAACTGCCGCCAGCGGGTCGCGCCGTCGAGTTCGGCGGCCTCGTACAGCTCCGGTGGGATGTCCTTGAGCCCCGCGCCGAGGATGATCATCGAGAAGCCGAGCGAGGACCAGAGCCCGACGAGCGACACCGCGACCAGGGCGAACCCGGGCGTCGAGATCCAGTACGGGCCGTCGATGCCGAAGCGTCCGAGGAACCAGTTCACGATCCCGTAGTCGCCGTTGAACATGATCCGCCAGACGAGCGCGATCGCGGCCGGCATGGCGACGTACGGCAGGAAGAAGAGCACCCGGTAGAACTGCGCGAACCGGAGGCCCGGGGTGTTCAGCAGACTCGCGAGCCACACCGCGATCGGGATGCCGGCCAGGACGATGACCGTGTAGATCACCGTGTTGAGCAGCGACTGGTACAGCTGCGGGTCGGAGACGAGCCGGACGTAGTTGGCGACACCGCTGAAGCTGGCCCCGCCGAAGACGCCCCACGTGGTGAACGAGTACCAGAACGTCTGGATGATCGGCCAGATGTAGAACGTGCCCACGCCGACGAGCAGCGGGAGGACGAACAGCCACGGCCAGAAGCCGTCGGTCCGTCGGGGCCGGCGGTCCGACCGGCCGTCGGGACGCTCCGACCCCGGGGCCCCCGGCCCGGACGCGCGTCGCGCCCGGGCCGGGGTGTTCGCGGTGGGGTGCCGCTCGGTGTGGATCGTCACTCGGGTCACTGCTCCTTGGCGAGGGCGGCGTCCATCTTCTGCGCGAGCTCCTTCGCGACGTCGTCGACCGGCGTGGAGCCGTCGAAGGCACTCGGCAGGAGGTTCGTCTCGAGGGTGTTCCACGCAGCGGTGTTCTTCGAGACGGGCAGCGGCTTCGCGTAGTCCACCGCGTCGAGGAAGACCTGCAGGTCGGCGTCGGGCATCGTCTTCGTGAAGGCGCTCTGCGTGCCGTCGTAGGCCGGGATCACCGCACCCATGTCGCCCTGCTGCTGCTGGGCCTGCTTGCCGGCGAGGTACACCTGCAGCGCCTGGGCCGCGGCCTTGTGCTTCGTGTTCGCGGAGACCACGTTCGAGACGCCGTGGATGACCGTGGCCTGCTCCTTGCCCTTCGGCAGCGGGTAGACGACGACGTCCTTCTCGAGGTCGGTGCCGGTGAGCGCGGAGCGGAACCAGCTGCCGCCCTGGTACATCGCGAGCTTGCCCGAGGTGAACCACTGGTCGGCGGTGGTGTCGGTCAGCTGCTTGATCGACGGCGACGCCCCGGACGCGATGAGGTCGGTCCAGAACTGCAGCCCGGCCTCGGAGGCCTTCGTGTCGTACATCGACTTCGTGCCGTCGTCACCGACGACGCTGCCGCCGGCCTGGAAGATCGTGTCGTAGTAGGTGGTCTGGCCGTCCATGCCGCCGGCCGCGCCGTACGCGCCGTCGGCCTTGAGCTTCTCGGAGAGCTCGGCGCCGGTCTTCTGGAAGTCGTCCCAGGTCCAGTCCTTCGAGGGCATGGCGACCCCGGCCTTCTCGAACAGCGCCTTGTTCATCCAGACGCCGATGGTGTCGAAGTCCTTCGGGACGCCGTACTGGGTCTTGTCGTACGTGTACAGGTCGTTGAGTGCGGACGAGTACTTCGCGGGGTCGATCGCGCCGGCCTTGACCTCGCCGGTGATCGGCGCGAGCTTGCCGTTCGCCGCGTACAGCTGGAAGTTCGGGCCGTTCATCCAGAACAGGTCGGGGAGCGTGTCGCTCGACCCCTGCGTCTGCAGCTTCGTCCAGTAGCTCGCGAACGGCGTCACGTCGACGTTCACCTTGATGTCGGGGTACTCCTCGTTGAACCCCTCGAGGTTCGCCTTGATCGCCTTGACCTGGTTCTCGTCCCAGACGGCGTACGTCAGGGTCGCCTTGGTGTCCTTGGCGGCCTTCTCGTAGTCGCTGCCGGAGCCGGAGGCGCCGGAGGAGGTGCTGCAGCCGGCGAGGAGCACGGCGGCACCGATCGCTGCGACGGCGCCGAGGATCGCGCGGCGACGGCCGCGGCCCTTCGCGGAGGTGGTTGCGGGCATCGGGTGTCCTTTCGCGAGTCCGTCAGCGGGTGACGGCCGGGGTGGGGGTGGTGAAGTGGGCGATCGTCGCCGCCGGGAGCGGCGGGACGTCGATGGGGACGGAACCGTTCCGGAGCGAACGGGTCGCGAGGGCTCCCGCGGCGACGGCGGCACGGGCCGCGATCGGCGAGAGCGTGGTGGGCTCCCCCAGGGCGACGTGGCGGAGGAACTCGGTCATGGTGACGAGGTCGGCGTCCGCGTGCCCGGACTCGACGCCGTCGATCGGGTACTCGCGGTCCCCCGCGACGTCCCAGCCCCGACGGTGGGTCCAGACCTTCACCACGCCGCCGCCGGTGTCACCGATGTTCTCGAGGCGCCCCTCCGTCCCGATGACGGTGTAGTTCCGCCAGTAGTCCGGGGTGAAGTGGCACTGCTCGTAGCTCGCCTGGACGCCGTTGTCGAGCGTCATCATCACCATCGAGACGTCCTCGACGTCGACGACGGGGTTCAGCCCGGTCTGCTCGAGCGGGGGCCAGTTGTCGAGCGAGAACCAGTCCCCCATGAGCTCACCGCTGCGATCGCGCCGGTCGGTGACGTCGCCGTACACCGCGAGCGATCCCATCCCGACGACGCGGGTGGTGTCCCCGCCGCCGAGGGCGTGGATGACGTCGAGGTCGTGGCTGGCCTTCTGCAGGAGCAGGGAGTTCACCTTGGCCCGGTCGGCGTGCCAGTCCTTGAAGTAGTAGTCGCCGCCGTTGCCGACGAAGTGGCGGCACCAGACGGCCTTGACCTGGCCGATCTCACCGCGGTCGACGATCTCGCGCATGAGCCGGACGACGGCGGCGTGCCGGAAGTTGTGCCCGACGTACAGGGGCGTGCCGGTCTCCGCTGCCGTGTTGAGCACGGCGTCGGCGTCCTCGACCGTGATGGCCAGCGGCTTCTCGAGGTAGACCGCGATCCCCGCGCGGAGCAGGTCGATCGCGATGGCGGCGTGCGTCCAGTCCGGCGTCGTCACGATCGCCGCGTCCACCGCCCCCACGAGGTCGCCGTGCTGCGCGACCACGACAGCGTCCGGGTACTCGGCCCGTGCTCGCTCGCGTCCCTGGTCGGTGACGTCCGCGACGGCGACGACCCGTGCCTCCAGGTCGGTCGCGGCGGCAGCCGCCTCTGCCACGTGGCGGGCGATCGCCGCGCGCTGTCCCATGCCGACGATGCCGACCCGGAGGGGTCGTGCCGTCCCTGCGTCACCCATGCTCATCTCGCTCCCTTGCGTGATTGTGACGCCCATGATGCCGAATCGATCATGAATGCACAATAGGCGCTCAACGAACGCTCATGGGGAGACCGCGGAGGGTTTTACACGATGGAAACGTCGTCCACCGGGAGCAGAGGACGAGTCCCCTGGTGCAGCGGGCGCTCAGTCGGCGACGACGAGCTCCACACCGGCGCTGGCGAGGTCCGCGGCGAAGGCCGACGGGACCGGCTGGTCCGTCACGAGGACGTCGATGCGGTCCAGCGGGCAGATGCGCGCGAAGGTCGCACGCTCGATCTTGGTCGAGTCCGCGACCACGATGACCCGGCGCCCGACGGACGCGAAGTGCCGGCTCACCTCGGCCTCGCCCTCGTGCATGGTCGTCGCGCCGTACTGGCCGCTGAGGCCGTCGACGCCGAGCACGACGACGTCCAGGGCGAACTCGTCGAGGGTGTCCCGGACCAGCGGGCCGACGAGCTCGTACGACTGCCGCCGCGCGACCCCACCGGTGACCACGATCTTGACGTTGGCGCGGACGGACAGTTCGTAGCCGATGTTCAGGGCGTTCGTGACGATGGTCACCCCGTACTCCCCGTCGGCCCGGGTGAACCGTTCGCTCTTGCCGAGCTCACGAGCGACCTCGGTCGTGGTGGTCCCGCCGTTGAGCCCCACCGTGTCCCCCGGCTGGATCAGCCGCGTGGCCGCACGGGCGATCGCGGTCTTCGCCTCGGCCTGCCGGGCGATCTTGTACTGCAGCGGGAGTTCGTAGCCGGCACCGAGTGCGGCCGCTCCGCCGTGCGTCCGGGTGACGAGTCGTTGGTCCGCGAGCGTCGTGAGGTCGCGGCGGGCGGTCGCCGGCGAGATCCCGAGCATCTCCCCGATCTCGGCGATCGACACGTTGCCGCGTTCGCTCACGAGTTCGAGCAGGGCGTTGAGCCGCTGTTGCGGAGTCATGACGGCCATCCTACGGGCACCGCTCACCGTCGAGTTGAGCGGAAATGACGTTTTGGTCTTCCGTCGCGCACGATCGCTCGCTACGCTTCCTGATCATCGATCACCCGGATCGAACCGGACTGGAAGGCACCCATGACCGACACCTTCGTGAGCGCAGAGCTGGCGTCCCAACCGGAGACCTGGCGTGCTGCCGCAGCGCTCCTGCCGTCGTTCGCCGACGCGCTCCCCCAGCCCGGCGAGCGCGTCGCGGTCGTCGGGTGCGGCACGAGCTGGTTCATCGCCATGAGCTACGCCGTGGCCCGCGAACAGGCCGGGCTCGGGGTCACGGACGCCTTCGCCGGCTCCGAGTACCCGATCGGTCGCGAGTACGACCGCGTGCTCACGATCAGCCGTTCCGGCACGACCACCGAGATCGTCGACCTGCTGCGGGCCCTTCCCGGCCAGCGGACCGTGCTCATCACCGCCGTCCCGGACAGCCCGGCCGCCGCGGTGGCCGACGACGTCGTCGCACTCCCGTTCGCCGACGAGCGCTCGGTCGTGCAGACGCGGTTCGCCACGACGACCCTGGCGCTCCTGCGTGCGTCGATCGGCGACGACGTGGACGCACTCGCCGCGCAGGCCGAGATCGCACTCGCACTGCCGATCGACGACCTCCTCGATGCCGAGCAGGTCAGCTTCGTCGGGCGCGGAGCCGCCGTCGGCCTGACCTTCGAGGCCGCACTCAAAACGCGTGAGGCCGCGCAGTTCTGGGCCGAGTCGTACCCGGCGATGGACTACCGGCACGGGCCGATCGCGATCGCGCAGCCCGGGCGGCTCGTCTGGTCGCTGGGCGCCGCGCCGGAGGGGCTCGCCGCCGAGGTCGAGGCCACCGGCGCCCGGTTCGTCGCGCACGACCTCGACCCCATCGCCGGGCTCGTCGTCGTCCACCGCTTCGCGGTCGCGCTCGCCGAGGGCCGCGGGCTCGACCCGGACAACCCCCGCTCGCTCACCCGTTCGGTCATCCTCACCTGATGCCCGACGCAGGCGCGGTGCTCGGGGTCGACGTCGGCGGCACGGGCACCAAGGCCCGGCTGACCGGTGCAGACGGACTCGTCCTCGACGAGACCCGGGTGCCGACGCCACGCGACGACCCCGATGCCGCACGGCTCGCGGACCTGGTGGCCGACCTCGCGATGCGCGCGCTCGACCGGGGTGCGCTCGACGCGATCGGGCTCGTCACCCCCGGTGTCGTGGACGACGAGGCCGGAGCGGTCGTGCTCTCCGTGAACCTCGGCTGGCGCGACCTGCCGGTGCGCGACCGCGTCCGGATCGAACTCGCCCGTCGCGGCATGGACGTCCCGCTCGCGTTCGGGCACGACGTCCGCGCCGGCGCCCTGGCCGAGACGACGACGGCCGACGCCGCGCTGACCCGGGGTTCGGTGGCGTTCGTCCCCGTGGGCACCGGGCTCGCGAGCGCCCTGGTGGTGGACGGCGCCGTCGTCGCGGGCGGTGGCTGGGCCGGGGAGATCGGACAGGTCCGCATCCCGACCGGTCCGCACGCCGGACACCGGGTCGAGGAGATCGCCTCGGCCGGGGGAGTCGCCCGCCGCTCCGGATCGGCCTCGGCACACGAGGCGATGCTCCGCGTCCGCGCCGGCGACCCCGTCGCCACGAGCGTGTGGGACGAGTGCGTCGACGTGCTCGCGGACGCGCTGGTGTGGACCACGGTGGTGTCGGGGTGCCACACGATCATCGTCGGCGGGGGACTGGCGGAGTCCGGAGCACTGCTGTTCGAGCCGCTGCGAGCCGCCGTCTCCGAACGCCTCGCGGGCCTGCGCGTCCCGACACTCGTCCCCGCACGCCACGGCGACGCGGCCGGTGCCATCGGTGCCGGGCTGCTCGCGCGTCGCGTCGCACGGGCCGGGGTCGCCGCATGACCACGCTGCTCCGGGCCGACCGCATCGTGACCGCGACGGACGACCTCCGCGACGCCTGGATGGTCGTGGACGACGCCGGTGTCACCGCCGACCGGTCCGGTGTCGTGACCGCCGATCGGTCCGGTGTCGTGACCGCCGTCGGGACGGGGACGCCGCCGACCACGGACTCCGCGACGACCGTCGCGGGCACGATCATCCCGGGGATGGCGGACCTGCACGCCCACGGCGCCCTCGGACACGACTTCGCTGCCTGCACGGCCGACGACGCCGTCGCCGCTGCCGCGCACCACCGCGCCCACGGGACGACGACGCTGGTCGCCTCGATCGCGACGGGCACGCTCGACGACACCGTGGCGGCCATCCGGCGACTGCATCCGCTCGTCGCCGACGGCACGCTCGGCGGACTGCACCTCGAGGGTCCGTGGCTCAGCCCCGCACGTCGAGGAGCGCACCGGGCGGACCTGCTGCACCCGCCGACGCCCGCCGAGGTCGACCGGTACCTCGACGCTGCCGACGGGGCGCTCGCGGTCGTCACCCTCGCGCCGGAGCTCCCGGGAGCGCTCGACACCGTCCGCCGGCTCTTGGCCGAGGGCATCGTCGTCGCGATCGGGCACACCGACGCCACCGCCGACCAGACGCGACGGGCCGTCGACGCCGGCGCGTCCCTCGTCACGCACCTGTTCAACGGGATGCCACCGCTGCACCACCGGGACCCGGGCCCGGTCGGTGTCGCGCTGACCGACGACCGACTCCTCGTCGAGTGCATCGTGGACGGCCACCACCTCGATCCCGTCGCCGTGGACCTCGTCCGACGCGCGGCGCCCGGCCGGATGGTCCTGGTGTCCGACGCGATGTCCGCGACGGGCTGCCCGGACGGCGACCACACGATCGCCGGCTCGGCCGTGTCGGTGCGGGGCGGCGTCGCGATGCTGCGCGACGGCTCGTCCCTCGCGGGGAGCACCATCACCGTCGCCGACGCCGTCCGCCGCCTGCTCGACTCCGGGATGCCGCTGACCGAGGTCGTCGCCGCGGCGTCGACCCGGACCGCACGGCTCCTCGGCCGGCCGGCCCCGCTCACCGTCGGCGCCCCGGCCGACCTGGTCGTCCTCGACGACACGCACGCCGTCTCGACACCGGTGGTGGTCCCGTGATCATCGTGGTGACCCCGAACCCCGCGGTTGACGTGACCTACCGTGTCGCCGAACAGCGCATCGGGGAGACGCAACGCGTCCTCGACGTGGCACGACGCCCCGGCGGGAAGGGCCTCAACGTCGGCCGTGTCCTCGCCGCAGGGGGCACCGAGACACACGCCGTCCTGCCACTCGGCGGTCCGGCCGGACGATGGGTGGCCGACGCCCTCGACGCGCTCCGGCTCGCGCACACCGACCTCGCGGTGACGGGGGAGACCAGAACGACCGTGACCGTCGTCGACGACCACGAGCACCCGACGATGTTCGGCGAACCCGGGCCCCGCGTGACGCCCGACGAGTGGGAGACCGTGGCCACCTCCGTCGAGCGGCTGCTCGACACCGCCGGACCCACGGCGTTGGTCGTGTCCGGATCGCTGCCGAGCGGCACCGATCCGGCGGTCGTGGGCACCTGGGTCACCACCGCCCGTGTCCGCGGCGTCCTGAGCCTGGTCGACTGCTCGGGCGACGCACTCCTCGCCGCGGCCGACGCGGGGGCGACCATCTGCAAGCCGAACCGCAGCGAACTGCTCGAGGCCACCGGCGCGTCGGACGAACGGACGGGCGCGCTCCTGCTGCTCGCCCGCGGCGCCGCCGTCGTGGTGGTGTCCCGCGGGGCGGACGGGATCGCCGCGCACACGGTCGACCACGTCATCGAGGTCCCGGCAGTCGCGGGGGTGACCGGGAACCCGACGGGTGCCGGCGACGCCGCGACAGCCGGACTCATCACGGCGCTGACAGCTCGGCTGGCCGACGCGAGCCGGCCCGTCGTCGACGAGACCGCGCTCCGCACCGCCGCTGCGTTCGGAGCCGCCGCGGTCCTCCGCCCGGTCGCCGGCGAGGTCGACCCTGACGACGTCCGCCGGTTCCTCACGAGCACCGACACAGACACCGACCCAGCACCGTCCGACGACCGAACCGGGAGCCCCGCATGATCACCGACCTCGCCCTCACCGGCCTGCTCGACACCGCCCGCACCGCGCACCGCGGCGTCGGGGCGTTCAACGTCGTCCTCCTCGAGCACGCCGAGGCGATCGTCGCCGGTGCCGAGCTCGCCGGGCTCCCCGTCATCCTGCAGATCAGCGAGAACTGCGTCCGGTACCACGGCGGCCTCGCACCGATCACGACTGCGACGCAGGCGATCGCCCGGGCCGCCGACGTCGAGGTCCTCGTGCACCTGGACCACATCGAGGACCCCGAGCTGGTGCTCGCCGGTGTCGGGCTCGGCGTGGACTCGATCATGTACGACGGCTCCCACCTCGACTTCACCGCGAACGTCGAGGCGACCCGTGCGCTCGCGGGGCGTTGTCACGACGCCGGGGTCGCGATCGAGGCCGAACTCGGCGAGGTCGGTGGGAAGGACGGCGTCCACGCTCCCGGGGTGCGGACCGATCCGGACGACGCGGCCGCGTTCGTCGCCGACACCGGGGTCGATGCCCTCGCCGTGGCGGTGGGGACCTCGCACGCGATGCAGACGCGGGAAGCCTCGGTGGACCGGGACCTCGTCGGACGGCTGCGCGCGACCGTTCCGGTGCCCCTCGTGCTGCACGGCTCGTCGGGTCTGTCGGACGACGAACTCCGCGGTGCCGTGCAGTCGGGGATGACGAAGATCAACATCTCCACGCACCTGAACGGGCTGTTCACACGGGCGCTGCGCGAGGTGCTCGACGAGCGCCCGGACGTCGTCGACCCCCGCAAGTACGTGTCCGCGGGCCGGGACGCCATCGCCGCGGAAACCGCACGGCTGCTGACGCTGCTGCACGGCTGACCCGGACGAAGCGGTCAGCAGCGCAGCCGCGTCAGCAGCGCGGCCCGGTCAGCAGAGCGGGACGTTCACCGCGAGCCCGCCCATCGCGGTCTCCTTGTACTTCGTGGACATGTCGGCGCCCGTCTGCCGCATCGTCTCGACGACCTGGTCGAGCGACACGTGGTGCACCCCGTCGCCGCGCAGGGCCATCCGGGCGGCGTTGATCGCCTTGTTCGCCGCGATGGCGTTCCGCTCGATGCACGGGATCTGCACCAGGCCGCCGATCGGGTCGCAGGTCAGCCCGAGGTTGTGCTCCATCGCGATCTCCGCCGCGTTCTCGACCTGCTCGGGGGTCCCGCCCAGCACCTCGGCGAGCCCGGCGGCTGCCATGGACGCGGCGGACCCGACCTCACCCTGGCACCCGACCTCGGCGCCGGAGATCGATGCGCGTTCCTTGTAGATCGACCCGACCGCACCCGCGGTCAGGAGGAACCGGACCACGGCGTCGTCACGGGTGTCGGGCGTCACGGTCGGCACGTACGTGAGCGCGTAGTACAGGACCGCGGGGATGATGCCGGCGGCGCCGTTCGTGGGGGCGGTGACGACACGACCACCGGTGGCGTTCTCCTCGTTGACGGCCATCGCGATGAGGTTCACCCACTCCATCGCGAAGAGCGGGTCGTGCTCGGGGTCGTCGCGGGTGAGCTGCTCGTACCAGTTCGCGGCCCGCCGCCGGACGGTGAGCCCGCCCGGCAGGGTGCCGGAACGCTCGACGCTCCGGTCGACGCAGGACTCCATGACGTCGTGGATGCGCAGGAGCCCGGCCCGGACGTCCTCGAGTGCCCGTGTGGCGGTCTCGTTCGCGAGGGCGACACCGCTGACCGGCAGTGCGGTGGCGGCGCAGGCAGCGAGGAGCTCGGCACCGCTCGAGAACGGGTGCGGAACGGCGTCGTCGACGGGGATCGCGGCCTCGGCGACGTCGCCACCGGTGTCGCTCGTGATGAACCCGCCACCGATCGAGTAGTACGTCTCCTCGGCGATCGTCAGGTCGGACGCATCGGCTGCTCGGAGCCGCATCGCGTTGGGGTGCCTGGGGAGCATCGTCAGGGGGTGCAGGACGATGTCGGCGAGCCGGAACGGGACCGCGGTCCCACCGGCGAGGCGGAGCGACCCGGTGTCGTCGACCTCGGCGAGGTCGCGCGCCATCGCATCGGGGTCCACCGTCTCCGGGTCGGAGCCCATCAGCCCCGCGACGACGGCGCCGAGCGTCCCGTGGCCCTGCCCGGTGGAGGCCAGGGACCCGTAGAGGTCGACGCGGACGGTCGCGATCGGCGTCCCGGCGGCGCCTGCGGCGTGCGTCGCGCGGGCCACGAAGGCCGCGCCCGCGCGCATCGGTCCGACGGTGTGGGAACTCGACGGACCGATCCCGATGCTGAACAGATCGAAGACGGAGACCGGCACCCCGCCACACTAACCCGTCCGGACGGGTGGGGGATCAGCGGCGCGAACCCTGGTTCGGCATGAGGATCCAGAGCACGACGTAGGCGATCCAGAGCGGGCCGGGGAAGAAGCTCAGGATGACCCAGGCGATGCGGACGAAGGTGCGGGACCAGCCGAAGCGGTCGGCGATGCCGGCGCAGACACCAGCGAGGAGACGACCGTTGCGGGGGCGGATGAGTGTGTTCATGACATCGACGGTACGGACACGGCGTTCCGGATCGAATCCGGGGGACTCCCGTATCCGGGGTGGGGACAACCCCACCCCCGTCCACAACTCGGCTTGTGGACCGCTCCATCGGCACGGAGATGGGAGACTGGGGCCATGCCCATCCTCAACAAGGACATGCAGGTCTGCATCTCACTCGCCGCTCGGCCGAGCAACATCGGCACCCGGTTCCACAACCTCCTCTACGACGAACTCGGCCTGAACTTCGCCTACAAGGCCTTCACGACGACCGACCTCGCGGGCGCAGTGACCGGCATCCGTGCGCTCGGCATCCGCGGGTGCTCAGTCTCGATGCCCTTCAAGGAGGCGATCATCCCCCTCGTCGACGTCGTCGAGGAGTCCGCGGCGGCCATCGAGTCGATCAACACGGTGGTGAACGACGACGGCGTGCTGACGGCGTCGAACACCGACTACGAAGCGGTGGCGTCGCTCCTCGCGTCGCACGCGGTCGACCCGACGTCGAGCGTCCTGCTCCGCGGCTCCGGTGGCATGGCGAAGGCCGTCACGGCGGCGTTCCGGGGTGCGGGCTTCGAGCGGCTGACGGTCGTCGCCCGCAACGAGCAGACCGGCCCGGCACTCGCGTCGCAGTACGGCTACGACTGGGTTGCGGACGAGCGTGAGGCATCGCCGGCGGACGTCGTCGTCAACGTCACGCCGCTCGGCATGCGGGGCGACCAGCAGGACGCTCTCGCCTTCGAACAGGACCGGATCGAGGCCGCGCACACGGTGTTCGACGTCGTCGCCTTCCCGTCGGAGACCCCGCTCGTCCTCGCCGGACGCACGGCGGGCAAGCGGGTCATCACCGGTGCCGAGGTGATCGCGCTGCAGGCAGCGCGGCAGTTCGAGCGGTACACGGGCGTCGCCCTGACGGATGACCAGGTCCGCCGGGCCAGCGAGTTCAGCCGCGCTGACTAGCGGCGGGAGCCGCCCACGGACCGAGCAGATGCCGGACTGGAGGCACGGTGCGGGCCCGCCCCGCGCCTCCAGTCCGACAGGGACGTCAGTCGGTCTCGGCGCGACCCGCAGCGACCCACCCGAGCCGTCGCAACGTCTCGCGGTTCCGTACCCAGAGCACCGGTTGCAACAGGAAGCCCGGTACCCACGACCCCGGTCCGGCGATCGCGTTCTCGACGATGGTGACCTTGCAGCCGCGTCGGTGCTCCTCGACGGTCAGCTCGACGCGAGCCTCGCCGAGCGGCCAGCCCTGCGGCTGGATCACCATCCGGTGTGGCGGATCCCACTCGTGCACCGTCGTGACGTCGTCGATCACGAAGGGCCACGAGCCGAACGAGTGGTGCAGGCGGGTGCCGACGGCGGGCCACCCGACGTCCTGCCCGCGCATGCGCGACGCCCCGACCACCCAGGTCGTGAAGAGCCATCCGTCGGCGAGCACGTCGAAGACGTCCTCCGGGCGGCAGTGCAGGACGCGGACGTTCTTCGACATTGGTCAGTCCTCCGGTGCGAGATCGACGTGCTCGGGCAGCCCGAACGTGTGGCGGAGCGCGCTCCTGGCCGCGTGCCAGCCGGCCATGCCGTGCACGCCCGGGCCGGGTGCGGAGGCTTCCGAGCAGAGGTACATGCCGCCGCCCATCCGCCACGGGTCGGACGACAGCAGCGGCCGCTTGACGAGCTGCCAGAAGCTCGCGGCGCCGGCGGCGATGTCGCCGCCGGCGTAGTTCGGGTTGTACGCGGCCAGGTCGAGGGCCGTGCGACTGCTCGACTGCAGGACCGTGTCGCGGAACCCCGGTGCGAACCGCTCGATCTGCCGCGTGACGGCCTCGGTCTGGTCCACGTCGGAACCCGAGGGGACGTGCGCGTAGGCCCAGAACACGTGCTTGCCCTCCGGTGCCCGGGTCGGGTCGACGACTGTGGGCTCCGAACCGAGGACGTACGGCCGCTCCGCGTGCTGACCGTTCGCGACGGCGCCCTCGGCAGCGGCGATCTCGGCACGCGTGCCACCGATGTGCACGGTTCCCGCCTTCCGGAGCGACTCGTTCGCCCACGGCACCGGGTCCGACAGCGCGAAGTCGACCTTCGCCGCCGCGTTCCCGAACCGGAACCGTCGGAGGGCCCCGCGTCGTGGCGTCGGGATCTGCTTCCCGGCGATCCGGAGCATGCCCGGCACGCTCGTGTCGAACAGCACCGCCTTCGCCGGGGTGAGGTCGCCGAGGGAACGGACCTCGCGGCCGGTCTCGATCCGCCCGCCGTGCGCGACCAGGTCCGCGGCGAGCGCGTCGACGATCGCCTGGCTCCCGCCGATCGGAACCGGCCACCCCCGCCCGTGGGCGTAGGCGCCGAGCGAGAGGGCTGCGGCCGCGGTGGCGAGGGACGGCATGTGCTGGATCGAGTGCGCAGCGACGCCGGAGACCATCGCGGGAGCCACGTCCTCGCGGAAGCGCAGGTTCCAGGCGCGCGACCCCTGCTCGAGTGCCCGCAGGCCGAAGCGCAGGACGTTCAGGGGGTGGCGCGGGACGTTCAGCAGGGCATCCGTGGCGAAGTCCGCGACGTCGTCGGCGTTCCTCGCGAGGGGTGCCATGAGTTGGTGGAACGCCGGCCCGTCGGCTCCGAGCTCGTCGACGGTGCGCGCGAGGTCCCGGTACGCGATGCCGGCACGGCCGCCGTCGAGCGGGTGGCCGTACTGCACCTCGGGCAGGCGGAGGTCGATGCGGTCCTCGAGCCGGAAGCGTCGGAAGAACTCGGACTGCAGCGCCATCGGGTGCACCGCGGAACAGACGTCGTGCAGGAACCCGGGCAGCGTGAGCTCCGACGTCCGGGCGCCGCCGCCGATCGTGTCGTTCCGTTCGACGACCTCGACGCTGAGCCCGGCACGCGCGAGCGTCACCGCTGCCGCGAGTCCGTTCGGTCCGGCCCCGACGACCACCGCATCCACCATGTCCCCGAGCCTAGGGATCCCCGGCTGCACGGCGTCCCGGTCACGCCGGGCACCGCCTCGCGCCCGAGACACCGCACCCGCGCCGAGACACCGCCGGTTCCGGCGGCGTCTCGCGGCCGGGCCGGCGTCTCCCGGCCGGGCCGGCGTCTCCCGGCCGGGCCGGCGTCTCGCTACAGGGCCGCGGGCGACCGGATCAGGCGCGCGCCGCGTCCGGGTCCGCCGGGTCCGTCCCGTCGTCGCCGGCGTCCGCAGCATCGGGTTCGTCGGCGTCCGCCGGGGTGGCCGAGGGGGTGCCTGCACCGACCGGGTGCTCCGCGAGCAGTGCCGCGAAGTCCTCGTCGAGCATCTGCTGCAGGCGGTCGTCCCGGCCGATCTCGTAGTCGTCCGCGGGGCGCTGCGCCCACCCGAGCCGCCCGACGACGGTGGTGCCGATGTCGTCCCAGGCGCGGGCGCGGGCGGCGAGGACGATGCCGTCCACGAAGCCCTGGTCCTCCCGACGCCGGTCGAGCATCTCGGCGAGTTGCTCGTACGTGGCCTCTCGCGTGCGCAGCTTGAGGTCGTCGCCGCGTCGGTAGTCGTGCTGGTGGCGGGAGCGACCCTTCTGCTTGCTCGACCTCGACCGGATGTCCCGCATCCGGGCAGCGTCGCCGCGCTGTTCCTCGGCCATGCGGTGCAGTTCCTCGCGCGCGACCTCGGCGATCAGGGCGTGGTCGAAGTACCCCTCGTCGCGGAGGGCGTTCGTGATGATCCGGTTGCCGACGGCGATGGTGACCGCGGCCTTCGCGATGAGGAACCCCTCGTCGACGGCGCGCTTCAGTTCGACCTGGCTGACGGGTCGGTCGCGCACGTCGTGCTTGCTGCGTCGTCCGAACAAGGCCATGCAGTCGACGATACCGGCGTCCGGTGACCATCCGTCCGCAGGTGGACCCGGATCACGCCCTGGAGGGACGACTCGCCTCCCACGGGCCCGTAGCGTCGGGTGCATGGTCACGTACACGGAATCCCCCCGCACCGGACTGGGCACGGCGAGTCTCGTCCTCGGCATCTGCTCGCTGCTCGCCGGGTGGACGTTCGTCGCGCCGATCGTCGGGCTCTGCTTCGGGATCGCGTCGCGCAGCCGCGAGCCGCTCGCCCGGGGGCGTGCCGGGTGGGGGATCTTCCTCAACCTCGTCGCGCTGGCGGTGTGGATCCTCGTGCTCGCACTGCTCGTCGTCGGCGGCGTGTTCGCGGTGTGGCAGGGCGCGACGCAGGGCTCCTGACCCGCGACCGCGGGACCGCGGCCGCGACCGCGACCGCGACGCCCAGAGCACCAGCCCGTACACGGCCACGTCGACCCGCACCGGCCCGAGGGGCATCGCGCTCCGCAGGGTGCCCTCGTGCGTGAAGCCGAGCCGCTCGGCGAGGCCCCGACTGCGCACGTTGTCGACCGCCGTCCGGATCTCGGCACGCGCGGCGCCCCGCGCCCGGGCGACCCCGACGAGGACGGTGGCGGCGCGGCGGACGACACCCCGTCCCTCCAGGCCGGCGTCCACCCAGTAGCCGAGCGACGCCTGTCCGAGGTACGGGTCGAAGGCGAGTGAGGCGGCTCCGACGATGCGGTCGTCCTGGCGGATGACGCAGGGGAGCGCACGGTCCATCGCGTACTGGCCGAGCAGGTGCTCGGTGTGCAGCCCGATCGTCTCGACCGTCTGCTCCTGCCACGCCCACGGCTCGGCCGCCCGCAGCCGCTCGGCGTTCGCCACCACCAGTTCGTGCAGCGGCCGGACGGTCGTCAGGTCGCGCAGGGTGAGCGTGTACCCGTCCCCGAGGTCCCGCCCGAACGCCGCCACGCCTCAGAGACTAGGCACGCGAGCGCCTACTCGTACCGGAGCGCCTCGATCGGGTTCTGCCGGGCTGCCCGACGCGCGGGCAGGGTGCCGGCCAGGAAGGCGATGAACATCACGACCAGGATGATCGTGATCACCGAGGACGGTGCGAACTGCATGATCTGCAGGCCGGGCAGGTCCTTCAGGACGGTGCCGGCGAGCAGGTTCGAGATCCCGGTGCCGAGCAGGATCGCCACGCCGGCGCCGATCGCGCTGCCGAGGAACCCGATGAACACGGCCTCGAGCGAGAAGAGCGTGTAGACCTTCCCGCCGCCCATGCCCATGGCCTTCATCAGGCCGATCTCGCGGGTGCGCTCCTGGACGCTCATGAGCAGCGTGTTGATGATGCCGAACCCGGCGGCGACGAGCGCGATCACGGCGAAGGCGTTCAGGACACCGACGATCCCGCTGATAACGGTCTGGAACTGGCCGAGCTGGTCCTGGATCGTCTGGCCCGTGTAGCCGTCCCTCGACAGGGCGCTCTTCACGGTGCTCGCGGACGCCCCGGAGTCGAGGGTCGCCGTCGCGCTGGCGTACGACGTGGCGATGGACGCCGGCTTCCCGGTCTCCTGGGCAGCCTGCATCGCGTCGGTCAGGGTGGCGTTCGCACCGGCCCCGCCGCCGAACAGCGACTCGTTCTGCACACCGGCGACCGTGGCGGTCAGGGTGTGCTCGGTGCCCTGGTAGTCGTCGACGGCGATGGTGAGCTGCTTGCCCACGGCCGCCTTCGCGCCGCCGAGTCCGAGGTTCTTCAGGTAGTTCGTCGGCAGGAGCACCTGGTTGCCGGCGGAGGACGCGTCGTCCAGCTGCTTGCCGGCGGCGAGGTCGGCATCGAGCTCACCGGCGTTGGCCGCGACGTCGACGACGTACTTGCCCTTCCCGTCGTACTCGACCCACTTCGTGCTGAGGGCGACGGCCGGGCGGACGGTCCGGATCCCGGAGACGCGCTCGATCTTGTCGACGTCCGACTGGGACAGGTACGCGAACGACGCGGGGCCGCGGTTGACGCTCTGGCTCGACTCGTCCGGGTCGTACTTCGCCGGACCGCTGTCGGTGCTCGACTCGACGGTCTTCGTGATCGTCAGGGACCCGGTGTCACCGATGGAGGCGACCTGGGTGTCGATGTAGTTGCTGACGCCGGTGCCGATCGCCGAGGTCAGGGTGATCGTGAAGGCACCGATGAAGATCGCGATCACGGTGAGGGTGGTGCGCAGCTTCGACCGGAACGTGTTCGAGACCGCGGTGCGGAGCAGGTCGAGGAAGTTCATGCGGAGTGCCTTCCGTGCGTGGCCTGCTGGTCGACGGCGGCGCCGGCGGTGGGTGTGCCGTCCGGTCCACCCACGATGCGTCCGTCGCGCACGTTGACGCGCCGGTCGCAGCGCTCGGCGAGTTCCTCGTCGTGGGTGACGACCACCAGGGTGATGCCGCGGTCGCGCTGCAACCCGAAGAGCATGTCCTCGACGACCTGGCCGGTGTTCGTGTCGAGGTTGCCGGTCGGCTCGTCCGCGAAGATCACGCTCGGCTCGCCGACGAGCGCACGCGCGATGACCACACGCTGCTTCTGCCCGCCGGACAGGTCGTTCGCGTCGTTCTTCGCCTTGTCGGCCAGGCCGAGGGCATCGAGTGCCGCCATGCCGCGGCGCTTCCGCTCGGCGCCGGTGACGCCGGCGATCTTCAGCGGCAGCACGACGTTGTCGAGCACGGAGGTCTTCGGCGTGAGGAAGAACTGCTGGAAGACGAAGCCGAACGTGCTGTTCCGCGTGCGGTTCACCTGCCGGGCGCTCAGCGTCGCGGCGTCGGTGCCGTCGAGCAGGACCTGCCCGGCCGACGGCTTGTCGAGAAGGGCGAGCAGGTGCATCAGGGTCGACTTGCCCGAGCCGGACTTGCCGACGATGGCGAGGCTCTCACCCTGGTTCACCTGCAGGGACACCCCCTTGAGCGCATCGAACCGCGTCGCGCCGCGGCCGTAGGTCCTGGCGAGGTCACGCGCCTCGAGCACGGGAGTGGTCATGCGCCCACCGTACTGTCCGCTGCACGACTGCAAGTTTGCGTTTGCTGTAAACGATGTGACGTTCCGGTTACAGTCGGGCCATGCCCGACACCGCGCCCGCCTCCGAGATGGGCCTCCGCGACCGCAAACGCCTCGAGACCCGGCACCGCATCGCCGAGGCAGCCCGTTCCCTCGCGCTCGAACAGGACATCGACCACACCACGATCGAGCAGATCGCCGCGCGGGCCGAGGTCTCGCCGCGGACGTTCTTCAACTACTTCGAGAGCAAGGAGGACGCGGTCCTCGGGCACACCGAGCTCGACCTCACGCCGGAGACGCTCGACGCGCACCTGGCGACGGTCGCGGGGGAGCCGGCAGCGCAGGCCGTGGTGGACCTGGCGTTCCTGGTGTTCGGTTCCTCGTTCGGCGACGAGCACGAGCGGCTCGCCCGGAAGGAGGTCATCGTGCGCTTCCCGCAGCTCATGCGCCGGCAGGTCTCCCGCATGACCACGGTGGCCGAGGCGATGACGGGGGCCGTCCGCACGATCCTCGAACGCGATCCGGCGTGGGGTCCCGACGCGGCGACCCCGCAGGCGGCCGAGATGCTGCTCGGCATGTGCATGACCGGGCTGCGGAGCTCGGCACGCCACGAGGGGTCGGACCCGGAGGAGGTCCGCGAGCGGGTGGTCGCGACCATCCGTGACACCGCGGCCCGCATCACGGCCCAGTAGCGGACGTACGGACTGGAGGCGCGTGGCGTGCCCGCCACGCGCCTCCCGTCCGTCACGGCTTCGTGATGAAGCCCTCCTTGACCATCCAGTCGAAGGCGACGTCCGCCGGTTCCCGGCCCTCGACGTCGACCTGCCGGTTCAGCTCCTGCAGGACGGCGTCCGTGAGCTTCGGCGAGATCTGGTCGTAGACGTCCTCGAGCTGCGGGTACTCCTTCAGCGTCGCCGTGTCGAGCACCGGCGCGACGTTGTAGGCCGGGAAGAAGCCCCTGTCGTCCTCGAGCACGGTGAGCCCGAGCGACTTGATGCGGCCGTCGGTGGTGAAGACCTCGCCGAAGTTGCACTTGCCCCGGTCGGTCGCCGTGTACACGGTGCCGGTGTCGAGGATGCTGACGTTCTTCGTCGGGATGCCGTTGTCGCCGGAGCCACCGAGTTCGAGGCCGTACTTCTTGAGCATCGGCTTGAACCCGTCGGCACGGGAGTTGAACTCCGACTCGACGCAGAAGGTGCGCTGGTCGACGGGGAGCTTCGTGATGTCGGAGAGGGTCTTGATGTTCCCGAGCTCCGACACGGCCTCGTCGCGGACGGCGAAGGCGTAGGTGTTGTTCATCGGGGCGGGCTGCAGCCAGGTGAGCCCGTTGCCGGCGTCCTCCTCCTTGACCGCCTCCCACTGCTCGGTCTTGTCCGGGATCCCCTCGGCGTGGCCCATGAAGGTCAGCCAGGCGGTCCCCGTGTACTCGTAGGTGAAGTCCGCACCGTGCGAGGTCATGAGCTCGCGGACGGCGACGCTGCCCGGCACGTTCGTCTCGTCGGTGACGTCGAACCCTGCGGCCTTCGCGGCGAGCACGGCGATCTTCCCGAGCACGAGCTGCTCGGTGAAGTTCTTCGAGGTCACCGTGATGTGCGCGCCGTCCGGCAGGTCGTCGATGCGCTTGATCGAGCCGGGGTCCGCCGCGGGGACGAACGAGGTCGCGGGCTGCAAGCCACAGCCGGCCAGGACGAGGGCGGTGGCACCGGCCACCACGACGGCAGCCGTCCGGCGGAGTCGGCGGGTCATCGGAGTCCCTTCGGTCGTGCGACGGTCTCGACCACGCGGCCGAGCCAGTCGATGGACAGGGCGAGGAGCGCCACGAGGAGCGCCCCGGAGACGAGGACCTTCGGCAGGAACAGGTTCACGCCCGTCGTGATGAGCAGTCCGAGGCCGCCGGCCCCGACGAAGGTCGCGAGGCTGGCGGTGCCGACGAGCAGCACCAGGGCCGTGCGGATGCCGGAGAGCATCACGGGGACGGCCAGCGGCAGCTCGACCTTCATCAGGACGCTGAACGCGGTCATGCCCATGCCCCGACCGGCCTCGACCAGACGGGAGTCGACGCTCTGGATGCCGATCATGGTGTTCCGGAGCACCGGCAGGATCGCGTAGAGCACGAGCGCGACGACCGCAGACCACGAGTTCAGGCCGAGCCACGCCGCGAGCAGCACGATGAGCCCGACCGCGGGTGCCGCCTGCCCGAAGTTCGCGACGGCGAGGACGTACACGCTCGCCCGACGGAGCGGACCACGGGTGAGCAGGACGCCGAGCGGGATGCCGATGACGAGCACGAGCACGGTCGACTCGAGCGTGAGCACGAGGTGCTGGCCGGTGAGCGCGAGGATGTCGGCCGGGTTGAGCGTGGTTCGCTCGGTCGGGGTCAGGTCGGCGGTGGCGAGCCAGACCGCGAACCCGGCGAGGACCACGAGGATCGCGATCGGCTGGACGAGCAGCCCCTTCCAGCCGGTCCTGGCGCCGGTCGCGGGTCCGGCTGCGACCGCGCTCACAGTTCCTCCCCGCTGGACGCGATCGTGGGTGCCACCGGCGCCGACGGCATCGTCTCGATGGGGTTGGTGTTCGTCCCGACCGGCGTGTAGGCCTGGTCCTCCGCGGCCGCGGCGCGCGAGCGGGTGATGGCCTCCATGACCGTCTCGACGGTGATGACGCCGCGGAACGCCTCGCCACGACCGGTGACGAGCGCGGCGCCGGCACTGGACACGAGCATGGTGTCGAGCGCGTCGTTCAGCGTCGCCGCCTCGCCCACGACGGGCAGTTCGGGCTCGATGCCCTCCGGGATGCGGTCGAGGCGCTCGATCTGGCGACGGGTCGGCCACCCGATCGGACGCTGCCGACGGTCGACGACGACCGCGTGCTGGTGGCCGCCGGCCTCGTTCATGCGCTGGAGCACTGCCTTCGCCTCTTCGCCGGGGGAGCAGGTCACCGCGGGGGCGAGCTCGACGTCGCGCACCCGGTTCAGCGTGAGCTGCTTCAGGCCCGCGCCGGACCCGATGAAGTTCTCCACGAACTCGTTGGCGGGCTCGGCGAGTATCCGTTCCGGGGTGTCGTACTGCACGATGTGCGCGCCCTCGGTGAAGATCACGATCCAGTCGCCGAGCTTCACGGCCTCGTCGAAGTCGTGGCTGACGATGACGATCGTCTTGTGCAGTTCCTCTTGGATGCGGAGGAGCTCGTCCTGCAGACGCTGCCGGGTGATCGGGTCGACGGCACCGAACGGCTCGTCCATGAGCAGGACGGGCGGGTCCGCGGCGAGTGCCCGGGCCACGCCGACGCGCTGCTGCTGCCCGCCGGAGAGCTCACGGGGGAAGCGGTCGCGGTAGGTCTCCGGGTCGAGCGAGACGAGGTCGAGGAGCTCGTCGACGCGCGCCGCGATCTTCTCCTTCGACCAGCCGAGCATCTTCGGGACGATCGCGATGTTCGCGGCGACGGTCATGTGCGGGAAGAGCCCACCGGCCTGGATGACGTACCCCATGCGACGGCGCAGTTCGTCGGCGTCGATGCCCGTGACGTCGTCGTCGCCGACCACGATGCGGCCCTCGGTCGGTTCGATGAGGCGGTTGATCATCTTCAGCGTCGTCGTCTTGCCGCAGCCGGACGGGCCGACGAGCATGACGATCTTGCCCGCCGGGATCTCGAGGGTGATGCCGTCGACCGCGGGCTTCGTCTGCCCGGGGTACCGCTTGGTGACCTCGTCGAGCAGGATGCTGCGGCCGGTGACGTCCCCGTCGGGGGCGGTGGTGGTGGCGGAGTCAGTGCTGGACACGGATACCTCTCGAGATGGTCAGGCGGCCGAGGCCGAGGAGGAGCAGGTCGAGGACGAGGGCGAGCAGGACGACCCCCACCACCCCGACCGTCACGGAGAACAGGGCGTTGGCGCCGCCGAGGCGGGAGAGCCCGGAGAAGATGAAGCCGCCGAGACCGGGGCCGAGTGCGTACGCGGCGATGGCGGCGATGCCCATCACCATCTGCGCCGACACCCGCACGCCACTGAGGATGATCGGCCACGCCATCGGCAGCTCGACCTGGAGCAGGGTCCGGAAGCGGCTCATGCCGATGCCCCGGGCCGACTCGACGACCGTCGGCGGGATCTCGGCGAGGCCGACGACGGCGTTGCGGAGGATCGGCAGGGTGGCGAAGAACACCACCGTCACGACCGAGGGCACGACGCCGAACCCGAGCGGGACGATGAGCAGGCCGATCACGGCGAAGGACGGCAGCGTCAGGCCGATGGCCGACACCCCGTTCGCGACGGACGTGAGCCGTGGGCTGCGGTAGACGAGTGTGGCGAGCACCACGGCGATGACCGTCGCGAGCACCGTGCACTGGACCACCAGTGAGAAGTGCTGCCACGACGCGAACCAGATCTGGTCCCACCGCTCCCCGATGTACTGGAACACGCGGAAGCGCTCCTCTCCGGTCGGCCGAAGTGCCCACGGGCCGGGGCACAAGTGGCTTCGAGGCTACTCAGGGAGAGCGCGGTGGATCACTGGGAGAACGGTAACGATGACGAGCGACGGTCGGGTAAGGCACCCGCTTGAACACCGTCAGGCGAGGTCGCGGAGCCCGGATCGCTCGGCGATGTCGACGAGCTGCTCGCGCCACTCGACCCACTCGTCCGGGGTCTTCTCGGCGAGGTTGCCGTCCCCGTCGCCGGCGAGTCCGTCGAGCATCTCGCGCACGATGTCCGCGTGTCCCGCGTGCCGGGCCGTCTCGTAGGACATGTGCACGAGGATCCGGTGCAGCGTCACCTGGCGGCGGTCCTCGGGCCACCAGGGGACGACCCCGAGGTCGTCGAGGTCGAGCGCCTCGATGGTGGCGTCGGCGTGCGCGGCGCTGCGGTGGTGGAACGCGACGACGTCGTCCAGGGTCTCGTCGAGCGTCGCGTACATGTCGTCGCCGTCCTCCGACTCGAGCCAGGCGGGCGGGTCGGGCAGCGGGCGCCCGAAGACCTCGCCGAAGTACCCGGCCTGCACGGAGGCGACGTGCTTCACCAGCCCGAGCACGTTCGTCCCGGTCGGCGTCACCGGCCACCGTGCCTGCCGTTCCGCCAGGCCGTCGAGCTTCGCGAGCAGCGCGTCCCGGTGCTTCTGCAGGTACCGGTGGAGGGTCTGCTTGTACGCGGCTGCGTCGACGACCGGCGCCGACCCCTCGTCCGACAACAGCGAGCCGCCGCTGGACGCCAGCGACGGACCCGCCGGTGCGGGGTGGACCTCGGGGACGGCGTCGGCGCTGCTCATGCCCTCGATCGTGCCACCGCGCGCTGTCGGACGCGCTCCGACTCCTGCACGGCGACGCGTTCCGCGGTGAGCAGGAGGCTCGCGACCTCTCCCGAGTTCCGGGAGGGTGCGTCGTTCCAGCTCGTCAGGTCGCGCACCCGACCCATCCGGACGTCCGGGGCCGGGCACCAGAGCACCGGCTGCCCTTCCTCGACGGCGAGGGCGTGCCAGACGAGGTCGAGCGCGCGCTGGACCTGCTGGGAGTGCACGGCGTGCGGGCCACCGGCGGCCGAGACCACCGAGCCGACGAGGCAGGCGGCGACGAGCGGGCGACCCTGCACGTCCATCGCGGCGGCGCTCGATGCCCTGCGCATGCGCCCGTGTTCGTCGAGGTACGCGAACCACGCGTGCTGGATCCACCCCCGTTCGATGACGCCGCGCGCGACGGACAGCAGCCGCTCGAGGTCGTGGAGCTCCTGCCACTGGGCTTCGGCGCGACGCTCACGGGATGCGGCCCGGCGCGCGACGTACCGGTCGAGGAGCCCGCGGAGACCGGTGCGGGTGGGGGCGGACGGGACGGGAGAGGCGTCGGTGGCGACGTCGTGCTGGACGCGGAACTCGAGGGTCATGACGGCCCCTCCGATCTTCACGTGCACGGATTGGTGCGGTCACGATAGCCCCGGGCGGAGTCAGCCGTCCAGCACTGCGTCGATCGTCCGGCGTGCGACGGCACGGAACGTGCGGTCGTCGGACAGGTGCAGCGCCGAGGCGATGGACACGACCCAGCCACGCGCCCGTTCCCAGGTGTCGTCGTCGGCGGTGACGTGCGCGCGGAAGGTGCGCCGCGCCTCCCGGTCGAGCACCAGCCAGGCGGTGGCGAGGTCGACCGCCGGGTCGCCCGCAGTGACGTCGCCGAAGTCGACGACGGCCGCCAGGCGGCTGTCGCCGTCCGGCGTCTGCTCGACCAGCACGTTGAACGGGTGGAGGTCGCCGTGCACCCAGACGGGAGGCCCGGCGTAGGCGGGCAGCGCCGCCGCAGCCCGCCAGACTCCCGCCAGCTCTCCGGCCCGGGGCACGTCCTTCGTCGCGAGTCGCGTCAGGACGCTGTCACTGCGCGTCGCGAGCGGCACCGCACGGACCGGGTTCACGGGGGCGTCCGGCCCTGCGGGGACGTGCAGCAGCTCGACGAACGCGGCGAGCGCCTCGGCCACGTGCACGCCGGCGGCACGTTCGCCGACGGGCGTCCCGGGCAGCCAGCGGACGACGCTCCAGGACCACGGGTACCCGAGGGCCGGGCGTCCGGTGCGGACCGGATCGGGGACGGGCACGACGGCCGCCACCCGGTGCGCGATCTCCGGCAACCACCGCTGCTCGTGCTCGATCAGCTCGGCGGCCGCCGCACGGCGCGGGAGGCGGACCGCGAGCAGGTCACCGAGCCGGACGATGACGTTGTCCCACCCGTTCGCGACGATCTCGAGCGGGAGGTCCGCGAGGTCGGGGTGCTGGTCGCGGAGCAGCGCCCGGACGAGCGGGACGTCGACGTCGACCTCGGCAGCGGGGGTGGCCATCGGGTCAGGCTAGCCCGACCGCGCGCGGACCCGTGAGCACAGCCCCGTGAGCACACACCCGTGAACGGGGGCGAGAGCGGAAACCGACCGCTGGGTATCCTCAGGGGGAGTGGTGACGTGGGTGTCCCTGGGGGGACCCGCGTCGCTCCGGCCGGGTCAGTCCCCCGGGGTGATCGGTGCGATCAGCGCGACGAGCCGCGGGATCTCCGGGCGCACCCGGTCGGTGACGATCGCGGCGAGCAGGACCGTCCAGAGTTCGCGGAGGCGCTCGTACAGGTCGGTCCGGTCGGCCAGCACGTCCGACACCGTCTGCACGCCCGTGTACGCGGGGATCACCACGCGGCCGACGAGCTCCGGGTCCCAGGCGGGATCGACCTCGCCGGCGTCGACGCCCTGCCGCACCAGGTCGGTGACCACGGCGATCCAGTCGGTGTACGGGTCCTGCCGGGCCACGTCCGCCGTCGCTGCCTCGGTGGAGAGCCGGATGCCGGCGCTCACCACGACCTCGTGGACCATCTGCGAGGCGAGCCCCTGCGACATCCACATGAGGACCTCGAGCGGGGTCGTCCCACGGGCGGACGCCGCCTCGCCGTACGCGCGGGAGACCTCGTGCTGCCGGGCGATCACCGCGCCGGCGAGGTCGGCCTTCGACGTGAAGTGGAAGTAGAGCGCGCCCTTCGTCAGGCCTGCACGCTCGGCGACGGCGTCCATCGAGGCGCCGACGTACCCGCGCTCGTCGAACTCGCCCGCTGCCGCGTCGATGATCGCGGCCCGGGTGGCGACTGCCCGCTGCTGCCGGGTGCGACCGTCCTGCGCCATGATCCTGCAATCGTACCGAGGGGGACTCCCGGCTGATCACCGGGGTTCTCCCTGGTGGCCTGTCGTACGGTTCCCGGCATGGACGGATGGCGGAGCCCCGCACGGTGGGCACGGACGGGACGGTGGCTGCTGCTGCCGATCGCCGTGCTGGACTGGGTCGCGCTCGCCCCGCAGACGATCGTCGTGCTCGCGTTCCTGATCGCCGTCGTCGGACTCGCCGGCATCGCGGCGGCCCTCGTCGTGCACATGCTCGGACGCTCCCGCGGGGCGATGGCGGCACTCGGGGTCGTGCTGCTGATCGGCGGACTCGTGGTCTTCGGCCTCGACCCGTTCCCCGGGTCGTTCCCGCTCATCGACCCCTGGTGGCCGGAGTCGATCACGCAGCCGCAGGTCGTGGGCAGCGCCTACTGGCAGCTCGCCGGCCTGGGCATCGAGCTCGCCGGCTTCGGGATGCTCGCCACCCTGCTCGTCGTGTCGCTCACGGCGAAGCCCGCTCGGCGCTGATCGCGCGGAACCGCAGGGCGCGACCCGCTCAGTCGCGGGTGAGGACGACGAGCGTCCCACCCGTCGCGACCGCACGGACGCGGTCGACCAGGTCGGCACCGTCCGCCGCGGCCCGAGCCAGCTCCACCAGGGCGTCGAGGTCCCCCACCCCCGCCAGCACCCCGTCGGTGCACAGCACGATCCGGTCGCCGGACACGAGGTCCAGGGATCCCGGCGTCCGCGGGACCGTCTCCGGCTGCAGGCCGATCGGCAGGTCGTGCGACCGCAGCGCCTCGACCGTGCCGTCGGCGTGCTGGAGCACCGCGAGGCCGTGCCCGGCGTCCCCGTACTCGACGTGACCCGACGTCGGGTCGAGCCGGAGGTGGAAGAGCGACCCCACGGTGTCCGCAGCCGACAGGTCGGCGGCGATCTGCGCCTCCAGGCCGACGATCGCGTCGCCCATCGCGACGTCCGTGCGGGCGATGACCGCGGCACGGACCGCTGCGGCGAGGAGCGCGGACGCGCGTCCCGCTGCCGGGACCGAGCCGACGGTGAGGTGCAGTCGACCGTCGGCCGCGAGTCGCCAGTCGGCCACGTCACCGGAGTCCTCCCGCGGGACGGACAGGGTGTCGAGACGGTGCCCGGGCACCGTCACCGGCTCCGGGACGAGGCCGTCGACGACCCGCCGGACCCGGTCCCGCTCGATCGTGTGGCCGAGCTCGCGCTCCGCCCACCGTGCGAGGTCCCGGAGCAGGTCGAGGTCCTCCGCCGTCAGCTCGCGGGGCTTCGCGTCCATGATGCAGAGCGTGCCGACCCGGGTGCCGTCGAGCATCGACAGGGGCGCGCCCGCGTAGAACCGGATGCCCTGCTCGGTCACCGCCGCGAGGTGCGCGAACCGCGGGTCGAGCGTGGCGTCGGGCACCACCATCGGCTCGTCGGTCAGGACCGTCGTCGAGCAGAAGACCTGCTCGGCCGGAGCACTCCCGCCCTGCCGCCAGCCCTGCGTGGACTGCGCCGTCACGAGGTCGTCGTGCACGAGGTTCAGGAAGGTCAGCGGGACGCCGAAGGCCTCCTGCGTCATGCGGGTGATGCGGTCGAAGCGTTCCTCGGGGCCGCTGCCGAGGACGCCGAGCGCCTCGACCACTGCCGTTCGGTGCGCTGCGGCGTCGAGGTGGGTCACCCGTCCTGTCTACCCGCACCCTCGCCCAGGAACCAGTCCCGCGGGTGGGGGTCGGCGGTGAGCTCGCGCCGCTCGGACACCGGTGCCGCCCATGCAGCCGCGTTCGACAGCACCCGCTGGATGTCCGGGTGGTGGTACACGGGGTACTCCTGGTCGCCGGGGGAGAAGTAGAAGACCTTCCCGAGGCCACGACGGTAGGCGACGCCCGAGCGGAAGACCTCGCCGCCGGCGAAGGTCGACAGGAACACTTCTTCGTCAGGGCGCGGGATGTCGAAGTACTCGCCGTACATCTCCTGGCGCTCGATGACGATCGGGTGCGGGACACCGGCGGCGATCGGGTGCTCCGGAGCGACGGTCCAGACGAGTTCGCGCTCGCCGTCGTTGCGCCACTTCAGGGAGCACGTCGTGCCCATCAGGCGCTTGAACGGCTTGGAGTAGTGCCCGGAGTGCAGCACCACGAGGCCCATCCCGGCGTGCACGGCCTCGACCACGCGGTCGACGACGGCGTCGCTGACCTCGTCGTGGGCGGCGTGCCCCCACCAGAACAGGACGTCGGTGGTGGCGAGGCGCTCGGCGGTGATGCCGTGGTCGGGCTCCTGCAGCGTGGCGGTGCTCACGGTCGCCTCGGGGTGGTGCTCGCGGAGCGCGGCGGCGATCACGGTGTGCATGCCGTCCGGGTAGTGCCCGATGACGGTCTCGTCACCCCGGCTCTCGTGCACGTTCTCGTTCCAGACGACGATGTTCAGGGGACGGGATTCGGTCGGCGTCGACATGGCTCCCACGCTAGCCTCCCCGGGCGTCGAATCGATACGACCGCCGGAGTGTCGGGGGTTCTCCAGGCCGGTTCGGTCACCATGTCGGCATGACTCCCCGATCCCTGTTCCGCGCCGCCGCGGTGGCCGAACTCGTGACCTGGACGCTCCTCATCGCCGGGATGGTGGTGAAGTACGGACTCGACGCCGGCGACTGGGGCGTGCGGATCGGCGGCGGGGTGCACGGGTTCGTGTTCCTGGCCTACCTCGTCGTCACGACCGTGGTCGCGGTGAACCAGCGGTGGTCGTTCGGGGCACTCGTGCTCGGGTGGGCGAGTGCCGTCGTGCCGTACGCGACGGTGCCGTTCGAGGTCGCGGTGGCCCGGCGCGGGATGCTCGAGGGTCCGTGGCGCCGCGACGCCGAGGGGCACGCCGGGTTCTGGGATCGCCTGCTGTTCTTCGTGGTGCGCCGCCGCGCGGTGTCGATCGGCATCGGCATCGTTGCCGTCGCCCTGGTGTTCGTGGCGCTGCTGACGGTCGGCCCGCCGGTCCCCTCCCGCGACTGACACGCCCCCTTCGCGAGGCGGCCGCGCCCCTTCGTGAGCAGAAATGGTCGGGTTCGTGATGCGGACCCGACCATTTCTGCTCACGAAGCGCAGCCCTGGTCGCCACCACGGACGGACGGGAGGCACGGTGCCAGCTGGCACCGTGCCTCCCGTCCGTCGTCAGCGCGGCTACAGGGCCGCGAGGATGCCGTTCAACGTGGCGGACGGGCGCATCACGGCGCTCGTCTTCGCGTCGTCGGGGCGGTAGTACCCGCCGATGTCCGCCGGGTGCCCCTGGACGCCGTTCAGCTCACCGACGATCGTGTCCTCCTGCTCGCCCAGCGTCGACGCGATCTGCGCGAAGGCCGCCGCGAGCTCGGTGTCAGAGGTCTGCGCCGCCAGTTCCTCGGCCCAGTACTTCGCCAGGTAGAAGTGGCTGCCGCGGTTGTCGATCGAGCCGAGCTTGCGACCGGGGGACTTGTCCTGCTCGAGGAACGTCCCGGTGGCACGGTCGAGGGTCTCGCCGAGGATCTTCGCCCGCTCGTTGCCCGTCACACCGGCGAGGTGCTCGAGGCTGACCGCGAGCGCCAGGAACTCGCCCAGGCTGTCCCAGCGCAGGTAGTTCTGCTGCACGAGCTGCTGCACGTGCTTCGGCGCCGAACCACCGGCACCGGTCTCGAACAGGCCACCACCGCCGAGCAGCGGGACGACGGAGAGCATCTTCGCCGACGTGCCGAGCTCCATGATCGGGAACAGGTCGGTGAGGTAGTCGCGGAGGACGTTGCCCGTGACCGAGATGGTGTCCTCGCCACGACGGATGCGTTCGAGCGAGAAGCGCATGGCGTCCTCGGGGGAGAGGATCTCGATCTGCAGCCCGTCGGTGTCCTGCTCGCCGAGGTAGGTGCGGACGAGGCCGATGAGGTTGGCGTCGTGCGCACGCGTCTCGTCCAGCCAGAACACGGCGGGGGTCTCCGAGGCACGCGCACGGGTGACCGCGAGCTTCACCCAGTCGCGGATCGCGACGTCCTTGGTCTGGCAGGCGCGCCAGATGTCGCCCGCCTCGACGTCGTGCTCGATGACCGTCTCGCCGCCGCTCGTGACGACGCGCACGCGACCCGCTGCCGGGACCTCGAACGTCTTGTCGTGCGAGCCGTACTCCTCGGCCTTCTGCGCCATCAGGCCGACGTTCGGCACCGAGCCCATGGTGGCCGGGTCGAACGCGCCGTTGGCGCGGCAGTCGTCGATGACGACCTGGTAGATGCCGGCGTAGCTCGAGTCGGGGATGACCGCGAGGGTGTCGTGCTCGTCGCCGTCCGGGCCCCACATGTGGCCGGAGGTGCGGATCATCGCCGGCATCGAGGCGTCGACGATGACGTCGCTCGGGACGTGCAGGTTGGTGATGCCCTTGTCGGAGTCGACCATCGCGAGCTCGGGGCCGGCGTCGATGCCGTCCGCGAAGGCCTGCTTGATCTCCGCACCGTTCGGCACGGCGTCGAGGCCGGCGAGGATCGAGCCGAGGCCGTCGTTCGGGTTGAGGCCCGCGGCGACGAGGTCGGCCCCGAAGCGCTCGAAGACGCCCGGGAAGAACGCGCGGATGACGTGGCCGAAGATGATCGGGTCGGAGACCTTCATCATCGTGGCCTTGAGGTGCACCGAGAACAGGACGCCCTGCTCCTGCGCCGCCGCGATCTGGTCCTTCAGGAACGCCTCGAGCGCGGCCACGTGCAGCACGGTGCCGTCGACGACCTCGCCCGCGAGGACGGGGATCGACTGCTTGAGGACCGTGGTCTCGCCGTCCGTGCCGACGAACTCGATCGTCAGGACGTCGTCGGCCGGAGCGATCCAGGACTGCTCGTTCGAGCGGAAGTCGTCGACGCCCATGGTCACGACGTTCGTCTTCGAGTCGGACGACCAGGCGCCCATGCGGTGCGGGTGCTTGCGGGCGTAGTTCTTCACCGAGAGCGGCGCACGGCGGTCCGAGTTGCCCTCGCGCAGCACCGGGTTCACGGCGCTGCCCTTGGTGCGGTCGTAGCGGGCGCGGGCGTCGCGCTCGTCGTCGGTCGTCGGCTCGTCGGGGTAGTCCGGCAGGTCGTAGCCCTGCGCCTGGAGTTCCTTGATCGCGGCCTTGAGCTGCGGGATCGACGCCGAGATGTTCGGCAGCTTGATGATGTTCGCCTCGGGCGTCTTCGCCAGGTCGCCGAGCTCGGCGAGGGCGTCGTCCAGGCGCTGCTCGGCGGTGAGCCGCTCCGGGAACTGGGCGATGATCCGGCCGGAGAGCGAGATGTCGCGGGTCTCGACGTCGACACCAGCGGTGCCGGCGAAGGCCTGGATGACCGGGAGGAAGGAGTGGGTGGCGAGGAACGGTGCCTCGTCCGTGAGGGTGTAGATGATCTTGGCCATGCTGGCGGGTACTCCCTTGTTCGACCGTCGGTACGTCCACGGTACTCGTGGCGCAGGATGTCTCGACATCAAGATACATGGTGCGGCCTGCGTCGAGCAGACGCTCGGTCGACTTCCTGGAGGCGCACTGTCGACTCATAGGAACGTCGCCTGCAATGGTCTTCCGCAGCACACGACCCCAGGAGGCGCGCATGTCCACGACACGGCAGACACCATCGGACTTCGGGTGGACCGCCGAGGACCTGCGCTCCGCCTACGCCGTCGACGGCAGCGGGCCCTACCGGTACGCACCAGACGGGTCAGGCCCGTTCTCGTACGACGAGGACGGCTCGGGACCGTGGCTGGTCGGACCGGAACCGCGTCGTGGCCTCGCCCGGTTCGCGCCGCGCGACCGCGGGTCGGGCTCGCGGCTGCGGCGGATCGGGACCGCCGTGACCGCGGGCACGCTCGCGCTCGTCCTCGCCGCGGGGAGCGTGGCCGTCGTCGCGCACATCGTTCCTCCACACCACGCGGTGAACGCCTCGGCTCTCCACAGCGCGGAGCCCGACCGGGACTGACCGCCCGATCGGTGTCATGGTGGGTGGGTGACCGAATTCCTCGTCGTCGGCGTCATCGCCCTCATCGCCATCGCGGGCGCCGCCGTGCTCGGTCCGCGCATCGGCGTCGCGGCACCGCTCGTGCTCGTCGTCGTCGGGATCGTCGCGAGCCTCGTGCCGTGGATCCCGAACGCCGAGATCGACCCGGAGTGGATCCTCGCCGGGGTCCTGCCACCGCTGCTGTACTCGTCGGCGGTGTCGATGCCGTCGATGAACTTCCGGCGAGAGTTCGGCGCCATCAGCGGCCTGTCGGTCCTGCTCGTCATCGCGTCGAGCCTCGTGCTCGGGCTGTTCTTCGCCTGGGTGATCCCGGGGCTCGGGTTCTGGTGGGGCATCGCACTGGGGGCGATCGTCAGCCCGACGGACGCCGTGGCCACCTCGATCGTCAAGCAGACCTCGATCTCCCGCCGGGCGATCTCGATCCTCGACGGCGAATCACTCCTCAACGACGCGACCGCGCTCGTCCTCCTGCGGACCGCCATCGTCGCCGCGGCCGCGTCGTTCTCGTTCTGGGGCGCGCTCGGGGACTTCGCGAAGGCCGTGGCCATCGCCGTGGTGATCGGCTGGTTCGTCGGCTGGGCGAACGTGTGGGTCCGCGCCCGGGTCCCGAACGCAGCGGTCAACACGGCGCTCTCGTTCGCGGTCCCGTTCGTCGCCGCCGTGCCGACCGAGCTCCTGCACGGGTCCGGGCTCGTCGCCGCGGTCGTCGCCGGGCTGTTCACCGGGATCGTCGGCCCACGGAAGCTCCCGCCGGGGCACCGCCTGTCGGACGCGCAGAACTGGCAGACGATCGAACTCGTCCTCGAGGGTGCGGTGTTCCTCACCATGGGCCTCGAGCTCGCGTCCATCCTCCGGGACGTCGAGCGGGACCACACGGGCATCGGGCCGGCGCTCCTCATCGCCGTCGGCGCCCTCGTGCTCACCGTGGCCGTCCGGGCCGCGTACGTGGTGCCGCTGCTGTTCGCCTTGTCGTCGAGCGCCAAGCGCGGCGAGCGCATGCAGGAGCGCTTCGCCGAGATGCACGCCGGCGACCGCGATGCCATGAGCGAGGTCATCCGGGAGCACCGCCCCGGCAACCGCGCGCCGTCCGAGCGGGAGCTCGACCGGTTCACCACGCGGGTCCGCCGAACCCTGGCGGACATCGCGTACTACACGAAGGCACCGCTCGGCTGGCGGGAGGGCACGGCCGTGGTCTGGGCGGGCATGCGTGGGGCGGTCACGGTCGCCGCGGCGCAGACGCTCCCCGACGGTACGCCGCAGAAGTCGCTGCTCGTGTTCATCGCCTTCGCGGTCGCGCTGCTGTCGCTCGTGGTCCAGGGCGGCACGATCGGACCCCTCCTCCGCCGGATCGCCGCTCCTGCGCCCGACACCGCCGCGAAGGACACCGAGGAGCGCAGGCGGCTGCTCGACCTCATGCGGACGGCCGCGGAACAGGTCCCCGGCACGAGCGAGGCCGGGCCCCGTGCGCGTGAGGAGCTCGAAGCAGCCGACCCCGCCGAGCTCCGGGCGTGGATGGGTCGCGAGAAGGCCCGACGACTCGCGGTGCTCGAGGCCCAGCGCGCCGCCATCCTCGACGCCCGCGACGACGGGAGCTTCGACGCCGAGGTGCTCGAGTCGTTGCTGCAGAACCTCGATGCCGAGCAGATCGCCCTCGAGCTCAGGGGAGCGCCGACCCGCTGACCGTTCGTGGACGGCCCGTGGTCACTCGCCGATGCGGACCCGGAAGACCCGGACGCCGGCGGTCTTGAGCGCCGCGAGCCCGAGCCGCATCCGGAAGTTCCGGAACGGTCGCTCGAACCCGGACGGCGCCGACGCCGCACCGATCTGGTGCAGCACCTCGGACGTCAGCGTCCGCTCGAGCTTGGGCGCGAGCCGGGTCAGGCCGGACACGGTGACGACGATCCGGACGGCGTGCACGGCGAGCAGCGAGTCGATCATCTCCGCTGCCTCTTGTGCGCGGTGGAACGCGGGGTCGCTGCCCGGTCGTCGGATCGCGATGACGGCGAGTTCCGCGTCCCAGGTCTCGCCGGGATCCGGCAGGTCGTCGACACCCACCACGCGCATCCGGGCCGCATCGACTCCGGCGCGCACGGCGGCGGTCCGGAGCACCGGCAGCAGTTCCTGCGTCCCTGCGAGCACGACGTGCGCCGACGCCAGGTCGACGGGTTCGTGCCGCTCTCGCGGCGTTCGGGCCATGTGGAGGGTCCTTTCCGCTCGCTCACTGCGGACACTACCGATCCCGCAGGGTTCACGGCCGGGGCGGGCTGGGGGATCAGGACCCTCCCAGGGCTTCGGTAACGATGAGATCACGAAATGACCTGTACAAAGCGACAGAGTCGTGCAGAATGGTGGGCGGCCATGACGACTGCACGCGAACACGACCAGCACCCGGACACCCCGGTGGTGCACCTGTCCCGTCGCGCCGCCCTCGAGGCCGAGCGCGCAGCCGCCCGCAAGCCGGCCCGTCGCGAACGCCCGGCGAAGCCCGAGCGCCCGACTGCCGAGCGCACGACTGCCGAGCGTCCCGCGAAGCCGGAGCGCACCGGCCGCAGGGTCGCCGCGGCCCGCGCCACCACCGAGCACGTCGACTCCCGCATCCAGCGCGTCGTCCGCCGCCCCGCACCCAGCGTGACCCGAGCGCCCAGCGCTCCACGCGCCTCCCGGTCGCACCGCGCCAGCCGGATCACCCTGACGAGCGCGCTCGCGGCCCTGGCGATGTTCGCCGCGTCGGCGATGCCCGCCCACGCCAGCGCCGGTACCTCGATGGCCACCGCGACCCTCGCGCCGTCCGTCCGCACGCAGGACTACGCCGTGACCCAGGCGATCTCGGCGAGCGCCCTCGACCGCGACGAGTTCACCGTCGGCGGCGGCTCCGCCGGGGCTCCTGGTACGTCGGTGTCGTACGGCGGCGAGATCCGGTCGCCGTTCCCCGGACCGGTCCGGATGAGCTCGGGCTTCGGCTACCGCTCGGCACCGTGCGGCGCGTGCTCGTCGCTGCACCAGGGCCTCGACTTCAACCCCGGCATGGGCGCTCCGATCGGCGCCGTCGCCGCGGGAACCGTCCGGGTCTCGGGCACCTACTTCTCGTACGGCACCGCGGTGATCGTCGACCACGTGGTCGACGGTCGCGAGGTCTCGACGCTCTACGGCCACATGATCCCGGGGTCTTCCCCGCTCAAGGTCGGCGACACCGTCGAGGCAGGCGAGTTCATCGGCAAGGTCGGCTCCTCCGGGGTGTCGACCGGGGCGCACCTGCACCTCGAGGTCTGGATGGACGGCGTCACCCCGATCGACCCGGAAGCCTGGCTCGAAGCGCGCATCGGGCGTTCCCTCACCGCTTGATCAGCTTTCCTGTGCAGAGTCACAGGCATGGACGACTGTCACAGACCGCCCGCCCGACGCCGATCTGAACCGGCAGCCCGCTGATGGGCGCCGACACCTGGATCGCCTTCGGGCTCGTGGTCCTCTTCGTGCTCGTCGGCGGAGTGTTCGCCGCTGCCGAGATCGCCCTCGTCTCGCTCCGTGAGTCGCAGCTGCAGCAACTCGAGCGTCGGGGTTCCCGGGGCATGCGCGTCGCCGAGCTCGGGCGCGACCCGAACCGGTTCCTGTCCGCCGTGCAGATCGGTGTGACCGTCGCGGGCTTCTTCTCCGCCGCGTACGGTGCGTCGTCGATCGCCCCCGACGTGGCGCCGCTGTTCACCGGGCTCGGCCTCGAGCAGGGCGTGGCCGAGACGGTGGCGCTCGTGCTGATGACGCTCGTCATCGCGTACCTGTCGCTCGTGTTCGGCGAGCTCGTGCCGAAGCGGCTCGCCCTGCAGCGTGCCGAGGGCTTCTCGATGGCGGTCGCCCCGACGCTCGAGCGGTTCGCCACGCTCATGCGCCCGGTGATCTGGTTGCTCTCGAAGTCGACCGACACCGTCGTGCGGCTGCTCGGCGGGGACCCGAACGCCCGCAGCGAGTCGATGAGCACCGAGGAGCTCCGCGGCCTCGTCGAGGACCACGAAGCCATCGACGCGCAGGGGCGCCGGATCGCCCGGAGCGCGCTCGACGCCGGGGACCGGATCCTGCGCGAGTCAATGCGAGCCTGGTACGACGTGTCGACGATCGACGCGGGTACCTCGATCGCCGCGGCCACCGACCACGCCATCGACCTCGGGCACACCCGGTACCTCGTCACCGACGGCACGCGGGACCACGTGGACGGCTTCGTGCACCTGCGGGACCTGCTGCGCCCGGCCGACCCCACGGCCCCGGTCTCGACGCTGGTCCGGCCCGTGCTCGCGCTGCCGGAGACGAAGTCGCTGTCGAGTGCGATCGCGGACATGCGCACCGAGGGACACCAGATCGCCCTGGTCGTCGACGAGTACGGCGGCAGCGCGGGCATGGTGACGCTCGAGGCCTTGCTCGAGGACCTCGTCGGACGCATCCGCGATGAGTACGACGAGCCCTCGGCCGAGCACGACGGTGTGGACGGGGCGACCGTGCTCGAGGACCTCGTCGCCGACGGTGGCCCGGCCCTGCCCGACGGCGACTACGAGACCGTCGGCGGCCTGGTGCAGGTCGCCCTCGACCGCGTGCCCGAGGTGGGGGACGTCGTCGAGGTGGACGGCCACCGCCTCGAGGTGACCGCCATGGACGGTCACCGCGTGGCGCGCGTCCGCATCACGGCCAGCGCAACCGCCTGACGGACGGGAGGCACGTGGCGGCCCCGCGCCGCGCCTCCAGTCCGTCCCTGGCGGGCGCCCATCCGCGAAAGCGACAGGATCCCGCGGGACGCGCGCGGCAGACTGTCGCTTCCGCGTCAGCGACCGCGCGGCAATCGCGAGATCCGTCGCTTTCGCGCAACCAGCGAAACCACCGCAGCCGGCCGACGGGCCGACCTGCCAGCGCCCTGGCGGGTACGGGCAGGGCCTGCCTCGGTACCAGCCACGAGACGTACGCTCGTCGCATGGGTATCGACGTGCGCAACGAGATCCGCGACTTCCTGTCCTCGAGACGGGCGCGACTCACCCCCGAGCAGGTCGGCATGCCCTCGTTCGGCGGTGGGGTCCGGCGGGTGCCGGGGCTGCGTCGGCACGAGGTCGCCATGCTCGCCGGTGTCAGCGTCGACTACTACACGCGGCTCGAACGGGGCTCGCTCAAGGGCGTCTCGGACAGCGTGCTCGAGGGGCTCGCCGGAGCGCTGCAGCTCGACGAGGACGAGCGCGTCCACCTCTGGGACCTCGCGCGTCTGGCGAACGCCGGCGTGAAGGTGATGCACCGCAACGTGCCGACCCGGGTGCGACCAGGGGTGCAGCGGCTGCTCAATTCGATCACGGGAGCGCCAGCGTGGGTGCGGAACGAGCGCGGTGACGTCGTCGCGACGAACGAGCTCGGCCGTGCCCTGTACGCGCCGATGTTCGCCGGACCCGGGCGCCCGGTGAACACCGCACGCTTCACGTTCCTCGACCCGGCGGCGAAGGAGTTCTTCCCGGACTGGGCGCAGACCGCTCGGGACGCTGTGGCGATCCTCCGTGCGGCCGCGGTGTCGAACCCCTGCGAGCCCGGGCTGGTGACGCTCGTCGGTGAGCTGTCGACCCGGAGCGAGGAGTTCCGCACCTGGTGGGCCGCGCACGACGTCCGCATGCACCGGACCGGGAAGAAGCGGATCCTGCACCCGATCGTCGGGGAACTGCGGCTCGACTACGAAGCGCTCGAACTCGTCGCCGATCCCGGCCTCGTGATGTTCTCGTACTCGGCGGAGCCGGGCAGCGAGTCCGAGCGGTCGCTCGCGCTCCTCGGGTCGTGGGCGGCGACCGAGCGCGCCGAGCAGTACGCGGCGCTGCGCGAGTCGGAGACCGAACCCGTCGACTGACCCGTCGTCGCCGCGGCTGCGGTCGTCAGGCGGGGGGCGTCGCCGGACCGGTCGTGTCCCGGCCGGTCGCGTCGGGGCCGGTCGGATCGTCGTCGATGCCGTCGACGACCGCCTGGTACCGCAGCCGCTCGATGCGCAACTGTCGCTCCGTCGCGGACAACCGCAGTACGCGGATCGCCGCGAACACGAGCACGATGAGTGCGACCACCAGCACGGCGAGCGCCACGAAGAACGCGATGTACAGCACGCTGACGACGGCGAATCCCCCGGAGACCATGTCCCGACCGTAACAGGCACGGTCCGTAGGCTGGGGTCGTGACGAGGACGACGGACGGTTCAGCGGGGGATGCCGACTACGCCCGCATCGGGCAGGACTACCGGAAGTACCGCCGACCGGAGCCGTCGTTCGCCCGGGCGATCGCAGCGGCCCTCGGCGATGCCCGGACCGTCCTCAACGTCGGCGCCGGTGCCGGCTCGTACGAGCCGACCGACCGCGACGTGACCGCGGTCGAGCCCTCGGAGTCGATGCGCGCCCAGCGTCCGGAGTCCCTCACGACGGCGATCGACGCCACCGCCGAGGACCTGCCGTTCGCCGACGACACGTTCGACGCCGCGATGACGACGTTCTCCGTGCACCAGTGGGGCGACCTCGAGCGCGGGCTGGCCGAGCTGCGCCGGGTGACCCGGGGTCCGATCGTGATCCTGACGTGCGACCCCGACCGGGTCGAGGACTACTGGCTCGCCGAGTACGCCCCCGAGGTCATGGCCACGGAGGCCCGGCGCTACCCCTCGCTCACCCGCATCGCCGACGCGCTCGGCCAGGACGCCGTGACGAGCACCCCGCTCCCGATCCCCTTCACGTGCGTCGACGGGTTCTCGGAGGCGTACTACGCCCGGCCCGAGCGGCTCCTCGACCCGGGCGCCCGACAGGCGAACTCGGCGTGGAGCTTCGTCGACGAGATGACCGCCCGACGATCGGTGGCCGCACTCCGGACCGCGCTCGAGTCGGGCGACTGGGACCGCGCCCACGGTTCGCTCCGCGTGCAGCCGACGTACGAGGGCGCGCTCGTGCTGGTCACCGCGGTGCCGGCGACCTCCGACGAGTCCACAGCGACACGCCCGGCTTGACACGTCGTCGTAGGCTGGTCGGGTGAGCTTCCAGGAGGTGGTCGGCGCCCGAGACGCCGGCATCAGGGCGTGATGCCCCCGGTCGCACCGTTCGGTGTGGCCGCTGTCATCGAACCCTGAACCCTCCGCCCGGTGCGGCGCGCGTCCGCGTGCCCCGGGCCCTTCCGAAAGCGAACGACCATGCTGCCCATCAGCGAGAAGACCCTGCGTACCTCCTTCGTGAACGCCTCCCGCAGGGAGACCTCCGACCTCACGCTGCCCGCCGACTTCGAGACGATCGACTGGGACGCCCTCGACTTCCTCGGCTGGCTCGACCCGAAGGTCGGCCGACGTGCGTACGCCGTCGTGCCCACACTCGAGGGTGACCTCGTCGGCATCCTCTTCCGGCAGGCCGAGGCCTCGTCGCGCGCTCGTGCGCAGTGCTCGTGGTGCCAGGACGTGAAGCTCCCGAACGACGTCGTGTTCTACAGCGCCAAGCGGTCCGGCAAGGCAGGGCGGAACGGCAACACGGTCGGCACGCTCGTCTGCCAGGAGTTCCAGTGCTCCCGGAACGTCCGGAAGCTGCCGCCGCCCGCCTACGAGGGCTACGACGTCGAGGCCGCCCGCCTGCGGCGGATCGAGGACCTGCAGCTCCGCGCCGCGTCCTTCGCCGCCGAGGTCTAGTCCCAGCGCGACCCGGTGACGGACTGGGCCCACGCCGCCGGTCCCGGTGCGACGCGCCAGCGGCGGACCGGCCGTGCCGGTGGGGAGAGGGGCGGGACGGGGCCAACCCGCGCCTCCAGTCCGGCAGACCGGCCCGTTCCAGGGCCGCTGGTCGCGTTCCGGGGGAAACCGCCGCGTAATGCCCGTGAAACGGGCGTTCCGTAGCGTGGGGGGATGGACCTCGGCGATTTCAACGACGCGACCGCCTCCGATGCCGCAGCGGTGATCCGTGGATGGGCAGACGTGCCCGCGTGGGTCGACACCCTCGTGGCCGCGCGGCCGTTCGGCAACGTGCAGGCCCTCACCGAGCGAGCTGCTGCCGCCGCCGGTTCGTGGGGCGCGACGGAGCTCGACGCAGCGCTGGCCCAGCACCCGCGGATCGGTGAGCGGGCCGTGGATGCCTCCTCGGCTCGGGAGCAGTCGTCGATGCAGACCGCGGCGGACGACGTCGCGGGGGCGATCGCCGCGGGCAACTCGGAGTACGAGCGCCGGTTCGGACGGGTGTTCCTCGTGCGGGCGGCCGGGCGGACGCCGGAGGAGCTCCTCGGTGAACTCGAACGACGGCTCGGCAACGATCCCGCAGCCGAGACGCACGAAGCGGCTGCAGCCCTCGCCGACATCGCCGTGCACCGCATCCGTGCGACGTTCGCGGTCCCGCACCTCACCACGCACGTGCTCGACGCGACCCGGGGCACTCCGGCCGCCGGGATCGACCTCGTGCTGAGCACGGTCGACGGGGACGTCATCGCCACCGGCACGACCGATACCGACGGGCGCGCCGCCCTCGGGCCGGACGTCCTGCCGCGCGGCGACCTGCAGCTCCGCTTCGGCACGGGTGCCTACCACCGGGCCGTCGGGGTGCCGGCGTTCCACCCGTTCGTGGTCGTCGCCTTCTCCGTGAGCGGCACCGAGCACCTCCACGTGCCGCTGCTGCTCAGCCCGTTCGCCTACAGCACCTACCGGGGGAGCTGACCCGAGCGTCGGCCCCGGCGGAGGTCCGTGCGCTCCGCTGCGCGCACGTCACGCGGGGCGTCGTATGCCTGGCGTGGCATGCACGAGCCTCGGACGCACGCGAGCGGGCGAAACACGCGCCCGGACCATGAGATCGGGGGCATGTTCCGCCCGCTCGCGTGCCCGGCGGACCAGAACCGCAGACCGGATGACCGGTTGGACGACCGGCCGGATGCCCGGCCCGGACGCCCGGCCGGGCCGAACGGGTCAGACCGGGTCGGACTCGCGGGCGATGGCGATCGGGGCCGTGGAGCGCACCCCGTCGTAGGAGCCCACCGCCGGGTCCTCGCCGTACCGTTCGGCCACGGAGCGCGAACCGAGCAGCAGGTTGAGCAGGATCGCCGCGACCGCCCCGGCCGAGATGCCGGAGTCGAAGATCAACGTGAACCAGGTCGGGAACTGCCCGTAGATCTCCGGGGCGACGGTCGGCAGCAGTGCGATGCCGAGCGGGAGCGCCACGACGAGCACGTTCCGGTTGTCGAACCGCACCTTCGACAGCGTCCTGATGCCCGAAGCCGCCACCATGCCGAACAGCGCGACGCCGGCGCCGCCGAGCACCGCGTGCGGGATCGCCTCGACGACCGCGGCCACCTTCGGCACGAGGCCGAGCACCACGAGGATCCCACCGGCCGCAGTCGCCACGTACCGGGAGCGCACCCCGGTGAGTGCGACGAGCCCGACGTTCTGCGCGAATGCCGTGTACGGGAACGTGTTGAACACCCCGCCGACGACCGTGCCGAGGCCGTCCGCGCGGAGCCCGTCGGCGAGCGTCCGCTTGGAGACCGGCCGGCCCGTGACCTCACCGACGGCGATCATGTCCCCGGTCGTCTCCGTCATGATGACGAGCCCGACGACGAGCATCGACACGATCGAGGCCAGGTCGAACGTCGGCAGCCCGAAGTGGAACGGCGTGACGAACGCGAACCACGAGGCGCTCCCGATGCCCGATCCGTCGACCATGCCCGGGACGAACAGCGCCACGACGGTGCCGAGCAGCAGCCCGAACAGCACCGAGACGCGAGAGAGCCCCCGCGGCGCGAACCGCTCGACCAGGACGATCGCGAGCAGCACCCCCGCGGCGAACGCGACGTCGAGCGGGTCGGCCGCACCGTCCTTGCCGCCGTCGGTGACCCAGCCAGCGGCGACGCTCATCAGCGACAGCCCGATGATCAGGATGACCGTGCCGGTGACGATCGGCGGGAACAACCGCACGAGCTGCGCGAACCACGGCGCGATCACGACCATGAAGACACCGCACGCGATCGTCGCCCCGTAGACGGCGGTGATGCCGTGCTCGGTGCCGATCGCGATCATCGGGCCGACGGCGGCGAACGTGACGCCCTGCACGAGGGGCAGCCGGACGCCGAAGCGCCAGAAGCCGACGGACTGCACGATCGTGGCCAGTCCGGCGACGAACAGGTCCGCGCTGATGAGGAACGCCAGGTCGGCGCTGTCGAAGCCGAGCGCTCCGCCGACGATGAGCGGCACGGCGATCGCCCCCGCGTACATCGCGAGCACGTGCTGCAGGCCGAGCGGCAGGAGTCGTGCGAGCGGCGGGACGGAGTCCACCCCGTCCGCACTGGTCTTCGTGGTCGTCATGGCGTCCCCTCCGGTGGTGGATTTCCCTGTCCTCCGGACGCTATGCAGCCCGTGTTTCCCGGGGATGACGGGCGTGGGTCGCGTCCGTCACCGGGCACGCGCCCGAAACGCACCCCGAAACGGACTGGAGGCCCGTGGCGGATCCGCCACGGGCCTCCAGTCCGTCATCCGGTCGCGTCTACCGACCGATGGTCGACATGTCGGGGTAGCGGTCGCCCGTCGGGACCGGCAGCGCCGACAGGCGCGAGATCTGGTCCGCCGTCAGGGTGAGGTCGGCTGCGCCGACGTTCTCCTCGAGCCGCGAGACCCGCTTCGTGCCGGGGATCGGGACGACGTCGTCGCCCTGCGCGAGGAGCCAGGCGAGGGCCACCTGCGCCGGGGTTCCGCCGGCCTCGGTGGCGATCTCCTTCACGGCGTCGACGATCCGCATGTTCTCGGCGAAGGCCTCCTCCTGGAAGCGCGGGTTCGCCAGGCGGAAGTCGTCGGAGTCCAGGTCGGACGGCTTCGTGATGGCACCGGTCAGGAACCCGCGGCCGAGCGGCGAGTACGGCACGAGGCCGATGCCGAGTTCGCGGAGGGTGTCGAGCACGTCGCCCTCCGGGTCCCGCGTCCAGAGCGAGTACTCGCTCTGCAGGGCCGTGATCGGGTGGACGGCGTGCGCCTTCCGGATCGTCGCCGCGCTGGCCTCGGACAGGCCGATGTGGCGGATCTTGCCCTCCTGCACGAAGCCGGCGAGCTGTCCGATCACGTCCTCGATCGGGACGGCCGGGTCGACGCGGTGCTGGTAGTAGAGGTCGATGTGGTCGGTGCCGAGCCGACGGAGGGAGCCCTCGAGCGCCTCTCGGACGGACTCCGGTGCGGAGCTGATGCCGCGACCGGTGGCGGGGGTCTCCTCGCCGGCGGTGTGGGTGATGAGGCCGAACTTCGTCGCGATGACGACGTCGTCGCGGCGGTCACCGAGGGCCCGGCGGAGCAGGTCCTCGTTCGTGTACGGCCCGTACGCCTCGGCGGTGTCGAACAGGGTGACGCCGAGGTCGATCGCGCGGTGGATGGTGCGGATCGACTCGTCGTCGTCGGTGCCGGCGCCCGTGTAGAAGGCGCTCATGCCCATGGTGCCGAGGCCGATCGGTCCGACCTCGAGGTCTGCGAGCTTGCGTGTCTGCATGGGTGCAGGTCTACTCCGGGTCCCTCGGTTGGAGGGAGGCACTGACCGGACCCGTCAGCGGGGAATGCGGCTTCGTGCGGTTCCTCCAAGGTTCCGCGCGATCGGCGGACGCCCCTGGTGGGATCGGGTCCGTGAACCTGTACTTCCGACTGTTCCTGCTCCAGTTGCGCGTCCGGCTCCGCCCCACCGGCGGACGGCGCCCCTCGCTGTGGGACGAGGTCCGCACGCCGTTCCGCGTGACCCTGACCGACCTCGACCCGCTGCGGCACGTGAACAACGGGAAGTACCTGTCGATACTCGACCTCGGGCGGCTCGACCTCATGCTGCGCTCCGGGTTCTGGGACGCCATCGCGGCGCGGGGTTGGTACCCGGTGGTGGCCGCGCAGACGATCACCTACAAGCGGTCGTTGACGCTCGGGCAGCGGTTCGAGCTCGTCACCCGGGTGCTCGGGGTCGACGACCGCGCCGTGTACCTCGAGCAGACGTTCACCCGGCGCGGGGCCGTCGTCGCCCGAGCGGTGGTGCAGGGACGGTTCCTGCGGAAGGCCGGCGGGACGGTGCCGCCGTCGGAGCTCCTCGAGGCAGCGGGCGCGACCGACCGGGACCTGTCGGTGCCGGAGTGGGTGCACGAGTGGGCGGGGGCGACCCGCATCAGCAGCTCCGCGGGGTAGACAGGTCCGGTGAGCGAACGCGACGACGAGCACCGCACCCCTGCCACCAGCCGACGGGTCCTGCTCGCCGGGGGAGTCGGACTCGGGATCGCCGGGGTGCTCGCGGCGTGCAGCCGACCGTCGCCGTCCCCGTCGCCCAGCGCCACGTCGACACCTCAGCCAACTGGGACGCCGACCGCGTCCCCGACCCCGGGCGGACCCGACACGTGGGACGCCCTCGCCGCCGCGGTGTCCGGCCGGCTGCTGCGGTCGGGGTCGAACGGCTGGGACTCGGCGCGGCTCGTCGAGAACCCCCGCTACGACGACGCCGATCCGCAGGCGATCCTCCGGGCCGCCGACGCCACCGACGTGCAGGCCGGGCTCGCCTTCGCCCGGAACACGAACACCCCCGTGGCGCTGCGGGCCGGCGGGCACTCCTACACGGGGTGGTCGGCCGGCGGCGCGAGCGGCACCGACGTCCCGCGGTCGCTCGTGATCAGCACGCAGGACCTCGACCGGATCCAGTTGCACGACGACGACACCGTGACGATCGGCCCGGGTGCGCAGCTCGGCGACGTGTACGCCGCGCTCGCGAAGGCCGGTCGTGCGATCGGCGCCGGGTCGTGCCCGACGGTCGGCATCGGCGGACTGACGCTCGGCGGCGGTGTCGGCGTGCTCGTGCGATCCTTCGGCCTGACCTGCGATCAGCTGACCGGTGCGACCCTCGTCACCCCGGACGGCACCGTGCACGAGGTCTCGGCGACCGCCGAACCCGACCTCTTCTGGGCCTGCCGCGGCGGCGGGGGTGGAAGCGTCGGCGTCGTGACCGCGCTGACCTACCGCACGCAGGCCGCGCCTCCCGTCTTGCTCTTCCGCATCACCTTCCGGTGGTCGGCCGCCGCTGCCGTGGTGCGCGCCTGGCAGGACTGGGCGCCCACCGCGGACCGGCAGCTGTGGTCGACGCTCAAGCTCCTGAACGGCTCGCGGCACACCGCCCCGACGGTCACGGTGACGGGCGTCTGGACCGGGGCGAAGACCGGGGCGGACGCCTCCGTCGACGGGTTCATCCGCGCCACGGGTGCCACGCCGCTCGCGCACACCGCCCAGCAGCTGACCTACGGAGCGGCGATGTCGACGCTCGCGGGGAAGGCGCAGCGGGTCTCGCAGGCGGCGACCTCGTCGATCGGCACCACGAAGCTGACGGACGCGCAGATCGACACCCTCGTGCAGCACGCGGCCGCGGCGGGCGACGTCGCCGGCAACCGCGAGGGCGGGGTCGCCCTCGACGCGCTCGGCGGCGTCGTGTCGGACGTCGGACGGACCGACACCGCGTTCCCGTGGCGGTCGGCACTGATGACCGTGCAGTACACGGCGGTGTTCGCGGACGGGGCGGACCCGGCGCCGTTCGACGCGTACGTGCGAGGGTTCCGGAAGGCGATGCGGCCGGCGTGGGGCGACGCGGCGTACGCGAACTACTGCGACGCGGCGATCACGGACCCGGCGGACTACTTCGACGTGAACACCTCCCGGTTGCACCGGATCGCGGAGCAGGCGGACCCGACGGGGGTGCTGGCGCAGCCGCACTGGGTGTGAGGGGCGCTCGGGCGCTCGCTCGACGCGAGGCCGGACCGGGACGGGCACGGCCGCCCGTCCTACGATGAGCGCGTGGACATCGACGACCTCGTGCTGCCGGACGCCGCCGCGTGGCGCGCCTGGCTCGACGCCCACGAGGCCGAACCCGACGGGGTGTGGCTCGTCCTCGCGAAGAAGGGCACCACGGAGCCGACGACGCTGACGTACGACCAGGCGCTCGACGAGGCCCTGTGCTCCGGCTGGATCGACGGGCAGAAGCGCGGTCGCGACGAGGCCACGTTCCGGCAGCGGTTCACCCCGCGGCGGAAGGCCTCGCTCTGGTCCCAGCGGAACATCGGACTCGTCGCGACGCTCACCGCCGAGGGACGCATGAGGAACCGGGGCCAGGCGGAGATCGACCGCGCGAAGGACGACGGCCGGTGGGACCGCGCCTACTCCGGGGCCGCCACGGCCACCGTGCCCGAGGACCTGCAGGCAGCGCTCGACGCCTCCCCGGCCGCCGCCGCGTTGTTCGCCGAACTCGACGCCACGAACCGGTACGCGGTGCTGCACCGGATCACGACCGCGCCGAGCGCCACGGCCCGGACGAACCGGCTGGCGAAGCTCGTCGGCGGGCTCGAGCGCGGCGAGACCCCGTACCCGCGGAAGGCCTGAACCACCGGCCGACCGGCCGTCAGCCCCGGAGCCCGACCTGCACGCCGCGGTGGTCGCTGCCGTTCGCCGGGAGGACCTCGGTCGACGTGGTGTCGAGCCCGCGGACGAACACGTGGTCGATCCGCACGACGGGCGCCTGCGCGGGCCAGGTGAACCCGAACCCGCCGCCCTCGTCGAGCATCCGGGTCAGCGGCAGCATCTCCGGGTCCTTCGAGCCGCCGTTGAAGTCCCCGGCGACGACGAGCCGCTCCGAGTCGTCGTCACGGACCGCGGTCGCGAGGGACGCCAGCATCGTCGGCCGTCCGTCCTCGCCGCCGAGCCGCAGCGAGTCCATGTGCACGACGTACAGCCGGACGTCCCCGAGGTCGGTGTCCACGGTGACGCGGAGCGCTCGCGCCCACCCGAGGCCGAGCGTCATCGGCTCGCCGCCGCTCAGCGTCGTCCGGCTCCACACCCCGATCGACCCGACCCGGTAGTGGTGCGGGTACCGCTCGTCGAGCACGCCCGCGACGGCAGTGCCGGAGGACTCGGTGAGCTCCTCGAGCGCGATGACGTCCGGGGTGCGTGCGGCGATCGACCGCGCCGTGGCTGCCGGGTCCTCGTTCGCGGCCTCGACGTTCTCGGTGACCACCGTCAGCTGCGGCGATCCCGGCGCGTCCGACGTGAGCACCCCGGGCAGGATCGCGAACGCCCACGCGGCGGCGAAGGCCAGGGATCCCACCGCGAGCCACTTCGACCGGGTGCCGAGGGCGACCCCGGCGACGGGGACGAGCAGCAGGGCGAGCCAGGGGAGCAGCGAGCCGACGACGGAGCCGGCGGTCCCGAGGACACCGAGCGCGGCGGGGAACACGAGGACGACGATCCCGGCGAGCAGCACGATCCCGACGACACCGATGACGAGCGAGCGGCCGGGACTCCGTCGTGGGGAACGGAAGGGCACCCGACGAGCATAGGAACCCGATCTGACAGCCGCCCGGGGGACAACCGTCCAGCACGGGTCGAACGGTCAGGCGTACACCGGGTCCATGACCACTGGCACCGACACCACGAACCGTCCGGCAGCCGCCTCCGGCACATTCCGCATCGGCGGGGACCTCGAGGTCCACCGTCTCGGCTACGGCACCATGCAGCTCACCGGCCCCGGCGTCTGGGGGCCGCCGAAGGACCACGACGAGGCCGTCCGGGTCCTCAAGCGCGCCGTCGAGCTCGGCGTGGACTTCTTCGACACCGCCGACTCGTACGGCCCCTACGTCGCCGAGGAGCTCCTGCACGAAGCCCTCCACCCCTACGGCGACGACGTCGTCATCGCGACGAAGGCCGGACTCACCCGCACCGGCCCGAACCAGTGGCCGCCGGTCGGCCGCCCGGAGTACCTGCGGCAGGAGGCCGAGATGAGCCTCCGCCGTCTCGGGCTCGAACGGATCGACCTGTTCCAGCTGCACCGCATCGACCCGAAGGTCCCGCTCGAGGACCAGGTCGGCGAGCTGAAGAAGCTGCAGGACGAGGGCAAGATCCGGCACATCGGCCTGTCCGAGGTCTCCGTCAGCGACGTCCAGGCTGCGCAGGAGATCGCGACGATCGTCTCGGTCCAGAACCTGTACAACCTGCAGAAGCGCGACGCCGAGGAGCTCCTCGACTGGTCGACCGAGCAGGGCATCGCGTTCATCCCGTGGTTCCCGCTCGCGACCGGCGGACTGACCGGGGCTGACTCCCCGCTCACCGAGATCGCCGAGCGCAAGGGCGCGACGCCGGCGCAGCTCGCACTGGCGTGGCTGCTCAAGCGCTCGCCGGTGGTGCTGCCGATCCCGGGGACGTCGAGCGTCGACCACCTGGAGGACAACCTGCGGGGCGCGACCATCGAGCTGACGGACGACGAGTTCGAGGAGCTGTCGAAGCTGGGTCGCTGACGCGACCAAGGGACGGACTGGAGGCGCGGTGCCAGCTGACACCGTGCCTCCAGTCCGTCTGCTGTCCGTTCTCAGGACGCGAGCTTGCGTCGGCATACCGGGTATGTGCATACTCAGTATGTCCACGGCGGACGGAAACTGGGGGAAGTGTCATGAGCGTACGGATGGGCGTACTCGCGCTGCTGGTGGGAGGACCCGGCTACGGGTACCAGCTCCGGGGGGAGTTCGAGCACCGCACCGGCGGCAGCTGGCCGCTGAACATCGGCCAGGTCTACACGACGCTCGACCGCCTGGAGCGTGACGGCCTCGTGGCCCGCGGCGACGCCGACGACGACGGACACGTCGTCTACACGGCGACCGACGCGGGTCGCGAGGCCGTGGCGCGCTGGTTCAGCGAGCCCGTCCCGGCCAAGCGCGGGCGCGACGAACTGGCGATCAAGTTCGCCCTCGCCGTGACCGTGCCCGGCGTCGACGTCACCCACCTCGTGCAGGTGCAGCGCACGGCCGCCGTGCGGAACCTGCAGGACCTCACGCGCCTCAAGCGGGGCACGGACCCGGCCGAGGACCTCGCCTGGTCGCTCGTCCTCGAGTCGATGCTGTTCCAGGCCGAGGCCGAGGTGCGCTGGCTCGACCACGTCGAGTCGAGCGTCGCCCGGTACCGGCCGAAGGAGCATCCCGCTCCGGTCGACGCATCAACGTCCGACGCGACCGTCCGGAGCGCCCGGTGACCGCCGCGCCGCTCCTCGAGCTCGACGCCGTGAGCGTGCAGTACGGCTCCGGCGCGAAGGCCGTCACCGCCCTCGCCGGCATCGACCTGCAGATCCGCCGCGGCGAGATGGTCGCGGTGATGGGCACGTCGGGCTCCGGCAAGTCCACGCTGCTCGCGTGCGCCGGCACCCTGCTGCCACCGACCAGCGGTGAGGTCGTCATCGACGGGGACTTCGTGTCGGACCGTCCCGCGAAGGACCTCGCCGCGCTCCGCCGACGCCTGGTCGGGTTCGTGTTCCAGGACTTCAACCTCATCCCGTCGCTCACCGCCGTCGAGAACGTTGCACTGCCGCTCGAACTCGACGGGTGGAAGGCATCACAGGCCCGGCGCGCCGCGGAACTCGCGCTCGACAACGTCGAGCTCGGCCACCGCTCCGACGCCTTCCCGGACGACCTGTCCGGCGGCCAGCAGCAGCGCGTGGCGATCGCGCGCGGGGTCGTCGGCGAGCGCCGGTTGGTCCTGGCCGACGAGCCGACGGGTGCGCTGGACTCGCAGACCGGCGAGGTCGTGCTCCGGATGCTCCGTCGACACGTCGACGCCGGGGCGGGGGCGCTCCTCGTGACGCACGACGCCCGGCACGCGGCATGGGCGGACCGGATCGTGTTCCTCCGGGACGGTCGGGTGGTGGACGAGACGGTGTACTCGGGCGTCGAGATGGCGCTCACGGACCGGGCCGCCTCGTGAGCGCGCGTCGGCGCCGAGCCGACGTCGACCAACCCCGTGTCCGCACGCCGTTCGCACTCCGGCCGGCGCTCCGGCTCGGGCGACGTCTGGCGTTCGCGAAGGTCGGGCGTGCGGCGCTCATCGTCGCGCTGATCGGGATCCCGACGGCCGGGTTCGCCGCGGTGTCCGTCGTGGTGCAGTCGACGCAGCCGACCACGACCGAACAGCTCCGGTACGACCTCGGGCACGCGGCCGCGCAGATGCAGGCGACGGGCCCCGACCTGCCGGGCATGCGGCAGGACCCGGTCGCGTGGCAGTACTCCGAGGCAACGAAGGGCAGCCCCGCGTCGAAGGCCGAGGGCGACCTCCGCTACGCGAACGTCCTCGACCACGTGCCGTCCGGTGCCGTGTCGATCCCGGTCGGGTCCGCGTCGATCGTGCTCTCCGGACCGAAGGGGCCGATCGGACTCATGGCCGTCGAGGGTGCGGTGTGGTCGAAGGTGCTCGCGGGGCACTGGCAGGTGCTCGAGGGCACCGCACCGACCGACCGCGACGAACTCATGGTGACGCCGGCGACCCTGACGCGGCTCGGGGCGTCGATCGGGGACACCGTCGACCTGACCGACCCGGTCACGAAGCGGTTCACGATCACCGGGACCATGCGTGACCTCGGCTCCGACCCGGACGAGCAGGGTGTGTTCCTGCCGTGGGGCACCACACTGTCGCCGACCACCGGCGAGGACGCGCGCGGCGTCTCCGACGTGACGGTCTACCTGGCGTCCGACGCACCGACGTGGTCGGAGATCCGGCAGCTCAACGCGCACGGGATCGTGGTCCAGTCCCGACCCGTCGTGCTCGACCCGCCGGACGAGCGGTTCCCCGCGGCGCAGCGCGGGAACCAGCTCGGCTGGTACCTCGGGGCGATGGCGCTGCTCGGCGTCTTCGCGATGTTCGAGGTCGCCCTGCTCGCCGGGGCCGCGTTCCTGGTCGGCACCCGGGCGGACACCCGCTCCTACGCGATCGTGACGAGTGTCGGCGGGGACCGTCGGTTCGTGCGGACGATCGTGGCCGGGTCCGGTCTCGTGCTCGGCGTCACCGGGGCGGTGCTCGGCGTCGCGCTCGGTACCGGGATCGGCGTGCTGGCGTTCCGACTGATCGACAACGGCAACGTGAGCACCTGGCCGGGCCTGCACGTCCCCGGGTTCCTGCTCCTCGCGATCGGTGCCGCCGGTGTGCTCGCCGGACTCGTGGCCGCCCTGGTCGCCGCGCGTGCCGCCACCCGGATCAACGTGCTCGCCGCGCTGCGCGGATCACTCCGACCGGCGCAGGTGAACCCCCGCGCCGAGCGTCGACGACGCATCTGGGCACCCGTGCTCATCGTCGTCGGCACGGTGATGACCCTCGCGTGCGGCGTCGGGGTCCTGCTGCTCAACGACCGTCCGGTGCAGGGCGACGACTACGCCTGGGTCGCGGGGGTGGGTGTCGCGATCGGCCCGTGCCTCGTGCAGGTCGGCGTCGCCATGTGCTCCCCGTGGCTCCTCGCGCTGGTCGCCCGCCTGTCGACCCGGCTCGGGCTGTCGGCACGCCTCGCTGCGCGGGACGCCCGACGGAACCCGGTCAGGACCGTCCCGGTGCTGGCGAGCGTGATGAGCGTCGTCTTCGTGGCCTCGGTCGCGATCACGTGGAGCGCGTCCTCGCACGCGCAGTTCGTCCGCGACTACGAGTACCGCACGGCGGTCGGCGTCGCCACCGCATCGGTGTCGGTCACCGACGACCAGGGCAACGCGACCGGGTACGACCCTGCCCTCACCGCTCGCGCCGCGAAGGTCGTGGCCGGGGTCCTCACCCACGACCGGGTCCGGGTGCTGGGCGCCGTGTCCGAGCAGGCCGGCGAGGCCCCCTCGACGGTCACCCTTCCGCACGACTGGCAGAAGCGGGAGTGCTCGACGAACGACACGACCTCGTGCTCGGTGTACCTGCAGTCCCAGGACGACGCGACGCCGCACATCTGGACGGGCACGGTCGACGACTACGCCCTGCTGACCGGACACCGCCCGTCCGCGACCGTCCGGGACGCCCTGGCCTCCGGCAAGGCGGTGTCGCTCTGGCCGGAGTACGCACACGACGGCGCCGTGCAGATCGACACGTTCCACGACCAGACCTGGAAGAGCATGACGACGACGTCGGGGGACCGACCGGACGCCACGACGACGATCCCCGCCGTGCTCGACGTGCAGTCGCCGCGGATCCAAGTCGGCGTCTTCATGACCCGCGAGACCGCCGAGCAGTACCGCGTGCCGGCCGTCGACGGGATGCTCGTGACGACGCAGCCGACCGAGCTCACCCCGACGCAGTGGGACGAACTGTCCTCGGCGTGGCAGAGCCAGGGCGGCCTCGATCGCGACCGGTGGGGTGGCCCGACCTTCATGTACGAGACCGGTCCGGTGGACGCGCAGGGTGTGGTGAAGGCGCTCGTGCTCGCGCTCGCGGCTGCCGTGACGATCGGCGCGACGGCGGTCGCCATCGGACTCGCACGCTCGGACGGGCGGCGCGACGACGAGGTGCTCGACTCGGTCGGTGCGGCCCCGGTCCTCCGGCGTCGCGTGTCGGCCTGGCAGGCGGCGATCCTCACCACGGTCGGCGCGGTGATCGGCACCCTGCTCGGACTGCTGCCGATCCGGGCGCTCACGCTGCGCTTCACGGCCGGACCGGTCGGGGCGTCGCACATGCCGTTCGTCGCGGACTGGCCGTTCCTCGCGTTGCTCGCGATCGGCCTGCCCGTCCTCGTGACGGTGGGGACGTGGCTGACGGCGGGCCGCAGCCGACGGGTCGCGGTGCGTCGCGCACTCTGACGCGGCAGCGTCAGGAACGGGACCAGCTGTGAGCAGCCGCGAGGACCCACAGCGAACGTCGCCGTTCCCCAGGTCTGGGGACTGGTACCGAGCGTCGATCCGGGGGATACCTGATGTCGTGTCCCGCACCCGTCGGCTCGCCCTGATCGCGAGCATCGTCACCTCCGCCTGCCTCGTCGCGGTTGGCTCCTTCGTCGTCGGCTCCGTGGTCCTCGGCCCGGCGCGGACGGCATCCGCCGAGAGCGCCACCCGCGCCGGTCTCGCTCCGGTCGAGCGGGCGGACACCCGCATCCCGGTGCGCGAGCAGGTGGTCACGGGTGCCCTGGGGTCCGGCGACCGCTCCGGTGCCGTCACGTTCGCGTACGCCGGCGACTCGATCACGGCCCGGCCGGACTCGTGGCTGCACGTGATCGAGTCCGACACCCGTCTGCACGCCGTCGGCGGCTACGCGCACAGCGGGTACCGCGCGGACCAGGTGCTCCACGAGATCGGCCCGGTGCCGACGGCGGACGTCCTGGTGGTGGAGCTCGGCACGAACGACGTCAACCAGGCCGTCCCGACGGCGACGACCATCGCGAACGTCGACGCCGTCGTGCGGAAGGTCGGCGCGCAGCGTGTCCTGGTCGTGGCCGGTCCACCGTCCGACTGGACGAGTAGTCGGTGGGGTGCCGACCGTCGCACCGGGCAACTCGTCCTGAGCCGGGCACTCGAGCGGGACGCGACGGAGCACGACTGGTCGTACGTCGACCCGTTCACGGAGTTTCGGCAGGCGGACGGTGCCTGGGTGCGCGGGTCCTCGCCGGACGGCATCCACGGCACCGCGGCGACGAACGTCGTGATCGCTCGTGCGATGGCCTCGGCGATCACGACGGCGACACGCTGATCCGATCACCGGGATGACTGCAAAGAAAGTGTTGCAAAGAAGATCTTGCAAAGATTTCTTTGCGGTCGTAGTCTCGGAGCATGGCTCCCGAAGCACGCATCCTCGACCTCCCGTCGATGAAGGCGCTCAACCACCCGTTGCGCACCGAACTCTTCAACGAGCTCGCCGCGCACGGTCCGGCGACGGCCACCACCCTCGCCGAACGGGTCGGTGAGTCAACCGGCTCGACCAGTTACCACCTCCGCCAACTCGAGAAGCACGGCTTCATCGAGGAGGTCGAGGGTCGCGGCACCGGCCGTGAACGCTGGTGGCGCCGAGTCCCGGTCGCCGTGCACTCCGGCGGCACATCCGGACCGCAGTCACCCGCGGGCATCGCCGCCGCACGGTTGCTGGCGAACGGGTCGAACGAGTTCTCCGAGCAGCTGATCCGCGAGTTCCTCGCGCGTGACCAGGAGACGCTCGAGCCGGCCTGGCGCGATGCGAGCGAGTTCTCCGTCGCGATCATGCGGCTCACACCGGCCGAGGTGACCGAGCTCACCGACGGCATCCACGCCCTCATCGACACATTCCGCCACCGGCATGTGCTCGACGACACCACGGTCGAAGGCACCGAACGCGTCTTCCTCCGCCTCGCAGCACTGCCCGTCCTCGACGACGAAGAACAAGAATCATGAGCGCAGCACTCCACCTCACCGACGTCGGCCCGCTCGAGCGGGCCGCCCACCGCATCGGCACGGCCCTGCTCCGCTGGAGCGAGTCGCGTGCCGCACGGGTCGATTCCACGTCCGGCCCCGTCACCACCTCCGACCGCACGACGGCCCGCCTCGTCTTCGAGCAGCGCACCGCCCTGGAGGCACGCCACCGGCACTGGGACGAGCTCGCCGCCGCCACACCCCGGGTCCGCTGACCGCGGTCGGCCCGGGCAGGTCGACATCAGCCGCCGACGCAGAACGACTCGACGGCGACGTGCACCCCGTCCGGCCCCCCGCCGAGGCGCACCCGCTCGACGGCGGCATCGCCCCGGAGCGGCATGACCAGGTCGGTCCCCATCGCCCGGTCGACCGCAGCGTAGCCCGCCGCCTCCCACCCGTCGAGGACCCGCGGTGCGAGGTCCTGTGGTCGCACGGTCGGCAGCACGAGTGACCCCGTCCACCGCCGTCCCTCGCCGCCGCACCGTTCCTCCGTCAGGACCACGGGCGGCGACTCCGCTCGTGCCGGGGTCGGCGACGACAGGTCGTCGAGCGGACCGGCCCAGCGGATCGTCTCGGTGAGCAGTGTGCGGGTGCCGTCCTCGACCGCGGTGGCGTCGAGGCTCGTCGAGGTCACCGGCGTCGGTCCCGGCCACTCGGGCTCCGGCGTCCGCGGCGGTCCGGAGGACGTCGCAGACTCGGGTCGGGGCCACAGTGACGCGTCCGGCAGGCCACTGCCCGCGAACAGCGGACCGATCGCGAGGGCGCCCGACAAGCCCACCGCGACGACGGCGTCTGCCGGCCACGTGGTCACGATCGACGGGAGTTCGCCCTCGGGGATCCGCCGGTGTCGCCGCCAGCGCAGCGTGAGCGAGACGGTCAGGAACGCCGCACCCGCCAGCGCGACGGGGGCCTCGACGACGAGCGGGACGACACCGAGCCCGACGGCCCACCACGTTGCCGGGAGTGCGGTCGCGATCGCCATCGTGCCGTAGGCCGCGACGAGCAAGCCGGTCTCACGCTCGGGGAGTCGCTCGTGGTAACCCTTCTTGCGGGTTGCGATCCAGGCGGCTGCGGTCACCGCGTTGACGGCGACACCGATCCGACCGAGCTCGAGCCCGACGAACTGCCCGAACCCCCATCCGACGATCGTGTCCGGGGACGGGCGGTCGAGCGAGTACCGCACGTCCCCGGCCAGGTGCAGCAGCACGAGCACGCCGCCGGTGCCGAGCACGAAGAGCACCCACGACCACCGCGGGATCCCGAGTCGCCGGAGAGCCGCCGCGGCGAAGAGCACCGCGGTGGGCATCAGCAGGAACAGCGCTGTGCCGGCTGCTGCGTCGAAGGCGTCGGGGTCCACACCGCGACGCTACGAGTCCGACCGCAGCCGGGCAGGGTCCAGATCGGCGACTACGTCCGACGGCCCATCGAGATCGGCACCTCGGCCAGGACGACCTCCGGGTCCATCGGGATCGCGCCGTGGAGCCGCGGGTCGCCGTCGACCCAGTGGACCGGGACGCCGGCGGCCTCCAGCCCCGGGACGCTGAGGTCGATGCGGAGCAGTGGGATCGACAGGTCACCGAACCGTTCGGCGACGACGGCGTCGACCCGCTCGGGCACGACCGCCCGGACGTACCCGCCCGGTTCGAGCGGCGCCCCACGCGTCGCCACCTCGTACTCGCCGAACCCGCGGCTCATCTCCCAGTCGTCCGCGATCGCCACGTGACACACGACATCGGTCATGGACCCTCCTCAGTAATGAAACGCGACCGTATCATTACCGGCTAGGCTGTGGTCGTGACGAAACGAGGACGACCGACCGCCGACGAACGCGCCGCCCGGGACGAGCGGGTCCTCGACGTCGCCACCGCCCTGTTCCTCGCGAACGGCTTCTCCGGGGTCACCCTCGACCGGGTCGCCGCCGACGCCGGGGTCACGAAACGGACCCTCTACGTCTCCGTCGGGGACAAGCACGAACTGCTCCGCGCCGTCGTCCGCCGACAACACACCTACTCAGGTGCCCCGACCGGCGACCTCGAGTCGACCGCCGCCGGGATCGCACGCGCGCTGCTGACCGATCGGGCCGTCGCGCTCCACCGCCTGGTGATCGCGGAAGCCGGTCGGAACCCCGAACTCGCGCGGGAGTTCCACGAAGCGGGACCGCTCGCCGCGCAGGCCGCCCTCGTCCGGGCGGGCGCGACACCGGAGACGGCCGCGGAGCTCTTCACGCTGCTGCTCGGGGAACTCCACCGCGAGCGGCTGCTCGGACTGGCACCCGAGCCGACAGCTGACCAGATCGCGGCACGCGCCTCGCGTGCCGTCGCGTTGCTCTCGACGTGACCCGGTGACGGACAGGAGGCGCGTGGCAGGTCCCCACGCGCCTCCAGGCCGTCACTCGGGGAGCGGCTCCGCGTACGTGCGGAAGTCGCCGCGCTCGGTGTGGATCGCCCACAGGCGGTCCGCGATCGACGCACCGGAGTGGTCCGGCTGCCCGTCGTCGATCCCGAACGGGATGATGAGCTGCCCGACGTGCACCTGCTCGTCGCGGACCGCGTCGTGCAGGAGCTGCGCGTAGGCGCTCTCGCCCGCGAAGGCGACGGACGTGCCGGTGACCCGCGCGCCCGGGCGCACGGCACTGCCACCGTTCACGAACAGGATCGTGCCGCGGCCGATCGCCCGCATGCCCGGCAGGACCTGGCGGACCGCGTTCACCGAGCCGTAGACCGAGAACTCGATCGGACCGACGAGGTCCTCCGCCGTGGTCTCGAGCACCGGGCGCATGTACTCCTTGGCGGGCAGCGGGCTGTACTGCAGCACCTCGATCGGACCGAGCTGCTCGGTGGCACGCTCGAGCGCGCCGCGGAGCGAGTCACCGTCCCGGACGTTCGCGGCGAACCCGGCAGCCGTGATGCCCTGCTCCCGCAACGACGCGGCGAGGCCGTCGAGACGGTCCTGGTTGCGGGAGATCAGGGCGATGGAGAAGCCCTCCCGGCCGAAGCGTTCGGCGACGGCGAGGCCGAGCCCCTTGCCGGCTCCGACGATGGCGATGGTGGTCATGAGGTGGTCCTTCCGGTTGCGACGGCGTCCTGCTCGTGCACGGACCCGACGGTAGGCCGCTCGGCGCACCGGAGAGGGGTGCGGACAGGGCCACCCAGCCGATTCCCGATCACGGCGAGTGTGATCGACGCACGAACCGGGAGGAACACCGTGCACACGACCCCTCGACCACACCGCACCTGGGTGGCCCTCGGCGCGGCCGCCGTCACCGCGCTCGTCCTCACGGCCTGCACGGACGACGGCGCACGGACGCTGCGGGGCACCGCGTCGGCGACGACCGCCCCGACGACCGTCCCGACGAGCTCGGCCCCCGGGCTCCTCGCGCCGGGCGGTGAGCCGTCCGACCTCGCCACCGGCCTCGACGCCCCGTGGTCGGTCGTCCGCACCGGCGACGGTGTCGACGCCCTGATCAGCGAGCGCGACTCGGCGAAGGTGCTCGAGCTGACCGCCGCGGGGACGACACGGGAGGTCGGCACCGTCGAGGGGGTCAGCGCTGGCGGCGAGGGCGGCCTGCTCGGGTTGGCGCTGCACGACGGCGACCTGTTCGTGTACTCCACAGCCGAGGAAGGCAACCGCATCCAGCGCTACGACCTCACCGGCAGTGCCGGGTCGTACGCGCTCGGCGACGCGACGACGATCATCGACGGGCTGCCGTCGAACAGCTTCCACAACGGCGGTCGCATCGCATTCGGCCCGGACGGCATGCTCTACGCGAGCGTCGGTGACGCCGGCACGGGGTCGGACGCCCAGGACCGGGACTCGCTCGCCGGCAAGATCCTGCGGCTCACACCGGACGGGGGCGTGCCCGGCGGGAACCCGTTCCGCGGGTCGCCGGTGTGGAGCCTCGGACACCGGAACGTGCAGGGCATGGGGTGGACCTCGGACGGCACGATGTTCGCGTCCGAGTTCGGACAGGACACCTGGGACGAGTTGAACGTCATCGAGCCGGGGAAGGACTACGGCTGGCCCGAGGTCGAGGGGAAGGGCGGCGAGGACCAGGGGTTCGTCGACCCCGTGCAGCAGTGGGCCACCGACGACGCCTCCCCGAGCGGCCTGGCGGTCATCGGCGACACCGTGTTCGTGGCGAACCTGCGCGGCGAGGTCGTCCGGGCGATCCCGGCGGCCTCGCCCGCGGAGTCCGCCGAGTACTTCGCGGGGGACTTCGGCCGCATCCGGACCGTGCTCGAGGGGCCCGAAGGCGAGCTCTGGTTCGTCACGAACAACACCGACGGCCGTGGGGACCCCACCGAGGGCGACGACCGGATCGTGTCGGTGCCACTCGCCTGATCGGGCCCGGCGAGCCGACCGGGCCTGGCGGGCCGATCAGGCCTGTCGGGCCGATCAGGCTTCCGGGATGACCCGTTCAAACCGGCTGGTGTCGGTGCCGTCGGGATCGGGACCGTTGCGACGGCCGGTGTCGAGGGCGTCCAGGCGGGCGAGCTCCTCGTCCGACAACGCGAAGTCGAACACGGCGAAGTTCTCGGCGATGCGCCCCGGGTTCGTCGACTTCGGGATCGCGTTCCGCCCCTGCTGCAGGTGCCAGCGGAGCATCACCTGCGCCGGCGTCTTTCCGTGCGCCTCGCCGATCGCCCGGATGGTCGGGTCGTCCATCACGCTGACCCGTTCGTCGCCCCAGCCGGGGTAGAACGTGATGCCACCGATCGGCGACCACGCCTGGTCGAGGACCCCGTGCTCCGCATCGGCGCGCTGGACGTCGGGCTGCGTGAAGTACGGGTGCAGCTCGACCTGGTTGAGCGCCGGGATGACGTCCGTCCGGTCGAGCAGGGAGCGGAGGTGGTGCGGCATGAAGTTGCTGACGCCGATCGCACGGACCCTGCCGTCGGCGTACAGGGTCTCGAGGGCCTTGTACGCGGCGACGGTCTGTTCGAAGCGGTCGGGAGCGGGCTGGTGCAGGATCAGGACGTCGATCGTGTCGAAGCCGAGCTTCCCCGTGGCCTTCTCGAACGCGTGCAGGGTCTCGTCGTAGCCGTAGTCGGAGACCCAGACCTTCGTCTCGACGACGATCTCGTCGCGGTCGACCCCGGAGGCGCGGATACCCGCGCCGACCTCGCGCTCGTTGCCGTACGCGGCGGCGGTGTCGATGTGGCGGTACCCGGTCTCGAGCGCCGTGCGCACCGCGTCGACCGTGTCCGACGGGGCACTCTGGAAGACGCCGAACCCGATCGCCGGGATCTCGAGTCCGTTGTTGAGGGTGACTGTGTCCATGTCCACGACGCTACGACCGCTACCGGCGTGCTGACGGGGAACGGCAGTACCTCCCAGCTGGCAGGTACGGACGTCCCCTCCTTCGCCGCGGGCGGTCGCCGTACCGTGGAGACATGGACACGAGAGACGAAGTCCGCGACTTCCTCCGCACCCGCCGCGAGCGCGTCACGCCGCAGCAGGTCGGTCTGCCCGACTTCGGCGGCACACGCCGGGTGAAGGGCCTTCGCCGTGAGGAGCTCGCCCTCATCGCGGGCATGAGCGTCGACTACTACATCCGGCTCGAGCGGGGGAACCTCACCGGGGTGTCCGAGAGCGTCCTCGAGTCGCTGTCCCGTGCCCTCCGCCTCGACGACGTCGAGCACGCCCACCTGTTCGACCTCGCCCGTGCGCAGAACGCCTCGGCCACGACGCGGCGGAGGACCCCGACGTCGAAGGTCCGGCCGAACGTGCAGCGGGTGCTCGACTCGATGACGGCGCCGGCGTGGGTACGGAACGGCCGCTCGGACTTCCTTGCCGGCAACGCCCTCGCCCGCGCCCTGTACTCGCCGCTCTTCCTCGAACCGTCGGGCACACCGAACACCGCACGCTTCGCCTTCCTCGACCCCCGCGGCCGGGAGTACTGGCGCGACTGGGACGGCGTGACCGGTGACATGGTCGCCGTGCTCCGCGCCGAGGCCGCGCGATCCCCGTACGACAAGGGGCTCACCGACCTGATCGGGGAGCTCTCGACCCGCAGCGAGGAGTTCCGGCAGCGCTGGGCCGCGCACGACGTGATGCGGCACCGCAACGGCACGAAGCAGCTCCACCACCCGGAGGTCGGCGACCTCGACCTCACCTACGAGACGATGGAACTGGTCACCGACACGGGGCTGACGCTCATCGTCTACGGCGCCGAGCCCGGCTCCCCGTCCGAGGAACGCCTGCAACTCCTCGCCAACCTCGCCGCGACCGAGGCGGCGAGTCCGGCCGTGACCACCGCGGGGGACGCATGAGCGAGACCGACGCGATCCGCACCGCCAGCCCAGCAGCACCCCTCTCGTTCCTCGGACGGATCCGTTTCCGGCTGCACGCCGAACGCGAGATCGACGAGCTCACCCGTGACCGCGCCCGCGAGGAACGCATCCGCGCCGAGGCAGCCGTCCGTCTGACCCCGGGGCCGTGGCACCTCGGGGAACTCTTCCGGCGCCGTCCGTGAGCGACCGCACGGGGATGACACCCGCCCGGACCCTGCTGTTCGCGGTCGCCGGGGGTGCGGCGGTCGGCAACCTGTACTGGGCGCAGCCGCTGCTCGACGAGATCGCGTCCTCGCTCGGGACCTCCGCCGCGGTCGCGGGGCTGCTCGTCACCCTCACCCAGGTCGGGTACGCGCTGGGCATCCTCCTCGTGGTGCCGCTCGGCGACGTCCTCGATCGACGCCGGCTGATCCCCGGCGTGCTCGTCGCGTCCGCCGTCGCGCTGCTCTTCGCCGCCGTGGCGCCGTGGCGCCGTGCTCCTGGTGGCACTCGCACTCGTCGGCCTCACCACCGTCGCAGGGCAGCTCCTCATCCCGCTCGCCGGCGACCTCGCCGATCCGGCTTCCCGCGGGCGGGTGGTGGGCACCATCGCCTCCGGCGTCCTCACGGGCATCCTGGTCTCCCGGACGGTGAGCGGGCTCGTGGCGGACGCGTTCGGCTGGCGGACGATCTACGTGGTCGCCGCCGTCGCGGCCCTGGTGTTCGCCGTGCTCCTCCGACGGGCGATCCCGGAGCTCGAGCGACGCGACCGTGTGCACTACCCGGCACTCATCGGGTCGGTGTTCCGTGCGGTCGCCGCGCACCGCGCCGTGCGCGTCACCCTCGTCATCAGCTCCGCGGTGTTCGCCGTCTTCACGATGTTCTGGACCGCGTTGACGTTCCTGCTCAGCGCGGAACCGTTCGGGTACTCGACGAGCGCGATCGGACTCGTCGGCCTGGCGGGGCTCGCCGGTGCGGTCGCAGCGCAGCGGGTCGGTCGACTCCACGACCGCGGGGTCTCGGTGCCGGTGACCGGAGCGGCGATCGCCCTCGTGCTCGTCTCGCTCGTGGTCGCCGGGCTCGGGTCGCGGTCGATCGTGGTGGTCCTCGTCGCCGTCGTGTTGCTCGACGTCGGTGTGCAGGCGACGAACGTCCTCAACCAGACGCGGCTCTTCGCGCTCGACCCGGCAGCGCGCAGCCGCCTCAACACCGCGTTCGTCACGGGGAACTTCGTCGGCGGAGCGATCGGGTCCGCGCTCGCCTCGGTCCTGTGGAACGTCGGCGGGTGGACCGCGGTCACCATGGGCGGCGCGGTCCTGGTCGGGTTCGCGCTGACGATCTGGGCGGTCCACCGCCGACGCGGCTTGGTGGTGCGCACCGCGCACTGACGTGCGGACGGTGCGGTGCACGGGCTGGAGGCACGGTGCGGGCTGGCACCGCGCCTCCAGTCCGCCTCGTCGTCAGCGGCGACGGGCCGACGCGAGGAGCGTGTGCTGGCCGTAGCTGTTGTCGTCGGGGTTGATCGTCACCCCGGGAGCGACGATCTCGTCGATGCGGTCGAGCACCTCGGCGCTCAGGACCCGGTCGGCAGCGGGCAGCTGGGACTCCAGCTGCTCCATCGTGCGGGGACCGATGATCGCGCTCGTGACCCCGGGGTGGGTGATCGCCCACGCCAGGGACAGTTCGATGAGCGACATGTCCTGCGACTCGGCGAGCACTGCGAGCTCCTCGACGACGTCGAGCTTCCGCTGGTTCGCCGGCGTCGACATGTCGAACCGGGCTGCCGGGCGGTGCTTCGCGGTCGGGGTGCCCGGGGCGTCCTTCCGCCACCGGCCGCTCAGCCAGCCGCCGGCGAGCGGGCTGTACACGAGGGTGCCCATGCCGTACCGCCGGGCGGTGGGGAGCACGTCCTCTTCGATGCCGCGCACGAGGATCGAGTAGGGCGGCTGCTCGGTGCGGAAGCGCTCGAGGCCGCGACGCTCGGAGACCCACTGCGCCTCGACGATCTCGGCGCCGGAGTACGACGACGAGCCGATGTTCCGGACCTTGCCCTGACGGACGAGGTCGGTGAGGGCACCGAGGGTCTCCTCGACGTCCATCGCCGGCGAGGGACGGTGCACCTGGTACAGGTCGATGTGGTCCGTGCCGAGGCGGCGGAGGGACGCTTCGACCTCCTGGATGATCCAGCGGCGCGAGCCTCCCGAGCGATTCGGCCCCTCGCCCATCGGCATGAAGAACTTCGTCGCGAGCACGACGTCGTCTCGGTGACCCTTGAGGGCCTTGCCGACGATCTCCTCCGAGACGCCGTCCGAGTACACGTCGGCGGTGTCGACGAAGTTGATGCCGGCGTCGAGTGCGCGGTGGATGATCCGGATCGAGTCGTCGACGTCGGCGTTCGCCCACGGGCCGAACATCATCGTGCCCAGGGCGAGCGGGCTCACCTCGACACCGGTGCGTCCGAGCTGGCGGTACTCCATGGTTTCCTCTCCGTGCCGGTCTCGGCCGACCTGCACGGCTGCCACGGTAGGTCGGTGGGCGGACCGGAGAGGGGTGAGGACCGTACCTCCCTCACGCCTGCACCCGCCCGTAGCGTCGAGGCATGAGCATCACCGAGACCGACCCCGAGTTCGCCCAGTACTCCGCCGCCTTCGTCGAGGAGACGCTGCGGCACGCATTCCTCGGCGAGCACGACCGACTCGTGGTGCAGCTCGGCGCCGTCGTCGCCGTCGGCGCACACGGGACGTTCCGGGAGCTGCTCGGCTCGGCGCTCGACGGGCCGGTCACGCCGGTCGAGGCGAAGGAGGTCGTCTACCAGGCGGTCGCGTACGTCGGGTTCGCTCGCGCGTCGGACTTCCTCGGGATCGTGAACGAGGCGCTCACCGCGCGCGGCGTGTCCCTGCCGCTGCCCGGGCAGTCGACGAGCACCCCGGAGGACCGGATCGAGCGTGGCCGGGTCGTACAGGCCACGATCGTCGGCACCGAGCGCCTCGACGCGATGTACGACGACGCGACGCCCGACACCCTGCACTTCCAGCGGTTCCTGACCGGCAACTGCTTCGGCGACACCGTGGGTCGGGCGGGCCTCGACCTGCGGACTCGGGAGCTCCTGACGTTCGCGGTCCTCGTCGCCCTCGGCGGGGCGGACGGTCAGGTGCGCGGGCACGTGGCGGGGAACCTGCAGGTCGGGAACACCCGCGCGGACCTGCTCGACGTGCTCACCGTGCTGGTTCCCTGGATCGGGTACCCCCGCACGCTCAACGGGCTGACCGCGGTGAACGAGGGCGCGCCTGCCGCCTGACGGTCAGATGGCGAGTTCCACGTCGTGGCCGTTGACGGTCACGATGATCCGGGGGTTCTGCGCGCCGGTCGCGGTGATGTAGCTCCGGAGCGTGGAGAGCAGCATGTCCTCGCGGCGTTCCATCTGCGACACCGCTCCCTGGCTGATCCCGAGTTCGTGAGCGATCTCGGCCTGCGTCCGCTTGCCGGCTTCCCGCACCATCGCGAGGCTCATCGCGTGGACACGGTCCAGCTCGTCGCCCTCGGCATCGAGCGCCTCGACGGCCTCCGCCATGCCCGGTCGCCGGAGCAGCCGCTCGAGGCGGTCGTTCCCGCGCACGAAGTCCTTCTCGCTCATCACGCTTCCTTCGCTTCGTCGACCCACCGGTCGATCAGTCGGTCGGCCCGGATGCCGACCGAGTCGTAGAACACGTCGCCCATCGAAGCCTTGTCTCCCGAGAACAGCGTGACGACCACTCGATCCGCACCCGGCGGGAACCAGCAGATCAGCCGCAGCGCGATTCCTTCGACGTACGGATGCGAGACCCGCCAGACGACGTGCTGCTTCGACTGCCGGACTCGCTTGATCATCGCCGTGTCCTGCACGGGCACCGCGTCCAGATCCGCCAACCGTTTGAGCATGAAGGTGAGGAGCTCGAGCCGACGCTGCCCACGCGGGGTCGCGTCGGCTTCGAGTCGGTCGAGCTGGTCGTCGAACTCTCGTGGCCAGTCGATCCGCATGCGATGCAGATTAGTCAGGACTGATATTAGCTGCAACTGATCACAGTCGCAAGTACAACTGGGTCGCGGTCAGGCGATGAGCGGACGCGCGACGTCGACCTCGCCGTGCTCGACGAGCCAGCGGACCGCGTCGAGCACCGTCGCCTCGGCCGTGTACGCCGGCTCGTAGCCCAGCAGCCGGCGCGGCTTCTCGGTGCTGAACACCTGACTGCGCGACAGGTGCTCCCAACTGGCACCGGCGTGCTCCGGAGCCGTGGTCTCGCGGAACCGGTCCCACGTGACGGACTCGAGCCGCGCCTCCTGGCCGAACCACGACGCGACCAGGCGCGCGTAGCCGCGCACCGTGAGCGCCGTCGGGGCCGTGACGAAGAAGTCCTCGCCGGCCGCGGCCTCCCGGTGCTCGACCGCCCGTTGGAAGGCCTGCGCGACGTCGTCGGCGTGCACGTGCGCCATGGTCTCGGCGCCGAGGCCCGGGACCTCGAGCGTCTCTCCGGCGGCCAGCCTCGACCAGACCGACGGGTCGAGGTTCCCGAGCGGACCGATCGGCGCCCAGCCCGGACCGCTGATGTGCCCGGGGTGCAGCGAGGTCGTGACGACACCACCGTCGGCAGTTTCACGCTTGAGCATCCGGGCGATGGCGTCCTTCTGGGTGCCGTACTCACCGAAGGGCTCGGTGGCGCTCTCCTCGGTGATCGGCAGGACGTGCGAGACCCCGGCACGCCAGATCGACCCGCAGTGCACCAGGTGCGTGCCGCTCCCGCGGAGGGCGGCGACGAGGGCCTCGGCGGACGACAGGGTGAAGCAGACGAGGTCGACGACGGCGTCTGCTCGGAGTCCGGCGATGCGGGCACCGAACGTGCCGTCGCGGTCCTCCTGCTCGCGGTCCGCGGTGACCCGCTCGACCTGTGCCCACTCGGGGGAGTCGACGTAGGCGGAGCGGGTCCCGCGACTCACGGCGATCACCTCGTGCCCGGCGCGGACGAGGCGGGGGACGAGGAAGGTGCCGATGTGGCCGGTGGCTCCGATGACGACGATGCGCATGGACGTCACGGTAGGCGCACGACGCCGGACGGTGCGTCAGTCGGCGGTGATGACCTTCACGGAACCGGCGATCGTCGCGGCGTCCTCGGCGAGCGCGACCACCGGGTCCGGGAGCCTCGTGGTCGCACCGACGAGCTTGCGCGCACCCCAGCCGACGAAGCTGCCGACGATCGCGCCGACGCCGCCGAGGATCGCGCCCTCGATGCGGAGGTCACGCTTGCCCGTCGTCCCGAGCGCGGCACCGGCGAGCGCGCCGGAGGCGACACGGCCGACCAGGCCGGCGGGGGAGATGCGGTTCGGGGTCCCCGGCAGCTTGTCCCCGATGAGCTCACCCACGGCGGAGGCCACGAGCACGCCGCGGCCGATCGGGCTGCTGAACACCTTCCAGTCCTGCCACGACCCCTTCAGCGAGGAACGGTCGTGGTTCAGCGCGAGGACGGCCAGTGGGGTCGCGCTCCGGCCGCCGCTCAGGATGCCCAGCACCAGGGTGCGGACCAGGGTGTGCTGCTCGTTCTTCTTGCTCATCGGTTCTCCTGTCGAGTCCGTTCGGAATCTACTCTTGCGCTCCTGGTACTCAGCGATACTATGTACCGGTACTCATCGACACTGAGTAGCGGAACGAGGAGACGCGATGGCCAAGCAGGAGACCGAGATGCTCAAGGGCATCCTCGAGGGGATCGTCCTCGCCGTGCTCGTCGGCCGACCGGCCCACGGGTACGAGATCACGGCCTCGCTCCGCGAGCAGGGCTTCACCGACATCGCCGAGGGCACGGTCTACGCGCTGCTCGTCCGCATCGAGCAGCGCGGCCTCGTCGACGTCGAGAAGGTCCCCTCGGAGAAGGGCCCGCCCCGCAAGGTGTTCACGCTGAACGCCCGCGGGCAGGAGCAGCTCGACGACTTCTGGCAGGCATGGGCCTTCCTCTCCGAGCGGCTCGACCACCTCAAGCACACCACCACCAGCACGAACGGACAGGACTGACCATGGGGATCTCGATCTCGGACATCACGACCAAGCTCATCGGCGACAAGAAGCGCTGGAAGCAGTACAAGGCCCGCACGGCAGCGCTGCCGACGAGTCACCGCACCGCCATCGACGGCATCGAGCGGTACCTGATGTACACCGGCCCGAACGACGGCGAGCAGCTCATGCGCATGCTCGACGACCTCGCCGACCTGTTCGAGCAGAGCGCCGCCGACGGCACGAGCGTCCGCGCGGTGGTCGGTGACGACCCGATCGCCTTCGCCGAGGAGTTCAAGGCGAACTACGGCATCGGCTCGTGGCTCAGCAAGGAGCAGCAGCGCCTCGTCGACGCGATCGACAAGGCCGACAGGGAACGAGACCCCTCGTGACCGCGGCGATCCGGGTCCGGGGGCTCGAGAAGTCCTTCGGTGACCTGCACGTCCTGCGGGGCGTCGACCTCGACGTCGAGGCCGGCTCCGTGGTCGCCCTGCTCGGTTCGAACGGCGCGGGCAAGACCACCACGATCCGGATCCTCGCGACGCTGGCGAAGGCCACCGCCGGCACCGCATCCGTCGCGGGACACGACGTGGTCGCCGACCCTGGTGCGGTCCGCGAGTCGATCAGCCTCACCGGGCAGTTCGCCGCCGTCGACGAGGTCCTGACCGGTCGCGAGAACCTCGTCCTCGTCGCGCGGCTCCGGCACCTGCCGCACGCCGGCCGCATCGCCGACGACCTGCTCGCGCGGTTCTCCCTCACCGAGGCGGGATCGCGTCGCGCCGGGACCTACTCGGGCGGGATGCGTCGACGGCTCGACATCGCCATGAGTCTGATCGGCGACCCGGCCGTGGTGTTCCTCGACGAACCGACGACCGGCCTCGACCCCGAGGCCCGGATCGAGGTCTGGGACGCCGTCCGCGCCCTCGCCGCCAGCGGCACCACGGTGCTGCTCACCACGCAGTACCTGGACGAGGCCGAGCATCTCGCCGACCGCATCGCCATCCTGCACGAGGGCCGCATCATCGCCGACGGCACCCTCGCCGAACTCCAGCGACTGCTCCCACCCGCGAAGGTCGAGTACGTCGAGAAGCAACCCACGCTCGAGGACGTCTTCCTCGCCGTCATCGGACACCGTTCCGACACGACCACCAAGGAGGTGGCCTGATGTCCGCCCACCCGATCCACGACACCGCCGTCCTGACCGGGCGCTCGCTGAAGCACGTCCTCCGGAGCCCCGACACGATCATCACCACCGCCGTGATGCCCATCGCGTTCCTGCTGCTGTTCGTCTACGTCTTCGGCGGCGCGATCGAGACCGGGTCCACCTCGTACGTCGACTACCTGCTTCCGGGGATCCTCCTGATCACGGTGGCGTCCGGCGTGGCGTACACCTCGTACCGGCTGTTCCTCGACCTGCGGGCCGGGATCGACGAGCGCTTCCGGTCGATGCCGATCGTGCGCGCGGCGTCGCTGTGGGCGCACGTGCTGACGTCCCTCGTCGCCAACCTGGTGTCGGTGACCGTGGTCGTCGGGGTCGCCCTGCTCATGGGGTTCCGGAGCAGCGCGGGCGTCGGTGCGTGGCTCGCGGTGCTCGGGATCCTCGTCCTGTTCACCCTGGCGCTCACGTGGATCGCGGTCGTCGCGGGGCTCTCGGCGAAGTCGGTGGACGGCGCGAGTGCGTTCTCGTACCCGCTCATCTTCCTGCCGTTCATCAGCTCGGCGTTCGTGCCGACGGACACCATGCCCGGTCCGGTCCGCTGGTTCGCGGAGCACCAGCCGGTCACGTCCACCGTGAACTCGATCCGTGCGCTGTTCGCGGGGCAGCCGCCCGAGTCGGACCTGTGGGTCGCGCTGGCCTGGTGCGTCGGGATCCTGCTCGTCGCCTTCGGCGCCGCGACCCTGGTGCAGCGCCGGCGGGTCGGCTGACGCGACCACCAGTCGGACTGGAGGCGCGGGGCCAGCTGGCACCGCGCCTCCCGTCCGTCCCCCGGTCACCTGCAGACCGCCACCCGGTCTGCTGAGGCGCCGCGAGTAGCGTCCGCCGCATGAGCAACGTCATCCTCTTCGGCGGCCACGGCAAGGTCGCACTCCTCGCCACCCGGATCCTCGCCGACCGCGGACACACCGTCACCTCGGTCATCCGCAACCCCGACCAGGCCGACGAGATCCGGTCCCACGGCGGCGAACCGCACGTCGCGGACATCCAGCAGCAGACCCTGACCGACTTCGCCGAGCTCATCCACGGGCACGACGCCGTCGTGTGGTCCGCTGGCGCCGGCGGGGGATCCGCCGACCGGACGTGGGCCATCGACCGCGACGCCGCCGTGCTGTCCGTCCAGGGAGCCGCGAAGGCCGGCGTCGACCGGTACGTGATGGTCTCCTGGTCCGGATCGGTCCTCGACCACGGGGTCCCGCAGGACAACGACTTCTTCGCGTACGCCCAGTCGAAGATGATCGCCGACGCGGTCCTGCGCGACTCCGGGCTGCGGTGGACCGTCGTCGCACCGAGCACCCTCACCGACGACGAACCCACCGGCTCGGTCGACTGGGACGGATCCTCGACCGAGGTGCCGCGCGGCGACGTCGCGCACGTGGTGGCGGACGCGGTCGAGCGCGACGAGACCGTCGGGAAGACCATCCGCTTCAACACCGGCTCGACCCCGATCGCCGACTTCCTCCGCTCGGCATGACGAACCCGGCCGTCCTCTTCGTGCACGGCGCGCTCGTCCGGGACGGCGCGTGGTGGTGGGGACCCACCGCTGACCTCCTGCGGGAGCGCACCGGCATCGAGAGCCGCGCGGTCCTCCTGCCGTCCTGCGGTGAGACCGAGGCAGGCGGTGGCCTGACCGAGGACGCCGCGGCGCTGCGCAGGGCACTCGACGAGGTACCCGAGGCGATCGTCGTCGGCCACTCCTACGGCGGGACCGTCATCGCCGAGGCCGGCGAGCACCCCGCCGTGTCGCACCTGCTGCTCGTGTCGTCCTACCTGCCACCGGTCGGGGCGTCGCAGGGCTCGATCATGTCCGGTGAACCGGATCCGGTCACGGTCCGCCAGGACGACGACGGGCGCATCGTCGTCGACGGGTACGACACGGACTCGTTCGGTGCCCGGTTCCTGCAGGACGCCGACGAGCACACCCGCCGCGAGGCCTGGAGCCGCGTCACCTCCCAGGACGTCCGGGCGTTCGGGACGCCCACCACCGCGGCCGGGTGGACGGGCGTGGACTCCACGGCGATCGTGTGCGGTGACGACCGATCGACCACGGTCGCGCTGCAGCGGCAACACGCCGAACGGGCGACGCGCACCGTCGAGCTGCCGACCGGGCACCACCCGTTCATCACACGCCCGGACCTCGTCGTCGAGCAGCTCGAGGCGTTCCTGGCCTGACCGGGCGCGTCGGCAGGTCGCTCCAGACGTCGGCCCAGACCGACTCGAAGTCGACCGGCCGGAGGTCCCCCGCGCGGAGTGCACGCTCCGTGACGGCCAACGCGGCGAGGGAACGCCGGAGCAGCCGGACGTCCCCGTGGACCTCGGGCCGGCCGTTGCCGTGGAACGTCGTCACGGTGACCGAGCGGACCCCGGGTCGCAGACGCCGGGTCGCTCGCGCGAGCGTCACGAACCCGGCCGCGTACACGACCACCGCCGCGACCGTGCCGAGGCCAGGCGACCCGGCGAGCGCCGCCATCACCGCGACGGCGAGGAGCGCCCCGACGCCCGGCCACGTCGACCACGCCCGGAGCCGCGCACGTTCGCCCCGCGTGGTGCCGGGCGGGAACACGACGAGGGTGCGGCTGCTCCACATCGTGCGACCCACCGGACGGACCGAGCAGCTGCCCCACACGTGCGGTCCGTCGACCACTCGAGCGCGCAGGTCGGCTCCGGCCCCGTGCCACGTGGCGTGACTCACCGCGACACCTCGGCCCGCACGGGCTCGACGACGTCGCGGTGTCGGATCGCCGAGACGCAGGGGAAACAGAGCAGGTCGCCCTCCCGGACGTCGGCGGGCAGCGGGGCCGGCAGCCGGTGGAACGGTTCGCCGTCCGATCCGTCGTACGGCGTGACCACGGAGGTCCGCGTCGGAGCGGCCGTGCTGACCCTGCCGATCAACCGCACCTGGTCGAGCACGGCGAACGGGGGCAGCACGGCGTCGAGCTCGAGGAGCACCACGCCGGTCCGCGGCCGACGGACCCGGAGGACCGAGACCACGGCGACGCTCACGTCGCGCGGCGTCCACGAGCGCGGTCGGTAGTGGGGCGGCGCCTGCTCGGCGGTGTGCACGCACGGGGTGCCGGTGAGTCCGGCCAGGCGGACCATCGACACGGCGGCGACCAGGACGTCGTCGGTGGTGGTCTCGGTGTGGGCCGGCCAGAGGGCGGGGTCCATGGGTTCCGGCAGGGACGCGCGGAGCGTCGGGAGGATCGCTGTCAGGGTCACACGGACACGATCCGTCCGGGGGTCGGCCCGGGGAACGGGTCCTGACGGACTCCTCACGCCCCGGTGCCGACTCCGTGCGGCGCCCTGACGGCTCAGGCGAACTGGGCGTAGAACCGCTCGGGCTCGTGCGCGAGCGACGCCTTCACCATCGCGCTCCAGTCGTCCACCACGACCTCGGCAGCACCCCGCTCGACCCCGTCGAGTGCAGCCCGTGCGGCCTCCGCCGGGTCGATCATCGGGCCCTCGTAGCCGGCCATGATGTCGGTGTCGGCAGCGCCGAGGTGGAGGCCCTGCACCGTGATGCCCTTCGCGGTGAGTTCGAGCCGGACGGCGTTCGTCATGTTCCACTCCGCGGCCTTCGCGGCTGCGTACCCGCCGGAGCCCGGGTAGGCGAACCACGACAGCGCCGACAGCACGTTCACGATCCCACCGCCGCCGTTCCGCTCGATGACCGGCGCGAAGGCCCGGACCATCCCGAGGTTGCCCCAGAAGTGCGTGTCCATCTCGCGTCGGACGTCGTTCAGGGGGTCCGTGAGCAGGGAACCGGTCGTCGCGATCCCCGCGTTGTTGACCAGCAGCGTGACGTCCGACGCCGCGGCGGCAGCGGCGTCGATCGAGGCCTGGTCGGTGATGTCCAGCGGCAGGACCTCGACGCCCTCGATGTCGACGAGCTCGGGACGACGTGCCGTGGCGTAGACCTTGGCCGCTCCGCGTTCGAGCAGCTGCAGCACGAAGCGTCGTCCGATGCCGCGGTTCGAGCCCGTGACGAGTGCGACTGATCCAGCGATGTCCATGGTGTTCCTCCTGCCGGGCGGGCACTTCCCGCAGCGGCTCGGCTACGCTAAGACCTGACATCCATGTGAGGTGCAAGGAGGAATCGTGCGCATCGGAGACCTCGCCGCCGCGACCGGTGCCAGCGTCCGTTCACTGCGGTACTACGAGGAGCAGGGCCTGCTCGTCGCGACCCGCACGCCGAGTGGGCAGCGCACCTACGGCGCACCCGCGGTCGAACGCGTGCAGCTCGTCCAGCAGCTCTTCGCCGCCGGGCTGCCGAGCCGGACCATCGTGCAGCTGCTGCCGTGCGTCGACTCCGGCCGGGCGACCCCGGAGTCGTTCGCGCTGCTGGTGTCCGAGCGCGACCGGATCACGGCACAGCTCGCGGAGCTCGAGGCCGCACGGGAGCGCCTGGACGAGGTCATCGCGATCAGCGAGCACCCGACGCCCGAGCACTGCCCGGCACTCCGGGAACCCCAGCCGCAGGCCCGGGCGGCCTGACGGTCAGCCGAGCACCGCGCTCGCGATCTGTCGTGCCGCCTGCTCGGCCGTCGCGTCCGTCGTGTCGACCACCTCGGCCTCGTCGTGGAGCCACGTCCGCGCCGCTTCGGAGTAGGGCTCCACGCGGCTGAACCGGAAGGTCGACGGACCCATGTCGGTGTCGTTCTGGATCCGATCGCGGAGCGTGTCGGTGTCGGTGTGCAGGACGAAGTGCCGCACCGGGATGCCGTGCGCCGCCAGGCCGTCCGCGATCTCGCGCCAGTACCGCTCGACCAGGACGGTCTGCGGCATGACCAGGGTCCCGCCCACGTACTGCAGGACCTGCCGGGCGGTCTCCACGACGAGCGGCCGCCACGGGTCCCAGTGCTGGAAGTCATCCGTCGCGCGCAGGGTCGGCCGGACGTCCATCAGCGTCTCGCCGACCTTCTCGGGGTCGAGGATCCGGGCGTCAGGCAGCAGCGGCTGCAGGAGACGACTCGTGGTGGTCTTGCCGACCCCGTGGGTGCCGTTGAGCCAGACGATCATGCTCCCAGTGTGCCCGCGCCGTCGACCTCGAGGTGCGCGTGGTCGGGCAGGTCGATCGCGTCCGCCGGCGGGGTGAAGAACCGGTCGCCGAGCCGTCCGATCAGCGGGGTGGAGGCGATCCGGACCGCCGCCCCGAACGCCGCGATGCCGAGCCGGGACTTCGGGTTCGCGACGCGCGGGGTGCCCGGCGGCAGCTGCTGCGCCTGCGTGACGTACGGGCGCATGATCCGCTCGTACCCACGGAGGGCGTCCCGGTGGTCGACGTGCGCGGCGAGTTCGCCGGCGAGCACGTAGGCGCCGGTGAGGGACAGGCTCGTACCCATCCCGCTGACCGGGGAGGCGCAGTACGCCGCGTCGCCGACCAGGGCCACGCGGCCGTCCGACCACCGTGGCGCGTGCACCTGGCCGATCGACTCCGAGTACAGGTCGTCGGACCGGTCGAAGCCCTCGAGGACCCGACCTGCCTCCCACCCGGCATCGGCGAAGAGCGCGTGCAGGCGACGACGCTGGGCGTCGAGGTCTCGGCGCTCCGATCCCGCCCGTTCGCGCTTCCGGTCCGTCACGATCGACATCGCCGCGCGGATCGTGCCGTGGGCGTCCGGTCGGAGCGTGATCGACCGACCGCCCGGGGCGTTGTACCAGCGCCACCAGTCGTCGTCGGCGGCGGTCCGGGGGATCGTGCCGTAGGTGGTCTCGAGACCGAGTGACCGGATCTCGGGCTCGTCGCCGAACACCAGCCGCCGGGTGCTCGACCCGATGCCGTCCGCGGCGACGACCAGGTCGAAGCGCTCGTCGGGGGCGGTCTCGAACGACACCGTGACGCCGTCGTCGTCCTGGGCGATCCCCGTGATCCGGTCGCCGTAGCGGTACTCGGTGGTGTCGGTGGTCCGGTCGACGAGCAGGCGGGCCAGGTCGCCACGCAGGACCTCGAGCTCAGCGGTGGCCCCGCCCGAGTCGGAGGTGCCGGCCGGGAACTCGGCGACGGTCCCGCCGCGCGGGCCGACGAACCGCGTGCCGACCTCACCCGTCGTCGCCGCCCGGATGTCGTCCTCGATGCCCATGCGCCGTGCGACCTCGCGCCCGGCGCCGCGGACGTCGACGTTCTGGCCGCCGGTCCGGAGCGCCGGTGCACGCTCGACGACCACCGTCCGGTAGCCGTACCGGTGGAGCCAGTACGCCAGTGCGGGTCCGGCGATGCTCGCGCCGGAGATCAGGACGCGTCCACGGTCGGTGCGCTGCATCATTCCTCAGATCCTTGATTACCAATGAGATTGGCAATGTACACGGCTACCATGGGAGCCGTGCCGCACGAGGACCAGCCGGGCCAGCCCCGACGAGACCGCGACGACCGCCGCGACCGCGAGTCCGCCCGCCGCGACGGTCGGCCGCTCCCGGACGACGACATCCGTTCGCGTGTGCAGCAGGTCGCCGTCCGGCAGCAGCGGTTCGAGCGGCACCTGGCACGGGCGCTCGAGGTCGACGCGATGGGTCTCGAAGCGATGGACCACCTCATCGCGACCGGGCCGGCCACCCCGACCGAACTAGCGCACCGGCTCGAGATCTCGACCGCCGCGATGACGCTCGTGCTGAACCGGTTGGAGACCGCGGGGCACGTCCGCCGCGACCGCCACCCGAGCGACGGACGGAAGCTCGTGGTCACCGCTGCCGAACGCTCCTCGGACCGCGCGTACGACCTCGTGCTGCCGCTGATCGACGGGATCGAGGACCTCGTGGCGGGCATGGACGCCGGCCAGCGGGCTGCCGTCGAGACATTCCTGGACCGGCTGATCGCGATCTACGACGACGCGACCGGCTGACGGACTGGGCCCACGCCGCCGGTTCCGGCCCGACGCGCCAGCGGCGGACCGGCCGTGCCGGTGGGGAGAGGCGCGTTGCGGCGCCGCCACGCGCCTCCAGTCCGTCGGTGGTCGCGACTACCGTTCGAGAGGTCACCACCGGAAGGGACCACCAGATGCCGTCCATCGATGTCGCAGGCCACCGGATCGCGTACGAGGCGTACGGCGATCCGCAGCAGCCACTGCTGGTCCTCGTGCACGGCCTGAACGGCGACGCGTCCACCGTCGCGCCGCTCGCAGCACGACTCGCGGAGCGCTTCCACGTCGTGACGCCCGACGCGCTCGGACACGGCCGCTCCGACCACCCGGCGTCCTTCACCATCGACGACCAGGGTCGCGTGCTGAACGCCCTCGTCGCGGCACTCGGACGGTCCAGCGCGACCCTCGCGGGCATCTCGATGGGCTCGTACCTCGTCGCGCAGGCCGCGATCCTCGAGCCCGCGCGCACCGACCGACTCGTCCTCGTCGTGAGCAAGGCGCACGGCACGACGTCCTCGTCGGCCGCGTTCGCCGCACGCCGCGGGGTCGACCTCGCGACCCTCGACCCCGAGGCCGCGATGGCCCTGCTCGCCGAAGCGCTCTGGTCTCCGGACACCCCTGCCGATCGCCGCGCGGAACTGCTCGGCTCGATGGCGGGGGAGCAGGTGCAGCTCACGCCGGACGAACAGGCACGGGTCGAACGATCCCTGGCCGGCTTCGACCTGCGACCCGGTCTCGGCCGGGTCACCGCACCCGCACTCGTGGTCTCCGGTGCGAGCGACGGGTTGAACCCACCCGAACTCGGCCGGGAACTCGCGGATCACCTACCGAACGCACGGTTCGAGGTCTACGAGCACTCCGGGCACATGCTCGCCTACGAGGAGACCGACCGGCTCGTCGACGACGTCCTGTCCTTCACCGCGGTCGACTGAGTGCCGGAGGCACTGTTCCTCGTCGCAGCCGGGGTCGTCGCGGGGATCATCGGCACCGCCGGCGGCATCACCTCCCTCGTCGCGTACCCGGCGCTGCTCGCGGTCGGCATCCCGCCCCTGGCCGCGAACGTCACGAACTCCGTGGCGCTGATCGGCTCCGGACTGAGTTCGGCGCTCCGAGCCGGCCCGGACGTCGTCGGCCACGGGCGAACCATCCGCGCCTGGTTGCCGGCGTCGGTCGCGCTCTCGCTCGCGGGAGCCGCACTGCTCGTCGTCACCCCCGGCGAGGTCTTCGACCGGATCGTGCCGTTCCTCGTCGCCGCCGGGTCGCTCGTCCTCCTGCTGCAGCCGGCGATCACCCGGTGGCAGACCGCACGAGGGCGTGCACTCTCCCGTCCGGTCGTCGGGGCTGCCGGGGCCGGCGTCGCGGTCTACAACGGGTACTTCGGCGCGGGGTCGGGCATCCTGCTCATCGCCCTGCTGCTCCTGACGACCGAGCCCGTCCTGCACCGGGCGAACGCGCTGAAGAACGTCATCCTGGTCGCGGCGGACATCCTGCCGGCGGTGCTGTTCGCGGTGCTCGGGGCGGTCGTGTGGCACGCTGCCGTCGCGCTCGGGATCGGGGCCGTAATCGGCGGGCTGATCGGGCCGTCGGTGGCGCGGCGGGTGCCGGCCGCGGTGCTCCGGGTGCTCATCGCGGGCTGCGGGTTCGTGCTGGCGGTGTACTTGTTCGTGACGGCGTGACCCGTCAGACCCGCGTGATCACGCTCCCGGGCTCTCGTAGTGCCGCGACTGCCGCATGAAGAACGCCCACCCGGCCCACAGCAGCAGTGGCCCGGCGAGCGGTGCCGCAGCCGCGAACCACACCGGGACGAGCAGCTCCGCGGTCTTGCCGAGCACGACCGTCGCGGGCAGGTACGCCACGAAGGCCAGCGGCAGCGCGAAGGTGAGCGCGACGATCCCGGCAGTCCCGAACACCGGGAGCGGGTAGGCGCCGAAGTCCGTGAACATGTTGTCGACCGTGACCTTGACGTTCCGCGTGGAGCCGAGGCGGAACGAGAACGCCGACAGCCCGATCTGCAGTCCGGCCTCGACGAGACCGCCGCCGATCACCGCCGCGACCGTGAGCACCACGAGCCACGGCGTCCAGTCGACCGGCGCGAGCGTCACCGCGGTCACGAGGATGCCGAGCCCGAGGGCGAGATCGCCGAAGGTCCCGAGGTTGAACGCCCTGGTGAGCAGCTGCACGAGCGGGTGCACCGGCCGCAGCAGGTAGCGGTCGTACTCGCCGAGCCGGACGGCCAGGTCCGTGTACTGGTGCTGCCCGAACAGGCAGGTGTCGACGCCGTGGGCCGTCAGCCGCAGGCCGTACAGGAACGCGATCTGCGCCGTCGACCAACCCGCGATCACCCCGAATCGGTCGAGGAGCACGCCGATGAACAGCAGCTGCGTTCCCTGGAGCGCCGCGCTGCCCAGGATCATCAGGACGAGGTTGCCCCGGTAGATGATGCTCGAGCGGACCGCCGTCCGCATCAGGATCCACCACTGGTGGACCCAGCCTGGAGGCACGGGTCGGCTTGCCGGGACCACCGTCGCGTCCGCCTCAGCCACCGTTGATCACCGTCCTCCGCAGGGCGCGCAACCAGATCAGGTGGGCGGCGCACGCGAGCACCACGATCCACCCGACCTGCAGCGCGAGTGCACCGACCACGTTCCATCCGGCGTCCCGGTCGAACCAGATCGACAGCGGCGTGAAGATCTGCGCGCTGAACGGCAGCGCCCGGAGCACCCCGGCGAGCCCGTCCGGCATGAACCACAGCGGGATGAGCGACCCCGAGCAGAACGCTGCCGCCATGTTGTAGACCAGGTAGGCGCCGCCGACCTCGGTGGTCCAGAACGCCGTCAACCCGACGATGAGGTTGCACTGGATCGCGATGACGAGCCCGAGCAGCGAGCTCACGGCGAACGCGACCGTCTGCCACGCCGTGCTCGGCCCCGGGACGGCTCCGAGGGCGAGCGCCAGGGCAAGGCCGACCACCGCCTTCGGGATCGACGCGAGCGTGGTGCCGAGCTGGTCAGCCGTGGACTGGGTGATCAGGCTGACGGGACGCATGATGTCGAACACGACGTTGCCGGTGCGGACGCGGTCACGAAGGGACGAGAACTGGAACGGCTGCATCGCGGCCGCGAACAGGGCACCGAGGACGGCGTAGCCGACGGCGTCCTCGCGTGCGATCCCGCTCACCGTGGTCCGGTCGCCGTACACCGCCTGCCAGACCAGCAGCACGAGGACGACCCGGAGCAGGGTGCTGACGATCCCCACGAACAGGTCGGTCCGGAACACCAGCACGGACCGGGTGCCCTGGCGGACCAGGGCCACGCGGAGCGCCAGCGCTTCGCCGAAGGACCGCCGGCCCGCCAGGTCGACTTCAGCCGACATGCCGGACCTCGCGCGCCGTGTAGATCTCGGTGATGACCTCCTCGAGCTCCGGCTCGCGGACGGTGAGGTCGGCCACCGGCAGTGTCGCCGTCGTCCGCGAGATCGCCTCGGACGTCGACACGACCCCGGGGTCGAAGCGGAGGTCGAGCAGCGTCGCCTCGTGGTGCGCACGGGTGCCGGCGTGGTGGACGTCGTCGATGCTCCAGCCGTGCGGCTCGGGTTCGGAGAGCTCGACGGTCAACGTACGGTGCGGGAGGTACGTCCGTCGGAGCGCCCCGAGGTCGCCGTCGAACAGGGTCCGGCCGTCGTCGATGATCACCACCCGGTCGCAGAGCTGCTCGACGTCGCCGATGTCGTGCGTGGTCAGCAGTACCGTCGTGCCCGCGGTCCGGTTCCGCTCGCGGATGAACTCCCGGATCCGGGCCTTCGCCACGACGTCGAGCCCGACCGTCGGTTCGTCGAGGTACAGCACGGGCGGCTCGTGCAGCATCGCCGCGACGAGGTCCCCGCGCATCCGCTGTCCGAGCGACAGGTTCCGGGCCGGACGGTCCAGGAAGGACCCCATGTCGAGCAGGTCCACGAACTCGTCGAGCGTCCGACGGTACGCGACCGGTCCGACCCCGTAGAGCTTGGCGAGGACGTCGAAGGAGTCGCGTAGCGGCAGGTCGAGCCAGAGCTGCGTCCGCTGCCCGAACACGGCGCCGATCGTCCTGGCGTTGGCCGACCGGTCACGCCAGGGCACGATCCCGTTCACCGTGACAGTGCCGCTCGTGGGGACGAGCACTCCGGTGAGCATCTTGATCGTGGTGGACTTCCCGGCGCCGTTCGGCCCGAGGTACCCGACGATCTCCCCGGGTTCGATGCGCAGGGACACCCCGTCCACCGCGCGGTTCGTCACCCGCTTCGTGCTGAAGAGACTCCGGACCCCGGCGAACGCCCCCTCGGTGCGCACGGGTCGTGAGAACTCCTTGACGAGGTCATCGGCGACGATGAGCGACACGCTGGCTTCCCCCTGGTCGGCCGTCTCCCGCTCCGTCGCGGGGACTCGAGCTGCGCCCGAACCTCCACACTACCCAGCCGTCGGACGACGGCAACCCGTTGCCGGCACCGTGCCGGGCGTCAGCGCCCCTCGTACCGCCCGCGCCCGTGTCGCCGGTCCGAGACCGCGACGAACATCCAGAGCACCCCGATGACGAGCCAGACCCCGCCCACGATCCAGCGCCAGACCCCGTCCCCACCGACTGCGAGGACGATCCACGCGACGCCGATCACGATCCAGACGACGGCCTGCCAGATCCACGGCCGCCCGACGATGGATCGCCAGAGGGCCTGTGCGTCAGCGTCGTCGCTCATGGGGCCAGGCTAACCCCGGAGCCGCCGGCCTGCCTCGTCCTCGAGCCACCGCACCGCGAGCAGCTCCCCGAGTTCGGGGCCGTACCGCGCCAGCGCCGCCCGGTGCACCGCGGCCGAGGCACCGAGCACCGGCATCGGCGTGCCCGTGTCCGTGCCGAGCGCCGCGACGGTGTCGAGCTCCTCGACGACCCGGTCGATCCCGAACGTGGCGAAGGGGTCGCCGTCGAGCATCGGGCCGAGGTGCCGGTCCGCGAAGACGCTGCCGCCGGCGCTGTCGCGCAGCAGGGCGGCGAGCGCCGGGGGTTCGATGCCGAGGGATCGCCCGAGCAGCAGCGCTTCGCTCGTCGCGACGGCGATGGCGAACCAGAGGGCGTTCGCGAGCAACTTCGCGGTCTGGGCGTCACCGGGTCGCGGTCCGGCGTCGCGCACGGTCCCGCCGATCGCCAGGTGCTGCAGGAGCGGCGCCGCGGCGGTCTTCGCCGACGGGGGACCGCCGGCGAAGAACGTCAGTGCACGCCGCTCGGCGTCGAGCGGCGATCCGGCGATCGGAGCGCTGACCACCTGCACGCCGAGCGCCTCGACTGCCGCCGCGAGCCGGTCCGACACCCGCGGGTCGCCGGACGTCATGTCGATCCAGAGGGCGTCAGGGCGCAGGAGCGCGGCGGACGCCATCACCGCCTCGAGTTCCCGCGGTCCGGGGAGCACCGTGACGAGGGTCGTCGCGGAACGGAAGACCTCGTCGACGTCGTCCGTCCACCGTGCTCCGGTCGCCCGGACGGCATCGGCCCGGGTTGGGTCGGCGTCGTGTGCCACCACCGGCGCGACGGCCAGCAGGTGCGGGAGCAGCGCGCCGCCCATCCGCCCCACGCCGACGAGCCCGATGGTGGTGTGCATCCGTCGACGCAACTCGGTTCGAGGGCGGAGGTCGCTCAGGCTCCGCGTTCTGCGACCATCGCGTCGATCGTCCGCATGGCCGTGGCGAAGATCGTCAGCACCGGGTTCACGCCGCCGTTCGTCACGTGCACCGAGCCGTCGGCGACCCGGAGGTTGTCGTGCCCCCACACCCGTCCGACGGGGTCGACGACCGAGGTCGCGGGGTCGGTGCCCATCCGGAGCGTGCCGGCCTGGTGCTGCCCGCCGCTCGTCCCGACGACGGGTCCGTGCAGTTCCGCGACCCGGGTGGCCCCGGCTGCACGGAGCCACTCGGCACTCCGCACGCTCGTGTGGTCGCGGGCGCGGACGTCCTCGGCGTGGACGCCGCCGCTGAACCACGCCACCGGGATGCCGTGGCGGTCGGTCACGGACGGGTCGACGCGGACGCGGGCGTCGGCGGTCGTGACCTCCTGGATCGGCCCCATGATCCGCATGCTGCGCCGGGCGAGGTCGCGCATCGCGTGCTTGCTCTCGATGCCGGACCGCGGGATGAGTCCGGTCCCGACGAGGTACTGGTAGGTGTTCGACGGCGTCGCGATGAACTCGTTCGCCAGGATCCCGCCGCCGACCTGCCCGTCCACGCCGTGGCGGAAGTCGGTCGTGGCGATGGAGGGTCCCGGTCCGAGCCCGTCGTCCACGACGTCGTCGAAGATGCCCATCGCGCCGCCGTAGACGTGCCCCTGCAGGTGTCGCCCGACCTGGTCGGTGCCGTTGCCGATGCCGTCCGGCTCCCGGTCGCTGCGGCTGTTGAGCAGGAGCCGCGCGGACTCCACGGCCCCTGCGGCGACGACGACCTCGGCGGCGTCGACGTCCCGGGTCCAGTCCCGCCCGTCCGCCGTCCCGACGATCGTCACGCCGACGACCCGCCCGGCGCCGTCCGTCCGGAGCCGTGCGACCCGGCTGGCGAGCAGGGTCGAGGCGTTCCCGGTCGCGAACGCCCGGGTCAGCATCGTGTTCTGGCTGCCGTTCTTCGCGTCCACCGGGCAGGCGAACCCGACGCACGTGCCGCACTGCTCGCACGCCCGGCGCCCCAGGTACCGCGTCGAGTTGATGAGGAGCGGGACGTGCACCGTCGACATCCCGAGGACGTCGGCCGCCTGGGCCAGTCGGTCCCGAGCGGCGCCGGACGGCAACGGGGGCATCGGGAACGCCCGGCCCCGGTGTCCGGCCCATGGTCCGTCGGTGTCGCCACCGCTCACCCCGACCTCCCACTCGGCGCGCTCGTACCAGGGCTCGAGTTCGTCGTACCCGAACGGCCAGTCCGCCAGACTGCTGCCGTCCGGCACCCCGTACGTCGACGCCATCGTGAAGTCGCGCGGCCCGAACCGCCATGCCTGCGCCCCGTACACCCGGGTGCCGCCGCCGGCCGTGACCGCGTTGTTGTGCCAGCCCGACGAGGACGGCCGGAGCAGGAGCTGGGTCCGCCCGTCGGAGACCGTCCGCGGGTTGCCCGCGTCGGATGGTCCGGATCGTGGTGCGACGCCCCACGTCGACCGCGGGTTCCGGATGTGGTCCCGGCTCAGCTCGGCCGTGCCCGGCCACTGCCCGGCCTCGACGACCAGCACGCGGCGACCCGACTCGGCGAGCCCGCACGCCGCGACACCGCCGCCGGCACCCGAGCCGACGACGATCGCGTCGTAGCGTCCGGCCAGCTCCGACGGGTGCACCACGACCGGCTGCGCCGTGGGGACGGGCACCGGGACGCTCCACCCGTCGGGCGGTCCGGGCTGCCAGCCGACCATCGCCCAGGAGCGCTCCCCGTCGTTGCCGCCGTTCGCTGCGTCGGCGTAGTAGCCGGCCGACACGAGTTCGGCGAACCAGACCCAGTCGGGGTCGTCCTCGTCGTCGGTGCCGTCGACGACCGCACGGAGCCGATCGGTCCAGTCGGGCCGGTCCTCGAGCACGGTGGCGAGGAAGTCCAGGGCGCCGGCTTCGGAGGCCGACGGGTACTCGTCACCCGGCAGCACCCGGTCGACCAGGGCGCGCAGGCGCGCCGCGTGCTGCTGGACGAACGTCCGTCCGGTCATCGGTGCACCAGCCCTCCGGGCTGCTCCGCTGCGGCCCGCGACCACCGTACCGGGGTGCGCTGCGGTGGTCGGTGGCGACCACGGCCTGGAGGCGCGGTGTGCGCCGGACGCGCACCGTGCCTCCAGGCCGTGGTCGCGTCGACCGATCAGCGCGGCATGAGCTGGCGGAGGTGCTCGAGGACCTCCGGCATGCCGGGGTTCGCGAGTCGCGGATCGTCCGGGTCACCGCCGCGCGCGACGGTCTCGAGGAAGCGACGATCAGCGTCCACCCGTGCGAGCGCGTCCGTGCCGGGGCGACCGTGACCGGGGATCACCACCTCTGCCGTGCGCGCGTGTTCCGCCAGGACGTCGAGGGCGTGCAGGTACGCGGGCAGGTCGTCCGGCCAGAACGGCAGCGGGAGTTCCTCGTCGCTGAGCATGTCGCCGGCGATGAGGACCCGCTGGTCCGGCAGCCAGACGGCGGTGTGCCCGGGGGCGTGCCCGTCGTGCACCACGACCTCGGGGTGGAACCCGGACGGGATCGCCGCGGCGGGCAGCGCCTCGACGCCTTGCACACGACCCATCAGCTCGGTCAACGATGCCGGGAAACCGGCACCGAGGGACTCCACGAGGTCGCCACGCTCCGTCCTGGCGAGCTCCGCCGTCCGCGGCGACGCGTAGCGGGGGACGTCGCCGAGGCCCGGGTGCCACAGGAGGTGGTCGTGGTGCGCGTGGGTCGAGAAGCCGGCGATGACGCGGAGGCCGGCGCGCTCGAGCGAGCCCGCCATCGCGGCGAGTTCGTCGGGCATCCACGCGGGGTCGACGAGCAGTGCGTCACGACCGTCGTGCAGCAGCGTCGACGTGGTCGACATCTGCCGGCTCGTGGCGACGTGCACGCCGTCGGCCACGGGCACGAACCCCGTCACCGCTGCACTCTCACCGGACCCCACGCGCGTCAGCCTACGGCCCGCAGTGCGGGAGGCGGCGTCAGGCGCGGTCGTGGAGCGTCACGTGGTAGCCGTCCGGGTCGGCGAACGTGAACGTGCGCCCGAAGGGCCCGTCGATCGGCGCGGCGACGATGGTGTGCCCGTCGGCGACCAGGGCGTCGTGGATGGCCTGGACGTCGGTCGCGTGCAGCCAGATCGCCGCACCGATGCCTGGCTGGGACACCGCGTCGAGGTCGGTGCCGGGGACGATGTCCCGGAGGGCGAACGCGATCGGGGTGGTCTCGAAGACGACCGCGTGGGGCGGCCCGGCCTGGGAGCGGACGAGCCCGAGGTACTGCTCGTAGAACGCCTGCGACGCGTCGAGGTCGCGGGTCTGCAGGGAGATGAAGTCGGGACCGGTGACGGGCATGGGTGCTCCTTCGTTGTGTGTCAGTCTTCTGACACAGGGCAATCTATGTCAGACTACTGACATGAGTCAAGACGACGACCGCATCGACCTCGACTCGTCGCTCGGCTACCTGCTGAAGGAGGCCTCGAGCGCCCTGCGCGCCGCGATGGAGGCGGTACTGCGGCCACTCGGGCTGACGGTGACGCAGTACTCGTGCCTCGAGCTGCTCGCACAACGACCCGGGCTGTCGAACTCGGACCTCGCACGGGGCGCCTTCGTGACCCGGCAGTCGATGAACGTCCTGCTGCAGGCGTTCGAACGGGACGGGCTCGTGACCCGACCGGCCGCGGCGCCGGTGGGGAAGGCGTTGCCGACGCGCCTGACGGCGGTGGGGCAGCGGACGCTCGAGCAGGCCTCGGCGGCGGTGCGCGGCGTCGAGGTGCGGATGCTCGGCGGGATGAGCGCGCAGGAGCAGGCGGCGGCGCTCAGCGCCCTGCGGAGCATGGTGCGGGCGCTCCGCGACGACTGATCGGGCTCAGGGGGCGCCGTGGGCCACGGTGATCCGGGCCTCGTGCGGGTTGACGAGGGTCTTCGACACGTAGAGCGGCCGACCCGCGAAGCGCAGACTGCGTGACAGGACGAGCACGGGTTCCTCGGCACCGACGCCCAGACGGTGCCCGCGGGTCTCACCGGGTGTTCCGATGGACACCTCGGTGGTGCCCGGCCCGGGGACGATGCCCGCGTCGAACATCGCCGCGAGCATCGTCTGGTCGGGACGGCTCATCCGGATCAACTCGCGGATCGGCGCGAACTCGCCGACCAGTGCCTCGTCGGGCGGCAGGTGCTCCTGGACGAGCCCGACGACGGTGTCCCCGCGCCGGACCACGCTCTCGACGAACCACGAGGCCGAGGACTCCGCGATCCCGAGCGACTCCGACGCGAACAACCCGGTGCGGTCCTGGACGACCATCTCGGTGCGTTCGACGCTGCCGCCCTCTGGGACGAGCAGTCGCTCCGGCGCTTCGACCCGCTCCAGGCCGGACACCGGCAGCCGTTCCGCGACGAAGCGGCCGATGCCCCGGCGGGAGCGGATGAAGCCGTCTTCCTCCAGGAAGATCAGCGCCTCGCGGACGACCGTCCGGGACACCCCGAGCAGTTCGACCAACTCGGCCTCGGACGGCAGCAGGATGCCCGGCCGGACCGCGCCGCTGCGGATCGCGTCGCTGATGCGCATGTAGGCCGCCACGCGGAGCGGGACCCCGGCGTGTGCAGGGAGCGGGCCCCGGAGAGCATCGGCGATCGTCATGTGCCCAGCCTGTCAGACGCTCGTGCCCACGACGGCGTCGGGCTCGGCGTACTCGGCGAAGGCGAGCAGCGCGGGCTGGGACGCCTCGTCCGCCACGGCCGCGGCACCGACGCGCGCTGCGGCGCGGAGGGCCTGCTCGGCAGAGAGCCCGGCGGCGAGGGCGATCGTGACCGCCGCGGTGAAGGCATCGCCGGCACCGACCGTGTTCCGGACCCACGCAGGCACGGCCGGCACCTCGGCGACGACCCGTCCCCGCTCGAGGACGGACGCACCCGACGAGCCGGCGGTCACCACGACGCGGCGGCACCGTGCGAGTTCCGGCAGCGCGGCCCACTCGAGTTCGTTGACGACCACCAGGTCGGCGCGCTCGAGCGTCTCCGGGCGCAGGTGCCGGGCGGGCGCGGCGTTGACGGCGACGAACGCCGACGACCGTGCGACGGCCGCGTCGACGAGCGCCGGGTCGACCTCGAGCTGGCAGAGCAGCACGTCGGTGTCCGGCAGCACCGCCGGCAGGGCGACGAGGGCATTCGCCCCGGGGAACACCGCGATCGCGTTCTCACCAGCGGCGTCCACCGTGATGGCGGCGGTGCCGGTCTGGGCGTCCGGGTTCGTCGCGACGAGCTCGGTCCGCACACCCGCTCGCCGGAGCTCGTCGACGGCGAAGGCGCCGTCCTGGTCGTCGCCCACCGCACCGACCACCGTGACGGCGGCACCGAGTCGCGCGGCGGCGACGGCCTGGTTCGCGCCCTTGCCCCCGAGGAACCGGTGCTGCTCGTTGGCGAGGACCGTCTCGCCCGGTGCCGGGAGCTCCGGGACCCGCAGGACCGCGTCGACGTTGATGCTGCCGAGGACCGCCAGGGACGGGAGCGCCGTGCCACCGGTCACGCGTGCACCGCGTCGAGCTGGAGGATCCGGTTCCGGATGACGTCCGCGGCGGCCTCGTCGGCGCCGACGACCACCTGCACGACCGGCCCCTGCGCCGCCGGGACCGTCCGGCCGTGCTCGGCGCCGTCGACCATGACGTCGAGCGGCGTCTCGCGGACGGTTGGCTCGACCTCACCGGCGGCGATCGCGGCCGCGAGCGGGTCGTGCAGGGGCGCGCGGCGGACGTGGTCGACGGTCTCGTAGAAGTCGATGTAGCGGTGCAGCATCGTGCCGAGCGCCACGCGGAGCGGGTCACCGGCCGCGATGAACCGGTCGCCGTCGGCGTCGTCGAACCGGTGCTGGCGCGTGACGTCGAGCGGGACGAGCACGAGGTCGAACCCTGCCGTGAGGACCCGGCGTGCCGCCTCGGCGTCGTTGTGGACGTTCGCCTCGGCGACCGGCGACACGTTGCCGGGCGCCCAGACGGCGCCGCCCATGATCGTCAGCGTGCCGATCAGCTCCGGCAGACGGGGCTCGAGCTCGAGTGCGACGGCGAGGTTCGTCAGCGGCCCGATGGCCAGGACGTCGAGCTTCCGGTCGCTGCCGGCGGCTGCGTACGACCGCGCCGATTGCACCAGGAGCTCGGCCGCGGGGTCCTCGGCTGCGGCCACGCCGGCAGGCAGGTCGACCCCGCCGACCCCGTTCACGCCGTGCACGTGCGGAGCGCCACCGCCGTAGACACCTCCGAGCGGGTCGTGCGCACCGACCGCCACCGGCACCGACCGCCCGCACATGCCGAGCAGCGCCGTCGTGTTCACCGCCGCCGTCGTCGAGTCGATGTTGCCCGACACGGTGCCGATGCCGACGAGGTCCACGTGCGGGACGTCGAGCAGGTACGCCAGGGCGAGGGCGTCGTCGACACCGGTGTCGCAGTCGAGGAAGAGCGGGATCGTGGGGGTGGTCATGCGGTTGCGGCTCCTTCTGAGCGGGCTCCGGCGGGCAGAGCGTTCGGGGTGGGACGGAGGACGAGCGCTGCGACGAACGCCGCGGCGGTGAGCGCGACGGAGATCCAGAGCGCCAGGTGGTACCCCTCGGGCGTGCCCGCGCTGACGGCCGGCCCGACCAGGGCGACCCCGGTGCCGGCTCCCAGACCGAAGCATGCCCCGTGGATGCCCGGCAGGGAACCCGGCGCGTCGGCGGGGGCGTTCAGCACCGACAGCCCGTTCGCGGTGGCCTGGTACAGCCCGAGGTAGAACACGCCCATCACGATGAGCAGGCCGAAGACGACCCACTTGTCGGTGGCGGAGAACGCGAGTGCGACGGAGATGAGGAGGATCCCGCCGGTGGCCACCCGGAGGGAGCGGACCCACCCGATGCGCTGCGCGATCCACCCGGCCGCCGGGGCGGTCAGGAGCCCCGCGATCGCGGTCGGGGTGAGGAAGAGCAGCCCGGACATCGCCGCGTTCAGCCCGAACCCGTTCGGCCCGTCCTGGCTGAGGACCACGATGGTGAAGTTCGTCGACGCGAAGACCCCGGACAGCGTCAGGAACGTGCAGAGCAGCACCGGCCACGCGGTCCGGGCGCGGAGTGCCGGCACGGCGATGAGCGGCTGCGCCACCCGGCGTTCGACGAGGACGAAGGCCACGGCGGCGAGCACGGCGACGGTGAGCCACAGCACGGTGCGCGCGTCGGCGATGCCCCGGGACGGCACCTCGCTGACGAACTGCGAGAACCCGACGAGGAACGCTCCGAGGATCGTCGCGCCGAGCCAGTCCATCCGGCGGGCGGCGGTGCGTCGGACCCGCGGCACGAAGGCGATCACCGAGAGCGTGCCGAGCACCGCGACGACGAGGATGACGACGAAGACCGCGCGCCAGCCGAACGCGTCCGTGATCGCCCCGCCGATGTACCCGTCGAGACCACCGAGGCCGCCGTTCACCGCGGTCACGACGCCGACCGAGATGCCGAACTGCTTCGCCGTGAGCTCCTCGGACAGCACCAGGAACGCGATCGTCAGTGCCGCCGACGATGTTCCCTGCAGCACACGACCGGTGAGCAGGAGCGGGAGCGACGGTGCCGTGACGGTCAGCAGGGTCCCGACGAGCAAGGCGGCCATCGTCACCAGGAGCGCCCGCCGCCGACCGATCGTGTCCGACCAGCGGGAGACCACCATGCCCAGGACCGAACCGGAGAGGAAGAAGAGGGACTGCACCTGGGACACGACGCCGGCAGAGGCGTGCAGGTCGATCGCCATCGCGGGGACGGCCGGGGTGAGCAGGCTCGCGTTCAGCTGGAACGCGAGCACCGCCACGATGAGGGACGCGACGAGCAGGGGGACGCGTGCGCCGGACAGGCGCTCGCGTTCCGTCTCGGGGCGAGCGGGGGCGACGGTCATGGGGACTCCTTTGTCCGGGTTGTCGTACGTACCTGTAATACAGGTCCGTACTCTATGTCCCGGTCCCCACGCTGGCAAGCGCTGCCCTCGAAGCGCGTGGGGACGGACGGGAGGCACGGTGCCAGCCCGCACCGTGCCTCCCGTCCGTCAGGTCCGGACGTCCACCGCGTCTACCGCGTGAGCCGACTGCCTCGCTCGTGGCCTGCGGCCACGCCCCGGGCCATGGCCGCGTACACCGCGGCCGCGCCAGTCGGCACGCGCCGGAGCGCGCCGTCGGCGTCCTCCTCGAGCCGGACGAGCCCCATCCGCCGCAGGTACGGATCCTTCGCCCCCGAGGTCGATCGGGCAGCGACGACCTCGGCCGAGAGTTCGAACTCCTCGACGTTCCGACCACCCGAGGCGTACGACCAGTCGACGAAGTCGAACACTGGCCACCACGTCCACCCGCGCACGTCGATGCCGTCTGCGACCACCGACCGCACCGCCTCGACCGAGTCCCGGGCCCAGCTGCCGCGGCGCTCGTCGTCGCCCTCGGTGCTCGTCTCCGTGACGAGCATCGGCAGCCCGTAGCGATCGGAGAAGGAACGCAGCGACTCCTCGAGGCCGGACACCCACCGGTCGTGGGTGTGCTGGACGGTCCCGGCGGCGGTCGCGGCGAGCGTGCGCGGGGTCAGATCGGGGTAGTAGTTGACACCGAGCAGGTCGATCGCGACCGCACCCTCGGCGAGCGCGGCGAGCACTTCCGGTGCAGCGCCGTTCCGTACGAGCCAGTCGTACGAGCGGTGCTCCGGGGTGACGCGGCCGAGGACGAGGTCGGTCGGGACGGTCCCGAGCTCGTTGAGGAGCGCGGCCTCGGCGACGAGATCGGGGTCAGAGGAGTTCCCGGCCGAGAACAGCGACGACGCCTCGACGTGCACGATCCGGACGTCCGGGTTCTCGGCGCGCATGGCGGTGACCGACCGCTGGATGCCGTCGGCGATCCCGAGAACGACCCGGGTCCACCCCTCCCAGCCGTGCAGCGCCGGCGGCCACACGCCGCGGAGTCCGGCGAACGACGCAGTCGTGATCGGCTCGTTGAGCGGGGTGACGTGGTCGACCACGCCGGCGTAGCGCGCTGCGAACGCCGCCGCGAACGCCGCGACCGCGTCCGGGTAGCCCGGGTCGGCGAACGCGTCGTCGAGCCACGTCGGGGTGCCGTAGTGGACGAGGTCCGCGATCACGGTGAGACCGAGCGCGGCCGCGTACGACAGCCGCTCGTCGAGGACCGACCAGTCGAAGGTCCCCGGGGACACGTGCACCCGGGGCCAGTCGACGCCGTACCGGAGTGCGGTCGCCCCCAGGTCGCGGACTTGGTCGAGGTCGGCGCGCCAGGTGTCGTCGTGTCCGGTCAGGCGGTGCTCGTCGAGGGGGGCCATCGCGAACCGTGCGGGCGGGTACACGCAGGTGTCCTCGATCCCGGCGATCCACGTGAACGTGCCGGGTGCGAAGGCCCGGTGCGGCCCGCTCACTTCAGCCCCGTCGTGGCGACGCCCGCGACGAAGAACTTCTGGGCGAAGAAGAACCCGAGTGCGATCGGGAGCAGGGAGATCACGGCGCCGGCGAGCAGGACCGCGTGGTCGGTGACGTGCGCGCCGCCGAAGAGCGTCAGCCCGGCGGGCAGCGTGAGCATGTCGTTCGAGGTCGTCACGACGAGCGGCCAGAGCAGGTCGTTCCAGAGCGCCATGCCGTTCAGCACCGCGACCGTCGCGATCGCCGGCTTCGCGAGCGGCAGGATCACCTGCCAGTAGATCCGCCAGTGCCCGGCACCGTCGATGCGTGCGGCCTCGTCGAGCTCGGTGGGGATGTCGACGAAGAACTGCCGGAACAGGAAGATCCCGAACGCGCTCGTCGCCCTGGGGATGATGAGCCCCTGGTAGGTGTTGAGCCAGCCGAGGTGGAACAGCTCGACGAACACCGGGATGAGCGTCACCTGGAACGGCACCATCAGCGTGGCGATGACGAGCACGAACGCGACGTTCCGTCCGACGAACCGCATCCGGGCGAGGGCGTACGCGCACATCGAGTCGAACAGCAGCGTCAGGACGGTCGTCACGACGGTGAACACGAGGGAGTTGAGCAGCAGTCGGAGGAACGGCAGCTGCGACCAGACGCCCTCGTAGCCGTGCAGCGTGACGCTCGTCGGCAGGAGCGAGGCTGGATGGCCGAACAGGTCGGCCTCGGACCGGAACGACCCGCTGACCATCCAGACGAACGGCACGAGGGCGAACACGAGTCCGACCCCGAGGTACACCCACTTCAGGACGGAGCCGGTGCGTGCGGCTCCGTTCCGGCGACCGGGTCGCCTCGGGTGCACGGCCTCCGGACTGGAGGCACGGGTCGGCTCCGCCACGGGCGGTCGCCGGACGATCGCCTCAGTCGACATCGTCGTACCGGAAGAGCCGGAGCTGCAGGAGGGAGATGAGCATGATGACCACGAAGAGGACCCAGGAGATCGCCGACGCGTAGCCGGTCTGGTAGTTGACGAACCCGTCGCGGTAGAGCAGGTTCACGAGGGTGTCGGTGTGGAAGACCGGGCCGCCCCCGGTCATCACGTACACGAGGTCGAAGACCTGGAACGACTGGATCGTCAGGATCATCGACGTGAAGAGCATGGTCGGCCGGATGCTCGGCAGGGTGATCCGCCAGACGGTCTGCAAGCGGTTCGCGCCGTCGAGCTCGGCGGCCTCGTACCGTTCGGCCGGCACGCCCTTCAGCCCGGCGACGAACAGGATCATCGCGAACCCGATGCTCTTCCACACCGACACGAAGATGATCGTCGGCAGGGCGAGCGAGGTGGACTGCAGCCAGGCGACGCTCGGTAGTCCGAGCATCGTGGTGATGCCGCCGACCAGCCCGATGTCCGGGTCGAGCAGGAACTTCCACACGAGCCCGATCGTCACGAGCGAGACGATCGTCGGGAAGAAGAACACCGACCGGACGATCCGGTTCGCCAGGGTGTCCCGCTGCAGCAGCAGGGCCGCGACGAAGCCGAGGACGACGAGCAGCACGACCGACACGATCGTGTACTCGAGCGTGATCCGCAGCGCGTTCCAGAACTGCTGGTCGTGGAACAGCTCCACGTAGTTCCCGAAGCCGACGAACGGCTGCGAGACCGCCCCGACGGTCCAGTCGAAGAACGAGTAGTACAGCGACCGCAGGATCGGGAAGACGACGAACGCGCCGAGGATGAGCAGCGACGGGGCCATGAAGAGCCACGCCGGCTGGAACCGATGCTGTCGGCGGCGGGTGGGTCGTGCCTCCAGGCCGCTCGTCCGGCCGGAGGCCGGGGCCCCGCCACGCGGCGTGCGTGGCGGGGCCGAACCGGTGATCTGGTCGGTCACTGGCTGCAGCCGGTGAGACCGTCGATCGTCTGACCGGCGGACTTGGTGGCGTCGGTGAGGGACTTGCCGCGGGTGATCTCGCCGATGAGCGGGACGTAGCCGTCGGAGTCGACCTTCGTGGCGTTCGGCACGTGCGGCAGGTACAGGCGCGAGTCCGGCACCTGGCTGGCGAACACGGACACCGTGGGATCGGCCTTCAGCTTCGCGTCGTCGGACAGGTCGGTGCGCAGCGGCGGGAACCCGGTCTGCAGCGAGAACTTCTGCTGCGCGTCCTTCGACGTCCAGTACGCGAGGAACTCCTGCGCCTGCTTCGGGTACTTCGTCTTCGCCGAGATCGACAGCGGCGCGATCGAGCCGAGCGTGGTCGACTTGCCGTCGACGCCGACCGGGACCTTGACGATGCCGAGGTCGATGCCTGCCGACTTGTAGCCGGGCGCTGCCCACGGACCGTTGATCTCCATCGCGGCCTTGCCGGCCGAGAACAGCGAGTCGGCCTCGGCGCCCGTGAGTCCGACCGGACTGACCTTGTCCTTCGCGACGAGGTCGGCCCAGGTCCTGAGGGACTGCTGCCCGTCACTGGTCTGCAGGACGCTGCAGTTCTTGCCGTTCACGATGTCGCCGCCCTCGAGCCACTGCAGCACGGGCCACATCTGGATGGTCTGGTTGTCGGCGAGGGCGATGCCGTACTTGCCGCCCGTGGTGAGCTTCTGGGCGTCCGCCGCCATCTCCTGCACCGTGGTCGGCGGGTTCGCGATGCCGGCGTCCTGGAAGAGCTTCTTGTTGTAGTACAGGCTCAGCGTGGCGAAGTTCGCCGGGACGCCGTAGAGCTTGCCGTCGTAGGTGAACTCCTTGACGGTGCCGGGGGCGAACTCGGAGGTGTTGATCTTGCCGTCGCCGCTGCCCGTGTTCGTGATGGCCATCACGGAGTTCGTCTTGACGTACTGGGCGACGGCGTTCGGGTCTGAGCTCACGGCGGCCACGTCCGGACCCTGACCGGTCAGCCAGGCCGACGGCAGCTTCTGCTGGATGGTGTCCCACGGCTGGACGGTCATCTCGACCTTGATGTCCGGGTGGACCTTCTCGAAGTCCTTGACGATCGTGGCGTAGCCCGGGCGGTCGCCGCCGGTGAACCCGGTCCAGACCTTGAGGGTGACGGGGCCGTCGGTGCTGGCGTTGCCGCCGGCCGAACAGCCGGTCAGGGCCAGGGCCGCCACGGCGGCGAAGGCTCCGACCGCGAGGGTCGCGCGTGCGTGCTTCATCGGGGAACGCTCCTTTGCGTTGCTGTGCTCGCAGGGTGGTGTGGTGTTCGGTGTGCGTGCGCCCGGTCAGGTGCGGACGCGTTCCGCGTCGGGGTCGCACCCGCACGAGGCGCGGACGACGAGCTCGACGGGGAGTTCGGTGTGGGCGGGCTGGCCGCCACGGTGGTCGACGAGGTCGAAGAGTCGCTCGGTCGCGATGCGGCCCATCTCCTCCGCCGGGACGCGCACGGTGGTGATGCCCGGCGTCGTCACGCGTGCGAGGCCGAAGTCGTCGAAGCCGACGACCGAGACGTCGCCGGGCACGTCGACTCCGGCGCGACGGAGGGTGTGCAGCCCACCGACCGCCATGTCGTCGTTCGCGAAGACGACGCCGTCCGGACGGGTCGTCGGGTCCTCGTGCACCATCTGCTCCATCGCGCTCGCACCCGAGGTCTCGGAGAGGTCGCCCTCGATCACGGAGACGTCGGTCAGGCCGTGCCGTGCGGCCGCGCGGAGGAAGCCCTCGCGACGGTCGAGGCCGGTCTGGTGGTCGAGCGTGCCGGTGACGTGCAGCAGACGACGGCGTCCGTGCACCTCGACCAGGTGGTCCACGAGCCGCTCGGTCGCGGCGACGTCGTCGATGCCGACCGTGACCGCGCCGGACAGGTGCGGGTAGTTGCCGATGAGGACGGCGGGCAGCCCGCTCGCGACGAGGCCCTGCACGTGGTCGTCGTCGATCGCGGCACTGGTGACGATCGCGCCGTCGGCCGTCCGGGACCGCATCACGCGTTCGTAGGCGACGTCGCCCGAGCTCGTGTCCGCGTTCGTCGACACGATGACCTGCGCGTCGTGGGCGTTCGCCGCGGTCGACATCCCGGTGAGGACGTGCATGAAGTACAGGTGGCCGAAGACGTGCGCGGACGAGTTCGGGACGATGAGGGCGACGGCGTCGGCGCGCTGGCTGCGGAGTGCCCGGCCCGCGGAGCTCGGGACGTAGCCGAGTTCGTCGGCGGCGCGGCGGACCGCTTCGCGGGTCCGCTCGCTGATGCGGTCGTGGCCGGCGAGGGCCATGCTCGCCGCGGCGGACGTCACGCCGACCTTCGCGGCGACGTCCTTCAGGGTGACGGACTTCGGCATGACGCCTCCTCTTCTCGGGATGCTTTATCGATTAACTAGCATCATCATGCACTTACTTAATCGATAAAACAAGCGCTGTCCGAAAACAGGCCGAGCCGCCTGGTCGTTGCAGTCGTAGAGCTGCGGCGGCGTGGCGTTGGCGGTGTTGCCGACGACACGTCGAGGCAGCGGCCGAACTGCGGGTTCAGTACCGAACCGTTCGCCTGCGGCACCCACTGCTACTCACCGACGCCGTTGGACGTGTACAGCTCCAGGTGGGAGCCGTTCGCCGTCGCATTGCCGACTGGCGGATCGTCCTGGAAACCGATGCAAGGCGATGCTCGTCCGCCGCACACCCTCGGTGCGTCTGGATCGATACGACTGGACGAACAGCGTCCGAACCTGGTCCTCGTCACGGTCGCGAACGACCGAATCGGGAAGAACCGGGGGAGCGATCCTCGAAGACGTCGGACACGGGGCCGCCCGTGAACCGTGCTGCGCGACCTCGAGGGAAACGATTTCTGCGCGGGGTATCCATCATCATCCGCAAGGCGTTACTGCGACTGGCACCGCTGAACGGTCGCGAGATCGGAGCCGGTGGTCTGCACCTGTCTCGTCCACGATCCTTGGGTTCAGCCGGTCGTTGCAACACCACGATGATTTGGAGTGTTGCAGATGGGATCGAGGCTGGAACACCGTGTGCTCGAGAGGCGCGGTTCTGGGAGCTATTGAGACAAGGCCTTGGGCGCACGGCGGCCTGTGATGCTGTCGGCGTGGACCGACGTCAGGGATACCGATGGGTCACAGCAGCCGGCGGGCGGAACCCGTTCGCCCACACGCCCCGCTCCGATAGGTACCTGAGTCAGGAAGAGCGGCTCCAGATCGCGGACCTGCACCTCGGCGATGAGGGCGTGCGTGCGATCGCGAAAACACTCGGTCGGTCGCGGTCGACGATCAGCCGTGAGCTGACGACGAACGCCGCGGCTGGTGGAACCTACCGGCCGTACTCCGCCGAGAAGCAGTGCCGTGTTCGTGCGCGGCGCCCGAAATCGCGGAAGCTGGACCGAGTCGAGCTTGCTCTGCAGGTCGAGCTGCTGTTGGTGCGGAACTGGTCCCCGGAGCAGGTCCGTGATGACCTGACCAGGACGTTCCCGAACCGGCCGGAGACGCACGTGTCGCACGAGACGATCTACCAGTCCCTGTTCGTCCAAGGCCGCGGTCACCTGCGCGCAGACCTGCACCGGCCGCGCCATCCGCCGGCACCGTGGTGAACGTCGGCAAGCGTCGTGGTCGAAGATCCGCGACACGGTCCTGATCAGCGAACGCCCCGCCGAAGCCGACGACCAGGCTGTTCCCGGGCACTGGGAGGGGGACCTGATCGTCGGGATCAACGCGAGAAGCGCGATCGGCACCCTCGTCGAACGCACCACCCGCTACGTGATGCTGCTCCACCTGCCTGATGGGCACAGCGCCGACGCGGTCCGCGACGCGATGATCCCCGCGATCCAGACCCCGCCCGGGCATCTGCGCCGGTCGCTGACGTGGGATCAAGGCACCGAGCTTGCCCGGCACAAGGACATCACCCTCGCCACCGACCTCGCGATCTCCTCCTGCGACCCCCACAAGCCCTGGCAGCGCGGCTCGAACGAGAACACCAACGGCCTGCTCCGACAGTGCTTCCCAAGTCCACCGAGCTCACCATCCACAGCCCGGAACGGCTCCTCGAAGTCCCTGCTGAACTCAACGGACGACCCCGCAAAACGCTCGGCCACCGCACCCCAGCAGAAAGCCTTCGAGCAGCTACTCTCGGACCCGAAACCGCCATCGGCTACCGAGACGGGCGGTCGGCTTCGAGGAGCTGAAGCGTTTCTCTGCCGGCGTCTGTCAGTTCCACTCTTCTCCCGGATGGTGCCCGGACGATCCACCCCTTTGTCTCCATCGAGCGGAGCACTTGCGTCCCGAGCTGTCCGGCAGCATGCGCGCGGCGGCCGGTCCAGTCGAGGCATCCCCGGACCCAGGGGCGTCGCCCCACCGGCGGGCGGATGTCCAGTGCGACGATGAGCGGTCCTTGCGGGAACGGATCCAGCGGTCGGGCTGCTTCGCCGATCCGCGGGGTTTCGATGATGGCGTGGGCGACGAGCAGATCCGTCATCCGGAGCCCGAGATCACCTGCGAGGTGGTCGTAGCAGGTGCGTCCCGCACGAAGTTGTAGAGATGCACGGTGGGCTCGGAGAGAACGGACCTCCGTGATCGGTGCGATCCCCTGGAGAGCTTCGACGGCGCGGGATGCGTCATCGCTCGCAAGGCGGTAGAGGCGGTTTCGCCCGTGTCGCTCCACATCGACGATCCGGGCATCGAGCAGGATGCGCAGGTGTTCGCTGGCGGTCGAGGCCGACACTCCTGCTTCGCGTGCGAGGGCACCGGCCGGCATTGCTCGATCCCCGAGAAGCGCCGCGACCATGCGAGCGCGGGCGGGATCGCCGAGCGCTCTCGCTGGAACAGAGATGTCTGGTTCACCGCTCACGGTGCCGGATCGGCCTCCAGGATTCTGCGCAGCGCAGCCACGTCGTCGACGATCAGGACCTTGCGGTTGTCGTGATCACTGTACTGACCCAGCAAGCTCACTCCACCCTCAGCGATCCGCCGCATCATCCGTCCGAGAGCACCGGGGACATCGGCATCGAGTTCAGCGAGGATCGCCTCGCGGGACACGACCGGGCTGATGCCCACCGCGGCGAGGGCGGACCGAGCAGCGTCGTTGTCAGCGACCAAGTAGTGCGCGGTGCCCGACCACATCCCGCCGCCTTCGAGCCCCACGCCGGCACTCCCCAGAGCCCGCCCAATCTTCGCTAGCGACGTTGCACCGTAGGGGGCCGGCACCTCGATGTCGAACATCAGACCACCTCGATGACCGGGTCGAGCGCGACCGGCGTGCTCAGGCTGTTCGCGATGTAGCACTGCTGATGCGCCTTCTGCACGAGACGCTCCACACGCTCCCGCGCCGTCCCGGCGACGGTGATCTTCGGGCGCAGCAGGATCGATGTCAGCCGAATCGGACGAACGGTGTCGTCCATCAGGCCGACCGCATCGTCCCGGTAGTCGCGCACCTCCACGCCTCCGAGCGCCGCCACGGCGAGGAAGGACAGGAGCTGGCACGAGCTCGCCGCCGCGACCACCAACTTCTCAGGATTCGGCAGAGCAGCGTCGCCGCGGAACATCACGTCCGCGCTCAGGGTGATCGATGACGACCCCATCACAACCTCGTGCTGACGGTCGTAGCTGTCATACGAAATCGTCTGCCCGGTCCACACCAGACCGGTCGCGTACTCATGAGTAGTCATGGTTCGACGATAGGGACGACTCACTTCGGCAGCCGACGAACCGTCCCGCCCGTCTCGGTAGCCGATGGCGGTTTCGGGTCCGAGAGTAGCTGCTCGAAGGCTTTCTGCTGGGGTGCGGTGGCCGAGCGTTTTGCGGGGTCGTCCGTTGAGTTCAGCAGGGACTTCGAGGAGCCGTTCCGGGCTGTGGATGGTGAGCTCGGTGGACTTGGGAAGCACTGTCGGAGCAGGCCGTTGGTGTTCTCGTTCGAGCCGCGCTGCCAGGGCTTGTGGGGGTCGCAGGAGGAGATCGCGAGGTCGGTGGCGAGGGTGATGTCCTTGTGCCGGGCAAGCTCGGTGCCTTGATCCCACGTCAGCGACCGGCGCAGATGCCCGGGCGGGGTCTGGATCGCGGGGATCATCGCGTCGCGGACCGCGTCGGCGCTGTGCCCATCAGGCAGGTGGGCCGACGAGGGCGACGGCGACGTCGTTCGCCGTTCACGAACGCGCCGTGGCCGCGGGCTGCGGAGTACGTCTCGCCCGTGAGTGGCGGGTTCACCGCGGTGAGCACGGGCTCGTCGTCACGGATCAGCGTCGCGGTCACCACCCAACCTGCGGTGCCGTGGACGTGGTTCACGTTGCCCGCTGCGGCGTCTGTCTCCCACCACTCGTCGCGCCCCAGCGTCCCGCTACCCTTTTCATCGTCGTCCCAGTAGGCGGACGGTCGGGCGCGTTCCAGGAGCGGTCGCAGCACCGCCACCGACGCCGCGTCGTTGGCGTCGATCGCCGGGCGAGTGTCCGCCGATTGTGCGCTTCACAGCGTCCCCCGCCCGTCGACCTGCCTCGTGTCCCCGTCGTTCTGGCCTGGCAGCGCCGACTCAGGTCCGACGTCGGTCACGCGTGGCTGCGGAAGCTCGTGCGCGATGTACTCGGCTCGATGCTCGCGGACTCGTCCGTGTGACTGCGTCAGTTAGGATCCGACGATGAGCAGTCGCGCTGATTCCGCCGCCGCAACCGGGCGAGCGTTGCTCGCAGCGGCGGCGCAGCTCCTCGACGATGGCGGACCCGATGGCGTGACCCTGCGGGCGGTGGGAGCGCGCGCCGGCGTCTCGCGGGGAGCGCCGTACGGCCACTTCGCCGACAAAGAGGGGCTGCTCGCCACCCTCGCCACCGAGGGCTGGGGCCGGTTGACCGACGAACTCGTACGGATTCGGGACGCAGACGACCTGTCCGGCGAGCAGCGCCTCCTGCAGGCCGTCCTGGCATTCATCACCGTCGCTCGAGAGCGTCCGCACCTCTACGCACTCATGTTCACGACGCCGACGCGAGATCCCGAGATCCTGATCGGAGCGGCATCCGAGGCGCAGGACGCGTTCTTGTCGATCGTCGCCGAAGTCGTCGGTGCGGACGATGCGCGACGCAGCGGGGCGCTCCTCATGTCCAGCGCGCACGGCATCGCCGGGATGGAGAGCAGCGGGCAGCTGAACGAGGCGAAGTGGGGAACGACCGGCGTCGAGCTCCTGACGCGGCTCATCAGGCTCCTGGCTCGCTCGACACAGGAGTGACCACTCCCCGTTGACTTGACACTGTCACACGAGCGTCGTACGGTACTCGTATGACAGTGTCACATGACTTGCCACGCCTCGCCGTCGTCACCGGTGCTTCCTCCGGGATCGGCCGCGCTGCAGCCCAGCGTCTCGCCGCCGACGGCTTCCACGTCCTCGCTGGCGTCCGCAAGCAGCCGGACGGCGAGAGGATCGCAGCACCCGGCATCGAACCGGTCATCCTCGACGTCACCGACGAAGACGACATCGCCGCCCTGGTGACGCGGGTCTCCGATGACCCGGAGGGGCGCGTGCTCGGGGTCCTCGTCAACAACGCCGGCGTCGCGGTGAACGCACCCATCGAGGTGCTCTCGCTCGCGGACTGGCGCTTCCAGTTCGACGTGTCGGTCTTCGGGCAGGTCGCCATGGTCCGAGCGCTGATGCCCGCGCTCCTCGCTGCCCGTGGGCGCGTCGTCAACGTCACCTCGGTCGGCGGCCGGGTCGCCATGGCGAACTTCGGCGCGTACTCGGCAGCCAAGTTCGCCATGGAGGCGATGACCGATTCGCTGCGGCGCGAAGTGGAACCCTTCGGTGTCTCGGTCGTCAAGGTCACGCCCGGAGCGGTGAGTACGAACCTCACCGACAGCGGACTTGCTGAGGCTGCTCGGATCACCGACCGGATGACGCGTGAACAGCACGAACGGTACGACGAACTGGGTCGTGCGTTCGCGGCCCAGGCAGAGGGGTTCGCACGGGACGGTGTGACGCCGGAACACGCTGCCGCCGTCATCTCGAAGGCGGTGTCCGCTCGCCGACCCAAGACGCGCTACACCATCGGCCGTGACGGTGCGATGTTCACCTTCATGCCGCGGATCGTGTCCGACCGCATGCTCGACACCATGCTGCGGCGCCAGAACACGAGCCTCGCGAAGACCAGACGCTGAGCACCTCGACGATCGACCCTCGACCCGAACGCGGGTCGCCCGCGCGATTGCTGCTCGACCCCGGGCGCGAGCCGTCCTTCCGGCGACTCGACGGCACGACCACAGACGGCACAACAACAGTCAGGAGACACCATGTACACGTCCATGAACGAACACGACGCGGACCAGCGAGAAGCCGTTGACAGCCAGGTCGCTCGACACTGGATCGGAGGGAGTTGAGTCGCGTCCGGAGCGGTCGACGAATCGGTCAACCCGTCGGACGGTCGTGTGATCGGGGCCTACGACGTCGGAGACGCCGAGCAGGCTGCACTGGCCGTTGCGGCGGCTCGCGACGTGTTCGACAACACCGATTGGTCCATCACGCCGGAGCTGCGGTCCCGTGCCCTGCTGGAGGTGGCTGAGCGCATGGAAGCGCGGCAGCACGAACTCGGGCGGATGCTCTCCCAGGAGAACGGGAAGCGTCTCGGCGAGACCACCTGGGAGGTCGGAGCGGCTGCCACGATGCTCCGTCACTCGGCCGCATCAGCCCTCGTCCACACGAACGGTCGCGCGACGATCAACACCCCCGGGATGCTGATCGACACGCAGCCCGAGCCGCGCGGGGTCGCTGGGGTCATCACCCCGTGGAACAGTCCCGTGTACCTGACGATCCGAGCGATCGGCCCCGCCCTCGCGGCCGGCTGCACCGTGGTCACGAAGATGCCGGCGCAGACCGCCCTGACCAACAGCCTCCTGGCGCAGGTCATCGCGGAGTCGCCGTCCCTCCCCGCAGGCGCCGTCAACATCTTCACCGAACAGCACCGAGACGGCGCCGTCCACGTCGTCGAGTCGGCAGGGGTGGACATCCTCGCGTACACCGGGAGCACGCACGTGGGCCGTTCCATCGCAGCGTCGTGTGCTGTTGCGCTCAAACCCGCGCTGTTGGAACTCGGAGGGAAGACCCCGCTCGTCATCTTCGAGGACGCCGACCTCGACATCGCCGTCCCGACCCGCATGACTGTCATGACCGCGCTTACCCTGATGAACGGACAGTCCTGCTGCACCGGGTCCCGGGTCCTCGTGCACCGTGACGTCGCCGACGAAGTGCGCACACGACTCCGCGACGCCATCGAGGCACTGCACCTCGGCGTCGCCGACGACCCCACACCAGCCAGCTCGGCCCGGTCGTCGACCAGGCCAGCGTGCAGCGCATCGAGCAGTCGGTCGCCGAAGCCACCGCGTACGCAGACGTGATCGCTCGCGGCGGCCCAGTCCTCGACGGGCCCCTCACTGAAGGCGCGTTCTACCGTCCATTGCTGCTCGAGGTCACCAATCCAGGCGTTCCCATCGTGCAGCAGGAGGTGTTCGGCGCCGTCCAGGTGATGGGGGTCTTCGATGACGAGGCAGACGCCGTCCGGCGCGCCAACGCCACGGAGTTCGGGCTGGCGACGGCCGCCTTCACCAAGGTTCGCGCCCGCGCTCGACGCGTGGGGCGAGCGATCCGGGCCGGTAGCATGTGGCTCAACACCTGGGGCCACCCGACCGATGAGTTCGAGACGACGGGACTGCTGCAGGTTCGGTTGACTGCTGACAGGTAGGGGCATCGGTTCCTGCTGGAAAGATGTGCGCCATGGTGAAGGCGTATCCGGAAGAGTTCCGCCGCGACGTGGTCGCGGTCGCCCGGAAGGGTGGGACGTCGGTGCGGCAGGTCGCGAAGGACTTCGGGATTTCCGAGTCCTGTCTGGCCTGCTGGTGGCGGCTCGCGGATCATGACGACGGCATCGGTGCTGCGGCCTTCCCGTCGGCGAAAGCGGTAGAGCAGGTGGAGCTGCGGGAAGCGCAGAAGCGGATCAGGCTACTCGAGCAGGAGAACGAGATCCTCCGCCGGGCAGCGGCGTACTTCGCTCAGTCGCAACTCCCAAAATGATCTACCCGCTGGTCCTCGAACTCGCCGCAGACCGGATCCCTGTTGCGGTGGCCTGCCGGGTGCTGGGGTTCTCGAAGCAGGCGTTCCATCGGTGGCGCGCCAGTCCGGTCACCGACCGCGACTGGGCGGATGCGCATCTGACGAACGCTGCGATCGATGCGCACCGCGACGACCCGACGTTCGGGTACCGGTTCATCGCCGACGAGCTTCACGCAGCCGGCCATGCGGCGTCCGAGCGTCGTGTGTGGAGGTTGTGCTCCCAGCAGCGGCTCTGGTCGCTGCACGCGAAGAAGCGCGGCCTGAACCGCAAGGCCGGCCCACCGGTGCACGATGACCGGGTCCGACGTGCGTTCACGGCGCCAGACCTGGACATGCTGTGGCTGCATCCGACCGCCGAGGGCAAGCTCTCCCTCTGCGCAGTGAAGGACGCCTGCTCCCGACGGATCGTCGCCTACTCCATCAGCAACCGGATGCGGTCCTCACTGGCCGTCGCGGCTCTACAGATGGCGGTGCAGCGTCGGAACCCGATCGGGACGGTCGTGCACTCGGACCGGGGGATTCAGTTCCGGTCGAAGAAGTTCGTGCGCGCGCTCGGCGACGCCGGGCTGCTCGGATCGATGGGGCGAGTCGGCGCATGCGCCGACAACGCCGCGATGGAGTCGTCCTTCGCGCTCCTGCAGAAGAACGTCCTCAACCGAAGACGATGGGCGACCAGGGAAGCGCTTCGGCTGGCGATCATCACCTGGATCGAAGCGACCTATCACCGGAAGCGACGGCAACGAGCTCTGGGAAAGTTGACCCCGGTCTAACCACACGTTGCCTGGCACTGGAGGCGGACCAAGTATCGGGATCGCTTTACGCGATGTCAGGGGATGACGATCCTGAACAGTCGTGGTGCCAAGAGCATGCTCACACGGCATCGGCCACGTTCTCCGCCGTACTCGATCGCGAGACGCGTCCACCCAGCCCTCGCCCCGGCGGAATCGACCTCGACTCGCACGTTTCGCTGCTGCACCTGCGAACGGGGTCCGAGCGATGCATCCCACGACAGAGCCGGCGGCGGCATCCACCATTGCGGGTCGGACGCGATCGTCACTTCCGCGACGAGCTGCCCCAAGAAGTACTGCACAAACCGGCGTTCCTCGGGTAGGTCGGGCACGTACTCGAGCAATCCGCGCCGCTCAGAGAACGGCTCTAGCAGATCCGTAGCTACCGGTTCCACACGGACGAGCTGCATTTCATCGCGTCGTCGGATCCGCGCCGGGCCGCGGCCGTCGCGCTCGACTAGACCCGCGTCGACAAGGTCGTGAATCGCGGCACCGACGGTGCTCGACCCAAGCCCGACGGCCCGTGCGATGTCGTTCCCGCGCCGCAGGTGCGACCCCGGTGGAAGGATGCCGACTTCGATCGCTCGCCGTAGCCCTTCGCGAAGCGACTCACGCGATGTCGCCGCTGATGGGAGCGGAACGATCACCGACTGCTGCTCGGCCGACGTTCCGATCAGCGCGGCGACGCTGACGCCCACCGCTCGGCCTGTGTCGATCAATGGGTGGAGGGTTCCTGGTCGACCTCGCGGCGGTCGTCGTCGGACCACAGCGTGTGGAAGGTGCCGTCCTTGTCGATGCGCTGGTAGGTGTGCGCACCGAAGAAGTCGCGCTGCCCCTGGATGAGGGCGGCGGGCAGGCGGTCGGAGGCGAGGGAGTCGAAGTACGACAGCGCCGACGAGAAGCCCGGTGCCGGGATCCCGGAGGCGGCGGCGATCCCGACGATGCGGCGCCAGGCCGCTTCGCCCTCCTGCACGGCGTTCGCGAAGTACGGATCGACCAGCAGGGACTCCAGCGTCGGGTTCTTGTCGTACGCCTCGACGATGCGGTTGAGGAACTGGGCACGGATGATGCAGCCGCCGCGCCAGATCTTCGCGATGTTGCCGAGGTTGATGTCCCAACCGTACTCCTTGGCCCCGGCGATGATGAGGTCGAAGCCCTGCGCGTAGGCGACGACCTTCGAGGCGTACAGCGCGGCACGGACGTCGTCGGCGAACCCGTCCGGGACCTCGGCGATGGCGGGGCGGTCCGGGAACGCCTTCTGCACCGCGGCACGCTGGACCGGCTTGGACGACACGGCGCGGGCGAACACCGCTTCGCCGATGCCGGAGACGGGGATGCCGAGGCCGACTGCGTTCTGCACGGTCCAGACGCCGGTGCCCTTCGAGCCGGCCTCGTCACGGATGACGTCGACGAGGGCCTTGCCGGTGTCGGCGTCCTGCTGCTTCAGGACCTCGACGGTGATCTCGATCAGGTACGACTCGAGGTCGCCGCCGTTCCACTCGTCGAACACCTTCACGAGGTCCTCGACGGAGAGGCCACCGACGCGACGGAGCAGGTCGTACGACTCGGCGATGAGCTGCATGTCGGCGTACTCGATGCCGTTGTGCACCATCTTCACGAAGTGGCCGGCGCCGTCGGTGCCGATGTGGGTCACGCAGGGCTCCCCCTCGGCGACCGCGGCGATCGACTTGAGGATCGGGCCGAGCGTCTCCCAGGCCTCCTTCGAGCCGCCGGGCATGATCGACGGTCCCTTCAGCGCGCCCTCTTCACCACCCGAGATGCCGGTGCCGACGAAGTTCAAGCCCTTCTCGCGCAGGTCGTGCTCGCGGCGGATCGTGTCGTGGAAGTTGGCGTTGCCGCCGTCGACGATGATGTCGCCTTCCTCGAACCGCTCGGCCAGCTGCTCGATGACCGCGTCGGTGCCCTTACCGGCCTGCACCATGATGATCGCGGTGCGCGGCTTGGACAGCGACGCGACGAAGTCGTCGATCGACTCGGAGGCGATGAACCCGGCGTCGGCGTGCTCGCTCAGCAGCTCCTCGGTCCGGGCGTAGGTGCGGTTGTAGACCGCGACCGTGTTGCCCTCACGCGACGCGAGGTTGCGCGCGAGGTTCGACCCCATCACCGCCAGACCGACCACGCCGATGTTCGCTTGGGGGGAGGAAGACGGGAGAGAGGGCATCGCAGGATCCTTCTGTCGGTGCCGCTTGCGTCCGCGCGGCATGGTCACTACCGTTCAAAGTAAGACGTCATTCTCATTTTGTCGAGAGTGCGTCGCCGAAGGAGGCCTCTGTGACCGGACCGTATCCCGCGATCGTGCTGATGGGAGTGTCCGGCGCGGGCAAGTCCACCGTCGGTGCCGGACTGGCGGAGCGCCTCGGTGTGCCCTTCGTCGACGCCGATGACCTGCACTCGGAGTCGGCGAAGGCGAAGATGGCGGCTGGCACGCCGCTGAATGATGCGGACCGAACGCCGTGGCTGGCGCGCGTCGCCAAGCGACTCGGTGCAGGCGACGGTGTCGTGGTCGCGTGTTCCGCGCTGACGCGTGCGTACCGCGAGCAGCTGCGCGACGCTGGTGCCGACGTGTTCTTCGTGCACCTCTCGGGCAGTCGCGCGCTGATCGCCGAGCGGCTCGCTGCCCGGGCGCATGAGTACATGCCCGCGTCGCTGCTGAGCTCGCAGCTCGATCTCATCGAGCCGTTGACTCACGATGAAGCGGGGGTCGTGGTCAGCATCGATGAGGCCCCGCAAGCGATTGTCGATACGGTCGAGCGTCTCTTGCCGCGGTCGGAACCGGATCGGGCGCCCTTGTTCGCCCTGGAGGACACGCGCGCGTTGGTGACCGGCTCGAGTCGGGGTATCGGCCGCAGCATCGCAGATGGCCTTCTCCGCGCCGGCGCGCACGTCGTGGTGCACGGGCGCGACCAGGCGCGCCTGCATGCCACCCAGCAGGCTCTCGCGTCCGTTTATGGTTCCGACCGTGTCGACGCGGTCGCGTTCGACATCACCGACGAGCGCGCGGTGCGTGACGGGATCGACTCTGTCGAAACGTCGGTCGGTGCGATCGACGTGCTGGTCAACAACGCGGGTGTCCAGCATCGTGTGCCGATGCTGGAGCTCGCGGTCGAGGACTGGGATCGGGTGATCCGCACCGACCTCACGTCAGCGTTCCTCGTTGGACGGGAAGTTGCGCGGCACATGATCGGCCGGAACGGCGGCAAGATCATCAACATCGCGTCCGTGCAGACCGATCTCGCCCGTCCAACGATCGCCGCGTACACCGCTGCGAAGGGCGGCCTGCGGAACCTAACGCGCGCAATGACCGCCGAGTGGGCTTCGCACAACCTGCAGATCAACGCGCTCGCACCGGGCTACATCCACACCGAGATGACGCAGGCCCTCGTTGACGACACCGTGTTCAACGAGTGGATCCTCGGCCGTACCCCCGCACACCGCTGGGGTACCACCGAGGACATCGTCGGACCGGCCATTTGGCTGGCGTCCTCGGCCAGCGATTTCGTCAACGGCCAGGTCATCTTCGTCGACGGCGGCATGACCGTCGTCGTCTGAACCCGTTCGAGAGGAACGCCCGATGAGCGACACCACCAAGTCCGCGAGCACCGGCACCGACAACGTCGGCGTCGTCGTCCATGCCGCACAGGATCTGCGGATCGAAGCATTGCCGATGCCCACCCCGACCGCCGAGCAGGCGTTGATCGAAGTCGCCTATGGCGGTATCTGCGGGTCGGATCTGCACTATTGGCGACACGGCGCCGTCGGCGAGTCGATCCTCCGCGAGCCGATGCTCCTCGGCCACGAGATCGTCGGCTCAGTCCGGACCCCCGCCACGGACGGTTCCGGTCCGGCCGCCGGTACTCCGATTGCGGTGCACCCCGCAACGACCGGTACGTTGCCCGGCCGCTACCCGGCGGACCGTCCGAACCTCGCCCCAGGTACCACCTACCTCGGCAGTGCCGCGCTGCTGCCGCACACGCAGGGTGGGTTCGCCCGGTACGTGGCGCTGCCGACGCGGATGCTACGACCGCTGCCGGCTGGTCTGTCGCTGCGGGATGCTGCGCTGGCGGAGCCCGCAGCGGTCGCTCTGCATGGGGTCCACCGCGCCGGCAACGTCACCGGCAAGCGGGCGCTCGTGATCGGTGCGGGCCCAATCGGCGCGTTGGCGGTTGCGGCGCTGCGCCATGGGGGAGCGGCGCATATCACCGCCGTCGACCTGCAGGAGCTGTCACTGCAGGTCGCACAGCAGGTCGGCGCCGACGCGACGCTGCACGCCGGCGACGCCGACGCGATCGCCGCTACCGAAGCCGACGTCGTCATTGAGTCCTCCGGAAACCACCATGGCCTCGCGTCGGCGATTCGGGGCGCGGCCCGAGGCGGGACGGTCGTCATGGTCGGGTTGCTACCCACGGGACCGCAGCCGGCGCTGATGTCCCTGGCGATCACGAAGGAGCTCGACTTGCGCGGTTCGTTCCGGTTCGTCGACGAGATCACTGACGTCCTCGACGCGATCGCGGATGGGTCCCTGAAGGTGCAGCCGGTCGCGACGCATGAGTACGACGTCGCCGACGCGCTCACCGCCTTCGAGGTCGCCGGGGACGCATCGCGCTCCAGCAAGGTGCTGCTGCGGTTCTGACCCTTCAGACCCCGGTTCTCCGCTGGGTTGTGGGGAGGACCGGCCGGTGGGGGCTCCTTGTGGTGGGGAGCCCCCACCATTTCTCACGCACGCGACCAGCGCGGCCGCCGGTGCTGTTCAGAAGGAGAATGCGGTCGCGCGAACGGATGCGCCGGCGCGGGACCATCCGAGCACGGTACCGAGCAGTGCCTGCACGAGCCGTTCGGCGATCTGTTCCGGAGCGAGCCCAACGGTTTCGTGCAGGTCGAAGATCTCGCGAGGGTCGAAGAGCATGTTCCAGAAGAACATGCCGATATCGCCCGGATCGTCGAGACCGGCTTCTTCCGTAGCCTCCCGGATCGGCCGGGCGAGCGCGTCGGCTTGCACGGTGAGGTACGGTGCGTCGGCGCGGAGGCGCTTGAGGTAGCCCTCGTCGGAGCGGGTGTGCACCATGGCGCGGCCGTGCTTCATGATGAGCTCTACCCAGCGGCGGCTGACGACTTCCAGCAGCTCGATGCCGTGCTCGGTGCGGTCGAGGCTGAAGCTGCGCAGCTGTTCGCCGACGCCGTACCGGAACTCTGCCAGGATCTCGTCGACGCTGCCGAAGTGCCGATAGGCGGTCGCTGTGGACACCTCCGCGCGGCTAGCGATGTCTTGCATCCGGATGGCGTTGCCGTGTTTCGCGGCGAGCTTGGACGCGGCTTTGATGATGCGCCCGCGGTTGCGTTCAGTGTCGCTGCGCACGTGCTACCCCTTCCGGGATGATCGGTTGTGGTCAGCGTAGCGCCTGGAATGCGGTGGCCAGGCGGGCGATGCCTGTCTCGATCGCGTCGTTGGACGCTGCGTAGGAGAGCCGCAGGTGGTGCTCGCCACCGGCACCGAACTCGGCGCCGGGTCGGACCGCTACCCCTGCTGCGCGGAGGGTAGCAACGAGCTCCACACTCGGAACGTCGAGGTCGTAGCGGGGGAAGAGGTAGAACGCACCCTCCGGCGAGGACACCTGCAGTCCGTCGATCGTCGCCAGTCCGTCGTGCATCAGGAGTCGCCGCTGCGCGTACGCATCGAACATCCCCGCGATGTCGTCGCCACAGTCGGTCAGCGCGACACGAGCCGCGTCCTGGACGGCGGTGTTCAGCGACCCGTTCGCGGTGCTGTGCACGCGGGCGGCGGCTGCGATGATCTCCGACGGCCCCCACAGGTAGCCGACCCGCCATCCGGTCATGGCGTAGCTCTTGGAGAATGTCTGGCAGTACACCAGCCGCCCCTCGAGTGACGGCACCGACAGGGCCGAGGTGAACGGAGCGTCGGTGAAAGTCAGGTCCGCGTACGCCTCGTCGCTGAGGACGATGGTGTCGGTCCCCGCCAGCGCCTGGCCGAGTCGGGTCAGCTCTTCCGCGGAGTGCACGATCCCGGTTGGGTTGCCGGGATTGCAGAAGATGAACAGCTTCGCGCAGGGCAGTGCTTGCTCGAGCGCGTCGAGGTCCCAGTGCAGGTCTGCCGCGAGCGGCACCGGGACGGTGATCCCGCCGGCCATGGCGATGAGGTCCGCGTAGAGCGAGTACGTCGGGTCGGGGATGACGACCTTGTCGCCCGGGTTCACGATTGCGAGGATCGCAGCGGTGAGTCCGCCGGTGCCGCCGTGAGTGATGAGGACGTCCGCTGCGTCGACATGTTCGCCTGTGAGGGCGTCGATGCGGGCAGCGAGGTCCTCACGGAGCGCGGGCTCGCCCATGGCGGGTGCGTAGTGTGTGCGCCCGGCGCGCAGCGCCGCCGCGGCGGCCTCCACGATTGGCGCTGGGGTGTCGAAGTTCGGCTCGCCGACGGCGAGAGAGACCAGGTCGGCCGAGGACGCCGGCTGCTGCGCGCGACGGGACCCGCGGACGACGCGCTGGACCGCGTCGGAGGGGGCGAAGGTGAGGGTGTCGGTGAGAGTGCTCATGCGGTGGTGTCCTCGTGGTCCTTCGACGGTGACGGAGCGCCGAGGTGTCGGCTGATCTCCAAATCGGTGCTGGTGTCGCGCTGCCGGGTCGGCGCGATGATGAGCTCTTGAACGACTGCGCGCTGCGGGAGCGCCGCGATCACGGCGATGGCGTCTGCGACGTCGTCCGGCTGGAGCATGTTTCGGCGTTCTTCGGTCGCCGGCGGTCGGGCGCGGCCCTCCAGGATGGGCGTATCCGCCTCGCCGGGAAGGACCGTGATCGCGCGCAGCCCGTCGCCGCGGAAGGTGTTGTGGAGGAACGTCATGTAGTTCCGCACACCCGCCTTCGCTGCGCCGTATGCGGCGCCGCCGAGCAGGTTCGGGTTCACCGCGGCGAGGGAGGACACGGCGATGACGGTGCCGCCGTCACCGGTGAGGAGATCCTCCAATGCAGCCTGGGTGAGCAGGTGCACGGCGGTGAGGTTCACCTCGAGGACCTCCCGCCACTCCTCCGGGCTGACCCAGCGTGCGTTGAGGATCCGGCTCGAGCTGCCGGCCGCGTGTACGAGCAGGCTGATCCGGCCGAGCTGCTTGTGCACGGCGGTGATGAGCTCCTGCGCGGCGCCGGGGGCGGTGATGTCCGATACGAGCACGGTCGCGGCACCGCGGGCAGCGATGATGGCTTGCCGGGTCTGCTCAAGGGGGTCCGCGCGGCGACCCACAAGGGCTACGTGGTTGCCGGCTGCGGCGAGCTTGATCGCGGTCGCGCGGCCCATGCCGGATCCCGCGCCGGTCACGAGGGCTACGGGGGTGGTTGTCATACGCGCCTCCTTCCATCCGATATGAGAATCGTCTCTCATTTGCGAGGGTGTTGCAAGGGCAGGGATCAGGGGTGCCGGGGGATGCCGACGGCGCGAAAGACGTCGTCGACGGCGTCGGAAAGGGTCATCAGTGCTTCTTCCGCGGCCCAGGTCATGCGGGTGGCCTGTTCGGGTGTGGTCCATGTGAAGTGCACGCCTCGGCCGGGAGTGACCTGCCCGAAGGTGTGCTGCGCGGCGGTGGGGATGAATCCGACGATGGGGTAGCCAGCGGTGACCGTGCGATATCGGCCGAGGACGATGAGTTCGTCGCCGTGCGGGATCTCGACCGCTCCGATGGGGACACCGTGCGAGACGATCTCGGTGTCGTCGTCGGGATGCAGCACCGGCCCGTCAAGGCGGATGCCGACATGGTTGGACCGGTCGGTGACGCGGTATTCCGCGGCCTCGACGAGGTCGCGGATGCCGGGGATGCTGCTGTGCGGGCCTGGGAGAATCGGCACCGCCCAGGCGTTGTCGGTGGGCCGCCATGTGGGTACCGGCAGTCGGAAGAGGGCGTGGTCGAAGAACGGCTGTCGGAACCCGGTGAACTGGGTTTCGACGCTGATTCGGTCGCCGTGCTGCACCTGCTGGGCGAAGCCCATCCGTGCGTCCGGGGCGGCGCTACCGAAGAACTGGTCGGCGGTGATCGTGCCGGCGATGGCGAGGTAGCTGCGGGCTGCTGTGGGGGCGGGGATGAGACGCAGCTCTGCGCCGGTGGGCACAACGACGGGCGCCCACGCGTCGGCGGTGGCGTCGCCGACGAGGACTTGGTCGACGCCGCCGGTCGCGGCGATGAGGACGTCCCGGTCGGGAACGATGGAGAACTCGCCCATGATCTCCAGCAGCGTGGCGGTTCGAGCGTTGCCGACGAGGATGTTCGCCACGGCTGCGGAGTGTTGGTCGGCGCTGCCGCCGGTGGGGACGCCGAAGCGCTCGCTGCCGGTCCGACCGGCGTCCTGCAAGGTGCTCATCCAGCCGGCGTCGACGACGTCGAGGTGCACGGTCATCTGGTGGGCTCCGTCTCGAGGAAGACGCCTTCGAGGTTCGCTGCGTCGTCGCGGCTGACGGGCACGAACTGCACCCGGTCCCCAGGTGCGATCGCTGCCGCGTTGTCGCGGGTGATGTCGACGATGGTGTGGGGGGTACGGCCGATGACGCGCCATCCGGTGGGTCCTGGGGAGGGTTGGATGATGGCGTTCTGGCCGGCGATCATGATGCTGCCGGCGGGCACGTTGGTCCGCGGCTGGGTGGCGCGACGGACCTGCGTCGGGAAGGCGCCGCCTTCCATCATGGGTGCCATCCCCGCAGCGAGCAGCACCGTAGTGAACGTCACCTCCGTTGCTGCGGCGATGATCGCGTCCACGGTGGTGTCCTGTTCCGCGGCGACGGCGTCGAGGTCGGGCCCGGTGCCGGCGTCGAAGACCACTGGGATGTGGACCAGCCGTCCCGTCGTCGTGGCGATGTCGGATGCCGCCACGGGGGCGGTGGTGTCGTCCAGTAGGGCGACGAAGTCCGTGATCGACGCGGTGGTGGTGCGCTGCGGGTCGAAGCTGATCAGCAGCGAGTCGAGTCCGGCGATGGCGTCGGTGACGCCGTGCGGGGCGCGCTCCTGCAGGAGCGCGCCGAGCTGCCGCACGCGGGCCCGGGCATCTGGCCCGGACCCGAGCGCGGTCAACATCACCGCGGCGTCCCCGTAGGGAACGGTGGTGATGGAAGTCACGAAGCGGTCGCGGGGGTGCGCTTGGCGGCGAGCACGTCCTGCAGACCGGTCGCGGTGATGCCCGCCTGCTCGAGGCCGGCGCGCAGTGCGGTCCCGTTCTCGAGGACCTGCGGGTGGTCGCCGTGCAGCAGCAGCACGTCGACGTCGTGGCCGAGGGCCACGGTCTCACCGTCGACGCTGGTGACAGTACCGTCCGTGACTGCCTGCGCGGCGCGGCGGCCGATCTCGGCAGGGTCGTGCAGCAGGCCGCCCGGGTGGGACCGGGCGACCGGCATCCCGTCGGCGCCGTAGCCGCGGTCGGCGAGGAACACGTACGCCACGGGCAGGTTCCGCTTCTCGGCTTCCTCGGCGAGCAGGCCGCGCTGGCAGATGACGATGTAGTCGGAGTTGTAGGCGGCGACAGCGTCGGTGATGGCGCGGGCGTGCTTGGCGTCGGTCTGGGCGATGGAGCCCATCCGGCCGTGCGGGGCGACGTGGCTGATCGTGCCGCCGTGGATCCGGGCGAACGCGTCGAGGGCACCGATTTGGTAGAGGACGTCGGTGCGGATCTCCTCTTCGGACGCTTCGATGAGGCGGCGGCCGAAGCCGACGAGGTCGGGGTATCCGGGGTGGGCGCCGATCTCGACGCCGCGCTTGACGCATTCGGCGACGGTGGAGTCCATCACCCGCGGGTCGCCGGAGTGGAAGCCGCAGGCGATGTTCGATGCGGTGACGAGGCCGAAGAGGGCCTCGTCGTTGCCAAAGCTGAAGTTGCCGTAGCTCTCGCCGAGATCGGCGACGACGGCGACGGATGCGGTGCTCATGCGGGGTCCTCCTGGTGGTTCTGGTGGTTCTGGTGTTGCCGGCGGCGGGGAGAGGCCCCGCCGCCGGCGGTGGTGTCACTCGACGCGCAGTTCGCTGCCGCGGGTTTCCTTGAGGAAGAAGCAGGCGATGAGCGTGATGGTTGCGGTGACGATGGCGGCGTAGGCGGGGATCATGCTGCTGCCGGTGGCGTTGATCAGCGCCGTCATCACCAGCGGTGCGCTGCCACCGAAGATGATGGTGCTGACGTTGAAGCCGATGCTGTACGCGCTGTAGCGGACGGTGGTGGGGAACATCTCGGTGAGGACGGTGTGCACGACAGCGGCGTGGCCGGAGAAGGACACGGCGAGGACGACGGCGCCGATGACGGCGAAGCCGAAGTTGCCGGTCGCCAGCAGCGCGAACATCGGGAACGCGACCGCGCCGCTGGCGACCGCGGAGATGATCAGAACCGGCTTCCGGCCGATCCGGTCGGACAGACGTGCCATCAGTGGGATCGAGATGATAATCGCGACGAGGCTGCAGGCGGTGACCATCAGCGCGCGGACGAGGGTGAAGTTGTGGTCCTCGCCGAGCTGGGTCTTGAGGTAGGTCGGCATGTACGTGAACAACAGGTAGTAGCCGGGGCCGTTCAGCGCCGGGAGGAAGATCGTCATCACGATCGCGAGGACGTGCTTGCGGTTGGTGAAGGCGGTCTTCAGCGGGTTGCGCTGCACGGCCTTGCGCTCCTGGAGCGCCTGGAAGTGCGGCGTCTCCTCCATGCGCTGTCGGATCCAGAAGCCCACGTAGCCGAGCGGTGCGGCGAGGAAGAACGGGATGCGCCACGCCCAGGACTCCATCGTGTCATCGCCGAGCGTGGTGATGAGCACTGCGGAGAAGCTGCTGCCGAAGAGGAGCGCGAAGAACGATCCGACGGCGACGAAGCTTTGCGCGAAGTTGCGGTGGTCGCGGTGTGCGTACTCGCCGACGAACGACATTGCGCCGGCCACTTCGCCGCCGGCGGAGAAGCCCTGCAGGATGCGCAGCAGGATCAGCAGGATCGGAGCGAACACGCCGATTGCGGCGTACGAGGGGACGAGGCCGATCGCGAGGGTCGACCCGGAGATCAGCAACAGCAGCGTCGCGAGGAGCCGCTTGCGGCCGATCTTGTCGCCGAGGTAGCCGAAGATGACACCGCCGAACGGGCGGGCGAGGAAGCTGACCGCGAAGCCGGCGTTGGTCAGGATCAACGCGGACGCGTCACCACCACCGACGATGTTCAGGGCCAGGTAGGTGGTCAGCAGGCCGTAGATGCCGTAGTCGTACCACTCGACGACGGAACCCAACGCGCCCGCAAGCGTCACGCGGCGGACGATGGAACCGTCAGCGGTCAGGGCCTGCACCTGTGTGGTGTCAAGCCGATCGGGTGCGCTCATGTGCTCTTCTCTCGGACGAGAGCCGTTTCGGGCTCGTTCTCAGTGTGATGGGTGCGCGTGCTGGGTGCACCGCGTCGTGCAGGGTCGCCGATGAACCCGCGGGGTGTGCGGGTGGAGATCGGGGACGGCGGACGCGAGGACGAGAGCATGAGATGTCCTCCTGATGCGTCCAGACGGCGTCGGCCGGATTGCTGTGAGTGCGAGTTGACTCGTAGTTGAGAATAGGGTCGCATTTCGCATGACGTCAACGCCGGCCGGTGAACGATCGCGTGACAAGCCTGTTTCCGTCATGTTTCGACCCCGCAGGAGTCGGCGTTCGCGCTTGTGTCGGCGTCGGCCGGGGTGCACACTGACTCACGAACTGCGAATCGTTTCTCAGATCGGTCGATGGAGGACCAGACGTGACAGTCACGGCACCGGACGCAACTCGCTCACCTCTCGATGACGCCCACGACCAACTCCGCGCAGCCGCCACCGCACTCGACATCGAGCCGGGACTCGTCGACCTCCTCGGGCAGGCTCGGCGCGAGATCTCCGTCGGCGTCCCGCTGCGCCGCGACGACGGATCCGTGGAGGTGTTCCGTGGATACCGCGTCCAACACAACTTCTCCCGCGGCCCCGCCAAGGGCGGTGTCCGGTTCGCTCCGTCCGTCGACCTCGACGAGGTGCGGGCGCTGGCGATGTGGATGACGTGGAAGTGCGCCCTGGTCGACCTGCCCTACGGCGGCGCGAAGGGCGGGGTCGCGATCGACCCGCGGCAGTACTCGATCGAGGAGATCGAACGCGTCACCCGCCGTTACACCAGCGAGATCCTGCCCGTCATCGGCCCGGACCGTGACATCCCCGCTCCGGACATCGGCACCGACGAACGCACCATGGCCTGGATGATGGACACCTTCTCCGTCAGCAGCGGCTACACCGTGCAGTCCGTCGTCACCGGCAAACCCATCGCCCTCGGCGGTTCCCTCGGCCGCGCTACCTCCACCAGCCGCGGTGTCGCGCTGATGGCGTCCGCCGCCCTGGAACGCCTCGGCATCGCCCCGGCGGCGGCCACCGCGGCCGTACAGGGGTTCGGCAAGGTCGGCTCGTACGCGGCAGGCTTCCTGGCCGACGCCGGCGTGCACGTCGTCGCGGTGAGCGACCAGTACGGCGCGGTGTACCGCGAGGGCGGCCTCGACGTCGCGGCGCTGTCCGCCTACGCCGCCGAGCACGGCACCGTCGTCGGATACCCGGACGCCGATCCGATCCCCGCCGAGGAGCTGCTGCTGCTGAGGGTCACGGTGCTGGTACCGGCAGCCGTCGAAGGTGTCATCCACGTCGACAACGTCGACCAGGTGCAGGCACGCATCATCGTCGAGGGCGCCAACGGGCCCCTCTCCAGCATCGCCGACAGCCGCCTCGCCGACCGCGACGTCCTCGTCGTCCCGGACATCCTCGCCAACGCCGGCGGCGTCATCGTGTCCTACTTCGAATGGGTGCAAGCGAAGCAGACCTACCGTTGGAGCCTCGACACCGTCGAATCCCGCCTCGAAGAGCGCATGCTCGGCGCCTGGAACGCTGTCACCGCCGAGCAGCGCTCGGCTGGTGGCACCCTCCGCGATGCAGCCATGCGCATCGCGGTCTCGCGGGTCCTCGACGCACACCGCAACCGCGGCCTCTACCCCTGACCACGCAACAGAAACGAGAACCCCGGATGCCCATCCGCACCACACCCACCATCCGCCGCGCCCCCGCCGAGCTCGTCGCCCGCTTCGCCGCGTACCCCGTCGCCAACCTCGGTGACGCGATGGAGCGCATCGGCATTGTCGACGCCGGCATCACCCCGATGTGGGACGGCGCCAAAGCGGTCGGATCCGCCCTGCCGATCCTCACCGTCGCTGGCGACAACCTCGCCCTGATCGAGGTCCTCGACCTCATCCAGCCCGGCGACTTCCTCGCCATCAACGCCGCCGGGTACACCGGCCGAGCCGTGATGGGCGACAACCTCGCTCAGCGTTACCAAGCGTTTGGCGCCGTCGGCGCTGTCGTGGACGGATCCGCCCGCGACCGCGACATCATCCGCGACTTCGCCTTCCCCGTCTGGTCCCGCGGGATCAACCCGGCCGGTCCGTTCAAGAACGGCCCCGGCGCCATCGGCTCACCGGTTGCACTCGGCGGCGTCGTGGTGACGGCCGGCGACATCATCGCCGCCGACAGCGACGGCGTTATCGTCGTCCCACTCGAGCGTGCCGAAGAAGTCCTCGCCGGCGCCGAGGAGATCGCTCGGATCGAGATCGAGAAGGACGAGGAAGCGGCACGCTTCCGCGCCGAGGCGGCCCTGCGCAGCTAACTGTCACCTCCGCCACGCACTGATGGCCGCAGTCCTGCTCGCGCGGGGCTGCGGCCATCAGTGCTGCACAACGCACTCCTAGGCGGTCAATCCGGCTGCAGGACCCGAACCGCCGACCGGAGCGCGGAGACAACCTCCTGGTAGCGGCGGGCATCCTCCTGCCACCGATCCGGCAGCACCTCTACCAACGGCACGCCAACGGCGACACCCGGGAACGACGACACCGGAATCGCGAGCCCATACACGCTCGGATGGACGCGGCCACGATCGACGGCATAACCACGCACTCGTGCCGCCACCACCGCTTCCTGCGTCCGCTCCTGGAGCTCCGTGGGGAGCCCCGCGATCACGTCGTGCGCCTGGTCTGCGTTCAGGCCTGCCAACGCGGCGAGCCCGATCGCGGTGACCGCGGCATCGCGGGTATTCCCTGGGCGGGCGGTCGACGCGAACGCCTCCCGGCCGACGTGCTCACCGAGGTAGTGCACCTGCACACCCGCAAGCTCAGCCACCTGCACAATGTTCCGCTGTAGCACCGGCGACGCCGCGGCGATACGCAGGAACCGGTCGGTGTTGAACGGCATCAGTAGAACTCCACCGTGTCGACCACATTACGCAGTGGCGCACCGTCGAGCAGGCGACCGGCGTTCTCCGCGAACAGCCGGACGATGCGCTCCTCCTCGGTTACCGTCAGTGCCGCGGTGTGGGGGCTGATCAGTACCTGCGGCAGATCCCACAAGGCGCTCTCCGGCGCCAACGGCTCGGCCGCAACCACATCCAATGCAGCGAACCCGATCGTCCCGCGCTGAAGCGCATCCGTCAGCGCGACCTCGTCAACGACCGTTCCACGGCCGACGTTGACAAACGTTGCGCCGTGTCGGACGGCAGAAAAGAACCCCGCATCGAGCAGCCCTTCCGTGCTGGCGGTCCCGGGCAGCGTCGACACCACGGCATCGACCCAGCCAAGAACATCGGTCAACTCACTCGACGCGACCAACTTGTCGACGTTCGCGACCGGCTGGCCGGATCGACTCGATCCGAGTACCTGCATCCCGAGCCCCTTGCACAGCCGGGCGACCTCCGCACCAATACCGCCAAGACCGAGGACGAGCACCGTGCCCCCAGCGACGGGCTGCATCACCCACCGGTCCGCCCACCGATGCGCCGCCTGATCGGCTAGCAGCCGAGGCAGATACTTCGCCCCCGCGAAAATCCCGAGCAGCGCGAACTCGGCTAGGGCCGTGCCATGCACCCCGGCGGAAGTCGTGAAACGCACCCGCTCGAGCTCCGCCGCGCTCAGTTCGGCCGCGCGCACCTGCCCGCCACCGCCGGCAGCCATCGTGTGCACCCAGCGCAGCGACCCGCTTGACCTGACGACCCGCGCAAGCAACGCCGGATCGACATCCGGGATGCCGTACAGGGCGTCCGCTTCCGCAAGCTGCGCCTGCCACCACGCCCGCGCCTCGTCGTCTCGTTGAAACGCCGGGTCACCGCTGAAATCAGCAGGAAACCGCATTGGTGGGAGGACATCCTCGCGGTACGAGACCGAGATGCGCGGCTCGAGCTCCCGTAGCAGCTCAACATGTTCCGGCCGGATTGGCGCCGCCAGCGCCACCCGCAACTGAGAATCCATTCTCATATTGTGGAGCGCAATTGGCCAATCGGCAAGGCCTCACGAGGGCGCTGGCGAGATCCGAGAACCGACTTGATGGAGCTGTCCTGACACCCGCGATTCAAACCCCAACCAGATGGCACCGGTCTTCCTGGGCGCGCGGTACGCGTCCCGCAGCATGGGACGCGTTCCCTGGTGCCCGGCAGCCAATCGTCGACCGACCCCGGCGACACCGAGAACTCGGAGGGAGTTGCCGTAGGCGAGGTCGATTCGTTGCTGAGGCGCCTGCTAGCGCTAGCTGTCGGGAGCTCCTGTCTCAGGTAGGTGGTCCGCGATCCTTCGCAATGAAGGTGTTGCGTCGATCACGTGAATCCGGGGTGCGTCATGCGGACGCTTCGCGCACGCTCCCAGGACCCGGGGTGAGCGACAAGACCGTCGCCCCGCCCGCGCGCATGGCGACAAGTTGTGTGCGAAGGAGACAGGTTATGTGCGCGGCGACACAACCGCCCTACTGCGGCATGTCGACGAACCGCGAGAACATCCCGTGGAACGCCACGGTGATCGTGTCCGTCGGACCGTTGCGGTGCTTCGCCACGATGAGGTCCGCCTCACCCTGACGCGGGTTGTCCTTCTCGTACGCGGACTCGCGGTGCAGCAGGATGACCATGTCGGCGTCCTGCTCGATCGAGCCCGATTCGCGGAGGTCGGAGATCTGCGGTTTCTTGTCGGCGCGCTGCTCGGGACCACGGTTCAGCTGCGACAGCGCGACGACGGGGACCTGGAGTTCCTTCGCCATGAGCTTCAGCGCACGCGAGAACTCGGAGACCTCCTGCTGGCGGGACTCGACCTTCTTGCCGGAGGTCATGAGCTGCAGGTAGTCGATGACGACCATGCGCAGGTTGTGCTGCTGCTTGAGGCGACGGCACTTGGCGCGGATCTCGACGAGGGTCATGTTGGGGGAGTCGTCGATGAAGAAGGGAGCGTCGTTGATGCGCCCGCGGGTCTGCGCGATGGTCGTCCAGTCGCGGGAGTCCACGGTGCCCTTGCGCATGTTCTGCAGCGGGACGCTGGACTCGGCGGAGAGCAGACGCATCGCGATCTCGGCGCGACCCATCTCGAGCGAGAAGAAGGCGGCGGTCTCGTTGTGCTTGATCGCGGCGGCGCGGCAGAGGTCGAGCGCGAGCGTCGACTTCCCGAGTGCGGGTCGGGCGGCGATGATGATGAGCTGCCCGGGGTGGAAGCCGTTCGTCAGGCCGTCGAGCTGCGCGAACCCAGTGGGCACGCCGGTCATCTGTCCGTCACGGCCCTTGGCGGCCTCGATCTCGTCGAGGGCGGCGGAGATGGCGTCGGTGAGCGGGACGTAGTCCTCGGTCTGGATGCCGCCGGCGACGTTGTAGACCTCGGCCTGGGCGCTGTTCACCAGGTCGGTGACCTCACCCTCGGACGCGTAGCCCATCTGCACGATGCGGGTACCGGCGTCCACCAGGCGACGCAGCACGGCCTTCTCGGCGACGATCGCGGCGTAGTAACCGGCGTTCGCGGCGGTGGGCACCATGCTCGTGACGCTGTGCAGGTACTCGGCACCGCCGGCACGGGAGAGCAGACCCGTCTTGGTCAGTTCGTCGGTGACGGCGATCACGTCGGTGGGCTCACCGTGCGAGTAGAGCGAGAGGATCGCGTCGAAGATGACCTCGTGCTTCGGGATGTAGAAGTCCACGCCACGGGCGGTCTCGATGACGTCCGCGACGGCGTCCTTCGACAGGAGCATGCCGCCGATGGTCGACTGCTCGGCGAGCATGTCGTGCGGCGGTGTGCGCTCCATGCCACCGCGCTCCGCGAAGTCCTGCGGGGCGGGCTCGAGATGCGCGATCGACACACTTGCTCCTCTTGGTCGGACGGCGGCCCACGAGCGGACCGACCGAGCCAGTTCTACCTCGGGCGACCGACATCGCCGAGTCGCTGGGCCAAGCTACGGAGACAGAGTTATCCCCAGCAAACGCCCCTGTGGATAACTCTGTGGAGAGTCTGCGGAACACGCCGGGGTGCTGTGTGGACAACTGTGGATGGGGGTGTGGACAAGCGGCGTGGGGAACACACTTTCGACCGTTTGACCTGGGGTTTCCCGTTCCACACCATGTGTGGAGAAGTGGGGTTCAAGTACGCATTGAAGGTTGACGATCTGGACATTTCGCCTGTGTAAAAACAGTTGACAAACCGAAACCTGAGGACAACTTTCCCAAGCGTCTCCCAGCAAGTGCGACCCCGTCTGAGACGTAACCGGTCAGCGCGGGACGACCCGCGCCTCCAGGCCACTTGACGTGACACCGGACGGCCGGTGAGACGCCGTGCGCAGCCCGAGACACCGCCGAAACCTGCGGTGTTTCGAACACCCAGCGGCGTCTCGTCACAGCAGCGGCGTCTCGCCGGCGATCGACGGCGCCCGCGCCGCCCCACCCACGCGCACCCCCCCCGGCACCACAACGCAACGACGGGCGGGCCACCCGGAGGAGACCCGCCCGTCGTGGAGCGGAACGTCAGTGCTACTTGGCAGCGACGACCTTGAGCGAGATCACGGCAGTGATGTCCTCGCGCAGACGCACGGTGGCCTCGTGGTCACCGATGGTCTTGATGGTCGCGGGGACCTCGACCTTGCGCTTGTCGAGCGAGCCGACGCCCTGCGCCTGGACGGCGTCAGCGACGTCGCCCGGACGGACGGAGCCGAACAGGCGGCCGTCCTTGCCGGCCTTGACCGACAGCTGGATGGTCGCGTTCTCGAGCTTCATCTTGAGGTCCTGGGCCTCTTCGATGGTGGCGAGCTCGCGAGCGGCACGTGCCGCACGGATCGACTCGACCTGCTTCTCGCCGCCCTTGGACCACGCGACAGCGAAGCCCTGGGGGATCAGGTAGTTGCGGGCGTAGCCGTTCTTGACGTCGACGACGTCACCGGCGGAACCGAGGCCGGAGACCTCGTGGGTGAGGATGAGCTTCGACATGTGTCGACCTCCGATCAGCGGCCGGAGCCGGCGTAGGGGAGGAGCGCCATCTCACGGGCGTTCTTCACGGCACGGGCGATGAGGCGCTGCTCCTGGACGGAGACGCCGGTGATGCGACGGGCGCGGATCTTTCCACGCTCCGAGATGAACTTGCGAAGGGTCGCAACGTCCTTGTAGTCGATGACGCCGACCTTGATCGACTTCGCGGGAGCGGCGTTCTTGCCGCCCTTACCGCGAGGCTTCCGGCGGTCGCCGGTGCTCTTTCCAGCCATTGTTTGTCCTTAAGAAGTGAAAGTTGTGTCCGTTGAACCGCGGAGGATCAGAACGGGGTCTCGTCGTCGTACGTGCCACCGGGGGTGCTCCACACGTCGTTCGACTGTGCGTTGCCACCCTGCTGGCCACCCTGCGGGGACCAGGGCGCGTCCGACTGACCGCCACCGTTGTTGTTCCAGTTGCCGCCGTTGCCACCGTTGCCGGCCGGGGCGTTGCCGCCGCCGACCTGACCACGACCGCCACCGGCGCCACCCGCAGCACGGGTGACCTGCGCGGTCGCGTAGCGGAGCGAGGGGCCGATCTCGTCGACCTCGAGCTCGATGCTCGTGCGCTGCTGGCCCTCACGGTCCTGGTAGGAGCGCTGACGGAGGCGACCCTGCGCGATGACGCGCGAGCCCTTCGTCAGTGAGCCCGCCACGTGCTCGGCGAACTCGCGCCACACGCTCGCGCGGAGGAACAGCGCGTCGCCGTCCTTCCACTCGTTCGCCTGACGGTCGAACGTGCGAGGGGTGGACGCGATGGTGAAGTTCGCCACGGCGAGCCCGTTCTGCGTGTAGCGCAGCTCCGGGTCCGCGGTGAGGTTGCCCACCACCGTGATGACGGTTTCGCCGGCCACGGGTTACTCGGCGCTCGCGGTCGCGGTTGCGGTCGCGTTGGCGGCCTTGCGGGCCGCGCGGGCCTCGTCGCGCTGCTTCTGGGCGGCGACCTGCGCGATGCCCTCTTCGGCGCGGAGGACCTTCGTGCGGAGCACGGCCTCGGAGAGACCGAGCTGACGGTCGAGCTCCTTGGCGGCCTCGGGGGAGGACGTGAAGTCGACGACGGCGTAGATGCCTTCGGACTTCTTCGCGATCTCGTAGGCGAGACGACGACGGCCCCAGACGTCCACGTTGTCGACGGTGCCACCGTCGTTGCGGATCACAGCGAGGAACTTGTCCAGGCTGGGAGCGACGGTGCGCTCATCGATCTCGGGGTCGAGGATCGCCATCAGTTCGTACTGGTGCATGCGGAACCCACCTCCTCTGGTCTCAGCGGCCCCGAGCAGTTCTCGGGGCAGGAGGGTTGATGCATGTGTCCCGCCACGCAGAATGCGCGCGGACAACCCGGCAAGCTTAGCGGACGGCCTGGAGGCGCGCCACCGGCTGTGGAGAACCGGTCGCGTCCGTCAGGCGGTCGCGTCGCGGGCGGCCCACCAGTCGCGCAGGCGGGCTTCGGCGTCCTCGGGGCCGAGGGGACCCTCGTCCATGCGGACCTCGAGCAGGTGGCGGTAGGCCTCGCCCACGGCACGGCCCGGCGGGATGTCGAGGATGCGCATGATGTCGTCGCCGGACAGATCCGGTCGGATCGCGTCGAGCTTCTCCTGCTCGGACAGTTCCTTGATGCGGTCCTCGAGGTCGTCGTACGCGAAGGCGAGTCGGTCGGCCTTGCGGCGGTTCCGGGTCGTGACGTCGGAACGGGTGAGCTCGTGCAGGCGTTCGAGCTGCGGGCCGGCGTCGCGGACGTACCGGCGGACGGCGGAGTCGGTCCAGGTGCCCTCGGTGTAGCCGAAGAACCGGAGGTGCAGCTCGATCAGGCGGCTCACCGCGGCGATCGTGTCGTTGTCGAAGCGCAGCGCACGGAGGCGCTTCTTCGCGAGCTTGGACCCGACGAGGTCGTGGTGGTGGAAGCTCACGGCGCCGCCCGGCTCGAGCTTGCGGGTCGCCGGCTTGCCGATGTCGTGCAGGAGCGCCGCGAGTCGGAGCACGGTGTCCGGTGCCTCGCCGGGGTGCCGCTCGGCCTCGTACCCGATCGCCTGGGTCAGGACCGTGAGCGAGTGCTCGTAGACGTCCTTGTGGTGGTGGTGCTCGTCGATCTCGAGCCGCATCGCCGGCAGCTCGGGCAGGAAGCGCTCGGCGAGCCCGGTGTCGACCAGCAGACGGACGCCGTCCACGGGGTCACCGGTGTTGAGGAGCTTGACGAGTTCGTCCCGCACGCGTTCGGCGGAGACGATCCCGATCGAGTCCACCAGGTCCGTCATGGCCGCGCGCACCTCGTCCGACACCGTGAACCCGAGCTGAGCGGTGAACCGGGCGGCGCGCATCATCCGGAGCGGGTCGTCGCGGAAGGACACCCGTGCGGCCTGGGGGGTGTGCAGGCGCTGGGCGAGGAGGTCCTCGACCCCGCCGTGCACGTCGACGAGCTCACGGGCCGGCAGCCGCAGCGCCATCGCGTTCACCGTGAAGTCACGGCGGAGCAGGTCGTCCTCGATGGTGTCGCCGAACGCGACCTCGGGCTTCCGGGTCTCGCCGTCGTAGACGTCGCTGCGGTACGTCGTGATCTCGACCTGCTCGCCGGCGACCCGCGCGGCGATGGTACCGAACTGGCGGCCGACGTCCCAGGTGGCGCTCGCGATCGGTTCCACGATCCGCAGGATGTCGTCCGGTCGGGCGTCGGTCGTGAAGTCGAGGTCGGTGACCGGGCGGCCGAGGAAGGCGTCGCGGACGGGCCCGCCGACGAGCGCGAGTTCGTGTCCGGCGTCGGCGAAGGCCCGAGCGAGGAGGTCGACGGGCTCGGTGGCGGCGAGTGCGTCGAGACGCTCGACGGCCTGGGCAACGGACTGCATGACGGTCCTCATCCTCCCAGATCACGCCCCCGAGTTCTCCACATCGTCCGCGCGCACGGGAGCGTTCATGGTCGCGCCTCATACACTCGTGGACGGCCCGGACCGATCCCGTGGCCCCTTCCGTATGCAGATCTTCCGCACAACGCTCGCCGCCGCCGCGACGGCCCTCGTCGCCCTCGGCCTCGTCGTCGCGCCCGCGGTGACCGACGGCGCCCTCGCCACCACGGCCCCCACGACGAAGACCCGAGTGGCCCACCCGGCCGCCGCAGCAGCGGGCAAGACGACGATCTCGATCGCTCCGGCGAACCGTGGCATCGTGCAGCGCGACGAGGACCTCGAGCTCTCCGTCACGGTCACGAACGACACCGACTCGGACGTCCCGGCCGGCACGGCCGACCTCGACATCTTCCGTTCCGTCAGCACGCGGGACGTCCTCTCCGACTGGCTCGGCGACACCAGCACGACCGGTTACCTCGGCGCCCCGATGGACTCCGTGGACATCCCGGCCGTCCCGGCGCACCGATCGGTCACCCTCGGCTCCGTCAAGATCGTGTCCGGCAACGTGGCGCTCGGCGGCTACTCGTCGTTCGGCGCCCGGCGCATCGCAGCCGAGTACACCGCGGGTGACACGTACGCCGTCGCAAGGTCCGCGATCACCTGGTACCCGGACTCCGCCGACCAGACGCCCGTCAGCGTCTCGGTCGCGATGCCGATCAGCGTGCCGAAGACGGGTGACGGCGTCCTCGACAAGAACGTGCTCGCCTCCGTGACGGCCGTGGACGGCACGCTCACCCAGCAGCTCGACGCGGCCGAGGACCACAACGTCGCCGTCGCCGTCGACCCGCGGATCATCGCCTCGATCCGACTCCTGGGTGCCGACGCCCCGTCGTCCGCCACCGCGTGGTTGGCACGCCTCGAGTCGCTCCGCAACGAGACCTTCGCGCTGCCCTACGCCGACGCCGACGTCACCGGACTCCGCCAGGCGGGGGCGAACGGCATCCTCTCGCCGATCTCGCTCGACCAGCAGGTCGACGCCGACCACTTCCCGGGTGCATCGACCCCCACGCCGACCCCGACGCAGGACCCCGCATCGCCGACGACCGACGCCTCGGCGACGGCGACCCCGACGGACGGTGCGACCTCCGACGCGGGGGACGGCTCGGGCGACGACACGACGACCGACGACGGCACCCCGACGACGCTGCCGACGACGGCGTCGCTCCTCGACTTCCCGTACTCGATGGACTCGATCGCCTGGCCCGCCGACGGGACGGTCACGGCGGCCGACCTGCCGGCGCTGGCGAAGGCCGGCACGAAGACGACCATCGTGTCGAGCGGCAACACCTCGGCCGGCGCCGACACGACCATCTCGGCGTCCGAGCAGATCGGCGGCCAGCACGTGCTGGTGTCCGACCAGTCGATGTCCTCGCTGCTCCGCTCCGCCGCGACCGCGACGAACCAGCAGGACTGGTCCACGGCCGTGTCCGAGCTCACGGCGACCCTCGCGACCGCCGCCCGCGCCGGGACGGCCGAGAGCCCGATCCTCCTCACGCTCGACCGCGAGTGGCCGACGAACTCCGCCCGCCTCAGCTCGGCGCTCGACGCGATCGAGGGAACCCCCTGGGTCGCCCCGACCGACCTCTCGTCGGCGTCGTCCGCCAGCGCCGGGTCGCTCACCCTCACCGCGGGCACCAACGGCGACGCCAGGATCGACCAGCTCGAGCACCTCGTGCAGGGGGAGCAGGACCTCACGGCGTTCTCCACCGCGCTGGACACCCCGACCGAGCTCACCGCACCCGCGCGCCTCAACCTGCTCGCGCTGTCGTCGAACGCCTGGCGACCGGACCCGGACGGCTTCGCGAACGCGGTCGACGCCCGGGTCGCGAACTGGGCGAAGGCCGTCTCGAAGGTCGCCATCGTCGACTCCAGCAGCCTCACGCTGCTCGGTGACCGCTCCTCGCTGCCGATCTCGATCCGGAACAGCTCGACGTTCCCCGTCACGGTGCGCCTGTCCGTGCAGCCGTCGAACTCGGCACTGCGCGTCGTGCGGAACGACATCGAGGTGAAGATCCAGCCCGAGTCCTCGACCCGCACGACCGTGCCCGTCCAGTCGGTCGCGAACGGCAAGGTCAACCTGACCATGTCGCTCGCGAGCCCGACCGGCGTGAAGATCAGCGCCCCCGCGACCGTCGAGCTGAACGTGCAGGCCCAGTGGGAGACGGTGATCACGGCCGCCGCCGCGGTCGCCCTCGTCGCGATCTTCGGGTTCGGCATCTTCCGCAGCATCCGCAAGCGGATCCGCCGCCGGAACGGCGAGCTGGACGACGAGGACGACGACGACCCGAACCGTCCCCTGGAGGTCCAGCCGGTGGTCGGTGGCGACCCCGTGCCGGCCGCGACACGCCCTGACGGACCCGCACCGTTCCTCCAGGCCGACGCTCGCGCAGTCGTCCAGACCGACCGCGACGAACCGTCAGCAGACCCCGAGGAGCCCCTCATCAGCGCCACCCAGCCCCAGCCGTCCGTCGACGCGGAGCCCGCCGCCGAGCGCAGCCTCGGCCGGGCGAGCGCGATGCTCGCGGCGGGGACGATGGTCTCGCGCATCCTCGGGTTCGCGAAGACCTTCGTGCTGGCCTTCGCGATCGGCAACACCGGCTCCGACGCCGCCAACGCGTTCGCCATCTCGAACCAGCTGCCGAACAACATCTACGCGCTCATCGCCGGTGGCCTGCTCTCCGCGGTGCTCATCCCGCAGATCGTCCGCTCGATGAAGCAGCACGCCGACGGCGGCACCGCGTACGTCAACAAGATCGTCACCCTCGGCGGGTCCGCGTTCCTGGTCATCACCGTCGTGGCGACCCTGCTGGCACCCGTCCTGGTGCGTCTGTACAG